>CAWBLI010000005.1:0-1891829 GCA_963789615.1 uncultured Actinomycetota bacterium | reverse complement strand
CGGTGCCGACGATGCGGACGGCCTCCTTGGCCCGGGTCGCGGCCGTGTAGAACAGCTCCCGGGTCAGCAGCGGCGATTCCACCGGCGGGAGCAGGACCGTCACGCGGTCGTACTGGCTGCCCTGGGCGCGGTGCACCGTCATGGCGTGGACGGTCTGGACGCCGGACAGCCGGCTGGGTGAGAACAGGACCGGCCCGTCGCCGCGTGCGAACGCGGCCACCGGTCCGTTGACACCGCTGACGATCACTCCGGTGTCGCCGTTGTAGAGCTTGAGCTCGTAGTCGTTGTTGGTGACCAGCAGCGGGCGACCGAGATACCACTCCCCGTCGGCCGCGAACCCGTCGATCGCCTCAGCCAGCCAACGCTCGATCTCGAGGCTCCACCGGGTGACCCCGAACGGACCCTCTCGATGGGCGCACAGCACCCGATGGCGGTCGAGCGCGGCGAGCGCCCGATCGACCTCGCCGGCACGCGCGGCCTCGACCAGCTCTGAGCCGGTCGTCGTGACGTCCGTGCGCAGCGATGCGAACGCCGCCGATGAGGCGGGTGACTCGGCGTCGACCTCGACGAACTCGACCTCGGGTACGCCGCTGCGCAGCAACTCCATCACCTGGTCGGCATCGTCCAACCGGATCGCCGCTGCCAGCTGTCCGATCACACCGCCGAACCGGTACTGCTTGCGGAGCCGTACGACGTCGCGGCGCAGGTCATCGGATATCTCGTCGGCGGGCTGGACATCGTCGGGCAGCGCCGCGGCGAGCGCAGCCTCGCGCACGTCCGAGCCGACTCGGGCCGGGCGGTGTGCCAGGTCGCCCAGCACGGCCCCGGCCTCGACGGATGCCAGCTGGTCGGGGTCGCCGACCAGGACGACGCGCGCGTCCGGCCGGACCGCCTCGAGCAGCCGCGACATCATGGTCAGCGACACCATCGACGTCTCGTCGACGATGACGACGTCATACGGCAGCCGGTTGGTCGCGTCGTGCCGGAACCGGCTCGTCGAGCCACGCCGCCAGCCGAGCAGCCGGTGCAACGTCGACGCTGGGAACGCCGGCAGCTCGGCCAAACCCTGCGAGCGCAGGTGCTCCGACTCGTGCGCCACCGCCTCCTGCAACCTGGCTGCCGCCTTGCCGGTAGGCGCGGCCAGCGCGATCCGCGGCGAGGTGTCGAAGGAGTCCATCAGCAGCGCGATCAGCCGGGCGACCGTCGTCGTCTTGCCGGTCCCGGGACCGCCGGCGATGAGCGTCACCAATCCCGTCGCGGCGGCGGCAGCGGCCAGCCGCTGGTAGTCCGGCGCCTGGTCAGGGAACAGCCGGCCCAGCGCCGCGGTGAACCGGGCCTCGTCGATGGGCGGCGGCGTGGCGGCGGCTCGCCGGTTGAGCTCGGTCCGGACCACCTCTTCCTGCTGCCAGTAGCGGTCCAGGTAGAGCAGATCGTCGATCAGGCGCAGTGGCTGCGACCGAGCACCACCGGCCCCGGCATCGTCGACATCGCCGACCGCGACCAGCGAGCTCGCCCGGCAGGCGGCGTACCAGTCGGCCGGCTCCGGCCAGGGCAGCTCCGACAGCTCGACGGAGTCCGCGTCCTCGGTCGAAACGGTCGCCCGCACCGCGCCGAGGTCGATGCACACCGAGCCGAGCCGCACGGCGCGCACCGCCAGCGCGATCGCGAGCAGGACGTTGTCGTCGGTCTCGGCGCCGAGCCGGCCCAGCGTCTGGGCCACGTGCACGTCGGCGACGTCAAGCACGCCGGCCGCGTTGAACTCGGCCAACACCGGCGATGCCCGTCGCGCCAGTCGGACGTCGAAGAGGTCGACGTCGGCCACGTCGGTCATGCCACGACCCCTTCGTCGAGCAATCGCGACACGTCGGCCACCAGCGCGGTCGGCGGCCGCCACTCGAAGACCCCGCAGGGTGTCCCGTCGACGACCGGAGTCGACGGGCCGCACATGCCGCGGACGAACAGGTACAGCGCGCCGCCGAGGTGCCGGTCCGGGTCGTAGCCCGGCTGCCGCCACCGCAGGAACCGGTGCAGCGCCACCGAATACAGCAGTGCCTGCAACGGATAGTGGGCGTGCAGCATCTCCGCCGCCATGGCCTCCGGCCGGTAGTGCCACGCCGACAGCGGCTCCGCGCCGTCCGGGCCGATGGTGCCCAGCCAGTTGGTCTTGTAGTCGACGACGACGTACCGCGGGTCATCCGCGTCGCCGCGGACCCGGACCACGGCGTCGAGGCTGCCGGTGAGATAACCGCTGAGCTGCTGCCAGCCGATCCCGGCCGCGTCGAGCACGTCGGGGTACGACGCGAGCGGATCGCCGGCGGGCAGGTGGGTGCGCAGCAGCTCACCGATCTGCGCGACCGTGCCGGCGGCGGAACTGCCGGCGATATCCCCGCCGGCGAGCGGCAGCTCGAAGCTCATCTCGGCGAGCCGGTCGGTCGGGGCGATGTCCCGCAACCGGATCTCGCCGGCGAGCCGGCCGAGTGGCGTCTCCATCACCGGTAGCAGCGCGGCCGCGAGAGCGTCCACGTCGATCGACGCGCCGAACCGCCGGGCCGCCTCGCGGCAACGATGCAATAGCTCCGCGGCGAGATCGGACGCACGGGTGTCGACGACCTCGAGCACCTCGTGGACCAGCGTGCCGAACGCCGCGCCGGCCGGCAGGTCCGCCATCGGCGACGGCACCTCACGCAATGCGGAGGAGTCATCGCCCGGATCCGCCGTGACAACCGAAGGCTCGGGCGGCTCGTCCTGCCGGTCCTGGACCTCCGGCTCGCTCGCGACCCCCTGGCCCGCTGCGGCAGCCGCCTCGTAGAGTCCGGCGGTCAGCCCGGAGTACGACGTCCGCCGCCAGATCAGGTCGAGCGGCCGCGAGAACTTCGCCGCACTCAGCGCGGCAACACGACTGGCTCCGGGAGCCCACGTCACCGAGCGGTCGTCCGACACAGACTCGACGGTGATCGTCCCGGACGACCGGGCAGCCAGCGACTCCAACCGGCGTTGCGCCGACTCGTCATCCGGAAGCGGCGCGGTCGATGGCACCAGCTCACCAGGAACCACGTCACCGAACAGCAGCCGGTGCAACGGCGACGCCGTCGTCGTCGTACCCGGCGCCCACGACGCCACCACCTGGCACTGCGCCCGCGTCATCGCGACATACAGCAGCCGGAGGTCTTCGCCGTACTCCTCGAGGTCATGCTTCGGTCGGTTCGCGGCGTACGACGGAGTACCGGGGCCGCCGATGTCGAGCAGCCGATGGCCGTCGGAATCGTGCAGCCGCAACGGCTCCGGCGTACTGGGAGCGTTTCGATCCCAGGCATAGGGGACGTAGACGATCGGGAACTCCAGGCCCTTGCTGGCGTGGATCGTCACGATCTGCACCGCGTCGGCGTCGGAGTCCAGCCGCCAGCTGCGGGCGTCGGTGGCGTCCTGCATCGCCTCCTTGATCCGCCGCTGCAGCCACTCGACCAGGGCGGCCGGCCCCAGCCGGTCCGCGGCGGCCGCGGCGTGCAGCGTCTCGCCGATGTGACGCAGATCGGTGAGGTCGCGCTCGCCACCGACCCGGCCGAGCAGCCGCTCGATCACGTCCTCGGTCGAGACGATCACCTCGAGCATGGCGGCGACACCGCGCTCGGCCAGCAGGTCACGCCAGCCGCGCAGCGTCGGCCCGAGCTCGTCGGTCGAGGTGTCGTCGGCATCCGCCAGCCGCTCCGGCGTCCAGCCCAGGAAGCAGGTGAGGGCGGCGGCTCGGGCGAGGCCGGACCGGTGCGGCTGCTCGATGGCGCGAAGCAGCGTCAGCCACTCCTTCGCCATGTCGGTGCGGAACACGCTGCGGGTGCCGGTCACGACGGCGGGCACGTGAGCGGCGGTGAGCGCCTCGCGGACCAATGTTGCTTGTGCGTTGGTGCGCACGATCACGGCGATGTCGTGGGGGCTGACCGGCCGCTCGATCTCGTTGATGGTGAGCGTCGCTGGCCCCGACAGCGTCGCGACGATGTCGGCGGCGACGTCCTCGGCGATCAGCGGCCTTGTTTCGCCGACCTTGGGCTTGCCGCCGTCGACCACACCGGCCTGCAGTCTGGTCGCGACCCGGATCCGCAGCGGCGCGCCGGCGCCGTCGAGCCGGCGATTGGTGTGCTCCGCGTCCACCGGTCGGACCACGATGTCGGTGCTGCCCATCGCGGCGCCACCGAAGACCAGGTCGAACGCCGCGAGCAGGCTCTTGTCGCTGCGCCAGTTCCGGCTCAGCGTCTGCTTGTCGGTGGCCTGCCGGACAGCGTCGAGATAGGTGACGAGATCGGCGCCCCTGAAGGCGTAGATGGCTTGCTTCGGGTCGCCGATCAGCACCAGCGTCGTGTGGCCGTGGAACGAGCGCTGCAGGATCTCCCACTGCACCGGGTCGGTGTCCTGGAACTCGTCGACCAGCACGATCTGGTAGCGCGACCTGACCCGCTCGACGGCCTCTTGCCCGCGGGCGGGATCGGTCAGCGCGTCGCGCAGCCGGGTGAGCAGGTCGTCGTAGTCGAGCAGGCGCAACGGATCGCTTGCGTGCCGCGACGGTCTGTCGCACCGCTTGGGCCAGCCCGTATCGGAGCTGGGCGGGCGACCCGGGGTCGGCATCGTCGGGCACCAGCGCGGCTTGCCGGTCGCTCATGGCGTCTCGGGCGACGGCGAGCGCGGTCTCGTAGCTGATCGCCGGCGCTTTCGTGACGCTGCTGAACTTGCGGAGGTAGAGGTCGTTCACGACCTCGGTGACGACATCGTCAATGTTCTCAGCGAATATCGTGTCGGCCTCGAGGTCGCCGGTCATGCCGAGTCCGGCCAGCATCTGCTGGCAGAAGCCGTGGGTGGTCGCGATGGTCGCGGCGTCGAAGTCGGCGAGCGCCCTGGTGAGCCGGCGCCTGCGTCTCGCGACGTCGTCGTCGGGTGCGTCGGCGAGGAGCTGTAGGACCCGGTCGTGCGACTGACGTCTCGCTGCCAAGGGATTCGCCAGCCCGCGCTCCACGGTGACCAGCTGGGCCCGGACCCGATCCCTGAGCTCTTGAGTGGCCGCGCGGCTGAAGGTCACCAGCATCAGCTGCGAGAGGTCGGCCACGCCCTCGGCGACGTACCGGGTCGCCAGCGCCGCGATCGTGAACGTCTTGCCGGTGCCGGCGCTCGCCTCCAGCACCGTGGTCCCGGTGGGCAGCTCGCCGCAGACGTCGAAGCTCTCGATCACGGGAAGGCTCACAGCTCGGCCTGCCGTTCGGCCGCCAGCAGCGGAGCCCACAACCGACGGGCGAGTACGCCGAACCGGGTGGTCTCGTCGCTTGCACGCTCATCGGTCCAGGGGGCTTCTGAACGCAGCGCTTCCAACGACGGCGCGGGTCCCCAGAGCAGCTGGTGGGCCTCGTCGTCCTGCTCGCCGGGGAACTTGCCGGTGTTCCAGGCGAAGGCGGCAGTGTTCACGGCACTGGCGACACTGGTGCCGCGGTCGCGCTTGTTGGCGTAGGACTCCGAGGTCCTGACCGCCATCGGCAGCGGCGCGCGCAGCCCCCGGTCGCGCAGGTCGACCAGATCGGCGAGCAGCCGCCGCGCCTCGACCGGGTCGATCGGGCCGAGCGTCGAGGACGCCGCGCCACCGCGTGAGCCGCGGCCGATCGTGACCGCGGTCCACGGCGTACCGGGAAAGGCAGCGGTCAGCGCGACCAGCTGGGCGAACGCGCGGAGCCGGTGCTTGGGGCCGAGCCGGGAGTACTCGACCCGGAGCAGGACGTCGCCGTGGATGGTCGCGACCGTGCCGGCGACGCGACGGCCGTCGAGATCGACGACGACATCGGCGGTCGTGCCTTCGGTGCTGCGCAAGCCTGCGCTCGCGGCGACCAGCGGCTCGACCTTGCGCAGGATGTCGTCGAGCTGGAGCTGACCGAGGCCGCCCGGCGGCAGCTTGCCGCGGCGCCACTCGGCCTGCCGGCACGCGTCGACCGTCGTACCGCGCAGCCGCGCCTTGAGCAGCCGATCACCGACCGACCACTGCTCGAGGCTGTCGAGCTCGACCCGCAGCGCGTCGTCGAGCTCGTCCTCGTCGTACGCCACCGTGACGCCGAGTCGCTGCCGCAGGAACGCTTTCGCCGGCTGCTCGAGGAAGTAGATGAGGTCGTCGAGCGAGACGTCGCCGAGCGGCGCCGGATCGAGCGGAGCGGGAATCAGCGGGCCGCGTTCCTCGCGCGGCGAGCTGGCGCGTTCGGCTCCCCGCAAGCGCGTGGCGGTCGAAGCTGAACGGGCCGTCGGTGCCGAGGGCGCCGGCGGTGAAGTTGCGCGCGTCGAACGGCTGCAGCGGATGGTGGACGACGACGTGGTCGCGCACCTCGCTGCCGTCGGCGAGCTGCGCGAGGCTGTCGACGGCGTCGAGGATCTCGCCCAGCGGTACGGCGGGCGGGCGCGGGGCGTTGGTCCGCGGATCGGCGCCGGTGTAGAGGACGACGAGGTGCTCCTTGGCCGCGAGGACGGCGTCGAGCAGCAGCTGCCGGTCCTCGCTGCGCGGGTCGCGCTCGCCGACGCACGGGTCGCGGCCGAGGATGTCGTCGCCGTCGACGGCGGTCGTGCGCGGGAACGCGCCGTCGTCCAGGCCGAGCAGGCAGACGACCCGGTGCGGCACCGACCGCATCGGCACCATCGAGCACATCGTGAGGTTGCCGGTGCGGAAGTTCGCGCGGGTCGGGCGGCCGGCCAGCCGGTCGGTGAGCAGGGCATGGACGTCGGCGATCGACAGCTCGGTCTGGGTCGCGCGGTCGCCGGCCGCGATGGCGATGTCCGAGAGCTCGTAGCTGGCCTGCGCCTTCTGCCAGCCGTCGGCGTAGCGGACGTCGGTGAGGCTGTCGAGCGCGGATTGCAGGGTGTCCAGCCAGTCTCGACAGCGGTCGGTCGCCGACCATGTCGTCGAGGACGGCGGTGACCCTGTCGATCAGCTCGGCGAAGCGCCCCGCCAGGTCGATGTCAGTCGAGTCGACGTCGTCGAGCGGCAGCGCGAGCCCGACCCAGCTCTGGTCGTCCTCGGCCATCGCAGCGCCGAGCAGGATCCGGTCGAGGCCGGCGCGCCAGGTGTTCTGGGGGAGCTGCTCGAGCCCGAACGGCTTGCGGTGCTCGGCATCGAGTCCCCAGCGGATGCCGGACGCGGTGACCCACGCCTGCAGCCGCTCGAGATCGTCGTCGTCGAACCGGAACCGTCGGCTGACTGGAGCCGATGCTGCGAGGTCGAGCACCTTGCTCGCCGTCACGCGTCCGGCGGCGAGGTCGAGCAGGGCACCGATGGTGGCGAGCAGCGGATTGGTCTGTCGCAGTGAGCGGTCGGCGAGCCGGACCCGGAGCCGGTGTCCGGGATGACGATTCGTGGCGTTCTCGTCGTCGTCGAGGCCGAAGGTCGCGGAGATCAGCGGCGCGTAGTCCTCGATGTTGGGGCACATGACGAGCAGGTCGCGCGGCTCGAGGGTCGGATCATCGGCGAGCAGCCCGACGAGCACCTCCCGCAGGACCTCGACCTGGCGCGACGGGCCGTGGCAGGCGTGGATGGTGAGGCTGTGGTCCTTGGGGTCGATGACGTGCTTGTCCGTGGGGTCGGTCGCGTCATCGTCGTTCTGTAGGGCTTGTTGGAGTCGGCCGAGGACGGTGTCGGGTCGGGGTTCGACGGGGTGGTGGTGATCGGTCGGTTTGTCTGTCGTTGCTGCCAGCTGGAGCTGCAGCTCGCGGGCGTCGCGGCCCAGGCTGGCCAGCAGCGCGTTGCGCGGCGTCTCGATCGTGGGGTCGCTGTGGCGGCGTACCTGCGTCGTTCTGGGTTGGCAGCGCGGCGATCGCGCCCCAGAGCGGTGCGGAGGGATGCGGCAGCCAGAGGTGGACGTCGCGGGCGTCGGCTATCGCTGCCAGGACCTGCAGCTGCGACGTCGTGAGCCGGGTGGGTCCGAAGACCGACAGCCGTTGCGGGCAGCTCGACGTTGTCGGCGTCGGAGCGGATCCGGTCGAGCGCTGCCGGCAGTCGCTGGGCCGGGCTGTCCGTGCCGATCCGTTGTGCGAGTCGACGCCATAGCTCCGGCTGCCACTTCAGGTCGTGCGGGACGCTGCCGCCCGCGCCATCCGTGTCGGACCCTTGGGCCCAGTCGCGCAGCATCTCCGGCCGGTTCTCGCCGTACGAGTCATAGAGCTGGGCGAGGTGCTGAGCGGTGGCCAGTCGCCGGTTGCGGCGATAGGCGTGCGTCGCGTCGCCGACACCGAGATGACTGGTCAGCGTGGCGCACCAGGGCTCGCCGACGCAGTCGTCGATGACGTCGAGCAATGTCCAGATCAGTGCCTTGCGGCGCCACGGGTCGTTGTCGCCATCGATGCCCGAGGCGGCGGCGAGCGTCTCAGCGACCAACCTCGACGGATGCGGGAAGTCGACGTTGGCGCAGATGCCGTCGTTGTGACCAGGCCGCGCGCCGAGCGAGTGGGAGAGTCGCTGCATCAGCCATCGCTCGACGCCCTTGGCAGGTACGGCGATGACCTCGTGCGCCATCGGATCGTCCGGCGGATCGGCGAGCACCGCGGCGAGCGCTTCCACCAGGCCATCGGCGCGTTCGGACCGATGGACGTGGAGCATTGCGATGCGACTCCTCCTTGTCTCGTGACGTTGAGGCGCAAGGCGACACTACGACTAGTCCGGGACGAACGCCGCCTTTAGCTTGCGTCCTCGGAACACTCCAAGTCGGAATCGTGCGGCGTCGAGCCGCCATGCACCGCGGCGATCATGATGCCGATGTCGTCGGCGACGGAGCCGACCGCTTCACACGCCTGCCGCAGCGTGGTCCGGCGTACCGCAGCGACGTGCAAGGGCTGCTCGACGATGACCGCACCGTTGTGCCATCCGACGCTAACGGTGCGGCAGCGGGCGCTCGTGTCGTTCAACTCGACGAGCAGCTTCGCCGATCGCTTCACGCCGATGGCGGCGATACCGAAGACGCGGGCGAGCTGAGGATCACCGTCCTCGAGCCGGACGAAGCACTGCGCGGAACCGCGGCGGAATGGGTAGTCGCCGTCGCTGTCCGTCGAGACGCGACAGACCTCCCAGATGTCCTGCAAACAGCGCTCGACGTGCGAGCGCAGCAAGGTGAGATTGTCCATGTGACCTCCTGCCGACAACCTCACGATGTCAGCCGGGTCTGACAGTTTCGGGACGTCGCGACGTCGCACTTCGTTGCCGAGGATTCTGCGCTGACATCGATTCGCGGTTGCCCGGACGAGTGGACCTAGCCACCGTTCGGCGACGATGTGGGAGTGGTTCATGATGACCACCATGGACTTCGAGCTCGACGACGATCACGTGGCCTTCCGGGCGACGATTCGGGACTTCGTCGATCGCGAGATCCGGCCGGTCGCCCGCGACTGGGAGCGCGAGGGCAGATACCCCACCGAGATCGTCGAGTCGATGAAGACGCTCGGACTGTTCGGGATGACCATCCCCGAGCAGTACGGCGGCCAGGAGTTCGACCTACTGTCACTGTCGATCGTCTTCGAGGAGATCTCCAAGGCATGGATGGGCGTCGCCGGAATCATCGGCTCGCACTCGCTCGCCTGCTGGATGATCGCCCGACACGGGACCGACGAGCAGAAGCTGCGCTACCTGCCCGAGCTGGCCACGGGGGTCCGGCGTACAGGCATCGCCCTGACCGAGCCGGCCGCGGGCAGCGACCTGCAGGGGATCCAGACCCGCGCGGTTCGCGACGGCGACGACTACGTCATCAACGGCACGAAGACGTGGATCACCAATGCGCGCTATGCCGATCCGCTGCCCGTTCTCGTCAAGACCGATCCCACTGCAACGCCGGCCCATCGCGGTATGTCCGTCTTCCTTGTCCCTGCGGATACCCCGGGCTTCACCGTCTCGCGCGATCTCGGGAAGCTGGGCTACAAGGGGCCGGAGTCGTGCGAGGTGTCACTGCAGGATGTCCGTGTCCCGGCCGCCAACCTGCTCGGTGGCGTTGAAGGGCGCGGCTTGCAGCAGGCCCTGTCGGCGCTCGAGATCGGCCGCATCAACATCGCGTCCCGGGCCGTGGGAGTCGCTCAGGAGGCCCTGGACCTGGCGGTCGGTTACGCCAAGATGCGTCACGCCTTCGGCAAGCCAATCGCCGATTTCCAGGCCGTGCAGCTGAAGCTCGCCGACATGGCCACCGAGACGAACGCGGCGCGGCTGCTCACCTGGTGGGCGGCTGCTAAAGCCGATGCCGGCAAGCGAGCCGACATGGAAACCGGGATGGCGAAGCTCTTCGCCTCGGAGGTTGCGCTGAAGGCGTCGCTGGAGTCGATGCGGATCCACGGCTCCTACGGATACTCGACCGAGCTCGAGGTCGAGCGGCTCTATCGCGACGCCCCTCTCATGGCGATCGGCGAGGGCACGAACGAGATCCTGCGCACCGTCATCGCCAAGGGTCTGCTGGCCTGAGGCGTTTGCCCACGGCGTCACACTGGACGCCATGGTGGGGGTTCGGTTGGTGGGCACGTTCGGCGTCAGCCGTGACGGGGTGCCGATCGACCGCTCCGAGCTGGGCAGCCGCAAGGGCCGGGAGCTGCTGAAGCTGCTCGCGGTCGAGCGGGACCGCGTTGTGACGGTCGACCACATCGCCGACGTTCTCTGGCCGGACTGAGCCGCCCGCCAGTCCGGCCGCGAGCGTCGCGACGCTGGTCAGCCGGTTGCGCAAGGTGCTCGGCCCCGAGCTGATCGAAGGCGACCGGGAGGGCTACCGGCTCGGCAGCGCGCCGGAAGTGACAGTCGACCTCGACGAGGCCGGCCGGTGGATCGCCGAAGCCGAGCGGCGCCACGCGGCCGACGAGCCTGCGCTGGCCGTCGCGGCGGCCGCGCGGGCCGACGAGCTGCTCGGCACCGGCGACGTACTGGTCGAGGAGCCGACCGCGGACTGGGCCGAACCAGCGCGGACCGAGTCGACCGACCTGGTGCGCCGATGCCGCCGAGTGCTGGCCGAAGCCGCAACAGCGACCGGCGACCACGCAACCGCCGTGACGGCCGCTGCCACCGCCGTCGCAACTGACCCGTACGACGAGCCGGCGCGGCGGGCGTTGATGCGGGCGTACGTGGCGGCCGGCGAACCGGCCCGTGCCCTGACCACCTACGCCGAGCTGAGCGACCTGCTCGCCGACGAGCTCGGCACCGACCCGGCCGCGCAGACCCGTGAGCTGCACCTGTCGATCCTTCGTGACCAAGCGCCGCCGCCAGCCGAGCCGACCCGCAGCAACGGCTGCGCAGACGACAAGCACGGCCAGCGAGACGATGGGCCTGGTCGGGCGCGCCGACGAGCTACGAGCACTGCGGGCCGCGCTGGAACGCCGCCGCCGGCGGCCGCGCCGGGCTGGTCCTCGTCGTAGGTGAGGCCGGCATCGGCAAGACCCGTCTCGTCGAGGAGCTCGAGCGGATCGCCGCCAGCACCGGCGGCACCGTCATGACCGCGCGGTGCTACTCGACCGAGAGCTCGCTGTTCCTGCAGCCGCTCGTCGAAGCTGTCGAACCCGTCGTGCACGCGCTGCCCGCAGGACGACTCGTCGAGCTGGCCGGTGAGCATGCGTCCGCGCTCGCCCAACTACTGCCAGGATCTGCCGCCGTACTCGGCCCGGCGCCGATTCGTCGGGACAGCGCGGGTCTGGAGCGCCGGCGGGCGTTCGAAGGGCTGACCGCACTGCTACGCGGCCTCTCGGAGCGGGCGCCGGTGCTCCTCAGCCTCGATGACGTCCAGAACGCCGGCCGGTCGAGCCTGGAGTTGCTGCACTACCTCGCGCGCCACGCCCTGAACGCGCGCATCCTCGTGGCTGCAACGGTTCGCGAGGAAGAGGGAGCCGACGTCCTCGACACCCTCGCCGGCGTTGCAGACACCGTCAGCCTCGGCCCGCTGTCTCCCGACGCGGTTCGAAGTCTCGCGACCGCAGCCGGTCTCGCCGACCAGACCGACGACATCATGACGCGCACCCGAGGCCACTCGCTGTACGTCGTCGAGACGCTGCGCGCCCTCAACCAAGGAACCACCGGCATCCCGGAGTCGCTGGAAGCCGCAGTGCTGACCCGGGTACGCCGGGCCGGACCCGACGTCGAAGCACTGTTGCGAGCCGGCGCGGTCCTCGGCGTGGCCTTCGAGCCTCGCACCGTCGCGGGCCTGCTGGCGCAGCCGCTGCCGGCGGTGGTCAGCACCTGCTCGGACGCGCTGGCCGCACGGTTGCTCGTCGTCGCCGGCCGCGACTACGAGTTCGCGAACGACCTGGTCCGCGACGTGCTCTACGCGACGACGCCGGAGCCGACCCGGGTGGCCTACCACCGGGTTGCGGCGGACCTGCTCACCATGCGTCCCGAGGCGGTGGCGATCCATGCCTCGGCGGCGCAGGAGTGGGTGCGAGCCTCCCGGGCGTGGCTGCACGCCGGCGAGAACGCGCTCGCGCGAGCCGCCGCCGACGACGCCATCACGCTGCTCGGCAACGCCATCGACACCGCGGACCTGACCGGCGACGTCGAGATCCGCGGTCGCGCGCTCATCCTCCGGTCGCGGGCGCACGCCGCCCGGGCCGACTACCCGGCCGCGATGCTCGACATCGAGGCGGCCGCCCGCGACGCCCGCGAGATCGGCGACCAACGACTCGAGGTCGTCGCGTTGCGCGCTCTCGGTGGCGAGGTACCCGACGGCACTCGGACGCCCGGTCGCCGACTGCGTCGGGCATCTCGAACGCGGCCTGGTGCTGGCCACAGCCGCTGTCCGATCACGCGATGGAGGCCGACCTGCAGGCGTGGCTGGCGGTGCTCGCGGTCAACGGGCTGCGCTTCGACGACGCGGTCGAGCACGGCCGCCTCGCGGTGGTCGCGGCGCGCGCCGCCGGCGACGACGAGTCGCTGGCCGCCGCGCTCGACGGTCAGAAGACCTCACTCGCCTACCTCGGGGAGGTCGATCAGCTCCGCGAGGTCGTCGAGGAGCTGGAACCGATGCTGCGTCGGCGCGGCGACTTGTTCCTGCTGCACTGGACGATCTTCGAGTCGGCTTTCATTCCGATCGCCGCCGGTGACTGGGCCGCCGCTGCCGCCCGAATCGAGGCGGCGCTCGAGGTCAACCGGCGCAGTGGCTTCTCGGCGTACGCCGCCTGGCACCTGGCGCATCTCGGGTGGCTGGCCCGGCTGACCGGTGACTACGACCGCGCGCTCGACCTCGGCCGGCGAGCATTCGAGCACAGTGCCGACGCACCTCATCGGTGGTGTATCGCGGTGGCCGGTGCGCTGCTCGGTACGACGTTGCTCGAGACCGGTGACGTCGACGCGGCGGTTGATGTCCTGGAAACCGCACGGGTCGAGGCTCAGCAGCAGGGGGCCGAGTCCTACCTGTTGCGCGTCATGAGCCCGCTCGCGGAAGCGACCGGCTCACGGGAGATCCTGCTCGAGGCCGACGCGCTGCTCTCGGGCATCCGGGCTCCGGCGGGCTCGGCATTCCTGGCCGGCGACGCGTGCTATCTCGCGGTGGCGCGAGCCTGGCTGGCCCAGGACGAGCCGGAGCGAGCTCGCCGCACCCTCGCGCCCATGCTCGCGGCCGCCGGTCGGGTCCCGTGGGTTGGACCGCTCGCGGAGGGGTCGCTCGTCGACGGTCTCGCCGCGCGCCGGCTCGGCGAGCAGGCCGAGTCCGACGCGCTGCTGCGGCGCGCCGCTGAGCTCGGCCGTCGTCACGGACTGCGCCGGGTCGCGGTCGAGGCCGCAGCCTTCGATACCTAGGCCTAGAGCAGCTCCGCGATCCGCGCCGCGGCTCGGGCCGCGCCGTCGGTCTCGACCGGTCGGTAGTCGACGCTGCCGGCCCATCTCGCTGGCGATCGCCGCCGCGAGCCGGTCGGGGGTGGTCTCCTCGTAGTCGAGGCAGCGACCCGCGTCGTACTGGTCGAGCCGGTGCCGGACGTGGAAGTTCTGCTCGAAGTGATGCCGCAGCGGCACGTAGAGGAACGGCCGCCGGTTCGCCGTCAGCTCCATCGTCGTGGTGAGCCCACCCTGGACGACGGCGAGATCGCACACCGCGAGATGGCGGTAGAGATCGTGGACGTAGGCGTGCACCTCGAGTCCCGGGATGCGCGGGCAACGAGGCCGGATCGATGCGTGGCCCTGCGACCACGACCATCCGAAGCTCCGGCACCTTCGCCTTGGCCTCGGGATAGGCAGCGATCGCTCGTCGCAGCAGGTCCCGACCGACGCCGGACCCGCCCACCGTCACGATGCAGACCTTCTCGTCGTCGGCGTACCCGAGATCGGCTCGAACCGCAGCGGTGTCGGCGACGTCCGCCGGGTCGAAGCCGGTGACGTACCCCACGAAGTCGAAGTGCTCCTCGGTCCAGTCCCGGATCCCCGGCAGAGCGGGTCCAAGGGCGTCGGGTACGACGTCGCCGGGATTGCCCACAAACAGCGCGCGATCACGCAGCCGTGGGAAGCGGGCGATCTGCTCGACCATCTCCGCGTTGTAGTCGGCCGTCAGCATCGCCTCGCGATCGCCGCCGTCCGGCATCGGGAGCCAGCCGACGAAGTCGGTCAGCCAGACGTACGGCGCCCGCTTGAGCTCGGGGTTCTCGTGCAGGAAGTAGTCGAGCTCCCAGGCCTCGTCCCCGACCCAGGCGTCATAGGCCTGGTCCTCGACCAGGTCGGAGAACACCATGAAGTTGTTGACGAGGATCTCGTCCATCTTGCGGATGGTCTGGAACGCGTGCAGGTCGTGCTCCGCGGACTCCGACTCGATGTGGGTCGACTCGTTGGCGAGATACCTCGACGCCGGGTGGATCCGCTCACCTCGGCGCTCCAGCAGCTCGGTCAGCGGGTGCTGGGCGAGCCAGTCGACCTCGACGTCCGGATGCAGCCGGCGCAGCTCGTCGGCGATGGCGATGTCGCGACGCGAATGGCCGAGGCCGATCGGGGACGACAGGAACAGCACCCGCCGCTGGCGATTGAGCGGTCGGGTCCAGCGCCGCGAGATCGGCTGAGCCGGGCCGAGATCGCGGACGAAGTCACGGATCGCGTGGTTGACGACGACCGGCTCTCGCGCCTGCGGGAGATGCCCGGCGCCGTCGAGCAGCAGCAAGCTCCCGCCGGTCAGCTCGGCGATCCGCTCGCTGCGGATGAGCGGCTGGCAGCGGTCCTCGACACCGTGGATCGCCAGGACCGGGCAACGCACGCTGCGTAACAGCGCCTCGGTCTGCTCGGTCGACTCCGAGGCGACCGGAGCCTCGTCGGCCAGGGCCATCAGCTCCGGGCCGATGCCCATCGCCCACTCGACGCAGTCCTCGAACTGCTTCGTCGAGTGCGGCTCGCTGAGCAGCTCGCCGAAGAAGAACTCGGTGTAGCCGCGCCAATCCCGAAGCCAGTAGTGCCGGTTGACCTTCTCCCAGCCTTCGTAGGTCTCCCTGCTCGACGTCGAAGTCCTGATACGCCCGGTCCTGGACCGGTTCCGTGAGGTACGGCGCCCATGACGCGATCGAGATCACGCCGAGAACCCGTTCGGGGTGCGCGGCTGCGGTCACGCAGCGCGCGCCAGCCCGACGTACAGATCCCGACGAGAACGGCGCGATCGATGCCGACGGCATCCATCACCTGGATCAGATCGGCGTCGAACTCCGCGTCGGAGTAGGCCTCCATCGTGGTGGGCTTGTCCGAGCGGCCGTTGCCGCGCGGGTCGATCGTCACCACCTTGTGGTGGCGCGCCAGGTACGGCACCTGCGCCTTCCATCCCCGCGAGTCGATGATCGGGTCGATCGGCGGGAAGACGATCGCGGGCTCGCCGGCCCCGAAGACCTCGTACGCCACCTTGACCCCATCGCGCTCGATGAAGTCTTCGACGTCGGGATATCATAGCGCGCATGGCATCTCCTCGTGGCCGCCCCCAGGTGCTGCCTACACACTCGCCGAGACCATTGCAGCGCCATTGCAATGGAAGTGCAACCGTGCTCGGCACCCTCATCCCTGCCGGAGACGCCGGCCACGAGCAGGGAGACGTGAGATGGCAATCAACGAAGACAAGCTGAACGAGTTCCTCGGGAAGTTCGTGACCGATCTCGGTGCGACAGCGGCGGCCGGCAACGTGGTCGTGGGGCACCGGCTCGGCCTCTACAAGGCGCTGTCCGAGGGACCGGCCACGCCCGATGAGCTGGCCCGGCGTACCGAGTCCAACCCCCGCTACATCAACGAGTGGCTGCGCGGCCAGGCCGCCGGCGGCTACGTCGAGTACGACGCGGCCTCGGACACCTACTCGATGACCGAGGAGCAGACCTTCGCGCTCGCCAACCCCGACGGTGCGATCTACGCGCCCGGCGCCTTCGTCCTGGCACTCGGCACGCTGAAGGCCAACGACCGGATCACCGCGGCGTTCAAGACCGGCGAGGGGATGGGCTGGCACGAGCACGACGAGGACGTCTTCGTCGGGTGCGAGCAGTTCTTCCGGCCGGGCTACATCGCCAACCTGGTGCCGGCCTGGATCCCGGCGCTCGAGGGCGTCGACGCGAAGCTGCAGGCGGGCGCCACGGTGGCGGACCTTGGCTGCGGGCTCGGCGCCTCGACCGTGCTGCTCGCCCAGGAGTACCCCAGCTCGACGTTCGTCGGCTCGGACTATCACGAGCGCTCGATCGAGCTCGCCCGCAAGCGCGCCGCCGACGCGGGAGTCGCCGACCGCACGCAGTTCGAGGTGGCGTCGGCAACGTCGTTCACCGGAAACGGCTACGACCTCGTCGCGACCTTCGACTGCCTGCACGACATGGGCGACCCGCTCGCGACCGCGAAGCACGTCCGCCAGGCGATCGCGCCGGACGGCACCTGGCTCGTCGTCGAGCCGGCGGCCGGCGACTCGGTGAGCGACAACCTCAACCCGGTGGGTCGGGTGTACTACAACTTCTCGACCCAGCTGTGCATCCCGAACGCGCTGTCGCAGACCGGCGGCTTCGCGCTCGGTGCTCAGGCCGGTGAGTCGGCGATCCGCCGGGTCGTCACCGACGCGGGCTTCACGCGGTTCCGCCGCGCCACCGAGACGCCGTTCAACATCGTCTACGAGGTGCGGCCGTAGACCACCGACTTGTCGGCGACGCCGGCCGGTGTCAGCGCACGACGACATCGGCCGGTTTTGCCATGGCGAGTCCACCAGTGACCGCATTGCACCTGCCGCAGCCAAGTTTCGCGTGACGCCGACCGATTCGCCTAATACGGTCCTCATCATGGCGGGGACACCGCTCGTGACCTGTGCGACCTGCGCGAGCAGTCAACCGGAGGGCAAGCGGTTCTGCGCCGACTGCGGCGCGCCGCTGACTTCGGTCTGTCCGACGTGCGGCTCGCCGGCCGTGCCAGGAGCCCGATTCTGCGGCGATTGCGGCGCTCCCGTGGCGGTGATCGCTCCCGGATCGCACTTCGCAGGTCCCGGCATTCCGGCTCCGCCGGGCGTCGGGGCCGACGGATCGGCGACGGCCGTGGCCGAGCGCCGGGTTTGCTCGATCCTGTTCTGCGACCTGGTCGGATTTACGTCGCTGTCGGAGTCCCGGGACCCCGAGCAGGTCCGTGAGCTGCTCTCCCGGTACTTCGACGAGTCGCGCACCCTCATCGAGCGGTACGGCGGCACCGTGGAGAAGTTCATCGGCGATGCGGTCATGGCGGTGTGGGGGACGCCGGTCGCCCGAGAGGGTGACGCCGAGCGTGCCGTCCGGGCCGCGTTCGAGCTCGTGACCCGGGTCGCCGAGCTCGGCGAGGAGATCGGCGCGACCGGCCTGGCGGCCCGGGCGGGTGTCGTCACGGCCGAGGTCGCGGTCACGCTGGGCGCGGTCGGTCAGGGCATGGTCGCCGGCGACGCCGTGAACACCGCCGCGCGGGTGCAGGCGGCGGCCGGCGCCGGCAGCTGTCTGGTCGACGAGGGCACCTGGCGCGCCACCCGGGGGTCGATCGCGTTCAGCCCGGCCGGCGAACACGAGCTGAAAGGAAAGGTCGGCACCACCCCGCTGTGGCGCGCCGACCGCATCGTGTCCGGCACCGGCGGCAAGCAGCGGATCGACGGGCTCGAGGCCAGGATGTTCGGCCGGGACGCCGAGCTCAGGCTGATCAAGGAGCTGTTCCACGCCTGCGCCGACCGCAAGTCCGCGCGGCTGGTCTCCGTCGTCGGTGCCGCCGGCGTCGGGAAGTCCCGGCTGGGATGGGAGTTCGAGAAGTACGTCGACGGTCTCGTGAGCTTCGTGTCGTGGCACCGTGGCCGGTGCCTGTCCTACGGCGAGGGAGTCGCCTTCTGGGCGCTCGCCGAGATGGTCCG
This sequence comes from uncultured Actinomycetota bacterium, assembly GCA_963789615.1. GTDB lineage: Bacteria > Actinomycetota > Actinomycetes > JAFAQI01 > JAFAQI01 > DATAVK01. Next base: position 1,873,545 of record CAWBLI010000005.1, on the reverse strand, counting down.
GCAGCGGCTCGACATCGCCGAGGAGGACGCGTCGACGATCGCACGCGCGAAGCTGGACGCCGGCCTCGACCGCTACGTGCCCGAGGCGACCGACCGGGTCTACGTCCGGCCGCGGCTGGCTCGGTTGCTCGGCATCGCCGACGAGCCCGACCAGCCGTTCGGCCGCGAAGAGCTGTTCGCCGGCTGGCGGGTGTTCTTCGAGCGGCTCGCCGACATCGATCCCGTCGTGATGCTCATCGAGGACGTGCACTACGGCGACGCGGGCCTGTTCGACTTCATCGAGCACCTCCTCGACTGGGCGCACGGCGTACCGATCTTCGTCCTGACGTTCGCCCGGCCCGAGGTCGAGGAGCGGCGGCCCGGCTGGGGCAGCGCCCGGCCCAACGCCACGTCGCTGACCCTCGAGCCGCTGGACGCGCTGGCAATGCAGACGATGCTCGACGACCTCGTCATGGGCATGCCGGCGGACGCCAAGGTGGCGATCGCCGCCCAGGCCGAAGGGATCCCGCTCTACGCCGTGGAGACGGTGCGGATGCTGATGGACCGCGACGTCGTGCAGCCGATCGACGGGGTCTACCGGCTGGTCGGCGACATCGGCGAGCTCTCGGTCCCCGACAGCCTGCAGTCGTTGCTCGCGGCTCGACTGGACGCGCTCGACCCGGAGTCGCGCCGCCTCGTCGCCGATGCCGCCGTCCTCGGGACCAGCTTCCCGGCCGAGGCGCTGACCGCGGTCAGCGGCATGCCCGACGCGGAGGTACGGCGGATCCTCGCCGAGCTCGTCCGCAAGGAGGTGCTCGCGGTCCGCGCGGACCCGCTGTCGCCGGAGCGGGGTCACTACGGGTTCACGCAGACGATGTTCCGGCAGGTCGCCTACGACACCCAGTCGCGACGGGAACGCAAGGCCCGGCACCTCCAGGTCGCCGAGCACCTGAGCCGGGTGTTCCCCGACCAGGGCGAGGAGGTCGCCGAGGTCGTCGCCGAACACGTCCTCGATGCGCTGCGTGCGGTGCCCGAGGACCCCGATGTTCCCGACCTGCGGTTGCGCGGCTGCGAGCTGCTCGACCGCGCCGGCCAACGCGCGTTGGCCGTGGGCGCACCCGCCACGGCGGCAGAGTCGTTCGGCAAGGCCGCGGGACTTGCCGCCGAGTCGGGCTGGGCGGACCGGGAGGCCGCGCTCCGAGAGTCCGCCGGCAGTGCCCACATGGTCAACGCCGACTTCACCGCCGCGGCCACCGAGTTCGACCTCGCCGCGGACTGCCACCGGTTGGCCGGACGCCCCCGAGAATCCGCCCGGGTGCGGCTCGGAACCGTCGAAGCCCTGATGCGGGTCGGCCGGTTCACCGAAGCCACCGAGACGCTCGAGGACAGCCTGCGTGTGCTCGACGAGGAACCCGACGCCGTCCTGGTGCACGGCCTGGCCCTCGGCGCGCGCTTGACGTCGTTCACCGGAGCGCTCCACCTCGCCGCCCCCTACCTGAAGCGCGGGTTCTCGATCGCCGAAGGGCATCGGCTGGACGAGTCGCTGTTCGCCGAGCTGTTCGCGGCGGAGGGCGGTCTGCATCGCGGGCAGCTGGAGCCGCATCGCGCCTCCGCGAGCTTCCGGGAGGCCGCCCGTCACGCCCGCGCCATCGGGGACGTCGATGCGCTGAGCGGCGTCCTGCTCAACCTCTCCGACTGCCTGCTGTCGTTGGGCATCGAGGAAGCCATCGACCCGGCCAGGCAGGCGATCGCGCTGGCCCGCCGCCGCGGGTCGAAGTACCTGCTCGCCCTGGGCACCGGCAACCTGGCGCAGGCGTTGATGCTTGCCGGTGACTGGGAGGCCGTCGACGAGTTGATGACCGAGGCCGAGCGCGAAGGGGTACGGCGGATGCCGTACTGCGGCTGGCCGGCAGGCCTCCTCGGGTACTACCGGGGCGACGTCGACCAGGTCCGGCGGATGACCGCCGAGATCAGCGTCCTGGCCGGATCCCAGGACCCGCAGGACATCCTGAACATCGCTCTGGGTGACGTGCTGCTCGCCGCGGTCGAGGGGCGCTCCCGGGCGGCGCTCGAGAGCAGCTGGACCATCCTCGACGACCCGACCGCCGGCGAGACGAGCGCCGAGTTCTACCGGTACGCCGTGTCGACCGCCCTCGATGCTGGATTCGCAGTCGAGGCGCTGGACGACGTCCGGCGGCTGATCGGCTGGGTCAGGGCGGTCCCGCGCGGCCACCACCATCCGCTCACCGCGTCGGCGGCCGACCTCGCCGAGGCGCGGCTGCTGTCCCGGTCCTCCGACCCGGCGGCAGACGCCGCCTTCGTCACCGCGGTCGGCCAGTTCCGGGAGTACGGGTCGCCGTGGCACATCGCCGACGCTCTGCTGCGATGGGCGGAGCACCAACAGGCGGCGGGGAACCGCGACAGCGACGGGTTCCACGCTGTGGTCGCCGAGGCCCGAGCCATCGCGGAAGGGCTGGCCTGCCCACCGCTGCTCGACCGAGTCGACGCGCTCACCGCCGTCACGGCGTCGATCTCCACCTGACCATCGCCGAGCACCCGGCCGGGTAGCGGCAGGCCGCCTGGGTATGTACCCCCCATGCGATCAGTCACCGCCTACGCCACGGCCGCCGCCAAGGCGCCCTTCGAGAAGACCACGATCGAGCGCCGCGACCTCGGCCCGAACGACGTCCTCATCAAGATCGCCTTCGCCGGCATCTGCCACTCCGACATCCACACCGCTCGCGAGGAATGGGGCGAGGCCCACTTCCCGCTGGTGCCCGGGCACGAGATCGCCGGCATCGTCGAGGAGGTCGGCGGCGACGTCACCCGGTACGCCGTGGGGGACCGGGTCGGCGTCGGCTGCATGGTCGACTCCTGCCGCGAGTGCGAGCAGTGCCTCGCCGGCGAGGAGCAGTACTGCCTCAACGGGATGGTCGGCACCTACAACGCCATCGGCAGGGACGGCCGTCCCACCGACGGCGGCTACTCCACGCACATCGTCGTCGACGAGAACTTCGTGCTCGGGATCCCCGACGGCATCGAGCTCGACGTCGCCGCGCCGCTGCTGTGCGCGGGCATCACGCTCTACTCGCCGCTGAAGCACTGGGGTGCCGGCCCCGGCAAGCAAGTCGCGATCGTCGGCCTGGGTGGCCTCGGCCACATGGGCGTGAAGATCGCGCACGCGCTCGGCGCCGAGGTGACCGTGCTCTCCCAGACGCTGTCCAAGCAGGAGGACGGGAAGCGGTTCGGGCGCCGACCACTACTACGCGACCAGCGACGACAGCACGTTCAAGCAGCTCGCGGGCTCCTTCGACCTGATCGTCAACACCGTCTCGGCTGCGCTGCCGATGGGCAAGTACCTGTCGCTGCTCGGCGTCGACGGCACTCTGGTCAACGTCGGCGCGCCGCCGGAGCCGCTCGAGGTGCCGGCCTTCGCGTTGCTGGCGAAGCGTCGCAGCTGGGCCGGCTCGAACATCGGCGGGATCCGCGAGACCCAGGAGATGCTCGACTTCTGCGCCGAGCACGACGTGGTGCCGAGATCGAGACGATCAGCGCCGCCCAGATCGATGAGGCCTACGACCGGGTGGTCGGACAGCGACGTACGCTACCGCTTCGTGATCGACACCAGCACGTTCTGACCGGTCGGGCTCCCTCGGCCTGTCCGTGATCTTGCAGGCCCATGTGGCAGTAAGTCTGGCACCGGGCGCATGGTCAGCGTGGGCCGGCAGCAGCTAGTTCGGCCATGCAGCCGAACTGTGCGGCGCCGGTGGGCGGGTCCGCCCCTAACGGGTCGAGTTCGCGGTAGACGGTGGCGACGTTGACGGCGAGCCGCTCGGCCTCCGGCCAATCAGCGAAACTGCCCAGGTCGATGTCGCGGGCGGCGTCCTGCGCCGGCATCCCGGCCGCATGACGTCGACCGGCTTCGCCGGACACGAACTCGAGGTAGTCGACCATGTCCTGAACGCGGGCGACCGGCGACACCGGGCCGTGGCCGGGCACCATCAGCTCCGCTCCGAGCTCTCGGATGCGTCGGCACGCAGCGATCCAGTTCGCTACCGGTCCGGCCCAGACGATCGGTGTGCCACCGGCGAACACGATGTCGCCGGTGAATGCGACCCGATCCCGTTCACAGTAGACAACCGTGTCACCCGACGTATGCGCCGGACCGACATCGATTAACAGCACGTCGACGCCACCTACGGTGAGCAGTAGCTCCTTCTCGTAGGTTCGGTCCGGGTACGTCGGAGTGATCCCGGTGAAGTCGTAACCACCGAAGATTCGCCGGGCGTACTCGCCGATCGCACCGGGCGAGGAGACCAGGGCAGCCACCGTCTGCGGGCTGACCGCTTTCATATCGGCCACGCTGGGCGCTGCGGCCACGATCTCGGCGTCGCGGACCAGTTGGTTGCCGAACCAGTGGTCACCGTTGCCATGGGTATTGACGAGCGTTCGGATCGGCGCGGTCGCGACCACATCTGCCATCCCATCGAGCATCCGGTGGGTCCGAGGGAGGTCGAACAACGTGTCGATGAGAATCGAGGCGCCGTGTCCGGTGATCACGCCGGCGTTCGACAGCCCCCACCCGCCGTCGGGTTGCAGCCACGCATAACAACCGCCGGCCAGCTGTTGCAGACCGGCGGCTGCACTCACGTCGTTTCCGTGAAGTGATCGACGTGCTCTCGCCCGGCCAAGAAGATGGCCGCGATGAGTGCGGCGACCACCGCCGAGATTCCGCAGAGCAGAAAGCCGACCTGGAAGGCGTTGGACAACGCGTGGAAGGCGACGTCCTTCAGCGGGTTGAACGGGATCGGGTGGCCGTTCGGGCCGGGAACCGTCGACGGCACGCCGTTGGCGCCCAGCGGTCCGGAGTTGACGGCACCGACGGCCGCCTCGACTGCCGGCTTCTGCGCCGCGGGGACATGTGCCGGTGCCGCATTGAAGGCAGCCACCGAGCGGGCTAACGACGGCGACGCGGCGATCTTCGCGCTGATCTCGTTGGCCGCACGACTGAGCGCGACCGCACCGACGATGGCTGGCCCGAGCGTCAGCCCGAAGTCCCGCAGCATGCTGGTCGCGCCGCTCGCCATGCCGGTCTTCTCCGTCGGCACGCTGTTCACCGCAACAACGGTGATCGACGTGACCGCGAGCTTGAAGCCGATGCCGACGACGAGCAGTGGCACGGCGATCGCGGCGATGCTCAGATGAGTGGCCGGGATCGCCGCGAGCACCATGTCGCCGATGCCGATCGCGAGCGCACCACCGGCCAGCGTCCAGCCCGGGTTGTGCCGTTCGATCATCCGCGAGCTGACCGGGAACAGGACGACGCCCATGATGTTCAGGCAGACGAAACCGATCGAGGTCTTCAGCGGCGAGTAGCCCTGGATTGCCGACAGCCGGATGCTGGTGGAGTACGCGGTGCCGAGGTAGGCAAACATGGCCAGCACGGTCACCACCGCGCTTGCCACGAAGATGCGGTTGCTGAACAGGTCCAGCTGGATCAGTGGTCGGTCGACGCGCCGTTCAATCGCCACGAACGCGACGAGGAACACAGCCGCAACTACGAAGCCACCGATCACGGTCGGGCTCGCCCACCCGTCGTCGGCACCCTGGATGACCCCGTACAACAACGCGAACAACGCGACCGCGATCGTGATCTGGCCGGGGACGTCGAGGCTCCGGCCACGTGGCGCCGAGGAGTTCGTCGCGGCGACCAGCGTGACAGCGGCACTGATCGCGGCCAGGACGGCCAGCGCGAGAAACGCCCACCGCCAGCTCGCGTTCGCGCCACCCGGGTGATTCGCCCGCGCCAACAAGCCGCTCATGACCGGCGACAGGAAACCGGCCGCCGTGAGTGCCGCCGCCCACACCGAGATGGCCTGGGCACGTGCTTTCGCAGTGTGGGTGCCAGCCGCGAGCATCGCGACCGACGTCGGGAAGATCGCCGCCGCCCCGAGGCCAGCCAGCACCTGACCCGTCCATAGCTGCGCGACCCGGGCGTCCGTCGAGCCGGACGTGGGTGTGAAGAATGCGACCAGACAACCGACCGTCATCAGCGCCGCGCCGCCGGCCAGCAGCCGCTTGCGTCCGAACAGGTCACCCACGACACCGAAGGTGAGCTCGAAGATCGCGACCGGCACCAGGAACGCATCCGAGATCCAGGTGAGCTGCGTCGACGTTGTGCTCAGGTCGAGCTGGAACAAGCCGTTCAGCACCGCCGGGATCGATAGGCCGAACTGCGCCACGGCGACCGCCGCCGCAGCCGCGATCAAGGTGCCGCGGGTGAGCTCGTCACGGGGTGCCGTCCCTGGCACGGCCGACGGGTCGCTGACTGACGTGCTCATCAAGCACCCCACCAGATAGCGGTGCCACTGCTCGCGGTCATGGCTGCTCCCTCGACGACGCGGCGGACGGTGCCTTCTTGGCCGCGAAGCAAACCACAAACCTCAGGAGATGTACAGGTTTCCTGGCTATTTCTTCGTGGCGCGAGCCGAGTCGGCCAGCGCCGTCCGGCAGGCGACGATCGCTCGGCGCAGGGCTTTCGCCTCAACGGCCGACAGCGGCGAGAGCATCTCAGCTTCCAGGGCCGCGACTCGCGGTCGGTAGTCGTCGAGCACCGTCCGCCCGGCCGAGGTCAGGGCGAGCACGAGCCGTCGCCGATCGGCCGGATCGCGGTGCCGCTCGACGTACCCGCGTTCGAGCAGGGTGGTCACCATGTCGGCCATCGTCTGCGCCGTGACGAACGAGCGATGTGCCAGCCGCGAGGCGGTGAGCTCCGCGTGGCGCTCCAACACGGTCATCGCCGTGTACTGCAGGGCGGTGAGCCCCGCCGGGCGCATCATGTCGTCGAGCCGCGCGCGGACCGCGAGCTCCACCTGCTTCATCAGGTACAGCAGTGTGGGTTCGGCGGACGGGGCAGCAGGCTGGGCCGCCCCCCGCGTGTTCGCCATTCGCACAGCATGTCGCACCACAGTCGGACCAGATCAATCGAGACCGAGCAGCCGAGCGGCGGTGTGCTTGTAGATCGCCGGTCGCACTTCGTCGGGCCAGTCGAGCTCGGCGGCGTCGGACATCCAACGGTCCGGTGTGATGAGCGGATAGTCGCTACCGAACAGCACCTTTTCACGCAGCTGCCGGCCGGCCGCGTGGACGAGCTCGGACGGGAAGTACTTCGGCCGCCAGCCGGAGAGATCGATGAAGACATTCGCCTTGTGGGTCGCCATCGACAGCGCTTCGGCCTGCCACGGCACCGACGGGTGCGCCAGGATGACGGTGAGCTGCGGAAACTCGGCCGCGACGTCGTCGAGCAGGAGCGGGTTGGAGTACCGCAGCTTGATCCCCCTCCCCCCGGGCAGACCAGCGCCGATCCCGTTCTGTCCGCTGTGGAACAGCGCCGGGACCTCCAACTCCTGGATGCGTTGCCACAGCGGGCGCAACGACGGGTCATCGGGGGCGAAGCCTTGCAAGCTCGGGTGGAACTTGAAACCGCGGACACCGTGGTCCTCGACCAGCCGGGTCGCCTGCTGCACGGCGTCGCTGCCACGCAGCGGGTCGACCGAGCCGAACGGGATCAACACGTCGGAGTACGCGGCACACTCCTCTGCGATCTCCTCGCTGGACAGCGCCGGGTGGCCGAGGTTGGTCGTCGCGTCGACGGTGAACACGACGGCTGCCATGCCGAGGTCGCGGTAGGTCTCGGCAAGCTCGGGCACGGTCGGGGTCCGGTTCGGCACGTGCCGGAAGTACGCCGCCGACGCGTCCAGCAACTCCTGGTCCAATGCGTTTCGACCGTGGGCGTCCCGTTCGACATGCACGTGGACGTCGATCGCCGCGACGGCGTCGACGTCGATGCGGGGTGAGTAGGTCATGGCGATCCGTAGCTGGCACGAAGCGTCGACTTCATCACCTTGCCTGCGGCGTTGTGCGGGAGTTCCGGGACGAACACGACCGACTTGGGGATCTTGTACCGGGCCAGCCGGCCGTCAAGATGCTCGCGAAGCTCATCACCGCTCGCCTGCGACCCGTCCCGCAGCACGACGACCGCCATGCCGACCTCACCCCACTTCTCATCAGCCACTCCGACCACTGCGCACTCCGCCACCGCCGGATGACTGTGGAGCGCCTGCTCGACCTCGGCCGGATACACATTCTCGCCGCCGGAGATGAACATGTCGCCGAGCCGGCCGACGATGCGGAGAAAACCGTCCGCGTCCCGGACGGCGGTATCACCCGAGCGCAGCCAGCCATCCGAGGTGAACGCCTCGGTCGCCGCTTGCGGGTTACGCCAGTACCCGGCGGTGACGTTGGGCCCGCTGACCTGCACCTCGCCCGCCTCGTCGACCGCGACGGGCTCGCTGTCGGTCCCCACGACGCGGACGTCACTGAAGAACACGCCGGCTCCCGCAGAGCCCAACCGGCGCAGCGCGTGCTCCCCACGCAGCAGCGTCGCTCCTGGCGCTGTTTCGGTCATCCCGTAACCCTGGATCAGCGGCAGGCCACGGTCAGCCCAGAACTGCAGCAGGCTTTGCGGGACCGGTGCGCCGCCCGTCAGCGCGGAGCGCAGTGACGTCAGGTCCGCGGTCGCGAAGCCCGGGACGGCTGCGAGTGCGACGTACATCGATGTCACGCCGAACAGCAGGGTCACGCGTTGGGTTTCGATCAGCCGCACGACCCGTTCCGGGTCGAACCGGGCTTCGATCAGTGCCGTGCCGCCCTTGAGCAATGTCGGCAGCAGCACCTGGTTCAGTGCCGCGGTATGGAACAGCGGCGCGGTCACCAGGGCGATCTCGTCGGTGCATACGTCGACGTCGGTCAGCAGGTTGTAGACGTTCCACGTGATGTTGCCGTGGGTGAGTTGCACGCCCTTCGGCCGGCCGCTGGTCCCGGACGTGTACTGGATCATGAACAGATCGTCCAGGTCGATCGGCTCGTCGAGAGGCGTTGTCTCCCCCGACCGGAGGGCGGCCAGGCCGTCGTCGTCGGGGAGCCGCTGCGACGGAATCCGCAACGAGGCGATCTCGGGTGCTTCGACTTGATGGGAGAAGTCGGCTTTCCACAGCAGCAGCCGCGGTTCGGCGTCGGACAGGACAAACGCCAGCTCGGGTGCGGCCAGTCGGGTGTTGAGCGGAACGAAGACAGCGCCGAGCTTGGCCGTGGCGAACATGCTGACCACCAGGTCGACGCTGTTGTGCCCGAGGTAAGCGACGCGATCGCCTCGGCTCACGCCCTTGGCGCGCAGGCCGCGGGCCGCTGCGACGGCCCGCTGGTCGAGCTCGCCGTAGGTCGTCATGTGGCCGCCGTCGACCAAGGCCGGCTTGTCGGCGAGCATGCGAGCCCGGCGGGTGGTCCACGAGCCGATGCCGTGGTCGTTCATCTCGCGTCCTCGATCGGCTCGTCGATCGCCGCGGCCTTCTTGAGAGCGATCAGGTCGCGCAGCGCCCGGTCTCGGGCGGCCGTAATGCTCGCCTCGCGGCCGCCGATCTCGGCCTCCACGCCGTCAACCAGGAGTCCGATGAGGTCAGGCGTGAGCTCCGGCGTTCCCAGATCGTCCCACCACTCGACCATCGGTGGGCCGAGATGCTCGAGAACGTGGGCGAGCCCGCCGACCCCTCCGGACAGGTGCTGAGTGGCCAGTGGTCCGAGCAGTGCCCAACGAAGACCAGGGCCGGATGAGATCGCCAGGTCGAGGTCCGCGACGTCGACGACGCCTCGGCGCACCAGGTCGTAGGCCTCGCGCCACAGCGCTGCCTGCAGCCGGTTGGCGACGTGTCCCGGCAGTTCGACACGGACTTGGATCGGCGTCTTTCCCCACTGCCGCAAGGTCGCGATCATCGCGTTGATAGCCGTCTCGGAGGTCTGCCGGCCGCCGACGACTTCGACCAGGGGCATGAGGTGCGGCGGGTTGAACGGGTGCGCGACGAGCACCCGCTCCGGGTGGGTGCACACGTCCTGGAACGTGCTCGGCATGATGCCTGATGTGCTGCTGGCCAACACCACGTCGGCACCGGCAGCCGCATCGAGCTGGGCGAACAGCTCGCGTTTCACCTCGAGCCGTTCGGGGGCGTTCTCCACCACCAGGTCGGCGTCGGCGGCGGCCGTCGCCGGGTCGGCGTGGAACACCAGCCGGGTCAGATCGGTCTCGGCCTCTAAGTCTGCGAGCTTGATCCGCACCGCGTCCCGAAGTGCTGGCTCGGCGCCGGGCGCAGGGTCGCTGGCGACGACGTCGAGTCCAGCGGCGATCAGCAGGGCCGCCCAGCTCGAGCCGATCGCGCCGGTGCCGATGACCGCGACCCGGCGTACGTCCGCGCCGGCGATCACGACGCCGGCTGCCGGTCGGCCGCCAGTGTCACGAAGACCTCCCAGGCTGACGCGTCGGCCAGGGCGTCACGACTGGCGACGTCGTCGGGTCGCGCTCCCTGCAGGAGACGTTTGACCGGGACCTCGAGCTTCTTGCCGGTTCGGTTGCGCGGGATCGCCGGCACCGCGATGACCTGGTCGGGTACGTGTCGGGGCGACAAGGCCTGCCGCAGCTCGGCGGCGATGGTCCGGCGGAGTGCGTCGTCGCCCGCGACACCTGGTGCCGGGACGACGAACAGCAGCAGCTCGCCGTTCCCGCCCGCCGCGTCCGGCAGGTGGACGACGAGGGAGTCATCGACCTCCGGCAGCTCCTCGACCACCCGGTAGAACTCCGCCGTACCGAGCCGCACACCGCCACGGTTCAACGTCGCGTCGGAGCGGCCGGTGACCTCGCAGGAGTGGTCCGCGTGGATGACGATCCAGTCGCCGTGCCGCCACACCCCCGGGTACACGTCGAAGTACGCGGCGTGCAGCCGGCTGCCATCCTCATCGCCCCAGAACCCCACCGGCATTGACGGCATCGGCGCGGTGATGACCAGCTCGCCGGGGCGGTCCACCACATCGTCGCCGGCCTCGTCGAACGCGTGGACATCCACCCCTAGTGCCGGGCTCGAGATGCGCCCCGCCCATACCGGCAGCAGTGGGCAGCCCTGCACGATGCCGGTACAGACATCGGTGCCACCGCTGCCGACATTCAGAATGATGTCGGGACCGAGCTGCTCGATGATCCAGGCGTAGGCCTCGGCAGGCATCGGCGCGCCTGCCGCGCCGACCGTCCGCAGCTGGAGGTCAAGGTCATGGATCTCGACTCCGCTCGCCCGGCAGGCCATCACGAAGCCGGGGCTCACGCCGAGCATCGTCGTACGCGTCTGCTCCGCCACTCGCCACTGCCAAGCCAGTTGCTCATAGCCAGGATCGCCGTCGAGCAACACGACGGACGCGCCGACCAGCAGCGCGGAGACGAGCGCGTTCCACATCATCCAGGCCGTGGTGGAGTACCAGAGCAACCGGTCACCCGGGCCGAGATCCCACGACAGCGCATGGTTCTTGAGGTGCTCCAACAGGATCCCGCCGTGCCCGTGCACGATCGCCTTCGGAATCCCAGTCGTCCCCGAGGAGAAGAGAACGAACAGCGGGTGGTCGAACGGCACCTGTTCGAACCGGCCCGGCTCGGGATCGGCGTCGGCGAGGAGCTCGGGCCATGACAGCAGGCCGGGGACACGGAACGGTCCATAGCCGATGTCGATGACATGTTGCACGGTGCTCAGCCGGGCGCGGATCTGATCGATCTCGTCGCGCCGGTCGATCACCTTGTCTCCGTACTGATAGCCGCCGGCAACCAGCAACACCACCGGTTCGACCTGGGCGAACCGATCGACCACACTGCGCGCGCCGAACTCCGAGGCGCAACTCGCCCAGATGGCACCCAGGCTGGCGGTCGCGAGGAACGCGACCACCGCTTCAGGCACGTTGGGGAGATACCCGACGACTCGATCGCCGGGACCGACGCCGAGCTGGGCGAGCACGGCCCTCGCTCGCGCGACCTGCTCTCGAAGGCCGCCGAACGTCAGATCCATGTCAGGCCGGGTCTGCGAGCGACCCAGCACGGCGAGTTCGTCATCCTGCCCCTGCCGGAGCAGGTGCTCGGCGTAGTTGAGCCGGGCGCCCGGGAACCAGGTCGCCCCTGGCATCCGGCGCTCCGCCAGTACGGCGCCAGGTGGCGCACTCGAACGCACGTCGAAGCAGTCCCACACCGCTGTCCAGAAACCGTCGAGATCGTCGACCGACCATCGCCAAAGTTCTGCGTACGTCGACATCGACCGGCCGTAGCGCCGGGCCACGAAACCGAGAAACGCGCCGATTCGACTGCGCTCGAGAACGTCCGGCGGGGGCATCGACACCACGTCGCCCGGGCGCAGACCCCCCGAGTTATTCACCGATCGGTGACCTTCGATGCTCGGCCGGCCAGGAAATCCGCCATCCGGGATTTCGCGTCGTCAGTGCTCTGCGTCACCGATGCCATCAGGGCTTCCAGTAGATATCCCTCACGCGGGTTTGCCTCGGCGATGCGCGGCAACGCCTGAACCACCGCGAAGTTCGTCTGCGACGCGTTTTCAGCGATCCGCTGCGCCAGCTCCAAAGCGGTCGTGAACGCGGTACCGGCTTCCACGAGGTACTGCGTCAGACCCGCGGCGTGACCTTCCTCGGCGTCGAGCCGTCGACCGGTGAGCATCAGGTCCGCCATCCTGGACACACCCATGAGCCGGGGCAACCGGACCGAACCGCCACCACCCACAAAAAGACCGCGCTGCCCCTCGGGCAGCGCGTAGAACGCTGACCTGTCAGCCACCCGGATGTGACAGGCGGCAGCCAACTCCAAGCCTCCCCCGATCACCGCGCCCTTGAGCGCCGCAACAACCGGCACCGGCCCGCTCTCCACGGCGTCCAAAGCCTGGTGCCATGACCGGGAATGGGCGATGCCAGAGAAGGCGTCGTGGGCGCCCATCTCGTTGAGGTCCAGGCCGGCCGAGAAGTGGTCGCCCTCCGCGTCGATAACCGCAGCGCGAAAACCGGGATCGAGGCTCGCGAAGGCTCGCTCGAGGCCGCGCAGCGTTTCGTCGTCGATCGCATTTCGCTTCTGCACCCGATTCAGTGCCAAGACCAGCACGGCGCCCTCGGCGCGGGCACGAATCGACGCCGGCAGGTCGGCCGGTAGTCGAGGCACTGTCGAGGGTGGCAGGGCGGGCCTCCAAGATGATCAGGTTTCCTGAAGGATTTGTATCATGCCACAGCGGCCTAGACGAGTGGGGCGGCCGCCCTATCCGCGAGACGACTCGGCGTCGGCTCGTCTGGGGGCTTTGAGCTTCTCTCTGGTGTCATGGCGAGATCGGCGGTTCTGCGCCAGGTGCTTCGCGCCCACGGAGGTGGTCGCTGGACGGGCTCGCCGCCAGGCGGTTGACCATGTCGTCGGCGGCGGCGAGACCGGCCTCGATCTGGTTCCCACCGGGTTGACCCAGCACGACTCCGGTCACCGTGGTCCGCTCGCCGTGGATGTAGCGGACCGCCCGGAACGCGAAGCAGCCGCCGGCTGCGTCGTCCGAGCCTGTCTTGACACCCACGAACCCGTCCTGCCCGAGCAAGCTGTCGGTGTTGCGCACGGTACCGGCGACGGGCAAGGTCACGCTGGGTGTTGCTTACGATCCTCGCGAATACCGACAGGCGCATCGCGTGCTCGACGATGCGGACCTGGTCGGCGGCGGTCGAGATGGTTGTCGGGTCGTAACCGCTGGGATCGGTGTAGTGCGTGTGGGTCATGCCCAGTGACCGTGCGGTCACATTCATCCGAGCTACGAATCGCCCGTCCGAACCGGCGTCCCAGCGCGCTAAACGTCCGCGATGTTGTTTGCTGAGGGCAGCAGCAGCGCCTGCAGTGCCTGCAGTTCGGTCAGCTGTTCGCCGGCCACGACCGGCACGACCGACTGCCCCTGGTCGCCCGTTGCTCGCTGTCGACGGCATCAGCCGCTGTGAGCGTGATCGCCGGGCCCGCTGTCGCCGCCGTCGAGCGGGCGGTCACGCAACACGAGATACGCCGTCATGACCTTCGCGACGCTCGCGATGGGAACCGGGTGCTGGTTCGGGCCAGCCTGTACCTGTGACATCCCTGAGGGACGAACGCGGCCTGGCCAGATGCCGGCCAGACATGCCTGGACACTGTCCTGCCAACGAGTATCGCCGCGACTCTCACGTGGGTTCACCGAGTATCCGAGCTTCGAAGACGGCGCGTTCGTCAACGGCAGCGCCGAAATCGATGCGAGGATGACGCGGGAGTCAGCGACCGGTAGCCGACGATCCCAGCGATCGCGCGGTGAAAGGAGCAGGCCGATGACGAGGACACGGGAAACTGTCGCGATGGTGTTGCCGATCGGCTGTGGATGGTCACATCAGCAGTCAACGCAACAGGGTGTTGCCGGCCGTAAGGGATTTTCGATATGTCGACGAAATGCCGCGGCTGAGACGCATGGACCGTGTGAGGGTGTTGATCGTCGAGGACGAACCGTTGATGGCCGGGGCCATCCGCGATGGTCTTCGACTCGAAGCGATCGCCGCCGACATCGCCGACGACGGCGACACCGCCCTGGAACTGCTGAGCCTCAACTCCTACGACATTGCCGTCCTCGACCGTGACATCCCGGGCCCGTCCGGTGACGACATCGCTCAGTGGATTATTACCAGCGGCAGCGGCATGCCGATCCTCATGTTGACCGCTGCCGACCGTCTTGATGACAAGGCGTCCGGCTTCGAACTAGGCGCCGATGACTACCTCACCAAACCCTTCGAGCTCCGAGAGCTGGTGCTCCGCCTCCGCGCCCTCGACCGCCGACGCGCCCACAGCCGCCCGCCCGTGCGAGAGATCGCGGGCCTTCGCCTGGACCCGTTCCGCCGCGAGGTCTACCGCGACGGCCGCTACGTCGCCCTCACCCGCAAACAGTTCGCCGTGCTCGAAGTCCTCATCGCCGCCGGAGGCGGCGTGATCAGTGCCGAGGAATTCTTGAGCGGGCCTGGGATGAGAACGCTGACCCGTTCACCAACGCGGTGCGGATCACCGTATCCGCGCTGCGTAAGCGACTGGGACCGCCCTGGATTATCGAGACCGTGCCCGGCGTCGGCTACCGCATCGGCACCGGACCGAACACCGACCCCCGGGAGGCCGAGCGTGGCTAGAGCCCCCGGCCTGAGCGTCCGCCTCAAACTCACCCTCAGCTACGCCGGGTTCCTCATGGTCGCTGGGTTCTTGCTCCTCGTAGCAGTGGGATATTCCTCCTGCGCTACGTGCCCGCTCCATGAGTTCGTCTTCGCTAGCCCTGGCGCAACCCCCCACTCGGGACCCAGCCGCCGCGGCTTGCTGGCCGATTTCATCCCCACCGCTGCCATCGCCTTAGCTGTGCTACTTGTGCTCGGTCTCGTCGGCGGCTGGTTTCTCGCCGGACGGATGCTCGCCCCCCTCACCCGCATAACCGACGCCACCCGCGTCGCCGCGACCGGGTCTCTCTCCCACCGGATCGAGTTGGAAGGACGTCAAGACGAGTTCCGGGAACTCGCGGACAGCTTCGACGTCATGCTCGCCCAGCTGGAAGCGCACGTCGGCGAGCAGAAGAGGTTCGCGGCCAACGCCTCCCACGAACTGCGCACCCCGCTGGCGATCACGCAGAGTCTTCTCGACGTCGCCCGTAACGACCCGAACCACAACAACGACGAACTTGTCCAGCGCCTCCATGCCGTCAACACGAGAGCGATCGACCTCACCGAAGCACTTCTCCTGCTCAGCCGCGCCGATCAACGATCGTTCACCCGAGAACCCGTGGACCTATCGCTGGTCGCGGAAGAAGCGACTGAGACGCTCCTCCCTCTCGCCGAGAAGCGTGGCGTCAGCATCAGGACCACGGGTGTGGTGACCACCGCCGCCGGCTCCCATGCCCTCCTGCTGCAGATGACGATGAATCTCATACACAACGCGATCGTTCATAATCTGGCCGAACAGGGCACCGTGTGGGTCACCACGAATGTTCAGGGCGACACTGTGGAGCTCGCGGTCGAGAACACCGGCCAGAGGCTGACCCCCCAAATGGTCTCCTTGCTTGAGGAGCCGTTTCAACGCGGCACCCAGCGCGTACATACCGACCACGGGGGCGTGGGTCTCGGTTTAGCAATCGTCAAGAGCATCACCCGGGCGCACGAAGGAACCCTCGTCCTATTGCCCCGCCCCGCTGGAGGGCTGCGCGCCATCGTCCAACTACCCATTGCACCTGACGACGCGAGTGCGCGGTCACACCGCGACGAATCGAGCTCCTGCGATTCGGCTGCCGTCAGCAACCGCAGCGCGCGGTCCGACGACAGCGGGAATCCGTACAGCCCATCTGTCTGTACCCGATAGGCAACCACCCCAGCCGAGTCACCCAGCAGGCAGCACATTCGAATGCGCGACCTGCGAGTAAAAAGCCGCGCTCTGCTTGGGGATGCGCCGCTGGGTGCCGTAGTCGATGAAGACCAGCCCGAACCGCTTCGAATAGCCCTCGGCCCATTCGAAGTTGTCGAGGAACGACCAGCAGAAGTAGCCGCGAAGGTCGACGCCTGCGTCGATCGCACGAGCCGCCGCGTCGAGGTGACCGTGCAGGTAGTCGACCCGCTCGTCGTCGACGACCTCACCGTTCGGGTCGACGTAGTCGTGGGCCGCCATGCCGTTCTCGGTGATGTAGAGCGGTAGCTGCGGAACTCGGTCGCGCACCTGCAGCAGCAGGTCGTAGAGACCCTCGGCATCGACCGGCCATCCCATGGCCGTGACCGGCTGCTCAGGCAGCGAGATCGTAACGACACCTGGGTGCGCCGGCACCCGGCGTTCGCCGGACCGGAGATCGTCCGACTCGTCGCGCAGCCCGACCAGGACAGGGTTGTAGTAGTTGATCCCCAGGAAGTCCAGCGGCGCGCTGATCGTCGCCATGTCGTCGGCGTGCACGAGCTCGTCATCCGGTAGCAGGGACGCGCGAACGGCACCGACCGGGTACGAGCCGGAGATCAGCGGGTCGAGGAAGATCCGGTTGGATTCTGCCTCGATCTCGTCGGCGGCGGGCTTCGCTTCGGGTGTTGCGTGACGCGCGGGAGTGAGGTTCAGCGTGATGCCGATCTGGTGCTGCCCGGTGGTCTCCGCGCGTAGCGCCGCGACCGCGAGACCGTGTCCGAGTAGCAGGTGGTGAGTGGCGGCTGCCGCTGCCACGTCGTCGGTGCGACCGGGCGCGTGGTTGCCGACCCGGTAGCCATGGTCGGCGACGACCAAAGGCTCGTTGATGGTGATCCAGCGCGAGATGCCGTCGCCGAGCGCCCGCCCGACGATCGCGACGTAGTCCGCGAATCGTTCAGCCGTGTCACGGACCGGCCAGCCGCCCGCATCTTCCAGCGGTTGGGGGAGATCCCAGTGATAAGCGGTCGCAACTGGTTCGATGCCTCGGGCATGTAGCCCGGCCACCAACCGCCGGTAGTAATCGAGACCTTCCTCGTTCACCTGGCCGGAGCCGGTCGGCTGGATCCGCGGCCACGCGATCGAGAACCGGTAGGCGCTGATGCCGAGCCGGCTGAGCAGGTCGAGGTCCTCGTCCATCCGGTGGTAGGCGTCGCAGGCGATATCGCCGGTGTCGCCGTGTCGCACTTTCCCCGGCGTGTGGCTGAAGGTGTCCCAGATCGACGTACCGCGCCCGCCCTCGGTCACGGCCCCCTCAATCTGGTACGCCGCGGTCGCGACGCCCCACAGGAAACCGTCCGGGAAGTGCCGCTCGGGTCGACCACCCTGGATAGAAGACGGACTCATCGAACCTCCAACTGTTACGACGCCGTTACGAGTGGACCCTTGACGACCAGGGGTGCCCTGCCTAATGTAAGCGCCTACATGTAAGCGGTTAGACCATACAGCGAGGCACCACCCCGCTGGCAACCCGGTCTTCGCCGGCCCCGCCGGCGGTACTCGAGGAGGTCGTCACGCAACAGCGTCGGATCCCTCGATCGACCGCCTCGGTCACGCTCTACGACGTGGCGCAGCAGGCGGGCGTCTCGACCGCCACGGTCTCTCGAGTCCTCCATGGCCAGGACCGGGTCCGGGCGTCCACCCGGGCCAAGGTGCTCGAGGTGATCGAGTCGCTGGGCTACGTCCCCGACGGTGCGGCGCAGAGCCTGTCGCGGCGGCGCAAAGAGGTCATCGGCCTGGTCGCGCTGGAAAGTCGCAGCCCGGAGACGGACCTCGAAGAGATGAGCCTGCTGTTCGTCGAGGACGTCCTGCGAGGTGTCGAGGCGCCGCTCGGACAGATCGGGTGGTCGCTGCTCATCTCGTTCCTGCAGGAGGGCGACGCGGGGTACCAACGGCTGCAGTCGCTGTCCGGCAAGGTGGACGGCCTGCTCATCGCCGAGGGCATCGTCAGCTCGGAGCAGCTGGCCCGGCTGGCTGCCCGGCTCCCCGTGGTGCTCGTGGCCGGCTCGACCGACGAGACCCAGATCGACGTGATCGACGCGGACAACAGGTCGGGAACCAAGGCCCTGGTCAGTCACCTGGTGGAGGACCACGCCATGACCCGGCTGTTCTACCTGGCCGGACCGTCGGACGCACCGGACGCACTGGTACGACGGAGCGCGTTCGAAGAGGTACTCGCCGACCACCCAGGCGCGGTGCTGACCGGCATGGTCGAGGGCCGGTTCTCCGCGGTCAGCGGCCAGCGCGCCGCACTGGACCTGCTGGCGAAGCCGCGCCGCGAGCTGCCGGACGCGATCGTCTGCGGCAACGACCAGATGGCGATCGGCGCCATTCGCGAGCTGGTCGCGGCCGGGGTGCGAGTGCCGGAAGACGTTGCGGTCGTCGGCTTCGATGACATCTTCCCGGGGGCGCTGCTGTCGCCGGCCCTGACCACCGTCCACCAGCCGATCCGACTGCTCGGGGAGCGGGCATGCTCCCGGCTGCTCGAGCGGATCGAGGATCCCTCGCTGCCGCCCCAGTTGGAGATGCTGCCGACCAAGCTGATCGTCCGGGCCAGCTGCGGGTGCACCCGCAACGACCCGATCCACCTGAGCCCGCAGTCGCTCCCTACTGCTCGAGGCCGAACGTCGCACGCCGCCCGTTCGAAGGCGGTGAGCTGATGGCCTTCATCGCTCGACGACTTCTGTTCTATGCAGTCACTGCCTGGGCCGCGCTGACCATCAACTTCTTCATCCCGCGCGCGATGCCCGGCAGCGCCGTCGAGAACATCTTCGCGAAGTTCCCCGACCTGCAGCCCTCGGCCTACAAGTCGCTGCAGGCTCTGCTCGGCGTCGGCAATCAAGGGTCGCTGTGGCATCAGTACGTCGCGTACCTCGGCAAGGTCGTCCACTTCAACTTCGGCACCGACCTCACCGAGTACCCCGCCAAGGTGTCGACCCTGCTCGGCGAGACCATCCCGTGGACCCTCATCCTGGTCGGGACCGCGACCGTGATCGCGTTCGTCCTCGGCACCGGCCTGGGCATCATCGCCGGCTGGCGGCACGGCGGCTGGTCCGACCGGGCGTTGCCGGGACTGATGTTCTTGCAGGCGCTGCCCTACTTCTTCCTCGCGCTGATCCTCCTCGAGTACCTCGCCGTCAAGCTCAACTGGTTCCCCGTCGGTCAGGGCTACGCGAACGGCCTGCTCCCGGGCTGGAACTGGCCCTTCATCTCCAGCGCCGTCTACCACTCGCTCCTTCCGGCGTTCACCATCGTCATCACGACGGTAGCGGGCTGGATGCTGCAGATGCGTAACGTCATGATTACGACTGTCGGCGAGGATTATGTGCTGGCAGCGCAGGCAAAAGGCCTCTCCAGCCGACGGGTTGTGTTGACCTACGCGGCGCGCAACGCGATCCTCCCGCAGCTGCAGGGATTCGGCCTGGCGCTGGGTTTCGTCGTCTCCGGCGCGATCGTCATGGAGATCGTCTTCTCCTACCCGGGCATCGGCCTGCTGCTGCTGAACGCCGTGACCTCGGACGACTACCCGTTGATGCAGGCGATCTTCCTCGTCATCACGTTCGCGGTCCTGATCGCGAACCTCATCGTCGACATCGTCGTGGTCTTCGCCGACCCGCGCGCCCGGACCCGGCAGGCCGCCTGATGGTCACGATGCTGCCGATCGAGGTCGAGCCGGTTTCTGCCACGCCTACCCACAAGC
Source organism: uncultured Actinomycetota bacterium (assembly GCA_963789615.1). GTDB lineage: Bacteria > Actinomycetota > Actinomycetes > JAFAQI01 > JAFAQI01 > DATAVK01. The sequence continues at coordinate 1,853,503 of CAWBLI010000005.1, read as the reverse complement.
GGCGTGACATCTGGCGGCGACTTCCCACCAAGGCGAAGGTGGGGCTGGTCCTCCTCGGCGCCTTCGTGCTGATCGCGGTGTTCGGCCCGATGTTCAGCCCGTACGACCCGTCGTACCAGAATCCCTCGCAGGCGCTGTCGCTACATGCGCCGAGCGGCTCCCACCTGCTGGGTACGACGCAAAGCGGCCAGGACGTCTTTTCCCAGGTGCTGATCGGAATCCGGCTCACCCTCGAGCTGGCCGTCATCGTCGGCGTCGTAGCGACCTCCCTGTCCGTCATCGTCGGCATGGCAGCCGGCTATCTCGGCGGCTGGTGGGATGAGTTCCTGTCGCTGGTCACCAACGTCTTCCTCGTGATCCCCGCGCTGCCACTGTTGATCCTGCTGCTGGGTCTGCTGCCGCAGCGCGGCCAGACCGCCACGATCGTCGTACTCAGCGCGCTGGGCTGGCCCTGGGGTGCTCGGGTGATCCGCGCTCAGACGATGGCCATCCGTGGCCGCGATTTCGTTGCAGCGTCTCGGGAAACCGGCGAAGGTACGTTCCGGATCCTTGCGTTCGAGATCCTCCCGAACGAGATCAGCCTGATCGCGGCAAGCTTCGTGAACACGGTGCTGTACGCGATCACCGCGTCGGTCGCGCTCTCCTTCATCGGCCTGACCGACCTGTCCAGCTGGAGCCTCGGCACCATCTTGTACTGGGCCCAGAGCCAGCAGGCCTTGGAGCTGGGTGCCTGGTGGTGGTTCGTCCCTGCCGGGCTGGCGGTCGCCCTCATGGGCACGACGCTCGTCCTGCTCAACTCCGGGATCGACGAGTTCACGAACCCCCGGCTGCGTGAGTCCGAGAGCGGCAAGATCGCGGGACGGCGGCGCCGTCCGGCCGACCCGACCCCGGTCCTGCATGCGGCGTCGCACGGCCGCCGCCGACTGGGTGGTCTCATCCACTCGTCATCTCGCACCGTGCTGCTCGAACGGCGTGCGGCCCAGGCGAACGGCGCGCAGCGATGACCGCCGCCGGCGAGCCCGTCCTCGCCATCGACGACTTCTCGGTGGTGTACCGGTCCACCGCCGGCGATGTCCGCGCGGTCGACCACGTCAGTCTCGACCTGCATGCCGGCGAGGTCGTCGGCCTGGCCGGGGAGAGCGGGTCGGGCAAGTCGACGCTCGCGTTCGGCGCCTGCCGGCTGCTGCGCGCGCCGGCCGTTATCGACGGCGGGCAGGTGAGGTATCGCGGCCGCCGGGCGAGCGAGCCGACGGACATCCTGCAGATGGGCCCGAAGGAGCTGCGCCGACTGCGCTGGGATCACATCTCGATCGTCTTCCAGAGCGCGATGAACGCCCTGAACCCCGTCCTCAACATCCGCGACCAGCTGCTCGATGTCCTGCGGGCGCACCTGGACATGTCGAGAAGCGAGCAGATGGACAAGATCGGGTCGCTGCTCGACCTGGTCGGTATCCCGCGGTCCCGGCTCCGCAGCTATCCGCACGAGCTCTCCGGCGGAATGCGGCAGCGGGTGATGATCGCCATGGCGCTCGCCACCGACCCCGAGATCGTGATCATGGACGAGCCGACCACCGCTCTCGATGTCGTGATGCAGCGGGACATCCTCGCCCAGATCGTGGAGCTGCAACGGAGCCTTGGGTTCGCGATCCTGTTCATCACTCACGATCTGTCGCTGTTGCTCGAGCTCGCCGACCGGATCGCCGTCATGTACGCCGGGCGCCTCGTCGAGATCGGTACGGCGGCGGAGATCCATCACGCGCCGACGCACCCCTACACCCAGGGCCTGCTCAACTCGTTCCCGTCGCTGCACGGCGCCCGTCGAGAGCTGGCCGGGATCCCCGGGTCGCCGCCCGACCTCCGCACTCCACCCAAGGGCTGCCCGTTCCTGCCGCGCTGCCACTACGGGACGGACCAGTGCACCACGATCGATATGGCCCTGCGGCCAGCGAAGACCAGCGCCGATCCGGACCACGTCACCGCGTGCCCGTTCGTCGGGCCGCCGACCGCAGCACTGCCGCCGCTGGTCACCGCGCCCGAGCCGCGCAAGACGGTCGGGCCATGACGGCCGCGCCGACCGGAGAGCCTCCGGAGCTGGACGTCACCTCCGCCGCTGCGGCACGCGGAGAGCTCGCGATGGAAGCGATCGGGCTCGACAAGACCTACCGGATCGACCGCCACCAGACCGTTCGTGCAGTTCGCGACGTCACGTTCCGTCTCTATCGCGGGGCGGTCGTCGCCCTGGTCGGCGAGAGCGGCTCCGGGAAGTCCACGGTGGCGAAGCTGCTCGCCGGCCAGGAGCGGTTGACGGCCGGCGAGGTCCGACTCGACGGACAGCCGGTCACCCCGACGTCGGGGCGGGCCGCGCGTCGCTACAAGAGCGAGGTCCAGCTCGTCTTCCAGGACCCTTTCGCCTCGCTGAACCCGATCCACACCGTGGGGTACCACCTGGCCCGACCGGTCAAGCTGCACCAGGGAAAGGCCAGCCGCACCGAGGTCACGAAAGAGGTCTCGGCGCTGCTCGACTCGGTGCGCCTGACACCGGCCGAGCACTATCTCGCGAAGTACCCCCACGAGCTGTCGGGCGGACAGCGCCAGCGCGTCGCGTTCGCCCGGGCGCTCGCGGCGCAGCCGAGGGTGCTGCTCGCCGACGAACCGGTCTCGATGCTGGACGTCTCGATCCGGCTCGAGATGCTCAAGCTGCTCGACGATCTGCGGCAGCGGCTGCATCTCGCCCTGCTCTACATCACGCACGACATCGCATCGGCCCGGTACTTCGCCGACGAGGTCCTCGTCATGTACGGCGGCCGGATCGTCGAACGCGGTCCTGCCGAAGAAGTGACCCGGACCCCAGCGCATCCCTATTCGCAGCTCCTCGTCGCGTCGGCGCCCGACCCGGACAACCTGGGGGGCGTGTTGCGCGCCGGGACCACCAGCCGCCCGGACCCCGAGCATGCAGGTCCAGCCGCCACCGGGTGCCCCTTCAGTCCGAGGTGCCCGCTGGCGATCGACCGCTGCCGGACCGAGATGCCACCGCCCCAACCGATCTCCGCGATGCGCTCCGCTGCCTGTTGGCGGCTCGATGTTGCCGCGCCACAACTCGTTGTGACGCGCGCAGACGGCGAGGGCGCATGACGGCCGGCTAGACGTCCCACCCGCACCGATTTCCCGCATCCAGCGCCCCCAGCGCCCGACCCCGCAGCACCCCCACCACGACCCCGACATACCGAACGGGACAGGAGAGACCATGGCAAGACGGCTGAGGAAACAACGCACGGCGAGCCTTGTCGCTATTGGCGTCATCGCGCTCGTTGCTACTGCATGTGGATCGAGCTCGAGCGACAATAGCGCCGCTAAGACGAACTCCTCGGGCGGCGGTGCCTCGGGCACGCTGGTCATGGAGAGCTCGCCGGAAAGCACCATCACCCAGGACTTCAACCCGTTCGTCTCCACTGCCGCACCGCAGGGCATGGGAGCCACCGGACTGGTCTACGAGCCGCTGATCCAGTTCGACCTGGCGCATCCCCCGACGTACTACCCGTGGCTGGCGACCGGCTACAAGTGGTCGGACGGCGGCAAAGCAGTCGCGTTCACGATTCGTAGCGGCGTGAAGTGGAACAACGGCACCGCGATGACTCCGGCGGACGTCGCGTTCACGTACAACCTGGTCAAGAAGACCCCGGCGATGAACCTGGCCGGCCTCAAGATCTTGAACGTGACCACCTCGGGCAACGTCGTCACGCTGACCTTCCCGAACCCGCAGTACACCAACCTGCAGGAGATCGCGGGCGTGCCGATTCTTCCCCAGTCAGTATGGGGAAGCGTCTCGAATCCGATGACGTACGCGGACGCGACTCCGGTCGGCACCGGGCCCTACAAGCTCAAGAGCTTCACCCCGCAGGGCTTCACGATGACGAAGAACCCGACGTACTGGCAGGCCTCGAAGGTCAAGGTCGCGAACGTCTTCTTCCCGGCGTACACGTCCAACACCGGTGCGTTGTCGGCGCTGTTCTCCGGCAAGATCGACTGGACCGGCAACTTCATCCCAGGTCTGCAGAAGTCCTTCGTCTCGAAGGACCCTGCGCACCACCACTTCTGGGAAGCACCGGGCAGCTCGAATGCGCTGATCCCCAACCTGAACAAGTGGCCGACCAACCAGCTCGCCGTCCGCAAGGCGATCAGCCTCGCGGTGAATCGCCAGCTGCTCGCTTCCGAGGGCGAAGCGGGACTGGAAGACCCAGTGCTCAACGCGAGTGGCATCACGCTGCCGACGTTCGCCGCGTGGAGCCAGCCGGTGGCATCGGACACGGTGAGCGCAACGGGAGATGCAGCCCAGGCGCAGTCGGTGCTCAAGGCAGCCGGCTTCACCAAGGGCAGCAACGGCTACTACGAGAAGGACGGAAAGACCGTCTCGATCACGCTGATCAGCCCGTCGGCCTACACCGACTACGCAGAGGTTGGGTCGATGGTCGCCGGTCAGCTCAAGGCCGCAGGCATCCAAGCCCAGTTCCGCGGGATCAGCGTCAGCGCGTGGAACGCTGACGTCGCCGACGGTAACTTCCAGGTCGCCGAGCACTGGTCGAACAACGGCCTGACTCCTTACAACCTCTACGACAACTGGCTCGACAGCTCACTGGACAACGGCACCGCCGCGACCGGTGACTACGAGGGCCTGAAGAACCCGACCATCGACGCCGACCTCGCCAAGGTCGCCGCCGCGCAGGACGTTCCCTCGCAGACGGCAGCTCTCGCACCCATCGAGAAGTACGTCGCCCAGAACCTGCCGGTCATCCCGGTCACCACGGCCTCGGAGTGGTTCGAGTACAACTCGCAGCACTTCGTCGGCTGGCCGACCCAGCAGAATCCCTATGAGACCGGGCAACCGTCCGGCACCAACAACGGCGCCGGTTCCGGCACCGACGAGGTCGTGCTGCTGCATCTGAGCCCGGCCTCCTGACCCACCGCAACACTGCTCCGCCGCCTCCGGTCGATGACCGGGGGCGGCGGAGTGCATTTGCGGTGACCTCAACCTCCGCCAGGATGCTGCCGAATCACCCATCAGGTCCCTCCGACGAGCAAAAGGTACGTTCCTTGACGTCTGTCCTGTCTGTCACCGCTGGAGGACGCATGGCCGTACGACGCGCGACGGTTGGCGTCCTTGCGACCTGCTTGGCACTCACCCTCGCGGCATCGGCGCCCACACATGACAAGCCGTCGCCCAAGCGGCGCGCGATGTCCGCGGCTGCCGCTCAAGTGGACGTGAGCAACCTGAACACGGCAGCGGCGGCCGTCGAGCAGGAGGCGCTGGCGTCCGGAGCGCTTCGGCACCCGGTCCGATTCCGGGTGCCCGCCAAGGTGCTGCTCGCCTCGGTGTATGCCCTGACCAGGGACGCCAAGCGGCACGACCACCGGCTCGTCGCGAAGGACACCCGCGGCGTGATGGGTGCGGTGCCGTACAACCTCTCCCACCGCCTGAAGCACCATCCGCGTCACGTGCACATCACCGCGACCCATACCTTGGACCGCTTCACGCACGGCATCTACGACGCGGGCAGTCGCGGCCTCGGAATGGACAAGAGGCACGCCCACTTCCTGCCGGCGCTGTTCCAGAAGCCAGACGGTCGGTACGTCGACCCGCATCTACCGATTGCGACGTACCCGACGATCGGGATGGTGGCTGTTCGCAGTGCGTTGAAGGAACTCGGTCAGCCATACGTGTGGGCGGCCGCGGGGCCGACCACGTTCGACTGCTCTGGTCTGGTGCAGTGGGCCTACGCCCACGCGGGCCTCTCGCTCGCCGCCTTCACCGGGTACGAGTGGAACGAGGGACGCATGATCCCGGGCCGCGACATCCTGCCTGGCGACCTGATCCTGTTCGGTGACCCGACCTTCCACGTCGGCATGTATCTCGGGGCGGGCTGGATGGTCAACGCCCCCTACACCAGCCAGTACGTCAACGTCGTCCCGGTCCCAGGGCGCGTCGCAGGCGTCATCCGCCCCTGAGGTTGCTCATGGCGGGCGCCCGAAGTGCCGATGGTGCCAGCATGAGAGCACCGCGATCGGGCTCCGCGCACAACGGGTCCGTCGCGACGATTGCCCGACCGGTCGCACCCTTCATCGGCGTGGTGGTTCTCGCTTTCGCCGCGACCGGCCTGCGAACCTCGGGCACCGACTGGTTCCTGGTGGGGGTGGCCGCCGCTGTCGCGCTCGGGTCCCTCGTCGTGGCGCTCGTAGTGTCGCGGTGCGGCTGGCGGGCGGCGCCACTTTTCCTGCTCCCGGTCGCGGTCGACGGAGTGCTCGGTCTGCTGCGGCAGGCGCAGGGCGGCAGCATCTCCGGCTACTCGCCGCTGGCCATCCTGTCCGTCGTCTGGGTCGGGCTCACACTGGGCCGCCGAGCCGTCGCCGCCATCTGCGCGTGCACGACGCTGCTGTTCGCGGTTCCGATCCTCGTTGTCGGCGCACCGTTCTATCCAGCCACCGGATGGCGTTCGGTCGCGCTGTGGACAGCCGTCTCCCTCGTGATCGGTTTCGGCGCGAACCGGGTGCTCACCTCGCAACGGCGATCGGCGCAACTCGCCGTGATCCGCGCCGCAGGGCTCGACCGGGTGATCGAGGTGCAGACCGCGATCGCAACTGCCGACCTCAGCGTCGAGGACGTGATGACCGCCGCGGTTGACGGTGCGCTGACCGTCTCCACCGCCGACGGCGCCTGCATCGAGCTGATCGATGGCGACGAAGTCGTGTGCGCCGCGGGAGCCGGCACAGCCACGCCGTTTGTCGGCATGCGGCTGCTCGCGGACGCCTCCATCACCGGCGAGTGCTTCCGCACCCGCAAGGTCTTGATCTGCACCGACAGCGAGAGCGACACCCGCGTGGCCCGGGAGGCCTGCCAGCAGGTGGGCGCTCGTTCGCTGATCGTGATCCCGCTGCTTCATGTCGAGGTTGCGAAAGGCGTCCTCATCGTGTGGTCCTCCGAGGCCCACGAGTTCGTCGGCCCCGAAGCACAGCTGCTCGCCCTGCTGGCGAACACGATCGCCGCCGCGTTGGTCCGCAGCGAGCTGGTCGCGCAGCTCACGACCCACGCCGTGACTGACGAGCTGACCGGCCTGGCCAGCCGACGTGCGTGGTACCAGCACCTCGGCCACGCCGTCGCGCGCGCTCAGCGCAACGGTCAACCGATCACCGTGCTGGCGCTCGACCTCGACGGCTTCAAGAAGGTCAACGACACCCAAGGGCATGCGGCCGGCGACCGTCTCCTCAAGACGGTCGGCAGCTGCTGGTCCAGCCAGCTCCGCACCACCGACCTGCTCGGCAGAGTGGGTGGTGATGAGTTCGCCGTCGTCCTCGAGAACACCGGCTCGGCCGGCGCTCTCGACGTCATCGGCCGCCTCGATCGATCACTGGATGGACAGCATCCGACTTCCATCGGGTTTGCGGTCTGGAACGGCAGCGAGGACGTCACCGCGCTGCTGGCCCGGGCCGATGCCGACATGTACGTCAACAAGCAGGCACGCGCCGCGCTGGCGCGCAGCAACAACGCCATCAGGTAGGCAGTCGAGTACGTCGCCTCGCGTCGCTACCGCGAGGGACGGTGCAGGCACCAGTCGGCGTGGCGGAGCACCCGCTCCGGCGAGAACCGGACCGGGTCGCTGAGCACCAGCCGGGCGTACTCGTCGGAGACCGCGGACAGCACTCGCGCGGTGAGCTCCGCGTCGACCGGGTCGGCCTCGGCGTCGAGCGCCGGCCGCACCGCGCCGGCGAGCTGGGCGAGGACCAGTCGTCGGCCCTGCTCGATGCTCTTGCGCAACGACGGGGGTGCACCCTCCGGCGGCGTCAGCACGAGCCGCCACGTCGTCGGGTTGTGCTGTACGACGTCGAGATACCGGCGCAGACTTTCCAGCATGAGCTCGAGTGGATCCCCGGTGGACAGGTCGGTCAGCGCGGTCTCGGAGACCTGGCTCAGCGCCCGCGACATCTCGCGGGCGACGACGGCCTCGAGCAGCGCGGGTAGGTCGGAGAAATGCCGGTAGATCACGGCTCGGGTGATGCCGGCCCGCTTCGCCACGGCCTCGATCGACACGTCACGGAACCCTCGCTCGACCACTATCTGGGTGGTCACGTCGAGCAGGTGCTCGCGCCGGGCCGGCGCCGTCATGCGGACCCGCGGCGGACGAGTTTGGGTGGCTAGCGCCATGTCCCCATGTTACGTTTTCGAAACTAACGAGGGCGTGACTTACCGGCTCTTCGTGGCCCCGGGAGGACGCGGATGACCACCCGCTCCGGACACACGGAGGTCCTCATCATCGGCGCCGGTTTCTCGGGCATCGGCATGGCGATCCGGCTGATGGAAGCCGGGCTTCCCCAACTACTTCATGATGCGCGGCACGGTGTGGGACATCGGCGGCTGCTCGAGCTTCTACCTCGACGCGACCGACCGCAACGCCACGGTGTCGCCCGACTGGACCTGGCGGTTCCGGCGCAAGGCGCGCCGCTTCGACCGCGACGCCTACGTCCACTCGACCCGCGAGCAGGCGGTGGTGGGCACGTGAGCAGCGACCTGATCTCGGGAAACGTGGACGTGCGCGGCTGTACAACGGATCATGAAGAGTCCCAGTACCGGTGGGCGAGCCTCGGAGTGACTGAATGAGCGACCACGACCAGCCGACCACGTCGGGCCCGTCGACCGGGTCGACCGCGTCTCCCGCGTCGATGATGTCGACGTCGGCCCAGACGCTGGCCCGGTGTCTCGCCGTACTGAGCGCCGTCGCGGCGATCATCCACTTCGACGTCGCGAACGAGCATTACCAGGAGTACTGGGCGTTCGGCGCCTTCATGGTGGGTGCCGGCCTGCTCCAGGGCGCGTGGACCGGGGCCGCGCTGCTGAGCATGAAGCGGTGGGTGTGGGCCACCGGCGCCGTACTCAACGGCGGCATCGTCGTCGTGTACATCGTCACCCGGACGGTCGGCGACGTCGTCGGGCCGACGCCGCACGAGCTCGAGCCGGTCGGTTTCGGGGACGCGTTCTGCACCGTGCTGGAGGCCCTGATCGCGGTCGGCTGCCTCGCGCTGCTGCTGAGCCGGTCGCCGCAGCCGGTCCGAGCCCGGTCGTCGAACCTCACCGTCGGGGCGACCGGTGTCGTGGCGGCGGTGCTGCTCGTCGTGGCGCTGCTCGACGGCGGCCCCGAGATGTCGATGTCGATGAGTGACGACGCGTCCGGCCCGGTCTCCGCCGCGCCCGCGGCCGCGACGACGCACAGTCACACGTCCGGGATGAAGAACATGCCCGGCATGACGTCGAGCTCGAGCTCATCCGGCACCAGCCTGGCCTCGCTGCGGCTGACCACCCGCTCACCGGCCGGCGCGGTGACGACGATGACCGGGATGAACATGGGTGGCGGCATGAAGGACGTGTCCGCGCCCTGCAGCGCGATGCCGACCGCCGCCCAGCAGGCCGCAACGGTGAAGCTCGTCAACACCAGCTGGCGCGATGCGCAGAAGTTCCGCTCGCTCGCGGCGGCCAAGGCCGACGGGTACGTGCCGATCACGCCGACCGGGCTCCCGGTCGTGCACTACCTCAACCTGAAGTCGTACGAAGCGACGGCCGAGGGTGGCCCGGTGATCACCCCGAAGCACCCGGAGTCGCTCGTCTACGCCAACACCCCGAACGGCGCCGTGCTGGCAGCCACGATGTATCTGTCGCGGCCGGGCACCGTCGACCCGCCACAGCCCGGCGGCTGCCTGACGCCGTGGCACATCCACACCAACCTCTGCTTCGGCAGCTTCGGGACAGTCGTCGGCCTGACCACGGCCGGCGAGTGCGCCTCCGGGTCGGTCCACCGGGTCACGCCGCCGATGATGCACGTCTGGTACGTGCCGATCCCTGGCGGCCCGACGGCGGTCGACGGCACCGACGCGCAGATCGTGCGCGCCGCCGAACACGTCAAGGCGCCGCACAACGGCACCGCCTGACCACGGACTGTGGTCACGACCGGCTCACGATGAGTCCGTCGACCCGCGCACGTCCAACCGCTGATGGCACTGAGCGAGGTGTGGTGCCGGGTCACGGTCCTCGGGCCCGGCGGCGCAACGCTGTCGAGCTGCTTGCTGGCCGGTGACGGTCGCCCGCCCGACCTCGCCGACATCGACCAGCTCGCCCGGTTGCAGCTCTCCGTCGTACGACGGAGGCGAGGCCATGATGCTCAGCGACGTCGGATCAGAGCTGAGCGCCTGCTCGAGCTGGTCGGCCTCCGGCGGCAGATGTGCGGGCAGCCCGAAGGTCGGGAAGATGGCCTCGACGTCGAGGAACGCGCTGATCGACGCGATCCGCCCGGCTGAGGTCTCGATCACCTGCAGCGCCCACGGCGCGTAGCCGCCCGCGGGATCGGGGCGGTACTGGCCGAACGCCGGGCAGCCGTTCGCCCACGTCGCGATCAGGCGGGAGCCGCGGCACTCGCTCGGCCCCGGCTGCACCATCCACGTGACGATGTCGTCGCGCACCCTGGAGCCACATCGCGAACGGCGGCATCGACTGGATCGCGTCCTCGTGCAGCAGCGTCGACGAGCTGCGACATGTCGTACCGCTCGAACGCGTCGACGTAGCGGGCGAGCAGCTCGGTGTCGGTCTCCGCGGGACGTGGCGTGGTCTCGCTCGGCAGTCGCGGCGAGCGTCGCCCGCGCCCGCTGCAGCGCGCTGTTGACCGCGGCGGTGCTGGTGTCCAGCAGCTCGGCGACCTCGCTGGCCTGCCAGCGCAGCACCTCGCACAGGATCAGCGCCGCCCGCTGCCGGCCGGGCAGGTGCTGCAGGGCGGTCACGAACGCCAGCCGGACGCTGTCGCGGACCTCGGCGACCTCGGCCGGGTCGGCGTTCACCGGCAGCACCCGCTCGTCGGCGATCGGGGAGATCCACGTGGCCTCGGGCAGCGTCGGGCCGAGGTATTTCTCGTCCGGCGGGCTCGCCGCGACCAGGTCCATCGGCCGCGCCCGGCGCTGCACGCTGCGGTGCATGTCCAGGCAGACGTTGGTCGCGATCCGGTAGAGCCACGACCGCAGCGTCGACCGGCCCTCGAACGCCGCCGCGTTGCCGCCAGGCGCGGACCAGCGTCTCCTGCACCGCGTCCTCGGCCTCGGAGCCCGACCCGAGCATGCGGTAGCAGTACGCCGTCAACTCGCGGCGGTGAGCCTCCATGACCTCGATGCTCGGCGCCGCCTGGCTGGTGGTCATGACCGCCAAGCCTACAAAGCGGGCGGTCAGGGTGTGAAGGTGCGGGAGTATGGGCAGCCGTCGCGATCGACGCTGATCACCCGACCGCCGACCGTCGGGCCCGCGACGAGCCGCTCGGGGCTCCACTGCTCGGCCCCGATCCGGTATGTGCCCGGCGACACCGGCACCAGCTCCTGGTCGTCGTCCGGCGCCTCGACACCACCGGGTGCCACCAGGAAGAGCCGGCCGAGCCGCTGGACGATGCGGAAGTTGGTCCACCACGACGAGTACGTCCGGTAGTGACCGACCAGCGGGTTCTCGTCATCCGGCGGGGTCTCGCTCCCGGGGCGGCTCGCCCGCCGGGTAGTAGACGTCCGGGCCGTGCACCCAGCACACCGACCCGTCGACCGGTACGACGTCAAGATGGAACCGGCGCAGCTGCGGGTGATCGGTGACCAGCCGGCCCTTGTGGTTGTGGAACAGCCGGGCGTCAGAGCCGTCGTACCGGACAACCAGCTCGCCCGGCGCGCTCGCCGTCGGTCAGCTCGAGGACTCGCGTCACCGGACTGCTGCCGATGCGTCACGAACCGGCCGCGGGGCAGCTCGTCGGCTCGTGGCACCACGTCCGGCGTCGGTGTGGGGACGGCAGGGACGGCAGTCCGGTTCGGCGGTCAGCAGCGCGTGGCCGACCCGGGCGACGAGCTGCGCCGCCGGGCAGTCGCCGCTGGCGTTGCTCAGCACCGCGATGCCGATGCCGGCGGTCCGGTCGACGAGGACGAACGTCGAGTAGCCGACCATCCCGCCACCGTGCGACAGGCACTCGTGGCCGCTGATGCGCTCGACATTGACGCCGAGCCCGTACCGGCTGGACTTGACCACAGCCAGGCCCGGCGGGTCGAGGATCGGCTCGCCGCCCGGCCCGACCAGGTCGATCATCCGGCGCAGCGCCTCGGGTGACACGACGCGACGCCCGGCCACCTCGCCGTCGCCGAGCAGCAGGCTGAGCAGCCGGCCGATGTCCTCGGCCGGCGCCGACACGTTGCCCGCCGCCGCCGCTTCCTCGACCCACGGTGCTCGGGGTCAGCTCGTCGCCCGGCGCCCACGGCCAGTCGTCCTGCACCGGCTGGTAGCCGGTCGCGAAGCTCGCCCGGTCGGCGATGACGATCGCCGCCGTCGACCCCATCATGCCCATCGGCAGTAGCAACCGCTCCCGGATCAGGATCGGGTAGTCGACCCCGGTCACCGCGCTGGCGGCGAGGCCCAGCAACACGTATCCGGTGTTCGAGTAGTGGAACTGCGCCCCTACCGGAGCCATCGCGAGGTCACGCAGCATCCACGCCTGGGCGACGTCGCCCACCAGAGCATCGGATCCGGCGACGAGACCGGCGCTGTGCGTGAGGAGCTGGCGCAGTGACACGTCCGCGACGCCGGTGCCCTCCAACCACTGAGCACGCTGCCGATCGGCGCGTGCAGGTCCAGCGCACCCTCGTCGACCAGCTGGTTGATGAGCAGCCCGGCGAACACCTTGCTGATCGACCCGATCTGGAACCGGTGACTCAGCGAAACCGGCTCGCCGCGATCGACGTCTGCCAGGCCGAAGGTCCGGGTCGCGAGCGCTCCCGTCGACGCCCGCAATCACGATCGCTCCGCCACCCATCGGCGTGGTCGCGGTCGAGCCCCTCGACGTACTCGCCGAGTTGCGCGCAGACCGACTCCGCGCGTTCCGCAGGGAACCCGTCGACCGCCACCGCTAGCCGACCGTCAGGTCGCGGGCCAGCAGGTCGTCGAACGTCTCGCGCCGGACTGCGAGCCGGGTCTTGCCCGTCGCGGCAGAAGACGACCGGAGGTCGGCAGTTCCCGTTGTAGTTGTTGCTCATCGTGTAGCAGTAGGCGCCGGTGACGGGGATCGTCAGCAGGTCGCCGACCTGCGGGTCGACCAGCGCGTGGTCGCGCACGAACGTGTCGCCGGACTCGCAGTGCCGACCGACCACGTCGCAGACCACCGCTCGGCCCGGTCTTGTCGATGATGTGCGGCTCGAACGGCTGGCCGTAGAGCGCGACCTCGAGGTTGTCGCCCATCCCGCCGTCGACGGCGACGTGGGTGCGACCGGCCCGCTTCACGGTCATGACGGTGTACACCGTGATGCCGTTGCGCGCCACCATCGATCGTCCCGGCTCGACCATGATCCGCACGTCGTGGCCGAGGTGCCGGTGCACCGCGTCGACGAGTCGTTCGGCGTACTCCTCGACGTCGGGTGCCGTGTCGCTCGACACGTACCGCACGCCGAGACCGCCGCCGAAGTCGTAGGTGCCGAACCGCTGCAGCCGCGCCAGCGCTGCAACCTCCGCCTCGAACTGGTCGACCTCGAGGATCTGCGAGCCGACGTGCGCGTGTAGCCCCCGCAGGTCGAGCATCGGTTCGCGGCGGATCCGCGCGATCACCTCGTCGACGTACCCCGTCGGGATGCCGAACTTCGAGTTGTCGTGCCCGGTCGACAGCTTCTCGTGGGTCGCCGCGTCGATCGCCGGGCTCACCCGCAGCAGGACCGGGACCGGCGAGGACGCCAGCCGCGCGATCCGGTCGACGTCGTCGAGGTTGTCCACGACGATGTGACCGACGCCGGCCTCGATGGCCAGGCTGATGTCGAGGTCGGTCTTCGCGTTGCCGTGCAGCACCATGTCCTGCGGTATGCCCACCGGCGGCCTGCGCGATGACGAGCTCACCGGCCGCGGCGACGTCGACGCCGCAGCCTTCCTCGACCATGACCCGGATGACCGCCGCGGCCGGGAACGACTTGGACGCGAACAGCACCAGGCTGTCGGGGTGCCGGGACCGGAACGCCTGCTGGTAGGCGCGGGCCTGTGCCCGCAAGGCGCCCTCGTCGATCAGGTACGCCGGGGTGCCGAACTGCTCGGCGAGATCAGCGACAGCGCACCCGCCGACCAGCAGCCGCCCGCTGTCGTCGAGGGCGCTCCTTCCGGGTAGAGCGACAGGTCGATGCCGCTCACGCCAGGAACTCCCGCGCGGCCGTGGTGACGATGTCGGCGACCACGGCCACCTCGGGCACCGACACCCACTCGCCGGGCGCGTGGAAGTTCCCGCCGAGCGGCCCGAGCAGGATGGTCGGGATCCCGGCATCCTGCATCATCGCTGCGTCGGTCCACGCATTCAGGCCACCCTGGGTCAGGTCGTGACCCAGGTGCTCGCGAGCCGCCGCGTCGAAGCAGCCGAGCACTCGTTCGTGGCCGGCGGCGAGGAACGGCTGTCGGTCGAGCGCGACGTTGACCCTCGTCTCCAGCCCCGGCATCGCCTGACCGGACGTCTGCGAGGATCGACTCGATCTCCGCGACGCGGTCCGCCAGTGTCTCGTTGGTCTGGGTGCCGATCTCGATGCCGAGCGCGCAGGTCGCGGGGTACGTCGCGTAGTCGGTGCCGCCCTGGATCGTGCCGGTGTGGAAGACGGTGCGGCCGTTGCGGGGATCGGGCGCGGCGGCGAAGCTCTCGACGTCGAGCCGATGCAGCCGGCTCACCACCTCCGCCATCGCGACGATCGAGTCGACCCCTTCGTCCGGCGCCGAGCCGTGAGCCGGCTTCCCGATCGTGACGACGTCGATCCACCCGAAGCCCTGGTGCTCGACGATGACCCGCGGGAGCGCGTCCGGCTCCAGGACGACGGCGGCGTCGGCGCGAAGCGTTGTGAGCAGGTGCTCGGTGCCGATCGAGATGCCTTCCTCATCCGCCACGCACGCGACGACCAGGTCGCCGCGCAGCTCGGCGGGCCGGCCGGCCAGCGCCCGCAACGCGAGCAGTGCCGCCGCACAGCAGCCCTTGTCGTCCGCCGCACCCAGCCCGTACATCCGGTCGCCGTCGAGCCGCGGCACCAGCGCCTCGTCCTGCCAGTTGCCGTAGCCGACGGTGTCGGCGTGCGCGTTCAGACACAGCGTCGGGCCACCGCCGGTGCCGCGCAGCGTCGCGACCAGGTTGACCCGGCCCGGCTCGATCTCGTCGATGACGACCTCGACGGGCAGGTCGGCCAGCCAGTCGGCGATGTAGCGCGCGACCTCGGACTCGCCCGCGCCGCCCGGGACCAGCCACGGCGTCACCGAGTCGATGCGGACCAGGTCGGAGACCAGCGCGACGACGTCGTCGGTCGCGGTTCTCGTCATGGCTGCTCCGGAGGGAAGTGGCACGCGGCCTGGTGCATCTCGCCGGCGGGCTCGCTCGGGCGCGGCGATCTTCAGCACCGGATCCTCGGTGCGGCAGCGCTCCGGTTCGCCCAGCTCTCGGTAGCGCGGGCAGCGCGGGTGGAACCG
The DNA here is from genome assembly GCA_963789615.1 of uncultured Actinomycetota bacterium. Lineage (GTDB taxonomy): Bacteria > Actinomycetota > Actinomycetes > JAFAQI01 > JAFAQI01 > DATAVK01. Next base: position 1,837,992 of record CAWBLI010000005.1, on the reverse strand, counting down.
GCATCCGACCGGCACGTTCGACGCGGACGGCGTCTCACCGGTCAGCTGCGTCGCGGCTGGCTCGCTTCGGTCGGCGTCGGCGTCGGTGGCGGCCGCGAGCAGTGCGCGGGTGTAGGGGTGCGCGGGCGCCGCGACGAGCTCGGCGGAAGGCCCGATCTCGACGATCCGGCCGAGGTAGACGACGGCGATCCGATCCGCCACGACCCACGCGATCGACAGGTCGTGGGTGATGAACAGGTACGAGACGTCGAGCCGGTCGCGGAGGTCGACCATCAGCTTGAGGATCCCGGTCTGCGCGGACACGTCGAGCATCGACACCGGCTCGTCGGCCACGACCAGCGCAGGGTTGAGCACCATCGCGGCGGCGATCGCGACCCGCTGCCGCTGGCCGCCGGACAGCTCGTGGGGATAGCGGTCGGCGAGCCGCTCGGCCGGCCGCAGGTAGGCGAACTCGAGCGCCTGCAGCACGAGCTCGCGCCGCTCCTTGTCGTCGTTGCCGACGCCGTGGATCAGCAGTGGCTCGACTACTGTCTGGTACGCCGTCCGCCGCGGGTCCAGCGACGCGAACGGGTCCTGGAAGATCATCTGGAAGCTGCGCCGTACCTTGCGCAGCTCGCGTCCGTTCAGCTGCGACAGGTCCTGGCCGCTGGTGACGATCCGGCCGGAGGTCAGCGGCACCAGCCGCATCACCGCCTGCGCGATCGTGGTCTTCCCGCAGCCGGACTCGCCGACCAGCGCCAGGATCTCGCCGCGCTCGATCGTGAACGACACCCCATCGACGGCGCGGATCGTCGTGCGCTGACCGCCGGATCGATGACCGTGGAAGTGCACGTGGAGGTCGTCGACATCCAGCACGGTCTCGCGCGTGGTCATGACGTCCGTCACCGGTGAGCAGGTGGCAGGCGGCGACGTGACCGATCGCCACCGTGACCGCCGGTGGGACGACGCGCTCGCAGATCGGAAGGCGCTCGGGCACCGTTCGTAGAACCGGCAGCCCTGCATCGGCACCGTCAGGTCGGGTGGGTTGCCGGGAAGCGCGTCCGCGAGTACCCGCTCGCCCGCAGGTTGGGGTGCGACCGGATCAGCGCGCGCGTGTAAGGGTGCGCGGCGGTCGGTCGGCTGTTCCGGCGCCGCCCAGGATCTCGGTTGCGAGCCCCTCCTCGACGATCGACCCCGGCGTACATCACGACCACCCGGTCGCAGGTACGCCGTACCGCCGACCAGATCGTGGGAGATCAGCAGCAGTGCCAACCCATAGGTACGCCGCAACGACCCGAGCAACGTCAGGATCTGGGCCTGGCTGATCACGTCGAGCGCCGTCGTCGGCTCGTCGGCGATCAGCAGCTTCGGCCGGCAGGCCAGCGACATCGCGATCATCACGCGCTGCCGCATCCCGCCGGAGAACTCGTGTGGGTAGCTGTTCGCCCGGGAGGCCGACACCCCCACCTGGTCGAGCAGCTCGTGGGCGCGTTGCATGGCCTGCGCCGGGCTCGTGTCCGACTCGTGCGCCAGGATCGGCTCGACGATCTGGCTTGTCCACCCGCGCCACCGGGTTCAGCGCGTTCATGGCGCCCTGGAAGATGAACGCGACGCTGGTCCACCGCAGCGTGTTGAGCCGCTTCTCGTCGAGACTCGCTGATGTCGCGTGCCGTCGAGCCGGATCGACCCGCCGGTGGCGATCGTGGCGTTGCGTGGCAGCAGAACCGGCACGGTCAAGTCCCAGTGTGGTCTTGCCGCAGCCGGACTCGCCGACGATCCCGACCGCCTCGCCGGCATCGATCCGCAGGCTCACCTCGTCGACGGCGCGCAACGTGCCACCGGGCACCTTGTACTCCACCGACAGGTCGGTGATCTCCAGCAGGCTCATCGTGACTCCCGCGACTTGGGGCTGAGCAGCCGCTCGAGGCTGTGACCGATGAGGGAGAACCCCATGACCAGCGCGACGATGCCGATGCCCGGCGGCAGCACGTACCACCACGCCCCCAGCCCCATGGCGCCCGAAGAGAAGGCGTAGTGCAGCATCGTGCCCCAGGACACGTGAACCGGGTCGCCGAGCCCGAGGAACGACAGCGTCGCCTCCGCCAGGACGGAACCCGCGAGCACCAGCACCAAGTTCGCGAGGATGAGCGGCATCACGTTCGGCAGGATGTGGCCGCCGAGGATCCGAAGATCGGTGGCCCCGATCGAACGGGCTCGCATGACCAGTGGCCGCTCGCGCAAGCGACAGCACCTGAGACCGGATGATCCGTGCGGTCTGCGGCCAGCTGGTCAGGCCGATCACGAGCGACGTGACGAGCACGCTCTGCCCGAACAACGCGGCGAGCGCGACGATCAGCGGGATCGTCGGCAGCACCAGGAAGAAGTCCGTCACGCGCATCAGGGTTACGTCGCACCAGCCGGCGTAGAAGCCGGAGATCAGGCCGACGCTCGCGCCCAGCACGATCGCGATGATCGTGGCCGAGATACCGACCAGCAGCGAGATCCGGCCGCCGACCAGCGTCTGCCGGAACACGTCGCGACCCAGCTCGTCGGTGCCCAGCCAGTGCGCCGACGACGGCGGCTGCAGGATCGAGGCCGGACGAGGCGCCGAACGCCTGCGCGATGGAACGGGAAGATGATCGGCCCGATCAGGATCACGACGAGGACGGCACCGAGCAGCAGCAGCCCGGCGCGGCCGAGTCGATCCCGCCACAGCTCCCGGAGCAGGTTGAACCGGACCGTCTCGTTGAGTACGTCGACGCCCGCCGTCGGCAGGCTGCTGAGCGCGGACTCGTTGAGCGTCATGCGTTGCGTACCCGCGGGTCGAGCGCGTGGTACATCAGGTCCGCGATGAAGTTGGCCAGGATGACACCGACGGTGAACACCAGGAACGACGCCTCGAGCACCGGGTAGTCACGTTGCAGCACCGAGTTGTAGGTCAGCAGGCCCATGCCGGGCCAGGAGAAAACCGTCTCTACCTCGATCGCCCCGCCGAGCACCATCCCGATGTAGAGCGCTGTCGCGGTGACGATCGGCAGCATGGCATTGCGGAAGCCGTGCCGCCAGACGATCACCCGGCGCTTGAGCCCCTTCGCGCGGGCGGTGACCATGTAGTCCTCGCTCATCACGTCGACGAGCGCGCTCCGGCTGATCAGCACGAACTCCGCGACGTTGACGAGAACGAGGGTCAGGGCCGGAAGGAACAGGTGCAGGCCGACGTCCTCGAGATGCCCGAGCTCGGTGTAGACGTTGCCGGGGTAGTAGATCCCGGAGATCGGGAAGGCGTGCAACCAGACGCCCATGATGATGATGAGGATCATCCCGGTCCAGAAGGTCGGCAGGCTCCACAGCACCAGGCTCGTCGTCACCACACCGGTGTCGCGTCGCGAGTGCGACCGGGCTCCGGCGAACACGCCGACTGCCACCCCGAGCACCACCGTCACCAGGGTCGCGACGCCGAGCAGCAGCGCTGTGTTCCATGACGGCGGGGCCGAGCACCGTCGTCACCGGGGCTCCGATAGATGTAGGAGAACCCGAGGTTGCCGTGGAGTATCGCCCGCATGTAGTCGAGGTACTGCACCGGCACGGAGTGGTTGAGCCCGAACAGCGCGGTGAGCTGACGTTCCGCCTGCGGGTCGAGGTGTCCCGACCGGGCCAGCAGCTTCGCCGGGTTGCCGGGCAACACGTGGAAGAGCACGAAGTTGAAGGTGAGGACGATGTACAGCGTGAGGAGCAAGGTCGCTACCTTGCGAGCCAGGTAGCGACCGGTCACAGCGAGACCTGGCGGCCCGTGTAACCGGCTGTCACGTGCTGGTCCCGGGCTTCACCCCTAGGTAGTTGCCTCGCGTGAAGTTGAAGACCATCCCGCCGGGCGTCTGTGACCCACCCGGTCCAGGCGTCGGTCCGGTATGCCTGGAGCTTGCTCTGGTACCACATGATCAGGTACGCCGCGTCCTCGTAGTACATCTGCTGCATCTGATGGACCAGCGACATGCGCTTCGTGACGTCGAGCTCGGTGGCCTGCTGGTCGTAGAGCGCGTCGTAGGTCGGGTTGGAGTAGTAGACGTCGTTGTTGTTGCCGATCTGGCTGGTCAGCGGTACGCCGAGCAGGTAGTCGGGGTCCGCCGTGCCGGAGTCCCAGCCCCAGACGAAGATGTCCCAGTTCGGCGCGCTCGCGTCGTAGACGACGTTGCCCAGCGTGGTCTCGTCGAGGGTCTGCAAGGTGAGCTTGATGCCGACCTTCGCTGCCGCCGCGACGACCAGCTGGGCCGCGCGCACGTCGACATCGGTCGCCTCGATGGCGATCAGCCGGAAGCTCAGCGGCTTGCCCGACGATGACTGCCGGACCCCGTGCGCGCCCATCTTGTAGCCGGCTGCCTCCAGCATCGCCTCCGCTTTCTGCGGGTTCGCGTTGAACTGCTGCGAGGCGGGGATCTTCTGCTGCCACTGCCCGAATGCCGCCGGCAGGATGACGCTGCCGGGGATGCCCCGGCCGCTCAGCGCGAGCTGCACCAGCTGGTTGCGGTCGACCGCGTAGCTCAGCGCCTGGCGGACGGTCTTGTCGAGCAGCAGCGGGTTGCCCCCGGACTTCGGGTTCTTCGAGACGTTCATGCCGATGTGATGGAAGGAGTACGACGGCATCTCGACCGCCTTGACGTTGGCCTTCGAGCCCAGGCTTTCCCACAGCTGCGGCGGGACCTCGGTCAGGACGTCGACCGCTCCGGACACCAGGTTCTGCGTCATCACGTCCGGGCTGTCGTAGTGCTGCCACAGCACGCCGCTCGCTGCCGGCGCCGGCCCCCACCACTTGGCGTAGCGGGTGGTCTGCACGAACTGGCCGTGCGCCCAGGTCTCGAACTTGTACGGCCCGGTGCCGATCGGCTTGGGGTTGGAGAACTTCTGGATCGCGCTCGCCGACATCGATCCCCAGATGTGCTTGGGGACGATCGGGATGATCAGTGCCGGGTTGAACGCCTGCGGCCGGCGGAAGTGAACGACGACCGTGTGCGGGTTCGACGATGTCGACGCCGGTCAGGTCGGTACAGGTACTGGGCTGCCTGGCCGAGGTTATGGGCCTTCGTGACTTCCCAGGTGAACTTGACGTCGTCGGCGGTGAATGGCTGCCCGTCGTGCCAGGTGACGCCTTGCCGCAGCGTGAAGGTGATCGACTTGCCGTCCGAGCTGTAGCTGGTGTTGCGTGGCGAGTGCCGGCGCGGGCTTGAGGTTGATGTCGTACATCAGGAGGTTGTCGTAGACCAGCTGCAGAATCTCGGCGGAGGCCGAACTGGTGTAGGTGAAGGGGTTCATGGTGTCCGGCTCTGAGGTCCACCCGACCCGCAGCAGCTTCGCCTTCGTGGACGCCGCCGTGGGCTTCGGCCCGCATCCGGCCAACGTGAACGGCGCCGCCAGCCCGCCGACCGCCATCGCGCCGACGCTGAGAACCCGCCGCCGGCTGATCCCGCCTTCGCTCATGGCACTCGCCCTCCGAAGACCGTCAGCTCGATGTTGTTGTACCCATCACACTCTGCATAGAGAGTATGAAGTTAAGAGAAGGGGTGTCAACGGCTCAGCGCCCGTTGATGCCGCTCGGCCAGTAGCGCCCATGTGCCCGCTGTTTCGGCTCGTGGCGTGATGACGCGCCCAGTCGCTGCGGCCTCGTGGTCAAACCGGTCGTCCGCTCCGGTGGCCGACTGGCGCGTCGCGGCAAGCTGGGCGGCGCCAAGCGCCGAGTGGTCGGTGGTGTCCGACGCGAGAACGACCTGCCGACCGGTCGCGTCGGCGAGCTCCTGCGCGAACCCGGCCGACGTGGCCCCGCCGCCGCCACCTAGGTAGACGGGTCCGGCCGACCGGTGACCTGGCGCAGCATCTCGAGGCAGCGGCGGCTCTCCAGCAGGATTCCGGTGAGCAGGCCGCGGGCCAGGTCGGCCGCATCGTGGTGCAGGTCGAGACCCGACATCGGCCCCGGTCAGGTTCGGATCCCACAACGCGCCCTGCTCGCCCGGCGCCAGGTACGGAAGAAAGGTCGGCGCGTCGAGCGGGTCGCGAGCGCGGCCTCGCTCGATCAGCTCGACCTCGTCGACGCCGACGAGCCGGGCCAGCCATCGGGTCGCGCTTCCGGTTGCCAGCAGGTCCATCTCCAGGCCCCAGCTGTCGGGGGCGGCCATCGGCGTGACGATGTACCGACGTTGCGGGTCGTAGGCCGCCCGATCGCTCGTGGCGAGGATCACGGTGCTGGTGCCGGCGATGTAGGCCACGTCCCCGGGCCGGCTCGCCCCCAGACCGAGCGCGCCCGCCACGGAGTCGGCGACACCCAGGCACACCTCGAGCTGCGCGGGGAGCCCGAGCCGCGCGGCCAGCTCGCCGCGGATGGGGGCGGTCCGCAAGGCCGGGCTCAGCTCCGGTCGGCGCGGCAATGGCTGGCCGCTGATGGTTGCCGCGGCCGCGCCACACCGGCTCCAGCCAAGCACGCCGGGTCCAGCCGGTAGCCGCCGAATCCGGTCGCGGTGCTGGGATCGGTGGCCAGGATGCCGGTCAGCCAGCGGAACAGGTAGTCCTTGGCAGCGAGGATCCACACCGTCCTGGAGTACCGCTCGGGATCGGTTCGCGCCAGCCGCGCCAGCATCGGCAGCAGGTAGCGACCGTCGAGCCGCTGACCGGTTTCCCGGTAGTCGTCTCCAGCCAGCGAGACCAGCTCGTCCGCCTCGGGCTGCGCCCGCGCGTCCTCCCATGTGACGGCGGGCCCGGTCACGTCGAACGACCGGTCCGTGGTCACGAGCGTCGGGATCATGGCGGACAGACCGAGACACCGCCAGCGCGAGGTCGGCACCTCGCCGGCGAGTCCGGTGAGTGCGTCCGCGACCGCGGCCAGCCAGTCGGCGGGCGCCTGCTCGGCGGCGAGAGCCTCCGGTCGTGCTGTCGGGTACGACGCCTGGGTGCGCGCGAGGATCTCGCCGGCCACGGTGACCGCCACCGCTTTGAGCCCGGAGGTCCCAAGATCCAGGCCGATGGCCACATCGTCGTTACCCGACGTCACCCACGGCCTCGGGCCCGCGACCGGCGCGGTTCGCGTCGACCGGGCAGCGCCGACCAGTCCTGCACGATGTCCCCTCGATGCAGCTGACGGTTGGTCTTCCCCGCGATCGAGAACGCGAACTCCGATGCCGGGTACACCTGCTCGAACGCGTCGAACGGCGTACCCGTCGTGTCGCGCGTGATTCCGCGGATCCGCACGACGAGTGCGCGCGGGTTCAGGCGAAGCAAGGCCCGTGACGTCGGACGTGGCATGGATGACGTCGAGCACCTGCTCCTCGTAGTCGTCGTCCAGGCCGTATCGGGTGGCGAGGGTCTCGTAGAGCGAGCCCGCGCTGTAGGCCCGGTCGAGGTCGGGCGCGAGCGCCACCGGGATCATGGCGGTTTCCACGATCAGCGGCTTGTCGCCGAGCGAGCGCTGCCGGTGCACCCGCCAGACCTGCTCGCCCGGATGGATGTGCAGGGCGGTCGCGAGGTCCTCCGACGGACGGCAGCGGCTGACCTCCAGCACCTTGGTCCCGACCCGGGATGAGTCCGTGCTGCCACCGAGGGTGTTGCCGAGACCGCCGGTGTGGCTCGGGTCGCTCATGATCTTCGGACCAGACAGGAAGGTGCCGAGCCCTTGGTGGCGGCGGAGCACGCCGTCCCGCTCGAGCTCCTCGAGCGCTCGGCGCACCGTGATCAGGCTGACTCCGGTGAGTTCCGAGAGCTCGTCCTGGCTCGGGAGCTTGTCGCCTGGCTCCAGGCTCGCGTTCGACGATGAGCTGCTCGACCTGGTCGATCGCAACCTCGTACAGCAGTCGGCGACGGCCGGGCCGCGCCCGACCTGGTCGTCGAGGCAGCTCACCCCCGAGCGAGATGGTCGTCGTCGGCTCGTCCTCCGTCCTTGACACCCTTCAGCGGTCAGACATCCGGGCGGGTGGAAGCGTCGAGAGGTTAACGTACTGCCGGTTCAGCGCAGAGCACGTCGAACGCACCAGCGGCAGCGTCGAGTGTCCGATCCACGTCCTCGTCGGTGTGGACCAGCGAGACGAACAGGTTCTCGAACTGCAGCGGGTGGAACAGCACGCCACGGGTCAGCATCTCCTGGTACCAGCGGGTGAACATCGCGTGGTCGGCGTACGCCTCCGCGTCACGCCAGTTGTGGATCGGCTGGCTCGCGAACCACAGCTGGAAGACGGTGCCCAGCCCTTCGATCGACGCGGCGATCCCGGCGTCCGCGGCCAGCTTGCTCAGCCCGGCCGCGAGCCGGTCGCCGATCGCACGTTGCCGCTCGTACAGGCCCGGCTCGGCGAGGACGTCCATCGTGGCCGACACCGCGGCGCACTGGATGACGTTGGCGTTGTAGGTGCCCGAGTGGGAGTAGCGGCCCTCGGCGATCATGGCCATGGCGTCCCGGCTGCCACCGATCGCGGCGACCGGGAAGCCGCCACCGAGTCCCTTGGCGAGTGTGGTCAGGTCAGGCGTGACACCGAACCACTCCTGCGCGCCGCCGCGGCAGAACCGGAAGCCGGTGATGACCTCGTCGAAGATGAGCATCGCGCCGTGCTTCGTGGTCTGCTCGCGCAGCAGCTCGAGGTAGCCGGGCTCGGGCAGGATGCAGCCGGTGTTGAACACCGCGGCCTCGGTGAGGACGGCCGCCACCTCATGACCCCGCTGGTTCATCACCTCGATGAAGCTGTCCGGGTCGTTCCAGGTCAGCACGATCAATGTGTCCGCGAGCTCGAGCGGCACCCCGGGACCCGACGCAACCGGTCGAGGGTGCTCGGCCGGGCCGGCCAGCGCCGGGTCGACGTGGTTCGACCAGTACACGCTGTCCTGCCAGCCGTGGTAGTGACCCTCGAACCTGATGACCAGCCGGCGACCGGTCGTGGCCCGGGCGAGCCGTCACGGCGGTCCCTACCGCCTCGCTGCCGGAGTTGGTGAAGCGCACCTGCTCGATGCCGGGAACCGCGTCGACGACCTTCTCGGCCGCTTCGATCTCCAGCGGGTAGGGGAGCCCGAAGCAGGTGCCGTAGGCGGAGATCGCGTCCGCCACGGCCGTCGTCACCACCGGATGGCGGTGCCCGAGGATCATCGGGCCGAGACCGAGCAGGTAGTCGATGTACTCGTTGCCATCGACGTCGCGGATCCGTGAGCCGGAGCCTTCGGCCATGAATGGCGGGTACGGCGACCAGCCGAAGCCCACCGTGCGGGCGCTGCTGCCGGCGCCGGCGGGGATGGTCACACTGGCCTGCTCGAACAGTGCGCGCTGACGTCGGGGTCATCTCCCGATACCGATCCTCGAACGTCATTCTCCCCGACTCCTCCTACTCATTATTATCTGTATGCTCCCTCTACGAAAGAGGAGATGTCAACGCCCCAGCCGAGGAAGCAGCATGCCCGCACCGAGCCCTGACGGGCTCAGCCCTGAGTCCTTGGCAGCCGCGGTTCCCGCACCCAGTCGCGGCCGAGCCGGCTCGAGGCCGAGATCCGTGAGCAGCCCAGCGTCCTGGCCGCAGCGGCTCCCGCCCGCAGCGCAGCCGTGGCACTGGCGGGCGGCGGCTGCGCCGCTGCCGGTGTCACCCATCTGGTGATCGCTGCGCGCGGCTCGTCGGCCAACGCCGCCCGTTACGCGCAGTACCTGTTACGGTGCGGAGCTCGGCCTGTCCGTCCATCTGGCGGCACGTCGCTGTTCGTGCCGAGGCAACGGTCCCCGGCTCGATGGCGCCGCGGTGATGGCGATCTCCCAGTCGGGCCAGTCGCCGGACATCGTGGCGGTCCTCGAGTCCGCACGTGCCCAAGGCCGACCCACCATTGCGGTGACCAACGATGTGACCTCTCCGGTGACCGCTGCTGCCGACGTCGTCGTCCCGCTGCTCGCCGGGCCGGAGCTCAGCGTCGCCGCCACCAAGACCTACACCGCGACCGTCCAGGCGTTGGTCCAGATCGCGATCGCGGCCGGCGCCGCCGACCTGCAGCCGGGCTCGACCGGTCTCCCGGCCTGCTCGCCGAGACCATCGCGCGTCGCTGGACCAGCCCGGCGTGCTGACGACTTCACCCGCTGGTTCGCCCGCCGATCAGCGATCACCGGTGATCCTGCCCGGCGCTCACGGTGGTCGGTCGGGGCACCGGGGCGGCCAGTGCCGCCGAGGCAGCTCTCAAGATCCGCGAGGTCGCGCTGAGCCGGACCGAGGCCTTCGCCGTACCCGACCTGCTGCACGGCCCGGTCGCAGCACTCGGGCGCGTCGTCGTTCGTCTGCGTGGTGGCCTCGCCGAGCTACCCGCTCGACCTACTGGCGGGCGTTCTGCGCGCAGTTGCGCGCCGCCGGTGTCACGACCGGTGTCGTGGCGTCGGCCCCGCTGTACCGCGCGCAGCCGGAGTTCCTCGCGATCCCCGAGCGGCCTGCCCGCCTGGCTCTTCGACGCGCTGGTCGTCGGGTACGGGCAGTGCGCGGCGCTGCAGCTCGGTCGGCTCGCCGGGCTCGACGTCGACCGCCCGCGTGGCTTGTCGAAGGTCACCCTGACCCACTGACCCGAAGAGCCGCGCTAGTGCGTCAATAGCGTCATGTTCGTCGGTCGGTCATGAGGGTGCTGGTCACCGGCAGCTCGGGGCATCTGGGCGAGGCCTTGATGCGTGTCCTCGGCGCGGACTCGCCGGCGACGACGTGGTCGGTCTCGATGTCGTCGCCGTCGCCGTACACGACCCTGGTCGGCTCGATCGCCGATCGTGACTTCGTCCGGCGCAGCCTGCGGGGCATCGATGCCGTCCTGCACACCGCGACGCTGCACAAGCCGCACGTCGGCACCCACACCCGGCAGGCCTTCATCGACGCGAACGTGTCGGGCACGCTGCACCTGCTCGAGGCCGCAGCCGACCTGGGCGCGTCCCGGTTCGTGTTCACGTCGACGACGAGCGCGTTCGGCCGGGCGCTGGTCCCGCCGCACGGTGCGCCGGCGGCCTGGATCACCGAGGACGTGACGCCGGTCCCCAAGAACATCTACGGCGTGACCAAGGTGGCCGCGGAGGACGTCTGCGAGCTGGTCGCCACCGACCGCGGACTCCCGTGCGTCGTCCTGCGTACCTCCCGGTTCTTTCCCGAAGCCGACGACAACGGGGCCTCCCGAGCCGGGTACGACGACCTCAACCTCAAGGTCAACGAGCTGCTCTACCGACGCGTCGACCTGTACGACGTCGTGACCGCCCACGGGCTGGCCCTGATGCGCGCCCCCGAGATCGGCTTCGGGCGCTACATCATCAGCGCCACGAGCCCGTTCACCGAGGAACACCTGAGCGAGCTGCGGGACGACGCGCCTTCCGTCGTCAAGGCGTTGTTCCCCGACTATCAAGAGGTCTACGAGCCGCGCGGCTGGACGATGAGCCCCCGCATCGACCGGGTCTACGTCAACGACCGGGCCCGTCGTGACCTGGGATGGACGCCGCGCTACGACTTCCGACTCGCGCTCGACCGGCTCGCTGCCGGCGACGACCCACGCAGCGAGCTGACGCACACCATCGGCGCCAAGGGCTACCACCAGGAATCGACCGGCATCTACACCACTCGCTAACACTTGTCAGGACGCTCGAGCGCGGGTTTGGGCCGAGCGTCCTGACAGGTTGAGTGGATTGACGCCTACTAGCCGGGCGCAGAGGATGCGGACATGACCGTCATTCGCGCCGCCATCACGCAGGTTGCCTGGACCGGGGACAAGGAGTCGATGATCGACCGCCACGAGCAGCTGACGCGAGACGCGGCAGCGGACGGCGTCCAGGTCATCGGATTTCAGGAGCTCTTCTACGGTCCGTACTTCGGGATCGTGCAGGACCAGAAGTACTACTCGTACGTCGAGTCCATCCCGGGCCCGACGGTCGAGCGGTTCCAGGCGGTGGCGAAAGAGCTCGGGATGGTCATCATCCTGCCGATCTACGAGGTCGAGAACGAGGGCGAGTACTACAACACCGCCGCGGTGATCGATGCCGACGGCAGCCTGCTCGGCAAGTACCGCAAGCACCACCTGCCGCACCTGCCGCAGTTCTGGGAGAAGTTCTACTTCCGGCCCGGCAACGCTCGGCTATCCGGTCTTCCAACACCGCGGTAGGGCGAGTCGGCGTCTACATCTGTTACGACCGGCACTTCCCGGAGGGCTGGCGCGAGCTCGGCCTCAACAACGCCCAGCTGGTCTTCAACCCCTCGGCGACCAAGCCCGGGCCTGTCCAACCGGCTCTGGGAGCTCGAGCAGCCGGCCGCGGCCGCCGCCAACCAGTACTTCGTCGCCGCCAACAACCGGATCGGCAAGGAGTCCGAGGAGTTCGGCGACGAGGCGGTCGAGTTCTACGGGTCGAGCTACTTCGTCGACCCGCGCGGCAACTACGTCGGCGACGTCGCCTCGACCGACAAGGAAGAGATCGTCACCCGCGACCTCGACTTCGACGAGATCACCAAGCACCCGCAACGACTGGCAGTTCTACCGCGACCGCCGGCCCGACTCCTACGTGAAGATCGCCCGGCCGTGACCACGCTGATCAAAGGCGGCACCGTCGTCAGCTCCACCGGCTCGTCGGCACAGGACGTGCTCGTCGACGGCGAGCAGATCGTCGCCGTCCTCGCGCCGGGCGCGACCGCACTCGGTGACATCGCGGCGTCGGCCGACCAGGTGATCGACGCCAGCGGCAAGTACGTCATCCCGGGCGGTGTCGACGGGCACACCCACATGGAGATGCCGTTCGGCGGGACGTTCGCCTCTGACACCTTCGAGACCGGGACCCGGGCGGCGGCCTGGGGAGGTACGACGACGATCGTCGACTTCGTCGTGCAGGCGCAGGGCCAGCGGGTGCTCGACCAGCTCGAGCTCTGGCACGAGAAGGCAGGCGGGAACTGCGCGATCGACTATGCCTTCCACCAGATCATCGGTGACGTCAACGACGACTCGCTCAAGGCGATGGACGCGCTGATCGACGAGGGCGTCACGAGCTTCAAGCTGTTTATGGCCTACCCGGGCGTGTTCCTCTCCGACGACGGCCAGATCGTCCGGGCGATGCAGGCGGCGGCCGGCAACGGCGGGCTGATCATGATGCACGCGGAGAACGGCTCGGCGATCGACGTGCTGGTGCAGCAGGCGCTGGCCCGCGGCGACACCGCGCCGTACTTCCACGGTGTGACCCGGCCGTGGCAGACCGAGCAGGAGGCCACCCACCGCGCCGTCATGCTGGCGGACCTGACCGGGGCGCCGCTCTACGTCGTCCACGTCTCGGCGAAGCAGGCGCTGGCCCGGATCGCTGAGGCCCGTAACGCCGGGCAGAACGTCTTCGGTGAGACCTGCCCGCAGTACCTCTACCTCTCGCTCGAGGAGAACCTCGGCGCGCCCGGGTTCGAGGGAGCCAAGTGGGTCTGCTCGACGCCGCTGCGCTCCCGCGCTGAGGGTCACCAGGACGAGCTGTGGCGCTACATCCGGACCGGCGACGTCACAACCGTCTCGACCGACCACTGCCCGTTCTGCATGAAGGACCAGAAGGAGCTGGGGATCGGCAACTTCGCGAAGATTCCCAACGGGATCGGCTCGGTCGAGCATCGGATCGACCTGCTCTACCAAGGCGTCGTCGACGGCCGCATCTCGCTGGAACGCTGGGTCGACGTCTGCTGCACCACACCTGCTCGGATGTTCGGGCTGTACGGCAAGAAGGGTGTCATCGCGCCGGGTGCCGACGCCGACATCGTCGTCTACGACCCGTCCGGTCACACCAGCATCGGCATCGGCGAGGGACGCAGCCACCACATGAACATGGACTACTCGGCCTGGGAGGGCTACGAGATCGACGGTCACGTCGACGTGGTCATGTCCCGCGGCCGGGTGATCGTCGACGGCAACGGGTACGTCGGCGACAAGGGCCATGGCCAGTTCGTGAAGCGTGGCCTCTCGCAGAACCTGGTCTAGCCGATGGACTTCGGTGTCGTGCTGCAGACCGACCCGCCGGCCTGGCGCGTCGTCGAGCTCGCTCGGCAGGCCGAGCAGCTCGGCTTCAGCTACGTCTGGACGTTCGACTCGCACCTGCTGTGGCAGGAGCCGTTCGTCATCTACAGCCAGATCCTGTCCGCCACTCACCGGGTGACGGTCGGCCCGATGGTCACCAACCCGGCGACCCGCGACTGGACCGTGACCGCGTCGCTGTTCGCGACGTTGAACGACATGTTCGGCAACCGGACGGTCTGCGGCATCGGCCGCGGCGACTCGGCGGTCCGGGTCATCAACGGCGCTCCGGTAACCCTTGCGACGCTGCGCGAGTCGATCGCGGTGATCCGGGCGCTCGCCAACGGTGAGTCGGCGACCCACAAGGGCAGTCAGCTGCGGTTCCCGTGGGGCAGCGAGTCCCGGCTGCCCATCTGGGTGGCGGCGTACGGGCCGAAAGCCCTTGCCCTGGCTGGCGAACTGGGCGACGGGTTCATCCTGCAGCTGGCCGACCCCGACATCACCGCCTGGTCGATCGCGGCGGTGCGACAGGCCGCCGCGGACGCCGGCCGGGACCCGGCGACGATCACGATCTGCGTGGCGGCTCCGGCGTACGTCACCGACGGATCCGCGGCGGGGCTCGAGCATGCCCGCGACCAGTGCCGGTGGTTCGGCGGCATGGTCGGGAACCACGTCGCCGACATCGTCGCGACGGTACGGCGCAGAGGGCGCCGCGATCCCGAAGGCGCTCTCCGACTACATCGCCGGCCGCCAGGGCTACGACTACAACCAGCACGGCAAGGCGGGCAACACCCACACCGACTTCGTGCCGGACGAGGTCATCGACCGGTTCTGCCTGCTTGGCCCGCTCTCCGCGCAGGCCGAACGGCTCGAGCAGCTGCGCGACCTGGGCGTCGACCAGTTCGCGCTCTACCTGCAGCACGACGCCAAGGACGCCACGTTGCGCGCGTACGGCGACAGCGTGATCCCGACCGTGAACGCCCGGGTCGCGGCGAAGGGCTGAGCCGGTCGCTCAGCCCGGCAGCGCGCAGCGGGCGCCGACGTCGACCCGCAGCGCGACCAGCCGTCGTGCCGCCACCTCGCGGGCGGCCGCGAGCCCGTCGAGGCCGGGCGGCTCGGTGGTGACCTCGAGGTAGGCCTTGAGCTTCGGCTCGGTGCCGCTCGGGCGCAGCACGACCCGGCCATGGCTGCCCAGATGGAACACCAGAGCGTCGGTCGGCGGCAGCTCGTCGACTGCCGGCGGCGAGGTCGACCACCTCGCGTCACCGCCAGCCCGCCGAGCTCGATCGGGGGGGTCGCTGCGCCACCGGTCGACGACGGCCGCGAGCGCAGCCATCCCGTCCGGGCCGCCGGCGCGCAGCGACCACTGGTCGGTGAGGTGCACGCCGAGCCGGGCGGAGAGCGCGTCGAGCCGGTCGAGCAGGCTGCGGCCGTCGGCGGCGCGATCACGCGCCGCCATCGCGGCGACGACCAGCGCGGCGCTCATCCCGTCCTTGTCGGCGACGACGTCGCCGATCGTGTAGCCGAGCGCCTCTTCGTAGCCGAACACCAGCCGGTGGCCGGGTCGCCGCAGCGCCGCCCGCGCGATCCACTTGAAGCCGGTGAGCGTCTCCACGTAGGCGACGCCCGCCTCGGCCGCTAGCGCCGACAGCATCGACGACGACACCACCGTGGTCGCGACCAGCCGGTCGGCGCCGGCTGGTGACCCGCAGGCACTCCTCGGCCAGCAGGATCCCCAGCTCGTCGCCGGTGAAGGACCGCCACGTCCCGTCGCGGTCGGGCACGGCGACCGCGAGCCGGTCGGCGTCCGGGTCGTTCGCGAGCACGACGTCGGCGCCGACCTGTGCCGCCGCGGCCACGGCGAGGTCGAGCGCACCCGGCTCCTCGGGGTTCGGGAACGGCAGGGTCGGGAAGTCGGGGTCCGGGTCGGCCTGCTCGGCGACGATGTGCGGCGGGTCGAAGCCGGCGGCGGCCAGCAGCCCGGGCAGGACGGCGCCGCCGACGCCGTGCATCGGGGTGTAGACGACGCGCAGGTCGCGCGGCCCGTCCGGATCGAGCAGCCCGAGCACGGCGCTCCGGTACGCCGCGAGCACCTCGTCGTCACATCCGTGACCACGCCGGCCGTCGTGCCGGCGCGGCGGGGTGCGCGTCCCGGCGTCGGCGGCGGCCGCGATGTCGGCGTCGTCCGGCGGGATGATCTGCGCGCCGTCACCGGCGTACACCTTGTAGCCGTTGTCCGGCGCCGGGTTGTGGCTGGCCGTGACGACGACGCCGGCGGCCGCGCCGAGCCGGCGGACGGCGAACGCGGTGAGCGGCGTCGGCAGCGGCCGCGACAGCACGTGGACGGCCACCCCGAACGAGGCCAGTACGTCGGCCACGTCGGCGGCGAACGGTGGCGGAGCCGTGCCGGGCGTCCCGACCGACGACGACGCCGGCGGCGACCGCCGCCGGGCCGCGGCCGAGCACCCAGCTGGCCACGCCGGCGGTGGTCCGGCGTACCACCGCGCGGTTCATCCGGGCCGGGCCGGCGCCGAGCGCGCCGCGCAGCCCGGCCGTCCCGAACTGCAGCGGGTGGGCGAACCGCTCTGCGAGCGCGGTCGCGTCGCCGGCGTCGAGCAGGCCGGTCAGCTCGGCGCGGGTGACCGGGTCCGGGTCGGCTGGCCAACCAGGCCTCGACCTGCGGCCGCAGCCCGGCGAGCGACGGCTCGCCGGTCACCGGCCGCTCACAGCCGGGCGATGACGCCGCGCGACGAGCCGGGCCAGCCCGGGCGCGGCAGCGGCGCCGGCGGCGAGCACCTCCTCGTGGCCGACCGGCACGGCGGCGACCCCGGCGGCGGCGTTGGTGACCAGCGACAGCCCGAGCACCTCGGCGCCGAGGTGCCGCGCGGCGATCGCCTCGAGCACGGTGGACATGCCGACCAGGTCGGCGCCGGCTCGAGCGCAGCATCGCGACCTCGGCCGGCGTCTCGTAGTGCGGCCCCGGCAGGCGCGGCGTACACCCCCTCGACGAGGTCGGGGTCGACCGCCGCGGCGAGCGCGCGCAGTCGCGGCGACCAGCAGTCGGTCAGGTCGACGAACCGCGGCGGCGTATCCCGGCGGCGGCGGTGGGCCGCCCAGCGGCGACACCCCGGTGAGGTTGAGATGGTCGCGGATCACGCACGGTCTGCCCGACCCGGTAGGCGGGGTCGATCGCCGCCGGCGGCGTTGGTGAGCACGACCACGTCGGCGCCGGCCGCGATCGCCATCCGCACCGGGTGGACCACCTCGGCCGGCGTCCGGCCCTCGTAGAGGTGGACCCGCCCGACCAGCACCAGCACCCGCCGGCCGGCGATGTCGACCGAGCGCACCCGGCCCTGATGGCCGGCGACCGTCGGCGGGACGAACCCCGGCAGGTCGGTCGTCGCGAGCTCGACGGCTCCGGTGCCGAGCCCGTCGGCGGCGTCCTGCCAGCCCGACCCGAGGACGACCGCGACGTCGTGCCGCGGCACGCCGCTGCGCCGGGCCAGCTCGGCGGCGGCGGCCTCGGCGGCGGCGAACGGGTCGACGATCGGTCCCGGTCACGGTTGGCGACGCTACCGCAGCGATCGACGAGCCGGACGTCCGAAATGGCGCCCGCGAAGTTCACGAAACCGTGACCTGGGGCGCGCGTCGCAGGGTGTATGGTCACCCACCAGCCACCGCGGTGGCCGCTGGTTATGGTGCGCCCGGACCTGATCAGGACAGTTGCGGCCGCCCCGGCCCGCACGAGGGACGGGCCTCGGAAGGGGAACTGGTGGCTGCATCGGTGAAGGACGATCTTGGCAGCGGTAGGTCGGCGGGGACGCAGGTCCGCGATCATGATCGGGGTGACTGCCGTGCTCGCGGTGGTGGCGGCGGCGTGCGGCGGGACCTCGACCGGCAGCTCCGGCGGCCTCGGCCGGACTCCAGCCCGTCGGCGGCGGCGCCGCGCCAGCGCCGCGACGGCGAGCAGTTCCTGGCCTGCGAGGTCACCGACACCGGCGGCATCAACGACCGGTCCTTCAACGCCTCGGCCTACGAGGGCCTCAAGGTCGCGGCGAAGGCCGATCCCGGGCCTGACCTACACCTACCTGCAGTCCAACTCGACCAGCGACTACACGCCGAACATCAACACGTTCATCGGCGCAGCACTGCGGGATCATCGTCACGGTCGGCTTCGACATGGGCAACGCGACCAAGGCGGCGGCCAAGGCCAACCCGACCGCAGAAGTTCGCGATCGTCGACTTCAACTACGTCGCCGTCGCCGAAGAACATCAAGGGCCTCACCTACGACACCAACCAGGACGCCTTCCTCGGCGGCTACCTCGCCGCGGCGATGAGCAAGTCCGGCAAGGTCGGCACCTTCGGCGGCCAGGACATCCCGCCGGTCACGATCTACATGGACGGCTTCGGTCGCCGGCGTCCGCTACTACGACAAGATCAACAACGCGCAGCGTGACGGCGCTCGGCTGGACCCCGAAGGCCGGGCCGGCCGAAGAGCAGCCTCGCCGGCAACGGCCTGTTCACCAACGACTTCACCAACCAGGCGCTCGGCAAGACCGACGCGCAGACCCTGATGTCGCAGGGCGCCGACGTCATCTTCCCGGTCGCCGGCTCGGTGGGTCTCGGTGCGGCCGCGGCGGTCAAGCAGGCCGGCGGCACCAACTACATGGAGTGGGTCGACACCGACGGCTGCGTCTCCGCACCGCAGTACTGCTCGCTGTTCATCACCAGCGTCACCAAGGGCATCGCCACCTCGGTGAGCGACGCGGTCGAGGCGGCCGCCAAGGGCACCTTCAAGGGCGGCACGTACATCGGCGACCTCGCCAACGGCGGCGTCGCGCTGTCGCCGTACCACGACTTCGCGAGCAAGGTCCCGGCCAAGGTGACGTCGGAGCTGGCGACGATCAAGGCCGGGCATCGAGTCCGGCACGATCTCGGTCGACCCGAACTCCTACCCGGCGAGCTGATCGGCACGTAGGCGACGGCCGGGCCGACCGGCGGTAGGGCGCGCCCTACCGCCGGTCGGGAGGCACCGTGAAGCTCGAGCTGGCAGGCATCACCAAGCGCTTCGGCGCGCTGGTGGCCAACGACGGCATCGACCTGACCGTCGAGCCGGGCGAGATCCACTGCCTGCTGGGCGAGAACGGCGCCGGCAAGAGCACGCTGATGAACGTGCTGTTCGGGCTGCTGCAGGCCGACTCCGGCGAGATCCGGATCGACGGCGAGCGCGGTCCACTTCGCCGACCCCGGCGACGCCATCGCGGCAGGGCATCGGCATGGTCCACCAGCACTTCATGCTGGTGCCGGTGTTCACGGTGGCCGAGAACGTCGTGCTCGGCTTCGAGCCGACCCGCGCGCTCGGCTTCCTCGACCGGCAGAAGGCGCGCGCCGACATCCGCCGGCTGTCGGCGGAG
The DNA here is from genome assembly GCA_963789615.1 of uncultured Actinomycetota bacterium. GTDB lineage: Bacteria > Actinomycetota > Actinomycetes > JAFAQI01 > JAFAQI01 > DATAVK01. Next base: position 1,818,624 of record CAWBLI010000005.1, on the reverse strand, counting down.
TTCGGCCTCGAGGTCGACCCCGACGCGATCGTCGAGGACCTGCCGGTCGGCGTCCAGCAGCGGGTCGAGATCCTCAAGGCGCTGCTGCGCGACGCCAGCCTGCTGATCCTCGACGAGCCGACCGCGGTGCTCACCCCGCAGGAGACCGAGGGCTGTTCACGATCATGCGCTCGCTGGCCGCAGTCGGGCCGCTCGATCCTGTTCATCACCCACAAGCTCAAAGAGGTGCTGGCGGTCGCCGACCGGATCACCGTCGTCCGCCAGGGCCGGGTCGTCGGCACCACCACGCCCGCCGAGACCGACGAGGAGGAGCTGGCGACGATGATGGTCGGCCGCAACGTCGACCTCGTCGTCCGCAAGAAGCCGGCCGAGCCCGGCGACGCCGGTGCTCGAGCTGGGCGGCCTGACCTTGGTCGACGACCGCGGCGTGACCGCGGTCGACGACGTCGACCTCGACGGTGCGCGCCGGCGAGATCGTCGCCCTCGCCGGCGTGCAGGGCAACGGCCAGACCGAGCTGGCCGAGGCGTTGCTCGGCCTGCGCCCGGTCGCGGCCGGGATCGATCCGGCTGGACGGGAAGGACATCACCGGCGTCGACGCCCCGCCAGGCGCTGCGGGCCGGCATCGCCTACATCCCCGAGGACCGCCAGCTCGAGGGCCTGGTGCTCGGCATGTCGATCGCCGACAACCTCGTGCTCGACCTGCACAACGTCGCGCCCTACGCCCGGCACGGCGCGCGGAACCTCAACGAGGTCGGCGAGAGCGGCCAGCGCAAGCTCGAGCGAGTTCGACATCCGGGCGACCTCGGTGGAGACGCCGGTCGGCACGCTGTCCGGCGGCAACCAGCAGAAGGTCGTCGTCGCCCGCGAGCTGTCCCGGCCGGTCCGGCTGCTCGTCGCCGCCCAGCCGACCCGAGGGCTCGACGTCGGCTCGATCGAGTACGTGCACCGGCGGATCATCGAGGAGCGCGACCGCGGGACCGCGGTCCTGCTGATCTCCTCCGAGCTCGACGAGATCCTCGCGCTCGCCGACCGGATCGCGGTCATGTTCCGGGGGCGGTCGTCGGCATCGTCCCGCCGAGCGTCGGGCGGGAGCGGATCGGGCTGATGATGGCCGGCGCCGACGAGCCGACGGCGCCGGCGGGACGGCACCGGCTGAGCCGCGCGCCGACGTCGGAGTCCCGCCGGCGGAACCCGCCGGCCGAGCCGACCGCCGCCGAGCCGGGCTCGACCAGCGGCCATGGTGGTCGACCGTCGCTGCGGCGGATGACCGAGGCCAACGTCGCCGTCGTCACGGTCCTCGCGGTGTTCTGCGGCCTGGTGTTCGGCGCGGTCCTCATCATCGTCACGACGCCGGTCGACGCTGCACGCCTGGGGCAACTTCGGCTCGCACCCGTGGCACGCGTTCGCGCTGAGCTTCTCGGACGGTCGGGACGGCGTACGGCGATCTGTTCACCGGCTCGATCTTCAGCCCGTCCGCGCTGAGTCACGCGGTCTCGACCGGCCACGGCTGGACGGCGGTGTTCACGCCGATCTCCGAGACGCTGGTGGCGGCGACGCCGCTGATCCTCGCCGGCACCGGTGTGGCGCTTGGCTTCTCGACCGGGGTGTTCAACATCGGCGGCCAGGGCCAGCTCATCGCCGGCGCCATCTGCCGCCACCTACGTCGGGTTCGGCGTCCACCTGCCGCTCCCGCTGCACGTGCCGCTGGTGATCCTCGCCGGGGCAGCAGGCGGGGCGGTCGCCGGGCTTCATCCCCGGCTTCCTCAAGGCGAGGACCGGCGCCCACGAGGTGATCGTCACGATCATGCTCAACTACATCTTCCTCGACCTGCTCAGCTACCTGCTCACGACGAAGCCGCTGCAGCAGCCGGGGCAGAGCAACTCGATCTCGCAGACCATCCCGTCCTCGGCCACGCTGCCGCACCTGTTCGGCGCCGGCCTGCGGGTCAACGCCGGGCTGATCGTCGCGCTGGCGGTGGCCGCCGGTGCGTCGTGGTTCATGAAGCGCAGCACGCTCGGCTTCACCTTCCGGGTGATCGGGTCCAACCCCGACGCCGGGCGGACCGCGGGGATGGACGCCAAGCGCGCGACGATCCTGGTGCTCACGATCTCCGGAGCGCTGGTCGGCCTGGCCGGCATGTCGACGCTGGCCGGCACCGACTTCTTCCTTTCCAGCGGGTACGGCGGCGGCACCGGCTTCAACGCCATCACCGTCGCCCTGCTCGGCCGCAACAAGCCGGGCGGCGTCGTGCTCGGCTCGCTGCTGTTCGCCGCGCTCATCACCGGCGGCCGCTACATGCAGGCGGCGACCGGGATCCCGATCGACCTCACGACCGTGATCCAGGCGGTGATCGTGTTCTTCGTCGCGACGCCGGCGCTGATCCGCGAGATCTTCCGGCTCCGCCAGGCCGGCGCCGGCAAGATCCTGCTCTTCACCAAGGGGTGGGCCGGGTGACCGACGCCGACGTGGAGCGCGCACGTCGCCCCGGTCGACGCCCGAAGGCCGGCTGGTGTCGGTCGCACGGCTGCGCGGCATGGGGGTGTTCCTGGTCCTGCTCGGCCTGATCAGCCTGTTCGGCTTCGGGCTCGGCGTGCCGGCCGGCGTGCACGCCACCTTCCTGCTCTCGAGCCCCGCCGGCGGTCATCGGTCTCGCCGCTCGACATGCCGGTGCGAGGCGGTGTGCATCCCGCTCGCCGTGGTCTGCGCGCTGCTCGGCGGGTGGCTGATCGCCGTCGCGCCGCGGCGCGGCAGCTACGCGATCTTCGGCGTCGGCGTCGTCGTCTTCACCTGGTCGTTCCTGGTGTGGGCGGCCCGCGGCGGCTAGCTCGACTTCGTCCAGCTGCTCGCCGGGACGCTGGTCTCGGCCACGCCGCTGGTCTACGGCGCGCTGTCCGGGGTGATGTGCGAGCGGTCCGGCGTCGTCAACATCGCGATCGAGGGCCAGTTCCTCGCCGGCGCGTTCCTCGGCGCGATGATCGCCAGCGCGTCGCACAGCCTCTGGCTCGGCGTCCTCGCCGGCGCGGCGTCGGGGGCGCTGTTCGGTGCGCTGCTCGCCTTCCTGACGCTGCGCTACGGCGCCGACCAGATCATCGTCGGCGTCGTGATCGTGGCCTTCGCCACCGGGCTCACCAACTACCTCACCGCCCAGGTGCTCACCCCGGACCAGGCGACGCTGAACAGCCCGAACACGTTCGACCCGATCGCGCTGCCGGGGCTGTCGAAGATCCCGATCATCGGCCCGGTGCTGTTCGACCAGAACGTCTTCGTGTACGGCGCCGCCGTACTGCTCGTCGTCGTCCACGTCGCGTTGTTCCACACCCGGTGGGGGCTGCGGGTGCGGGCGGTCGGCGAGCATCCGCGTGCCGCCGCCACGGTCGGCATCCACGTCGTGTCGGTGCGCTACCGCAACGTGATCCTCGGCGGCATCATCGCCGGCATCGGCGGCGCGTCGTTCACGATCGGGTCGATCGGCGAGTTCTCCTCGAACATGACCGCCGGGCTCGGGTACGTCGCGCTGGCCGCCATGATCTTCGGACGGTGGCGGCCGTTCGGGGCGCTGAGCGCGGCCCTGCTGTTCGGCTTCGCGGTGTCGCTGCAGAGCTTCCTCGCCGTACTCAACGTGGGCATCCCGTCGCCGATCCTGTCGATGGCGCCGTACGTCATCACGATCGCCGTGGTGTCCGGCCTGGTCGGGCGGGTCCGACCGCCGGCCGCCGACGGCGTCCCCTACGTGGCCGGCTAGCCCCACCCGCGGTGATCAGCGGCGGAGAATAGAGTCGCTGGTCATGAGCGCTGAGCCGGACTGGGAGGCGCTTCGCGGCGTGGCGAACGAGATGGCGGCCCGCGCCTACGCGCCGTACTCCCGGCTGCACGTCGGCGCCGCCGGCCTCACCGACACCGGCGAGATCGTCGGCGGCTGCAACGTCGAGAACGCGTCCTACGGCCTGACGCTGTGCGCCGAGTGCGGCCTGGTGTCGGCGCTCGCGGCGAGTGGCGCGTCGCGGCTGGTCGCGGTCAGCGTCGTCGCCGGTGACGGCCGCGCCGCTCACGCCGTGCGGCCGGTGCCGGCAGCTGCTGATGGAGCTCGGCGGACCGGACCTGCTGCTCGACGCCGGGCCCGGGCCGCGAGCCGGTGCGGCTCGCCGACCTGCTGCCCGGGGCGTTCGACGGCGACACGCTGCATCGACCGGCAGCCGCCGGCGTGAGCCGCGGCTTCGACGCCGTCGACGTCATCCGCGCCAAGCGCGACGGCCGAGCGCTGAGCGACGCCCAGATCGACTGGGTGATCGCGGCGTACGCCGATGGCGAGGTCGCCGACGAGCAGATGTCGGCGCTGCTCATGGCGGTCTGCTGGCGCGGGCTGTCGCCGCCGAGCTGGCCCGCTGGACGGCCGCGATGATCGCGTCCGGCGAGCGGCTCGACCTGTCCGGGCTGTCGCGCCCGACGGTCGACAAGCACTCGACCGGCGGCGTCGGCGACAAGGTGTCGCTCGTGCTGGCGCCGCTGGTCGCTGCATGCGGCGCCGCGGTCCCGCAGCTGTCCGGTCGCGGGCCTCGGGCACACCGGCGGCACCCTCGACAAGCTCGAGTCGATCCCGGGCTGGCGGGCCGCGCTTGAGCAACGCCGAGATGCTCGACGCAGCTCGAGGACGTCGGTGCCGTGATCTGCGCGGCCGGCGCCGGCCTCGCGCCGGCCGACCGCAAGCTCTACGCGCTGCGCGACGTGACCGGCACCGTCGAGTCGATCCCGCTGATCGCCGCCTCGATCATGTCGAAGAAGATCGCCGAGGGCACGGCCGCGCTGGTGCTCGACGTCAAGGTCGGCTCCGGCGCGTTCATGCACGACCTCGCGCAGGCCCGCGAGCTCGCCGCAGACCATGGTCGGGCTCGGCCGGGACCACGGCGTCGCGGTGACCGCCCTGCTGACCGCGATGGACACCCCGCTCGGCCGGGCGGTCGGCAACGCGCTCGAGGTCACCGAGTCGGTCGAGACGCTCGCCGGCGGTGGACCCGACGACCTGCGCGAGGTCACGCTGGCGCTGGCCCGCGAGATGCTCAGCGTCGCCGGGATCGACGCGGATCCGGCTGCGGCGCTCGTCGACGGCTCGGCGCTCGCGGTGTGGGAGCGGATGATCGCCGCCCAGGGCGGCGATCCCGGCGCCGAGCTGCCGACCGCCTCCCACATCGAGACCGTCGTCGCGGACCGCAGCGGCGTCGTGGCCCGGCTCGACGCCCGGGGCGTCGGCGTCGCGGCCTGGCGGCTCGGCGCTGGTCGGGCCCGCAAGGAGGACGCGGTCGACCCGACTGCGGGCGTGCTCTGCCTGGCGCGACCGGGCGACGAGGTCGTGGCCGGCGACGTCCTGCTCGAGCTGCACACCGACGACGCGACGCGCTTCGACCACGCCCGGCAGAGCCTCGACGGCAGCGATCACGATCTCGGATTCCGCGCCCGAGATCGCCCCGCTGGTGCTCGACCGGGTCGGCTGAGGCGTCGCTGCGCCTCATTCATTTCGGCGCGGTAACGTGCCGGATGCCCTCGTCCGCGTTGGATCCGCATCGGATCGTCACCGTCCCGAAGGTCCTGCTCCACGACCACCTCGACGGCGGGCTGCGGCCGGCGACGATCGTCGAGCTGGCCGACGAGATCGGCTACGACGGGCTGCCGGAGACCGACCCGGCCGCGCTCGCGCAGTGGTTCGTCGCCGAGACCCCGAAGCGCGATCTGGTCCGCTACCTCGAAGGCTTCAGCCACACCGTGGCGGTGATGCAGACGGCCGATGCGCTGCACCGCGTGGCCCGAGAGTGCGTCGAGGACCTCGCCGCCGACGGCATCGTGTACGCCGAGGTGCGGTTCGCCCCCGAGCTGCACATCGAGGCCGGGCTGCGGCTCGAGGAGGTCGTCGAGGCGGTGCTCGCCGGCTTCGCCGACGGCATGACCGCAGCGCGCGAGGCTGGCCGGCCGATCGTCGCGCGGGTGCTGCTCACCGCGATGCGGACCGCCGCCCGATCGCTGGAGATCGCCGAGCTCGCGGTGCGCTACCGCGACCGTGGCGTGGCCGGGTTCGACGTGGCCGGCGCCGAGGCCGGCTACCCGCCGACCCGCCACCTGGACGCTTTCCAGCTGGTGCAGCGCGCGAACTTCCACGCCACGCTGCATGCCGGCGAGGCGTTCGGGCTGCCGTCGATCTGGGAGGCGTTGCAGTGGTGCAACGCCGAGCGGCTCGGGCACGGCGTACGGATCATCGACGACGTCACCATCGGGCCGGACGGTGAGGCGCAGCTCGGGCTGCTGGCGAGCTACATCCGGGACCGGCGGATCCCGCTCGAGATCTGCCCGACCTCCAACGTCCACACCGGCGCGGCGCCGTCGCTCGCCGAGCACCCGATCGGCGTGCTCCGCCGGCTGCGGTTCCGGGTGACGGTCAACACCGACAACCGGCTGATGAGCGGCGTCACGCTGTCCTCGGAGCTGGCCCGCTGCTGCGAGACGTTCGGCTGGGGCTGGCGGGACCTGGAGTGGCTGACCATCAACGCCATGAAGAGCGCGTTCTGGCCGTTCGACGACCGGCTCGCGCTGATCAACCGCGTGATCAAACCGGCGTACGCCGCAGCGGGCTAGCCGGTCAGCGCAGCCGACGGGCGCGGAGCACCAGGTCGTCGACGTGGTGGGCTGAGCCGGCGCCGCTCTCGGGGATGACGCGCGGCCGCTCCTCATCCACCTCGGTCTCCCAGTCGTCGTCGAGCAGGGCGCGGATCATCGACGGCCAGACGTAGTCGGCGGGATCGATGCCGCTCTCGTGCGGCACGTGGGTCTCCATGCCGACGTGGTGCACCCACAGCAGCAGGCCGCCGGGAGCAACGGCCGCGAGCAGCGCGCGTTCGGCCGAAGCATCAGGGGTGCGGAGCAGCGCCGGGTACTGCGCCGAGACCAGGTCGAACGACCGCGGCGCGAGATTCGCTTCCGCCAGGCCGACGTGCATCCACTGCACCGTGACACCGGCGTCGCGGGCGTGGTCAGCCGCACGCGCGAGGGCCACACCCGAGACTTCCACGGCGGTGACGTCCCAGCCGCCGCGCGCGAGCCAGACCGCGTCCGCACCCTCGCCGCAGCCGACGTCCAGCGCTCGGCCGGGCGTCAGGCCGGCGACCTCGACGACGAGCGCACCGTTGGGCTGGCCGCTCCACAGCCGCTCCTGGTCCTGGTACCGCTTGTCCCATTCCGCCAGCACCGCGGGGTCAATGCTGTGGTCGCTCATGGATCCAGCGTCACCCGACGCGTCCCGGGCGCGCCATCATTGTTGCCATTTCGGCAAGACAATGCGCCACGGCTCAGACCCCGACCGGGTGCCAGACCGTCTTGGTCTCGAGGAACGCCACCATCCGCGAGAGGTCGGGGAGCGTCGTCCAGTCCGGCTCGGCGTCGGGCGCCCGCAGCACCCGCTTCACGGTGTCGGCCGCGGACCGTTCCAGGTCGGTGGCCAGGTCGCCGGCGCCGGCCAGGTCGAGCCCGTCCACGTCCTGGTGCGAGGCCAGCCAGGGCGCCAGCTCCGCGACCTCGCCGGTGAGCAGGTTGACGACGCCGCCGGGCAGGTCCGAGGTCGCGAGCACCTCGGTCAGGGTGACGGCGGGAAGCGGCCGCTGGGTCGAGGCGATCACGACCGTGGTGTTGCCGCTGACGATGGCCGGGGCCACGACCGACACCAGCCCGAGCAGCGACGACGACGGCGGGGCCAGGACGCCGATCACTCCGCTCGGCTCCGGCACCGAGAAGTTGAAGTAGGGGCCGGCCACCGGGTTCGCCGCGCCGAGCACCTGGGAGAGCTTGTCGGTCCAGCCGGCGTACCAGACCCAGCGGTCGATCGCCTCGCTCACCTGGCGTTCCGCGGCCCGCGTTGTGATGCCTTCCGCCGCACCGACCTCGTCGACGAACTGCGAGCGTCGACCCTCGAGCATCTCGGCCACGCGGTACAGCACCTGACCGCGGTTGTACGCCGTGGCGGCCGCCCAGCCGGGCTGCGCCTTGCGCGCGGCGGCGACGGCGTCGCGCACGTCCTTGCGTGACGCCTGAGCGACGTTCGCCACGAAGCCTCCCTGCCCGTCGGAGATCGGGTAGGTGCGGCCGGACTCCGACCGGGGGAACGCACCGCCGATGAACAGCTTGTAGGTCTTGCGGACGGCGACTCGCCGCGGGCTAGTGGGCAAGGTAGGCCCCCAGCCCCTGCCGGCCACCCTCGCGGCCGTAGCCGGACTCGCCGTACCCGCCGAACGGCGACGCCGGGTCGAACCGGTTGAAGGTGTTGGCCCACACCACGCCGGCCCGCAATCGCTGCGCCATCCACAGGATGCGCGAGCCCTTGTCGGTCCAGACCCCGGCGGACAGCCCGTACGGCGTGTTGTTCGCCTTCGCGATCGCTTCCTCGGGGGTGCGGAAGGTCATCACGGCGAGGACCGGGCCGAAGACCTCCTCCTGCGCCACGCGGTGCGCCGGCGTCACGTCGGTCAGCACGGTCGGGGCGAACCAGTAGCCCGACGTGGGCAGGTCGCACGGCGGCGACCAGCGCGTCGCGCCCTCCGACTCGGCCACCGCGGTCAGCTCGGTGATCCGTTCCAGCTGGGCGGCCGAGTTGATCGCTCCGATGTCGGTGTTCTTGTCGAGCGGGTCGCCGAGCTTGAGGTGCACGAGACGCCGGCGCAACGCGTCGAGGGTCTCGCTCGGCGATCGACTCCTGGACCAGCAGCCGCGAGCCGGCGCAGCAGACATGGCCCTGGTTGAAGAAGATGCCGTTGACGATGCCCTCGACGGCCTGGTCGAGCGGCGCGTCGTCGAAGATGATGTTCGCGGCCTTGCCACCGAGCTCGAGGGTCAGCCGTTTCCGAGTGCCTGCAACGGTTTTAGCGATCTCCTTGCCGACCGCCGTCGATCCGGTGAACGCGACCTTGTCGACGTCGGGATGCGCCACGAGTGCCTGGCCGACCTCCGGGCCGCCGTTGATGATGTTCACCACGCCCGGCGGCAGGTCGGCCTGGGCGATGATGTCGGCGAGCGCCAGCGCCGACAGCGGTGTGGTCTCGGCCGACTTCAGTACGGCGGTGTTGCCGGCGGCGAGCGCCGGTGCCAGCTTCCATGCCGCCATCAGCAGCGGGAAGTTCCATGGCACCACCTGGGCGGCCACGCCGAGCGGTTGCGGGTCGGGGCCGAAGCCGGCGTACCCGAGCTTGTCGGCCCAGCCGGCGTGGTAGAAGAAATGCGCGGCCGCCATCGGGACGTCGACGTCCCTCGACTCCCGGATCGGCTTGCCGTTGTCGAGGGTCTCCAGGACCGCGAGCTCGCGGGCTCGCTCCTGGATCAGCCGGGCGATCCGGAACAGGTACTTCGCCCGCTCCCGGCCGGGCATCCGATGCCAGACGGTGTCGTAGGCGCGCCGGGCGGCGGCGACCGCGTTGTCGATGTCGGCGTTGTCGGCGAGGGCGACGGATGCGAGCACCGACTCGTCGGCGGGGTTGACGGTCTTGAAGGTCCCGCCACCGCCGTCGACGAACTTCCCGTCGACGTACATGCCGTAGGACTCCCGCAGCCGGGCGACCGACCGGGACTCGGGTGCGGGGGAGTACTCGAAGTCGCTCACGTCAGTCCACCGTCACGTAGTGCGGACCGGAGTACGCGCCGGTCCGCAGCTTGATCCGCTGCATCAGCAGGTCGTTGAGCAGGCTCGAGGCGCCGAACCGGAACAGCCGCGGCGTCAGCCACGCCTCGCCGGCGACCTCCTTGACCGCGACCAGATAACGGAGCGCGTCCTTCGACGACCGGATGCCACCGGCCAGCTTCACGCCGCGCTGCTCGCCGGTGGCGCGCTCGAAGTCGCGGACCACTCCGAGCATGGTCACCGCGACGGATGGCGTCGCCGCCGGGCTCACCTTGCCGGTCGAGGTCTTGATGAAGTCGGCGCCGGCGGCGAGCGCCAGCCAGGACGCGCGCGCCACGTTGTCGTACGTCGCGAGCTCGCCGGTCTCGAGGATCACCTTCAGGTGCGCCGAGCCGCACTCCTCCCGGACCGCGACGATGTCGTCGAACACCTCGGCATACCGGCCGGAGAGGAACGCGCCGCGGTCGATGACCATGTCGATCTCGTCGGCACCCGCGCTCACCGCCTCACGGACGTCGGCGAGCCGGGTGGCGCGGGACGCCCGGCCGGACGGGAACGCGGTCGCGACGCTCGCCACCGCGACACCGGTGCCGGCGAGCTCGGCGACCGCCTCGGCGATCAGGTCCGGATACAGACAGACCGCCGCCACCCGCGGGCAGTCCGGGTCGCCCGGGTCCGGGTGCACCGCCTTGACGCACAGGCCGTGCACCTTGCCGGGAGTGTCGTTCCCTTCAAGCGTGGTCAGGTCGACCATCGAGATGGAGGTGTCGAGCGCCCAGCGCTTCGCGTCCGCCTTGATGCTGCGGGACCACAGCATCGCGGCGCGCTGCTCCATGCCCACCTGGTCGACGGCCGGTACGCCGCGCAGGAAGCGGCGCAGCGACGCGTCGTCTTGGCCCACCGTCTCCATGAAGGCTGCCCCGCCGGTGGGTGGTGTCCTCGCGCCAGCAGGCAGTTTCGCGTGTCTGAGCGCGTCGCTACCCACGCCTGCGACCCTACCCGCGCTGTCGTCGCGAAGCCCACGTCCACGTGTGAGGTGGCGGTCGCGGGGGCAATCCCACAGTGGGCTTGTGTTGATGGCGATCCACCGATCCGCCGGCACCCGCCCCTCGCGAAGGATGGGCGTCACATGACCAACGTCGTCGTCTCAGCCAGACACACATCGCACAATCCGGCGATGAAGGGCGCTGCCCGGTTCGGGCTCGCTTCGCGCGCCTTCGTCTACATCGTGATCGGGTGGTTGGCCATCCAGATCGCTCGCGGTCACAGCAGCCACGAGGCCAACCAGCGAGGCGCGCTCGCGGACATCGCGACGCATTCGTACGGGATCGTGCTGCTGTGGCTGATGGCTCTCGGCTTCGCGGCGTACGCGATCTGGCGACTGACCGAGGCTCTGTTCGGCACCGCCGCGGAGGGGGACAAGGCCGGACCGCGGTTGAAGTCGGCCGCCCGGGGGGTCATCTACGCCGGCTTCGCGATCAGCACGTTCAGTTTCATCGCGGGCACCTCCCAGCAGGGTCAGGCCAAGCAGCAGTCGACGCTCACCGCTCGCGTCATGAGCCACAGCGAGGGTCGCTGGCTCGTCGGCCTGGTCGGTGTGATCGTCGTGGTGGTCGGCCTCGCGATGATTGTCGAGGGGGCGACGAAGAAGTTCGAGAAAGACCTGCGGCTGCATCAGATGAGCAGGTCTATTCGCACCCTGGTTGTCCGGCTGGGAGTGGTGGGCACCGTCGCCCGAGGCGTCGTGGTCGCGGTCGCCGGAGCGTTGGTGATCGACGCGGCGGTGTCGTACCAGCCCGGCAAGTCCACCGGGCTCGACGGTGCACTGCGCACCCTCGCTCGGCAGCCGTACGGACCCTGGCTGCTGGGCGCGGTCGCGCTGGGCCTCATCGCCTTCGGGCTGTACGGGTTCGCCGCAGCTCGCTGGGCCAAAACCTGACCAGCGGCCGGCAGCGGCACCTGGCTAGCGGAAGATACCCGTGTGCCCGAGCGAGTAACGACCGGGCTGCGGGTAGACGCATAGTCCGTGAGGTCCTTGACCGACGGGGATCTTGGCGAGCAGGTGACCGTTCGTCGTCGAGATCGCGTAGACGACGCCGTTGTAACGCCCGGACAGCCACAGCACCTTGCCGTTCGCTGAGACACCACCCATGTCGGGGCTTCCGCCGCCGGGGATCCGCCACTTCTTGACGACGCGACGGGTGCGGAAGCTGATCAGCGAGATCGATCCTTCCCCTCGGTTGGTGACGTAGAGGTACCGCGAGTCCCGGCTCACGTACAGGCCGTGCGCACCGGTACCCGTGTGGCGGAAACCTATGACGTGGAATGGGGATCCGCCCACCAGCCACACCCCGTTGTGTGCCATGTCCGCGACGTAGAAGACCTTGCCGTCGGGTGAGAGCTTGACGTCCTGTGGCATGGCTCCGCGGGTCAGCCGGAGCGAACCAACGACCCGCTGCTTCGCGATGTCGACCTTGAGGAGTTGGCCAGAGAACTCACAGCTGAACACGGCGTAGCGGCCGTTCGCGGAGAAGTCGGCGTGGTCGACACCGCGGCAGTTGACCGGCAACGCGTGTTCCAGCCGCATGGTCTGCGGATTGACGAAGTCCAGCCGACCGAGGCGCTCGGCGACCACGATTCCGTACCGACCGTTGGGGGTGAAGTACATGTTGTACGGGTCGGCGACCGGCAGCGTCCGGCCGAAGGATCCCGTTGCGTGGGTTGATGACCGTGACGCTGTTGCCGTTGTCGTTGAGCACGTACAGACGTTTCATGTCGTACGACGGGGTCACGTGCTGCGGCAGGGCGCCAACCGGATGGGTGCCAATGACCTTGAACGTCTTGGGGTCGATCACGCTCACGGTGTTGGAGAGACTGTTCGGAACGTAGATGAGTGGTCGGTCCGCTCGGACGACGGGAGACAGCCGGTTCGGACGGTCGGCGGCGTAGACATCCGTAGGGCTCAATGGCGAGGGCATCCCCGGCAGGTCGGCTGATCCGCGTGAGTTCGAGCGAGGCGTCGGCTGGGGTGTCGCAGGCGTGGCCGTGGAAGGCGGGGCCGCCGGTGAGGGGCCGGCATGCTGGGTCTGGTCCGAGGAGCAAGCGCCTACAGCCAGCATGAGTACGGCGGCGGCGAGGGCACGGCGGATCATGCCGTGGCCCCTTCGTGGGCGCGGGGAAGCAGCCTGCTCGCCGCGACCGGCTCGAGCCCGCGGCCACGCAAACCGGAGATCATGTCGGGCAGCGCTTCTGCGGTGCCCGGAAACAGGGTGTGGAGGCTGACGATGGAGCCACCACGAGCCGCCGAGAGGACGCGGGACACGACAGCAGCCGCACCGGGGTTCGTGTAGTCGAGCGGGTCGACGTCGTAGGAAAGGCTCGTGGGGTAGCCCGCCGCGCCACTCGCCCGCAACATCAACGGGGTCGCGTGTGGCGTGCCTGACGGTCGAAACCAGCGACCCCCGTCCCCGGTGAGTCGGGTGAGCAGGTCGCGGCATTTGACGATCTCGAGCCGGGTCGCTTCCGGGGTCGTCGTCGGCGAGGACCGGGTGCGACCAGGTGTGGTTGCCGAGGTCATGACCGGCCGCCAGAATCTGCCGACCGAACCGGGGGTTCTGAGCCAGCCAGGTGCCGACCACCAGCATCGTGAGGTGGGCATTCTGCCGTCGGGCAGCCTGGAGCACCGCGCTGACGACCGCCGGATCGCCGGCCACGTGGAAGGTCAGCGCCACCTGCCCGCTCGACCTGTGGCCGTTCGCGATCTCGCGAGCCGGGCCCCGGCGTACTGGGCTTGCCGCGCGTGATGGTGACGGCGTGACCGAGTTCGGGGCAGCGAGACGGCGTCGCGTGGTCGACGCCAACGGGCGGGCCTGGGTGCTCGATCGGCGTGCCCCGCAGGCAGCCGCCAGGCCAGCCAAGGCACCGGTGATGAGAAGCCGTCGTCGCTGCATGTCTTTTCACGGTGTCAGTTCGCCGCGGCCGCGGCAGCAGCCATGAGTCGCATCTCGGTGGCCCCAAGTCACACTTTGTGATGACGGGGAAGCGTCCGGTGACGGGAGCGGGTTTGGACCGAGGCCGACGGGGGACCTCAGAAGCCACTGGGTTCTCGAGACCGGTGGAACCACACGGGAGGCAGTCGCACCGATGCTTGCCGCCTGGCTGCTCACCGGCCTGATCGCGACCCCCATCGCCACCCTCGTCCTGTTCCTGCCGGCTCCCTCGGCGGGCAGCGCGGAGGGCCGCGCGGCATGGGTACGGCGGTTGCTGCTGGCCGTGATCGGCACCGTGCTGCTCGCCGCCGTCACCGCCGCCATCCTCGACGCGCTGGGCGTGACCAACCGCAACATCGTGGGGTCGGTCGCGGCGCTGCTGCTGGTGAGCCTGGCCTGGCTTCCTGCCACCCGGCGGTGGAACGCGCGGGCCCACCTGGCCTGGAGCGCCACCTTCCTGCTGTTCGTCTCGTACCTGGCGTTCATGCTCGACTGGACGGTGATCAGCCACCTCGGTGTCGCCGGCACCATCGGCGGGACGGTGCTGTGGCTGCTCGAGGCGTTCGCCGCGCTGCTCGGCTGCGCCTACCTGTGGGAGCTGTGCGATGCGCTGGGAAGCCAGCGCTGGGACCGCCGGATCCGGGGCGGCGCTCCGGCCGAGGTCGCCGACCACCTGCCGTTCGTGAGCATCCAGGTGCCGGCGTACAACGAACCGCCCGAGATGGTCATCGAGACCCTCGAGTCGCTGAAGGCGATGGACTACCCGAGCTACGAGATCATCTGCCTCGACGACAACACCGACGACGAGACGCTGTGGCGTCCGGTCGAGGCGTGGTGCCACGAGCACGGCATCACGTTCGCCCACCTGCAGGACTGGCCCGGCTACAAGTCGGGGGCGCTGAACTACGCCCTGGCCAGCGAGATCGACCCGCGTGCCGAGCTGATCGCGGTGATCGACTCCGACTACCAGCTCGACCCTTCGTTCCTGCGCCGATGCGCGCCGCTGTTCGCGGATCCCACGGTCGGGTTCATCCAGTCGCCGCAGGACTACCGGGACTGGGAAGGCGCCGCGTTCTACCGCCGGCTCTACTACAGCTACAAGTACTTCTTCGCCGTCTCGCAGCCGTCACGCAACGAACGCGACGGCGCCATCTTCGCCGGCACCATGGGGCTGATCCGCCGCTCGGCGCTCGAGCAGGTCGGCGGGTGGGACGAGTGGTGCATCACCGAGGACGCCGAGCTGTCGCTGCGGCTGCTGCGCCGTGGCTACTCCGGTCTGCATGTCGACGCCTCCTACGGCCACGGGGTGATGCCGTTGACCTTCGAAGCCTTGAAAGGCCAACGGTTCCGGTGGTGCTTCGGCGGCATCCAGATCCTCCGCCGTAACTGGCGCTGCATGCTGCCCGGCCGTCGCGACGAGGAGAACCGGCTCAGTCCGGGGCAGCGCTGGGCCTACCTGTCCGGCGCGGTGCAGTGGTACGGCGACCTGCTGGCGCTGATCTTCTTCGTGTTCCTCCTCGTCGGTGCCGCCAACCTGGCGTTGCACGGCGATCTGTTGCTGCGCAAGCTCACCGGCTTCCTGTTGGCCGCCATCCCGCTGCTCGTGATCCTCGGTCTGGTCCGCGCTGTCGCGTTGCTGCGGCGCGGCACCGGGGCGTCGTGGCGGGACGCGTTCGGCGCCTTCGTGATCTGGCAGTGCACGTCGCTGGTCGTGGCGCGAGCATCGGTGCAGGCGTTGTATGCCAAGGAAGCGGAGTTCCTGCGGACCCCGAAGACGATGGAGGAGGGCAGCTTCTGGGACGCCATCCGAGGCAACCGTGGCGAGACCATCCTCGGCGGGCTCGGAGTGGCGGGCATCGTCGCGGCGCTGACCAACACCTCCGGGTACGGCGGGCCGCTGACCGCCGCGTTGCTGCTGTGGCCGACGCTGGCGTTCCTCGCCGCCCCGTACAACAGCCGTGCCGCCCAGCGGGCGGCGTTGCCGCCGGAGCTGGCCGCGCGCCGCCGCAGCGAGCGGTTGCGGATGACTCCGAAGCGCGCCACCGTCGCGGCCGGCGGTGGCCTGGTCCTGGCCGGGACCGTCGCGGCGGTGGTGGTGGCGCTGATCGCCCCTGGTCACCACCCGGTGGTCGGGCCGCAGCTGCTTCCGCCGGCGCGCGGGCACAACGTGCAGTACGACGTGTCGCCGTCACCGAGCCCGTCGACGCACTCGCCGTCGGCGTCACCGAGCGCGGCGCCGAGCAGCGTGACGTCGACGACACCGGCGTCTGCCTCGGCCAGCCCGTCGCCGAGCACCTCGACGGTCCCGAGCCCGAGCAGCAGCCCGAGTGCGAGCCCGTCCGCCTCCACGGCGCCGAGCGCGGCGTCGACCTCGTCGAGCCCGTGACCGTGGCCTGACGTCTCGCGCCACCGGCCGCCGATCGTCACCAGCCGTCGCGGAAGCCGGCTGCTGCCTCCGTGATGTCGCGGACGTGGTGCACGCCTTCGTGCATGACGTTGCGCAGCATCCAGTTGGCCGAGCGCTCGTCGTCCCGGCGTACCGCGGTGCGGGCCCAGTCCTCGTCGCGGAACGTCGACACCTCGTCGGAGAACCCGCTCACCGAGTCCTCGATCTCGTCGAGCACACCGGGCAGGTTCCGGCGGTTGTAGCGGAACCACCGGGCGCGCAGGTCGTTGAACATCGGCTCGAGATCCGGGCGGTCCTCGGTCCGGGCCCGGTGCAGCCGCACCGTGTACACGACGAAGACGTCGCGCAGGTGGCAGGCGTACTCCGTGATCGACCACAGCTGCGGTGCGGGTCGGTCGTGCCAGTGGCCCTCCGGGGCCAGGTCGACCGCGCGACGGGTCGCCTGTGGCACGTCGGCGATCCGGCTCAGCGCAGTAGCGATCCCCACCCGATATCTCGTTCCGCAGTCCCCGCAGACATGGTTCTGATCCGGCCAGCCGTTCATCCGACCCATCGTGACCGGGATCAGGCGTCGAGCGCCAGTGCGAACGGCAACACCTCGGCGGCACCGGCGGCGCGCAGCTCCCGGCCGGCGAGCGCCATCGTCCATCCGGTGTCGACGATGTCGTCGACCAGCAGCACGACCGGCTCGCCGAGCCGGCTGATCGCCCCCGCCTGGTCGGCCGTCACCGCGAACGACCCGTGCAGCGCGCGGACCCGTTGGGCGCTGTTGGTCCGCGACGCCGCCCGCTGCCGTGACTCGTCGAGCGCCAGCACCCCGACCCACTCGAGCCGACCGAGGGCCGCGAGCCGCTCACCGAGGGTGCGGACGAGCTCCGGCCGGCGCACCGACGGCACCGCGGCGACGGCGACCGGTCGGCGTTCCCAGCCCCAGGTGCGCAGCACCTCGACCGCGCCGTTGAACAGCTCGTCGGGCAGGCCGTTGTCCGGCGCTCCGTCGCGCAGGTAGCGACGCAGCCGCGAGCCCCAGCCGATGTCGGAGAGCCGGCCGATCGCGCGGCCGGGCGAGACCTGCTCCGCGGCCGGGATCTTGCCGCTGAGCGGGAGCCCGATCGCCGCGAGGCCGGTCGGCCAGATCCGGCGGGGATCGAGGGCTACGCCCGGTCGGCCGATCTCCGCCTTCGACGCGGTGACCGCCGTCTCGGACACGGTCGTCTCCCACGCGATGCCGGTGCAGCGATCGCAGCGGCCGCAGGGCGACGCGTCGGGATCGTCGAGCTGGCGGCGCAGGAACTCCATCCGGCAGCCGGTCAGCCCGATGTAGTCACGCATCGCCTGCTGCTCGGCGGAGCGGACGGCGGCGACCTTCTGGTACCGGTCCGCGTCGTAGCTCCACGGCTGACCGGTCGTCAGCCATCCCCCGCTCACTCGGCGTACCGCGCCGTCCACGTCGAGCACCTTGAGCATCGCCTCGAGCCGTGACCGGCTCAGCTCCACCGAGACCTCCAAGGCGGGGATGCTGATCGGCGTCGTCGGCGACAGGGCGTCCAGGGTCTGGCGGACAACGTCCTCCGGCGGGAACCCGACGCTGGCGTAGTAGCGCCAGATGTCCTCGTCCTCGGCGCCGGGGATGAGCAGCACGATGGCGCTCTCGACGCCGCGACCGGCCCGGCCCACCTGCTGGTAGTAGGCGACCGGCGACTGCGGCGCACCGAGGTGGAGGACGAAGCCGAGGTCCGGCTTGTCGAACCCCATGCCCGAGCGCGGACGTGGCGACGAGTGCCTTCACCCGGTTGGCGATGAGGTCCTGCTCCGCCGCGAGCCGATCCGCGGTCTCGGTCCGGCCGGTGTACGACGTGACCCGGTGCCCCTGCTCGCCGCAGGAAGCCAGCGACTGCCTCGGCCTGCGCGACCGTGAGGGTGTAGATGATCCCGGAACCCGGCAGGTCCTCGAGGTGTTCGGCCAGCCAGGCGAGCCGGTGCGCGTTCGACGGTAGCTGCAGGACACCGAGGCGCAGGCTCTCCCGGTCGAGGCTGCCGCGGAGCACCAGCGGCGGTGACGTCGTGCCGGTCGAACCCAGCTGCTCCGCGACGTCGTCGACGACCCGGGCGTTGGCGGTCGCCGTCGTCGCGAGCACCGGGATGCCGGCCGGGAGATCGTCGAGCAGCGAACGGATCCGCCGGTAGTCGGGCCGGAAGTCGTGACCCCAGTCGGAGATGCAGTGCGCCTCGTCGATGACCAGCAGCCCGGTCTCGGCGGCCAGCCGCGGCAGCACGGCTGTCGCGGAACCCCGGATTGTTCAGCCGCTCGGGCGACACCAGCAGCAGGTCGGTTCGGCCCGCCGCGACCGCCGCCTCGACCTCGTCCCACGACTCGAGGTTCGAGGAGTTGATGGTGTGGGCCCGGATGCCGGCGCGCTCCGCCGCCTCGATCTGGTTGCGCATCAACGCGAGCAGCGGCGACACGATGACGGTCGCGCCGGCACCTTGCGCTCGCAGCAGCGCGGTCGCGATGAAGTAGACGGCCGACTTGCCCCAGCCGGTGCGCTGGACGACGAGCGCGCGGCGCCGGTCGACGACGAGTGCCTCGATGGCTCGCCACTGGTCCTCGCGCAGCACGGCGTCCGGACCCGCCAGCGCGCGAAGTGCGCTCCGCGGCGGACCGAAGGTCGGTGAGGGTAGCGGGCATCGACGCCAGTCAACTCCCCGCCTCCGTCAGGTTTGGTCCGTGATCGTCAGGCGATCGGGACGGTCGTCACGGGTCGAGCAGCGGCAGTCGGCGCCGACCCGGTGCGCGGGCTGGGAACGATGGCCGGCACGTCCGCGCCGATCCACTGGACGACCAGCAGCGTGGCGTCGTCACGCAGCTGGTCGACGTGGTGGTCGAGCACCGCCCGGACCAGCCGCCGGAGCAGCTCGTCGCCGGTCCGTCCGGACGCCGCCTCCCGCTCGAGCAGGTCGATGAGGCGGGCGAGCCCGAACTCCTCGCCGGCCGGGGTGCGGGCCTCGACGACCCCGTCGGTGTAGAGCAGTACGGCGTCTCCCGGCTGCAAGTGTGTGCAGCCCGACCGTCGGCGCCGGTCACCGAGCCCGAACGGAAGCGCCGGCTCGCAGTGCAGCTCTGCGACGACGGTCCGGTCACGCAGCACCAGCGGCGGGCGGATGCCCGGCGCAGGACCACTCGAACTCGCCGGTCACGGTGGACAGCCGGCCGATGATTCCGGTCGCGAAGGCGTCGCCGTCGTACTGCTCGGCTGATCGCAGTGTCGATCGCGGCGTGCATCGCCGCGACAGTGGAGAGCTCGCGCCGGGCGTGCCGGTAGGCACCGACCGCGAGCCCGGTGAGCATGCTCGACGCCACGCCGTGGCCCATCCCGTCGAATATCGCGAAATCGACGGCGTCGGTGTTGATGGCGTAGTCGAACCCGTCGCCGGCGATGTCGTACGCCGGCTCGAGCGCGCCGGCGATCAACGCGCGGTCGCTCGCGGCCGACAGCGGCGGCATCAGTCCCCACTGCATGGTGGCGGCCAGCGACATCGGTCGGCCGCGCCGGCGCAGGTGGGACAGGTCGCTCAACGGGTCGGTCGCCGCGAGCACGAGCCCCATGAACACGCCCAGCATCTCCAGGTCGCTCACGGTCGGCTCGTCGGCGTCGGCACGGTCACGGCGAGTACGCCGGTCCGCATCGTGCCGTGGACCAGCGGCACCCAGACCCGGGTCGCCTCGCCTCGGTCGGCGCTGACCGGCCGTCCGGAGATGAAGGCGCGGCCCGGCATCGTCGAGCCGATCGGCTTCGTCCCCGGCCGCGTCGCCGGGGATCTGGGTCGGAACCGGGATCAACACCTGATGGGCGAAGTCCGCCAGGTACACGACCGGATCACGCCCGGCCAACGGCTCCAGTGCCGCCAGCAGTGCCCGGCTCAGATCGGTCGTGATGGACTGCCGCATGACGCCCAGCGCGACGGAGTACGCGGGTGTGGACACGTGCCACTGTAGGCCGCCCTAGCTGCGGCTCAGGCTGTGACTGAGTACAGCCGCCAGCTCCCGGGCACGCCTTTGAAGTCATGCACGCCCTGGTCGTCGAACTGGAAGCTCGACCCGGTGACCAGCTCCCGGACCGTGCCGGAGACGAGCACCTGACCCGCTTCGGCGCTCGAGGCAACCCGCGACGCGATGTGTACGGCGATCCCGGTCAGCTTCTCGCCGCTCTGATGGCACTCGCCGGTGTGGACCCCGGCGCGGATCGTGATGTCGATCTGTGCGAGCGCGTCCCGGACCGCCTCGGGCGCATCGGATGGCCTGGGCAGGGCTGGCGAACCAGACCAGGAACCCGTCACCGGCCGTGTCGATCTCGTGGCCGCCGAGCCGAGCCAGCTCCCGGCGGACGATGGCGTGGTGGTGGCCGAGCAGGTCCTGCCAGGCGCGGTCCCCGAGCGCGGCCGCTCGCGCCGTGGAGCCGACGATGTCGGTGACGAGGACGCTCGCGAGCACGGGGGTGCTGTCGGTGCGAGCCAGCGTGGCCTGCGCGCTGCCGACCAGCGTCGCCGCCCCGATCCGTTCGGCGACGGCAAGTGCCTCGCGACCGGCGGCGGCGCTGGCGTCGGGCGGCCGGCCCGCCACTCCAGGCCGGCCAGACCGAGCAACGCCTCCGCCTCGCGGGCCGGGCACGGCATGGCGCGATACCGGTCGATCGCCTCAGCGAACAGCTTGCGCGACGGGTCGGTGTCGCTGCGCGCGGCGGCCAGGTATGCCTCGCACAATCGTTGCGCGGCGAGGTTGTGCGGGTTCTTGTCGTTGCTGGTCCGCTCGTTCGATCTCCGGCGACCCAGGCCGCCAGCTCGTCGGCCCTCCCAGTCCTCCGCCAACGCCTCGGCGAAGTCCGGCGAGAACAGCCAGTGGGCACCTGACCGGGTCCCCACGTACGTCGTCGTCCCAGGACTCCCAGAACAGCGGCGCGGCGGCGACCAACCCTTCACTTCCAGGGTCCGCCTGGCCCTGGCGGCGAGTCCCGGCGCGATCCGCTGGTTCTCCCGGTCGGCAGCGCCAGGACGCACAGCTCGTCGATGAGCTCATGAGGGCTGGATCAGCAGTCCGGTCCGCCACCTCGCACAGCGCCATCAGTGCGACGGTCCGGCTCGGTGTGTCGCCGCCTTCCGCAGCGGCGTCGCCAGACTCACGGCTCCGTCGAAGTCCCCGGTCAGTGAAAGCAGCCAGGCGTATCCCGCCGCCGTGTACCGGTCATGCGGGGCGTACCGCTCGGTGAGCTCGATCGCCCGCCGAAAGCCTGGCCGGACCGGGCCAGGTCCCCGCCCCACACGCAGAGGTAGCCCGCGTTGATCGTGACGTTGCGTTCGGCGTCGATGTCCTCGGCGGCGACCGCGGCAGCCAGGGATGCCGCATAGGCGGCGTCGAACTCCGGCCCCAGGGATGACATCAGCATCCGGGTGCCGTGCAGACCCGAGAGCGCGGCAAGGTTGCCGGAGCGTTCGGCCAGCTCGATCCCGGCCGGAAGCAAGGTCAGCGCCTCCTCGCCGCGGTCGACCAGGGTCAGCCGCCGCGTCAGGTGGCGGTAGGCCATCGCCTCGGCGAAGTCGTCGTGACCGTGGATCAGCGCCAGCGCCTCCTGGGACAGCGCCGTCGAGTCGCGGCCGTCGCCGGAGAGCCACCGCTCGTACTCCAGCGCACGGACCGCTTCCATCTCCTTGATCGGGTCGGGGCGGGCCCGCGCCAAGGCGCGCGCCTCCGTCGCGAAGACGACTCCCAGCCGGAGATCGGGGCCGGACAGGACCGCTGCGGTGGCCTCCAGCAGGAGGTCGAGTCGCTCGTCGGCCGATGGCGGGATCAGCTGCAGCACCCGCTCGTAGCGGCGAGCGGCCTCGTCCAGGGCGAAGCTCGCGGTCGCCCGCCGCGCCGCTCGGGTCCCGTACTCGATCGCCGCTGCCACGTCGCCGGCCTCGGCGAAATGGTCGGCCAGCTCTGCCGCCCAGGCATCCAGGTCGCCGTCATGCACGGTCACGATCGCCTGGCCGAGCCGGCGCCGAGCGCGCTGCCGGTCCGGTCCGACGAGCTCGTCGGCGAGTGCCTCGCGGGTCAGCGCGTGCCGGAACCCGTACCAGGTGAGGCCGCCTTCGTGCCGCTCGGTGAGCAGCTGCAGCCGAAGCCCGTCACGGACGGCGTCGTCGATCCGGTCGGCGGACACTTCGGCGGCGAGCGCCAGCACGGGAGCGTCCAGCCGTTCCCCGGCGACCGCTGCCAGCTTGAGCACGTCCATCGTGGTCGCGTCGAGGTCGCGGGTGCGGGCGAGCAGCGTCTCGCGCACGGTCAGCGGCATCTCGATCGTGGCGAGGTCACGTCGTACCCAGTCGCCGCCCTCGGCGTAGATGTCGCCGCGCTCGACGAGGACCTTTGCGAGCTCCTCGACGAAGAACGGGTTCCCGGCGGTGCGCTCGAGGACCGCCTCCGCGAACTCGTCCCCGACCTCGGTGCCGTCGAAGATCGCGCTCAGCATGCGACGGGTGTCGTCCTGGTCGAGCGGGTCCAGCGCGATCTCGACGTAGCGGCGTTCCCGGCTCAGCTCGGCGAGGACTGCGGTGAGCGGATGTCGTCGGTGCAGCTCGTCCCGTCGGTAGGTCCCGATGATCAGGAGCGGCAGGTCGCTCAGCTCCCGCGCCAGGTAGCTCAGCATCCGGAGGCTGTCGATGTCCGCCCAGTGCAAGTCCTCCAGCAACAGCAGGGCGCCGGTCGGTTGGCTCAGCCGGTGGAGCAGCTGCCACACCGCGAGGTACAGGTCCTCGGGCCCCGGTGACGTCGTCGGGAGGGACACGGCCTGCGCCACCTCGGGAAGCAGGGCGGTGGCCAGCATCGCCTGGCCGCCGAACAGGGTGCGCAGCTCGTCATCGTCGAGGGTGCGGATCCGGCGGCGGATGGCGGTGACGAACGGTCCGTAGGGGATGCCGGACTCCGCGGCGCAATGGCCGACCAGCCGGCTGAGCCCACGCTGCTCCGCGAGTGCGCGTGCCTCGGCCGCCAGCCGTGACTTGCCGACCCCGGCCTCGCCGGCGATGAGCACCATCGCGCCGTTCCCGTTGGCCAGCAGGTCGTCGTACTGCTCGTCGAGCAGGGCGAGCTCGCTGTCCCGTCCGATCTGGACAGGGCACAGAGCCGGCCGCGCGTGCACCAGGCAAGTGTGGCGCATCGCCGAGCCTGCCTAGGGTGGCAGCGTGAGGGTCCTCGTCGCCGGCGCATCCGGGTTCGTCGGATCCCGGCTGTGCCCGGCACTCGAGGCAGCCGGGCACGACGTCAGGGCCATGACCCGACGCCCGTCCTCGTACCGCGGAGCCGGAACCCCGGTCAGGGGCGACGTCGCCGAGCCGGAGTCGTTGCCGCCCGCACTCGACGGGTGCGAGGTGGCCTACTACCTGGTCCACGCTCTCGACTCGGCCGACTTCGAGGACCGCGACGCCCGATCGGCGCAGAACTTCGCGGCAGCGACGGCCGGTGCGGGCGTGCGGCGCATCGTCTACCTGGGCGGCCTGGGCGACGACGCCGATCAGCTGTCGGCGCACCTGCGAAGTCGCCGGCAGGTCGAGCAGCTGCTCGGCTCCGGCGGCGTCCCGGTGACGTCGCTACGGGCGGGAATCATCATCGGCCACGGCGGCATCTCGTGGGAGTTGACCCGACAGCTCGTCGAGCATCTGCCCGCGATGATTACCCCGACCTGGGTCCACACCCGCACCCAGCCGATCGCGGTCGACGACGTGGTGCGTTACCTGGTGGCGGTGCTCGACGCGGATGAGGCCGTCGGTCGCAGCTTCGACATCGGCGGACCCGAGGTGCTGGAGTACGTCGAAATGCTGCGCCGGGTGGCGGCGATCGAGGGGAGGCGGCTCGTCGTCGTACCTGTGCCACTGCTCAGCCCGGGACTCTCGTCCCGCTGGTTGTCGCTGGTGACCGATGTCGACGTGCAGACCGGCCGGTCGCTGATCGACTCGATGAGCAACGAGGTGGTCGTCCGCGACGACAGCATCCGCGGCATCGTCGACTTCGAGCCGATGGACTACGACGCGGCGGTGCTCAGCGCCCTCGGGGAACGGGCGCGAGCCAACCGGCAGCGCGCATGAGCTCACCCACCCAGCGGCTCGCCGGCGCGACCCGAGCGACCGCTCGACGTTGGCTGATCGACCGAGTGCCGCGCGACCACTGGGAGACCGACGACGCGTTCCGCCGTCGGCGCCGGGTTGTCGCCGGGGTGTCGATCGCGGGCGCCGGCCTGCTGGGCTACTCGCTGTCGACCCGGCCCGGGTCGAGCCGTTTCTATGCCGCGACGCTCGGCGTCGCCGCTACCTGGACCGCGGGTGGGCTGGCATCCGGCCCGCTGCACCTGGGGTGGATGCGCACGAGGGAGCAGCGGTTGCGGCGTCCCGTCGTCACGCCGGTCGTGTTGGGAGCCGGTGCCTTCGCCGGCTTCTACGGTCTGGCCGTGGTGTCGCGTCGTATCGGAATCCTCGATCGGTCCATCGTCTCGGTGCTGCGCTACGCCGACCAGGGCGCTCCGGCTCTCGTGCTCACAACCAGCCTGGCGAACGCTGTCGCCGAGGAGGTCTTCTTCCGGGGAGCGCTCTACGCGGCGGTCGGACGGCGCCGGCCGGTCGTGCTCTCGACGGCGGCGTACGCGGTCGCGACGACCGCGACCGGCAACCCGGCGCTGGTCCTTGCGTCGACCGTCATGGGCACGCTGTTCGGGTTGCAGCGGCGAGCGACCGGCGGGATCGAGGCATCGGTCCTCACCCACGTCACCTGGTCGGCGCTGATGCTGCGCTACCTCCCGCCGCTGTACGCCGGCCGCCCCGAGCTGCATCGGGAGAGGACACTCGAGGCATGACGACGTCGGATCCTCTGTCGGCACAGCAGGCGTACTACCGGGCCGCGGCCCCCGAGTACGACGAGTCGTACGGCGCGGACGGCGGCCCGCTGAACGCCGCCGACCGGGCGCTGGACTTCGTGGCCGTCGGCGGGGACGTGGTCGAGCTGGCATCCGGGACCGGGCAGTGGAGCCGGCGGCTCGAGCCGCGCGTTGACCGCCTCACCTGCGTGGACGGTGCCGACGAGACGATCGCCATCGCTGCCACCCGCGTCGGTCCCGACGTCGAGTTCATCAAGGCCGACATCTTCCGCTGGCAGCCCCCTCGCCGGTTCGACGCCGTCTTCTTCGCGTTCTGGCTGTCCCACGTGCCGTGGGATCGCTGGCCCGGCTTCTGGCGCTCGGTCGCGGACCTGATCGGGCCGGCCGGCGTCGTGGGCGTGGTCGACGAGACCGCGGACGGTGTGCGCGACAAGGAGCGCTGGACCGAGGTGCCGGATCTCGTGACTCGGGCGCTGTCCGATGGCAGCGAGCACCGCGTGGTGAAGCTGCGGCTCGATCCGGACCGAGTCGTCTCGGTGCTCGCCGACCTGGGATGGACGGCGACGGTCGACCTGTTCTACCCGGGGATGTTCGCGCTCCGCGCGTCGCTCGTCAGTTAGGGTCCGCCATCCCTGTGGATGGTTTAGGGCAACGCCGGTTTCGAGACGTAGCGTGGAGGGTCCGGTCCGATCAGCGGACCCGATCCGAAAGAGCCGATGCACCCGAGCCTGAGCGCGGACGAGGTGGTGATCAACCGCACCGTCGGCGGCAGCACGTTCCTGCGCGGACTCGAGTACGCGCGTGCCGGAGCGGTGGTCAACCTGCAGCGCCAGGACGACGGTAGGCGGCTGTTCGGGCTGGTCCGCGGCAGCGGCCGCGCGCCGTACACCTCGATGGTCTTCCTGGGCACTGGCCCGACCGGCTCCGTCTCCTCCTTCCGGGGCACCTGCACCTGTCCGATCCGGACCAACTGCAAGCACACGGTCGCCCTCGCGCTGGTCGCGCTGTGGACCCCGGAGCCCGCCGACCTGACGGGCACCGATGATGACGACGGGAAGCCCGTGCCGCCGGACTGGGAAGCACTGCTCGCGGACGTCGTCGGTGCCGCCACGGCACCGCATGAGGACGACGCCTGGTACGACGGGATCGGCCGGCCCGCCTCGGCGGACGAGCCGTTGGTCGCGCTGCAGTTCGAGCTGATCACGCCGCCGGCGCGATGGCGTCCGGAGCACCTGACCGGGCCGCGGCTCGTGATGCGTCCGGTCACCCGCGGGAAGCGCGGTGGCTGGGTCCGGCAGGGCGTGTCGTGGTCGATGGTGACGCCGGGCGCCTTCGACGCGCCGCGCGCCGACCGCGAGCACCTCCGGCTGCTCAGCGAGCTGGCCACGATGGACGCGTCGGGCTACGGCGGATACGGCGGGTACGACGGCCGCGCGCAGACGCTGCACCTGGACACCGTCCCCAGCCGTCGGGTCTGGGACCTGCTGGCCGAAGGCGAATCGCTCGGCCTGCCGTTCGTCCTGGCCGGCGACGGCCCCGGCGGGGTCACGCTGTCGCCCGAAGCCGCCACGATGTCGGTCGACGTCACCCGAGACGACGACGGCCAGCTCGCCGTCCGGCCGGTCGTCCTGGCCGGCGCCGAGCGCCCGACCGACGGCGGCCACCTGCTGATCGGCTCCCCCGCCCACGGCATCGCCTGGTGGCACGGTGACGGTGACGCGCAGGTCGCCGCCGAGGCCGACGGGCTGTGGCTGGCGCGGCTGTCGGCGCCCATCGACGACGGGGTGCGGCGGCTGCTCGACGGTGGCCCGCTGCGGATCCCGCCGGCCGACGAGGAGCGGTTCGTCGCGACGTACCTCGGTGCGCTGCGCGAGCGCGTCACCGTGAGCTCGACCGACTCGTCGGTGACCGTCCCCGAGCCGGAACCGCCGCGGTTGCAGCTGCGGGTGACACCCGAGGACGACGGCAAGCGGATCACGGTCGAGTGGCACTGGGACTACGTGACCGGTGCGATGACGCGTCGCGAGTCGCTGTGGCCGGCCCACCGTCACGCGCGGGGTCGCGAGCCGGCGACCGAGAGCGCGACCATCGCCGAGGTCACCGAGCTGGTCGAGCCGCATCGGTCGCTGTTCGAGTACTGGCTGGGTGGCCTCCGCCTCGCCGAGCGGTCGAGGCTGGACCTGCTGGCAGCGGCGCGGTTCGTCGCGGAGGCGCTGCCCGGGCTGAGCGCCGTCGACGGGCTGGACGTCGTCATCACGAGCCCGCTGCCGGACTACCGCGAGGTCGACGAGGAACCGGACATCGTCATCGACGGTGGTGGGTCGCCCGACGGCCGCGACTGGTTCGACCTCGCGGTCACTGTCACGATCGACGGCGAGGACGTTCCGTTCGAGTTGCTGTTCGTCGCGCTGTCGACCAACCAGTCGCACATCGTGCTGGCGAGCGGCACCTACTTCAGCCTCGACCGTCCTGGGCTGCGGCAGCTCGCCGACCTCATCGCCGAGGCCCGCGCGATGCAGGATGCGGCCTCGCCGGACACGGTCCGGCTCAGCCGGTACCAAGCCGGGCTGTGGGACGAGCTCGACAAGGTCGCCGTCATCACGGGGCAGGCGGCCGAGTGGCAACGCTCGGTGCAGGCACTGGCGGGGGTCGAGGGCGTCGAACCCGTCGCGTTGCCGCAGGGGCTGCACGCCGACCTGCGGCACTACCAGAAGGACGGCCTGGACTGGCTCGCGTTCCTCTACTCCCACTCGCTCGGCGGGATCCTCGCCGACGACATGGGGCTGGGCAAGACAATCCAGGCACTCGCCCTGATGTGCCACGTCCGCGAGGCCGGGCTGAGCACGTTGCCGTTTCTCGTCGTCGCCCCCACCAGCGTCGTCGGGAACTGGGCGGCCGAGTGCCACCGGTTCGCCCCCGGCCTCGAGGTCGCTGCCATCAGCGAGACCCGCGCCCGTCGCGGCAAGAGCCTGCGCGAGGCTGCTGCCGGCGCGGACCTCGTCGTCACGTCGTACACGTTGTTCCGGTTGGAGTACGACGAGTACGCCGCCGAGCAGTGGGCCGGGCTGGTGCTCGACGAGGCGCAGTTCGTGAAGAACCACAAGTCGCAGGCCTACCGGTGCGCCAAGCGGCTGCCGGTGCCGTTCACGTTGGCGATCACCGGTACGCCGATGGAGAACACCTTGATGGACCTGTGGTCGTTGCTGTCGCTGACAGCCCCCGGTCTGTTCGCGGACGCGAAGCGGTTCGAGCAGTACTACCGGGCGCCGATCGAGCGCGAGCGGAATCCGGAGCGGCTGGCGCAGCTGCGCCGCCGGATCCGGCCGTTCCTGCTCCGTCGTACCAAGGAAGCGGTCGCGGCCGAGCTGCCACCGAAGCAGGAGCAGGTCGTCGAGATCGATCTTAACCCGCGCCATCGCCGGGTCTACCAGCGGCACCTGCAGCGGGAGCGGCAGAAAGTGTTGGGATTGCTCACCGATCTGCAGGCCAATCGGTTCGAGATCCTCAAGTCGTTGACGTTGCTGCGGCAGGCCAGCCTGGACCCCGGCCTGATCGACCCGGCCGAGGCCGGCATCCCGTCGAGCAAGCTCGACTTCATGATGGAGCTGCTCGTCGAGACCCTCGCCGAGGGTCACCGGACGTTGGTCTTCAGCCAGTTCACGCGCTTCCTCGACCTCGCCCGCGCCCGGCTGGACGAGGCCGGGATCGACTATGCGCACCTCGTCGGCTCCACCCGCAACCGCGCTGAGGTGATCGAGAAGTTCAAGAGCGGCAAGGCATCCGTGTTCCTCATCAGCCTCAAAGCGGGTGGCTTCGGACTGAATCTCACCGAGGCTGACTACGTCATCCTGCTCGACCCGTGGTGGAACCCTGCCACGGAGGCGCAGGCGGTGGACCGGACCCACCGGATCGGTCAGACCGAGCAGGTGATGGTCTACCGGCTGGTCGCCAGCGACACCATCGAGGAGAAGGTCATGGCGCTCAAGGCGAACAAGGCCGAGCTGGTCGGGAGTGTCCTCGACGGCGGCGAGTTCTCCTCCGCATCCCTGACCGCCGCCGACATCCGCGGCATCCTCGGCTGAAGGATCAGCCCCAGGCCGCTGCGGTGGATCCCATTGACAAGACGGCGCACCCTGGAGGTCTCGACCGCCTGATCGCAGGAGCAGCAGATGGAGTACCGGACCCTCGGAGCAAGCGGCAGCGTCGTCTCGAGTTTCGCGCTCGGGACGATGACCTTCGGCACGGAGAGCGATCAAGCGGCCTCACACGCGCAGCTCGACCGCTTCCTCGACGTGGGCGGCAACCTGGTCGACACCGCTGACGTCTACAGCGACGGTCGCAGCGAGGAGATCATCGGCAACTGGCTGGCCCAGCGAGCCATCGGCGAGAGACCAGATCGTGCTCGCGACCAAGGGCCGGTTCCGGACCGGGCCCGGGCTCAACGACGTCGGGCTGTCGCGCCGGCATCTCGGTGCAGCGCTCGACGCCTCGTTGCGCCGGCTCGGCGTCGACGACGTGGACCTCTACCAGGTCCACGCCTACGACCCCCTGACGCCGCTGGAGGAGACCCTGCACTTCCTCGACGACGCGGTCCGGGCCGGCAAGATCCGCTACGTCGGGCTGTCGAACTTCACCGGCTGGCAGATCCAGAAGGCCGCCGACATCGCTGCGCACCAGCATCTCAGCCGGCCGGTCACCCTCCAGCCGCAGTACAACCTGCTGGCTCGTGAGATCGAATGGGAGATCCTGCCCGCTGCTGCGTCCAATGGGCTCGGCGTCCTCCCGTGGTCGCCGCTCGGTGGTGGCTGGCTGACCGGGAAGTACCAGCCGGACAGCCGGCCGACCGGAGCGACCCGGCTCGGGGAGAACCCGGAGCGCGGTGTCGAGGCCTACGACCGGCGGAGCCGGAGTCAACGCACCTGGGCCGTTGTCGATGCGGTGCGCAGCATCGCCCAGGACCGGGGAATCTCGATGGCACAGGTGGCGCTCGCCTGGCTGATGGATCGACCCACGGTGACGTCCGTGATCCTGGGCGCCCGCACCCTCGAACAGCTCGACGACAACCTCGGCGCCGCGGGAGTGCACCTGTCCGCGGAGCAGACCCGGGACCTCGATGCCGCCAGCGATCCCGAGCCCGCCGACTACCCCTACGGCGGTCCGGGTGTCGAGCAGCGCAGTCGCACCGTTGAGGTGACCGAGTGAGCCCACAGATAGGAGCCCCGAAATGACTACCGGTAAAGACAATCGTCCTGCTGTCGGCTTGCTCGGCGCGGGAATCATGGGCTCCGCGATGGGGCGAAATCTGCTCGCCGCCGGTCTCCCACTCACGGTCTGGGACCGATCGACTGACTCCACCGCGTCGCTGGCCGACGCGGGAGCGGTGGTCGCGCCGTCGCCGCACGAGGCGGTGAAGGGCGCCCAGGTGGTGATCACGATGCTGCCGACGGCCGACGTCGTTCGCTCGGTGGTCTTCGACCAGGGTGTCGCCGACGGGTTTGCCGAGGGTGCGGTGTGGGCGCAGATGGGCACGATCGGCGTCGCGGCGACCCAGGAGTTCAATGACCGGCTAGCCGACCAGCGACCGGACGTCTCCTATGTCGACGCCCCGGTGTCGGGGAGCAAGGGACCGGCGGAGAACGGCCAGCTGCTCATTCTGGCGTCGGGCCCCGACGCTGCGATCGACACCCTCGAGCCGGCGTTTGCCGCCATCGGCCGCAAGACCGTCCGGCTGGGCGACGCGGGTGACGGTAGCCGGATGAAGCTCGTTGTCAACGCCTACATGTCCGTCCTCATCGAGGGCGTGGCCGAGGCCCTCGAGCTGGCGGATCGGCTCGGCATCGGCCCCGAGAAGCTGGACGAGGTCATCGAGGGCGGCCCGCTGGACGCGCCGATCGCCGACGCCAAGCTGCACAAGATGGACCAGGGCGACTTCGCGGCGGAGTTCCCGCTGGAGTGGGCGCTGAAGGATGTCGACCTGGCCATCGAGGCGGGCAACGCCGATGACTTGCCGGTGCTGGTCACGCTGTCCCGGCAGTGGCACAAGGCGGTGGACTCCGGGCTCGGGCGCGAGGACGTCAGCGCGGCTCGGCTGGCCCTGCGTCACGGCTGACGGCTTCCAGCCCGGAGAGGATCACGTCGAGGCCGAACCGGAACCGCTCGGCGCGGTCGTGCCCCGTCATGTCCGCCGCGACCGATGCCAGCACCGGGAACCGGTCGGCCGGCAGCGCGTCGTAGAAGCCATGGACATCCGCGTAGTACCGCTGCACGTCCGCCGGGGTCATGCCTCCGCGTTCGAGCAGCCCGGCCTCGAACGCCTGCGCCGACACGTAGAGGCCGAGCAGGTCCAGGCCGAGCGCGATCGCGTGGTCTGACAGGCCGCCGGCGCGCAGCGCCGCGACCAGCGCCTCGCCCGCCGCCAGGGACTTGGGAGACGTCGGGATCCGGCCGAGACCGGCGAGCGCGGCGTCACGATGTGAGACCAGCACGTCGTAGAGGTCCCCCATCATCTGGTGCACCTGCTCTCGCCACCTGGTCGGATCCGGCTCGGGCAGCGACACCTGGCCGACCAGCTCGTCGTACACCAGCTCGAGCAGCTCGTCCTTGTTGGCGACATGGACGTAGAGCGACCCGGCGCCGGTCCCGAGCTGTTCGGCCACCCGCCGCATGGTGAGCCCCGCGGCGCCGGTCTCGTCCAGCACCTCGATCGCGGCGGTGACGATGGCGTCCACCGACAGGGCGGTACGCCGGGCCGGCTGCTGCCGGCGCCGGGGGGACCGCCGCGGCGCCGCGGGCAGCGACGAGCCGCTGTCACGGGGGGTTGACGTCGGCATGCAAATCAGTGTAGAACATCGTTTGTTAAACGAACGACGTTCGCTCAACGAACATCGTATGTCGAAGGAGACCTCACCATGTCGGACCAGAAGCCTGGCCACCCACGGCGCTGGCTGATCCTCGCGCTCGTGCTCGTCGCCGAGTGCATGGACCTGCTGGACAGCACGATCGTCAACGTCGCTGCGCCCACGATCCGCACCGGCCTGCACGCCAGCGCCTCGGCGCTGCAGTGGGTGATCGGTGGGTACGCGCTGGCGTTCGCCGTGGTGCTCATCACCGGTGCTCGGCTCGGCGACATCTACGGGCGCCGGCGGCTGTTCGTGGTGGGGTCGTTGGGCTTCGTCGCCGCGTCGATGGCGTGCGCGTTCGCCGTCGACCCGGGGATGCTCATCGGCTGCCGGCTGGCCCAGGGTGCGGCTGCGGCGCTGATGATCCCGCAGGGCCTGGGGATCATCAAGGAGGTGTTCGCGGGCGACGAGCAGGGCAAGGCGTTCGCGGTGTTCGGGCCGGTGATCGGCCTGTCCGCGATGCTCGGCCCCATCATCGGCGGCGCGCTCGTCGACGCCAACGCGTTCGGCAGCAGCTGGCGGCTGATCTTCTTCGTCAACCTGCCGCTCGGCCTGATCGCCGCGATCGGTGCCGCGCGCGTCATGCCAGAGTCACGCGCCGTTCGTCGTACCCGGCTGGACCTGGTCGGGACCGGGCTGGTCGCGCTCGGGATGGGCCTGCTGGTCTACCCGTTGATCCAGGGCCGGGCGGCCGGGTGGCCGGCGTGGACCTACCTGATGGCGGCGGGAAGCGCGCTGTCCTTCGGTCTGCTGGTCGGCTGGAGCCGGCGGATGACTCGAGTCGGCAAGGACCCGTTGGTGGATGCCGGGATCTTCGGCCACCGCGCCTACAGCACGGGCCTCGCGGTCATCATGGTGTTCTTCGCCGGCATGATCGGCACGCTGCTGGTGCTCACACTGTTCCTGCAGTTCGGCGAGGGCTTCTCCGCCATCCACTCCGGCGTCACGCTGGCTCCGTTCGCGCTGGGGTCGGCGGCCGGCGCCACGCTCGCCGCCACGGTCCTCGTCCCCCGGCTGGGCCGCACCGCCCTGCAGCTCGCGGCCGTCATCATGGCCGTCGGCGTGTGGTGGTTGCGGCATGTCATCACCACGCATGGCCTGCACACCACGTCGGTGTCGCTGATCCCGGCCGAGCTGGTGCTCGGTCTGGGCATCGGGATGGTCGTGTCGCCGCTGTTCGACTTCATCCTCGCCGCCGTCACCGACGACGAGGCGGGGTCCGCGTCCGGCGTACTGAACGCGGTGCAGCAGCTTGCAGGAGCGGTGGGCGTGGCCGCGCTCGGCACGGTGTTCTTCGCGGTGCTGACGCACTCGGGCTTCGTTGCGGCGGTGGAGCGCTGCCTGCTCGTCGAGCTGGCGACGACGCCGGTGCTGCTGGTGCTCATCTGGATGCTGCCGGCCCGGGCCCGCGAGCCCGAGGCCGGGCTGGCCCCGACCGACGCCGCCGAGCCTGAGACCTCGCACGGCATACTCGTCGGGTGACCAAATCCTGGCGCGATGCCGGAGACCACCCGAATGCCCTCGGCCCCATGAAATACCGGAACAAGCAGCTGACGCGGGCGGGCGGGACCTTCCACGCCACCCGCATCGGCGTGGTCCGCCGTTACGCCCATGGAAGGAAGGTGCTCGACCTCGGCTGCGTGTCGCACAACTTCAGCTTCCAGTCCGGGGGCACCGGCAGCTGGCTGCATTCGCACGTCGTCGAGGCGGCCGCCGAATGTGTCGGTGCGGACTACGACCTGGCCGGAGTCAAGCAGATGAACGAAGCCGGGTACGACGTCGTCCACGTCGACATCACCGGTGATCTGGCGCCGATCATCGAGCGCGGGCCGTTCGACGTCGTGATCGCCGGCGAGCTGATCGAGCACCTGCCGGCGCCGCAGCAACTGCTCTCGGCCGCCCGCGAGGTGCTGAAACCAAAGGGCAAGCTGGTCATCACGACCCCGAACCCCTATGCGCCGCATCGGGTGCGGGCCGGCATGCGCGGCGTCACCTGGGAGAACGTCGACCACGTCCAGTACCTCTTCCCGTCCGGGATGGCGGAGATGGCCGATCGCACCGGGCTCGTGCTCACGAAGTTCGGCACGGTGGGACAGCCCACTCGGCTGTCGGCTCCGAAGGCGATGGTCGGATCGCTCGCGGCGCTCGCCACGGCGGCGCGTGAACGTCGGCAGGGGAAGCGAAGCCGGATCCCGAAGGGACGGCTCAGCCTCCCGCTCTCCTCACACTGGCAGTCGCCGCTGGACGTCCTGCTCACCGCGGTCCGCGGCGACGCCATGGCGCACGAGACGTCGATCTACGTGCTGACTAAGCCCGCCAAGGGCTGACCCGCAACCCCGCGCCGGTCCAGCCGACTGCGCGCAGGTCGCGGACGACGGGATCCGCGCCGGTGGTGCGGGCAAGCTCTCCGACGCCGATCACGGCAGCCGCGCCGGCTGCCTGCCCAGCCTGGACTCCGGGCGGGGCATCCTCGACGACGACGCAGTCGGAGATGGCGAGGTTCAGCAGCTCGGCTGCCCTGAGATATCCGTCCGGCGCCGGCTTGCCCGCCGTCACATCCTGTCCGGTCACGACGACCGGCGGCGCCGGGAAGCCAAGGACGCCGAGGCGCGCAGCGAGCAGTTCCGTCGTACCCGAGGTCACGATCGCCCAGTTGCCCGGCAGCGTGGTCAGCAGTTCGAGCGCTCCCGGAATCGCCCGGATGCTGGGTGCGTCGTCGCGTTCCAGCTCCTCGATCCTGGCCAGGCCGGCTTCGTGCTGTGACTCCGGCAGGAAGGTGCTGACCGTGTCGGTCGAACGCCGGCCGTGCAGGCCTTCCAACACTCGCTCGGGTGCGAGTGAGTACTCCTCGGCCCAGCGGGACCAGGCGCGCTCGGCACTGGCGGTGGAGTCGGCCAGGACGCCGTCGAAGTCGAACAGCACCCCGCGGCAGGGGATCTCGATGTCACGCGATGAGGTCACCCGACGACGGTAGTGGCGCTCACGCTCGCCGCTAGGCCAACCGAGTGAATGTGACTCGATTCAGGTTGGTCGACCCTGAGGCATGGGTAAGGGGTAAACATGGCAGACAAAGGTATGTACCCGGGGCAACTCTCGACACGGGTGCACGCTGTCGTCGTCGGTGACGACGGCGAAACCAGGTCGCGCTGTGAGAACCGGCCGTTAGAGGTCCAGTCAGGCATCTTCAACCCGATGGCTGACAACGCGTGCCGCGAATGCTGCACCTCGATCCGCCACAACGGCGACCCGCGGCTCCGGACGCACGCCAGCGCTAGCCGCTGATCCACCTGACGCGCCACTTGACCCAGTGACGGCGGCTCAGCCGTGGGGCAGGCGCTGCGGGCTGACCGATTCCGCAGTGATGCCGGCCGCGGCCAGTCGGGGCGGTGGCTCGCCGTGAGTGAGGATCGCGGCGCCGAGCTCGGCGAGGGCGGGCGCCATCTGGATGCCGAAGCCGCCCTGTCCGGCGTAGAAGACGAAGCCGGGGTGGTCGTCCCAGCTGCCCACGACGGGCATTTCGTCCGGAACGAACGACCGCAGCCCCGCCCACGACGTCGCGACATGCCGGATCGCGAGCGAGGTGCAGTCGTTGATCTCCTCGATCGCGCGGGCGATCTCCAGTTCGTCGGGCCGCGCGTCGCAGGGCGGGCTCGGCGTCTGGTCGGCGGGTGACGCGAGCAACCTGCCACCGTCGGGCTTGAGGTACCAGCGATCTGCCGCATCACGCGATCATCGGCCACGCCGCGGCGGCAGCGGCGAGCTCTGCGGGCACCGGGACGAGAAACGCCGAGCGGCGACGCGGGACCAGGCCGATCCGCGGCACGCCGGCCAGCTCGGCGACCTCGTCGACCCAGGCCCCGGCGGCGTCGACGACGATGTCTGCGGAGATGGTGTGCTCGCCGGCCGAGAGGTGCCAGCCGACGGTCCGGCGGGACACCGCGTGCAGCGGCGCGGACACCAGCACCTGGCCACCGGCCCGCCGCAGCCGCTGGAGGTAGAGCTGGTGGAGGCCAGCGACCTCGATCGCCATGCCGCCGGAGTCCAGGCCGCCACCGCGAATCCGGTCCGGATCGCAACGCCTCGCACAGCGCGACGGCCGCCGCGCCGTCGACCAGGTCGAGCGTGCCGGTCGCGTCGGCCTTGGCGCGCAAGCGCGGTCGCTCGTCGTCATCGGTGGACGACCAGCAGCATGGGTAGGGGGTCAGCAGCGGATCGCCCCGCTCGGCCGAGGCCTCGTCGTACAGGTATCGGCTCGCCGCCGTGAGCGCCCGCACCGCCTCGCCGCCGTAGCTGGGGAAGTAGCTCGCGGCGGACCGGCCGGTCGCGTGACGACCCAGCTCGGGCTCGGTCTCGACCACGATGACCCGGCGCTCCGGGCGCAAGCGCGGCCGCGAGCGAGACGCCGGCCATCCCACCGCCCACGACGACCACGTCGCAGGCCAGGTCGGTCACGGCCGCAGACTATCCGCGGGCTCAGCCCGCGACGTCGGGAAGCGCCGAGCACTCCCTGCACGACCGATCCGGCCGCGCCGCGCACCGCCGCCTCGGCGCCGAGCGTCGAGATCCGGATCTCCAGCGGCTCCCAGCCGTGGCTGATCACCCGCTGGTCGAGCTCGGTCGAGAGCGACTCCAGCGCCCAGCGGCCGAGCTGGGCGTAGAGGCCGCCGAGCACGATGACGGGCAGGTCGAGGACGTTGACCGCGGCGGCGAGCGCGACCCCGAGCGCGGTCCCGGCCTCGGACAGCACCTGCAGCACCCGGGCGTCGCCGGCCGAGGCGAGAGCCACCAGCTGCGCGACCGCTCCGTTCGGATCGGCCGTCGAGGTCGAGATCGCGCCGGCGAGTTCTGCCTTGCGTACCAACGCTTCCTGGCCCGCGATCTGCTCCAGGCAGCCGTTCGCGCCGCACCCGCACCGCGGTCCCGGACGGGTCGACGACGACGTGGCCGAGCTCGCCGGCCAACCCTCGGGTGCCGCGAAACAGCCGGCCGCCGAGCACGACGCCGGCACCGACACCGACCTCGCCGGACACCAGCATGAAGTCGGGCAGCCCGTCGCCGAACCACAGCTCGGCCAGCGCCGCGAGGTTCGCCTCGTTGTCGACGCCGACCGGCAGCCGGAGTGCCTCGCCGAGCACCGGCGCGGCGTCGATGCCCTCCCAGCGCGGCAGGTTCGGCGCCCGTCGCAGCACCCCGTCGTCGTCGACCAGGCCGGGCAGCGCCAGCGTGACGCCGGCGACCGGAAGGTCGACGTCGGCGCGCACCTGCTCGGCGAGCCGCAGCGCCCGCTGCAACCCGGCGCGCGGCGTCCCGAGCCGGTTGTCGGTGATGGTGGTACGCCGGGACCGCACCGCACCGGTGAGATCGACGACGCAGGCGCTGATGTAGTCGACGTTGATCTCGATGCCGAGCCCGGCCGGGCCGTTCGGGTTGAGGACGAGTGGCGCGGCGGGACGCCCGCGCGAGCCGCGGTCCGGCGCGAGCTCGCTCACCAGTCGGGTCGCGACCAGCTCGTCGACGAGCGCGGAGACGGTGGTCCGGGTCAGCCCGGTGGCGTGCGCGAGCTGCGCCCGGGAGCGGCCGTGGCCGGTCGCGATCTGCTCGAGCACCAGGCCCAGGTTGTGCCGTCGTACCGTCTGCTGCCCGGCGGGGCGGGCCACGCTCACGGCGGGTCGTCCTGAGGCAGGCGTCAGGTCGCGAGCCTGGGCGTAGCGGGCGCGCACCCGGTGGTCCGGGTCGCCGGTGAACTCGCCGCTGCTCACCGAGCGTCCAGCTGCGGCGGTTCGGCGGCGCCGGACAAGGTCCACGCCGCCTGCCGGGCGGCCCCGTCCGCGACGTACTCACCGGGCGCGGGCACCGAGACAGTGTGGCCCAGCACGACCGGCGCGAGCTCCCGCACCGCCTCCGACCGGGCGCCGCCGCCGATCAGGATGACGTGGTCGACCGGAACCCCTAGGGCAGCAAGCGCATCGAGCCCGTCGCCGAGCCCGCAGAGCAGGCCCTCGACCGCGGCGCGGGCCAGGTGGCCGGGCGTCGAGGTGTGCCAGCGTCAGCCCGTGCAGCGAGCCGGTCGCGTCGGGCCGGTTCGGCGTGCGCTCGCCCTCGAGGTAGGGGACCAGGACGACGCCGTCGGCAGCCGCTCGGGGTCGCGAGCGCGAGGTCGGACAGGCCCTCCTGGTCGACCCCCAGCAGCCGCGATCGTCACGTCGAGCACCCGCGCCGCGTTCATGGTGCAGACCAGCGGCAGGAAGTCGCCGGTGGCCGACGCGAACCCGGCGACGATCCCGGTCGGGTCGGCGGTCGGTGTGGCGCTGACCGCGCACACCACCCCCGACGTGCCGATCGAGACGATCACGTCGCCCGGCCGGGCCGCGACCCCGAGCGCCGACGCCGCGTTGTCGCCGGCGCCGGGGCCGAGGATCGCGCCGCCCGATTCGCCGGCCGGGCTCGCTCGGTCCGAGGACCCGCGGTACGACGGCAGACGGCCGAGGGCGAGCTCGAGCAGGTCGGGCCGGTACTGCCCGGTCGCCGGCGACCAGTAGCCGGTGCCGCTGGCGTCGCTGCGGTCCGTGACGAGCGCGTCGATGCCGCCTGGCTCCGGCGAGCCGCCAGGTCAGCCAGTCGTGGGGCAGGCAGACGGCGGCGGTCCGGCGGGCGTTGTCGGGCTCGTGGTCGGCCAGCCAGCGCAGCTTCGTGACGGTGAACGACGCCACCGGCACCGACCCGACCGCGGCGGCCCAGGCGTCGCGGCCCGCCCAGCTCCGCGACCAGGTCGCGTCGCGGCACCGGCCGAGCGGGTGTCGTTCCACAGCAGCGCGTCGCGGACCACGGCGCCGTCCGCGTCCAGGCAGACCATGCCGTGCTGCTGGCCCGCCGACCGAGAGCGCGGCGACGTCGTCGAGGCCGCCCGCCTCCGCGGCGGCCCGCTGCAGCGCGTCCCACCACGCCGCCGGGTCGACCGCGGTCCCGTCGGGATGCGGCGCGCGACCCTCCCGGGCCAGCGCACCGGTCTCGGCGTCGCGGATGACCACCTTGCAGGACTGGGTCGACGAGTCGATCCCGGCGACCAGCGTCATCGCGTCACGCCGTTCCGGCACCGGGTCAGCGGGCGCCGAGCAGGTGCTCGAGCGCGAGCTGGTGCAGCCGGACGAAGCCGTACCCGCTGCCGGCCGATCGCATCGGGGTCGTAGTCCTCGTAGGCGCTGCGGTCCACCCGCAGGTCGGCGAGCGTCTCGCCGTGCCCAGCGTCGGGGTGTTGAGCGGCGTCGACGGCCGCGATGCGCCTCGAGCACCTCGGGGTCGGCGCGGTAGCTCGCGGCGCGCTCCTTGAGCAGCAGGTACATCCGCATGTTCGCGGCCGCCGAGTCCCAGACGCCGGCGATGTCCTCGGTGCGCGACGGCTTGTAGTCGAAGTGCCGCGGTCCGTCGTACGCCGGGACCGCCGTCCGGCGCCGCCCTCGAGCAGGTCGACCAGGAAGAACGCGTTGATCAGGTCGCCGTGGCCGAAGACCAGGTCCTGGTCGAACTTGATGCCGCGCTGGCCGTTGAGGTCGATGTGGAACAGCTTGCCGGCCCACAGCGCCTGCGCGATCCCGGCGGCGAAGTTCAGCCCGGCCATCTGCTCGTGGCCGACCTCGGGGTTCACGCCCACCATGTCGCGGTGCTCGAGCTCGGCGATGAACGCCAGCGCGTGGCCGACGGTCGGCAGCAGGATGTCGCCGCGCGGCTCGTTCGGCTTGGGCTCGATCGCGAACCGGATGCCGTAGCCCTGCTCCTTGACGTACGCCGCGAGCAGGTCGAGCCCCTCGCGGTAGCGGTCGAGCGCGGCCCGGATGTCCTTGGCGCCGTCGTACTCGGCGCCCTCGCGGCCGCCCCAGAAGACGTAGGTCGTCGGCGCCGAGCTCGGCGGCGAGGTCGAGGTTGCGCATCACCTTGCGCAGCGCGAACCGGCGTACCGACCGGTCGTTGCTGGTGAAGCCGCCGTCCTTGAACACCGGGTGGGTGAACAGGTTGGTCGTCATCATCGGGACGACCAGGCCGGTCTCGGCGAGCGCGTCCTTGAACCGGCCGATCAGCCTGCTCGCGCTCGGCGTCGGAGGACCCGAACGGGATCAGGTCGTCGTCGTGGAACGTGACGCCGTAGGCGCCGAGCTCGGCCAGCCGGTGCACCGACTCGACCGGGTCGAGCGGCGGCCGGGTCGGCTCGCCGAACGGGTCGCGCGGCCCGCCAGCCGACCGTCCACAGCCCGAAGCTGAACTTGTCCGCGGGCGTCGGTTGGCCTGCCATCTTCGCTCCAGAGACTCGGTGTGCGCGTGATTTAGTCTAGCGGCTTGACTAAGTGCTTTACAGTGTCGTTCTAGGGCCGAGACCGACGAGGATGCGATGCCAACGTCGACGATGAACTGGGCGGGAAACCTCCAGTTCGGCGCTGCCCAGGTGCACCGGCCGACGTCCATCGACGACCTGCAGTACCTCGTCGCCAGCAGCGAGCACATCCGGGCGCTCGGGACCGGGCACTCGTTCAGCACGGTCGCGGACTCCTCCGGTGACCTGGTGACGCTCGCCGACCTGCCGCGGGTGGTGCAGATCGACGAGGCGAACCTCACCGTGACGGTCAACGCCGCGATCCGCTACGGCGAGCTGGCCGAGGCGCTGCAGGCCCGGGGCTACGCGTTGCACAACTTGGCGTCGCTGCCGCACATCTCCGTCGCTGGAGCCTGCGCCAC
The DNA here is from genome assembly GCA_963789615.1 of uncultured Actinomycetota bacterium. Lineage (GTDB taxonomy): Bacteria > Actinomycetota > Actinomycetes > JAFAQI01 > JAFAQI01 > DATAVK01. The sequence goes on along the minus strand of CAWBLI010000005.1, from coordinate 1,778,057 downwards.
CGGCACCCACGGTTCGGGCAACCACAACGGCGGGCTGGCGACGGCGGTGCGCTCGCTGCAGCTGGTCGGGGCGGACGGCACGCTGGTCGAGCTCAGTCGCGCGATCGATCGGGATCGGTTCGACGCCACCGTCGTGGGGCTCGGCGCGCTCGGCATCGTCACGCTGGTCACGCTGCAGATCATGCCGACGTACGACGTGCGGCAGGTGGTGTACGACGACCTGCCGTACCGCGACGTTGCCGGTTACGCCGAAGAGAGTCTTCGCCAGCGGTTACAGCGTGAGCCTGTTCACCGACCTGCGGGAGTCGCGGTTCACCCAGGTCTGGCTCAAGCAGCGGGTCGAGGCCTCGGCGAACCTGCCGATGCAACGTGGCTTCTTCGGTGCCACCCTCGCCGACGGCCCGCGGCACCCGGTGCCCGGCATGGATCCGGTCCACTGCACCCAGCAGGGCGGCGTGCCCGGCCCGTGGCACGAGCGGCTGCCGCACTTCCGGCTGGACTTCGTCCCCAGCAACGGCGAGGAGCTGCAGAGCGAGTACCTGATCCCGCGCTGCCTGGCGTCGTCGGTGATCGAGGCGCTCGACGGCATTCGGGAGCAGATCGCACCGGCACTGCAGATTTGCGAGCTGCGCAGCATCGCCGCCGACGAGATCTGGCTGAGCCCGGCGTACCAGCGGGACAGCCTCGGAGTCCACTTCACCTGGGTCAAGGACACCGCCGCGGTCGCGCCGGCCCTGCTCGCGATCGAGCGTCAGCTGGAGCCCTACCAGGCCCGCCCGCACTGGGGAAAGCTGTTCGCGATGGGTCCCGAGCGAGTGGCGGAGGTCTACGACCGGGTGCCGGACTTCGCGGCGATGCGTGCGCGCCACGACCCGAGCGGCAGGTTCGGCAACGGCTTCGTGGATCACCATCTGGCCGGAACCTGACGCCCAGTCATCGTCACTCCGTCGTGCCTCGTCGGATCTGGTTGAGGTAGCTGCCCCGGCCGGCGGCGAACTTCCCGCCGGTCCGGTACTCGGTGGCCACCAGGTCGAGCAGCTCCGCCACGGAGGTGTCCTTCGACGTCCTGTCGAACGTGATCTCGCCGTGCTGCAGCAGGTTGACCCGGTCCGCGACCTCCAGCACCTGCTGGTAGTTGTGCGCGATGAGGATGATCGACAGATCGCCTCGGCCGCGCAGCATCGAGATCAGGTCCAGGATGATGCCGCCCTCCTTCGCGCCCATGGCGGCGAGCGGCTCGTCGAGCAGCAGGATGGTGGCGTCGGAGTACACCGACCGGGCGACCGCGATCGCCTGCCGCTGGCCGCCGGAGAGGTTGGCGACCAGCGCGTTGATCGACGGGATGTTGATCCCGATGTCGTCGAGGTACTTCCGGGCGTTCTGGCGCATCTCCGACCGCTCGCAGGAACGGCCCCCACCGCGGTTCCCGGTTGAGGTGCATGTTCATGTAGACGGGCAGCGTGTTGATCAGGGCCAGATCCTGGAACACCGTCTCGATGCCCATCGATCGCGCCTGCTGGACGCTGCCGAGTGTCGCGGGCTGGCCGTTCACGAACAGCTGTCCGGCCGTCGGCTGGTGGAAGCCGGTGAGGATCTTGATCAGCGTGGACTTGCCGGCGCCGTTGTCACCGAGCAGCCCGAGGACCTCGCCCTTGTCGACGTGGAGGTTGATGTCGTGCAGCGCGTGCACCGCCCCGAAGCTCTTCGAGACCCCGACCGCGCGGATCGCCGATCGGTCGGTCATGGTCGCGGTCGCGCCGCCGCCGGTCGCCCCGGCCGCCGGTCGGGTTCGTGGTCTGCTCGTCCGACACGTCACTCATCCCGTCGTCGGTGGTCGTTGGAATCGCGCGAGTTGGGTGTTGAGGGCCATGGCCAGCAGGATGGCGATGCCTTCGATGATGATGAACGTGGTGGCGCTGATGCCCTGGATGTTGAAGCCGTCCTGGAGTACGCCGAGGAGCAGAGCCCCGAAGAAGGCTCCGATGACGGTTCCGGATCCACCGAGCAACGCGGTGCCGCCGATGACGCACGAGGCGATCGCCGCGAACATCAGGTCGCTGCCGCCGGCATTCGGGTCGAAGGACTGCGAGATGTGGATGCCGTCGACGATCCCGCCGAACCCGGCGAAGACCGCCGTGATGACGAACGCCCGGATCTTGATCTGGCGGGTCTTGATACCCGCCTCCGACGCACCGAGCATGTTCGCTCCGGTAGCGATCGTGTAGGTGCCCCACTTGGTCTCGGTCAGCACGACCTGCATGACGATGGCGATCGCGATCGCCCAGGAGATCTCCGACCACTGGCCGCCGCCGATGATCCGGACGAAGGTGCCGGTGGTGGGAGCCGCCCGCGGGTAGCTGCCGGACACCTTCAAGGTGATGCCGTGCAGCAGGTAGAGGGTGCCCAGCGTCGTGATGAACGACGGCAGCTTGAGCAGCTGGGTGACGAGCCCGTTGAACAGCCCGATCACGGCGCACAGCACCAGCGCGATGAAGAAGCACAGGACCAGCGGCACGCCGTGGTCGTTGATCCCCATCATGATGAACGGCGCCAGCGCGAAGGTCATCCCGGCGGAGAGGTCGATCTCGCCGCAGATCAGCAGGAACACCTCGCCGGCCGCGATGATCGCGGTCGACGCTGTCAGGCTGGCGATGTTGCCGCGGTTGTTCGAGGAGTAGAACGCGGAGTTCGCGACCGAGAAGTAGATGACGGTGACGATGACGACGACGACGACGCTGAGCTCGCGCATCCGCAGCAGGCTGGTGACGAACCTGACCGGGAGACTCGACCCCGCCGAGCCCTCCGGTCCCGGGCGGTGCATCGGGCTTGGTGGCCAGCGCTGCATCGTCTGTAGTCATCGCCGGGTGCTCGCCTCTCGTCGTGTCGGAGACCCGCCTGCCGTGGCTGGCACAGTAGCCCCAGCCACGGCAGGACGGGTCGTGGTCACTGGGTGATCAGCTGCTGCTTCGCCGAGCTGCCCTCGAACCGGTTGGTCGACGTGAGGTACGGGCCGACCAGCGCCTTGGTGATGAACTTCAGGCCGGTGTCGGTGAACGCCGGGCTGACCAAGGTGCCGGACAGCTTGTACAGGTACAGGTAGATGATCGGCAGGAAGCCCTGCAGGTACGGCGACTGGTCGATCGTGAAGTCCAGGATGCCGTTCTTGATCGCGTTCTCGGTCGGCACCAACAGGTCGAACCCGCCGCCGTGGACGCCCTGCGCCTTGAGGTTGTACTTCTTCATGACGTTCGCGACGCCCTGCGTGCTTCCGGCGTCTACGGCGTACAGACCCTTGTAGTCCTTGTTGCCCTGGCTGAACGCGTCGATCACGGACTGCTCGGGGTCGAGCGTGGCGCCGGTCGCGACCTGCTTGACCTGGAAGCCCTTGTTCGCTGCCTTCAGCGCAGCCATGGCGCCGTCCGCCCGTGGCTGGATGTTGAGGGCACCCGGCGTGGCGATGAAGATGGCGACCTTGGAGTTGGCGGGCAGGGTGTCAGCGATCTTCTGGCCCATCTCCTGGCCGCTGACGTAGAGGTCCTGCCCGATGTAGGCGAGCCGAGCATTCGTGGTGACGTCCGCGTTGTAGGACACCACCGGGATGCCGGCCTTCTCCGCCGCGAGGGTCGGGGCGTTGAAGGCGGTCTTGTCGATGAGCGCGACGGCGATGCCGTCGGCCTGACCGGAGATCGCGGTGTTCATCGCCGTGACCATCTGGCTGACGATGGAGTTCTCCGAGCCGGTCCACTGGTAGGTGACCTTCAGCAGCGCGCACGCGTCCTGAATGCCGTACTGGGTGGCCTGGAAGAACGGGTTCGTCGTGACGTGGTTGACGAAGACGAACTTCCACTTCGGGGTGGCGACGAAGTTGCCTGCGCCCCCACCCTTCGTGGCGCGACGCATTGCTGCCACCGCCGCTGCTGCCGGCGCCGCACGCTGCGAGCAGCGCCGCCGCGGCGGTCGTGATGCCGGCGCCCTTGAGCAGTGAGCGTCGGCTGGCGCCGTTGGGCTCCTCCGTGCAAGGTGTCGCTCAGTGCTTCGATGTGCGGGTCGTTCTCTGACATCTGCGTGTCCCTTCCGAGCTGGATAGTTCTCACACCTGTTGGAACTCGATACCTGCGAGTTGGCAGAACACCTCCCACGTCCGGGCGTGATGTCCAAGGTTCATGACCATGTGGTGCGTCCCGCCGTTCATAGCCAGCGGTCCATGCACCGGCGGACACCGCTGTTGGGAGCGAACTGCCCGTAGGGCATCTCCAGCGCCGGCAGCACCGGGCCGTCGATGTTCGCGCCTTCCGCAACGACCAGCCGGAACCGCTCGCCGCCGAGCGACACCAGCGATGCGAGCGTCGCCGGGCCCGGCTGGTAACGGAACAGGAAGGTCGGCGGATCGTCCAGCTGGCCGATCCCGAGCGGCCGCTTGATCAGTCGCACCGCCTCGTCGGTGCGGGCGATGGCGTAGTTCCCCTCGCCCATGTGCGACATCAGCAGCGAGTCCGACGGGAAGTCCATCGCGTACATCTCGGTGAAGTGACCCGCGCCGATCAGCTGGTGACCGGCGTACACCATCGCCGCGGCGAGGGCGTCTCCCTCCGCGCCGTAGCCGTAGCCCTTGGCCATCAACGACGACGCGGCCGCCATCGGCAGCCGCGCGAACCGGCCGTCCTCGGCGATCGCGTCGAAGTGGGTCGAGTAGGCGCCGATAGCCGCCGTCGTCGAGCAACGACTGGATCGCCAGCTGCATCCGGGCGTGGTCGTCGCGCTCCTCGGCGGACAGCCGCGGATCGATCTCGAAGTGCTCGTCCTCCCACGCCTGGAGGTCGCCGACCTGCTCGGCCGTGATCGCCTGCATCCCCCGGTGGATGTCGCCTGGCGCCAGGAAGTCGATCTGTGGCCCGAGGCTGCGGACCAGCGCGTTCTCGTCGACCCGGATGTCGCCCATCTGGTTCATCGGGTATCCGAAGACCGCGATCTTCAGCGCCCGCCAGGCGGTCACCGCCCGCGCTGCGTTCGCCCATCGGCTGAAGGCCAGCCGGAAGCCGTCCGAGTGCCAGTCCTCGGTGATGACCTGGAACCGGCGACCGGCTCGCACCATCGCGTTCGCGGTGTCCTGCGCGCCGTGGATGCCCTGGTTGTAGGTCATGTCGGCCATGTCCCAGGCGGGCGTCACGGCGGCCTCGGGCTGGACGTTGGCGAGCAGGATCGGCAGCGTCGTCTCGCTGAGCAACCGGGCGACCCGCATCGCCGGCCCGTAGGTCAGCATGACGACCATGACGCCGTCGAGGTCGGCGTTGGCGAACTGCCGCATCACGGCTTCCGCGTCCTCGCGGCTCTTCACCGGCCGGCCGACGGTGACGTCCGCGAGGCCGACCAGCGACTCGGCGATCTGGTGCGCGAAGCCGTCCTGGCGCTCGGTGATGCCGGGGATCATATGGTCGTAGAGCGCCTGGGTGATGCCGAGCAGCCCGATCCGAGGCACGGGCGCGGCCTCGGATCCGAACGACGTCGACACGGAGAGCCCCTTCGGCTCAGCGCTGGCCATATCAGCGCTGCCCGTAGACGTTCTGGTACCGGTCGTAGAACTGGTCGATCGACTGCTGCGACATCGCGACCGGCTCGCCGAGCTGGCGGGCGAGATGGACGGTGCGCGCCGCGTCCTCGCACATCACCGCGGCCTTGACCGCGGTCTCGCGCGTCGGGGCCGACCGTGAAGACCCCGTGGTTGCGCATCAGCACCGCCCGCGACCGGTGGCCGCGCAGGGTGTCGACGATGCCCGCGACCGATCGAGTCGTCGCCGACCACGGCGAACGGGCCGACCGGGATCTCGCCGCCGAACTCGTCCGCCATCGCGGTCAGCACGCAGGCACCGCCTCGCCGCGTGCCGCCCACGCGGTGGCGTAGGTCGAGTGGGTGTGGACGACGCCGCCGACGTCGGGCAGCTCGCGGTACACGTGGGCGTGGGCGAAGGTGTCGCTCGACGGGGACAGCTCGCCGTCCACCACCGAGCCGCGCAGGTCGCAGACGACCATCGCGTCGGCGGTCAGCTCGTCGTACGAGACGCCGCTCGCCTTGATGACGAGCAGGTCCTCGCCGGGCACCCGGGCCGAGACGTTGCCGGCGGTCCAGACCACCAGGCCGTAGCGGACCAGCTCGCCGTGCAGCTGCGCGACCTGCTCGCGCAGCTGCCGGACCGTCTCGCCGACGGCGGCCGTGACGCTCACCGCGACCGGGCCTCGTTGCGGATCCGGCGCAGCCGGTGCAGGACGTCGTTGCCCCTGTCGTCCGGCACCCCGAAGTAGTCGTGCAGGATGCGGTACTCGGCGTACAGCGCGCTGTAGTCGCGGTGTCGCTGCGGGTCCGGCAGGTAGCAGGCGCGCCTGACCTTGCCCATCGCCGCCGGCGCGGCGGGGACGTCCGGGTAGGCGCCCGCCGCGACCGCGGCGTGGATCGCGGAGCCGAGCGCCGGGCCCTCGGCGGAGTCGATCACGCGAGAGCGAGCGGCCGGTCACGTCGGCGTAGATCTGCAGCAGCGGTGCGTTCTTGATCAGGCCGCCGGCGACGATGAACTCGTAGACCGGGACGCCGCCGTCGCTCGAACGCCTCGATGATGCGTCGGGTGCCGAAGGCGGTCGCCTCGACCAGCGCCTGGTAGATCTCCTCGGTGCGGGTGGCGAGCGTCAACCCGACGATGACGCCGGAGAGCTCGTGGTCGACGAGCACCGAGCGGTTGCCGTTCTACCAGTCGAGCGCGATCAGCCCGTGGGCGCCGACCGGCTGATCCGCCATCAGCGAGCTGAGCAGCTCGTGCACGGAGACCGACGCCGCTTCGGCGCGGTCGGCGTAGGCCGGCGGGACGGCGTTGTCGACCCACCAGCCGAAGATGTCGCCGACGCCGGACTGCCCAGCCTCGTAGCCGTAGAGCCCGTCGACGATGCCGCCGTCGACGACCCCGCACATGCCGGCGACCTCGGCGAGCTCCTCGCCGTTCATGACGTGGCAGGTCGACGTCCCCATCACCGCGACCATCTGGCCGGGACCGAGCGCCTGCGCGGCGGCAGCGGTGACGTGGGCGTCGACGTTCCCGACCGCGACGGCGGTGCCCTCGGGCAGCCCGGTCCACTCCGCCGCCTGCGCGGTCAGCCCGCCGGCGCGGCCGCCGAGCGGCGACAGCGGCCAGTCCAGCCGGGTCTCGGCGAAGTCGGCGAAGCCGGGGTGCAGCGCGCCGAGGAACTCCCGGCTCGGGTACTGGCCGTTCTGGTAGATGCCCTTGTACCCCGCCGTGCACCGGTTGCGGGTCTCGAGCCCGGTCAGCTGCCAGATGATCCAGTCGGCCGCCTCGATCCAGCGCTGGGCCCGGGCGTACACCTCGGGGTCGTCCTCGAGCAGCTGCAGCGCCTTCGCGAACTCCCACTCCGAGGAGATCTTGCCGCCGTACCGGCCGATCCACGGCTCGTGGCGCCGGTGCGCGAGGGCGTTGATCCGGTCGGCCTGGCGGCTGGGCGGCGTGGTGCTTCCACAGCTTGGGCCAGGCGTGCGGCCGGTCGGCGAGCTCGGGCAGCGTGCACAGCGGGACGCCGTCGACCGTGGTCGGCAGCACGGTGCAGGCGGTGAAGTCGGTCCCGATGCCGATCACCGTGGCCGGGTCGATGCCGCTGAGCGCCACCGCCTTGGGTACGGCGTTGCGCAGGACGTCGATCCAGTCCTGCGGGTCCTGCAGCGCCCAGTCCGGCGGCAGTCGGCGCGACTGACCCGGGCGAGCGTCTGCCTCGATGACGCCCGACGGATAGCCGAACTCGCTCACGGCGAGCTGCGCGCCGTCGCTCACGCGAACGACCAGCGCCCGCCCGGACAGGGTGCCGAAGTCGACCCCCACCACGAAGCGATCCGAACTCACGTTAGCGTTCACATTCCTTCGCACGTTGCCGGATGCAGCTGCGGGCTCAACGGGTGGAAATAGGCAAATAGCAGGCGCGTTACCGTCGTGTGTCGCGACGGTGGTGCAGTCTTAACGCGGCCTCTCCGTCGATGTCAAGGACAAACTGATATCGCTAACATCACGATGACCATGAGACGGTGGGTCCGATGAACGAGCGTCCGGACACCCGTCGTGCCGGTGATGTACGACGTTGCCCGGCTGGCGGGCGTCTCGCACCAGACCGTCTCGCGGGTGATCAACAACCACGGCAACGTGCGGGATGCGACCCGGCAGCGGGTGCTCGAGGCGATGGCGCAGCTGGACTACCGCCCGAACGCGCTCGCCCGCGGCCTCGCCAGCCGCCGCTCGCGCACCATCGGCGTGCTGTGCTTCGACACCCGGCTCTACGGCCCGGGCTCGACGCTGCATGCGATCGAGCGCCACGCCCGTGCCCAGGGCTACTCGGTGACGATCACGAACGTCGACGACCTGGGCCGGGAGCCGATCCGCCGCGCGATCGAGTCCTTCGCCGATCGATCGGTCGACGGCCTGATCGTCATCGCCCCGCATGACAGTGCCGCGATCGCGGTCCGGGCGGCGCCCAGCCGGGTCCCGACCGTCGCCGTCGAGGCGAGCATCGATGCGACCGTCGCCACCGTGTCCGTCAACCAGGTCAGTGGCGCCGTGATGGCGACGAACCACCTGCTCGAGTGCGGCTACCGGCGGATCTGGCACCTGGCCGGTCCGGCCGACTGGCCGGAGGCGCAGGAACGGGTGGAGGGCTGGCGCAAGGCGCTGACCGAGGCCGGCCTTCCGGCCGTCGGGCTGCTGCGCGGCGACTGGAGCCCGGCGTCTGGGACTGGAGCTCGCCCCCCAGCTGGTCGGCCACGCCGACGCCGTCTTCGTGGCGAACGACCAGATGGCGCTGGGTGTGCTGCGGGCGCTGGCCAAGGCCGGTATCGACGTGCCGGGCGAGATGGGGGTGGTGGGCTTCGACGACATCCCGGAGGCCGGCTACTTCATGCCGGCCCTGACGACGGTCCGCCAGGACTTCGACGAAGTGGGCCGTCGTGGCCTGCAGACCTTGATCGGGATGATCGACGGGAAGCCCCCGGACGCGAGCCTGCAGCAGCAGGTCGAGCCCACGCTGGTGGTGCGAGAAACCACACGCTGACCAGGCTGCCGTGCTGGGCTTCACCGAGTCCCGACGCTGTGGTCGTGGTCTCCGACCCGCAGGAGTCAGAGGCCGCGGACCGCGCCTCCCTGACGCTCCCGTCGGCGCAGAACCAGCTGGTCGAAGCGGTCGCTGCCGCCAACCCGCACACCGTCGTCGTCGTGGACGCCGGCGCGGCCGTGGCGATGCCCTGGCTGAGCAAGGTGGCCGGAGTTGTCGACGCCTGGTACCCGGGCGAGACTGACGGCACGTCGCTGGCCAGCGTTCTGCTCGGCAAGGTCAACCCGTCCGGCCACCTTCCGGTGACGTTCCCGAAGTCGCTGTCGGCAACGCCGGTCTCCAGCCCGAAGCGGTTCCCCGGCGTGGACGGCAAGGTGCACTACACCGAGAAGCTGTTGGTGGGCTACCGGTGGTGGGACGCGACCAGCCACACGCCGCTCTTCCCGTTCGGGTATGGCCTGTCCTACACGACGTTCGGCTACCGCGCACCCAAGGTGGCGGTCAGCTCGAAGGCCGGCGAGCCGGTCGTGACGGCGAGCGTCCGGGTCCGCAACGCCGGACACCGGGCCGGCGCCGATGTCGCGCAGCTCTATGTCGCGATGCCTGCCTCCAGCGGTGAGCCGCCGCGGCAGCTGGAGGCCTTCAAGCGGGTCGCGCTGCCGGCCGGTGGGTCTCGCCGGGTGACGTTCCGCCTCACCGGCGTCCAGCTGGCTCGACGGACGAGCGGCCACTACGAGATTCCGGCCGGGACCTAGCACCTGTACGCCGGCGACTCCTCGGCCCTCGCCCAGCTCCCGGCGCGGAGCCACGTCCCCCTGTCGCAAGCAACCCAACTGCCCTAGATCAGGCGGTTTGTTCAAGCGGCGAGGCTGGTCAGCCGACTGGAGACAGGTGCTGAGGTTCCCGGTCCGGGCTGCTGTTCTCGCTGGACTGGTGGCGCTGTGGGCTGCACCGTTGCAGCCATGGTCCGGCACCGCGGCAGCGCATGCCGATTCGGCGGCCAGCATCGCGAGCGTCTCACCGACATACGCGAGCCCGATGTTGACCACGAGCATGCGGCTGACCATCACGACCGCGCAGCCGATCGACACTCCATCAGTCCGGCTGGTGGCGCCCGCCGGCTCCGGTCAGCCCGACCTCGTCGGGGAGGACACGACGGTCGACAACACGGGAACCGTCATCACCACTGACGTCCAGCCGGGCGCAGCCCAAGGCGGGATAGGCGCCGCTCCCGGTGACTACACCCTCGACGTGTGCGACGACCCGCAGTGCGCGACGCCGCTGGAGACCGGCAGCTTCCGGTTCGTCGCGCCCCCGCCGGCGGTCTATGACCTCTCGCTGGCGGCGGTCCGCCCGGGAACGTCGGTGCCCTTCGCGATGTCTGGCGACTTCTTCACCGCGGGATCGCAGGTGAGCTTCTCGGGACCGGCAGGCGACCTGGCTTTCTCCGGGACGATCCAGCCGCCGGTCGGTCCCGCCGTCCCGGCAAGCTCATCGTCGGGACCTTGCCGTCTCCCCGTCCGCTGCAGGGCCCTACGACGTCGTCGTGACCGACGCCTTGGGTCGCTCGGCGACCTTGCCCGATGCAGTCGACGGTCTCCGCCCGAGGCACCCACCCCGCCGGCCACCGTCGTGACGCCCAGCGTCGTCCCGCCGGACGGCAACGCGGCACCTATCTCCGAGAACTCGAGCCTGGTCATCTCGGGATCGACGGTGCAGCCGAGCGCTGAGGTGAGCGCCCCTTCTGTCATCGAATCGCAGCCAGACGGCGTCGCAACCAGCCACCCGGTGCCGACGACAGCTATGACGCGACGGTCAATGTCGACCTGCGGTCCGGGACCGGTCCGCGGGATCTGACGATCACCAATCCTGACTCCTCCCAGGTCGTGTGCGCGAGCTGCCTCGACGTCGAGCCCCGACCTGGGGCGCCGGTTGACCTGTCAGCGGCGAGCGCCGACGGCGACGGCGTGACGCTGAGCTGGGCACCTCCGCGAACACCGGCGGGCTACCGGTCCTCGGCTACCAGGTCGGGCTGATTCCGAGCAACGGCAACGAGTTCGACGACCACTTCGCATCGGTGACCGGCACCTCCGCGCACCTGGACGGCCTGACGTCGGGTGCCGTGTACGACGCAGACATCTTCGCCGACACGGCGGCTGGACGCAGTGCCGCAGCCGTTGAGCGTTGCTCACTTCCTGTCCTGGCCGATGGCCCCCACTGCGCCGACCGCCCTGGAGGCGACCGCCGGCCCGGACTCGGTCACGCTGACCTGGAGCCCGCCGGTCGGAAGCGGCGGCGCGGCGATCGACCACTACTCGGTGGGGCTCTCGGACGGTATGTCGTGGCTCCAGCAGGTCACGGGTACGACGGCGACGATCACGGGCCTTACGCCGGGCACCGACTACCGCTTCGCCGTCGCCGCGCACAACAGCCAGGGCGACGGTCCGAGCGTGTCGACCGGACCGATCGGGCCCACCGGTTTCCAGCCCCGACTGACCGTGACGGCTGGAGCGTCGAACCAGGTGGCCTGGGGATCAGGACTGACCCTGACTACGAAGGCCACCAGCCCCGGAAGGACTCCTACCGGACTCATCAGCTTCACCGTCGACGGCCGCTCGGTCTGCCGCGAGCCGACGATGAGTGCAGGGATGGCCAGCTGCCGGGTCGCCGGTCAATCGATCGGTGCCGGGCGCCATACGGTGGCCGCGAGCTATGCCGGAGACAGCGACAACCGGGCGGCCCACGCCAGCCAGTCCTTCAGGGTGACGCGGTCAGCCACCGCGGTGACTCTGCACCCGTGACCCGAACCGTTCGGCGTGGTCACGCCGTCACGCTGACCGGTCGGCTCAGGCTGGGCCGCGCCTCCCTTCGGGCATCGGGTGGTCGGCGTCTACGCCGAGGTGCTGGGCTCTGGAGCGATCACCGGTGGCGTTGGGTCCGGTCTGCCGTCACCGACTTCGCACGGCCAGTCCGCGTCCGGGTCCAACCGGGTCGCAGCACGCGCTATCAGCTCCGACGAACGGCGACAGCGAACACGCTGGCGTCCCGCAGCCCTCGGCGTACGGTCCGAGTCGACTGACGCAGCGACGACGCTGTCCGAGTCCGCCGCCGGTGATGTCCGTCGACGTCGGTGATCTGGTGATGGTCCCGCTTGAGCGAGCCGCCAGGCGGTCGCGGAATCTCGAAGTGACATCCGCATCCGGGTGATGATCGGGTTGATGATCGGCATTGACGCCCCTCGTCCGGAGGCTCTCGCGCGGGGAGCGCACCGCTCTGACCCATCGCGAGAAGAGGCGCAGATGTACGAGAAGGACGGCGAGAAGTACTTCGTAGTCGACAGCCACATGCACTACTGGGACGCGAGCCCGGCGAACTGGGTGTCCGGTCAGGAGCAGTTCGCGAAGGGCTGGATCGAATGCTTCCACGCGTACCAGTCGCTCGGGCCGCCCGAGACCCACTGGACGATCGAGCACTTCCAGAAGTACTCCGACAAGGACTTGATGAAGGACGTCTTCGAGGACGGGTACGTCGACGTCGCCATCTTCCAGCCGACCTATCTGAGGCAGTGGTACAACGAGGGCTTCAACACCACGGAGCGCAATGGCGCGCTGTCGGAGGAGCATCCCGGCCGCTTCATCGTCAACACCCGCTTCGACCCGCGTGACGGCGACGAGGGCATCAAGCAGCTCGAGCGCGACGTCAAGCGGTGGGGTGCCATCGGTCTGAAGCTCTACACCGCCGAGTGGAAGGGCGACTCGCGGGGCTGGACGCTGAAGGACCCCGAGGCCTACCGCTACCTCGAGGCCGCGCAGAACCTCGGGATCAAGAACGTCCACGTCCACAAGGGCCCGACGATCTGGCCGCTGGACAAGGACGCCTTCGACGTCTCCGACGTCGACCACGCCGCGACCGACTTCCCGGACCTCAACTTCATCGTCGAGCACGTCGGGCTGCCGCGGATCGAGGACTTCTGCTTCATGGCAACCCAGGAACCCAACGTGTACGCCGGACTGTCGGTCGTCATCGGCGGCCTGATGTTCGCGCGGCCGAAGTTCTTCGCCAAGGTGATGGGCGAGCTGCTGTTCTGGGTCGGCGAGGACAAGATGACGTTCGGCAGCGACTACGGCATCTGGGAGCCGAAGTGGCAGGTCGAGGGTTTCGTCGACTGGGACTACCCGAGTGACGAGTTCTCCGACTACCCGCGGGTCAACGCGGCGACCAAGAAGAAGATCCTCGGCCTCAACGCCGCGAAGCTCTACAACATCGACGTCCCGGCCGAGCTGCAGCTCCCAGCGGATGGCGGGACGCCGGCCGCGAAGGACGATGCGGTGCTGGTGGAGGACGGGGCCAAGGTGTGACCGACGCGGCGGCGGTGCTCGCCGCGCTGGACACGGTGCGTGATCCGGAGCTCGACGAGTCGGTGACGGCTCTGGGTTTCGTCGCCTCGTGCACCGTGTCCAGCGACGGCGTGGCGGATGTCCGGCTCCGCCTCCCGACGTACTTCTGCGCGCCGAACTTCGCCTACCTGATGGTGGCCGATGCGTACGACGCGGTGAGCGGTGTGCCGGGGGTGAGCCGGACCGACGTGGTGCTCGAGGACCACTTCGCCTCCGACGTGATCAACCGGGGCGTGGCGGCGCGGGCGGGGTTCCTGCAGTCGTTCGACGGATACGCCGCGGGGGAGCTCGACGAGCTACGAGCGGACTTCCTGCGCAAGGCGACGTTGGCGGCGACCGACCGGGTCTGCCGCCCGCTGGTCCGGGCCGGCAGCACTCCCGAGCAGCTCGCCGGGCTTCGGCTAGGTGATGTCCCCGAGTCGCCGGACCGCGAGCGGCTGCGGTCGCGGCGGCGCGAGCTCGGGTTGCCCGCGGGTGACGAGTCGCCCCTGCTCGTCGATCCGGTCACCGGCCAGGCGGTTGCGGCGCCGGCTACGCCGCGCCATCTCGCCCGGGCCCGGCTCACCGGGGTCAGCGTCGAGGCCAACAGCGGAGTCTGCCGCGGCATGCTCCGCCAGCGATACGCCACCGCAGGTGTCGGCGAACGTGAGGAGGACCGATGAAGGCCGTCCGGCTGCATGGCTATCACCAGAACCCCGTGGTCGAAGAGGTCGCGGAGCCGACCATCTCCGGTCCGCTCGACGTGATCGTCAAGATCGGCGGCGCCGGTGTCTGCCGCACCGACCTGCACATCATCGAAGGCCAGTGGGAAGCGGCGATGGCGCCGACGCTGCCGTACACGATCGGTCACGAGAACGCCGGCTGGGTGCACGAGATCGGTTCGGCCGTGACCAACGTCGCGGTCGGTGACACCGTCATCCTGCATCCGACGCCGACCTGCGGGCTGTGTCGGGCCTGCCGGGCCGGGCAGGACATGCACTGCATCAACAGCTCGTTCCCTGGTCTCGACAGCGACGGCGGGATGGCCGAGTACCTGCTCACCTCGGCCCGTGCGTGCGTGAAGCTCGACGCGTCGACCGAGCCGAAAGACGTTGCGGCGCTTGCGGATGCGGGCATCACGGCGTACCACGCGGTCCGCAAGGCGATCCCGCTGCTGTACCCCGGGACGACGGCGGTGGTGATCGGTGCCGGCGGTCTCGGCCACATCGGCATCCAGTGCCTCGCAGCGCTGACTGCGACTCGGATCATCGTCGTCGACCGGAACCCGGCGGCCCTCAAGCTGGCCGAGCAGCTCGGCGCGGACCACAGCGTGGTGGCCGATGGCAACCATGTCGGCCAGGTGCAGGACCTCACCGACGGCGCGGGCGCCGATGTCGTCCTCGACTTCGTCGCCGAGCAGGGCGCCGAGGGCGATGCGTTCGCGATGACGAAGGCGGGCGGCTCGGACTACGTCATCGGGTACGGCGGCCAGCTGTCCGTGCCGACCCTCGACATCATCTCGACCGAGCGCAACATCGTCGGCAACATCGTCGGCACCTACAACGAGCTCGCCGAGCTGATGGTGCTCGCGCAGACCGGGCGGGTGACGTTGCACACCAGCACCTATCGGCTCGACCAGGCCGTGGAGGCGCTGCAGGATCTGGACGCCGGCAAGGTCCGCGGCCGCGCGATCCTGGTCCCCTAGTCGGACGCGTCGGGTACGACGGGAGGCGCCGGCACCTCGACTGCGACCTCGTCGGAGAGCCGGTAGCGGCCGGCGAGGGCGAGGTCGTCGCCGCTCCAGAACCGGCCCGGGTCGTACCACGCCGGGCGCTTGCCACCGGGGAGCAGCCCCATGTCCTGGTAGGAGATCGCGACCACCTCGGCGCAGTACGCCGTCTCGCGTTCGGCTGCGCGGGCCCGGCGCCGTCCGGCCGGCAGCGGCACCCGGCCGCGGACCCAGCCCGCGGCGAGCCCCGCGGTCGTCGGGAACGGCATCCCGTCGAGCTTGGCGATGGTCCGCAGCATCGCGTCCTCGGCCTCGCCTGTCACCGCGGGCTCGAGCTGGCGCAGCCAGCACTGCTGGCCGTAGCGGTGCACCCACGTCGTGGCCGCGTCGCGAAGGTCGTGCAGCTGGACGCCGCGCTGATGGGTGCCGGACCACATGTCGACCAGCGACCGGCCGAGCTCGGCGTGCCACATCAGTGGCGGCAGGTCGTCGAGGACGACCGCCATCCCGACGTGGTTGACCGGGCTGTTGGTCGTCATCCGGATCGCGCGGTCGGCGGCGCTGGTGCCCCGGAACAGCCACAGGTCGCCGGTGCGTGTCAGCTCTACCGCGGCGTCGAGGTCGATCGATGTCCCGGTCACCGCAGTAGCGTAAGCGCGTGCGGTGGTGGAAGGTCCTCGGTGTGGCAGGCCTCGCGGGTGTCACCGCGACCGGCGTTGTCATCGCGCGCAACGAACGGCAGCGCCGCGCGTACACCCCGGACGAGATTCGTGACCGGTTGCACGCGCGGCTGGCCGAGCAGGGTCAGGCCGGGTCGAGGACCACAGACTCCCGCTGAGCGCGAACCGGGCTGGCTGCCCGACTCCCTCGTGGCAGTAGCCGGCTGCCGACCGCGAGCCCGACGGCCACGACCGCCTGGATCGTCAGGATCGTCACGGCCGCGTGGAGCGGACCGAGTCGGTTGGTCGCCGCCAGCGAGACGAACAGGCTGCCGATCAGCGCGACACCGAGCGCCAGCGAGGTTTGCTGCGTCGTCGTGAGCACGCCGCTTCCTGCGCCCGCGACCTCCGGCGGCACCTCGGAGAGAACGACCCGGTAGAGCGGGCTCATCATCAGACCCTGCCCGGCGCCCATGATGGCGAGACCCGGCATCAGGTCGTACACCGAGACCGCGGGCCACCACGCCAGCAGGGTGGCGATCAGCACCAGCAGCCCGACCAGCTGGATCAGAGCGCCCGCTCCGATCACGTTGCGGCCGAAACGGGCCACGAGTCGGGTGGTCGCGAGCGACGCGAGCAGGAACACGAAGGCCATCGGCGCCATCGCGACGCCGGCGCGCAGCGGGCCGAAGCCGAGGTAGCCCTGGGTCACGAGCGCGTACACGAACATGAATGCGCCGAAGGTCGCGAAGAACGGCACCGCGAGCAGCAGCCCGCGCCGCATGCTGTTGTGCTGCAACACCGACGGCGGCACCAGCGGGGCACCACCAGTGCGCTCCAATGACCGTTCGACGTACCCGAATCCGATCGCGCTGACGGGGGCGAGCGCCAGCAACACCCACGACCAGACCGGCCAGCCGAGCGCGCGCCCCTCGGTGAGCGGGATCAGCACCGCGACGAGGGTGACGGCGAGCAGCATCGTCCCGACGACGTCGATCTGGGTACGCCGAACTGCGTGCGTTTCCGGCACGTAGCGCGCGGCCAGGATCAGGCCGATGATGCCGACCGGGATGTTGACGAAGAAGATGGCGCGCCAGCCGCTGCCGCCGATGTTCGCCGACACCAGCACCCCGCCGAGCAGCTGACCGGTGACGGCCGCGAGCCCACCGGTCGCGCCGAACCAGCCGAGCGCCTTTGACCGCGAGGCCGGCGTACCCGTCGCCTGGATGGTGGAGAGCGTCTGCGGCACCATCAGCGCGGCCGACGCGCCCTGCAGCACTCGCGCAATCACGAGGGTCGTCGCCGACGGGGCGATGCCGCACAGCAGCGAGGTCAGCGTGAAGGCCGCGATGCCGGCAAGGAACAGCCGCTTGCGGCCGTGGGCGTCACCGAGCCGGCCGCCGAGCACGAGCAGGACGGCGTACGCCGTCGCGTAGCCCGAGACCACGAGCTCGAGCAGGGCCGTCGTCGCGTGCAGGTCGTGCTCCATGGTCGGGAGCGCGACGTTGACGATGAAGAAGTCGATGAGCGGGAGCAGGACGCCGACCAAGATGGTCACCAGCCCGGCGGTGGACAGCGGGGGCGAGGCGGCGGGCCCCGGCACCGCGGTGGAGCGGGTGAAGCCGGCCGGCGGACCGCCGGGCTGCGGGTTAAGGGTGCGACGGGACGTGGTTGGTGCGGTCATGAGACCACTCTGGCCGCATTGCTAGCCTGGTACCAGAGTCTGTTTATCCAGGTATCAGCAGTAACTGGCACCAGGTCTGGATATACGGCATCCTAGTACCCGTGACCACGACCCTCGAGCGCACCGTATCGCCGGCGACCGACACTTCTGCTGCCCCGGACGCCGCGGCGCTCCGCCGCAAGGAGCTGGCGAGCTTCCTGCGCAGCCGCCGCGAGCGGCTCACCCCTGACCAGCTGGGGCTGCCGGAGTACGGCCGCCGTCGTACCCCGGGCCTGCGCCGCGAGGAGGTCGCCCAGCACGCGGGGGTCGGCGTCACCTGGTACACCTGGCTCGAGCAGGCCCGCGACATCAACGTCTCCGAGCAGGTGCTCGACGCGATCGCGCGCACCCTGCTGCTCGACCCGCACGAGCGGGGTCACCTGTTCACCCTCGCCGGGTCGCCGCTGACCGAGATCGGGCCGGACTGCTTGCCGGTCTCCGACGAGGTCCGGCTGCTGCTGGACAAGCTCCACCCGTACCCCGCCATCGTCTCCAACGGCCGCTACGACCTGCTCGCCTACAACCGGGCGTACACCGCGTTGATGGGCGACCTGGACCAGGTGCCGTTCGATCAGCGCAACACGATGTGGCTGGCGTTCACCAGCCCCACAGTGCGCGCCTCGCTGCCGGACTGGGACTCCGCCACTCGTCGGCTGGTCGGGCAGTACCGCGCCGCCATGGCCGACCACGTCGCCGAACCGGTGTGGAAGTGCCGGGTGAAGCGGCTGCAGGAGGCGTCGCCGGAGTTCGCCGCGATGTGGCAGCGTCACGACATCGTCTCGCCGGAGAACCTCACCAAGCGCTTCGACCATCCCGAGCTCGGTCGGTTGCAGTTCTGCTACACGAACTTGTGGCTCTCGCCGCGGACCGGCGTACGGATGGTCAGCTACACGCCGGCCGACCCGGAGACCGAAGCACTGCTCGCGCGGCTCGACGCCGTAGCGCCGCGTCCCATCGCTCTGATGGGCTGAGGGCTCCGCTCGGCTCCGATCACCACAACGATGTTCCTGGCGCCACCTGTGATCCAACACACATTTCTCTGCGAATACCCCGTAGCGGGATTCTTCGCGCGACATGAGTCGCCACCCGCCATGGCCTGACCCGTCGGAGGTCCGGCCGGAGGGAGCAAGGATGAAACTGTTGGGAATCAGCAAACCCCGCGTCAGGGTTGTCGCGGCCGGTATCGCTGCTGTCACGGCAGCCGGTGTTGGTGTTGCAGTTGCCGACTCCGGTGGCATGGCTAAGCCACCGCCCAGCAATCGGATGAGTGTGGGTCGCGGCATCAACGAGTTCGGCATGACCAAGTCCTTCGATGCCGGCAAGACCGTCAACTTCACCTACACCAAGGGCTACTTCTGCGACAAGCACGTCAAGTCCCACGCCTCCAGCGGGTGTGAGGTCGGCGCGAACTTCAAGAAGGCGCCGTCGAAGAACTTCGACCCGCTCTACATCACGGTTCCGCTCGGCTTCACAGTGCCGATGAACATGATGGAGTGCCCGACGGGGTTGGTGTGTGTTGACCATCCCGGCACCGTCGACCTGACCCGGCTCGAGCCCGCGCTCAAGCCGCTGTACCCGGGTCTGAGCAAGAAGCAGCTCACCGACGCACTGAAGAACTTCGCCACTCCCGGCCACGACCACTACATCACCACCAAGAACGGCGGCAAGCCGGAGTGGTGGGACGTCAAGGTCATCGGCGTGACGAGCAAGGCGACCTTCCTGAACCTGCGCAAGCACAAGTCCTTCCACTACATCGCCAAGCAGATCAAGAAGGGCAACAAGAACATCACCGCTCCGATCCCGACCAACCTGTTCCTGTACTTCGGGGTCTAGCAACAACCGTCTGTAGATATCGGGTTCCGGGGGTCCCGCGCCGACAGGGCGTGGGGCTCCCGGGACCGCGACAGCGAGGGACAATCCATGAGAGTCACCCGGCGGGCGTTGCAGCTCTCGTTGGCGGCATTGTGGCTGCTCGACGGCGCGCTGCAATGCCAGCCCTTCATGTTCAGCAAGGACTTTGCCCGCAGCGCTCTCGCCCCGGCCGGGGCCGGTCAGGCCGCGCTGATCCGGGTGCCGGTGCACTGGGCGTCCAGTCTCGTCGTGGCACATCCGGCGCTGACCAACTCGTTCTTCGCCGGCTTCCAGCTGCTGCTCGCAGTGGCGCTGCTGTGGCGCCGCTCTGTTCGGTTCGCCCTCGCCGGGTCGGTGGTGTGGGGGGTGTCGATCTGGTGGCTCGGTGAAGGGCTCGGTGGCACGTTCAGCGGGGACACGCTGCTGACTGGTGCGCCGGGGGCCGCGTTGCTGTACGCGGTCGTGGCGTTGCTGGCCTGGCCGGCATCGGAGGAGGCAGGGGGATCATCGGCCGCTCCGCCGCGCTGGGCCTTGGGGGCATGGGCGTCCGTGTGGGCAGTCGGTGTCGTCACCCAGCTCACCTCCGGGAACGACACCGGCGTGATGCAGCGCAGCATGCTGCGCGACATGGCGTCGGACGCGCCCGGCTGGATTGCTCGCCTCGACAACTGGCTCGCTGGCCGGACCATCTCGACCGGGTACGTCGGCGCGTTGGTAGCGATCGAGCTGCTGATCGTCATCTGGGTGTTCATTCCTGGCCCCGCCAGGACGATCTCGGTGACGGCCGGCATCGTGCTGTCACTGGCCGCGTGGGTCGTCGTGCAGGGTCTCGGCGACCTGACTACCGGCCAGGCCACCGACCCCAACACCGGCCCGTTGCTCGTGCTGCTTGGCCTTGCGGCGTACGCTGCCGGCCGAGCCCAGCCCGCGGGTCTGCGGCAGTTCGACGCCGCCCGCCGGTACGAGACCATCGAGGGATCGCCGGCCACGCAGTCGTGATCGTGCCGATCACGCCGAGCGCGTGAGCAGCGCCCGGGCGCCGAGCAGCACCGCAATCGGGAGCACCGACCGCGGCTCCCACGGCAGCCGCCACACGCCGCCGTGGGCGGCAGCATCCATGAACAGGTCCTCGGCGCCGGGCAGCGTCGTTGCGGGATGGGCGACGGCGGTCGGGTCACACAGGTCGCGCACCAGCACTGCCGCCATCAGCACGCTGGAGGTCGCCGGCTCGAACGCCTCGACGCCGAGCCGCGACGAGCCGGTGTAGGCCGCGCCGAGGATGCGGTTCTTGGTCACCGATTTGGTCCGGCTCGGCGGCGCGATGTGTGCCGACGACCAGACACCGTCGTACCGCGCGGTGATGGCGCGCCAGCGCTGCAGCCGTTTCGCCAGCGCGTAGTTCGGCCCCTGCTGCACGATCAGGGTGTCGGCGACACCGAGCTCGCGGCCGCTGCTGTCCTTCACCGTCGAGCGGTAGTGCGGCACGAAGGCGCGGCCGGCTGTACCCATCCGCATCGGTGAATCCAGCATCCGCCACACCGCGCTCGTCGTGGCGACTCGGGCCCGGGCGTCCGCGACCACTTCGGGCGGTACGGCGAACACATCCGTCGGCGTCGCCAGGTAGGCGAGCGAGACGTCGTCGCGTTGGTCGAGCAGTGTCGCGGCGATGGCGTCGGCGGCCATCGCGACCCGCACGAAGCTGGCCCCATCGGCGTACGCGTAGTTGCCGAGCACCAACGGCCCGGGAAGGTGCGCGATCCACTGCCGGGCCGCCGGTGCGTCGACGAGCAGGTCGATGCCGGCTCGGTCTTCGAGGTCAGTGGCTTTGGCCCGGGTCGGCATGACGGGAATCTGGAGGCGTCCCGGTCCTCGTTTGGCCAGGTCGATGATGCGTCGCCAGATGTCGGCGCGCGGTAGGTCGACGACAGCGACGTCGGCACCCCAGTCGAGCAGGGAGGACAGCGGCGACATCTCGCCGCCGCCACCGAGCAGGGCGAACGTGCGGCCGGAGAGGTCGAGCCACTCGGGATGGTCGATGACCTGATGGATCGCGGTCGCGAATGACGGCTCGACCAGGCCTCGTCGTACCCAGTCGTCGACGCGGTCGCGCAGCGCCTGGCCGCGCAGCCGCTGCGATCCGAGCGGTACGACGAGCTCGCTCGGTGGTGTGCCGGTGCCGACAACCGTTTCGGTGTCGACCGGCCGCGGCTCGTCGTCCGCAACGGCGGCGAGCAACGGCCGAGGTACGCCGTCACGAACCAACTCGAACCGAGCATGCAAGGCGTCGAGGCCCGAGCGAGCGATGACGTGACCGGCGTCAGCCGTCGAGGCGGAGACTTCGGTCAGCCGGCGCAGGTGAGTGGGATAGGTCTTGCGCCAGTTGGGTTCTCGCTCGATCCGGTCGGCCAGCTCGGCGTCGATCGGACGGACCGCCGCAGCGAGCACGTCTCGTGCCGTCGTCGAGCTGCTGCGTCGACCGCCGGCCTCGGCTGAACTGGACGCCGTCGTCGCTCATGCCCCCATCATGGCGTCACTTGCTGGGCTGCGGGATCTTGCACTTCACCTTGGGGTTCGCTCCGGCATAGTTGAGTGGGCCCGCGACGATCGTGACCGCGGTGGTGCTGTTCTTGGCGCAGTTGGTGGCGGATCCGCTGTAGTAGTGCCGCTGCCCGGCGGCGATCGCGCCGATCGCCAGCCAGATGATGAGCAAGATCCCGATCAGCCTGAGCATCGCACCTCACCTTTCGTCCCTGCCGGTGTCCCCTGTTGCCGCGGTTCGAACCCTCCCGCGCGGCGTGGCATGAGTTGGCATCGAGTTGGGGATCATGAGTCCGATTCCCCGGCCCGAGGAGAACCCCCATGTCACAGACGACAACGACAGCTGCGCCGCCCGCGCAGACGGCACCGCTGCCGCACAGTCCCGTCGTCCTCGAGCACGAGCGGAAACGGGCGCAGGACCTGCAGCTGCGAGTCGCCGACGGGATCACGAAGTTCGCTGGCTCGATGATGTTCGTCTACGTGCACATCGTGGTGTTCGCGCTGTGGATGCTCTTCCTCGAGAAGAGTCCGTGGCAGACGCTGACGCTCATCGTGTCGCTGGAAGCCATCTTCCTGTCGACGTTCGTGATGATCGGCCAGAACCGGCAGTCGGACTTCCAGCAAGCCAAGGCCGATCGCGACTTCAACGAGCAGGAGTCGGAGCTGCACACCAACACCGATCTCACCAAGGCGATCCATGCGCTGGCCGTCGAGATCCACCACCGCACCTGCGGCCCGGGCCAGGACTCGATCACCACCTGACCTGTCAGGACGCCCGAGCGTGGCGTTGGGCCGAGCACCCTGACAAGTCCGCGGCGGTCACCTGCCGTGGTGATTGTCGCGGTGCAGCCGGGTCGCTTCGGCCTCGACACGGTCGAAGAAGTCGTCCGGCAGCCGGCCGCTGATCCGCAGGATCGCCTTGTCCTCGGGATGTAACTGCTGGGCAAGCGTGTCGCACGCGACGACGAGGTCTTCCATCCGGTGGTTGCGAAGGTCCTGGCCCGGTCCGACGTAACCGCCCGAGGAGATCGTGCCGGCTCGCATCCGCACCCCGTTCATGCCACCGGCGGCCTCAAGGAACCGGAGAATCCCGGGGAGCCCCCTGGAGCTGCGCTTCACCAGTTGCGGGCGGGCGGCCAGGAACGCGAGCCGCTCGATGGTCAGGTTGTTGCCCGGTGGCCAGTCGCGCGGCGTACGACGAGACATGCCGACATTTTCCCCCGAATGCGCCCGGCCGAACGGGTCAGGACGCCCGAGCGTGGGTTTGGGCCGAGCGCCCTGACAAGTCTGCGGGGTCGCAGGGGCCGGCGCGCGTCAGCGAGGCTGGCGGGCGTTGAGCCGGGCGGCCTGGCGGGTCAGGTGGTCGCGCTCGGCGAGGTTGGGCGCCTTGTGCGCCGCCTCGGCGTACAACCGTGCCGCCGTCGCCAGGTCGCCGTCGCGCTCGTGGAGGTACGCCGCCACCGCGGTGTGCCGGGGCAGCGAGTCGTCCAGCGCCGAGAGCGCCGCCAGGCCGGCCCGCGGCCCGTCGGCCTCGCCGACGGCCACCGCACGGTTGAGCCGGACGACCGGGCTGTCGGTCAGGCGCACGAGCTCGTCGTACCACTCGACGATCTGTACCCAGTCGGTCTCCTCGGCGGTGGCCGCGTCCGCGTGGAGTGCCGCGATGGCGGCCTGGGCCTGGAACTCGCCCAGCCGGTCGCGGGCGAGGGCCGCCTGCAGGATCTCGACTCCCTCGGCGATCGACGTGGTGTCCCAGCGGCCGCGGTCCTGCTCGGCGAGCGGCACCAGGCGGCCATCGGGCGTGGTCCGAGCGGCGCGCCGGGCGTGGTGGAGCAGCATGAGGGCGAGCAGCCCCGACACCTCGGGGTGGTCGATCGAGGCCGCGAGCTGACGGGTGAGCCGGATGGCCTCTGCCGCAAGGTCGACGTCGCCGGAGTAGCCCTCGTTGAACACCAGGTAGAGGACGCGCAGCACGGTGGCGACGTCGCCGGGCGGTCGAAGCGCACGCTCGGAAACGGTGCGCTTGGCCCGGCTGATGCGCTGCGCCATGGTCGCCTCGGGCACCAAGTACGCCTGGGCGATCTGACGGGTGGTCAGCCCGCCGACGGCGCGCAGCGTGAGTGCGACCGCGGACGACGGCGTCAGCGACGGGTGAGCGCACAGGAAGTAGAGCTGGAGCGTGTCGTCCACCGTCCGGACGCGGGGCCCGGCGCCGGCTCCTCGTCGACGAGGTCTTCGCGCCGACGACGTGCGGCGTCCGCCCGGGTCGCGTCGAGAAACCGGCGCCAGGCCACGGTGACCAGCCAGCCCTTCGGGTCCCGCGGCGGATCGGCCGGCCAGACGCGGACCGCCTCGACCAGCGCGTCCTGTACGGCGTCCTCGGCCGCCGCGAAGTCGGCTCCGCGGCGGACGAGGATCCCGAGCACGCTCGGCGTGAGGCTCCGGAGTAGGACCTCGTTCAGTTCCGAGGTCACTCCGTGATGGTCGGTGGCGCGGTCAGGAACGGGCGCACCTCGAGCCACTCGTGGATCGGCTTCCCGCCCGCCCCTGGAGCGGCCGAGAGCTCGCCCGGCCAGCTCGATGGCGCGCTCCTGGTTGTCGACGTCGATCACCATCCAGCCGGCGATGAGGTCCTTGGTCTCGGCGAACGGGCCATCGGTGACCGGTGGCCGACCCTCGCCGTCGTACCGCACGCACATCCCGTCGGGGGCGAGGGCCTGGCCGTCAACGAACTCCCCGGTTCCCTCGAGCCGGTCCGCGAAATCGCTCATGTATTGCATGTGCGCCGAGACCTCCTCCGGCGTCCACTGGTCCATGCAGCACGTCGTTGACCGCCGCCGGGGCGCCGCGGTAGTGCTTGAGCAGCAAGTACTTGGCCATCGGGTTCTCCTCGGTGCTGGTGCGACCCATTGTGGTCGCGTCCACTGACGGGGACGGAGCCGGCCGCGGATCCTCGACATCCCGCCACTTGTCAGGACGGTTGAGCCTGCGTTTGGGCCGAGCGCCCTGACAAGTTGCGAGGGTTAGCGCGGGGCGGCGACGCCGCGACCGAGATGCGCGGGTCGTTCCAGTGACGCGTGCGCACTGAGCAGCGCCTCGACGAGCGCCCATCGGTCGTCGGGCATCGGCGTGACGCCGCCCGCGGCCTCGTCGACGTGCAGGTAGAAGAACTCGCCGGTCGCAACGGCGGTGCCGTCGTCCAGACTCAGCAGAGTGTGCACTCGCATCCGCTTCGGGTCGGCGCTGACCAGGATCGACGACGCGACCAGCGTGTCGCCGCGCTTGCTCTCGGCGAGAAAGCGGATGTGGCACTCGACCGTGTACATCGCCCGACCGGTCTCGACGCGGTAGTCCTCGCTGAGCTCGAGGTCAGCGAACATCACTTCGTTCGCCTCGCTCAGGACGATGGCGTAGCAGGCGTCGTGCAGGTGGCCGTTGTAGTCGATCCATTCCTCGCGGACGTCGGTGCGGTAGCCGCTGGTAAGGCGCGCCGGCATGCAGCTCAGTCGGCGGCGATACTTCTCGAGCAACAGCAACAGGTCGACGAGGAACGCGTCGCGCTGCTGCTCCAGCTCGCGGATCGTGGTGTCGCCGACCGACTCGTCCACGCCCGCCACGACGAGGTCCCGCAGCCGCGGCGTCAGCTCGGGCGCCGTCAGCCGAGTCCACGGCTCGAGCAGCGCGGGGCCGAACTGGTCCAGCATGTGCGCCATGCCACCCTGGCCGCCGGCCAGGTGGAAGGTGAGCATCGGCCCCATCAGCGCCCACCGCAGCCCCGGGCCGTAGGCGATCGAGTCGTCGATCTGCTGCACCGTCGCCTGGCCGGAGTCGATCATGTGCAGCGCCTCGCGCCACAGTGCCTCCTGCAGCCGGTTCCCGACGAAGCCCGGGACCTCGCGGTCCATCGTCAGGGTCACCTTGCCGGCCAGCGTGTAGAACGTCTCCGCCCACGCGACCACGTCGGGATCGGTGTCCTGGCCGCCGACGACCTCGACGATCGGGATCAGGTACGGCGGGTTGAACGGGTGACCGACCACGAACCGCCCCGGCGTCGTCGTACCGACGGCCATGTCGCTCATCATGAATCCCGACGTGCTCGACGCCACCACCATGCCGGCCGGCGTGGCCGCGTCGATCGAGGCCAGCAGCGCCACCTTGTCGTCGAGCACCTCGGGCGCGGACTCCTGCACGAAGTCCGCGCCGGCGAGCGCACCCGCCAACGTGTCGGAGAACCGCAGCCGGTCACGCGACGCACCATCAGCAAGCCCGAGCCGCTCCAATGAGGGCCACGCCGTGTCAACCAGCGAGCCGAGCCGTTCCTCGGCCCGGGCACCGGGATCCCAGCGCGACGACGTCGTAGCCCATCCGCAGGAAGTGCGCCGCCCACCCGGCGCCGATGACACCGGTCCCGATGATCGCGACGGTGCGGACGTCCTCCGGCGACGGGCGGCCGCCCTGGCTCACCAACCGACCTGGTCGATGCCCTTGAGGCCGAGGATCTCGCGGGTGTCGGCCGGTGTGGCGATATCCAACGAGAGCTCGCCGAGGATCCGCGTGATCTTCTCGACCTGCTCGGCGTTCGACGACGCCAGCTGGCCCTTGCCGATGAACAGCCCGTCCTCGAGCCCGACCCGCACGTGCGAGCCCATCACGGCCGAGACCGTGATCATGTTGAACTGGTGCCGCCCGGCGCCCAGCACCGACCACTGCACCGCGTCGCCGAACAGCTTGTCGATGGTGTTCTTCATGTGGGAGAGGTGGTCGACCTCGGCGCCGATGCCGCCCATCACGCCCATGATTGTCTGCAGGAAGATCGGCGGCTTCACGAGCCCGGCCTCGAGGTAGTACGCGAGCGTGTAGAGGTGCCCGACGTCGTAGGCCTCGTACTCGAAGCGCGCCCCGGTCTCCGGGCCGACGTCGGTGAGCATGCGCTCGATGTCGGCGAAGGTGCTGACGAACGGCTCGGTACGGGTGCTCTCGAGATACGGCTCTTCCCAGTCGAACTTCCACTGGCCGGCGTACTTCGGGATCATCGGGAAGCTGCCGTAGTTGAACGTCCCCAGGTTGAGGGTGCACAGCTCGGGCTTGGTCTCGTAGATCACCCGCAGCCGCTGGGCCACCGTCTGGTCGGTGGCGCCGCCGCTCGTGATGCTGATCACGGCGTCGGTCTCGGCCTTGATCGCCTTGAGGTACTCGAGGAACACCGCGGGGTCGGCGGTCGGGCTGCCGTCCTTGGGGTCACGGGCGTGCAGGTGGATCACCGACGCGCCCGGCCGCGACGGCGGCGACCGACTGGCCGACCACGTCCTCGACCGTGTAGGGCAGGTGCGGCGACATCGTGGGCGTGTGACCGGACCCGGTGACCGCGCACGTGATGATGACCTTGCGGGCTGGCGCCACGGGAACCTCCGAAGTCGACTACACAGACGATGAATGCACAGCGCATCGAACGCACATAATGAGTCGTGCACTGCAGCATGTGAAACGGTCTCGGACTCGGGTCCGGTTGTCAAGCAGTACCAGCTCGCTCAGTCGCGCAGCGCCACCTCGACCGCCGCGGCGGCCTCGATCGCCACCGCGCCGAGCGCCTCGAATCGGGCGGCGGGCACCCGGTTGACCGGGCCCCAGATGCTGAACACCGCGAGCGGTCGCTCCTCGCCAACCCGCAGCACCGGAGCGGACACGCCGTACAGCGTGGTCTCGAGCTCCCCGGCGGAGACGGCGAAGCCCCGCTCGCGGATCTCCTCGAGCTCGGCGAGCAGCCGCGGGATGTCGGTGACGGTCGCGTCGGTGAAGCCCTCGAGGTGGGTGCCGAGCAGGCCGAGGACCTCCGCGGCCGGGAGCCACGCCAGCCACGCCTTGCCGGTCGAGGTCGCGTGCAGCGGCACCGGGCGAGCGAGCCAGTTGACCGTGAGCACCGCGGGCGGCGCGACCTCGTCGACGTACACCAGCTCGGTACGTCGGCCGACCGCCAGATCGGCCGCCTCACCGGTCTTATTGCAGACCCGCTCGAGAACGTGATGGGTACGACGGACCAGCCCGTCGACGCCGGAGGACGCGGCCAGCCGGGCGACGGTGTACCCGACCTGGTAGCGGTTGGTGCCGGGGTCCCGGTCGACCAGGCCGTGTGCCTCCAGCGTGGCGAGCAGCCGCCAGGCGGTCGCGCGGTTGATCCCGCAGACCAGCGCCAGCTCGGCCACCGTCTCGCCCCGCGGTGAGGCCGCCGCGACAGCGTCGAGCAGGGCCAGCGCGCGCTCTACCGACTGCACCCGGCCGCCCGAGCCGACGGGCGAGATCGTGGGTGAGTCGGCGGCCGGGTCCGCGGGATCGACGACGCCCTCGGGTGTGCTCACGGTGCCGTCCTGTCTGGTTGACGGGTGATGCCGAGCGTCCCTATCGTCGCACGATACGAACACTCGTCGCACCGATCTCGCGGGAGCGACGCTCCGGGTTGGGGGTCGCCGCGTCGTGATCGATGCGCCGCTCGCCCTCTACCGGACCGTCGTGCCCTCCGACTGGCTCGACTACAACGGCCACATGAGCGAGGCCAACTACCTCGTCATGGTGGGCGACGTGGCAGACGCGTTTTTCCGGTACGTCGGGATCGACGACGACTACCGCGCCGCCGGTCATTCGCTCTACACCGCCGAGACTCACCTGCACCACCTGCGGGAGTCCGGGCTCGGCGACCACCTCGACTCGACGCTGCAGGTCCTCGACCTAGGCCCGAAGAGCCTGCACCTGTTCCTCGTGGTGCGCGACGAGTCCACCGGCGAACCGGTCGCGACCGCCGAGCAGCTGCTCGTCCACGTCGACATGGCGAGCGGTCGCGTCGTCCCGATGCCGACCGACCTCTACGAACGCATCGCCGCGATCCGCGACGCCCACGCCTCGCTGCCGCGCCCCGACGCGGTCGGTCACGTCATGGGCATCCGCCGGCCGGTGGGCTGAGGGGCAGCGTCATGGACTTCGGGCTCGACGAGGAACGCCGCGCGATCGTCGCGACCGTCCGCGACTTCGTCCGCCGCGAGCTGGTGCCGCACGAGGACCTGGTCGAGCGGCTGGACGAGGTCCCCGACGAGCTGGCCCGTGACATCCGAGGCAAGGCGATCGCCGCCGGCCTGTACGCCGCGAACTTCCCCGCCGAGCTCGGCGGCGGCGGCCTCGACGCGCTGTCGCTGACGCTGGTCGAGCGGGAGCTGGGGTGGACGTCGTACGCGTTGCAGGCGCTGGTCACCCGGCCCAGCAACATCCTGCAGGCCTGTCAGGGCGAGCAGGTCGAGCGCTATCTGCTGCCGACGATCCGCGGCGAGCGGCACGACTGCCTCGCGATGACCGAGCCCGGCGCCGGCTCCGACGTGCGGGCCATGACGACGAGCGCCCGGCGGGACGGCGACGGCGACGCTGGATCATCAACGGCACCAAGCACTTCATCAGCCACGCGGACGTCTCCGACTTCGTCGTGCTGTTCGCGGTGACCGGCACCGAGCAGACGGCGCGTGGGGAGCGAAGTGCGATCTCCGCGTTCCTCGTCGACCACGACACATCAGGCCTGACCGTGCGCCGCGGTGCGGCGTCGGTCTCGCACCGCGGCTACCACCACTGCGAGCTGTCCTTCGTCGACTGCCGGGTGCCGGGTACGGCGCTGCTCGGCGACGAGGGCCGCGGCTTCGACCTGCTCAGCGAGTGGCTCGGTGCCAGCCGGCTGACCGTGGCGGCGTTCAGCGTCGGCCGCGCGAGACGGGTGATGGAGCTGAGCACGGAATGGGCGGCGAGCCGCCACCAGTTCGGGCAGCCGGTCGGCCGGTTCCAGGGCGTCGGCTTCCAGCTCGCCGACATGGCCACCGAGATCGAGGCTGCGGAGCTGCTGACGCTGCAGGCCGCGTGGAAGCTGACCGAGGGCCGGATGAGCGACTCCGACGCTGCGATGGCGAAGCTCTACGCATCGGAGATGCTGGGCCGGGTGACCGACCGCGCGGTCCAGATCTACGGCGGCATGGGGTTGATGAGCGACCTGCCGATCGAGCGGTTCTGGCGTGACGCCCGGGTCGAGCGGATCTGGGACGGCACCAGCGAGGTGCAGCGCCACATCATCTCGCGGGCGATGCTGCGGGAGCGGGGAGCCTGAGATGTCGAGCACTACCAACGATCCGGTGCGGGTCGAGGCCGCCGACGGGATCCTCACCATCACCCTCGACCGGCCGAAGGCGAACGCCGTCGACGCCCCGACCAGCCTCGCGCTGTACGACGCCTTCGCCCGTCTCGAAGCCGACCCCGAGCTCCGCGTCGGCATCATCACCGGCGGCGGCGAGCGGTTCTTCTGCGCTGGCTGGGACCTCAAGGCCGCGGCCGCCGGCGAGGAGGTCGACGCCGACCACGGCCCCGGTGGCTTCGCCGGGCTCACCGAGCTGCACGACCGGACCAAGCCCGTCATCGCGGCGGTCAACGGCTTGGCGCTCGGCGGCGGCTTCGAGCTGGCGCTGGCCGCCGACCTGATCGTGATGTCCGACGTCGCCGAGGTGGGCCTGCCGGAGACCGGCCTCGGGATCATCCCGGACGCGGGCGGCGTCCTTCGGCTGCCGCGACGGCTGCCGCGCCCGCTGGCCGTCGAGCTGCTCCTGACCGGCCGCCGGCTGGGCGCGGACGAGGCGTTCGACCTCGGCCTGGTCAACCAGGTCGTCCCCGCCGACCTCCTGCTGACCGCGGCCCGCGACCTCGCCCGCCGGATCGTGCGATCCGCACCGCTCGCGGTCGCTGCCGTCCTGGAGGTGCTCGCCGCGACCGAGGGCGGGTCGGTGGCCGACGGCTACCGCACCATGCGCTCCGGCCGGTTGACCCGGTACGACGCGATGCTGGCCTCCGAGGATGCGGCCGAGGGGCCGGCGGCGTTCGCGGAGCGGCGAGCTCCGCACTGGAAGGGCAGATGACCGTCGTCGTCGACTCCCTGGCGGCGCTGTTCGACCCGGTGTCGGTCGTCGTCGTCGGCGCGAGTGACGACGAGCGGAAGTGGGGCAACTGGCTCGGCCGCGCGGCGCTCACCGGGCCCCGGCCGGCGTACCTCGTCAACCGCAGCCGTGACGTCGTCCTCGGCCGGGCTTCCTACCGGTCAGTCGCGGATGTGCCGGGTCCGGTCGGGCTGGTCGCGCTGTGCGTGCCCGCGCCGCAGGTGCCGGAGGCGGTCGACGACGCGCTCGCCGCGGGCGCGGCGGCGGTCGTCGGGATCGCGGCGGGGTTCGCCGAGACCGGCGACGGCGGCCGCCGGGTCGAGGAGGAGATGGCGCGGCGGGTGCGGTCCGCCGGTGCGCGGCTGCTCGGCCCGAACTGTCTCGGACTCTTCGACGCGGCCAGCGATTTGCGGCTGACGTCCAACCCGTTGCCCTCCGGTCGGGTGGCGCTGCTCTCGCAGAGCGGCAACCTCTCCCTCGACCTCGCCGGGCTGCTGGTCGAGCACGGGTTGGGTTTCTCACGGTTCGTCTCGGTGGGCAACCAGGCGGACATCGAGCTGCCCGAGCTGATCGAGTCGTGCGCCGACCACGCCGACACCGACGTCATCGCCGTCTACTGTCGAGCAGTTCACCGACGGCCGCCGGTTCGTCGAGGCGGCCCGCTCGGTCGGGAAGCCGGTCGTCGTGTTGGCCGCCGGGTCGAGCCCCGCAGCGGCGAGGGTTGCGGCTTCTCACACCGGTTCGATGGTCTCGGCGTCGGCGGTCATCGACGCCGCGTGCGCCGTGGCCGGCGCCTACCGCGTCCACAGCCTCGGCGAGCTCGCGGACCTGTTGGCATTGCTCGCGGCCCCGGCCCGACCGGCGGGGCGCCGGCTCGCCGTCCTCACCGACGGTGGTGGGCATGCCGCCGTCGCTGCCGAGCTGGCCCACCGGTCCGGTCTCGACGTACCGGTGCTCTCCGACCCGCTGCGGGCGCGGATCGCCGGCCACCTGCCGTCCCACGCCGCGACGTCCAACCCGGTCGACGTCGCAGGCGGCGCCGAGCAGGACCTGCACTGCATCCCCCGGGTGGCGGCCGACCTGCTCGACGCCGGTGAGGTCGACGCGCTCCTGGTCAGCGGCTACTTCGGTGGGTACGGCGAGTACGGCCCGGAGCTCGCCGCTGCCGAGCTGGACATCGCCGACCGAGCTTGCCGACGTCGTGCACCGGACCGGGCGACCGGTCGCGGTGCACACCATGTTCCCCGCGTCGCCGATGGCCGACCGGTTGCGGGCCCGCGGCCTCGCGGTGTTCCGGCGGGTCGAGTCCGCCACCGTCGGGCTGGGTCGGCTCGCACCACCCGCGACAGCGCGTCGCGCCGACCCTCCACGTCCCGGACCACGTCAGCGGCAGTCGACTACTGGACCGCGAGGCAGCGGCTCGCGGCCGCGGGCGTTGCCGTTCCCGTCGGCCCGGCTGGTCCGCGACGAGGCCGCCCTCATCCAGGCCGCCCAACGGCTGCACGCTCCCTGGGTGCTAAGGCCAACGGCCTGCTGCACAAGTCCGATGCCGGCGGCGTCCGGCTCGGCATCGAGACGGTCACCGACCTGGTGGCGGCGTACCGCGAGATGGTGGCGCTGCTGGCGCCGGACGGTTGCGTCGTCGAGGTGCTGGCCGACGCCACTGACGGGGTCGAGCTCGATCGTCGGCGCCCGTCGCGACCCGCACTTCGGACCGGTGGTCATGGTGGGGATCGGCGGCATCTTCACCGAGCTCTTCGACGACGTGCAGGTCGACCTGGCGCCGTTCGACCTGCCGCGGGCATCAGCGATGCTCGAGCCGGCTGCGCGGTGCCGGCCTGCTGACCGGCGCCCGCGGCCGCACCCCCGTCGACCTCGACGCCGCCGCGCGCCTGATCGTCGCTGTCGGCGATATCGCCACCGCGGATCCCGCGATATCGGCGAGCTCGAGATCAACCCGCTCCTGGTCACACCGGCCGGGGCGTTGGCGCTCGATGCCCGAATCATCAACGAGGAGACCGATGCCGACCGCGAGTGAGCCCTGGCCGCTGACCGACGAGCAGCGCGCGGTCGTCGCGCTGGCGCGCGACTTCGCGGCCCGCGAGGTCAGGCCGCGGGGCCGGGAGGTCGACGAGGCCGACATCGTGACTCCGGTCGACCTGTTCGCGAAGGCGGCCGCCGTCGGCATCACCGACTTCATGATCCCGGCCGAGCTACGGCGGTGGCGGGTTCACCGACGTGTTCACCCAGTGCCTGGTGCAGGAAGAGCTGTGCTGGGGTGACCCGGGCATCGGAAACCTGTTGTGTTCCAACGGTTTCTTCGCCGACCCGTGCTCGCGCTCGGAACCCCGGAGCAGCAGGAGCGATGGCTGCGCCCGCTGACCGGCCCGACACCGCCGCTGACCGCGCTGGCCACGACCGAGCCGGGATCCGGGTCCGACGCCGCCTCCATCGTCACGACCGCCCGCCGGACCGAGTCGGGGCTACGTCCTCAACGGCCAGAAGGCGTGGATCTCCAACGCCGGCGCCGCCGAGTTCTACGTGGTGTTCGCCAAGACCGACCCGGCGCAGCGCTCGCGCGGCGTCTCGGCGTTCCTGCTCACCAAGGACGCGCGCGGGCCTGGGCGTTCGGTGCGCCGATGCGCAAGATGGGACAGCGCGCCATCGTCTGCCGCGAGGTCTTCTTCGACGACGTGGTGGTGCCCGAGGCCGACCGGCTCGGCGAGCGAGGGTCAGGGCTTCGTCGGGCTGATGAAGACCTTCGACATCTCCCGGGTCGTCCTCGGTGCCGCTGCGGTCGGAGTCGCGCGCGCCGCCTTCGAGTACGCGCGTGACTACGCCAGGACGCGCGAGCAGTTCGGCCGGCCGATCGTCGAGCACCAGGCGGTCGGGTTCCGGCTCGCCGACATGGCCACTCGGATCGAGGCGGCTCGGCTGCTGGTGCTGCACGCCGCGCGGACCATCGACGCCGGGAACGAGGCGACGTCGCTGGCGGCCATGGCCAAGCTCACCGCCTCGGAGACGGCGATGCACTGCACCTGGGCTGCGGTGCAGACCCTCGGCGGCTGGGGCTACTCGCGCGAGCATCCGGTCGAGCAGTGGATGCGCGACGCGAAGCTCGAGGAGATCGAGGAAGGTACGTCGGACATCATGCGGTTGCTCATCGCGAGGAATCTTGGCTGAGCTGCTGCAACCCGAACGGCGCGGTCAGTCGCAGGTCGACGTTGCGGTCCGTCACGTCGCCCTCGCGACCGGAGCCGACGCCGCGGTACGGCTCGTTGGCCGCGAGCTCGCGATGCATGCCGGCGAGCCAGCGGCCGCTGCGCTCCGCGGTCGGGTCCGGCTGCACGACACCGTGGTGGTCGACCATCGTGCAGAGCACGGACAGCGTCCCGTCGCCGTTGTCGGCCAGCTCGATGACCCGGGCCTGGCTCGGCCAGTCCATCAGCGACGAGCTCGTCACCTCCCAGAAGCCGTTCGTGCGCCCCGACAGGTCGGCGCGGGCGAGCACGCGGTTGCGGTGCTGGTGGCCGTTGAGCCACAGCACGACGTTGCCGAATCGGTGCAGCAGCTCACGAACCGCTTGTCCACCGTGCAGCGGCACGCCGTCCGGGCCGTCATGGTCGCCGCGCCGGTTGGTCATCGTGTCGATGCCGTGGTGGGAGAACACGACGACGAGCCGGTCCGGCTCGGTGGTCGTGACCGTGGTGCCGTCCGGTGCCAGGTACGACGAGTGGGCTCCCTGCAGCTGCCGCTCCAACCAGTGCAGCTGGTCGTCGTCGAGGCAGCCGTCCGACCCGCCGGCGCGGCAGGTGGTGTCGAGGCACAGCAGTCGCACCGGCCCGACGTCGTGGGCGTAGTACGCCGTACCGTCCCGCCGGTTGGCGTCACTGAAGCCGTGGCCCTCGGGCCGCGACGCCGCGCCGAAGTGACCCTCGACGAACTCCACCCGGCTGACCGCCCGCCGCTCCGGGTCGATGGCGACCGGCCGGTGCGGGCCGGCGAGCAACAGCTCGGGGGAGTTCACGACCCGCTCGAGCAACCCGTCGCGCTCCAGGTCGACCGGATAGCCGACGGCCTTGCTCGCCCCGACGAACGCCGCCCGGATCGCCGGGGTCAGCAGTGCCATGCCCTGGGCGTGCACCTCGTGGTTGCCGAAGCAGGCGAGCCACGGCAGCCGCAGCCCGTCGGAGCGGAAGGCGGCGAGGGCCTGGTCCAGCAGGCCGGGCAGGTGCGGGAAGCCATAGCGGGTGCGATACCAGTCGGGCCCGGCCGCCCGCTCCCCGTCCGGGGTCCAGTACGCCGGATCGGGCCACGACAGCGACTGCACCCCGTCGTACCCCGGCCGTCCCGACCCGGGCCGGACCATGCCGCCCTCGAAGAGCGCGAGGAACATCCGCATCTCGTTCCACTGCGCGTTGTCGACGGCGTCGCCGGTCGTGACGACCAGCTCGACCGGTACGCCGGTGACCGGTGCCTCGGTGATCGCGTTGAGGGTCTCGACCATCGCGTGGACGGCGCGGGCGGCCAGCGCCTCCTGCGGCCGATGCATCGGGACGATCCGCGCGAAGCGAGGGTCGTCGTAGTCGCGGTTGCAGAACTCGAAGCGGGCCGGCGACTGGACGTCCGCGAGCTGCAGGTCGGTGGCGTGCGCGAAGGCGAGCAACGACCGGCGTCGCGGCGGCTCGCCGGTCGTCACCGGAGCGGAACCGGCGACCAGGTCGTCCCGGACGACGTGCCGCTCGCCGGGTCCGTCGGCCAGCGCGTGGTAGGCGCGCACGGTGCCGCGGCGCAGCACCGGGCCCGGAACCAGGGTTCGTTGCACCGTGAGGATCGGGTCAGGCTATGACGGCGGCGCGACGTCGGCGTGACCTGGTCCCGACCGGAGTCCACGGCCTGATCCTCGTCACGTCGATGACCCAGAACGCGGTGGTGCCACTGCTTCCGACGTTGGGGCAGCGGTTCGGCCTCACCACGCCGGCGATCGCGCTGCTGCTGGCGTTGCCGAGCCTGGCGATGCTCGTCATGGCGCTGCCGATGGGGGCGATCTGTGACCGGTGGGGCGCCCGGCGCGTCACGGTTGCCGCCGCGATCCTCCTCGTCGCCTCCGACCTGCTGCAGGCCTGCCCGTCGTTGCCGTTGCTGCTCGCCGGTCGGGCGCTGTTCGGTCTCGGGTTCACCGCGATCTGGACCAGCGGACCGGCGTGGCTCAGCGAGCCGGGTCGGCAGGCCTCCGACGGCCGGATCGGTGCGGTGGTGACCAGCTCGGCGGCCGGGTCGATCGCTGCGCCGGCCCTGGCTGGGCTGCTCGCCGACCGGTTCGGCCTCGCGGCGCCGTTCCTGGTGCTCGCCGCGGCGACGGCCGGCTTCACGGCTGTCGTCTGCCTGACCGCGCAGCAGGTGCCATCACCCCGACCGGCCGGTGTCAGCTGGTGGCGGCAGGTCCGGCACGCCTCACGCAGTCGCGACCTGGTCTGTGCGGCGGTCGCGATGGTCGCCGTCGGTGCGGTCTGGGGAGCGGTGCAGCTGCTGGTGCCGTTGGCGCTGCACCGGTCCGGTGAGTCGGCCGCCGCGCTCGGCGGTGTGCTCTCCGTCGCCGGGGTGGTGTACGTCGTCGTGAGCGCGGTCATCGCCCGAGCCGGCGGCCGGATCGTCTCCGGCGCCGGTGTGGTCGTGGGGTGCCTGCTGCTGTCCGTCGCTGTCCTTCCGGCCGCGATCGGCACCAGCACCGCCGCGCTGGTCGGTTGCCTGCTCGGTCTCGCGCTGTGCCGGGCCGAGCTGAACACGATCTCTTACCCGCTTGCCGCGCGCTCCCAGGCTGGGACGGGCGCCGGAGCGGGCATGGTGATGGGGCTGCTCAACCTGCTGTGGGCCGTGAGCATGACCGTCGGCCCGCTGGCGGCGGGCTGGCTCGAGCAGCGGCTGGGAGTCCAGCCGACGCTCGTGGTCGCGGCGATCTTGCCCGCCGTTCTGGGGATCGTGCTGGCGGCCGGGCTCCGGCGCAGGCGAAGCGGTCAGCCGCGCGACGCGGCGACTGCGGCGACGGCGGCATCGGCGATGACTGGCAGCGCCAGGTAGGACAGGTCGCGGCACTGCCGGTCCCACCACGAATCGGCGTACGGCCAGGCGGAGGTCTTGACCACGACGGTGCGCCGCGGCCGGTCGACGTAGACGAACTGGCCGCGCATGCCGTCGGCGGTCACGGTCCGGCCCTCGGCGTCGAGCGGCCACCAGTGGTAGCCGAAGCCGGCGTGGGTTGTGAGTGTGCTCGGCAGCCGACCCGGCTCGAGGAAGCGCTGAGACGGGCGGCTGCTGTCCTCGACCCAGGAGCTGCTGACCAGCTGGCGTCCGCCCCAGCGGCCGTCGATCTGGAGCTGGCCGATCCGGGCCCAGTCGCGTGCCGTGGCAGCGAGCGAACCGCCGGCCATCGGGATGCCGCCGCGGTCGGCGGGCGCGTCCAGCCCGATCACCGCGGGCCGCTCCGCCTCGAGCACCGTCCACAGGCCGGCCATCGCCTCGGGGAACGACTCGCCGGTCGCTCGTTCCCTCGCCCAGTCCAGCGCGAGCGAGTCGGGGGTGCAGTAGGCGTAGCGGCTCCCGGGCGTATCGCCGGGCGGCATGTCGAGCAGCACCTCGCGCAACCCGCCCTCACCGGCGCGCCAGCGCCGCAACATCGCGGAGGCCCGACTGTCCGGATCGAAGTAGTCCTCGGCCCACCCCACGCCGCTGGTCATCGTGAGCAGGTGACGCAGCGTGACATCGGCGTACCCGCTGTTACTGAGCTCGGGCACCAGATCGGTGACGTGGGCGTCGAGTTCAGGGAGCCGTCCGGCCTCGACGGCCAGGCCGACGAGCAGGGCGAGCGCGGACTTGGTGGCGGACATGCCGAGCAGCCGGTCGTCCGGTGCCGTGCCCTGGAAGTAGCGCTCGTGCACCAGGACGCCGTCGACGATGACGATCAGTGCCGTCGCGACTGTGATGTCGAGCATCTCGTCGAGGGTCATGACGCGTCCTGCACCCGCGACGGTCGTCTGCAGGTCGATCAGCCGGGTCGGCCACGGGCGTGGGGCGGTCGCCGCCACCTCGACGTGGGCACCTCGGCGTTGCGGTTCTCGGAGGTCGTCAGCGCCGGTCATGCCCTGTCCGTCCGTACTCGTCCCATGCCTTCAGGTAACAACCCGGAAGCACCTTCGCGGAAGAGGTTGACAGTCCTCGGCCTACGGGTCAATGTTGCGTATCCCGCGACTAGGTTCGCGGACTGCAACGCCACTCGCTCGCCGAGAAGGGGAAGTCCGCGTGAGGAATCGCGCGAACTTCCCGGCCCTGGCGGCTCGGATGGTGGATGCTGCGAGTGGTGCGCGCCGGGCGAACAGAAGGGTCTTCACATGACGGATGTCAGCAGGCGTCAGTTCTTCACCGGCGCCGCGGGCGTGGCGGTCCTCGGGGGCCTGGCGGCCGCGTGCGGGAGCTCGAGCTCCGGTTCGTCGCCGAGCACCAGCACCTCGGCGGCGGCCGGCACCCCTAAGGCCGGCGGCAACTTCCGCCTCGGGGTCACCGGCGGCGGGTCCAAGGACATCATGGACGGGCAGGACATCATCACCAAGCCCGACCAGGCGCGGCTGGTGACCGCCTTTGAGACCCTGCTGGAGTACGACGAGAACTACCAGCTGCAGGAGACCGGGCTCGCCACGCACGTGACCCAGGACAACCCGAAGCAGTACACGATCGAGCTGCGGCAGGGTGTCGAGTTCCAGAACGGCAAGACGATGACGGCGGACGACGTCATCTACTCCTTCCAGCGGATCGGGACGAAGCGCAACGGCCTCACCGGGTTCGCCTCGACGGCCACGATGGACATCGCGAACATCAAGAAGATGGACAAGTACACGGTCCGGCTGCCACTGAAATCCCCGGACTCCACGATCCCCGACACGCTTGCGGGCTACACCTTCGGCATCGTGCCGACCGGCTACCAGGCCTATCCGCACGCACAGATCGGGACCGGGGCCTACAAGCTGAAGAGCTTCACGCCGGGCCAGCAGAGCGTCCACACGCGCAACCCGAACTACTGGCGGGGCGGCGGGCAGCCCTGGTTCGACCAGGTGACGATCATCGACTTCAGCTCCTCGACCGCCCAGGCGAACGCGCTGTTCGGCGGCTCGGTCGACGCGATCACGGATCTTCCCGCGGCGCAGGTCAAGATCGCGCAGAGCCACGGCCAGAAGGCACTGATCTCCAAGACCGGCGGCTGGCTGCCGCTCTGTATGGCCATCGACATGCCGCCGTTCGACGATGTCCGGGTTCGGCAGGCCATGCGCTTGATCGTCGACCGGCCGCAGATGATCGAGCAGGTCGCCTCTGGCTACGGTTTCGTCGGCAACGACCTTTATGCGCCCTTCGACGCGGGCTACGACCACTCGCTGCCCCAGCGGACCCAGGACATCGACCAGGCCAAGTCGCTGCTCAAGCAGGCCGGCCACGCCGGGCTGACGGTCGACCTGCACACCACCAACGGTGCGGCGGGCATGGTGGAGACCGCGGACGTGTTCGCGTCGCAGGCGAAGGCGGCCGGGGTCACGATCAACGTCCACAACGACCCCAACTACTACGGCAGCCAGTACCTCAAGCTCGCGTTCTCGATCGACTTCTGGGGGACCCGCAACTACCTCAGCCAGGTGCAGCAGGGCTCGTTGCCCACCTCGCCGTACAACGAGACCCACTGGCCGCCGAAGTCCGGCACCGGCTCGAACTTCGGGTCGCTCTACCAGCAGGCGCTCGCCGCTACCGACAGCTCGAAGCGGATCGAGATCGAGCAGGAGATGCAGAAGCTCGAGTACGACATCGGCGGCTACATCATCCCGTTCTTCGGCGACCTCATCGACGGCTACTCATCGAAGGTGCACGGTCTGGTGCCCAGCAAGGGCACGCTGAACCTCGACAGCTTCGGGCACGGGTTCCGCAGCATCTGGTTCGCCTGACGCGGGCGAGGCCACGACCGTGACCTGGCTCAGATCCGGCGGGATCGCGGCGTTCATCGTCCGCCGCACCCTGCTGGCCATCCTGGTGCTGTTCTTGGTCTCGGTCCTCGTCTTCGGTGCGACCCAGGCGCTGGGCAACCCGGCTCGCGCGATTCTCGGCCGTAACGCGACCCCGGCCAGCCTGGCCGCGCTGAGCCGGCAGCTGCATCTCGGCCAATCAATCGTCCACCAGTACTGGACCTGGCTGAGCGGGCTGTTCCACGGCAATCTCGGGATCTCGCTCGCCGCCCAGCAGCCGGTGACGAAGGTGCTGGGTCCCCGGCTGGTGAACTCCGGGGTGCTGATCTTCCTCGCGGCCGTCATCTCGATCCCGCTGTCGGTGGCGATCGGCTCGTGGGCGGCGCTGCGCCGCGAGAAGATCTTCGACACCTCGAGCTCGTTGCTGCTGTTGGCACTGGCCGCGTTACCGGAGTTCGTGGTGGCGCTTCTGCTGGTCATCCTGGTCTCCACGACGGTCTTCCACTGGCTGCCGGCGATCAGCCAGATCCCACCGGGCTCTCGTCCCTGGGACCACAAGGAAGCACTGATCCTGCCGACCCTCACCTTGGTGATCGTGGTGGCGCCGTACGTCGCCCGGATCATGCGCGCGTCCATGATCGAGGTGCTGGAGAGCGATTACGTCGAGATGGCTCGGCTCAAGGGCTTGCCGGAGCGCGTCGTGCTGATCCGGCACGCGCTGCCGAACGCGCTCGGCCCGGTCTTCCAGGTGATCGCCATCAGCCTCGCCTACCTCGCCGGCGGCATCGTCGTCATCGAGTACGTCTTCAACTACGCCGGGATCGGCAGTGCCCTGCAGGACGCGGTCGTCAACCATGACATCCCGCTGGTCCAGGCTCTCGCGATGCTGATCGCCACGGTGTACGTCGTGCTCAACCTGCTCGCGGACATTGCCACCATCCTGGTAACGCCACGACTGAGGACCCGGCTGTGAACCCGGGCACCGGCGGCGCGGTCGCCACCGCCGGGATGGAGCTGGCCAGCCCGCCGGTCAAGCCGTCGTCACTGCTCCGCCGCTCGCTGCGGCTGTGGCGGACCCGCATCGGCCTCGGCCTGATCCTGCTTCTCGTGCTGGTAGCACTGGTCGGTCCCTACCTGGCGCCGCACGGCGCGAGCGCGTTCATCGGCGCGCCCAACTCCAGTCCCAGCAGTGTTGCTCGGCTCGGCACCGACTATCTCGGGCAGGATGTGCTGAGCCGGTTCCTCTACGGCGGTCGCAGCATCTTGGTCATGGCGATCATCGCGACGGGCATCGGCATCGTGCTCGGTGTCCTGATCGGCCTCATTGCGGCGTACTCCCGGAACGCTCTCGACGACGTCCTGATGCGCGCGATGGATGTCATCATGGCGTTCCCGCAGATCATGCTGGCGCTGGTGGCGGTCACCGTGATCGGTGCGCACGCCTGGGTGATCGTCGTCGCAATCGCGCTGACCACGATGCCGCGTGTGGCGCGCGTTACCCGCGGGACGGCCCAGCCCGTCGTCGAACGCGACTTCGTCGCATGCACCGAGGCGATGGGCGTGCCGCGCTGGCGGATCCTGACCGGTGAGCTGCTCCCGAACATCCTCGGACCGATCATGGTCGAGTCGAGCCTGCGGCTGACCTACTCCATCGGCGTCATCGCCGCGCTGGCCTTCCTTGGCCTCGCGCCGAACCCGAACGGCGCGAACTGGGGCACGATGATCCAGGAGAACCAGGTCGCGCTGGCCGTGCAACCGTGGGGCGTGCTCGCGCCGGTCATCGCCCTCGCGGCACTGACGCTGGGCACCGGCCTGATGGGTGACGGCATCGCGCGGACCGCCGCCGGCATCGACCGGGCGCGAGGTGAGGAGTGACCGCTCCGGCGCCGGCCGCTCCGACGACGGAGCTCGCCGTTTCGGTCCAGGACCTCAACATCCAGATCGACACGACCGGTACGCCCGTCGTCACGGACGTGTCGTTCGACATCGCGCGCGGCGAGATCATGGGCGTCGTCGGTGAGTCCGGCTCCGGGAAGACGACCATCGGCCTTGCGCTGCTGGGCCACGCCCGGCGCGGGCTGCGGATCAGCAGCGGCAGCGTGCTGCTCGGCGACCAGGACGTGCTC
Organism: uncultured Actinomycetota bacterium; assembly: GCA_963789615.1. Classification (GTDB taxonomy): domain Bacteria; phylum Actinomycetota; class Actinomycetes; order JAFAQI01; family JAFAQI01; genus DATAVK01. The sequence continues at coordinate 1,736,027 of CAWBLI010000005.1, read as the reverse complement.
GCGCTCGACGACGAGCGACGCCGCAAGCTGCGCGGGGCCGTCGTCTCCTACGTGCCGCAGGACCCGGCGTCGTCGCTGAACCCTGCACTGCGGATCGGTACCCAGCTGCGCGAGGCGCTGCAGGCGCATGCCACCGGCGGTGAGGACCACGCGGCTCGGATCGCGGAGATGATGCGCGAGGTCGCGCTGCCCGACGACCCGAAGTTCCTCAAGCGTTATCCGCATGAGCTCTCCGGTGGGCAGCAGCAACGCGTCGGGCTCGCGATGGCGTTCGCGAACCGACCGCGGCTGATCGTGCTGGATGAGCCGACCACGGGCCTGGACGTCACGACCCAGGCGCACGTGCTGTCGACGGTGCGGGAGCTCGCCACCCTGCACGATGTCGCCGCGCTCTACGTCAGCCACGACCTCGCCGTCGTCGCGACCCTGGCCCGGCGAGTCGCCGTCATGTACGCCGGTCGCATCGTCGAGCTCGGCGATGCCGACGACCTGTTCGAGTCCTCGGGTCACCCGTACACCCGCCGGCTGATCGGCGCGATCCCGCGGCTCACCGGCGGCCGCATGTTGCTCGGCATCCCAGGGCACGCACCGTCTCCCGGCCAGCGACCGAACGGATGCGCCTTCTCGCCGCGCTGCAGCCTGCGGATCGAGGAGTGCGACGCGGCGCTGCCCGAGCTGCGCCCGATCGCCCCGGACCACTCGGCCCGCTGCATCCGGGCGGAGCTCGTCATCACCCAGCAGCGCGGCGTCGCCGGCGACCCGATCGAGATGCCGTCCGACGCCGAAGGCGCGATGCCGGCGCTGCGGCTGCAGAACGTCACGGCGTCGTACGGAAAGCTCGAGGTCGTCCACTCGGTGACGCTGGACCTGGCGGCGAGAGAGTGCGTGGCCCTGGTCGGCGAGTCCGGGTCGGGCAAGACGACGACGGCGCGGTCGGTCGCCGGTCTGCACCGGGGATGGACCGGCACGATCAAGCTGGGGAACGAGGAGCTGCAGCCGTCGGCCCGCAGCCGCAGCAACGACGCCCGCCGGCAGATCCAGTACATCTTCCAGAACCCGTATGGCTCGCTGAACCCCCGCCGTACGGTCGGGGAGACGATCGCCCAGCCGTTGAAGGTCTTCGGAACGGCGAGCGGCCGCGACGCCGACCTGCGGGTGGGCGAGATGCTCGAGCGGGTGTCGCTGACCGGGGCGTACGCGAACCGTTATCCCGACCAGCTCTCCGGTGGGGAGCGGCAGCGGGTCGCGATCGCGCGGGCACTGGTGTGCGAGCCCACGGTGCTGATCTGCGACGAGGTCACGTCGGCGCTCGACGTCAGCGTGCAGGCCGCGATCGTCGAGCTGCTCGGCAACTTGCAGCGCGACCTTGGGCTCGCGATGCTGTTCGTCACGCACAACCTGCCGCTGGTCCGGTCGATCGCGCAGCGGGTCGCAGTGATGAGCAACGGCAGCATCGTCGAGCTCGGCGAGACCGCGCAGGTGCTGTCGAACCCGACAGTGGAGTACACCCAGCAGCTGCTCTCCGATACCCCGTCGTTGGAGGTCGCCGCCGCTGCCGCGGAGGCGGACGTGGCTCTCGGCGAGCCGCCGGCCGACCCGGTCGGGACCTAGCGAGGATCCGGTAATGCCTGCTCGTCAGCCCGACGTCCTGATCATCATGGCGGACCAAATGGTGCCGTCAGCGTTGCCGTTCCACGGAAATCCGATCGTGGCGACACCCGCAATGTCGTGGCTGGCCGAGTCCGGGGTGGTGTTCGACGCGGCGTACACCGGCAGTCCGCTCTGCTCTCCAGGACGGGCGTCGTTCATGACCGGGCTGCTGCCGTCCCGCCACCGCGCCTACGACAACGCGGCGGAGTTCACCTCGGAGATCCCGACGTTCGCGCACTACCTGCGACAGGCCGGCTACCGGACCGTGCTCTCCGGAAAGATGCACTTCTGCGGGACCGACCAGCTGCATGGCTTCGAGGAACGACTCACCACGGACATCTACCCGGCGGACTACGGCTGGACGCCGAACTGGGACCGCCCGCACGACCGGCCGAGCTGGTACCACGACATGCTCTCGGTCATCGACGCCGGACCGTGCGTGCGGTCCAACCAGCTGGACTTCGACGACGAGGTCGCGTTCGCGGCCGAACGCTCGCTGTTCGGCCACATCCGCTCCGGCGACGAGCGGCCGTTTTGCTATGTCGTCTCGTTCAGCCACCCGCATGACCCGTTCGCGATTCCGCGCAAGTGGTGGGACCTCTACCGCGACGAGGACGTCCCGATGCCCGACGTCGGGTACGACGAGGCCTCGCTGCACCCGCACGAGCGGCGGCTGCGCGAGGTGTGCGCGATGAACGGCGTCGAGATCACCGAGGACCACGTGCGCGCCGCACGCCGGGCGTACTACGGCGCGATCTCCTACGTCGACGACCACACCTCCCGGCTGATCGGCCTGCTCCGGGAGACCGGTCGGCTCGACGACACCGTCGTCATCGTGACCAGCGACCACGGCGAGATGCTCGGGGAGCGTGGTGCTTGGTACAAGATGAGCTTCTACGAGGGATCAGCGAGAGTGCCGCTCGTCGTACGCGCCCCTCGGCTCTTCGAGCCCGGCCGGGTGTCGACCGCGGTGTCGACCATGGACCTGTTGCCGACGTTGTTCGGGCTCGCCCACGATGGCGACGAGTCGGGTGTGGTGGGGCCGCTCGACGGCCGTAGCCTGCTGCCGCACCTGTCCGGCGTCCCCGACCATGATGAGACGGTCGCGGAGTACCTCGCCGAGGGGGCGATTGCACCGATTGTGATGATCCGCCGTGGCCGACTGAAGTTCATTCACTCACCTGCCGACCCCGACCAGCTCTTCGACCTGGTGGCCGACCCGCACGAGCAGGTCAACCTGGTCGACGATCCGCAGTCCCTGGCGGTGGTGGAGGAGTTCCGCCGCGAGGTTGCCGCCCGATGGGATCTGGCGGCGCTTGATCGTGAGGTGCGGGAGAGCCAGCAGCGGCGGTTCGCCGTGAGCAAGGCGCTCGGGACCGGCGTACAGACTCCGTGGGACTTCACCCCGACGTACGACGCGTCCCGTCGCTACATCCGCAACCACATGGATCTCAACGATCTCGAGGAGATGGCCCGGTTCCCACCGGTTCGGTGACATCCGTGCTGCTTGTCCCCGGTTGTATGGTTCGCGTGGGGGGTCGATCCTCGGCGCCCCATGTCGATCTGGGGGTAGGAAATGAAGGTACGGCAGCTATTTGGCCGTGGCGTTGTGGCCGGCGGCATCGGTGCATTGGCGCTGACGGTGGGGGGTCTGGGTATCGCGACCGCAGCGAACGGCGGGTCCCTCGTGCTGGGGCACCACAACTCGGCAACGAAGACGACGACGCTGAAGGACAGCAAGGGCACGCCCTTGAAGCTGGTCGGCAAGAAGACGAAGCCACCGTTGAAGGTCAACAGCTCCAAGCAGGTCGCACACCTCAACGCATCCCTGCTCGGGGGCTTGTCGGCGTCGCAGTTGAGCTCGGGATCCGCGGGACAGATTCCGGTGGCCACAGACCTCACCATCCCGAACGGGTCGGAAATCCTCGTCTCGCAGACCAGCGTGCTCAACAAGGGCACCTACTACGTGAACGCCTCGACACTGCTCCAGGGCAGCGACGGGGGCTTCTGCTACATCGGGACGAGCGACAACACATCGACGGCCGTGCAGTGGGGTGGCTTCGAACCGGACACCACCGGCACGGCGGACTACTCACAGGCCAGCGAGACGGCCGTCGTGAAGGTGACAACACCGATCAGGTACGGGCAGTACTGCGAGAGCAACGGTGCGACCACGGCCTTCGCGTACAACGCCGGTATCTTCGCGATCCGCATCGCTCACGCCACCTCGGTCACGCAGCCAGCGATCGCGGCGAAGCACACCCACGTGGCGGCGCCAGGGCGCTGAGCTAGCCCCACACGCATGGCCCATCGGTGGTGCTATGACCCCACCGATGGGCCATGTGTGCAGCGAGCGGGCGCGTCAGCCGGTGAACCAGCCGGGGGGTGACGGCTCGCTGGTGCTGGGTCACCACAACCCTGCGACCAAGACCACGACGCTCAAGGACAGGCACAGCACGCCCTTGTCGCTGGTCGAAGAAGTCGAAGCCACCGCTGAAGGTCAACAGCTCCAAGCAGGTTGCGCACTTCAATGCGTCCCGGGTCGGCGGGAAGTCGCCCTCACAACTCCTGACTCACGGCTACTCCGGCCAGACGGCCGTCGCTCAGAGCCGGTCCAGAATCCGGCGAGGAGTGCGTGACGGCCACGATCGCGGCAGCGGCCAGGCCGAGCAGACCGGCGACGGCGTAGATCGCGCGGGGTGACAGCACCACCGCGATGGCGCCGCCCAGCAGAAGTGAGGCGCCCTGGGCGCCGCCGAAGAGCGCGTTGGCGGTGGCGGACACCCGGCCACGTGCGCTGTCGGGGGTGCGGGTCACGAGCAAGGTCGACAGACAGGTCCCGGCGTAGCCGTTCCCGATACCGCCGAGCACCGAAAGGGGTACCAGGATCCACACCGTGGGCGCGACGGCGAAACCGGCGAGGCCGGCGCAGGCGAGGGCTGCGCCGGCGATGGTGGCGCGCACTTGCCCACGTTCGGTCCGGACGCGACCCGCCCCGAGCGATCCCGCCACCATGCCGGCCATCCAGGAGGCCTCGGCTACGCCATACCAGACGCCTCCGGCGCGGAGAGTCTCGCGGACCAGGTACACGAGTACGACGTCAACCATCCCGACCAGCAGGACAACGAGCGCTACGCCGGCGAGAAGAGGAGCGAGAACCCGGTCAGCTCGGAGGATGGCGAATCCACCCCGAGCTTGGCTCGGTCCGTCGCCGCTGGCCGTCCGTTCGGGCACCCGGCGGGTGCGGACCAGAGCAGCGGCGATGGTCACGACGACGAACGTGGCGGCGTCGATGGCTACCGGAACGCCAGAGCCGAACGCCCCGGCCAACAGACCGCCGATCGCTGGGGCGCCGACGAGGGCGAGGACGCTCAGGGACTGTTGAGCCGAGACCGCCTCCGCCATGTGGTCTTCGCCGGCCACTCGGGGGACGAGGGCCGACCAGGTCGCCCCGGTCACCGACGCGGCTGCGCCGAGCACAGCGACGAGTGCCACGATCGGGACGATCGAATGCAGGAAGATCAGCGGGATCGTGGCAGCCACCTCGACCAGGCCACCCCCGATGAGCAGGCGCCGGGAGTCGTGGGCGTCCACGAGTAGCCCGACCGGGCGGGCGAGCAGCAGCAGCGGGACGACACCGGCGGACAGCAGCAGCGCCACCTCGTAGGGGTGGCCGCCGTCCTCCTGCAGCCGCAGGGTTAGGGCAACGAGCGCCACTCCGTCGCCGAACGTCGACACCATGCGCCCTGTGAGGGCGATGGCCAGGTCGCGGTTTCCGGTAGATGTTAAGCATTTGTTGAACAGTATTTCCTTAACAACTGTCGGTCAAGGGCTATGTTCTGAGTCGATGTCTGCCGATCGGTCGTCCCGTAGTGGCGATCCGCCGTCCCGTCGAGCCCGGCGCGGGCCGCAGGCCCGTCGGTCAGGGACCCATGACGAGGACACCCTGTACCTGCAGGACGCCCGTGACATCCGCGCCCTCGCCCACCCTGCGCGGGTGGCGATTATCGATGCCCTCGGGTCGGGGGACGAGCTGACTGCTACCGACTGCGCTGCCTTGACCGGGACTCAGCCCGAGCGCGACGGCGTATCACCTGAAGTTGTTGGAGCGCTACAACTTCGTCGAGCCCGCCCCCGCCCGAAGCGACGGACGGGAAAGGCCGTGGCGGGCGACCGGGCGCAAGACGCAGGTCGATCTCGAGCCGTCCACCCCCGCTGGTGCGGCCGCGGCAGCCGCCGTCGCCCTAGCATTCTTCGACCGCAGCCGGGCGATGGCGGAGGAGTTCATCGCGACCGAGCGCGAGGAACCCGAGGAGTGGCAGGACGTCGCGGCCCTGGCCAACGCCGACCTCTGGCTGACCGCCGAGGAGGCCGAGCAGATAAACGTCGCCCTCGCGGCCGTCCTCGAGCCCTACCGCGAACGAGCCCTCGGCAAGCGGCCCGACGGCACTCGTCGGGTCCGCGTCATGAATATGGTGCTTCCCCACCCAAGGCACTGATCGGGTCGGCGATCCGTACTCCGTGCGCAGAAACGGACAGGAGACCGCGCTACGTGTCCGATTTGGCGCGCGGAGAGGCCAGCTGGATCGTCCGGGGTCAGTCGGTCAGATAGTTATCAAGCTGGTCGAGTCCGATGCGGGTGCCCCACTCGCGGCCGCCGACGATCTCGTCGCGATCACCTTCGAGGTAATAGGCGCCCTGCTCGGTGAAGGTCATGTGGGTGCCGGACGTGGTCGCTTCGAACTCGACAGTGACCAGCGACGCGGAGAGCGGCTCGCCGTTGTAGTCCATGGCGTAGGAGAAGACGATGCGGGCGTTCTTGGCGATATCGATGTAGCGGCCGTCGTACCCATGGCGGGTGCCATCGGGTGATACGGAGACATGCCGTTCGGCGCCGCCGGCGACGAACTCGAACTCGGCCGGCTCCACGCTCCAGTCGGCAGGTGGCCGGAACCATGCCCGTTTGGCCTCTGCCGTCGAGAACGCCGCGAAGACCTTCTCGGGCGGCGTGGGGTAGTCGCGCTCGATGACGAACGTGCCGTGCGTCGTCACGTCGGTGCGAATGTGGAATGCAGGTGCCTCAGTCATGTCGTCTCCTCTGTTGTCGGGCGAGGAAGGCGCCCAAGCGGTCGAACTGTGCCTCCCACGCGCGCCGCCGCTCGGTCAGCCAATCCGTCGCGGTCTGCAACGTCTCGGGCTCAAGAACGCAGGTACGGGTGCGGCCGACCTTGGTCGTGCTGACGAGTCCGCAGTCCTCGAGCACCCGGACGTGCTGCAACACGGCGGGGAGACTCATGTCGAGCGGCGATGCCAGCGTGCTGACAGAGATGGGGCGTTGGCTGAGCTGCTCGAGAATGCCGCGCCGGGTCGGATCGCCGAGGGCATGGAAAACCCGATCCAGGACGGCCGCATCGTTAACCATTCGCTTAACCTTGCACGGCTCTCAGCGATAGTCAAGTGATTGCTTAACTATCGCTGATGACTAGCCGGTGAACCAGCCCGGGGGTGCCGGCTCGAGGGTGCGATAGACGTGCTTGATCTCCATGTACTCCAGCAACCCGGTCACGCCGAGCTCTCGCCCGATGCCCGACTGCTTCATGCCGCCCCACTCGGCCTGCGGCAGATACGGGTGATAGTCGTTGATCCATACCGTCCCGTGTCGCAGCGCCTCCGCGACCCGCTCGCCGCGTTCGACGTCGGTGGTGAAGACCGCGCCGGCGAGCCCGTACGTCGTGTCGTTGCCGAGGGTGATCGCCTCGGCCTCGGTGTCGAAGACCTCGACCGTCGCCACCGGGCCGAAGACCTCCTCGGACACGATCCGCATCGTCCGGTCGCAGCCGGAGAACAGCGTCGGCCGGTAGAAGAAGCCATCGCCGAGCGCACCCTCGGTCGGCCGGATGCCGCCGCACTCCAGCCGCGCACCTTCCGACCGGCCGATGTCGACGTACCGCTCGATCTTGTCCAGCTGTGCCTGCGACACCAGCGGCCCGCACTCGCTCGACTCGTCGAGCGGGTCGCCCACCCGTACCCGATCGGCGCGACGCGCGAGCTCGGCGACGAAGTCGTCGTGGATGCTGCGCTCGACGATGATCCTCGAGCCGGCCGAGCAGACCTGACCGGAGTGCAGGAACGCACCGGTGAGCGCGTGGTCGACGGCGGTCTCGAAGTCGGAGTCGGCGAAGACGATGTTCGGGTTCTTGCCGCCGAGCTCCAGCGCGATCCGCTTCACGGTGCCTGCCGCGGCGGCCATGATGGTCCGCCCGGTCGCGAGGCCACCGGTGAACGACACCATGTCGACCCGTGGGTCGGTGACCAGCGGCGTCCCGACCTCGCCGCCGGGGCCGAGGACCAGGTTGACGACCCCGTCCGGGTACGCCGGCCTCGGCGAGCAGCCCGACCAGCTTGATCGTGGTGAGCGGGGTGACCTCGCTCGGCTTCACGATCGTCGTGTTGCCGGCCGCGAGCGCCGGCGCGACCTTCCACGAGATCTGCAGCAGCGGGTAGTTCCACGGCGTGATCAGGGTGCAGACGCCGACCGGTTCGTGGCGGATTCGGCTGCGTACGCCGGGGGTTGGGATCAGGACGTCGTGGTCGAGGTCGTGGCCGGCGAGATCCGCGTAGTAGCGGAAGACCGACACGACGTCGTCGATGTCGAGCAGACCCTCCCGCGCGGTCTTGCCGGTGTCCGTCGTCTCCAGCCGGCCGAGCTCGGACCGGTCGCGTTCGAGCAGGTCGGCGACGCGACCGAGCAGCTTCCCTCGCTCGGCCGCCGGCGTCTTCGGCCACGGCCCGGTGTCGAACGCCGACCGCGCCGCCGCGATCGCCTGGTCCACCTCGTTGGCTCCGGCTCGGTCGACCGCCTCGATGACCTCGCCGTTCGCGGGATTGATGACGTCGTCGGTGGCGCCGGATGCCGACGACCTCCAGCGACCGGCGATGAACAGACTCGACACGAGGTCCTCCTGGCAGGCCGTACTGTTTCCTGACAGCGTTCCTGAACAGCGCGACAGTGCTCAGGGTTTCACACCTTGACCGGTATGGGACAGGTGCGCCAGGCTGTTGCGTATAACGGTAACTGTTGCGTAAGGCACAACTAGGCACGCGTGGGTGGAGAAGCGGATGGTCGAGGTCTTCGGGGCGGACGAGCTGCCGCCCGGCGAGGCCCGGCGGGTCGTCATCGGTGGCCATCCCGTCGCGGTGTTCCATGCCGATGAGGGCTGGTTCGCGATCGACGACACCTGCACCCACCAGGACGCCTCCCTCGCCGAGGGCTACCTCGAGGGCTGTCTGGTCGAGTGCCCGTTGCACGCGTCGTTCTTCGACCTGCGGACCGGTGAGGTGACGTCGCCACCCGCCAAGCGGCCGGTCAAGACCTACTACGTCGAGGTCCGTGACGGCGCCGTCTTCGTGGACGTTCACCGCCGAAGGGCGACGGCATGACCGCGCGCGAGACGGCGGTCGTGGTCGGCGCGTCGCTGGGCGGCCTCGGTGCCGTGCGCGCTTTGCGCGAGCAGGGGTACGACGGTCGGCTGGTGCTCATCGGCGAGGAGCCGCATCTGCCCTACGACCGGCCGCCGCTGTCCAAGGGATTCCTGCTCGGCACGGTCAGTCGCGAGAAGCTCGAGCTCGCCGACGAGACCGAGCTCGACACTCTGGCCGTCGAGCGCCGGCTCGGCGAGGTCGCGACCGGGCTGCGCGCCGCCGACCGCGCCGTCCTCGTCGGTGATGAGGAGATCGTTGCCGACCACGTCGTGCTCGCCACCGGCTCCCGGCCGCGGGCATTGCGCGGCGCCGCCCCGCTCGCGGGGGTCCATCTGCTCCGGACCATCGAGGATGCGCTGGCGCTGCGTGATGTGCTGGTCCCCGGCGTCCGGCTGGTGGTCGTCGGTGCCGGCTTCATCGGCTCCGAGGTGGCCGGCGCGGCCCGCACCCTGGGCGCGGACGTCACGGTCGTGGAGATGCTCGACGTCCCGCTCTCGCTGGCCCTGGGTGAGGACATGGGCGCGATCTGTGCCGCCCTGCACGCCGCGAACGGCGTCAGGCTGCGCACCGGAGTCGGCGTGACCGCCCTGCGCGGCCACGACCGCGTCACCGGAGTCGAGCTCAGCGACGGCTCGGTGCTCGATGCCGACCTGGTCCTGGTCGGGGTGGGCGCGGCACCGGTGACCGAGTGGCTCGAGGGCAGCGGGCTGCAGCTCGACAACGGCGTCGTCACCGACGCGCACGGTCTGACCTCATTTCCTCACGTCGCCGCGGTCGGCGACGTCGCGCGTCCCGCCGGACCGTGGACCGCGGCTCCGCATCGGGTCGAGCACTGGACCAACGCCCTGGAGAACCCGGCGCGCACCATCACTGCGCTGCTCGGCGGCGACGTCGACGCGCTCGCCCACCCTCGCGCCCCGTACTTCTGGTCCGACCAGTACGGCGTGATGATCCAGTTCGCCGGCCACCGCGAGCCGAGCGACCCGGTCCGCGTCGTCGAGGGCGACCCGGAAGCGGGGAGCTTCGTCGCGGTCTACGACCACGGCGACCAGGTCAGTGCGGTGATCGCGATGAACGCGGGCCGGTCCTTCAACAAGCTGCGCCGGCAGCTCACCCCGCGCCATGGCCCGGTGCCGGCATGACGGCGTCGGACGACGAGATCCGGGCCGAGCTCGACCGTCGGCGTGACGAGCTGATCGCGCAGATCACCCGGCTTAACCTCCCGCGCGAGGAGGGGATGGCGGCGATCGGCTTCGGGAAGCGGGCCGGCGACTTCACCGCGATCGCGACCGAGCAGGAGGAGCGCGCCGTCACGGCCGAGAAGCTCGACGGCCAGCTCAGCGTCGTCAACCGCGCCATCGCCAAGCTGGCCGAGGGTAGCTACGGCAGCTGCGACGACTGCGGCAAGCCGATCGGGGAGGCCCGGCTCGAGGCACTGCCCACCGCCGTACGGTGCCTCGCCTGCCAGGGCGGCAGTCGCGCCGCCACCCGCAGCCGGACCAGGAGGCGTTGACGATGACTGAGACCAGCGGGACCGCCGACGCGGTCATCATCGGGGCCGGCGTGATCGGTGCGGCCGTGGCCTTCGAGCTGTGCAAGCGCGGGCTGCGGACGGTCAACGTCGACAAGTTCCCGGCGGCGGGCTACGGCTCGACCTCGAGCTCGTCCGCCTGCGTGCGGGCGCACTACTCCTCGCGGCCCGGTGTCGCGATGGCGCACGCTGGTTTCTCGTACTGGAAGGACTGGGGCAACTACCTCGGCGTCGAGGACGAGCGCGGCATCGCCCGGTACGTGAACTGCGGCACGGTGCTGTTGAAGAGCGACGAGGGCCAGTACCTGAAAGCAACCGAGCTGTACGACGAGCTCGGCGTCGCCTACGAGGACTGGGACACCGACACCCTGCTCCGGCGGGTGCCCTACTACGACGCGCACCGGTTCTGGCCACCGTCGCGACCGTCGGACGACAGCTTCTGGGAGCCGTCGACGACCGTGCTCGACGGCGCGATCTATACGCCGGACTCGGGGTACATGAGCGACCCGGCGCTGGCGACCCACAACCTGCAGCGGGCGGCCGAGGCTGCCGGCGGTCGGTTCGTCTTCCGCCGCGAGGTGCGTGAGATCCGCAGCGACAGCCGGGTGCGCGGAGTGACGCTCGACAACGGTGACCGCATCGACGCGCCGATCATCGTCAACGTGGCGGGACCCTACTCAGGTGTCGTCAACCGGATGGCCGGCGTCGAGCAGGCGATGAAGATCCGCACCCGCCCGATGCGCCACGAGGTTCACGTCGTACCCGGCCCGCCCGGAGTCGACCTGGACGTCGAGGGATTCCACACCGCGGATGGCGACCAGGGGATCTACTTCCGGCCGGAGTCGGGCGGCACCCTCCTGGTCGGCAGCGAGGACCCGGAGTGCGACGACCGCGACTGGGTCGACGACCCGGACTCCTTCAACCGCACGGTGACGCGGTCGCACTGGGAGGCGCAGGTCTATCGGTTGGCGCGCCGGATCCCGGGGCTCGAGGTGCCGTCTCGAATGGCAGGCGTCGTCGACCTCTACGACGTGTCGGACGACTGGATCCCGGTGTACGACGTTTCGGATCTGCCGGGCTACTACATGGCGATCGGCTCCAGCGGCAACCAGTTCAAGAACGCGCCGGTGGCGGGTCACGCGATGGCGGAGCTCATCACGGCGTGCGAGGCCGGGCGTGATCACGACGCCGATCCCGTGCAGGTGACGTTGCCCTATACCGGCGACTCGCTCGACCTCGGCTTCTTCTCCCGCAACCGCGCGGTCGTCACCAGCAGTAGCTTCGGAGTCAACGGCTGACCCCGCCGAGTGCGACGTTATTGCCCTTTCCGGGCACCGAGTTAGGGACAGAACGTCGCACTCGGCGTGGTTAGCACTCGATCACGTTGACGGCGAGGCCGCCGCGGGCGGTCTCCTTGTACTTGACGCTCATGTCGGCGCCGGTCTCGCGCATCGTCTTGATCACGCGGTCGAGGCTGACGATGTGCAACCCGTCACCACGCAGCGCCATCCGAGCCGCGTTGATCGCCTTCACCGCACCGATCGCGTTCCGCTCGATGCACGGGATCTGTACCAGCCCGCCGACCGGGTCGCAGGTCAGGCCGAGGTTGTGCTCCATCGCGATCTCGGCGGCGTTCTCGACCTGCGCGGGCGTCCCACCGGTCACGGCGGCCAGCGCCCCGGCTGCCATCGACGCAGCCGACCCGACCTCCCCCTGGCACCCGACCTCGGCGCCGGAGATCGAGGCGGTCTGCTTGTAGATCATGCCGATCGCGCCGGCTGTCAGCAGGAACCGTACGACGCCATCGAGGTCAGCGCCGGGGATGAACCGGACGTAGTAGTGCAGCACCGCCGGGATGATGCCTGCGGCGCCGTTCGTCGGGGCGGTCACGACTCGGCCGCCTGAGGCGTTCTCCTCGTTGACGGCCAGGGCGTAGAGGTTCACCCAGTCCATCGCCCGCATCGGATCGGTCGAGCCTTCTTCGGTGGCGAGCACGCGCGCCAAGGCCGGCGCCCGTCGGCGTACCTTCAGTCCGCCCGGCAGGACACCCTCGTGGTTGGTGCCGTTCGTGACGCACTCCTGCATCACGTCCCAGAGCCGCAGCAGGCCGGCATGCACGTCCTCGGCGCTGCGCCAGTGCTGCTCGTTCTCCATGATCAGGCTGTCGATCGGCCGCCCGGTCGTCTCGCAGTGCGCCATCAGGTCAGCGGCCGTCTCGAACGGGAACGGCAACACGGTGTCGTCGGCGACCACCCGGCCGCCCTCGGCCGCGGACTCGTCGAGGACGAACCCGCCACCCACCGAGTAGTAGGTGCGGAGCCGCAGTGACGTGCCGGCGGCGTCGAAGGCCTCGAACGTCATCCCGTTCGGATGCAGCGGCAGGCTCTTGCGCCGGTGCAGCACCAGGTCGTCGTCCTGGTCGAAGTCGATCGCGTGGTGGCCCATCAGCTCGAGCTGGCCGGTACGCCGGGCGGCCGCCACGATCTCGTCGCAGCCAGCCGGGTCAACGGTCTCGGGCGTCTCGCCGAGCAGCCCCAGGACGATCGCGCGCGGGCTGCCGTGACCGTGACCGGTTGCGCCGAGGGAGCCGAACAGCTCGACGTGGACGCGCACGACCGAGTCCATCAGCCCGTCGTCGTCGAGACCTGCGGAGAACAGCCGGGCGGCGCGCATCGGCCCGACGGTGTGGGAGCTCGAGGGCCCGATCCCGACGCTGAACAGGTCGAAGACGCTGAGGGCCATCAGTCGAGAGCATCTCCCAGGACGTCGTGGATCCACTCGCCGAGTCCGGCGATGTGATGCTCGGCGGGCACCAGCACGCCGCCGTTCGCGTAGAGCCGTGACGTGGTCCCGGGCTGGCACCGCTCGCAGGCGTCGAAGTCCTGCCGGTTCACCCGGTCGAACAGCTCGACCGATCGGGTCAGGTCGGGATTCGCCGCGAGCAGGTCGGGGGCGAACAGCCAGTCGCACTCGATGACCGTGCGGTCGACGGCCATCGGGAACATTCGGTGGATGATCACGTGGTCGGGGATCAGGTTGATGAACACCTGTGGCCGCACCGTGATCGCGTAGTACTTGCGGTCCTGTTCCTCGGTGACGCCGTCGATCCGCTCGAAGCCTTCACTGCCGTCGACCGTGAAGCCCTTGATCTCCGGCCCGAACGCCGCGCCGTGACCGACGTAGTACTGCGCCGCGAAACCGTTCGCGAACTCCGGCAGCACCTCGGTGAGCTCCGGGTGGATCGTCGCGCAGTGGTAGCACTCCATGAAGTTCTCGATGATGAGCTTCCAGTTCGCGGCCACGTCGTACCTGATCCGCTTGCCGACCGCCAGCGAGTCGATCTTGTAGTGGTCGATCGCGGCCGGGTCGCCGAGCCGCTCGGTGCACGCGCCGATGACCTGCTCCTCGAACGACGGCGGCTCGTCGGCGAGGCAGACCCAGGCATACCCGAGCCACTCGCGGAGGTGGACCGGCACCAGGCCGAAGCCGATCCGGTCGACGTCTGGCATCGAGGTGAGGTTGGGTGCCGCGACGAGCTTCCCGTCCAGCGCGTAGGTCCAGGCGTGGTACGTGCACTGGATCGACCGTCGTACCTTGCCCTCCGGCTCGATGCAGAGCCGCGCGCCACGATGCCGGCAGACGTTGAAGAAGCCACGCAGCTCGCCGTCGGAGCCGCGGACCACGAGGATCGACTCGCGGCCGACCTGCACGGTGCGGAACTCGCCCGCTTCGATGAGGTCGGAACTGCGTACGGCGCAGAACCACATCGCCTCGAAGATCTTGGCCTGCTCCAGGGCGAAGATGGCGGGGTCGTTGTAGTAGTGGCCGGGCATCGTCGGCAGCAGGCTGTCCGGAAGCGCGCTGGTCGTCGCGTCGCCTGCGGTAGCGGTCATCCTGGTCATCCCTCGGTCGGCCTGGCTCGGTCGCTCCATTGTGACGCCTATCGCGTTGCGTGGAGGGCGACTCGTGCCATCATGCGCAACAGTGTCCGCCGGAACCGCTGCTGTCAAGCGGCGGCGAACCGGCGTCGCGGGTTGGCGCTGGCCGTTGACAGGCCATGAGCCTGGTGCGATTCTCCCCTCGCGTCATGCGACGCCAGTTGCGCAGGACGCAACCGTGCGGTTGGCCGGGGAGGTGCGCCGTGTCGAAGAACTCCCTGACGATCTTCTACGTCACCGACATTCACGGCTCCGAGATCTGCTGGCGCAAGTTCCTCAACGCCGGGGCGTTCTACAAAGCGGACGTCGTCATCGTCGGTGGTGACATCACGGGCAAGGCCATGGTGCCGGTCGTCGAGCGCAACGGTCGCTGGGACACCGTGATGTTCGAGCGGCACACCGTCCTCGAGACCGAGGCCGAGGTCGTCGACGTGGAGGCGAAGATCCGCAACCGGGGCTACTACCCGGTGCGGATGTCCGAGGACGAGTACGACGGCATGCGCGCCGACGACTCCCTCAAGGACGCGCGCTTCACGAAGGTCATGCTCGACGAGACCGAACGCTGGCTGCAGATGGCGGACGACAAGCTCCGGGACAAGGTGCATCGCGTCGTCGTCTGCCCGGCGAACGACGACATGTTCGAGCTCGACCCCCTGCTGAACCAGCAGGGCCGCGTGGTCGAGACCAACGGCGACGACCCGATGGACCTCGAGGGATTCGAGATGGTGTCGCTCGGCTGGACCAATCCCGACCCCGTGGAACACCTTCCGCGAGCTGCCGGAGGATGAGCTCGGCAAACGGGTCGACGAGATCGTCTCGAAGGTCAAGGACCCGACCCGCATGATCTTCAACTTCCACGCCCCGCCATACGGCAGTGGTCTCGACCAGGCCCCCGCCCTCGACGCGGACATGAACATCCTGGCCGGCGGCCAGGCGATGCGGCCGGTCGGGTCGACCTCGATCCGCGCGGCGATCCAGGACGTGCAGCCGCTGCTCGGGCTGCACGGGCACATCCACGAGAGCCGGGCGGCGGTCCGGATCGGCCGCACGCTGGCTCTCAATCCCGGCAGTGCGTATGAAGAAGGCGTGCTGCAGGGAGCGCTGGTGACCCTGGACTTGAAGAAGGCCAAGGTCAAGAACTACGTCCTCGTCAACGGCTAACCGCCGCTGACGGTCAAGCACCGACCAGGAGGTCAGCGTGGCCACCACAGTTCCCCCGACATCGGCCGGATCCACCGGGGCACCGGACCTGTTCCTGCGCAACGCCACCGGCTTGGTCAAGGGGTGGTCGCGGCTCGATGCGTTCGTCTACTCCTACATGTCGGTCAACTTCGTCACGCTTGGGTTTGTTCTTCAGCTTCTCCGCGCTGCCGTTCTTCGCGACCGGCCAGGTGCTGCCCGCGCTGATCGTGGCGGCGATCTTCGTGTCGTTCCTGGTCTTCTCCTACGCCGGCCTGATCTCGGTGATGCCGCGCGCCGGTGGTGACTACGTCTGGCAGAGCCGGGTGTTGAGCCCGGGCATCGGGTTCGTGCTCGCCGTCACCGGCTGGTGGTTCATCCTCTGGTACTGGACGCCGGTCTACGCGAACATCCTCAACGTCGAGGTGCTGCAGCCGTTGGCGGCCCTGCTCAAGGCCGGCGGGACGCTGACCTGGCTGGCGTCGGACACCGGCATCTTCGTCGTCTGCGTCGCGACGACCATCCTCGCCGGCGCGCTCGTCGCGCTGGGGATGGAGGGCTACGCGAAGGTCCAGCGAGTCTGCTTCTACCTCGGTGGCGTGGTGCTGCTGCTGATGTTCGTCATCATGCTGTTCACGTCGCGGGGCAGCTTCGTGTCGCACTACAACTCCTCGACCCACCACCTGTTCGGTACGACGGGCAACACCTACGCCAACACCATCGCCGCGGCTCATAAGGGCGGTTTCGACTCCGCGAAGCACCTCGGGTTCTCGTCGCTGTTCGGCGCAGACGGCGCTGCTGGTCCCGCTCCTGTGCTTCTGGATCCTCTACCCGAACTGGGGAGCCACGCTGTACGGCGAGGTCCGCGGCGCGAGCGACTTCCGCGGCGTGCTGCGCGGCATGATGAGCGGCCTGTGGGTCACGGTGCTCATCGCGATCGTCTTCCTGTTCCTCGCGGAGCGCACCTTCGGCTGGCAGTTCTTCAACGCGTCCAACGCGACGTACTGGGGCTACGGGACATCGCCGATCCCGGTGTGGGCGTTCCCGCCGCTGCTGGTGTCGATGATCATCCCGACCACGTTCCTCAAGGTCGTGTTCATCCTGCTGTTCGCGACCTGGTTCCTCGGCTGGGCCGGCACGCTGTTCCTGTCCTCGACCCGGGTGATCTTCGCCGCCGCGTTCGACCGGATCCTGCCGGAGCGCGCGTCGTACGTGTCGGAGAAGCGGCACGTACCGATCTGGGGCATGGTCTTGATGCTGGCCCCGTCGCTCGTGGTCAGTGGGCTCTACGCCTACACGTCCGAGTTCAAGAAGTTCATCCTCGATGCGGCGCTGGTCATCGCGGTCACGTTCTTCGGCACCCTCATCGCGGCGATGATCCTGCCCTGGCGGAAGCGGGAGCTCTACCAGAACTCCCCGATCGCCAAGTACCAGGTCGCCGGAGTACCGGTGCTCACGATCACGTCGGCCCTCGCCGCCATCTTCCTGGGTTGGAACATCGAGAAGTGGCTGACCAACTCGACGTACGGCGTCAACAACCACACGTCGTTGATCTTCATGGGCTGTATGTACGGGCTGGCGATCGTGTTGTACGTCGGCGCGAAGCTGGTCCGCAAGTCGCAGGGCATCGACCTCAAGATGGTCTACGGCGAAATCCCCGTGGAGTGACCCACCACACGCATGGCCCATTGGTGGTCCCCTAGCCCCATCAATGGGCCATGCGTGGTGGTGGGTTAGTGGGCGACTTCTTCGGGGAGCTCGTACCAGCGGCTGCGGTCGCCGACCTTGGCGCGCACCTTCCACTTCATCGACTTCGAGCAGTCGTCGGCGTACTGCCGTAACGACCGGGCCTGCACCACCGGGTCGTACGGCGCACCGGCCGGCACCAGGCCGGACAGCGTCGTCGACAGCAGCTCCGCCACCCGCTCGAGGTTGCCGGTGACGGTGCGCCACCAGCCCCAGTCGGAGCCGAGTACGTCGGCAACCCGAGCCTCGCCGATCTGCCCGGGCTCGTCGCCCGCAGCAACCGGGAACGCGGCGAGCAGGTAGCAGACGTCGTGCACGTCCTTCTCGTTCTGCTCGACGACCTGGAGCTTGGTGAGCAGCAGGTCGGTGACGTCGAGGGTGTAGGGCATCCGGTCGATCCGGTCCTTGAAGACCAGCTCGTGGCACATCATCAGCTTGTTCATGATGACGTCGACGGCACGGGTCCCGTCCGGCGTCCGGAAGTACATCTGCCGGTGACCGTGCAGCGTGTTGAAGCGCTTGTCACCGACGTACCCCAGGTCGTCGAACAGCGAGAGCAGCCCCGACTTGTCGCGGTCGGTGGAGGCGAAGTCCATGTCCTGGTCGTCCCGGGTCCGGGGCGGGAAGTCCGGGGTCAGGACCTGCACCGCCATGCCGCCGAGCAACCGCAACGGGATGCCGCGCTCGCGGGCCGTGTCGATCGCAGCAGTGGCTTGGTCGCGGACGTTGCTCGGATCGGTAGGCACGACGGTCAGTATCAACCCAGCGGAGCGCGGTAGCCCAGCCGTCGGCTGATCTCGTCCGCGGCCGCGACGGCGCTCTTGGCGATCTCCGGGAGCAGGTCACTCGACATCCGGTACGTCGGACCCGACACCGACAGCGCCGCGATGATCTCGCCGTCCGGTCCGTGCACCGGCGCGGCGACCGCGTTGAGCCCGACCTCGAGCTCGCCCTCGGTCACGCCGTACCCCTCTGCCCGCACCTCGCGCAGCGCCTGCCGGAGCTTGGTGCGCGAGGTCAGCGTCGCGTCGGTGAAGCGGCGCAGCGGGTCGGGGAGCAGCGCCGACACCTGGGCATCGCTCAGCGCCGCCAGCAGCACTTTGCCGCTCGACGTGGCGTGCGGGGGAGTGAGCTGGCCCACCCAGTTGTGGCTCGCGATCGCGGCACCGCCACGGGCCTGGCTGATGTTGATGACCGATGACCCTTCGAGCACCGCGATGTTGACCGTCTCGTCGAGCGCGCTCGCCAGGTCCTCGCAGACCGGCTGGCTCTGCCGGGTGAGGTCAAGCTGCGCCGAGGTGGCGCCCGCGAGCCGGACGATCCCGAAACCGAGGTGGTAGCGGCCGCGGTCCTCGACCTGCTCGACCAGCTGGTGATCCTCCAGCACGGAGATCAGCCGGAACGCCGTCGACTTGTGGACGCCGAGCTCATCGGCGATCTCGGTGACACCTCGCGCGCCGTGGTCGGCGAGGATCTCGAGGACCCGCAGCGCCCGGTCGACGGACTGCACCGACCCGGGCGCGCGCTTCGCGACCCCCGTGGGCGCATCCCCGTCAGGCCCCGATCGGCCGTTGCTCATGGTGCAACAGTACGTACTCTGCGAGATGTCCGCAGCAACTCGGCCGGCCCACCGTGGACCAGAACCCGCCGACGTCTTGACCACTGTCCTGCCGACCACGATGCTTGTTCCGTATCGCGCGCGAGTTTCGCGATACGCAACTGCAGTGGAGAGCCAATGAGCGAGCACTACGACGTCGTCATCGTGGGCGGCGGGTCGGCCGGCAGTGCGCTGGCCAACCGGCTCTCCGCCGACCCTGCGGTGACCGTACTGGTGCTCGAGGCCGGCCGGCCCGACTCGCTCTGGGACCCGCTCATCCACATGCCCGCGGCACTCACGATGCCGATCGGCAACCGGTTCTACGACTGGAAGTACGAGTCCGAGCCCGAGCCGTACATGAACGGCCGCCGGATCTACCACGCCCGGGGCAAGGTGCTGGGCGGGTCGAGCAGCATCAACGGCATGATCTTCCAGCGCGGCAACCCGCTGGACTACGAACGCTGGGCCGCCGACCCCGGCATGGCCGACTGGGACTACGCCCACTGCCTGCCCTACTTCAAGAAGATGGAGACCACCCGCGCCGGCGCCGACGACTTCCGTGGCGGCGACGGCCCCCTGATCCTCGAGCGCGGGCCGGCGACCAACCCGCTGTTCGGGGCGTTCCTCGGCGCGGTCCAGCAGGCCGGCTACCAGCTCACCGACGACGTCAACGGCTACCGGCAGGAGGGCTTCGCGCGTTTCGATCGCAACATCAACCGGGGCCGCCGTTGGTCGGCGGCGCGCGCCTACCTGCACCCCGCGATGTCGCGACCGAACCTCACGGTCAAGACCCGCAGCCTGGTGCGCCGGGTCGTGATGGACGGCACGACTGCGGTCGGGGTCGAGTACTCGCACGGTCGCGGTGCACCGGTGACCGCGCGGGCCGACGAGGTCATCCTGTGCGGCGGCGCCTTCAACTCCCCGCAGCTGCTCCAGCTGTCCGGCATCGGCAACGCCGACGAGCTGCGAGCCGTCGGCGTGAAATGCATCCTCGACCTGCCCGGGGTCGGCGAGAACCTGCAGGACCACCTCGAGGTCTACGTCCAGTACGCCGCAACCCAGCCCGTCTCGCTCAACCCGTTGCTGAAGAACCGGCACCGGCCGTGGATCGGTGCGAAGTGGCTGTTCCTGCGCAGCGGCCCCGGCGCGAGCAACCACTTCGAGGCCGGCGGCTTCGCCCGCAGCAACGACGAGGTCGCCTACCCCAACCTGATGTTCCACTTCCTGCCGATCGCGGTGCGGTACGACGGCAGCGCGCCCGCCTCCGACCACGGCTACCAGGTCCACATCGGGCCGATGTACTCCGACTCGCGCGGCTCCGTGAAGATCACGACGACCGACCCGACCGTGCATCCGGCGCTCCAGTTCAACTACCTGTCGACCGAGCAGGACCGCCGCGAGTGGGTCGAGGCGATCCGGGTCGCGCGCAGCATCCTCGAGCAGCCCGCGCTGAAGCCGTTCAGCGGCGGCGAGATCTCGCCCGGGCCGTCGGTCTCGACCGATGCCGAGGTCCTCGACTGGGTCGCCCGCGACGGGGAGACCGCGCTGCACCCGTCCTGCACCTGCGCGATGGGCACCGGACCGATGTCGGTGGTCGATCCCGCGACGATGCGGGTGCACGGCACCGACGGGCTGCGGGTCGTCGACGCCTCGGTGATGCCGTACGTCACCAACGGCAACATCTACGCGCCGGTGATGATGCTCGCCGAGAAGGCCGCGGACATCATCGTCGGTCGACCGCCGCTCCCGCCCGAGCCGACCCCGTTCTACCGACACGCCCTGCAAACCGCCACCAGATCGGAGCCCGACAGATGAGCCAGACCCCCACGACGGCGAGCGTCGTCGTCATCGGAGCGGGCATCGTCGGCAACGGGCTGGTGCACCATCTGGCCAAGCTCGGCTGGCGCGACATGGTGATGGTCGACAAGGGCCCGCTGCCGAACCCGGGCGGCTCGACCGGCCACGCGTCGAACTTCATCTTCCCGGTCGAGTACTCCGTGATGATGGAGCGCTTCACCCTCGACAGCATGCGGCAGTACAAGGAGCTGGGGCTGTTCACCGAGAGCGGTGGCATCGAGGTCGCCCGCTCCGAGGCCCGGATGCAGGAGCTGGGACGCCGGCGCAGCGCCGCCAAGGTGTGGGGTCTCACCGCCGAGCTGCTCTCGCCCAAGGACGTCAAGAACCTGGTGCCCTACCTCGACGACGACGTCATCATCGGCGGCATCCACTACCCCGAGGCGGGGGTCGTCGACTCGCTGCGGGCCGGGACCATCATGCGCGACAACGCGATCGAGGCGGGTGCGCTCAGCGTCCTCGCCAACACCGAGGTGCTCGGCATCGACGTCGATGACGGCCGGGTCATCGGCGTACAGACCTCTGCCGGCACGATCGCGACCGACACCGTCGCGATCTGCTGCGGGGTCTGGAGCCCGCGGATCGCACGGATGGCCGGCGCCACGATCCCGCTGATGCCAGTGGTGCACCAGATGATCAGCGTCGGTCCGGTGCCGCTGTTCGCCGACTCCAAGGGCGAGATCGAGTACCCGATCATCCGCGACGTCGACACCCAGATGTACGAGCGGCAGCACGGCGGCGACCTCGAGGTCGGCTCCTACGCGCACCGGCCGATCCTCATCGAGGCCGACGACATCCCCTCCAACGAGGCCGCGACCCTCTCGCCGACCGAGCTGCCGTTCACCGCCGAGGACTTCGACCCGCAGATGGAGGACGCGCTCGAGCTGATGCCCGACATCCTCGGCGACGAGTCGGTCGGTGTCCGCTACGCGATCAACGGCCTGATCTCGCTGACCCCCGACGGCATGCCGGCGCTCGGTGAGACGCCCGAGGTCCGTGGCCTGTGGTCGGTGGCCGCGAGCTGGATCAAGGAAGGCCCGGGGATCGCACGGACCGTCGCCGAGTGGATGACCACCGGTACGTCGGAGATCGACGCGCACACCGCCGACATCGCGCGCTTCCACCCGCACCAGCGGACCCGCTCCTACGTCCGGCAGCGGGCCTTCGAGCACTTCTCCGACACCTACGCGATCGTGCACCCGAAAGAGCAGGCGTACTCCGCGCGCAACGTGCGGCTGGCCCCGATGCACCCCCAGGAAGTCGGGCTCGGCGCGCTGTTCATCGAGGGTGGCGGCTGGGAACGGCCGTTGTACTACGAGTCCAACTCCTCCCTGCTCGACGAGTACGCCGGTCGGCTGATGGACCGCGGCGACACCTGGGAGTCGAAGAACTGGTCACCGATCATCAACGCCGAGCACCTGGCGCTGCGTGACCGGGTCGGCCTGGTCGACCTCTCGGCGTTCTGCTCGTTCGATGTCCAGGGGCCGGGCGTCGTCGACTACCTGCAGCGGCTCGCCGTCTCGCAGGTCGACGTGCCGATCGGCCGGGTCATCTACACGTCGCTGCTGACGCCGACCGGTGGGATCAAGGCCGACCTCACGATCATGCGGCTCGGCCGGGAGTACTACCGGATCGTCACCGGCGGCGCGACCGGCGGCTTGGACAAGGCGTGGTTCCAGCGGAACCTGCCGTCCGACGGCAGCGTGCAGTTCATGGACGTGACATCCGGCTGGACCACGATCGGCGTGTGGGGGCCGCGCGCCCGCGACCTGGTCGCCGGGCTGACCGAGGACGCCGTGAGCAACGACGCCTTCGGCTTCGGCACCGCCCGCACGATCGACCTCGCCGGCGTACCGGTCCTGGCGTCGCGGATCTCCTACGTCGGCGAGCTCGGCTGGGAGCTGCACGTCCCGATCGAGACCGGCTCCCGGGCGTGGGACCTGCTCTGGGAGGCCGGTACGCCGATGGGCATCGTGCCGGTCGGGATCGGCGTCTACGCGACGACCGCGCGGATCGAGAAGGGCTACCGGTCCTACGGCGACGAGCTGGGGTCCGAGTACGACCTGGTCGAGGCCGGTATGACCCGGCCCAAGGTCAAGGACGCGGACTTCGTCGGTCGCGAGGCCTATCTGAAGCAGCGCGACGAGCCCCCGGCCGCGCTGCTGTGCACGCTGACCCTCGACCACCGGGCTCTCGACCACGCTGCCGACCCGGCCCGCTACATGATCGGCGGCGAGGCGATTCTCGACCAGGCCGGCGAGCGGCTGGTCGACGCGCTCGGCCGGCCGTCGTACGTCACGAGTGCGGGGTCCGGCCCGTCGGTCGGGAAGCACCTGCTGATGTCCTACCTGCCGCCGGAGCACGCGGTGGAGGGCAACCAGCTGCAGGTGAGCTACCTCGGCGAGACCTATCCGGTGACCGTTGTGGTCGCCGGCTCGCGGCCGTACTTCGACCCCGACAACACCCGGCTGCGGGGCTGACCGAGGTGGATGTGCTGGTCTGCGTCAAGCGGGTGCCGATGCCAGGGGCGACCCTGAGCCTGACCGAGGACGAGCTCGGGATCGATACCCGCTACCTCGGTTTCACGGTCAGCCCGCACGAGGAGTGCGCGGTCGAGGAGGCGGTCCGGATCACAAGCGCGCACCCCGGCCGTTCGGTGGTGCTGACCCTCGGCCCCGACGAAGCGGTCGAGCAGCTGCGTGACGCGATCTCGATCGGCATGAAGGAAGCCGTCCTGCTGGCGACCGGCGGCGAGGAGTGGGGCCCGCAGGCCACCGCCGAGGCGATCACTGCCGCGATCCAGGCCGAGCAGGAGGCCGGTCGTGGCTTCGACCTGATGCTGTTCGGCAACGAGGCCGCCGACACCGGCGACTACCAGGTGCCGATCCGGGTGGCGCACGCCCTCGGCGTACCGGTCGCGACCGGCGTCAAGTCGCTGACCGTTGACGGCGACGGCGTCCTCGCCACCCGGGAGTACGCCGGCGCGGTCGAGACCTACCGGCTGCCGCTGCCGTGCGTCGTCAGCGTCCGCGAGGGGATCAACCTGCCGCGCTACCCGTCGCTGCCGGGCCGGATCAAGGCGAAGAAGGCGCAGGTCGACCGGCGCGAGCCGGTGGCCGGTGCGGACGGTCTCTCGGTCCGCCGGCTGCGGGTGCCCGAAGGGGTACGGCGTACCACCGAGGTCCTGGGCACCGGAGCCGACGCGGCCCCGCGCGTCGTCGAGGTGCTGCAGAAGCTGGGGCTGGTGGGCTCATGAGCGTCCTGTGTCTGGTCGAGCACGAAGGCCCGGCGGTGCCGGGATTGTCGTTGCAGGCATTGACGTTCGCGCGGTCGCTGGCCGAGCAGGGCGACGGCAGGCTCGCTGCTGTCGTGGTCGGCGAACCCGATCCCGAGGTCGGGTCGCGGCTCGCGATGCACGGGGTGACCGATCTTCACGTCGTCGTCGACCACCAGCTGGACGGCTTCGCTGCCCGGGCGTGGGCGCAGGCGACCCGGCAGGTCGCCGACTCACTCGACGCCTCCGCCGTCGTCGCGCCGGGCTCGGATCGTGGGCACGACGTGCTGGCTCATCTCGCGGCGTTGTCGGATCTGCCGATGGCAGCGGGCTGCCTCACCGCGACCCTCGGCGACGGCGGGCTCGAGCTGACCCGGATCCGGTGGGCGGGCAGCCTGCTCGAGGAGGCCGTTCTCTCGGCGCCGCGCGCGCTGCTCGCCGTCGCGCCGCAGCTGGTGCCGGCGACGACCGTGGATACGCCGGCCGACGTCGCCGTGCATCACCACAGCCCGTCGCTGGAGCCGGCGGACCTGGTCGGCCAGGTCGTCAGCACGGTGCCGCGCGAGGCCGGGTCGATCTCGCTGAGCGACGCCCGCGTCGTCGTCGGTGGCGGTCGTGGCGTGGGCGGGGCCGAGGAGTTCGCCGTACTCGAGGAGCTCGCCGCGCTGCTCGGCGGAACCGTCGGAGGCTCCCGGGTGGTGACCAGCCTGGGCTGGCGGCCACACCGCGACCAGGTCGGCCAGACCGGCACCCGGATCGCCCCCGAGCTGTACCTCGCCTGCGGCATCAGCGGCGCGATCCAGCACATGGCGGGCTGCAAGAGCGCCAAACACCTGCTCGCCGTCAACACCGACCCGGACGCGCCCATCATGCGTTCGGCGGACTACGCCGTGATCGGAGATCTCCACGAGGTTCTGCCTGCCGTTGTTAAGGCGCTTCGTGCCCTCCCCGACTAGCGACCCACGCCATGCATGTGGGGGGCTGGCACGGTGAGTACGGCGGGACGGCGGATCGCTCCCGGGGAGCCGGGGCCGGGCGGCTACCGGCAGCTGGTCTGGGCACCCGGCGAACCGCACCAGGTCCGCCGCGAGACCGGTGCCCCGGCACTGCCGGAGGACTGGCGCCACCGGGCCCGACCGGTGCTGGTCGTCGCGCACCTGTCCGACCTGCACGTCACCGACCACCAGTCACCCGCCCGGATGGAGCTGCTCGACCGGTTCGTCGACCTCGAGTCGCCGTTCCGCTGGGAGCTGGGGATCGTCGGGACCTACCGGCCGCAGGAGCTGTTCACCCATCACGTCGTCGAGGCGATGGTGCTGGCCGTCAACGCCGAGCCGCGCGGCCCGGTCTCCGGCGCCCCCGTCGACCTCGCCGTCGTCACCGGCGACTCGACCGACAACGCGCAGTGCAACGAGCTCGAGGCCTACCTCGACCTGCTCGACGGCTCGTCGCTGATCGTCCCGGACTCCGGCGACCTCACCCGGTACGACGGGGTCGCATCGCCGGACGTCGACGACACCCGGTACTGGCATCCGGAAGGCGGCCCCGAAGACCTCGCGCGCCGCCGCTACGGCTTCCCCGAGGTACCGGGATTGCTGGACATGGTGCGCGAGCCGTTCCTGTCGACCGGGCTGGCCGTCCCGTGGCTCGCCGTCCACGGCAACCACGACCTGCTGATGCAGGGGACCGTGCCGTCACTGGCCCCGTGGACCGACAGCCACACCAGCGCCCGCAAGGCGGTGAGCCCGGCGCCGGAGCTCGACATCGTCAGGGCATTCCGCGGCTTCGCCGACTGCGACCCGCAGTCGCTCGAGCTGCTGGTCGGCTCGGTCTACCGCGACATCGACCCGGACCCGGGCCGGGCTGCCGTCACCCGCGCCGAGCACGTCCGGATGCACCGGTCCCGTGGTGGCGAGCCGCACGGGCACGGCTACACCGACACCAACGCCGCCGACGGCACGGCGTACTACGGCTTCGACCAGGGCCCGGCCCGCATCGTGGTCCTCGACACCGTCAACGAGCACGGCGGCTGGCACGGGTCGCTGGACCGGCCGCAGCTGGAGTGGCTGCGGGCCGAGCTCACCGCGGCGGCCGAGCGTCCGGTGGTTCTGCTGAGCCACCACCCGCTCGAGACCCTGCTCAACGACCGCAACGCGGCGGGCGAGCCAGCCCGGGTGCTGGCCAGCGAGCTGCACGCGCTGCATCGTCGAGCACCGGAACGTGGTCCTCTGGCTCAACGGCCACACCCACGCCCACCGGGTATCGCCCATCCACCGCCCCGACGGCTCGGTCGGGCTGGTGCAGGTCACGACCGCCTCGCACATCGACTGGCCGCAGCAGTCCCGGATCGTCGAGCTGCTCGAGGTCGACGGGCACTACGTCGTGGTCACCACGGTGCTGGACTCGCTCGGCGCGCTGGCCTGGGAGGGCCGCTTCGACCCATTGGCGCTCGCCGGGCTGTCCCGCGAGCTAGCGGCGAACGGCTGGCAGGTCCGGGACCGGGTAGGGGTGGACGGTACGTCGGCCGGATCGGCTCGCGACCGCAACGTCGTGCTGACGGTGGCGAATCGGTCAATGCATCAGCGCTGAGTGGTGAGCCGGGCAGCGTCTGGTTTCAGAGGCAACGAGCCTCGGGAGCGCTGTTGCGGGCCAACGACCCGACGGCGCTGCTGACCTGAACGACAACGGGTGAGCCGCTCGCATCGAGCAACGGCGTCAGAGCTTTGAGCACTCGGGTTGCGCCGACCACGTTGGTGGCGAATACCTGTTGCAGGTCCTCGATTGACGCTGCCGCAGGTGGTAGCTGGTCGCCGGCGATGCCGGCATTGTTAACCAGGACGTCGAGCGAGTCGACCTCGGATCGAAGGAACGTGACTGCGGCGTCGACCGATCACTGGTCGGTGACATCGAGCGTGACCGGGTGAGCGCCGATCTCGGCCGCGGCCGCGGCGCCCCGGTTTGGGTCTCGCGCGCCGAGGTAGACGGTGTGCCCGGCGGCGACGAGGCGGCGCGCCGTCTCCCGTCCCAGCCCCCGGTGGCGCCAGTGATCAGTGTGGTCGTCATGGCGTCAGCCTGCCTGATATCTCAGCGGGTCAGGGCGCTCGCCTAATACGGGATGTCGATACCGGAGACGACTGGGTTGTGGTCGGAGGGGATCGTCCCGACGAACTTTCCTTTCGACAGGTGTAACAGTTCCTGCCAGGACTGGACGCCCACCCCGGGTGACACGAAGACGTGGTCTGCGCTCCCGTGATGTCGTGGTGGGGTTCGGTATAGCCCGTTGATGCTGTCGTACTGGGCGTTGATCAGGGTCTGGGCGACCTGGATCCCGTCGAGATAACCGGCGGCGCGCATCGCGTTGCCGGGCTCGTCAATCGTCGCGAACTCGTGCGGGTAGGAGTTGAAGTCGCCTGTGTAGACGATCGGACCGACGCCCATGGTCGTGGCATACGCCGTCGCCTGGTGGATCATGTTTCGCGTTTCATCACCGCGCACCACGTTCCACTTGTGCCCGCGCGGTGAGGCCAGGTGGGTGGAGACGAACAGCACGGTCGCGCCCGTCTGGTCGACACGGAAGACCTGGTAGGCGGCGTATCTGCCACCTCCGCCGTGGTGCAAGGGCACAGTCAGATCATGGTCGAGGGTGAAATGGCCGCCGGTGCCGACCGGCTCGACGACGTCGGGGTCGTAGAGAATGTAGTTGCCCGCGTAGCGATTTGCGCCGGTCGCACTGGCGTCCGTGTCAGCCAGCACGTAGCGTGCCCGCAATCCGGCGGCCAGTGAGTCGATCTGGCGGTAGCACGGCTGATGCGGGATCTCCTCGAGGCAGGAGTTGCCCTCCTGGATGCCGATGATCGCGGCGTTGCTTCTCCTGAGCAGTGCCAGCTGTTCGGCTCGCCGCTGCGCGAAAGGCGCGCCCTTTCCACCGGGGTGCTCCTCTCCGTCGAAGCTGGCGTCCAGCGAGTTGTAGGACACGACCGTCACGAAGCTCTCGTTCGTTGTTGCTGTCGTCGCTGTCGATTCCGAGGGCGGTGAGGTGACGTCGGAGTTCACCGCGCGGACCCGGAAGTAGTACGTCGTGCCGGGGACCAAGTCGTAGGGCGTGAACCGCCGGGCAGGACTGCGCGTGCGGTAGAAGCGCACGGCTTGAGTGAACGCGCTGTCGGTAGCCTGCTCGATCACCGCTCCGGTCACCGCGACGCTGTGCCAGCTGAGATAGGTACCGCTCGAGTTCGAGACTGGCTGCAGCGAGGTGGGTGCAGGCGGCCGCAGGTACGCCGTCCGATAGTGACGTGACCAAGTGTCGTTGTGAGCCTGGATGGTCGCCACCCGGTAGTAGTAGGGCTTAGTCGTGTAGCGCAGCCCCCGGATCCGGAGCCGGGGCTTGTCGGCGGTCACGGATCTGGCGTGCTTGCCGGGCCGGTCGATGTTGCGGGTGAACAAGTCGCTCTTCACCGGTGACACCACGAGCCGGTACCGCCGAGCCCCTGGGGTCGGCCGGAAACTCACCGTTAACGATGCGGACGTTGCAGCAAGCAGATGGATGTTGGTCGGACGGTCGGACCGCGACACGGCAGCGACGGGCACAGCGGGGGCGATCGTGAACGCGAAGAGGCCCGCGAGCGCAGACAACCACGTGAGGACGAGAACCCGACGGCCGATCACGCAACACACGCCGACATCTGTGATCGTCCGGTCGCTAAGCCGAGAGTGCGACGACCCCGGCCGAAGACCACCCCACGATCCTCACACGGCGTCGATTTCAGTGGCTGCTTGAGGCGGCCCAGCCGTGCGGTCAACTGGTGCGAACGGCGCTCGACGGTCGGTAAGGCCCACATCCCTGGCCCGGTCGGAGGGGTCTTGGGTGGGCGTCGTGGCTCGTTGTGACCAAGTTGCGCGATCTCCCGCTCGCCTCGCCGTCGATTCCATACGTTCGGAGGTCAGGCACTCGATCCCGATGCAGTGACTCACGGGGGTAGCGATGGCGCGCAAGGCAAGGCTTCTAGCTGCCGTGACGACCGCGGCTGTTGTTGCCGGCGCCGGTGTGACGGCGGTGTGGCAAGGCTCGACGGCGACCGCCGCAGCGTCCGGCTGCGCGGTGATCACCGGCAATGTCGTGGCCAACTGCGGCTTCGAATCCGGGGATCTGTCGGGATGGACCCATGACTCGGGTCAAGCGACATCGGGCAGCGGCGTCGTGGGCGACGACGCACCCCACAGCGGGACCTACGAATACGACGATGGCTCGGTCAGCGGCCCGGACCTGCTGAGCCAGGTGCTTCCGGTGAGCCCTGGCGAGACCTACGAGGTGTCGTTCGCGTCCGAGAACCTTGATCCTGGTGCGGCCGGCGAGTCCTTCCTCGTGACGGTCAGCGGGCCGGCGGGGACCGGCGGCAGCCAGCAGACCGTCTTCACCGATGACGGGACGACCATCGGTGACAGGTATGGCCAGTACAGTGGCGACTTCGATGTGCCGGCGGGCGCGTCGACGACGGCGACATTGACGTTCAGCATCCGCAACGATCCGAGCTTCTACCGGATCGATGACGTGAGCGTTGTGCCTGTAGCGGCCAGCACGTCCGCCCCTACGCCCACGTCCACGCCGACTCCGACGGCCACGCCGACCTCCGGGTGCACCGTCTCGGCGATGTTGGTGTCGTCCTGCGGTGTGTGGTGGGGGGCGTACAAACATCCGGGCGACTCGGAGGACTGGTCCAGCGTGGTGACCAACCTCGAGGCCGCCAGTAATGGTCAGTTCGGCATCGTCTACCGCTACCGCGACTTCTCGGGAGGGCTGTTTCCGGACAGCGCCGACGAGCAGCTCGCTGCCTCCGGCCACATCCTGCTCGAGGACTGGGCGTCGAGGATCTTCTCTGCGGGCACCCACCTCCAGTGGTCGGACATCGCAGCAGGAAAGTACGACGCGTCGGTGATCGACCCGGAGGCGGAGTACCTCAAGGCCTATGGCAAGCCGGTAATGCTCAGCTTCGACCACGAGATGGACACCAGGGTTGGGACGTCAGGTCAACCGGCCGACTACGTCGCGGCGTACCGGCATATCCATGACGTCTTCGCCACGCTCGGTGTCACCAACGTGATCTGGGTGTGGACGATCACGGGCTATCTCGGGCATGACTCGGAGTTCCAGTCTCTGTACCCGGGCAGCTCTTATGTCGATTGGGTCGGCTACGACCCCTACAACTTCGCGTCCTGCCACAGCGAGGGCTGGAAGGACTTCGACCAGACCATCGACCCGGCGTACCAGTGGCTGGAGGCCAACGGATTCGGCGACAAGCCGTTCATCTTGCCGGAGTACGGCACGGTTTCCGACCCAGTTCTCCCAGCGCCCAGGCGGACTGGTACTCCCAGATCCCGTCGGTTCTGACCAGCCACCCGAACATCAGGGCAATGGTCGAATGGGACGACAGTACGGGTAGCTGCGACACCGAGCTCACCACGTCGCCAGGCGAGTTGGCGGCCTTCGGGGCAGCCGGCCGAGCAGTTTCGCCGCCCGCCGACGGCTGAGGTCGTCAGTCCTCAGCCGGCTGGCGGCGGTCGGCCGGTGTCCGGATGCGATCAACGCCCGGTTGTGTGATCAACCGTTCACGTACGGTGCCTGCCCTGGCGGGAGTTCGCCGCAGCGATCTTCGTAGGATCAGTTGGTCGACCGGGTCGGCAACCTGTCCGCGGGGGTCGGGGAATCGGGGAAGTTCCCTGAAGTCACCGGCCCGGTTGACCCACTCCAACCGCTGTACCGGAAAAAGCGAGTGATCTCCCTCGCTGGCGGGTAGAGGCTGCCCAAGTGCTCAGTGCCGACAACGCCGTCGCCAGGAGACTCATCGTGCGCATTGCCGCATCCCGCCCGCTTGTCGCCCTGCTCACCGCGGTCGCCGTACCGCTGAGCCTCGTCGCCACGGTCGCCACCGGGTCGGCCGGTGCGAGCACCGGCGCGAAGCCCGCCCCGCCTTCGCCGTACTCCTGCGGGGAGCAGGCGAACATGACGGTGTCCGGCACGTTCGGCGACGCGGGGCTGATCGGCTGGGCGGGCGACAAGGACGGCGTCGTGGCCTGCCTGGGGGGCAGCTTCTACGTGCGCGACGGCAAGAACGTGACCCTCGGGTACGGCGCCTACGACAACGCGCCGACCACCTGGGTCAACGCCGACGGCTACCTGCCGGCGCTCGTCACGACCTTCCACCGCTCCGGTGCCCGGGTCCAGATCACCAACTTCGCTGACTCCGTCACCATCGGAGGCCACCGGTACGTCGTGGTCTACAGCCGGTTCGCGGTCCACAACCCGACCTCGAAGCCGGTGACCATCAAGCCATACGCCACGCCGGGGCTGACCCGACTGACCAACCCGGCGGCCAGGGTGCCGGCCGGGAAGACCGTGCACCACGACTACGCCGTCGCGGCCGACCGGTTCGGCAACAGCTACGCGTTCCCGACCGCCGCTGCGCTGAAGTCCGCGGGCGGTTACGCGAAGCACTTCGCTCACATGAAGGCGTACTGGAACCACCAGCTCAAGCAGATCGCCAACATCAAGGCGCTGCCCAACAAGAGCCTGGTCAACGCCTACAAGGCCGGCTACATCTACACCCAGATCATCCGCGACGGCACGCACCTCAACACCGGCGAGAACGGCTACGACATGGAGTTCTCCCATGACGTGATCGGCATCCTCGCGAACCTGCTGGTGCAGGGCGACTTCAGCCAGGCCAAGACCCTGATGACCCGGGCCCGCGTCGGTCGTCGGCGCGCAGAGCCAGTACGACGACGGCGTGTGGAAGTACCCGTGGCTGTGGGCCGAGTACATCCTCAAGACCGGCAACGTCGCATTCGCCAAGAAGAACTTCGACACCGACGGCCCGTCGGGTGCCACCGAGCCGAGCATCGAGGCCACCGCGCACCTGATCGCGAAGGACCGCACCGGCCCGGGCGGCATCATGCTCGAGACCAGCGACATCGACGCCAACGGCTACTGGACGATCGACGACTACTCGGCGCTGTTCGGGCTTGCGGCGTACAAGTACGTCGCGCAGAAGGTCGGCAACACCGCCCAGGTCCACTGGGCCACCAAGGAGTACAACAGCCTGCTCAAGGCAGTGAACAAGACCCTGGACGCGACGATCTCGAAGTACCACCTCAACTACCTGCCGTGCTCGATGATCGAGCCCAACACCGACAACCGCTGCTCCAACCCGGAGGACGCGAACTGGGCGGCGCCGTTCCTGTTCGGCCGG
Organism: uncultured Actinomycetota bacterium; assembly: GCA_963789615.1. Classification (GTDB taxonomy): domain Bacteria; phylum Actinomycetota; class Actinomycetes; order JAFAQI01; family JAFAQI01; genus DATAVK01. The sequence goes on along the minus strand of CAWBLI010000005.1, from coordinate 1,703,533 downwards.
TGGGCCTGGGACGGGTATCTGTTCGGTGCCCATCTCGACGGCCCGGGCAAGAGCCTGATCGACGCGACGTACAACTACGGCTTCAACCGGCTGAAGGGCAAGCTGCCGGCCAACACCTTCGGCGGCTACTCGCCCGACTTCTACAGCACCGGGTACAACGCCGGCTACGGCAGCTGGGGCCTGTCGAGCACTCACCACCGCACCCAAGGAATCCTCAGCTACGAGTTCATGACCAAGAACTCACAGAGCGGCCCGCTGTCGTGGTGGGAGAGCGCGTCGAACCCGAACACCGGCAGCCCGTGGCAGGGCACCCATCCGGCGTCCGGCAACGGATCGTCGCCGCACTCCTGGGGAATGGCCAACGCCAACATGGTCCTGCTCGACTCGCTGCTGGCGCAGCGCTCGAACGGCCAGCTGCTGGTGGGTCGCGGCGTACCGAACGCCTGGCTGACCAGCGGTCGACCGATCAAGGTCAGCCACTTCCCGACGACGAACCGTCACCGGCTCGCCGCGTCGATCGTCACGCACGGGAAGACCGTCCGGCTGACGGTGGCCGGTGCCAAGGCGGCCGGACCGGTCGTGTTCGAGCTGCCGGCGTTCCGGCACAACATCGCGTCGGCGAGCGCCGGTCACGTCAGCAACCAGGCCGGCACCGTCACGCTCTCCCGGTCGGCCCGTCACGTGACGGTGCACCTCAAGCACCGCCCCTGATCGCTGACCCCGAGGTGGCGTGCGGCTCGCCCGGGGTAGAGGGTTGAGTCATGCAGATGCGAACTCTCGGTCGAACCGGTGTCCAGGTCAGCCCGCTGTGCCTCGGCGCCATGATGTTCGGCGCCTGGGGCAACACCGACCACGACGACTCGGTGAAGATCATCCATCGGGCACTGGACGCCGGCATCAACTTCATCGACACGGCCGACGTCTACTCGGGGGGCGAGTCCGAGGAGATCGTCGGCAAGGCGCTGGCCGGCGGTCGCCGCGACGACGTCGTCCTGGCGACCAAAGCGCATGGCGCGATGGGCAAGGACCCCAACCAGCAAGGCAACTCACGCCGCTGGCTGATCCGCGAGGTGGAGGCCAGCCTCGCCCGGCTCGGCACCGACTACATCGACCTGTATCAGATCCACCGGCCCAGCCCGGACACCGACATCGACGAGACGCTCGGCGCGCTGACCGACCTGGTGCGCAGCGGCAAGGTCCGTTACCTCGGAAGCTCCACGTTCCCGGCGCAGGAGATCGTCGAGGCCCAGTGGGTCGCGGAGCGCCGGGGCCGCGAGCGGTTCGTGTGCGAGCAACCGCCGTACTCGATCCTGTTCCGGGGGATCGAGCGCGACATGCTGCCGACCGCACAGCGGTACGGCATGGGAGTGATCCCATGGAGCCCGCTGGGCGGCGGCTGGCTGTCCGGGAAGTGGCGCAAGGGTGGCGACGATCTCACCAGCCGGCGGAGCGCGATGCTCCCGGAGCGCTACGACCTATCGCGACCCGAGAACCAACGCAAGCTCGACGCCGCCGATGCCCTCGGTCAGCTGGCCGACGACAGCGGGATCTCGCTCGTGCACCTGGCGATCGCGTTCGTGTTGCAGCACCCGGCCGTGACCGCGCCGATCATCGGCCCGCGCACGATGGACCAGCTCGAGACCCAGCTGGGCGCCGTCGACGTGGTGCTCAGCGGCGACATCCTCGACCGGATCGACGAGATCGTGCCGCCCGGGCTGAACATCGCGATGGGTGACTACGGCTACCAGCCGCCGTCACTCACCGACGTGTCGCTCCGCCGCCGCTGATCGGTTTGTGCAGACCTAGCCGCACGGGGTGGCGGCTAGGTCTGCACAAACTCGAGATTTACTCGGTGGCGCCGGCGACCTGCTCGGGCAGCAGGTCGATCGTGTGCTTCGGCCCGGTGAACCAGTTCTTCACCGAGGCGTGCCAGTAGATCCACAGCACGATCAAGGCGCCGGGTACGACGAGGATCGTGTAGTTGACGTACTTCCACGCGAAGCCCGTCTCCCACGGCACGCCACCGATCGATGTCGGGAGCAACGCCACGATCGAGGTGACGATGATCTCGACGATCGCCACGATGCACATCCACTTGTACTTCGAGCCAAGCGTCCAGTTGCCAGTAACGAAGCTGTCGCCCGCCTTCCAGCGGTAGTAGATCGGGATCGCGAAGGCGAGGTACAGGCCGACGACACCGATCGAGACGACCGCGAAGAAAGCGACGGGCACCGGTGCCCCACCGATGTCGACCTTCACCAGCGCGGGCAGCGTGAGGATGACCGCGATGACCGCCGAGAGGATGACGCCGTAGATCGGTACCCGGCTGGCAGACAGTGTCCGCCAGTACTTGCCGCCGGGCACCGCTCCGTCGCGGCTGAACGCGAACAGCATTCGGGTCGTGCTGGTCATACACGCCACGGTGCAGAAGAACTGCCCGGACGTGGAGATGATGAGCACGGTGCCGTGCCAGTTGGTGCCCAGTGCCTGGCTGAAGATCGTGTTGACCGCACCGCCACCGGTCGTGACGCCGCTGACGCTCTGGACGGCGAACAGGAACGACAGCAGCAGGATCCAGCCACCGACCGCCGAGTAGAAGATCGACCGCCAGATGCCCTTCGCGGCGCTGTCGGCCGCGCTCTTCGTCTCCTCGGACAGGTGCGCCGAGGCGTCGTACCCGGTGATCGTGTACTGCGTGAGGATTGCCGCCAGCGGCAGCACATAGAGGATGAAGCCGGCACCCGTGGTCTTGCCGCCGAACAGGCCGGTGTTGTTCACCCGGGTCGTGGCGACCGTGTGGAGGCTGGCGTGGTGGCCCGGGACGAGGAACAGGATGAGGATGACGGCGGCGGCACCGAAGACGTGCCACCAGACCGACACATTGTTGAGAACCGCGAGCAGGTGGCTCGAGAAGATGTTGATGACCGACGCCAGCACCAGGACGACGATGAACTCGATGAAGACCCGGTCCAGCGAGTAGTGACTAGCCCACGAGCTGCTGAACGTCGAGAGCGTCAGGTCGAAGAACGTCGCGCAGCCGTAGGCGACGGACGCGACAATGGCGAGCAGCCCGATCAGGTTGAGCCAGCCGGTGTAGTACCCCGCCTTCGCGCCGCCGAGCTTCGACGCCCACCAGTAGATCCCGCCCGAGGTCGGGAACGCCGAGACCAGCTCCGACATGCAGAAGCCGATGACAAGGATGAAGGCCGAGATGATCGGCCAGCCCCAGAAGATCGCCATCGGGCCGCCGTTGTTCCAGCCGAGCCCGAAGCTGGTGAAGCAGCCCGCCAGGATCGAGATGATCGAGAACGAGATGGCGAAGTTGGAGAAGCCGGACCACGAGCGGTTCAGCTCCTGCTTGTAGCCGAGCTCGGCGAGCCGTTGGTCGTCCGCGCTCAACCCCGTGATGTCAGTCACTGGTCGTCCCCCTTGTGATCGTTGTCACTGCTGCACATCGCTGATCAACCCCGCCATGTCTGGGCCCCCGAGCTCGGCGGCCGCCCGATCGAACTTCCCCATCCCCCAGGTCCAGAAGTCGAAGTCCACCGCACTGGTGGCGGTCTGGATGGACGCCCACAACGTCCAGCCGTAGTTCGCCAGCAGCCCGAACAGCCGGGCCCGGGCGACCATCGCGCGCGAGGGCCGACCGAAGTACGCCTCGACCATCCCGTCGAGCCGGTCGGCCGGGAACTCGGTCTCGCTCCACATGTTGCCGAGCTCGAAGCAGGGGTCGCCGTTGCCGGAGTACTCGAAGTCAACGAACCAGATCCGCTCGCCGTCGTCCATCAGGTTCGCCGGCAGCAGGTCGTTGTGGCAGGGCACGGTGGGCAGTGGCCGGGCCCGCAGCGCCGCACCGATCGCCGTGATCTGCGGCATCAGGTCGAGGTACGTCGCTGGCAGCCGATAGCCCTCGGACACGACGAGGTCGAGATAACGACGCTGGAGCGCCACCATGTCGAAGTCGGCGGCGAACCGCGGCCCGGCGTGCAGCCGCCGGCAGGTGTCCGCAACTCGGGCGACCGTCGCGGCGTCGTCGAGGTCGGCCGCCCCGAGGGTCCGGCCCTCGATCCAGTCGATGACCAACGCACCGAGGTCGGGCAGGTACGCGAGGACCGCGGGAGCGACACCTGCAGCCGCGGCGGCGAGCGAGTTGGCGTGCTCGACATCGCGATCGATCGCGAGCAGTGCACCCTGAGCACTCGACAGCCGGATCACTGCCTGGCGACCGCTCGCCGCGACGACCTTGTAGTTCTGGTTCGTCAGCCCGCCCGGCAGCGGGGACACGTGAACCGGCCCGTCGGACAACTCGGGCACCCGTCGTACGACGTCTTCGATGACGGCTGGGATCGCGGCGTCGAGCGTCATCTCACCTACTGGACGGGCAGCGGCGCGTGCACTGCTCACACGCCCTCCCTGCTTCCGTGTGAGCCCGCGACGGCGCGTCGACGGGCTCTCGCCCTCGGGGTGGGCGAATCGTAGGGCCGAATCCGTTCAAGGTCTAGTGCCAAGACCTTTTCTGTGAGGTCGGCGCACGTCATGATGGCGCGGTGACCGCCGAGCGAGACCTCCCGAGCGCTGCCCGGATCGTCGTCATCGGCGGCGGTGTCGGCGGAGCCAGCGTCGCCTACCACCTCACCGAGCTGGGCGAGCGCGACGTGCTGGTCCTCGACCGGGACGAGCTCACCAGCGGGTCGACGTTCCACTCCGCCGGGCTGGTCGGGCAGCTGCGCGCCGATCCCACGCTGACCCGGATGAACATGTACTCCGTCGAGCTCTACCGCAGCCTGCAGGCCGGCGAGAACCCGGTCGGCTGGACCGAGAGCGGCGGCATCAAGCTCGCCTCCAGTCCAGATCGGCTGCAGGAGATCCGCCGGCAGATCGGCTGGGCCCGGGCCTACGGCCTGCCGCTGCACGAGATCTCCCCGGCCGAGGCGGCAGAGCGGTTCCCGCTGATGAGCACCGAGGGTGTGGTCGGTGCGGCCTACCTGGAATCGGACGGATATCTCGACCCGTCGCAGCTGTGCATGGCGCTAGCAGCGCGCGCCCGGGCCGGCGGCGCGACCATCCGCACCCACACCCGGGTGGTCGGCATCGATGTCGAGGCGGGGCGGGTCGCCGGGGTCCGGACCGACCGCGGCGACGTGGCGTGTGAGGTCGTCGTCGACTGCGGCGGCATGTTCGCCGCCGAGATCGGCCGGCTCGCGGGCGTGCGGGTGCCCGTGGTCCCGATGTCGCACCAGTACCTGGTCACCGAGGCGTTCCTGCCGCCGCGCAGCGCGCCGTTGCCCACGCTGCGCGATCCGGACCTGCTCGTCTACTACCGGCAGGAGGTCGACGGCCTGGTCATGGGCGGCTACGAGCGTGACCCGGCACCGTGGACCGCCAGCGTCGACGTCGTATGACGCCATAGACCCGGCCTTCAACGGGCGGCTGCTGCCGGAGGACTGGCCGCGGTTCGAGGAGATCGCGACGAACGCGGCGGTCCGAGTGCCGGCGATGGCCGACGTCGGGGTACGCCGGATCATCAACGGCCCGGAGGCGTTCACCCCGGACAACGAGTTCTGCCTGGGCGAGACCGACGTCGACGGGTTCTTTGTCGCCGCCGGCTTCTGCGCGCACGGCATCGCGGGCGCGGGCGGCATCGGCCGGGTCATGGCGGAGTGGATCGTCGAGGGTGAGCCCAGCTTCGACGTCTGGCACATGGACATCAACCGGTTCGGGCGGCACTACCGCTCGCCGCGCTACACCCTCGGCCGGACCCTGGAGAACTACCAGACCTACTACGACATCGCGTTTCCCGGGCTGCAACGCACCTCGGGTCGCCCACTGCGCACCAGCCCGGCGTACCCCTGGCATCGCGAGCACGGCGCGCACTTCGGCGAGAAGGCCGGCTGGGAGCGGGTCGACTACTACCGGCACAACATCGCGCGGGGGGACGAGTCGCTGCGCCCGCGCGGCTGGGCGGCTCGCCCGTTCTCACCTGCTGTCGGTGTCGAGCACCTCGGCACCCGGGCGAGCGCCGGGCTGTTCGACGAGTCGTCGTTCGCGATGATCGAGGTGACCGGCCCGGACGCGGCCGACCTGCTCGAGTGGGTGTGCGACAACCGGGTCGCGCGAGCCGTCGGCGCGGTGACCTACACCCAGGCGCTCAACCGGCGCGGCGGGATCATGTCCGACATCACCGTGACCAGGACCGATGACGACGAGTTCCAGATCGTCACCGGCACGGCGTACGGTACCCACGACCTGGCGTGGCTGCGAACCCAGGCAAGACGGCGCGCCGCCGACGTACGGATCACCGACGTCACCGGGCGCTATGCCTGCTTCGCGCTGTGGGGCCCCCGATCGCGCGACATCCTCGGCCGGCTCACGCCGACCTCGCTCGACGAGGACGACTTCCGGTTCATGACCGCTCAGCAGATCACCGTCGGAGATGTGCCGGTCCGTGCCCAGCGCGTGACGTTCGTCGGCGAGCTCGGCTGGGAGCTCTACGCGTCGTCCGAGTACGGCGCGGCGCTGTGGCGCTCGCTGTGGGAGGCCGGCCAGGACGACGACCTCGTGGTCGGCGGCTACCACGCCATCGAGAGCATGCGGATCGAGAAGAGCTACCGGGTCTGGGGCTCGGACATCACGCCGGAGACGTCGCCCGACGAGGCGGGGCTCAGCTTCTGCGTGAAGCTCGACAAGCCCGGCGGCTTCGAGGGCCGTGACGCGCTGATCGCGGCCCGCGAGCGCGGCCTGGCCCGGCGGCTGTGTGCGATCACGATGGACGATCCGCGCGCGGTCGTCCTCGGCAGCGAGCCGGTCCGGGTCGGCGACCGGATCACCGGCCGGATCACCTCCGGCGGCTACGGCTACTCGGTCGGAGCCTCGATCGGCTTCGGCTACCTCGACATCGGCGACGCCGAGCCTGGTACGCCGGTGACCGTCGAGCTGTTCGGTGAGCGGCACGGTGGCACCGTCGTCGCCGAGCCGGTGTTCGATCCCGCCGGCAAGCGGTTGAAGGGCGTCACGTGACGACCGCGCCGCCGCCGCGGGTGGGGTTGACGACGTACCGGGAGATCGCTGCCTGGGGGGTGTGGCACGAGCCGGCCGACCTGCTGCCGGTCAGCTACGCGGCCGGCGTCACCGCCGCGGGCGGCGTGCCGATGCTGCTGCCGCCCGGCCCCGCCCATGCCGAGGTCGTCGAGGCCGCGCTCGCGGGAATCGACGGCCTGCTGCTGACCGGCGGTGCCGACGTCGACCCGGACCGGTACGGCGCGGAGCGCGACCCGAGCACCGGGCCGGGGCGGGTGGACCGCGATGCCTGGGAGCTCACCCTGGCGTCGGCGGCCGAGCAACGCGGGATGCCGGTCCTGGGCGTCTGCCGTGGGATGCAGGTGCTGGCGGTGGCGCACGGCGCTGGGCTGGTGCAGCACCTCCCGGACCTGGTCGGCGGTGACGCCCACTGCCCGGTCGTCGGAGAACACGGCCGTCACGACGTCAAGGTCGCGCCGGGCAGCCGGCTGGCCGCGATCGTCGGTGACCGGATCGAGGTCGCGACCTATCACCACCAGGCCGTCGCCGAGGTCCCTCGCGCGCTGGTGGCGAGCGGCTGGGCGGACGACGGAACCATCGAGGCGGTCGAGCGTGCCGACGGGCGCTGGACGCTGGGAGTGCAGTGGCATCCCGAGGTGGTCGGCGGCGAACCGCTGTTCGCGGCCTTCGTCGAGGCCTGCCGTGAGTGGGCCGCGGCATGACCACTACGGGCAACGTCGAGGCGCTCTGGGCCCGGTCGGTGTTCGCGCCGGTGCCGGTGCGCAACGCCTTTGAGGTGACGATCGAGCGGCTGGCCCAGAGCATCCGGCTCGGCGTCCTCGCCGGTGGCGACCGGCTCCCTCCCGAACGCGAGCTGGCCGACACGCTGGGTGTCTCGCGGGTAACGCTCCGCGAGGCGATCAAGGCGCTGCGTGCCGCGGACCTGGTGGAGTCCCGGCGAGGTCGCGGCGGGGGAACCTTCGTCGTCGCGCCCACCGACTCGCGGCCCGCCACCCGGGACCACACCGACCGTCCGTCGCCGGCTGCCGTCAACGACGCCCTCGACCTGCGTCGGATTGTCGAGCCGGGAGCGGCAGCGCTCGCGGCGACCCGGACCCTGTCGGCAGCTGACCGTGCCACGTTGCACGGCTGCTTGAACGACGCCGCCACCAGCGACCCCGAGCTGCGGCGGCTCGCGGACTCCCGGCTGCACATGGCGATCGCGGCGGCAGGGGAAAGCGCCGCCGTCGTCGCGGTGGTCGCCGAGGTGCAGATGCGGCTGACCGAGATGCTGCGCGCCATCCCCGTCATCCCCGCCAACATCGCGCACTCCGACCGGCAGCACGCGGCGATCATCGCGGCGATCCTCGCCGGTCAGCCGGAGCTTGCCCGGGCCGAGATGGAAGAGCACGTCGACGCCACCGCCGCGCTGCTGCGCGGCCTGCTCTGCTGACGTCGTCGTACCGAAGAACTCGCTCAGGAGGTACGGTCGGCAGACCTTCTCGGGATCGGAGCGCAATGCCCGCTGCACCACTGACGATCGAGGAGCTCCGTCTCGACGTCGACAACGGGTCGATCGACACGGTGGTCCTGGCCCTCGTCGACCTGCAAGGCCGGCTGCAGGGCAAGCGGCTCGACGCGGAGTACTTCGTCGACGAAGTTCTCGAGCACGGCAGCGAAGGCTGCAACTACCTGCTCGCGGTCGACATCGAGATGAACACCGTCGACGGCTACACCATCTCCTCGTGGGAGCGCGGCTACGGCGACCTCGTGATGGTGCCGGACTTCGCCACGATGCGGCGGATCCCGTGGCTGCCCGGCTCGGCGATGGTGCTGGCCGACGTGCTGTGGCTGGACGGCTCACCCGTCGTCGAGTCGCCGCGTCAGGTCCTGCAGCGCCAGCTCGACCGGCTCGCCGAGCGCGGCTGGAAGGCCTACGTCGGCACCGAGCTGGAGTTCATCCTCTTCGACGACACCTACGAGCAGGCCTGGTCGAAGGGCTATCGCGACCTGATCCCGTCCAACCAGTACAACGTCGACTACTCCGTGCTCGGCACCGCCCGGGTCGAGCCGCTGCTGCGCGCGATCCGTCTCGGAATGCGCGACTCGGGGCTGCAGGTCGAGTCGGCCAAGGGCGAGTGCAACCTCGGCCAGCACGAGATCGCGTTCAAGTTCGACGAAGCGTTGCGGACGTGCGACAACCACTCCATCTACAAGAACGGCGCCAAGGAGATCGCGGCGCAGCACGGCTCCGCGCTGACCTTCATGGCGAAGTACAACGAGCGTGAGGGCAACTCCTGCCACATCCACCTGTCGCTGCGCGACGAGGACGGCGTACCGGTCTTCGCTGGTGACCGCAAGCACGGAGTCTCCGAGGTCTTCGAGCACTTCCTGGCCGGGCAGCTCGCCGGGCTGCGGGAGCTGAGCGCGTTCTTCGCGCCGAACATCAACTCCTACAAGCGGTTCCAGGCCGGGTCGTTCGCGCCGACCGCCGTCATGTGGGGCATCGACAACCGCACCTGCTCGATGCGCGTGGTCGGCCAGGGCTCGTCGCTGCGGTTCGAGAACCGGGTGCCCGGCGGCGACGTCAACCCCTATCTCGCGGTGGCCGCGATGATCGCCGCCGGCCTCTACGGCATCGAGCACGAGCTGCCGCTGCCGGAGGCGTTCGGGGGCAATGCTTACGTCGCCGACGCCGAGCGGGTGCCCACCACCCTGCAGGAGGCCGCCGACCTGCTGGCCGGCAGCGCGCTTGCTCGCGAGTCGCTTGGCGACGCCGTCGTCGACCACTACCTCAACACCGCCCGGGTCGAGCTGGCCGCGTTCAACGGCACGGTCACCGACTGGGAGCGGATCCGCGGATTCGAACGGATGTAGGGACGCCACCTCTCATGCCCTCGATGCACGACGTCATCAATCCCGCCGACGAGCAGGTCGTCACGACGGTCGAGCTGTACGACGCAGAAGCGACCGACGCCGCGATCGCCCGCGGCCGCGCGGCGTTCCCGGCCTGGCGTGACGTCGCGCCCGGTGACCGGGCGCGGCTGCTCCGGCGGTTCGCCGCTGCCGTGGACGGCGATCTCGAGAACCTGGCCCAGCTCGAGGTCCGCAACGCCGGCCATACCATCGGCAACGCGCGGTGGGAGGCCGGCAACGCCCGAGACGTGATCGACTTCTACGCCGGGGCGCCGGAACGCCTGAGCGGGCAACAGATCCCGGTCGCCGGCGGAGTCGACCTGACCTTCCACGAGCCGCTCGGGGTCATCGGGGTCATCGTCCCGTGGAACTTCCCGATGCCGATCGCATCGTGGGGTCTGGCGCCGGCGCTCGCGGCGGGCAACACCGTTGTCCTCAAGCCGGCCGAGCTCACCCCGCTGACCGCGATGCGGCTGGCGGAGCTGGCCCTCGAGGCCGGCCTGCCGGAAGGCGTGCTGCAGGTGCTGCCCGGCCCGGGCCGGGTCGTGGGTCAGCGCTTCATCGACCATCCGGATGTTGCCAAGATCGTGTTCACCGGATCGACCGAGGTCGGCCGCGCGGTCATGGCCGGCTGCTCCGCGCAGATCAAGCCGGTGACCCTGGAGCTGGGCGGCAAGAGCGCCAACGTGATCTTCGCGGACGCCGATCTCGACAAGGCCGCCGCGACCGCGCCGTACGCGGTCTTCGACAACGCCGGGCAGGACTGCTGCGCGCGCTCGCGGATCCTGGTCCAACGCAGCGCGTGGGACGAGTTCATGCCGCGGTTCGAGCAGGCGGTCAAGGGCGTCGTCGTGGCCGACCCGGCCGATGCCGGCACCGAGATGGGGCCGCTGATCAGCGCCGGCCAGCGCGACCGGGTCGCGTCGTACGTGCCTGACGACAGCCAGGTGGCGTTCCGCGGCTCTGCCCCCGACGGGCCGGGTTATTGGTTCCCTCCAACGGTTCTCACCCCCTCGGACCCGGCCGACCGGGTGCTGCACGAAGAGGTCTTCGGGCCGGTGGTCGCCGTCGTACCGTTCGAGGACGAGGCCGACGCGATCCGGATCGCGAACGACAGCGAGTTCGGCCTGTCGGGCTCGATCTGGACCCGTGACGTCGGGCGGGCGCTGCGGGTCAGCCGCGCGGTGGAGGCCGGCAACCTGTCGGTGAACTCCCACTCCTCGGTGCGCTACTGGACGCCGTTCGGCGGGTTCAAGCGGTCGGGCCTCGGCCGCGAGCTCGGACCCGACGCCCCGCTGGCATTCACCGAGACCAAGAACGTCTTCATCGCCACCGACTGAGAGAAGTTAACGAGATGACAGTGGTTCCCGGCCGCCTGCAGGACAAGGTCGCGGTCATCACCGGTGCCGGAAGCGGCATCGGTCTCGCGACCGCCCGTCGGTTCGTGGCCGAGGGCGCGAAGGTCGTGTGCGCGGACGTCGACGAGGCGAGCGGGCAGGCCGCCGCGGCCGAGGTCGGCGGCCACTTCGTCGCGGTGGACGTCACCGACGACGAGCAGGTCCTCGCGATGTACACGTCGGCCGAGCAGACCTACGGCAGTGTCGACATCGCGTTCAACAACGCCGGCATCTCGCCGCCCGATGACGACTCGATCCTCGACACGGGCATCGAGGCGTGGGACCGGGTGCAGCGGGTGAACCTCACGTCGGTCTTCCTGTGCTGCAAGCACGCGATCGCGGCGATGAAGCGCGGCGGCGGCGGCTCGATCATCAACACCGCATCGTTCGTCGCCGTGATGGGTTCGGCGACATCGCAGGTCTCCTACACCGCCAGCAAGGGCGGGGTGCTCGCGATGAGCCGCGAGCTCGGCGTGCAGTTCGCCCGGGAGGGGATCCGGGTGAACGCGCTGTGCCCCGGGCCGGTCAACACCCCGCTGCTCAAGGAGCTGTTCGCTACCGACCCGGAGCGGGCGGCGCGGCGGCTGGTCCACGTCCCGCTCGGCCGGTTTGCCGAGCCCGAGGAGATCGCCGCGGCCGTTGCGTTCCTTGCCAGCGACGACGCGTCATTCATCACGGCCTCGACGTTCCTGGTGGACGGCGGCATCAGCGGCGCCTACGTCACCCCCCTCTAATCACGCCGAGTGCGACGCTTCGTCCCTCCGCGACCCCTTCGCAAGGGCAAGAGCGTCGCACTCGACGAGGAATGAGCAACCCGGCGGGTCGGTTGGCCGAGGTATGACAGCCGTGGTCGTTGCCACCGCCTATGGCGGGCCTGAGGTCCTCTCCGTGATCGATGAGCCGGTCGGCTCTCCCGGGCCGGGCGAGGTGCGCATCGAGGTGAGAGCGGCGGGGACCAACCCGGCCGACTACAAGTCCTACAGCGGCGTGTTCGGCACCGATCCGGCCAACCTCCCGATCCACCCGGGCTATGAGGTGTCCGGTGTCGTGACCGAGGTGGGCGATGGTGCCGAAGGCCCGGCCGGTCCGATCAACGTCGGCGACGAGGTCATCGGCTACTCGGTTCAAGGCGGGTACGCCGCTGAGCTCGTCGCACTCGGCTCGGCGGTGCTGCCCAAGCCGGCGACGCTGTCCTTCGAGCAGGCGAGCGGTCTGCTGCTCTCCGGAGTGACCGCCGTGCACACGCTGGTGGCGACCAGGGTCAGCGCCGGTGACACGGTCGTCATCCACGGCGCGGCGGGCGGCGTCGGTCTGATGGCCGTGCAGCTGGCCGTCGCCAAGGGCGCCCGCGTGATCGGCACCGCGAGCGAGCGGAGGCACGACTACCTGCGCCAGTTCGGAGCCGAGCCGGTGACGTACGGCGAAGGCCTCGAGGAGCGGATCCGGGCGCTCGCGCCGGACGGTGTCGACGCCGCCATCGACATGGTGGGTACCGACGAGGCGGTCGAGGTCTCCCTCGCCCTGGTCGCAGACCGCGGCCGGATCGCGACCATCGCGGCGTTCGGACGGGCCGGGAAGGACGGCATCAAGCTGTTGGGGGGCGGACCGGGTGCCGACCCCGGGACCAACATCCGCAACCCGGCCCGGCTGGGCCTGGTCAGGCAGGCCGAGGCCGGCACGCTGAAGGTCGTCGTCGCCGCGACGTTTCCCTTCGCCGAGGTCGCCGATGCGCACCGGCTGCTCGCAACCGGTCACGCTGACGGCAAGATCGTCCTGACCCCATAGCTCCCGTCGAGTGCGACGTACCCGGCGTCTCATCCCGTCGAGTGCGACGAACCGGGTGTGTCCAGCGCGTTGAGTGCGACGAAAGTACGGCGGCGATCGGTGGACGTGCACTCGGCAGTTGCGCGCCATCGACGTCGCACTCGACGTGATCAGGCGCCATCGACGTCGCACTCGACGTGATCAGGCGCCATCAACGTTGCACTCGACGGGATGAGAAGGCAGGTACGTCACACTCAACGGGTGGACAAGCTGCGCGAGGCCGCGTGCTGGCTGACCGACATGGACGGCGTGCTGGTCCGCGAGGGCGACGCGCTGCCCGGAGCGGCGGACTTCCTCGCGCGGCTGCGGGAGCGTGACCGGCGCTACCTGGTGCTTACCAACAACTCGATCTACTCGCCGCGTGACCTCTCGGCGCGGCTGTGGCGCTCCGGGCTCGAGGTGCCGGAGGCGGCGATCTGGACGTCGGCGCTGGCGACCGCGGACTTCCTCGCCAGCCAGCTGCCCGGCGGATCGGCGTACGTCGTCGGCGAGGCCGGCATGACCACCGCGCTGCACGAGGTCGGCTACACGCTGACCGAGCAGAACCCCGACTACGTCGTGCTCGGCGAGACCCGGACCTACTCGTTCGAGGCGATCACCCGCGCGATCCGGCTGATCGTCGGCGGCGCGCGCTTCATCGCGTCCAACCCGGACGCGACCGGTCCGTCGCCCGAGGGACCGATGCCGGCGACCGGAGCGGTCGCGGCGATGATCACCCAGGCGACCGGCGCCCGACCGTACTTCGTCGGCAAGCCGAACCCGATGATGTTCCGTAGCGCCCTGAACCGGATCCAGGCCCACTCGGAGTCCACCGTGATGATCGGCGACCGGATGGACACCGATGTCATCGCGGGCATCGAGGCGGGACTCACCACGGTGCTGGTGCTCACCGGGTCCACGTCCCCGGAGCAGATCGACAGCTTTCCCTACCGGCCCAGCCTGGTCGTCGACTCGATCGCGGACCTCACCCCCCTGATCTGACATCCGCTTGAGACGTCGGAGCCGGCTAGCCCCAGATCTGGGCCGCCTCGGACGCCACCGTCGGTATGCCGGAGGGCTCGACATGGTCGGGTGCATCCACGACCGGAGCCGGCCCCGGTGAGCGCACCTGCCAGATCACCAGCAGCGACAGGGTGAGGATCCCGCTGATCACCGCGGTCGACACGAACGGCAGCCACGCCCCTACCCCGAACATCGCGCCGCCGACTCCGGCGGCCAGCGCGGAGGCACCCGTCTGGCTCGCGCTGACCGTTCCTTGGGCCCGACCGAGCGCTGCCGTCGGCGCGCTCTGCGCCAGCAGGGCCTGCGCGGCCGGGTAGGAGATCGCAACGCCCACGGCCTCCACACCACCGAGCCCGATCAGCCACGCGACCGAGTGCAGGTACGGGTACGTCGCGCAGAAGCACACGGTGGACAGCAGCGCGACGATCGTCAGCCACCTGCGGTCCAGCCGGTCCGCCAGCCGGCCGGCGAACGGCGACACCGCAGCGAACGGTAACGCGAACAGCGTCCAGGACAGCCCGACCTGGAACACGGTCGCGCCTCGCGAGTCGAGCAGCATGGTCCAGCAGGTCTCGTAGGTTCCGGTGATCAGTCCGCCGATCACCGCGGTCACGACGACGCCGGCGAACAGCCGTCGGGTGGCTCGCGGGATCGGGACCGCGGCCCGCTTCGCCCGGCTGCGCTTCGGCGTCGCCGGCCACCGGCGGCAGCCCGACGACCACCGCGACTGCGGCCAGTGTCGACGTCACGGCGGTCGCGACGAACAGCCACTCCATGCCGCTGATGCCGACCGCGGCGCCCGCCAGCGGCCCGATCCCGAGCCCGGCCAGCTGACCCGCGAACAACGTCGAGAACGCGCGGCCGCGACGCTCGTCCGGTACGGCGACTCCGATCAGCGCAAACGCCGCGACCAGGACCGCGCCGTTCCCGGCTCCCTGCACCCCGCGCAGCGCGATGTAGCCGCCGGCGCCCGGGTGCAGCACGAAGCCGAGGCTTCCCACCGCGTACAACAGCAGGCCGGCGACCACGACGGGCCGGTGACCGATCCGGTCGCCCAGCCGGCCGGCGGGGTACTGGACGATGAGCCCGGCGATGAAGTACGCCGACATCACGAATCCAACGACCGTCGGAGAACTGCCGTGGCTGCGCAGGTACGCCGGGAGCAGCGGAAGGATCGCGCCGGCCCCCAGCGACTCGACGAAGGCGGCGATCGAGAGCACAGCGACGAGCCGACGCGCGTGCGCGCCGGCGCCGTTGCCGGGGTGTGTCACCGATGCTCCTGAACTACTGAACGGCCATTCTAGGGCCCGCACCCGTTGCGAGCCTCGAGGTTTTTCCCTACAGCGACGGCACGGACCGGCCGTTGCGGTAAAGCCCCTCCGTCATCGCGTCAACCACTGTCTCGATGACTTTGACCCGGGCCCAGCGTTTGTTCTCGGCTTCGACCAGGGTCCAGGGTGCCTGTGGCGACGAGGTCAGCTGCACCATGTCTTCGATCGCGGCGACGTAGTCGTCCCGCTTGTCCCGGTTGCGCCAGTCCTCCTCGGTCAGCTTCCATCGCCGCAGCGGGTCCGCTTCTCGAGACTTGAATCGCCGTAGCTGCTCCTCGTCCGAGAGGTGCAGCCAGAACTTCACCATCACGGTTCCCTCGGCGGCCAGCGTGCCTTCGAACTCCGTGATCTCGGCGTACGCCCGCCGCCACACGTCCTCGGCTGCGAAGCCCTCGACCCGCTCGACCAGCACCCGGCCGTACCAGGAGCGGTCGAACACCGCCATCCCGCCCCAACCGGGCAGATGGCGGCCAGAACCGCCAGAGAAAGTGGTGGCGCTTCTCGTCGTACGTCGGTGCAGCGAACTGCGAGACCCGCACGTGCCGGGGGTCGAGCGGCGCGGCCAGCCGCTTGATGCAGCCACCCTTGCCCGAGGCGTCCCAGCCCTCGAAGACAACGCACACGGGCGGCCCGAGTTCGTCGCTCGGACCGAGCAGCCCACCGTAGACGAGCCGCAGCTCCAACAGCCGCCGCTGCGCCGTCTCCAGCCGCTCGGCCTCTTCCTCACGCGACAGCCGCAGCGAAAGATCGAGATCATCGAGCAGGCTCACTGCACCTCCAGCTCGGTCAGCAGGAAGGCGAGGACCTCGGCCTCGTAGCGCAACCGGTCGAGCCGGCCGGACGGCCCGCCGTGCGAGGCGGCACCCAGCTCGGGCCGGAACAGCAGCGGGTGAGTGCCGGGGTCCTGCTCCCGCAGCTTGGCTACCCACTTCGCGGGCTCGTGCACCATGACGCGCGCGTCGTGCAGGCTGCCGGTCACCAGCAGCGCCGGCCGGTCGCCGGCCGGGACGTTCTCGTACGGCGAGTACGACGACATCACCCGGTATGCCGCGAGCTGGCGGGGATCGCCCCATTCGTCGTACTCGGTGACCGTCAGGGGCACCGTCGGGATCCAGCATCGTCGTGACGACGTCGACGAACGGCACCTCGGCCACCATCGCTCGCCAGCGCTGCGGCGCGCGCGAGAAGGCGGCGCCCTGCAGCAGCCCGCCCGCCGAGGCGCCGCGGGTGGCGATCCGGTCACCGTCCGCCCAGCCCTGGGCCGCGAGCGCGTCGGCCGCGGCGACGAAGTCGTCGAACGTGGTGGATTTCTGCTGCAGCCGGCCCTGCTGCCACCAGGTCCGGCCGCCCTCGCCACCCCCGCGGATGTGGGCAATGGCGTACCTGGCCCCGCGGTCGAGCAGCGGCAGCACCCGCGGCGCGAACCACGGATCGATGCTGGCCTCGTAGGCGCCGTAGCCGTAGAGCAGCAGCGGCGCGGTGCCGTCACGCGGCAGGTCGCGCAGCTCGGCAATCGTGACCGGCACCTCGGTCCCGTCGGCGGCGGTCACCAGGATCCGGTGGGTCTCATAACGCGCCGGGTCGTGACCCGGAATGTCCTGGGTGTGTCGAAGCGTGCGCGCGCCGGTCGCGAGGTCGAGGGACCACCACCGAGCCGGCTCGATCAGCGACTCGGTCATGATCGTCACGGTCCTGCTGGTGTAGGCGTCACGCGCCTGCTCGTGGTCCTCGTCGCGCGAGCTGAGGTTGATCGTGCCGGCCGTCAGCTGGGCGGTCTCGTCGCGGATCGCCCCGGTCTCGAGGTCGAGGACACCCACGATGCGGTCGAAGCCGCGGCGGAGCGTGAGCACCAGGTAGCCGGCGTAGGCATCGGCGCTCAGCAGCCGCTGCCGCGGGTCGTGGCCCAGCACCTCGACCCAGCTCGCTCGGCCCGGCTGGCGCCGCGGCGCCCGCATCAACCGGAACTCCGGCGCCTCGTCGTTGGTGACGATGTAGAGCGTCCCGCCGTCAGGACCGAGGACGTGTTCGACGTCGTACTCGACCTGGGCGCGCCGTGGCTCGACGAGCTGCGCGTCGGCGTGGACGTCCGCCGTCTCGAGCAGCCAGATCTCCGACGCGTCGCGGCTGCGTGCCGTGATGATCACCAGCTCGCCGGAGCGACTCGCCCGGACGTCCAGCTCGTACCGCTCGTCCGGTTCCTCGAGCACGACCGTGTCGGTGTCGACCGGCGTACCCAACCGGTGCCGCTTGACGAGGTAGGGCCGATACGCGACGTCGTGCACGGTGTAGATCAGCGCGCTGCTGTCAGCGCTCCACGCCAGGCCGTAGTAGGAGCGGGGAATCCGGTCGGGCAGGTCGTCGCCGGTCTCGAGGTCACGGATCCGCAGCTCGTAGACCTCGTCGCCGACGACGTCGATCGAGTAGGCCAGCAGCCGGCCGTCCGGGCTGAGCTCTCGGACCCCGAGACTGAAGTAGGCCGCGCCCGCAGCGAGCGCGTTCTCGTCGAGGAGGACCTGCTCGCCGGTTCCATCCTCACGGACACGCACCAATTCCCGGTATTGCTTCCCTGCTACCGCTCTTGTGTAGTACAACGACGCATCGACCTGCCAACTGACTGACGGATCAGCAAGCGACAACCGTTGCGTCATCTCGTCGTAAAGCTGGCCCTGGAGAGTGTGGCTGTGAGCAGTGGTTTCGTCGTAGTAGGCCCGCTCGGCCTGCAGATGACCCCGCAACGCGTCAGCGTCGTGCCGCATCCAGCCGTAGTCGTCGATCACCCGCTCGCCGTGGATCTCCCGGACCTGCGGGCGTCGTTCCGCCACCGGCGGGACCGGGGCACTCCCAGCGTTTTGATGCATCGCCGTAACCTAGCCCGCGACCCACGGAGACAGCCATGACGGATGCCCCTGCCCCTGCGCGCCGTCGGCGCCACGGCCGGGTCGGCCCGGTCCTCGCCCTCGCGGTCGTGCTCGCGGTGGTGACCCCGATGGCAGCCCTGGCGGCGAGCAGTACGCCGAGCCCCTCGGCCGCCACCAGCGCGAACAAGTCGACGCTGACCGTCGGCATCACCCAGGACGTGGACTCCCTCAACCCGTTCGTCGGCATCCTCGCGTCGTCGTACGAGCTGTTCCAGCTCAGCTACGACACGCTCACGAACTACAGCGCGAAGGACTTCTCCCCGGTGCCCGGCCTGGCGTCCTCGTGGAAGACCTCGCCCGACGGGCTGACCTGGACGTTCACCATCCGTTCCGGCGTCAAGTGGTCGGACGGCGTACCGCTCACCGCACACGACGTGGCGTACACCTTCAACCGGGTCATGAACGGGTCGGCGGAGAAGACCAACTACGGCAACTACGTCGCGAACCTGAAGTCGGTGACCGCGCCGAACAACACGACGGTCGTCATGGTCACCAAGCACCCAGACCCGTCGATGCTGCACCTGTCGGTCTACATCCTTCCGGAGCACATCTGGAAGAACGTCAGCGAGGCGCAGGTCAACACCTACACGAACTCCAAGATGGTGGGGTCCGGGCCGTTCGTCCTCGAGCAGCGGGTGACGGGGCAGTTCATCAAGCTCCGCGCCAACCCCAACTACTGGGGCGGAGCGCCGCACATCAAGACGCTCATCTTCCGGGTCTTCGACAACAACGACGCGATGGTGCAGGCGCTGCGCAAGGGCGAGATCGACTTCGCCGACGACCTGCCGGGCAGCCTGTACAAGTCGCTTGGCGGGCGCCGCCAACATCAAGCAGGTGCCGGCGATCTACTCCGGCTTCGACGAGATCGGGATGAACACCGGCGCCGCGACGGCCAGCGGCCAGCCGATCGGCAACGGCAACCCGGTCCTCAAGGACGTCCGGGTCAGGCAGGCGATCAACTACGCGATCAACCGCCAGGACCTGGTCAGCCGGGTCCTCGACGGGTACGGCTCGGCGGGGTCGAGCATCATCCCGCCGATCTACGCCAACCAGCACTACACGCCGACCACCGACGCCATGAACTACGACCCGGCGAAGGCGAACCAGATCCTCGATGCCGCCGGCTA
Source organism: uncultured Actinomycetota bacterium (assembly GCA_963789615.1). Lineage (GTDB taxonomy): Bacteria > Actinomycetota > Actinomycetes > JAFAQI01 > JAFAQI01 > DATAVK01. The sequence goes on along the minus strand of CAWBLI010000005.1, from coordinate 1,684,001 downwards.
CAAGAAGGACTCGCACGGGATCCGGGTCAATCCCAAGACCGGCAAGGAGATCTCGCTGCGACTGTTCGCGAGATCGGACTCGCAGTCCTCCCAGCAGTCCGTGCAGTTCGTCGCTAACTGGCTGCAGGCGATCGGGCTCAAGATCACTGTCAAGGTGCTCTCGGAGGACAACCTCGACGAGATCATCGGCGACGGCGAGTACGACCTGTTCGAGTTCGGCTGGGTGGTCGAGCCCGACCCCGACTACCAGCTGTCGACGATGACCTGCGGCGCAGCGCAGCACCAAGTCCGGGCAACTCCTACATCGCCGGACTGTCCGACAGCTTCTTCTGCAACTCGCAGTACGACAAGCTCTACAGCCAGCAGAAGACGCAGATCAACACCGCGCAGCGGCTGGCCGACGGTCAAGGCCGCGGAGAAGATCGCGTACGACGACGCGCCGTACGCCGTCACCTACTACTACGACGACCTCGAGGCCTACCGCACCGACCGGTTCACCGGCTGGGTGCCGCAGCCGTCACCCAACGGCGCGCTGCTGTTCCAGTACGGGCACCTGGAGCTACCAGAACATCCGCCCGCGTCACGGCGGCGGCAGGTTCCTCGTCGTCCGGTTCCAACGACAGCGCGACGATCATCGTGCTGGTGGTGATCATCGTCCTGGCGATCGCCGGCGGCGGGTTCCTCGCGATTCGGCGTCGTACCACCGCGGACGAACGTGAGTAGCCGGTGACGGTCGCTGACCCGGAGATCGCCTTCCTCGTCGCTGACGAGGAACGGCATCGCGGCATCGTTCTCGGTGGCCGCACCCGCTACATCCTGGGCAAGGTCCTGGGTTCGCTGTCGAGCCTGGTCTTCGTGCTGGTCTTCAACTTCTTCCTGTTCCGAGTACTTCCCGGCGACCCCGCCAAGGACCTGACCCGCAACCGCTACGTGCCCGGCCAGCCAGGTCGCGGCGATCACGAAGCGGTTCGGCCTCGACAAGCCGCTCCCGCAGCAGTTCGTCGACTACGTGAAGAGCACCCTGCACGGCGACCTCGGCATCTCCTACCAGTTCCAGCAGCCGGTGACGCACCTGATCGGCCAGCGGATCTGGGCGACTCTGGCGCTCGTCGGCCTGTCGACGGTGCTGTCGACGGTAATCGGGCTGTGGTTCGGGATCCGAGGTGCGTGGGACCGCGGCGGCAAGTTCGACAACGTCACGATGGGCTTCAGCCTCACGCTCTACGCGATGCCGGAGTTCTGGCTCGGCTTGCTCCTGCTCGTCGCGTTCGCGGTCGGGGTCGGCCCGTTCCACGGCATCTTCCCGACCGGCGGTGAGCGCACGCCGAACGCCGACTACACCGGCCTGCGCGCGGTGCTCGACTACCTGAACCATCTGTTCTTACCGTGCCTGACCCTGACCCTCGCGTACTTCGCGGAGTACCACCTGATCATGCGGTCGTCGCTGCTCGAGGAGAAGACCGAGGACTACCTGCTGACCGCGCGCGCCAAGGGCCTGCGGGACGCCCTGGTACGCCGCAAGCACGCCGTGCCGAACGCGCTGCTGCCCACCGTGACCCTTGTCCTGCTCAACTTCGGCTTCGTGGTCTCGGGCGCCATCACGGTCGAGACCGTCTACTCGTGGCCCGGGCTCGGGCTGCTCAGCTACCAGGCGCTCACCGGGCCGGACATCCCGCTGCTGCAGGGTGTGTTCCTGCTGTTCTCGACCGCCGTGATCGTCTTCAACCTGTTCGCGGACATCATCTACGGCTACCTCGACCCGCGGGTGACCGCCTGATGGCCACGACTGCCCCGACCGCGCCGACCGGCCCCGTCGTACCTGCGGGCGCCAGCGGCCGCTCGATCGTCTGGGCCCGGCGGCGCGCGTCGGCCGCCCGGGTCTGGCGGATCTACCGGAAGAACTGGATGGGGATGCCGGCCTCGGCATCCTCATCGTCTTCACGTTGATCGCGCTGTTCATCCCGGTCTTCTCCAGCCGCGACGCGCTCGACGTCACCAAGGCGACCGGCGCCGAACCTTGCCCCGCCGAGCTGGGCCTACCCGCTCGGCACCGACGAGAGCGGGCGCTCGGTGCTGACGCTCACGCTGTGGGGCACCCGGATCAGCCTGCTGGTCGGCGTCATGGCGACCGCTGCTGTCGATGGTCATCGGTGCCGGCGTCGGGATCATCGCCGGGCTTCTTCGGCGGCTCGCTGGATCGACGCGATCCTGGCCCGGCTCATCGACTGGTTCCTGGTCATCCCGTTCCTGCCGCTGGCGATCGTCCTCGCGACGGTGCTCGGCCGGTCGCTGACCAACATCATCATCGTGATCGGCGTGACCTCATGGGCGGGCACGGCGCGGATCATCCGGTCGCAGACGCTCTCGGTGAAGGAGCGCGCCTACGTGGAACGGGCCCGGGCGCTCGGGGCCAGCAACTGGCACCTGGTGACCCGGCACATCCTGCCCAACGTGTTCCCGTTGATCTTCGCCAACACCGTGCTGATCGTCGCGATCGCGATCCTGTCCGAGTCGACGCTGTCCTTCCTCGGGTCTCGGTGACCCGCTCGCCATGTCGTGGGGCTCGATGCTGGAAGGCGCCTTCGACTCCGGCGCGGTATCGACGGGCGCCTGGTGGTACCTGCTGGCGCCGGGCATCGCGCATCGTCCTCGTCGTCCTCGCCTTCACGATGTGCGGCCAGGCGCTCGAGGAGGTCTTCAACCCGAAGCTGCGCGACCGGTGACGACGACCTCAGGCGTGCCGCCTGCTCGAGGTTCGCGACCTGCACGTCACCTACGGCACCCGCAGTGGTGACCTCCCGGCGGTCCGCGGCGTCGACCTGCGGATCGACCGCGGCGAGACGCTCGGCATTGCCGGCGAGTCCGGCTGCGGCAAGTCGACCGTCGCCGCCGCGTTGCTCCGGCTGCTGCCCGAGGGTGCCCGGACCAGCGGCGAGGTGCTGCTCGACGGCGAGGACGTGCTGACCATGAAGCCGGGCCGGCTGCGCGCGGTGCGCTGGGTCGGCGCGGCGATCGTCTTCCAGGGCGCGATGCACGCGCTCAACCCGGTCCGGCGGATCCGGCTGGCAGATCGCGGAAGCGATCCAGCTGCATGCGACCTCCGACACCTCGACCACGTCGGCGGTCAACAAGCGGGTCGACGAGCTGATGGCCCAGGTCGGGCTGCCGGTCCGTCGCGCGGACAGCTACCCGCACGAGCTCTCGGGCGGCCAGAAGCAGCGGGTCATGATCGCGATGGCGCTGGCCTGCGACCCGGCGCTGCTCATCGCCGACGAGCCCACCACCGCGCTCGACGTCATGGTGCAGGCGCAGGTGCTCGACGTTGCTGTCGGACCTCCGCGAACGTCTGGGGCTGGCGCTGATGCTCATCACCCACGACCTGTCGGTGCTGTTCCAGGCGTGCGAGCGGGTCGCCGTCATGTACGCCGGCCGCGTCGTCGAGCAAGGCCCGTCGGGCGCGTTGATGTCGACCCCGCAGCACCCGTACACCGCGGCGCTGGCCGCGGCGTTCCCGACGATCGGCGACCGCGCGTCCCGCAAGGCGCCGCAGGGGCTCGGTGGCGACCCGCCCGACCCGCAGCAGCTGCCGACCGGGTGCTCGTTCCACCCGCGGTGCGCGGTCGCGCTCCCGGAGTGCACGCGATCGGGCGATGCAGCTGTGGCCGGCCGGCGACGACCGCGAAGCCGCCTGCGTCAGGGTGCTCGGGCGCGGCGCGCTCGACGAATCGGCGACGGTGAGCTCGTGAGCGACGACGGACCGGTCATCGAGCTGCGCGACCTCAAGGTCAGCTACCGCGGTCGCGGCCTTCGGTCCTCGGCTCCGGTCGCCCGCGCCGTCGACGGTGTCAACCTCCGGCTCGACCGCGGCGAGGTCGTCGCGCTGGTCGGCGAGTCCGGCTGCGGCAAGTCGACGCTGGCGCGCGCGGTCATGGGGCTGCTCGCAGCCAACGGGCGGCGAGATCCGGTACGACGGCGAGCCCGTCGCCTATTCGATGCGCGGCGGCTGAAGGCCTACCGCAAGCAGGTGCAGCTCGTCCTGCAGGACCCCACCGGCGCGCTGAACCCGCGGCAGTCGGTGTACGAGAGCGTCGCCGAAGGGCTGCGGATCCACCACGTCGCCGGCGACGAGGAGAAGCTGGTTGCCGCGGCGCTGTCCCGATGCGGGCTGCGGCCGCCCGAGCGATTCTTCCTGCGCTACCCGCATGAGCTCTCCGGCGGCCAGCGACAGCGGGTGGTCGTCGCCGGCGCGCTCGTGCTCGACCCCAGCGTGCTGGTCGCCGACGAGCCGGTCTCGAGCCTCGACGCGTCGGTCCGCGGCGAGATCCTCGCGCTGCTGCTCAACCTGGTCCGCGAGCTGGGGCTGTCGATCCTCGTCATCACGCACGACCTCGGCCTGGCCTGGAACATCGCCGACCGGGTCGCGGTGATGTACCTCGGCCGGATCGTCGAGGAGGGTCCGACCGAGGAGATCCTGTCCAACCCGAAGCACCCGTACACGCAGGCGCTGCTCAGCGTGGTGTCGGAAGTCGAGCACCTGGCCCCGCAGGTGCTGGCAGGCGAGCCGCCGGACCCGACCCGGATCCCCGGCGGCTGCCGGTTCCATCCCCGCTGCCCGGCACTCGCGTCCGGTGCCGCCGCGGCGGCGGGCGTGGCGCATCGTTGCCGCAGCGAGCTGCTGGCGCCGCTGCCCGACCGCACCCCGCACGGGGCGGCGTGCTTCCTTTCTGACGTAGAACAAGGCATGCTTACTGACTAGCGAGTCAGTAACGGTTGCTCGGGGAGACTGTGGAGGCACACGCATGGCGAGTTTGCAGCCGGCGCTGCCGAAGCAGCACTACGTCGACCCGGCCGCCTTCGCGGTCGAGCGCGACCGGGTGCTTGCCACGAGTGGTACTGCGCCGGCCGGGTCGTCCGAGCTCGGGCTCGGCCGGCCGGGCCGGCTCGCGGTCCTCGACGTACTCGGCGAGAGCGTGCTGGTGACGTCACACCCGCGACGGGCGAGCTCGCCGGGCACTACAACGTCTGCCGCCACCGGGGCTCGCAGCTGTTCCCGGCCGAGCCGGACGACCCGGTGCCGCTCCGTGCAGGATGCCAAGGCGATCCGGTGCCCCTACCACTCGTGGACCTACGGCCTCGACGGCACGCTGCTGCGCGCGCCGCACACCGAGGACGTCGAGGACTTCGACGCCGCGTCGTTCGGGCTGCAGCCGCGTCGGTGTCGACGGTGTGGGGCGGATTCCTGTTCGTGCACCTCGCACCTGCGACCGCGCGCCCGACTGCTGGTCAGACGTCGGCCCGGCCGCCGGAGCGGCTGGTCCGCTACCCGCTCGACGACCTCGTCGTCGGCCAGACGACTGACCTACGACGTCGCCGCGAACTGGAAGCTGGTCGCGGAGAACTACAACGAGTGCTACCACTGCGCCGGTGTCCACCCGGAGCTGTGCCGGCTGGTGCCCGCGTTCGCGCGCGGCGGCGCAGTCGCTGGAGTGGGAGTCCGGGATCCCGCACCGCGAGGGCGCCTGGACGTTCACCGCGTCGGGCACCTCCGAGCGGGCGCCGTTCGCCGGCCTCGACGAGGCCGAGCGGGTCCGGCACAAGGGCGAGCTGATCTACCCGAACCTGATGCTGTCGCTGTCCGCCGACCACGTCGCGGCGTTCGTGCTGTCGCCGCTGGCCGGTCGACCGCTGCCGGATCGAGTGCCAGCTGCTGTTCGCTCCCGACGAGGTCGCGAAGCCGTCGTTCGACCCCACCGACGCCGGTGACTTCTGGGACGTCGTGAACCGGCAGGACTGGAACGATCTGCGCGTCGGTGCAGCGAGGCATGTCGTCGCGGTCCTACGAGCAGGGCTGGTTCGCGCCGATGGAGGACGAGAGCCTCGACATCCGGCGCTGGCTGCTGCCGCGGCTGGAGGCGCGATGACGGACACCGTCGACTACGTCGTCATCGGGCTCGGCGCATTCGGCAGCGCCACGGCGTACCAGCTGGCCTCCCGAGGGTTGCGCGTGCTCGGCCTCGAGAAGTTCGCGCTCGGTCACGTCAGGGGCGCGTCGCACGACACGCTCGCGGATCGTCCGGCGCAGCTATCACGCGCCCAACTATGTCCGGCTCGCCGGCGAGGCGTACGACGACTGGGCCGAGCTCGGTCGGGCCGCTGGTGGTCCACTCGTGGTGCCGACCGGCGGCCTCGACCTGTTCCCGCCGGACGCCGCGATCGCGATGTCCGACTACGCCGGCAGCCTCACCGAATGCGGCGTCCCGTTCGATGTCCTGGACCCCGCCGCGGTCGCCGAGCGCTGGCCGCGGATCGTGCTGCCGGAGGGCGGCCTGGCGTTGCACCAGGCCGACACCGGGATGGTCCATGCGGCCCGCACCGTCGCGACCCTGCAGCGGCTGGCGGTGCGAGCGCGGCGCCGAGCTGCGGGACAACACTCCCGCCCGAGTGCTGGCCGCCGACTCCACCGGGGTCACCGTGCGGACGCCGTCAGGTGAGATCCATGCGGGCCGGGTTGTGGTCACCGCCGACGCCTGGACCAACGAGGTCATCGCCGGCCTCGGTGAGCGGTTGCCGCTGGACGTCACCAAGGAGCAGGTCACGTACTTCGCACCGGACCGGCCCGAGGACTTCGCGCCGGGAAAGTTCCCGGTCTGGATCTGGATGGACGACCCAAGCTTCTACGGGTTCCCGACCTTCGGTGCGCCGGAGGTGAAGGCGGGCGAGGATGCCGGCGGCCAGGTGACAACGGGCGACGACCGCGACTTCGAGCCGGATCCCGACAACCTGGCCCAGCTCACGTCGTTCATGCGGCGCACCTTCCCGGGCAGTGCCACCGAGGTGCTGCGCACGGTCACCTGCCTCTACACGCTGACCCGGGACCGCGACTTCGTGTTGAGCGCCTTGCCGTCGTACCCGCAGGTCGTGTTGGCGCTCGGCGCCGGTCACGGCTTCAAGTTCACGCCGACCGTCGGGCGGGTGCTCGCCGATCTCGCGACCGAGGGCCACACCACAAGTGGCATCGCGGAGTTCAGCCTCGACCGGCCGGCGATCACCGACGCCGACTACCCGATCAGATGGCGGGTGTGACGTGGTCGTCGCCAGGTCAGTTGGCGCTGTGTCAGCCGGGCAGCTCGGGGTCGATGTCGAGCTCGTCGGCGGCGACCTTCCACGCCCACCGCGTCAGCGTCGCCCGCGACACGACGCCCTTGTGCACCGTGGCCTGGATCGCGAGCCCGTCGATCACCGCCGTGATGCGCCAGGCCGCGGCGTTCGGGTCGGCGCATCGGAAGTCGCCGGCTTCGACACCTTCGCGGATCACGTCGGCGACGGCGTCCTTCCAGTGCACGTCGAGGCGCCGCGACACCTTCTGCAGCTCGGGCAGCCGCAGCGCCGCCGCCCACGCCTCGATCCACAGCGTCCAGACCTGGCCCCCCTCCGGTCCGTACAGCGACAGCATCTTGCGAAGCCGCAGCACCGGCGCCGCGTCGGATCCCTTGAGCCGCGCCAGTTGTTCGAGGTCTCGTTCGGCCGCGTAGGAGAACGCCTCGGACAGCAACCGGTCCTTGGACTCGAAGTGGTAGAACACCAGCGCTGTACTCACTCCGAGCGCGCTCGCGACATCAGCCACTCGGGTCTCCGCGAAGCCGGTCGCGGCGAGCTGTTCAACGGTGGCACGCAGGATCTCTTCTCGGCGTACGTCGACAGTGCGCCTGGCCACTACGGCACAGTACCCGCGACCGGCGTCGCTGACTCACGAATCAGCAGGAGGATGACATGACCGTCTCCGAGGTGGCTTCGTTCCCGGTGGCGCCGTTGCCGCCTGATGCCGTCGCGGCCGCGGCCCGGCCGTTCGGGTCGAGCCGGATGTTGCCTGCCGCGGCCTACTCCTCCGACGCGGTGTTCCGCTGGGAGCAGCGGCACCTGTTCGCGGCCGGGTGGTACTGCCTGGGTCGGCGCGACGAGCTGATGCCCGATGGGTCGACGCAGCGCGGAATCCGCGTGGGTGACGTGCCGGTGCTGCTCACCCAGCCTGCGGACGCGGTTGACGAGTCGGGGATCGACAGCGTCCACGCCTTCGCCGATACCTGTCGGCACCGCGGCCACGAGCTGATGGGTGACGGCGGCTGCGCGGCCGGCGCCGCGATCACCTGCCCGTACCACGCGTGGAGCTACCGGTTGGACGGGTCGCTGATCGCGGCGCCAGGTTTCCGCGAGGGCGAGCAGTTCGCCCGCGATGAACATTCGCTGGTCGAGCTGCCGTTGCAGATGTGGCAGGGCTGGGTCTTCATCAACGCGACGGGTGACGCACCGCCGTTGTCGACCTGGCTCGGTGACCTCGACACGTTGGTTGCGCCGTACGCCCCGGGTGAGCTGATCCGCGCCGAGACGCATCGCTACACCTTGGCGGCCAACTGGAAGATCATCACGGAGAACTACCACGAGTGCTACCACTGCCCGCAGATCCATCCCGAGCTGTGCGAGGTCACACCCCCGAACAGCGGCGACAACTACCACCTGCCAGGTGCCTGGGTGGGCGGCTCGATGACGTTGCGGGACGACGCGGTCACGATGTCGTTGTCGGGTCGCAGCGACGGCGTTCCGCTGCCGGGCGCCCCGCCGCGCGACGTGCTTTACCTGGGCCTGCTGCCCAACCTGCTGATCTCGCTGCACCCGGACTACGTGATGGCGCACCGCTTCGAGCCGACCGGCGCCGCGAGCACCGAGGTCGAGTGCAGCTGGCTGTTCTCCGCCGAATCCGTTGCCAGCGAAGGGTTTTCCCCGTCGTACGCCGTTGACTTCTGGGATCTGACGAACCGGCAGGACTGGAACGCGTGCGAGTCGGTGCAGCGCGGGGTGTCGTCACCGCACTACCGGCCGGGACCGCTGGCGCCGGCCGAGGACGCGGTGCATGACTTCGTGTCGCGGATCGCGCGGGCGTACACCGGCTCGCCCCTGTACGAGGGCTGACGGCGCAGCGAAGGAGCGTCCGGTGGGACACCCGCGGAACTTCCGCTTCGGCGTCGAGATGATGGCGCCCTTCGAGGGACTCAGCTGGGTCGAGTCGGCCCGCGAGCTCGAGGCACTGGGCTACTCGACGCTGTTCGTCCCGGACCACTTCGACGAGGGCTACGGGCCGATCACTGCGATGGCGACCGCCGCCGCTGCGACCACCACGCTGCGGGTCGCGAGCGCTGTCTTCGCCCCCGACTTCCGACACCCGGCGGTGCTCGCGCGCGAGCTGGCATCGATCGACCAGTTGTCGCAGGGACGACTCGAAGTCGGCATCGGCGCCGGCTACCAGGTCGCCGACTACGCCACGTCGGGGATCCCGATGGATCCGCCGGGCGTGCGCGTCGATCGAATGATCGAGTACGTCGCGGTGTTGCGTGGGTTGTTCGCCGACGGGCCGTTCAGCTTCGCGGGGGAGCACTTCCAGATCTCCGCGCTCGACGGATCGCCGGCGCCGTTCCGACCCGGCGGGCCGCCCATCTTCGTTGCCGGCGGCGGCAAGCGGATGCTGACCTTCGCCGCGACTCACGCCGACATCGTCGGGGTCAACCCGACGCTTCCGACCAGCGAGGCGCGGGCGGCCGCCGCCCGGGACGCGCTCCCCGGCAGCATCGACGAGAAGCTCTCGTGGATCCGCACCGCGGCCGGCGCGCGGTTCGACGATCTCGAGCTCCACGGCTGGTTGCGGCACGCCCACGTGACGAACGATGCGATCGGGATGGCCGCAGGCTCTCGCTGCCGGGATTCCAGGCCGACGCCGCCGATGTGCTCGACTCCCCGATCGTGCTGATCGGCGCATGTCGGGGAGATCGTCGAGCGGCTGCACGCCCGTCGGGACCGTTGGGGCTACTCGTACTTCACGATCCAGCAGCCCGTCGCCCGGGAGTTCGCGCCCGTTGTCGCCCGCCTGACCTGACGTTCACTTGTCAGGACCCTCGGCCCAAACCCACGCTCGGGTGGCCTGACAAGTCGGACGAGCCGGCCGGGTCAACGGTTTCGGTGCCTCCGCCTAAATACTGCGGCCCGCTCCGTGATGACCGAGGGGGGCACCCCCGGACACCATCGCCGGATGAGCGACGATCGACCGCCGTTTCTCATCGTCGACCTGGTCCTGTCGAGCGTCTCCCCTGTCGCCGGGGATGCCCGCGTCCGCTCGGGCCCGCACGAGCAGTTCAGCGGCTGGTCTGAACTCTTCGCCGTCCTGGAGCGGCTGATATCCGAATCGAGCCGCTCGAGCGGCCGATGAGAAGTGGAGGTCATCATGGCCCGCAAGTCCGTCACGCTCGGCGCTGTCGCAGTCGCCGTCACAGCACTCGTCGTACCCCTGACAGTGACATCAGCAGGAGCAACGTCAGCGTCGCCGACCGCGCATCACGCTGCCGGGGCGAAGGAGGAGCATTTCACCGGAATGTCGACGAACACCGCCGTCAACTCGACGACCAGCACTGTCATTGCCACCGGTGCTTTCACCGCCGGAGGGAAGGACCACCAGCTCAGTAACCACAAGGACCGGTTCAAGTTTCCCAATGGCTCGTTCGTGGTGACACACAAGGGGAAGCAGCACATCACCTTCAATGCCAAGAAGTGTCTGCTCTCCGGGAAGGGCCACGGGACGTTCGTCCTCAGCAAGGGCACCGGCGCTTATGCCGGGATCTCCGGGCACGGCGTGTACGTCCTGTCGCTCGCCGGAGTGGGACAGCGGAAGAGCAACGGCAAGTGCGACGCCAACAACAACGCACCGCCGGTGGCGTTCGAGCAGTTGATCAGGGCCCACGGGAAGGTCTCCGGTTTAGCGAGTTGAGCGAATCGGGATGGTCCGGCGAGCACCTCTGGTCCCGCCGGACATTCCCGACTTGGTCGACCTGCGCACCCGTTGGGTGATTGCGTCGAAGGGAACCCCCTTCAGGTGCGATCAGGTGCTCTACGGTGTGGCTCCGTGAGGGCACGATCGACGCCCCGACTACTCGACCGAGCCGCCGAGCTGGCTGTCTTCGCCCAGATTCTCGTTGCAACCGCCCAGGGCGATGGCGGCACTGTGGTTATCGAGGGGCCCGCCGGCATCGGCAAGACCACCCTTTTGGACGCACTCCGGCAAGCCGCGACTGATCGAGACTTCACCGCGCTGAGTGCCCGTGCGGTCGAGCTCGAGGGCGCGAACAGCTGGGGTGTGCTTCGGCAGCTGTTCGAGCCCGCGCTCCGGGCTGACGAAGCCGTGGGCCGCGAACAGCTTTCCGATGCCGCGAGCCTCGCCTGGCCGGCGCTGAGCCGGGAGATCGATGCCCGCCCAGCGGCCGAGGACGCCTACGCGATTCTGCATGGGTTGTATTGGCAGGTAGCCGACCTGGCTCACCGCGGCCCGGTCCTCCTAGCGATAGACGACTTGCAGTGGAGTGATGGCCCGACCCTGCGCTTCGTCGCCTACCTCAACCACCGGCTGGAGGGTTTGCCGATCCTGCTCGGCTGCACCTTCGTCGCCAGCGGTGTAGCGACCGGGCCGGGCGACGACATCGTTGCGGCCCTCGTTGCCGACCCGCGTACCCAGGTGCTCAGGCCGTCGCCGCTGAGTCCGCGACGCGTGTCGAACTCTGCTGCGCGACGGCCTCGGGCGCGAGCCCGCGCAGACCTTCGAGACCGCCTGTCGCGACATGACAGGCGGCAACCCGTTCCTGTTGTGTTCATTGATCGACAGCCTCGGCGAGAAGCCATCACCGGCGATGCCTCGGACGTGGCGCATGTTCGCCGGATGACCCCGTCGGCCATCTCGCGCAACGTAGCTGCTCCGGCTCGGTCGACTACCGCCGGAGACGCTCGCGGTTTCGCGTGCGATCGCCGTTCTCGGGAGCGCCGCTACCCTGCCACGGGTCGCCGACGCTAGCCGAGCTCGGCGCCGAGTGCGCCGCAGACACGTTGGGGGTCCTGATGTCTGAAGGACTGCTGGCGTTCGGATCAACGATCCGGTTCGCCCATCCGCTGATCGGCTCCGCCGTCTACTCCGATCTGGCACCTCCGATCCGCCGGCTCTGGCATCGGCGGGCGGCCATGTTGCTGGTCGCCGACTGCGCGCCGATCGAGGACATTGGCGTCCAGTTGCTCTCGTCGGATGCGTCCGGTGATGGCTCAGGTCGCTTCGCTGCTGCTGCAGGCCGCCGACACCGCCGCTTCGCGGGGTGCCCCCGACATTGCCCGGTGCTATCTGCAGCGAGCGCTGGTCGAGCCGCCTCCCGACGAGCTGGTCGGTGCGGCTGCTCCTGCAGCTCGGTCTGCTCGAGACCCAGCTGGACCCGCCCTCGGCCGTCGCGCATCTGCAGCGCTGCCTCGAGCTCTGCACCGGCTCGCGGCGCACCGATACCGCGGTCGCGTTGAGCCACGCCCTGATCATGGCCGGCCGATACTCCGATGCGGTCACGCTGCTGGAGACCACGTTGCGTGGCCTGGCCGACCAGGAATCAGCGCCGGGCGTCGCGATCCGTTCGGCACTGCTCAACGGCGCCCGCTGGGATCTCGAGACCAGGGACCGGACCCGAGCACTGCACGACGACCTGCTGGCCTCGGATGACGCTGGGAAGCCGCTCGATCCCACGGTTGCACGCCAATCTCGCCATCGAACGCTGCGCGGCCGGCCAGGACCGGTCCCGTGCCACGGCTCACGCCCGGGAAGCCACCAAGGCGATCCCGGATCTCATGCTCACCAGCGCAACCGTGCTGCCGGAGGCCACCAGCGTGTTGGTCTTCGCGGGTCGTTACGACGAGGCCGAGCGCGGCGCTGCAACTCTGGAGCGACCTCGTCGAGCAACGCGGCTGGGCGCAATCCGCCGCCGTGGTGTCGACGGTTGCTTCGCTGTTGGCGATCCACCGCGGCCGGGTGAGTTCGGCTCTAGCCTCGGCTCGCCAGGCGCTCGAGATCAACGCGGCGAGCCTGGCTGGTGCCGATCGGCGTCGGATTCCTCGTCACCGCCATGATCGATGCCGGCGCCATTGCGGATGCGAACGCCGAGCTTCAGACGCACGGGCTCGACGGCGAGCTCGCCGACACCTGGCCTTACAACGTGGTCCGGCACGCGAGAGGTCGACTGGCCGCGGCGGCCGAGGACAACGACGCGGCGATCAGTGATCTCACCGCGGCCGGGGAACTCGCGGGGAGGTGGGGGATCGCAAACCCTGCGATGATGCCGTGGCGATCGGACCTCGCGTCGTGCCTGTTGGCCCGCGGGGAGACGGCCGCGGCCCGTCGGTTGTGTGCGGTGGAGCTCGAGGCGGCGCGGCAGTGGGGCACACCGCGCGCCGTTGGGATCAGCCTTCGGGCTCTCGGCACCGCGCAGGGCGGCGACGTTGGGTTGAGCTGCTCACAGAATCGGCCCAGGTGTTGGATTCAGCCGGCGTGCCGCTGGAGCTGGCGCGGTCACAGGTCGCAGTTGGGGCGGCCCTACGACGCAAGGGATCGCTCGTCGAGGCACGCCACTGGCTGGAAGCCGGCATGGACCTCGCGCACCACACCGGCGGCGCAGCCATGGTCGAGGCTGGCCCGCTCGGAGCTGGTTCTGGCGGGCGGGCGACCCCGGCGCCCCGCCGTACATGGTCGAGATGCCTTGACCCCCAGCCAGCTGCGGACAGCGCAGCTCGCGGCCACTGGCAAGACCAACCGCGGGATTGCCCAGGCGCTCTTCGTCACTCAGCGCACGGTCGAGATCCACCTCAGCGCCGCCTACGCCAAGCTCGGCATCAGCTCGCGGCATCAGCTCGCGGCGGCTCTCGGCATCGAGTCGTCGTGAGCGGCTCACCGTCGTACTTGTCAGGACGCTCGGCCCAAACCCACGATCGGGTGGCCTGACAAGTGTTACTTCAGGCGCCGGTGGGTGCCTTGCAGGTCGTGCCGGAGTAGACGCAGACGTTGAACCCGGTCCCGAGCTTGCTCGGCTTCGACGGCTGGGCGATGACCGTCCCGTTGCTGTTGGTCATCTGGATGGTGTCGGCCTTGGCCAGCGAGACCGCCTTGCCGTTGACCTTCGTGCCGCCGAACCGCACCGGCGCGCTCTTGGCGAGAGTCGCGACGCCGGCGTCCGTCCCGATCAGTGTGGGTGCCTCGTGGACCCATTCCGCGGTGTCCATCAGCGACGGGTACGGCGTGGTCGTCGTGAACGAGTCCGACTTGGCGCGGGTCAGGTCGGAGATTGTGATGGTCCAGTCCTCCGGGGTGGACGACTGGCTGATCGTGGCCTTCATCACGTCGCCGGGGGACACCGTCATGCTGGTGATCTCGGTCTCCGGCTCCGGCAGAATCTCCCACCACGCGTCGTACGTCGCCTTGCCGTTGGCGGCCACGTCCTGCTCGGTGCCGGTCTGGATCAACGTCGGGTCGCTGAGCGGAAGTGCCGCGTTCGGTGTGTTGCCGCCGATGCCGATCCACGTCGAGGTGTCTTCGGCCTGACCCTTGGTCTTCGCCGACACCTTGGGCACGACCCATTCACCACTCACGGATGTGTACGGAGTGGTCAGCCCGGTCTCGGAGGTGTTCTCGCCGTACCCCGACCAGTTGTCCGACTGCTCGGCGGAGTTGATGTGGGTGAGCCGGGTTGTTCCGCCGGAGGCAGCCATCGCGGCGGGGGCGGTCAGGACCACGGCCGCGAGGGCCGGAACGGCAAGCACCCAACGGGAGCGGATCGGCGAGGTCACAGCGCAACTCCTGAGCTCGACAGACGTGCCGGTATCACCTCTCACTTCGACACGGCTCGAGCCGGTCCTGCCTGACGGGCGAGCGAACCGCGCTATTGGCTCAGCTCTGCTCTGCTCAGCTAGCCCAGCCCAGCCCAGCCCAGCTCAGCTCAGCGCGGCGATGAGCACGTCGCGGGTGTCCGCGGGGTCGATGACGTCGTCGACCTCGAAGCTGCCGGCCGCGGACAGCGCCGCGCCACGCTCGTAGGCGAGGCTGACCAGCTCGTCGAACTGTCGCTGCCGCTCGGTGTCGTCGGTCACGGCGTCGAGCTTCTTGCCGACACTCAACCGAACCGCCCCTTCGAGGCCCATCGCACCCAGCTCGGCGGTCGGCCACGCCACGGTGAGCCGCGATGCGTGCAGGCTCCCGCCGGACATCGCCATGGCACCGAGCCCGTACGCCTTGCGCAGGATGACCGTCACCAACGGCGACTGCACGCAGGCCCCAGCCGTGAACAGGTCGGCGGCGGCGCGGACCAGGCCGGCGCGCTCCGCGGCAGGACCGACCATGATTCCGGGCGTGTCGACGAGGCTGACCACCGGAAGCCCGTGACGTCCACTGAGCCGAAGGAACCAGGCGCCCTTCGCGGCCGCGGCCGCATCGATGGCTCCAGCCGCGTGCATCGGGTTGTTCGCGATGACACCGACCGGGTGGCCGTCGAGCCGCGCCAGTGCGGTCACCATCGCGCGCCCCTGGCGGGCCCGCAGCTCGAGCACCGAGCCACTGTCGAAGAGCGCGGACATCACGGTTCGGACGTCGTAGGCGCGCCGCCGTTTCGCGGGGACGACGTCACGCAACAGGGACGGCTCGCCGGCCGCGGTCGCATCGCTCACCGACCCGGTCAGGCATCCCAGGACTCGCCGGGCGAGCCGCACCGCATCACCATCGTCGTCGGCAGCAAGATCGACGACGCCGTTCGTCAGCTGGACCTCGAGCGGGCCGACCTCGGCGGGTGGGATCTGTCCTAGGCCGGCCGCGTCGATCATGGCCGGACCACCCATGCCGATACTCGCGCCCGCGATCCCGATGGTCACGTCGCACATGCCGAACAACGCCGCATTGCCGGCGAAACAGTACCCGCCGGCGACGCCGACCCTGGGCGCCGGATGACGGGCGAACGCTGCGAAGGTCATCAGTTCCAGGGCCGCGACGGTCGGGTGGTCGGTGTCGTTCGGCCGCCCGCCGCCGCCTTCCGCGAACAGTACGACGGGGAGCCCGTCACGGGACGCGACGTCGAGCAGCCGGTCGGTCTTGCGGTGACCGGTCAGCCCCTGGGTGCCGGCGATCACGGTGTAGTCGTAGGCGATCACGGCAGCACGTCGGCCGTCGACTCGACCGGTGCCGAGCACGACCCCGTCGGCGGGCGTCGATTCGGCCAGGTCGTCGAGCGAACGCTGCGAGCGCTGTGCCGCGACCGCAAGCCCGCCGTACTCCACCCAACTGCCTTCGTCGACCAACGCAGCGATGCTCTCCCGGGCGCTGAGCCGGCCGGCGTCGTGACGCCTCGCTGCCGCCACCGGACGCTCGTCGTCCGTCAGCCCGGCCCGGCGTCGCAGCACTTCGGACAGCTCGGGCCGGATGTCGCTCATGCGCTCATGATTGCCGACCGCCGTACCTGTCAGGGCCCTCGGCCCAAGCCCGCGCTCAGCCGGCCTGACAAGAATGAGCCGTTCGCTACCGGCGCACCGGAGTTCGCTGACACGGCCTCATGGCGTGGCGTAGGACGAGAGCCATGACCGCGCGCTTCGATCCGCCGACGACACCGCAGGAGGTGCCGCGCCGCGAGCCCGAGCGCGACCCCATCGTCCCGGCCACTCGAGCCGGACGCGCCGCGACCGATCGAGATCCCGCGGCCGCCGACTGACCCCCAGACGCCGTGGCCGTCGACCCCGGAAGAGGTACCGCCGCTTCGACCGACGGCACCGATACCGCCTGGCTTCCCGAATCCGGAGCGGCCGACTCCGGTGGTTCCTCGTCGTACGCCGACAACCCCCGCGGTGCCGGGGCCGAAACCGGACACCCCGACTCCGCCAGAAATCCCGACGCCCGAGCCGTCCCCGCGGACGCCGACCGAGCCCGACGATCCCGCGACCCGTCCGGTCCCTGAGCCGCCCGAACCTCGCACACCGCTGGAGCCGCCCGACGACCCGACGCAGCCACCAGGTCAGCCCCGGCCCTGACTCACCACGAGCATCCGGTCGGCGCCGACCTGGAACTCGTACGGCACCTGGCGTTGCGCCACGGTCAGGCCGAGCGATCGAAGCTCATCGCTGAGGTCGGGCAGCCATTCGACGTCCTCGCCGGTGCCCTGCACCACAACCGGGAAGATGCGCACCTCGGCGCCGACCCGGGCGAGCTCGAGGATGGCGTCGCGATGCCAGTCCTGGTCGAGTACGTCGGACCAGGTGAAGAGCAGGTGCGAGCACAGCACCAGGTCGGCGACGCCGTCCCGCAGCGGCAACCGCGGCAGCTCACCGGCGACATACCGGCCCGCCGACTGGCGCAACGACGTCAGGAACCGCACGGCGGCGACCGCCGCATCTCATCCCGGCGATCACGGTCGCCGTACCAGCGCCAGGTGAAGCGGTCCGGATGATGGTCGATGATCGTGAGGCCGACGTCGACGTTGGCGTCCAGCTGCTCCGCCAGTACTCGCCGGACCCAGCGCGTACGACGTGTCGACCGCTATCGCACGCGCTCCCGCCGCGGCCGCGCCGGCCGTGAAGTCAGCGCCGCCCGCCGCCACATCGACGACGCCTCGGCCGGCGAGCTCCTCGCGGGTGAGCCCGAACATCGCGAGGTACTCCTCGAACGACCGGGAGGAGATCAGCATGCTCAGCCGTGCTCGCCAGGTGATCCAGTACCAGGTCGGCGACGGCGACCGGAGCTTCGCGATGCGGGAAGTGACCGATGCCGTC
Organism: uncultured Actinomycetota bacterium; assembly: GCA_963789615.1. Classification (GTDB taxonomy): domain Bacteria; phylum Actinomycetota; class Actinomycetes; order JAFAQI01; family JAFAQI01; genus DATAVK01. The sequence goes on along the minus strand of CAWBLI010000005.1, from coordinate 1,666,367 downwards.
CAGCACGACCCGCCGGTAGCCGCCGGTGAACAGGTCCTCCTGCCCAGCGGAGGCGTCCGGCCGGTCGCAGAAGTCCGAGCCGCCCTGGATCATCAGGGTCGGCGTACTGATGGTCTCGGTCGCGGCGAGCCGTTGCCGTAGGTCGTCGTACGCCGGGTCCGATACCTCGCCGGCGAGGAACCGCGACCGGTAGGCGTGCAGCGTGATTGCGACCCAGTCGGGGTTGCCGAAGCTCGCCGCGGTGGCCGCGAACTCCGCGTCGTCGAACCATCCCGGCGGGCTCCAGGTGTCCCACTGGATCCGGGCGAAGCCGACCGGATCCGCGGCGACGGCGTCCGCGCCGGCGTCAACGGACATCAGCCACTGGTACCAGAACGCCCTGGCCTGCTCGAAGCTCCGGCATCTCGAAGCGTCCATCTGGCTGGTAGGCCAGCGCGAGCGTCGCGATGCAGCTCAGCCGTTCCGGGAACAGCGCCGCCATGGTGTACGCCGTGCGGGCTCCCCAGTCGTGCCCGACCACCGCGAAGCGGGACAGCCCGAGCACGTCGGCGAGGTCGATCGCGTCCTGCGCCAGCGCGACGCCGGACCCGTCTCGCGGCGTCGCGTCGGACCGGAACCGGGTCGGGCCGCAGCCTCGCAGGTACGGCGTCACCGTCCGCCACCCGCTCGCCTGTAGCCGGCGCAGCGACGCGGCGAAGCCGCGTGGCGCATCCGGCCAGCCGTGCAGCAGCAGGACGGCCGGCCCGCCGACCGGCCCACCCAGCTCGACTGCGATGTCGAGACGGTCGGTCCGCAGGTTGGGCACGACGCAATCCTCATCGACCCGGTCGCCGGTTGTCACCTGACCGGGTTGTCGCCTGAGAAGGCCGCCGCGCTCACGGCTGAAGTCGCGAGGCCCGGCGGTCGATACGAACCGGGTCGACAGATGGAGAGTCCCCGTGTCACTTCCCGTGGCGGGCACGCCGCCGCACGCCGTCAGTCCGGCGCCCGGCGCCGACGCCCGCGCGCTCGTCGACGCCGTCGAGCAGGTCGTCCACGGCCGGCGCCAGGTCGTCGAGCTCGCCGTCGCGACCATGCTGGCCGGCGGTCACCTGCTCATCGAGGACGTCCCGGGATCCGGGCAAGACGACGCTGGCCCGGGCGCTCGCGAACGTGCTCGGCGGGCAGCTTCCGCCGGATCCAGGGCACCGCCGACCTGATGCCCGCCGACATCACCGGCTCGGCCGTCTGGGAGCCCGCGCGAGGCACCTTCACCTTCGTCCCCGGCCCGGTCTTCGCGAACGTCGTCGTCGTCGACGAGCTCAACCGCACCCCGCCGCGCACCCAGTCCGCCCTGCTCGAGGCGATGGACGAGGGCGCGGTGACCGTCGACGGGGTCCGGCACGTGCTCCCTGACCCCTTCGTGCTCCTCGCCACGCAGAACCCCTACGAGCAGTGGGGCACCTTCCCGCTCCCCGAGGGCCAGCTCGACCGGTTCACCGCGCTGGTCCACCTCGGCCAGAACACGACGTCGGTCGAGCAGCTGGTCGTCCGTGAGCAGCTGGCCGGCGCCACGGTCGACGAGCTGCGGCAGGTGATGCCCACCGGCACCGTGGTGGCGTTGCGCGACGCGGTACGACGGGTCCACGTCGCCGACGCCGTTCTCGGGTACGCCGTCGCCCTTACCGCGGCAACCCGCAGCGACCCGGCGGTGGCGATCGGTGCCAGCACCCGCGCCACCATCGCCCTGGTCCGCTGCGCCCAGGCGCACACCCTGCTCGCCGACCGTCCGCACGTGCTGCCCGACGACATCAAGGAGCTCGCGGTCGCGGTGCTCGCGCACCGACTCGTGATGGCGTCGCCCGACCCCGACCGGCGCCTGGCCAACGGTGCCGTGATGCGGGCCATGGCGGCCACCCCGGTCCCGCTGTCCGGTGCCTAGTCGGACCGGACTCTCCGCCTCGGCGTGGCTGCCGCGACCGACTCGAGCCGCGCTGGGCTTGCTGGCGCTGGCGATCGGCGTGGAGCTGCTCGGTCGGCTGCTGGGGTCCCGTGGCCTGAGCGTGGTCGCGGCCGGCCTGATCGGCACCGTCATCGCGGCGGCCCTGCTCACGCCGTCGGTGTCCGGCGTCACGGTGGCCCTGCGGGCACCGACCCGGATCGCGGTCGGCGCCGAGTCAGCCGTCCGGCTGATCGTGACCGCCCCGCCGCAGCGGTACTGGCGGTCAGGCCCGTTCCTGCTCGCCGTGTCCTCACCGGCGTACGGCGACGCCACGGTCATGACGCCGACCGTGCCCGCAGGCAGCAGCGCCGTCACGATGTACCGGGTCAGTCCGGCTCGCCGCGGTCACTGGAACGGCACCGAGGTGACGATCGAGGCGGTGTCCCCGCTCGGCGGCTTCGTCAGGCGCCGCAAGCTCACCTGCCCGATCGAGATGTGGGTCCACCCCGCCCCGGCCCGGGAGCTGCGGCTGCCGATGTCGGGCTCGACCGTCGTCCGTGCCGGTTCGCGGGCCAGGCGGTCCCCGACCGGGAGCGAGATCGCCGGGCTGCGGCAGTGGCAGCCGGGCGACCCGGCCGCCCGGGTGCATTGGCGTGCCTCGGCCAGACGCAACCAGCTGGTCGTCATGGAGCGCGACGACAACCAGCAGCAGGCGCTGCTGGTCGTGCTCGGGCGCGTCGAGACCGGCGACCGCTTCGAGCTCGCAGTAGCGCGCACCGCTGCGACGGCCGTGGCTGCGCTCCGGTCCGGCTTCAGCGTCCGGTTGCTCTCGGATCGCGGTGACGTGGTCGCGATCCGGTCCACGCGAGACCTGTTGGAACGCTTCGCGGAGTTCGCGGCGGTGGACTCGCCGAATCCCGAGTCGGTGGGCAGTGCGCTTCGACAGGCCGGCGAGGGAGCCGTCGTGGTCTGGTTGTCCGCCGACCAACCGTCGGCTCAGGTCGACCAGGCGGTGCGGGCCGCCGCCGCGACCCTGGTGTCCGCGCTTGCTGGCGGCTGACCGCGGGCCGTTGCGATGACATCAGCGATGACCGCCGGCCCTCGCGAGATGCGGGCTTGGGCGGGCGCCGCGTTCGGAGCCGCGCAGCTGGCGGCGGTCGCGGCCGGGTTGCTGCCGTGGGCCGCCGGTGTCCTGACTCTGCTGCTGACCTGGCTGGTGTCCCGTCGTACCGTCGCGATCCGGCGGCACCTACGCCCGGTCCGCGACGGTTGTGGCGGCGCTGCTCGTGCTCGGCCAAGCCTTCTACGTAATCATCAACACCCAGAACGCGCTCGCCGGCGCTGGCGTCGATCCCCTCACCCTGGTGCGCTTGCTGAGCTGGACCCTCATCGCGATGTCGCTGGTGATGGCGCCGTCGTGGCACACGCCGCGGGAGTACCGGGTCTGGCTCGGGATCACTGCGGGCATCCTGATCGCCTCGGCTGCGCCGCCCGACCCCGGCGGCCGCGCCGACCCTGCCATGGCGACGCTGGTCGTCGCGTGGGGTGTGCTGCTCGTCGCGGTCACCATGGTGCAGCGCGCCACCATCACGGCGCGGACCTCGGTCGAGAGCGCGTCGGCCGTCAAGCCGGGCCGGGTCCCCAACCCCGTCGTTGAAGGCGTTCGGCTGGTGCTTCCGGTGGCCGCGGCGGTGATCGCCGGGACGCTGGTCTTCGTCGCGCTCCCCGGAACCCTCGGCGGCGGTGGGCTCTCGGTCCGGCTCGCCCACGACCTCCACAACTCCTCCCACCAGGTGGCCGTCACTCGGGGCATCGCCGGCGTCGACACCACGGGGACCGGGGATCTCGACCTGCTGGTGCGCGGCTCGCTGACGAACACCCCGTTGCTCCGGGTCCCGGCGAGCTCGCCACAGCTGTGGCGCGCCACGATCTACTCGACCTACACCGGCCAGAGCTGGCACTCGCCCGAATATCCGGTTACCCGGTTCACGCTGCTTCGGGGCAGCAGCGTGGCACTGCCCACCCGGGCCGACGATCCGCCGGCGATCGACTCGGTACGCCGGCACTACCTGGTGACACCGGCACAGGTCGGTGCCATCACGTTGCTCTGGGCGCCGGGTGTCCCGGTGCACGTCTCCGGGTCGCACCTCCACGACGTCGCTCAGGCGCCGGGGTACGACCGGATGCTGCTGTTCCCGGCCTCGGCCGCGCCGTACACCGTGACCGTCGCGGTGCCGGACCCGAGCCGGTCGGCGCTGGACGCGACCGCCAGCGACGAGTACGCCGGACGGCGTCTGGACGTCACTGCCGACGGCGCTGCCCGTTCGGATCTCGACGTTGGCGAAGTCCGTGACCAGCGGCGCCACTTCTCGCTACCAGCAGGTGACCGATCTCGAGGCCTACCTGCACCAGCACGAGACCTACTCGCTGGCGTCTCCCGTTCCGACCGGCAACCAGGACGCCGTCGACGACTTCCTGTTCCGGGACCACGTCGGCTTCTGCGAGCAGTTCGCTTCCGCGGAAGCGGTCATGCTGCGCACCCTCGGCGTACCGGCCCGGGTGGTCACCGGCCTGGCGTACGGCGACCGGCAGGGATCGACCCGGCTGCTGCGCGCCAACAACGCGCACGCCTGGGTCGAGGTCTACTACCCGCATGTCGGCTGGGTGCCGACCGACCCGACCGCCGGCGTGCGCCTGGCGCCCGCGACGACATCCTCGGGAAGCTGGCTCCAGCGATCGCTGCGGCGGGTCGCCTCCGCGGTGCCCGGCGGCGGCCTCGGCGTCCTGCTGTTCCTCATCGTCATCGGGCTGACCTCGGTGCTGGCGGTCCGGGTCGCCGACCGGCGGTTGCGGCTGCCATCGCGGTCACGCCAGCCGCCCGCTCCCCGGGGATCGCCGGTGTTGGCGGCGTTCCTGCGGTTCAGCGACCGGCATCGAGCGTCCGGCGCTCGGTCGCCCGCCGAGACGGCCCGGGAGTACGTCGGAAGGACCGAACCAGCCGGTCGGCTCGGCGCCGCCGTGGCAGTCCTCGAGCGGGAGTCCTACGGCGTCGACGCTCCGGACGACACCGAGGTGTCCGCGGCCGTCATCGCGTTCGACGAGGACGAGACCGACAGCTGACGCCCGGCTGACCGCATCGACTCATGCCGGATCGACCCGGCGCGTGATGGTCGAGGCATCGTCCCCGGTTCCGCCCACGAACTGCATGGGGTCTCCCGAGCCGAGGTCGTCGATGCCGGCCGACTCCAGCGCCCCGATGGCGAGGGTGCGACGCACCGCCGAGAAGGTGAGGACGTGCGCCAGCACGCCGCCGAGCGAGAACGTCTCCGGCGGGTCGCAGATCGCATCGATGAACGTCTCGTCGGCTCGGCCGTCCCGCACCGGCTCCACGACGAGCTCGCGGAACCGCGGGCCGGCGGCGTCGAGACGCCGGTGCATCCCGGCCGGCGTGCTGTCACTGGGCGACGGCATCGACGTGCCGCCTTCGAGCGCTGCGTTCCACATCTCCAGCTGGCTCACCAACCGGTCGGTGACCGACCGGAGCGTCGGGTTTCTGTCGATGCCCTCGACCGACAGCTCGATCGGCCGGTCGAGAGTGTCGTCGTCCACCATCGCCGTACGGTCGATGATGCTGCCGACGAGATCGAGGTGGTGGTCGGTCATCCGGATCAAGACGTCCATCGAGGTTCTCCTTGTGTCGGCCGGCAGCACCAGGCCGCCGGGTGCTCGGAAATGGATCCCGCTGGGAGCGGGCAGATCGGGGCAGCGCACCTGCCGGGAGCGGCGGTAGCCGGTCGGCGCAGTGCCGTAGGCGCGCGCGAACGCCCGGGCGAAGGCCTCGGGCGAGCCGAAACCGGCCGCGATCGCGATGTCGATCACGGGGTCGGAGGTGCTCGCCAGCCGGTGCGCCGAGCGTTCGAGCAGCAGGCGCCGCCGGAACGCTCCGGGCGGCTCACCGAGCCCCGCGACCACCAGCCGGTCGAAGTGGAAGCGCGAGAGGTAGGCACGGCTGGCGAGCTCGGCTCCGGTCAGGGCCGGGTCGTCCAGACCGGCCTGGACGACATCCAGGATCGCTCGCAACCGGTCCGGCTCAGCCATGTCAGAAGTGTGACGGGCCGCGCCGCGGCCGGCCTGATCCGTTTTGCGGTTCTGGGAGCGGAGCCTCAGGGCGCCTGACCGGCCGCCAGCTCGAGCAGGTCGGCGTGGCCCTCGACCCAGGTGTCGACCTGCGACCACGCCCGGTCGAGGAACGCGCGGGCGCCGGCGTCGTCTCTGGGTACGGCGGCCGCCGGGATCAGCACGGTGCGGATGACCAGCTCCTGGTGGATCGGCACCCGCCACCACGGCCGGTCACGCCCGTCGTCGCTGAGCCCGGAGTGGGCGAGCAGGAGGACGTCGGCGTCCGGTGCCGCACCGAGCGCCGCCAGCGCGCCGCCGGGACGGGCCGGCAACGTGTGCGTCTGCATCCGGGCGCGCCGGGCCCGGATCAGCTCACCGCGCCGGGCCAGGCTCTCGATCGCCGCGTGCCAGCGTGACCAGGTGAAGTTGCCGCCCTCCGGGAACAGCAGCAGCGACTCGCCGGCGCCCAGGCCGCCCGCCAGCTCCGTGATCCCCCGTCGGGCGCGCTGTCCACCCGGCCGCACGAAACACAGCGGCAGGTGGTCGCCGGCCAGGTCGACCGTCGGGTCCAACCGCAGCAGCTGCTTGAGCACGATCCGCAACGTCAACCGGTAGTGCACGGCCAGCAGCCACGCGATGAACAGCGAGTCGCCGGGGCCGCAGTGGCGGGCCAGCACGATGACGCCCTTGCTCTCGGCCAGCTGCTCGCGGGTGGGTGACCCGTCCTCCAGCCGGACCGTGACGTCGAGGCTGCGCTGCATCGCGCGGTAGCCCCGGTCGAGCACGATCCGCACCAGCTCGTCCCAGTCCTCGACGCCGCGTCGCAGCGTCACCAGCGTGGAGAGCTCGATGCCGGCGTAGGCGACAACCAGCAGGACGCTCCGCACCGGTCGGCTTGACCGCAGCGCCAGCGACGCGACGCCGGCCGCGGCAAGCGTGAGCGGAGCGGTCAGCAGGATCGCGATCTCGGTGAGGACGACGAGCGGGAGCATGATCAGCCGTCGCGCCCATCGGTTCATGCCTTCAGGTCCTGTCTCGCGAGGTAGTCCACAGTCGCCTGGTAGGCCAGGTCGGTGCGGTTCCCGATCCGGCTCCGGTCGCGGTAGCGCAGGTTCGACCAGGTCGACATCGCCTGCTCGCCGAGCCCGGTCGGCAGCACGTGCACGGTCACACCCTCGGGCAGGTCGGCGAGGTCGTGGTGGAACCGGTGCCGGCGCGCCACCTCGAACGCCACGAACCCGACCTCCCACGGGTACCGCGGCGGCTCCAGCGGCTCCTCGATCCGGCCGACGTGCAGCACCCATACGACGTCCGCGCCGAGCTGGACCGCGCGGCTGATCGGGATGGAGTTCACCAGGCCGCCGTCGAGGTAGTGTTCGCCGCCGATCGCCACCGCCGGGAACACCCCGGGCAGCGCCGCGGACGCCAGCACCGACTCGATCAGCTGGCCGTCACTGAACCAGTGCTCGCGGGCCCGCTCGATGCTCGCCGCCACGCACTGGAACGGCACCGCCAGCTCGTCGAAGCGCTGCGGCAGGTACTCCGCGAGGAGCCGTCGCAGCGGCGCGTTCGAGTGCAGCGACGTGCGAGTGCGCAGCAGCTCGCCGATCCGTCCGAGCAACGATCCGCCCAGTACGTCGTCGGCCGCGAGCCCGGCCCACATCTCCACCAGCAGCCCGGCTGCCGACGGCGTGGGGTCGGCCGCGAGCGCGGCTCCGTTGATGGCGCCGATCGACGTACCCAGGACCAGGTCCGGGACGACGCCGGCCTCGAGCAGGGCCCGGGCCATGCCGGCCTCGGCGGCGCCCAGCAGACCGCCGCCGCCCAGCACGAAAGCGGTCCGGGTCACAGCACGTACTTACCCCAAACGGCAGCGGTTCAGCGCGGTGTCGTGGGCGGGACTAGCGGCTCTTCGATCTTGAGGGGGATAAAGGGGTCATCGTGACGTAGCTGTTGAGGCTTGGCACTTGAGTTCGAGGTTGTTTCCCGCCGGGTCGCGGATGAACACCGCGTAGTAGTCCGGTGCGTACTCCGGCCACAGCCGAGGGGCGTGGAGGATCTCGCCGCCGAGTGAGATGGCGAGCTCGTGGGCACGTCGGACGGTCGTCTCGTCCTCGACTCTGAGCGCAAGGTGGGTCTGGCGACCACCAGGGTCGGTCGCTAGGGAGAAGAACAGTTGGGTTGGCTGGCCAGGCAGGGAGTACCCGATCAGGTTCGGCATATCGAAGGTGCGCGCACCCCCGGCCAGGCTGACGACCTGGTCGTACCAGTCGGCGACGGCGTTCAGGTCGTCGACTTGCAGGACGACGTGGTCGAGCAGGGTCATGGGGCTCTCTCCAGTCCTTCCGGTCTGGAGAGTCTGACACGCATTGAGTGCGTCCGGTGGAGTCGCCGCTTGAGGGCCGGATTCCCCCTCAAGGTCGAGCGAAGCGGGTCTAGCTGGCGAGCTCTTCGTCCTGCCACTCGGGATCCACGATCTCGCGGAACTCCGGTGCCCAGCGCATCTCCTCGAGCCGCATCGGTACGACGGCACCGAGCTGGGAGAGCACGCCCATGACGCCGAGCACCACGCGGTGGACGGTGAAGTAGTCGGCGGGCAGCGAGAGCTGACGGCCGACCGCCGAGCTCGACGACCGTGGGTCGATCAGGTGCGCGGCGTTGTGGCGGAGCCAGCTGCGGGTGAACGCGAACTCGTCGTTCTCGAACATCTCGCACATCGGCGCGAAGTACTCGAGCGCCTCGTCCGGAGTGATCTCGGTGTCGGCCGGCAGGAAGCCGACGTCGATCAGGCTGGCGAGCAGCGTGTCGCCGTCGCCCAGCACGGTCCAGCCGGCCAGCGTGCCCAGCGGCGCCGGCAGGCCGTCCGGCAGCTCCTTGACGGCGCCGAAGTCGAGGATTCCCAACCGTCCGTCGGGCAGCACCAGGAAGTTGCCGGGATGGGGGTCGGCGTGCAGCAGCCCGGTCCGCGCCGGGCCCGAGTACACCGCACGCACCAGCTGGGCACCGACCCGGTCGCGCTCCTCTTGGGTGCCGTCGGTGATGATCGCCGACAGCGGTCGCCCGGTCAGCCACTCCGTGACCAGCACCCGAGGCGTGGCGGCCAGCACCTTCGGTACGTAGAGATCCTCGGACCCGCCGAGGGTGCCGTCGAACGCGGCGGCGAACCGTCGCTGGCTCGCCCCCTCGCGCTCGTAGTCGAGCTCCTCGTCGAGCCGGTCGATCATCTCGGTGGCCATCGCCGAGATGTCGATCCCGGTGTGGAGCACGGTGAACAGCTTCGAGAGCCGGGACAGCTGCCGCAGGTCGGAGCGCAGCGCCTTGGCGACGCCGGGGTACTGCACCTTCACGGCCACGTCGTACTCATCGCCGTGGATCGAGCGCCAGGTCGCGCGGTGGACCTGGCCGATCGAGGCGGCGCCGGCCGCCTTGTCGGAGAACTCGACCAGCCGGTTGCGCCAGTTCTCGCCGAGCTCGTCGGCCAGCGTCTTGTGGATCACCGAGGCAGGCAGTGGCGGTGCCGCGTTCTGCAGCGCGGTCAGCGAGGCGCGGTAGGGGCCGGCGAGCTCCTCCGGCAGCACCGCCTCGAAGACGCTCAGCGCCTGACCGAGCTTCATCGCGCCGCCCTTGAGCTCGCCGAGCACCCGGAACAGCTGCTCCGCGGTACGACGCTGCAGCTCGCTGGCGACGAGCTCGGCGGGCCGGCCGCCCACCTTGCGCCCGACGCCGAGCGCGGTGCGCCCGGCGTACGCGGCGGGCAGGCCCGCGAGCTTGGCACTGCGTCGGAAGGTGGAGGTCACAAGGGCCATGTCCAGTCCTTCGGGAGGACCAGCAGCCCCATTGAGGCTCCGGGCGGAGCAAAAGCACCGATTTCGGCGGCGGAGCCGAGGGTTGGGCCAGCCGGCCTAGCCGACGCGCTGGTGGCCGAAGAACGAGCGCTTGATGATGAGCTCGGCGACTGCCGGCGGCACCATCGCCTCCCACGACTCGTCGGCGGCCGCGATCCGCCGGAGCACGTCGCGGGACAGGATCGGCAGGTAGTCGGGCCGGTAGCAGTCGAGGTGCACGAAGCTGCCGCGCCGGGCCAGGTAGTCGAACAGCGGCTGGAGCTCCGGCGAGACCGACATGTCCTCGCAGGTGACGACGTCGTTCTCGGGTTGCTGGAGCATCGGATACACGTAGAGCTTGAGGTCGTTCTTGAACAGTCGCCCGAAGCTCTCCAGGATCCCGCCGGGCAGCTGCGCGTGGTTGGTCTCGTCGAAGAGGTCCCGCAGGCTCGGGACACCCATCACGATGCCGATCCGTTCCTTGGTGCGCTCACCGAGGTACGCCGCCAGCCGGTGGTACTCGAAGAAGTCGGAGATCAGCGTCGTCATGCCGCACGCGGCGAGCAGGTCGGCCCGGGCCAGGAAGTCGCGCCGGTCGACGTCGGCACCGCCGGCCAGCAGGTTGCGCATCGTGAGCTCGGTGAGCGCCAGGACCGGTCGGCCCGCGACCGCCGGATCCGCCTCGAACTTGGTCCGGGCGCAGTCCAGCATGTCGATGTTGACGACAGTCGGCGGCCGGAAGCTGCCGCGCTCGACGAGGATCGCGTGCTTGCGCAGCGCCTCGCTGGGCTGCAGCACCTCGCGGTCGGGGCCGAACATCGCGACGCCGGAGAGGCCGAGCTGCACCAGCTTCAGCGCCATCAGCCGGTTGTCGACCGCACGGAACTCGATGCCGCGGAACTGGATCATGTCGATCTCGACCCGGCCGGTCGTCAGCCGGTCGAGCAGGCTCTCGACGACCTGCTCCGGCTCGTGGTGCTCGAAGAACGCCGCGTGCAGCAGGTTGACCCCGACGATGCCCAGCGCCTCCTGCTGCAGCTCGGCGCCCTCGTCGAGCATCCGCACGTGGAGCACCACCTGGCTGGGCTCGTCGAACGGGTGAGCCTGGAACCGCACTCCCATCCAGCCGTGGCACTCGTTCCCGCCCGCGTAGCTGCGCGCGACGACGGTGTCGGCGAACGCGAAGAACGACGTCGTGTCGCCGCGGCTGTCGCCGAGCCGCTCGATGTTGAGCGTGAGCTCGTGGTCGAGCATCGCCTCGAGCCGGCCCAGGGAGACGTACCGGTCGGACTTGCCGTAGACCGCGTCGCTGACCGCCATGTCGTACGCCGACATCGACTTGGCCATCGTGCCCGCGGCGCCGCCGGCCCGGAAGAACCAGCGCGCGACTTCCTGGCCGGCCCCGATCTCGGCGATCGTCCCGTAGCAGCGCGGGTCGAGGTTGATCCGCAGCGCCTTGTGCAGGGTGTCGGCGTGCAGCGCGTCGGCGGCGTCCATGCCGTGATCTTCTCTGTCGCCGCGCGGTTTGACCACACGCATGGGCCATGCGTGTGGTGGGTCAGCCGAGGTCGCGCGGGATCTGCCGGCTCCATCGCCGTTGCGCCATCACGGTGTCGCCCTCGTGACAGTCGAGCTCCAGCGAGATGTCGAAGGCCTGTTGCGACACGAGCACCGTCATCCGCACCTCGCTACTGACGGTGACGTCCGGCCACGCCAGGGTGAACGTGCTGGTGGCTTCCGCCCGCTGCGCGAAGGTCTCGGTGTTGACGGTGACGCGGCCGACGTAGTGGTCGGTGCACGTGACGCCGTCCTCGTCGTACGTCGAGCCATGGTCGACGACGCAGGAGGTCTCGCGGCGCAGCACGTCACGCTCCACTCGCCAGACGGTGTCCTCCGATTTGCTGGGCGACTCGTTGCTGGGGGTGAGCGACGGTGGCGCCGACGGTGACGGCCCGACGACGCGGGGGAGCATCAGGCGGGTCGCAGCGAGATCGAGGGTGAGCGTCACGGGCGCTGGCGGCGCAACCGTGTTCGGCCAGTCGGTGCCGGCGATCGCGAGCCGTAGTCGGTGGCCGGGGTCGAAGGTCCATGATGTCGCTTCGAGCTCGAGCTCGACGTCGACAAACTCGTTGAGCGGCAACGGTTCTGGTGTCTCACGGCTGTGGCGCTGGGTGAGGTTCAGCGTGCCTCGGGTGATCAGCGTGGAGCGGCCGTCGGGGAAGACGTCGCACAGCCGCACCGCCAGCGTCGCGACCGGCGCGTCGGCGGCGATCCTGGCATTCAGTACGGCGTGCCCGAGGATTTCCAGGTCGTCGGCCGGCCACTCCCAGGTCAGTGACGCGGCGTCGTCGTACCGCTGGTCCGTAGCTTGACCCCACGGCAGCTGGCCGGCACACGAGATCCAGGCGGCGGTGCCGACGTCGGGGACCACGACGTGCTCGACGATGCCGTCGCCGAGGGTTCGCTCGTCGTCGACCACCCGGTCGAGCGGCCAGCCCGGCTCGTTGCGCCACTCGCCGGCGACCTCGTCGAGATCGGGCAGCGGCGGGCTCGACCGGCGGGCGAACACCGTGATCGGCGGCTCGTCGTCGATACCGTTCGGCTCGTCGCGCAGCCACCGGTCCCACCAACGGACCATCTCGGGGACCAGGTCGATCCGCGGGCCGGGCAGCGACGTCGAGGTCGCCGCATGCGCCCACGGACCCATCAGCAGCCGGTGGGGAACCCCAGCATTGGCAAGGGCTTCGACCGTCCGGAACGTGTTGTTGCGGTAGCCGTCGGCCCAGCCGCCCACCAGCATCGTGGGGCAGCCGATCCGGTCGTATGCCGGCCGGACCGAGCCGCGTCGCCAGAACTCACCGTCGTGCTGCTCCTCCAACCACCGCAGCAGCCACGGCTCGGTCGCCTCGACCCGCTGCTTCCACGCCTCCCGCCAGTCGTCGCCGGCGAGCGCCGGCACCGGAGGCAGCGCGTTCATCGAGACCATGTAGATCGGGTAGTCGACGAGATCGAGCAGCTTCACCAGGCCGCCCATGTAGTGCACGTCGTCGGTGTACCGGTCGTCGCTGGCGTAGATCGCGATGACCGCCTTGAGCGCCGGCGGTCGGGCGGCGGCAAGATGCAGCGAGTTGAAGCCGCTGTACGAGGTGCCGTACATCCCGACCGAGCCGCTGCACCACGGCTGCTCGGCGATCCAGGCGATCACGTCGCACAGGTCGCCGATCTCCTCGGGCGGGTACTCGTCGGTGCCGACACCCTCAGACGATCCCGGTGCCGCGCACATCGACCCGCACCACGGCATACCCGTACTCGTCCCGCAGCCGCCGGTACTCCGGCCCGTAGCCGGCCGTGAGGTCGTCCTTGCGGTACGGCAACGCCTCGAGGATCGCGGCTGCCGGCTCGGGTCCGCCCGGCCGGTAGACCGTCGCCGCCAGTCGGGTGCCGTCGCGGGTCGGGATCCAATAGTGCTCGCGGCAGCCCTCAGCCACGACCGCCGCCGGCCGTCAGCCCGGCCTGCTCGAGCAGCCGGCGCACCTCGGCGCCCGGGAGCGCGTGCGAGGTGTTGCCGTCCCGCCCGACAACCGTCGCAGCGGCGAGCATGCTGTTGAGCGCGGCCTCCTCGGTCGCCTCGACGACCGCTGCGAAGTACGGGTCGAGCGCCGTGCCGACGATCGGTACGGCGGCGGGCGGCTCGTTGCGTTCGGCGCGGAGCCCGGTCGCGCAGGCCAGGAAGATCTCTCCCGAGCCGTGCGAGGCGGTGCTCCCGAGCCGGGCCAGGCCGAGGCCGGCGCGCCGGGCGAGCCGCTCGCAACCGGCGGCGTCGACCAGCCCGTCGGTGACGACGACGACGATGCAGGAGCCGGCTGGGCGCGCGGGCGCCTCCTGCTCGTCGGGATCGGGGAGCATCCGCCCCACCGGGAGGCCACCGACCGTGAGCCGGCGGCGGTCACCGAAGTTCGTCATCGTGAGGATCGCAACCACATGACCGTCGGGCAGCAGCCGCGACGCCGTACCGATCCCGCCCTTGTAGCCGAGCGCGCTCATCCCGGTCCCGCCGCCGACCGCGCCTTCGGCGAAGCGGGTGCCGCCAGCGCCGGCACGCGCCTCGGTGACCGCGGCCCGGACATCGTCGACCGTGAGACGGATCGTGCGTGGGTCGGACAGAAAGCTGTCGTCGCATTCCGCGACGACCGGCACCGTCACGTCCTCGACGCCGATCGCAGGTTCCTCCGCGACCATGATCTGCACGGCTGCGTCGAACACCCGGCCGACCTGCATCGTCGAGGTCAGGAAGATCGGCGACTCGATGATGCCGAGCTCGCGGATCGCCACGAAGCCGGTGCACTCGCCGCAGCCGTTCAGCACCGCGCCGCCGGCCGGGATCGGCCGCCGCCACGGGTTGCCGCCGAAGTCGAGGACCGTGACTCCCGTGCGGGCGATACCTTCGCCGTCCGGAGGCGGCGGGTCGTCACGCCAGATCGTGGTGTGGCCGAAGCCGACACCGTCGATGTCGAGGACGGAGTTGGTCGGGCCGCTCGGAAGCAGACCGATACTGATTCCCAAGTCAGCAACGCGCACCGTGACAGCATGCCGTCAGGAGGGGGGATTGGCCATGGTTCTTGGCATCCCGATCGTCAGCAGCGAGCAAAGCCGCCGCCATGACCCGAGCGCCGAGATCTGGGTCGGCATCCGGACACCCGGCACCGAGGTCGCCGAGCGCGTCGACGTGATCCGCGACGCGACCGTCGCGTCCGGCGCGCCCCAGGTGAGCGCCCAGCCGCACGACGACGGTGTGCTCGCGTCGGTGCACACCCCCGAGCTGCTGCACTACCTGCGCAACGCCTGGCACGACTGGGAGGCGTCCGGCCTGGCCGACGACCCCGGGCAGGACCGGGTGGTGCCGTACTTCGTGCCGATGCCGGAGATGCGGTGCGGGCTCCCGCTGCGCGAGCCGGTCGCGGTCCACGCCCGGGCCGGCGCCTACTGCTACGACACGATGACGCTGGTCGGGCCGGGCACCTGGGAAGCGGCTCGGGCCGCGGTTGACGTCGCGCTCACCGCCGTCGACCTGGTGATCGATGGCTTGTCTGCGGCGTATGGCTTGTGCCGGCCACCGGGGCACCATGCGACCAGCGCCAGCTTCGGCGGGTCCTGCTACCTCAACAACGCCGCCGTGGCCGCCGCCGGCTTGCGCGCGGCCGGCGCGGAGCGGGTGGCGATCGTCGACATCGACGCCCACCACGGCAACGGCACGCAGTCGCTGTTCTACGACCGGGCGGATGTGTTCTACGCCTCGGTGCACGTTGATCCAGGAGCCGGCTGGTTTCCCCACGTAGTCGGTTTCGCGGACGAGACCGGTCGGGGTGACGGCATCGGTACGACGCTGAACCGGCCGCTCGCGCCCGGCGCCGGCGACGACGCGTGGCTCGCCGCAATCGGTGTCATCTGCGAGCGGGTTTCGGCGTACCGGCCCGATGCCGTCGTCCTGTCCCTCGGCGTGGACGCCGCGGCCGGCGATCCGGAGAGCCCGTTGCAGGTGACGGCGGAGGGGTACGCCGCGGCCGGCCGGATGGTTCGCGAGCTCGGTCGTTGCGTCGCGATCCAGGAGGGCGGCTACGACCTGGACGCGATCGGCGGTCTCGTCGTCGCCACCCTCACCGGCCTCGACGGCTGAGCATCATTTCTGGGGCTGACGCCCTTGTCGAAGCGGAGCTTCAGGCGACGCAGAACTCGTTGCCTTCGGGGTCCTGCATGACGACGCAGTAGTAGTCCGAGTCCTCGAACTCCAGCGGGCGCAGCTTGGTGGCGCCCAGGGCTTCGAGCTGGGCCACCTTGCCGTCGACCGTGCGCTGCCGGTCTGCTTTCGGGCTGGGAGCGGTCGGCGATCTTCAGGTCGAGGTGCAGCCGGTTCTTCACCGCTTTCGGCTCGGGCACGGCCTGGAACCAGATCCGCGGCCGGACCCCGTCGGGATCGATGATCGAGTCGTGGACGTCGTCGTCGTCCGGCGGCAGCTCGTGCTCGGGAATCCCGATGCTGCGCCAGTACGCGTTCCAGCTGTCATGGCCGCCGGGCGGCGGCTCGACGACGTACCCCAGGGCCGTGCACCAGAACGGCACCAGGCGAGCCGGGTCGAGGCAGTCGATCGTGATCTGTAGGCCGACGGTCATGCCTGAGGGTCAGTAGCTGATGTGCGGATCGTCGCTGCCGCTTTGCGCGGTGATCGTCTGGACGCCATGCCGGTAGACCATATTGCTGATGCAGGGGCCGGGCCGATGCGGTCTGCAGCGCGGGAGGGTGCCTTCGAACTCGTGGTTCGCCTGGCTGAAGTAGGTCGTGAGATGTCCGTTCGCCTGGATGAACCGCGTGGGTTGGCCGTAGCAGAAGATTGGCGACGGATAACGGGTCGTCCGGCTCAACGTGATGGTCTTTTGACGGTTGCCGGTGAACGTGAGAACGCCGGGCACCGCGACGTTGCACGGGTGGATCGGCGCGGCAGCGGTGCCGAAGCTCGCGCTCAACGTTGCGGCCCCGCCCGGGGCGGCGGTGATGGTCGCCGTCTGACCCGTCGTGGGACTGTCCACCGTCGCGGTGCAGGACTGTCCCGGTGGACAGACCACGGTGGTTGACGTGGGACTCGGCGTCGGAGTCGGAGTGGGGGTCGGCGTCGGAGTCGGTGTCGGGGTCGGGGTCGGGGTCGGGGTCGGAGTCGGGGTCGGAGTCGGTGTCGGAGTCGTTGACTCGTCGGTGACGACGACGTCATCGACCTGGTAGTAGCTCGGGTCCTGCTCGATGGCGAACGTCAACGTCGCGGTCGTCAGATCTGAGGACGGATTCGTCGTGGCGTCCGCCGGAACCGTGAAGCTGCCGCTGTACTGCTGGTAGCTCATGGTGATGGTCGCGCCGTCGTCGGTGAACAGCGACTGGCTGTTCGTGTCCCCGTCCTCTGGGGTGTCGAGCGTGACGGCGAACGAGTCGATGTCGCCGACTGTCGTGTCGCCATTACTCGGTTCGTCGTTCTGGGCGTAGAACGACCAGTCATAGGTGTCGCCGGGTGTCAGCGCCAGGGGTTGGCTCAGGTAGTCGGGTGCGCTGACTGCGCCGTCGTCGTAGTCCCAGGTCCCGCTGTTCGGCCCGAACCCGTTCTCGTTGCCCTGGTCGACAACGCCTTCGGCGGCGGTGGCGTTGCCGTCGTTGTGGACCCACGGGCCGTCATCTCCCGTCTCGAAGCCGCAGTTCTGCACCACGTTCCCGGGCACGGCATCGCAGATCGAGGGATCACCGGCGGCGGCGTGTGCCGACACCACGAATGCGGTGCCGCCGCTGAGCAACAGAGCAGATCCAAGAACTGCTGCGAACACACTGCCGCGTCGCATCGTGCCTCCCCCGGCCGGGCTTCGTCGCAGCCTTTAGGAGAGTGCCGACATCGGCAACCCGGACGAGCAGAAATGATCACAAAGGGCTAACCATGGTCTGTATCCCGGGGACGTCGCGCGATGTCATGATCACGTGGCAGGCACCCGAGCGACCGGATCGGACCTCAGCATCGGCATCCCGCATCGGCTGGTTCCAAGCGCCGACGACACGGCGCTCGATTCGTTCGCCTCGGAACTGGCCCGTGAGTGGCGGCACGCTGCTCCCGACGTTGCTGCGCGCCGGGTGCCGGGCACGCTGGTGTTCGCCGACATCTCCGGGTTCACCCGTCTCACCGAACGGCTCGCTGCCCACGGCCGGTACGGCGCCGAGGAGATCTCCGACCATCTCGACGAGGTGCTCAGCGCGCTGCTGGCCGCCGCCTACCAACGCGGCGCCTGGTTGGTGAAGTGGGGTGGGGACGCGCTGCTGTTGATGTTCGAGGGGCCGGGGCACGTTCGCCGGGCCTGCTCAGCAAGCGCAGCGCTGCAGTCCACGATGCGCCGAGTCGGCGGCCGCGACACCTCCGTGGGCCATGTCCGGCTCCGGATGTCCATCGGTGTCCACACCGGCATCGTCGACTTTGCGCTGCTCGGTCAGGTCCACCGCGAGCTCATCGTGACGGGTCGGGCGGCCACGCTGACCGCACGCTTGGAGGCCGCCGCGGAGGCCGGTGACATCCTGCTGAGCCCGCGTGCGGCTGCCGCGCTGCCTGCCTCGTGCCGAGGCGCTCGCAAGGGCGAGGGAGTGCTGCTGGCGCGGCCGCCCGACTGCGAGCCTCCCGAGGGCGCGCCGCACCACGGTGACGGCCCGGTCGATGACCTGCTCCCGGAGCTGGTGCTGGCGCATCTCGCGGTGGGCGGCGGCAGTGGCGAGCACCGGCCCGTCGCCATCGGGTTCGTGGAGTTCTCCGGCCTCGCCCGGTTGCGCCGGCGAGCCGGGACGAATGGTGTCCTCGCTGGCCTCAGCCATGTTGTCGAAGTGGCACAACAGGCCTGTCACCGCAACCACGTGTCGTTCCACGAGACGGATATCGCCGCGGATGGTGGCAAGTTCATGCTGGTCGCAGGCGCACCGCTGGCGGTTGAGGATCCCGCCGAGGCGATGCTGTGCGCGACACGCCAGATCCTCGACGATCCTGGCCCGCTGCAACTGCGGGCGGGCGTCACGTTGGGTCGGGCCTTCACCGGTGTGGTGGGGCCGCCGTTCCGCCGCTCGTACTCGGTCAAGGGTGATGTCGTGAACCTGGCCGCGCGCATCATGGGCAAGGCTCCACCGGGTGGGGTGTGGGCGCTCCCCGCGGCCGTCGAGGCTTCCCGCACCCGGTTCACCATGCAGCCCGTCCCGGCGTTTCGGGTCAAGGGCAAGTCCGAGCCCGTGACGGTCTGCGGGATCGGGAGCCCGCTGGCTCGGGCTCGGACCGCCAGCGACCTGCCCTTGATCGGGCGTGATGTCGAGGTCGACGCGCTGGAGTCGGCGCTGCGCGAGGTACGACGCGGCGCGGGGCGCTGCATCGAGCTCGTGGGTGAGCCCGGGAGCGGCAAGACCCGGCTGCTCAACGAGGCGCTGCTGCGAGCCGGCGACATGACGGTGCTCAGCGTCGCCGGCGAGCCGTTCCGGGGGGCGTCGCCGTACGCCGTCGTGCGCAGCCTGCTGCTGGCGGCCACCGGTCTCGGGACCTGCTCCCTCACGGCGTTGCCCGTCGAGCTGCGGAGCTGGGTCCGGGCACACTGCCCGGCCCTGGAGGCGTGGTTGCCGTTGCTCGGCACCGTCGTGCAGACGACCTTCCCGGATACGCCGGAGACGGCTGACCTGGCACTGGAGTTCCGCGGCGAGCGGCTGCGCGAGGTGATCGTGGACCTGCTCGCAGCGGCCGCGCCGGGGCCGACGGTGCTGACCGTCGATGACCTGCAGTTCGCCGACGCCGCGTCCCGAGAGGCGCTCGACTACCTCACCAGCCGACTCGGTGAGCACCCGTGGTTGGTCGTGTTCGCAACCCGGGTGCTCGAGCCGTCGCCGTACTCGAACCTTGACCGGACTACGCGGATCGTCCTGCCGGCGCTCACGACCGTAGCTGCGGAGGTGTTGGTCTGCGCGGACACCGACGACGCGCCGCTGCCACCCCATGTGCTGCGCGCAGTCGTTGACCGCGGCGCCGGCAACCCGCTGTTCCTCCGCCAGCTCGCGCAGTCGCTGCTGCAGGCGGGTGTCGCAGACCTTCCGGACTCCGTGGAGACCGTTCTCGGGGTCCGGATCGACCAGCTGCACCCACGGCCGCGCGAAGTGCTGAGGGCGGCCGCCGTGCTGGGGATGCACGTGCACCGCGGCTTGTTGGCCCAGCTCGTTTCCGGCGAGGCCAACAGTGAGGCGCTGGCGGGCGACCTGGGTCAGCTCGGCGAGTTCCTCGAGCCAGACGGGGTCCACTTGCGGTTTCGCCAGGCCATCGTGCGCGAGGCCGCGTACGACGGCCTGCCGTTCCGCCGCCGGGCGGATCTGCATGCGCGGTTGGCGAAGGTGCTCGACGCTCGGGCGGGTGACAGCGACGCGGGCCTCGCGGTCCGCGCTATGCATCATTTCCACGCGGGTCATGACGATGAGGCGCTGCAGCTCAGCTGGCGGGCCGCCGATCGCGCGGCTGCCGCCTTTGCCAATGTGGAGGCTGTTGCACTCTACGAACGGGCCCTCGCGTCGGCGCGGCGACTGCCGGGAACCCCTCCGGTGGAGCGCGCGGATCTGTTCGAACGACTGGGCGACGTTCAGCTGCGGCTCGGTGAGTTCGCTGCCAGTGACGTCGCCTACACCGCTGGCCGCCGACTGCTCGCGGCCGACCCGGTGCGGGTAGCCCGGATCGGTCTGAAGATGGCCCGCAGCGCGAGCCAGCGGGGTGACTTCGAGGCTTCCCGTCGCCGGCTGCGGCGTACCCACCGGCTGGTGGACTTCGTCGATGGCCCGGCAGCCGACGCGATCCGGCTCGAGTGCACCACCCGCGAGGGGTTCACGCTGTTCCGGCAGGGGCGACTCGCGACCGCCCGGGTCCGGTTCCTCGAGGTCGTCGCCCGTGGCGAAGCGGCTGGCCAGCCGGACGTCCTTGCTGACGCGCTCGGGATGCTCGACGTCATCGACATGAACGCCGGAATCGGGATCGACGGCAGCCGGTCCCGCCGCGCGCTGCGGCTCTACCTCCGCCTGGCTGGGCTCGCCGGCCAGGCACGGATGCTCAACCAACTTGGCTACTGCGCGTACTTCGGCGGCAGGTGGGACGACGCGATCACGAGCTACCGGCAGGCGCAGCGGCTCTACGAACGGCTGGGCGACCTGTCGAACGCCGCGATCAACGACGCCAACGTTGCCGAGATCCTCGTGGACCAGGGGCGGCTGGAGGAGGCGGAGGTCGCGCTCACCAAGGCGGTGCGGGTCTGGCGGGCCGCCCGCGCCGACAACGAGGTGGCGTTCGGGTTCGCGCTGCTCGGCCGGGTCCACGCCCGGCAGGGTCGGTTCGAGGTCGCGGAGGAGATGCTCTCCGACGCCCGCCGCCGCTTCCAGGAGCAGGGCGCTCGCGGGGAAGTCGTTGATGCCGATGCATATCTCGCCGAGTGCCTTCTCCTGTCCGGTCATGCGTCCCGGGCGCTGGAGCTGGCTCAGGCGACTCTGCAGACCGCCAGCCGGCTCTCCGAGCAACCGGCGCAGGCCCCGCTGCTCTACCGCGTCCTCGCCGCGAGCCACGACGCGCTCGGTGACATGGCAGCCGCCGACGCTGCCTACGAGGCTGCACTGGACCTGGCCCGCCGCCGCAAGGCCGGCCATGAGCTGGCACTCACGGTCGCCGCGATGGCGGATCGACAGCGCCGGACCGGCAAACCGATGGACCCGGCTCTGATCCAGGAGGCGGTGCCGCTGCAGCGGCGGCTCGGGGTGGTCGTCGACCTGAGCGGTTACGAGGACCAGCAGGCGCGGCCGGTCGCGCGGCCAGTTGTGCCCTCGCAGCCGGGTGCGCCGTCGCAGTCGGCGCCGACGACGTGACCGCTGGCGCCGAGGTGGCCGGCTCGCCATCGGAGCGTGCCGCGTGCGTGTGATCGGGTCGCTGACCCAGAACCGAGCGATCCTGCGGGTGGTCGGCGCCTACGCCCTGTTCACGGTGAACGAGTACTCGGTGTGGATCGCCATCCTCGTGTACGCCTACGAACGAGGGGGTGCCACCGAGGCTGGGCTGGTCGCGGTCGCCCAGCTCGTCCCCGCGGGGTTGTGCGCGCCGGTCATGGCGGTGCGCGCCGACCGCGGGTCACCAGCCCTGCTGCTGGTCGGCGGTTTCGGCGTACAGATTGCGGGCCTTGCCGTCGCCGCGGTGGCGGTGGACCGGCACTGGCCGGCGGGCTGGGTGTTCGCCGGAGCGATCCTGGCCGCGACCGCCATCACCGCCGCGCGGCCGGCTCAGGCAGCGTTGCTCCCGGCACTCGCTCGGACGCCCGACGAGTTGACCGCGGCGAACGTTGCCGCTTCCTGGGTGGAGTCGGCCGGCGTCGCCATCGCCGGAGTCTGGTCCGCGGTGCTCATCACGCGCGGCGTGGGGCAGGTGCTGGCCGCGGCAGTGCTGTTGCTCACGCTGGCGGCGCTGCTCGTCGCGCCGGTCGCCGCCACGGCGCGCTCCGGCAGCATCCCCGAGGACGACGACGGCACGTCATCGACCTGGGACGACCTCGCCGACGGAGTTCGGGCCACCCGGGAGGCGCCCGGCGCAGTGGTCCTCATCGGACTGCTGGCGGCGGAGGACGTCGTACTCGGTGCTCTCGACGTCCTTTTCGTCGTGGTCGCGCTGGCGGTGTTGCAGCGGTCCCAGTCCTGGGTCGGAACCCTGAACGGTGCCTACGGGCTGGGCGGCGTGCTGGTCGGCGGGGCGGCGTTCCTGCTGGTCGGGCGACGGCTACCCGGCCCC
Source organism: uncultured Actinomycetota bacterium (assembly GCA_963789615.1). Taxonomy (GTDB): domain Bacteria; phylum Actinomycetota; class Actinomycetes; order JAFAQI01; family JAFAQI01; genus DATAVK01. The sequence continues at coordinate 1,644,162 of CAWBLI010000005.1, read as the reverse complement.
ATCCTGGGCGCGTCCATCCTGGTCGGGGTGGGTCTCGCGCTGGTCCCGCTCGACGGCGGTACGGCCCTCACCACGGCGTTGTTCGTGGTGGTCGGCGCCGCGCGGGCCATCATGGACGTGTCGACGCGCACGCTGCTGCAGCGGTCAGTGGCGACCGACGTGCTGGGCCGCGTTTTCGGGCTGGTGGAAGGTCTCACCATGCTGTCGGTGGCGGCCGGCTCGCTGCTGGTGCCGCTGCTGATCGCCGTCGGCGGACCCGACGCCGCCCTGATCGGTGTCGGATGCCTCCTGCCCGCCGTCGCCATCATCTCGGCGCCGCGGCTGCTGAGGCTCGATCGGGAGTCGCGGATTCCCGTGGTCGAGATCGCGCTGTTGCGCTCGATCGAGATGTTCGCGCGGCTCCCGCCGGCAGCCATCGAAGGTCTCGCGCGTTCGCTCGAACCGGTCGTGATCGAGGCGGGCGTGAGGCTGATCAGCGAGGGTGAGACGGGCGAGGCGTACTACGCCGTGGCGGACGGCCGGTTCGCGGTGTCACAGGCCGGCGTCGTCCTCCACGAGGTCGGGCGGGGGGCCGGGATCGGGGAGATCGCGCTACTGCGCAACGTCCCACGCACCGCGACGGTGACAGCGCTGTGCCCGGGCCTGGTCTACCGACTGCCGCGGGAGTTGTTCCTGGCCACGATCACCGACCACGCGGCAAGCCGACAGCGGGCCGAGTCCACGGTGGCCCGGACGCTGCGCAGTGATGCCGCCCGGTCCGGCAGCCAATCCCAATAGTGACCATCTCGATGCCATCCCGCGGTTACTGTGAGATGGCTCGACTCTCGGAGAGATGGATGGCTCAGTGCCAGGTGCGGTGGCTCGGATGGCACGTCGCCGTCTGGTGCTTGCCCTATCGGTTGCCACGGGATTGCTGGCTGCGGTAGCGGGCTGCGGGTCGAGCCCCAAGCAGCAGGCGTACCCGACGCACACCTCGACGGCCGGGTGCACGGTCTCGGCGATCTTGGTTCCCTCCTGCGGGGTGTGGTGGGGGGCCTACCAGCACCCGTCGGGCTCGGAGGACTGGACCTCCGCGGTCACGAACCTGGAGTCGGCTGCCGGGCAGTCCTTCGGGATCGTCTACCGCTACCACGACTTCTCGGGTCAGCTGTTCCCCGATGCCTCCGACGAGCAGCTCGCGAGCAGCGGGCACGTCCTGGTCGAGGACTGGGGCACCCGGATCTTCTCGACGAATGAGCAGCTGCAGTGGTCGGCCATCGCAGCCGGCCAGTACGACGCGTCCGTGATCATCCCGGAGGCCCAGCACCTGAAGGCCTACGGCAAGCCGGTCATCCTCAGCTTCGACCACGAGATGGACGCCCACGTCCCGGAAGCCGGTCAACCCGCCGACTACGTCGCGGCGTACCGGCACATCTGGAACACCTTCGCCTCGATGCACGTGACGAACGTGATCTGGCTGTGGACGATCACCGGCTATCCCGGTCACGACGCGGAGTACAAGGCGCTGTACCCCGGGAACTCCTACGTCGACTGGATCGGATACGACCCCTACAACTTCGGCGCCTGTCACCGGGCGACGTTCCGCAGCTTCGAGCAGACCATCGACCCGGCGTACCAGTGGCTCGAGAAGAACGGGTTCGGCGACAAGCCGTTCATGCTGCCGGAGTACGGCACCGTGGCCGACCCGAGCGATCCGTCGGCGGCCGCCAAGTGGTACGCCGAGATCCCCTCCGTGCTCGCCAGCCACCCCAACATCAAGGCGATGCTGGAGTGGGACGACGCCGCGGCCGGATGCAGCAGCGAGCTCACCGGCCCGGGCGAGCTCGCGGCCTTCGCTAACGCCGGAAGGGTCGTCGCCTCACCCAGCCGCGGCTGAGTCCGGTGGGCCGGTTGGGACCCTTGTGACAGCGGTCCCCAGCAAGCTCACAGAAATCTCCGGTACCGGTCGCAGAACCCGATTCGCCGCATTAGGTTGGTTCGGAGGGTCCAGGTGAGGGGCAGCGCTTGTGGTCGGGGTGACGGTCGGTCCGCGCGGTCCCGTGTCCGGAACCGCCGGCCCCGTGGGCCCGACTCTGGACCTTGAGGGCTACACCCGGTTCGAGGTGCTTGGCCGCGGCGGCTTCGGCACGGTCTACCGCGCCCGCGACCTGGCGACGAACCAGTTCGTCGCCATCAAGGTCTTCGAGGCGACTCGGCCGTCAGAGGACTGGGCGGTGCGGTTCCAGCTCGAATGCGGTCGGCTCCGTGCCTTGTCCGAGCGTGCCCAGTTCGTCACGGTCCTCGGCGGCGGCGTCTTGCCCGACGGTGCGCCGTACCTGATCTCCGAGTTGATGCCCGGCGGCTCGCTGTCGTCACGGCTGGAGCGCGAGGGGCGACCCGCGAGCGGGGAGATCCTCGGGATCGCCCTGGAGCTCGCCACCGCCCTGCAGGCGGCACACGCGATCGACGTCATCCACCGCGCCGTGAAGCCGGCCAACGTGCTGATGTCCAGGTTCGGGCGCCCCCAGCTGGCCGACTTCGTCCCCACGCTGTTGTCGAGCGACTACGAGCGGCTGGCGCGCCGTATCCGACGAGGCAGGGTACGTCGCACCGGAGATCCGCAACGGTGGCGCTTCGTCCCGCGCCACTGACGTATACGGCCTCGCGGCGACCGTGGCCACCATGGTGACCGGCGGCTCCCTCGATTTCTCGACCACTGCGCTGGCTGCATCGGGGGCGTCGGACGAGCTCACGATGGTGCTGCAGCAGGCTCTCGCCGCGGCGGCACGGGATCGTTTCGCGACCATGGAGGACTTCCGCGGGGCGCTGGCGGAGGTGCCGGAAGCCCGCACGATTCGCCGCTGGGCGCGGGCGGCGGCGGCGGACCGCACCGATCCTCAGGTTGCGCGAGTGGCGGCTTCGACGACAGCGGCTGCCGTCGCTACCGATGTCACCGACGTCACGGATGTCACGGATGTTCCCGAGACGGCCGAGACCGCCGCGGTCGCTGCTGCTGGCGGAGTCGCTACTGCCGCTGGGCCTGCTGCCGCTGCTGCCGCACCACCCGCGACCCCTCGCGGGCCGGTCGACGCGGGCCCGGGCTTCGCCCGCGGGCATCGCCAGGCCAATCCCTGGCGGCGACCGGTTCTGGCGCTGCTGGCCGTTGCTGCCGTCGCGGTTGTCGCGACGGGCGCCTACAAGGAGATGGACTCGCTGGGCAACACCGCCGCTCCGGCGCGCGCGCCGGTGCTGACCGTCTCGCTCCCGACGGCGACGACGGTTGCCCCGACGCTGCTGTCAACGTGCAATGGATACACCTGCCAGTTCCACGACTCCGCGGCCACGCTGCCGGCCGGCTCGCGGCTGCACTGGGACTTCGGTGATGGGCACACCCGGACGACCAGGTCCGGCCTGGTGAGCCACACGTATGCAGCGTCCGGCCCGTACCTCGTCGTGATGACGCAGACCGATCACGGCGCGACGGGCTTGTCGAGCCGACTCCCGGTCACCCTCTCGTCGTGGCCACGGACGGCCCGGCTCACGGCTGGCAGCCGTGGCACGCTGGCGGTCACGCTGGTGGTGAGTTCGAAGCAATCGGCGTGCCGGGCTGCCAGCTACGTCCTGCAGCGTCGCTCGGCGGGCAGCTGGGTGACGGCCGCGTCCGGGACTGTGGCGGCCAGCGGAACTCACGCGTTCGAAGCACCGCAGTTCGGGACCTACCGAGCCCTCGTCAGCAAGAGCCCGGAGACGAACGGCGAATGCGGCTCCGCCACCACCGGCCACGTCACGCTGCACCGCCCATTCACGCCGCCGACGACCGTCCAGCAGCCGACGGTCCACACGCAGCCGCTGCCGCCGCCCGCACCGCATCAGTCGGCGCCGGCTCCGCCCCCGACCCACAAGGTCGTGCCCACACCGTCGTTCGGTCCGCCGCCGTGATCCTGACCGAGCTGACCCTGACCGCGACTGACCTGACCCTGACCGAGGTGACGAGGTCGCCATGAGGTTGACGTTCCGCCCGTTGCTCTGCGGCGTACTCCTGCTTGCCATGGTTGCGGGCCTGCCGTTGTCTGCAGCCCACGCATCCGCTGCCAGGCACGGTCGCTCGACCGCCGGGTCCGCGACCCCGGCCGCTCAGACCCGGGCCGGGGCGAAGGTGTCGGGCAAGGTCGGCCGATACGTCATCCCTAACAGTGCGAAATCAAAGTGGACCTGCAGCTACAGCGGGACGTCGCTGACGTGGAAGAACTTCGCCATGCCGAAGTCCGTGATGCCGCATGTCTCGATGCGCAAGTACTGGCATCGCCGCGGCTGGCCAGCCCAGAACGTGGCGTTCTACGTGCTCTACCAGGGCAAGAAGGGCTCCCACTGGCGGACCTGGAAATACACCGAGCTGATCAAAGAGGTGTACTACGGCAAGCACAAGAAGGCGCGTTCCGTCACCTTCACCGGCCATGTCCGCAAGCGCTCCCAGGTAACCGACAAGTCGCTGGGCCGCAAAGCCTCGAGCTATCGAGTTGTGGTCGAGCTGGCGTGGCTGCGCCCGACTCACGGGAGCCCGGTGGAAGGCAAGGTCAAGGAGATCATCACGCACTACCGCAGCACCCAGTTCACGCTGCCGCACGGCACTAGCTGCCCGCGCAAGATCAAGAAGCCGCTGCCCCCGCCGATCCCGCCCGTCCCGACCTGCACCGGTAACTGCGTCGTGCAGGCCTGGGGCGACAACTCAGCAGGTGCCCTGGGCAGCGGATCCTTCTCGCCGGGGTCGAGCGACTCACCGGTCAAGGTACGGCTGAGCACCAGCGTCGACACGATTGGCGCGGGCGGCGGTCCGAACGGCTACGCCGTGGTCAACGGGACGGCGTACGCCTGGGGAGACAACGAGTCGGATGAGCTCGGCGATGGCCAGAACGCAGGCGCGCAGAACAACAGCGCCATCCCGGTGAAGGTCGACATCCCGTCCGGCGTGACGGTGGAGCAGGTCATCGGCGGCGGTGACGATGGCAACGGGTACGCGCTGAGCACCGACGGCAACGTCTACGCGTGGGGCGACGACTCCCATGGCCAGCTCGGCGACGGAAACAGTTCAGGGCAGACGGCGACACCGGCCCAGATCGCCGGGCCGGGAAACGTCGTTGGCGATTGCGGCCGGATCGGACACCGCGTATGCGCTGACCCAGTCGGGCAATCTCTACGCGTGGGGCGACAACAGTTTTGGCCAGGTGGGCCAGGACCCGACCATGAATCCCACCGAGTTCGACACGCCGCAGCTGGTGACCCAGCTCTCCGGAGTCGGAGTGACCAAGCATCGCCGCTGGGGGTACGGCGGCGTACGCCTGGATCCCGGGCGTCGGGCTGTCCGCGTGGGGCAACAACGCCGACGGACAGCTCGGCGACGAGAGCGATCCCACCACGGAGCCGTACATGTTCAACCCGGTGTCGGTTGCGATCGGCGGGAACACCGTCGTCATGGAGCTCGCCGGCGGAGCGAACGATGGATACGCGCTCACCCGGCCGGAGAACGTCCTCGCCTGGGGCGACAACGGCGCCGGTGAGCTCGGCGCCGGCGGCGGTAATGGCCCCTTCAGCAGCACCCCGCTCGCGGTCAGCGACCTGTCCACCGCGACTCACATCGCCGCCGGCTTCGTGGACGGATACGCGCTGACGTCGTCGGGCGCGGTCCTGGCCTGGGGAAGCAACTCCGAAGAGCAGTTGGGTGACGGCAAGGATTCCGGCGCGCAGCCGCGCAGCACCGTTCCGGTCTACGTCAACGGGCTCACCCACGCCACCGGCATCGCCGCGGGCAACCTCACCGCCTACGCGATGAGCACGTCCTAGCCGCCTCGAGTACGACGTACCTGTGGCCTGCGAATCCCTTGTGGGGCAACGAAATCCGTTGCCCAGCAAGGGAATCCGGCTGCCCACAGAATACCTGGGGATAGCCCCTTGACATCATGGCTATTCGAACGTATGTTCGAATCATGCACGAGATGTCCCGCCGCCTAGCGACCATCGACGCGATGGGTCGCGACGCCGCCATGGCGCGGTTCGCGGAGGAGGACGCCGAGTGGGCCGAGCAGCATGCCCGGCTCAAGGAGCTGGCCGGCTGGGCGCCCGGTCCGGAGCTCGCGGAAGCGCTGGTCGCGGTGGCGAATGACGCGCCCGGACTGCTGGTCGCAGGAGGAGCTGACCGTGCAGTGGGGCCGGATGGCTGCGTGGGTCGAGGCGCAGTCGATGCGCGCGTACGGGAATGCGCTGGCTAACGGCGATGCGGAGTCCGACCGACTGGTGGCTGTCGAGGTCGCCTGTGACATGCACATCAGCGAGTACTCCGCGATGTCCCGCGCGGTGTTGGTCCATCAGGTCGCCGACGCACTGCCGTTGTCGTGGGAGGCGCTTAACGCCGGGGACGCTGTCGCTCGCTCATGTGCGCGCGCTTGCCGAGGTGCTGCGACCCGTGCGACGCCGAGATGTCGATGGTGGTCGAGGCCGTCGTGCTGCCGCGAGCCATCGAGCGTGGGTGGACCCCCGCGCAGCTTCGAGCGGCCGCCCGCCGCGAGCTGCTCCGCCGCGACCCCGAGGGCGCCGCCGAGCGATCGAAGACCGCCGCTCTCGACGCCGACGTCCGGCTGTGTCCGGAAGAGCACGACATGGCCTCGATCATTGCCACGGCCGACGCGGTCACGGCGCGCGCCATCACGGATGCGCTGGACGCGCGGGCGGCGGAGCTCCGACGCGACGGTGATGACGGCCCGATCGGGACGCTGCGCGTGAAGGCCCTGGCCGGGTTCGTCCTCGGTGACCAGCAAGCCGCCCGGCCCAACGTCGAGGTCCTGCTCACGATGGACTTCAACACCTGGCTAGGTCTCACCAACACGCCCGGCGAGCTGTCGGGGTACGGGCCGATCACTGAGTCGATGGCGCGGGAGCTCGCGCGGGACGCCGGACTGCGACGGCTGCTCACCGATCCGGTCACCGGCACGATGGTCGATCTCGGGCGGCAGTGCTACCGGCCGTCACGTCCGCTGCGCCGGCTCGTCGAGGCCAGGGACCGAGTCTGCCGATTCCCCGGGTGTCTGCGGCTCGCGAAGGGATGCGACCTCGACCACGCCGTCGAGTGGCCGGCCGGCAGCACCAGCACCGACAACCTGCATGCGCTGTGTCGCAAGCACCACAACCTGAAGACCAGCGGGGCGTGGGACGTCACGCTGCATCCGGACGGCAGCGAGACCTGGGTATCGCCCTTCGGGGCCGTGCATCACGTCCCACCCGAGGCGTACCCCATGGAGGGGGTCACCGATACCGGGCCGCCCGAGGCGGCGGTCACCGACAACATCCCGGGCCAGGTCGATCCGACGCACGATCTCGACCGGTTCCCGTTGGGTCTCAGATCGGGAGTTGGGTGCCGATCGTGATGAGCCCGATCGCGAATCGCCGCCGGACCTCACGCCCGCCGAGATCGACGAGATCCTCGATGCCCGGCTCGACGCGTACATCGACGCGACGTTGGCAGCAGTCAGATGGCCGGCGTACGACGACGCCTACGAACGTGCCTCGGCCAGTTAGGCCGCCTCGGCCGGCACGGCGGGTCGACCGAATCCTGACCAGGTCGAGAATCCAGCCCGCATTTTCGATCGGTCCACTCAAGCCGTTGCTCGACATCACCGAGAACTTCTGCTGTGCCGGACGATCCCTACCAGCTTCTCGGGGTCAGCGCAGACGTCAATGCAGTCGAGCTCAAGCGTGCCTATGAGCGTCGAATCGGCGAGGCGGCACGGCTCGATGCGTTCAAGTTGGCGCAGGAGATTGATCGCGCATACACCCTGCTGCGTGATCCCAGACGTCGGGCCCTGTTCGACCGGCACGGACTCGACGCAGCTGCCGGCGCGTGATCATCCGCTGGCGCGATGGTCGCCTCCGAAGCCCGTACCCTTCCGGACCTGGACGCCGGCACCATCACCATCGGGCCATCACGTCGCCATGTGGCGGCGGCCCGAACGTCAACGGTGCACCCGTGCGTCCGTGCGGGACTGATCGGTCTCGCGATCACCGCAACGATTGCGGCCGTGCCGCTTCGTCGCTCACCGTCTGCGCGCCACCACCGGAACCGAGCCGCAGTATCGATCGACGCAGATCCGCGTTGTCTGCGAGCGTGCCACATCGATGCCAGCTATTCCTATCTGACGACGTCAGGCTCCGCTGTCCGTGCTCCAACGGAGCAGCTTGCCGCTGGTCGAGACCGTCACCCCCTGATTCCTGTCATCCCCTGATTCGTTGCCTGGCTCGCCGGAGCGAGCGAGCCGAGACGGGTTAGCGTGCCGTCCATGGCCAGCATCGACGACCCGGCCGTGCGCGCCCTGCTCGACGGCCCGAACCATGCCGTGATCTCGACACTCAACGAGGACGGGTCGGTGCACAGCACCGTGGTCTGGCAGGAGCTGGTCGGGGGCACGCTCGGGATCAACAGTGCGCTGGGCCGGCGATGGCCGACCAACTTGCAGCGCGACCCGCGGATCACTGTCGTGGTCTACGCGGGCGACAACCCGTACGAGTACGTCGAGATCCAGGGCACTGCCACTGGGACGACAGCCGGCGCCGACGCGCAGATCAACCGACTGGCCAACAAGTTCACCGGCGCCGCGAGCTTTGTCGGCCCTGCCACCGACGTACGGATCAGCTTCGAGGTCCGCCGACGCGGCTGAACCACTACCGCGGCTGACGGCAGCCTTCTCCGGGGCTGTGTCCCCGATTCGACCGGCTTCGCCGCCTGGGTCTCGCGGCCTCCGGCTTCGGCAGCTCCAGCGCGTCGCCCGGATCCGCCGGCTGGTCGCCGCGGTACCACCGCGTGACCATGCAAGCTGCTGCAGTGCGTGAACGACAACGTCGAACCCGGGCTGTCGAGCTGCGACATGCTCCAACCGGCCGCCGCAGCAGATGTAGCCGACCGTCGGGGCGGTGAGGGGCGCATCGAGGTCACGGTGGCACTCATAGTGCCGATACCTCTTCGTAGCGCAGCGGGGTGGTGACGTAGATGAACTCGCGGTACGTCGCCACCGCCTGCCTCGGCCTGCGCGAGGTTGCGCAGCGAGTAGATCTGGGCCTCGGTGAGGTTCGAGACGTCCAACGGCTCGCCGGGGGCCAGCTGGTCCCACACCTTCCAGCGTGCTTCCTGGTAGGCGCGGTCGGCCTCGTCGATCAGCGACGTCGAGCGTGGTGTGCGAGACGGCGCCGTGTGTGAGACGGGCCTTGTTGTGAGACGGCCATGACTCCCCGTTTCTCGAGCAGGGTGATGCGCCTCTGAGGTTCATCACATCCGCCGAGTGGGCACCGGCCTATTTAGTTACTACCCGGTAGCCGAGGGTTTCATGCCTCATCGGGTGAGATCCGGAGCCGCGGGTGTCAAGGACGGCTGCCGCCTACTCGCCGGGGTAGGTCAACCCGATCTGGCGGCGGATCTCGTCCATCGTCCCCATGATCGACAAGGTCTCGTCGAGCGACATGACGTCGCTCTCCAGCCGACCCTCACGCAGGCATCGACCGACCTCGGCCGCCTGATAGCGCAGCCCCTGCCCGATCCGCGGCTCGGTGAAATGCTCGATCGCGCTCCGGCGGACCAGCCGGAACGTCGTCGGCTGGTACCAGACCCGGTCGATCTCGATCCGGCCCTCGGTCCCGACGATCGTCGCCACGTTCGCCGTCTCCGCGCCCAGCGTCGTCGTCAACACGGCGTGCTGGCCGCGGTCGTACTGCATGACCATTGACGTCTGTGCGTCGACGCCGGTCTCGGTCGGGTCGCTGACGGCCGTCAGCCGGGTCGGGGGCCCGAGGACGTAGGACGCGAACGACACCGGGTAGATCCCGAGGTCGAGCAGCGCACCGCCGCCGAGGCTCCGGTCGTAGAGCCGGGACGTCGGGTCGGGCGGAAGGAACCGCTGGCCGTGGTCGGCCGTCACGGTCCGGATGTCGCCGAGCACCTCGGAGGTGAGCAGCTCACGGATCCGACGCATGTGCGGCAGGAACCGGGTCCACATCGCCTCCATGAGGAACGTGCCGGCCGCCCGCGCCGCCGCGATCAGCTCCAACGCCTCGGAACGGTTGAGGGTGAACGGTTTCTCGACCAGCACCGCCTTCCCGGCCTCGATCGCCAGCAGTGCCGCGGCGTGGTGCCCGGGGTGCGGCGTCGAGACGTAGACGACGTCCACGTCGGGGTCCGCGACGAGCGCCTCGTAGCTGGGGTGGCGGTGCGGTACGACGAAGCGGTCACCGAAGTCGTCCGCGCTCGACTGCTGCCGTGACCCGACGGCGACCAGCTCGGCATCGTCCAGCAGCTGCAGGTCACGGGCGAACGTCGAGGCGATGTTCCCGGTGCCGATGATTCCCCAGCGGATCGCGTCGCTCATGCCCCCATCCTCCGTCATCCCCGGAATCGGCTGGGAGCGGGCGTCAACCGGCCCGGAGCAGCGAGGCGTAGAGGGTCAGCCCGGGCCCGAAGGCCATGGCGACGACGGGGTCGCCCGGCCGCAGGTCACCGGCCTCGAGCAGCCGCTCGACCACCAGCAACACCGTGGCCGACGAGCAGTTCCCGACGTCAGCGAGCACGCCGTACGACGGGGCCAGCGCGGCCTCGTCCAGGCCCAACGTCTCGCCGACGACGGACACGATCCGCTTGCCGCCCGGGTGGATCGCCCAGGCCGCCACGTCCGCAACCTTGAGACCGTTGCGCTGCAGCAGCTCGGTGACGACTGGGGCGGCGTGGCGGGCGAGCACGTCGGGGACCGCCGGTGACAGGCCCATCCGGAAGCCCAGATCCGTGACGTCCCAGGTCATCTGGTCGACCGCGGTGACGTCGGTGCGAGCGACGACGTCGAGTACGTCGAGCCCAGGTGCGTTCCCGGAGTCGACCGGAGCCACCACCACGGCGGCGACCGCATCCGCGAACAGCGCGTGCGCCACCATCTGCTGGACGTCGTCGGTCGGCGGCTGGACGTGCAGGCTCGGCAGCTCGACGCACACCATCACGGCCGGTCGGCCGCGCGCCACGACGAAGTCGGTCACGGCACCGAGCCCGGGGATCGCGGCGTAGCAACCCATGTGGCCGATGTGCAGCCGTTGCACGTCGTCGGACATGCCGAGGTCGCGGGCCAGCAGGATGTCGAGCCCGGGCGTCGCGTAGCCGGTGCACGAGACGACGGCGAGCAGTCCGACGTCGGCCGCGTCGATCGCCGCGTCGGACAGCGCGGCCTGGACCGCCTTGTGCGCCAGCGGCATCGCCTCCGTGACGAACCGGCGCATCCGCGCGCCGGTGCCCCACGACGAGACGTCCTCGCAGCGCGGGTCGACCGCGGCGTGGCGGGTCTCGATGCCGGCGGTGCGCCAGACCCGCTCGGCGGTGGGGTTGCCGGCGTAGTGCGTCGCGAAGAAGCCGTCCCACAGGTCGGCGTGATGCAGGGGCGGCGGCAGGGCGTGACCGTGGCCGACGACGCGTGCAGTCCTCACCAGCGGGCCTCCGAAGCATCGGAATCGGGGTCTCGGCCGAGTACGGCGTACCCGAGCCAGTCGGCGCAGACATCGCTGGTCGCGGGTTGCAGCGATCCGCAGCGCGCGTCGCGGTAGAGCCGCTCCAGTGCTGAGCCGCGTCGGGTCGCGCCTGTACCGCAGGCCTCCAGCAGCGAGGCGGCGACGGTCATCGCGGTCTCGCCAGCGACCAGCTTGGCGCGCCACACCCATCGGTTGGTCTCCGGCTCGCCCGGCGCAGCGGTGACCGCGCGGGCCATGGCGCGGACCACCTCGCGGGCCGATGCGACGGCGGCGTCGGCGTGACCCAGCCGGGCGCGGACCATCGGCAGCCGTCCCAGCCCTCGCATGTCGACGTACTCCCGGGCTGCGTCGAGAGTGGCCATGGCGACTCCGACGTATACCGCGGAGTACGACGCGACCAGCCACTGCGGCATCACCTGGGCGAGCAGCAGCGCCATTCCCTCGACCTGGCCGAGCAAGGCGTCGGGAGGGACGACGACGTCGAGGCTGATGTCGTGGCTGCAGGTCGCGCGCATTCCGAGCGAGTCCCAGGTCGGGACCACGACGACACCGTCGCCGGCCGGGACGAGGAACTGGCTGATCGCGTCACCGCGGCGGGCCACGACCAGGTAGGCATCGGCGTACCCGGCGCCGGAGCAGAACGTCTTCTCGCCGGTGATGTGCCAGCCGCCGTCGACCGGCTCATAGCTCGTCGTCACCTTCGACAGCCGGGAGCCGGCGCCACGCTCGCTCATCGCGACGGCGTAGAGCCGGCCGCTCACCGCGCCGCGCAGCACCATGTCACGGGCGGCGAAAAAGCTCTCCGGTACGCCGAGGGCGCGGGCCAGGTCCTCGTCGGTGAGGGCCAGCGCGCCGGTGACCGAGGCGTGCATGTTGTAGATCAGCGCGGTGGAGCCGTTGCCGGCGCCCAGCGCCATCGCGATCTCCACGTAGTCGGTGAACGACGCGCCCATGCCACCGAGCCGCGCGGGCGCCATCAGGCCGAGTAACCCGGCGGCGCGCAGGTCGTCGAAGTCGGACTCCGGGAAGCTGCCGTCGACGTCGTGCCGGCCGGCCCGCTCCCCGAACTTCGGGCGCATCGACTCGGCCGCGTCGAGGGCGCCAGTGAGGGCGGCGGTCACGCGCGCTTCGTTCCGACGGCTTGGAACAGGCTGGCGGTCAACGGTGTCGGGAGCATCCGCACCTCCGCCTTCTTTCCCAGTAGCCACCACACATAGTCCACGGCGCTGGGCCGCAAGCCGTTCAGTGTCAGGTGTACGCCGTACCGGTCCGCCACCTCAACCAGGCGTCGACGATCCACGAACAATGCACCGTCGTGCAACCGTTTGGGCGGCCCCGCGGGCAGCCGCTCGGCGACGGTGATCGCGGTGAACCGACCGATCCAGGTCGCGGCGATGGTGTCGACGACGAGCGTTCCGCCGGGACGCAGCACTCGGCAGGCCTCGCCGACGACCGCCGCCATGTCGGGCACGTGCTCGAGCACCTCGCCGGCGACGACGACGTCGAACGCCTGGTCCCGGAACGGAAGGCGGCGCACGTCGGCACGGGCCGCTATGACGCCGTGGTCGCGCGCTTGGACGATCGCCGTGGCCGACTGGTCGACGCCGATGTGCTGGTAGCCCGATCCCTCGAGGTACGGCGCGAGCAGCCCGCCGCCGCAGGCCATGTCGAGCAGCGGCGACCCGGGCTCGCGGGCCGGCGGGATGTGGCGCATCCGAGCTGCCGCGATCCACGACAGCGCCGCGAGGCCACCTCGCCCGGACCACCACTGGTCGGCGAGGTCGTCGTACTGTCCCGGGTCGTTGCGCGGCCGGACGGGCGGGGCTGCCACCTTGCCGACCCTCGCACATCCCGGCTGGTGCTGCCCACGGCGCCGGCCGGCCTGCCTCGTCGCGCCACACTCGTGGCATGCCCGTGCCACCAGCCCCGACCCGAGCCGACCGCGCGTGGCTTGCGTCCGTGCTCGGCGGCGACGAGCGGAGCCTGCGGGTGCGCCGGCTGAAGGGCGGGATCTCTTCCGCCGTGCATGCCGTCGAGATCGTCGACTCGGGCGGCGAGCTGCGGCGCTATGTGGTCCGGCGCTGGACGACCGAGGAGGTCACGACAGGGGACGGCGAGGATGGAACCGCCCAGGTACGACGGGAAGCCGGCGTCCTCACCGGGCTCGCCGAGTCGGAGCTGCCGGCGCCGAGGCTGGTGGCCACCGATGCTGAGGCCCGCGCGATGCTCGCACCCGACGCTGGTCATGACGTGGCTGCCGGGCCGGATGCTGCTCGGGCCGGCCGACATCGGCGACGTGGCCGGCTGGCTGCGGCAACAGGCTGAGCTGTTGCCCCGCATCCACGCCGCCGACGTGCCGGCGCCTGACGTCGACCTATGGCTGGACCTCGCGGCGCTCGAGGTCCCTGCCTGGTCGACCGACGACGGTCTGTGGCGAGCAGCGATCGAGCTGGTGCAAGGCCCGGCGCCGGCCGGCGACTGGTGCTTCATCCACCGCGACTACCAGCCGTTCAACCTGCTGTGGACCGGCGCGACGCTGACCGGCGTCGTGGACTGGGTCTGGTCGTCGTACGGTCCACCCGACCTCGACGTCGCGCACTGCCGGCTCAACCTCACCGTCCTGTACTCGGCGGACTACGCCGCCCGGTTTCTCGAGCACTACCAGGCCGTAGCGGGCCGGCGGGTCGAGCCGTGGTGGGACGTCGCGGGCCTGCTCGTCTACCTGCCGGGCTGGGGATCGTTCCTGCAGGAACAGGCCGGTAGCCACCTCACCGTGGACTACGCGGGCATGCACGAGCGGATGGAGACCACGTTGCGCGCCGCCCTAGCCCGCGTCTGATCTACAGAGCCCGCGCCTGATCACACGGGCGCAAAGCCGCCTCACCAGTTGCGCAGGTCGATCGGCCAGGTCTCGAGCACCACACCGTCGGCGTCGACCAGGTGCATCCGCTCGTGCAGGGCGCAGGTCGGGTCGATGTGGGCCGGCGCCATCTGGAACCGGTCGCCGACCTCCGGCAGCGGCGCGCCGTCCTGCATCGAGAACACGGTGTGCTCGTCGGAGCAGTACCAGACGTCGGTGCCCGCAATGCTCGGGTTGCCGTGGTCCATGCCGAACGCCTTGAGCCCCGCGTCGACCACCGCCCAGCCGCCGGGGTTGACCGAGATCACCGTGGCCAGAACGTGCAGCGACTGCTCGAACGGTACGTCGGGCACCGCGGCGTACGCCGTGTCCATCAGCGCGTACGACCCGGCCTGCAGCTCGGTGACCCAGCGGTTGGTCTGCCAGGTCCCGGTGCCGCCGCCGGAGACGATGTCGCCGCCCACGTCCGCATGGGCGGCGAGCAGCAGCGCCATGCACTCCTCGGTCTGCCGGGCTCGGTCGGCGACGTCCTCGACCAGCATCAGATGTCCCTCGTAGCCCATGACGCCTCGCACCGACAGGCCGAGCGACCGGGCCAGGTCGGCGAGCCGCCCGGCGTCGTCCGGCGCGCAGCCGCACCGCGGCAATCCGACGTTCACGTCGACCAGCACCTCGCGGACGCCGCCCGCGACCGCCGCCCGGATGACCGGCTCCGAGTCGACGGCGACCGTGACCCGCGCGCCGGCCTCGACGATCTCGCCGAGCCGGGTCATGTCGAGGACCTCGTTGGCCAGCAGCAGGTCGTCGCCGAGCCCGGCCGCCGCCATCCCGACGCACTCCTTCACCGTCGCCAGCGTGAAGCCGTGATGACCGTGGGCGTACTGCCGCCGGGCCAGCTCGGTCGTCTTGTGCGCCTTGACGTGGGGGCGCAGCGCGTCGCCGGGCCGGGCGTCGCTCATCGTCGTGAGGTTGCGTTCCAGCGCCGCCTCGTCAACCACGATCGCCGGTGTGGGCAGGTCAGACAGCTGCATGGACAGGATCTCCTTCGACAGTACGGCGGGCAGGCACGTGGTAGGCGCGCAGGAACGGCAGGGTCGACAGCAGCAGGGCGGCGGGCAGCAGCGTGAAGCCATAGCGGACCGCCTGCAGCGCGGCAGCGGTCTGTGGCACCCGGTGGGCGTCGACGGTCGAGTGGAAGTCCCCGATCGAGAGCACGACGGCGAGGATCGCCGGCCCGAGCGCGAACCCGAGGGTCTCGCCGGCGATCCACAAGCCGGAGAGCGCGCCGGCCTGACCGTCGCCGTCGCCGCCTGAACCGCTCACTGACCCGCTCGTCCGATTCGCGGTGGCTCCCGCATCCACGGTGTCTGGCAGCATCGCGTAAGGCACCATCTGCATCCCGGCGAAGCCCAGCCCGATCACGGCTGCGAGCACGAACACCGCTCCCAGCGGAAGGCTCGGCGACGCGATGAGCACCACAGACGCCCCGGCGTACACCACGGATGACTCGACCAGGACCCGGGCCTTGCCGACCTGCTCGGACCGGCGGACCCACAGCGGCATGACCAGCAGCGCCGGCCCCACCAGGCAGACGAACATCACCGAGGTCGCCGAGGTGTCGTGCAGCGTGTACGTCGCGAAGTACGGCTCGGCGGCCAGCTGCGCGCCGATCGCCAACGCCTGCCCGAAGTAGACGAGCATCAGGACCGCGAACGCCCGGTTGGCGCGGAGCATCGCGACCTGGGTCTTGATGCTCGCCGAGGTGGACCGGCGCTGCACGATCGGGATCCCGGCGATCTCATGGGTCGAGCGCAGCGCGGCCAGCAGCACCAACGCGCCGACGATGACGCCCATCAGCGCGTAACCGCCCCGGCCGCTGCCGCCCACCGAGACGATCGCGGGTGCCAGACCGCCGGAGATCAGGATGCCGACCGTGAGGACGATCATCCGCCAGCCGTTGAGCCGGGTGCGCTCGTCGTAGTCGTCGGTCACCTCGGCCGGGACCGCGGCGTACGGGACCTGGAACATCGAGTAGCCGGTCGCGCACACCGAGTAGGCGATGATCACCCAGATCGCGGTGCCGGTGAACGCCAGGTGCGGCACCGCGAACAGCAGGGCGAGCCCGATCGGCAACGTGAAGGATCCGGCGTACAGCAGCGGCGTGCGGCTGCCCCATCGGGTGTCGAGGCGGTCCGAGACAATGCCGACCACAGGATTGATGAGGACGTCCCAGAGCTTCGGTGCCAGCACGATGACGCCGGCCGCAGCGGTGCTCACGCCGAGGATGTCGGTCAGGTAGTACAGGAGCAGCAGGCCGGGCACGGTGGAGAAGACGCCGGTTGCGATCGAACCGGTCGCGTAGCCGGTGCAGTCCCGGCGGGTCAGGTGCGAGGCCACCGGAGTGCGGCCTCCTAGCCTGGTACGACGGACTGGTGGTGACGCAGAGAAACCCCTGCTGCGAACCTACATGGCCAGTGCATCGGCCCGGAGGAGAGCAGTGACCGCGAGGACCTGGCAGAACTGGGGCCGCAACCAGCGCGCCGATCCGGCACGGGTGGAGCACCCGGACTCGGTCGAGGCCGCCGTGGATGTCGTCGCGCGGGCGCGGGCCGACGGGCTGCGGGTCAAACCGGTCGGATCGGGACACAGCTTCACGGACGTGGCCATCACGGAGGGCGTGGAGGTGCGGCTCGACCGGCTCACCGGCGTACTGGCCAGTGACCCCGCGACCGGGCTGGTGACCGTCGCTGCCGGCACGCCGCTGCACCAGCTCAACCCGGCGCTCGAGCGGCGCGGGATGTCGATGTCGAACCTCGGTGATATCGATCGGCAGACGATCTCCGGCGCGATCGCGACCGGCACCCACGGGACGGGGGCACGGCTCGGCGGGCTGGCGACGCAGGTCCGCGAGCTGCAGCTGGTGCTCGCCGACGGCACGGTCGGCGTCGTGCTCTGCCTCCGAGCAGCCGGATCTGTTCTCGGCCGCAGCGGTCGGGCTCGGTGCGTTCGGGCTGGTGACGGCGGTCACGCTGCAGTGCGAGCCGGTGTTCCGGCTTACTGCGGTCGAGGCACCGATGCCGATCGAGGACGTGCTCGACGACTTCGACGGGCTGGCCGACGGCAACGAGCACTTCGAGTTCTACTGGTTCCCGCACACCGACGTCGCGTTGACCAAACGCAACAACCGGCCGGTCGCCGGTGTCGAGGAATCGGCGTACCCGTCGTGGCGGGGGTGGGTCGACGACGAGCTGCTGTCGAACGGCGCCTTCTCGGGAACCCAGCGGCTGGCGGCGCGGGCTCCCGCTGTGATCCCACAGCTGAACCGGTTCGCGGCTGCCGCGCTGTCGGCCCGGACCTTCACCGACGTGTCGCACCGGGTCTTCGTGTCCTCGCGCCGGGTCCGGTTCCGGGAGATGGAGTACGCCGTACCCCGCGCGGCCATCGTCGACGTGGTGCGCGGCATCCGCAACTGGATCAACAGCAGCGGAGCCCGGATCTCGTTCCCGATCGAGGTGCGGGTCGCCGCTCCCGACGATCTGTGGTTGTCGACCGCGACCGGCCGGGACACGGCGTACGTCGCCGTGCACTCCTACTACCGGACGCCGTACCAGCCGTACTTCGACGCCGTCGAGGCGATCGCGACGGACGTGGGCGGTCGGCCGCACTGGGGCAAGCTGCACCATCTCGGTGCCTCGCAGCTGCGAGCCCGCTACCCGCGCTTCGACGACGTGCTCGCGGTCCGCGACCAGGTCGACCCGGACCGGGTGTTCGCGAACGCCTACACCGAGCGAGTCCTCGGCCCCTGACCCCCACGCATGGCCCATTGGTGGGCGCGGGCTGTAACGCAAACGCCGGCCGATCCGCTCTTATCCGTGACGCCCATCGCCCTTCGGGGCCTGTCACGGAAGAGGTTCGATGACGATCTCTCGATCCCGACGTACGACGACGATCGCGGCACTCGCAGTCACCGCGCTCGGCGGCGGCGCGCTGACCGCATCCGCAGTGTCCGCGACCGGTACGACGCATACCTCGCTGTCGATCCGAGCCCAGCGCAGCCACGTCGCCGCCGGTCACAGCGACCACATCGCGGGCAACCTGCGCGCGGCCGGCAAGCCTGCCGCCGGTGAGACCGTGACCCTCGAGGCTCGGCCAGCCGGATCGGGACATTTCAGCCCAGCAGGGACGGCGACCACGGGCGCTCACGGCCGGGTCGTCTTCACCGTCGCTCCCACCGCGACGACCCGCTACGCCCTGCGCTTCGCCGGCGACTCTGCCGACCACGCGTCCCATAGCGGCGTTGTCACGGTCCGCGTCGCAGCCGGCCACCATCACCGCCGGCTCGGTTCCGCGCTGACCATCCGGGTTGGCCGCCACTCGATCCTGCTCGGCGCCAGCGACCACATCGCAGGCCGGCTCACCCACCGGCATCACGGCCTCCGCGGCCGCCACGTGATCCTGCAGTCGCGGGCTCCGAAGACCAAGCCCTGGACCGTCGTCGCGAACCACGTCACCGGCACCCACGGCCGGGTCGGCTTCACCGTCTCGCCGACGAGCACGACCCGCTACCGCCTCGTTTTCGCGGGCGGCGAGCTGCTTCGGCCGTCCCGCAGTGCCGGCCGCACCGTGGTGGTCCGAACCAGTGGCATCGCGAGCTCGCTGTCGATCCGCGGCAAGCAGGTGGTGACCGGCGAGAACGTCAGCGGTGTCCTGCGCGGTGGCGGACACGCCTTGCGTGACCGTCGTGTGGTGCTGCAGTCGCGGCCGTCCGGGAGCGCGACGTGGAGTCCGGTCCGGACCCGGCGAACTGGCCGTCACGGGCTGGTCCGGTTCCACGTCGTCCCGCCGTCCGGCTCGACGGACTACCAGCTGGTCTTTTCCGGCGGAGCCCGGTACGACGGCTCCACCAGTGGCATCGTGACGGTCACCGAGTCCTGAGTACCCGACCATCAAGGAGCCTGGCGCATCAGCGTCGAGATGACGTTCGGCACCCGCCGACCCGGACCCAGCAGGGTCCGGGTCAGCGGCGTGCTGGACGCCGCCCTGGAGCGGGCCCGCGATGGTGACGAGGCCGGCTTCCTCGAGCTGTGGCGGGCGCTCAACCCGCAGCTGCTGCGCTACCTGGCGGTTCGCGGCGTCGACCAGCGCGAGGACGTCGCCGCCGAGACCTGGCTCCAGGTGGTCCGCGACCTGCCGCGGTTCATCGGTGACTCCGACGGCTTCCGGGCCTGGATCTTCACCCTCGCCCGGCACCGCACCATCGACGCCGCCCGGGTTCGGGCGGCTCGCCCCGTCGTACCGTTCGCTGATCTGTCCGTCGCCGGCGCGCCCGAAACGGCACCCTCGGCCGAGGACGAGGCGCTCACCCGGGTGTCCACCGAGCGCGCGCTCGCGCTCGTCGCGTCCCTGCCACCTGACCAGGCCGAGCTCGTCATGCTGCGAGTCGTTGCCGATCTCGACGTCGCCGTCGTCGCCAGGATGGTGGGGAAGTCGCCCGGTGCCGTTCGGGTCGCCGTCCACCGCGCCTTGCGGTCGCTGTCCCAGGACCCGCGGCTGCAGACCCCGGGCGAGGTGATCTGATGTCGCACGACGACGACCTGAGCCGCTGGGACGACGATCCGCTCGTCCAAGCCCTGCGCGCTCCGGCTACCCCGGCTGAGCTGGCCGGCGAGACCGAAGCCCTGGCCGCATTCCGGGCCAGCGGTCCGAAGCGGTCCCGACGTCGGATGGCGCGCCGGCTCGGCACTGGGGCGGGCACTCTGGCTGTCGCAGTCGCGCTGTCTGGTGGAGTCGCGGCGGCGTACACCCACTCGTTGCCCGACCCGATGCAGAGCGTCGCCCACGGGCTGCTGGGCGCGGTCGGTGTCCCCGCGCCACATCCGGCGGCGCACCGGGCGGTTGCGAAGGCCACCCATCCCCACGGGTCGCATGGCTCCGGTCTGACCCCGAGCGTGACCGGCCCCGCCACGTCGACGTCGACGTCGTCATTGCCGTCGTCCCGCGCCACACCCCGGCCGTCGGCGTCCGTCGTTCCGGTCGGCCCCGCTCCCGAACCGACTCGGTCGCCCGCCGTGGCCGTCGAGCACCGGTCCGCAACGCCGACACCCCACCCGTCGCCGACCGCGAGCAGCCCGAGCCCGATCCGGGTCTTCCCGGCCTCGCTCGACGGCACGGCGTCCGCGACGCGGATTCCGGCCGGCACCGGTGTCACGCTCTCCGGCCGGGTCACCTCCGTCTCCGGCGCAGCGGTGCCGAACCGGAAGGTCGTCGCGCAGGCTCGTCCGGCCGGGCAGGGCCTGCCCTGGGCCAAGGTCGGCACCGGCCGCACCGATGGCGACGGCGACGTCTCGGTCAGCGTCCCGGTGTTGAACCGGACCACACGCGTGCGGCTGGTGGCAGCCCGCGGCGTTCACAGCAAGCCGGCCACCGTGGTGGTCGTCCCCATGCTGAGCGCCTCGCTGTCACCCGACGGCAAGAAGTACACCGTGACCATGGCGTCCGCCGGTCTGCAGCCCGGCGATGTCCTGGTCGTGAGTCGTCGGCTGCGTGGCCGTCGTGTCGTCGTACACCGCGTCACTGTCGACGGGTCCGGCACCGCGCAGTTCGTGGTGGCGGTGCCGCGCAAGCACGACGTGACGTTCCGCGTCACGGCACGAAGGACGGCGTCGCACGCGGCCGCGGCCGCGACGTTCGTCGCGACCACGGGCTGACGCTCTCACCCCTGGCGCATGGGCCAGAGCCGGAGTAGGGCGAGGACACTCGCGCTATGGCCTTGCACCCGGGCTCCAGCCCGTCGACCGTCCGTGAAGACTGCAACCCGTTCATGGGTCGGGCGAACCCCGCACTCGGCAACATGGTGTGCCCGCCACATCAGGCCCTCGCCCCCGATCCGGTGACCGCCGACGTCGCCTACCAGCTGATCCATGACGAGCTGTTGCTCGACGGCAGCGCACGGCTCAACCTGGCGACCTTCGTCACGACGTGGATGGAGCCGCAGGCCGCGCACCTGATGGCCGAGAGCGTCGACAAGAACATGATCGACAAGGACGAGTACCCGCAGACCGCCGAGATCGAGCGGCGCTGCGTGGCGATCCTCGCCGACCTCTGGCACGCCCCTGACGCCACGAACGCCACCGGGTGCTCGACGACCGGCTCGAGCGAGGCGTGCATGCTCGCCGGCCTCGCGATGAAGCGACGGTGGGAGGCCAAGCACCCCGAGGCCAAGGCCGCCGGTCGTACGCCGAACCTCGTCATGGGCGCGAACGTCCAGGTCTGCTGGGAGAAGTTCTGCCGCTACTGGGACGTCGAGCCGGTCGTCGTCCCGATGGACGGTGACCGGTTCCACCTCGACGCAGCCACCGCTGTCGCCGCCGTCAACGAGGACACCATCGGCGTCGTCGCGATCCTGGGCTCGACGTTCGACGGCAGCTACGAGCCCGTCGCCGAGATCGCGACCGCCCTCGACGACCTCGCCGCCAGGACGGGCGTCGACGTACCGGTCCATGTCGACGGCGCGTCCGGCGGCATGATCGCGCCGTTCCTCGACCCGGACCTCGAGTGGGACTTCCGGCTCGCCCGGGTGGTGTCGATCAACACCTCCGGCCACAAGTACGGCCTGGTCTACCCCGGCGTCGGCTGGGTGCTGTGGCGGGACAAGGCGCATCTGCCGGAGGAGCTGATCTTCAACGTCAACTACCTCGGCGGCAACATGCCGACGTTCGCGCTGAACTTCTCCCGGCCCGGCTCGGAGGTCGTGGCGCAGTACTACACGTTCTTCCGGCTCGGCCGGTCCGGGTACGAGGCGGTGCAGGGGGCGAGTCGCTACGTCGCGATGTACCTGGCCGGCGAGATCGAGTCGCTGGGTTTCCGGCTGATCTCCCGCGGTGACCAGCTGCCGGTGTTCGCCTTCACGACTGGCCCCGACATGGGGTACGACGTGTTCGCCGTGTCACGCGCGCTGCGGGAACGTGGCTGGCAGGTCCCGGCGTACACGTTCCCCGCGAACCGCGAGGACCTGGCGGTGCTGCGGATCGTGTGTCGCAACGGCTTCTCGCTCGACCTCGCCCAGAACTTCATGACCGACGTGCGAGCCGCACTGGACGAGCTGAAGGCGGGCCCGTCGGGGACCGTGAAGCGCGAAGCTTTCCACCACTGATCGCGGAGAGTGGTCGCGGAGTGTCGGCCGAGCCGTCAGCCGG
Organism: uncultured Actinomycetota bacterium; assembly: GCA_963789615.1. GTDB lineage: Bacteria > Actinomycetota > Actinomycetes > JAFAQI01 > JAFAQI01 > DATAVK01. The sequence continues at coordinate 1,621,590 of CAWBLI010000005.1, read as the reverse complement.
CGAGCTGAACCTCGTCGAACTCGATCTGCCAGCGGGCGTCGAACTCCGCCTTGTGCTGCATGCACAGCGTGATGACGATCTCGCCGAACCGGACGCTGGGGCCGCGTTGGTCGCAGCCCTTCACCAGGCAGACGTGGTGGGCGGCGCGGCCGCCGGCCGTCGGGTCAACCGCATCGATGGCCGCACGCTGATGCGCCCGCTCGTTGGCCCGGCGGGCCGCGCGCTCGCTTCGTGACGACACCAGTTAAGGAAACCTCGGGAAGTGGTTATTTGGCACTGTAAAAAGTGTGGATCTTGCTAACGATTGCGCAACAGATGGTGAAGCCCTGCCCGGTTTCCCCGTCCGTTAGGCCAACCGGGTGACCTGGCCGACGCGCCAGGGCGGCCCCCCGGCAGGAAACCCGCCGGGAACGTCGAACCCCGTTCGGTATGACCCACCGGACCCTTCGCCTGGCCACGTCCTTCGCTGCGGCGGGCGTCGTCGTCGCCGGCACCGGCCTCGTCGCTGCCGCCGGCTCAGCCGCAGCGGCGCCGCACCTGCAGGCTGCGCCCACCGCCTCGAACCCGGTGACGTCCGCGACATCGCCGGAGCTTCCGAAGTCGGTCCTCAAGGCCAGCGCCAAGAAGGGCAGCACGTGGAAGCCGCAGCAGGCGAAGTACGGCACCGCGTCCCGCAACGACGTCGGCGTCACGATGAAGGACGGCAAGGTCCTCCGGGTCAACGTGATCTACCCGACCGGCGCGAACGGCAAGGAGGCCAAGGGGAAGTTCCCGGTCCTGCTCACCCAGACGCCGTACGGCAAGGGCCAGGGCGGCAGCAGCGCCCCCGGTAGCGCCAGCGCGCCGGGCGGATCCAGCCCGACCGGCGGCGCCGACAACTACCTGGTCGAGCGCGGCTTCATCGAGGTCGTCGCGGACGTGCGCGGCACCGGCAACTCGGAAGGCTCGTGGGGGCTGTTCGACAAGAGCCAGATCCACGACGGGGTGCAGCTCGTGAAGTGGGCCGCGAAGCGGGCGCACTCCAACGGCAAGGTCGGGACGTACGGCCCGTCGTACCTCGGGATCAACCAGCTCCTGCTGGCCGGAACGATCGGCAAGCACTCGCCGCTCAAGGCGATCTTCCCGATGGTGTCGGCGACCGACATCTACCGCGACACGTCCTTCATGGGCGGCCTGCTCGACTCGGAGTTCGACGTCGCCTACCTCGGGCTCACCGGCGGGCTCAACATCGCCAACCCGGTCGGTGACGCGCTGCAGGACCCGACCGACCAGCAGGTCCTCACCGAGCTCGCCCAGGTCGAGGCCGATCACGCGAACGGACTCGCGAGCTACCACGCCAAGTCGACCGCGAACATCCTCAGCAACGGCGACGAGGCGTACGACGGCGCCTACTGGAAGGCCCGCCAGCCCGGCAAGCTGCTCAAGCACATCGTCGCCAACAAGATCCCGGCGTACCTGATCGGTGGCGAGTTCGACATCTTCCAGCGCGGCGAGCCGATGAACTTCGCCGGGCTGCAGAACGCCTTCGACGGCCGGTCCACGATCAAGCCGATGAAGGCCGGCCAGAAGGTCACCGGGCGCTACCAGCTGATCGACGGGCCGTGGGAGCACATCAACGGCTCGTCGGTGGACGTCGACTCACTCGAGCTCGAGTGGTTCGACACCTGGCTCAAGGGCCAGCACACCGGGATGGCGAAGACCAAGACGCCGCTGCACTACTACGACCTCGGCACCAAGAAGTTCGCCGAAACCACGACGTACCCGTTCAAGAAGGCGAAGCCGACCCGGCTGTACTTCGGCAGCTCCACGCTGTCGAGGTCGAAGCCGGCGGCCGGCACCGACACGCTGGTGTGGAGCCCGGCCGGCAGCCCGTGCGGGCGATCCGTCGACCAGTGGTCGATGGGCGGCATCTCGATCGCAAGCCAGGCCTTCAAAGTCAACGCTCCGTGCGTCGAGGACAACAGCCTCGGCCAGCTGCCCGGCCTCACGACGAGCTACACGACCGCGCCGTTGACGGCGGCGAAGCGGCTCGCCGGCCCGATCTCCGCGACGGTCTACACCAGCGCGACGACGAAGGACACCGAGCTGGTCGCCGAGATCGAGGACGTCTCGCCGAGCGGCACGTCGCGGCCGCTGACCGAGGGCGCCCTGCTCGGGTCGTTCCGCAAGGTCGACGCGGCCAAGAGCTGGAAGGCTCCGGGCGGCCAGTACCTGTTGCCGTACCACGACTATTCGAAGGCGTCGCAGCAGGCCGTCGTCCCCGGGACCATCACCCGCGACGACATCGAGATCTTCCCGACGTTCGCGACCATCCCGAAGGGTGACTCGCTGCGAATCACGCTGGCGACCGCGGACACCCCGCACCTGACGCCGAACTCCTCGGAGCTCAGCAACCTGCTCGGCGGGGTCTACACGATCTCCCGCGGCGGCGCGCACGCCTCCTCGCTCGAGGTGCCGCTGCAGCCGGTCAAGTAGGTCTCGACGCGGCCGGCGGCTTGGTGGCAGGCTGGCTTGCGTGAGCAGTCCGCCACCTACCGTCTGGCCGACGCTAAAGGCGCGCGACGCGCGTGGCCTGATCCGGTTCCTCGTCGACGCGTTCGGTTTCGAGGAGACCGTCGTGTACGGCGAGGGGGACCGGGTCGAGCATGCTGAGCTGGCCTGGCCGCTCGGCGGGGGAGTCATGCTCGGCTCGGGCGACAGCGACGGCGGATCCATCACTGTGTATGTCGTGACCGACGACACCGATGCGTTGTACCGGCGAGCGAAAGCCGCCGGCGCCGAGGTGATCCGCGAGCTCAACGACACCGACTACGGGTCTCGGGATGTGTCATTCCGGGATCCGGAAGGCAATCGCTGGTCATTCGGCACGTACGCCGGACACCCCCGCGGCGGCTGACCCTGATCATGGAGGGGTGAGCGACCTCCGCCGTACCGTGGGATCCCGTCTCGTCGCCGACATCCGCGAGCCCGCGCTGGTCGTGCTGCAGGTCGCCGTCGCCGATCCGACGAACGCCGAGGAGACGTTGCGCGTCGCCCTCGACGGCGCCGCCGTCGAGCCGGTCGAGGTCGTCGTACCCGGCCAGGGCAGGCTGCATCGCCTCGACGTCGGCGTCGGCCGGCTCGAGGTCGACTACGACGCCACGGTGACCGGTCATGCCGGCGCGGAGTGGGCGACAGCAGCCGACGTGCTCACCTATCTGCGTCCCAGCCGGTACGCCGAGTCCGACCGGCTCGCCGCGGTGGCCTTCGCAGAGTTCCGCGGTGTCGAGGGGCCGGTCGATCTGCTGGCGGCTGTGTCGTCATGGGTCGGCACCAGGCTGAGCTATGTCGCGGGCAGCAGTGGTCCGACCGATGGCGCCGTCGACACGTTGCTGAGCCGGCAGGGCGTGTGCCGCGACTACGCGCATCTCGTCATCGCGTTGCTGCGCGCGCTCGACGTCCCGGCGCGGCTGTCGGCCGTCTACGCGCCGGGGCTGGAGCCGATGGACTTCCACGCGGTCGCCGAGGCCGTGGTCGACGACCAGTGGCGGGTGGTCGACGCGACGCTGCTCGCGCCGCGCTCGACCCTGGTCCGGATCGCGACCGGCCGCGACGCCACGGACACCGCGTTCGTCTCGACGTACCGGGGCCTGGTGGAGCTGGTCGAGACCGAGGTGACGGCGACCGTCGACGGCGATCTCCCATCGGACGACCCGAGAACCCTCGTCACCCTCGGTTGACCCCGTCGAGTGTGACGCTCTTGCCCTTGGTGGGTATGCCCAAAGGGTAAAAGCGTCGCACTCGACCCGACTCCTAGAGTTGGGGCCATGACTGATACGGCGGTGCCGTCCTTTCAGCCGTTCGAGCCGGGGTTCGCCGAGAACCCGTACCCGCACTACGCCGAGCTGCGGGCGCAGAACCCCATCGAGCACAACGAGTTCGGCTTCTGGGCGTTGTGGCGGCACGCCGAGGTCTCCGAGGTGCTGCGCGGCCGGCTGTCCGTCGAGGACGCCAACGTCACCAACGCCGGCCCGATGCGCGAGCTGTACGACGACATCTACGCGGAGCTCGACACCTCGCGGCGCCGCGGCGGCATGTCGATGCTCGACCGCGACCCGCCGGACCACACCCGGCTCCGGAAGCTGGTGTCGCAGGCGTTCACGCCGCGCACCATCGACGCGCTGACGCCGGTGATCCAAGCCCTGGTCGAGGAATCGCTCGACCGGATGGCCGACGCCGCAGACGTCGACCTGATCGAAGGGCTGGCGTTCCCGCTGCCGTTCGCGGTGATCTCCACGATGCTCGGGATCCCGGAGCAGGACGTCACCCGGCTCCGCGAGCTCTCTCACATGATCGTGCGGTCGCTCGAGCCGATCCCGGACGAGCAGACGCTGCGGGAGATCATCGCGGCCGAGGACGAGATGCACGGCCGGACGACCGACGCCATCGCCTGGAAGCGTCAGCATCCCGCCGACGACCTGCTGACCGCGCTGATCAACGCCGACGACGCCGGCGACGTGCTGTCGGACGAGGAGCTGGTGGCGCAGGTCGTGCTGCTCTATGTCGCCGGGCACGAGACGACCGTCAACCTGATCGGTAACGGCACCCTCGCGCTGCTCCGTCACCCCGACCAGCTCGCGATGTGGCGGGATCGTCCCGACCTCGACGACAACGCGGTCGAGGAGCTGCTCCGCTACGACAGCCCGGTCCAGCTCTCGCGGCGGATCACCCTCGCCGAGCTCGAGATCGGCGGCCACGTCGTACCGGAGGGAAGCCTCATCCTCGCCAACCTCGGCTCCGCGAACCGCGACGAGGGCCACTTCGGCGCCGACGCCGACCGGGTGCGCCTCGACCGCCCCAACGCCCGGACCCACGTCAGCTTCGGCGGCGGGGTCCACCACTGCCTGGGCGCCGCGCTCGCCCGGCTGGAGGGCCGGATCGCCCTGTCCTCGCTGGTACGGCGCTTCCCGGACCTCGCGCTGGCCGGCAAGCCGGAGTGGAACGGCCGGCTCAACCTGCGCGGTCTCGCGACGCTGCCGGTGACCGTCCGCGGCTAGCGGACCGACGTACGCTCCTTGCCATGGCAATCACCCGGCTGAACCATGCCGTGCTGTACGTGAGCGACCTGGACCGCAGCGTGGCCTTCTACACCGACGTGCTCGGCTTCCGGCGGATCGACGAGCTGACGCCGCCGGGGTTCACCGGCGCGGCGTTCCTGCGCGCGTCCGGGTCGACGAACGACCACGACCTGGGGCTGTTCGCGATGGGCCCGGGTACGCCGGGATCGCCCGCCGGCAAGACGACGGTCGGGCTCTACCACCTGGCGTGGGAGGTCGACACCCTCACCGAGCTCGAGCGGATCGCCGGCGTACTGTCCGAGGCCGGAGCGCTGGTCGGCGCGTCCGACCACGGCACCACGAAGAGCCTCTACGCCAAGGACCCCGACGGCATCGAGTTCGAGGTGGCGTGGATCGTGCCGGCCGCACTCATCCCCGCCGACGTCCACCACGGCATCGAGCGGCTCGACCTCGACCGCGAGAAGGCCCGGTACGGCGCCGAAACCCGCGGCGGCATCGGCATCTCAGTCAGCTAAAGCCGGGTTTGTGCAGGGTGCGCCGTCACCGGTTGCGGCTACGCCTGCACAAACCGGATGCGGGACGGCTCCTGCCGGTCGACGGTGACCGGCAGGGCCTGGCCGGGATGCGGCCAGTGCGCGGTGGCCAGATCGAAGATGCGTTGCGCCGACACGGGTTCGGCCCCGGGCAGCTCGAGGGTGTAGACGATGGTGCAGGGTCCGCGAGGCTCCGACGGCTCTACGTGGCTGCACCACTGGACGTGCAGTACGCCGTTGACAGGGTCCTTCAGGCGGTTGCGCAGCCGCATCTTTCGGGTGCCTCCGTGACTCACTGGGCTGTGGCCGATCCCATAACGAAGCCTGCCGCAGCGCACAGCGGCGCGCGCATCACTGGTACTGATCTGGGACCAGTTTGAGACTCGATCTGCGCGGTGCCCGAAAGCCGATAGCCTCGATTTTGATGGCGACGCTGGGTGACTTGGTCGCGTGGTACGACGAGCTGGGCTTCGTCGGCCGCGCGCCGGAGCTCGCCCGGATCCAGGAGCTGCTCGACCAGCGGAACGGAAGCATCGCGCTGGTCCACGGCCCCGGTGGCATCGGCAAGAGCGCGCTGCTGCGCGAGACCGCCCGCCGCGCCGCCGCCGCCGGACGACCGGTCGTCGCGCTCGACCTGCGGGACGCGACGCCGGCTCCCGAGGTGCTGGCGCCGGTGCTCGCCGCTGCGGCACACGACCGGCCGGTCGTCACGATCGACACGTTCGAGCACGTTGCCGCGCTGGCGGGCTACCTCCGTCACGACGTGCTGCCGTCGCTGCCGATGGGGGCTTTCGTCCTGATTGCCAGCCGGCTCGCCCCCGACAACGCCTGGCGTTCCAGCGAGTGGGGCCGGGTCACGACCGAGATCGAGCTGCAGCCGCTGTCGAGGGCAGAGGCTACGGCCCTGCTCGGGTCGAGGGGCCTCGTCGACGCGGCCGCCGTCACCGAGGTGCTGCGCTGGACCGGAGGGAACCCGCTCGGCCTCGGGCTGGCGGCCGAGAACTCCCAGCGCGGCGAGGGGTTCAAGGAGGGGATGCCGCCGGCCGCCGTGGCCACCGAGCTGACCCGCCGGTTTCTCGACACGGAGACCGCGCCGGTCGACGAGTACATGCGTGCGCTGGTCGTCGCCTCGATCGCGCGGGTCACCACACCGTGGCTGCTCCGGGCGGTGCTCGGCAGCGACACCGAGGCCGACGACGCGTGGTCGTGGCTGATCGGCCGCTCGTTCCTCACCCGCTCCGGCATGGGACTCGCACCGCACGAGCTGCTGTCCCGAGCGCTGCGCGCCGAGGTCCGTGCCAGCAGCCCCGAGATCGAGCAGAGCCTGCGCCGCAAGGTCGTGGACGTGCTCGCAGCCGACGCGCTCGCCGGCGGGTCGACCGGTACGGCGGACCTGATCCACCTCGTCGACGACCAGGCGATCCGGTGGGGCTTCGGGGTGAACGCGACCAGCCATCACCTCGACCAGATGCGGTAGACCGACATCGCGACGATCCGCGCCGCCCCTGTCGGCGGGCGGTTGGCGACGTACGCCCCGTTGCTCGAGCCCTGGCTGGTCGAGGGCGGCTACCCGTACGTCGTCCGCGACGGCGCCGGTGAGCTCGCCGGTGTGGGGCTGGCGTTCAACACGGCGACGGCACCCGAGGCGGCCTGGGCCGACCCGTTCGTCGGGCCCCGGCTCCGCCATGCCCGCGACAGGTTTCCCGGTGAGGCGGTGGTCTGGCACGGTGCGACCACGGCGTTCGAGGACGACACCGGCGCCGTGCAGGGGCTGCTGGGGATCGGCGGCTACTCCTCCACCGCGACCCCGAACCCGGTCGCCAGCTACATCGTCATCACGCCGAGCCGCCCGGCCGCGGTCGCGTTCGCCGAGGCGGTCCGGGCGGTCCGCATCCCGGAGCTCGACGCGACGGCGGCCGACGGTACGCCGATCCAGGTGCACGTGATCGACCACGGTCGCGGCGGGCTGGTGCAGAGCATCCACACCACCGTGTACGCCGAGCTGGGGCTGCCGCCCTCGCCGGTCATCCCCCGGCCACGGCTGCAGGACCCGACCGAGTCGGACCAGCCGGCCAGCCCTCGGGATCGACAGCGTGCGGGCAGCGCTGCGGGTGGTGCACGTCGACCGCTCGCTCGCGACGTGCGCCCTGGCGGACCGGCTGGTTCCCAACGTGAGCGGAACGGTCACTCGGGCCAAGGAGCTGCGTCGCCGGCTCCGGGCCGCGATCGACGACGCGTGGCCGGAGCCGACGAGCGATGAGCGCCGCGCGCTGGTAGTGGCGTACCTCGCCGTCCAGCGCGACGACCCTGCCTCGCGGCTGCACATGTCCCGGTCGAGCTGGTTCCGGCTGCTGCGCCGGGCGCTCGACGGGGTGGTCGACTCGCTCGAGCATGCCGGCAGTCCCAGCCCAGTCCCAGAGATGTCCCGAAACTCCTAATAGCGCTGGCCGAGCCCGATTCGGAACGGTTCACTGCATGCGTGGGCCGAGGCGCCGTCTCGGCCCACCAGTGCCCCTGTGGGGCCGGCGAGACCGCGAGGCGCTGGGGGCGCGCGCGGGGCTAGGGGGTACGCCGGCCCGCAGGGCCACCCACCTCACACGCATGGCCCATTGGTGGGCCTATAGCCCCACCAATGGGCCATGCGTGTGGTCCTGGCCCCACCAATGGGCCATGCGTGTCAGGGGCCGGCGGCGGCGCAGGCGCGCTCAGGGGGATGGGGCCACCCGGAGCACCTTGGCGATCGGGCTCGGCAGCCACCAGTTCCAGCGACCGAACAGCGCCATCAGGGCCGGCACCAGCATGGCCCGGACGATCGTCGCATCGAGCAGGATCCCGACGCCGAGGCCGGTGGCCAGCACCTTGATGTCCGTGTCCGGCGCCGACGCCAGCGACGCAAACGCGAGGAAGAGGATCACCGCTGCGCTGGTCACCAGCCGGCCGGTGCGGCCGAGGCCCTTGATGACGGCCGCATCGGTGCCATCGGGGTCGCCCGCGGCGTCGTACTCCTCGCGGATCCGGCTCAGGATGAAGACCTCGTAGTCCATCGAGAGGCCGAACAGGAACGCGAACACCATCAGCGGGATCCAGATCGTGATCGCACCCGTCGCAGCCACCCCGAAGATCGGGTTCGACAGGTGACCTTCCTGCCAGAACCAGGTCAGTACGCCGAACGTCGCGCCTAGCGAGATCAGGTTGAGGATCACCGCCTTGACCGCCAACGTCAGCGACCGGAAGGCGCGGGCGAGCAGGATCAGCGTCGCGATCGCGATCAGCGTCAGCATCAGCGGGAACGTGCCGTAGACCGCCTTGCTGAAGTCCTGCTGCCCGGTGCCGGCGCCGCTCACGCCCGACCACCCCGTCGATGTCCTTCACAGCCGCTTGTACGGCGCGGACCGGTGCCAGCGCTTGGTTGTTGATGGTGACGACGTTGGGAATCGCGAGGATGTCGACGTTGGGTTTGCCCGACCACAGTGGATCGTTCGGCAGGACGGCGGTGACGATGCCGTCCGCGCCCTTCACGGCAGTGACCGCTTGGGACGCCGACTCCTTCGTCGCGAGCACCTCGATCGGCGTGATGATGCCTGGGCTGATGCCGGCGTCCGTCATCTGCACGTAGGCGTCGTGCGCCGGGCCGCTCGTCGCGAGCGACTGCACGCTGCTCTCCCCGACCTTGAGGTTCAGCACGGGAGCCAGGAACAATCCCAGGATGACCAGGGCGGCGACGGCGCCGATCCAGCGGTACCGCACGACCAGGCGGGCCCAGCCGGTCCAGGCCACGCTGGCATTCGTTTCGCGACGCAGCCGATGCTTGTCGACCTTGGGGCCGATGCCGCCGAGCAGAGCCGGCAGCAGCGTCATCGTCACCAGGATGGAGACCAGCGGGATGAGCACACCACCGATCCCGACGCTACGAAGGCCCGGGACGGGGAGCACGACCAGCGAGAGCAGACCGATGGCCACGGTGACACCGGAAACCACGACGGTGTGCCCGGCGGTCTGGACGGCGCGGATCACGGCATCTTCGTTCGAGCGGCCGTGGTCGCGCTCCTCACGCCATCGCGTGACGAGCAGCAGGCTGTAGTCGATGCCGACACCGAGGCCGACCAGCGCGACGAGGAACTGCACGATGAACGAGACCTCGGTGAACGTGGTCAGGAACAAGATCAGCAGCAGGGTCGTGAGGATCGACACCGCCGCGATCAGCAGCGGCATGAACGCGATCAGCGAGGCGAAGACGAACGCCAGGACGATGAGCGCGCCGGCAGCTCCGATCAGGGTCTCGACGAGGACACCCGGACCACTGGTGCTGTTGCCCTGGAGCAGCTGCTGCAGCCCGGTGACACCGGTCGTCCAGCCGGTCAGCTTCTGCTTCAGCACGGCGTTCGTGGCCGCGCCGGGCGGCAGGGTCGAGAAAGACGTGGCGGGTCGCGTGATGAGCAGGCCCACCGTCGTCTGACCGCCCTTGCCGATGAAGCTGGGGTCATGGGTGTTGGCGTAGTCGACCAGCCGGGCTCCGGGGTACGACGCTGCCGCGGCTCGGAACGCCGCGTCCACGGAGGCAGCCTGACCGGCCGCCCGCTGCCCCGACGGAGCGGTGGCGACGAGGACGGTGGTGACACCGTTGTAGCTGTCGACGCCGTACGCCTTGTCGATCTGCTGTGCGGTGATGTAGCCCGGTTGGCCGGGGAGGGAGAAGTCCACCGAGAGCCGGTTCGATACCTTGGTAGCGCCCACCATGCCGGCGACCAGAATGATCAACCAGCCGAGCATCACCCACCGCCGGTGGTGCAGCACGAAGGTGGCGAGCCGGGTCAGGAACCCGGTCGCGGCTCGGACGTCAGTCGGCTGCTCGGTCGTGACGGCCATCAGAATCCCCCATCGCAAGGCATATCGATACTGACATGAACCTTTCACGGACAGAACGATTCTGCAAACGATATAATCGACGAGTGAGTGAACAGCGGTCGTCGCTGGTCGGTCCGGGCTTCCTCGTCGCCCAGATCGGGGCGCACGGCGCTGCAATGTTCGCCCGGCTGGTCGCGCCGCTCGGCATCACCCCCGCGCATGTCGGCGTCCTGCGCGTGGTGGCCGAGCACCCCGGTCGCAGCCAGCAGGCCGTCGCCGACGAGTTCGGGGTGCCGGCCAGCCGGATGGTCGCGCTGCTCGACGACCTCGAGCAGCGCGGGCTGATCGAGCGACGCCGCGGCATCGGCGACCGGCGGGTGCACTCGCTCTACCTCACCGGCGAGGGCCAGATCCTCGTCACGAAGCTGCGCGGCGTCGGCCGTGACGCCGAGAAGACCCTGTTCGCGGCGCTCTCGGCGACCGAGCGCCGGCAGTTGTTCGACCTGCTGCAGCGGGTCGCGATCGAGCAGGGGCTGCGGGACGGCGTCCATCCCGGGTACTCCAAGCTGCCCCCTGCGTCGGGCAACGGAGCGTCGAGCAACGGGGTGCGGTGCCCGTGACCCGGATCCGCGACGCGCGCAGCGCGGCTGCGGCACCGCACGCTCGACCACGTCGAGGTCCCCAGCCTGGGTCGGGCGATGGCCGCGGCTGTCACCCCCGACTTCCGGGTCGCGGTGCTCTCGGCGCTGGTGGCGATCGGCGGTCTGGTGATCGCCGGCATCCTCGGTACGCCGTTGCACGGGAAGCACGCGACGTTCCACGGCAAGCTGTTCACGGTCGGCGGCGGCGTCGCCTTCCTGGTCTTCGCCGTGATCGCGATCCGCAGTACGGCGAGCGAGATCCACCGGGTGCTTGAGCCGCGGACCGGCCCGAGCCATGCCGGCGTGGTCCGCTGGGCGGTCACACTGGCCGGCTACGCCATCGTGGCCATCACGGTTCTCGGCGTACTCCACGTGCCGGTCGGCCATCTGCTGCTCGGCGGGGCGCTGACCGGCGTCATCATCGGCATCGCGGCGCAGCAGGCACTGGGCAACGTCTTCGCGGGTGTCGTGCTGCTGCTGGCGCGGCCGTTCAACGTCGGCGACGCGATCCGGATCCGGTCCGGCTCGCTGGGCGGCGAGCTCAACGGCGTCGTGGCCGGGATGGGCATGACCTACGTGACGCTCGAGACGACCGACGGGCCGCTGTCGGTGCCGAACAGCGGCGTACTGGCCGCTGTCATCGGGCCGCTGCCGGTAGCCGCCGAGGCCGAGGAGGCCACCGGCAAGACCGGCGATTCCGCGCCCGAGACCGCGCCGGACGCCGAGGCAGTCTGACCCGGCTCAGTCCTCGGCGTCGCCATCCTGGTCGCCATCCTCGGCGTCGCCGGCTTTGTCGCCGTCGCCCGCGTCGTTCATCTCCATCGCGTCGGGCAGGTCCTTGACCTCCTGCACTTTGTAGCCGTCGGACTCGGCGTCGCTGGTGTGGTTCTCGCAGATCGGGATCCAGCCGGGACCGTCCTCGCGGACGGCCAGCAACGTCGCATGCTCGCTCATGTCCTCGCTGTAGTGGCACGGTCCGAGGGTGGTCTCGACCATCGCTGCTCGCCTCCGGTTGCTGGGTTCTTCCCGTCGTACCCACTTGGGGGCGGTTCACCTGTGACGGCGGGTCGTTAGGCTGCACACGTCGTGACGAGCGCTGCTGGCCGTGAGCCGTTCCGCGACCCGGACATCGATCCCGAGACCGAAGCGCAGCTGGCCGCGCCCTGGCCGCACTTGCCGGCCTCGCATCTCGCCGTGGTCTTCGCCGGCGGCATCGTGGGTGGGCTGGCCCGGTACGGGATCTCCCGCGGCTGGCCGACACCTGGCGGCGGATTCCCGGCGTCCATCTTCGTCGTCAACACCGTCGGCGCGTTCGTGCTCGCGGTTCTCGTCACGGTCATCGCGATGCGGGCTGCACCGGAGTACCTGCGACCGTTGCTGGGGACCGGCTTCTGCGGCGCGTTCACGACGTTCAGCAGCGTGGCGACGGCGAGCGACCTGCTGCTCGCCCACGCCCACATCGGCATCGCCGTCGGCTACCTCGCCGCGAGTGTGGTGGCGGGTCTGGCGGCGGCGTACTTCGGGATGGCGCTCACCCGGCGCCTGCTGGGGGCGTCGTGATCCTCGCTCTCGTGGTCGGCGTCGTCGCCGGTGCCGGCGCGGTCGCGCGGTACGCGCTCGACCAGGTGGTCACCCACCGGTATCCGTCGCGGTGGCCGTGGGGCACGTTCGTCATCAACGTCACGGGCTCGTTCGTCCTGGGGCTGGTCACCGGCCTGGCGACCCACCACGGCCTCCCGACCAACGCAAGCGTGGTCCTGGGCACCGGATTCGCCGGCGGCTACACCACCTGGAGCACCCTGATGCTCGAGGCCACCACGTTCGCCGACGACGGCAGCCACCTCCACGCGACCGTCACGGTCGCCGTCAGCCTGGTGGCCGGCCTCACCGCCGCCGCAGCAGGGTTGGGCCTCGCCCTCATCTAACGCCGAGTGCGACGTACCGGGCGTTTGATCTCGTCGAGTGCGACGTACCGGGCGTTTGATCTCGTCGAGTGCGACGTCGAGTTGACGCTCCGGGGCCGGCGACCGGAGCGATGCGCCAGGTACGTCGCACTCGACTTGCGCGATGCGCCAGGTACGTCGCACTCGACGTGCGCGACGCGCCAGGTACGTCGCACTCGACGTGGGCTCAGTGAGAAGGCAACCGGACCACGGTGACGAAGAACTCGTCGATCCGTCGTACGACGTCGATGAAGCGCTCGAAGTCGACCGGCTTCGTCACGTAGGCGTTCGCGTGCAGGTCGTAGCTGCGCAGCACGTCCTCCTCGGCCTCGGACGTGGTGAGGATGACGACCGGGATGCTCCGCAGCGCCGGGTCGGCCTTGATGGCGGCCAGCACCTCACGGCCGTCCATCTTCGGCAGGTTGAGGTCGAGCAGGATCAGGTCCGGCGGCGGGGCATCGGCGTACTCACCCTCCTTGCGCAAGAACGCCATCGCATCCACGCCGTTGTTGACCACGTGCAGTCGGTTGTGCACCTTGTTGTCGGTGAAGGCTTCCTGGGTCATCAGCACGTCGCCCGGGTCGTCCTCGACGAGAAGGACGTCGACGACCCGCACGTTTTCCATCGTCATGACTTCTCCACCGCTCGCTCACTTCCTGCCTCGAGGATGGGGACGCCCCGAGGGTCTGGCCGCACTGTCGCACCGCGGACCGGCAAGGTCCAGCGGAACGTGGTGCCCTTGGGTAACCGTCGTGTCGAGCCAGAGCCGGCCGCCGTGGTGCTCGACGATGCGCTTGCACAGCGCCAGCCCGATGCCGGTGCCGGCGATACTCCTCGCGGCCGTGCAGCCGCTGGAAGATGACGAAGATCCGGTCGGCGTACTGCGGCTCGATCCCGATCCCGTTGTCCGCGCAGGAGAGCTCCCAGAAATCACCGTCCCGGGCCGCGCCGATGTGGATCCTGGGTACGCTCGGTGCCGTGGAACTTGATGGCGTTGCCGATCAGGTTCTGGAACAGCTGGATCAGCAGGGCTGCGCTCGCCGCGGATCGTGGGGAGCGGGTCGTTGGTGATGACGGCTCCAGCGGTGTCGGCGGCGACGGTGAGGTTGCTGACGGCCGTGTCGAGGCAGTCGCGCAGCGAGACCTGGACCATCCCGGTGCTCATCCGGCCGACTCGGGAGAACGCGAGCAGGTCGTTGATCAGCTGCTGCATCCGCTTCGCGCCGTCGACGGCGAACGCGATGTACTGGTCGGCGCGCTCGTCGAGCTGTCCGCTGTAGCGCCGGTCGAGCATCTGGCAGAAGCTCGCGACCTTGCGCAGCGGCTCCTGCAGGTCGTGGGAGGCGACGTAGGCGAACTGCTCGAGGTCGCGGTTGGACCGGGCGAGGTCCTCGGCCTGCTTCGCGAGGGTCTGCCGGGCCGCCTCGATCTCGACCCGGGCCCGCTCGACCTCGGCGAGCTGCCGCACGATCTCGCGGCGCATGCCGTCCACGTCCTCGCCGAGCTGGCGGATCTCGGCCGGCCCCTCCGCCACGACCTCGTGCTGAAGGTCGCCGTCGGCGACCTGCCGAGTCTCGCCGCCGAGCTGGGACAGCGGGTCGACGACCCAACGCCTGAGCCCGATCCACAGCAACCCACCGGCGGTGAGGATTCCCAGCGCTGCGACCAGTACGGCGGCGAACAGCAGCGCGGTCCGGACCTTGAGCGAGTGGCTGGCGGCGTTGCGCTTGGCGATGATCGGAGCGAGGTAGCGGTTGTACGCCGTACGGTTGGCGTCGAACAGCCGTTTTCCGGCGACGACGCTCGCCGGCGTCACCGACATACGCCCGTGGGCCGTGGTCTGTCGCTGCGTCGGCAGGGCCGACTGTTGGTACCAGCGTTGGGTTGCCGCTTCCCACGCCGCTAGGCCCTTCTCGCCGGCCGGGTCCGGCATCAGCAAGTTCTGCAGCCGGATCAGCTGCTGGCGGTAGTCGGCGGTCTTGATGTGGGTCAACGGCTGCAGCGTCACCGGCAGGCCGGACAGCGCGTAGCCGCGGACCGCTGTCTCGGCGTCGAGCTGCGCGATGAACCGCTGGTCGGAGAGGTTGATCGCGGTGAAGTACCGGTCGATCACCTGCTCCTGGTCGCGGCGTACGCCGACCAGCAGGACGACGGACAGCGCGATGAGGGCGATCACGAGCACGCTCAGGGCCGCGAGGAGCCGGCGCAGCCGACGCCGCAGGCTCCACGCCGACGACGCGCTGGGACGGTCGTCGCCGCTCGTTGTCGTCACGTGTCGCTGCACTCCACGACGAGCACCGCGACGTCGTCGGTGAGCTCGCCGCCGTGCAGCTGGCGGGCCTGGGCGATCAGGTGGTCCACCAGCAGCGCACTGTCGTCGTACGACGGGAACTCGGCGGCGATCTCCAGCAGCCGGTCGACGCCGAGCCGCTCCGAGCCCTGACCGATCCGGCCTTCGACCAGGCCGTCGCTGAACAGCATCACCCGCCAGTCGGTCCCGAGCTCGACGATCTGGCTGCCCCAGGTGACGTCCGGCAGCATGGCAAGCGCCGGGCCGACCAGGTCGTCCGGCAGCTGGGCCGGGCCGCCGTCGGCGAGGCTGCGCAAGATCAGCGGTGCGGGGTGGCCGGCCAGGAACAGCCGGCCGCGCTGGCGTGACGGCTCGACCACGAGCATGCACAGGGTCGCGAAGACCTCGTCGAATCGGCGCTCGCCGACCAGCACGCGGTCGAGGGTCGGGAGCAGGTCGTCGAGGTGGCCGCCGGCGAGGACCAGCGTGCGCCAGGCGATCCGCAGCGCGACGCCGAGCGCGGCCTCGTCGGGGCCGTGGCCGCTGACGTCGCCGACCAGGATGAACAGCCGCCGATCCGTGGTCTCGACGACGTCGAAGAAATCGCCGCCCAGGACGCCGTCGCGCCCGGAGCGGTAGCGACTGATGATGCGAAGCCGGGGGTCCTCGGTGATCGGGTGCGGCAGCAGGCCGCGCTCGAGTCGGGTGTTCTCGGCCTCCCGCAGCTCGCTGGCGTACAGCCGCCGCAGCTGCTCGTCGGCGCGCTTGCGTTCCACGGCGTACCGGATGGATCGGATCGAGCAGCTCGCCGTCGACCTGCCCCTTGACCAGGTAGTCCTGGGCGCCGGCGGCGACCGCATCGGTGCCGCTGTGCTCGTCGGCGAGGCCGGTCAGGACCAGGACGGCGGTGTCGGCGGCGCCCTCGAGGACGCTGTGCAGGGCGTCCAGGCCGCTGGCATCGGGCAGGCCCAGGTCCATCAGCACGCAGTCGAAGGTCGTCTCGGCCATCGCTTCGTGCGCCTCGCCCAGCGTGCGAGCCCAGGTGACCTCTTGAGGGGTCGCGTTCTCACTGAGGAGCTCGCGGACCAGGAATGCGTCGCCCTCGTCGTCCTCCACCAGCAGCAGCCGGTGAGCGGCGGGGGCCCCCACCCCGACCGCGGAACTTTGGACCACGCACCCTCCCCAGCCCCCGAAGATCGCAAGCGTATCCAGCCTGGTGCGCTGAGGCGTGCCTTACGAGCGCTTGGCGTGCGCTGGGCGTGCCGCCGGGCGGCGGCATCCGGGTGATCCGATCGGCGCAACTGAACACCCGTCCCCGTGTCGACGTGATCTTGGACGGGGGGTGATGGGCGCCATGGCTGGCACCGAACAAGGACGCGGACGTCGCGCGCTGATGCGCAGGCGGCCGGCTGCCGCCGTGCCCCCGGCTGCCCAGAAGGCGACGCTGGACGCTGACTCGGATGCCACCGACCTGCCCTACTTCCCGGTACGGCCGGGCTTCTCGGACCTGACCGATCTGCCGGATCTTCCGGACTGGGCGGACCTGCCGCATCTGCCGCTCCCGAGGCCGGCGATCGACGAGCCGCTGCCGGCGCCGGAGCACCCGGACCAGGCGTTCGTCTGCTCGGTGTGCCGGCGGGAGATCCAGCTCTCGGAGCGGTCCCGGATCGCCCCCTCGAAATGCCGCGCCTGCGTCTGATCCACCCAGACTTGTCAGGACGCTCGGCCCAAGCCTGAGCGTGGCTGGCCTGACAAGTCGACGGTGTGGGGGCGGCCGGTTACCGATACGCGTCGCGGGTGTGATCAAGCCGCCGTCCCCACTCGCGTTGCACCGGCGCCGGCGCGATGCCTACCGCCATCTCGAGCGTGAGCAGCAGATCGCCCTGATCAGCTGGACCGCGTTCACCGGCACGTTCGCCGCGGTGCGCGCCCTGACCTACGCGATCCGCGACGACGTCGGGCCGTTCCGCAACGTTTCGCTGGGCGGCGCCCACATCCACCACTACATGTGGGGGATCGCGCTGCTCGGCGCCTCGGGCGGCCTCGCGCTGTCGGTCCCGCCCTCGCACGAGTCGACGACGACGTTGGCGACGGCGTACGGCGTAGGGGCGGCCCTCATCGTCGACGAGTTCGCGCTGCTCCTCGATCTGCAGGACGTCTACTGGGCCAAGCAGGGCCGGCTGAGCATCGACGTCGCTGTCGGCGTCATCTCCGTGCTCGGCAGCTACCTGGCCGCGATCCCGTTCTGGCATCACCTGGCGAAGTCGGGGACCGACCTCAACCCGTTCGACTGACCGGCGGCTGATCGGGCAGTTGCACGGCGTACGACGGGTCACCGTTGGAGGCGACCCGCACGTACCGCAGCAGTTCGCGGACGATGCCGGCGTTGCCCATCGCCCAGCCGGGCTCCGGTGGCAGGTCGCTGGGCGTGACCCGGTGCTCGTAGTTGGACCAGCTGGCGCCGTCGGTGCCGACGCTCGCCCGGGCCGCGATGTCGTCGACGAGCACCGTCGCGAACTCCAGGTCGCCGGCTCCCTCTCCGGCCCCTTCTCCGGGCCCCTCATTGGCCCCCTCGGCGTACCGGTCGAGGGCCAGGGCGAGCACTCCGGCCGTGCCGCAACACCGCCCGCTGTTGTCCCAGAACCCGGGCCTGATCCGGCGCGGCAGGCCGGAGTGGGTGACCGTGTGCCAGCAGCGGTCGCCCAGCGCGGCCCACGCCGGGTTGGCGGTGAGCCGGCCGAGCAACCGGAAGACCTGCGCGTCGCCGGCCGGCCCGTGACACCAGCCGAAGCTGTAGCGCTCGATGTCGTTCGGCCGGTACTGCGGGTCGGAGTGGGGCACCAGGAAGTCGATGTCGCCGGCGTCGTGATGACTGATGACCTCCGTGATGGCGGAGAGGGCCAGCGCCGTGAAGTCGGGCCGGTCGGCAGCGGCTCCTACGGCCGCGAGTGCACAGGCGATCCCGAGCGTGCCGTGCGAGATGTGGTGGAGCCGCTGCGAGATCCCGGTGCGTTGCTCCCACGTCACGCCGCCGGGCGTGGGCTCTGCGGTGCGCAGGTACGGCTCGACCGCGAGGACGGCGAGCTCGACGTCGCCGATAGCCAGCGCTCCCAGGGCGATGCCGGCGTTGCCGCCGAGCAGCTCGAAGTTGTCGCCCCATCGTTCGCCGTCGAAGCGCTCCCGTACGACGTCGAGCAGACCTTGGGCCGCTTGCGTCGAGGCGGCGTCGTCCAGGCTGCGGCCGACGGCGTCCAGCGCAACAGCCATGCCGGTCAGGCCGAAGTACAACGCGCTGTACTCGACCTCTGCGAGCGGGAAGCCCGCGATCCCGCGGGCGCCGAGCAACGCGGCATCGGCGTACCGGTCGTCGCCGAAGTGCCGGTGTCCTTCGAGCAGCGCGAGGACGATCCCGGCGGCGCCGGTGTAGAGCGTCGGATCGAGCTCGTCGCCGGTGCCGGCGCCGGTCCAGGCGAGCCGGTCGGAGGCGCCCGGCCGCGCGGTCGCGATCAGCCAGTCGAGTGCTTGGGTGCCGAGTGTCTCGATGTCGGCCGGCATTCTCACCATCTCTCAAGGAGGGATCGCATAGCGTCGTACCCATGGAAGAGTCTGTCGCCACCGAGGTTGTCGAGCTTCTACGTGCCCGGGACTTCTTCGCGCATGTGAACCGGCGCGCCGGCGTCTACAGCGTTGGCGTCCGGCTGGTCATCCCTGGCGGCCGCGAAGTCATCTGGGACAACGACGGCGCGTCCGGCCTCGAGGCGATGGTGCTGCGGGACGGCGACCTGGTCGGGTTCGTGCCCCAGATCGCGGACAGCGACGACCTCACCGCCGCGCAGGTCGCCGAGATCATCGCCTCGACGGACTACGACGCGCCGCCCGCGCCGGAGTCACGCCCGTCGTTGTCGGACCATCAGTCGCCGGAGGCGGGAGTAGCACCGCCTGCGCCTGGTACGTCGGAGGCCTCCGCGGCCGCGAGCGGTCGCGCGGCCGACGAGGCAGCGCGGTCACATCGTTCCGGGGGCTCCGGGGGCGGGGGTGGTGCTGGCCCCGGCGGCGCCGGCCCGACCGACGGCGGCAAGCACCACTGGACCGACCGGCTCCGCCACCCCCGCTGATCCCTCAACCCCTCAATCCACGTCGAGTGTGACGCTCATGTCCTTCGGAGCGCGCATCTAGAGGGCATCAACGTCGCACTCGACGGGATGGTGGGGGCGGCGTTGCTTACTGTCCGGCGCAGGGGGCAGACTCGCACCATGTCCCGTCGCCTTGCCCGGCCGCTGCTGGGCCTCGCCTTCGTCAGCTCCGGCGCCGAGGCGCTGCGTGACATCGACCGCCGCGCCGAGCGCGCCAGCGGGTACGGCGTCACCCAACCCGTCACGGTCTCCCGCGCGATCGCCGGCACCCAGATCGGCGCCGGGCTGCTGCTGGCGCTGGGCAGGTTCCCGCGGCTGAGCGCGCTGGCCCTCGCGATCACCGTCATCCCGGAGGCCGCGACCGGCCACGCGTTCTGGTCCGCGAAGGACAGCGACACCAAGTCCGAGCAGCGGTCGCTGTTCGCCCGCGACCTGGGGCTGCTCGGCGGCCTGCTCGTCGCGGTCGCCGACACCGGTGGGCGCGAGTCGGTCCCGCACCGGGCCCGCCGGGCGTCCCGCGACGCCAAGAAGGCGACCCGCAAGGCCGCGCGCAAGCAGGCGAAGCAGGCCCAGAAGCAGGTCCAGCGCATCAGCTGACCGACAGCGGACCCGCCCGGCAGCTCAGCGGGTCGAGCGGCTCTCGATCAGCACCTTGAGCCGTTGCAGCGTCGTCTCGATCGCAGCTCAGGTTCCGCGCCGGGATCCCGCCGCGCTCGTAGATCAGCGCGCCGGGTGCGCCGGCATAGTCGAAGGTCTCGGTCACCCGAGTGCCGTCACCCTCGGCCGCCAGCTCGTACCGCCAGATGTGCCGGGCGAAATGCCGCCACCCGATCCGCCGGTCCTCGTCGTACTCCACGACCCGGTTGCGGGTCAGGTACGGCGCACCGATCCGCATCCGCATCGCGAAGTGCGCGCCCAGGTAGAGCCGCGGTGGGCCGCTCAGCTTGGCCTTGACGCTGCCCGACCCGTCGAACAGGCCGTGTTGCCCGGGGTCGGCGAGTACGTCGAAAACCGTTGCGGGGGCGGCGTCGATGACGATGTCCGCGCTGACCTTCCGTGCCATGAAGATCAAGCCTAGTCAGGCATCCGGGCCGCTGCTCACCCCTGCGATCCCTTGCTAGCCGCTGCGCAGCCGGACGTCGCGGTCGTGCTCCGTGAAGCCGAGCCGCTCGTAGAGCCGGACGGCGACGGTGTTCGACTCGTCGACGTAGAGCATCGCGGTGCCCAGGCCCGCCGCCTCCAGGTGCCGCAGCCCTTGCAGCGTCAAGGCAGGCCCGAGCCGCTGCCCCCGCATCGACGGGTCGATCCCGACGACGTACACCTCACCGAGCGCCGGCTCGCTGTCGGTCGCCGGATGCACCTTGGTCCAGTGGAAGCCCACCACCGTGCCGTCGCGCTCCGCGAGGAAGAACCCGGCCGGGTCGAACCAGCTCTCCGCCTCGCGGTCCTTGATGTTCTCGAGGGTCCAGCCCGACTGGTCCGGGTGGTCGGCAAACGCGCGGTTGTTGACCTCGAGCCACGCCGCCTCGTCCTGGCCCGGCACGAACGTGCGCACGGTCACGCCGTCGGGCCACACCGGCTCCTCGAGCGAGCCGTCTCCCAGCGGCCGGCGCAGCTGCAGCAGCACCCGGTCGGCGCGGAAGCCGGCCGACTCCGCCAGCCCCAGCACCGGGGAGCGCGACCCGTGCGCCCACAGCTGGACCGGACCACCCGCGGTACGCCGTACCTCGTCGAGCAGCTCGCGGGCCCCGCCGTCAGCAACCGCAGCCGACGGCAGCGCCAGCTCGGCCTCCGCGATCGGAGCCGCGCGAGCTGTCGAGGTGCGCGTAGCCGGCCAGCTCCGCGTCGTCCCACAGCAGCAGGTGCCGCGACCCCTCGACCGGGTGCCGGAGCCGGAGCATCGACGCGTCCGACAGCGGCCGGGCGCCGTCCCTCGCGGTCACGTCATCGACGAGAGCGGTCACCGCAGCGACCTGGTCGTCGCTGAGCCGATCGGTGGTCTCGACGCGCACGCCCGTGAGCCTACGGACGCCCGCGCCGTCGAGTTGTCAGCGCGTGGTCGGGCCCTAGCCGGCTGTGCTGCCGACAGGTACGTCGATCGCGTCGCTCACCGACACGTCGGCCGTGTCCTCGGGCAGCGCCACCAACGGCTGGGCGACGAACTTGTAGCCGACGTTGCGGACGGTGCCGATCAGCGCCTCGCGGTCCGGCCCGAGCTTGGCGCGGAGCCGGCGGACGTGGACGTCGACGGTGCGGGTGCCGCCGAAGTAGTCGTAGCCCCAGACCTCCTGCAGCAGCTGCGCCCGGGTGAACACCCGGCCGGGATGCTGCGCCAGGAACTTCAGCAGCTCGAACTCCTTGAACGTCAGGTCCAGCATCCGGCCGCCGAGCTTCGCCTGGTACGTCGCCTCGTCGATGCTCAGGTCGCCGGACCGGATCTCCTCGGTCGTCGTCGCGTCGCGGGCCGCGGCGGCGCGGCCGAGGTGCAGCCGCAGCCGTGCCTCGATCTCGCCCGGGCCGGCGGTGTCGAGCACGATGTCGTCGAGACCCCAGTCGGCGGCGATGGCGGCGAGGCCACCCTCGCTGACCACGGCGACGAGCGGCGACGAGGTTCCCGTCGTACGCAGCAGCCGGCAGGTCTGCCGCGCGCCGGCCAGCTCGCGCCGGGCGTCGAGCAGGATCAGGTCGCTCGGCGGTGCGTCGAGCAGCGGCGCCGCTTCCAGCGGCATGATGCGGACGACGTGGCCGAGCAGCGCGAGGCTCGGGAGTACGTCGGACGAGGTGCCGGAGGCGCTCGTCAGCAGAAGCAGGCTGGCCATGAGTCCTCCAGTGCGGCCGCGAGCCGCGGTGTGTCCATTTAATCGGCATCTGCACGCCGGCCACACGGAAAACGGGCCACGACACGCGCCCATCCCCCAGGGGGGCGGCGCTGCCCTGACCCGACTGGTGAAGGATAGCGCAGTGCCCGCAACGTCTTCGGCCGCACTCGGCCATGCCGAGGAGCTGACGGCCGCCGACGGAGTCCGGCTGGCGGCGGTGCACGTCGAGGGCCCCGACCCGACGCGGAAGCTGGCCGTCGTGGTCGCGCACGGCTTCACCGGCTCGACCCGTCGTACCGGTGTGAGGGCCGTCGTCGAGGCACTGGCCCGGTACGCCGGAGTGGTCGCCTTCGACTTCCGTGGCCACGGCCGGTCGGAGGGTCATTCGACGGTCGGCGACCTGGAGGTGCTCGATCTCGAGGCGGCGGTCGCGTTGGCCCGTGGCCTCGGGTACGACGACGTCGTCACCTGCGGCTGGTCGATGGGCGGCAGCGTCGTGCTGCGGCATGCGGCGCTGCACGGCGGCGTCGAGGCCGTGGTGAGCGTGTCGGCGCTGTCGCGCTGGTTCTACCGCGACACGGCCCCGATGCGGCGGGTGCACTGGGCGATCGAGACCCGGCTGGGGCGCTTCGTCGCTCGCCGGGCCTTCGGGACCCGGATCTCCGCGGCGGGCTGGGACCCGACCCCGGAGTCGCCGGTCGAGGTAGTGGGGCGGATCAGCCCGATCCCGGTGCTGTTCGTGCACGGCGACCAGGACCACTACTTCCCGCTCGAGCACCCGGAGGCGTTGTTCGCGGCGGCGCGGGAGCCGAAGGAGCTGTGGCTGGTCGAGGGGTTCGGCCACGCCGAGAGCGCCGCCGGGCCGGAGCTGCTCGACCGGATCGGTGCCCACCTGGCTGCGCTTGTGGCCCGCGGTCGTGGCCCGGCCCGCGGGCCGGTCCGCCTAGTGGCGACCGGGACGCTGCGGTACTGGGCGGCGCGCGGGCCGCGGCAGGGGTCGACTCCGAGCAGTACGACGGCACCACCCTCGCCGACGTCATCGCGGCGGTTCGGGCCGCGCACGGCGAGCCGCTGGCGCGCTGCTCGACCGGTGCGCGTTCGTGGTCGACGATGCACACATCGGCGGCCGTCCGCATGACACCGTGGCGCTCACTGAGGGCGGCACCGTCGAGGTGCTGCCTCCGTTCGCGGGAGGCTGACGGTGCTCAAGCGGCTGCTGCTCCTTTTCGTGCTGTTCCTCCTCGTCGTACTCGTGGTGGTCGACCGGGTCGGCGCCATCGTCGCCGCGCAGGTGCTGGCCTCGAAGGTCAAGACCGACGAGCACCTGGCGGACCGGCCGGATGTGACCATCGGCGGTTTCCCGTTCCTCACCCAGGCGATCGAGGGCAAGTACTCCGACGTCAAGGTGACGGTGCACGACCTCTCGCTCAACCGGCTCGACGTCTCGACGTTCGCGGTGCAGCTGCACGGCGCGCACATCCCGCTGAGGCGGCGCTGCACGGGACGTCCACCAGGTGCCGGTCGACCGGGCCGACGGTCAGGCGACGGTCACCTACGCCGCGATGGACGCCTATCTGAAGTCGAAACATCTCAGGTCAGCCCGGCGGCGGGCGGCCAGCTGAAGGTCACCGGCTCGCTGACGATCGCGGGTCATCGGCTGACGGCGTCAGGCACCGGGTACCGCGACGGTCGCGCACAATGTCATCGTCGTACACGTCCGTCAGGTCTCCGCCGGGATCGGCTCGCTCGTCGGGCACCTGTCGCTGGCGCAGCGGATCAACTTCTCGCTGCCGCTGACCGGGCTGCCCTTCCAGATCGCGCTGGGGTCGGTGAAGGCCACGCCGGACGGCATCGTGGCGACCGGCACCGCGACGAACCTGGTCCTCGGCAGCACCTAACCCCCCACGCATGGCCCATTGGTGGTGCCATAGCCCCACGCATGGCCCATCGCGTGGTGCCTATAGCCCCACGCAATGGCCCATGCGTGGTGCCATAGCCCCAGGATGGCCCATGGTGGGGCTGCTGGGTTACTGGCCGGGGGAGCCGGCGCCGATCTCCTCCATCGCGGCGTCGCCCGCACCGGCCAGGCCGGCCTCGCCTCGCCCGCCGGGGTGTCACCGACCGGAGTCTCGTACGCCGGGGTACCGCGGAACCACGAGAACACCGCACCCAGGAAGCAGCAGAACGCCGCCATCAGGAACGCCAGGTGCAGCCCGTGGCCGAACGGCCCCGAGATCATGTTCGGGAAGAAGCCACGCCCGGTCAGGAACGCGTAGTGCGCCGCCGACACGTGCGCCGCGGCCGCCGACGGCAGCAGCTGCTGGATCGGGTTGAACCCCAGGAACGCCGAGAACAGCGACCCGATCGGCGGCAGGTTCGCCACCGAGTGGGCCTGCGCCGCCGGCACGCCCTGCGCGGTCAACCCGTGGAACAACGCGGCAGGCAGCCGCGCCGCCAGCCCCAGCGTGATGACCGTGAAGAAGACGCCGATCGACAGCACGCTCGCGGAGTTCTGGAACGTGTTGAGCATCCCCGCGCCCGCGCCCCGCTGATCCAGCGGCAACGAGTTCATGACACCGGCGGTGTTCGGGGCGAAGAACAGCCCCATCGACGCGCCGACCAGCACGAGCAGCACCGCGAACGCCGGGTACGGGAAGTTCATCGGCAGCAGGTCGAAGAGCAGGAACGCCACCCCGGTCAAGAACACGCCGAAGGTCGCGAACGGCCGCTGGCCGAACCGGTCCGACAGCTTGCCCGCCAACGGCCCCGCGATCAGGAAGCCGACGGTCAGCGGCACCATGTAGATGCCCGCCCACAGCGGCGTCCGCTCGAAGCTGTAGCCGTGCTCCGGCAGCCAGATCCCCTGCAGCCAGATGATCAGCATGAACTGCAGCCCGCCTCGGGCCAGCGCCGCGAGCAGCCCGGTCAGGTTGCCCATCGCGAACGCCCGGTTCTTGAACAGCTGCAGCCGGAACATCGGGTCCTTGGTGTGCACCTCGATGAACACGAACCCGATCAGTACGGCGAGGCCGCCGAACAGGCAGATCAGCACGAACGGCTTCGTCCACCCCATGGTGTGGCCGCCGTACGGGTTCAGGCCGTAGACGATGCCGGTGAGGATCCCGATCAGGCCGATCGCGAACGTCGCGTTGCCCCACCAGTCGATCCGCGACGCGGTACGCCGGCCGTTGTCGTGCAGCTTGAGGTAGGACCAGACCGTGCCGAACACGCCGATCGGCACCGACACCATGAAGACCAGGTGCCATTGCACCGGCGCGAGCACGCCGCCGAGGATCAGCCCGAGGAACGAGCCGCCGACCGCCGCGACACCGTTGATGCCGAGCGCCAGACCGCGCTCGTCCGGCGGGAAGGCGTCGGTGAGGATCGCCGAGGAGTTCGCGAACAGGAACGCGCCACCCACGCCCTGCCCGATCCGCATCAGGATGATCCACAGTGCGCCGTCCGTGCCATGCATCCAGGTGATCGAGAGCAGGATCGAGAACAGCGTGAAGATCGCGAAGCCGAGGTTGAACATCTTCACCCGGCCGAACATGTCGCCGACCCGGCCCAGGCTCACCACCAGCACGGAGTCACCAGCAGGAAGCCCATCAGCATCCACAGGAAGTACGACGTGTTGCCCGGCGCCAGCGGGTCGAGCTTGATGCCGCGGAAGATGTCCGGCAGCGCGATCAGCAGGATCGACTGGTTGATCGTCGCCAGCAGGACGCCGATCGTGGTGTTCGACAGCGCGATCCACTTGTAGGCGACGCGCCCCTCGGGCGGCGGCGATGTGTCGTCGCGGTGGTGGCTGACACAGGTGCTCCGTATGCGTCGTTGCGAGTCACGGCGTGCCGCGAGGACCCGCCAAAGTCCTTAGCCTACGCAACTAAATCTAACCGGGCCACATTCCCGGCATGCAACCGCCGCGTGGCCGGCAGGTAACGTGGCTATGTGAACGTTCTCCCGGCTTCCGCTCTGGAGCCGCCGCGCGGTCGATCTGTGCCGCGTCACCACCTGCCTCTGTCACTCCTGACGCACTGACCCGGGCCGCCCCCAGCGCGCGGCCGACCCAGTTGCCGACCAGTCAGGAGCACCAGCATGTACGTCGACCCTCGCGGGCCGCGCGTGGTCGCCACGATCACCACTGATCGTGCTGGCTATCGCGCTCGTGACGTCGATCGGGCTGGCTCGTCGCCGCGCAGGGCTGTGGTCTTCGGGATCGCCGCGATCTTCGGCGTGCAGGCCTCGCCGTACTCGAGCTTCTTCAAGCGGGTGATCCGGCCGCGGCTGGACCCGCCGACGGAGCTCGAGCCGGCCGGCCCGCCGCGCTTCGCCCAGGCGGTCGGGTTCGGCTTCGCGATCCTCGGCGCGGTCGGCTACCTGACCGGCGTCACGCCGCTTGGGGTCGTCGCCACCGCGTTCGCGACCGCTGGCCGCGTTCCTCAACGCGGCCTTCGGCTACTGCCTGGGCTGCGAGGTCCAGCTGCGGATCGCGAAGCTGCTGGGCCGCCCGGCCGTCTGCCGGGTCCCGGTCAGACGCCGCGATGCTCGCCACCATGACTGCCGCCCCCGAACGCACACCCGTCACCACCCCCTGAATACCCCAGCTGCACCAACCCACAACAAGGAGATCCGATGGCTCGCAACGACGTACTCGTCGACGCCGACTGGGTCGAGGAACACCTCGACGACCCCAAGGTCGTCCTCGTCGAGGTCGACGAGGACACCTCCGCCTACGACAAGAACCACATCAAGGGCGCCGTCCGGCTCGACTGGAAGGCCGACCTGCAGGACCAGGTCCGCCGCGACTTCGTCGAGCAAGGAGCAGTTCGAGGCGCTGCTGTCCGACCGCGGGCATCGGCAACGACGACACCGTCGTGCTCTACGGCGGCAACAACAACTGGTTCGCCGCGTACGCGTACTGGTACTTCAAGCTGTACGGCCACGAGGACGTCAAGCTGCTCGACGGCGGCCGCAAGAAGTGGGAGCTCGACGGCCGCGAGCTGGTCGACCGACGCGCCGGACCGCGCGACGACGTCGTACACGGCCAAGGAGCAGGACATCGACATCCGGGCGTTCCGCGACGAGGTCATCGCCGCGATCGGCAACAAGAACCTGGTCGACGTCCGCTCGCCCGACGAGTTCTCCGGCAAGCTGCTCGCGCCGGCGCACCTGCCGCAGGAGCAGTCGCAGCGCGGCGGCCACATCCCGACCGCGGCCAACATCCCGTGGAGCAAGGCCGCGAACGAGGACGGCACCTTCAAGTCCGACGACGAGCTCACCACGCTCTACAGCGAGGCCGGCGTCGACCTCGGCGGCAAAGGACACCATCGCCTACTGCCGCATCGGCGAGCGCAGCGCCCACACCTGGTTCGTGCTGCACGAGCTGCTCGGCGAGCCGAACGTGAAGAACTACGACGGCTCGTGGACCGAGTACGGCTCGCTGGTCGGCGTACCGATCGAGAAGGACGTCTGAGCAACTGTGTGCGGAGCAACAGCAGTGGAGGACCTGTCCCTGGACGGCGTCGACGTCGTGAACTCGGCGATCGTCCAGGGGCTGGTCACCCGTGACGGGGAGCCGGTGGCCGGCGGCGTATGTCCGGCTGCTCGACGCCGACGGCGAGTTCACCGCGGAGGTCGTGACCAGCGCGACCGGCGCGTTCCGGTTCTTCGCGCGGCCGGGCAGCTGGACGGTGCGGGCGCTCGCCGCCGGCGCGTCGGGACAGACGGAGGTCGTCACCGACCTCGGCCTGGTCACCGACGCGTCGCTGACGGTCGCCCCCTAACCCACACGCATGGCCCATCGGTGGGCCCATAGCCCCACCGATGGGCCATTGGTGGGCCTATAGCCCCACGCATGGGCCATGCGTGCGTGGCTGTCCCGGAAAGCTGTCCCGGACCACGGGCGCAGCGGATTCGTCCACAGGCGCGGCGATCGGTGCCAGGTGTCTGGTATGGCGTCCGACCATGCGGGCATGACTGCCGATCTGAAGATTGTGATGGAACGCCAAGACGGGATCGTGCGTCGCGCTCAGGCGCTTGAGGTCATGTCGTTGGACAGACTGCGGCATCGGCTGGCTCGCGACTGGCAGGTGCTCCTGCCAGGCGTGTACGCCGGGTTCACGGGGACGGTCTCAGAGCACCAACGCCGACGAGCGGCACTGCTGTACGCCGGCGATGAGGCGATGCTGGCTGACGCGACCGCATTGGCCGGGTACGGCGTCCGCTACCTCCCTGCCCACCCCGAGACTCACGTCCTGATCCCCGCGGCAGTGAAGCGCGCCAGCCGGGATGGCGTGGTGGTCAGGCGTACCCATCGATGCCAGTTACCGCGCCGGCTTGACGGCCTGCCCTACTGCCCGCCGGAACGAGCACTTGTCGAGTTCGCGGCCCGGCTGTGTGATCGTCGTACCGCCAGGGCTGTCATTGCCGACGCCGTCCAGCGAAAGATCGCCGTCCCGGAACGGCTGCTGCTCGAGCTCCCGCATGTCACCGGTCGAGGGGCGGGGCTCGTGCGGGCAGCCGTCACAGACATCGTCGGTCTCGGCGCTCGATCCGGCCCCGAGGCCGACTTCCTAGACCTCTGCGCGGCGAATCCCGGAGCTGCCGACCCCGCTCGTGAACCCGCTGCTGCAACTGCCGGGCGGCATGAAGGTCAGCCCGGACTCGCTGTTCTACGACGCCGCAGTGATCCACGAGACCAATGGCCGCGGACCGCACGGAGACGAAGATGCGTTCGAGAGCATGCAGGTTCGTCACGACGCGCATGACGGCGGCGGGTCTCGTCGTACTGCACAACTCACCCCGGTCGCTGCGCCTGGAGCCGGATCGGGTGATGCGCGAGCTCCTCACCTGTGTCCGGCGTCATGCGGGAAGCGGCCTTCCCGCCGGGCGTGATCCTGCTGCGGGAGGGGCCGCCAGGCAGCCCGTGGCTCCCGCACCGCCCGGCATAGCCCCACCTATGGCCCATGCGTGGGCCTATGGCCCCACCAATGGGCCATCGCGTGGGTCCGTGGCCCCACCAATGGGCCATGCGTGTTGTTCCGTGAGCTGCAGCCGGCGTCCGGCCGGTTTCGCTAGGCTCACAGGCCAGATGAGCACCCAGACCTATGAGCTGACCGCGCTGCAGGCGCTCGAAGCCGAGTCGATCCACATCTTCCGCGAGGTCGCGGCCGAGTTCGAGCGCCCCGTGCTGCTGTTCTCCGGCGGCAAGGACTCCGTCGTCATGCTGCACCTGGCGGCGAAGGCGTTCTGGCCGGCGCCGATCCCGTTCCCGGCGATGCACGTCGACACCGGGCACAACTTCCCCGAGGTGCTCGACTTCCGCGACCGCACCGTCGAGCGGCTCGGGCTGCGGCTCGTCGTCGCCAGCGTCGAGGACTCGATCGACAACGGCCGGGTGCGGGAGCGGCCGGACAAGCTGCGCAACCCGCTGCAGACCGTGACGCTGCTCGACGCGATCGAGGCAGGCGGCTTCGACGCGGTCTTCGGCGGCGCCCGCCGCGACGAGGAGAAGGCCCGCGCCAAGGAGCGGGTCTTCTCGTTCCGCGACGAGTTCGGCCAGTGGGACCCGAAGAACCAGCGGCCCGAGCTGTGGACCCTCTACAACGGCCGGCACCACCAGGGCGAGCACATCCGGGTCTTCCCGCTGTCGAACTGGACCGAGCTCGACATCTGGAGTACATCGCCAGGAGAACGTCGAGCTGCCGAGCATCTACTTCGCCCACGAGCGCGAGGTCTTCACCCGCGACGGGATGCTGCTGCCGGTCAGCGAGTTCACCACCCCGCGCGAGAACGAAGAGGTCGTGACGAGACGGTGCGCTACCGCACGGTCGGCGACGTACCCTTCACCGGCGCGGTCGAGTCCACGGCAGCGACGTACGACGAGGTGATCGCCGAGGTCGCCGCCACCCGCGATCACCGAGCGCGGCGCGACCCGGGCCGACGACCGGCTCACCGAGGCCGCCATGGAAGACCGCAAGCGCGAGGGGTACTTCTAGACCATGGAGCTGCTCCGGTTCGCCACTGCCGGCAGTGTCGACGACGGCAAGTCCACGCTGATCGGCCGCCTGCTGTACGACACCAAGTCGATCTTCGAAGACCAGCTCGACGCGGTCGAGCGCACCTCGCACCAGCGCGGCGACGAACACGTCAACCTCGCGCTGCTCACCGACGGGCTGCGGGCCGAGCGCGAGCAGGGCATCACCATCGACGTCGCCTACCGCTACTTCGCGACCCCCAAGCGCACGTTCATCATCGCCGACACGCCGGGCCACATGCAGTACACGCGCAACATGGTCACCGGCGCCTCGACCGCGACGCTCGCGCTGGTCCTGGTCGACGCCCGCAACGGCATCCTCGAGCAGTCGCGCCGGCACGCGTTCCTCGCGTCGCTGCTGCGGGTGCCGCACCTCGTGCTCTGCGTCAACAAGATGGACCTCGTCGACTACGACGAGGCGGTCTTCGACACGATCAAGGACGAGTTCCGCGTCGTTCGCGACCAAGCTCGACATCGGCGACCTGTCGTTCATCCCGATCAGCGCGCTCAAGGGCGACAACGTCGTCGACCGCTCCGACAACATGCCCTGGTACGACGGCACCTCGCTGCTGCACCACCTCGAAGACGTGCACATCGCGAGCGACCGCAACCTGATCGACGTGCGGTTCCCGGTGCAGTACGTGATCCGGCCGCAGTCCGCGTCGTACCCCGACTACCGCGGCTACGCCGGGACGGTCGCGGGCGGCGTGCTCAAGCCGGGCGACGAGGTCATGGTGCTGCCGAGCGGGCTGAAGTCGACGATCGCGGCGATCGACACGGCCGACGGCCCGGTCGACGAGGCCTTCCCGCCGATGTCGGTGACGGTGCGGCTCGACCGACAACCTCGACGTGTCGCGCGGCGACATGATCTGCCGGGTCAACAACCAGCCGAAGGTGTCGCAGGACGTCGACGCGATGGTCTGCTGGCTGGCCGACGAGCCGCTGCGGGTGCGCGGGATGTACGCGATCAAGCACACGACGCGGGTGGCGCGGGCCCTGGTCCGCGACCTGGAGTACCGGCTCGACGTCAACACGCTGCACCGCGACGAGAGCGCCGACACGCTGTCGCTCAACGAGATCGGCCGGGTGACGCTGCGCACGACGCAGCCGCTGTTCACCGACGAGTACCGCCGCAACCGGACCACCGGCTCGTTCCTCCTGATCGACGAGGCGTCCGGCGCCACCGTCGGCGCCGGCATGATCCTGTGAGCCCTGCCGCGTCGTCTCGGACTCCGAGCTGGCCGGGATCTCGCCACCGCGTCGGGTGAGCTGCTGCTCGCGCTGCGCCTCGAGCTGGGGTTCTCCGACCCGACGGCGCTGCGCACCGCGGGCGACCGCCGCTCGCACCTGCAGCTGGCTGAAGCTGCTCGCCGACGAGCGGCCCGACGACGTCGTGCTGTCCGAGGAGGCTGCGGATGACCCGGCGCCGGCTGACGCCGACCGGGTCTGGATCATCGACCCGCTCGACGGCACCAACGAGTACGGCGAGGAGGGCCGCACCGACTGGGCCGTGCACGTGGCGCTGTGGGAGCGCGGCGCGGGCTCACCGCCGGTGCGGTCGCGCTGCCGGCCCGCGGTATGACGCTGTCGACCGCCGACCCGCTGCCGTTGCTGCCTCGAGCCCGCCGCCTCGCCGCGGCTGGCCGTCAGCCGCACCCGGCCGCCGGCTGGATCGCGGACGTGGCATCGCGGGTTTCCGGCGTACCGACCCCGATCGGCAGCGCGGGGATGAAGGCGATGTCGATCCTGCTCGGCGAGGCGGACGCCTACCTGCACCGCGGGCCGATGAAGGAGTGGGACTCCGCGGCGCCGGTCGTCGTCGCTGCCGCGGCCGGGCTGCACACCTCGGCGCTGGACGGCTCGGCGCTGGAGTACAACAAGCCCGACCGCTTCACCCACTCAGCTGCTGGTCTGCCACCCGTCGCTCGCGGCCGAGCTCATCGACGGCCGCGTCGTACACCGAGTGATTCCTCGCGCCGAGTGCGACGCTCCGTCCCTTACTGACCCCCTCGAAGGGCAAGAGCGTCGCACTCGGCGGGGGTAGTGGGCGGCCTGTGGACGACGCGAGCGGCGTCGGCCGGCTGTCGCACACGCTGGGCCGATGCCACCAGCATTCGTTCCGCCGGAGTTGCGAGGTACGCCGTTCACCTCGGCCACGGCCCGCGGGTTCGGGCTCAGCGCGAAGTCGCTGCAGAGCTCGCCTTGGCGACGCCTCTTCCGTGACGTCTGGGTCCACCAGGGCCTCGCGGACACCCGTGAGCTCCGGCTCGCCGCGGTCCGGCTGGTGTTGCCGCCGTACGCCGTGCTGTGGGGAGTGACCGCTGCTTGGCTGCACGGCGTCGACGTCCGGCGCGAGAGCGATCTGGACGTCCACGTGTCCTTCCCGAAGGGGCGACGGATCCGGTCGCAGCGGGGTCTCAAGGTCTGCCAAGAGACGTTGGATGCCAGCGACATCGTGATGATCGACGGCGTACTGGTCACGACGCCGCTGCGGACCGCGTTCGACTGCGCGCGCCTGCTCAAGGGCGTCGAGCGAGTCGTCGTCGTGGACGCGATGGCTCATGCCGACCTCGTGGCGATCAAAGAGATTCTCGACTACTGCGCGAGCCAGCACGGGCTACGTCATCTGCGGACGGCGGCGAGGTTGCTCGAGCTCTGTGATGCCGGGGCGGAGTCGCCCATGGAGTCGCGGACCCGCATGGTGCTGGTCGACGGTGGGCTGCCGATGCCGGAGACCCAGATCGAGGTCTTTCATCCGGTGGCTGGCCACTTCATCGGGCGGCTCGACATGGGCTATCGCGAGCGTCATGGTCGCGATCGAGTACGACGGCGCGCTGCACTGGGAGCAGCGCCGCGCGGACGATCGCCGCCGCGATGCACTCCGCGCGGTTGGGTGGACGGTGATCGTTGTGAGCGCTGAGGACATCTACCGGCGCAAGGCTGAGGTCGTCGCGATGGTTGCCGCGGCGATCCGTGACGCCCGACCGCCGCCGCCAAGCCCGCCGAGTGTGACGCTTCGTCCCTCCAGGACCCCCTTGCAAGGGACAAAGCGTCGCACTCGGCGGAGATAGGTAGGACCTGCGGCATACGTGGCCGCTCGACAACTAGCCGGTTGGCCGACGCAGCCCCGCCGTGCGCTCCCTACCGTTGCTCGCATGATCGAGATCCAGAACCTGAGCAAGCGGTACGGCGACAAGCTCGCCGTCGACGACCTGACCTTCACCGTCCAGCCCGGCATCGTGACCGGCTTCCTGGGCCCCAACGGCGCCGGCAAGTCGACGACGATGCGCATGATCGCCGGCCTCGACGAGCCGACCAAGGGCACGGTCCGAGTCAACGGCCAGGACTACCGCCACAGCAGCGCGCCGATGGCCGAGCTCGGGCTGCTGCTCGAGGCCAAGGCGGTCCACACCGGCCGGTCCGCCCGCAACCACCTGCTGGCGCTGGCGCAGACCAACGGCATCAGCAGCAAGCGCGTCGACGAGGTCATCGACATGGTCGGCCTGCCGCGACGTCGCCAGCAAGCGGGTCGGCGGCTTCTCGCTCGGCATGGGCCAGCGCCTCGGCGTCGGCTCGGCCCTGCTCGGCGACCCGAAGGTCGTCGTCCTCGACGAGCCGGTCAACGGCCTCGACCCCGAAGGCGTGCTCTGGATCCGCACCCTGCTCAAGTACCTCGCCGCCGAGGGCCGCACCGTCTTCGTCTCCAGCCACCTGATGAGCGAGATGGCGGTCACCGCCGCCCGCCTCGTCGTGATCGGCCGCGGCAAGCTGATCGCCGACACCACCGTCGAGCAGTTCCTCGCCGACGCGAAGGGCAACAGCGTCCTGGTCCGTACGCCGGAGACCACAAGGCTGAAAGAGCTGCTGCTCGGCCCCGACGTCACCGTCACCACCACCGAGGCCGGGCTCCTGCAGGTGCAGGGCCTGACCGCCGAGCAGATCGGTACGACGGCCTGGCAGGCGCATCTGCCGGTCTACGAGCTCACCCCGCAGCAGGCGTCGCTGGAGCAGGCGTTCATGCAGCTCACCGACGACTCCGTCGAGTACCGCTCCGCCGACGTCGACCCGACCTCGAACACGAAGGTGGCCTCATGACCACGGCAGTCGCAACGCCCGCCGGCCCCAACACAGCCCACCCAACTGAAGGTCACCCAGCCGCGGGTGCTGCTCTCCGAGTGGACCAAGTTCCGCTCGCTGCGCTCGACGGTCTGGACCCTGCTCATCACGGTCGTACTGATGATCGGCCTCGGCGCGTTGTTCTCCGCGGTGACCGCCAACCAGTACCACACGTTCAGCCCGCTGGACCGGGCCAGGTTCAGCCCGATCAGCGTCAGCCTCGGCGGCATCACGTTCGCCCAGCTCGCGGTCGGCGTACTCGGCGTCCTGCTGATCAGCGGCGAGTACAGCACCGGCATGATCCGCTCCTCGCTCACCGCCGTACCGAGGAGACTCCCGGTCCTGTGGGGCAAGCTCGGCGTCTTCGCCGGTGTCGTGTTCGCGGTCTCGCTGGTCTGCAGCTTCGTCGCGTTCTTCCTCGGCCAGGCGCTGTTCAGCAGCCGCCACCTCAACGTGGGGATCGGCTCGCCCGGCGCACTGGGCGGGATCTTCGGCGCCGCCGGCTACCTGACGCTGGCGGGCATGATCGGCATCGCGCTCGGCGCCCTGCTGCGCAACACGGCCGCCGGCATCTCGACGTTCGTGGCGGCGTTCTTCGTGATCCCGCCGCTGACCGGCCTGCTGCCGACCTCGGTGACCAACCACCTGGTCCAGTACCTGCCGTCGAGCGCAGGCTCTGCGATGTACGACGGACACAAGCGGGTCGGGCCGAACCATCCACGGCGAGCTCTCGCCGGAGCTCGGGTTCCTGCTGCTCGCCGCCTACGCCGTGGTGCTCATCGGGTTCGCGGCCTGGCGGCTGCGCCGTTCCGACGCGCTGACCGGGACGACAATGTGGCCATGAGGCTGCTCGAGCCCGTCGAAGACCGGCACGCCCGATCCCGGGCGAGCTGGGCCTTCGACGGGTTCGTCACGTTCCTCGCGTTCGTGACGGCGTTCCCGGTGATGCACCACCAGGACCACCGCGGCCACGCCGGCGCCGTGCTGCTGCTGGCCGTGATCGTCGCGCCGCTCGTGGTCCGCCGGATCTGGCCGGCGCCGGTGTTCGGCTGGGTGCTGGCGACCTCGTTCATCGCCGAGGTCATCGAGGCCCATGCTGCGTCGGCGCTGGCCGTGGGCGTGGCGCTCTACACGGTCGCGAAGCTGATGCAGCGCCGCGATGCGCTGATCGCTGCCGGGCTGCTGGAGCTGGCGGCGATCGCGGCGGCGATCCGGATCGCGGGCAGCGGCTGGTGGTACGACGCGATCTTCCTGTCCGGGCTGATCGCCGCCGCGCTCGCGCTGGGGCTCTACGCCGGGACCCGGCGGGCGTACCTCGCCGAGCTGCACGACCGGGCCGACCGGCTGGAACGCGAGCGAGATCAACAGGTCGCGCTGGCGGCCGCCGCCGAGCGGACCCGGATCGCGCGGGAGATGCACGACGTCGTGGCGCACCACCTCACCGTGATGGTGGCGCTGAGCGACGGCGCGGTGGCCGCGTCGGCGAGCCTCGCCGGAACGGGCGGCCGACGTGATGCGCAACGTGTCCGCGACCGGGCGCCGGGCGCTGGGCGAGACCCGGCGGATGCTCGGCGTACTCCGCCAGCCCGGCGACGCCTCGACCGACGAGCGCCAGCCGGTGCCCGACCTGGCCGAGCTCGACGCCCTGGTCGCGGGCGTCCGGGCGGCGGGGCTGCCCACGACGCTGGAGATCCAGGGGGCCGACCGCCGACCTGCCGAGCGGGGTGCAGCTCACGGCGTACCGGCTGGTGCAGGAGGCGCTGACGAACACCCTCAAGCACGGCGGCCCGGGTGCGAGCGCCGCGGTCCGGCTGCGCCGGCAACCCGGCGAGCTGAGCGTCGAGATCGTGGACGACGGCGCCGGGCAGCGCCGCGCCGACACCGGTCGGGGTCGGCGGCGGGCTGGCCGGGATGCAGCAACGGGTCCATGCGTACGGCGGCGACGTGGTGTCCGGGCCGCACCAGCGCGCGGCGGCTGGCGGGTCGCGGCGCGGCTGCGGTTCGACGCCGACGAGGAGCCGGCGTGATCCGGGTGCTGCTGGTCGACGACCAGTCGATGCTGCGGATGGGGTTCCGGCTGATCCTCGAGGCCGAGCCCGACATCGAGGTCGTCGGCGAGGCCGGCACCGGCGCGGCCGGGGTCTCGATGGCCGTCGACGCTGACGCCTGACGTCGTACTGATGGACGTCCGGATGCCCGGGATGGACGGCATCGAGGCGACCGAGGCGATCGTCGCGGCGGGGTCGGCGAGCCGGGTGCTGATCCTCACGACGTTCGACCTCGACCAGTACGTGATCGCGGGGCTGCGGGCCGGCGCCAGCGGCTTCCTGCTCAAGGACGCGCCGCCGGGCGACCTGCTGGCGGCGATCCGGACCGTCGCCGCCGGCGACGCCGTGCTGGCGCCGAGCGCGACCCGGCGGCTGCTCGACCAGTTCCTGCCGCTGCTGCCCGGCCCGGATGAGCAGCCGCCGGACACGTCGCGGCTCGACTGCCTCACCGAGCGGGAGCGGGCGGTGTTCGGCCTGCTGGCGGCCGGCCGGTCGAACCGCGAGATCGCCGACGAGCTGCACGTCTCGGAGGGCACCGTGAAGATCCACGTCGGGCGGATCCTGGCCAAGCTCGAGCTCCGCGACCGGGTGCAGGCGGTCGTGCTCGCCTACGAGGCCGGGATCATCACGCCCGGCCGCTGACCGCGCTCGATGCTGCTGGCGGCGCACCAATGGCCCATGCGTGGGGCTATGGCACCACCAATGGGCCATGCGTGGGGCTATAGCACCACCAATGGGCCATGCGTGGGGGGCAACTCAGTGCCCGGTTTGTCCCTTATGTACAACCTCGTGGCCTGGAATTGTGTTTGGGGCAACATCGGCAGGCCGGTGGATTTGCTCCGCCCTGATCGGCCGTGCTTGGCTGTTCACCCGTTCGAGTGAATTCCCCTCACGAAGGATCGCGTCCGATGTCGCTCTCCGCCGGAGCCACGGCCCCCGCTCCCGACCGGCTCGAGGACGCACTCGCGGTCCATGCCGTCACCGACGACGGCCGGGCCTGCTGCTCCGACCTGGTCATCGACCTGATCCACGGCGCTACGTGGTCAGAGGTCCCGTATGAGCATCGCTGCGTGGCCTGCCAGACCGCGGTCGGAGACTTTCCGCTCTGTTGAGGTCGATGACCGCGGCGGGACGGCGGCCACCGCGTCCTGCTGCAGCCATCCCAGGTAGTCCTGCGAGTCGGCCGCCCGGCCGGCGAGCCAGTGACGGGCGCCGGTCGAGCCGAGGCCGAGCCAGAACGCGAGCTCCTGGGCCCGGTTGCGTCGCGAGTGCGGCAGCCGAGCCTGGTCGACGTACGCCAGCATCCTGGCCCGTTCGACGAGATTCGAGCCCGGCCCCAGGTCTCGCGGCCGCCGCGATGGCGTGAGATCAGGGCCGTCAGCAGCGTCTCGGTGTCCGGCACGTTGACCCCCGTCGGTTCGCTGCTGTCTAGCCGCATCAAACCACCGGGGACCGCCCCCTTAGATTGTGACGCAGGCTACGGATTGGTAACGACAACCGACACCTCGTCGAGTGCGACGCTCCTGCCCCTGGAGAGGGGTTACTTAGGGCAGGATCGTCGCACTCGGCGTGGTGTTGGTCGCACTGAGTTACTGGGTTACTGGGCGGCGGTGTAGAGCGAGCAAACCGTCGTCGCCGGCAGCACCGTGCCGTTGTAGATCCCGACGTCGGCGATGCTCCCGGCGAAGAAGTTGCTGCTGGGAGCGCTCGGCCAGCTGCTCAGGTTGTCGCCACCGACCCGCCAGTAGCCCGTGAAGGACTGGTTGGTGGTGACCGGCCCGCTGGCGACCGAGCTTCCGTCGACGTAGAGCTGCATGCCCGACGATCCCTGCGTCGCGACCACCTGGTGCCACTTCCCATCGTTGTACGCCGACGACGACGA
The DNA here is from genome assembly GCA_963789615.1 of uncultured Actinomycetota bacterium. Classification (GTDB taxonomy): domain Bacteria; phylum Actinomycetota; class Actinomycetes; order JAFAQI01; family JAFAQI01; genus DATAVK01. The sequence goes on along the minus strand of CAWBLI010000005.1, from coordinate 1,583,245 downwards.
GATGGTCTGCGTCGATCCGGTGTACACCCCGAACATGAGCTTCCCGGCGTTGGTCATGTAGATCTGCTTGTCGTAGCTGGAGCTCAGCGGCGACCGGTTGTTGTTGCCGAAGCCGATCATCTTCCCGCCCTTGTCGTGGTCGTCTTGAACCACGTACCGAGCGAGTACGACGTAGGGCTGGCCATCGCGGTCGGGTCGACGATCATGCCGGCGGTGCCGTCCAGCGTGACCCCGGTGGTCGCGTCCACGGTCGGGCCCGGCGACGCCGTAGGTGACGCCGCTGGAGGCTATACGCCGCCCTGGCCCGAGGCGCTGCCGCTCGCGTCGCCCGCCACCAGGCCCTTGGCCTCGTTGAGCTGCCAGAACGAGCTCGGTGCAGGTCGCCTGCCACCGCCGCCGCGTAGCTGCCCACGGTCGCCGGGATGGTGACCTTCGTCGCCGTCGAGGCAGCGGTCGGTGCGGCCGCGGAGTCGTCGGTCTCGAGCGCCTTCACCGTGTAGGAGTCGGTTCCGGCGGCGAGGCCGCTGTCGATCCAGCTGACGATCGGCTGCTTCCAGAAGTACGACGTGACCGCGGTCGATGGCGATCGGCGTCGTGCCACCGTTGCGGAACAGCTCGAGGGTGAGGTCCGGGTCGTCGATGTCCAGCGGAGCCTCGACCGAGACCTCGACCGAGGTGCTGCTCAGCGCGTTGACGATCGGAGCGGTCGGCTTCGGCGTCGCCGTGTCCGTCGTTCGGCTGGAACCGCGCGACACCCTGCTGGGCGACGCCGTTGACGTGGTGAAGTCGCCGCCGACGAAGAGCTGGCTGCCGTCGGTGGCCATGGTGCGCGGGCCGAGGTTCACGCCGGCGTCCATCAGCGGGTACCACGGGCCGAGGAAGCCGTTGCTCAGGCTCTCCGAGGCCAGGTGGCGGCTGTGCCGGGGATCTGCGGGAAGTTCGCCGGGTCACCGTTGGTGTTCGTGAGCGCGCAGTCGTGCATGTGCGAGCCCTTGTAGAGGTAGTTGTTGACCACCTCGACGGTCTGCGTGGCGCCGAGGCAGTGGTTCACCCAGGCCAGCGAGCCGTCGGAGAGGTTGGCCGCCCAGGTGCCGTCGAAGCAGCCGCCGCCGGTGCCCTCGTCCGCGATGTAGACGACGCCGCTCGCGATCACGGCGTCCTTGACGTTGGAGATGCAGTTGTTGGGGTTGTGGGCGGTGGTGCCGACCGGGACGACGCTGTCCGCGGGCATCGGCTCGAGCGCGCCCGGCGTCGAGCTGGCGATGCCGCCGATGATCGCGGCCTTGTTGTACGTCGTCGTACCGGAGGAGGTCAGGCCGTCCATCTCGTCGAAGTAGCCGCCGGCGACGACCTGGGTGCCGTCGGGGGAGACCGCGAGCGCGTCGACGATGTCGTCGGCGGAGGGCTGGGTGCCGGTGCCCCAGGTCAGTGCCTTGCCGGTCCCGGAGGCGCTGATCGCGGCGATGTCCGTGCCGGTGGTCGTCGTGCCGACCTTGGTGAACTGGCCGCCGATGTAGACGGTGGTCCCGTTCGTCGCGATGGCCTCGACCTTGCCGTTGACCTTCGGGTTCCACGCCAGCAGCGCGCCGGTCGTGGCGCTGAACGCCGCGAGGTGGTCCCGGGCCACGCCGTCGACGCGTGGTGAAACCGCCGCCGACGTAGATGACGCTGCCGTCGGGTGAGGCGGCGACGGTGCCGCCGGTGAGCGGCAGCTTGCCCGAGGCCTGCCCGGTGAAGGTGTGGGTGTGGTTCGACGGCGGTGTCGAGCGCGCCGGTCGAGGCGTTGAACGCGGCGAAGTACGTCGCCGGCACCTCGCCGGTGCCGAGCGCGTCACCGGAGGGACGCACCGAGGTGAAGTCACCGACCATGTACATGTCGCTATTGGCGTAGGCCATCTTCCACACCGTGGCGTTGGTCTGCCAGGAGCTGGAGATCGTCGCGGACATCGAGCCCGCCACCGTCGCGGAGCCGGGTGATGCCGCACCCGTCAGGACGAAGGACACGAGAACGACCAAGGGGGTCATCACGGCAGCGAGCCGTCGCAGAACTGAGCCGGTCATTAGCCGTGTAACTCCATCTCCTGCGGGGTCACGAGCAAGAGCTTCCGGTGCAACCGCCAAGCAGGTGTTGTGTGGGCAACAACGGCACGTGATGTGCTGCGCTTAGCCTGTCACAGCGCCGCGCTGGCATCTGGCAAAGCAGCAAACTCGCGTGGCGTACGACGAACTTCACTCGTCCGGCCATCCAGTCGCCGCATCGGGGGACGGCTGACCGGCCCGACCTGGCGATTCACTCCATGAGATTCCGCCGAAACGGCCTGCCGCATCCGGATTTGTCCGCCATGATGGTGGGCTGGCGCAGTCACCGACCGTGACGACGGCACGTCCTGGCCCACCCACGCTCCGGGAGAACCGTCTTTGACCGGACAAGAGCACTACGCCAAGGCCGAGGAGCTGCTGGACCGGCAGCCGCCCTCATGGAGTCGACGACCGAGCCGCTCAACCGCGACGAACATGCCCGCCGGGCGTCGCCCAGGCGCTCCCGGTGCTGCAGAACCACATCCTCGGGCTGTTGAACAGCGCCCAGACCCACGCGACGTTGGCGCTCGCCGCCGCCGAGGGCGGGTACCAGTCGCGCTCGACGGCGAGCCTCGGCTACGTCTAGCCGCGCTCACTGGCGGACCCAGCCGGGTCAGCTGGTGAAGATGGCGAACTTGTTCCTGGTCTGGCTGTTGATCTGGGTGAAGATGCCGCCGACGAAGAGCCGGGTCGAGTTGCCGGCGAGACCCCAGATGCCGAACTCGCCCCCGGAGACGGTCGGCGTCCAGCTGGAGTTGAGCGCACCGTTGAGGCTGTACTCCGCGGCCTTGTAGCGGACCGCGCCGCACGGCTGGTTGTCGGCGCCGTCCAGGCAGTCGAAGTGGCCGCCGATGTAGAGGTTGCCGCCCTGGACGGCGACGGCCTGGACGTCCCCGTCGCCGCCGTCACCCTGCCAGGCCATCGCGCCGCTGGATGGCGTTGACCGCGACGACGCGGTTCAGGGTGCCGCCGCCGCCGATGAAGGCCTGGCCGCCGTTGATGGCGATGGCCAGGGCGGGCTGGCCCTCCCCGTCGGTGCAGCCGAACCGGCGGGCGTTGAAGCCGGTGTTCACGGCGCCGCTGGTGGTGCTGACGGAGGCGATGGTGGGCCGGGTCTGGCCTCCGATGCTGCAGAAGCCGCCTCCGACCAGCAGCTGCGACCCGTTCACGGCGACGCTGCGGACGTTCGTCGCCGTGTCCCGCCACACGCCCGCCACCTGATGCGTTGACGGCGGCGACACCGTTCCCGCCGCCGTAGAAGACATCGGTGTCATTGGCGGCGATGCCATGGATCGTGCCGAGGCCGTAGGCGGCCGGGAAGGACATCTGGGCGCCGCTGGTCGAGAACTTCTTGATCCCGTACGTGCCGCCGGCGATAGATGTGGGTGCCGCCGGTCCCCAGCGCGTACGTCGTGCCGCCCGGGCTCGCGCTCCAGACCCAGGCGCCGGTCGAGGCGTCGAGGGCGGCCAGGCCGCCGGCGGAGTGGGTGGTCGCCGTTGGTGCTCGTGATGGAGGTGAAGTTGCCGCCGATGATGACATCGGAGCCGACGAGCAGGACGGCGTACACCGTCGTACTGGTGTTGGAGTTGGTGCCGGAGCTAGCGGCGAGCGACTGCGTGACGGCACTGGCAGGGGAGGCCGCGATTCCGAGCGTGGCCAAGGCCGCAATGCCGATGATGAGCAGTCGTCGCATAGGCCATCCCCCGTCCGCTCCCCGTTAGAGGGAGAGTAACGAGGAACCCACCGAGAGTCACGATCTTGCGGTGATCATTTTCGGGCCTACGAGATGCCTAGTTCCGACCGGAGGCCCCGACGGTGCCCTTGACCCGAGCCTTCGCGTGGACGACCTGCTGGTAGGCCTGCTGCTTGACCTTGAAGTCGCACTTGCCGGTCTTGGGGTTGCGCCCGAGAACGGCGATGCTGGTGCCGCGGTAGGTCCCGTGACCGGTGATCGCCTTGTAGGCGCCGGACACGCCACGCACCTTGAAGGTGCCGTGAATGCTCGCCTTGTAGGCGCAGGTCGTCTGGTTGAGCGTCTGGTGGTGGTGGATCTTCTTGCCCCGCACCATCCGGATCTTGCCGTGGAGGAGCTCGAACAGGTCGTTCTTGGTGCGGTGGTCTCTCCCGCCGGCCGCGAAGTACCCGGAGGCGATGACGCTCGTGGCGCCGCCGATGCTCTCCAGCGTGAACTTCTCGGCGTGGGTCGTCACCGCGGCGGTGTGAGCCGGGCGTACCGGATGTGCCGGGGTTCGGACCGAGGCGTGGGCGACCGGCTGGGCCGCTCCGACCCCGAAGCTGAGGACGACCGCTCCCGCGATCAACAATCGTGCGCGCATTGTGTTGCTCCCTGCCCATTTCAGTTCAGTACCGGCCAGACAGCCGAAGCGTAAGTCTCGCCGCTGGCAACGTCAGGTGAACCCGGATGGATCACCCATCCGGGTGAACTCTTGGCGAAGCCGGAGTGACGTCTCAGGCGCCTCAGCGGGCCGGCAGGGCGGCGAGGATCTGCTCGACGGCGGCCTCGACGGGTACGACGGAGGTGTCGATGACGAGCTCGGCGTCGAGCGGCGGCTCGTAGGGGTCGTCGATGCCGGTGAAGCCGGTGATCTCGCCGGCCCGGGCCTTGGCGTAGAGGCCCTTCACGTCGCGCGCCTCGCACACCTCGATCGGCGTCGACACCCAGACCAGCAGGAACGAGCCGGGGCCGCCGGCGGCTTCGACGGTCGGCGCGGACCCAGCGGCGGGTCTCGTCGTACGGCGCGATCGGGGCGCAGACCGCCATCCCGCCGTGCTTGGTGACCTCGGCGGCGACCCAGCCGATCCGCCGGACGTTGAGGTCGCGGTCCTCGCGGGAGAAGCCGAGGCCGCGGGACAGGTGGGTGCGGACGACGTCACCGTCGAGCAGCGTCACGGTCCGGCTGGTCACCAGCCGCTCGACGAGCGCGCGGGCGATGGTCGACTTCCCGGACCCGGACAGCCCGGAGAGCAGCACGGTCATGCCGCCGCTGGCCGGCAGCGGTGCGGTGTCGATCTCGAGCAGCGGACCCGAGGAGTACGCCGATGCCAGCTCGGCACGTCTGCTCGTCCGCCTCGGCGGCGCTGTAGGGGACCTCGATCGTGGCTGCGGCGGACTGGGTCCAGGCGCGCGACCAGGCGGTGAACCGGGCGTCGTCCAGCCTTACGCCGGAGGCCGGGAGCAGGACGACGGCGTCTGGTGGGAGATCGGCTGCCGGGGCGACGCCGGGCACCGGGATGACGACGGGAGCGGTGGTGCGGACCGAGTCGGGGTGCTGCCAGCGCAGCGGGCCGAGACCGGTGACGGCGTCGCCGGACCGGCGGGCGATCGGCGTGCCTTCCTCGTCGACGTAGACGTCGCCGTCCGCGCCGGGGAGCTCATCGAGCGGCCGCAGGCCGAGCAGGACCTGGTCGAGCCGGGTGCGCAGCGCGACATCCACCACGAGCTGCGCCACGAGGCGCGAGACTACCGGCCGGCGCTGGATCGCGGCTGCGGCTGTGCCGACGATCCAAATGCGGGAGCATCAATCTGTGAGTCTCAAGGAAATCGCGCAATTTAGGCCGCCATGTCCATATCATCGCTAAACTGCGCCCGAAGCTCCGAGTGGGAGCGGGGGGCCGAGCCTTATACGAGGAGCGCCATGACAGCACCGCAACGCATTGGTCGCGCGTCGATCGGGGTCTTCATGGCCGTCATGTGCGCGTTGGGCATGGGCGGTTCTCGGAGGCCGCGTGCCGCAGCCCCGTGCGCCCGCCGCGCGCGCATCACAAGCCAAGCACAAGCCTCAGCAGCACTGCCCGCGGAAGCACAAGGGCCACTACCCGCCTGGCAAGTGCCGCATCTTCTTCAACCGAGGCATCTACCACCCCGGCCAGCAGGTGAACTTCGAGACCGGCAAGGTCTTCAAGAGCCACGAGAAGGTCACCGAGAACCTGTACTGCCACAGCGGCAAGTACCACAAGAACTACGGCTCCGTGAAGGCCGGCAGCAGCGGCCGGGCGGCGGACAGCATCAAGCTGAGCAAGAACGCTGCAGTTCGGGGGCTGCACGCTGGTCCTCAAGGGGACGAAGAGCGGCGTCGTCCTGAATGGCCACATCAAGGTCAGGAAGTAACTGACTCCGCCATACTGCGTCGCTGATCACACGGTGTGACGCACGCAACTCCGGAGCCGAAACGTCGGCGAACGCCGATAGCCAGGGCGATCAAGATCGTCCTGCTATCGGCGTTCGTCGTTGTGCTCGTGGGCATCGGCTGGGTCGCCGTCACAGGCCTACTTGCGCGATCGGACGTCAACGCGGTCCGCGCTGACCTTCCCAAGCTCGAGTCAGATCTGTCGTCCGGCAACGAATCGGCTGCAACTCAGCTCGTTGCGTCCATGCAGGACAAGGCAAGCTCGGCGCACTCGCGCACGACAGGCCCGGCCTGGTGGCTGCTCTCGCGCGTTCCCAAGGCGGGAGAGCCGCTGCGGACGGTTCGAGGTGGCACTCAAGTCGTCGACCGCCTCGCGACGGTTGCGCTGCCGCCCGCGCTGCGCGCCGGCGAAGCGTTGAATCCTGCCAAACTTCGTCCCGGACCGAATCAGGTCGACCCAGCCGTCCTGGCCAGCGCTACAGCGCCCCTCACTGAGGCGGCGGGTGCAACAGGCGGCTGTCGGCGCCTCGGCCCAGCAGATCCCGGGAGACACATGGTTCGGCCCGGCCAACACCAGCAGGCAAGAGCTGATCGACGACATCCAGCGGCTGCACGACGGGCTCAGCGACCTGAGCCAGGCGACCCGGCTGTTGCCCGCCCAGCTAGGCCAGAACGGCGTCCAGCGCTATTTCGTGGCCTTCGAAACCGAAGCCGAGGCTCGAGGCCTGGGCGGATTGCCGGGCGACTACGGCATCCTGCAGGCCGACCACGGCCAGCTCAGCTTCACCCGGTTCGGCAGCGACACCGACCTGTCTGGTGCTCGCGCCCACGTGCAACTTAGGGCGCGCGTTCAACCAGCAATATGGTCCGGACTTCGACTCCGAGGGCACCTTCGCCAACAGTGACGCGAGCCCCAACTTCCCGTCGGTCGCCCAGATCTGGATGTCGATGTGGCAGGACCGGTTCCATCAGCACCTCGACGGTGCCATCGCCACCGACCCGACCGCGCTGAGCTATCTGCTGAAAGCCACCGGCCCGGTCCAGCTGCCGGGCGGGGGATCGCTGACGGCGAGCAACGCCGTCGCATTCTTCGAAAGTGGCGTCTACGCCAAGTTCGGCAGCGACACCGCGGCGCGCAAGGCCTTCCAGGTGCAGGCCGCGCAGGCCGTCGCGACCGCGGTGATCCACCAGCGCAGCGCCGACCTGCTCGCCTCCGCCGAAGGGCTTGAAGAGGGCCGTCGACGAGCGTCGGCTCCTCGTCTACACCAGCGATGCGACAACCGAGCGAGCGCTATCGGCCAGCCGGTCGGCGGCGCCATCCCGGTCACGAGCGCGGCCTTTCCTCGGCGTCGTCGTCAACGACTCGGCGGCCAACAAGCTCGACTACTACCTCGAACGCAGTGTCACCTACTCGCGGATCCTCGTGCTCGGCGGGTCCGTCCACGGTCACCGTCGTGCTGCATAATGCTGCGCCGACGACCGGACTGCCGTCCTACGTCACGGGTCGGGGCGGCAACTCGCTGCTGGTGTCGCTCTACAGCACCGCGCACGCGACGGTCACGAACGCAACGCTCGACGGCAAGACCGCCTTCATCGACTCCGGAGAGCGAGAACGGCCACCCCGTGACGATCGCCGAGGTCCCGCTCAAGGCCGGACAGACCCGGACCCTGGTCTTCCACGTGCACGAGCCGGCAGCAACTGGCCCGCTGATGACTCTCACGCAGCCACTGGTCAGGCCGCTGAAACTGACTGTGAACGCGCCCACCTGCCCCAGCACAGGCTGACCCCGACGCGTGCCGGTCCCGCTCCGTTACCGTCTGTGCGTGGACTTCTCCCTCACCGATGAGCAGAAGGCGCTCCGCCGCAGCGTCATGGACTGGGCGGCGGCCACGATCGCTCCCGGCGCGGCCGAGCGTGACCGTGACGGCCGATGGGACGACGACATCTGGAAGTCGCTCGGCGCGCAGGGGCTGGCCGGGCTGCCGATCCCCGAGGAGTACGGCGGCGGCGGCGCCTCGATCATGGACTGCGTCATCGCGAACGAGGCGATCGCCGAGGGCGGCCACGACGGCGGGTTCAACCTCAGCCTCGGCGCCCACTGGGTGATCGGCAGCGTCCCGATCTGGCTGCACGGCACCGAGGAGCAGAAGCGCCGCTGGCTCCCGGCGCTCACCGACGGGTCGATGATCGGCGCCTGGGCGTCCACCGAGCCGGAGGCCGGCTCCGACGCTGCCGCGCTGCGGACCACCGCGGTGCGGGACGGCGACGACTGGGTCATCAACGGCACCAAGATCTTCATCACCAACGGCCCGATCGCCGGCGTCTGCACCGTGCTCGCCAAGACGTCCGAGAAGGGCGCCACGGCGTTCCTCGTCGACACCACGAACCCTGGCTACCGGGTCGGCCGCGAGCTGGACAAGATGGGCTGCCGGTCGTCGCCGACGGCCGAGATCGCGCTGGTCGACTGCCGGGTCCCGGCCGACTGCCTGCTCGGCGTCGAGGGACAGGCGCTGTGGCAGATCGCCTTCGAGTGCTTCGACTGGGAGCGCACCGTCATGATGGGCGGCTCGATCGGCGGGATGCAGGCCACCCTCGACACCTCGATCAAGTACGCCAAGGAACGGGTCCAGTTCGGCAAGCCGATCGCCAAGCACCAGGCGATCGCGCACAAGCTCGCCGAGATGAAGGTGCGGCTCGAGACGTGCCGCACCGCGGTCTACCGGGCGGCGTACCTCAAGCAGACCGGTGTCGAGCACCAGATGGAAGCCTCGATCGCGAAGTACCTGGTGGGGGAGATGAGCGTCCAGAACGCGCTCGACGCCATCCAGATCCACGGCGGCTACGGCTACCTCCGGGACTTCCCGGTGGAGCGGGCGCTGCGCGACGCGAAGCTCGGCTCGATCGGCGGCGGGACCTCGGAGATCCAGAAGCTCATCATCAGCCGATTGCTGCTCGGCGATGACTGAGCCCGCCGAGGCCGAGCTGCCCGAGGAGCTCCGTCCGCTGGAGTTCCTGATCGGCACCTGGACCGGCGACGGCGTCGGTGCCGTCCCGGAGGGCAAGGGCCCCGACTTCCCCTACGTCGAGCAGATGACGTTCTCCTGGGACGGCAGCTCGCCGTGGCTGCAGTACGAGACCCGCGCCACCGACCCGATCGACGGCACCTGGCTGCACTCGGAGAGCGGCTGGTGGCGCGCTCAGCCGCCCGCCGAGGACGGAACGATCCACCTCGACGTCGTGCTGACCCACCCGACCGGCGTTGCGGAGGTCCTGATCGGCCAGGTCGTCATGGACCAGGTCGGCGAGCACATCGACCTGATCAGCGACGTGGTGGCCCGCACCGCGACCGCACCGGCCGTCACCGCCGACAAGCGGCTCTATGCGCTGCGAGGACCGAAACTCCTCTACGCGATCGATCTTGCCGCCGGCGATTCCACGCTCGCGCCGCATCTGGCGGCCGCGCTCGATCGACTGGAAGGTTGAGCTGCGGCGCTAAGGCTGGTCGGCGCGAGTGTCGATGTTGTCCACATCAGGGCATCAACGTCACTATGATGGGTATTCCAACGGGGCGGGAAGACACGACGAACGCGACACACTCGAGCGTGAAATGGCGGTGACCGACCCCTCGTGAGCGCCATGCCAGCGTCCCAGCCATCGCTCCCCGGCGGCGGCCCAGCCCGCCGACAGCCAGGTTCGACGAGTCCGGGCCCCGCGCCCTGCGACCGGCCCTGACGTCGGGTGAGCCGAACCCTCGACGACAATCGTCAGCGTTACGTCATAGCCAGCGCCGCCATCACCACCGCCGGGCAGCTGCTCAGGCACCTGCACTCCGTCGCCGGAGCGCCACACGCAGCGACGGACCCGAAGGACCTGCCCATGCTGCGCGCAGCCGCGCAGGCTCGGACGGCTGCCGGGGCGATGAGCGTGGTCGCCGGCCGGCTGCTCACGCTGGTCCGCGACAACGACCAGAAGGTGCTGCCGGACCTGCCAGCTCCCGTTCGATCGCAGACCGGCGTCACCGTGCCGGACTTCCCCGACGAGGAGTGGCGCACCACCGTCCGCTCGCTGGCCAGCGCGGCGGCCGAGTGCGACGCGGCACTGGCTTCATGCCGAGCAGCGGGAATGGATCGGCGTGTCGTCGAAGCCTTGACGCAGTTGCAACATCTGGCGGACATGACGGTGGAGTTGCTCGATCGCTCCCGTGACAGACCGTGCACGATCCGCAGGTACGGATCGCCTGTTCGCCGTGCTTGACTCGTAGCCAGCGCTCGAGCATTGACGGTTCCGCGTCTCAGCCCTCGAAATACGTCAGAGCGTCCGCATCAGTGCTCGGCGTCATTCCCTCGCGGCCGTACCGGCTCCAGTTTTGGCGCCGCAGGTGGAGCCCCTGCGGATACCCCGGGCAAAATGGTCGCCCCCGAGGTGGGCGCGGTTCCGTTGGCTGCCGTTGCTTGACTTGGCAGCCGAGCGCCTGCGCTTGCTCCGCGGCGCCGGAGTGACGAGATCAGCCTTGCCCCGCTTGGACTCGTAGCGGTAGTTCTGGCCGTAGTAGTAGTAGGAGTCCGGGCCCTTGGTCGGGGTCATGGTGAAGACCACGCCGTAGACATGCGAGTCCACGGTACGAAGGGCCTCTACGGCGCGTGCCAGTTGATCGATCTTCGTTTTTCCGTGCCGAACGATGACCAACGCCCCGCTGGCGATGGTCGACAGAACCGCGGCATCCGTCACCGGGAGCAGTGGGGGCGCGTCGATCAGGACCAGGTCGTAGGACATCTCGAGTTCGCGCAGCAGATCGACCATGCCTTGGGAACCAAGCAACTCGCTGGGATTCGGCGGCACCGGCCCGCTCGGAAGAACCTTGAGCGCGCCGTTCGGGCCCCAGCCCTGGATCGCGCCGGCGAGATCAGCCCGGCCGACGAGCACGCTGGTGAGTCCCACCGCCCCCTCGATGCCCAGGTAGTCGGCCATCCGGGGCCGCCGCAAGTCGCCCTCGACGAGCAGGACGTTGAGCCCGCTCTGCGCCAGGCTGATGGCGAGGTTCGTGGTCGTCGTCGTCTTGCCCTCCTCGGGGATCGAGGAGGTGACGACGATTGATCGTGGCGCGTTGTCGATGTCGACGAACTGCAGGTTCGTCCGAAGCTGTCGGAAGGCTTCCGCTCGCGTGGAGCGGGGATCTGCATGGACGATCAGCGGTCGCTTGCGGGCGTCCGGGTCGTAGGCGATGGCCCCGAGCAGCGGACAGGTCAAGCGCCTGCTGGACAGCCAGCGGGATCCTTGACCGTGCGATCTAGCGTCTCGCGCAGCACGGCGGCGCCGATGCCGACGGCGAGCCCGATCAGCAGTCCCAGCACCAGGTCCAGTGTCGGTCTTGGGCGACACCGGCGAGTCGGCAGCGCGGCGCGCTTGACGACGGTGACCTTTACCGGTGACGTCGATGCCCCAGGCGTGGTTTCGAGCTGCGCGACGTAGCTGGCGAACTCGTCGCTGACTGCGTTGGCGAGCGTCTGCGCGCGCTGTGGGCGACGTGTCGGTGACGTGCACGTTGACGAGAACGGTGTTCAGCGGCGCGTCGGCCGAGATCTCCTTGCTGATCTGCTGCGCCGTCAGGCCGTCGCCGACCCGCTGCGCCACTGGCCCTGTCACCAGGGGGCTGCTGATGATGTCGGCGTAGGACTTCACGCGGTCCTGGCTGAACTGGTCGCTGGACTGCAGCCCGCTGGCGATTCCGCCTGTGTCCTTCGCGGCGACGAACAGTTGAGTCGAGGCCTCGTACTTCGGGGTCGTCGCGTACACCAGCGCGGCGAGCGCCCCGACGCCCAGCAGCGTGCACAACGCCACGAGCGAGCCACCGCTTGCGCAGCACCCGCAGGTAGTCACGCAGGTCCATCGATCGTCTCTCCGGTGTCCTCGGGTCGGCCCTCGCATCTACAGGCTAGCGATAAAGGATCCCAAATGCGACGCAACGGGCGCGAATGTGTATGCTGGATCGCGAGGCCTTCGCCGTCCCGAGCGGTTGGTGCCGTTAGGAAGTCCCGTTACCCGTGGCCTGGCACACATTGCTCCACTCGCCGCATGACGACGCACAAATCCGACACAAAACGCGCCGGTTCCCGAGTGTATATCGTTACGCAGGTGAAGGGCCGTTCTCATATTCCCCACCGGCGCTCGTATTTACCAAACACAAACCTCCACTGGGACGCGACAGAAGGAACACTTCATATTCGCTGCCAAAGAAAACGGACGATGCTCACGGCCTGACCCAAGTGCTCATGACGTCAAGCCGCCAGAATCGTAGCCAGCCCGGTGGCATCGCATTGGGAGCTTCGTGTCCGCTACGATTCCTACCTGGGCGGCATCAGAACCATGGTGGCGAGCGAGATATTCGATTGGCGTGTTACCCCTGTCAGGAGTTGGGAGTGAGTCTGAAGAGTCACATTAGCGATCGCGGCAAGCGCCGGATTAGGACGGGCCTCGCCTACATGGGTCTCGAGGTCAGTTCTTACACCGGATCATTTGGTTCTCACCGGAGCAATCTTATCGATCAGTATGGGGTTCGCACGGTTTGGGATGTAGGTGCGAGCACTGGTCAATACGGGCACGCGCTGAGGCTTGCGTCGTACAACGGCGCGATAGTCAGCCTCAAACCGTGGAGAGCAGGCCTTTGCAGGAGACTGAAGCGAACAGCTGCGGGAGATAGCGCCTGGATGTGTATTAATGCGGCTGCCGGCGCCTCCGCCGGTAGTGAGGTGCTTGGCGTCTACCGCTAACCTCCCAGAAGACGATTCTATTGTTTGCGATGACCGCCGAACACGAGGCCGCAGACCCGAGATCGAGTTTATGTAGCAGACGAGCTCGTTAGAGTGGTAACCCTTGATCAACTGGACGCCGGGACTTTCGTCCTTCAGCGCCCTTTGCTCTAAAACTGGATGTTCAGGGTGCAGAAATGAACGTGCTTCTTGGGGTACGGGCTATTCTTCCTAGCGTCGCGTTTTGTGAGGTCAGTTAAGCTTTGCGCCGTTGTACGCCGGTGGCGCCGCATGGATGGATGTGGTTAGTCTGTTGTCGCTTCACGGGTTTTCACTTTGTGACATCGAACGCGTATTTTTCGATCCGGACGGTGAAAGTACTGCAGGTAAACGGCCTATTCCCGTTGGCGGCTTACAGATGGGCCGGCTCCGGCAACTGAGCAGGTGCTCATGCGCGTTCCCAGCTGACTGGTTCTCCACTGTCAAAATGATGGGGGTACGCAGTTAGTCAACATGTCCGACCGTCCGATCGAAATAGCGCGTCCGTACGGCCGACGGATCGGGCTGGCACACCGGCGAAGAGGGTTCCCGCAGGTATGTCCTCTTTCTCCTGCGTAAAGACTCCACCAGCTGCTAAAACGGATCGAGCGGGCACCCGGGCACCCGGAAGTAGAACCGAGCACGTCCCTATAAAGCATCGCGAGCCGACCTCGATCTTTTCTAGGGTCTGCTCGTTCCTGCGAAGGTCGATGGAATGAGTAAGGAGAGTGCTTCGATGTCCAGCAATCGTGGTGAACTCCCCGATCGAGATTCCCGCAGTGCAATCAAGATAATGGCGACTTGTGATGGCTGCATGCCTCTCCAGTTTAAGCTGAGGTCGCCAGTTGGGACGATAGCTTGAGTGCAAAGGCTACAGACACCCAGTTCCATTGGCCAACCGTAGAGCTCGGCTCCAGTTCCAAGGTGAACGGGCCCCTAAGCACGTTGCCGAACCCAACGCGACAATTTTCGCCAGCGATTACGGTGCAGCCAACGTTTACGCAGCTTGCGATATCGGCGGAGGCGGCGATCGTGTGGCCGATTCTGTTAGAATTGCATTCTTGACTCTGCTCGGCGGGAGTAGAAAGATCAAAATAGATAACCTGCGCCTCATACTCGACACCGCCTCTGCTCCCCTTCCGTGTGCACAAATCCACCCGGCGTTAGACGCCTGTATGATCCGCGTGCCTTGTGGGTGCGAAAAGCACCTATTCTCGGCGCTCCGGAGGTCGACGTTCCCCGCTGCTGCCTCGACCATCCCGCCGTAGCGATTCTCGATAGCAAGTTTTCAAGAAGATTTCTTCTAGCATATACGTATCCACGCTGTGTCGTCATTGTCGTCGCATGGACGGTTGATCCACTGCGTGCGACGGGGCGAACTTGAGGAGACCGTCAACCGTTTGATCACACATGAAACCGACGTCCTCCCGACGGAGTTCATCGGACAAGTAGACGCCGTCGCTTATTAGGACCGGACATTTGCTCAGGAGTGCCTCGACAACTGCGATTCCGAAGTTTTCGTTGTCACTGGGCAAGACAAATCGTGGTACGTACATGTAATCGTTGCGTTCTCCGGTAGAAGCCCATCCCGTAAAGATCGGCAGATTAAAAGTGAGACTGGCTACGAGCGCCCTCAGTTCCTCCTCGTAGCTGCTGTCCCCGGCTCCAACGACCACCAGTGCCATACGCGTACTCCTGGCCTCGCTATACGCTTTAAGTGAGGCCCTCAGGCTTTCTGTCGAGCCTGCCGAGGAATAGGATAAGTGTGTAATCATCAGGGATGCCGAGTTTGGAGCGAAGTGCACGCACGGTCTCGGCATTAGGCCGTGGCGGCAGATCGACAGATAAAGGAAGGATATGCTCTTTTGGAGAAGCACCGAATAGATTGCTCTGCAACATTTCGCGTGATGTGGTGAACCATATGCGGGCCGATCCATCCAGCATGGCGTGCCAAAGCAGCGCCAGTGACCGCTTCTGCCAGTTGTGCTTCTGCAGGTCATATTGGTCCAGACTTCCGTGCGGCCTTATGATGTAGGGGATACATCTAACGCGGCTCGCGAGGGCGGCAACAATGGCCCCGAGGTGGAAAACGCCGTGAATGATTACGATATCGAACGATTTTACACCGCTTATGATCCAAGTAAGGTGTCGGGCGCTTGAGAATTACGCGTCCGAATATGCGACCTGGCATAAAGTTGACTACTCTGTACCCGGTTGCTAGAACAGATGGTGAGTCTTTTCCCACCGTTACGACCACAACTTCCCTACCAAGGGCAATGTCTAGGGCGGCCATTTCTTTCACAGCCGCTACCGGGCCCCCGTACTCAGGTGCGAGCGTCGGAATCACGTGCAGCACGCGCGTCTTGGTCAAAATAGCTCCGATTTTCGTGGCTCCTCCATACCTACGGCGCAACGAATCGCTCAGGACATGAGGTTGCGATCAACTGACGCTCTAAGCCGGTCAGGGCTCAGGGGCTTTCGCCCCCGAAGTGCTTATTAGTTAGTGACGACCGTCTCCAATACTCGTCAGCCGACAGGTTCGATGCGAGTGGTATATCTTCGTCGCACGGGACGCCGCTAAAGTCACGTTCTAACATTCACTCACGCAAAGAGCCTTTCCTTGTCCCGCTGATGAGCTGACTAGGCGCCGCGCAAGCCATAGGCAAGGGCTCAGTCTGATTGGTTGACGACGCCCACAGAGCCACGGCTAATGCCAGCGGCACGTAGAGATACTGATCGGTGAGTTCGTTCTCCACAAGGCCGAGGATCAGCCACGTTCCCGTCGACGCGATCAGGGCCCTGGACAAGGCGGTCTCGACGGTCACCTGCCGCCACACGGTGTGCATCGTCCCGAACGTTAGGGCGATGAATCCCGTAAAGGCGACGAGGCCACCTGCCGCGAGTATCTGCAAGTAGATAGGTGCGCATCGTTGGCATTTGGCCATAGCCGATTCCGAAAATCGGTTGATGATAGAAGTCGCGAACGGCTTGGTTGCGCAGGAGGGACCGCTGTTGGTCGCTAACGACTGTGCTGTTAGACGCGGACAGTCGCAGCCTTGCTAGGAGTTCCGCACTTCCGCCCGTGAAGGCGTAAGCGATTGTCGCGGCAAAGACAACGTACAAGACCGTGACAGCGTGACGGCGCACACCAGGCTGTATGAGAATCGACAGAAGTACAGCGGCTAGTGCAGCAACGAGTGTCGCCTCGGGACGCGGCAACGTAGAGACCTAACCCAGCAAGAACGAGATAGGTGACAGCGGCGGCCCGGGCAGCTCGACCCCTATTGAACATGAAAAGGGCAATGGGCATGGCGATCACCAGCTGGACACCCAGATGATTTGGCTGTTCGCTCAAGCCCGGCTGCCGTCCCGTTACGTCCGTATAGCCGATGAGGCCTGAACTGATGTGTGTGATCCCTCGGTGATCAGCAAACGCGGTCGCCGCCGAGACCCCGATCCCGGCGACCCATGCATAAGCCAAGCCTCGCACACGACTTGCGCGATGGTGGGTCGCCACTACAGCGAGCACCGGAATCAGCAAAATAGCGACGAGATATTTCGAAAGGTTAACTAGGTCGCTCGAGTTCCTGGCGGCTTTATCGAGTGGGTTGAAGGTCGATAGGGACTGCAGGCTAGTTCTCGTGTACAGGTAATGAGTTGAGGGTGGCAAGAGCGCACTCAGCAGCCCAGCGACGATCAGAAGCGCAACCCCGATGACGAGCGGCTTAGGCAACCGGACACCTGGGCTCACGAGAGCGAAGAGCGCCAGGATCGCGGCCGCCGCCAGCAGCGGGAGGTCGGCAATCGGAACTGGACCGAAGGTCACTGCGTTCCACGGCAACATGAAGCAGCTGACCAGGAGCAGAGCATAGCCGAGCGTGCGGCCATCGTGGCGGGTCAGAACAACGACGGCGAAAGTAAACGCGAACGCCGCACCCAGAAGTACCACGCCAATCACTGGAAGGAGGATAGCGTCATCGCATTCCAAACGGGTCTTGGCGGCGCGGGCCGTCGCCCGCGACCCTCGTCGACCGTTCGGGAGAGGGAGCAAACTGGCCGCCTACCTCCGCAGGAGCGCAGGAGTCGCATTTTGGGCGGCTCTGGCACGCGACCATGGGGTCGGCGTTGACCCAACTGTCCATGAGTACGGGGCCAGCGTGACCGTAGGCAGTGCCTCCCTCGGCGTTTGGAAGTACTCGCCTGTCGCCGGCTGGAGAAAGTTCCGCTGATGCCGGAATGCGCCATTGGCCGGACGATGGCAATCATTCGAGAGGCAGGCACCTTGACAAGGACGGTGTTGTCGCTTCGAGTCGCGTCGTTCCGCCGGCCTTGGGTGCGCCCGGTCAGGGCGGTGGGCGGCGGCAGAGAAGTAGTCAGAGCGGCGTTGGTCGTTGGCCCAGCCGTCGCCTCCACGATGTGTGGGACACATTGGAGGTTGAGAGACCTCTTCGTTTCTCATGACAGCTTGGGTTCATCGTGATACGGCTGAGACGGACGCGAACACGTCACTTCGGGTCTGGGACGCGGCGGGTTCTTGTTGGGGTATTCGATCAGTTAGTCTCTAACGGCACGAACGTGGTCGTCGTGATAATCGCCGCCCATTCATCCACGCGCCATGAGTTCGGCATATTCGCCCTCATCTACAGTTCGGTTATGTTCGTAATCGGGCTGGCTCGCGCTCTCATTTCACAGCCAATACTTCTGTTCAGCGCCGGAAAAAAGTTTCAGACTTGCGGTCTGTGGCTCGACCCGCGTTCGCCATTCAAGCGGTGGTTGTCACAATAGCCAGCTTCATACTTCTGCCTGTGTTTGGGGTGTCGACGCACTTGTCCCTGTGGGTCGCGCTCGCGGTTTCAATGCCTTTCATTCTTATACAAGACACAGGCCGTTACTTGTTCTTGGCCTCAGGGCGTCCCTCGCTTGCCCTCGCTAGCGATGCAATGTGGGCAGTCATTCTCTTGGGCGCATTAGCGGGGCTGCGGCTCGCGGGCGTACCGCTAGGCGCGGCTGAGGTTCTGGATGTATGGCTTGGTGCGGGGGCCGCGTCAGCAGTATTCCCACTTTGGCGGTGGGGACTGCACGTAACTTGGTCGCGGGCACAGCAACTGGCGCGGAGGTCCGCCGAGGTTAGTCTTCGATTTCTCGTGGGAGTTTGGCGCAGTCAGTGGCGCTGCTCAACTTATCCTGCTGCTGACGGGAGCTGTGGCCGGCGCGGCGGCCTTGGGCGCGTTTCGTGCCGGGTTCAGGTGTTTGGGCCCATCAATACGTTGGCAGCCTCCTCAGCTATTGCCGTTCTACCCGAATTACGAAAGCTGGTGACGCAAGGTCACGTGAAGCGGGCCGTTGGGGCCTCATTCCTCTTAGGTCTAATCTTGTCGGCCGCCTCGGCTTTGTGGCTAGGATTCCTCCTCACCCCGCGCGGCCACTCGGTCATTCAACTCTTCGGAGCGACAGCCATTGGACTGCGTTACGTCATTCCGTTGCTCGGCGCCCGGTACATATTTACGTGTCTTGTCGCCGGCGCGCTCACAGCCCTACGGTCCACGGGGCGAGTCAGACGAAGCACCCCCATCGTTGTCGCCTCCAGCGTGCTCCAGATTGTCACCGGCGTTGTATTGGGTGAGATAGACGGGCTTCACGGCATCCTTGTCGCCCTCGCTGTCACCGAGGCTGCTACGGCCGTGGCGCTCTGGATAGCGGCCTTGCTTCCGGGCAGCCAGGACCTATTCAGCCCCCCTCGCACCCTGGAACATGACGACCGGAGACCGCTCTATAGCGATTTGTGATGGAGCCTCGCAATAACCCTTAAGTGTTCGTTGCCTGACCAATCCCAATGTGGGCCCGACGACTCACTGCTCTTTCAGAGCAAGCAGTCGGCTTGCGCTCGCAGTGGATAACTGATTAGCCAGCCTGGCCTCTGGGCAAGGGCCTAAGGGGTGTGACACGGCGCGCTTTGCTCGGCGCAGCTCGCCGAGCATCGAACGTGGGCTTTACGATATTCGCTGGTTCGGTGTTCGGTCGACGTCTGTTGCGATGCCCGAGACACATGCCGAATCGGGCGACAGTCTCGGTGACTGTTGTGCGACACCGAGGGTCGAGCGCACGACGACATCCGCGAGAGTTTCCAGGGAAACCTCCGCGTCAAGGTGCATGGCCGCGTGCCGCTGTGCGGCTGGCGGAGGTCGGCCAGACTGCTCAGAGTCGGCCGTCAGGCTGATTACGCAGTTCAGGAGTTCTCTTGCATGTTCGGGCTCAATCACAATGCCCGCACCTGAACGCTCGATCTCACGTGCCGTGCTCCCCATCCCGGGTATGGCGGCTATCACCGGCGTACCAGCTCGGAAGTACGACGTGAGTTTGCTCGGCAGGCTCATGTCCACAGCACTGGCGCGCTCGTTCACGAGAAGCACATCAGCCGCCGCGAGGATGTCAGGGAATTCGCGGTCGTCGGCCGCCGGCAAGAAGGACAGGGTTGGCACCCTCTCGGCAAGCGTCTGCAAGGCACCTCGCTGACTGCCATCGCCCATCAGTACGAATCGCACATGCGGTGTCTCGGCGGCCGCGAGCCGGGCCGCCTCGACGATGTTTTCCAGCCCTTGCTTCAGTCCCATGTTGCCGCTGTGCAGCGCGATGATCTCGTCTTCACGCCAGCCTTGCTGACGGCGGACTGCCTTCCGCTCACCTCGAGGATGACCGACGTGAGTCCAGTTCGGCATGACCTGCACGCGCTCCGCGGGACCCCGAGGCTCTTCCACATACCGCTTGAAGTTGTCGCTGAGCACGAGAACGGACGATGCCTGGCGGAGCACGTGGGACTCGAGGCGGCCGGTCAACGCGCTGATTCGGCTGCCCCCGCTGATTCCACTCTGCTCGGTGGCCGGCCCCATGAGGTCCTGCACCCACATGACGAACGGAACACCTGCCCGGCGAGCGATGCGAGATGCTGCAGCCGCGCCGGCCAAACTGGGAGTGACAGCTACAACCACATCCGGTCGCCACGGCGCGCGGCGTGAGGCGACGTGCAGGCCGAATGTCATTTCGTAGGCGCCGCGTGTGAGCGCGCTCTGCTTGGACGGGACAAAGTGCCTGAGTCGGCGAACTCGCACCCCGTCATGCGTTTCGTCGAATGACAGCCTGCGGCGATACTCAGCCGGCGTGCGCCAATGCGGGTAATGGGGGACCCCGGCCATGACGACGACATCCGCACCCTGGGCGGCGAGGTAGGCACACGCTTGCGAGGTGTAGGGCGCGATCCCGGTCCGTTCCGGAAGGTAATTGATCCCGACCACGAGGACGCGGCGTCCGCGCAGCGATCCCTCAATCATCGTCGGCCATGCTAGGCCATATCCGACCCTATGCGGCTTAACTGTAGTTTCTTACTTTGGTCTTTTCGGAAGGGAATGGGCGGCTCCAGCCCGTGCAACTCTCCGCGGGTCGTCAGGCCAAGGTTGGCGCGCCCCTCGGTACTCTGGCCGCATGCCGACCGCCCTCATCACGGGTATCACCGGACAGGACGGTTCCTACCTCGCAGAACTGCTCCTTGAGAAGGGTTACGAGGTCCACGGCCTCATCCGTCGCGCCAGCACCTTCAACACCGATCGAATCGACGGCATCTACCAGGATCCGCATGAGAGTGGCCGGCATCTGACGCTGCACTATGGCGATCTGCAGGACGGTACCGGCCTGGTCAACCTCGTAAGGGCCGTCGAGCCCGATGAGGTCTACCACCTTGCCGCGCAGAGTCACGTCAAGGTGAGCTTCGAGATGCCGGAGTACACCGGAGACACCTCCGGGCTGGGATCCATCCGCCTGCTGGAGGCCATCCGGGCCAGCGACAAGCCCACGCGCTTCTACCAGGCCTCCACCTCCGAGCTCTACGGCTCGACCCTGCCGCCGCAGAGCGAGTCGACGCCGTTCCATCCGCGCAGCCCATACGGGGTAGCGAAGCTCTACGGCTTCTGGGCGGTCGTGAACTATCGCGAGGCCTACGGCATGCACGCGACGAACGGAATCTGTTCAACCATGAACGCCTTGCCGCGGCGAGACGTTCGTCACCCGTAAGGTCACTCGAGCGCGTGGCAAGGATCGCGGCAGGACTGCAAGACCGGCTGTTCCTGGGCAACCTCGATGCGGTGCGGGACTGGGGCTTCGCCCCGGAGTACGTCGAGGGAATGTGGCGGATGTTGCAGACCGACGGCGGGGACGACTATGTCCTGGCCACGGGGCACGCCATGACGGTCCGCGACTTCTGCATTACGGCGTTCTCGCGGGCTGGCCTTGACTGGGAAAAGCACGTGGTTCACGACAAGCGCTATGAGCGGCCGAGCGAAGTGGATGCTCTGATCGGTGACGCCAGCAAGGCCGAAGCCAAACTTGGGTGGAAAGCGTCCACCTATGGCGAGGCGCTGGTGAACATCATGGTAGACGCCGACATCCAGGCCGTGCAGGACCACCTCAGCGGACGTGGAGTCCGGATCGACCGGTAGGCTCTCAGACTCGGGCGTCCGTCGCGACATGCTCCAGGAACCAGCCGTAGGTCCTCTCGATCCCGTCCTCAAGCGCGACGGTCGGCGACCATCCCAGAGCTCTGATCCGAGACACGTCCAGCACTTTTCGGGGAGTGCCGTCGGGCTTTGAGGTGTCCCATTCAATGACCCCGTCGTACTGGACCCTCGAGGCGGTCAGCGTGGCGAGCTCGCGGATCGTCAGGTCCTCGCCGGTCCCGACATTGATCGGGTCGGGAGAGTCGTAGTGTTCGAGCAGGAACACGACGGCCGTCGCTAGGTCGTCGACATGGAGCAACTCCCTGCGTGGGCTTCCGGTGCCCCACATCGTCACCGTGGCCGATCCTGACTGCTTGGCCTCGTGGAGCCGGCGAATCATCGCGGGCAGCACGTGCGAGTTGGCCAGGTCGAAGTTGTCGCCGGGGCCGTAGAGGTTGGTAGGCATAGCGCTGATGAAAGTCACGCCGTGTTGCCTGCGCAGCGCCTGGACCTGCATGATCCCGGCAATCTTTGCGATGGCGTACGCGTCGTTGGTGGGCTCGAGCTTGCCGGTGAGGAGGCTGTCTTCCCGGATCGGCTGCTCCGCGAACTTCGGGTAAATGCAGGACGATCCGAGGAAGATCAGCCGCTCGACCCCGGTACGCGCCGCAGCATCCAGGACATTGACCTGGATCCGGAGGTTGTCCGACAAGAAGTCTGCCGGGTAAGTCGAGTTGGCCCAGATCCCACCGACCTTGGCGGCGGCAAGGACCACGTGGCTGGGACGCTCGGCCTCGAAGAACGCATCGACGGCAGCGCGGTCGCGCAGGTCGAGCTCGGCGGACGTGCGTCCGAGCACGGAGACGCCGCGCTGACGCAGCAAGCGGGTAACAGCGCCGCCAACGAGGCCGCGGTGGCCAGCGACATATACGGCTGCGTCGGGCGGGATGGCATATGGCGCGGGAGCGGACACTTCATTGATAGTAGAGCGCACGGCGAAGAGCCGCCTCGATCCCCTTCCCGAAGTACAGTGAACAAATGCGCCGACGGCTCATGATCGCCGCCGGCGTACTCGGGTTGTTGGTGTTTGGTGCTCTGTGGATCGTCCTTCGGGCCCATTCGGCTGAGGGCAATCTCAAGGCCACTCGCACCGCCGTTGACAACGTCCGCGCTGACCTGATCGCCGGCAAAGACGCCTCGGCTGACCTGCGCACGCCCAGCACGACGCGAAGGCAGCGAATGGCGACACCCACGACCCGGTCTGGTTCCTGGCCTCCTGGCTGCCACCGGTCCACACGGTCAGAGGGCTCGCCTCGGTGGCGAACGATCTGGCTCAACAGGCGCTTCCCACCTGTCGTCGAGGTCGGTCCGAGCGTGGCGCCGTCCAAGCTGCGCACCAGCCCCGGCACCGATCGCTGCTCGCTCCGCTGCAGGCGGCCGCGCCCGAAGCTGGCGCAGGCCGATGCCGCCGCAGCGAAGGCCCGGGACGAGGTCGCAGCGCTCCCCGGCGGCTGGTTCGGCCCGATCGGCTCCGCGCGGTCGAAGGTGCTCAACCAGCTGACGTCGCTGTCCGGCTCGCTGGACGCCGCGACCCGCTTCGCCAAGGCCGGACCCGCGATGCTCGGCGCCGACGGCCCTCGCCGCTACTTCGTCGGCGAGCAGAACAACGCCGAGTCCCGCGGCACCGGCGGGCTGATCGCCGGCTACGCGATCGTGGTCGCCGACCACGGGCACATCTCCGTCGTCGCCCAGGGAAGCAACGCGGCGTTCAAGGCGCCGAGCCAGCCGGTGGTGCAGGAGAGCGCCGAGTTCAACCAGCTCTACGGCAACCTCGACCCCACCTCGTCGTGGTTCCAGAGCAACGTGTCACCGGACTTCCCGACGAGCGCCAACATCTGGGCCCACCTGTGGGAAGCCCAGAGCCACGAGCACATCGACGGCGTCATCGGCGTCGACCCCGTCTCGCTCGCCGCCATGCTCCAGCTCACCGGCCCGGTCACGGTGCCCGGCTACGACCAGCCACTGACCGGCGCGAACCTCGTGAACTTCGTCGAGTCCAAGGAGTACGCCGTCTTCACCGGCGCCGACCAGGGGCCCCGCAAGGCGTTCCTGTCCGTCGTCGGCAAGACCATCATCAACAAGCTGCTCACCAGCGGAGGCGACTCGCAGGCGATCGTGACCGCGCTCGGGCACCAGGCCGGCGCCCATCACCTGTCCGTCTGGTCGGCGCACCCGGCCGAGCAGGCGCAGATCGCCGGGACGCCGCTCGCCGGCGAGATCCCCGTGACGAAGGCGCCGTTCGCGTCCCTCACCATCAACCAGGCCGGCGCCAGCAAGCTCGACTACTACCTCGACCGCTCACTGACCTACCGCGCCATCACCTGCTCCGGGCCTCGGCGGGAAGCGACGATCACCGTCACCCTGACCAACACCGCTCCTGCGCACGGGCTGCCGTCGTACGTCACGATCCGCGGCGACCTGCCCAGCGGCAACGAGCCGATCTCGAACAACCACGTCCTCGTCTACGTCCACACCAGCAACGGTGCGGAGCTCACCGACGCCACGCTGGACGGCCAGCAGCTCGGCATCAGCACCGGGGTCGAGCAGGGTCACCCTGTCTACTACTTCGACACGGTCCTCGCGCCGGGCAAGCCGCAGACCGCGGTGCTGCAGCTGACCGAGCCGATCCCGCGCGGCGCGCCCATGACCAAGATCCAGCCGCTGCTCCGGCCCCAGCAGACCCAGCTCGATGTCCCGAGTTGCCATTAGCGCCTAGCGTGCGCCGGCCGGACATTGGGTCAAGATCACCCGCCCGTCGTCTGGCGGGACTCCACCCGTGACCTACGGTCAGTGAGGGGGGTAGCAATGTGTGACGAACGGTTTCGGACTTCAGGCGGTCTTCAGCCTGGCGGCCCATGCTCACCGCCATCGAGCGGTAGCGGGCGGTGAGCGCGATGAAGGTCCACAGCGAGATCGCGGGTGACGCGGTCGGTTTGGTCCCGGGGCAGCGCGAGGCGGTGGATGTCCCCACGTCAACAGCTCAGCAGGACGCTCTCGAGCACTACGGCTGGGAGACACCTAACAAGCCGTCGGGCAAGCTTCGCTTCCGCTCCCATCGATACTCCATGGTCCGTTCGGGTGAATCCACGCGTACGACTGAGCGTGACGGGTAAAACGCCTACCGTTGACGCATCGGGGGAATGGTGGGGCGAAGATGCGCACCAACGAGCGAGAGCAACAGAGCACCGACCAGGCGAAAGCCGACGTGATGTCGGCGGTGCCGTCGCCGCAGACATTGGAGGTTGACGTCCCGGCGTCGACCGCTCAGCAGGACGCCCTCGAGCACTACGGCTGGGCGCCACCGAGCCGCCGGACGATCACGCTCCCGCACTGACTCGCGGCTCAGGGGAGTGTGACGTCCTGCAGCGTCACGGGACTGTGCGCGACGTAGTTGAGCTCGTCGGACTGGTTGACGCCCGCCGGCGTCAGCAGGTCCATCACCTTCGGCACCGAGTTGGGATCGGCCGAGCACAGCGGGCTGCCGTCGTCGGTGGCGCAGACGCCGAAGCTGTACTGACCAGGCGTGCTGGTGAAGGCCCGGGTCTGGTCGGTGCCGTGGGTGCCGTCCTGGCCGGTGAGGGTGACGGTGAATCCCCACCCGGTGGTCGGCGTCCCGCCGAGCGCGGCCTTGTCGACGCTGAACGTGATGTAGCGCGAGATCGAGTTCGCGGTGACGGTGACCGCTCCCAGGCTGGTCCCGCTCGGGTCGACGAACTTCGAGCCCGGGAATCCCTGCACCTCGATCAGGCTGCTCCACGCCGATGACGGGCTGATCGTGTAGTTCATCCCCGGGTACGACGACGCCGTCGACGTCGTGGCTCGCGGCCGGGTCGTGCACGTAGACGTCGACCAGCTGGGCGCCGTTCGTCGAGCCGAACGTGGCTGGTGAGGTCCTTGGTCTGCACCCGGAACGTGACCGTCGACCCGGTGTCGTAGACCTGGAACTGGGTCAGGTCGAAGGCGCCGGCGTGGAAGTCCGACGCGGTCGGGTAGGCGTAGTTGCCCGGCCCGTTGTCGTCGCCGGTCGGGTCGTCCTGGGTGTAGATCAGGGTGCCGTTCACGACGTCGTTGATGACCGTCCGCACCACCTGCGCGGTGCCGCCGTTGGCCGCCGTACTCGAGATGACCAGGACGTTGGTCTGCGCCGCCGCGGTCACGTCGACGCTGAACGAGCCGTCCGGCTTGACCCGGGTCGACGTGTGCGTCGTGTCGTTGTTGCTGTCGGTGGCGACGTCGGCGACGTCGATCCGGGCGCCGGGCGCGCCGGTGCCGGCGACCGTGATGGTCGCGCCCACCGAGCTCTCGTCGGTGGGGCTGGTCACGGTCAGCGGCGTGCTGCGCTGGGTGTGCGTGACGTACCGGTCCCGCACCTGGGCCGGCTGCTCGAGGTCGCGGCCGGCGCTCAGGTCGGCGGTCAGCCTGACCTGCGCCCCCGCGCCCCAGGTCAGCGGTGACGCCGACCCGTCGGCCTCGCCGTTGACGAAGCCGATCGACGCGGTGGTCGGGTCGCTGCCGTAGGGCGACGCGGGAAGGTCGGGCTCGTCCCACACCTGCTCGGGCACCAGGCCGGGCCCGGAGTTCATGGCGTTGACGGTCGACAGCAGCGACGCGGCGTCGCTGCGCTGGCCCAGGGCGAGCTCCTGCTGGGCGTGCTCGACACCGAGCACCGGCCACGGGTGACCGGTGCCGACGTTCGCGCCGCCGTCGGTCCACGGCGCCCCGGTCACGGTGCAGCTCGTCGTCCCCGACGGGACGTAGCAGTCGCCGTACCCGTCGCCGTTGTAGCGCATCCAGCCCGGGCCGTTGTCGGTCTGCTTCTCGATCGTCGCGTCGACGACCTTCAGCGAGTTCGCGACGTCCGGGTCGGTGGGCTTCAGCTCGCCGAGCCGCACGTACTCGAGGAAGCCCTGGTCGACCACGTCGCGCTGGTCGAGGGTCTGGCCGCCGTTGCCGAGGGCGTAGCTGATCGCGGCGTTCGGGTCGCCGGTCTTCGACAGCCGGATGAAGTACGGCTTGGTGGACAGCGGTCCGGTGGTGGTGACGCCCCACGTCTTGATGGTCCGCTGGTACTGGTCGGCGGTCGCCAGCCAGCTGCGGGCGTCGGCGGGCTGGTGCTGCCGCTCCGCGATGGTGGCGGCGGCGACCAGGCCGGCGATCTCGGCCGAGATCGTCGACGGCGAGTAGCCGGTCTGCTCCTCCCAGCGCTCGACGCCGAAGCTCGGGCCGTGGCTGATCAGGAAGTTCGCCATCCGCTCGACGTGCGGCCACAGCTGCGTGCTGCCGGCCGAGCCCGGACTGCAGGTCCATCAGCAGCGGGTACGACGACTCGTCGAGCTGGATGTTGAACGCGTCCGGCGCCTTGGTGCCGTCGAGCAGCGAGTTGCGGGGCTCGGACCCGTCCGCCTGCTGGCTGTCGAGCAGCAGGTAGCGGACGGTGTCCCGCGCGGTCTTCAGGTCGCCGTCGGTGAACAGCCCCGTCCACGCCTCGTAGAGGTCGCGGGAGAACACCTCGCGGTAGCCGGTCGAGAACAGGTTGTTCGGGTCGTTCGCCGCGATCGACTGCCCCCACGGCGCGTCCAGCCCGGCGATGATCGCGCCCGGGAACGTCTTGTCCTCCGACGCCTTCACGACGTTGGCCGACTGGTAGTAGTCGCTGATTGC
Source organism: uncultured Actinomycetota bacterium (assembly GCA_963789615.1). Taxonomy (GTDB): domain Bacteria; phylum Actinomycetota; class Actinomycetes; order JAFAQI01; family JAFAQI01; genus DATAVK01. Next base: position 1,556,027 of record CAWBLI010000005.1, on the reverse strand, counting down.
CGTCCGCTGCTTCGCCGGCGCTGAGCCCGGAGCCGGCCAGGTGCGGCCGCCGCAGCCCGGCGTCGTACTTCGCCCAGCCGCGCTGGTAGCTCGCGACCAGGCTCGCCAGCGAGGTCGACTCGGTCGCGGTCGCGGTCTGGACCGCGGCCGGCTGCGTGGTGCCGAAGCCCAGCGCCAGCGTCGTCGACCGGTCGTTGCCGAGGGAGATGCCGGCGGTCTGCTCGACGTTGCCGTTCGTCGCGGTCGTCGTGATCGGGCCGAGCGCGTGGTTGGCGTCGAGCTGGGTCAGCCCGTCGCTGGGCTCACCGACGAAGCCGCTGCTGACCGCCGTGAACGGCCGGTCGGCCCGCAGCGCCAGGTACGACGGGACGGCGTACGCGCGGTCGGCCTGGCTGGTCGTGTTGGTGTCGAACGACACCGGCACCTGCGATCCGGTCGAGGTGTCGACGACCGCCGAGTCGGCGCCGCCGTTCGGGGCGCCGCCGCCACCGTTGCCGCCGGCGTTGGCGTCCAGCCGGACGTAGAGCTGGTAGCTCCTGGCCGCCGCGGTGAGCGGCACGTAGCGGGTGTGGACGACGACGCTGTCGCGGGCCGGGTCGGTGAGGTAGGTGGTGACCAGCTGGTAGGCGTTGCTCTTCGCGGTCGAGGTGACGGTGCAGAGCATGCCGCTGGCGTCGCCGGTCGCGGTGTAGGTCATGTCGCGGGTCTGCAGGTCGGTGAAGCTCGAGCCGTCGGTGACGAGGTACTGCATGGTCTCGACGTTGGTCGCGTCGACCGTCGGCGCGTAGACGTCGGAGAGCACGCCGTTGGCGACGGTGAACCAGATCTTCGACGTGGTGTTGCGGGCGGTGCCGATGCAGTCCTTGCGGGACTGGTCCTGGTGGCTGACCGCGCCCGGGCCGTCGGTCGCCGTCGTACCGTCCGCGTGCGCGGCCGATGCGATGGCGCTCGTCGAGACCGTCGGCGAGCAGCGCGATGCCCACCAGGCGCCACGCGGCGGCCGGTCGCGATGGCGTGCCGGACGGTTTGAGACTGCATGACCATCACCGATCCATCTGCTGCGCAGGCACGGCCCCGGGCCTGTGACGGCGAAACCGGTCGTTCTCCGTCGAGACGCACTCTTACGCCCCCAAACCGACTCGTCAACTCGAGGTCGGTTCCTCGGGCCGTGATGATCCGTACCGGTCCGCGCCGAAGTTTCAGGTTGGCCACGACGAGCGACGGTCGATAGAGTCAGCGCGTGGATACCGTCAGGCGGCTCGTCAGCGCGGTGATCATGGCCGTGCTGATGGTCGGCGGCCTCGCAGCCACCAGCTTCGCCGTGACGACGGCCTCGGCCGCGACCCCGCAGGCCAGCACGTACTGCGCCGACGGTCAGACCATCGACTGCATCCAGGCGCCGCGCTCGCTGGTCAAGGGCCAGCAGACCGCCGGCGAGAAGTTCACGACGTACTGCATCAAGAACTACAAGGGCCGCAGCGTCATCAAGATCGTCAACGCGAAGACCGGCAAGACGGTCTCGGTCACGACCGCGCCGAACGGCACCGCGTGCGTCAAGGTCCCGGTCACCACGAGCTGCCAGAGCATCTCGGCATCCGGGCCCAACAAGGGCGGCGGCCCGGGTCACTCCTCGGCCAGCGTGTGCGTCACGAAGACCACGACCACCTCGTCACCGCCGAAGAACACGACGATCTCGCACATCTTCGGTGGCAGCCTGCCGTTCACCGGCTCGAACATCATCATCCCGGGGACGATCCTCGGATTGATCCTCGTCGGCATCGGATTCTTCTTCGTGCTGATCGGCCGCCGTCGCCGCGACGACGACGACGACGAAGCCACCGCCTGATCCGTTTCCGCGGCCTGGTTTCGGCCGAATGCGCGAGCATTGTCGGCTTCTTGGCGCAAGCCGACACGCCGGACGGATCAAGTTATTGGACAAATCCTCCGAGAAACCCCGTGTTGTCTTCTCACGGGTGGAGTAGCAAAGTGTTCGCAATGTCGTGCAGCAGCTGGCTGCGTCGCGGAGGTGCGGCGAGTCGCCGTCACCGCCTCCGTACTCGCCATCTCCGGACTGCCTACCGCCACTGCGGCTCACGCGGCGGCCACGGCGCCCGTCACGACCTGCGCGACCCTCGGCAAGGGATCCACCGGTGCCGCGGTCAAGACCATCCAGAAGGCGCTCGGCATCGCCGCCGACGGTGACTTCGGCCCGCAGACCGCCGCCGCCGTCAAGACCTGGCGCGTCGCGCACCAGCTCACCCGCAAGGGCGGCGTCAACGCCGCGATGTGGGCCGCACTGCCCACCGCCGTCTCGCAGAAGGCGTGCGGTCAGAAGGTCAGCGGTGCCGGCGTGCGGCTGACCTGCGCGTCGCTGAGCCGCGGCGACCACGGCGTCGCCGTCGCAGTGCTGCAGAAGAAGCTCGGCATCACCGTCACCAGCCGCTTCGGCGCCGGGACGACCAGTGCCCTCAAGGCCGCGCAGAAGGCCGCGAAGCTGCCCGTCACCGCCACCACGCCACAGGCGACCTGGCAGACGCTGAAGCTGGTCGGCACACCGGCCTGCGAGCCGACCGAGTCCGCTGACGCGATCGCGCAGACGAAGATCCGCAAGCACGTGGTCGCGCTCGCCTCCGAGCTCGAGGACCAGCCGGGTACGACGACGAACCAGGTCGCGCTGCAGGAGATCGCCTGGGGCGAGAAGCAGATCGGCAAGCCCTACATCTACGGGGGCACCGGCCCGAAGGGCTTCGACTGCTCCGGCCTCACCGAGAAGTCGTTGCTGCACGCCGGCATCACGATCCCGCGGACCGCAGCGGCGCAGTACGCCGGCGCCGGGCCGCGTGTCTCGCTTGCTGACGCTCAGGCCGGCGACCTGTTGTTCTACGCCAGCGACGTCACCAAGCCGTCGACCGTCTACCACGTGGTGATGTACGTCGGCCACGGCAAGGTGCTCTCGGCGCCGTACACCGGCACCGACGTACAGATCCAGCCGTTGTTCACGACCGACCTGCTGCCGCTGCGTCGTTCGTCCGGTCGCGAACCTCACGTTGCCGCTGAAGAGCGGCTCGACCGGGTGGAGCGTCACCCAGCTGCAGATCGGACCTCAACCGGCACGGCGCCGACGCTCGCCACCGACGGCGGCTACGGCCCCGCGACCAAGGCGGCCGTGAAGGCCTGGCAGACCAAGAAGAAGCTGCGGGCCAGCGGCGTCGTCAAGATGCCGACCTGGCTAACGCTCGGCTGAGAACGTCGAGTGTGACGCTCTACCGCTGCTGATCGACGTCGTTCAGCTCGGACTCCTGCGGAGCGGCCGTGTCGCCGTGGTAGGGGTTCCTGCTACCTGAGGTGTCCGGCTCGTCCGCTGGCGAGGTCCGCCCCTGGGCGGGAACGACCGGTGGCGTGAAGCCCAGCTTGGGGACGTTGTCGCGCCACGGCTTATGCCGATGACGCTTGAGCATGTGACTAAAGGTATTTCGCTCCTGGCCCGCTGTCAGCCCGGCGTCACCTATCGCCTGTTTGCCCCCGTATGTGCTCGCAACGAGAGCAGGCATTCCCCTCAGTACAGCGGCAGGTCGAGCAGATCCTCGATCGACGCGTTGTAGAGGACGACTCTGGTGCGGCACCTGATGCGATGGGTGGAATCGACATCGCCGAACTCCATGCGCGATCGCACGGCGACCTCGGTGTGGCAGACCACACAGAACACTGTCAATGCTGATTGTGACGTCATGGGTGGGCAGCCCGTTCCCCGTTGAGTCCGTCTCCCCCGTGGATGACGGCCAGGCTTCGACCGTACGACCGTCGGCGCGCTTTCTGCAGCGATTTGCCCGGATCGGCGGTGACGCCCGAAAAGCGTCACCATATGGCTTACGTGCCGACGGTGTGGTTCAAGGCCATGCCCGGACGACCTCGGCTGAACGGCCCTACTTGATCTTCGTTCGGTTGCATTACCGGGAAAACCGCTCTGTCAGCCCTAGGGTCTGGTGAAAGCAGGCCCGCTGTGTGCCGTCAGGTGCGGCTCAGCCTCCGTTGCGAGGCTGGGTGGGGAGACAAGGCTTGTGGGAGGTGTGGCATGGCGGAGAACGTCGACGAGCCCACTCCCATCAACCCGCAAGACCGAGTTGTTGTGGCCCGCCGCTACGACGACGAGACATCGCCTGGGGAGCTCGCTCGCTGGTGCAGCGGCGAAGTCGCGATCGTCGACGGCATCGAGAGCATCAAGGTGCCCACCAGTCATGGCATCGAGATCGCCCGTCCCGGCGACTGGATCGTGCGCGCGAGTGACGGCAAGTTCGCTCGGGTAGGCCGGGACGAGTTCGCCGCCCGCTTCGAGCCGGCGGACTTCGACCCTCCGCTCTAGCAAGCGCCACCTTAGGCGGCAATATTGCCTCAGTTACACGCTCGCCTTGCTGGGTACCATCGCCGTATATGTGGGGGCGGGGTGCCATGACTGCAACGGAGGACGGGATGCGGGTCAACGACCCAGCCGACCCGTCGGTGGTAGCCCTCCGATTCGATGTCCACGCCGTCGCCGAGGACCTTGCTCATTTCTGTGATGGTGAAGCCGCCAGCGTCGACGGCCATGAATGCATCAACGTCCCCACGGAGTCAGGGATTCAGTTCGCGCGACGTGGCGACTGGATCGTGCGACTGTCCGAGGGCCACTTCCTGGTCATGAGCCCGGAGGAGTTCGCGGCCCGGTTCGAGCCCCATCCCGAGGGCACAGCGGTCTAGACGGTTACGCCCCGCGGGCGTGAACCATGGCCAGGTGGACCAGGAACCCAACCCCGATGGCCAAAACCACGACAAGGGCCACGGCAAAAACGTTCGACCGTCGACGTACCGGCCGATGATGACGGCGACGCACGACTCGATTGTCTCGCGGGTCTCGTCGGTGGAACAGTGGAACGGGGCTATCTGCCCGCCATTCCGATCTGCGTCGTTTCGGCTGAGCGTCGCTGCGTCGGCCAGCTAGGGCCGCCGGCCGCCCGGGGCAACGGGACCCAGGTCGGGATCTGGTCGGGTGCGGCATCTTCGACGACGTCCGGGACGACGTGGACATCCGGGACGATCTCGACGACGTCGGCGGCGATGTCGACATCCGGGACGAGGTCGACATCGGGACCGACGTCGGCGGTGACATACGCCGCATCGACGTGCGCCCAGTTCACCACCACCGCCCGGCCGTCGCACGTGAGGCCGTCGACGTTGTAGGTCCTGGTGGGCGTGGATGTGCTGGCCATGGCCTGTTGCACCCATCGCTCGACGCTCGCCTGCGGCGACGAGGACTGGTAGCGGACCGGGTGCTCGGACCCGGCGTACTTGATATAGACCGAGCAGGTAGTGGCCGACATGGCTGTCCTCGGGGAAGAGATGACAGATCATTTGCGCGCCCGCCATACGTTCACCCGTTTGGGTGAATCTGTCAACTGGAACGGGCAAGCTGATGTTCACTCTTGACCGGGCGCCCGTTCTAGCGTTTGCTCCGGTTTGTCTCACTTCCGATTGCCCACGCCGGAGGGTCAGCCCATGTCCCTGTCTCGCACTGCCCGTCGACGCCTGATCGCCACTGTTGGCGTCGGCGCGACGATCATGTCCATCGCTGCGGTCGCGCAACCCGCTACCGCCGCATCCGGGCGCACGATCGTGCCCGGGACCGCTACCAAGTGGCTCGCCCACGCCCACGACCGTGGGACCGTGGCGAAGTCGGCCAAGGTCAACTTCGGCGTACTGCTGAAGATGCGTGACCAGAGCCAGGCCGTCGCCAGGCTGCAGCAGATCTCGCAGCCGGGAAGCGCGAGCTACGGCAAGTGGCTCACGAACAAGCAGTTCGACGCGACCTACGCTCCGGCTGCCTCGCAGGTCAAGGCCGTGAAGTCGTGGCTGACCTCGCAGGGCTTCTCCGTCAGCAAGACGCTGCCCAGCGGCATGTACGTCGAGGCCAGCGGCACCGCGGCGCAGGTCGAGAAGACCTTCAAGACTGGGCTGAACTCCTACAAGTTCCAGGGCAAGACGGTCCGCGCGAACACCACTGCGCTGTCCATCGCGAACAGCGCCCCGGCCGCGGTGCGTTCCGGCATCAAGGGCTTCATCGGCATCGACCAGGGCTCCGCGCTGAAGAAGCCGGCGAGCACGGTCCTGCCAGGACCGCCCCCGGGCGCCCGCTACGGCGTGCAGCCGTGCTCCAAGTACTTCGGCCAGAAGATCGCCTACAACAAGCCGAAGGCCTACGGGAAGCACCAGCCGTACACGATCTGCGGCTACATCCCGCAGCAGTACCAGAAGGCCTACGGCGAGTCGAGCCTGCTGAAGTCACGGCGTCAACGGGCGCGGCGTCACGGTGGCGATCACCGACGCCTACGCCTCCCCGACGATGCTGCACGACGCGCAGACCTACAACCGCCACTACCACAACCCGTTGTTCAAGCCCGGCCAGTACCGCGAGATCCGGCCGGCCACGTACAACGTGTACGACCCGGCGGACGCGCAGGGCTGGTACGGCGAGGAAACCCTCGACGTCGAGGCCGTGCACGGCATGGCGCCGGGCGCCAAGGTCGTCTTCGTCTCCGCGATCCGATGACCTGTCCGGTCTCGACGACGCCTGGGCGCAGACGATCGACAACCACGTCTCCAACATCATCACGAACTCGTGGAGCGACGGGATCGACGACATCAACGAGCTGGGAGCCAGCTACGTCGCGTTCTACTACCAGTTCTCCCTCGAGGCCGCGCTGACCGGCATCACCGTCAACTTCTCCACCGGTGACGACGGCGACGAGACCTCGGGCGGCGCCAACCCGTCCGACCGCACGGTCGGTTTCCCCGCAGACGTTCCGTGGGTGACCGGTGTCGGTGGCACCAGCGTGCAGATCGGGAAGCACGGCCAGTGGGAGGGCGAGCACGGCTGGTCCAACGCGTACTCCCAGCTCACCGACGGAGCCTGGACGCCGGCACCTCCCGGCACCTACAGCTCCGGCGGCGGCGGCGGCACGAGCGAGCTGTTCACGCAGCCGTTCTACCAGCGGGGCAAGGTTCCGTCGTACCTGTCCAAGGCCAACGGCAGCACGAAGATGCGCGTGATCCCGGACATCTCGATGCCGGGTGACCCGAACACCGGCATGCGGGTCGGCGAGACCCAGGAGTTCCCCGACGGCACGTACTACGACGAGTACCGGATCGGCGGCACCAGCCTGTCGTCGCCGTTGCTCGCCGGAGTCATCGCCGTGGCCGACCAGAACGCCGGCCGCTCGCTGGGGTTCGTGAACCCGCTGTACTACAAGCTGCTCGGCACCTCGGCGCTGCACGACCTGGTTGCTCCCAAGCACCCGGTCTCGCAGGTCCGGACCAACCTGGCCAACGGGGTCGACACCTCGGACGGTTACACGTTCGAGCTGGGGACCATCGACATCCTGGGTGGGAGCCTGCACGACACCCGGGGCTACGACAACGAGACCGGAGTCGGCAGCCCGCACGGGCCGAACTTCTTCAAGGGCTCGCTCGACACGGGAGGCACTGAAGCAAAAGGCACGATGCCCTGACTTGCTGTGAATGAGGCGAAAGCCCCAACCGCAACGAGCAAGGCACGATAGGAACTGAGGGTAGGCACGGGGTTGCGCTCCGTGCCTACCCTCAGTTTTCGGTTCGACCAGAAAGGCTCACGCTCCGTGCTCGCACTCTTCCGCCGTCCCTCCGCCCTCGCGGCGGTCGTCACGGCAAGCATCGGCGGCGTCCTCCTCGTGTCGTCGACCGCCGGTGCCACCGGTCAGGCCGGCCACGCTGCGTCGGCCGCTCACGCTGCGTCGGCCGCTCACGCCCGGAAGGCGCCGACGCTGTCGTCGTCGGTGATGTCGTTCGCGACCACGAACGGCGACGTGCTCGCCGCGAAGCTGATCGTCACGTCGGGCCATCGCGACCTGGTCATCTCGGGTGATTTCACCGAGGTCCGGACCCCCGACGGGGTCCAGCACCCGGCCGCGAACCTCGCGGTCGTCAACGACCAGACCGGCGCGCTCGTGTACGCCGCGACCAGCATCAGCAGCGCCGGCTACGTGCGGGCGCTCACCTACCACAAGCACGTGCTCTACGCGGGTGGTGACTTCACGACGTACAACGGCCTCACCCGTCATCATGTGGTCGCCATCAGCACCACGACCTGGTCGGTCACGTCGTGGAACCCGGCTCCCAGCGGCCGAGTCGAGTCCCTCGCAGCCGGTGTCGCCGCGATCTACCTCGGCGGCGGGTTCGGCAAGCTCGAGTCGGTGTCGGCCGCAACCGGCAAGGTGTACTGGTCGGACCGCGTCACCGGCGGCGGCGTACGAGCGTTGCTGTTCTACTCCCCGACGCGGCGGCTGTACGCCGGCGGCTTCTTCTCCAAGCTCGGTACGTCGTCGAACCACGGCCTGGTCGAGCTGCACGCGAAGACCGGCACGGTGGTCGCCGGGTTCGCTCCGGATCTGAAGCCGAACTCCGGCACCGGCAAGGCGGGGTCCTACAACGGCGAGGACCCGATGACGCTCGCGCTGAACAAGACGGCGAAGCCGCACGGGATCCTGATGGGCAGCGGCGGCTACTCCAACTACGTGCGGATGCTCAACATGAACACCGGGGCGTTCGTCTGGTCGCACTACACCGTCGGCGACACCCAGGCGGTCACGATGGTCGGCACCTCCGCCATCGTCGGATATCACCGCAACCAGCCCAACCCGGGCACGTTCGGCTGGCCGTTCTACATCGCGCAGCTGTCCGGGTCGAAGGGCAAGCTGCAGTCGTGGAACGCCGGCCTGAGCGGGAAGCCGGCGGAGGTGACCGACGGCCTCAACAACGGGATCCGAGGTCTGGTCTACGACCACAAGATCGGTCGGCTGTTCGTGGTCGGTGCGTTTACGACGTACGGTGCGACCTGCAATCCCGACAAGACCGTCATCTGCACCGGCGGCCGGTCGCTGGACTACGTTGCGGCCTACACGGTGACCAAGCCCTAAGCCCAAGCGACCGTTACTGGTTGTGGCTCCGGATCGCGTCGAGGAGCTGACCGGCGGTGATGGCGAGGTAGCTGCGCGGGGGGAACCGGGTGAGCTCCAGGCCGACGTGGTCGAGAACCTGTCGGTGGGACAGCCCGAGGCGGCTACCGAGCGAGCCCGCGGCGCCGTTGGGGTCGGTGAGATCGGTGATCGCCTGGGGGAAGTCGATCTGTTGCAGCGACGCCATGCTCGAGACCACGAAATGAACCAGGTCGCGCAGTGGGGCGTCGGCGATTTCGCTGTGTTCCCAGTCGATCAGCTGCAGCTCACCGTTCGCGTTCAGCAGGTTCCACGGCGACATGTCGCCGTGGGTGACCGGTGGGCTGAGCTGCTGCAGGTTCAGACAGGTCTCGACGACCTGCGCCATGCTGGGTTGCTGGTACGGCTCCTTCATGACCTTGGTGATGAGAAGGTCGAAGCCGCCGGTCGTTTCCGCCGAAACGAGCTCCGGTACGTCGAAGCACCGCGTCGTTTCCTGGCTGATGCGGCGGTGCCACTCCATCTCGTTGCGCAGCCCGTGGTCAGCACCCGCAACGTTCGTCTTCGCGACCAGGACCAGACCGTCGGGGTCGGTGAGTGTGACGATCCGTCGGCCGGGCTTGCTGCCGTTGAACGCAGCCCAGCTGTCGAACGACACGGCGGACCCGAGTGACCGGCGGATCGCGACGACAGCGGGTTCCGCGATTCTCGAGCGGCCGGGCAGCAGTTGGGCTCGAGCCACCTTGGTGGCGAGCCGCGCGCTCGATTTCATCGGCCGGTAGATGGCCAGCGTGGTGGCCGTGTGGCGGGAGTGACGCCGTTGCCAGGCCACCCACCTGACCCGGCGAGACGTCGGGTACAGCCGCCGCCCCTGGCTCTCGTCATCGAACAGTGCCTCGGTCAGCGTCTCGACCACCGACTCCAGCTGGGCGTCCGCGTCGGAGCGCAACAAGGGCAACACCACGTGTGCCGTTCTCGGGCTGACCTCCTTCCATTGTTGGCCCTGAGGCGTCGTGGTGTCGGTGTTACGGAGCTGCCAGATGCAGACGTCGGCGCTCGGGAGCAGCCGGCTCAACGCAGCAGTCGCGCGGCCCGAGGACGCGGGCCGACGGTAGCGACCGGGGTCGACGAACTGGTCCCACCAGCCGCGATCGATGACGGTGAGCCCACGAGGCCGGCGAAGGAAGAGCGTGACCCAGCGGAGGTAGGACCTGGCGACGGTGGTGGTCGTTGGCCAGCCCGGCGCCACGGTGACGGGGATCCCGGCCGCAGCTGCCGCAGCGGTGAGCATGTCGATGGGTGACGACGTGGCTGGGATGGAGGGCTCGGTGATCAGGACGACGGTCCGTCGGGGGAGTTTCTGCCTTCGTGGCTGCCCCGAGCGGATGAGCACCGTGCTCAGTTCCCCCGTAAATGTGGCGTTCATTGTGGGGTCATACAGTACACATTTTGGTTGATCGCTATACATACTTTGGTTGACTTCACCGACGTACTGGTGTGGTAGTTTCCGCCGTTCTGCGTCGACTGCGCATCTCTGGCTCAGGTCCCTTGTGGATCCGCATGTAGGGTGTCGCGGGACCCCGTACCCGAGGCGGTGCATGACATCGCAAGGATCCAGCGCGCGTTCGCTGTGGTCTGTGGAGGTAATCAATGGGACCGCTCAAGAAACTGGGCAGTACCACCTACGTGGCAGCCGCAATGGCTGCCGGACTGATCGTTTGTTCTGTCATCGCGGCGGACGCCGCACCTGCAGCGGTTGGATCGGCGGCCGCGCACGCGACCGCATCCGCACGGCACCGTGTCGTCGCCAACCACTGCAAGAAGTCGAAGAAGGATGTTCCTCGTTGTGGGGTTCTCTGGGGGGCCTACCTGCCGCCGGTTCCCGGCGCGGGAGAGTTCAAGTCCGGCTACCCCTCACTGGAGTCGGAGATCGGGCGCCGGCTCGACATCGTCAAGCACTACGAAGGCTGGCAGCCCGGAAAGACGTTCCCGAACGCCGTTGACGCGGCTCTGGGGGCGCACCATCGCGTGCTGGACTACAGCTGGAACGCGCAGAACTACGACACTCGGGCGAAGATCTCGTACCGCTCGATCGCTGCCGGTGACTGGGACTCCTCGGTGATCCTGCCGGAAGCGCGGGCACTGAAGCACTTCCACCACAAGGTCTTCATCGACTTCGACCACGAGTTCGACAACAAGGCGCAGCAGGGCAAGGGCTCACCGGCGGAGTACGTCGCGGCGTACCGTCACATCCATCGTGTGATGCACAAGGCCGGCGTCAAGAACGTCATCTGGACCTGGGTGTCCACCGGCTACGTCGGAAACGCGTCGGTGATCAAGGCGTCGTACCCGGGCAGGAAGTACGTGAACTGGATCGGCTACGACCCGTACAACTTCGCCTCGTGTCACAGCGAGGGGTGGCGTGGGCCGTACAACACCTTCGCGCCGTTCTATCGCTGGGTGCGCCACCAGCCCGGGATGTCGAAGAAGCCGCTGTTTCTCGGGGAGTACGCCACGGTCCTGGGATCTCGTGCCGGCGCCTGGTACTCCCACGTGGCGAAGGCGTTGAAGCATCTGCCGAGAATCAAGGCGGTGATGCAGTGGAGCTCCGCGACGTCGTCCAGGTGCGACTTCCGGCTCAGTGACTCCGCTTCAGCACTCGCTGGCTTCAAGAAGTCCGGGGACTCCAACTACATCCTCGGCAAGCACTAACCGCCGTACCCGCTCGCACGCAGCACACACGCATGGCCCATTGCTGGGCCTATAGCCCCACCAATGGGCCATGCGTGTGGCTGTGCGCTACGAGCCCGGACCCAGCGGGCCGGTGGTGCCGTAGGCGACGTCGTCGAGCTCGAACGGGCTGAGCGCCGTCTTCGTGGCCACGGCCGATCCCAGCAGCAGGCTGCCGAAGCCAGCGCCGGTGTTGATGCCACTGGCGCTCTCGGTCTCGATCGCGCTCGCGCTGTCGCCGCTGTACATGCTCACGCTCAACGAGCCGGCCGTCGTCGAGTTGACCAGCGTCCACTCGATGCGCACCCACCCAGTCGGGAACGAGTTGGTGAAGGTCGCCTGCTTGGTGTTGTTCGCGTCGTAGATCGTCAGCTTGCCGCTGGTGTTGATCTCGATCTGAGCATCACGCCCGCCCGCGCTGGTCGCCAGCTTGGCGAGGACGACGGTGTTCCCGCCCGGGGTGAGGTTGACGTACATCCGGCCGTAGCTGGTCGTGGTCGTCGGGATCGACGATGACGACCATTGGACGTAGCAGGCGGATGTCGACGGCGCGAACCGGCCCGACAGCGAACCCTTACCGGGGGTGGTCGAGGTGTACGTCGCGGCCCCGCCGCTGCAGCTCACGGTGTTGAACTTGCTGCCCGAGGTGCCGCCGGAGTTCGCGGCGGTCAGCGTGGTGCCGTTGCTGCCCCCCTCGAAGCTGTTGGACAGCAACGCGGTTCCCCCACTCGAGCCGGCCTGTGTCGTCACCTCGGTGCTCGGCGATGGCGCGCTGTTCCCGGATCCGTTCGTCGCGATGATCTCGTAGTCGTAGCTGGTGCTCGCGGTCAGCCCGGTGTCGTGGAACGACGTACCGGTCTCGTTGGCGTCGACCGTTGTGAACGTCGACGAGCCGTGGGGCGCCCGCTGGACCTGGTACGACGTCGCACCCGACACCGCGGTCCAGCTGACGTCGGCCGTGGTCGACGACGAACTGGTCACGTTCGGAGCCGCCGGCGACGCCGGCGCGCTGCTCCCGGCCTGTGTCGTCACCTCGGTGCTCGGCGATGGCGCGCTGTTCCCGGATCCGTTCGTCGCGATGATCTCGTAGTCAGTAGCTGGTGCTCGCGGTCAGCCCGGTGTCGTGGAACGACGTACCGGTCTCGTTGGCGTCGACCGTTGTGAACGTCGACGAGCCGTGGGGCGCCCGCTGGACCTGGTACGACGTCGCACCCGACACCGCGGTCCAGCTGACGTCGGCCGTGGTCGACGACGAACTGGTCACGGTCGGAGCCGCCGGCGACGCCGGCGCGCTGCCCCCGCCGCCACCCCCGCCGAGGTCGGCGTTGCCCTGCCACTGCGACGTGACCTGGGCCGCGCTCAGTGCCGTCGGGTACGCCGCGACCTCGTCCAGCCCACCCTGGAAGTAGTAGCTGTTGGGTGCGGTCTGCGTCGTGGTGTTCGTCCCGAACACGTGCATGAAGCTGTTCAGGTTGTCGTAGCCGGCCACCAGGTAGCCCTGGAACGGGTTGGACGCGGTGTAGGCCTGGGTGCCGACCAGCACGCCGTCGACGTAGAGGTTCTGGGTCGTGCCGTCGTACGTTCCGACGACCTGGTGCCACTGGCCGTCGTTGTAGTTGTTCGCCGAGCGCAACGGCGACGGGGGCACCTGGGTCGGGCTGGGCGGCCCGGTCGGCATCGGCGCCGTGATGTCGAAGTTGATCTGACCGTCGTCGTCCAGCCAGATCCCGTCGTCCGCGGTGCCGGCCGACGGCGACTGCGTCGTCGAGTCGCCGATGATGGTGCCGCCACTGACGCTGCTGGTCTTGAACCAGGCCGACTCGGTGAAGCCGGTAGAGCTGGCCAGCGCGCTGTTCGACGAGACGTAGCCGGAGCTGCCGTCCACGGTGATCGCCGTGTCGCTGCCCACCGCGCCCGGCTGGTTCAGCGTGTCGCCGCTGTTGTAATTCCCGGTCACGTTGTGGCCGGAGGAGTCGGCCGCGGTGTTGCCCGACGTGTCGTCCAGCCGCCAGTACAGCGAGGGACTGTCACCCGTGACAGTTGTCGGGTACGCCTGAACGGAAGACAGCACCGTCACCGAGGCAGAACTCGGAGACGAGGACGTCGTCGTCGTTCCGTCACTGACCTTGTAGTGGTAGGTGTAGGAGCTCCCTGGTGTCAGGCCGGTATCGGTGTAGCGGATCGTCGGCTGCGCCCACGGCCACGACTCGGCAGTTTCCTGGGCGATCTGGGTGGTGCCGCGGAAGATCGTGTACGTGAGGACGCCGTTGTCGGTGTCCGTGTCACCCGGGAACGTCACGGTGACGTCGTCGGCGCCGGCGGTTGCCGTCGGGGCAACCGACGGCGTCTTGGGCGCTGCGGACGGCGTGATCGACGTCGGGGCGAAGACGGCGAGCCCCTCTCGGGCGCTGCCGTTGACGGACGTGAAGTCACCGCCGAGGAACAGCCGGGTGCCGTCGTTGGCCATCGCCAGCGGCCCGACCGTGGTGTCGTTCGCACCGTTGGTGTTGGGGCTCCAGTGGATGAAGCTGCCGTTGTTGAGGTTCTGGCCGATCAGCCGGTAGAACGTGAACGTCGTGCGCGAGAGGCTTCCGCTGAAGCCGCCGTACTGGGCACCCGGGCTGTACGAGCAGTCGTGCATGTGGGAGCCCTTGTAGAGCACGCCGTTCATGACGGTCAGCGCGGCGGTGGCTCCTTCGCACGGGCTGTTCCACAGCAGCGCGCCGTTCCCGGAGCTCGTCGGGTCGGAGGTGAGGGTGGCGGCGAAATCGCCGTCGTAGCAGCCGCCCTGCTGGCCGTTCCCACCGATGAAGGCCGTCGATCCGGAGATCGTCACGACCGCGCCCGTGGACAGGCACTGCTGGGTGTTCGGCAGGATGTTGTTCGCGCCCCACGGGTTGGCGGCGCCGGTCGTGGGGTTGACCGATCCGACGGCATGGTGCGCGACGCCGGCCAGGGTGTTGAAGTACCCCACCACGACGAGCTGTGAGCCGTCCGACGGCAAGGCCATTCCGTCGACCTCACCGTCGGCGGTAGCGGTGAAGCCCGTCTCCAGCGCTCCGGTCGTCGCGTCCACGGCGGCCAGGTCGGTGTGGGACACCCCACCCACAGTGCTGAAGATGCCCCCGAGGTACACCACGCCGTTGGCCGCCGCGATCGAGTAGCCGTTGCCGCTCGCGTTCGGGTTCCAGCTGGACAGGGTTCCGGTGGACAGGGTGATCGCCGCGAAGTGGTTGCGGGTCGTGTTGTTGACCTTGGTGAACGCGCCGGCGAGGTACAGCACGCCGTTGTAGATCGTCAGGGCGGTCACCCTGCCGTTCAACGTTGGTGCGAACGAGGTGGGCTGGCCGGTCGTCGTCGAGAAGGCGGCGAGATATGACCTCGACACGCTGCTGCCACCAGGCGGCGTCACGCTGGTGAACAGGCCACCGGCATAGAGCACCCCGCCACTCGTCCCGAGCGCCAGCACGGAGTTGTTCGTCGTCGAGAACGACGACGCTGTCCCGGACAGGCTCTGGTCGGGCGCGCTGGCGGCGCTGGCGATGGTCGGCGACAGCGTCGTCAGCGCCAACGACGCGATGACTCCCGCGCTGAGCGTGGCAGCGGTCAGCGCACGGCGAAACGTTCCGGACATTTTTGGGACCCCTCTACGTACCGGCCGAGAATTGCAGAGTTGGGCAAGGTCAATCACGCGGACCGTATGGGGAGTGCAGCGACCACCGCAGCATGTCTGGCGTATTTCACCCGTTCGGGTGATCAAGTCTGGTCATCGCGGGCCACGCGGACGCCACGAAGCAACCGGTGTGACCGGTTGCCATCGATCGGGTCGGTCGGATATCAACCTGTAACGACGGAGCCGTTCATCCGGGGTACAGGGCGCGCCGGGACATGGTTGAGTAAGCACTGCGGTCGGCCAACGGAGAGCGGGGGGTCGGGTTTGACGGACAAAGCACGCGCGGACCGCTTCCGACGCTCATACCGCCTCCGTTCGCTCGCGCTGCCCCTCGGCGTACTCGTTGGCCTGTCGCTCTGGGGATCGGCCGGGGTACTGCCGGCCGCGTCGGCGGCCACGCCGGCGACCATCGTGTCCAACACCCCGCTGCCGTTCGCGACGACGAACGGCGATGTGCTGGCAGTGAAGACGATCGACGTGTCCGGGCAGGTCGTCGCCGTCTTCGGCGGCGACTTCAGCACCGTGAAGACGCAGGACGGCGTCACCCACTCGGCGGCGAACCTCGCGGCCGTCAACGAGACGACGGGGGCCCTGGCCTTCGCCGCGAGCAGCATCAGCGAAGACGGCTACGTGCGTGCCCTGGCCTACCAATCCGGCGTTCTGTACGTCGGTGGCAGCTTCACGACGTTCAACGGAACCGCGCGCTCCCATCTGCTCGCGCTCGCCGTACCCGGCTGGACCCTGACGACCTGGAACGCCACCACGAGCGACGAGGTGGAATCGCTGGACGCCGACGCTGCAGGGGTCTACGTCGGCGGTGCCTTCGGCCTCATCAAGGACCTGTCGCCGTCGACGGGCGCGACGATCTGGAGCGACCCAGTCGTGGGCGGCGGCGTGCGTGCGCTCCTCGCCGACGACGCCAACGGCGGCCTGTACGCCGCGGGGTTCTTCGACTCGGTCGGGACCGAGAACAACCACGGCATGGTGGAGCTGAACCTCGCCACCGGCGCTCCGATCCCGGCGTTCGCGCCGGTCCTCCAGCCCAACAGCGGCATGGGCGCCGCCGGCTCCTACGACGGCGAGGACCCGATGGACCTCGCGCTGAACACCTCCGTCGTACCGAACCAGCTGCTGATGGGTAGCGGCGGCCACCAGAACTTCGTGAGAATGCTCAACCTCACGACCGGCGCGAACATCTGGGACCACGAGACACCCGGAGACGCCCAGGCGGTCGCGATGGTCGGGACGTCGGCCCTCGTCGGGTATCACCGCAACCGGCCCAACAGCAGCAGCTTCCCCTACCCGTACTACGCCGCTCAGCTCAGCGGCACCAATGGGGCGATCGGCGCCTGGCAGGCGGGTCTGAGCGGCTTTCCCGGCCAGATCCCCGACGGCGGGAACAACGGTGTTCGCGGCCTCGCCTACAACCCGACCACCAACATCCTCGTCGTGGTGGGGGCCTTCACGACCTACGGCGCCACGTGCAATCCGGCGACCACCACCACCTGCACCGGCGGCACGAAGCTCAACTCGATCGCGGCGTACTCAGGTCGACACCGGGCAGCTCAGCCTGCCGCTGACACCCTCGGCGCCCACGGTGTCGGATGTCACCTCGACCTCGGCCGAGGTGACCTGGCCGGCGGTCAGCGGCGCCACGTCGTACGACGTGCAGCGCGCGGTGGCCGGCACCAGCGGCGTCCACGACGGTCGCGAGCGGCCTCACGAGCACGTCGTTCGAGGACACCGGGCTCACGCCGGGGACCGAGTACAGCTACCAGGTCGTGGCGCTGAACCTTGCCGGGAGCAGCCCGACGTCCCCTGCGAGTGAGGTCACGACGCCGCTCACCGACACGGCCACGACGCTCGCGGCCCCGGAGGCGGCGACGGAAGGCCATCGGCTCTCGCTCGTGGCCACCGAGACGGCTGACCCCACGGGGTCCGCGGCCGGCATGGTGGTGTTCACCGACAAGACGAAGGTGCTCGGCAGCGTCGCGGTGACGGCTGCCGACGGGACCGCCACGCTGAAGACGCCGAAGCTGTTGCCGGGCAAGCACTCGTTCCAGGCGGCGTTCACGCCGACCGACCCCGAGACCTACGGCGGTTCGACATCCGGGGCGCACAAGCTCACGGTCGTCAAGATCGCGCTCGCGAACACGCTGCGGCCTCATCTGGCCGGCCCGCATCACAAGCACCGCGCGATCGTCGGAACGACCGAGAAGGCCAGCCACGGCACGTGGAGCCCGAAGGCCGCGTCGTACTCGTATCGGTGGTATCTCGGTGCCCATCGGATCAAGGGCGCGACCGGCCCGACCCTGCTGCTGAAGACGTCCTACCGGGGCAAGCGGCTGTCGTGCGTGGTGCGGGCGAAGCGGCAAGCACTACCTGGTGGGCGTCGTCCGCACCAAGCGCCTCACCGTCAAGGCCTAGCCCAGCCGCCACCCGCCACGCACGCCGCGCACGTTGAGTGCGACGTACCTGGCGTGTCCGCCCCCTCGAGTGCGACGTACCGCGCGTGTCCGCTGCGTCGAGTGCGACGTACCGCGCGTGGGCGCAACTGAGAGCATGCGGCTATGTCTGAATACATGCCGACCGAGGACGGCGGTCGTATCCGCATCCCGGACGAGTTCGTCGATGCATCGCGAGCCGATGCGCTGCTCACCGCTCCGAGCGGGCAGGAGGTGACGATCATGGTGCTTCGCAACAACCCGGACCCTCAGTCGGAGCCTGACGGCGCGGTGTCCGAGGTCGTCGCGAACTTCTTCATGTCGCGCGACGCCTTCGAGGGATGGGTGTCCAGCGCCGCCGAGATCTTGAACCAGTGGCGGGAACGCGGCATCTAGCTCGCGACGCGCGCTACGTCGCACTCGACGTGGTCGGGACGCGCGCTACGTCGCACTCGACGTGGTCGGGACGCGCGCTACGTCGCACTCGACGTGCGGTTGGGTCAGCCGGCTGGGAAGGCGGTGAGCCGCGCGTCCTTCGAGCCGACCACGCTGGTGAACCCGCCGCCGGCCCACAACCGCCCCGGCGTGGCGAGCAGGGTCCAGGTGCCCGGGAACTTCGGCTCCAGGTCGGGAGCGAAGGTGCGGACAGCGCCGGTCGTCGGATGTACGGCGGCAATCTGCTCCCGCGTCACCCCGTGGAAGTAGCCCTTGAAGTGACCGCCGACGTAGAGGATGCCGCCGCGGTAGGCCAGCGCCTGCACGTCGCCGTTGCCCCAGTCCAGCCAGAGCCGCGTGTTGCGGGTGGTGCGGTAACCCAGCACCTCACCGCCCGGGCCGGCCATTCCGGCGTACACGTAGTGGGTGTGGGCGACCACGGCCAGCACGAAGCAGGTCTGGCAGATGCCCGACGGGTTCCACTTGTGCAGCGCGCCGGTCTTGATGCCGACGCTGCCGAGGTGGTTGCGGGCGGTCCCGTCGATCTGCTTGAACTGGCCGCCCAGGATCAGCGACCGCTTGTTCGACGACAGCGCCATCGCGTAGACCGGACCGTATTCCGCGGCTCCCTTGAAGCTCTTGATGCGGGCGCCGGTGGTCTCCGACACGGCGCCGACGCCCGCGATCGAGGACGCCGTTGATGCGGTCGAAGTCGCCACCGAGGTAGAGCCGCTTGTTGGCGATGAGGAGGGTCCGAACGTTGTTGTTGGCCCTGGCCTTCCAGTGCTTGTAGATCTTGCCGTGCTTGGTGAAGGCGGCGACGAACAGGTGACGCCCGCCGTTCGCCTTGGTGAACTTGCCACCGACGTACACGACGCTCCCGGTGTGCGACGTCGTGATCGCCCGCACCATCTTGTTGACGTGCGGGTGGAACTTCTTGAGGAGTGCGCCGTTGCTCTCCTTGAACGCGGCGATCCGGTCCGCCTTGACGGTGACGCCGGTCGACGGGTTGGTGAGGCTGGTGAAGCTCCCGCCGATGTAGATCACCCCATGTGACAGATGGCATGGCGTAGACGGCGCCGTTCGGCGACCAGGTCGACAGCGGCGTCGCGGTGTACGGCGTGGCGGCCGAGGCGGCCGGTGCAGCGGTCCCGGCGAGCAGCACGAAGCCGGACATGACGGCGGCAGCGGTCAACGAACGGCCGATCAGGGGGGTGACTGGGCGCATCCCGCGACCCTAGATGGCGGGAGCCGCCCCGTCAGGCGTTCCACCCGATCCCTGCCCGCTTAGGCTGGTTCTGGCGCTTATCCACCCTGACATCCGACTTGTCAGGACGGCCGAGCGTGGGTTTGGGCCGAGCACCCTGACAAGTACCGTACGGCGTTCACCTGGGCCTTGGTCGGCGTTCAGTGACCGTTCAGCGTGGCGGTGAATGCTGGCCACATGGCGCTGGTGTTGTACGTGCTGGCCGCCTGGTGGGCCGCATCGATGGTGACGAGCGCGCTGGTCGCGGTCTTCCTTCGGGGTGCGGCGTACCGGCACTCTGTCGCTGGTTATCCCATGACAGGGTTGACGCATGCCATGGACTTCACCATCGCCTGACGCCGTCGAAGGGCCGCTCGTCGGGCCTGACCGGCCGATGCTCGAGGGCTATCTGGCCTGGGAACGCATGACCTTGCTCAACATCTGCGCCGGCCTCACCCCCGACCAGCTCGCCTCGCGCCCGCTCCCCACGTCGAACCTCTCGCTGCTCGGCCTGATCCGACATCTGGCCAAGGTGGAGCGCACCTGGTTCCGGATCCGGGCCGGTCGCGAGCCGATCCAGCCGTTGTACGACCCCGAGCTCGGCAAGGACTACGACTTCAACGAGATCGATCCGGCCGACGCGGAAGCCGCCGTCGCCCGCTTCCAGGACGAGTGCCGGCTGGCGGATGCCGCGGTCGCCGACGTCTCCTTCGACGCGACCGTCGAGGTCCGCGGCGACACCATGTCGCTGCGGCTCATCTACATCCACATGATCGACGAGTACGCGCGCCACAACGGACACGCCGACCTGCTCCGCGAAGCCATCGACGGCGTCACCGCCCGCTGATCCGGGGTCGACACACCGCCTGCGAAGACGTATACCGAGTCGCAGGAGGGAGACGTCATGACCGTCACGCGCCCGAAATCGTTCGTATTGCTGGCAGTTGCCGTAGGTGCCCTGGTCGTCGGACTTGCCCTGCCGACGGCTGCGGCCCAGGCGGCGCACCTGATCAACGGCCGCTCGATCAAGAACCACACGATCACCGGCAAGAAGCTGAAGAACAACACGCTCACCGGCACCCAGATCAAGGAGTCGACGCTGCGCACCGTGCCGAAGGCGAGCCGGGTCGCGGCCGGGGCGATCAGCTCGTCGAGCATCGCCGCCGGTGGTCTCAGCCTCGCCAGCCTCTCGGCCTGGCACACGGCCGTCGGCTTCATCGGCGGCACGACCATCCCCGCCAACAGCTGCGCCATCTTCGACGGCCAGGTGATCGCGGCGGCACGCCCCAGCGACACGCTGGTGTCGAAGGTCGTCCAGACCCAGGGCACGGTCACGGTGCTGCCGGTCGGCGCCGAGATGGACAACTGGCTGGTCGAGGCCGCCGGGGGCCTCCAGCTGATGAGCGGCGTGTGCGACCTCCTGCACTCGACCGCGATCACGCTGCCGACCACGTTCGACTTCAGGGTGTACGGCTACCGCTAGCCGCGCATTACCCCGCCGTTACCGCCGCAGCGTTTCGTGGTCCCAGACAGCCCGCAGCGGGCTGAGGGGGATCACATGAACCGGCACCTGGCACGAACCATCATCGCGACCGCGACACTCGCCACCATCGGCGTACTGTCCGGCTGCGGATCGCAGTCCAGCGGGTCGGGCGGCGCTAGCGCCTCGGGCGGGTCAAGCGCCTCGGCCGGGTCAAGCGCCTCGGCCGGGTCAAGCGCCTCGGTCACCGCTCCGAGTGCCAGCCCTGCCGCCCAGCAGGGCGCCTCCAACTCAGGGGGCTCGGTGGCGGACGGGATCGGACACTCGGTGCACCTGTGCAGCTTGTTCCCGGTGACCGCCGCAGCCTCGCTCAGCGGCGAGCCGCTCACGAAGGCCCAGGAGCAAGACACCGCGAGCTACAAGATCTACATGTGCAACTACACCAGCGCCGACGGCACGTCCGGCGTCACGGTGAGCGTGCTGGCCGACAACGCAGCGGTGGGGTACGCCGCCAACCTCCAGGCCGTCGGCTCCGGCGCCAAGCAGATCAACGGCCTCGGGGACAAGGCGTTCTCCGGGATCACGGGCGTCCAGGCGTTGTTCGGCAATGTGTCGATCACGGTGTCGAACCTGCAGTCGGACTCGGCCTCCGAGGCCATCATCCGGGCCGTGCACGCGAAGCTCTGAGCCTGTCCCTAGGCTGCTCGCGTGGCCGGATCGGATGCTTTCGCGGACGTCGTCGCGCTGCTGAACTACCCGATGTACGTCGTCACCACGGTGGCCGGGGACGAGGCGTCCGGGTGCCTCGTGGGGTTCACGACGCAGGCCAGCATCGACCCAGCGCGGTTCCTGGTCGCGATCTCCGACAAGAACCACACCTACCGGGTGGCTCGCTCCGCCGAGCGGCTAGTCGTCCATGTCCTCACGACGGACCGGCTCGACCTCGCCGAGCTGTTCGGGGAGGCGACCGGCGACGAGGTCGACAAGTTCAGCCGGTGTGACTGGCAGCCCGGCCCCGGCGGCGTACCGGTGCTCGACGACGCCGCCGCGTGGTTCACCGGCCCGATCATCGACATCCACCCGCTCGGTGACCACGTCGGCTTCCTCATCGAGCCCGACAGCGGCGAGGTCCGAAGCCGTGACGGCTCGATTGTGATGTTCCGCGACGTCGACGACATGGACGCCGGCCACCACGCCTGAGCTGTCTTGGTTCGGTCATCGCTAGCGGATTTGTGAACCGCTGCTGCTCGCCGGCGGTAAGCGGCGGTTCACAGATCCGGTGGAGGGACGGGGCTCGCCTCGGCTATCCACGGGGGCAGACGAGCCGAGGCGAGCTGCCCGTCCCCGGCTGCCCACGGGACGATCACGCCCCGAACCGGAAATCAGGCATGCCAAGGCTGCCACCGGACATGTCCGGATTGACTACGCCATCCGGGTGAATCAGGCCGCCGCGGTCGCCGTCGGCTGCGTTTCTCGCGAGCTATCCCGCAGCGTGCTGCGTTCACCGTCGACCAATGCGGAGCTCGGCATCGGTGCGGGTTGGCGACGGGCCAGATTACGGATCGGCGACTCGAGCAGGCGGTACGACGCAGCCGCCAACGCGAGGGTCATGGGGACCCCCAGCAGTACGACGTACCGGCGTTCGAGGCCCAGGCCGCTCAGCCAGGAGAACAGGATCCAGTGGTACAGGTACAGGCCGTAGCTGATCTCTCCGATCCAGGCCAGCGGCCGCCACGACAGCAGCCGGCTGAGGTTCAGGCCGCGACCTTGAACCACGGAGCCCACCAGCCCGGCGGCGGCGAGCCAGGTGATCGGCATCAGGATGTCCAGGGCCAGCCGGGTGTTGGCCTGCTGGGCGCTGGCGAGGCATGCGACGAGTGTCACGACCGACGACCACACCACCCACCGGGGGAACCTCACCCGGTTGATCACGAGCGCCAGCAGGCAGCCGAGCAGGATCGCGCCGGCCCGGGCATCGGGTCGGAAGTAGACCGGCGACGTCGGCGATGACGTCGGCGAGAACCACACCCACATCGCCACCACCCCGTAACCGGCGCCGAGCGCCGCGACCCAGATCAGGAACCGACGGCCGAGCCGGGCGCCGAGGATCACGGCGAGTGGCCACAACAGGTAGAACTGCTCCTCGATCGCGAGCGACCAGGTGTGCCACAGGCCGAAGCCGGTGTGCCACCCACCCGTGCTGATCGCGATGTCCTGCAGATACGTGAGCGCGACGAGGATGGAGGCACCGGGGACCCGACCGGGCGTGAGGATCAGCGCCAGCAGGCAGGTCAGGACCAGCGCGGGATACAGCCGCAACGCCCGGCGGCCATAGAACCGGCGCAACGAGATCGATCCGGTCCGGTCCTGTTCGTCGAGCAGGATCGTGGTGATCAGATACCCGGAGAGCACGAAGAAGACGTCTACGCCGAGGTAGCCGGCGCGAGCGAAGCCGAGCCCGGTGTGATCGGCCATCACGGCGAGTACGGCGAAAGCCCTGATGCCGTCCAGCGAGGCAAGCCGGCCGCGGGTCTGGGACACGTCCGTCAGGCGGCGGCGAGCTGGTGCGCGAAGAGCGTCTCGTCGACGTACTGGCGCATCGTCGTGGCGAACCGGTTGACCGAGAACGACTCGGCGTGGCGCATGATCGCCGCCGGGTCGAAGTAGGTGCGCTCCAGGCGCTGGATCCCGTTGGCGAAGCCGGCCACGGTCGGCGAGCCGACGAGCAGCCCGGTCCGGCCGTCCTGCACGGTGTCGAGGTAGCCACCGGCGCGGAGCCCGATGGTCGGCTTGCCGAAGGTCGCCGCCTCGATCGGGGAGAGCCCGAAGTCCTCGAACGCCGGCGCGATCAGCGAGCGGCAGTTCGCGTAGAGCCAGCCGAGCTCGGCGTCGCTGACGCGACCCAGCCCGATGATGCGCTCGCTCCACTCACCGCCACCCGGACGCTCCGGCAGCGGGCCGCCGACGACGACCAGCCGTACGCCGGGAAGAGCCTCGGCCGCCTGGCAGGCGATGACCGTGTTCTTGTAGCCGCGAGCGCGGGCGATCGTCAGCAGGAAGCCGGGCTCGACACCCTCCGGCTGCGACATCGGCATGTTCGCGTCGAACGTCGACGGCGGGTGCACGACCTCGGCCTCGACGCCGTAGGTGTTGCGGATCCGCTCGGCGACGACGGTGGAGTTGGCGAGGTAGCGGTCCGCGGACCGGGCGGCCTGCTGGTCCCAGGAGCGCAGGTAGCCGTCGAGGAACCGGACGGCCATCCGGACCGGCACCGGCTGGGTCGGCAGGTAGTCGTCCGGCTGGTGCAGCCACCGCGCCGGGTTGTGGCAGTAGACGATCTTGGGGGCACGGGTGCTGACACCGTGCGAGAAGCCGGTCGAGCTGCAGACGACGATGTCGGCGTCGTCGATGACCGTCGAGGACCAGGCCCGGGGGAGCAGCGCCAGCGCCTTGCGGGGGTCGCGACGGAACGCGGAGACCTTCTGCAGGCCGCCGGTGCGGATGTCGTGGCCGCGGAACTCGGGGAAGGTGCCGTCCGGGTCGTACACGCTGGTGACGACCGGAGCGTCGGGGAACGCCTCGAGCAGCGAGAGGACGACGCGCTCGGCGCCGCCGGCCTGCGTGAGGTAGTCGTGAGCGATGACGACGCGGGGCTTCGAGCGGCGGGCGGATGCACGCTCGATCGGCCCCGAGATGAGCTTGAAACCGCCGGGGGTGGTGGGGGCGGCCGCCAGGTTGGCCGGCCGTTCCATCGTTGTGACGCTCACCAAGATCACATCGACGGTTCACTCAGGTGGCCTAAGCACCGCGACGGGTAGTAAACGACTCGTCACTTCGGGCCATGCCCGGGCGGCAAAAGGCCCCCGGGCGCACCTCCACTTGCGCGGAGGGCCAGCTGGACGGGCTGGCTGCCCGGGGGCCCGGTAACTGCCGGGAACTCGCCGTACGCCGTCTCTCGCCCTAAATGTGCAGGTCAAGCCTGCTCATCTAGAACTACGGCGGCGTGGGTCCACACCGAGTCCGGAGACGGCGACTAGCTGACAGTCACCTCACGAGTCCAATAACCAGACAAAGTTTCGGACCACCTCCTCTCACGTGTACCTCCAGCGTAGGCCCAGTTCAGGCCCGACGCCACGACAAATCGTCAAGGCGCGCGGCTCCCCGGTCGATGACCTACTCAGACCTACGATCAAGACGGCTGCGTGCTGCCCCCCACCGGACGGATTGCCCACTGTGGAACTCATCGACTACCTGCACATCGTGCGGCGTCGGATGGTTCTCATCCTCGTCATCGTGCTCGCCTGCACGGCCGGTGCCGGGGTCGCGACGGCCTTCCAGACCACGACCTACCAGGCGTCGGTCCGGCTCATCGTGAGCGGCGCGTCCAACGTCAGCGACGTCGACGAGATCGCCCGCCGCCAGCTCGCGGTCCAGAACGCCGTCGCGTTCTCCCAGGTCGCGAGCACCGGCCCCGCGATCAAGGACGCGGTCACCGCCGCCTCGGCCGACGGCCCCTACAAGCCGTGCGCCAACCCGCAGGTGTCGGCCAGCGCCGACGGCACCGACCCGTTCGTGAACATCTCCGTCATCGACTGCGACCCGCGGCAGGCCGCCGCCGTCGCGAACGCCTACGTGAAG
Source organism: uncultured Actinomycetota bacterium (assembly GCA_963789615.1). Taxonomy (GTDB): domain Bacteria; phylum Actinomycetota; class Actinomycetes; order JAFAQI01; family JAFAQI01; genus DATAVK01. The sequence continues at coordinate 1,530,382 of CAWBLI010000005.1, read as the reverse complement.
ATCCTGCCGACCGCGCTCAAGCAGCTCGACCAGGTCGCGGCGGCCGTCCCCGAGGAGATCGTCTCCCTCGGCGCCGCGCCCGTGCCCACCAAGCCCTACTCACCGCGGCTGCTCCGCAACCTGCTGATCGGCTTCATCATCGGGCTGATCATCGGCATCGTGACGGCGTTCGTCCGCGAGGGCCTCGACCGCCGGCTCCGGGACTCCGACGAGGTCGAGGGGGCCACCGGCGCGCCGATCCTCGGGGTCATCCCGAGCGAGCTCGACGACGTCCGCACGCCCGTGCTCACCCATCCGATGTCGGCCCGCGCCGAGGCGTACCGCAAGGTCAGGACCAACCTGACCTTCGCGGGCCCGGGCGGCATGCCGAAGGTGCTGCTCATCACGAGCGCCGTGTCCGGCGAGGGCAAGACCACGCTGGCGACCAACCTCGCGCTCGCCTGCGCCCGGACCGGCCAGCGGGTCGCGCTGGTCGACGCGGACCTGCGCCGGCCGATGGTCAGCTCCTACCTCGACGTGAAGGAGGGACTCGGCGTCACCAGCGTGCTCACGGGCGACACGACCCTCGAGCAGGCGATGACGACGATCGACGACGGCCGCATCAACGTGCTCGGCAGCGGCCCGATCCCGTCCAACCCGAGCGAGCTGCTCGGCTCCGCCCGGATGACCGCGATGCTCGCCGAGCTCGCTGCCACCCACGACGTCGTGATCGTCGACGCGCCGCCGGTGCTGCCGGTCGCGGACGCGCTGGTCCTCGTCAGCGAGGTCGACGCCGTCGTACTGGTCGCCAAGGTCGGGGAGACCACCCGCGACCGGCTCAAGCAGGCCACCGACGCGGTGCTGCAGGTGCACGGCAACCTGGTCGGCATCGTCCCGAACTCCGTGGTGCAGCGCGAGGACAGCGCCTACGCGTACGCCTACCGCAGCCGGACCCGCAAGGGTGTCGACAGCCTCACGCTCTACACCAAGCAGGCCCGTACGCCGGAGATCGACGTCTCCACCGAGGAGTTCGCGCCGCGCGACGAGCCGCCGCGGGTGTCGAAGCCGGCGCCGGTCGCCAAGCCTGAGCGCGTCTCCAAGCCTGAGCGGGTTTCGAAGCCGGAGCCGATCGCCAAGCCGGAGCGGTGTCGAAGCCGACGCCGGTCGCCAAGCCCGAGCCGGTAGAGAGCGCCGTGGGCGACAAGCAGCGGGAGATCGCCGCCCGCATCGAGGCCGCGTTCGCCGCGGCATCGAAGCCGGACTCGCCCTCCTCGCCGTGAGCGCGATGACCAGCGCGGCGGGCCGAATCGGCTCCCGCGTCTGGGGTGTCCCGGCCGCGCTCTACGCCGCAGCGGTCGGCTACCTGGCGGTCAACGCCCCCCGGCACGCGGTGGTCCTGGTCGGCGCGCCGATCGTCGTACTGCTGGCCGCCAACCCGTGGTGGGCCGCGGCCGCCGCCATCGCCGTCCTCCCGGTCCAGACCAGCGTGAGCGCCGGCGGCGTCCAGGTCGCCGCCACCGACGTCCTGCTCCTCACCTGCTTCGCCGGCATGATCCCGCTGATCGCGCTGCGCCCGGACTGGCGCGCCAAGCTGACCCGGGTCAAGCCGGCGCTGCCGTGGATCCTGCCGTTCCTCGGCTGGCTGGTCGTCGTCCTGCTGGCGCACCTCTCGCTGCACAGCGCGGTCAACACTGTCCAGTACGCCGAGCTCACCGGCTTCGCGATCGTCGTCGGCGCGGTGATGCTGACGCCGAAGACCGCGCGGTGGGCGATGATCGGCTTCCTCGCCGTCGCCTGCATCACGGCGGTGCTCTGGACTGTGCGCTCCGGCTCGTTCTCGGTCGACAACAAGAACCCGGCCGGCCAGTTCATGGTCGACGCGCTGCTGCTGTCGCTGATCGTCGTACCGAAGTGGCGCTGGCGCGGACCGATCGTCCTGCTGCTGATCCTCGGCACGCTGCACACCGAGTCCCGCGGCGCGGTGCTCGGCGCCGGGATCGGTGGCTTGGTGCTGCTGGCGTTCCGCGGCCTGGGCAGCTGGAAGCGGACCACCGCCGCGATCCTGCCGCTCGCGCTGGTCTGCGTGATCGGCTACAACTTCGTGCCGAGCTCGCTGCAGGCCCGGGTCCGCTCGACGTTCTCCTCCGACAAGCTCACGGCCAGCGCCGGCCAGACCGGCGTCGTGCCCGGCGACCTCTCCTCGAACGAGTACAGCGTCCAGATCCGGACCATCTACCGGCGCGACGGCATCGCGCTGGTGAAGGCGCATCCGCTGTTCGGTGTCGGCGTCGGCAACTACCTCACCGGCAACGCCGTCGCCGACACCCAGACCGACGACCCGCACGACGTGCTGCTGCTCAACGCCGGCGAGGGCGGGCTGCCGGACCTCGGGTTCTTCCTGCTGATGCTCGCGGGCACCAGCGTGTTGTTGTTGCGGCGTCGGCGAAAGTCGCCGTGGGCGGGCCCCGCCTTGGCGATGCAGGCGGCAATCCTCACCCACGGGCTCGTCGACGTGTACTGGGTGCGGGGTACGCCGGTGATGGCGTGGCTGCTCGTCGGCATGGCCCTGAACCCGTTGCTGGACAACAAATCCGAGCCGTCAGAGCCGGATGCGGAGCTGTCGACGTCGACGGTCGTCGGCTGCCGCGCCCGTGCCCGTGCCGGCATGACCGCGACCGATCCGGCCGTCGTCGTCGTCGCCTTCCACGGCGCCGCCGACCTCGACCTGTGCCTCGCGCCGGTCGCGTCCTCGCTCGACGTGGTCGTGGTCGACAACTCCAGCGACTCGGACGTCGCGGAGGTGACGCGCCGCCATGGCTGCCGGTACGTCGACTCCGGTGCCAACCTGGGTTTCGCGGCCGGCGTGAACCTCGGCGTCTCCCAGCTGGGGCCAGACGTGGATGTGTTGCTGCTCAACCCGGATGCCGTGATCCCGGTCGAGGGGGTGCGTGCGCTTGAGCGCCGCGCTGGCGGCTGACCCGTCGCTCGCCGCGGTGTCGCCGCGGCTGCTCGACGAGACCGGCGCCGAGCAGCGGGTCGAGTGGCCGTTCCCGTCCCCGACCCGGATGTGGTGGGAGGCGGTCGGCGGCGCACGTCTCGATCGCTGAGCCTGCGGACTTCGTGGTCGGTGCCGTGCTGCTGCTGCGCCGCTCGGCCTGGGAGGACGTCGGTGGCTTCGACGAGCGGTTCTTCCTCTACGCCGAGGAGACCGACTGGCAGCGCCGCGCGGTGGCGCGCGGCTGGACCTCGCGGCTGGTCCCCGAGGCGGTGGCGACGCATCGTGGCGCGGGCTCGAGTGCCAGCTCGGAACGCCGTGAGCAGCTGTTCTACGCCGCGACCGAGACCTACATCCGCAAGTGGTTCGGGCCGGCCGGGTGGGCCGGCTACCGGAGTGCTGCTGCCCTCGGTGCGGCAGCCCGGGCGGGCCTGGGCTCGGCGCCGAGACGCCGAGCACGCGCGGACCCGGTTTTCGACGTACCTGGCGGGGCCCCGCCGCACCGCCGGACCCCGTCGTGGCCCGGCCGCACCTCACCCACCCCCGCCATCGCGAGCGGGGGGCATCGGAGGCCGGTCGGGGCGTGCCGGGGAGTCAGGGCGAGCGGGCGGCATCCGTCGCGATGAGGGTCGGCGGCATGCGGATCGTGCAGCTCGTCGTGACCGACAACTTCGCCGGCACCGAGCGGTACGTCGCGCAGACCTCGGGGAGCTCGCCCGGCGTGGCCACGACGTGATCGTGCTCGGCGGCGCGCGCGCGGTGCCATGACGTCGATGCTCGACGGGGTCGACTGGCGGCCGGCCGCGACGCCGGTCGCTGCGCTGCGCGCGCTGACGCGGGTCGGCCACGTCGACATCGTCAACGCCCACCTCACCTACGCCGAGACCGCAGCCGTGCTGACCCGGCCGGTGCACCGCGGCCGGGTCGTCTCGACGCTGCATCTCGCGACGCCGCGCGGCTCCGGCATCGGCGGTGCCGCGGTCCGCCGGGTCGTCGAGGGATCGATCGCCACGGAGATCGCGGTCAGCGAGTTCGTCGCGGCCGCTGTTGCACCCCGACCGGTGCACGTGGTGCGCAACGGCGTGGCCGACGACGGATCGGAGTACGACGTCGACCGCGAAGACGGTCGTGATGGTGCAGCGGCTCGAGACCGACAAGGACACCGGCACCGGGCTGCTGGCGTGGCGGGCCAGCGGGCTCGGCGCCGAGGGCTGGTCGCTCGTCGTCGTCGGCGATGGCAGCGAGCGAGAATCGTTGCAGTCATTGCTCTGTGGCGACGAGTCGGTGCGTTTCGTGGGGCACGTCGGGGACGTGTCGTCGTACCTGCACCGCGCCGGGATCCTGCTGGCGACCGCACCGGCCGAGCCGTTCGGCCTGTCGGTGGTGGAGGCGATGGCGGCCGGCGTACCGGTGATCGCGTCCCGATCGGGCGGCCACCTCGAGACGATCGGATCGGTCGAGGACGCTCCGCTGTTCCCGGTCGGCGACGTCAATGCGGCGGCGCGCTGCCTCACCGACCTCGCTGCCGACCCGGGGCGCCGCAAGGATCTGAGCGACGCCGGCCGCGAGGTCCAAAGACGCGAGTTCTCGCTCGCGCGGCAGGTCAGCGAGATCGAGGGCATTTATAGGATGGTGCTCCGATGAGCGACGCGACATCGCCGCTGAGCGGCAACCTGAGCGTCGAGGCCCAGACTCGGTACGCGTTCGTCGAGGAGCTGCTGCGCGCCGACTGGCAGCCACCGGCGCGGGTGGTGGAGCTGGGCGCGGCACCGGGGGACCAGATCGCCAGATTCGCGACGCTGGGATATCAGGCCGTGGCGGTCGATCTCGACGAGGCTCCGGATGCCTGGGGATCCAAGGAAATCGGCCGGATGCAACGACTTTTCGACGAGACCGGCGTCACCTACGTCCCGTGGAACCTCGACGAGGCGCCCTATCCGCTGGCCGATGAAAGCGCCGACGCGATCGTGATGACCGAGGTCTTCGAGCACCTGCGCGACTACCCGATCACCAGCCTGCTCGAGTCGCATCGGATCCTGCGGGTCGGCGGTCGGCTGTACTTCACGACGCCGAACCAGGCGTACGTCGTGAACCGCGCGCGGCTGCTCGCCGGCCGCAATGTCGCGACGCCGCTGCCGGACTGGATCGCCGGTTCGATCCACGCGAGGCACGCCCGGGAGTACACCTTCGGCGAGGTCGACGACCTGATGGCGCGAGCCGGCTTCCGCATCGTCAGCCGGTGCAGCCGGCACTTCAACGTGAACTCCGGCCGCACAACCGTCGTCGCGCAGGCCGGAAAGCAGGTGCTGTCGCGGCTGGCGCAGTGGCGACCGACGCTCGGCCCGCAGATCATCGTGGTCGCGGAGCGGACATCGTGACCGCGGCCGAGGCGCCTCGGGTCGTTGCGTTCCACCTGCCGCAGTTCCACCCGATTCCGGAGAACGACGAGTGGTGGGGGCCGGGCTTCACCGAGTGGACCAACGTCGCGAAGGCGCGGCCGCTGTTCCACGGCCACGACCAGCCGCACCTGCCGGCCGACCTCGGCTTCTACGACCTGCGGGTCGCCGAGACCCGGCAGCTGCAGGCGTCGCTCGCCGCTCCCGCGGGAGTGTCGGCGTTCTGTTACTGGCACTACTGGTTCGCCGGCCGCCGGATCCTGCAGCGCCCGGTCGACGAGATCATCGCCTCGGGTCAGCCGGATTTCCCGTTCTGCCTCGGCTGGGCCAACCAGACCTGGACCGGCATCTGGCACGGCGCCCCTCACCGGGTGCTGCTCGAGCAGACCTACCCGGGGCCCGAGGACGACCGAGCCCACTTCGACCACCTGCTGCCGGCGTTCACCGACCCGCGCTACCTCACGGTCGACGGCCGGCCGGTCTTCTACGTCTTCCGGCCCGAGCAGCTGCCCGACCCGAAGGAGTGGACCGGGCGCTGGCAGGCGATGGCGCGGGCCGCCGGCCTGCCCGGCATGTACCTGATCGCCGAGGTCTCCGACCTGCTCGGCTACGGCCCGACGTACGTCGACGTCCGCCCCGACGGCTGGGACGCCGGGGTGTACGTGCGGTTGCCGGCGCGGCAGGACCGGCAGTCGATCACGCGGATGCGGCTGCGGCGCAAGCTGCGCGGTGGTCCTGAGGTCTTCCCGTACGACGTCAACCGTGCCGAGGTGCCGTCCGTCGTACGGCCCGATGTGTTGCCCTGCGTGTATCCCAACTGGGACAACACGCCGCGGTCCGCCCGGAGTGGCGTCGTACTGTCCGGGTCGTCCCCGGATCGGTTCGCGCAGCAGCTGCGCGGGGCGATGAACGAGCTGTCCGGCTGGAGCGGCGAGCAACGGCTGCTGTTCGTGAAGTCCTGGAACGAGTGGGCGGAGGGCAACTACCTCGAGCCGGACCAGGAGTTCGGGTCGGGGTGGCTGGACGCGCTGCGGGGAGTGCTGGCTGAGTACGCCTGACGATGCTGCCCTGGGTCCCGGGCTGAGCTCGTCGGTCATGCAGAGCCGCGCCGTGAGGGGCGCGGCGTGGACGGTCATGTCGACCGTCGGGACCGTCACCATCGCCACGGTCGCCAACGTCTTCATCGGCCGGCTCCTCGGCGCGGCCCGCTACGGCAACGTGGCGCTGCTCACGCTGTCGCTCGGTGTCGCGCTCGTCATCACCAATGCCGGCTGCGTCAGCGCCGCCATCCAGTGGGGCTCCCAGCTGTTCTCCGACGGCGACGAGCGCGCGGGGCTGCGGCTGCTCGCGGTGAGCAACGGCTGGCACGTCTACGTCCAGGCGCCGCTGATGACGATCGTCGTGCTGTCGATCGCGTGGCACGACTCGTGGCTGGTGAAGGGCGCGCTGCTCGTCGGCGTGATCGTCCCGTGCATCGTCTCGGGCGCCGCGGTCGATCTCTTCATGGAGCACCGGACCGACGCCGGCGCCAAGGTGGCGCTGGGCTCGGTGCTGTTCGTCCAGGTCATCCCGGTGATCGTGGCGGCTGCCTCGCACAGCGCGAAGGCGGTGTGGGCGGCGTCAGTGGCGACGATGGCGGTGTCGGCATGCGCGGCGTTGATCCCGCTGTCCCGGCAACGGCGGCGGGACGTGATGAAGCGGTTGTTCCCGTGGCATCTGACTCTGCCTGCGGGGTATCGCCGTTATGCCTGGCTCAGCATGGTGTCCGACGTACTGAACCTGCTGGTGACGACCCGCAGCGAGATCTTCCTGTTGGCGCTGCTGACCTCGTCGAAGGTGGTCGGCGTGTACGCCCTGGCCTTCGGGATCGCCGGTCAGCTGACCGCGCCGGTCGATGCGCTGCTGGGGCCGCTGGTCCCGGCGGCGTCCGGACTGGTCGGACGCGAGCCGGCCAAGGCGGCGGTCGGTTACCTGCGGGCGGTGCGGGTGTCGACGTTGCTGGCGACCTGCTTGATGGTCGTCGCCGTACCGGGGGTCTCGCGGCTGATCCCGGTGATCTACGGCCATTCCTTCGACGACGCCTCGCGGCTGTTCGTGGCGCTGGCGATCAGCTCCTGCTTCGCGACCTGCCTCAACCCGACGATCGCGTTCCTCGCCGCGCATCGGGCCGCGGGCACGGCGCTGTGGACCAACGTCGGAGCGCTCGCCGTGGACGGGGTGATCGCGGTGTCGCTGATCCCGTTCATCGGTGCGTATGGCGCGGTCTGTGCGGCGGTCGCGGCGTCCGTGGTCCGGTTGCTGATCTGGACCCGGACCGAGGTACGGCGGCTCGGCTTGGCGTGGCGGCCGTTCCTGGTCGACGTCGTGGTCTTCGTCACGGGTGCTGTTGTCGTCGTACTCGGCGTGGTCGGGGGTCTTGCCATCTCTGGGCCTGCTGGCGTTGTCGTCGAGATTCTCGCGCCGGTCGTCGTGTTCTTCGGGCTGCTGCGGTGGCGGGGCTGGGGCCTGTCGGCCGCCGACAGCGATCCGATGGCAGCGGTGTTGCCGGCCCGGCTGCGCGGCCCGGGGATGCGAGCGCTCGCCCTGGTTGGAGTCATTTCGCCGCGTCGCCCCTGATCTGTGAATCGCTGCTGCTCGCCCGCGGTAAGCAGCAGTTCACAAATCGACGGGTACGGCGATCAGCGGACGAGGGCGAGCGCGAAGCCGTCCCAGCCTTTGCTGCCGACGGTCTGGACCGCCGTCGCGTCGACTCGCGGGTCGTCGCGGAGCATCTCGAAGAACCGGCGGGTGCCGGTGATCGCCGGCTCGGTGCTCGTGGCGTCGACGATCTTGCCGTCGCGGACGACGTTGTCGCAGACGATGACGGTGCCCGGGTGGCTCAGCCGCAGGGCGCCCTCGAGGTAGCCGGGGTTGTTCGGCTTGTCGGCGTCGATGAACACCAGGTCGAACGGCGCCGCCGGGTGCGTCGCCAATCCCGGCAGGCTGTCGAGCGCCGGCCCCACCACGATCTCGACCGTGGCTGCCGGTGCCGCCCGGTCGATGTTCGCCCGCGCGACCGCCGCGTGCTTGGGGTCGACCTCGAGCGTCACGACCGTGCCGTCGTCCGGCAGCCCGCGCGCCAGCCAGATGGTGCTGAAGCCGCCGAGCGTCCCGATCTCCAGGACGGTGCGCGCGCCGGCGATCCGGCACAGCAGCGAGAGGAACTTGCCCTGGGTGGCGGTCACGTCGATCGGCGGCAGGCCGCCTGCGGCGTTGGCCTCCAGCGCCGCCGTCAGGCCCGGATCGTCGCCGATCAGGACGTCGGAGAGGTACTCATCGACGGTCGTCCATGCATCGTCAGCCATGCCCCGAGCATGCCATCCGCCGACCACTCAGCTCGCCAGCGCTTCCCGGTAGGCGCGCAGGTGTGCCTGCGCCGTTGCCTCCCAGGTGAACGACGCCGCGCGCAGCAGCCCGCGCCGTTTCAGCTCTGCCGATGTCCCTTCGTCGGAGAGGACGTCCAGCAGCCCGGCCGCGACCGAGTCGGCGTCCGGCTCGACCAGCCGCGCGGCGTCGCCGGCGACCTCCGGCAGCGACGCGGCGTTGGCGACCACGGTCGGCGTACCCGCCGCCATCGCCTCGAGCACCGGGAGCCCGAAGCCTTCGTACGTCGAGGGAATCACCACGGCGAGGGCACCCGCGATCAGCCCGGGCATCAGGTCGGACTCGACGCGGCCGACCAGCCGGGTGCCGGGAAGACCCGCGAACAGCGCGGTACGCCGGTCGTCGGGCGGCCCGGTCAGCACCAGCAGCAGACCGGGGTGTTCGGCGTGGATCGCCGGCCAGGCCGAGGCCAGCGCGGCCAGGTTCTTGCGCCGGGTCGCGCCCTGGGCGTGCAGCACGTAGGGCGCGTCGATGCCCAGCTGCTGCAACATCGCCGCGGGGGCCGGCGTCGCGTCGAAGAACCGTCGCTCGACCCCGGCCGGCGCGACCCAGGTCCGTCGTACGCCGAGAACCTCCTGGGCCTCTCGCGCCGCGAACTCCGACGGGCAGATCGCCCCGATCGACTGCTGCGACAAGGCATGCAGGCCTGGCGGCACTTCGCCCTCGTCGTCGTACCGCAACGGCGCCGCGTCGTGAATCGTGACGATGTCGCGGCGCGCGGCGGGCAGCCGGACGTTCCAGCGATGCGCGAGGTCGTGCGGCGGATAGGCGATGTGCGTCACGGCGATCCGCACCGAGCCAGGCGCGCGGGCCAGCAGCCCGGACGGCAGCCGCACGTCGCCGGCCTCATGCGACCGGACCGACCGCACGACGACGTGATCGAAGGTCAGGGGCGCCGCGTTTTGATCGCGCAGCGCGGCCCGGGCCTGCGCCTCGTACATCTCCTGGCCCATGGGGTTGGGGGCCGGTCGACTGACCCACAGCACCCGCGGCACGTGATGAGGATAGGTGCCGGGGGTTACGCCGTACCCTGACCCGATGCCCCCAGCACCGCCGTCGGCCGTGGGGGCGACCGCCGTCGTGGTCCTCAACTGGAACGGTGGGGACGACACGCTGCGCTGCTTGCGGTCGCTGCGGGCACAGGAGCCCGACCTGCATCTCATCCTGGTCGACAACGGATCGACCGACGGCAGCGTCGAGGACGTCGAGAGCGAGCGGCTGGCCGACGACGTGGTCCGCGCCGGCGAGAACCTCGGCTACGCCGGCGGCAACAACCTCGGGCTGCACCGCGCGCTCGTCGCCGGCTACGACGTAGTGGCGGTCCTCAACAACGACACGTACCTCGAGCGGCCGGTCTTCGGCGCGCTCGCCAACGCGGTGCGGCAGCACCCCAACCTGGTGCTGAGCCCGATCATCCGGTACGCCGGAAACGACACCATCTGGTTCGAGGGCGGCGTCATCGATGCCGGCTTTCCGCGGCATGTGCAGCCGGAGGAGCTGCCGGGATGGCAGGTCGTGGACAACCGCCGGGATGCCGACGTACTCAGCGGCTGCTGCATCGTCGCGACCGCCGGGACGTGGCGCGACGTGGGCGTCTTCAACGACGGCCTGTTCCTGCTCTTCGAGGACAGCGACTGGTCGCTGCGGGCCCGGGCCGCGGGCCGCAGTCTGGCGGTGGCGACCGACCTCGAGATCCGCCATGCCGTCAGCGGGAGCATCCGCTCGCCCCGCACGGCGCGGCTGATCGCCTTCTACTTCGGCCGCAACCTGATCTGGTTCAGCCGGCACCACTTCCCCACCTCGCTGCCGCGGCTCGCCCGGCAATGGTTGGGACGGGCGGCGGGGCGAGCCGTGCTGGGACGTGAGCCACGCGACGACGTGTTCTTCCGCTGGCTGGGCGCGGTCTGCGGGTTGGTCGGGCAGTCCGGCATCGCGCCCCGCTGGGTGCAGCGGTTAGCGGGTTTGTGAATCGCCGCTTACCGCCGGCGAGCAGTAGCGGTTCACAAATCGATTGTGACCTTGGTGAGGCGGGGCCAGAGCCCGTCCGAGAACGGGTGCAGGTCGCGCTGCCAGCGCCACAGGTACTTCGACGGCAGCCAGGTCGCGAGGTAGTACCACCAGCTCCGCCAGCCTTCGTAGTGGCCCCAGGAACGCACCTTGCGCAGTACGACGGCAGGCGAGCGGGCCCATGAGTTGTGCAGGATTGCCTGGTCCTCGTGGATCCGGAACGACCGGTCCTCACCGTCGGCCGCAGGCCGCGCCACCTGCAGGCTGGCGTCGTCACCGTCGACGATCGGGCGCAGGAACGGCCCCTCGGCCCGCCGCGCGTCGTTGAGCACCACGCCGGGGCGCACCGCGACCGGCCCGGGGTACTCGAAGTTCCCACGGCCATCTTTCCCAGTAACCACAAGGAAATCGCGCTCGTTGAGCTGCCGGTAGAGCACGCGCATCGGCCACTCCACGATCCGCAGCCCCAGCGAGTCGGCATGCCGCAGCCCTGCCAGGAGCGCCTCGATGTCGGGCAGCACCTCATCGCTGTCGATCTGAAGCACCCAGTCCGCGACCGCGGCGAGCGAGTCGAGCGCGCCCTGCCGCTGCCGGTGCTCGTTGGCCGGCGCGGTCGGCAGCGAGTGATGATTCCCGCCGACGAAGCGCATCTTGTCGGCCGGGTCGACGGCACGCAGCCGGGCCAGTGCCTCGTCGCTGCTCACCCGTGAGCCGGTCCACCCGAGGCCGTCCTCGTCGTAGCTCACGACGATCTCGTCGACGTGGTCGTAGTACGCCGCAACGCTCTTCTCGATCCACGTCGGGTCGGCGGCCAGGACATAGGCGGCCAGCCTCATGCCTCGCGACCGTTCAGCGCCGAGGCGAACTCGCGGGCCCGGTCCGCCCAGGTCGGCACCGTCCGCTCGAACTGCTTGTCCCCGGTCAGCGCGGCCGCAACGGCATCGGTGAAGCCCGCAGCATCGACGACGAACAGGCCAGGCGCAGAGAGACCCTGGAAGCCGCTGGTGGGCGTCGCGACGATCGGGCGGCCGGCCGCGAGGTACTCGAACGCCTTGATCGCATCGAGGCTCAGCGTGAACTCCGACACGACGTGCGGCAGCACCAAGACGTCCATCGCGACCAGCCAGGACGGTACGTCGACCGCCGGCACCGCGCCGTGGCGGCGGATCGTGTCGACGGCGGTGATCCGCTCACGGGCCGGCGGCGACATCGCGTCGGGCCCGACCAGGTGGATCGTGCCGACCTCGGGCATCGCCGCGATGCGCAGCAGCAGGTCGATGTCGAGCCGGTCCTCGTGCAGCGTGCCGACGTACCCGACATGCAGGCCGTTCCCCGGCAGCTGCCTCGGCGCGACCGCGGCGTACGACGGTTGCGTGGCCGCGTTGTGGACCACGGCCGCGGCGACGCCGTAGCGCTGCGACCAGCGCTCGGCGAGGACGTCGCTGCAGACCACGGTCACCGCGGTCGCGGCGAGCCGGTCCTCGGCGGCGACGAGCCGTCGGGTGAGTCGGGCCGGCTGCTCGGAGAACCGCCAGTCGTCGGTCACGTCGTACACGACCCGGGCTCGGCTGCCCTCGGAGCACCGCGCGCCGAGCACCGGGTCGTTGACCCACAGCACGTCGACGTCACGCAGCCACCGCCGTCGCAGCCAGGTAGCGACCACCGAGAGCCCACCGGTACGACGGGGGACCGGCAGCACCGGCCGGATCACGGTGACCCCGGGCAGCGGGGACCGCGCCGGTGCCGGTCGGCCCGCCGCCGGCGGCTCGATGAACACCACCGAGGCGACCAGCCGCTGCGCGAGCAGCTCGGCGACCAGATGCTGGTTGCGCCGCCACACCAGGTCCCAGGGCTCCAGCGACACCAGCGCGACCCGAGGCGGAGTCACCGAAGTGCCCCGCGACGCAGCTCGCGCTGGGTCCGCACGTTGGTGGGCAGCGCGGCAACCACCGCGGCGACCGAGCTCAGCGTGCTGTACCGGGTCGCGCGGATCATCTCCCCGCCGGTCCAGCGTCGGCCGCTCGCCGGCCGCACCGACCCGGCAAAGCGCCGGCAGGCGGTGCGCCACGGCGAGCTGGGCAGCCGGCGGGCCAGCTCGACCGCCTCGGCGAAGCCGGTCACGGCGGCGGCGCGGTCGGTCATGACGGCCAGCGGCAGTACCGCGCGGTGGTGGTGGGCCCGTCGTACCAGCAGGTCCAGATCGATGTCGCCGGTGCGCAGCAGCGCGGCGAGGTCGATGGCCGCCGCCAGCCGGCTGCCGTCGCTGATGACGGCGTGCAGGCTGACGTGGATCACCGAGTCGACCGGGTCGAGCTGGCGTAGCGGACCGTCGGTGCGGACCCGGCGCAGCAGGTCGTCGGTGTCGAGCCGGTGCCGTGCGACCACGCCCTCGTCGTTGATGAGGAGCCAGTGCAGGTCGATGGCGGCGCCGCTGGGCAGCCCGAAGCCGATCTCGCCGACCGACCTCACCGACTCGGTCGCGCCGAGCTCAGAAACCAGTCGCTGGGTGACCGCGGGTACGTCGGACCGGCGTACCAGGATGTCGACGTCGGTGTAGGTCCGGACGTCGCTGCCGAACGTCTCGCGCCAGGCCGCCGCGAGGATCGGCCCCTTGATGACCGCGTGGTCGATGCCGGCTTCGCTGAGGGTGGCGCTGGCGTCGCGGGCGGCGATCTCCGAGGTCATCGTCGCGAGGGTCCACGGCATCGCCGCTTCGATCAGGGTCCGACGCTGCCGCTCGTCCAGCCGCCCGACCAGCAAATGCGCGGCAAGCAGCGCGACACCGTCGCGCGCCAGGTCGTCGGGCGCGGCGGTCGAGTCGGCGAGGACGTCGGTGAGCATGGCGCCTGCCAATACATCACGCCGGGCGGCGAGACCGGCGGATCGCGCCGACGTGACACCGTGGCGTGGTGTTGCTGCTCGCGCCGGTCCCCGCCTCGCGCCGACCCGCCCGGGTCGCGCTGCTGTTCGCGGGCCTTGCGCTGTACGGGTTCAGCGACGGCTTGCTGCTGCTGGCTGGGCTCGGGGTCGACCCGTGGGACGTGCTGCAGCAGGGGTTGTCGCGCACTTTCGGGCTGCAGGTCGGAACCTGGGCGATCCTCGTGGGCGCTGTCGTCCTGCTCGGCTGGATCCCGCTGCGGCAGCGGCCCGGCCTGGGCACCGTCTGCAATGTGGCGGTCGTCGGCGTGGTCATCAACGCCACGCTTGACTACGTGCCGACGCCGCACGCGCTGTGGTGGCGGATCGTCGTACTGGTGGGAGCTGTCGGACTCAACGGGATCGCGACCGGCGCCTATATCGGAGCCGGGCTCGGCCCTGGCCCGCGCGACGGCCTCACCACGGGCATCGCGGCGCGCGGACATTCGGTGCGGGTGGTCCGCACCGTGATCGAGGCCTGCGTGCTGGTCACCGGCTGGTTGCTGGGCGGGACCGTCGGCGTGGGCACGGTGCTCTACGCGGTCGCCATCGGCCCGATCACGCACGTCACGATCCCGGCGCTGCGGCTCGACGATGCGTCGTCCTCGTCCTCGTCCTCCTCGCCGCGGTGCGGACCGGATCCTGACCCCGACCGATCGGTAGCGTGCTCGGGTGGGTGAGCAGCGGCTGCGCGTCCTGCGGATCTACCACGCCGGACGCGACCGGTCGCACCGCGCGCGGGAACGCGCGCTGGTCGCTGCCGGCGTCGACGTCGTGCTCGTGGTCCCGTCGTCGTGGCCGGAGTCCGGCTCCGAGTCGACGCTCTCCGATGAGCCGTTCGAGGTCGTCTCACTGCCGGTGAGCCGCGCTGGTGACGTCAACCGCCATCGGTACGCCGATCCAGCCGCGCTGGTCGCTGTGATCCGCCGGGTGGCTCCGGATCTGGTGGACCTGCACGAGGAACCGTTCAGCGCGGTCACGCATCAGGTCCTCGCGGCGCTGCCAGTCGGGACGCCGGCGGTCGGTTACACGGCGCAGAACCTCGACAAGCGCTACCCGCCGCCGTACACCTCGTGGGAGCGGCAGGCGTTCGGACGGTTGAGCGCGATCGCGCCCTGCTCGCGGCAGGCCGCGTCGGTGGTCCGCGGTCGTGGCTACGCCGGGCTGATCGAGGTGTTGCCGCTCGGTCACGACCCGGGCGTGTTCTCGCCGGGTCACCAGCAGCACGCCGACGAGTTGTTCCGGCTGGCGCTCGCCGGGCGGCTGGTGCCGGAGAAGGGCGTCGCCGACGCGGTCGAGGTCCTGGCCGAGGTACGCCGGCACCGCGACGCCCGGCTGGTGGTGGTCGGGTCCGGCCCGGAGGCGGCGCGGATCCCCGAGCTCGCGTCGAAGTGGGGGGTGACCGGCCACGTCGACCTGCTGCCGTGGGCCGACGAGAGCTCGCTGGCCGAGATCTACCGCGGCAGCCACGTCGTCGTCGTACCGAGCCAGGCGACCAGCCGCTGGGTGGAGCAGTTCGGGCGCGGCGTCGTCGAGGCGCAGGCGTGCGGCGCGGCCGTCGCCGGATATGCCAGCGGGACCATCCCCGAGGTGGCGGCCGGTGGCGCCTGGCTCTCGGCGGAGGGCGACCGGGTGGGGCTGGCGCGCGCCGTCGCTCGGCTCGGCCAGGACCCGGTCGAGTGGGAGGCGTTGCGGCAGCGCGGCATCGCCGCCGCCCGGGACAAGCAGTGGGATGTCGTGGCTGCCCGGCAGGCGGATCTCTACGCCCGCGCCGTCGCCGCCGGCTCGGTGCCGCATGCCGCTCGTGCCGGGTCGGGGTCGCGGGCCGCGGCACGTTCGGAGTTCGGTGCACCGGCCGTGACCGGAGACGGCCAGCAGCGGCCATTCGCCGTACCCGTGTTGCGAGACCAGCCGCGGGTCGGCCGCGCCTTCGGGGCGCTCGCCGACCTCACCCGCCGCTAACCCCCCACACGCATGGCCCACTGGTGGGGCTATAGCAACACGCATGGCCCATTGGTGGGGCTATAGCAACACCAATGGGCCATTGGTGGGGGCGGGCGGCGGGCAAGATCAGGGGCTGTAGCTGACGATCGCGTAGCCGGGCTGGCCCGGGTTGCCGGCTCCGCCGGACGCGGTCGACACGCCGCCTGCACCACCGGCGCCGTTGCCGGACCCGACGACATCCCCGATCGACGCGATCGCCACGGTGAATCCGGTCCGGCCATTCGTGTAGTTGGAGCCGCCGCCACCGCCGCCACCGCCGGAGCCTGCGGACTGGCCGTTGTTGCCGCCCTCGCCGCCGCCACCGCCGCCACCCCAGCCGCCGCCACCGCCGCCACCGCTTGCGTAGGCGTTCTCGACCGCGGTCCCGCCAAAGCCGCCGGTGCCGCCGGCCCCGCCATTGCCACCCGCCGCCGCCGTGCCCGCGGTGCCGACCGAGCCAGCCACGCCCTTCTTGCCACCCGTGATCCCGCGCCCGGTCGGAGCCGGGCCGCCGGCGCCACCCGCACCACCCGAAGCCACGCCACCGCCGCTGGTCTGGCCACCGCCACCGCCGCCACCGGCGAAGTTGCCGTCGTTCGACGCACCGCCACCCGACCCCGGGTCCGCGACATTGGTCAGCGCGGCGTCGCCGGCGTCACCACCGATGCCACCGGTGCTGTCGTCGTTGACGAAAGACCGGCCGCCACCGCCACCGCCACCGGAGACGACGATCGCCTGGCCGCCGATGGTTATCGCGGTTCCGCCTCCGCCGGGGCCAGCCGTGTTGGCGCTGCCGCCGTTGCCGAAGCCAGACCCGCCCGCCACCACTCCCGGCGTCGAGACGCCTCCCGCGCCGCCGGCCCCCACGACCGCGGTGACCACGGTGCCGCTCGGGTTGGACGCGAGGGTGATCGACCCGGTGATCGACGACGCGTCGCCGCCGGCGCCGCTGACGAACGTGCCCTGCGAGTAGCTGCCGCCGCCGCCCCCACCGATGATCGTGAAGTGCAGCGTCAGGAAGCCCTTCGGGATGGTGCCCGTGACGGTCCCCGCGATCGCCCGGTTGATGATCGTCACCGGCGTGCTGGCAGCCGCGAACGGCAGCGGCGCCAGGATCGACTCGATGCTCATGACGCCCGCGACCGCACCGCCGAGCAGCATGCCGCGTTGCAGCAGCCGTCGCCGGTCGATCCCCCCGGGTACGCCGAACAGCAGACCCGCCGACTCCAGCTCGTCGACCGCGGCGACGACGTCGTCGAGGCTCAGGCCGTTGGCGACGGCGATCGCCGGGAGGTCGCGGTCACCGTCGCAGCAGCGCCAGACCGTGGCCGTGATGCCACGCAGGACATGCGCTGCGCCCTGCGCCGGCTCGTAGGCGACGATCTCGTCGCCGATCGGTCGCTCGACCACGCCGGGGACGCGCCGCGGTGCCGTCGACGACATCGGGTCCCCTTTCGCGCAGCTTCCTCTAAGCCCAGAGGGGCAGCGGTCCTTTCTGACTCCAGAGAGGCATCGGTGCGGGCGAGGGGTGTCTTAATCGACCATCCGCCGATACACGCTCAGCAGACCGGAGGCGGTTCTGGCCGGTGTGTACCGCGCTGCGGTGATTCGGGCGCTTTGCCCCAGCCGGTCGCGCAGCCCGGAGTCCGACGCGAGCCGTTCGAGAGCCGCCGCCAACGCGGCCACCGATCCCGCCGGCACCAGCAGCCCGTCGACCTCGTCGACCATGATCTCGGCCGGCCCACCGGGCGCTGCCGCGATGACCGGGAGCCCGTACACCATCCCCTCGAGAACGACCTGGCCGAACGGCTCCGGGCTGGTCGAGGCGTGCACGAGGACGTCCAGCCGGGCGAGCTCCGACCAGACGTCGTCACGGAAGCCGCGGAGCTCGACCCGGTCGCCGAGCCCGAGCGCGTCGATCTGCCGGCGCAGCCGGTCGACGTACACCGACTCCCCGAACATCGCCTCGCCGACCAACCACAGCTGCGCGTCGCCATCCGGAAACGCCCGCGCGAACGCCTCGATCGCGATGTGCTGGCCCTTCCACTCCGCCAGCCGCCCGACCATCCCGATCCGGAACGGGTGAGGCCCGTCGGCGACGTCGTCGGGAACCCCCGACGCCTCCGATGAAGCGTCCGAGACGTCGACACTAGGCAGTTCAACAGAATCGGGGACGACAGCACGTATCACCGGCCGCCGTCCCGGCATCGTGTCCATGGTGGTGCGCGAGGGAGTCACCATCGCGGTCGGGAGCACCCCGGCCGCGCCGCGGATCATCCGAACCGCGCTGGCCGGCAGGTAGTCGGTCGCGATGCGGTCGCGGATGTGCCAGAGCACCGGTACGCCGGCAGCCCGGCCGGCCAGCCCGCCGTACACGGCGGACTTGAGGGAGTTGGTATGCACGATGTCCGGTCGGAGCGCGCGGATCCGTCGTCGCAGCGCCCACACGTACGACGAGGTGGCCCAGGCGGCGCCGAGCGGTACGCCGGTCGCCGTCACGGTGTCCTTGCGGGTGTCGCGGGCGGCCGCCGCGAGCGGCATGACCTCGACCTGGATGCCGGCCTCGCGGAGTCGAGCGACGAGCGGGCCCTCCTCGCCCAGAACGACGTGGATGTCGACATCGTGCGCGAGCGTGGGAAGCACGCGGGCGAGCGCGATCTCGCCGCCGGAGAGCCGTGCGACATGATCCACCAGAAGGATCTTGAGCCGGCTCAGCGAAGTCTCCTCAAGATGGCTGCCTGTTAGGCCGAATGGGTTACTGAACTTACGCCTACAACGTTGCCAAAGTGTCTGACAGGCCGGACCGCCGGTCCTAACCTGAACTCTCGACGCGGACGGATCGGAAGGGAGACCGTGACCCTGGCCGACGACGCCCGTACCAGCGCCATGCAGCGCGGTCACGACGTCACCAGCACCCCGCCCGCGGAAACCCTGCTTCCGCTGGTCGGGACCGCGGACTGGCAGCTGCAGTACCGCCGGATCCTGGTCTCGATCGACACCTTCATCGTCCTCGTCAGCACGCTCATCGCGTTCCGCGCCCGGTTCGGCGCCAACGACGGCTCCGCCATCCACGGCCTGTCCTACCTGGCGGTCAGCCTGCTCGTCGTCCCGGTCTGGTTGCTGATGCTCGTCGTCGGCCGCGCCTATGAGATGCGCTACCTCGGGACCGGCGCTGAGGAGTTCAAGCGGGTCGGTGCAGCGTCGTTCCGACTGGGCGCCAGCGCCGCCGTCATCTGCTACATCTTCCAGATCCAGCTGGCCCGCGGCTACGTCGCGATCGCGCTGCCGCTCGGCACCCTGCTGCTGCTGCTCGGCCGGTACGCCGCCCGTCGCTGGCTGCATCACCAGCGTGCCTTCGGGCGCTACCAGCACCGGGTGCTCGCGGTCGGTGGTGCGCAGAACGTCTCGCAGCTCGCCCACGAGCTCGGCCGGGTGCCTCATGCCGGCTTCCGCGTCGTCGGTGTCTGCGTGCCCGCTCCCGGACCGGGTCGCGCGCTCGAGAACGGCCTGCCTGTCCTGGGATCGCTCACCCAGGTGCTCGAGGCCGTGAAGGCGTCGCAGGCCGACACCGTTGCTGTCGCCTCCGGGCCCGGCATGTCGCCGCTCGTGCTGCGGCACCTGTCGTGGGAGCTCGAGGGCACCGGGGTCGACCTGGTCGTCGCGCCGGCACTCACCGACGTCGCCGGGCCGCGCATCAACATCCGCCCGGTCGCGGGCCTGCCGCTGCTGCACGTCGACGAGCCGGACCTGGTCGGGCTGCGGCCGCGGGTGAAGGCGACGTTCGAGTGGGTGACCGCGACGATCGCGTTCGTGCTGATGCTGCCGGTGCTCGGCGCGCTCGCGCTGATGATCCGGATCGACAGTCCGGGCGCACCGCTGTTCAGGCAGACCCGGGTTGGCAAGCACGGCCGCGAGTTCACGGTCTACAAGCTGCGGACCATGCGCTCCGACGCCGAGGCGTTGCTGGAGACGCTGCGCGAGCAGAACGAAGCCGCCGACGGGCTGTTGTTCAAGATGCGTGCCGACCCGCGGGTGACGCGGTTCGGTGCCCTGCTGCGCAAGTGGTCGCTCGACGAGCTGCCGCAGCTGTGGAACGTCGTCAAGGGCGACATGGCGATCGTCGGCCCGCGCCCGCCGCTGCCCAGCGAGGTCGCGGAGTACGGCTCCGACGTCGCGCGCCGGCTGCTGGTCCGCCCCGGCATCACCGGCCTGTGGCAGGTGTCCGGCCGCTCCGACCTGAGCTGGGAGGACAGCGTCCGCCTCGACCTGTACTACGTCGAGAACTGGTCGTTCGCGATGGACCTGATGATCCTGTGGAAGACGTTCTTCGCCGTGATCCTGCGCGACGGGGCCTACTAGGTTCGCTCGGCTGTCATCTCGGCGACCGCCTCGACGGCGGTGACGACGACGGCCGCCGCGAGCAGGCTGGCGATGACGTCGCTGGTGAAGTGCGCGAACAGATACACCCGGGCGACGGCGACCAGTACGGCGATGACGGCCGCCGCCCAGCTCACCCATCGCCGTCGTACCGCGATCGCCACGGCCGCCAGGCACAGCGCCGCGCCGAGTGCGTGCCCCGACGGGTACGAGTCGCCGCCCGGCACGTGCAGGTGCGAGCCGAAGGTCGGCGAGCTGCGGCCGATCGCGTGCCGCACCACCTGGCCCACCAAAAGCGCGGCGACGACGGCGACCGGCAGCGCGACGGCGCGGACCCAGTCCCGGCGTACGGCGAGAACCACCGTCGACAACACGACCACGACGACGACCGTGGCCGGGTCGCCCAACCAGGTCAGGACGTTCGCGGCGTCGCGGAGCCCGCGATGCTGGTGCAGGAACACCTGCAGCTGGATGTGGCGGTCGATGCTGACCACCCAGCCGCTGTGGAGCACCTCGGCGGTCAGGCCGAGCAGCAGCAGCGCGAGAGACCACAGGCCAGCCAGAGCTGAGTCGAGCGCCGCAGCGCTGTGAAGGTCGTGGCGACCGCGGCCATGGGCTCAGACGGTGACGGTGAACGTCGTGACGGTGATCGGCTGGTTGGTGCCGGCGGTCCAGTCCGCGTAGACCTGGAAGTACGGCGTGGCGGCGGTCAGCGTCGCGGTGGCGGTTCCGACCAGCTTCTTCCCGGCTGCCAGCGTGAACGGTCCGAGGCCGGTCGTGGCGACGCCGTTGTTGGTCGCCGTCACGGAGGTCAGCTTGTCGAAGCCGATGGTGACGTTGCTGGCGGAGGTGTTGGTCAGGCTGAAGGTAAGCAACGCCGACGAGCTCGCGACCGTCGAGCACTGCCGGTCGAAGCGGATGCCGACGTCGTGCGCCGTGTCCGGTGTCAGCTGCAGCGGCCCGGTGGTGCCGGCGGCGTACCCGACGTAGTCGTTGTAGCCGGTGACCGGGTCGATGAACTGCTTCCCAGCGCCGCCGGTGCCGTTGTAGACCAGGCCCCAGGTTGGCGGGTCGCCGATCCCCTTGCCGCCCACGGTGCAGCCGTCGCTTGCCCGCGGGGTGAAGGTGAAGCTGAACGGACCGATCGCGTTGTTGCCGGTCCGGGTGCCGGTGACGTTGGTGCCGCCGCAGACGAAGGTCGGCGCGTTCGGGACGGCGGCGTTCTTCGACGTCACGCCGGATCCGAACGACGACACCAGGTCATAGGTCATCGAGCCGGCGGACGAGCAGCCGGCGAACGCGGCCGGGGCGCTGATCGACTCGATCAGCGGCAGCGCCACGACACCGCCGGCGGCGACGAGGGCGCCGCGCTGCAGCAGCCGGCGGCGGCTGATGCCGTCGTCGCCTCCGACCGGGACGACGACGCCGAGGTCGAGCAGGTGCTGCACCGCGGCGTCGTGCTCGGTCGGGGAGATGTCGGGGGCGTCCGAGTCGCCTTCCAGGCGGCGCCAGACCGCTGCGACCGGGCCGGTCAGCAGGTGGACGTCGTGGTCGTCACGGTCGTAGAGCACCACGTCGTCGCCGATGCGGCGGGAAGCCGTCGGCCGGGAACGGCACGCACGGCAGGAAGACGGGACACCTAGGCGCTATCGGCAGGTTCGCCCCCGGGTTTCAGAGTTTGGCGAGGATCAGTTCGGCGGTGGCGTCGGCGTCGCCGCGGGTGCCGGCCAGGCACTGCGCGTGCTGGGTGGCCCGGTCCAGCGCCGACAGCACCGCGCGGGGCCGGCTCCGGGCCGGGATCGTGTTGTCGAGCAGCTGAAGCACCGCCTGGCCGCGGGTCAGCGGCCGGACGTTCCACCCGGCGCCGGCGTCGTAGCGCAGCACGACGACCAGCCCGACCGGTCGCGCCCCGCGACCCACGGCGCCGCCGACATCCGTCGCGGTCATGCGATGCGGGGGTCCGCCGTCGTACGGTCGGATCGCCAGCCGCCGGGAGTAGGGCCGCACCTGCCCGCTGGAGTCGAGAACGGCGTACTCGTCCGACCAGTACGTCGCCCCGGCGCGGATCAGCGCCGCGGTGAGGCTGGTCTTGCCGCTCATGCTGCGGCCGGGGATGAGAATCGCGCGGTCGTCGATGACGACGCAGCCGGCGTGGACGAAGATGTGGCGCCGGGCGTGCTCGGCGACCCACAGCTCGAGGTCGCTCAGCACGATCTCGCTCGCGGTCACGACGTTGTCGACGAGCGCGAGCTGGTCGCTGTCGTTGTCGGCGCGGAACAACCCGCCGCGGACTCCGATCCGCCACTGCCGCTCCGGCTCGTCAGCTGACGGCCGGTACGACGGGGGAAGCCGGTCGCGGACGATGCCGAGGGCGGTGTCGGGCCCGGTGATGCCGACGGTCCGGCCGTAGGCGCGCAGGACGATGGTCGCGTATCGGCTCATCGACCGACCAGTTCCTCGCCGACGGCAAGGAACGCCTCGTGCAGGGCGTCCCGCCAGTGCGCCATCGTCGGTAGCCCGGCCTCGATCCACCGCCGGTCGGACAGCACGGAGTACGACGGTCGCGGCGCCGGGCGGCGGAACGCCTCGGACGTCGTCGCCCTGACGCGGGCGGGGTCCATGCCCATCTCGGCGAGGACGGCGCGGGCCAGCCCGCACCAGGTCGCCTCGCCGGCGCCGGTGCAGTGCCAGATGCCCGGCGGGACGTCCTCGACGCTCAGTGCGACCAGCGCGCGGGCGAGGTGCAGCGACCAGGTCGGCGAGCCGAGCTGGTCATCGACCACGTCGAGCGTCTCGCGCTCGCCGGCCAGCCGGGCGATGGTCTTGACGAAGTTGCGGCCGGAGGCGCCGTACACCCAGGCGGTGCGGACGACGTGGCAGTCGCCGCCGGCGGCCGCTACCGCGCGCTCGCCACCGGCCTTGGTTCTTCCGTACGCCGATCGCGGCTGGGTGGGTGCGTTTTCGTCGTACGGTGCCTCGGCGTCGCCCGAGAACACGTAGTCGGTCGAGACGTGGATCAGCCGGGCGCGGTGGCGTGCGCACCACTGTGCGAGCAGGCCGGGGCCGACCGTGTTGAGGCGTCTGGCGGCGCCTTCGTTCGTCTCGGCGGCGTCGACGTCGGTGTAGGCGGCGCAGTTCACGACGACGTCTGGAGCGGCGCCGAGCAGCACGCCGTCGACGGCGTCGGGGTCGGTGATGTCGAGCATCGCGTGGTCAGCGGCGACGACGTCGGCGCGGTAGACGCGGAGCACGTCGACGACGTCGGTCCCGAGCTGCCCCCCGGCGCCGGTCACCAGCCAGCGCGTCATGGCGGTCAGCCTAAGAGCACCAATGGCTACGCGGGGGACTTCAGGGGTCGCCACCAGGACTCGTTGTCGCGGTACCACTGCACCGTCGCGGCCAGGCCGGCGTCGAAGTCCATCTGCGGCGCGTAGCCGAGCTCCGCACGCAGCTTGGAGTCGTCGAGGGAGTACCGCCGGTCGTGGCCCTTGCGGTCCTCGACCGGTGTCACCGACGACCAGTCGGCGCCGCACGCGGCGAGCAGCCGCTCGGTGAGGTCGCGGTTGGCCAGCTCGGTGCCGCCGCCGATGTTGTAGATCTCGCCGGCCCGGCCCTTGTCGAGGACGAGCATCAGGGCGCGGCAGTGGTCGTCGACGTGGAGCCAGTCGCGCACGTTGAGCCCGTCGCCGTACAAGGGCACCTTCAACGCATCGAACAGGTTCGTCACGAACAGCGGGATCAGCTTCTCGGGGTACTGGTAGGGCCCGTAGTTGTTGGTGCATCGCGTCACGACCACGTCGAGCCCGTGCGTCACGACGTAGGAGCGCGCGATCAGGTCACCGGCGGCCTTCGCAGCGGCGTACGGCGAGTTGGGCTCGAGCAGGGTGGTCTCGGTGAACGACCCCTCGGGGATCGACCCGTACACCTCGTCGGTCGACACCTGTACGACGCGAGGGATCCCGGCACGCAGGCAGGCGTCGAGCAGGGTCTGGACCCCGACCGCGTTCGTCATGACGAACTCCGCCCCGCCCGTGATCGACCGGTCGACGTGGGACTCGGCGGCGAGGTTGAGCACGGCGTCGTGACCCGGCAGCACCTCGTCCAGCAGCTTGCTGTCGAGGATGTCGCCGTGCACGAAGTGGTAGCGGTCGCTGAAGATGACCGGCGAGAGGTTCGCGACGTTTCCGGCGTACGTCAGCTTGTCGTAGACGGTCACCTCCACGCCCTGGTACGCCGGGTAGCCGTCGGTCAACAGGGTCCGGACCAGGTGGGAGCCGATGAAACCGGCACCGCCTGTGACAAGCAGCTTCACGCGACCATCATGCCGTGCCCCGCTACCGTACGGGCGTGAAAGGCATCGTGCTGGCAGGTGGAACCGGGTCGCGGCTGTGGCCGATCACGCGCGCGATCTCCAAGCAGCTGATGCCGGTCTACGACAAGCCGATGCTGTTCTATCCGTTGTCAACGTTGATGATGGCGGGCATCCGTGAGGTGCTCATCATCACGACGCCGGAGGACTCCGCGCAGTTCCAACGGCTGCTCGGCGACGGCCACGAGCTCGGCATCGAGGTCACCTACGCGGTCCAGCCGGAGCCGAAGGGCCTGGCCCAGGCGTTCACGATCGGTGCGGACTTCATCGGTGGCGACTCGGTCGCGCTGGTGCTCGGCGACAACATCTTCCACGGCACCGGGCTCGGTGCCCAGCTGGCCGGCCTGACCGACATCACCGGCGGTCACATCTTCGCCTACCACGTGGCGGAGCCCTCGGCGTACGGCGTCGTCGAGCTCGACGGCGAAGGCCGGGCGGTGTCCATCGAGGAGAAGCCCGAGCATCCGCGGAGCTCGTACGCCGTACCGGGCTTGTACTTCTATGACAACGAGGTCGTCGAGATCGCCCGCAGCCTCACCCCCAGCCCGCGGGGCGAGCTCGAGATCACCGGGGTGAACCAGGCCTACATCGACCGCGGCCGGCTCCGGGTGAGCGTGCTGCCCCGCGGCACGGCGTGGCTCGACACCGGAACCTTCGCCAGCCTGGTCCACGCCTCGGAGTTCGTGCGCGTGGTCGAGGACCGGCAGGGGCTGAAGATCGGCTGTCCCGAGGAGATCGCCTGGCGGCAGGGCTGGATCACCGACGACCAGCTCCGCGAGCACGCGGCCGCGCTGGCGACCAGCGGCTACGGCGGCTACCTGCTGACCCTCCTCGACTAACCCTTCGAGGGAATCGGTACGACGGGGCAACCATTCGGTGGGGCTGCGCATCGTGACAGGTGTGATCCGCGACGAGGACGGCTTCGCGCAGTTCGTGCAGGCGCGGCTGCTCCCGCTCACCCGCTTTGCCTATCTGATCTGCGGCGACCGCAACGCCGCCCAGGATCTGGTCCAGGCGGCGTTGACGCGCACCATGCTGCGCTGGTCGAAGATCGACCACGGGCGGGCCGAGGCTTACGTCCGGACTGCCATCGTCAACGAGCAGCGGATGTCCTGGCGCCGGCGGTGGCGGGGCGAGCGGCCTACCGCCGAGCTTCCCGAGGTCGTCGGCAGAGACGCCTTCGCCCACGTCGACCAGCTCGATGCCCTGCAGCGAGCGCTCGCCTGCCTGCCGGTCCGCCAGCGCGCCGCAGTGGTCCTGCGCTACCTGGATGACATGAGCGAGGCGCAAGCCGCCGAGGTGCTGCAGTGCTCGGTCGGCACCGTGAAGAGTCAGACCTCACGCGGGTTGAGCAAGCTGCGCGTGCTGCTGTCTGACGCAGATGTCCTGGAGGATGAACCCACCGTGAGGATCGGCACATGATGAACGACGATGCGATCCGCGCCGCCATGCGCGGACTGGCCGACCGGGCGGTCGCGGATCCCGGCACCCTGACCGTCGTACGGCGGGCCGGCCATCGGATCCATCGACGGCACCAGGCCTACGCCGCGACCGGGGTAGCGGCGGTGCTGGCCGGTACGCCGATAACCGTGCATGCCGTCACGTCGTCCGGCGGATCCGGTGGCCACGTCCAGGTCGTCACCCCGGCGAGCAGCTCGCACCATCGGACCGCCGCATGTGCCACGCCGATGCCGTCTGCCAGCTCGCCGAGCTCTCACGCCCCCGCGACGGCGTACGCGACGCCGTGCCGCGTCACCGCCGTACCGAGCGCCGTACCCAGCGGCGAACCAACCGCAACGCCAACGGCCGCGTCGACTGCCAGGTCGACGGCCACTTCGCACGGGACGTCGACCGCGACTCCGACGGCAACCCCGGGCAACGCCTCCGCTCTCCCGCCGAGCCCGGCTGCCGGCGACGCCACCCCGACACCATCGCCGTCACCTCCAGGCAGCTAACCCCGATAGCGTCCCGGGCGTGGACATTCGCCCGCTCGACGTTCCCGGCGCCTGGCTGTGCACCCCCACGCAGTACGCCGATGACCGCGGCGCGTTCCTCGAGTGGTTTCGCGACGACGAGCTGGCCGAGGCGACCGGCCGACGATTTCCTACCGCGCAGGCGAATCTCTCGCTCTCGCATCGCGGCGTGCTGCGTGGCATGCATGTCGCCGACGTACCGCCCGGTCAGGCGAAGGTCGTTGCCTGCCCGGCTGGCTCGGTCCTCGACGTCGTCCTCGACGTGCGCGTCGGGTCGCCGACCTTCGGGGCGTTCGCGAGCGCCGTCCTCGACGATGTCGACCGACGAGTGCTGGTGGTCGCCGAGGGCCTGGCGCACGGATTCTGCGCGCTGCGTGACGACACGGTCGTGAACTACCTGGTCTCCTCGACGTACAACCCGGCCGCTGAGCACACCCTCGACGCGCTGGATGCAGCGCTCGGACTGCCGTGGCCGGACGACATCGGCGACCTGATCCGCTCGCCGCGCGACGCCGAGGCGGTGAGCCTGTCCCAGGCGGTGAGCGAGGGAATCCTTCCGTCGTACGACGACTGCGTGAGCCAGTACGAAGCGGCGAGTCGAGCCGACAGGCCGTCGTGACCGTGATGTCCTGGTCAGCGTGTTAGGGCTCCGGCGGGTCGCTGTCGTCCTTCTCGTCGTCCTGCTGACGGTCGGGGACGCGGCGCTGGTTCATGCTGCGCTCGACCGTTCGCACCGCTCCGACCCGTCCAGTGCGGCGCAGAGCGCGGCGACGAGATCGGTCGTGACATTCAGCGGCACCGTGAACCTGACTCCCAGCCCCTCGGCGAGCGCCAGCCCGAACGCGAGCACTTCCCAACAGCCGGGCTCGGACGCCACGGTCACGCCGGGCGAGCGCAACCGGTTGTTCACGGCCAGCGACAGTACGACGGCGTGGCGCGCGCACGGCGGGTGCAGCGGAAAGCCCAACCTGGCGAAGACGACGGACGGCGGCCGGTCGTGGTCGGCGCTCACGGCGCCGGCGCCGCACGTGCTGCGGATCGAGTTCACCAGCGCTACCGCCGGCTGGGCGGTCGGGACGACCGCTTCGTGCACCTCACCGACCTACTACGGGACCGGCGACGGCGGCACCACCTGGACCGCCGCCACCACGCTGGGATCGGTGTGGTTCCCGCTCAAGGGCGGGGTGCGCACCTCGACCGGGGCCACGACGACGCCGTGCAGCGGCAACGCCAAGCCCGTCGCCGTGTCGGCCACCGGTAACAACACCGCTCTGGTCGTCTGCCCCACCGGCGTCGAGCGCACCACCAACGCCGGATCGAGCTGGAAGGCCGTCGGCCAGGTCCCGGCCGGCACCGTCGCGGCCGTGGCGGCCGGGGAGTCCGGCGACGCCGTACTCGTCCTGTCGGGAGCACTCCACTGCGCCGGGCTGCGCGTCGCCACCAGCAGCAACTCTGGGCGGACCTGGCACCAGGGCAGCTGCCTGACCGAGGCGATCGCGCCGGCCTCAGTCGCGCTCGCGTCCGGCAACGACGGGCTCCTGATCAGTGCCGGTCGCGCCTACGCGACGACCGACGGCGGCCGTCACTGGAGCTGAGCGACTCACCCCCACGCTAGGCCCACGGATGGGCCCGCCAGCCCAGCGAGCCTGTCGCTCACTCGTGGGGCTTGAGCCAGGACTGCTCCATCGCGGAGAGCTTCCCGTGCAGCCGGAACAGCTCCCGGAACGCCCGCACGATCACCCGCGGGTCGGCACCACCCGGGCTGCCGGCCGTCCGCGGCAGATGGGTGACGCCGCGCTCGACGATCCGGTAGCCGCGCCGGCTCAGCGTGACCATCAGCTCGGTGCTCACCATCGCGCCGCCGCTGTCCAGCGTCACACCGTCGAACACCTCGCGGCGGAACAGCTTGAAGGCGCAGTCGACGTCGCGGACCGGCACGTAGTACAGCGTGCGCACCAGGTAGTTCCACGCGTGGCCGTTGACCCGGCGGAACCACGGGTCGCTGCGATGCACCCGGTGGCCGGCCACCACGTCGGCGTGCTCGATCAGCTCGAGGAAGTCCCCGAGCTCGTCGAGGTCGAACTGGTTGTCGGCGTCGGTGAGGAACACCAGGTCCATCGTCGCTGAGCTGAACCCGCTCTTCAGTGCCTCGCCGTACCCGAGGTTGCGCCGGTGCTGCACCAGGACCACGCGGTCGTCGGACGCCTGCATCCGCCGGACGGTTTGGGCAGTCCGGTCGACCGAGCCGTCGTCGACGACGATCACCTCATGCTCGAGCCCGAGCCGGTCCGCCACCTCGCCGGCTCGGCGTACCGCGGTCTCGATGTTGGCTTCTTCGTTGTACGCCGGAAGCACGACCGAAAGACTCGGCAATGGGTGGTCCGTCACCCGGTTGAGGCTACGGGCCCGCGATTCCACCCGGTCGCCGAACCGCCGCTGGTCCGTACGGCCCTGTCCGACCGCGCACCCGGTCCCGATCCACTTGTTGTGCAGGACATCACCAACTCCACGAGCCCGATCAGCCCGGCCATGCGCCTGCTAGCGGCGGGTATTCCGCTGTCTCTGCTCATCGATCTCGTGTCGCCACTCGGTCCCGACAGTCGCGGCATCATCGCCCACGAACGGTCGCTGGGCGCACCGTCGGCAGGGGCCTGACCTGGGGGGACACGGACGGCTTAGTCCTTCCTGATCAGCCGTCACCCACCCGGCCGCGTCATGGGGCTGGCGCGTCCATCTGCCGATCCCACAGTGAAGCCACTGTGAGGGGTGACATGGCGTTGTCGTGGTCGGCCACCCGACAGAGGAACAGCCGGCAAGCGGCTGCTGCGGTACCGCGGATGCTGGCGTACGTCGTCGGTGTCGGTGCGGCGGCGGCGACCCTTGCCACGTTCGCGGCGTCCGTCGACGGCCCCGACCGGCTGGGCCCGGCGTACCTCATCATCTTCGCGGCGATGATCGCGTTGGCCGAGACGCTGCAGATCCGGTACGTCCGCCACGAGGCGATCGGCGGCCTGACCCTGGTCGAGTCGCTCTTCGCCCCACTGCTTCTGTGTACGACGGGTACCGACACCGTCGTCGTTGTCGCCGTCGGGGTCGGTGTCGCCGGGATCATTCGGCGCGACGGCGTGGTCCGCGGGGCGCTGACCGTCGCGCAGCGGGTCGCATCGGTGAGCGTCGGCGTCCTCATCATCAGCGGTGGCTCCGGCCAGCCGATCGCCAGCACCTCCTCGGTGCTGCTCCTGCTCGTCGCGTTGCTGTCGGTGTGGCTCGTCGACCAGCTGCTCGTGATCGGGATCCTCTGGGTCACCGGGGTGGACGACTCCGCCCGCGACAGCGAGCGCGTTCTGTGGTCGGTGCTGCTCGGCCGGCTCGGAAGCCTGGCCGCCAGCTCGGTCGTCGGCGTGCTGCTCACGGCGGCGTACCTGTGGGTGCCGTGGACCGTCACCCTGGCGATGGCGCTGCTCGTCGTGCTGTGGGCCGCCGGTCGCGCCGAGGCGTCGCTGCGGGCTGACCGCCGCCGGCTCGACGGTCTGCACAAGGCCACCCACCATCTCGTCGTGTCGCACGACGTCCGTGAGGTGCTGCCGGAGACCCTGGCGGCCGCCTGCACCGGCTTCGGGGCCGAGATCGCGGAGCTGGTCCTGCTCGATCCCGACGAGCTGCCGCAGGTGCACCGGTGCACCTCGGCCGGCGTCTACAGCCGCAGCGACGGGCCGCACCCGCTCGCCGAGCGGCTCGCCACCACGCTGATAGCCCCGGTCCTGCTCGACGACCCGCCCGAGCTGCCGACGACGCGTGCCCGGAGCCTGCGGGTGCGGGTGCTCGCGGCGCCGCTGGTGTCCGCCGACCGCGTCCTCGGCGTCCTGCTGCTCCACGACCACAGCGGCATCGAGGGGTTCGAGTCCGGCGTGGCGGTGGCCGGCGCGCTCGCCCGCGAGCTGGCCGGCTTCCTGCAGCGAGTCGACCTGGTGCGCGCGATCGAGGCGCAGCGCCGCACGCTGGCCGACATCGTCGACCACACCGGCGACGGGATCTTCACGATCGACGCCGACGGCACGGTGCAGTCCTGGAACCCGGCAATGGCCGCGATGACGGGGTACGCCGGGACCGACCTGGTCGGCAACGTCGGCCTCGAGCCGCTGGACCCGCGGGATTCCTCGGGAGCGGTCGTCCGGATCGCCGGGTGGGACGAGCAGCCCGAGGACCGGGTGCTGCCGGTCGAGGTGCAGGTCACGGCCGCCGACGGCAGCCTGGTCTGGCTGTCGTGCTCCTACAGCCAGGTGCCGGCCCGTGACGGACGCGGCGCCTCGCTCGTCGTGATCGCCCGTAACGTGACGCAGGCCCGCGAGCTCGAGCTGCTCAAGGACGACTTCGTCGCCGTCGTCTCGCACGAGCTGCGGACGCCGCTGGTGCCGATCAAGGGCTGGGCGATGACGCTGCTCACCCGCGGCGACCGGCTCAGCGAGGACCAGCGTCGTACCGCTGCGCAGAGCATCCTGCGCGAGTCGCAACGGCTCGAGTCGCTGGTGCTGAACATCCTGGAGTCCTCGCGGGTCGAGAGCCGGGGCGGCGAGACCCCGGCGGTCGTCGATGTTTTCGCAATCGCGGGCCGGGTGGTCGACGTCGTACGGTCGGTGCAGGCGACCCAGCGGGTGCGGTTGTTCGCGCCGCCGGGGTGCTGCGACGTCGAGGGCTCGGCGGTCTGGATCGAGCGGGTGCTGTCGAACCTGGTCGCGAACGCTGTGAAGTACTCGCCGGACTGCGAGCCGGTCGACATCGCGGTGGATATCGACGGCGATCACGTGGTGGTAGCCGTCACTGACCACGGCCCCGGCATCCCGGTCGAGGACCAGGAGCGGATCTTCGCGCGGTTCGAGCGGCTGGCGGCGACGCAGACCCAGACCGGCACCGGGCTCGGGCTCTACATCAGTCGCCGGCTGGCCCGCGGGATGGGCGGCGATGTCACCGTTACATCGACGCCCGGGTCCGGCTCGACGTTCGCGTTCCGACTGCCGGCGGCGACGCGGGCCACGGCTTCAGATCCGGTCCCGCCGCCCCGGGCGGGTTTGGAGCGGTACGACGCCGTGTCGGCGAGCGTGGCCTGGAGCGACGAGGCGCCTAGCATGGACCGGTGAGCACGCTCCCATCGCAACGGCACGGCGCTGCGCCTGGCCGTGGTGTCGATGCGGGCGTCGCCGGGCACTACGGCGATCCGTTCGGCGAGCAGCGTGCGGTGCTGACGACGGGAGGCGTCGTCGACCGGTCACATCGTGGCGTCGTACGGGTCAGCGGGCCGGACCGGTTGTCCTGGCTGCATTCGCTCACGTCGCAGCATCTCGAGTCGCTGGCGCCGGAGGCGCCGATCGAGGCGCTGATCCTGTCGCCGCACGGACACGTCGAGCACCACCTCGCGATCGTCGACGACGGCGAGGCGACATGGATCGGGGTCGAGCCAGGGACGGCGCCGGCGCTCACGTCGTACCTCGACTCGATGCGGTTCATGCTGCGGGTCGAGGTGAGCGACGAGACCGAGTCCGTCGCCATCCTCTCCGTGGTGACCGAAGGCTCGGTCCAGGACTGCTACGTCCCGCGCGCCGAGCTGGGCGACCGGGTCGACGGGATCGACCTGCCGCTCGTCGGTCACGACGCGTTCGAGGCGGTGCGGGTGGCGGGGCATCGGCCGCGGCTCGGGTTCGAGACCGACCATCGGACGATTCCGCACGAGGTCGGCTGGATCGGCCACGCCGTACATCTGAACAAGGGGTGTTATCGGGGCCAGGAAACCGTTGCGCGCGTTCACAATCTGGGCCGGCCGCCGCGTCGGTTGATCCTCGGTCATCTCGACGGGACGTCTGACGAGCTGCCGCCGCCGCAGACACCGATCGAGCTCGATGGCAAGCAGGTGGGCTTCCTCGGTACGGCGGTGCAGCACACCGAGCTCGGCCCGGTCGCGCTGGCTGTGGTGAAGCGTCAGACCCCGGACGACGCGTTGCTGAACGTCGCCGGCATGGCCCTCAAAGCCGAACGAGTCGTCGACGCCTAGCTAGCCCACATCATCACGTCGAGTGCGACGCTATGTCCCTAACCGGGCGCCCTTTAAGGGCAATAACGTTGCACTCGGCGTGATCCGCTACAGGCCGAAGAGGCCGATCTTCTTGCGCTGCTTCTTGTCGTTCGCGGCGTTGGGGCGTTGCTGCTGGGGCCGCGGCGGAGTCGGCGGACCTGGTGCGTCCCCGTTGTTCTCCTCGGTGCCTAGCGACGAAAGCTCGCGCAACAGGGCCGCGGTATCCGCTTTGTTCTCGCCGCCCTGCTGTCTGGGATAGATGTCGTCGTCCTCGTCGTCGTCATCGCGAGGCGTCATGTAATCGTCATTCGACGATGACTGAGGCATGTAGCCCGTCACTGGTTCCGCGGACAGCTCGACCAGCAGGGCGGCTGCTTGCGCGGCGCTGAAGTCCGACTCACTCTGTCGAGCGCGATCTCGGCGAGCTGGGCGATCTGCGCCTCGTCTGCGAGGCGAGCGGCCTCTTCATCGGCCCCGCTGAACCCGGCAGCCGGCGCCTGCACATAGGGAGTGTCGTCCGCTGCGAGCTGGGCGAACTCCCGCTCGGCGAGCTGACGAGCTTCGGCTTCCTCGACGGCGTCCGAGCCGTGTCCGCCTCAGCGGCGAGTTGCGCCGCCTCGGCCTCCGCGACAAGTCGGGCCTGCTCCTCGGCGGCGAGGCGAGCCTCGGCCTCCTCGACGGCAAGGCGAGCAGCCTCCTCCTCGGAGGCAAGGCGAGCGGCCTCCTCTTGAGCTTCGGTGGCAAGGCGTGCGGCTTCCGCTTCGGCCTCGACCCGAGCTTGCCTCGTCGGCAGCCGCCCGTGCGGCTTCGGCCTCGGCCTCGAGGCGTGCCTGCTCCTCGCTTCGGCCAGGCGTGCGGCCTCGGCCTCGGCCTCGAGGTGTGCCTGCTCTTCCGCGGCCAGGCGTGCGGCTTCGGCTTCAGCCTCGGCCTCGGCCTCGAGGCGCGCGGCCTCAGCTTCGGCGTCGAGCCGTGCTTGCTCGTCTGCGGCCAACTGAGCGGCCTCTGCTTCGAGGCGAGCCGCTTCCTCGGCGGCCAGGCGTGCGGCTTCGGCTTCGGCTTCGAGTTGGGCCTGCTCCTCTGCCGCGACACGGGCGGCTTCGGCCTCGGCCTCGAGCTGTGCCTGCTCCTCAGCGGCCAGCCGTGCTGCCTCTTCCTCAGCGGCGAGCCGGGCGGCTTCTTCGTCCGCGGCGAGCCGGGCGGCTTCTTCCTCGGCAGCCAGCCTGCGGCTTCGGCTTCGGCTTCGAGCCGGGCGGCTTCTTCCTCAGCGGCGAGCCGGGCGGCCTCTTCTTCGGCTTCGAGCCGTGCGCTTCCTCTTCGGCGGCGAGCCGTGCGGCCTCTTCTTCGGCGGCGAGCGTGCAGCCTCCGCTTCGGCTTCCGCCTGAGCGGCCTCTCTTCGGCTTCGGCGGCGACGCGTGCGGCCTCGGCTTCGGCCTCGAGCCGGGCCTTCTCCTCGGCTTCGGCGGCGACGCGTGCAGCTTCCGCTTCGGCTTCGAGCCGGGCGGCTTCGTCTTCGGCGGCGAGGCGTGCAGCCTCCGCTTCGGCCTCCAGCCGCGCAGCTTCTGCCTCGGCTGCGAGCCTGGCGGCCTCTCCTTCGGCTTCGAGCCGTGCAGCTTCCGCTTCGGCTTCGAGCCGGGCGGCTTCTTCGTCGGCGGCGAGACGTGCAGCTTCCGCTTCGGCTTCGAGCCGGGCAGCTTCTGCTTCCGCTTCGAGGCGTGCAGCTTCCGCTTCGGCCTCCAGCCGAGCCTCCGCTTCGGCCTCAAGACGAGCCTGCTCTTCAGCGGCCGCCTCCGCTCGGCGAGCTCGGCCTCGCTCGGAGCCAGGTGGATGACGTCGCCTTCGGCCTCGGCCTGCTCCTGCTCGCCCTCGTCCTGCGGCCGAAGCGCTTCGGCCAGCGCATGTGCGGCCGCCAGCTCGGCGGCTGCCGCCGAGCGAAGCTTCGCGCGTCGGTCCCACTCGGGGTCGGGCTCGGACTCACGCCGGCGGAGGCGAAGTGTTGCCAGGTACGTCGAAGGGATCGCTCTCGCCGTTGGCGGGGCCCAGTACCTCGGTCAGAGCTGATGAAACCCGAGCCAGCGCAACGGCGAAGGAGTCGTCCGTCTCGCTCATCGAGTGCCAGTCCGGACCGTCCAGAACCTCGCTGGGTTGCCAGCGGTTCGGCCTCTGCCGCTTCGGTAGACTGCGGGCCCGCCCGCCACCTCCGTGACGAGCCGGGCCAGCCGGGAGAGCGCGTCGCCTTCGGCGTCGTCGCTTGCGCCGAGCTCGCCGTGACCGTTGCCGTTGTGGCTCGTCGTACCAACCTCGACCGGTCTCCGCCGACTCGGCGTTGTCGCGCCAGGCAGCCGACAGCGTGCTGGCGCCGTACGCCGCACCCTCCGGCGACGTCGACGTCTTCCTCGATGTCGACCAAGCCGGCGTGGACCAGGCTCACGATGACGTGACCGGCCTCGAACAAGCGTGTAACCGCAATCGCGGGCCAGGTCGGCGACCGAGCGCTCGCCGTCGATCTTGCACAGCATCGACCAGGCGTCGGGGTCGAGGGTCATCTCGGCGTCAGCGTTGCCGCGCGTCGAGAGCACCGGCACCGCGGCCGGCCCGTGGACGACCGCGGAGATGGTCTCCCACTCGTAGCCGCGTTCCCGCAGCTTCGACAGCAGGGCGACGACCTCCATCGGAGAGGCGACGTCCTCGCGGGTCTTCGTGTTCTTGCGGAACCTCCACCGGCCGTTGTGCCAGCGCATCAGGTCCCACATCGCGTCGTCGACCTGTTCGCGGACGAACGCCTCGACGACGGACTGTTCGACGTACCCGAGGTGGACCAGCAGCTCGCCGAGGCGCCAGCCCTGCAGCTCGGTCCGCTGCGCTTCGAGCGCATCGGCGAGCGCCTCGGGCGCTAGGGCGCCGGAGGAGACGAGCTTCGAGCCGAGCTGGGGGCGCCGTCCTGGGACCTGTACGGCGTAGACCAGACCCTGCTTGAGGTAGAGCTGCGCCTCGTCACCGTCGCCGCTGTCCTCGACGATGACCAGACACCCGGTGGCACTGTCATCGGCGAGATCTAGGAGCAGCGGAGCGAGCGGTGTGGTGGCCAGGTCGCCTTTGAGCATGAACGACGACCTCCTGACGGCGCGGGCTGGTGCTGGCTGCTTCCATCTCTTCGGCACATTTCTTGCGGACGTTGAGCCATTCGGGCCAATCTGCACGGACATGTTCGCGGCGTGTCGTGACACCATGGCGCGGTGACGACGACAGAGCCGGAGGCCGCTCGCATGACGAACCCGGGGAACCGCCGAATCGACCACATCCTGGCCGAGGGATACCTGGACGACCTCACCGAGCGCCCGCTCGAGGACGTCCGCCGGATGCGCTCCGAAGCCGAGCAGGAGGAGACCAACCTGTCCTACCTGCGGCGGCTGCTGCAAGGCCGGATGGACATCCTGCGCGCCGAGCTCGCCCGCCGCGTGGGCGATGGCTCGAACTCCCTCGTCGACTCGCTCACTACGATCCTCGCCGATGGGCCGCCGGTCGGCCCCCACGGCCTCGGGCCGCCACGTCACCGTCGAGCCGACCGAGTCCGAGGAGCACCGTCGCTACCTCGAGTCGATGCTCGCCGACGTCGACCTCTCGGATCCCTCGCAACACGACGATGCCGACCTCAACCGAGTGCTCGACCTGCTCCAGCACGAGGAGGTCGACCTGTCGGCCAAGCGCCGCCTGGTCCAGCACGTGATGGACGCGTGCACGGCCGAGATCGGACGCCGCTACAAGGACGGCACCGCCGACGTCGCTGACCTGTTGCCCACCGAGAGCAGCTGATCAGCACCACCGCAGCCGGCGTGGGGGCCGAATCGTTGCCTGTCGTCGCCGAGGTAGTTCGCAACGGCTTCGTCGAGGGCCATCACCACGGCAGCGTGATCGCCCTGCTCGCCGACGGCTCGACCGGCTTCGCCGCCGGCCGCCCCGACGAGCCGATGCTGCCACGCAGCGCGGTGAAGCCGTTGCAGGCGTTGGGAATGTTGCGCGCCGGCCTCGACGTCGACGACCAGCAGCTGGCCCTGGTCTGCGCCAGCCACTCCGGCCAGCCGGAGCACCTTGCGGTGGTACGACGGATCCTGGCCGGCGCCGGGCTCGACGAGAGCGACCTCGACAACACCCCCGGCATGCCGCTCGACGGCGAGAGCAGCCGCGCCATGACGCGAGCCGGTGAAGGTCCGAGCCGGATCGCCCAGAACTGCTCCGGCAAGCACGCCGGAATGCTCGCGACCTGCGTGGCGGCCGGCTGGCCGACCCAGGGATACCGCGATCCCTCGCACCCCTTGCAGCAGGCGCTGCGCGCCACGATCGAGGACCTGACCGGTGACCGGGTCGCTGCGACCGCCGTCGACGGCTGCGGCGCTCCGCTGTTCGCGATCACACTGAGCGGCCTGGCCCGGTCGTTCCGTCGGCTCGGCCGCTGCGGCGACGCGATGCGCGCTCATCCGGAGCTGGTCGGCGGCATTGGGCATGACGTCACGGCGCTGATGTCCGGCGTACCGGGCCTGGTGGCCAAGGACGGCGCCGAGGGCGTCTATGCCGTCGGCTTCGACGACGGCCCGGCCGTGGCGGTGAAGATCGACGACGGCGCCGCCCGGGCGCGCGTCCCGGTCCTCGTCGCGGCGTTGCGCCGGATCGGCGTCGAGGCAGCCATCTTCGACGAGCTTGCGACCACGCCGGTGCTGGGTCACGGCGATCCGGTCGGCGAGGTCCGCGCCGTACTGGCCTGAGCGCGTTATGTGCTTGCTGGAGTGACGTGGATCACGTCCAGATGTGCTTGCTGTGTGCTTGCAATAGCTAGCACAGTCCCCTAAAGTGGATCACGTGGCCAAGCTGGACGTTCGTAATCTCGGCGACTACATCCGCGAGCAGCGGTCGTCGTCGCAGATCTCGCTGCGGCAGCTGGCCAAGCTCGCGGGGGTGTCCAACCCCTACCTCAGCCAGATCGAGCGTGGGCTGCGCAAACCCAGTGCCGAGATCCTCCAGCAGATCGCGAAGGCGCTGCGGATCTCCGCCGAGGCGTTGTACGTCCAGGCGGGAATCCTGGAGGAGCGGTACGGCGACAGCGACGTCCCAGCGGCGGTGTTGTCGGATGCTCACCTGCAGGAACGGCAGAAGCAGGTGCTGCTCGAGCTGTACGAGGCGTATCGCCGCGAGAACGACGCCGCGCTGGCCGCCGCCGACACCCTCGGCGAGGTCCCGGTGGTGGAGTCACCCGTGGCAGCCCCGGTCGTCACGACCGAGGTCACCAAGCCCTCGCGGACCCGAACCGCTCGGCGCGCGCCGCGCAACCCGTCGGTCGCGTCCGACGTCTTGTCCAGTCCCGACAGTCCCGTCGTTCCTTAACGGTGGGGACGTGTGAACGGGCGCCGTCCGTTCGCTGCTCCACCCGCACAGTCGTTGTGTCGCGATCGGCGACACATCCCCGGTCCCAGGAGGTCCGTTACATGCCTACCGTCCGCACCACCATCCCCGCCATCACCGTCTTCGACCCCAAGCCCCTGTACGCCCTTGCCGGCGCCGGTGACCTGGCCGTGGAGCGCTACCGCGAGGTCGTCGCGTCGTTCCCGGAGCAGGTGAAGGAGCTGCGCAAGCAGGCCGAGGAGCTTCCGTCGCGCGCCCAGACGCTGCCGGTCGAGCTTCGCAAGCAGGTCAAGGTGCTGCGCAAGCAGGCCGAGGACTTCCCGTCGCGCGCCCAGTCGCTGCCGGTTGAGCTGCGCAAGCAGGCCGAGGACTTCCGCAAGCAGGCGTCCAGCACGTACGACGACTTCGCGACCCGCGGCGCCAAGGTTGTCGCCGGCCTGCGCGGCGAGAAGCCGGGCAAGTCCTTCGGCACGCACGACCGCAAGCCCGCGACGCCGGCGAAGAAGACCACGGCGAAGCGCACGAGCGCCAAGAAGACCACGGCCAAGCGCCCCACGGCGAAGAAGGCCACCGCTCGTCGTACCCCGGCCAAGAAGGTCACCGCGTCGGTCCGCACCACCAGCGCATCCAGCTGACCTAATCCCTAGGACGTGTCAGGACGCTCGGCCCAAATCAGGGCTCGAGCGTCCTGACACGTTCAGGTATCCCGCATCGGCGGGGTGCACCATGGAGGAGTGACCGACCAGCCGCTCCCGCCCGGAGATCCGTTCGCGGTGTCGAGCTATCAGGTGCAGGTCCCGCCGCCGTACCGTCCGGATGACTCCTCGCCGGACCACCACGACTCCGGTACGCCGCCACCTTCGACCGGCACGCGGGTCAAGCGGGCCACTGGCCCCGTTGCCGGCGCCGGCGCGCTGCTGGCGAAGTTCGGCGCCGTGCTGTTCAAGCTCAAGGCGCTGGTGGTCGTCGGTTCGATGGCCGTGTCCGTGGCGGCGTACGCGACCCTGTGGGGCTGGAAGTTCGCGCTCGGCTTCGTCCTGCTCATCCTGGTCCACGAGATGGGTCATGTCGTGGTGCTGCGGGCGCGCGGCATCAAATCAGGCTGGCCCGTCTTCCTGCCGTTCCTCGGCGCGTTCGTGTCGATGAAGTCGATGCCGCGGTCGGTCTACGAGGAGGCCGAGTCGGCGCTGGCCGGCCCGGTCGCCGGCACCCTGGCGTCGCTGGCGGTCGCCTGGGTGGCACATGCCGACGGGTCCGATCTGCTGCGCAGCCTTGCCTTCACCGGCATGCTGCTCAACCTGTTCAACCTGCTGCCTGCGCTGCCGCTCGACGGCGGTCGGGTCGCGGGGGCGTTGCACCCGGCGATCTGGGTGGTCGGTCTGGCTGCCGTCGTGGGCCTCGAGATCTACCGGCCCAGCCCGGTGCTGCTGATCATCATCGTGCTCGGCGGATTCGAGCTGTGGCAACGATTCCGGGGCCGCAACTCGGGGCCTTCCAAGATCTACCTCAGCCTGACCCGGCAACAGCGGCTTCGGGTTGCGGCCGGGTACGTCGGACTCATCGTGGTGCTGGTCGTGGCCGCCCATGCGACGTACATCCCGCGCACCCTCAACTAACCCCACCAATGGCCCATGCGTGGGGGTGGGCTAGCGGCCGTCGAGCCACTCGCCGCCGAAGAACATCAGGTCGTCCGAGAGCAGCTCGATGCCGATCCCGTCGGGGTCGCGCAGGTACATCGACTCCGGGATGCCGCGCTGCGGCCCGTCGTACGGGATACCCGCCGAGTCCAGCCGCTGCCGGATCGCGGCGTGCGTCTCGGGCGTGACGGAGATCGCGATGTGCTGGACGCCGCCGAACCCCTCCGGGGCCGCCTCGAGACCGAGCCCGGGAAAGTCGAAGAAGCCGAGCAACGTGCGGTTGCCGAGGTCGAAGAAGAAGTGCGACGAGCCCGGGTAGTCGCGGTTCTCGACCAGCTCGACCAGCGGGAAGCCGAGCAGCCCCTGGTAGAAGCCGATGGTCTGCTCGACATCGCTGCAGATCAGCGCCGCATGGTGGATTCCGCGTCCCGGGCTGGGCGCCCGGTCGGCGACCGGCACCAGGTGCTCACTCCGCAGCTCCTGCCGTCGTTCCTCGAGACGGACCTGCTCGTCGGCATCGGGCTTCGGCATACGGATAGCGTGCCACCACGTGAGCGTGCTGGCTATCCGAGGGGCCGAGGTGTGGTTCCCCGGCGGCCCGCACGTCCTCCACCAGATCGACCTGGTCGTCGCTCCCGGTGAGCACTGGGCGCTGCTCGGCGCGAACGGCGCCGGCAAGTCCACGCTGCTCGCCCTGGCAGGCGCCCAGCGGTTCCCGTCGTCCGGCACGGTCGAGGTCTTCGGTCGCCGGCTCGGGCAGGTCGACGTCCGCGAGCTACGACGCGCCATCGGCTCCGTCGACGTCCGGCTGCGGCTGCCGGGCGAGCTGACGGTCGAGCAGTACGTCGAAACCGGCGCGACCCAGACCGTGCAGCCGCTCGGCGTACCCGGTGCCGAGACCCGCGAGCGGGTACGCCGGCTCGTCGCCTCGGTCGG
Source organism: uncultured Actinomycetota bacterium (assembly GCA_963789615.1). Classification (GTDB taxonomy): domain Bacteria; phylum Actinomycetota; class Actinomycetes; order JAFAQI01; family JAFAQI01; genus DATAVK01. Next base: position 1,489,936 of record CAWBLI010000005.1, on the reverse strand, counting down.
GCTCTCGCCGCTGTCCGACCGGCGGATCGGCGTGTGCTCGCAGGGCGAACGCGCCCGGGCCCGGCTCGCCCGGGCGCTCGTCCCCCGACCGTCGCTGTTGCTGCTCGACGAGCCGGCCGCCGGCCTGGATCTTCCCGGCCGGGCCGACCTGCTCGCCGCGGTCGAGACCGCTGCTGGCGAGGACCCGGCGCTGGCCAGCGTCACGGTGGCCCACCACCTGGAAGAGCTGCCGGCGACCACCAGCCACGTCGCCCTGCTGCGCGACGGCCGGATCACTGCCCAGGGCGACGTCTCGCTGCTGCGTGACTCGGCGGCACTGACCGAATGCTTCGGCCGGCCGGTCCGCTCGTTCGACGTCGCCGGTCGATGGTTCGCAACCGCGGTGCCGGGGTGAGCCGACGGACGCCGCTGCTGTGCGGCGTGATCCTGCTGGTCGGTCTCGGCGTCCTCATCGCGCTGACCACGCCCTGGCACCCGCTGCCCGGGAAGGTGCCGGGCGGACCGGTGCATCCGGACGCCACCGTGGACTTCACGGCTGCCCAGATCGCCCGGGAGACGGCGTACCACGACGTCATCCGTCCGTGGGGGCTGCTGGCGGTGGCCCTGTCGATCCTGATCCCGGCGGCGCTCGGGCTCTCGCCGCTCGGCGCCCGGCTGATCGAGCGGCTCCCGACCCGGCGGTGGCTGCTGCAGGGCTTCGCCGGCGCCGTCCTCGTCACCCTGGTGACCCTGCTGGTGCTGCTTCCGATTGCCGCGCACGAGCACACCATCGAGCGGCACTACGGCCTGACCAACGAAGGGTGGTCGGGGTGGTTCGCCGACGTCGGCCGCGGCTACCTCGTCACGATCGTGTCGACATCGGTAGTCGTGCTGATCCTCATCGCGCTGGCGCGCCGGGCGCCGAGGCGGTGGTGGATCTGGGCGGCGGGGGTCGGCGCGGCCCTGGTCATCGTCGGTTCGTACGTCTACCCCTACACCGTGCAGCCGCTGTTCACGTCGACGACGTCGCTGCCAGCCGGCCCGCTGCGGACCTCGCTGCTTGCCCTCGCTCGGCGGGACGGGCAGCCCCTCAAAGACATCCTGGTGGCGCACGAAGGGGCCCGCACCAACTCGGAGAACGCCTACGTCAGCGGCTTCGGCGGGAGCCGGCGGCTGGTGCTCTACGACACGTTGCTGCGCGACGACAATCCGCGCGAGATCCGGGCACTGACCGCCCACGAGCTCGGCCACTCGAAGTACCACGACGTACTGCGCGGCACCCTGGAAGGCGCGATCGGGGTCGCCGCCGCGATGTGCCTGGCCGGTGCGTTCCTCGGCCCCGGCCGTCGGCTGCCGCGACTCGGCGGCGCCACCGGCATGGCCGATCCGCTCATCGTCCCGCTGCTGCTCGCGTCGTACACCGTCCTGAACTTCGCCATCAGCCCGCTGTACAACGTCGTGTCACGCCACATCGAGGCGCGCGCCGACCATCACTCGCTGGTGCTCGACCGCGACCCGCAGGCCTTCGTCCAGGCGCAGCGCAACCTCGCCCTCAGCGGCCTCGACGATCTCGAGCCGTCGCCGGTGCTCTTCGTGCTCTTCTTCAACCACCCGACGACACCGGCGCGGATCGCGATGGCGCGGGACTGGGCGCTGCAGCATCACGTCCCGGTGCCGCCGGGCATTTCGGGCCCGTTCCACCGCTAACCCTCCCCGTCGAGTGTGACGATCCGTCCCTTACTACCCGGGTCGGAAGGGACAGAGCGTCACACTCAACCGAGGTCGCGATGCAACGCCCGGGTGAATGCGCGGTCGGGCACCAGATCGGGCAGCTGGTGGCCGCCGCGGGTGACGGACACGCGTCGCACGACGGGTACGACGCCCGCCAGGTGTGGCCGTGGGAACGGAAGACCGCCTCGGTTTCGTGCGTGCCGGCCGGGCAGCTCATCTCGCCGGGGGGCCTGACCACGAGGGCATCGAAGTCGCGGACCAGGGTTGCGGCGCGACGGCCATTGATCGTCCTGCTCTTGACGACTCGCGACGGAAAATCCTTCAGCCGCAACAGTTTCACGGTGCGGACGGAGAGTGGGACGTGCTCGTTCGGCCTGCGCTTGGGCTGCGGCACCACCTCGGCGTAGGCCCCGACGGCACTGTGCCCGTGGCCGTCGCGAACGACCTGGATGTCTAGGTCTGCGTCGGCGAGCGTGCCCGGCAGGTGAACCACGGCGAACTCGATGTCCCGTTCGGTGACCCGGCCGTGGTCGCCGGACTCTCCCTCGCCTTGTGTCCGGGTGCCGTGCGGCGCCAGTTTCTTCAGCGCATCGAACGTGGCGGTGAGGGTCCGGTCGCTGACCCAGAACCGGTGGCGGATCACGAGCTGGCTCTCCGCGGGAGCAAACGGGGGGTGCCGCAGGCTCTTCACGGGGGCGGTAGCAATGCGGGTCTCGCCGGTCATCGTCGGGCTCAGCCGCACCAGCCGCCTCGCCTCGGCAACCGCATCGGCGTGCCGAGCTCCCGATGGTGATCCCGGGCTCAACGAAGCTGGCGTTGCGTGCGCCGTCCATGTGGAACCCAGTCGCCTGCCCCACATGCCGAGGCGAGGCCTAGGCCGACGACGATTCCGAGACCGGCGATCCTGCTGCTGCGCATGGTGTTACGACGTATCACAGTCCGTGCGGTTCCGCGCCGTACTCTGGACATTGCCATGAATCTCCTGTCGCCGCTGAACGGCGTGTTCCTCATCATCCACGTGGCGATCCTCGTGGTCATCGTGTACTCGTTCGTCGACTCGCTGCTGCACACCGACGCCGCCTACCGCGCCGCCGGCAAGCTGCACAAGACGGCCTGGGTCACGATCCTCGTGGTCGCGTTCCTGTTCAGCCTGGCCGGATTCCTCAGCGTCATCGGGCTGATCGCGGCGCTGATCTACCTGCTCGATGTCCGACCCGCCGTCCGAGGGATCAGCGGCGGCAGCAGCTCGCAGGGCCCGTACGGCCCCTGGTAAGAAATCAGGCCTTCGGCGGCAGGTGCAGCGACTCCGGCGCCATGTCACCGAGCGGTTCCTGGCCGACGAACGCGAACACCTCCGCCGGATCCTCGTTGCCGGCCAGATGGTGATGCTCACCGGTGGGCTCGTAGACGTCGAGCAGGCCCGGCGCATCCGAGTGAGCCAGCAACCGCCGCACCTCGTCGTCCACGACCGTGCTCTCGCCGTCGCGCGAGCCTCCGACCAGTACCACTGTCGCCATCGGATCTCCTGGGTCGTCGTTCGCGATCGGGCCGCCGCGCACCGGCGGCTTGGTCGTAGCCTGCCAGACGTGGCGACCCACCGGTTAGAGCTGACCGACGCGACCCTCCGCGACTGGGAGGCAACCGTCCTCAGCAGTGACGCCGATGGCATCGTCCTGGACCGCTCCGCGTTCTATCCCGGCGGCGGCGGCCAGCCGCCCGACCACGGGGTCCTGCTCTGGGGTGGCGTCCAGACCCGCATCGTCGGAGCCCGTCACACCGGCGACGACGTCTACCTGATCCCCGCCGACGACGACCCGGTCCCCCCAGCCCGGTACGTCGGTGCAGGGTGCTCTCGACGACGACCGTCGTACCGCCCTGATGCGCACCCACTCGGGGCTGCACCTGCTCGCCGGCGTCGTGTTCCGCGACTACGGCGCGCTGGTGACCGGCGGCAACATGGAGCCGCTCGAAGCCCGGATGGACTTCAACCTGCCCGAGGTCCCGGAGGGGTTCAAGGACTCGATCGCGGCGGCCTGCGCGGTGGAGATCGACGCCGACCGTCGGATCGACGTCTCAGTCCTCCCGTACGACGAGGCGTTCGCGATCCCGGACATCATCCGGACCGCGACCAACCTGCTGCCGCCCGGCCTGACCGAGGTCCGGATCGTCGACATCGTGGGCCTCGACACCCAGGCCGACGGCGGCACTCATGTCGCGTCGACGAAGCAGATCCGCGGCATGGAGGTCGTCAAGGTCGAGAACAAGGGCAAGGGCTTCCGGCGGCTGCGGGTCCGGCTACCGCAGTGACGCCCCCGTTCCCGGTCCCGCGCTACGGCGAGGCGTCGATCTCCGACGTGGTGCCGTCGGTGCTCGCCGCGATGGACGCCGGCGGCGAGAACCGGCTCGGGCTCGCCCCCACCCAGCGGGCGGTTGTCCTGCTCGTCGATGGTCTCGGCCTGCTGTCGATGCGCGAGCACGCCGCCGCCGCGCCGTACCTGTCATCAATGGCGTGCACCGAGCTGACCGTCGGCTTCCCGACGACGACCGCCACCTCGATGGCGTCGTTGTCGACTGGCGTGCCCGCCGGGCAGCACGGCATCACCGGCTACACGTCGTACGACGAGGAGTCGGGCAACGTCGTGAACTGGCTGGCCTGGCAGCCGGTCGGGCGCAAGGACGATCTGCGCGACCGGCTGGTCCCGGAGGTGGTGCAGCCGCTGCCCACGATGTGGGAGCAGGCCGCGGACGCCGGCGTCAGCGTGAGCATCGCGAACTCCCGCGCCTTCGAGGGCACCGGGCTGACCCGGGCGGCGTTCCGCGGCGGTCGCTACTACGGCTGCGCGACCGCCGGCGACGCGATCGCGATAGCGGCCTCCGTCGCCGACCGTGGCCACCGTTCGCTGGTGTACGCCTACATCTCCGAGCTCGACTTCGTCGGGCATGTCCGGGGCGCGAGCACGGACGCTTGGGACGCCCAGCTCAGCCTGGTCGACCGCCACGTCGAGCTGCTCGCCGCTCGGTTGCCGGCCGGGACGACGTTGTTCGTCACGTCGGACCACGGCATGGCGGACATGCCGGCCGACGCGACCATCGACGCAGATGAGCCGGATTCCCCGCTTCGCAATGGCGTGGTCGCGCTGGCCGGCGAGCCCCGGATGCGCCACGTGCACTGCGAACCCGGTGCTGCTGCTGACGTTCTGGCGATCTGGACCGAGCTGCTCGGCGAGCGGGCCTGGGTCCTAGCCCGCGACGACGCCATCGCGGCCGGGCTGTTCGGACCGATCGTGACGCCGACGGCGCGGCGCCGGATCGGTGACGTCCTCGCGATGTCGCGGGGCGAGCTCGGCGTCGTGCAACGCCGACGCGAGTCACGGCTGTCGTCGTTGCCGGGCCATCACGGCTCGCTCACCGACCGGGAACTGCTGGTGCCGTTGCTCGCGGCGACGCGCTGACGTCAGAACTGCGCTGACGTCAGAACTGCATGGTGGCGGACCATCGCTCGAGCAGGCCGATGTCACCCTCGACCGTCAGCGATGTCCACGGCACCCGGCCATAGGCGGCCAGCAGCAAGGTGCTCGACGTACCACTGGCACTCGCGTCCGGCTCCCTGACGACATCCAGCCGCTGCACCGCGTCGGATTCGAGCCCGAGGCACCACGCGCCGTCGTCGGAGGACTGGAGCTGCACGGAACCCTCCGGACCGCCGCCACCCGCACGGGAGTAGATCCGCGGCGACAGTACGTCGATGAGCTCGTCGAGGCCGTCGGCCGCCAGCTCGGCGTCGATCGGCTGCGGCATGGCGTGGGCGATCTGCGCGTCGAAGCGGTGGATCGACGACTCGTGCGCCATCCGGCGCGCCCAGAACCCGGCGACCGGCTCGGCGACCGTCGACCAGTTCCACACCGCGGTGTCCGGGTCGGCGTCCCGCAGCGCCGTGACCACCTCGTCGAGCAACGATCCGAGCACCTCGATCGGGTCGCCCTCGGCCGGTCCGGCCACTCCGCCGGCTCCTGCGTGAGGCGATGCGCGACGACGTGCTCCGCCGTCTGGTAGACGCGGCTGACGTGCCGGACCAGCCGCCCCACGTCCCAGCCGGGGCAGGTGGTGACGGGTGCATCGAGGCCGAGCCGGGCGGCGGCGATGATCCCCTCACCCTCGCCGCGGACCGCCGCGATGAGCTCGGAGTACGCCGGTGTCGTCATGTCGGGTCCTCCCGGTAGACCCGGTGCTGGGCCGCCTGGGCTCGCGGCCGGACCACGATCTGGTCGATGTTGACGTTCCACGGCCGGGTGACGGCCCAGGCGATGCAGTCCGCGATGTCGTCGGCCGACAGCGGGCCGGGCACACCGGCGTACGTCGCCGCCGCCTTCTCCCGGTCACCACCCAGCCGGTTGAGGGTGAACTCCTCGGTCTCCACCATGCCGGGCGCGACCTCGACGACCCGGATCGGCTTGCCCAGCAGCTCCAGCCGGAGCGTCCGGGTCATCGCCGACCTCCGCGTGCTTCACGGCGACGTACCCGCCGCCGCCCTCGTAGGCGACGTACCCCGCGGTCGAGGTGAGGTTGACGATCACGCCGTCGCCGCTGGCCTCGAGCTGGGGAAGCAGCGCGCGGGTCACCCGCATCGTGCCCATCACGTTGACGTCCCACATCCGCTGCCAGTCGTCGTCCTTGGCCTCGGACACCGGGTCGAGACCGAACGCGCCGCCGGCGTTGTTGACCAGGACATGGCAGTCAGTGACCGCACCCGCGAGCTCCCGCACCGAGCTCTCGTCGGTGACGTCGAGCACGACCGCGCCGCAGCCGATCTCATCGGCCAGCGCGGTGAGCCGGTCGGCTCGGCGGGCAGCCGCAATGACGTCGTACCCCTCGCTCACCAGGCGTCGCGCGGTGGCGGCTCCGATGCCGCTGCTGGCGCCCGTGACGACGGCGGTTCCTCTGCTCACCGGGGAGAGACTACGAGGCGAGCTGGCAGGGAGGCCGGGTGATCCGGCAGGATGGTGTCATGAGGCTGCCGCGGCGGATCGCGACGCTGTCGGTGCACACGTCCCCTCTCGACCAGCCCGGCGGCGGCGACGCGGGCGGGATGAACGTCTACATCAGCGAGGTGTCCAAGCAGCTCGCCGGGATGGGCATCGAGGTGGAGATCTTCACCCGCGCCACCTGCAGCGACCTCCCGCCACGGGTGGAGCTGGTCCCCGGCGTCTCGGTCCGCCACATCACCGCGGGGCCGTACGAGGGGCTGGACAAGAACGACCTGCCGGCCCAGCTGTGCGCGTTCACCAGCGGCGTGCTCCGCGAGGAGGCCGCCCACGAGCCCGGCTGGTTCGACCTGGTGCACTCGCACTACTGGCTGTCCGGGCAGGTCGGCTGGCTGGCCAAGGAGCGCTGGGGCGTCCCGCTGGTCCACACCATGCACACCATGGCCCGGGTGAAGAACGCCGCGCTGGCCGACGGCGACTGCCCGGAGCCGGCGCTGCGGGCGATCGGTGAGGCGCAGGTGGTCGAGGCGGCCGACCGGCTGGTCGCGTCGACCTCCGACGAGGCCACGCAGCTCGCTGACCTGTACGACGCGGACCCGGCGCGGGTGGCGACGATTGCGCCCGGTGTCGACCTGGGTGTGTTCGCCCCCGGCCCGCGCGCGCTCGCCCGGCGCCGCCTCGGGGTCGCCGACGACGCCGTGATGCTGCTGTTCGTCGGCCGGATCCAGGCGCTCAAGGCGCCCGACGTGGTGCTGAGCGCGACCGCCGAGCTGCTGGCAGCCGACCCCTCGATCCGGGACCGGCTCGTGGTCGCGGTGGTCGGCGGGCCGTCCGGGTCCGGGCTGGCGCAGCCCGAGCACCTGCACAAGCTCGCCGGGTCGCTCGGCATCGCCGATGTGGTCCGCTTCGAACGGCCGGTGCCGCAACCCGAGCTGGCCGACTACTACCGCGCGGCTGACCTCACGCTGGTGCCGTCGTACACCGAGTCCTTCGGGTTGGTGGCGGTGGAGTCGCAGGCCTGCGGGACGCCGGTCGTCGCGGCCGGGGTGGGCGGGCTGCGGACCGCGGTGCGCGACGGGGTCTCGGGTCTGCTGATCGACGACCACAACCCGACGACGTGGGCGCGTGCGCTCGGCAGCCTGCTCGACGATCCGCAACGTCGGGACGCGATGGCGGCTGGCGGCGTCGAGCACGCCCGGGAGTTCGGCTGGTTTGCGACCGCGTCGCGGCTCGTCGAGGTCTACCAGGCCCTGTGAACACACTGTGAGCGAGGCCTCCACACCCGCTCTCGCCGACGTACTACGGCAGACCCTGGTCGAGCGCGAGCTGGAGTTCGAGGAGCCCACCGCCGGCTCGTTCGTGGTCCGGCTTCCCGGAGTACGGAAGCTTGCGACGGTCACGTGGTTCGTGATCGGCGACCATTCGCTGCACATCGAGGCGTTCTTCTGCCGCCGGCCGGATGAGAACCAAGAGGCGTTCTACCGCTGGCTGCTGCAGCGCAACGCCCGGATGTACGGCGTCTCGTTCTCGGTCGACCACCTCGGTGACGTGTACCTGGTCGGCCGGCTTCCGCTGTCCTCGGTCGAGCCCGACGAGCTGGACCGACTGCTCGGCAGCGTGCTGACCTACGCCGACGACTGGTTCGACGTCGCGCTCGAGATCGGCTTCCGCTCCTCGATCGAGCGGGAGTGGGACTGGCGGGTGAGCCGGGGTGAGTCGCTGGCCAACCTCGCTGCGTTCGCCCGCTTCGCCGACCCCGCGAATCGGCCCTGACCACTTGTCAGGGCGGCTACGCGGGCAGGGGGGCCGTAGACCCTGACAAGTCGGACCGGCAGGATGTCGAGGCATGACCGTCGGCACGTTGTTGCTGCTGCGCCATGGCCAGAGCGAGTGGAACGCCACCAACCAGTTCACCGGCTGGGTCGACGTCGGCCTCACCGACACCGGCCGGGCTGAGGCGCGCCGGGCCGGCGAGCTGCTCGCCGAGCACGCGCTGCTGCCTGACCTGCTCCACACCTCGCTGCTGCGCCGGGCGATCGACACGGCGCAACCGGCGCTCGACGGTCGCGGACCGGCACTGGATCCCGGTACGCCGGTCCTGGCGCCTCAACGAGCGGCACTACGGCGACCTGCAGGGCAAGGACAAGGCCGCGATCCGCGAGCAGTACGGCGACGAGCAGTTCATGGCCTGGCGTCGCTCCTACGACACCCCGCCGCCGCCGATCGCCGACGACTCGCAGTACTCCCAAGCCCGCGACGCGCGTTACGCGGCCCTAGCCCCCGAGATCGTCCCCCGCACCGAGTGCCTCGCCGACGTGGTCGAGCGGCTGCTGCCCTACTGGTACGACGCGATCGTTCCGGACCTGCGCTCCGGCGCGACCGTCCTCGTCGTCGCTCACGGCAACTCGCTGCGGGCGCTCGTCAAACACCTCGACGGCATCGACGAGGACACCATCGTGGGCCTCAACATCCCGACCGGGATCCCGCTGCGCTACGACCTCGACGGCGACCTACGTCCGGTGAGCCAGGGTGGGACCTACCTTGACCCGGCGGCGGCAGCCGACGCGATCGACGCGGTGAAGAACCAGGGACGCTGACGCGCCGGATCAGTCAGGCGCGGGCTGCAGGCCCTCCGACGGCAGCGTCTCGGTCGACGTCGGCGTCGGCAGCGGGTAGGTCAGATGGGTCGAGTTGTTCTCGGTCTCGACCACCGGCACCGGCACGGTCAGGCTGCCCGCGTTCGCGAAGGTGAACCGAACCGGGATGTTCGTCCCGTCCGCGGCCGGGTTGGCGGACGCGATGTTCAGGTAGGGACCAGCGCTGCCGGTCCCGGGCGAACCGAAGGCGACGGGGATGCCCGGCAACAGGCGGACGAGAGATCCGCCGGTGGGGGTGATCGTGCCGAGGGGCGAGGAAACGCCCGTCAGCGCGTCCTGCTTGACGCCGTTGTTGACCAACGTGACGACGAGATACCCACCGGAGCCGGAGGCGACCGGCAGCGGCTCCTCAGCGTTCGGATTCGGGGCCGGCAAGGTGTCGTAGGTGATGAACGCGTTGCGCACGTCGATCGCGCCGATGGACACGTCCCTCGCCTGGACCGGGCTCGACTCCTTGCTCGTCTCGTCCTTTACTTCGAGGCCGCAGCCGGACAGCACCGGGATCGCGGCGACGAGAACGACGCCGATCAGGGCGCGGCGCTTGATCACGGGTCTCTCCTCGGCGGTCGCCGGCTCGGCGGCGGGGATCGGTCGGGTCAGCGTAGCGAGCGGGTACTAGGCCGCGGTGAGGTGGGAGCCACCCGCCACGACGAACGTCACCACCAGCACGGCTACCGCGACGAGGACCAGCCGGAACGCCAGCCGGCGGGATCCCGGCACTCGCAGCGCGGCCGGCAGCGCGGCCGCGAGCACCACGTCGACGGCGAGCGCCGCGATCGGCAGCGGCCGGGCACCCACCGCGATCAGGACGAGTACGCCGGCAACCACGACCATCCCTCCCGCCACCAGGGTCGAGCGCCGCGGCCCGATCCGTTGCGGCAGGCCACGGACCCCGGTCAGCGCGTCTTCCTCGGTATCGCCGACGGTGTTCGCGAAGTGGGCGGCGATCCCACACGCGACGCCGGCCCCGATCAGCGCGGACTGGGCGCGGGGCGAACCGGGCAACGTCGCCGCCACGATGACCGGCACCAGTCCGAAGGACACGGCGTACGGGACGACACTGAACACGGTCCGTTTCAGGCCCAGGTCGTAGGACCAGGCGGAGGCGACGGCCACCAGGTGCGCAACGCCGGCCCGCCAGCCCAGCGCCAGCGAGAGCGGGACGTCAGCGACCAGCGCGATCCCGGCTGCCACCGTGACCGCCCGCCGCGAGACCTGACCCGTCGCGATCGGCTTGTCGGGTCGGGCAGCCCGGATGTCCAGCGGTGCGTCGATCGCGTCGTTGGCCCAGCCGACCGACAGCTGGCCACAGAGCACGGCGGCCGCGAGCAGCACGGTCCGGCCGCCGCCCAGCCCGGCGGCGAGTGCCGTCGCGCTGAAGAACGCGGTGACGGCGACGGCCGGCAGCGGATGGGTGGCCCGGACCAGGCCGAGCAACGACGAGGTCGACAACCAGGCTCAGCGACTGGCCCGCGGCTGGCTCATGTCGACGAGCTCGCCGTTGATCGACGGGATCGCGCCGGTGACATCGGTGAACCGGTCGGCGATCACGCCGTTGCGCCCGATCAGCAGGACGGTGAGGCCCTTGGCGTTCGACAGCGTGTAGAGCGACTGGGCCGGGTGAGCGGGGGTATGCGTGTCGACCAGGACCCGCGGCTTGCCGGTCGTCAGTGCCGTCTTGATGGGTCCGGCCTCGGGCATCGAGGGGACGACGGTGTCGAGCGGGTAGCCGACCTCGTCGGCCTGTCCGGCCAGCTGATTGAGCACCGCGTCACAGTCGATCGCTTGGCTACAGCCCACCGGCACGAGAGCTACGACCGATGGTCGCAGCGCGGTCGACAGCACGGTCTGCCCCTCTTCGGCCGCGAGCGTCACCCGGGGCAGCAAGCCGCCCTTGTCGCCCGGCGGGGCAGTGGTCCCGGTGGCGAGCGGGAGCGAGGTGACGGTGGTGTTGCTCCGTGACGGTGCCAGCACGGTGAGCAAGGTCGCAACGATGCCGGCGAGCACCAGGGCGACCGAGACGATGGACAGCGGCAGGACGCCGGGGCGTGACATCAGCCGCTGCCGGCGGGCCCGGCGACGGTCTCGGCGTACCTCTCGGTGGTAGGCCTCGATGTCTGCGACGAGCTCGGCGATGGTGTCCGGAACGGTCACTTCGGCCCAGGAAGGGTCCGCGGCGCTCGAAGCGTCGCTCGGACGGTCGTCGTCGTCCGGCATACCGTCAGTATGCGCCGATCCGGCGCGGATCGAAACCGTTGTCTGACAAGCACGCCGGACGCGTCCTGTCAAGGCCCAACGAGACGGCTAAAATGGCTCTGACCTGCGGTTTTGCGCCCGGCTCGTCGATCGTTGGATCGGGGGTGCGTGGTAGGATGGGTGGATCGGAAGGGGAAAAACGCGCATGACGTTCACGGTTGGCGAGACGGTGGTCTACCCGCACCATGGGGCCGCGCTCATCGAGGCCATCGAGACCCGCACTATCAAAGGCGTCGAAAAGGCCTACCTGGTGTTGAAGGTCGCCCAGGGTGATCTGACCGTGCGTGTGCCCGCCGACAACGCTGAGTACGTCGGTGTTCGTGACGTCGTCGGGGCCGACGGCCTCGAGCGGGTTTTCGACATCCTGCGCGCCCCGCACACCGAAGAGCCGACCAACTGGTCCCGCCGGTACAAGGCCAACGTCGAGAAGATCGCGTCCGGAGACGTCAACAAGGTCTCCGAGGTCGTCCGCGACCTGTGGCGTCGCGACCGTGAGCGCGGCCTGTCCGCCGGCGAGAAGCGGATGCTGGCCAAGGCACGGCAGATTCTCGTGAGCGAGCTCGCCCTGGCCGAGGGCACCAACGAGGACAAGGCCGAGGTGCTGCTCGACGAGGTTCTCGGCGCCTGAAGTTCCCAGCCGGTCATGCCGACTATTCGCGGATGACCCCCTCGCGCTCGACAGGCAAGGGTCGCGCGCCTCGTGGCGTCATCGAGCTGCTCCGCCTGCTGACGGTCCTGTTCTTCGCTGAGGTCGGATTCCAGCTCGGACACGCCTCGGCGCAGCACGGGGATCAGCGGGTGCTGGGAGCGCTCGGCGGCACCGCCCTCGGCGTCATCGTCGGCAGCGGGCTCGGCTACGTCCTCGGCGGGATGTTCGGCCGCAGCGCAGCCGCCACCGCCGACCGGACCGTGGTCGCGCTGCGGGACGTGTCCGCCGACACCCTGGTCGCCGGCGGGTTCGGAGCCGTCGCCGGCGTCGTCGTCGGAGCCGGTCTGGGGTGGCCGTTCTTCCTCATCCCGAACCCGATCATCGCGTTGCCCATCTTCGCGATCCTCGTCCTGCTGCTGGGCTACTTCGGCTTCCGGGTGGGTGCCGCGAAGCGTGACGGGATGCTCGCGCTGTTCGGTCGGGGCTCCGGCGTCACGCCGCGCCGGCCGCCCCCGATCGCCGTCATCGTCGACACGTCCGTCGCCGTCGACGCTCGGGTGCTCGACGTCGTACGGGCCGGCTTCCTGCACTGCACCATGCTGGTGATCCAGCCGGTCCTCGAGGAGCTGCAGCACCTGGCTGACTCCGCCGAGCCGAACCGGCGGGCCCGCGGCCGCCGTGGTCTCGAGCTGCTCGAGGCGCTGCGCCGCGAGCCCCCGATCGACCTCGACGTCCTCCCCGACCCGCACCCCGAGGTCCGTGACGTGGACGCCAAGCTGATCCGGGTGTGCCTGGACGAGGACCACTCGCTGCTCACCCTCGACACCAACCTCGCCAAGGTCGCGGCGCTCGCCGGCGTCCGGGTGCTGAACCTGCACTCCCTCTCGCTCGCGCTGCGTCCGCCGGTCGTCGTCGGTGAGGACGTCGTCGTCCAGCTGATCAAGCCCGGCCGGGAGGCGGGTCAGGGCGTCGGGTACCTCGATGACGGCACCATGGTGGTTGTGGAGCGTGCGCGGGGGCTGATCAACAAAGATGTGACCGTGCGCGTCACCAGCGTCGTCATCACCGCGAACGGCCGGCTCGTTTTCGGCCAGATCGCCGGGGCCCCGGGAGCCGTCGCGACGTCGGGTGCCGGTGCATGAGCGCTGACGACGTCGTACCGCTCACCGAGGGCCTGCCTGACCTGCCGCGGATCGGCATCGGTGTCGACGTCCACCCGTTCGACGACTCGGTGCCGCTCGCACTGGCCTGCCTGGGCTGGCCGGGGGAGCCTGGGCTCGCCGGTCACTCGGACGGTGACGTCGTGGCGCACTCGGTCTGCGACGCCTTGCTCTCCGCCGCCGGTCTCGGTGACCTCGGCAGCGAGTTCGGGACCGCGGACCCGCACTGGGCCGGGGCGAGCGGCGCCAGCCTGCTCGCGGAGACCGCCCGCCGGCTGGGTGCGCACGGCTGGGCGATCATCAACGTGGCGGTCCAGCTGATCGGCGAACGCCCGAAGCTCGCGCACCGTCGTGTCGACGCACAGACCGCGATGTCCGCGGCGATCGGCGCCCCGGTCTCGCTGTCCGCGACCACGACGGACGGCCTGGGCCTGACCGGGCGCGGCGAAGGCCTGGCCGCGATCGCGACGGCTCTCGTCGTACCCCGCTGATCGCAACCCGCACAATGAAGTGATGAGCGATCAATCGGCGTACCTCGTCAGCGCTGTCCGGACCCCGATGGGACGGTACGGCGGAGCCCTCGCCAGTGTCCGTCCCGACGACCTGGCCGCGCTCGTCGTGCGGGAGGCGATCGACCGGGCCGGTGTGCCCGACGACGCCGTCGACGAGGTGGTGCTCGGTGCCGCCAACCAGGCCGGTGAGGACAACCGCAACGTCGCTCGGATGGCGGCGCTGCTCGCCGGCCTGCCGGTCTCGGTGCCCGGCTACACCGTCAACCGGCTGTGTGCGAGCGGCCTGCAGGCGGTCGTGGCGGGCGCCCAGGCGATTCGTACCGGTGAGGCCGACATCGTCGTCGCGGGGGGCGTGGAGTCGATGACCCGAGCGCCCTGGGTGATGGCCAAGCCGGGTACGCCGTGGGCTCGGCCCGGTGAGGTCTCCGATACCTCGCTGGGCTGGCGCTTCACCAACCCGCGGATGAAGCAGCTCGACGAGGGCAAGGCGACGATCCCGATGGGCGAGACGGCCGAGGAGGTCGCGGCGCTCGACGGGATCACCCGGGAGGACTCCGACCGCTACGCGCTGCGGTCGCAGGAGCGCGCCGTCGCGGCCGCCAAGGACGGGCGATTCGACGCCGAGCTGATCGCGGTCGAGACCGCCGCGGGGACGGTCAGTGCCGATGAGGGTCCGCGACCCGACACCAGCCTCGAGCGGCTGGCCAAGCTCAAGACGGTGTTCCGTGACGGCGGCGTCGTGACCGCGGGATCGTCCTCGCCGCTATCGGACGGTGCCGCCGCCCTCGTGCTCGCGAGCGGTGACGCAGTGACGCGTCACGGCCTCACCCCCGTCGCGCGCGTGGTCGCCGGTGCCAGTGCCGGCGTCCGGCCGTCGACGATGGGGCTGGGTCCGGTGCCCGCCACGGAGAAGGCGCTGGCCCGCGCCGGCTGGGCGCTCGACGACGTCGGGTCAGTCGAGCTCAACGAGGCGTTCGCGGTGCAGGTGCTGGCGTGCGCCCGGCGGCTCGGGCTCGACCTCGACCGCGTCAACGCCGACGGCGGCGCGATCGCGCTCGGCCACCCGCTGGGCTGCTCCGGCGCCCGGCTGGTCGTCACGCTGCTCGGCCGGATGCAGCGGGAAGGCTCCGACCGTGGCCTCGCGACGCTCTGCGTCGGTGTCGGCCAGGGCCTGGCAATGCTCGTCGAACGGGTCTGAGACCGGCCGTTCTCACTAGGCTGTCCGGCATGTCCTTGCGCCTCTACGACACCCGGACCCGGGCGGTCCGTGACTTCGCGCCGCTGCGCGATGGCGTCGTGGGGATCTACGTCTGCGGGCCGACCGTGCAGTCCGCACCCCACATCGGGCACATGCGGACCTCGGTGGGCATCGACCTGCTGCGCCGCTGGCTGACGACCAAGGGGTACGACGTCGAGCTGGTCCAGAACGTCACGGACATCGACGACAAGATCCTCCGCAACTCCGAGGCGGCCGGTGAGCCGTGGTGGGCGCTCGCGACCCGCGTGACGCGGCAGTTCGACGAGGCCTACCGCTCGCTGAACGTCATCCCGCCGACCGGCGAGCCCCGGGCGACCGGCCACGTCACCGAGATGATCACGCTGATGCAGCGGCTGATCGACGGCGGTCACGCCTACGCGGCGGGTGGCGACGTCTACTTCGACGTCCGGTCGTGGCCGGCGTACGGCGAGCTGTCCGGCCAGCGTCCCGACGCGATGCAGTCGACCGAGGATCCCGGTGCCAAGCGTGACCCGCTGGACTTCACGCTGTGGAAGGGAGCGAAGCCCGGCGAACCCTCCTGGGAGACCCCGTGGGGTCCGGGCCGGCCCGGCTGGCACCTCGAGTGCTCGGCGATGGCGACCCGCTACCTGGGCCCGACGTTCGACATCCACGGCGGCGGCCTCGACCTGCTCTTCCCGCACCACGAGAACGAGCTGGCCCAGTCCAACGCGGCCGGTGACGGCTTCGCGCGATTCTGGCTGCACGGCGGGACGCTCACGACCAACGGCGCCAAGATGAGCAAGTCGACCGGCAACTCGATCTTCGTGCCGGACCTGCTGGCCGAGTACGGTGCCCCCGCGCTGCGCTACGCGCTGACCTCGGCGCACTATCGGAGCGCGAGCGAGTGGTCGACCGAGGGCGTGATCGAGGCCGGCGCGGCGTACGAGCGGATCGCCGGCTTCCTGCAGCGCGCCGCCGAACTGACCGGGGAACCGCCGGCCGACGCCGTCGTACCGGCTGCCTTCGCCGCCGCGATGGACGACGACCTCGCCGTCTCGGCCGCCCTCGGGGTGCTGCACGAGGAGGTACGCCGGGGAAACAGCGCGCTCGCTTCCGGTGACACCGCGGCCGTGGCCGACGCTTCGGCGAGCGTCGCGGCGATGACCAAGGTCCTCGGGCTGTGGCCGGGCGACTTCGAGACCGCGACCGGCGACGGCCTCGCGCCGGTCGTCGACGCGCTGGTCCCGGCGCTGCTCGCGACCCGGCAGGCCGCCCGCGAGCGCAAGGACTTCGCGGAGAGCGACCGGATCCGTGACGCGCTCGCCGACGCCGGCGTCGTCGTCGAGGACACCCCTGACGGGCCGCGTTGGCGGGTGCCCAGCTGATGGCGCCGAAGAAGGGCCCCCACAAGGGCACCGGCGGCCACGGTCGCAAGAAGCTCGAAGGCCGGAAGGCCACGCCCAAGGCGACCGAGCGCACCGGCCACCCGGCCGCCCGGCGGGCGAAGCCCGCGACGCGCGGTACGACGGCTTCACGCGGCGCAGCGACACGTGGCACGGCGTCGCGCGGTGCGGCCTCGTCACGAGGCGCAGCGCCGCAGGGTGGTGGCCGATCGGGCGGTCCGCCGCCGCGGCAGCGCCGGGGCGTGCCGGCGGACGGGCTGGTCGCCGGCCGCAATGCGGTCGTGGAGGCGCTGCGCGCCTCGATCCCGGCGACCACGTTGTACGTCGCTCACGGTGTCGAGCGTGACGACCGGATCGACGAGGCTCGTCGGATCGCGGTGGCTCATGGCATCGCGGTGCTCGCGGCGGAGCGGCCCGAGCTCGACCGGCTCGCCGGCGGCCCGCAGCACCAGGGGGTCGCGCTCGTCGTCAAGCCGTTCGACTACACCGACGCCGGCGACCTGCTTCGCCGGGCGCTGGAGTCGACGACGCCGGCGCTGATCGTGGCGCTCGACGGCGTCACCGACCCGCACAACGTCGGTGCCGTGGCGCGCTCCGCCGCCGCCTTCGGGGCGCACGGCCTGCTCCTGCCGGAGCGCCGCGCCGCCGGGGTGACCCCGGCCGCCTGGAAGGCCAGCGCCGGCACGCTGGCGCGGTTGCCGGTCGCCCGGGTCACCAACCTGGTCCGCACGCTCACGTCGTACGCCGAAGCTGGCCTGATGGTGGCCGGCCTCGACGGCAAGGGGGAGATCGATCTCGACGCGCTGGAGCTCGCCTCCGGCCCGGTCGTGATCGTGGTCGGCGCCGAGGGCCGCGGGCTCTCGCGCCTGGTATCGCAGACCTGCGACCTGACCGTCCGGATCCCGCTGGTCTCGGACGTGGAGTCCCTCAACGCCTCGGTGGCAGCCGGCATCGTGCTGGCCGAGGTCGCTCGCCGTCGTACCCGCTGACCGACTTGTCAGTGGCTCCGGCCCTTCTGCGAGCTCGACCGTCCTGACAGGTTTTCCGATACCGGCCGTAACCCGCAGCGTGGTGGCTCGTTGAGCAGGTGACACGCCCTGGTCAGCCGGTCGGGGCACTGCCCCAGACTCCGGAGCGCAGCGTGCGAGCACACGCAGGACGAGACAGGACGCGGTCGATCCGGGCTCGACTCGACGTCGCGGCCGAACCCGAGCTTCGTGTCACCGACGAGGACGACGTCCTGGTCCTCGCGGCGCGCAGCGGCGACGAGACGGCCCTGACCGATCTGCTCACGAAATACCGCGGCTTCGCCCGCGCCAAGGCCAGGTCCTACTTCCTGGTCGGCGGCGACCGCGAGGACATCATCCAGGAAGGGATGATCGGGCTGTACAAGGCGGTCCGCGACTTCAACCCCGACCTGCAGTCGAGCTTCCGGGCGTTCGCCGAGCTGTGCGTGACCCGCCAGATGATCACGGCCATCAAGACCGCGACGCGCCACAAGCACGGCCCCCTCAACAACTACGTGTCGTTCTCGCGCCCGCTGGCGACCGACGAGGACGGCGACCGCACGCTCGCCGACGTCCTGGCGCTGCCCGAGGTCGACGACCCCTGCGAGCTGGTGATCTCGGCCGAGCGGATCCGGGCGCTGCAGGAGCACGTCGACGAGGCGCTCTCGGACCTCGAGGCCGAGGTGCTCCGGCTCTACGTCGACGGCAAGAGCTACGTGGAGATCGCCGAGATGCTGCAGCGGCACGTGAAGTCGATCGACAATGCACTGCAGCGCATCAAGAGGAAGCTCGACGTCCACCTCCGCGAGCGCGAGGTCGCCGAGGCCGGCTGAGCGAGCAGACTCAGACGGCGCGCAATACGCTGACGACGTGGCTGATCGAGACGACTGGAACCGACAGGTCATCGAGGACTTCCGCGCCAACGACGGTCGCGTCGGCGGCCAGTTCGAGGGCGCTCCGATGATCCTGATCCACCACCGCGGTCGCACCAGCGGAGCCGAGCGGATCAACCCCGTCGTCTACCTTCCGGTCGACGGCGGGTATGCCGTATTCGCCTCCAAGGGCGGTGCACCGACCCACCCGGACTGGTACCTCAACCTGATGGCGAATCCCGAGACGACGGTCGAGGTCGGCACCGACACGATCCCGGTCGTCGCACGGGAAGTCACCGGTGACGAACGCCAGCGGATCTGGGACCGCCAGGTCGCGGTGATGCCCGGTTTCGCGGACTACGAGGAGCAGGCCGCGCCGCGGGTCATCCCCGTCGTCGTCTTCGAGCGCGCCAGCTGACCGACGTGTCAGTGGACCTGGCCCTTGTCGGCGCTCAGCTGTCCTGACAGTTGGAGGGTCAGGTCAGCGGGACGCCCTGGGGCTGGGTGAAAACGCTCGTGGGGTCGTAGGTCCGTCGTACCTCGACCAGCCGGCTCAGGTTGGCCCCGTAGTACGCCTGCTGCGGATCGCGCAGGGTGGCGTCAGGGTAGTTCTGATACGACTGGCCGGACGCGAAATCCGTTGCGGCTGCTCGAATCGAGGCCAGTGAAGCCTGGTTGCGCGGGAGCGGCCCGTTGCCCGGCGTCCCCGCCCACGACGCGGTGTACTGCGCGTCGAACAACGCACCCCGATGCACGTACGCCGATGCGTCCGCAGCCAGGTCGTCGACGGCCCCGCCGAGCGCGTCGAACGACGCACCGCCGGCACCGAGCCGGCGGTCTGCCGCCCGCGTCTCGACCGCGCGGACCAGCCGCGCGATCCCGGCCGTGCCGATCTGCCGGGTGAAGAAGTCCGACCCCGCGACGAACGCGTCGCGCGGCAACGTCCCGCCCGGTGTCTCGGCGGCGACGTGGCAGGCCGTCTCGGAGATGCTCGAGCAGCCGGCCTCCAGCAACATGGTGTCGAGATAGCTCTCCGACGCCACGAAGTTCGTGGTCGGCGGGGTCGAGATCGCCTGGGTCAGCCGCCCGACCTGCTCGCTCAGCCCGGCCGTGCTGCCGACGTACACCGCGGCGACTACGACGGTCGGCGGCGCCGGCCGGGTCGCCGGCGCCAACAGGTGACAGGTCGACCACATCGCCCGCGGCGCCCGCGGCGCCTGCTGCTGCCAGGCGGCCAACACCTCGGCCGCCGCCGACCAGGGCCAGACCAGATAGGCGTGGGCCAGCGACGGCGTCGGATGGGTCTGCAGCCGCAACGACGTGACGACGCCGAAGCTGCCCCCGCCGCCGCGCAACGCCCAGAGCAGGTCGGAGTGGTGCGCGGCGTCGGCGGTGATGGTCTCGCCGGTCGCGGTCACGACGGTGGCTCCGACCAGCCGGTCGCTGGTCAGGCCGTACTGCCGGGTGACGACACCGATCCCGCCGCCCAGGGTCAGGCCGGACAGGCCGACGGTCGGGACACGAGCCGGCCGGGATCGCCGCACCGTGCGCCGCCAGTCCGTCGTACGCGTCGACCAGGGCGATCCCGGCGCCCAGCGTCGCGGTGCCGGCCGCGGCGTCGACTCGGAGGCCGTTGAGTGACCGCAGGTCCAGCACCAGCCCGGGTCCGGACGAGGCGCCGAGGTAGGAGTGGCCGCCGGAGCGGAGGTGCAGCGGCAGCGCGAACCGGTGGGCGAAGGCGAGCCCGGTCGCCACGTCGTCGGCGTCCGCGACCCGTACGACGGCCGCCGGGTGCTCGCCGTCGAAGCGGCGGTTGAACAGCAGCCGGGCTGCGTCGTACCCGGTCCGGCCTCGGCGGACCAGCGTGCCGTGAAGCTGGCCGGCCAGGCTCCGCCAGTCGGCGGCGGACGGCGACGCCGGGCGTGCGCTGGACCGGACGGGTGAGCCAGTGGACTGAGCCGAGCCGGGTCGCGGACGATCCCGACGAGCATCCGGCCAGGGTGGTGGCGGCAGCAGCGCCGACGAGCATCCCGAGTGCCTCGCGGCGCGTGACCGATCGGGATTCCACCCCCACAGTGTGAGGGCCGCTGTGGCCGCGAGGTGTGACCGTGACCGCCGGAAGGTCGTTCCGTGGCGGTGGGAGGCAGCTGATGGACGCTCGCAAGGTCGTGACCGAGATGGTGGGCACCGCGCTGCTCGTCATCGTGGGTGTCGGCGTAGCGACGCTGAGCTTCGGGTTCGGCGCGACCGGCAGCAGCGTGTCGGCGGGGATCCTCGCGACCGCGACCGCCTTCGGCTTCGTGGTGATGGCGCTGGCCTACACGATCGGGCCGGTGTCCGGGGCGCACGTCAACCCCGCGGTGACGCTGGGCTTCCTCACCTCGGGGCGGATGACGCTCAACGAGGCGGCGGGGTACTGGATCGCGCAGTTCGTCGGCGGGATCCTCGGCGCGCTGGTGCTGTGGGGCATCTTCTCCGGGACCCCGCACTACAGCCGGAGCGTCACCGGCCTCGGCACCAACGACTACGGCAGCAAGTCGCTGGTCCACATCAACCTCGGCGGTGCGCTCGCCGCAGAGGTCGTGCTCACCTTCATCTTCGTGCTCGTGGTGCTTGCCGCCACCAGCCGGCTCGGCTCGCCCGGCCTGGCCGGGCTCGCCATCGGCGTGGCACTGACGGCCGTCCACCTGCTCGGGATCGCGCTGACCGGCATGTCGGTCAACCCGGCGCGCAGCCTGGGACCCGCGCTCATCGTCGGGGGCACCGCACTCAGGCAGGTCTGGGTGTTCATCGTCGCGCCGCTCGTCGGCGGTGCGCTCGCCGCGCTGTTCTACCGGTACCTGGTGCCCGACGAGGTCGAAGACGCCGACGAGGCTCCGGAGGTGGTCGCCGACCGGGAGATCGGGCGAACCTCAGCCAGCCCCCCTGAGCAGTAGCTCCGCACTACCCTGAACCAGCCTCGCCCCGTTGGCTCAGTGGTAGAGCAGCCGCCTTGTAAGCGGCAGGTCGTCCGTTCGATCCGGACACGGGGCTCAGATGACAAGCACCCGACACGTTCGACCGGGAACCGACCCCGAGACCTCGGCCAGCGCGCGCCTGCCGCTCTCCGAGCGGGTGCGGTTGCTTCGCGGCGTCCCGACTGCCATCGCCGTGGCCACGGTGGCGCTCGGCGTCGTCGACATCATCACAGCACTGGCGCCGGAGCGCGCCGGCCGACTTCGGGACCTCACCAAGGTCGTCCCACTCGGGGTGGCGCAGAGCGCAAGCGCCGTCACCCTGGTGGCCGGGATCCTGCTGGTGCTGCTCGGGCAGGGGCTGCGCCGCCGTAAGCGCCGGGCCTGGCGGGGCGCCCTCGCCCTCACCGTCCTGACGATGGTGTCGCACGTGATCAAGGGCCTCGATGTCGAGGAGGCCTCCGTCACCCTGGTCCTGACCGTGCTGCTGATCCTGTTGTCCGATCAGTTCTACGCGGCGGGCGACCCGCGCACCCGCTGGCGCGCGCCCGTGGTGTTCGTGGCGATGCTCGCCGCGTCGTTCGTGCTCGGCTATCTGCTCCTGCTGTTCCGCCATGACTCGGTGATCGGCTCGCCGTCCGTCGGGGGCCGGCTCAAGGAGGTCGGTGCGGGACTGGTCGGGGTGAGTGGCCCGATCCGGTTCCGCGACGACGGCACCGCTGACCTGGTTTTCGCCGTACTGCTGGCGCTTGGCGCCGTCACCGTGCTGGTCACGGCGTACCTGATCCTGCGCTCGCCCGAGCCGGTGGCGGCACTGTCCGACCGGGACGACGAACGGCTACGCGCGCTGCTGAACGGGCAGGGTGAGCGTGACTCGCTCGGATACTTCGCGCTGCGGCGCGACAAGGCGGCGATCTTCTCCGCCACGGGTAAGGCGGCGGTGTCCTACCGCGTCGTGTCCGGCGTGATGCTCGCCTCCGGAGACCCGATCGGTGACCCCGAGGCGTGGCCCGGCGCCATCGCGGCGTTCGCCCGGGAAGCGCGCCGCCACGCATGGGTGCCGGCGGTGATGGGCTGCAGCGAGCAGGGCGGCGAGGTCTGGGTGCGTGAAGCCGGGTTGCGCGCGCTCGAGCTCGGCGACGAGGCCGTGCTCGACATCGATGAGTTCAGCCTCGAGGGCCGGGCGATGCGCAACGTCCGGCAGATGGTGTCGCGGGTGGAGCGGGCCGGCTACACCACATCGGTACGCCGGGTCGGCGACCTCTCGACCTCGGAGATCGCGGACCTCACCCGGCAGGCGGCCACCTGGCGCGGCGCCGAGGTCGAACGCGGCTTCTCGATGGCGCTGGGCCGCTTCGGGGACGCCGCCGACAGCGACTGCGTCTGCGTCTGTGCCTACTCCGACGGCCGGCTCGCCGCCTTGCTGCACTTCGTGCCCTGGGGTCGCGATGGGCTGTCGCTGGATCTGATGCGTCGTGACCGTGCCGCCGAGCCCGGTCTCAACGAGCTCATGATCGTGGCGGCGGTCCAGGCCGCGCCAGAGCTCGGAATCTGCCGGCTGTCGTTGAACTTCTCGGTTTTCCGCTCGGCGCTCGAGCGCGGTGACCGGCTCGGCGCCGGGCCGGTCCTGCGGGCCTGGCGGGCCATCCTGCTGTGGGCGTCGCGGTGGTTCCAGATCGAGTCGCTGTACCGCTTCAACGCGAAGTTCCGGCCGGTGTGGGAGCCCCGCTTCATCTGCTACCCCGGCGCTGGCGAGCTGCCACGGATCGCGATCGCGGCGCTGGAGGCGGAGGCCTTCATCGTCGGCCCGAAGCAGCTGCTGGCGATTCGTCGTGCTCGTCGCCAAAAACCCGCCGCGGCCGTCGTAACCCCCGCTTTGTGAACTGCCACTGCCCGCCGGCGAGCAGCGGCGGTTCACAGATCGCCGTCAGAAGTTGCGCGGGTTGCTCGGGAGGCCAGCGCACGCGAACGACGCGTACCGCTGGGTGCGACGAGGCGGCTGATGTCCGCTGCCCGCGGGGGCGACGGCGCTGAAGTGATGGATCCGCTTCCAACCGCTCCCATGGCGGACGAAGCTGCTGCGCGTCACTCGGAAGCGGGTGATCTTCTCGTTCACCGGGTGCACGTCGCGGTACTCGATGCCGTGCGCCACGCATCGCCAGCCCTGCTCCCCGGTGCCGAACGACGCGTTGATGAACCACCCGCTCCGTGACGCGGCCGGAGCGGGGAGGCTGACCAGGCGGTTGTGCCGCAGGCTCAGGACATGGAACAGGACGGTGTGCGCGCCGTTTTCACGACCGAGGACGAGTTGCTTCCGATGCCATCCGATGAGGTGTGCCGCGCCGTACCAGGGCGTGAAGCGTTGGTACGCCGAGAAGTAGTAAGCCAGGTGCAGTCGGTGGGTGACGGTTTTCCCCGTCGAGCTGAGATGCACGCTCACTGTGTAATGACCGGTCCAGCCCAACGAACCGGGCTTGAGGTCGGACCCCGCAGTGATCCGGATGCGGTCAGGATGCCCATCACCGTCCACATCCGCGCGGTAGGTCCAATGTCGCGGCGAATCCGTCGATCTCGCGACGTGCGGGACGGAGGCGGCTGTCGGCTGCGGGACGGCGGTGCCTGCCAGGGCGAGACAGGCCACCGCGACGGCAGCGATGCGCATGAGCGGCTCCTCATCCATACCCGGCACTCACTGTGACGCATGCGGATCGGATCCGGTTGGAGTCCTGAATCCCGGTTTGTGCAGGGTCCGCCGCCACCCATGACGGCGCAGCCTGCACAAACCCTGGCAGGATGGGGCCTCGAACCCCAGTTACGGTCAACGGCGACCCATGGGGCGGAGGAGTGGTAACGGTGGTGGCACGCCAGTCTGCGTGGCAGTCTGCACAGGCCCAGCTGACGGAGGCGGTGAAGCAGCTCGGCCTCGACGACGGAATGCACCAGCTGCTCGCCACGCCCCGTCGGGAGATGACGGTCTCGATCCCGCTCCGCCGGGACGATGGCAGCACCGAGGTGCTCCGCGGCTACCGGGTGCAGCACAACCTCTCGCGGGGGCCGGCCAAGGGCGGCATCCGCTACCACCCGTCGACCGACATCGACGAGGTGCGCGCCCTCGCGATGTGGATGACCTGGAAGTGCGCACTGATCGGGATCCCGTACGGCGGGGCGAAGGGCGGGGTGACGATCGACCCCCGGCTCTACAGCATGACGGAGCTGGAACGGGTGACCCGTCGCTACGCCAGCGAGATCGGCCCGATCGTCGGCCCGGAGAAGGACATCCCGGCCCCTGACGTCGGCACCGACGAACAGACCATGGCGTGGTTCATGGACACCTACTCGGTGAACCGCGGCTACACCGTGACCGGTGTCGTCACCGGCAAGCCGGTGAGCATCGGCGGCTCCCAGGGGCGTGGCGGCGCCACCAGCCGCGGCGTGCTGATCACGGCATTCCTCGCGCTGCGCGAGGCCGGCATCGACCCTCGCGACGCGTCCGTCGCGATCCAGGGCTTCGGCAAGGTCGGTGGCCTCGCCGCGCAGTACCTCCACGACGCCGGCTGCAAGGTGGTCGCGGTCTCCGACGTCAAGGGTGGTGCCTACAACGCGCTGGGGCTGAACCCCGCCGCGATGCTCCGCGCGCTGCGCGGTGGCGGGATGGAGTCGGTCGTCGGGTACCCCGGGACGGACGCCATCTCCAACGAGGAGCTGCTCGAGCTCGACGTCGATGTCCTGGTGCCTGCCGCGCTGGAGAGCGTCATCCACGACGGGAACGCCGACCGGATCAAGGCGAGGTTCATCGTCGAGGGCGCGAACGGCCCCACCACGCCGGACGCCGACGAGGTCCTCGAGGACAAGGGCACGATCATCGTCCCGGACATCCTCGCCAACTCCGGTGGCGTCGCCGTCTCCTACTTCGAGTGGGTCCAGGACCTGCAGGCCTACGCCTGGTCGGAGACCGAGGTGAACGACCGGCTCGCCTCGATTCTCGAGTCGGCGTACGGCGAAGTATCGGCCCTGGCTCAGGAGCAGGACGTCTCGCTGCGTACGGCGGCACAGATGATCGGGGTCGGCCGGGTCGCCGAGGCGCACCGCACCCGAGGCCTCTACCCCTGATCCGTGCCCCCGGTCCTGCACCGTCAGGTGGCCGACATGTGCCAGAATGACACAGCTGTAGTTCGAGGACGTCAATCGTTGGAGTGCGCCATGAGTGCTGCGGGAGCACTGTCCGGCCAGGGAGCGGCGGTCGGCGAGCTGTCCGACCGTGACCGCGACATCCTGGCCTTCGAGCGCCAGTGGTGGAAGTACGCCGGCGCCAAGGAGCAGGCGGTCCGCGAGCTGTTCGACATGTCGGCCACCCGCTACTACCAGGTGCTCAACGCGCTGCTCGACCGGCCGGAGGCGTTGGCCGCCGACCCGATGCTGGTCAAGCGGCTGCGCCGGCTGCGGGCAGCGCGGCAGCGCGCGCGTTCCGCTCGTCGCCTCGGCATCGAGGTCTGACCCCCACCAACGACCGACCGGGCCCGGAGGGCTGGCTGATGCAACGCGCGGTCGTGTGGTTCGAGTGTCCCGATGGCTGACTGGTATCCGCCCGAGCGGCCGCAGAGCCACCGGGCGCCCAGCGGCGCGCGCCGCACGCTCACCCGGCTGGCTGCCCCGCTGACCGCTGTCGTGGTCGTTGTCGTCGTCATCGTCCTGCTGATCTGGATCAACGGCCGCAATGGCAACGGCAACGGCTCCAACGCGGCCGTCGCGCCGGCCACACACCAGCCGGTCGCGTCGCCCGTGCACACGACGTCCGTCGTCGGCTCACCGTCGCCGGTGCCCACGCACGCCCACCACACGCCGACCCCGCATCCCACCCACCATCACGCCACACCGCGCAGCAGCCCGTCGCCGGCCGCCAGTGACACGGCCTTCGCCCCCGTGTCGGTGCTGAACAACTCCCGGATCCACGGGCTGGCCCATCACGTCGCCGCGGAGGTCGAGAGCCGCGGCTGGCCGTTGGGGCAGATCGGGAACCTGCGTGGCCGGGTCGCCGAGACGACCGTCTACTACCCGCCGAACGGGCTCGCCGCGGCCGAGCACCTCGCGCACGATTTCGGTCAGATCCAGCGCCTCGAGCCGCAGTCCGAGGGCGGTCTGCATTCCCCTGATCTGGTCCTGGTCGTCACGCGGTTCTGGACCGGCTGACGCGCTGCGCTGAGCGTGCGAGGCATGTGACACACTGAGACGGTGCGGCTTCCGGGTCGCACGTCATCCAGAGGGGCAGAGGGACCGGCCCGGTGAAGCCCCGGCAACCACCCGTGAGGGCAGGTGCCAAGTCCGGCCCGTGGGCCCAGCCCGCGGGAAAGATGATGAAGGCTCTGGTGTCATGACTTCGTTGATCGATCGACCCTCCACGTCCGGGTTCGGCTCCGCGGCCGGCCTGGCCTGCCGCGAGTGCGGCGCGACCTACGACCTCGGCCCGTCCCACGTCTGCGAGATGTGCTTCGGTCCGCTCGAGATCAGCTACGACGAGGCCGCGATGCGCCT
Organism: uncultured Actinomycetota bacterium; assembly: GCA_963789615.1. Lineage (GTDB taxonomy): Bacteria > Actinomycetota > Actinomycetes > JAFAQI01 > JAFAQI01 > DATAVK01. Next base: position 1,463,026 of record CAWBLI010000005.1, on the reverse strand, counting down.
GGTCACGCGCGCCTCGATCGAAGCCGGCCCTCGCACCATGTGGCGGTACGGCGGACTGCTGCCGGCCGCGCCGCTGGTCGACCTCCAGGTCGGCATGACGCGCCTGGTGCCGGCAGAGAAGCTCGCCGCCGAGCTCGGGATGCGTTCGTTGTGGGTGAAGGACGACAGCGGGAACCCCACGCACTCGTTCAAGGACCGGGTCGTGGCGGTCGCTGCCTCGGCGGCCAAGGCGATGGGCTTCGCGGTGCTGTCGGCGGCGTCGACCGGCAACCTCGCGAACGCGGTGGCGGCCGCCTGTGCCCGGTCCGGGATGCGCTCGGTGGTGTTCATCCCGCACGACCTCGAGGCCGGCAAGGTGATCACGACCGCGGTGTACGGCGGGACCCTGATCGCCGTCGAGGGCTCCTACGACGACGTCAACCGGCTCTGCGCCGAGGTCGCCGGCGAGCTGCCGTGGGCCTTCGTCAACGTCAACGTCCGCCCCTTCTACGCCGAGGGCTCGAAGACGGTGGGCTACGAGGTGGCCGAACAGCTCGGCTGGCGGCTGCCGCAGCAGGTCGTCGTCCCGATCGCGTCCGGGATCGCTGCTCACCAAGGTCGACAAGGCGTGGCGCGAGCTCGCCAAGCTGGGTCTGGTCGAGGACACGCCGTACGCCGTCTTCGGGGCGCAGTCGGCCGGCTGCTCGCCGGTGTCGGCGGCCTTCCAGGCCGGGCAGGACGTCGTCCAGCCGGTGCGCCCGAGCGGGATCGTCAAGTCGCTCGGGATCGGCAACCCGGCCGACGGGCCCTACGCGCTCGACGTCGTCCGTCGTACCGGTGGGGCGATTGCGGACGTCACCGACGACGAGGTCGTCGACGGGATCCGGCTGCTCGCCCAGACGACCGGCGTCTTCGGTGAGACGGCGGGCGGCGTGACGGTGGCGACGCTGCGCAAGCTGCTCGCCTCGGGTCAGCTCGACCCGGACGCCGAGACGGTCATCCTCAACACCGGTGACGGGCTCAAGACGCTGGACGCCGTCGAGCCGGTGGCCCGCCCGACCGCCACGATCCGGGCGTCGCTCGACGCGTTCCGCGACGCCGGGCTCGCGTCATGAGCGTCAGCGTCCGGATCCCGACGATCCTGCGGGGCCTGACCGGCGGCTCGGCCGAGGTCGACGTGACCGGCGCCGGACGCTTGCGGAGGTGCTCGACGGCCTCGATGCCGACCATCCCGGCATCCGGGCCCGGGTGCTGGACGACGACGGCAAGCTGCGGCGGTTCGTCAACGTCTACGTCGGTGACGAGGACGTGCGCTTCGCCGAGGGGCTCCAGACGCCGACGCCCGACGGCGCGAGCGTCTCGATCATCCCGGCCGTCGCGGGCGGCTGAGCCGCAACCGACCCGGTACGACGAACGGCCCGCCACCTGGTCGGTAGCGGGCCGCTGTCGCGACAAGAGCGTGTCGATCGTCCGGTCAGGGGCGAAGGACCTCGCCGTACAGGAAGTGCGCCTGGTAGATCGGCTGCTTGTGGACGCGCTCGCCGGTGTGCGGCGCGACCCACCAGTAGCGGTGACTGGAACTGTGTCCCGCGTAGATCCCCACGTGCGAGATGTAGCCGCCGTTGTCGACGAACACCAGGTCACCGCGCCGCAGGTGCTTGCGCGAGATGTGGTGCGTGACGCCGTACTGCGCGGCCGCGTTGTGGGGAAGGGACTTGCCGATGGCGTGACGGAACACGTACATCACGAGGCCGGAGCAGTCGAAGGAGTGCGGGCCGGCCGCGCCGTACACGTAGGGCTTGCCGCGCTGCTTGGCGGCCTCGTGCAGCACCTTGTGGACCTTCACCTCGTAGCGGTGACGAAGCTTCAGCTCGTGGCGGTGGTGCCGCTGCTTCTTCGTGAGGTGGTGGTGGTGCGACACGGTGGCGTTGGTCGCCGTCCCAGCTGCCGGCGAGGCGCTGGCAGCTGTGGGGGAGACGGCGAGGACGGTGCCGGCGAACAGACCGGCGAGGACAACAGCACCCATTCGGGCGCGCAGGAACGCAAAAGTCATGCGTGCTCTCCGACGCCTGCCGAGTTAGCTGTCGGGTTCGGGCAGGTGCTAGCCCGGTCGGCGAAAGGATCTCGTCGACTTCACCCCAAGGAGCGCCGAAGCGCTTCAAGTGACGTGGGTCCCCGGTCCTGTCCGATGGGTTGATTGGCGCACTCCGACGGACAGGTTCGGCGAACGGAGGCGGCGGTCACCCGGTTGGGTGGCACGCACACACTAGATCGGCTTTGCATTCCCCGCCCTTAACGCTCCCAAACATGTTTCGCCCGTCTGGCCCACTCAGGGCAGGGCGCTCACGCGGGATGCCTTGCACTCGACAGGGGTGAGTGCTAACAATGGAGCTGGCACTCTGGGTCGTCGAGTGACAGCCGGTACGGCGAGGCGCTGCTCAACTGGCGCCGTCCGTCGCGGGCGTCGTTCCCGATCTAGCACCGTCGACCCGGAGTCATGACGACTCACATCTGACGCGGGAGAGGATCCCAAACCGCATGTCCAAGATCATCGCATTCGACGAGGACGCGCGCCGCGCGCTCGAGCGTGGCATGAACCAGCTCGCGGACGCCGTCAAGGTCACCCTCGGCCCCAAGGGCCGCAACGTCGTCCTGGAGAAGAAGTGGGGCGCACCCACGATCACCAACGACGGCGTGACGATCGCCAAGGAGATCGAGCTCGAGGACCCCTACGAGAAGATCGGGGCCGAGCTCGTCAAGGAGGTCGCGAAGAAGACCAACGACGTGGCCGGTGACGGCACGACGACCGCGACCATTCTCGCCCAGGCACTGGTCCGCGAGGGCCTGCGCAACGTGGCTGCCGGCGCCAACCCGATGTCGCTGAAGCGCGGCATCGAGGCGGCCGTCGAGCGAGTCAGCGAGGAGCTGTCCAAGCAGGCCAAGGACGTCGAGACCAAGGAGCAGATCGCCTCGACGGCGAGCATCTCCGCGGGCGACAAGGCGATCGGCAACATGATCGCCGAGGCCATGGACAAGGTCGGCAAGGAAGGCGTCATCACCGTCGAGGAGTCCAACACCTTCGGCCTCGAGCTCGAGCTCGTCGAGGGGATGCGCTTCGACAAGGGCTACATCTCGCCGTACTTCGTCTCGGACGCCGAGCGCATGGAAGCGGTGCTCGACGACCCCTACATCCTGTTCGTCAACTCGAAGATCTCCGCGGTCAAGGACCTGCTGCCGATCCTCGAGAAGGTCATGCAGGGCGGCAAGACCCTCGCCATCATCTCCGAGGACGTCGAGGGCGAGGCCCTCGCGACCCTGGTGGTCAACAAGATCCGCGGCACCTTCAAGTCCGTCGCGATCAAGGCCCCGGGCTTCGGTGACCGCCGCAAGGCGATGATGCAGGACATGGCCATCCTCACCGGCGGCCAGGTCGTCAGCGAGGAGGTCGGCCTCAAGCTCGAGAACACCGGGCTCGACCTGCTCGGCCGGGCCCGCAAGATCGTCGTCACCAAGGACGAGACGACGATCGTCGAGGGTGGCGGCGACAGCGACCAGATCGCCGGTCGCGTCAACCAGATCAAGGCCGAGATCGAGAAGTCGGACAGCGACTACGACCGCGAGAAGCTGCAGGAGCGACTGGCCAAGCTGGCCGGCGGCGTTGCGGTCCTCAAGGTCGGTGCCGCGACCGAGGTCGAGCTCAAGGAGAAGAAGCACCGCATCGAGGACGCCGTCTCCAACGCCAAGGCTGCCGTCGAAGAGGGCATCGTCGCCGGTGGCGGCGTCGCCCTGCTGCAGGCCAGCACGGTCGCGTTCGAGAAGCTCGACCTCGTCGGTGACGAGGCGACCGGCGCCCGGATCGTCCAGCTCGCGCTGGAGGCTCCGATCAAGCAGATCGCCTTCAACGGTGGTCTCGAGGGCGGCGTCGTCGTCGAGAAGGTCCGCGGCCTGAAGATCGGTCACGGCCTCAACGCCGCCACTGGCGAGTACGTCGACATGATCAAGGAAGGCATCATCGACCCCGCCAAGGTCACCCGTTCTGCCCTGCAGAACGCGGCGTCCATCGCGGCGCTCTTCCTGACCACCGAGGCCGTCATCGCCGACAAGCCGGAGAAGTCCGCTCCGGCCGCGCCGGGTGGCGACGGTGGCATGGGCGGGATGGACTTCTAGTCCGCTCGCACCACACGCAACGCCTGACAGGGGCGGTCCGGGAAACCGGGCCGCCCCTGTTTTTCGTCGTACCCCTGACCCACGTCGAGTGCGACGTTGTGTCCCTAACTGACCGGCCCCAAAGGGCTAAAGCGTCGCACTCGGCGGGGCTACATGGCGCCGAAGGAGCCGGCGATGGCGTGCTCGGCCTCGGCGTAGTGGGCGCCGGCCTGGTTGAGCAGCGTGCTGATCCCGGTGAGCGCCTCGTGCAGGCCGCGCGCGCTGCGCTGCCACTCCGCCCACAACTGCTCGAACCGCTGGCTGGCCAGCCCGGCCCAGTCGCCGCCGAGTGGTGCCAGCGCCCCGGCGAGTCCGGCGAGCTCACCCTCGATCGACGACGCGCTGCCGCTCACCCGGCCCGACATCCCCTGCAGCTGTTCCGGCGTGACGCGTATCCCTGCCATGACGACCTCCTGGTGGACGGGTAGGAGCGCACGGTAGGGCGCGAGCACGCGGGGCCGCTGGCGCCGTCCACAGCCCGCAGCGCTGTCCACAAGGCCGCTACCACCGCGGCCGTTACCGTCGCACGAAATGCGGGTAAATCCCACAAAACGGACTTTTCGGATAAGGTCTCGCCTCGACGGCACCCCATCCACGGCTCGGAGGACTCATGCGTCGCCACCCGACAGGACTCGCGGTCGCCACGGCTGCACTGATCGTCACCGGATCGCTGGCCGCGGCCACGTCCGCCAGCGCGGCGCCGAACTCCGGCCGGACGATCGTCTCGACCGCCACCACGTTCGTCCCGAGCTGCGCGACTCCGAAGGCCGGGTCGGTCGCCTGTCTGGCGCTGCTGAAGGCCAAGAAGCTGACCTACGCCAACGGCACGTTCGGCCTGCTGGCCTCGAACGCCACCCCCGAGGGCTACGGGCCGGCCGACCTGCAGTCGGCCTACGACCTGCCGTCGGCCAGCGCCGGGAGCGGCCAGACGGTCGCCATCGTCGACGCTTACGACGACCCGACCGCGGCCCAGGACCTGGCGACGTACCGGTCGCAGTACGGCGAGTCGGCCTGCACCACCGCCAACGGCTGCTTCACCAAGGTGAACGAGAACGGCGGCAGCACCCCGCCCAGCACCGACACCGGCTGGGCGCAGGAGGAGTCCCTCGACCTCGACATGGTCTCCGCGATCGCACCGAACGCGCACATCCTGCTCGTCGAGGCGTCCACGGCGAACGACTCCGACCTCGTCAAGGCCGAGAACGAGGCGGCCGCCCTGGGCGCGACCGAGATTTCCAACTCCTACGGCGGCAGCGAGGACTCCTCCGAGACCGCCGACAACTCCGCCTACAACCACCCGGGGATCGCGATCACGGCCTCCGCCGGTGACAGCGGGTACGGCGTGGAGTTCCCGGCGGCGGCTCCGTCCGTGACGGCTGTCGGTGGCACCTCGCTGAGCACCGCCAGCAACAGCCGAGGCTGGAGCGAGACGGTCTGGGGCGACGGCGCGCTCTCGGGCATCGAGGGCGGCACCGGCAGTGGCTGCTCGTCGTACGAGCCGAAGCCGTCGTGGCAGCACGACACCGGCTGCGCCAACCGCACCGTCGCTGACGTCTCAGCCGACGCCGACCCGAACACCGGCGTCGCGGTCTACGACTCCACCGCCAACGAGGGCCAGTCCGGCTGGCTGGAGTTCGGCGGCACCAGCGTGGCCTCGCCGATCATCGCGAGCGTCTACGCGCTCGCCGGCAACGCCGCCAGCACGAACGGCGCGTCCTTCGCCTACGCCCACACCGGCTCGCTCAACGACGTGACCAGCGGCAGCAACGGTTCCTGCGGCGGCAGCTACCTGTGCACCGGCACGTCCGGGTACGACGGCCCGACCGGTCTCGGTACGCCGGAGGGCACCGGAGCCTTCTAGTCTCGGAGCAATGACGACGAGACGGGGGCTGCCGCACCCGCTCGTCGTCGGTTTCGACCTCGACATGACGCTCGCCGACCCACGGCCGGGCGTCGTGGCGACCTACCGCGCCGTCTCTGACGAGACCGGCATCGAGATCGACGGCGAGCTCGCGGCGACCCGGCTCGGGCCGCTGCTCGAGGTCGAGCTGGCCAACTGGGTGGCACCGGAACGGGTCGGTGAGCTCGCCGACCGCTACCGCGCCCATTTCATGACGCTCGGCGTCGAGCGGACGACGCTGCTGCCCGGCGCGGTCGAGGCGCTGGACGCGGTACGCCGGGAAGGCGGCCGGTCGGTCGTCGTGAGCGCCAAGAACGAACCCGCGGTGCGGGCCACGGTCGAGCGGCTCGGGCTCACCCCCGACGAGGTCGTCGGCTGGGTCTGGGGACCGGACAAGGGCGAGGTGCTTCGGGACCGGGCCGCCGCGGTGTACGTCGGTGACCACACTGGCGACATGCTCGCAGCCCGGACCGCCGGTGCCACCGCCGTCGCCGTCGCTACTGGTGCCGACACCGTCGCCGAGCTGCGCGAGGCCGGCGCCGACGTGGTCCTCGACGACCTCACGGAGTTCGCCGGCTGGCTCTCGTCATACCTGCTCCCGGGTCGTCTCGACGCGCTCAACGCTGCGCTGGCCGGGCTCGTCTCGGTGATGGTCGCGTTCAGCGGGGGCGCCGACTCGGCGTTCCTGCTTGCCGCCGCCGTGCGCGCCCTCGGCCCGGCGTCGGTCGTCGCCGCCACCGCGGTCTCACCGAGCCTGCCGGGCAGCGAGCTCGACGCGGCCCGCGCCTTCGCCAGGGAACTCGGGGTGCGTCACGTGACGCCCACCACCGACGAGCTCGCCCGCGACGGCTACCGCGCCAACGCCGGTGACCGCTGCCGGTTCTGCAAGTCTGAGCTGCTCGACGTGTTGTCCGAGCTGGCCGCCTCGATGGGCGTGGCGCACGTGCTGACCGGCACCAACGCGGACGACGTGGCGGCCGGTTTCCGGCCCGGGATCCGCGCCGCCGCCGAGCGGGGCGCGCTCACGCCGCTGCTCGACGCCGGTCTCGACAAGGCGTCGGTGCGACGGGCAAGCCACGACTGGGGGCTCGCGACCTGGGACAAGCCGGCCGCCGCCTGCCTGTCGAGCCGGATCGCCTTCGGTGTCGAGGTCACCGCCGATCGGCTGTCCCGGGTAGAACGGGCCGAAGCCGCGCTGCGGGAGGCACTGGCCGAGCACGGCATCGCGATTCGCGACCTGCGGGTGCGGGATCTCGGCGACCTGGCCCGGGTGGAGGTCGATCCCGAGGCGGTGCCCGCCGTCGCCGCCCGGCCGGGCATCCTCGACGCGGTCCAGGGGTTCGAGACGGTCCAGCTGGACCCGCGCGGCTTCCGGTCCGGCTCGATGAACGAGCTGCTGCCGGACCCCGACCGGTGGCGATGAGCGCATAATCGGGCTCGCGCCCGGCGCAATGACGGCTAGCCTGAAGCTGTGCACGCCTGAGTGCACCCCGCAATCGAGACGAAGAGGTCAGCGTGCCTACCGGCAGTGTCAAGTGGTTCGACGTGGACAAGGGCTTCGGCTTCCTGTCCCGTGACGACGCGGGCAGCGACGTCTACGTGCACGCGTCCTCGTTGCCGGAGGGCACGTCGCTGAAGCCCGGCGCCCGGGTGGAGTTCGGCGTGGCCGAGGGCCGGCGCGGTGAGCAGGCGCTGTCGGTGCGGGTTCTCGACCCGATCCCGTCGGTCGCCGCGGCCACCCGGCGCCCGGCCGAGGAGCTGCACGGTCTCGTCGACGACATGATCAAGCTGCTGGACTCCAAGGTGCTTCCGTCGTTGCGGCGCAACCGCTACCCGGACAAGCAGACCTCGCAGCGGATCGCCCAGGTGCTGCGCGCGGTCGCGAGCGAGCTCGAGGTCTGACCGCGTGACCTCGACTGCGACCGCGACACCGGACTCTGTGACCGCTGCCGCTGTCGAGGTCGCCCGCGTCGCGGCGGAGAGCGACGCCCCCGGGCTGGTCGGAGAGCATCTCGGTATCGAGGTCGACGGCGAGCGCGTCGTCACCCACCTGTTCGCGACGCTCGACCCGGCGTACGTCGGGTGGCGGTGGGCCGTCACCCTGGCCCGGGCAGCACGGGCACGCAACGTGACGGTCGATGAGGTCGTCCTGCTGCCGGGCGAGGACGCCATCCTCGCGCCCGAGTGGGTGCCGTGGAGCGAGCGGCTCCGCCCCGGTGACTTGGGTGTCGGCGACTTGCTCGTCACCACCGCCGAGGACCCGCGGCTGGTGCCGGCGTACTTCTCCACGGACGACGTCGAGGAGCAGGAGGTCAGCCTCGAGCTCGGCCTCGGTCGCGAGCGGGTGCTGTCCTTCGAGGGCCGAGAAGAAGCGGTCGAGCGCTGGTACGCCGGCGAGCCGGGACCGTCCGCGCCGATCGCCAAGTCCGCCCCCGCGCCGTGCGCCACCTGCGGGTTCTACGTGCCGCTGGCCGGCGCGCTGCGGCAGGCCTTCGGCGCCTGCGCCAACGAGTACGCGCCCGACGACGGACGGGTCGTGTCCGTCGACCACGGCTGCGGCGCCCACTCGCAGGCGATGGTCCTCGCCTCGACGCCGCTTGCGGCACCCCTGGCAATCGGTCTCGAGACCGGCGCCGAGTCCGTCGGCGATGTCATCGACGCGGTGCTCGAGCACGAAGCCGGGTCGGTGAGCGACGACGCCGAGGTCGCGGAGCCCCTCGGCCACTCCTGACGGCCGAGCCCGACGTGGCGGCTCCCGCCGATCCGTTCGGTACCGCTGCGCTGCGGCGGCGGGTGCTCGACGCCTGGCGCGACTCACCGGCGCGGTTCCGCGCCGACGCCAACCTCACCGACGACCTGGCCCTGGTCGGCTACCGCGACCGGGTGGTGGTCGAGCTCGCCCAGAACGCTGCGGACGCCACCATCCGTGCCGACCAGCCGGGCCGGCTGCTCATCGCGCTGACCGGCGACGTGCTGACGGTCGCCAACACCGGAGCGCCGCTGGATGCCGACGGGGTCGAGTCGATCGCGGTCTCCCGGGCGTCGTCCAAGCGGGACCAGGAAGGCACCATCGGGCGCTTCGGCGTGGGCTTCGCGGCGGTGCTCTCCGTGAGCGACGAGCCGGTCATCGCGTCGCGAACCGGCTCGGTGTCGTGGTCGCTGGCAGCGATCCGCGAGGGGATCGCCGGGGTGCCGGAACTGGCCGCCGAGGCGGCACGTCGCGGCGACCGGCTGCCGGTGCTGCGGTGGCCGCTCCTGGTCGATGACCTACCGATCGAGGGGTTCGACACCACGGTCGTGCTGCCGATGCGTGACGGTGCTGCGGTCGCCGAGGTCCGCCGGCAGCTCGAGGCGTTCGACGAGACGCTGCTGCTCTCACTCCCGTCGCTGGCCGAGGTCGAGGTGCGGATCGACGGCGCGCCGCGCGAGTTCAGCCAGGCCGAGCTGGCGACCCGGTGGCGGCGGGCGCAGGGCTCCGGCCGGATCTCGCCCGCACTGCTGGACGGGCTCGCCGCCGAGGACCGCAGTGACGACGGTTGGCGGGTGAGCTGGGCGATCCCGGTCTCGGCCGGGACACCCTCCTCGCTGCCTCCCCACACGGCGCGGGTGGTCCGGGCTCCCACGCCGACCGACGACCCGCTCACGATCCCGGCCGTGCTGGTCGCGTCGTACCCCTTGGACGCCACCCGGCGGCGCATCGTGCCCGGGCCGCTCGCGGACCTGGTCACCGAGCGGGCGGCCGAGGTGCTGGTGGCCGCTCTCGCCGACCTGCCGCCGGACCCGGCGGTCCTTTCCCTGGTCCCGTCCGGCCTGCCCGACGGGCCGGTCGATGCCGGGCTGCATGCGGCCGTGCTCACCGAGCTCCGCAGCCGGCCCTGGCTCCCGACCGCGGCCGACCCCGACATCCGGGTCCGACCTGCCGACGCGGTCACCGTCGACGACGGGCTGGTTGCAGTGCTCGCCGACATCATCCCGTCGCTGCTGCCGGCCGGCTGGTCGCACCCCGCTCTGCTGACGCTCGGTGTCCACCGCCCGTCTGTCGCCGAGCTGGTTGCGGCGGTCGAGGGGGTCCGGCGGGAGCCTGCGTGGTGGGCCGAGCTGTACGCGGCTCTCGACGCCGTGGTGCCGACGGGGAACGCGCGCGACGCCCTCGGCGCGCTGCCCGTGCCGCTCGTCGACGGGTCGATGGTGACCGGCCCGCGAGGGGTCACGCTGCCGGTCCCCGGGACAGCGGCCGCAGAGCTGACCGCGCTCGGCCTCCGGGTCGTCGACCCGGCCGCCGCACACCCGCTGCTCGCCGCGCTCGGCGCCACGGAGGGAACTGCTCGCGGGCTGCTCGAGCAGCCCAGGGTCCGGGCGGCGGTCGAGGAGTCCTACGACGCCGAGGACCCGGCACCGATCGCCAACGCCGTGCTCTCTCTGGTGGCCGCGGTCGAACCCGCGGTGGGTGAGCTGCCGTGGCTCGGTGAGCTGGCGCTGCCCGACGACACCGGCGAGTGGCAGCCGGCCGGTGAGCTGCTGCTGCCGGACGGCCCGATGGCCGCGGTCGTCGCCGACGACTCACCGTTCGGTCGAGTCGCTGCCGACTGGGTACGACGGTGGGGCCCCGCAACCCTCGCGGCGACCGGGGTCCTCGAGGGTCCCGCGCTGGTCCGCGAGCCCGATGCGGTCGGGCCGGACCACGACCTCGACGGCGAGGCCGAGTGGTGGGACACGTTGCCGGATGGCGCCGCCGTCGCCGAACTGGTCGCGGTCCGTGACCTCGAGCTGATCGACCCCGCCCGCTGGGCGGATGGCCTCGCGATGCTCGCCCGGCCCGAGGTACGCGACGCAGTCAACGAATGGGCCGTCGTCCTCCTGCCGGACGGTGGCCAGCAGCGCGTGCCGTCGTACACCGCCTGGTGGTTGCAACGCCACGCCGTCATCGGTGGTCGGCGTCCGTCGCAGTGGCGGCTCGCCGATGCGGACGCACTTCTTGCCTCGTTGTACGACGAGGTCCCTGCCTCGGTGGATCGGGCGCTGTTGCTGTCCATCGGGGTGCTCGACGAGCTGGACGACGCCGACCCGGACGACGTCCTAGACCGGCTGGCCGATCCGGCTCGACGCGTCAGCCGAGCGGAGCTCCGGGCGTGGTACGGCTGGCTCGCGGGGGCCGATCCAGCCGCCTCGCCGGCGCGGGTTCGCGGCGTGCGGGCCGGCGAGGTGGTGGCGGTCGACGCGTCGGACGCGGCGGTGGTGGACGCCCCGGATCTGTTGCCGTTGCTGGGAAACCTGGCGGTGCTACCGGTAGCAGCGAGTGCCGCCGCGGACCTCGCCGAGCGGCTCGACCTGCCACTCGCCAGCGAGCTATCGGACTACCCAGTCGTCTCGTCGGGCACCGCGGAGGACGGCGCCGTCGTGCATGACCGACTGCTGGTTCGTGATGTGAACGGAGACGAGCAGCAGGTCGCGTGGCGGCTGCTCGGTGAGGTCCTGCACGTGGATCGTGGCCGGTTCGCGATCGGCGTCGGGCGCGGAACGGCGTGGCGAGACGGTCAGTGGCGGCAGCGCCATCGGCGTACCGAAGCGTTGGCGGGCCTGGTAGCGGGCAGGATGAGTGATGACGAGGACGACCTCGACGACTGAATGAGGATGAGATGGCCCACAACCGCCCGAACGCCGAGCCCGAAGAGCTGAATCTGGATCGGACCCGGGCGAGCTCGGTATGGGTCGCGGTGGGTGTGCTGGTCGTGTTCCTGATCCTGCTCATCGTGTTCATCGCGCAGAACAACCGCAAGGTGCCGATCCACTTCTTCACGCTCTCCGGCCAAGCGTCGCTGGCGCTGGCGTTGCTCGTCGCTGCGGTGGGTGGAGCGATCGTTGTGCTGCTGGCCGGAGCCGCCCGGGTGATCCAGCTCCGGGTGACGACGCACCGGCACAACCGACGGGTTCGCAAGGCCGCGAAGGCGGCGCCCGAGCCGACGGCCGACCCGGCGTCAGCCCCGGCGGCGACGGAGAGCGAAGCGGAGCCCGTAGAGCCCCAGAACCACCCCTAGCCCGCACGCCCACAGCCACCAGGTGGCGTCGTGGCGCTGGAGGTCACCGCGGAAGAAGACAGCCAGCACCACGAGGGCGACTGCCCAGGCGATCGTTCCGGTGACGGCGATCGCGACCTCGTTGGTCTCCAACGGCGGCGGCGGCGGGCGCCGTTCCGGTCGCTGCTTCATGCGGTCACGATAGGTGGGGTGGTGCCCTCCCACATCACCCGTACGACGAGCGAGCCATCGTCGACCTGCCGCGCATCGAGCCCCACTCCAGCGGCGACCGCCAGCAGGTTGTCGACCGACGGCACGCCCCGCCGCAGCATTGCCGCGACGAGTGCTCCCTTCGCCCCCTTGCTCTGGAAGCTCGCTGCCGCCCGCCTCCCGTCCGGTCCGGTGATGCGCACCGTCACGAGCCGGCTCGTTGCCTCGCGCGACGGGCGGTACATCAGCGAGTAGCCGCTCGACCGCAGGTCGAGGGCGCCGTCACGTCGGACCTCCTCGTCGAGTGCCCGCCCCAGCGGGCCGTGCCAGATGGCGGGCAGGCCGGCTAGACGCGGGAGCTTGGTGCCGATCCCGATGCGGTACGCCGGGATTCGGTCGGTGGGACAGGTTGCGCCCCACAGCCCCGAGAGCACGACCACGGTCTCGTCCGCTCGGTGCCGGGCAGCGGCCGGCAGCGTGGGGTACCCGAGTGCGTCGTGCAGGACACCGGCGTACCGGTGGCCGGCGGGCAGTGTCGGCGACTCCCAGATGTGGGCGCCGGACTCCCGGTCGTCGTCGAGCGCCTCGGAGAGGTCGAGAACGGTCCTGGCCCGCTTCGGGTTGCCCGCGCACAGGCGAACCAACGAGTTGCCGACCTTGCGGCGGGTAGCTGTCAGCTCCGGCCAGGACAACGCAGCGAGGTCGACCGGTGGGCCGTCGCCGCCGGTCGTCTTGCCCTCGCTGGGGGGCAGCAGGACCAGCACGGACGACGAGGGTACGGCGTACCCGTCGGGCGCCGTGACGCGCGGTCGGGTCGGGCAGAATCATTGAGTGACGATTCCTGCGAACACCTCGATCGACGACGCCAGCCGGCCGCGGCTCGAAGCCGTCGATGCCGGTGCGATCACCGACATGGGCCGGGCGTCGAAGGACGCGCTGGTGTCCGTGCACGAGCATCTCCGGCAGGAGATGCAGCAGGTGATCGGCGTCCTGGAGCAGATCGCTGCAGGCTCACTGGATCCGGCCGCCGGTCGCTCGGCGGTGAACCGGATGACGATGCGACAGAACTACTGGTCGGTCGGGGCGTTCTGCGCGACGTACTGCCGGATCCTCACGCTGCATCACACGATCGAGGACCAGCGGTTGTTCCGTGATCTGCGCGACGAGGACGTGTCGCTGGCTCCGGTGCTGGAGCGACTCAGTGAGGAGCACGAGGTCATCGCAGACCTGCTCGACCGGCTGGACCGGGCGCTGGTCGAGATGGTCGATCACCCGGGCGCTGTCGAGCCGGCTCGCGCCGAGGCTGCGGTGCTCAGCGAGGCGCTGCTCTCGCATCTGGCGTACGAGGAGGAGCAGCTGCTCGGACCGCTGGGCCGCTCCACCATCCTGCTCTGATCTGGCTGGCCTACCAGGCGTAGTGCTCCGGCGCTGGCTTGTGGCCGGGCCAGATCGCGTCCAGGCGGGACAGGGTCATCTCGTCGAGGTGGACGTCCACAGCCGCGACGGCGTGCTCGAGCTGCTCGGCGGTGCGCGGGCCGATGATCGGTCCGGTCACGCCGTCACGGCTGAGCAGCCACGCCAGGGCGACCGTCCCTGGGTCGTGACCCTCCTCGCCGCAGAAGTCCTCGTAGGCCTGCACCTGGTCGCGATGCTCGTCCACGAACGCCTTCGCCCGCCCCGTCGTACGCCGCTTGCCTTCGGCCTCCTTGCGCAGCACGCCGCCGAGCAGGCCGCCATTGAGCGGGCTCCACGGGATCACGCCGATGCCGTAGTGGCGGGCGGCGGGCAGCACCTCGAGCTCGATCTCCCGCTTGGCCAGGTTGTAGATGGACTGCTCGCTCACCAGGCCGAAGAAGTGGCGGCGCTTCGCCTCCTCCTGCGCCGCCGCGAGGTGCCAGCCCGCGAAGTTGCTCGAGCCGGCGTAGAGGATCTTGCCTTGTGCGCGAAGGGTTTCGAAGGCCTCCCAGATCTCCTCCCACGGCGTGTCCCGGTCAACGTGATGCATCTGGTAGAGGTCCAAGTAGTCGGTCTGCAGCCGGCGTAACGACTCGTCACATGCCCGCCGGATGTTGCGCGCGGACAGGTACGTGTCGTTGGGCCAGTCGCTCATCGACCCGTACAGCTTGGTCGCGAGCACCACCTTCTCGCGACGTCCACCGCCCTGCCCGAGCCAGCGCCCGACGATCTGCTCGGTAACGCCTTCGCCCTTCTTCCAGCCATAGACGTTGGCCGTGTCGAAGAAGTTGATGCCGAGCTCGAGCGCCTGGTCCATGATCGCGTGCGAGTCGGCCTCGGAGGTCTCCGGACCGAAGTTCATGGTGCCGAGGACGAGACGGGAGACTGACAGACCGCTACGGCCGAGATGCGTGTACTCCATGTGGACAGTCTCTCCCGGCCGGTGCGCGGCTCACCAGTCGTACCGTCTCGACTTGTCAGGCCGGCTGAGCGTGAAGATGGGCCGAGGATCCTGACAAGTCGTGATCAGAGGTGCTCGACGACCCAGTCGACGCAGGCGATCAGGGCGCTCACGTCGGTGGGATCCACGGCAGGGAACGTGCCGATCCGAAGGCCGTTGTAGCCGGCGCCGCGATAGGCCTCGACGTCGACGATCCCGCTGGAGCGCAGGACCGACGTCACAGCGGAGGCGGGTACGTCGTCGGCGAACCGCACCGTCACCACGACCGGCGAGCGCAGCGCTCGGTCAGCGACGAACGGCGAGGCGTACGACGACGACTCCGCCCACGCATACAGCCGCGACGACGAATCTGCCGCCCGGGCGGCCGCCCATCCCAGCCCGCCGTTGCCGAGCAGCCAGTCGAGCTGGTCGGCCATGAGGAAGAGCGTCGTGAGAGCGGGTGTGTTGTAGGTCTGGTCCAACCGGGACTGTTCGATCGCGACGGACAGGTCCAGCGTTGCCGGCACCCAACGCGACGCCGCGAGCGAGAAGGCCCGGTCGATGGCCGACGGGGACAGCACCGCGACCCACAGCCCGCCCTCGGAGCCGAACTCCTTCTGCGGCGCGAAGTAGTACGCGTCGGTTTGGCTCAGGTCGATCGGGAGGCCGCCGGCGCCGCTGGTCGCGTCGACGAGCACCAGCGCGCCCTCGTCGGAACCCAGCGGTCGTGACACCGGGAGCACGACCCCGGTCGAGGTCTCGTTGTGCGGCCAGCAGTAGGCGTCGACGCCGTCGACGCCGTCCATGGCCGACGGCGAAGGCGCCGATCCGGCCGCTGCGGTGAACACGACCGGGTCGGCCAGGAACGGCACCCGTCCCACGGCGGCGGCGTACTTCGACGAGAACTCCCCGAGCGACAGGTGCGCGGACCGTTGGTCGATCAGGCAGAACGACGCGATGTCCCAGAACACCGTCGCCCCGCCGAGCCCGAGCACGACCTCATACCCGTCGGGCAGGCCGAGCAGGGCCGCCACCCCGGCGCGGATTCGGCCGACCACCGACTTCACCGGGTCGCGGCGATGGGAGGTCCCGAGGTACGACGTACCGGTCGCAGCCAACGCCGCCAGCGACTCCGGCCGGACCTTCGACGGTCCCGAGCCGAACCGGCCGTCCCGGGGCCGGAGCGATTCCGGGACGACCAGTGCGGGTCCGCTCACGTCAGCGGGTCACGCAACGTCCGTCGCGATGTGGATCTGGTCGGCGCCCTCGACCGACTCGACCGATCGTGGCCCGGGCCCGACGTACCGGGCGGACGGCCGGATCAGCCGGCCGGTGCCCTTCTGTTCCAGGATGTGGGCGCTCCACCCGGCGACCCGGGCGCAGGTGAACATCGACGTGAACATGTGCGACGGCACCTGCGCGAAGTCCAGCACGACCGCCGACCAGAACTCCACGTTCGTCGCCAGCACGCGGTCGGGGTAGCGCTCCTTGAGCTCGGCGAGTGCGGCCGCCTCGAGCGCCTCCGCGACCTCGACCCGCGGAGCGTTGAGCTCCTTCGCGGTACGACGAAGAACCCGGGCACGGGGGTCCTCGGCGCGGTAGACCCGGTGACCGAAGCCCATCAGCCGCTGCTTGGAGTCGAGCAGCCGCTTCACGTAGCGCCGGGCGTCGCCCTCCTCCGCGACCTCGTCGAGCATCTTCAGGACGCGCAGCGGGGCGCCGCCGTGCAGTGGTCCCGACAGCGCACCGACCGCGCCGGACAGGCACGCGGCCGAGTCGGCACCGGTCGAGGCGATGATCCGCGCCGTGAACGTCGAGGCGTTGAGGCCGTGCTCGGCGGCCGAGACGAAGTAGGCATCGACGGCCTTGGTGTGAGCCGGGTCGGGCTCGCCGCGCCAGCGGGTCATGAAGCGCTCGACGATGGTGGAGCACTCATCGATCCGCTTCTGCGGCACCATCGGCTGGCCGATGCCCCGGGCGGACTGCGCGACGAACGACATCGCGGTCACCGAGCAGCGGGCCAGGTCGTCACGGGCCTGCTCGTCGTCGATGTCGAGCAGCTGCTGCAGCCCCCAGGCAGGCGCGAGCGTCGCCAGCGCGCTCTGCACGTCGACGCGGATGTCGCCGGAGTGCACCGGCACCGGGAACGGCTCGGCGGGCGGCAGCCCGGGCGCGAACCGGCCGTCGACGAGCAGACCCCACACGTTGCCGTAGCTCACCCGGCCGACGAGATCCTCGATGTCGACGCCGCGATACCGCAGCGCGCCGCCCTCCCGATCAGGCTCAGCAATCTCCGTCTCGAAGGCGATCACGCCTTCCAGCCCCGGCTTGAAGACCGTCTCGTCCGCCATGGGTCGCTCCTCGTCGTACGGCGCCTGGTGGGCGCGACTCGCCGCCGCTGGTGGCGTCGAACTCCATTCTCCTACCCACCGGTAGCCGCAAGCCACCTGGGACGGCATGAGAACGTCGAGACGTGCCTGAGCCCCACCAGATCGATCTAGCGGCGTTGCGCCGGGACTACGAGTCCGGCGGTCTCGACGTCGGCCGGCTGCCCGCCGAGCCGCTGCCGCTGTGGCAGTCCTGGCTGCGCGACGCCGAGACCGCCGGGATCGCGGAGATCAACGCGGTGATCGTCTCGACCGTCGACGCCGACGGGACCCCGTCCAGCCGGACGGTCCTGTGTAAGGGCGCAGACGGCGACGGTTTCGTCTTCTTCTCGAACTACACCTCGCGCAAGGGCGCGGCGATCGACGCCAACGACCGGGTGTCGATGCTCTTCCCGTGGCACCCGCTGTCCCGGCAGGTGATCATCGGGGGCTCGGCGACCCGGGTGTCCCGCGCGGAGTCCGAGGCCTACTTCGCGAGTCGACCGCGGGGGGCGCAGATCTCCGCATGGGCCAGTGCACAGTCCAGCGTCGTCCCGGATCGCGGCGCCCTGGAGCGCCGGGTCGTCGAGCTGGAGCAGAGGTACGACGGCCGCGACGTGCCCTGCCCGCCCGTACTGGGGCGGTTATCGGGTGCGGCCGCGGACCGTGGAGTTCTGGCAGGGAAGGGCCGACCGGTTGCACGACCGCATCCGGTACCGCGCTCACGACAGGGGATGGCAGGTCGAGAGACTGTCCCCGTGACCTCGGACACCAGTGCCCGCGAGAGCGAGGACGCGGACGCTGCTTCCGAGACGCCGGTCGTCCCCAGCGCCCAGCCGCTGTGGCGACGGATCGCGATCGACGTCACGCCGCTGCGCGAGAGCGCCAACTACCGCCGCTGGTGGGGCGGCTACCTGGTGTCGAACGTCGGCAGCCAGCTCACGATCGTCGCGGCGCAGCTGCAGGTCTTCCACATCAGCGACTCGTCGTTCGACGTGGGCATCACCGGGCTGGTCACGGTCATCCCGCTGATCGCATTCGGACTGCTCGGCGGCTCCATCGCTGATGCCGTCGACCGCCGCAAGCTGATGCTCATCACCAGCAGCATCCTCACCGTGCTGTCCGGCTTGATGGTCGCTCCAGGCCGCGCTCGGCCTGAACCGGCTCTCGGTCGTGTACGTGCTGCTCGGTCTGCAAGCCGGCGTGTTCTCGGTCGACAGCTCAGCCCGCGGCGCGATGCTGCCGCGGCTGATCCGCCGTGACTTGCTCACGTCCGCGAACTCGCTCGGCCAGATCAGCCAGAACGCGTCGCTGACCGTCGGGCCGCTGCTGGCCGGTCTCATCGTCGGGACCCTCGGATACAGCCTGGGCGTATGGGCTCGACGCCGTCTCGTTCCTGGCGATCCTCTACGCGCTCTTCCGGCTGCCGCCGGTGCCACCCGAAGGTGGCGGGCAGCGCGCCGGGCTGCGTTCGATCGCCGAGGGATTCCGCTACCTCGCGCCGCGCAAGAACCTGCTCATGACCTTCCTCGTTGACATCAACGCGATGATCTTCGGCATGCCCCGCGCGCTGTTCCCGGCGCTCGCCGTCGGCACGTTCCACGGCGGTGCGCAGACCGCGGGCCTGCTGTATGCCGCCGTACCGATCGGGGCCTTGCTCGGAGCATCGGTGTCCGGCTGGTCGCGCCGGATTCACCGGCAGGGCCTCGCGGTGCTCCTCGCGATCGCCGTCTGGGGAGTCTCGATCGTGTTCTTCGGCCTCACTGACGTGCTGTGGGTCGCGCTGATCCTGCTGGCGATCGCCGGCGCCGCGGACATGGTGAGCGCGATCTTCCGGAACACGATCCTGCAGGTCGCGACGCCGGACTCGCTGCGCGGCCGGTTGCAGGGAGTCTTCATCGTCGTAGTGGCCGGCGGCCCGCGGTTCGGTGACGTCGAGTCCGGCACGGTTGGCAGCATCTTCGGCACCGAGGTGGCCATCGTCTCCGGCGGGATCGCGTGCCTGCTCGGCCTCGGAGCGCTCGCCTCGCACTACCGCGGCTTCGCCCGGTACGACGCGAGGGACCCGGTGCCGTGACCTCGGCCGCGGACTTCGTCCCGCCCGGCGCCGGCCTGGACGGCCTGCGTGAGGCCGCTCTGGGCTGCCGTGGCTGTGAGCTCTACCAGGGCACGACCCAGACGGTGTTCAGCAAGGGACCGGAATCCGCCCGGCTGGTCCTGGTCGGGGAGCAGCCGGGCGACATCGAGGACCGCCGCGGCGAGCCGTTCGTCGGCCCGGCCGGCAAGCTGCTCGACCGGGCGGTCGAGGAAGCCGGACTGGACCCGGCCCAGACCTATACGACGAACGCGGTGAAGCACTTCAAGTTCCGCTCGGACGGTCCCGGCAAGCGTCGGATTCACGAGACGCCGGACGCCCACGACGTCGGCGCCTGCCGACCCTGGCTGCTGGCGGAGTTCGCGCTGCTCGCTCCCGATGTCGTGGTCGCGCTGGGGGCGACTGCCGGCAAGGCGTTGTTCGGTGCCGGCGTTCCGGGTCACCCGCTCACGAGGCGTGCTGATGCCGTGGCCGTCGTCCGCCGCCGTCCCGGAGGACTTCGCCCGGGACGATCGAGGACGACGGCTCCCGGGCCTCGGCGTACGCGCTGGCGACCGTGCACCCCTCTGCGGTGCTGCGGGCGGACGACCGAGACGAGGCGTACGCCGGCCTGGTGGCGGACCTGGCAGATCGCGGCAAGCGCCCTCATCGGCTGAGCCGAGGTCGTACGCTTGGTCGGAGGTCGTCGCCCCGGATCGGGGTGTGAGCCGCCGCGAACGGGTATTGCCCCATCACCGGAGCGCTGCCCGGTCGTTGAACCACTGACCGGTACGTCGAACCGCTGACCGGGCCGAACGACGGCCGTCAGTGCGAGTAGGGAGGGCAGTGTGCGGACGCCACCCTACGCCTCCTCGCCCGCCGGCCGCGTTCCTGCACGCAGCCACGCACCCCGCAGACCAGTGTCGCCATGGTGCTGGCGGTCCTGCTGGTCCTGGCGCTCGGTGGCGGCGCCACAGCGCTGGCGGCGACCTGGGCCGGCAACGGCTCGCCGTCGCGAACCGCGCACGTTCCTGGGACGGCCGGACCGGCGCGGGCGGCCAGCCGCCCGTGACGGCGACACCGGCGCCGTCGTCGACGCCCACCGAGGCCTCCACCCGTCCGGCGCACCTCGTCAACGGCACCCTGCTCGTCTCCGAGAAGCACGCGCTCACCCGGCACCAGGTCCACCGCTGAAGCAGCTCTCGGGCGTCCGTCGTACCCAGTGGATCTCCGCCGGCACCACCCACGTCGACGGGCACCCGGCGTTCGTCGTCGGCGTGACGCCGTCGACGTTCCGGCCGTGGACGCCGAAGCTGACGGCGAAGAGCAACGCCCTGTGGCAGAGCATCGGCCGTGGCGAGCTGACCGCGTCGTTCGACATGGGCCACAACGCCAAGCTGCCGCTCGGCCAGACCGTGCCGGTGCACAGCCACGCGACCCAGCTGCTGCGGATCGGCGCCTTCGCCTCGGTCGGGATGGCCGGCGTCGACGGTGTCGTCGACTCCTACGAGGCCCGCCAGATCGGCCTGGTGCCGCACTCCGGCATCCTCATCTCCGCGCCGCAGGCCGACCCGCTGCAGCTGCGGAAGCAGGTCGAGTCGGTGCTGGGCCGGCACGCCCGGGCCGAGCTGCTCCGCCAGGTCGTCATCACTCGGGCCGCCGGCGAGTACCTCACCAACAAGGAGATCTCGACGTTCCTGGCCGCCGCCGCCAGCCGGATCGGCAAGCCCTACGTGTGGGGCGCGACCGGCCCGAACTCCTTCGACTGCTCCGGTCTGGTGCTGTGGTCGCTGAACCGGGCCGGGATCCGGATGCCGCGGGTCTCCCAGGAGCAGTTCCTCACCGGACCGCACATCCCGTACGCCGATGCCCGGCCGGGTGACCTGCTGTTCTGGCACTACGACCCGACCGACCATCAGGACGTCGACCACGTCGCGATCTATGCGGGCAAGGGCATGATGATCGTCGCGCCGCACACCGGCGAGAACGTGCAGTACGTGCCGGTGCCGCTCAACGACTTCGCCGGCGTGGTCCGGATCGACCCGGCGGTCGCGGCCCAGATCGCGTAGCGGCCGCAGCTGCTCAGCCGGCCCGGGCGGCGTACCAGACCGCGGCCATGTCCTCGTCGCCGTGACCGGCGTCGCGGCCGGACGCCATCTGTCCGCTGGACGGCCGCGGCGACCTCGAGATGGACACCGGCCTGCTCGCCGGCCGCCACGATCAGGCCGGCGTCCTTCGCCGCACCCGACCAGCGGGAACGACGCCGGGAACTCGCGCCGTCATGATCATCCCGCCCTTCAGCTGGGCGTACGGCAGATCGAGTGCGCCGCCGGAGATCGCCTCGAGGAACAGCGCCGGGTCGAGGTCGAGACCCTTGCGCGAGTGCCATCGCCTCCGCGACCGCGGTCGTCACCGCCAGCACCCACGAGTTGGCGACGAGCTTGAGCCGGCTAGCGGCTCCGACCTCGCCGACCCACAGGGTGCGCTGACCGATCAGCGTCGAACACCGGCTGAACCCGCTCCCTGCAGCTGCTCGGGCCCGGCCGCGAGCACGACCAGCTGCCCCTTCTCGGCGGGCAGTCGGGTCCCGAGCACCGGCGCGTCGACGAAGCCCACGCCGGCGGACTCGGCGAGCGCGGCGAGCCGCGCGATGCCGTCAACGCCGACCGTCCCGGCCTGGATCCACACGGCGGAGGGTGACATCGCCTCGAGCGCGCCACCCGCGCCGCCCATCGTCGCCGCGGTGGTGTCGGTGTCGAGCAGCATCGTCAGCACGATGTCCGCACCAGACACGGCGTCGCGGGGAGTCTCGCACACGGTGGCGCCGTCGTCCGACAGCGGATCGGCCTTGCTGCGGGTGCGGTTCCACACCCGTACGTCGATGCCGTTGCACAGGTTGCGGGCGATCGGCTCACCCATGATCCCGGTTCCGAGCACTGCCACAGTCGTCATGGGCTCATGCTGTCAGGTCAGGTCGCGGTGCCCTCCGCGAGCAAGGGGATCGTCGGGCTGGTCGGGGTCGGCCCGGCCGACTCCTCGCTGACCGCGAACGACGCGGTGTCGGAGTAGGGGACGGCGGTCGTGGTGGTCGCGACCGCCTGGTCTCCGGTCGAGGTGAACACCTTGACCGGCGACCGGGCGTCCGTCGGCCGGCAGCTGCCAGAGCACGTACTCCTTGCCGGCCGGAGCCGGCTTCATATTGGTGGGGACCATCGTGATCCGGTCACCCTTCACGGTCAGCGCCGCCGCCTGGGTGCCAGCGGCGTCGTCGAGCGAGATCGCGTGACAACCGGGCGCGGATCCACAGCTGGCCGCCGAGGGCACGGCGTTCGAGGAGCCGCCCGACGTGACCTGCCACGCGATGATCCCGCCACCGGCCAGGACGACGACGGCCGCGGCCACGGCCAGCACCCGCCGGGAGACGGCGTACCGGTGTCGACGCTCACCGAGGTCGACGACGTCGGAGTCACCGGCCGCGCCCGGCTCCGAAGCCGCTGGCTCATCGGTGATGATCGCGCCGCGCATCGACGCCCAGGACGGTGTCTCTACAGGTTCCTCGGGCACGGCGATCGCGCCCAGCTGGGCAGCCACGAATGCATGGTCGTCGACGCTGGACTGGCATCGATCGCAGGTCTCCAGGTGGGCGACGAATGTCGCCTCCTCGTCGGGGGTGAGCGCGTTGAGCGCATAGCCCGCCGCGAGCTCGTCCCAGTCGTTGTGGTCGGCCATCACGCCTCCGACCCTTGTTCGATCACGTCGAGGTCGCCACCGAGCTCGGCCTTCAGCCGGCGCAAGGCGGTGAGCGTCCGGCTCTTCACCGTGCCGAGCGGCAGCCCGGTGAGCTCGGCGATCTCGCGCTGCGTGTAGCCGCCGTAGTAGGCCAGCAGCACGACCTCGCGCTGCTCGGCGGGGAGCGTCTTCAACGAGTCGCGGGTCCGCTCGGCGCGCAGCTGGGTCCATGCCTGGTCGGCCGGGCCGGGTCCGGCCGCGGCGACCTCGAGCAGCGCCTGCTCCGAGGCCATCCGCTTGCGCCGCGGGGCCTCGCGGCGCAGCACGTCGATCGACTTGTGATGGGTGACCGACATCAGCCAGGTGCTGACGGCACCGCGGCGGGAGTCGTATCCGCTGCCCTTCCACAGTGCCGTGAACACCTGCTGGACGACGTCCTCCGCCAGCTGCGCGTCGTCGAGGATGCGGCGAGCGAGCCCGAAGCAGGATCCGCCGTACCGGTTGTAGAGCACTTCGAGGGCCGTCTCGTCGCCCTCGCCGACCCTGGCCAGCAGGGCAGCGTCTTCGAGCGCGGCGCTGGACACCCCCTTACTGTGCCGTGCGGCACGGCCGGGGGCACCCTGAATCAGCCTCATGCCGTTAGTTCGGGCCATACCGACGAATCGGATCGAATCTGACCGAATCGTCACCGCCGCTACGATGGAGTCCTTCCCGCCGGCCGAGTTCGAGGATGACGGTGACTGCTGCTCTGCCCCAGGGATCCGTGCGAGCGCTGCTCCTGGAGAACGTCCACCCCGACGCTGTGACCCTGCTTGAAGAGACCGGGATGCACGTCGATGTGGTGTCGCGTGCCTTGGACGAGCGGCGAGCTGGCCGAACGGCTGCCGGGCGTCCACCTGCTCGGCATCCGGTCGAAGACCGACGTGAGCGCCGCCGTCCTGGACTCCGCTTCCGACCTGGTCGCCATCGGCGCGTTCTGCATCGGGACCAACCAGATCGACCTCACGGCCGCGTCGGACCGCGGGGTCGGGGTCTTCAACGCGCCGTTCTCCAACACCCGCAGCGTCGTCGAGCTGGCGATCGCCGAGATCATCGCGCTGACCCGCCGGCTGACCCAGAAGAGCTCCGACATGCACGCCGGCGTCTGGGACAAGTCCGCCGCCGGCGCCCACGAGATCCGCGGCCGCCGGCTCGGGATCGTCGGCTACGGCAACATCGGCGCCCAGCTCTCGGTGCTGGCCGAATCGCTCGGCATGTCGGTGCACTTCTACGACACGGCCGACAAGCTCGCCCTCGGCAACGCCCGCCGATGCGGCTCGCTGGAGGAGCTGCTCGGGTCGGTCGATGTGGTGACCCTGCATGTCGACGGCCGGCCGGGCAACGCCGACATGTTTGGTGAGGCGCAGTTCTCGCAGATGCGGACGGGCGCGTTGTTCCTCAACCTCTCCCGTGGCTTTCTCGTCGACCACGCCGCACTGCGGCTGCACCTCGAGTCCGGGCACCTGGCCGGTGCTGCCGTGGACGTCTTCCCGGTCGAGCCGAAGGGCCGCGGCGACGAGTTCGTCTCCGAGCTCCGCGGCCTGCCGAACGTGATCCTCACGCCGCACATCGGCGGCTCGACCGAGGAGGCGCAGCAGGACATCGGCCGTTACGTGGCAGGCAAGCTCCGCGACTTCCTGCGGGAGGGCAGCTCGACGATGAGCGTCAACCTGCCGCCGCTGCAGCTGCCGGAGCGCCCGCTGACCCACCGGATCGTGCACCTGCACCGCAACGTGCCCGGCGTCCTCGCCACGATCAACGGCCTGCTGGCGGAGAACAAGGTCAACATCGAGGGCCAGCTGCTCGGCACCCGCGGCGAGCTGGGGTATGTGATCACCGACGTGGCCGTCGACTACCCGTCGGAGCTGCGGGGGCAGCTGGCGGCGCTGCCCGACACCGTCCGGCTGCGCATCCTCTCCTGAGCCGGCCCGGCGGGATGTCGCTCGAGGAGTCGCTGCGAGCCGTGGTCGGCGCCTCGCATCTGCTGGACGACCGGTCGGTCGTCGCGTCGTACGAGACGGACTGGACCGGCCGGTTCACCGGTCACGCTCGCTGCGTGGTCCGGCCGGCGACCACTGACGAGGTCGTGGGTGTTGTCCGTGCCTGCGCGGCCGCGGGGGTGGCGCTGTGCATCCAGGGCGGCAACACCGGGCTGGTCGGTGGTGCCGTGCCTCGTGACGGAGCAGTCCTGCTCAGCCTCACCCGGCTCACCTTGGTCGACCCGGTCGACGTGGTCGCCGGGCAGGTGACGGTCGGCGCCGGATGCACGCTCGCCACGTTGCAGCAGGTGGTCCGCGCGGAAGGCTTCGACATCGGGGTGGACCTCGCGGCGCGCGACTCGTGCACCGTCGGCGGCATGGTCGCCACCAACGCCGGCGGCGAGCGGGTGCTGCGGTGGGGGACGATGCGCGCCCAGGTCGCCGGCATCGAGGCCGTGCTGGCCGACGGCTCGGTGGTGAGCCGGCTGACCGGCCTGCCGAAGGACAACACCGGCTACGACGTGGGGGCGTTGCTGGCCGGCTCGGAGGGAACGCTGGGCGTCATCACCCGGCTGCGGCTGCGGCTGGTGCCGCTGCTCGCCGGTCGGGCGGTCGCGGTGTGCGGCGTCGCGAGCACCGACGACGCCGTTGAGCTGGTGCGAGCCTTGCGGGCACTGGCGTCGCTGGAGGCCGCCGAGCTGTTCTACGCGAACGGGTTGGCGCTGGTCCGGCGAACACACCGGCCTGCCGGCGCCGCTGGGTGAGCAATACCCGGCGTACCTGCTGGTGGAGTGCGCCCAGCCCTCGGATCCCACCGACGACCTGCTGGCGGCGCTCGAGGCGGCGGGCGACCTGGTGCTCGACGCGACCGTCGCCTCCGACGCGAGGGGCCGCTCGGCGCTGTGGGCCTACCGCGAGTCGCACACCGAGTCGATCAGCGCCGCCGGCGTACCGGTGAAGCTCGACGTCGCCGTACCGCTGACCGAGCTCGCCGAGTTCGTGGCGGCGCTGCCCGGCGTCGTGGCGGACGCGGTGCCCGGGGCGTGGACGATCCTGTTCGGGCACGTCAACGAGGGCAACCTCCACGTCAACATCCTCGACGTGCTGGACCACGACGAGCAGGTGAGCGACGCGGTGCTGCGGCTGGTCGCGTCCTACGACGGGTCGATCAGCGCCGAGCACGGCGTAGGCCGGGCCAAGGCCGGCTGGCTCGAGCTGTCGCGGTCAGCTTCGGAGATCGCGTTGATGCGCACGATCAAGCAGGCCGTCGATCCGGCCGGCCTGCTCAACCCCGGCGTACTCTTCCCGCCCCCCTGACTTGTCAGGACCGGTCACGCTCAGCGCGGGGCCGAGGGCCCTGACAAGTCGTCGGTGAGCCGCTTGGCGTCGGCGGGACTGCGAAGCCGCACGAACGTCAGCTCCGGGTGCCGCCGCGTTTGCTGCGCCGTACCGGGCTTGGTAGGTGTGGTGGTGGGTCCACGCCCAGGCGACGATCGAGCGCTCCGGGTCGGTGGTGAGCAGGTTGCGCCATGGCTCCCGGTTGCCGTTCCAGAGTCGACTGCCGGGTGACCAGCCGGCGCAGCGTCCGGCCCACGATCTGGCGCATCACGAGCAGCCGCGGGTAGTCCAGCCAGACCACGGTGTCGGCCCGCGCCCACACCAGGTCCTGCACAGCGGTGTAGTTGCCGTCCACGACCCAGCGCTCGGTGGCCACAACCTCGCCGACCTTCGCCCGGAACTCCTCGAGCGGCAGCTCGGTCCACCCCGGTTGGTGGAACACCGCGTCCAGCTCCAGGTGCGGGACGCCGAGGCCGGCCGCGATCTGCGCGGCAAGCGTGGTCTTGCCCGACCCGCTGTTGCCCACGACCGACACGCGCTCCACGGCGGTCGAGTATGCCCGGGCCGACTGTCAGGAGGGCTCACGCTCGTCGCGGGGCCGAGCGTCCTGACACGTCGTCGGCTGGCCATGCTGGTGCGGTGCCCGACCCCGATCCCGGTCCCGACGTACGCCGGTCCGCCGAACGCTTCGTCACGCGGTCGACCTGGCAGTGAGTCGCGGTACTCGTTCTCCTACGGCGAGCACTACGACGCCGCCAACACCCACCACGGTCTGCTGCTGGCCCACAACGACGAGACGCTGCAGCCAGGAGCCGGGTACGACGACCATCCCCACAGTCGGCTGGAGATCGTCACCTGGGTCCTGGCCGGGACGCTCACTCATCGGGACTCGACCGGAGCCGACCGCGCCCTCCCGGCCGGCTGGATCCAGGTCGTCAGCGCGGGATCGGGATCCGGCACTCCGAGACGCAACCAGCACGACGAACCGGTGCGCTACCTGCAGATGTGGGTGGTGCCAGGCGGCAGTCGCGATGCCCGGCGTACGACTCCCAGCAGCTGCCGGCGGCCGCTGTGGCGTCGCTACGCCCGCCGGGACAACCGGCGGCGCAGTTCAGCGTCGCGAGCCCCGACCGGTCCGGGCTCATCCTCCCAGCCACGGCGTACCGCCACCTGTTCGTCGCCGCCGGTCACGTCGAGGTCGAGGGCGTCGGCGCGGTCGATGCGGGCGACGCCGTACGGTTCACCGAAGCAGGCGAGGATCGAGTCCGCGGCGAGCAGGGCAGCCTGATCGGGATCTGGGCGATGCGCGCCGCGTCGGCGGGTAGGGGGCGGTCATGTCGTGGAGCCGTGCCGTCCTCGGCACCCTCGCCGCGATCGCCGCGATCGTCGTCGGGGTCGTGGCCGGCGAGGTCACGAAGCCTGGCGTCGTCGGATGCGGGCTCGTCGGCCCCGACGGTGTCCGCACCGGCGAGCCATCGGCCACCGCCGGCTCAGACGTTCCTGCCGGACGGCTCCGCGCACCTGTTTCCGGGCCACCGGGTCGTCGCCTACTACGGAGCCGCAGGGGTGCCGGCACTCGGCGTCCTCGGTACCGACAGCGCGACGGCATCTGGTCGCGACTGGCCGCCCAGGCCCACGAGTTCGACCACCACGGACCGACGGTCCTGCCGGCCTACGAGCTCATCGCCTTTGTTGCAACCGGCAGCGGCGGCCCGACGGGACTACTCGCAGCGGATCCCGGACTCGACCATCCAGCGCTACGTCACGGCCGCCCGGGAACACCACGCCCTGCTGATCCTGGACATCCAGCCGGGCCGGGGCGCGTTCCTGCCCGACGCCAGGTCACTGACGCGCTGGCTGCGGCTGCCTGACGTCGCGCTGGCCATCGACCCGGAGTGGAAGCTCTACGGGCAGCAGGTGCCGGATCGCCAGATCGGGCACACCGATGCGACCGCCATCAATGCCGTATCAGGCTGGCTCGACCGGCTCACGGCCGCCCAGAACCTGCCGCAGAAGCTGCTGTTGGTCCACCAGTTCACCCCGGGCATGGTCCATCACAAGTCCCAGGTGCTTAGCTCGCGCCCATCTCGCGATGGTGTTCAACATGGACGGGTTCGGCGCCCGAGCGGTCAAGCTCGCCGAGTACCACGACCTGGCGCGCTATCGGCGCTTCCCGATCGGGATGAAGCTGTTCTATACCAGCGACAAGCACCGGTTGACGCCGACGGAGGCGATGCGGTTGCAGCCCCACGCCGGCGGTCGTCGACTACGAGTGACCGAACAACGCCTGCGACGCGACCGCTGACATCAACCCGGGCGACTGCAGCGACGGGACCGAGGGGGTCTCGACCAGGTCGCCTTCTTCCTCGGGCCAATCGCTCGAACGACTCGGTGCCGGTCAGCTCGATCTCCTCGACGCGCTCGGTGGTTTCCCGCACCGTCACGCCGAGCTCGGCGACCTCGGGCCTCGAGCCCCCGCAGCCGGAGGCTGAGGCGCTCCTCGGCCGACGGAGTGCGGGCATCACGGAACGCCTGCGCGATAGCAAGTCGGCGTTGCTGGTGGTCGAGACGCATTACTTCACCCTACGACTCGGTCCCGCTGCGTCATCGGCCGGGTGCGCCGCGGCGCTACTGCAGATAGCCCTCCACCTGGGTGGTGCTCGACGGCTGGACCGCGTCCGGATCGGTGCCCGCGTCGCGGGCGGCCTCGCGCCGCCGCAGCAGGTCCCACATCGTGTCGAGCTGTTCCTCGATGTGAGTCAGCCGCTGCCGGCCGGTGTCGTCGAGCCCGCCGCTACGGCGCAGCTTGTGCTCTTCGGCGACCAGGTCGTTGATCCGGTGGTGAAGTTCTGCCTCGGTGGTCATGCCGACCAGTCTTGTGCGCGCGGGCCGGTTCGACAAGATGGAGCGAGGCCCGGCTAGCGTGCCCCGATGCAACGGGTGGAGATCGACCGCGACTTCGACCTGCCGGTCGGCCGGGTCTTCACGTACCTCTCCGAGCACGAGAACCTCGGCTCGCTGTTCGGCGCCCGGGTGAGCCGGGTGCGCGACGGTGACACCGCCCGCAACGGCGTCGGCTCGGTACGACGGCTCCGGATCGGGCCGCTCCCGACCTTCGACGAGACCGTCACCGGCTACGTCCCGGACCAGCGGATCGACTACCGGATCACCCGGGGCGGACCGCTGCGCGACCACCACGGGACGATGACGTTCAGCCCGGCCGGCGCCGGCACCCATCTGCACTACGTGATCGAGTTCGGTGCCGCCGTACCGGGACTGGACCGAGTCGTCGCCGCGTCACTGAACCGCAGCATCAAGCGAGGGCTGGACCAAGCCGCCACAAACGCCTGACTTGTCAGGACGCACGAGCGGCGGTTTGGGCCGCAGGCCCTGACAAGTCAGGCGGTGCGGACGGCTGCCGCCTCCTGCAGGCCGAGCAGCTCAACCGAGGTCTCGCGCATCTTGTACTTCATCACCTTGCCGGTGACGGTCGTCGGGAACTCCCCCGTCACGTGCAGGTAGCGCGGGATCTTGTAGTGCGCGATCTTGCCCTGGCAGTACGCCGCTAGCTCGTCTCGGGTCAGCGTCTGGCCGGGACGCAGAGTCACCCAGGCGACGAGTTCCTCGCCGTACCGGACGTCCGGTACGCCGACGACCTGGACGTCGACGATCGCGGGATGGGTGTAGAGGAACTCCTCGACCTCGCGGGGGTAGATGTTCTCGCCGCCCCGGATCACCATGTCCTTGATCCGACCGACGATGCTCACGTAGCCGTCCTCGTCCATGACGGCGAGGTCGCCGGTGTGCATCCAGCCGTCGCGCACCGCGTCGGCGGTCTTCTCGGGCTCGTTCCAGTAGCCGAGCATCACGGAGTAGCCCTTGGTGCAGAACTCGCCCGGCTCGCCGCGCTCCAGGGTGTCGCCAGTCTCGGGGTCGACGACCTTGATCTCGACGTGCGGGTGCACCCGACCGACCGTGGCCACCCGTTTCTCGAGCGGGTCGTCGGGCGAGGTCTGGGTCGACACCGGCGACGTCTCGGTCATGCCGTAGCCGATGGTCACCTCGGACATGTGCATGGCGTCGACGCACCGGCGCATCACCTCGACCGGGCAGGGCGAGCCGGCCATCATCCCGGTGCGCAGAGACGACAGGTCGACCTCACCGAAGGACGGGTGGGCCTGCATCGCGATGAACATCGTCGGTACGGCGAGCAGGCTGGTGCAGCGCTCCGCGGCGACCGTTCGCAGGGTCGCCTCCGCCTCGAAGGCGGGGGCCGGCAGCACGATCGCTGCCGCGTGGGTGATGCACGCGAGATTGCCGATCACCATCCCAAAGCAGTGATAGAAGGGCACCGGGATGCAGACCCGGTCGGCGTCGGTGTAGCGGAAGCCCTCGCCGAGGAAGAACCCGTTGTTGAGCAGGTTCCGGTGGCTGAGGGTCGCGCCCTTCGGGAACCCGGTCGTGCCGCTCGTGTACTGGATGTTGATCGGGTCGTGCGCGTCGAGTGCTGCGCCCCGGGACGCCAGCGACTCGGTGGTGACGCGCTCCGCGCCGGCCAGCAGCGCGTCCCAGTCCGGCGTACCGAGGACGATGACGTCCCGGAGCTCGGGCAGGTCCGGGCGGACCTCGGCGACCATGGCGACGTAGTCGCTGGACTTGAACGCCGGCGCGCAGACCAGCGCCCGGCATCCCGACTGGGCGAGCGCGAACCGCAGCTCCTCGGTCCGGTACGCCGGATTGATGTTGACGAGGATCACGCCGGCTTTCGCCGCGGCGAACTGGATGAGCACCCATTCCGCGTTGTTGGGGCTCCACATCCCGAGCCGGTCGCCCACCTCGAGACCCAGTGCGATCAGGCCTCGCGCCACCTCGTCGACCCGCTCGACGAGCTGGCGATAGGTGAGCCGCAGCTCCTGGAACCGCACGACCAGCGCGTCGTTGTCCGGGAACACCGCCGCCACCCGGTCCAGCGCGGCGCCGATGGTCTCGCTCAGGAGGGGTACGTCGGTGGAACCCGCGGCATGGGCCTGCATAGGGACATTGAACCTCGCCACGGGCTGGTTGCCTATGCTCGTCCACCGTGGCAGTCGAGGTCCGGGACGCACGCGAGCGGTCGCGGTACGAAGCCGTCGTCGACGGTGACGTGGCGGGGTTCGCCGACTACCGGGAGACCGACGACCGGGTCGTGTTCCTGCACGTCGAGGTCGCCCCGGAACGTCAGGGCAACGGGATCGCGACGACGCTGGTGCGCGAGGCGATGGACGACGTGATCGATCGAGGCAAGACGATCACACCTCGGTGTCCGTTCGCGGTGGCCTTCGTCCAGCGCTTTCCGGAGTATCAGCAGTACACCGGCTAGTCGCCGTCGTGACCTGGATGTCACACTTTTGTCATGGCCGACTACGAGATCGTCTACCCAGGGGATTCGCTGCCGTTGGCCGAGGTCGATGGGACCGAACCACCGTTCGGGCTGAACATCAGCAAGCTGCTGGCTACGACTGGCCGCGTGACCTTCGACCCCGGTTATGGCAACACGGCGCCGTCGACATCGGCGATCACCTACATCGACGGGGACGCAGGCATCCTGCGCTATCGCGGCTATCCGATCGACCAGCTAGCCGAGTCATCGACGTTCCTCGAGACGTCGTACCTGCTGATCTACGGCGAGCTCCCCACGGCCAGTGAGCTCGAGGACTTTCAGGGCCGGATCCGCAAGCACACGCTGCTGCACGAGGACCTGCGCAACTTCTTCTCGGGGTTCCCGCGTGACGCGCACCCGATGCCGGTGCTGTCCTCGGCCATCAACGCCCTGTCGACGTACTACCCCGATGCCCTTGACCCGTTCGACGAGAACCAGGTCGAGCGCTCGACCGAGCGGCTGCTGGCGAAGCTGCCCACGATCGCGGCCTATGCCTACAAGAAGTCGGTGGGGCAGCCGTTCCTCTACCCGGACAACGCGCTCGGGTACGTCGAGAACTTCCTGCGGCTCACGTTCGGCGTACCGGCCGAGCCCTATCAGGTCGACCCGGTCGTTGCGCGGGTGCTGGACATGCTGTTCATCCTGCATGCCGATCACGAGCAGAACTGCTCCACCTCCACCGTGCGGATGGTCGGCTCGTCGCACGCGAACCTGTTCACGTCGGTGTCGGCCGGGGTCGGCGCGTTGTCCGGGCCGCTGCACGGTGGCGCCAACCAGGCCGTGCTGGAGATGCTCTCCTCGATCCAGGCGGAAGGCGGCGACGTCAAGTCGTTCGTCGAGCGGGTGAAGAAGCAGGAGCCGGGCGTCAAGCTGATGGGCTTCGGCCACCGGGTCTACAAGAACTACGACCCTCGTGCCGCCATCGTGAAGCAGGCCACCCGCGACGTCCTTGAGCGGCTGGGGAAGTCGGACCCGATGCTCGACCTCGCGATCGAGCTTGAGGAGATCGCGCTCGCCGACGACTACTTCGTCGAGCGCAAGCTCTACCCGAACGTCGACTTCTACACCGGCGTGATCTACCGCGCGATCGGCTTCCCGGCCTCCATGTTCACGGTGCTGTTCGCCATCGGCCGGCTTCCCGGCTGGATCGCGCACTGGCGCGAGATGATGGCCGACCCGACGACCAAGATCGGCCGACCCCGCCAGGTCTACACCGGCGAGGCGGAGCGCAAGTACGTCGAGATGTCCGCCCGCTGAGCCACTCGTCCGATCTGTGAACCGCTGGTGCGCGCCGGCGAGCAGCAGCGATTCACAAACCATGGCGGACGTGGCTAGATTGAGCTGCCGGCCGGGTCGGGCCAGCGCCACGGGGGACGGGGAAGCTCCCGAAGCCGAAGCACAGCTCGGCCCGGCCGGTCATCCCGCGGTCGGTCGCGGCATCATCGGAGCTCCGCTCGAGCACTCCGGACGCTGAGGAGGCCATGCCATGCCGGCTGTACCGATGACCGAGGGCGTGTCGGCTCGGTTCTTGGAGCTGCATCGCGGGGATGCCCCGCTGCTGATGCCCAACCCCTGGGACGCCGGCTCCGCCCGGGTGCTCGCCTGGCTGGGCTTCGACGCCCTTGCGACGACCAGCAGTGGCTTCGCCGCCACCTTGGGGCGGGCGGACGGATCGGTCAGTCGCGACGAAGCGCTGCGCCATGCCGCGTCGATCGTCGATGCCGTCGAGCTGCCGGTCTCCGCTGACCTGGAGAACGGGTTCGCCGACGATCCCGGCGCGGTGGCGGACCTGGTCCTGGCGGCCGCCGACGTCGGGCTGGCCGGCTGCTCGATCGAGGACTTCACCGGCGTCACCGTCACCCCGATCTATGAGCACGGTCTCGCGGTGGAGCGGATTGCGGCGGCGGCGGCTGCCGCGCATTCGGGACCGCGCCACATCGTTCTGACCGCGCGGTGCGAGAACTACCTGCACGGCCGGGTTGACCTCGCCGACACCATCTCGCGGCTGCAGGCCTTCCAGGAAGCGGGCGCGGACGTGCTCTACGCGCCCGGTCTCACGTCGACTGCAGACATCCGGGCCGTCGTCGAGTCCGTGGACCGGCCGGTCAACGTCGTGCTCATGCCCACGGGGCCGAGCGTCGCGGAGCTGACGGAGATCGGCGTACGACGGATCTCGGTCGGAGGCTCCTTCGCTTGGGCAGCGATGGCCGGCCTGGTAGAAGCGGCTCGCGAACTGCGCGAGGCCGGGACGACCGAGTTCTTCGCCGCTGTCGCGCTCGGTCGCAACGCAGTGGGATCTGCATTCGCCGACTGATCCCCGTGGCTTGTGTATGCCGAGTGAGGCATATAAGAGATTGCGCATTCACAGGAAACGTACAGTCCCGGCAACCGCTGTCCACGCGGGGTGTCCGGGGGAGAACATGAAGAGCTTGGCATTTAAGCGCAGCGTGATGTGTCTCGGCATTGTCGCCGGACTCGCCATCACTCCAGTGGTAGCCGGCTCTCAGGGTCTGGCATCAGCGTTCGCGGGAGTTGACGACCAAAACGTCAGCGGAGTCGCCGCTTCGATGTGGCAGACGAACGCGTCCGTGGAGTCGATCGTCACGTCGGGGGGTGTGATCTACGCGGGCGGCTACTTCACGAAGGTTCGACCCCCCGGGACGAGCACGGGCTCCTCGAGTGAGGTCGCTCGGAGCTACCTCGCTGCGTTCAACGCCAGCACCGGAGCGCTCGTCACAACGTTCAACGTCACGCTGAACGCCCGCGTCAACGCCTTGGCTGTCTCGCCGAACGGCTCCACGCTGTACGTCGGAGGTCAGTTCACGACGGCCAACGGCGCGTCGCGACCGCATGTGGCTGCCATCAATATCCCCTCGGGAACGCTGAACACGACCTTCGCGCCGAACCCCAACCATGGTGTGACGGCCATCACGGCCAACGCATCCACCGTCTACCTTTCAGGCGACTTCACGACCGCGAAGAGTACGAATCAGGCTTACCTCGCCTCGTTCAGCGCTGCCAACGGTGCGATCAACAAGGGCTTCGCCCCAGTGCTTACTGCACCCGCGGCATCACCGCTCGACACAGCACCGAGTGCGCATGGGCGAGCCCTGCTGTTGTCGCCCGACGGATCCCGGTTGCTCGTCGGTGGCGGTTTCGCAACCGTGGATGGGCAAACAACCGGTGGAATGGTTTCGATGGATCCGGGGACCGGGGCGCTGCAGAGCTGGCCGGCCAACAACCAGCAGTCCATCAACGTCGCGTGCTCGGGTCGAGTCACGGACATCGTGACGGACGGCACGAACGCCTACGTGACGGCCGAGGGTGACCCGCCGGGATGCTACGAGGGGACCTATTCCGCGAACATCGTCACTGGAGTCATGAACTGGAACGAGCCCTGCCTCGGCGCCAGCCAGGGGATCGCCGTACTGAACGGCGTGCTCTACAAGGGCGCCCACCAGCACGACTGCGCGTTCGCGCCGGGCGGTCCCTTCGGCGGCTTCGTCGGCGGCCTGGGCCGTAACGACTTCATCCACCACTACCTGACCGCGCAGAACGACAGCGACGGCGAGTTGTTGCACTGGACGCCGCAGACGAACGCGTCGGGGACCACCAATACGGGCCCGCACGCGATGGCGACCGACGGCAGCCAGATCATCGTCGGTGGTGACTTCACGAAGGTCAACGGCACTGCGCAGCAGGGGATCACCCGGTTCACCTCCACCGGGAACCAGGCCACGCCGAAGGTGCCAGGCTTGAGCATCAAGGCAGACCCGTTCACCGGCGCGGTCCCGATCATTGGGGCGAACCTCGCGATCACGGTTCAGCCAACCGCAGCTGGCACGCTCACCGTTGAGGTGCCGACGGTCGAGGACGCCGACAGCGGAACCTTGACCTATCGCATCTACCGCGACAACGGATCGACGCCGGTGAACACGCAGACAGCGGTGTCCTATCCGTGGAGCCGTCCGGTGCTGCGCTTCGACGACACTGGGCTCGCCGCCGGTTCCACACACTCCTACCGAGTGAGCGCCAGCGACGGCACCTTCACCAGTGCCAAGTCGGCGGCCGTGTCGGGCACCGTCTCGTCGGCTGCGCCTCCCGGTTTCACGTCGGAGTACACGAGCCTGAGCCCGCAGGTGTGGTGGCGGCTCAACGAGGGCGGCGCCAGCCCGGCTGCTGACAGCAGCGGTCACGGCGTCACGGGGACGTTCATCGGTGGGTCGAGCGACCCGAACGGCCCGATCCCGAGCAACTCCGCCGTGGCACTGAACGGCACGTCCAACTATGTGACGTCCAGCACCACGATCTCGGCGCCCAACGCCTTCTCGGAGTCGGCGTGGTTCAAGACCACGTCCGTCAACGGTGGGGTCATCGTGGCGCAGTCCGACACGCAGACGGGTTCCGGCGGAAACACCGACCGGATGATCACCATGGACAACAACGGTGGGCTCGTCTTCGCCATGAAGTCGACGGATTCCTTCCCTGGCTTCGGCAGCCTGTCGATCGCCTTCCGCAACCAGGGACCGATCTGGAACGACGGGAAGTGGCACCTCGTCGTCGGCACGTACGACGCGACGAGCGGCTTGGCCTCGCTGTATGTCGACGGGCAGCTTCAAGGCACGACCACGGGTGACCAGCTCAGCGCCACGGCGCTGGCCGCGGGCATGCCGACCAGCTACCTGCGCGTCGGCTACGCCGACCTCTCGTCGCTCCAGGAGGTCTTCGGGATCAACTACTACAACCTGCACTGGCCCGACAGCGAGTTCTTCAACGGCAGCATTGGACAGGCGGCAGCGTTCAACCAGACGCTGACGGCCGCCCAGGTACAGAAGATGTTCGCCGCTGGTGTGGGTGGGGCCTCCTAACCAGGCCTCGGGCTCACAGCGTCATCCGTGCCTTCGGTACCCGGCTTTTGCCGGGTACCGAAGGCATGTTCCGCCCTTCTATGATCGCGCCGTGACAACAGGTTTCGATGAGGCGGATCGGCCTGCGCTCCTCGCGGCGCTCGAGTATCAGCGAGCCTCGGTGCGGTCGATCGTGGCCGGCCTTTCGGAGGAGCTCTGGCATACGTCGGTGGTGCCGTCGGGCTGGACTCCGGCCGGGCTTGTGGCGCACCTCGGGGGAGCCGAGCGTCACTGGACGTGCGATGTGATCCTCGACCGGGATCCAGGTCACCCCTTCGACGTGGACGTCAACGACGAGCCCTACGACCCGTACGCCCCGTTTGTCATCGACTGGCCCTCGTCCAAGGTGCTCGCCTACTACCAGGACCAGGCTGATCAGACCAACCAGGTGCTGGCGGCGACCGCGCTCGACGCCGTACCCCGCGGCCGGCACGACATGCCTGACCTGGACCCGCAGACGGTGCGCGAGATCGTCCTGCATCTCATCGAAGAGACGGCGGCCCACTCCGGGCACCTCGAAATCGCCCGCGAACTGCTCGACGGAGGCACCCGACTGGGGCTGCGGTAGCCGTCAGGGGAGACGGGCCTCGCTGACTCGCCCATCACGCGAGAAACTCTACGGGTCGTCCCTGGGAGATTCGGCGGCGTCGTGACTCGAGGTGTAGTGACCCGTATGACGCCAGACCGAGCGGGATCGGCAGCCAGAACGACAGCAACCGCCAGGTGATGACACCGAGCACCGCGTCGGAGTGCCCGGCCCCGAAGGCGATGAGTGTGGGGATCAGCAAGGCGTCCGAGATGCCTAGCCCGGATGGTGAGATCGGGAGCCACGCCACCGTGTTGGCGATCGCGAACGCGATGAGGACATCGTCAAATGGCAGCGGCGGCCCGTAGGCGCGCAGCGCCGCCCACAGCGCCGCGGCGTCGAATAGCCAGTTGGCTGTCACCCACACCCCGGCGGCTGCCAGGCGGCGCTTGTCTGTGCGCAGCGCACCCATCTGCAGCTCGGCGTGGCGGAGAACGCCACCGAGCCACCCAAGCACGATGCTGACTCGCGGAGAGAACCCTCGTGGGCGAGACAGGGAACCAGGTTTGCATCGGAGGCGGATCGCCTTGGTCAACAGCGCGGCGGCCGTCAGGACCGCCAGGGTCCCGACTTCGCAACCAGCCAGCAGTACTTCCCACCCCTTCGGGTGGGGAAGCAGCAGCCGTTCGACCAGCGCCACGACGAGCAAGGCCTGCAGCATCACTGCGGATCCGATGCCCTGCGCCAGCTTGGTGAACAGCGCGTCCGCCGACGGCACCCCGGCT
This sequence comes from uncultured Actinomycetota bacterium, assembly GCA_963789615.1. Classification (GTDB taxonomy): domain Bacteria; phylum Actinomycetota; class Actinomycetes; order JAFAQI01; family JAFAQI01; genus DATAVK01. The sequence goes on along the minus strand of CAWBLI010000005.1, from coordinate 1,425,160 downwards.
CGGGTCAGCAGCCGGGTACCCAGCGCCGTCCCAGCCGCGCCACCGCCGGGCAGGCAGTGGCTGAGCGCGATCGTGCTGAGGTCGATCCGCAGCACGCGGTGTGCGGCTGGCCGAGTTGGCCGCGCCAGCAGGGCACGGGTGACCAGTGCGAAGCCGACCAATGACGCCAGCTCGGCCAGCGCTGCGACTGCGAGCCATGGGCTGTCGATGTCGAAGAGCAGATGGAGCGACCCTTGTGACGCGGTCAGCTGGGGAACGACCCCCCAGTAGACGACAAGTGCGAGGACCAGCAGCTGCACGGCCCGGCGTACCCAAAGACGACGGCGCACACCGACAGCAGCCGGGGTGTCGAGCGCAGGCTCGCTCACGAGTGTCCTGGGACACTCGGCCGATCTTTCGGTTGTACCAGCCGTTGCTCGTAGGCCAGGACGACGACTTGCACGCGGTCGCGCAACCCCAGCTTGCCGAGGATGCGGGTGACGTGAGTCTTCACCGTTGCCTCGGCGAGCGTCAGCTCGCGGGCGATCTCGGCGTTGGACAGACCTCGCGCCATGGCGAGCAGGACGTCGCCCTCACGGTCGGTCAGGTTCGCGATGAGCGGATGTGGCGCGTCGGCGTCCTCTGCGGTCACCGGCAACGTGGCGGCGTAGCGGTCGAGCAGCTGCCGGGTGATTCGTGGTGAGACGACGGCGTCTCCGCTGGCCACCGCGCGGATCGCGCTCATCAACTCGATTGGGGGCACGTCCTTGAGCAGGAAGCCACTGGCGCCGGCCTGCAGCCCGGCGAAGGCGTACTCGTCGAGATCGAACGTCGTGAGGATGAGCACTCGCGAGTTCGATCCCGAGCTGACGATTCGGCGGGTGGCCTCGACCCCGTCCATGCCCGGCATCCTGACGTCCATGAGCACGACATCGGGATGGAGCGTGTCGACGGCCCGGATGGCCGCGGCGCCGTCGCTCGCGTCACCGACCACGGCGATGTCCGGTGTCGAGCTGAGGATCATGCGGAAGCCGGTGCGCAGCAGCGGCTGGTCGTCGACGAGCAACACGGAGATGCTCACCGTCTCACGCTAGCGGCAGCGCGTCCGGGCGGCATCCGACCAGCGGGGTATGCCATGACGTCGCCCTACAACCTGCGAGGCAGCTCAGATCGGCCCTACTGAGCGCCCTCGCCGACGGGCAGTCGCGCACTGACCCGCCAGCCACCCCCTGGCACCGGGCCCGCCAAGACAGAGCCGCCGAACATCGCGGTCCGTTCCGCCATGCCGGTCAGCCCGTGGCCGTCCAACGGCTGCCCGACCCCGCCATGACCGTCGTCCGTGATCTCGATCCGCAGCATGTCCGCCGCCCAGTCGAGGGTGAGCACCACCTGCGACGGGTCCGCCGCGTGTTTCATGGTGTTGGTCAGGCCTTCCTGCACGATGCGGTACACCGTGGCCTCTGCGGTCGCCGGCATCGGGCGGCGTTCGCCGCTGACCACCACGTCGACCGGGAGCCCGGTCGCCCGGACAGCGTCCACGAGGTCGTCGAGTCGCGCGATTCCCGGCTGCGGCGCGAGATCGGTGTGGGTCGCGTCGTCACGCAGCACGCCAAGCAGCCGCCGCATCTCTGCGAGCGCCTGTCGTCCCGTCTCGGAGACCTTCCACATCGCGTCTGTCGCCTGACGCGGTCCCTGGTCGTTGGACAGTGCGGCGCCGTCTGCGAGCGCGATGATCACCGAGATGCTGTGCGCAACAATGTCGTGCATCTCTCGGGCGATCCGGGTGCGTTCAGCGGTTGCGGCGATGTGGGCCTGTTGGTCGCGTTCCAGTTCAAGCCGGCGGGTGCGGTCCACCATGGACTCGAGGTAGGCGCGGTGCGTACTCAGCGCGATCCCGCCGAACAGCCCCGCGAGCACCAACCCTGACAAGAGCACCAGCGAACCGATGAGGCCGTCACGGGCCGGTGCGAAACGCACCGAGGCCAGCACCACGCCGACCTCGAGGACTGCTGCCGCGACCAGCGCGCGGGTACGCGACTGCTGGGCGGCAACGGTGAACAGCGCGAGCGCCAATCCGAAGGCGGCCGCCAGCGGCACGTTCAATAACCACACGATGAATGCCACAGCGGACATGAAGGCGAACACCCCGAAGGGGTAGCGCCGGCGGAGCACCAACGGCAGCACCAACGCCTGATCCAGCACCCACACCCAGGGTCGGTTCTCGTTTCCGACGATCAGCGGGACGATGGTGACGGCGTTCACTGCGAGCATCAGGGCGACGTCGTAGGCGAGCGGCCGGCGGGTGGCGAACCGGGCCACCGTGGCCAATGGCGGCCACAGTCCATCGGTGAGTGGCAGCGGAGAGGCGACAGGTCGCCCGGTAGCCGGCCACTGTGCCATGACGTCCAGTGTGGACCAGCCGAGCCGGGTTGAGAGTCCACCTCACGTCGTAGTCGCGCGCCCGAGAGAACGGCCTGAGATGGACGGCAGCGCCGGTTGCCCCGAGCTAGGTTTGGTGAGTGCTGCGGACCGCTGAGGAGCAGCCGTCGGGTGGCCCGGATTTCCCTAGGACCCTCATCATCACCGGGCACTTGGCTCCGGGGCGTGGTGGTGTGGAGAGCTTCACGGAGCAGCTGGCTCGACGACTGCCCAGTAAGTCACTGGTCGTCATGGCACCGCAGCTGCCGGGTGCGGCCTCGGTTGACCGGAACCTGCCGTGGGAGGTCATCCGCTATCCCGGCCGACTGATCACGTCGCCGGGTCTGGCGAAGCACGTTCAGATGGTTGCCCGTGAGCGTGACGTCGAGGCGGCCTGGATCACCTCCGGGATGCCGTTGGGGCTGTTGGCCGCGCCACTCCGCCGGATCGGGCTGCGGCGGATCGTGGTCTCGACACACGGCATGGAGGTCGGCTGGGCGAGTGTCCCGCCCGCTGCTCTCGTGATGCGTGCCGTGGCTCGCCACGTCGACGTCGTCTCCTACCTCGGCGACGAAACCCGCCGCCGGCTGGCCCCTGCGATCCCGCCGGGCTGCCACACCATGCGGCTCACCGGAGGTGTGGACAGCGAACGGTTCTGCCCGGGTGCGGGCGATGGTGCGATCCGGCGGCGGCTGGGCTGGACCAAGCACCAGGTCGTCGTCTCGGCCTCACGGCTGGTCCCGCGGAAGGGACAGGACGTCCTCCTGCAGGCATGGCCTGCGATCCGCCGTCGGCATGGTGACGCCCGGCTGCTCATCGTCGGCGCCGGTCGACGCCGATCGTTTCTTGAGCGTCAGGTTGCGGCCCTCGGTCTGGTCGACGATGTGTACTTCGCCGGATCGGTGTCCGACGACGAACTCCCGGCCTACCTCGCGTCGGGGGACGTCTTCGCGCTGCCCTGCCACGACATGTGGCAGCGGCTGCAGGTCGAGGGGCTGGGCCTGAGCATCCTCGAGGCCTCAGCGGCCGGACTTCCGGTGGTCGTCGGTCGTTCCGGAGGTACGCCAGACGCCGTCATCGACGGCGTCACCGGGCACCTCGTCGACGGCACCTCAGCCATTGAGGTCGCCGACGCGGTGAGCGGTCTGCTCGACAACCCGGAACGGGCCCGGCGGCTCGGCACGGCCGGCCGGGAATGGGTGATCAGGGAGTGGGGATGGGACCATCTGGCCGCGCGGCTGCGGGCTGCACTGTGCGGCGTACCCATGGAGATGCCGGCGCGGCGCCGACCTACCGTGATGTCAGTCGGCTCCTCGGGCGGGACTATCTCGCGGTCGTTCTGGTCGCCCCCGTGATCTTCGGCGTCGTCCTTCCGACGCGCGTCAAACGGCGCCGTTGACCCGGCGGCCGGCTGGTCAGGTCGTGGAGGAAGCGCTCCCAGACGTCGTCGACCACAGCGGGGGAGTACCGCTCGACCGACTGGCGCGCTGCGGCTCCCAATGCGGCCCGTCGGGCCGGGTCTTCTATCAGGGAGCAGATGGCCTTTGCCATCGCCTCGACGTCCTCGGTCGGTACGAGCAGGCCGTCGACGCCGTCGGTGATGATCTCAGGCGGTCCGTGCGGGCAGGCGAAGGACACGGGGGGCAGACCGACGCGCATGGCCTCGACGAGCGCGAGGGAGAACCCCTCGAATCGTGAGCTCAAGGCAAAGATGGATGCTTTGGCCAGCTCCTCAGGCAGCGAGAAGGTGAAGCCCTTCAGCTTCACTACGCCGCGCAAGCCGCTACTCCCGATCTGTTCGGCCAGCTCCTTCCGCCGGTGGCCACCTCCGTATATCGACAGTGACCAGGTCGGGTGTCGCGCGGCGACGATCTGAAACGCGCTGATCAGCAGGTCGAAGCCCTTCTGGTCGGTCAAGCGGCCCGCCGCGACCACGAGCTTCGACGACGAACCCGTCCGCCATGACCCGACCAATGGCACAGCGTTCGGAATCTCAGCGACCAGCGTCGCGCCGAGCAGCATGTCCCGGTAGCTGGTCGCGTCGGACTTCGTGAGCGCGGTGACGGCATCAAGCCGCGGATAGGCCCGAGCGATGGCGCGGCGCATGGCGGGATCCCAGAGACCGAGGTACTGGTGCTCCTGTCCAATCGTGTATACGGACGGGCGGGCCAGCCGGGCGATGGCCAAGTTGATGCTCGGCCGAGTTCCGACAAGGATCCCCTCGTGCATCCCGCGAATCTCTCGCGCGAGGAGCAGATCCGAGAGCAAGCTCAGTCGCGGATCGCGCCGGGCACGTATGGGCTCGAGAACACTTGGCAGGGCCATCAGGCCGCGCTCCAGCCTTCCGGCCCGGTCGAACTCTTCAAGGTCGTCGTCAAGGTCGCTAAACCGACGTCGATCGACCAGATGGCGCACCCGGACCCGAGGATCAACCGAATAGACCAAGTCGTAGCGATGGCGGAACATGCTCACCACCTCGACGTCGTGGTGAACCGCCAAACGTGATGCCGTGTCGAGGGTCGTGCGGGCGGTCCCACCCTTGGCGTAGGCGTTACGCACGAGGAAGCGGATGTGCACGGTTGGTTCCGTCCTATAACCGGGCGCGGGGTCGTGGGCGCGGCGATCTCCTTAGGCCGGTGAACGGTGCCAGAAGAGCCCACCGATTTCGTCGTCAGAAAGATGCACCTCGCTGCCATAGGGATCGCTCGATGTGTTGATCAGCCGCCGTGCTTGGCCGAAGCCGAGCGGCTCACGTTCGACGGTCAACGAGGTCGTGGGCATGTCAGCCCGGCTGGCTCGACGCTGCTACCGGTGTACACGATCGGGTAGCGGGTCAGTCGGAAGGTTGATGTTTCGGTCCATCCGCACCCATAACTTGGCAGTACGTCGCCGAGTTGGAGGGCCTTGCGGGTGCCGTCGAAGACTCCGTACTCCACGTCGCGATGTGGTGGCCCCACTCCCGCGCCGAGCGTGGTGGCGCCTCCCCGATCCATCGCCCGGCTTCGCTCCGCCGTTACCGTCCAACTGGCGGGAGGCGTGGTCTCGCTGGCCGTCGGTGCGGCCTTGTTCGCGCGTTGGGGCATCAACGGGGGGCTCTCGCGCGACGAGGCGATCTATACCTACAGTGGGCAGCAACTCGCTCATGGTGTCCCGCCGTACACGAGCATCTTCGATCCCAAGGGTCCGCTCGCGTCACTCATCGCTGGTGTTGCAGCGACCGTGGCGCGGGTCAGCGGCCGCAACGACATCTACGCAATCCGGCTCGCTTTTTTCGTCTGCTCCTGCCTCGCCGTCGTGGCGATCTACCTGCTGGCGACGCGACTCTTCCGATCGGTGCTCGCGGGTGTCGTGGCCGCTGTGGTGTTCGCCTCGTTCACCGGGTTCGCCGAGGACGCACTGTCGGGGCCGGACGCCAAGACGCCCGGTGTTCTGGCCGCTGTCCTCGCGATGTGGTTGATGACTCGGCGGCAGTGGTTCTGGGCAGCGCTCGTCGGCGCGATCGCCTTCCTGGACTGGCAGCCGCTCGTGATCTATCCGGTGATGGCGGGTGTGATCGCCATCGTCAGCTCGCCCGCCGGACAACGACTGCGGTCGCTCGCCATGGCTGTAGCGGGCGCTGCCCTACCGCTCATCGTGGTCACCATCTACTTCGCCGCCGCCGGCGGCCTACGGAACTTCTTCGTGTCCGCTTTCGTCTTCCCGGCGACAGGCGTTGTCCGACGGCCCGAGACAGAGGGACACCGACTGCGTCACATCGTCGCGGTCGTCCATCAGTTCTACGGCGTCAGCGGCATCCTGTTCTGGGTCGGCCTCGTGGCTCTGTTGCTCCTGGTCGTCGCGCATCTGATCCGGAACCGAGCCAACCTGCGTGATGCGCTGCGGGCTCCCCTCATCCTTGTCGTGTTCGTCACGCTGCTGGCCGAGGTCGGTTACGCCTGCGTCGACTTCCAAAGCTATCCGGACGTGCTCCCCTTGCTGGCCTATCCCGCGCTGGGCTTGGCAGGTGCTGTCGCGGTCCTCGTCAGGCTGCTGAAGTCGGTGCCGGCACGAGTTGCGACGGCCAGCGTGCTCGTCGGGCTGGCGCTGCTCACCGGGTTCTCGTGGTCGTGGTTCGGTAGCGCACCTGCCAACGACAACGCGTTGCGCGCGCAAGGCGCTGATGCGTGTGCCGTCGAGCGCATGCTCGGACCGGACGGCCGGCTGTGGGCGATGGGCGATCCGGCGCCGCTGGTGATGTTGCATCGGCGTAACCCGGACCGCTTCATCTACCTGGGTTCCGGCGTCGACCGCTGGAAGGTCGACCACACCCCTGGCGGCTTTGACGGCTGGACCAGCCAGGTGAGGACGGCGGATCCCGCGGTGGTCACGATGAACTTCTGGCGTGGCGACCTCGCAAAGGCCATGCGATCGTGGCTGTTGGCTTCCCGATACCGGTCGAGCTGGGTGGGACAGTGGCACGTCTACCTGTCGGCGGCTGCACGGGCCCGCGCGACTACCGAACACGTCACCCTCAGCCCACTACCCACGCGGTACGCCACTGACAGCAGCGGCCTGGAGCTGCCCACGAGCGGGTGTACGTGACCACCGCCAGTCGCTTCTCCCACGACGTCGCTGTCATCGGTGGCTGCGGTCATGTCGGCCTCCCACTTGCGATCGCGCTGGCCGACCAGGGTGCGTCCGTGGTGGTGTACGACATCAGCGAGTCGGCGGTCAGGCAGGTCAACGAGGGGATTCTTCCCTTCAATGAGCCCGGTGCAGCGGACAAGCTCAAGGCCGCAGTTACAACCGGGGCACTGTGGGCGTCGGCCGATCCGTCAGTGGTCGGGCTCGCCGAGAACGTCATCGTGGTCATCGGTACGCCGGTCGACGAGCACCTCAACCCGGACCCGCAAGCCATCCTTCGCTCACTCGAGTCCTGCGTGGACTTCTTTACAGATGGGCAGCTGCTGGTTCTCCGCAGCACTGTCTTCCCTGGGGTCACCCGCCTGGTCGAACGGATGGTCGGCGAGCGCAAGTTGGACGTCGCAGTGTCCTTCTGCCCCGAGCGGATCGCCGAGGGTCACGCGATGACCGAGCTGTACGGCTTGCCGCAGATCGTGTCGGGTCGGGATCAGGACACCCGGGACCGCGCAGCAGCGCTGTTCGGCCGGCTCACCGATCGGATTGTTGAGCTAGAGCCCGAGGAGGCCGAGCTCGCGAAGCTGTTCACCAACACGTGGCGCTACATCAAGTTCGCAGCAGTCAACCAGTTCTTCATGATCGCGAACAGCCGCGGGCTCGATTTCGAACGGATCCGCGGGGGCCTGACCGATGACTATCCACGAGCGGCCGACATGCCGTCCGCCGGGTTCGCGGCCGGCCCCTGCCTGTTCAAAGACACGATGCAGCTGGCTGCATTCAACGACAACAACTTCGCGCTGGGGCACGCGGCCATGCTGATCAACGAAGGACTGCCCCTCTACGTCGTCAGTCAGCTTGCCGCCCAACATGACCTCGCCGAGTCAACGGTCGGGATCCTCGGCGCGGCATTCAAGGCCGGCTCCGACGACATCCGTTCCAGCCTTGCCTACAAGCTGAAGCGGATCCTCGCCTTCAGGGCCCGCCGGGTGCTCATGTCCGATCCGTACGTCACCGTCGATCCGGATCTGCTCCCGCTCGAACGGGTGTTGGCCGAGTCCGATGTGCTGATTGTCGCCACACCGCATCCCGAGTACGCCGGAATCACCACTACCAAGCCCGTCGCCGACGTGTGGAGCATCCTGGGTCGGGATGTGACCGGATGACTCCAAGCACTCCGCGCGTGTCGGTCATTATCCCTGCGTACAACGAGGCGTCCGACATCGTGCCGGTGCTCGACCGGCTGCTGGAGTCGGTGAGCCTCGCGTGTGAGGTTCTGGTCGTCGTCGACTTCCCCGCGGACTCCACGATCCCCGCCCTCGAGGCCTACGCCTCCCGTGAGCAGCCGACCGTGCGTGCTCTGATCAATGACTACGGACCGGGTCCAGCCCATGCAATCCGGTACGGCATCCATCACGCGAAGGCGCCGGTCGTCGTGGTGACGATGGCCGACGGCTGCGACGATCCGCGGCAGATCGACGATTTGGCGAGACTGGTCGAGCGCGGAGTGGTCGTGGCCGCGGCATCGCGGTACATGCCGGGCGGGCAGCAGGTCGGAGGCCCACTGGTCAAACGCATGATGTCCAAAGCCGCCGGACGGTCGCTGTACTTGTTGGCCCGCATCGGCACCCGCGACGCGACGAACTCGTTCAAGGCCTACAACCGGAAGTTCGTGGAGCAGGTCGAGATCGAAAGCCGGGACGGCTTCGAGATCGGATTGGAGCTCACCGCCAAGGCACGACGGATGCGCTTGCCGGTGGCGGAGATCCCGACCATCTGGCTCGACCGGCCAGCCGGATTCTCGAACTTCAAGCTCGCGAAATGGCTGCCCAAGTACCTTCGCTGGTACCGCTTCGCCTATGGCCCGCGCCTGGACGTGGCGCAGGTTGTCGTCGCGGACACGGCGCGACCGACCGCCCCTAGGACTCGGAGTGACAGATCGTGAAAACCCTCATCAGTGGCGCTGCCGGATTCATCGGTGGGTACGTCGTCGAAGAACTTCTCCGTCGCGGTCACGAGGTAGTCGGACTGGACAACTTCTCGAAATACGGCAAGGTCACAAAGTCCTACGACGACGACCCGAACTACCGGCTGGTCGAAGCTGACGCTCGGGACACCGAGCTGCTGACCGACCTGCTCGCCGACTGTGACCACTTCATCGCGGGAGCTGCCCTTATTGGTGGGATCTCGTACTTCCACGTCTACGCCTACGACCTGCTGGCCACCAACGAACGGATCATCGCCTCGTCCTGCGACGCCGCGCTCAAGGCGCGCGAGACGGGTCGGCTGCAGAAGGTGACGTACCTCAGCTCGTCGATGGTCTTCGAGTCGGCCACGACATGGCCGTCGGTCGAAGGTGACGAGCGCAGAGTGCCGCCGCCACTGTCGTCGTACGGTTTCCAGAAGCTCGCCGTCGAGTACTTCGCCCATGCCGCGTGGGAGCAGTACCAGCTCCCGTTCACGATCGTGCGGCCGTTCAACTGTGTGGGCATCGGTGAACGCCGGGCACTCGGTGATGTGGAGATCGACTCGGGCAACGTCAAACTGGCCATGAGCCATGTCGTTCCCGACCTGGTGCAGAAGGTCCTCAAAGGCCAGGACCCGCTGCACATCCTGGGCTCGGGTGACCAGGTTCGCCACTACACCTACGGAGGCGATCTGGCCCGCGGCATCGTTGACGCGGTCGAGAGCCCCGCGGCGTACAACGAGGACTTCAACCTGTCCACCCCGGAGTCGACGACCGTTCTCGAGCTGGCGCAGCTGATCTGGTCGAAGATCAAGGGTCCGAACCAGCCGTTCGGTTATGTGAGCGACCCCGCCTTCGAGCACGACGTGCAGAAGCGGGTGCCCGAGGTTGGCAAGGCGAGGCGGATGCTTGGTTTCGAGGCGACGACCGGCCTGTCGGAAATGCTCGACGAGGTCATTCCGTGGATCGACCAGGCGATCAAGGACGGCTCGATCTAGCAGTTTCCACGAGATGCATCTCGGCGTTCTCGCTCTGCTGGATATCCGGCTTCCTGATTGCCAGATACAGGACGAGGGCCGCGACGGCTGCGAAGCAGACCGCGGCGGTCGGACCGTTGCCGAATCCGAGGCCACCCGCTTTGTGCGACTTGCTGACGTAGTCGGCAAATGATGCGCCGAGCGGGCGCGTCAGGACATACGACATCCAGAACGCCGCGACTGAGTCGAGGGCGAACCTCCAGCGGGCGAGTCCTGGCAGCATGATCGCAATGCCAAAGAAGATGCCCGATCCCAGGTAGCCGAGGTTCAGCACCACGGCGGTGTAGTCACCCAAGGCGGTCCCGAGAGCGAACGTCGCGAAGACCGTGGCCCAATAGAAGAACTCGCGTCGTCTGGTGTGAATGCTGTGGATGGACAAGGTTCCTTCGCAACGGTGCCAGAGCCAAAAGATGAAGCCCAGAATGACCGCCCATAGGGCTGTGGTCCCGGCATAGGAAATATGCACATCGAGATGCAGGAAGTCGGCGACGCCGGTGCCGAAGATGGCAATCGCGAAGGCCAGCCACCAGTAGGCAAGCGCTCGGTAGCGCTTGGTGCCGAACTGAAGGACTAGGCCGATCGCGAAGACAAGCAGCTCGGCGCCACCGCCGACGATGTTTCCGTAGCCGGCGAGATAGTCGGAGGTTGCCTCACCGCCCGCCGTCGTGAGGACCTTCACGACCCAAAACAATGCGATGATCTCCGGCACCTTCGCCGCGACAGGCACCACCCAGAGGCGATCGAATCGTGAAGGCGTGGTTTGGACCAGCCGCGGCCGCTGAGGCGGAGATGGTCCGCCAGAATGCCCAAGCGCGTCGTCTGTCACTCTGCTTTCCTTTCGATGTAACGATTCCCGAGGGTAGAAACGCGGATGACACCCCGCGTCCACCGGAAGGACGACCACGATGGTCTTGGCCTCGTCCCCTCGTCGCATGGGGTACGTCACAAGGCCCCGATCCCGGAGCAAATCTCGCGACCACGGGCTGATGTCGTCCGGTAGCCGGTTGTTACAGCGTCTAGGACATGTCGCCCCAGCCTTCACGACGAGACCTGTTGGCAGCTACCGCCTCCGCAGCTGGTGCCACCGCTCTGTCCGGCGGGCTTTGCCGGATCATCGAGCATGCGTATCTCGCGGAGCCAACCAAGCAGGCCCCACTGAGCGACATCGAACATGTCGTCTTCGTCATGATGGAGAATCGGTCGTTCGACCACTACTTCGGCACCTACCGAGGGGTTCGCGGCTTTGGCGACCCAGATGCATTGCCGGGAGTATTCAGGCAGCGAGGCTGGAAGCCCGGTGTGGGCCGCGATCCGGCCGGGCACTTGCCGCCGTTCCATTTGAACACCAGAAACCTGGCACGCTACGCCGAATGCATCGACGACATCGCCCACGGATGGCACCCACAACATGAGGCCTGGAATCACGGTGCCATGAACCGATGGATATCGACTCATCTGGCAAGTGACAGAGGCGACATCGGGCCCTTGACGATGGGGTACTACGAGACCGAGGACATTCCGTTCTACCGTGGGCTGGCCGACGCGTTCACGATCTGTGATGACTACTACTGCTCAGTTCTCGGGCCCACCGATCCAAACCGCGTGATGTGGCTGTCAGCGACGATCGATCTCGACGGCGGCCAGGGCGGCCCTTGCCTGGACACCTTGCTGACCAACCGGGCGACGCAGTGGGGAAAGTTCCGTTGGAGGACGATGCCCGAGCAGCTCACTGAAGCCGGCGTGTCATGGAAGGTCTACCAGGACACGAATGACGCCTTGCTCAACCCGTTGCTGTACTTCAAGAACTTCACCGACCGGCACACCATGCTCGGCAAGAATGCATCCGGTGGGTTCCCGTATCCGGCAGCCTTCCACGCAGATCTGGCTGCCGGTAGGTTGCCGGCGGTCTCGTGGATATTTCCCAACTACCTCGACTCCGATCATCCGGCCGGGCCCCCGGTCCGTGGCGAGGCATTCATCGCAGGCCTGCTCGAGAAGATCGTGGCGCGACCAGCAGTTTGGGAGAAGACCGCGATCGTCGTGACGTGGGACGAGAACGGCGGGTTTTTCGACCATGTGCCGCCGCCGGCACCGCCTCCCGGCACACCCGGTGAGTTCCTGACCGTGCATCGCCTACCGGGGGCGGCGGCAGGCATCAACGGGCCGGCGGGACTCGGGTTCCGGGTCCCCACCCTGGTCCTCTCGCCGTACAGCCGGGGCGGCTTCGTCTGTTCCGACACCTTCGACCACACCTCGCAGCTGAAGTTGCTCGAGACCTTGTTCGGGGTCGACGTGCCGAACCTCAGCAGGTGGCGGCGAGAGACCGTCGGCGACCTTGTCAGCGCTTTCAGTTTTGGCCGGCGACCGCTCAAGTCGTTGCCGAGGCTCCCTCACCCACTCAACGGCGAGCACCGTCGCATCCTTGCCAGCGAATGTTCCGTCACCGGTGATGGTTCGCGCTATCAGGACTCCTCGGCTACCACGCACCTGCCCGTTCACGTGCGTCCGCCGCGGCAGGCGCCTGGCAAACGGCGTCCGCCCATCCAAGGACAACGCTTGTGAGCGTCGGCCAGCCCTGCCGGCATGCCTGACTAGGTTGCCGCAGGCAGGTCGGCGGGGAGAGTCTCCGGGGCGCCCAGAATGGTGACCACGAGTACGGCGACGACGGCCTGAGCTGCAAGGATGGCAGCGAGGACTACCAACTGGAACCGCGCCGCCTGCGTCGGGTTGGCGCCGCCTAGGAGGGCCCCGATGAAGGCGCCCGGAAGCGTCACCAGACCGGTTGTGCGGGTCTGATCCAGCGCCGGGATGAGGGCTTCACCGGCGGCGGTATGAGCGATGTCCCGAACTGCCTGACGCGGTGAGGCACCGATAGACAGCCACGCCTCGACCTCATCGCGCCGCCCGCGCAGACCCGCAAGAAGGTGTCGACCCGCCAAGGTGGCACCGGTCATGGTGCTTCCGATGACGATGCCACCGAGGGCCACGATGTAGCGCGCCGAAAACGGCAGCACCCCAAGCGCGAAGACAATGCCGAGCGCCACCACCGCACCGGCAGTGCAGGCGAGAACGGCGGCGCGCCGACCACCCGCGAGAACGGAAAGCCGGCCGCCCGCCGTCCACGTCGCAGTGCCCAACATGACCAACAGGGCCAGCGCCACGGTGGCCGGATGCTTCAGCACGCCGCGAAGAGCCACCCCAATCACCGCGAGCTGAATAGCGCCGCGGACGATGGCGATCAGAGGCGCCCGTCCCAGTCGAACACCGCCGAGTCGAAGCACGGCGTACGTGACGAACAGCAGTACGACGACACCCAGCGCCAGGTGGATGAGCTGGTCCGTGGTCACACAGCACATCCTCCGCTATCTGTTGAGTGGGTCAGCCCGCTGACCCACTGGCGCCGGTTCCGTCAAGGACCTCCCTCAAACGCCGGGCCAGTTTGGTGTCGATGCGACGTCACCACCGGCAGTCACGACCAGCGCAGCGGTACCTGGTAGGCCGCCCAGCCACTCCAGTGCATCAAGTCCGCGAGCCACGGCGGCGGTCGCACGTACGTCGGCATCGGTCAATCCCGGGCAGATAACCGTGGCGCTCGCAAGCTGACGGGCCGGTCGCCCGGTCCGGGGGTCGATCACATGATGACCGCGCTCTGCCACGCCTGATGTCGCGACGGCCAGGCTCGTCACCCCGACCGATGTCAGTATTTGACCGCGGCGGAAAGGGTCCGTGATGCCGACCCGCCACGGGCTCCCGCTACCGGTGGTGCCGACGGTTTGGATATCGCCGCCGCCGTTCACGACGTGGTGGTGGGATCCGGCCTCGCGGAGCAGTTCGCTTGCACGTTCGATGGCCCAGCCTTTGACGAGGCCGGATGGGTCGAGGTGACCATCCGCGGTGGCGGAGAAGTAGCCCTCAGAAAGGGCATGTGCCCGAGCACACAGTTCGAGAACTTCGGCCACGTCTGGGTCGCAGTCGGCGAGCCTCGCCTCGCCGCGATCGAGTCGGCTGATGTCGCTGTTGGCTCGGTAGGTGGAGAACACCGCATCGATGTGGTCGAGCCACCGCTGCGCTCCCGCGAGTGCGCCCGGGGGAACGGGGTCGTGCAGGTCGAAGGAGACGACGGTGCCCATCACCTGCTGGGTGAAGCGTCCGGTCAGCAGCTCGGGTTCGGATCGGGCTTGCCGGGTGAGCAGGTTTTCAGCCATTGAGCTTGTCGAGGGCGCTTTGCAGGGACTGGGCGTAGCCGTCGCTGGTGTATGTCGCACCCGAGACAACGTCGATGCGGGCGCTGTCCGCCGCGATCGCCTCTTGTCGCAGTTTCGGGGCGGCGTAGGCCGCGATGTCTTGGGAGTGGGAGTCCTGCGACGGCAGTTGCACGGGCGTCACGTTGCTGATCCGTCCGGCGGTCTCGGTGACTTTGACCTGTACGGGTCCGTACCGGGTGTTGATGGTCTGCCCGAGCGCGCTGCGGGTCCCGGACGACGCGGAAGAGGACGAGCGAGGGCTCGGTTGGGCAGAATGTCGGTGGGTGCTCTGTGTCGGGGTCGGGCTCGAGCCAGCCGAGGGAGAACTCGCCGTGACGGGTGCCAGCGCAACCTGGCGTCCGGCGCCTGCCGGTTGGGTCTTGAACTGGAGCAGGAAAACCAGGCCGGTGATGGTGGCGACGATGGTGAGGGCGACGCGTTTCATGCGGTCCTCTCAGAAACTGAACTGCTCGGCGTGCACGTAACGATTGGGTACGCCGGCGGCTGCGAGTCGGTCTTGGGCGACGGTCATGAACGCCTGAGGCCCGCATAGGTACACGTCGCGGTGCGCGATGTCCGGCACGAGTTGTCGGAGCCGGCCGGCGACGAAGGGGTCGCTGTCGCCTCCAGGCGGTCCTACGAGGTAGTGGACGGTCGCGCCGGTGTCTTCGGCGATCGCTGCCAGTTCTCGACGGAACAGCACATCCTCGAGGGTGTTTGCCCGGAGGAGAAGCGTCACGTCCGGCGACGCGAGGCTGTCGAACAGGGCGCGGATCGGCGTGATGCCGACACCACCGCCGATCAGCAGCACCCGGCGGCGACGGCGTCGCGCCGGGGTGAACGATCCGTAGGGCCCTTCGAGAAATACGCGGGTGCCGGGCCGCACTCGTTGCAGGTCGGCACTATGGTCCCCGAGGTCTTTGACGGTGATCCGCAGGTAGTGGTGATGCGGCGCCGCCGACAGCGAGAACGGGTGGGCTTGCCACCAACTGCGGGGTGTGAGGAACCGCCACCGGAAGAACTGGCCGGGTTGGGCTCGCAGCTCGTGGAGATGACGGCCTTTCAACGTGATTGACACGACGCCCGGTCCTTCCTGATCGACCTCGGCAACCCGGAGCTGGTGGCGGAGCGCGGCGCGGACCGGCTTAACGATCCGGTACGTGATCAGCAGCAGTGCGACCGCGATGTACATGGCGGACCACGCGATCCGCGCATTCGTGTTGGACACGAAGTCCGCGCCGGTGGAGAACTGATGGCTGAACGCAAGCGCGACGGCCAGGTAGGTGTAGAGGTGCAGCAGGTACCAGGTTTCGTAGGCGAGCCTGGCTCGGGCCGCCCGGGCGGACACCAGCCCCACCCCCACCAAGAGCGCGCCTGCCACGGTTGCCATCAACACGTCCGGGTAGCTGGTGAGCAGCGTCCCGGTCTCGGGGATGACGCCGGCGTGCGCGGTCACGGCGTACCCCCAGGTGATGAGGACCGCGTGGGCGACGACGAGGCAGACGACGTAGCGCCCGCCACTGGAATGCCAGCGGGCGAGCCGGTCGGTGCCCACTCCGTGCTCGAGAAACGGTGCCCGCGACATCAGTGCGAGCAGCACGACGACGCCGTAGCCCGCCCACAGCCCGGTGATGCGCCCGGCGTTGGTCAACCAGTCGCCGAGGCCCTGGATGGCGAAAGTGTCGTGCCACCAGAGCAGGAGCACGGCGGCACCGCCAAGGATGATGATGACTTGGACTGTCCGAGGCCGTAGCCAGAGTGGTTCGCGGAACACCGGCAGACGTCCGCTGCCGCCGCGATGCGGTTGCGTCTGGCGCTGCGTCGTCAGTGTCGTCACGTGTTCCATCGTGCGAGTCGAACTTCTCAGCCCGCTCTCATCGCGCGACTTGTGGCTTCGTGACGATCCCTTCGCGCGGTGGCGTTCAGAGGAGACTCAGAGGAAGCTGGGACAAGGTGCACTGACGGGTACGGCATCCTGGCCTTGTGGTCAACGGTGATGCAGTTCGCGGCACCCAGCTGCCGTCGGCGCCGCTGACCCATCCCGACGGCACGCCGGCCAGGATCCTGGTCGTCGACGACGAGCAGAGCCTCGCGGAACTGCTCGGGCGGGTGCTGGGACTGGAGGGCTGGGAGGTCGCCGTCGCGCTGAGCGGGCTCGCAGCCGTTCGCGCCGCCCGCACCTTCCATCCCGACGCGGTGGTGCTCGACATCGGGCTCCCTGACATTGATGGTCTCGAGGTGCTGCGACGGTTACGCGCCAGCAACCCGGCCGTGTGTGTCGTGTTCCTGACTGCCCGCGACTCGGTCGAGGATCGGATCGCCGGTATCACCGCGGGCGGCGACGACTACGTCACCAAACCGTTCAGCCTCGAAGAGGTGCTGGCCCGGCTGCGAGGCGTACTCCGCCGTGCCGGCATGACCCGACAGTCCTCGACCACGCTGCTCAGCGTGGGCGACTTGTCCATCGACGAAGACGCCCGCGAGGTGCGTCGCGGTGACGATCAGATCGAGCTGACCAGCACCGAGTTCGAACTGCTGCGTTACTTGATGCGTAACCCACGCCGCGTGCTCAGCAAAGCGCAGATCCTCGACCACGTCTGGCAGTACGACTTCGGTGGACAGGCACACGTCGTCGAGCTCTACATCTCCTACCTGCGGAAAAAGATAGATGCCGGCCGCACTCCGATGATCCACACGATCCGGCGTGCCGGCTACGTCCTCAAACCCGCCGAATGACGGAAGCCACCACCCTCGATCCGCGGCCGCCTCGCCGGAGACGCTTCCTCGCCGGCCGGACGCTCCGGTTCCGAGTGCTCGCGAGCCTGATGGCCCTCGTCGTCGGAGCCTGCCTGGTCTTGGGCGTCGTGACCATTCTCGCGCTGCAGTCCTTCCTGATCCGGCAGCTCGACCATCAGCTCGAGGCCGCCGGTGACCAGCATGTGGCCACCGACGGCGACCACGATGGCGACGATCATGGGCCCGACCCGGACCACGACGGCGGCTTCGGTGACTCGCGAGGCCAAGCCATCGGCACGCTGGGTATCCGCATGGTGAACGGGAAGGTCGCCACCATCGGCATCGTCGGCCAGTCGACGCCGCCGACGCCATCAGCGAAGAACGTCCGCACGTTCATGGCGCTGCCGATCGGACATCCCGGCTCGCGCGATCTGGGTCGCATGGGGGACTGGCGGCTGCTCGCGTTGACCTCACCAGACGGCGACCGAATCATCACGGGCCTTCCGCTCCGTCCTGTCAACGACACCCTCGAGCGGTTGTTCGTGGTCGAGTGCCTGGTGTTCGCCGTCGTGGTCGCCGCAACCGCGGCCGGCGGCTTCGGGCTCGTCCGGCTCTCGCTCCGTCCGCTGGAACGGGTGACAGCCACGGCGCGACGGGTCAGCGACTCGCCACTTTCCACGACCGACGCAAGCCTCAGCCATCGGGTGCCCACACCGGATCCCCGCACCGAAGTCGGCCAACTAGGAGTCGCGTTCAACCACATGCTCGACCATGTCGATGACAGCCTCGCGACCCGCGCGGCCACCGAGGAGCGTTTACGTCGGTTCATTGCCGACGCCAGCCACGAGCTCCGTACCCCGATCGCCTCGATCCGAGCCCACGCCGAGTCGATCCGGCACACCGATGAGCGGGTGCCCGCATCGGTGTCGGCAGCGACCCGGCGGATCGAGTCCGAGTCGGTCCGCATGGGCGTCCTTGTCGACGACCTGCTGCTCCTAGCCCGGCTCGACGCGGGCCGCCCGCTCGACATCGATCAGGTAGATCTGACGCGGTTGGCCATTGACGCGACCAGCGACGCCCAAGCAGCCGTCCTCGACCATCGCTGGCTCCTCGATCTCCCCGAGGAGCCCGTCATCGTCCCCGGTGATGCGGTGCGACTTCACCAAGTGCTCGCGAACCTGCTCACCAATGCCGGCGCCTACACCCCGACTGGAACGGCTGTGTCCGTCACCGTCAGTGTCAACGGATCATCGGCAGCCCTCAGTGTCGAAGACAACGGCCCCGGCATCCCCTTCCAGCAGCAAGAACACATCTTCGAGCGGTACTTCCGGGCAGACACCACCCCCGAGGGATCGGCAGACGGTCACGGGCTCGGGCTTGCCATCGTCGCGGCCGTCGTCCACGCCCATCACGGCGACGTGTCCGTCACGAGCCAGCCGGGCCGCACTCGCTTCATCGTCACGTTGCCTCGTGAAGCAGACGTCGTACCCGCGGACTGACGCAGTCGCGTGCTCATCGGACGGGCCACAGCACAAGTTCAGAGCAAATCCAGAGGCGATATCCCGCGACAGCGCCATGAGTCATCCCGGAGCCTGGGAGCGCGAGCCGCCCGGCCCGCTACTTCCGTCTCACGCTCGTCAACAGACAAGGTTCACCGTGCCAGCCCTCATCAACGGGTCACCGACGCACGCGCTCATCGTGCACGCGGTCGTGGTTCTCCTTCCGCTGTCGGTTCTGGCTGCTCTGATGCTGGTGCTACTGCCGGCGACCCGCCGTGCCTTCGGCCTCGCCACCGTCGCGCTCGCCTTCGTGGCGTGTCTCGCCGTGCCGCTGGCCTTCCTGAGCGGGTCAGCCTTGCGGCGACGGGTCCCACCGTCGCCGCTCATCGACCATCACGTCGCGATCGCGCACCAACTACTCCCGGTCGCCGCCGTATTTGGCCTCTCACTCGCCGCGTTCGTCGCCGTCGACGTCGCACGTCGCGCCCGGTGGGGACAGCTCAACCAGGTCGAGACGGCCGTCCTGGCCCGTCGACCGGCGCTCACGCGCCACGGTTCCTCGAACACACTCACCGTCGCGTACCGGGTGACTGCCACCCTTCTCGTCGTCATGTCGGTCCTGACCGCGGTCGCGGTAATCCGGGCTGGGGACAGCGGCGCGAAGGCCGTCTGGTCGAATCGGCTCACTAATGCACAGACTGGTTAGTTCCCACCGGGTCTCCAGTGAAGATTGTGTGCGCCTCCTTTGAGGCGTAGAAGACGATCAGGAAGCCGGCAACGGGGTCGGCCCACCACCAGCCCAGGGCTGCGTTGAGGACAAGCCCGATGAGTACGGCGCATGCAAGTACCCCATCGACGAACGTCACTTTGCCCTCAGTGATGAGGACCTGGTTGCCCAGGGCTGCCCCGGTCCTGGTCTTGCCGACGGCTAGGGCGAACATCACCACAGTCGTGATCGCAGTCCATGCGATACCGAGTGCGCTGTGATGCGCGTGGTGGCCGGACACGAGGATCACCGCGGACTGGACGGCAATGTAGATGGCTAGCCCGATGAACGCAGCGCCGATCAGGCGAAGCGCGACAGCCTGCCGTTCCGCGCCGCTGCCCGCGAGCTCCCACAGAACGACGACACTCGCGGCGATCTCCACCACGCTGTCCAAACCGAACCCGGCAAGCGCGACCGATCGGGCCGCGACCGCGGCGAACGCGAGCACCGCCACCCCGACCACGTTCCAGCACAGAGTGATCCGTTCGAGTGTGACGCCGAGACTCAGCTGTTCGCTATGCGCAGCGGCTGGCACATACGCGATCATCCCCGAGGAGCACGCGCCGCGGGTGCGACACCTCGTTCCTCGCGCGGCGCAGCGTCGCAAACAGCTGACGCGTAAGAACCTCGACGGGTCGCAACCACGCGCCGAACTGCCACTTGTCGGCGCCACAGCGTTTTGGTGCCCCCGGCAGGATTCGAACCTGCGACACACGGTTTAGGAAACCGATGCTCTATCCCCTGAGCTACGAGGGCCTGCGGTCAAACGGCCGCCGACGGGGCAAAGGATAGGCGGCCCGGTTGGCTGCGTCGTACCGGGCGTTGCGAAGCGATGCTCGGAATGAGCAGCAGTCACACGGGTGTTGCCGACAAACGTGGACTTCACTCGACTTGGCAACTCTGGGCTCGTGGTCTCCCGGCTCGGACTCGGCTGCAACAACTTCGCCTGGAACCGGCTCAGCAAGGCCGACAGCATCCCCGTGCTGCGCGGCGCCGTCGACGCAGGTGTGACGTTGTTCGACACATCGGACAGCTACGGCGACTCCGAGGTCGCGGTCGGGGAAGCTCTCGAAAGTCACCGCGACGAGGTCGTGATCGCCACCAAGTTCGGCTCCGACCTCAAGGGCGCGCTGGGCCCGGACTGGGGCGCTCGCGGCTCCCGCCGTTACATCCGCAAGGCGGTGGAGCGTTCGCTGCGGCGGCTACGCACGGACCACATCGACCTCTACCAGCTCCACCGCCCGGACCCGCTCACCCCGATCCAAGAGACGCTCACCGCCCTCACCGAGCTGGTGCACGAAGGCAAGATCCGCTACATCGGCTCGTCGAACTTCGCGGGCTGGCAGGTGGCCGACGCAGAATGGACCGCCCGAACGCATCAGCTCGAGCGGTTCATCAGCGCGCAGAACAACTACAACCTGCTGGAGCGGGAGATCGAGGCGGACGTCGTCCCGGCGTGCGAGGAGTTCGGCGTCGGCGTCCTGCCGTACTTCCCGCTCGCCAGCGGCCTGCTGACCGGGAAGTACACCCGCGGCGAGCCCGCCCCAAAGGGCACGAGGTACGGCGAGTGGGGGCTGCAGGCCGGGGACGACCGGTTTGACGTCGTCGAGAAGCTGCAGCGCTTCGCCGCGGAGCGAGGTGTCGAGATCCTCGACGTCGCGATGGGCGGGCTCGCGGCTCAGCCGGCCGTGGCCTCCGTGATCGCGGGCGCCACCACGGTGGAACAGGTCCGACGCAACGCCGAGGCGATTGCCTGGCGGCCGACGGCCGACGATCTGGTTGAGCTCGACCAGGTGGCTCCGACGCCCCGCTCCTGAGTCGATCCGGCCCCCTCGTAGGACACTTCGCACCAATCCTGTCAATCCGCTGACGCGGTGATGGTGAGCGGCCTAGCGTCAGGGGTCCGGTCACGGGACGCCTGGGGGAAGTGATGATCGGCGAGATCACGGTCGACGAGACCGCGCTGACCGTCGTCCTGCACGGCGACCTCGACATGGTCACGGTGGACGACCTGCGCACCATGCTCAACGGCGTCGCCGCCGGCCCCGCGCCGACCGTCGTCATCGACCTCAAAGACGTGGCCTTCGTCGACGTGATGTCGCTGTCGGTCATCCTCGGGACCGCCGATGCGCTCCGCGAGCGCGGCCGTGAGCTCACCGTGCGCGGCGCCAGCGCGTCCGTCCGCCGGGTCTGCGCTCTGCTCAACGCCGACGACGTCCTCGAGGCCGCACCCCCGGTCAGCTCGCTGCCCGCCCAGAAGGCCGGTCGCCGGCCCTAGATTCGATCATGTTCCGGCGGGCGGAGCCGGGGATTGGGATGTCCCCGATACGGTGATGCCGGTGGACGTGACCGGGAGTGCTGCGGGGGAGCCGGGACGGCTCCTCGACGGCCGCTACCGGCTCGGCGCTGTGCTCGGCTCAGGCGGCGCCGCCGAGGTCATCAGGGCCGTCGACGAACGGCTCGACCGCGCCGTGGCGGTGAAGCTGTTCCGCGGTGACGTCGCCGATCAGCTGCAGCGGCACGAGGACGAGATGCGGACCTTGGCCCGGCTCGCCCACGCCGGCCTGGTCACCGTCTTCGACGCCGGTACCGACGACGAGACACACCGGCCCTACCTGGTGATGCAGCTCGTCGAGGGCAGCACGCTCGCCGAGCAGCTGCGCCGAGGACCGCTGACCCCGGCCCGCACCGCGCAGATCGGCCTGTCGCTGGCCGAGGCGCTCTCCTACGTTCACGCGCAGGGCCTGGTGCATCGGGACGTGAAGCCGGCGAACGTGTTGATCGGTGCCGACGCCGGGGTTCACCTCGCCGATTTCGGCATCGCCCGGATCGTCGACTCGGCCCACGTCACGCGCACTGGCGACGTCCTCGGCACGCCGGCCTACTTCGCCCCCGAGCAGGTGGCCGGCGAGCCGGTCGGGCCGCCGGCCGACGTCTTTGCGCTCGGTCTGGTGCTGCTCGAATGCCTGACCGGCCACCGCGAGTACGACGGCACGTCGATCGAGGTCGCGATGGCGCGGCTGACCCGGCCGCCGCAGATCCCGACGACGCTGCCGGGAATCTGGCGCGACCTGCTGGCCGGTATGACCGCGCGCGATCCGCTCGCACGACCCACCGCCGAGCAGGTCGCCGACCGGCTGCGACGGATCTCCCTGGGCGGCAACGACAGCACCGTCGCGATGGCCCCGCTCGCGCCGACAGCCGTCACCCCGATGGCGACCTCGGTCATGCCGATGCAGACGACCCAGTTCCCGCCGCCCGTCGTCGAGCCGCCACAGCACCGTGGGCGTGGATGGGTGATCGCGCTGATCCTGGTCGTCGTACTGCTCATCGCGGCCGGCGTGGTGTACGCCGTCGTCCAGAGCCAGAGCGGCGGTACGGCGTCGTGCGTGAGCGGCACTCCGCGGATCAAGAACCACAAGGTCGAGAAGGACATGCGGCACCTGGAGCAGCTGATATGTCACTCCTGAGATTGCGGCGACTCGCGCCCGTGCTCGCGCTTGCCGTGACGGGGGTTCTCGTGACCGGCTGCGGCTCCGGGTCGAGTTCCGACGTGACCCTGAAGGCCCAGAAGGCGCTCGAGCCCTACGTCCAGGCGATGCGAACGGCGGCCGCGGCCAAGAACTATCCGGCGCTGAGGGTGGCAGTGCGCGCGCTCAAGCATGAAGTGACGGTCCAGCAGGACGGCATCTCCGCGTCGCGGCAAGCGGAGATCGACGATGCGGCCGACGCCGTGCTCACCGCTGCTTCGCCCAGTCCGTCGGCGTCACCGACGATTTCACCGACCCAGACCGAGTCACCCACCCAGACACCGACGACGCCGCCCGCGACGGTGACCATTACGCCGACTCAGACCGTGACCGCACCGCCGCCGACGACGACGCCGCCGACGACGCCGAGCTCGTCCGCCGGCGACGACAGCGGCGGAGACGGCGGCGGCGGAGGCGGCGGCGGCGGCGGCTAAGCGTCGTCGGCTGACGGGAGCAGCTTCCCCGGGTTGAGGATGCCCTGGGGGTCCAGCGCCTGCTTCACGGCTGCGAGCGCGGCGACACCCACGCCGCCGCGACCACCGAGGTCGTTCCACGCCCACGCCCGATGCGCCGTGCCGACCGCGTGGTGATGGGTGGCCGTGCCACCGGCGTTCTCAATCGCCGCGTTGGCCGCGTGCTTCGCAGCGGTCCACTGCTCGATCTCCCGCCCACGGTTCGCCCCCGCCAGCACCGTGAGGTACAGCGAGGCTCCGGAGGGATATAGGTGAGAGACGTGACAGCCGACCAGCGGCGCCCTGCCATCCGCGATCAGCGAGGTGCGGAGCGCCTCCCGCACGTCGTCGTAAAGAACCGGAAGCCGGGTCCAGGTGGCCGCAGTCTCCAACGTCTCGGCCAGGACGCCCGCGTCGAGCAGCGAGTCGCGCAGGTACGGCGCGGAGAACCGGTGGCGTTCCCACGACTGGCCGGCTCCGGCTCCCAGCGGCACCGCTCCGGCCTTGCGCAGCACCCGGCGCACCGTCCGGCGGCGCTGCCGGACATCAGCCGGATCTGATTCGTAGCCGAGGACCAACAAGCACCCGTCGGAGGCGTGTCGGAGCCGGAGCCAGGTGGCCAACGCCCGGCGCTTCAGCCGGCCGGTGCCGGACAGCGCCAGCGAGACCCGGGTCTCGTCCGAGTCCGAGAGCCGGACGATGTCAGGGCGCGGCCCGTCCTGAGCGATCCGCCGCAGCAGCTCGAGCCCGGTCTCCCAGACGGCACCATCCATCCCTCGTAGCGCTTGACGGCGGGCAGCCGTCGGACCCGCAGCGTGACCTCGGTGACCACGCCCAGCGTGCCCTCCGAGCCCAGGACCAGCCGCTTCAGATCGGGTCCCGCCGCGCTGGCCGGCACCGCCGGGAGCACCAGCTCCCCGACGGGCGTGGCCATCCGGCAGCCGACCAGCAGGTCGTCGATGCGGCCCCGACCCGTCGAGGCCTGCCCAGCCGACCGGGTGACGACGTACCCGCCGAGCGACGCCCGCTCGTAGCTCTGTGGGACGTGCCCGAGCGTCAGCCCGCGCTCTGCGAGCGCCGCCTCCGCCTGCGGCGTCCGGATCCCGGGCTGGAACGTCGCCAGCAGCGACGTCTCGTCGACCGCGAGCAGCCGGTCCATCCGAGCCAGGTCGAGGGCGATGACGGCGTCGCAGTGGCCCGCGCAACGACGACAGTCCGCCGACCACGCTCGTGCCGCCGCCCCACGGCACGACCGCGACGTTGGCGCGGGAGCAGATCTGCCAGCACGGCCGCCACCTCGCCGGCGTCCCCCGGCAGTACGACGGCGTCCGGCCGCCTCGGAGGCGTCGCCGTGACGGCGCCGCACGATGTCGGCGTAGGCCTGGCCACCGGCGTGGCGGGCCCGGGTCTCGTGGTCGTCGGCCACCGCCTCGGCGCCGACGGCCTCGACGAGCTGCTCACGCACGCTCGGCCGGGAGTCGTGACGGCGTCAGCTACGCCTGCTCGATCGGTGTCGGCTGGCCGGCGACCAACGGTCCGAAGACCTCGCGCAGCAGGTGTCGAGCGCTGCGCGGCAGCTGCGGCTGGGAGTCGCCCCAGGACGTCCATGCGGGTGTGGTGGCCATGCGATACAGTGTGACATATGACGTCCGTTCGTCACACTCTGCCGATCCCGTCCCGACGCCCGGCCGTCCGGCCCGGAGCGTGAGATCCCCGCGGACGTGCTGGCGGCGGTACGCGACGGCCGTGCTGGCGGTGGGAGTGCGTCGTACGACGTTGACCGATGTCGCCCGGCGTGCCGGTGTCAGCCGGATGACGCTCTACCGGATGGTCCCCGACGTGGAGACGCTGCTGCTCGAGCTGATGACCCGCGAGCTCGGCGCGCTCCTGCAGGACATCGAGGCAGGCGCGGCTCGCCGCCGTACCGCCCGGGCCCGGCTGGTCGCCGCGATGGTCGGCGTCGCGCGCCGCCTGCCCGACGAGCCGCTGTTCCGCCGGGTTCTCGAGGTCGACCCCGAGCTGCTGCTCCCGTACCTCACCCATCGGGTCGGCTCGACCCAGCTGATCGGGCTCGGCCACCTCCGTCGCGGTGTGGCGGAGGGCCAGGCCGACCGCTCGGTACGCCGGGGCGACCTCGACGTGATGGCGCTGACGTTGCTGATCATGGTGACGTCGGTGGTCGTGTCCGCGCGGCTGCTCGACGGCGTCGGTCGGGAGGCGGCCCTGGACGAGCTCGAGCGGGGCCTCGACGGCTGGCTGCGGCCATGACCACCGCGCCCGAGACCCGGATCGTCGCTCAACGCCTCGCGGCGCAGCGAGGACCTCGCGTCGCTGCGGGCCGGGACGGTCGTCGACCTCCTCGTCGTCGGCGGCGGCGTCACCGGTACCGGTGTGGCGCTGGACGCGGCCAGCCGCGGGCTGTCCGTCGCGCTCGTCGAACGACATGACCTGGCCGCCGGCACCAGCCGCTGGTCCAGCAAGCTGGCGCATGGCGGCGTCCGCTACATCACGAAGGGTCAGGTCGCGGTCGCGTGGGAGTCGGCCGTCGAGCGCAACCGGCTGGCCACGACGATCGCGCCCGCACCTGATCCGGCCGATGCCGTTCGTGATGCCGATGTTCGACCGGCTGCCTCCCGGCGCCCGGGCAGGCACCCGCGCCCTGTTCACGGTCACCGATGTGCTGGCCAAGGCCGCCCGAACCCCGTCGTCGCTGCCTGCGACCCACTGGGCCGACCGGCAGGAGACCGCCTCGCTGATCCCGATGCTGGTCGACGTGCGCGGCTCCTACATCCACGTCGACGGCGCGTTGGAGGATGATGCGCGACTCGTCATCACGCTGGCCCGCACCGCCGCGTCGTACGGCGCGAAGATCGTGACGCACTGCGCGGCCGTCGACGTCGCGCGCGAGGGCGCCACCGTCCGGGACGAGCTGACCGGCGAGCTCTTCGACGTACGGGCGCGCAGCGTGGTGGTCGCGGCCGGGGTCTGGTCGGGTCAGCTGGTCGACAGTGTCCCGCTGCGACCGAGCAAGGGGGCGCACCTGGTCGTGCGCGCCGAAGCGCTGGGACACCCTCGTGCCGCCGTCAACGTCGTGCTGCCCGGCAGCATCAACCGGTTCGTCTTCGCCGTGCCACGCCCGGACGGGACGGTCCTGATCGGGCTCACCGACGACCCCGTCGACGAGGTCGTCGACGTTCCGGCGGTGACGGCGGACGACGAGCGGCTTCCTGCTCGAGATGATCTCGAGCGGGCTGAACCGACCGCTCACGGCAGATGACGTGATCGGCCGGTTCGCCGGCCTGCGTCCGTTGCTGGCGGGCGCCGACGGCGGCTCGTCGGCCGACCTGTCGAGGCGGCACACCCTGCTCGACCGAGACGGTGTCGTGGTGATCGTCGGCGGGAAGCTCACGACGTACCGGCGGATGGCGCAGGACGCGGTCGACCGGGTCGTGTCGAGAACCGGCGTCGGCGGCGCCTGCCGGACCGCCTCGCTGCCGCTGGTGGGCGCTGGTCGCGCGCCGTGCCAGGGCCGGTCGTCCGGCTGGATCGTCGGTTCGGCGCCGACGCGGCCGCAGTCGCGCCACGCCGGCGATGCCGGGGCGCTCGAGCCGGTGGCTCCCGGCGTACCAGTGCTGCGCTGCGAGGTCGACTGGGCGTTGCAGGCCGAGGGCGCGATCGGGGTGGACGACGTGCTCGATCAGCGGCTACGGCTCGACCTGGTCCCGGCCTGGCGGGCCGCCGCATCGGCCTACGTCGAGGAGCGCCTCGCGACGTCGCTCAGGACGCCTGAGCGTCGAAACGGGCCGAGGGCCCTGACAGGTCGAGCAGTACGACGACGATCAGCGGATCTGCATCCCGCTGATGGCACGGGAGATGACCAGCCGCTGGATCTCGGAGGTTCCCTCGAAGATCGTGAAGATCTTGGCGTCGCGGTGCATCCGCTCGACCGGGTAGTCGCGGGTGTAGCCGTTGCCGCCGAGGATCTGGATCGCCTGCTCGGTCACCCACACGGCAGTCTCGCTCGCGAACAGCTTGGACTGTGACCCCTCCGCCGCCGTGAACTGCTTGCCCTGCCTCGCCATCCAGGCAGCACGCCACACCAGCAGACGTGAGGCGTCGATGCGCATCTTCATGTCGGCGAGCTTGAAGGCGATCGCCTGGTTGTCGATGATCGGCCGGCCGAACTGCTCACGCGTCTTCGCGTAGTCCAGGGCAACCTCGTAGGCCGCTCGCGCGACGCCGACGGCCTGGGCGCCGACGGTCGGGCGGGTCCGCTCGAAGGTCGCCATGGACGGCTGCGACCGGCCGGTGTTCTTGCCCTCACGGGCTCGGGCCAGCCGGTCGTCGAGCTTCTCCTTGCCGCCGAGCAGGTACTTGTCGGGCAGCCGCACGTTGTCGATGACGACCTCAGCGGTGTGCGACGCGCGGATCCCATGCTTTTTGAACTTCTGACCCTGGCTCAGTCCCGGCGTGCCGGGAGGTACGACGAACGACGCCTGGCCCCGGGTCTTCAACGCGGGGTCGACGGAGGCGACCACGATGTGCCAGTCGGCGATGCCGCCGTTGGTCGCCCAGGTCTTCGTGCCGTTGAGGACCCATTCGCCGGCCGCCTCGTCGTACACCGCCCGGGTCTTCATCGCGCCCACGTCGCTGCCCGCGTCCGGCTCCGAGGAGCAGAACGAGCCGAGCTTCGGGTCGTCGGCCGTGCCGTACATCGCGGTGACGAACTCGCCGATCTGCTCGTCGGTGCCGTTCGCGCTGACCGCCGCGGCGGCGAGGCCGGTGCCCATCAGTGACAGCCCGATGCCGGCGTCACCCCAGAACAGCTCCTCCTGGGCGATCATCATCCCGAGCCCGGTGTCGTCGAACCATTGCTGCGCCATGAAGTCCAGCGAGTAGATGCCGACCTTGGCAGCCTCCTTGATGATCGGCCACGGCGTCTCCTCGCGCTCGTCCCACTCGTGAGCGGCCGGGCGGATCACCTCGCTGGCGAAGTCGTGCAGCCACTTCTGCAGCGTCACCTGGTCTTCGTTGAGCTCGAGAGAGAACTCGCTCACGCGTCTGGCTCCTTGCTGATAGCAGTGGCTACGGAGTGCTTTGCGGTATTTCGCCGCGCGGTCACTCCATGGTGTTACCCTCGGTAACCCCTGTCAAGCCTAAGGACTACGGTGAATCTGTGATGACCGTCTCAGCGGCTGTCGCCGGCCGGCGGGCCGGGCTGCTTGAGGCGGCGGACCGGGTGGTCCGCCGCGAGGGGCCGGACGCGTCCATGAACGTCATCGCGGCCGAGGCCGGCATCACCAAGCCGATCCTCTACCGCCACTTCGGCGACAAGAGCGGTCTGTACCGCGCGCTGGCGGACCGCTACATCGAGGACCTGCTCGGTCGGCTGCGCACCGCCCTGCTGACCCGCGGCGGCCTCGAGGTGCGGACCAGGGCGACCATCGATGCCTACCTCGCGTCGATCGAGGAGAACCCGCAGGTCTACCGCTTCCTGGTACGTCGGGCCGCGGTCGAGGAGCCGGCCGTGCGCGGCCAGGTCGAGGGCTTCGTCCGCCGGTTCGGCGAGGAGCTCGCGGTCGGGATCGCCCAGGAGCCGGCGCTCGGCGAGATGCCTGCCGTGCGGGCGGCGATCTGGGCGCACGGCATCGCCGGGATGGTCCAGGCGGCCGGCGACTGGTGGCTCGACCAGACCGACGTACCTCGCCCCATCGTGGTCGACGGGTTGACCTCGCTGCTGGTGACCGGCTTCACCGACGACTGACCAGACCCGACACCCATGGGCCATGCGTGTGAAGGTCTTGCTTGTTCGGCTGGGGCTGACAGGATGCGCGGATGAAGGTCCTCGCGTGCTACTCGGTCAAAGGTGGCGTCGGCAAGACAGCGGCCGCCGTCGACCTGGCCTGGTTGTCGGCGCGAGACGGTCACCGCACCTTGTTGTGGGACCTCGACCCGCAGGCCGCCGCGACCTTCATCCTGCGCGGCAAGGCCAAGGTCAGGGGCGGCAGCCGGCGGTTGCTGCAGGGCAAGAGCGAGGCGACCCGCTCGGTCCGCAGTACGGCGGACGACCGGCTCGACCTGCTGCCGGCGGAATCGTCGTACCTGCAGGGTGATCTTGACCTCGCCGCGAGCAAGCGCAGCGAGGACCGGCTCAGCCGGGTGCTCACCGGCCTCACCGACGACTACGACCTCGTGATCCTCGACTGCCCGCCGGGCCTGTCTCTGCTGTCGGTCAACATCGTGCGCGCCGCCGACATCATCCTGGTGCCGGTCGTCCCCTCCCCGCTGTCGCTGCGGACCCTCGACCAGGTCGTCGAGCTGACCTCGCAGCAGAACTCGGCGGCGTCCGTCGTCGCGTTCCTGTCTATGGTCGACAAGCGCCGCGCGTTGCACCGGGATCTGGTCGAGCTGCTGCAGGGCAAGTACGCCGACATGGCCAAGACCGCCATCCCGAGCAGCGCGCTCGCAGAGCGGATGAGCCAGCGCCGGCGCCCGGTCGTGGCGTCGGCCCCGGCCAGCCCGATCGCTACTGCTTTCCGTGACTTGTGGGCCGAGGTGTCCACCCGTCTCGACCTGGTTCCGGTCGCCGAGGCCGCGACTCGCTGACGCTGCAGTTCACCGCGCGGCCATCTGTCGTTCACCTGCCCCGTAGGGTGTCCCGGTGCGCCTTCGACTGACGCCTCGCGAAACCGTCTTCTATGACATGTTCAGCGCCGCGGCGGCCAACCTGCTCGAGGGGGCGCAGGTGCTCTCGCAGATCGTCACGTGCCCCAAGGTCGAGCGGGAGCCGCTGGCCAAGCAGCTGCGGGATCTCGAGCACCGGGGCGACGATCACACCCACACCATCCTGCGCGCGGTGAACTCCACCTTCGTCACGCCGTTCGACCGGGAGGACATCTACCGGCTGGCCAGCCGGCTCGACGACGTCATGGACTTCTTCGAGGCAGCCGGCGACCTGATCCTGCTCTACGACCTCGATGCCCAGCCGATCGAGATGCAGCGGATGGCCGACATCTTGGTGCGTGGCTCCGAGCTCACGGCGAGCGCGATGCCGAGGCTGCGCTCGCTCACGAACCTCTCCGACTACTGGATCGAGATCAACCGGCTGGAGAACGACGCCGACAAGCTGTACCGGCGCTTCGTGGCTCGACTGTTCTCGGGCGAGTACGACGCCCTGACCGTGATGAAGATGAAGGAGATCGCCGAGCAGCTCGAGTCGGCCGCCGACGCACTGGAAAACGTCGCGGACACCGTCGAGACCATCGCCGTCAAGGAGTCCTGAGTCTCCCGTGGAGACGCTCGGCCTGATCGCGCTCATCTTCGTTGCCCTGGGCTTCGACTTCACCAACGGCTTTCACGACGCCGCGAACGCGATCGCGACCTCGGTAGCGACCCGGGCGCTGAGCCCGCGGGTCGCACTCGCGCTCGCGGCAGTCTTCAACTTGCTGGGATCGCTCGTGTCGACCAAGGTCGCCGACACGGTCGGCGGGATCATCACGGCCCCGACGACACCGGAAGGCCTCACCGTCGTCTTCGCCGCCGTCGTCGGCGCAACGATCTGGAACCTCATCACCTGGTACTTCGGCCTGCCGTCATCGTCGTCGCATGCACTGATCGGCGGCCTGTGCGGCGCCGCGATTGCGTCCAGCGGCCATGTCAACTGGGGCTCCGTGCTCGACAAGGTCGTCATCCCGATGGTCGTATCACCGATCGTGGGATTCGGGCTCGCCTTCCTGGTGCTGCTCGCGCTGTTGTGGTTGTTCCGACGGGTCAACCCTCGGAAGGCGAACGTCGGGTTCCGGGTGGGCCAGTGGGGGTCGTCGGCCGCGATGGCGTTCGGCCATGGACTCGCAGGACGCGCAGAAGACCATGGGCGTGATCACGCTCGCGCTCGTGGTGACCCATCACCTGGCGGAGTTCGCGGTCCCGCTGTGGGTCAAGGTGTCCTGCGCCGTGGCGATCAGCGCCGGCACCGCATCAGGTGGCGCGCGCATCATGCGGACGCTGGGTCGACGCGTGTTCAAGCTGGACAACACCTCCGCGTTTGCCGCCCAGTCTGTCGCCTCCGCCGTGCTCCTGACCTCGGCCTATGTCTACGCCGCACCGATCTCGACCACGCACGTCATCACGTCGTCGGTGATGGGCGTCGGAGCCACGAGGAAGCTGTCCGCGGTCCGGTGGGGTGTGGCGGGCAACATCCTGCTCGCGTGGGTTCTCACGCTCCCGGCAGCGGCGCTGATGGCGGCTGCCTGCTTCGGGATCCTGCGGATCTTCATCCACTGACGCCGCGCACTCGATCGCGTTGAGCGAAGCTGTGACGATCATCACCGGCTGATGCGCCAAGTTGTCATCTGCGCGACCGCTAATCGCAAACTCCGTCCCGCACAGTGGAGTCATGGATGATTACGACGAGATCGAGACGAGCCTGACGATCCTGCCCGGCGTCGACCTGGCGCTGTGGTCTGCGGTGGCACTCCTGCTGGTGGTCGCGCTGGCGGTCGCGACGCTCGGCCTCACCCTGGGCTGAGCCCCGCGGCTCAGCCGAAGCCGTGGCAGATCGTCTTCTTGCCCGACCAGGCGTGCCACTTGCCCAGCTTCCCGCCTGGCTTATGCGGCTCCCGGACGTAGAGCTTCTGGTAGGCGGCGCGCCCGTTGCCACCGGGGCACTGCCCGAGATCCTGGGCGCGGAGCTGGATCCGCACCGGCCGGCGTAGTAGCCGCCCTGCGGCTTGAAGATGAAGGTCTTTCCGCGGCCGGTGGACCGCTTGGCTCCCCAGTGCTTCCAGGTGACGTGGACGATGTCGCCCGAGGGGTCACCGCCATTGAAGATGTGGGCGGGATGAGCGTGTCCGAAGCCGTTGCCATGCGGCGCGAACTTCTTGGACCCCAACACGGGTACGCCGTGATGGCTTGGCGCGGCGGCCGCCGCGGCCGCTACGGAAGCGCCGGTTCCGGCGGTGCACAGCGCGACGGACAGGGACACGGCAGCAAGGACTCGTGAGCGCTTCATGACCAGAGGATGCGGCAGCCGGCCCAGAAATACCGTCTTCGGCCATCCGACTCGCGCGGGGACCTACTCGAGCTCGCGCGGCCGGTCTGGTGAGTACAGCGACGGCTGCTCGGGGGGCCGGCGTACCGGGCCGCTGTTGGCCATCACCACCGCAACCCACGGCAGCACCAGCGCGGCGATGATCGCGACGACCCGGACCCAGCCGTGGGCCACGACCAGCGCGACGATGAAGGCAATGACCCGGATGCCCATCGTGATCAGGTAGCGGCGCTCCCGGTCACGCCGATCCTGCCCCGGGCTGCGGCCAGCCGTCGTAACGAGAACCGGCTGCTCGCGGGAGGCCACACCACCAGTGTGCGCCCGGTTCGCCTGCTCTGCAGCGGGAGCCGGGCCGGGATCAGCCGAATCGGCCGGTGATGTAGTCCTCGGTCCGCTTCTCGTGCGGGTTGGTGAAGATCTGCTGGGTGGTGTCGACCTCGACCAGGTAGCCGGGCTCGCCGGGTCCCTTCAGGGTGAAGAACGCGGTCACGTCGGAGACCCGGGCCGCCTGCTGCATGTTGTGGGTCACGATGACGATCGTGAACCGGTCCTTGAGCTCGGTGATCAGGTCCTCGATCGCCAGCGTCGAGATCGGGTCCAGGGCGCAGCAGGGCTCGTCCATGAGCAGCACCTGCGGCTCGACCGCGATGGCCCGGGCGATGCACAGCCGCTGCTGCTGCCCACCCGACAGGCCCGCACCGGGCTTGCCGAGCCGGCTCTTCACCTCGTCCCACAGGTTGGCGCCGCGCAACGACCGCTCGACCGCCTCCTCGAGCTCGGCCTTCTTGCGCAGCCCGTTGAGTCGCAGCCCGGCGGCGACGTTGTCGAAGATCGACATGGTGGGGAACGGGTTGGGCTTCTGGAAGACCATGCCGATGGTCCGGCGTACCAGGGCGGCGTCGATGCCCGGCCCGTAGATGTCCTCGTCGTCGAGCAGCACCTTGCCCTCGATGTGGGCCCCGGGCACCACCTCGTGCATCCGGTTCAGCGAGCGCAGGAAGGTCGACTTGCCGCAGCCGGACGGCCCGATGAACGCCATCACGCTCTTGGGCTCGATCGCGATGTCGACGTCCTCGACCGCCTTGACGCCGCCGTAGAAGCACGACAGGCCGACAGTCTCGATGCGCTTGGCCATGGGCCTGCTACCTCCTGGCCAGAGCGTTGCGGCGGGTGAGCAGCCGAGCGGCCACGTACAGCACGACCACGATGAGGATGAGGGTCAGCGCGGCCGCCCAGGCCCGTTGCACGTTGAAGGTGCTGGACGTCAGCGCGTTCTGGAAGATGAACACTGGCAGCGACCCCTGGGCGCCGGAGAACGGGTTGTTGTTGATGAAGTTGTTACCGCCGATGACCAGCAGCACCGGCGCCGTCTCGCCGATGACCCTCGCGATCGCCAGCATCACACCGGTGGTGATCCCCGTCGAGGCCGTCGGGAGCACGATGCGCAGCACCGTCTTCCATTTCGGCACTCCAAGAGCGTACGACGCCTCGCGCAGGGAGCTCGGAACCAACCGGATCATTTCCTCGGACGTCCGGATGACGATCGGCAGCTCGAGGATCGACAGGGCCAGCGCGCCCGCAAAACCCGTGAACGGCTGGTTCAGCTCGATGATCCAGAACGCCAGCACGAACAGACCCGCGACGATCGAGGGGATGCCGGTCATCACGTCGACCAGGAAGCGCACACCGGAAGCCAGAGCGTTTCCGCCGTACTCCGTGATGTAGACGGCGACCAGCAGGCCCAACGGCACCGAGATGATGCTGGCGATCAGCACCTGCTCCAGCGTCCCGATGATGGCGTGGTAGACGCCGCCGTTGGACGCGAGCGGACCCACGTTCGCCATCGAGTGGGTGAGGAAGTCCAGGCTGAACCGTTCCCTGCCCTGTTTGATGACGTAACCGAGCACCAAGCCAAGCGGCAACAGGGTGAGGACGAGGGCGAGCAGAGCACCGCTCGTCGCGACCCGGTCGACGGCCTTGCGCTTGCCTTCGACTTGCCAGCTGACGCCACCGATAGCGACGACCGACAGGATCGCCGCGACCACCAGAAAATCGGCGCGACCCGCGAACCCGGTCAACGCG
The DNA here is from genome assembly GCA_963789615.1 of uncultured Actinomycetota bacterium. GTDB lineage: Bacteria > Actinomycetota > Actinomycetes > JAFAQI01 > JAFAQI01 > DATAVK01. Next base: position 1,390,785 of record CAWBLI010000005.1, on the reverse strand, counting down.
AACAGCACCACGGTCACGGCCACCGCGCCGACGACGGTCGCCCACAATGCCCATGACGGCAGGCTGCCGCGCTTGATGCCCTCGGCCTGCAGCGACCCGGACGACAGCGTGCTCATACGGCGCTTCGTTCCTCGGTGCCGGAACGCAGGATCACGTAGCGCGCGATGAGGTTGACGGCGAGGGTCAGGACGAAGAGCACCAGACCACTGGCGATGAGTGCGGAGCGGCCGAAGGTGTCGGCATCACCGAAGGACACCGCGATGTTGGAGGCGATCGTCGCTCCCACGGGGGTGAGGATGTGCGCGCTGATCGTGGGTGTGTTGGCGATGACCAGAGCCACGGCGATCGTCTCGCCGAGAGCGCGTCCGAGGGCGAGCATCGTGGCGCTGATGATGCCGGGGCGGCTGGGAGGGAGCACCGACGTACGGATCATCTCCCAGCGGGTCGCACCGAGCGCGAGGGCTGCTTCCTTCTGGGAGGGATCGACCTGTCGCAGCACCTCGCGGTTGATGGCCGCGATGATCGGCAGGATCATGATGGCGAGGACGACGCCCGCGCCGAACGCTGACTTGCTGAACTGGTCGGCCGCGCCGTTCGGGTTCGCGAACAGCGGGATCCAGCCGAACCATTTGGTCAGGAACATCTGCGTGCCGACCAGATGGGGGAGCAGGAAGACCAACCCCCACAGGCCGTAGACGACGCTGGGCACCGCGGCCAGCAGGTCGGTGACGTAGCCGAGGAAGGTCGCGATCCGGCGGGGGGCGTACTGCGTGATGTAGATGGCAACCCCCAAACCGACCGGGAGTGCCATGACCAGCGCGATCAGACTCGTCGTGACCGTCCAGTACAGCAGCGCCGCGATACCGAAGACCCTGGTCTCCGGTGACCACACCTGCGTGGTCCAGAAGCTGACCTTGTCGTGCTCCAACGCCGGAAGGGCCTTGACGACCAGGAAGACCGCAATCGCGCCGAGCAGCACCAGCACCATGGCGCCCGCGGCCACGGTCAGCCGTCGGAACACCGCCTCACCGCGCTGGGTCGAGCGACCTGCACGCAGTGAGGCGGAGTCCGGCGTCGTGGAGACGGACGTCATAGTGGTGGCGAGGCTAACTCGTACTGCGAATCAGCTGATCGATGAGATGGCGGTCTGAGCCTTCTGGTCCAGCGAGCTCGGCAGCGGTGCGAACCCCAGGGCGTTCGCCTCGGACTGGCCGGTCCCGGCCGCGTAGGTCAGGTAGCCCTTGACCGCCGCGCCGGTCGCCGAGTCTTTGTACTTCGAGCAGACCAGAACGTAGGAGACAGTCGAGATGGGGTAGCCCGCCATCTTGGTGAAGCTCAGCGTGCCGGCCAGATTGTTGCCGGTGCCCGTGACCGAGAAGCCGCTACCGATCGCCTTCGCGACGGTGGCCGCGGAGATCGACTGGTAGCCGCCCGTGGCGCCCTTGACCGAGGCCGTTGGCAGGTTGTTCTGCTTGGCGAAGGTGATCTCGGCGTAGGTGATGCCCCCATTGGTGTTCTTGACGCCCTGGACCACGCCGGCGGAACCGGTGGCTCCTTGGCCCGGCAGCCCGGACGGCCACACCTTGTTGGCGGCAGTCGTCCAGTCGCTGGGAGCCAGCGCGTTCATGAAGCCGGTCAGCACATCCGACGTGCCGGAGCCATCCGCCCGGTGGAACGTCGAGATGGGGGTGCTGGGCAGCTTGGCGCCGGGGTTGAGCTTGGCGATCGCGGGATCGTTCCACTTCTTGATCTTGCCGGTGAAGATCTGGGCGATCGTCGCAGCGTCGAGCTTGAGGTTGGGGACGCCCTGGAGGTTGTAGATGATCGCGACGCCACCCGAGGTGATGGGGATCGTGAGGGCGGTGCTCCCGCACGCCTTGTTGGCCGCTGCCTGCTCCTGGGCGTCCATCGTGACGTCGGATCCGGCGAACGGCACCTTGCCCGTCGTGAACTGCTGGATCCCCGCCGTCGAGCCGGTGCCGCTGTAGGTCACCTTGGCGTTGGTGTACTTGGAGGCCCACTGCTGCTCCAGCGTCTGCTGGAACGTCGAGCCTTGAGGGGTCAGGGTGACGGCGCCGCCGGAACTTGTCGAGCCCCCGCCGCTCCCACCCGAGCTGTTGTTGCTGCCGCAGGCTACGAGCCCGAGAGCGGCGACGGCGCTGACACCGGCGACGCGCATGACGAGCGAGACATTCACGACAGGAGACCTCCGCGGACGGGGGCCCGGGTGATCCGGGCCGGTGAAACCGACGCTAGGGACCGCAGTCGACCCGACGACCCACAACGGATGAACGACAAGTGAACGTGGCGCGGCCGGTTGGCGACGGCGAGCGCGTCGGCCTGTGGATGACGTTCAGACGGCGGCGTCGGCTCCGGTCGGCGCGCGCTCGCCGGTGACGAGGAACACCACCCGACGGGCAACGGACACAGCGTGGTCGCAGAACCGCTCGTAGTAACGGCCACACAGGGTGACGTCGATGGCGGTCTCGATCCCGCCATCCCAGGCATCGTCCAGCAGGGTCGAGAACAGCCGGCGGTGCAGCCCGTCCATCACGTCGTCGTCACGCTCGAGCTCGGCAGCCATGGTCAGGTCGCGGCCGGCGATGACGCTCGAGCACTTGGCGCAGATCCGCTGCGCGACCTGCCCCATCTCCAGCACGGTCGCCTGCAACTCCGGCGGGATCGCGCTGGCCGGGTAGCGGCGGCGCGCCACCTTGGCGATGTGCAGCGCGAGGTCACCCATCCGCTCGACGTCGGCGACCATCCGCAGGCTGGCGATGACGACCCGCAGGTCGCTCGCCACGGGCTGCTGGCGGGCCAGCAGGTCGAACGCATTGCTCTCGATCTGCGCATAGAGCTCGTCGATGGCGGCGTCGCCGGTGATGACACCCTCGGCCGCGGTCAGGTCAGCGTCGAGCAGCGCCTGAGTGGCGTGGTTGATCGCCGAACCGGCGAGCCGGGTGATCTCCACGAGCGACGTGGTGATGGCGTCGAGATCCTCGTGATACTGGTCGCGCACTGCGCCTCCTGCTGTCAGACCTGACTGTATGCCGTGGGTATCCACCGTCTCTCGCGCTTCGTGAACGCCAGGCAATCGGAGGGTGAACAGGCGGGGGCCACCCTGTGAAAGATCACGGGGACACGCTCAGTTGGTGTCGGCCGATGCCGTGGGGACGGTATGCCGTCCCTATCATCGACTCGTGACGGTGGTGGTCGCAGCGCTCGCTGCACTGCTCGTCGGGGTCGTCATCGCTCGACTGACCCTTCCGTCCGCCCGTGGTGGAGCCGTCGTACCGACACCGGTCGTCGAGCCACCTCCTTCCCCGAGGACAGCTGACCGGATGCCGGCCGAAACCGTGCTTGAGCTGCTGCCGACCGCAGCCGTGCTGCTCGATGCCGATGACGTCGTGCGGCTCGCGAACTCCGCCGCGATGCAGATGGGGATCGTGCGCGGCTCATCGCTCGTCGTGCCGCCGCTGGCGGCGCTGGTCCATACCGCCCGCCGTACCGGGCATGCGCAGGTCGCCGAGCTGACCCTGGACGAGGGCGGGTTCCCGCGCCGGCTGCTCTCGGTGGGCGCGCGGGCCGAGCGGCTCGACACCGGTGAGGTCGCGCTCGTCGTGGACGACCTGACGGAGGCGAAGCGGGTCGAGGCGGTACGCCGGGACTTCGTTGCCAACGTCGGGCACGAGATCAAGACGCCGGTCGGCGCGCTGCAGCTGCTGGCCGAGGCGGCGCTCGATGCCCGTGACGATCCCGACGCTGTGCAGCGCTTCGTCGGGCGGATGCAGCACGAAGCGCAACGGCTTGCCCGGCTGGTCCAGGAGCTCATCGACCTGTCCCGACTGCAGGGCGGCGAGCCACTTCCCGCTGCGACGGAGGTGGGGGTCGACGCGATCGTCGAGGAGGCGATCGACCGGGCCCGACTGGTCGCCGAGGCGAAGACCATCCAGGTCATCCGCACCGGCGAGCACGGCCATACCGTCCGGGGCGACGAGCGTCAGCTCGTCACCGCGGTGGCCAACCTGCTCGACAACGCCGTCGCCTACAGCCCGGAGCGCACTCGGGTGATCGTGACCGTCCACGCCCGCGAGGGAGTCATCGAGATAGCGGTCACGGACCAGGGCATCGGGATCGCGGCGGAGGAGCAGGAACGCATCTTCGAGCGCTTCTACCGGGTCGATCCCGCGCGCTCGCGAGCTACGGGCGGTACCGGTCTCGGTCTCGCCATCGTCAAGCACACGGTCGGCAACCACGGGGGAGAGGTCACGCTGTGGAGCCAGCCCGGCTCCGGCAGCACCTTCACCATCAGGCTGGTGGCTGTCGTTCCGTCCCGTCAGGAGGCTGTAGTCACGTGACCCGCATCTTGGTCGTCGAAGACGAGGAATCGTTCTCCGACGCCCTGGGATACATGCTGCGCAGGGAAGGGTTCGAGGTCGCGCTGGCCGCGACCGGCCCGGACGGCGTCGAGGAGTTCGACCGCAACGGCGCCGATCTGGTGCTGCTGGACCTGATGCTGCCCGGGTTGTCGGGCTTGGAGGTCTGTCGCGCGCTGCGGCAGCGTTCCGACGTCCCGGTGATCATGCTCACGGCCAAGGACGCCGAGGTGGACAAGGTCGTCGGGCTCGAGATCGGCGCCGACGACTACGTCACCAAGCCGTTCTCCGCTCGTGAGCTGGTCGCGCGGATGCGCGCGGTGCTTCGGCGGCGCGGCGGCGAGCCGGAGGATGCAGGGTCCGCGGTCCTCGAGTCCGGCCCGGTCCGGATGGACGTCGACCGCCACGTCGTGAGCGTGGACAGCGAGAACGTCGCGATGCCGCTCAAGGAGTTCGAGCTGCTGGAGTTCCTGCTCCGCAACGCAGGTCGGGTGCTGACCCGAGGGCAGCTGATCGACCGGATCTGGGGCAGCGACTACGTCGGGGACACCAAGACCCTCGACGTCCACGTCAAGCGGCTGCGGGCCAAGATCGAGCCCTCGCCGTCGGCGCCTCGTCACCTGCTGACGGTCCGGGGGCTGGGGTACAAGTTCGAACCATGATCGCCGTACGCTTGCGCGCGTGAAGGTCTCGGACGTGATGAGCCGCGCGAGCGTGACCGAGTCGGCCGCCGACTCCCTGACGGCGGCCGCGGACCGGATGTGGGCCAAGCAGACCGGATCGCTGCTGGTGATGGACGGCGAGCAGCTGCTCGGCATCATCACCGAGCGTGACGTCATGAAGGCGGTCGCCCGCGGCGACGATCTGGCGAACACCCCGGTCAGCGCGGTCATGACGACGTCGGTGCTGACCGTGACGCCCGAGACGTCGCTCCAGCAGGCCGCCCGCCACATGGCCGACCGCTGGATCCGGCACCTGCCGGTGGTGGTCGATGGTGCGGTCGTCGGGATGGTCAGCCAGCGCGACCTGTGCGGCGCTTTCGCCGCCTCCAGCGAGAGCTGACCGGGCCCGATGACCGAGCCGACGGCACCCGAGTCCAGCTCCGATGAGCGCCCGGTCGGGTGGGGCGATGAGCGCGAGGATCCGGCGTACGACGAGGACCGCAACGGCGGGGACCGTGACGACGAGCGCCTGATCGCCGAGCGCCCCCCGCACCACGATCGCCCCTGACCTCAGCTTTGGGGTGTGGTGTGGGTCGGCAGCTTTAGACCGCGACGACGTCCCGGGTGCAGAACGCGCACACCGTGGCGGTCGTGGGGATGGACGAGACGCAGTGCGGGCAGTCGCGCGTGGGCGTCGGCTCGTCGGGAGCCGGCTTGTACCGGTCCATCAGGGCGTTGACCGGGAGGACCACGAAGAAGTAGACGACGGCGACGATGATCACGAACGCGATGACCGCGTTGATGAACGCGCCGTACAAGAAGTGCGAGTTGTGGATCGTGAAGCTCAGGCTGCTGAAGTCGGCTTGTCCGGCGAACGCCGCGATGATCGGTGTCAGCAGGTCCGCCGTGAACGCGACGATCAGCGCGCCGAACGCCGCACCGATGACGACCGCGATGGCGAGATCGACGACGTTGCCTCTGAGCAGGAACTTCTTGAAGCCGGCCACGACTGATGTCCCTTCCTGTGCCGAGCCAGGTTGCTCGTGCCGGACAGTCTGGTTGATCTGGCGACGCGGTGGCTATCCGGTGTCGCTCCGCACGGCCACGGACAGTCGGGCACCGGTAGCGGCGCCCGCGAGAGCGGCGGCCTGCGTCGTCGTCGCGGCGACGACGACCAGGCCAGCTTCGCCACCGGGGACGGCGAGAACCCGCACGCCCCGGACCACGGTCGTGGTCGTGGCGGTGCCGGCATCCTGCGGGTCGGCGGCGGCGAGAACGTCGACGCGGTCGCCCGGCTGCACGAGCGCCGTCGTTGCGGGGCCGTCCGTCACGCGCACGGGGACAGCGACCAGGCCGGAGCGGCCGAGCGCGCTCAGCAGCGAGGTCGAGAGCAGCCGGACATCAGTGAGCGGCTCGCCGCGGCGCACCGGTGCGGCCAGCATCCGGCCGGCGATCGAGCGGGTCGCGACCAGCGCGCCGGCCGGCACGTCGGCGGCGGGCAACCGCTCCGCCCGCAGGTCACCCGTCTCCAACGGGGCGCCACCGGCCAGATCGCGGGCGGCCGACCAGACGCGGACGGTCGCCGGTGTCGCCGGGCGAAGCGCGGTCAGCGCACAGACCACCGCGACGGCCGCCGACAGCGCCGCCGCCGATCGTCGGTACGACGTGAGCCGCTGCACCAGCGCCGACCGGCCGGTCGGCGTACCGAGGTCCATGACCGCACGCTAGGCAGCCTGGGACCACCGCAACGGGCGGGACGACCAGCTGTGGACGAGGCAGTTCTACGCGACCTTGCTGCCGTCGCCGGTGGACGGGCTGGAACCGCCAGATGACGAAGTCGCTGTGGACTCGCCCGACTTCGAGGCGCTCGATCCGGTACCGTCCTTGCCGGAGTTGCCGCCGGAGCCGCTGTCGGTGGAGCTCGATGACTCCCCGGAGCCGTCGCTGCTCGAGGACGAGCCGTTGCCGGTCGTGGCGCCGTCCTTCTTCGCGGGCTTCGGGCTTCGACGACGACCGGCTGTCGGTCTTGTAGAAGCCCGATCCTTTGAAGACGACCCCGACGGCCGAGAACAGCTTCCGGAGCTGGCCGTTGCAGACCGGGCACACGCTGAGGGGCTCATCGGTGAACTTCTGCACGGCCTCCAGCTCGTCGCCACATTCGGTGCAGCGGTACTGATAGGTCGGCATCGTCTTCTCCTCATGCTGCTGGCACTCGCCAGGGGTGACTGCTAATTGTGCACTGTCAACCGGCCGTTTGCCTAGAAAGCCACGACTGGGGTGCCGCGGCGCGCCGATCTGGCCGGACACGACGGCACAAGTCAGCTAAAAACCGGATATCGTCGCGGCGAGCTCAACAGCGAGCGATTTCCTTTCGGATCGGCAGTCCGGACCCGGCTGTCGTCGGCCCCGCGAGGTGCTGGATGGGCAATGACCGACAGCTCGAGCGGTGTTGCCCGCATCACGGCGACTGGGCCGTGCTGTGTGAGCATCTCGTTGCCAGCTTCCCCACCCTGGATCCGGTTGCCGTGGTGGAGGAGGTCGATCGCGCCAAGGCAGCGGTCGAGCGGTTCGGCCTGCGGCCCCCCGAAGGCATCGACACCGCCGAGATGGTGGTCCGCAACCAGCTGCTGCTCGTGATCGGGGAGCGACACGACAGCTGCCGGCTCAATCCCGAGATCCACCAACGCACCCACCCCGACGCCGCGAGCGGCTAGTTCGAGGCTGGAGTGCAGCAGGGTCGGCGGCGTCAGCGAGCGCTGGTCAAGCCCGATGTACCCGGGCTCATCTCGCCCCGTGACGCAGACCCGTATCCGGCGAGGGCGAGGCGGGCCTCCCGCTCGAGCACATGGCGGTACGCCGACACGTTCGGCAGCTGGCGCGCGGCAATGGCCCGGGCGTCCCCGACCTTCTCGTAGACCACCGAGTGCGGAAGGTGCGGGAACTCGGCCGCAATCGTGTCCGCGGCGCTCAGGAGCGCCGTGCTGACCTGGGCTCGGGTGTACAGATCGGTCGCCCGAGAAGCCATGTGTCCACCTCCGCAGTCGGGCCGACTCCCCAGGCCGACCCAGAAAATCAGGCCTTGCCGCTCGCTGCTCGACGGTGTGAGCCCAATGTACGCCGGGATGTCCGGGCCGGAAACACCCGAACGGGTCACTCAATACCTGCACCACGCAACCTTTGCGTAGGTAAGCAGACGGGCTAGATCACCGCGGCCGCTAAGGCCTGGACACCCGGTGCCGACAAAGAGGCACAATGGAGCCCATCACGTAGAGAGCCGGACGTTACCGATGCAGCTGCCCCGCCTTACCCCGCGCAACGGCGCCATCGCGCTGTCTGCGCTGGCGGTCGTGGTGATCGCGGCGGTTGTAGCTGCTCCTCGTGTCGGGCGGCCCGTCGGGCACCTCAGCGGGCCTCGTCGAGCCCGCAGCGGCCGATCCCCAAGGTCAGGCTGCAAGTGGCCCACCAGCACCACCGGACCCTTCCCTATGCCAAGCGGCTGCGATTCAGCCTGAAGAACGGAACGTTCACGGCCGTCTCGGTGAGCGAGTCGGCCGGGCAGCCCGTGGCAGGGAGCTTCAACGCCTCCCGCTCGGTGTGGCGAAGCAGCCGACAGCTTCGCGCCGCTGACCCAGCTGACCTCGACCGTGAGCTACGTCGATCTCGGCGGCCACCACGCGACGCGGACCTGGCACGACGCGACGACGGACAGCAAGAAGCACATCGATGCGCTGCTCTCGCCGGGCGCGGGCGACACCGTGGGCGTCGGTTCGCCGGTCGTCGTCACGTTCGACCAGGTGGTCCCCACCTCGATGCGCGCGGCCGTCGAGAAGCGGCTGTCCGTGACGACGTCGCCGCACGTGGTCGGCGCGTGGCACTGGATGAGCGACCAGGAGGTGCACTGGCGGCCCCCGACGTACTGGAAGACCGGGACCAAGGTGAAGATCGCCTCTGACCTGCAGGGGCTTTCGCTCGGCCACGGGATCTGGGGAGCGGCCAGGCCACCACAGCACGCGGTTCACGATCGGGCCGTCCCACATCAGCGAGGCCGACGTCGCCACCGACCAGATGCGGGTCTACGACAACGGCCGGCTGATCAGGACGCTGCCGTTCAGCGCCGGCGCCCCGCAGTGGCCGACGAAGAACGGCGTCCACATCGCGATCGAGAAGTCACCGACGGTGATCATGGACTCGGCGACTGTCGGCATCCCGAAGGGCAGCCCGAACTACTACTACGAGGTCGTCAACTGGGACGTCCGGATCTCCGACGGCGGCGCCTTCGTCCACTCAGCGCCGTGGTCGGTGGCCAACCAGGGACACACCAACGTCTCGCACGGCTGCATCAACCTGAGTCCTACCAATGCCGAGTGGTTCTACAAGTGGGCGCTGCGCGGCGACATCGTCGACGTCTACAACAGCGCCGCAGCGGTCAACACCGCCGACCCGGGCATGGCCGACTGGAACATGAGCTGGAAGAAGTGGGTCGCCGGCGATGCGGCACCGACCGCCGCCGCGAAGGCGCTGCACCCGCTGCTACCGCATCAGGACGAGCCTGGTTTCGCGCCCGTGCCCATCACGCAAGCACAACAAGACAGCACCATCACCACAGCAAGAAGAGCGGCACCTAGCGGTCGTATACGGCCGCTGGGCGTCAGCCAGCCGTCGACCCTGCGATCGTGCGACTCGACACGACCACTGCTCGACCACGTCCTCGTCGTACACCACGGCGATGACTGGTGCGGTCACGGTCCGTAGCGCCCGGTCGTAGTAGCCGCGGCCGCGGCCGAGCCGGTGCCCGTCGCGATCCACGGCGAGTGCTGGGACCAGGACGACGTCCGCATCCCGCAGCGCCGTCGGGCCCGAGCCGGGCACCGCTTGGTTCGGCCAGGCCTAGCGCGCCACCCGCGAGCGTCGCGGTGCCGTCGTACGCCGCCCAGTCCAGGGCGGCCCCGTCGATGACGGGCAGCAGGACCCGCACGCCGGCGGCCCGGAGCGCGTCGAGCAGCGGGATCGTCGGCGGCTCGGTACCCACGCCGACGTAGGCCGCCACGCAGCCGGCTCCGGCGCAGGCGGCCAGACCATGGGGGACCAGCGCCTCACCGGCGGCGGCTCGGGTGTCCGCGTCCCTGGCGGCGCGCCTGGCCACGGCCGCGGCTCGCAGCGACTGCTTCGTTGTCACACCGTTAGGGTGACGCTATGTCCTCCGGAGTGACGAAGGCGGTCGTCCCGGTGGCCGGTCTCGGCACCAGGTTCCTGCCCGCGACCAAGGCGACACCCAAGGAGATGTTGCCGGTCGTCGACAAGCCTGCGATCCAGTACGTCGTCGAGGAGGCGGTCCGGGCGGGCCTGTCCGACTTGTTGTTCGTCACCGGCCGTAACAAGTCCCCGCTCGAGGACCACTTCGACCGCAACTACGAGCTCGAGGACAAGCTGTCGAGGGACGGCGGCAAGCAGCACCTGCTGGCCCGGGTGCAGGAGGCGACCGAGCTCGCGACGGTCCACTACGTCCGGCAGGGTGAGGCTCTGGGTCTCGGCCACGCCGTGCTGATGAGCGCGCGCCACGTCGGTGACGAGCCGTTCGCCGTGCTGCTCGGCGACGACCTGATCGACGAGCGGGACGTGCTCCTGACCCGCATGATCGAGGTGCAGCAGCGGCTGGGTGGCTGCGTGGTCGCGCTGCTGGAGGTGCCGCGGGACCAGATCGGGCTGTACGGCTGCGCGGCGGTCGAGGAGACCGACGACGACGACGTGGTGCGCATCACCGACCTGGTCGAGAAGCCGGACCCTGCCGAGGCGCCGAGCACGCTCGCGATTATCGGCCGCTATGTGCTGGCGCCGCAGATCTTCGATGTGCTGCGCGACACCCCGCCTGGCCGCGGCGGGGAGATCCAGGTCACCGACGCCATCAACACGCTGGCGGGTCGCAAGCGGCGACGGGCGGTCCGGTGCACGGGGTCATCTTCCGAGGTCGTCGTTACGACACCGGCGACAAGGCCGACTACCTCAAGGCGATCGTGCAGCTTGCCTGCGATCGTGAGGACCTCGGTCCCGGGATTCCGCGCCTGGCTCGGCGAGTTCGCGGCCAAGCGGATCGCCGAGGGCGACCCTGACGTCCCGTTGCAACCGTGAGGGCGTCGGCATGACCCAGCCGCTGGTCCCGGTCGACGCGCATCTGCAACGCATCCTGGCCACGGTGCAGCCACTGTCCTCACTGGACCTGACGCTCGCCGACGCGCATGGCTGCATCCTCGACGAGGACGTCACCGCTGCGTTTCCGTTGCCACCGTTCGACAACTCCGCCATGGACGGGTACGCCGTCAGAGCCGTCGACATCGCGGCCGCCAGCCCGACGCAGCCGGCGGTGCTGCCGGTCATCGGCGACATCGCGGCCGGTACGACGACGGCGTACTCGGTTCAGCCCGGCCTGTGCGTCCGGATCATGACCGGTGCACCGATGCCGCCAGGTGCCGATGCCGTCGTACCGCTGGAGAGCACCGACGGCGGCGTTGCGCAGGTGGCCATCCGGGAGCCGGTCGCCGTCGGCCAGCACGTCCGGCCGGCCGGCGGCGACGCCGCGATCGGGTCGCAGGTGCTCCGGGCGGGAACCCACCTGGGCGCCGCTCAGATCGGTCTGCTCGCCGCCGTCGGCCGCGACCGGGTGCGGGTTCGGCCGCGGCCGCGGGTCGTGGTGCTCTCGACCGGCAGCGAGCTGGTCGACCCAGGCTCGCCGTTGAGCTACGGCAAGATCTACGACTCCAACAGCGCGCTGCTCACGGCGGCGGCGCGCGAGGCCGGCGCTATCGCGTTCCGGGTGGGCATCGTGCCGGACGATCCGGGTCTGCTGCTCAACACGCTCGAGGACCAGCTGATCCGTGCCGATGTCGTCGTCACCAGCGGCGGCGTGAGCGTCGGTGCGTACGACGTGGTCAAGGAGGTGCTGACCCGCGTTGGCACGGTCCAGTTCGACAAGGTGGCGATGCAGCCCGGTATGCCGCAGGGATTCGGGGTCATCGGACCCGACGAAACCCCGTTCTTCGGGCTGCCCGGCAATCCGGTCAGCTCGTATGTGTCCTTCGAGGTCTTCGTCCGTCCCGCGCTGCGTCGGATGATCGGGGTCGAGCCGCTCACCCGTCCGATCGTGCGGGCCCGGCTGTCCGAGCCGCTGCGCTCGCCGCCCGGCAAGCGCTCGTATCTTCGCGCCTGGCTCTCGGTCGAGCAGGGCGCTTACGTCGTGCACCAGGTCGGCTGGCTCCAGCTCCCACCTCATCGCGTCGCTGGCCGCGGCGAACGCGTTCATCGTCGTCCCGGAGGACACCACTGAGATCCCGGCCGGGGCAGCGGTCAGCGTCATCCAGCTCGAGCGGCGGCACCAGTGACCCGGCTGACCCACGTGGACGAGACGGGCGCCGCTCGGATGGTCGACGTCTCCGGTAAGGACGTGACGGTGCGCACCGCGACGGCGACCGGGCGGGTGACGACGTCGGGCGAGGTCGTCGCGCTGCTGCGTTCGGGGGCGCTGCCCAAGGGCGATGCACTCTCGGTCGCCCGGATCGCGGGCTGATGGCGGCGAAGCGCACCCCGGACCTGCTGCCGCTGTGTCACCCGATCGCGTTGCACGGTGTCACCGTTGACCTCGAGGTCGACGACACCGGCGTCGCCATCAGTGTGACCACCCGGACCGCTGACCGCACCGGTGTGGAGATGGAGGCGCTCACCGCCGTGGCGGTCGCCGCGTTGACGCTCGTGGACATGGTCAAGGCAGTTGACCCGGCTGCAGCGATCGGTGACATCAGGGTCGAGGAGAAGACGGGCGGTGCGACCGGCGACTGGCGGCGGCCGTCGTGACACGACGGCCGGGGGGCTGCCGCCAGGAGCGTCAGCGGCAGTGGTCACGGTGTCCGACCGTTCGGCGGCCGGCGATCGGGCCGACACGTCCGGCCCGCTGCTCGTGGATCTGTTGCGGTTACTGGGTTTCCAGACCGATGATCCGGTCGTCGTACCTGATGACGCCGAGGCGATCGAAGCCGCGCTGCGAGCCGCGATCGGCTCGGGCGCCGATCTCGTGGCAACGACCGGAGGCACCGGTCTGGGGCCGCGCGACGTCACGCCGGAGGCGACCGTGAGAGTGGTGGACCGGCAGGTGCCGGGCATCGCTGAGGCACTGCGCCAGTTCAACCGAGACCAGATCCCGACGACTGTCCTTTCCCGTGCCGTCGCCGGAGTCGCCGGAACGTCGCTGATCGTCAACCTTCCGGGCTCTACGGGTGGGGTGCGGGATGGTGTCGCTGTGCTGAGTCCGGTCATCGGTCATGCGATCGCGCAGCTGCGCGGCGGGGATCACTGATCCCGTGCCCCCCGGCTGGCCCGCCACGCTTGCTGATGGCCCGGTGACGCTGCGACCGCTGCGGTTGCGTGACGCCTCGGCATGGAGCGAGGTACGCCGGCGCAACGTCGAGTGGTTGCAGCCCTGGGAGGCCACCCAGCCCGACGGCCCAGCGGGGTTCGGCGACTCGACGGCGGTGTACACCGCGATGTCCCGACGGCTGCGAAAGGACGCCCGGCGCGGGACGGCACTGCCGTTCCTCATCGTCGTCGACGGCCAGCTCGCCGGGCAGCTCAACGTCGCGGGGCTGGTCCGCGGGTCGTTGCTCTCCGCGCACATCGGGTACTGGGTCGACCAGCGGGTGGCGGGTCGTGGTGTGACACCGACCGCGGTCGCGCTCGCCACCGACCACTGTTTCGACGCGGTTGGGCTGCACCGGATCGAGATCAACATCAGGCCGGAGAACCAAGCGAGCCGCCGAGTCGTTGAGAAACTTGGGTTTCGTGAGGAGGGCACCCGCAAGCTCTACCTGCACATCGCAGGCGACTGGCGCGACCATCTCACCTATGCCCTGGTCCGCGAAGATGTTCCCGGCGGCCTGCTTGCCCGATGGCACGCCGAACAACGTCGGGCCCGACACACCGACTGAGGTCCGTGATCCACGAGGTCACCATGGCTAGCGTTCGGTCCCGATGGACGCGAACCCTCGGCAGGCCGGCTCATGAGCCCCGTCATCATCTTGGGGTTGGTCCTGATGTGGGCGTGCGTGCTGGTCCCGATGTGGCTGCGACGCCACGACGAGGTCGAGCAGGACCGCTCCGTCGACAGGTTCTCGACGGCGATGCACACGCTGTCCCGTCGCGAGGCCCGCGACGACCGGTACGTCGTGATGCCGCACCGAACCCGGTCCATGGATGTCCATGTCTCTGGAGCCTCCGCGCCGGCTGAGGAGGAGGACGAGGTCCGGCCCCCGCGTCGGCCCCGTCCCGCCCGCCCGGTGCGCCGTTCGGTCCCGGCCCGGCTCATCGGGGCGATCGGGATCCTGGTCATGGCCGGCTTCGGAGGGCTCCGACGGCTCGGCTCCGGGCTCGTCGGTGGGGTCGCCTGGTGCGCCCACGCGATGGTCGGTCAAGTCCGCGGCCATCAGGCCCGCCCGGTCTCCGCCGCCGCGCGGCGGCGTCGCACCTTGATCGGCCTGCTGCTCGCCGTCGTCGTGACGCTCGTGACTGCGATCTTCGTCGGCGGGTCTGCTCTGGCTGCTCCAGGTGGCGACGGACGTCGCCCTGGTCGCGTTCGTCTGGCATCTCCGGCAGCGGGCGCGTCGAGCCGCAGCGGTGGCTCGGCAACGGCGCCGTGCTGCCGCTGCCCCCCTCAGCACCCCGGTCACGGCACCCGCTTCCGCTACGGCGCTGCGGTCGTCGCGCCGGGGCCGAGCCCGAGCCGGTGTCCGAGCCCGAGCCGGTGTCCGAGCCCGAGCCGGTGTCCGAGCCCACCGCCGAGCCCGAACCCGAACTCGAGCCCGTCGACGAGCCGGTGCTCCCGCTCACGGCCGAAGCCGGCGCTGGGTCGTGGGATCCAGTTCCGGTCCCTCGCCCGACCTACACCATGAAGCCGCCCGCACCGGCGAGGCCGCCGCGTTCGGCGGAGTACGCCGAGTACTCCGAGCCACTTCTCCCGGTCAGTGAGGAGCGTGACGAGCTCGACGACACCGCTGACCTCGGGGAGATCCTCGAGCAGCGCTGGGCGGTCAACGACTGACGGTGCCGTCCCAGAGCGCCGGCGTCGTCCGGGTCCTGCGCCTCCGTGTCGGCTATCCTCGACGCGGTTCTGGGGCTGTAGCGCAGTTGGTAGCGCGCTTCGTTCGCATCGAAGAGGTCCGGGGTTCGATTCCCCGCAGCTCCACCATGGAATCCGCAGGTCAGACGGTGGCCGCGGTGGTTTCGTCAGCGTCTCGAATGGTCGTCCCCAGCTCGAACCGCGTCATGATCTCCGCCAGCTCGAGCGTCGTGGCCGTGTCCAGGGCGTAGGCCGCCATGCCAATGCTGGCCTGCGAGAGCAGGCTCAAGACTCGCTGCGGCGGCGCATCCGGGAACTGCGCCCGCAGATGGTCGTACAGGGTCGACCAGCTGTCGTGACATGGACAGCAGCGCTCGACCTGGTTCGGTGCCGCGCTCTTGGACCGTGTGGGCGAGTGTTGCTGGGGGAGGTCGGCATGCACCGAAGATGGACGACTGACATCGCTCATGTTGCCCCATCGACGCCGGCAGCCGAAACGGCTGCGCGCACAGCGCGGTGCCGTGCTGGGTCACGTGGAAGCGGCTGATGTCTGGACTCACCCTGGCCTGAAACCACCGTTGCACACCGACTGGGATTCGGCCATAGCCCAGCGGTATTACACAAGCACCTGCCGTCGTCCGACGCTCCTGTGACGGCTCGGACACGCTGCGTGATGGAGCACACTCGGTGCATGAGAGAAGCAATGAACGATTCATTCTCAGCGGCCTGCACCCTGTACGCGGCGGCCGTGACGATCAACGATGCGGCGCTGGTGCTGCGATCCAGCGCCGCTCCTGAGAACGCTGTTCAGTTGGCCAATAGCCTGTCCACCTCGATGGCCGTGTCTGCTGCACGTGGTGCCCTGTACGAGGTGCTGATAGCGGAAGGTTGGACTCCGCCGGCGCACGCGACAGCCGGCATGCTTCAGGACCAGCATCTGTTGAACGAAGGAACCGGCTCCATCCACGCGTGACGTGCCGGGCTCGCGAGCACATCCCGCGGCTGGCGACGGCGTCAACGACTGGGAGTGGTCACGTCCGTCTCCCAGTCTGCTGGCAGCGGGGTTGCCGATCGTCGTCGGCACTGACCTCGCGACCACCTCGCAGCAGCGACGCGACGCCGGCGATGACCGACAACGCCGTCGCGACCGCGAAGACCACCACCAGGCCATGGTGGAACGGCCCCGAGATGAGATCAGGGAAGAACCGTCGGCCGGTCAGCACCTGCTGGTTGGCGAGCGGAAGCGGGGCCAGCGCATGCCGGGAGGCCAGCAGGTGCTGGACCGGGTTGACGCCGAGAACCGCTGCAAACAAAGAGGAAACCGGCGGGAGACTGCCGATACCGTGAGCCACGCCGGACGGCACGCCTTGGTGATGCAGACCGCTGGTCAACGCGTCGGCAGCGTGCTTGACAATCCCGCGATCATCAGCGAGAAGAACACCCCGATCGATAGCGCCGTACCGGAGTTCTGGAACGTTGCGCGCATCCCCGATGCCGCACCGCGCTGGCTGGCGGGAACGCTGCTCATGATCGAGGCCGAGTTGGGGGCGGCGAACATGCCGCCGCCGATGCCGTTCAGCAGATCAGTACGGCGAACGCCCAGTAGGAGAAGTCGACCGGCAACAGCATGAGCCCGATGAAACTGCCACCGAACACCATCATCCCCGCGGTCGAGAAGCCGCGAGCACCGAAGCGGTCCGAGAGCGCGCCCGACACCGGCCCGGCGACGAGGATTCCCGCGGTCAAGGGCAACAGGAAGATCCCGGCCCACAGCGGGGTGTCGGCGTAGTTGTATCCGTGCAACGGCAGCCAGATTCCCTGCAACCAGATGATGAGCATGAACTGCAGGCCACCGCGGGCCATCGCCACCGCGAAACCGGCGATGTTGCCGGCAGTGAAGGCCCGGATCCGGAACAGGCTGAGCTGGAACAACGGCTCGGCGACCCGGTTCTCGATAGGGCGAACGCGCCGAGCAGCAGGACGCCGACGACCAGCAGGCCGAGACCTCTGGGTTGGTCCAGCCCATCGCGTGGTGGTGGTAGGGCTGGATGCCGGCCGTGATCGCGATCAGTACGGCGCTCAGCCCGACGGCGAAGGTCACGTTGCCCCACCAGTCGATCCGGCCGCCGCCGCGGTACCCGTTGTCGCGCAGCGACCGGTACGCCCATATCGTGCCGAAGATTCCGACCGGCACGTTGACCCAGAAGACCGCGCGCCAGTCCAGGCTCGCCAGCAGGCCACCCGCGACCAGGCCGACGAACTGGCCCGCGATGGCCGCGACCTGGTTGATGCCGAGCGCGAACCCCCGCTGATCGGACGGGAACGCGTCGGTCAGGATCGCGGCCGAGTTGGCGGTCAGCATCGACCCGCCGATGGCCTGGAGCACCCGCCAGCCGATCAGCCACACCGCACCGTGGGCGCCGTCGAAGGGATCGAAGGACAGCAGGATGGAGGCGAACGTGAAGACCACGAAGCCGGCGTTGTAGATGCGGACCCGGCCGAACATGTCGCCGAGCCGCCCGAGTGTGACGACAAGTACGGCCTGGACCAGCCGGTACCCCATGATCATCCACAGCAGGTAGACGACGTTGCCGGGTGCCAGCGGGTCGAGGTTGATGCCGCGAAAGATTGCGGGCAACGCGATGATGACGATGGATCCGTCGAGTGCCGACATGAACACCGCGGCGGTCGTGTTGGACAGCGCCACCCAGCGGTAGCGCTGCTCAGCCGACGACTGCTCGGATCCCGCCACCATCAGAGGTTCTGGGCCAGTCGCTCGATCAGCGGCGCGGCCGATCGCAAGCTCGCGAGCTCAGCCTGGCTGAATCCGACCGAGAGGGCGGTCGCCAGCTGATCGGTCCGCGCGCTGCGGCGAGTGCGGAGCAGGTCCAGCCCGAGATCGGTGACCGACAGAACGACGTGCCGACCGTCGTCGGGATCGCGTCGCCGGGCCACCAGCCCACGGCGCTCCAAGCCGCCGAGGGTCGCGCCCATGGACTGCGGCGTGATCCGTTCCAGCTTGGCGAGCGCGCTGGGTGTCGTGGGGCCACCGCGATCCAGCCGGGCCAGGGCGGAGATCTCCGAGGCGCTGAGGTCGCCGGGGACCTGGGCTTGCTGGAGTCGTCGTTTGAGCAGGCCCACACTGACCTGGATGGCGGCGGCGACTTCGTGGACGTCCGGCGTGGCAGGCACATCGTAAGCCTAAACTGATAAGTCCAGGCTTAGCAATGTCTAGGTCTCGGACCCGCCGCTCCGTCGCCTGCTGTGGGCCACGCCGAGCAGGTCCAGCGCGCCGAGGACCTCGCGGAGCTCCTCGCGGGTGCAGCCCATCCGATCCATCTCCGCGCAGACGGTCAACGCCGCCTGGTACTGCTGGTGCTCGTCGATGGCAGCCATCTGCAACTCGTCGATCGGCGGATTGGTCTTCGCGTCGTCCGGCAACGCCCCGCCCTCCTCCACGAGCCCACGCCCGATCCCCCGGCGGCCCCAGTATGCGGCTGTGTCGACCCCGATTCAGGGTCAGGAAGCCATCGTCACCGCGGCCTCGATGACCGCCATGTCCACGATGCGTTCGGCGGCGCCGGTGAGTCGGTCGCTGAGTGACTGCAGGCCTGGGCTCAGCACCGTGAGGGGGCCTCGCATTGCGAGCCGAGCGAAGATGCCGTCGTTGCTGACCACGATGAACTGCACATCCTCGGCCTCCACCGCATCGGCCACCTCGAGCAGCGCCAGGTCGGCCTCGTCGCTCCCGTCCCCCACGACCGTCGCGCGGTCGGTGAACTCGGCGAGGTCGGCCCGCGCCCGCCGTACCGACCCTTCCTGCCCGGCGAACCCGACGTGGTCGGCCTCACGGGCGAGTGACACCGTCATCGCCAACCGGGCCCGCAACCGGACCGGCTCGACCCTGAGGTTGTCCAGGTCGACCAGCAGGACCCGGGTCGACGGTCCCGGCAGCCACAGCGGTTGCCGGCGCAGCGAAGCCAGACCGGCCTCGAGATAGGAATCGTCGAGCTCGCGCACCGCGTGCGGGTCGAACCACTCGTAGCCCTCCCAGCGCGGCGGCTCGGGACCGAGGCCCATGTCGCTCAGCGACCGTTCGGGTGCGGGAACACGGGGAGACGCTCCGCTCGACTGGAAAGGGTGTGACGGTGGAACCGTGGGACGGCGAAACCAGCATGCTCCCACCGGGATGATCCACCAAGTCCGGCCGGATCAGACGAGCGTGAAAACAACTCCTTGGCTGGCGCGCAGCCCGAGTGACGTGGCCGCGTTGCGATAGGCGTCACAGGCACCCGCAGCGTCGCCCGCTGCGTCGAAGAGCGCCCCGAGCTCGAACCACAGCGGCGCCGCCGAGCGGTCGTTGCTACCCCGCAGTGTGGCCACCGCGGCGCGATAGTGCGCCAGGGCGGCGGGCAGGTCGTCGCGACGAGCGGCGATCCGGCCGAGCAGCGATTCGACATCGCCGAGGACAACCGGGTTGTCCAGCGACTCGTCGAGCAGCGGAGTCGCAGTCCGCTCCGCGAGATCCAGATCGCCGGCGGCCAGGGCGGCTCGGACCAGCAGCAGGTCGCAGCGGGCGAGCTCGAGCGCAGTACCCGACCTCGGCGAGCTCGGCGCGGGACTGTCGGGCAAGTCGCTCGGCGTAATCGTGCCGATCGGAGGAGTTCTCGAGGACCAGGGCGCCGAGCTGCTGGCGGAGCAGCGCGAGCGAGCGGACGTTGTCGGTGTCGGCCATCAGGATCAAGGCCTGCTCGGCGAGTCGGATCGCCTCGTCGAGCTGCCCACGACGGTGCGCGATCAGGCTGGAGTTCCGGTACGCCGCCGCGCGGGCGGCCCGGGAGCCGGTGCGGTCGGCCTGCTCGACGACGCTGCGGCACAGCTGCGCGGCGTAGGACTCATCACCTCGCTCGTAGTACGCGCCGACCAGGCTGATCGCGAGCCGGATCGCGTCGTCGGTGCCATCGAGCTCGAGTGCATGGACGTGCGCCTGGGCTTGGTTCCCGACATCAATGCTGCGTGAGAGGTCGCCGGTCTCGCGGTAGCAGCCGCACAGCGCGATCACGGCGGGCAGCCACCACCGGTGGTCGGTGTCGGCGGTGAGCGGTTCCAGCAGCGCTGCCGCGGCGTCCAGGTTGCCGAGCTGCTGTTCGCACTGCGCCAGCAGCCACTGTGCCTCGCGGCGTAGCTCGCCCAGCTCGGCGGTCTCATCGTCGAGCAGCCGGCTGACCTGGGTCCGCGCCTGGGCTGGATCGCCGGAACTGAGCGCGAGCTCGGCGTAGCGCAGGGCGAGTCGCGCCTCCTCGGCGACCTTCGGCTCGATCCCGGTGAGCAGGAACTCGACGGTTGTCCCCATCCGTTCGGCGAGCAGGGTGACGACAGAGTGGTCAGGGCGGCGCTGCCCGGCCTCGATCCGCGAGACGTAGGCGCCCGAGATGTCGTCGCCGGCGACCTGGTCCTGGGTCAGGCCGCTGCGGGTCCGGGCCAGTCTTACCCGCGCGCCGAGGGTGGTCAGGTCGACAGCGGCCAACGAGGGGTCAGGCGACGCGGGCATTTCACAAGTCTGCCGGACATATCTGAAGACTGATGGTCCGGATGGCGCAAGGTGGGTACCGCCATTGCCACATCAGGTGCCCGCGTGTGCTCATGGTCGGCCCGGGTAGGGTCCGCGATGAGGCGGATCGATTGCGTCCGCACCCACTGACGAGGCAAGGAGACCACGATGTCCTTGAGCGACGACGACATCACGACGACCCCGGCCGACTCCGACCCGGCTGGCGGCAAGCCGGCCGGAGGCGACGGCGACGGCACCGACGGCGACGGCCGTGACGGCGACGGCACCGACGGCGATGGTGACGGCACGGACGGCACTGACGGCACGGACGGCGACGGCACCGACGGCACTGACGGCGACGGCACCGACTCCTGACCGCTCTCGACGCGCGCCGAACCGACCGCGGCCCGGCATCCCCTGACGCGGGACCGCCGCGGCCGCGGTCGGCGCTGGAACGCTGTGTCGGCGACGCCGCTGCGACTTTCGCGACGGAGCACTGGGACACCCGCCCGCTGCTCACCCGGGCTCCCCACCTGCCCTCGGGATTCAATGACCTGCTCAGCCCGGCCGATGTCGACGGCATCGTCGCCGACCGTGGCATCCGTTCCCCGTTCTTCCGGCTGGTGCGTGACGGGTCGACCGTCCCGGGTGTCACGCGGCAGGCGGTCGCAGGCTCGCGGACCATCACCGATCTCGTCGACGCGGACGCCGTCAGCCGGCGCCACGGTGACGGCGCCACGCTGGTCCTGAACTCACTGCACCGGTTCTGGCCGCCACTGGTGAAGTTCTGCAGGGACCTCGCGATCGAGCTGGGCCACCCCACCCAGTGCAACGCCTACATCACGCCGGCCGGTGACGCGAAGGGCTTCGCCTTCCACCACGACACCCACGACGTGTTCGTCCTGCAGGTGGCCGGGCGCAAGAGGTGGCAGATCCATCAACCTGTGATCACGCTCCCGACGAAAAGCCAGCCGCGATCCGGCGCGGGCCTGGTCCCCGATGGCCAGGCACCGCTCATCGACACCGAGCTCGGCCCGGGTGACACCCTCTACCTGCCGCGGGGCTTCGTGCACGCGGCGGCCACGACCGACAGCCGATCGCTTCACCTGACTGTCGGAGTACTGGCCATCACCTGGTACGACGTGCTGCGGGACGTCATGGCGACCGCGTCCGACGAGCTGTCATTCCGCCACGCTCTCCCGGTGTCGCCGCACGGCGCCTTGGAGCAGGATCCGGACCAGCTGGCCGCCGTGCTGCAGCAGGCGGCGGCCTGGCTCGCGGCGCTGCCGGTCGAGCGCGCTCGCGAGCTGGTCGAGGCGAGGCTGGGCAAGGCGGTGCCGGCCGAGCCGTTGCGCCTGCTGGCACAGGCGGAGGCGGTCGCCGGCTGCGCGCCGGACTCCCGGGTGCGGCCCCGACGGGGGCTGCGATGGTCGATTCAGACCACCGGCGACCGGGTGACGGTGCTGCTCGCTGACTGCCGACTCGAGCTCCCGGCGTACACGGCCGATGCGCTGCGCCGAGCGCTCACGACCGCCGGAACGCCGGCGGAGCTGGCCGCTGCCGGGCTCGGGGTGGACACCGACGACGCGGTCGTCCTGGTCCGGCGACTGCTCCGCGAAGGCGCCCTCGTCGGCGCCGGCTGACGCTGACATCGTGACCGCACCGGTGGGCCGTTTCTTCTGCGCCGTCGCGTCCCGCGAGCGGGGCGACGTGGTCTTCGGGAGCGCGGCGCGGGTCGATCGCTGGCTTCTCGTGGAGTCGCCCGGTCCGTGGGGACCGCGAGCACTTCCGCAGTCTCGAGGCCTCGACGAGGCCGTGATTCTGGCGTTGCAACAGCACGCCAAAAGGGTCCACGCTCGGGTGTTGCTGATCCGGCGTCCTGGCCGCCCGCTGAGCTCCGGCCCGGTCGGCGCCGGGCGCGCGGTGTACGCCGCGGACTGCCGGCCTGGGCAGGAGCGGCTGGTACGACGGGTCGTGGCCGACGACGCGGAGCTCGCGGCGCTCGAGCTGCCGTTCGGTCCCGACGCCGACCTCACCGGATGGACGGCGGCATCGGCGTTCGTCGGAGTCTGCACGCAGGGTGCTCACGACCCGTGCTGCGCCATGCTGGGGCGGCCGGTCGCTGCTGCGCTCGCCGTCTCGCATCCCGACCTGACCTGGGAGATGTCCCACGTCGGAGGTGATCGGTTCGCCGCGAACGTGCTGGTGCTCCCCGGCGGCCATTACCTGGGCCGGGTCCCAGCCGAGGAAGCCCCGGCAGTGATCGATGCCGTGCTCGCGGGCCGCCGGCCGTCGCCGTACTACCGCGGCAAGGCGGCCTGGCTCGCCCCGGTCCAGGCCGCGCAGGAACTGGCAGCGAACCGGCTCGGCGTCACCGCGCTCGATGCGTTGACCCCGCGCCGGATCGACAAGCTCGAGCCGCACCGGTGGCGGGTCCTGCTTGACGGTCCCGATGGCGGCACGCTCGCTGCCGAGGTGGAACAGCGGTACGGCGACGCAATGACGCGGCTCACCTGCCACGCCCCGCACGAGCATGCGGTGCCGGCGTGGGCGTTGCTCTCGCTGGTTCCGGTCTGACCGGGTCGCTCAGGCCGCTCGGTAGACGACCATCGACGCCGCGATGTACTGGCAGGCGAAGGCGGCGACGGTGCAGGCGTGGAAGATCTCGTGGAAGCCGAACCAGCGCGGGCTCGGGTTGGGGCGCTTCAAGCCGTAGATCAGGCCCCCGACGGTGTAGATCAGACCTCCCACCGCGATGAGGACAAAGGCCGCGACACCGGTGCCGTGGATCAGTTGGGGCACGAAGAACGCCGCGGCCCAGCCGAGCCCGATGTAGAGCGGGACGTAGAGCCAGCGTGGCGCGTTGACCCAGAAGATGCGGAAGCCGACGCCCAGCAACGCGGTGCCCCAGATCGCGGCGAGCACGCCCACCCGAGCGTGCCGGTGCAGCGCCAGGACCGCGAATGGGGTGTAGCTCCCGGCGATCAGCAGGAAGATGTTCGCGTGGTCGAGCCGCTTGAGCCGGCGCTCGGCGGCCACGGACCAGTGGCCCCGGTGGTACAGCGCGCTCGTGGTGAACAGCACGACCGAGGTCACGGCATATGCGGCGGCCGCAGCCCGGCCGGGGGCGGTCGGCGCCAGCGCGATCAGCACGATGCCGGAGGCCAGCGCCAGCGGTGACGTGATCGCGTGCAGCCAGCCGCGCAGCCTCGGCTTTGCCGCCGTCACGACATCGCTCGCCACATCGCGGGCAGCAACGCGCATGCTCGCGGCGAACTCACGGGGATCGGTCATCACGGTCCAGTGTGGCCTAGATGGCCGGTGGCCAACCACCACCACGCCCCCGCCAGGGCCCAGACAGCATCCTCTCAGCATTCATTCAGACCGGATGGGCACCGTCAGTGAGTATCAACAACGGAGGATGACATGAGTGACGAGTTGTTCTGGCCCCCACTTTCCGGCAGCGGCAAGGACTCGACGAGCGACCAGCCCAACACCGAGGGTGTCGACGACACGACAGCCACGTCCGAGCTGCCGACCCAGCCGCCGTCGGAGCACCCGACCGAGCCGCTAGCCGGATCATGGGGCGGGACCCCACCGCAGTCGCCGTCGTACAACCCGACGTCGGGTGGTCCGAACGACCGTCCGCCGCGTCGGATCCGCAACTCCGCCATCGCCCTGGTCGCCGTGACCGCATTCGTCTTCGGTGCAGGTGGGGTCGGGCTGGGCGCTGCGCTGGTCCATCACGACAACAACAACGACGATGTCAGCTCGAACGCCGGCCTCACGACCGGGACCGGCTCGCCCGCCGCGCTGTCCGAGACGCCGCCGAAGTCCTACGCGGGCATCGCGTCGAAGCTGCTGCCCTCGGTCGTCTCCGTGAACGTCACCGGCTCGCAGGAGTCCGACACCGGTTCAGGCATCGTGCTGCGCCAGGACGGCTACATCCTCACCAACAACCACGTCGTCGCCGCGGCCGCGAACGGAGGCTCGGTGTCTGCCACCTTCAATAACGGCAGCAGCGCGACAGCGAAGATCATCGGCACCGACTCACTGGACGACCTGGCCGTCATCAAGGTGAACAAGACCGGCCTCAAGCCCGCCACCCTGGGCAGCGACTCCGGCGTCCAGGTCGGCGACCCCGTCCTGGCCGTCGGATCCCCACTCGGTCTGTCGGGCACGGTCACGTCGGGCATCGTCTCGGCGCTGAACCGTCCGGTCGTCACGTCTGACGACTCGCAGCAGCAGCAGAACCCGTTCGGTGGCAGCGGTGGTTCGTCCGCGGCTCAGAACCCGACCGTGATCGACGCCATCCAGACTGACGCGGCCATCAACCCAGGCAACTCCGGCGGCCCGCTCGTCAACAGCATCGGCCAGGTCATCGGTGTCAACTCCGCGATCGCCTCGCTCGGCCAGGACAGCCTGGGCAGCAGCTCGCAGAGCGGCAACATCGGCGTCGGCTTCGCGATCCCGATCGATGAAGCCAAGACGATCGCCACCGAGCTGATCACGACGGGCAAGGCGGTGCACCCGCTGCTCGGCGTCACCCTGACCAACTCGACGGCCAGCGACGGCACCGCGAAGGCGGTCGTGCACTCTGTGGTGTCCGGTGGCCCGGCGGCCAAGGCGGGCCTGAAGGCCGGCGACGTGATCACCGCGATCAACGGCTCGGTCACCGCCGGTGACGACGCCGTCATCGCCGCGATCCGGTCGCACCAGCCGGGTCAGCAGGTCTCGGTGACCTACCAGCGGGGCGGAAGCAGTCACACTGTGTCTGTGACCCTCACCCAACAGTCCTCGCAGAGCTAACCGTGGGCGCCCGTGTCCTGGTCGTCGACGACGACCCGCAGCTGCGGCAGGCCCTGACGCGGGCGCTCGAGCTCGACGGCTACACCATCACCACGGCCGGCAACGGCGTGAAGGCGCTGGAGCTGGTCTCGCAGGACCGGCCCGACGTCATGGTGCTCGACGTGATGATGCCGTACGTCGGCGGTCTCGACGTGTGCCGCACGTTGCGCGGCCGCAAGGACCGGCTGCCGATCCTCGTCCTCACCGCCCGCGACGAGGTGGGGGACCGGGTGGCCGGGCTCGACGCCGGCGCGGACGACTACCTCACCAAGCCGTTCGCTCTCGAGGAGCTGCGGGCGCGGCTGCGGGCCTGATCCGCCGATCCACCCCGGAGGAGAGTGACGAGCTGGCCCCGTTGGAGTACGCCGACCTGGTGCTGGACCCGGCCGCCCACACGGCTCGCCGCGGCGACCGGCCGATCGACCTCACGCGCACCGAGTTCGCGCTGCTCGAGCTCTTGATGCGAAACGCTGGCCGACCGCTGCCCCGCGAGACCATCATGGATCGGGTGTGGGGCTGGGAGTCCGAGCCGACGAGCAACTCGCTGGAGGTGTTCGTCGGTTATCTGCGGCGCAAGACCGAGGCCGAGGGCGAGCCGCGGCTGATCCACACCGTGCGCGGCGTCGGGTACGTCGTCCGAGGCGAGCCGTGAGTGGTGTCACCACCGTCGGTCAGCGGCTGAGCGCGTCCGGGCGGCGATGGCACACCGCCCCGCTCCGCACCCGACTGACCGCTGCCGCGGCGCTCGCCGCGACCATCAGCATCGTCGGCGTCATCGCGAGTTGCCTACTTCGCGGTCCACCACGTCCTGCTGAGCAACGTCGACAGCCAGCTCCGCCATCAGGCGCCAAACGTTCACCTACAGTCGACGCCGACAGTCCCTCGGACCGCTGCAACCTGATCCAGCCCGAGACGCCGACATGGTGCCGGGCCCGGTTCAGGCTGTTCAGCCCGTCGGCGACCACGACCATCGGCGTCAATCGGGCTCCCGGTTGCGGACCGATGAGCACATTGCCGGTCTACACCCGCGACACCAGTGGCGCTCGCACCGGCGTGGTCGACTGCACGCCGGACCGCTTCCTGACCGTCCACCGCGGGTGTTGACTGTCGAAGGGGGCACCACAGCATCGCGCTGCAGGTCGCCCTGCCACTGGACGCCGTCGAAAGCCAGCTGCACAAGCTGACCGTTTGCTTTCTTGTTGTTGGGGTTGCTGGGTTTCTGCACTGTCATCGTGGGATCCTGGCTCGTCGTGCGGCGGATGATGCGACCGGTCGCGTCGCTCACCGAGGCGGCCGAGCAGATTGCCGTCACGCGTGACCTCACTACCCGGATCGACGACTACGGCGACGACGAGCTGGGCCGGCTGGCGGTCAGCTTCAACACCATGCTCGACGCTTTGGAGCGCTCGCTCGGCGCCCAGCGACAGCTCATCCTCGACGCGAGCCACGAGCTGCGGACGCCGCTGGCGAGCCTGCGCACCAACGTCGAGGTGCTGCACGACGTCGACCGGCTCAGCACGGTCCAGCGCCGCGAGCTGCTCGACGGGATCGTCACGCAGCTCGAGGAGCTCACCGGCCTGGTCGCCGACGTCGTCGAGCTCGCCCGAGGCGACGCACCCGAGTCGGCCCACACCGACGTCGAGGTCGACGAGCTGGTCACCCATGCCGTCGAGCGGGCCCGGCGGCACTGGCCGGCGATTGTCTTCATGCTCACGGCGGAGCCGCTGGAGGTGCGCGGCGTCACCTCACGCCTCGACCGGGCTGTCACGAACCTGCTGGACAACGCCGGCAAGTTCAGCCCGAGCGGT
This sequence comes from uncultured Actinomycetota bacterium, assembly GCA_963789615.1. Taxonomy (GTDB): domain Bacteria; phylum Actinomycetota; class Actinomycetes; order JAFAQI01; family JAFAQI01; genus DATAVK01. Next base: position 1,363,444 of record CAWBLI010000005.1, on the reverse strand, counting down.
GCGGTCGTCGACGTCTCGGTGGTCGAGCGACGGGACGATCCAAGTCGCCGATCGCGGCCCCGGCGTACCGGAGGATGCCCTGCCGCACGTCTTCGACCGGTTCTACCGCTCCGACGAAGCTCGTGCGCTGCCCGGATCCGGCCTTGGGCCTCGCTATCGTCAAGCAGGTCGTCGACGGTCACGGCGGCGTCGGTCACCCTGGCGAACCGTCCCGATGGTGGGGCTGTCGTCACGGTGAGACTCGTGCCGCTGTCACAGGAGGAGCCCGTGCCCGCATCGCCCGAGGCGGAGCCCGCGCCGCAGACCGTTGCTGGGTGACATCGGCCAGGTCGGGAAGTGGCTGTTCGACCTGAAGCTGGACATCCACAGCGCGACGATCAGCGTCGTCGTGATGCTCGCGGTGTTCGCGGTCGCTCGCCAGCTCCGCCACCCATGGGCGCGGTTCGTGTCGGCGGCGGCGCTCGAGATCGCCATCGTCTGCGGGCTGTTCGCGCTGTGGCAGGTCGCCAACGAGGTCACCCGCGGTCACACCACCGGCGGTCTGCGCCATGGCGAGGACATCTGGTCCTTCGAACGCTGGCTGCACCTGCCGAGCGAGACCAGCGTCCAGCACCTGATCCTCGGCCACCCGCTGTGGGTGCGGGCGATCAACTACTACTACGACACGGCGCACCTCACCGTGATGTTCGTGTTCCTGATCTGGCTGTGGCTACGCCACCGCGACCGCTATCCGGAGTTCCGCAACACCCTGGCGCTGGTCACCGGGATGTGCTTGCTGATCCAGATGATCTCCGTCGCGCCACCCCGGCTGATCGGTGGAACCGGCCTGATCGACACCGCGGCGGTCTACGGCCAGTCGGTCTACACGGTCTACGGCAACATCGCCGACCAGTACGCCGCGATGCCGTCGATCCACGTCGCCTGGGCGATGTTGATCTCGGTGGCCGTCCTGCGCTGCACGACCAGCCGCTGGCGCTACGTCGGCGCGCTGTACGGGCCGACGACGTTTTTGTCGTGGTCGCGACCGCCAACCACTACTGGATGGACGGCATCGTCGCGATGGCGCTACTGGCCCTCGCCTTTGTGGCCGCGGCCGCGCTGGAACCGCTCCGGCTCCGGCTCAAGCTTCCCGGACCCGGCCACGGCTCAGATCCAGCAGGGGGCGTTCTCGTGATGGGTGTTGGGGTGGACCGCACAGTGGTGGAACAGGATGCGCTCGTGCCACTGGGCGTAGGTCAACGTCTGCGCTGACAGCACCGGATACAGGAACGCGAACGTCACCGCTACACCGGTAGGTAGACCGCGGCGACGCCGATCCCGAGGCCGCGACGGGTGTCGCTCGCCACTCGCCGGCCGGCCAGCAGTCCCAGCGCCATCGCTACCGCGAGCGCCATGAACGGCACGTTGGGCAGCATGTAGAACAAGAACATCACCCGGTGGTGGGCGTCCTCCCTGAACCACGGCAGGTAGCCGGCGAGGAACATCAGCACGATGGCGGACCCGCGCCAGTCGCGCCGCGCCACCCAGGTCCAGGCCGCGGCGACCAGCGCGAAGATCGCGACCCACCACAGTGCTGGGTTGCCGACAGACAGGACCTCCTGGGCGCACGTCGCCGCGCCGCAGTTGCGAGGTGAGGCATAGAAGTAGGCGACCGGCCGAGCCAACAGCATCCAGCCGTAGGGACGCGACAGGTACGGGTGCGGGTTCGCATCCCAGGTCAACGTGTTCGAGTAATCCCAGATCTGCTTCTGGTAGTACAGCCAACCCCGGAAGACCGACCAGTCGTGCCCGAACCACGACTGGCCGCTGTGGGTGTACCGGTCGTGGTCGTACGCGTAGTGGCTGTTCGACAGGAACCATCCAGTCCAGGCGCCGACGTAGACGAGCAACGGAAGCACCAGGAAGGCCAGGAGCGCGACCGCGACTCCGGTGATGTCGTCACGGCCGACGGATCGGGCGCTGCCGGCGGTGCGCCGCGCGGTGGCGTCCCAGACAACCGCCAGGATGATGAACACCGGGATCCAGAACGCCCCATCCCACTTGGTGCCCATCGACAGTCCGAGACAGAGCCCGGCGGCCCACCGCCACGGTCGGATTCCGAGCCAGGGCGCGCGGTCGCCCGGCCCGAGCGGAGCGGTCAGCCTTGCTGCCAGCCGGCGTCGGCCGTCGTCGCGGTCGACGACCAGACAGCCGAAGGCCGCCAACACCCAGAACATCAGGAAGATGTCGAGCATCGCCGTCCGGCTCTGCACGAACTCCAGGCCGTCGAGCGCCACCAGCAGTCCGGCGATGCTGCCCAGCGCGGTGGACCGGAACATCCGGCGGCCGATCCGGGCCGTGAGCAGGACGGCCAGGGTCCCGATGACGGCGCCACTGAACCGGAACGACAACGGGCTGGCCGGGTAGATCGTGTTGTGGAAGGTCACTGTCTTGCCGTGGTCGAGCAGCGCCTCGCCGAGCGCCATCAGCCACTTGCCGAGTGGCGGATGGACGACGAACCCCGGGCCGGTCATCCGCCCGTTGGCCTCCACGCCGTGGTGCAGCAGCGACCAGCTGTCGTGGGCGTAGTAGGTCTCGTCGAAGATGATGCCGTTGTCGGACTTCAGCGAGTGACCGCCGGGACGCGTGATCCGCCAGAACCGAAGGATCCCCGCGAAGGCGGTGATGGCGAGGGGGAGCAACCACCCGAGCAACCGGTCGCTAGGCATCGGGCGGACCAGGCGGTCTCGGATCCGCGCCAGCGTCTCTGCTTCGACGCTGTGGCTGCCGTCACCGGGCGGGTCGGTCGCCACGGCGAGGTCCGTGGCAGCCGTCGGCATGGCGCTCATCGTAGGTGTCCGGCCTTACGGTGCCGTTGAATGGCACCGTGCCCCTGGTCCTCGCTGCGACCCCGATCGGTGACCCCGATGACGCGTCGCCCCGGCTGCGTCGGGCGCTGGAGACGGCAGACGTGATCGCCGCCGAGGACACCCGTCGACTGCACCGGCTCGCCGCGATGCTGGGCGTCACCCTCACCGGTCGAGTCGTGGCCGTGTACGACGCGGTGGAGCGGACTCGTGCCTCCGCTTTGCTCGACGAGGTGCGGGACGGGCGCACGGTGCTGGTCGTGACCGATGCCGGGATGCCGCTGGTGTCCGACCCGGGTCATGTCCTCGTCACCGAGGCGATCGCGGCCGGGCTGCCGGTCACCGTCATCCCAGGCCCGTCCGCCGTCACGGCGGCGATCGCCGTGGCGGGCATCCCGGTCGACCGGTTCTGTGTGGAGGGGTTTCTCCCCCGTAAGGCGGGGGAGCGTCGTACCCGGTTGAGCTCGGTGGCGGACGACTCCCGCGCGCTGGTGCTGTTCGAGGCGCCGCACCGGCTGGCTGCCACCCTCGCCGACATCTCCGACGTGCTCGGAGGCGAGCGTCGGGCCGCGGTGTGCCGGGAGCTGACCAAGACTCACGAGGAGGTGCTGCGGGGGACGCTCGCCGAGCTCGCGGCGTGGGCCGCCGACTCGCAGGTGCGCGGCGAGATCACAGTCGTCGTCGCCGGGGCGAGCGCAGCACGGCCGGCCGTCGACGATGCGGTCCTGGCTGAGGAGGTCGCGGGCCGGATCGCGGACGGCGAGACTCGCCGGAACGCGGTCGACGCGGTGGCCGCGGCCCACGGCCTGGCGCGCCGCGTTGTCTACGCCGTCGCGACCGCCCGCCGCGACCCGCCCCCCTCACGTTGAGCGCAACGTCGATGGCGTCAGCTCGCGTTGAGTGCGACGTCCTGGTGGCATCCATCCGGTTGAATGACACGCTCGCGGTGCCGTTCGCCCGCCCAGAGGGCGCGAGGTACGTCGCACTCGACGTGGGTGGCCGACCGTGAGGCTGTGGACGAAACGGTGGATGAGTCGGTGGGAAACCCGCCCGCTCGGGGGATAACCAGCCGGTGTCGGTGGACATCCTGTGCATGAGGAAAAATGTTGAAAATACTTGCCCCAAACCCCTTGTGCAGCCGGTCGCGGGGGTCTAGAAATCTGTTGTCACCGGGGAACGGAGACCACGCGGAGGGCAACTTCCGCACCGGACGGAGCATCGGGAAACCGAGGCATCGAACGGAGAGTCGCCGCAGAACTGGAGATGGTTCTCGCAACGCAGGGCCAGTCGAGCGATCGACAGGCAGGTGCAGTGAGAGCCGGATGAGGCCCCTCCAACTCATACTTGGAGGGGCCTCATTCCATTGTGGCCCCGGTGTCGTCGAAACCCGGGTAGCGACACGGTGACGCCGGCAGCCGCGAAAACGCCGTGGCGGCGGGCCATAGGCTGACCTCATGTCCCGGAACATCCTCGCGGCGGTCGCGTGGCCCTACGCCAACGGTCCGCGCCACATCGGCCATGTCGCGGGCTTCGGCGTCCCGAGCGACGTCTTCAGCCGCTACCACCGGCTGGCCGGCAACAACGTGCTCATGGTCAGCGGCACCGATGAGCACGGCACCCCGATCCTGGTCCAGGCCGACCAGGAGGGCGTGACACCGCGCGAGCTCGCCGACCGTTACAACCGGGTCATCGCCGAGGACCTGCAGCAGCTCGGCTTGAGCTACGACCTGTTCACCAGGACGACGACTCCGAACCACTACGCCGTGGTCCAGGAGATGTTCCGGACGGTTCACCGCAACGGCTACATGGTCGAGCGCACCACTCGGGGAGCGGTCTCGCCATCGACCGGTCGGACCCTGCCCGACCGTTACATCGAGGGAATCTGCCCGATCTGCTCGTACCCGCACGCCCGCGGCGACCAGTGCGACAACTGCGGGAACCAGCTCGACCCCGAGCAGCTGATCGAGCCGCGGTCGCGGATCAACGGCGAGACGCCGATCTTCGTCGAGACCCAGCACTTCTTCCTGGACCTGCCAGCGCTCGCCGACGCCCTGGGCAGCTGGCTGGCGACCCGCACCGACTGGCGCCCGAACGTCCTGAAGTTCTCGGTCAACCTGCTCGACGACCTCAAGCCGCGCGCGATGACCCGAGACATCGACTGGGGCATCCCGATCCCGCTGCCCGGCTGGGAGGACAACCCCAACAAGCGGCTCTACGTGTGGTTCGACGCGGTCATCGGCTACCTGTCCGCCTCGATCGAGTGGGCGCGCCGCAGCGGCGACCCCGACGCCTGGCGGGCGTGGTGGAACGACCCGTCGGCCGAGTCGTACTACTTCATGGGCAAGGACAACGTCACGTTCCACTCCCAGATCTGGCCGGCCGAGCTGCTCGCCTACGACGGCAAGGGAGCGTACGGCGGCGAGCCGGGGCCGTTCGGCGAGCTGCAGCTTCCTACCGAGGTGGTGTCGAGCGAGTTCCTCACCATGGAGGGCAAGAAGTTCTCCTCCAGCCGCCAGGTCGTGCTCTATGTCCGCGATTTCCTGTCCCGCTACTCGCCGGACTCGCTGCGCTACTACCTCACCGCCGCCGGCCCCGAGTCGAACGACAGCGACTTCACCTGGTCGGAGTTCCTGCGCCGCAACAACGACGAGCTGGTCGCCGCCTGGGGCAACCTCGTCAACCGGTCGCTTTCGTTCACCGCGAAGAACCTCGGCACGATCCCCGAGCCGGGCGACCGGACCGACGCCGACCACGCGCTGCTCGCGACCACCCGGGATGCGTTCGCGACCGTCGGCGCCGACCTGGAGCGGTCGCGGATGCGAGCGGCGCTCGCCGAGACGATGCGGACCGTCGCCGAGGCCAACAAATACCTCTCCGACCAAGCGCCCTGGAAGTTGCGGGAGAGCGACCCGGCCCGGATGGCGACCATTCTGAGCACCGCGCTGCAGGCGATCGGCGACTGCACCACGATGCTGTCGCCGTTCCTGCCGCACTCCTCGCAGCAGGTGCACGAGCTGCTCGGCCGTGACGGGGTGCTCGCTCCGCAGCCCGAGCTCCGCGAGGTCGAGGATCTCGACGGCGGCCCGGCGTACCCCGTGTTGACGGGGGACTACGCGACGGCCGTCGGCTGGGAGAGCACCCCGCTGCGACCCGGTACGCCGATCTCGCCACCCACGCCGCTGTTCGCGAAGCTCGACAACAGCATCGTCGAGGAGGAGCTGGCGCGGATGGCCGAGGGCTGAGGTGAGGGTCGATCCGGGCCGCACCGGTGACCCGCCGCCGGCCCCGGACCCGCTGGTGGCACCTGCCCTGGACAGCCACTGTCACATCGACCTGATGGAGGCCGAGGTCGACGACGTGGTCGCCGCCGCCCACGCCGTCGGGATCCGGCGGATCGTTCAGGTCGGCGTCGACGTCGAGTCCTCACGGTGGAGCGCCGAGCTGGCAGCGCGTCACGACGACATCTGGGCCGCGGTCGCCATCCACCCCAATGAGTCACCGAACGCGACCGCGGCGGACCTCGATGAGATCGCCGCGCTGGCGACCGGCCGACGCGTCGTCGCGATCGGCGAGACCGGGCTCGACCACTACCGGACCGGGGCGGACGGCTGGGCCGCGCAGGAGGCGTCTTTTCGGCGGCACATCGACATCGCCAAGGCCACCGGCCGGGCGCTGATGATCCATGACCGGGACGCGCACGATGACGTGCTGCGCGTCCTCGAGAGCGCGGGCGCGCCCGACCACGTGATCTTCCACTGCTTCTCCGGCGACATCGACGTCGCGTTGCGGTGCGTCGAGCGCGGCTACGTGCTCTCCTTCGCCGGGACAGTCACGTTCAAAAACGCGCAGCCGTTGCGCAATGCGGCTTCCGTCGTCCCGCTCGACCAGATGCTGGTGGAGACCGACGCGCCGTTCCTCGCACCGACGCCTCATCGCGGCCGGCCGAACTCGCCGTACCTCGTCCCGTTGACCGTCCGAGCGCTCGCCGAGATCAAGGGCGTCACGGAGGCCGAGATCGCGGACGCGGTGACGACCACGGCGGCTCGCGTCTTCGGCTGGTCGTGAGCGACGGGCTGCTCGGCCCGGCCGACATCCGCGCGCTCGCGGCGTCGCTCGGCATCGCACCGACCAAGTCGCTCGGGCAGAACTTCGTCGTCGACCCGAACACCGTGCGGCGCATCGTGCGGGTCGCCGAGCTCACGCCGGATGACACGGTCGTCGAGATCGGCCCCGGGCTGGGGTCGCTGACCCTCGCGTTGCTGCCGGCGGTGCATCGGGTCGTCGCGGTCGAGATCGATCCGACTCTCGCAGCAAGGCTGCCCACGACCGTCGCGGACCGACTGCCGGAGCTCGCCGACCGGCTCGACGTCGTGACCGCGGACGCGCTGCACGTCGAGAGCCTGCCGGGCTCACCTCCGACGGCGCTGGTCGCCAACCTTCCTTACAACGTCTCCGTGCCGGTGCTCCTGCACCTGCTGGACCGGTTCCCGACCATCGGTCGCGGTCTCGTCATGGTGCAGTCCGAGGTTGCCGACCGGCTGGCGGCGCCGCCGGGCTCGCGGACCTACGGTGTGCCGTCCGTCAAGGCGGCCTGGTGGGCATCGGTACGACGCAGCGGCGCCGTCTCGCGCAACGTGTTCTGGCCGGTTCCCAACGTCGACTCCGCCCTGGTGACGCTGCTGCGCCGGGAGCCGCCGGTCACGACGGCGACCCGCGAGCAGGTCTTCCGCGTCATCGACGCCGCGTTCGCCCAGCGTCGCAAGACGCTGCGGGCGGCGCTGAGTCAGTGGGCAGGATCTCCCACGGCGGCCGAGGCGGTGCTGCGCGAGGCCGAGGTCGACCCGTCGAGCCGCGGCGAGGCGCTGGCCCTGGCTGACTTCGCCAGGATCGCCGCCGTGGCCGCCGTACGATCGCAGGTGTGAGGTGGCAGCGCTGAGCGTCACCGTCCGGGTGCCGGCCAAGATCAACCTGCACCTCGGCGTCGGTCCCCTCCGCGCCGACGGTTTTCATGAGCTGCGAACCGTCTTCCACGCGGTGAGCCTGTACGACGAGGTGACGATCACCGCGACCCAGGACGGCGAGCTCACCGTCACCGCGGTCGGCGAGAACGCCGAGGGCGTGCCGCTCGACGAGGACAACCTCGCGGTGCGCGCGGTGCGGGCCGTTGCCGAGCTCGCCGACGTCATCCCCTCCGCGACCGTGACCCTGCGCAAGGGAATCCCGGTGAGCGGTGGGCTGGCCGGCGGGAGCGCCGACGCCGCCGCGGCGCTGCTGGCTGCCGACGAGCTGTGGTCGGCCGGGTTGAGCCGGGCCGCGCTGGGGTCGCTGGCCGCCGACCTGGGCAGCGACGTCGCGTTCCTGCTCAGCGGCGGCACCGCGCTCGGGACCGGCCGTGGTGAGCACGTGTCGCCGGTACTGACCAGCGGGGACTACCACTGGGTCCTTGCCGTGGCCGAGAGCGGACTGTCGACCCCGGCGGTGTACGCCGAGCTCGACCGGCAGCGCGGCCCGGACGGTGTCGACGAGGCGAGCCAGGCCGAGGGGGTGCTCGCGGCGCTACGGGCCGGGGACGTGGTCGCGCTGGGCCGCTCGCTCCGCAACGACCTGCAGCCCGCCGCGCTGCAGCTGCGTCCCCAGCTCAGCCGGGTCCTCGATGTCGGCCGGGAGCTCGGAGCAGCCGGCGGGATCGTCTCCGGATCCGGCCCGACGGTGGCGCTGCTCGCCCGAACCCGAGGCGACGCGGTGAGGATCGCGTCGTCGCTCGCCGGCTACGACGTCTGCCGGTCAGTGCGTCGGGTCACCGGCCCGGTCCCAGGTGCCCGGGTCATCACCGACCGGCCCGCCGACTGATGGCCAACCTGGTCAACCTGGAGTCCGTCAGCAAGGCTCACGGGACCACGACCGTTCTTGACCGGGTCTCGCTCGGCGTCGCGGACGGCGAGCGGATCGGGGTGGTCGGTCGCAACGGCGGCGGGAAGACCACCCTGCTCGCGGTCCTGGCAGCTGAAGAGCCGATCGACTCCGGCCGCGTCACCCACGTCGGCGGCCTGCAGGTCGGTCGGCTCGCGCAGCACGATCGACTCGTCGCCGGGAGCACGGTGCTCGACGCGGTCGTCGGTGACTCCGCCGAGCACGAGTGGGCCTCCGACGCCCGGGTGCGCGCGGTCCTCGGCGGCCTGCTGGCGGACGTCTCCCGCCACAGCCTCGTCGACACGCTCTCCGGCGGAGAGCGTCGCCGGGTCGCCCTCGCCGCCCTGCTCGTCGCCGACCCGACGCTGCTGCTGCTCGACGAGCCCACCAACCACCTGGACCTCGAGGCGATCAACTGGCTCGCCGGCCACCTCGCGAGCCGGCGCGGGGCCCTCGTCGTCGTCACCCACGACCGGTGGTTCCTCGACGCGGTCTGCGAACGCACCTGGGAGGTCGCGGACGGCGCGGTCCACGCGTACGACGGCGGGTACGCGGCGTACGTCCTGGCTCGGGCCGAGCGGGACCGGCAGGCCGCGGCCGGGGAAGAGCGCCGGCGCAACCTGATGCGCAAGGAACTCGCGTGGCTGCGCCGCGGGCCACCGGCGCGCACGTCCAAGCCGAAGTTTCGGATCGACGCCGCGAACGCGCTCATCGCCGATGAGCCGCCGGTGCGAGACACCGTCGAGCTGATGCGGTTCGCGGCGTCCCGGCTCGGCAAGAACGTGTACGACGTCGAGGACGTGACGGTTCGGCTCGGGGACCGGACGTTGCTCGACGACGTGACCTGGCGGCTCGGACCGGGGGATCGGATCGGCCTGCTCGGGCCGAACGGTGCCGGCAAGACGACGATGCTGCGGCTGCTGATCGGCGAGGTGGCTCCTACGACGGGGCAGGTCAAGGTCGGCAAGACCGTCGCCGCGGCCTACCTCTCCCAGCAGGTCGCCGAGCTCGACCCAACGAGGCGGGTGCTCGAAGCGGTCGAGGACATCGCCAAGCGGGTGTCCGTCGGCCGCGGCAAGGAGCAGACGGCAGGTCAGCTGCTGGAGACGCTGGGCTTCGCCTCGGACCGACAGTGGACACCGGTGGGAGACCTCTCAGGCGGGGAGCGGCGACGGGTGCAGCTGCTGCGGCTGCTGATGGCCGGCCCGAACGTCCTGCTGCTCGACGAGCCGACGAACGACCTGGACGTCGAGACGTTGTCCCAGGTCGAGGACCTGCTCGACGGCTGGGCCGGGACCGTCATCGTCGTGAGCCACGACCGCTGGTTCCTGGAGCGGGTGTGCGACACAGTGTGGGCGCTGCCGGGTGACGGCTCGTTGCGCCACCTGCCGGGTGGTGTCGAGGCCTATCTCGCGCTGCGCCGCAGCGGGACCGGCGGGGCCGGCAGTGCCGGAAGTGCGGCTGGTGCCGCCACGCGCAGCGTTGGCGACAGTCGCGTCACCAAGCGCGAGATCGGGCGGATCGAACGGCGGATGTTGCGGATCGACGCCGAGGAGAAACGGCTGCACGGTGAGCTCGCCCGTCACGCCAGCGACCACGAGCGAGTGCTGGCCCTCGACGCCGAGCTGCGCACGCTCATCGCGGAGCGCGACGCGCTCGAGACGCAGTGGCTGGAGCTCTCGGACGCGCAGTCGTGAGAACCGTCGAGGTCGAGTGGGGCGTTCCAGGTGCCGAGCACCTCGCCGCCCGCTGCGACGTCGTCGTGGTCTGCGACGTCCTGTCGTTCAGTACGTCGGTCTCACTGGCGGTGTCCCGCGGTGTGGTCGTGTATCCCCATGCGTGGCGTGATGACAGTGCGGCGGAGCGGGCGGTCTCCCTCGACGCCGTCCTCGCCGGCCCCCGCGGGTCCGGCGTGTCGCTCTCACCCCCGTCGCTGCTGCCGCTGGCGTCGGGCACCCGGCTGGTGCTGCCGTCGCCGAACGGCGCGATGTGCAGCCTCGCGGCCGCGCGCGCTGGAGCCACCGTCGTCGTCGGGTCGCTGCGCAACGCGCCGGCTGTTGCCGCCTGGCTCGATCGCTTTGCCGAGCGGGTCGGGGTCGTGGCCGCCGGCGAGCATTGGCCGCAACAGGGGCTCAGGCCGGCGTACGAGGATTGGGTCGGTGCCGGGGCGATCGTCGCCGAGCTGCCCGAAGGCTGGTCAGCGTCGCCGGAGGCTGAGGCCGCTGCCCTCGCCGCCCGGTCACGCCGCGCACTGCGGGAGGTGAGGTCGGGACTCGAGCTGATCGAGCAGGGCTTCCCCGACGACGTGGTGACGGCCGAGGAGTACGGCGACGACCTCGCGGTGCCGTTGCTGCATGACGGCGCCTTCAGCGCAGCCCAGTGATATCGGGACGGGATATCGGGAACCGGCTGACGTCCGCGCCGAGCGCGCGCAACCGCCGGCCGAGGGTGACGGCGTTGTCGATGGCGGCGCATCCCGGGTCGTTGTTGAAGTAGACGTAGGCATCGTCGCTGCCGAGGTCGGCGAGCCGATGTGCCCAGGTGTCGAGCGCCTGCCTGCCGTACCACGGCCAGCGTCGCGCCCGACCCTCATGGAACCGGACGTAGCACCAGGGAGCAGTCCGCCATGACGGCGTGATCAAACCCTTGCGGTCGGCCCAGACCAATGCGGCGGCGTGACGCTCGAGCAGTCGGCGTACGTCGTTGTTCCACCACGATGGGTGCCGTGGCTCCACCGCGACCCGCATCGACCGCGGAAAGGCCGCCAGCGTCGCATCGAGACCGTCGAGGTCGACCGCGAGATCGGGTGGCAGCTGGACGAGAACGGGGCCGAGCTTGTCACCCAGCGGTTCCGAACGTTCCAGCAACAGCCGCACCGAAGCTGCGGGGTCGCGCAGCCGCTTGACGTGGGTGATGTAGCGGCTGGCCTTGACCGCGAGGATCGCGTCAGCAGGCGACCGCTGCTGCCAGCCCTGGAACACCTCGGCCTTGGGGAGCCGGTAGAAGGTGACATTGAGCTCGACCGAGCGGAAGTCGGCGAGCAGGTGCTCGAACCAGCGTCGCTGTGGGGTTCCCCGGTAGTACGGCTGCCGCCAGTCGGCGTACTGCCACCCGCTTGTGCCGAGGACCAGGGTCACACCGTCGCGAGCTTGCTCTCAATCCGTGCCGGTGACGGCCACCGCACGTCGGTGGCGAGGTGGAGCCGTTCCAAGGCCCAGATCACGCGCGCCGAGGAGTCAAGCTGGCCGCGGAGCACGCCGTGCCGGGCGGCCGTCGGGTCGGCGTGGTGCAGGTTGTGCCACGACTCGCCCATCGACGGGATCGCCAGCCACCAGACGTTGCCCGCCTTGTCGCGGCTCGCGAATGGCTTCTCACCGATGGTGTGGCAGATCGAGTTGATCGACCAGGTCACGTGGTGCAGCAGCGCGACTCGGACCAGGCTGGCCCAGAAGAACGCCGTCACGGCACCCTGCCAGGTCCCGGTCCACCAGTAGCCCGCCGCTGCCGGCAGCGCGAAGCTGAAGAAGGCGATCACGATGAAGGACTTGGAGACGCGGACGATGTCGCGGTCGGCCAACAGGTCCGGGATGAAGCGTTCCTGGTTGGTCTGCTCGAGATCGAACAGCCATCCGACGTGGGCGTGGAAGAACCCTTTCGTCAGCGCCTTGATGTCTTCGCCGTAACGCCACGGCGAGTGGGGGTCACCCTCCTTGTCGCTGAAGGCGTGATGGCGCCGGTGGTCGGCAACCCAACGGTTGACCGGACCCTCGATCGCCATGCTGCCCGCGACGGCGAGTGCCACCCTGATGAAGCGGGGCGCCTTGAACGATCCGTGAGTGAAGTAACGGTGGAAGCCGACCGTGATCCCGTGGCCGGAGATGGCATAGAACACGGCCGCGATGACGAGGTCGCGCCAGCCCAGGCCCCAACCCCAGGCGAACGGGATCGCGCCGACGACGGCCAGGAACGGTACGACGACAAAGACACCGACCAACCACTGTTCGGCGCGCGCACCCCTCGGGCTGCGCGGCACCAGCGTCATCGGTCGCGGGCCGGTCGACGTACTCGTCGTACCAGCCCGGTTCAGCGTCTGAGTCATGCGGCGCTCCTCACGTCTTCCTCGATGGTCGCATCTATGGCTGTGGACGGACCAGCAGGACTGTCAGACGAGGTGCCGAGGCTTGGGCAGATGAGAGATCTCGAGACCCGGCACCGGATCGGTCAGGCCCGGCTGCTCCGGCGTACTGGCAAGACCTATGCCGAGATCCGCCAGGTCGTGGGAGGAGTCCGAGACGAGACCCTTGCAGCCTGGTTGCGGGGGATCCCGCGACCGGCCGAGACCTACCGCAGTCGCGGTCTGGTGGAGCTTCGCCGCCGCTGCCGGCAGCTTCGCGCCGAGGGCCTGACCTACGGCGAGATCCACGAGCTCACTGGTGCGTCGATCGGTTCGTTGAGCGAGTGGTTGACAGACGTGCGAGTCCCAGCCGCGGCGAGCGAGACGATTCGACAAAGGGCTGAGCACAGACGGTTGACCGCACTCCGCCAGCGGGCCGACGAGGCCGCCGTCGCGCGAGCGATCCGGAGGGCAAGCAGCGTTGCGACCGCGATCGGGCAGATCGGACCGGTATCCGACCGGGAGCTGCTGCTGATCGGCGTTGCGCTGTACTGGGCGGAGGGAGCGAAGAGCAAGCCCTGGGCGGTGCGTGATCGCATCACATTCGTCAACAGCGACCCCTCCATGATCCGGGTCTTCCTGCGCTGGTTGGAGCTCGTGGGTGTCCCTCGGGATCGTTGCCGATTCCGGCTTCAGATCCACCGAGACGCTGACATCCCGGCCGCCGAGGAGTTCTGGGCCACCGCAGTCGGGATCGCGGTGGCGGACTTGATGCGGACGTCACTCAAGCGACATCAGCCGAGAACGGTACGTCGCAACACCGGCCCGGGCTACCGCGGCTGCCTCACGGTCGACGTTCTGGGCTCGGCCGAGCTCTACCGCCGGGTAGAAGGCTGGTGGAGCGCCGTGTCCGTCGTCGGGGGCGAACCACGGTCTACCCTCACAACGCTCCTTCCCGGGTGGTCTAACGGCATGACGCAGGCTTTTGGTGCCTTGAGATCGGGGTTCGAATCCTCGCCCGGGAGCTGCCGGCGGCGTGGGTAGGCTCGGGGTCACCCGCGCCCTCGCCGACCAATCGTCTCGGAGTCTCACGTGACCGACACGCGCCCGGCCGCTGTCGTCGTACTCGCTGCGGGTCAGGGCACCCGGATGAAGTCCGAGCTGGCCAAGGTGCTGCACGCCATGTGTGGCCGAACCATGCTCGGGCACGTGCTCGCCGCGGTCCAGCCGCTCGACCCAGCGATGACCCTCGTCGTCGTCGGCCATGGCCGCGACCAGGTGGTCAGCCAGCTCGCTGAGATCGCCCCCGACGCCCGGCCGGTCGAGCAGGCGGAGCAGCACGGCACCGGCCACGCGGTACGGCTGGCGCTCGAGTCCAGCCCCGAGCTGACCGAAGGGTCCGTGCTGGTTCTGCCCGGCGACGCTCCGCTGCTGACCGCGGACACGCTGGGCCTGCTCCACGACCGGCACCGCGAGTCCTCCGCTGCCGCCACCCTGCTCACCGCGGAGCTGCCCGACCCCACGGGCTACGGGCGGGTGGTGCGTGACGGGGAGGGACGGGTCACCGCGATCGTGGAGGAGCGGGACGCCGACGAGCCGACCCGGGCGCTGCGGGAGGTCGGGACGAGCGTCTATGTGTTCGACGTCGCGCGGCTGCGTGACGCGCTGGCCCGCATCACCCGTGACAACAGCCAGGGCGAGGAGTACCTCACGGACGTCATCGGGCTCCTCGTGGCCGACGGTGCGGTCGTCGCCAGCGTGACCGCGGCCGATCATCGCGAGACGGTCGGGGTCAATGACCGGGTCCAGCTCGCCGAGGCCCGGCGACTGATGCGCGACCGGATCGTGCGGCACTGGATGCTCGCAGGCGTCACGATCACCGACCCGCAGACCACCTGGATGGGCGTGAACGTCAGGCTCGAGCCGGACTGCGTCATCCACCAGAACACCCAGCTCCACGGCCGTACGACGGTCGCGTCGTTCGCGGTCGTCGGGCCGGACACCGCGCTGACGAACTGCTCGGTCGGTGAGGGGGCGAGCGTGGTGCGGTCACAGTGCCAGGGCGCCGAGATCGGCGCTGGCGCGACGGTTGGGCCCTACTCCTACCTGCGCAAGGGAACCCGGCTCGGCCGCGGCGCCAAGGCCGGCGCATTCGTCGAGATCAAGAACGCCCAGGTCGGCGACGACAGCAAGGTCCCCCACCTGTCCTACGTCGGTGACGCGTCCATCGGGGAGCGCTCCAACATCGGCGCCGCCACGGTCTTCGTGAACTACGACGGCGAGGAGAAGCACGGCACGGTGATCGGGGACGACGTCCGGATCGGGTCCGACACCATGATCGTCGCGCCCCGGACCATCGGCGACGGCGCGTACACGGCCGCCGGCTCGGTGATCACCGAGGACGTGCCGCCGGGCGCGATGGGAGTGGGGCGGGCCCGCCAGCGCAACGTCGAGGGATGGACGGAGCGCCGCCGACCCGGAACCGGATCGGCCGAAGCTGCCCGCCGGGCCCGCGAAGGGGCGACAATAGAGACCACTTCCCCCTCTGACGACGACGAGCAGGGAGTATCGCAGTGACCGGCATCAAGACCACGGGCGAGAAGACGCTCATGCTCTTCTCCGGCCGTGCCCATCCGGCGCTCGCCGACGAGGTTGCTCACCAGCTCGACATCGCGGTGAGTCCCACCATGATTCGTGACTTCGCGGACGGCGAGATCTATGCGCGGTTCGAGGAGTCGGTGCGGGGCTGCGACGCCTTCGTCGTGCAGTCCATGACGATGCCGATCAACCAGTGGTTCATGGAGACGCTGATCATGTGTGACGCGCTCAAGCGCGGCTCCGCGAAGCGGATCACCATGGTGGTGCCGTACTACCCGTACTCCCGGCAGGACAAGAAGCACCTCGGCCGTGAACCGATCTCGGCGCGCCTGGTCGCCGACCTGTACAAGACCGCCGGTGCCGACCGGATCCTCACCGTCGACCTGCACACCAGCCAGATCCAGGGGTTCTTCGACGGGCCGGTCGACCACATGTTCGCGCTGCCGCTACTGGCCGACCACGTGGAGCGGACGTACGGCACCGACAACCTCGCGGTTGTGGCGCCGGACTCCGGCCGGGTCCGCGTCGCCGAACGCTGGGCCGAGCGACTCGGGAACCGCCCGCTGGCGTTCATCCACAAGACCCACGACATCACCGAAGCCAACAGCGTTGTGGCGAACCGCGTCGTCGGCGACGTGAAGGGCCGCACCTGCATCCTCGTCGACGACATGATCGACACCGCTGGCACGATCACCGCGGCCTCCGAGGCGCTGTTCGAGGCGGGGGCCGCCGACGTCATCGTCGCCGCCACCCACGGCGTGCTCTCCGGGCCTGCGACCGACCGGCTGAAGAACAGCCGGATCCGTGAGGTGATCCTGACCAACACGCTCCCGCTCGGCCCCGACCAGGAGCTGGACAAGATGACCGTGCTGTCGATCGCGCCTTTGCTTGCCCAGGCGATCAACGCTGTCTTCGCCGACGGCTCGGTGACGAGCCTGTTCGACGGGAACGCCTGAACCGGCGATTTTCGCCGTACCGAACGTCGTCGCCTAGACTCGTCCAGGCTTCACACATACGCAACGTTCGAGGAGTTCAGTCGTGCCCGAGGTCCGTATCGCTGCCGAACCGAGAACCGAGTTCGGCAAGGGAGGCGCCCGGCGCACGCGACGGGCGGGGAACATCCCCGCCGTCCTGTACGGCCACGGCACCGACCCCCGCCACATCGCGCTCCCCAGCCGGGCGTTTGAGAGCGCGCTTCGCACCGACGGTGCCAACGTCCTGCTCGAGGTCCAGATCGACGGGGACAGCGAGCTGGCCCTGCCCAAGTCGATCCAGCGCGACCCGGTCCGCGGGGTCATCGAGCACATCGACCTGATCCTGGTCCGGCGCGGCGAGCGGATCTCCGTCGACGTCCAGGTCCACATCACCGGCGAGATCGCGCCGGGCGGCCTGCTCGACCAGCAGGTGAACGCGCTGTCGGTCATGGCTGAGGCGACCAACATCCCGTCCGAGTTCGAGGTGTCCGTCGAGGGCCTTGAGATCGGCGCGTCTGTCCACGCTTCGCAGGTCGACCTGCCGGACGGTGTCGAGCTCGCGGGTGACCCCGAGCAGGTCGTCGCCCACGTCCTGGCCGCGCCTACCGCCGAGCAGATGGAGGCCGACCTCGACTCCGACGTCGCGGAGATCCCGACGACCGAGGCGGAAGCCGCTGAGGGCGAGGGCGACGGTGGCCCGGCCGGTGCCGAGGGCGACTCCGCCGAGGGCGCTGCGGCCGAGGGCGACAGCGACCAGAGCTGACATCCGCGGTGGTCGACGAGGCCCCGTGGTTGGTCGTCGGACTCGGTAACCCAGGCCCTGGGTACGCCGGAAACCGGCACAACGTCGGGTTCATGGTGCTCGATGTGCTCGCCGAGCGAGTGGGCGGCAGGTTCAAGGCGCACAAGGGCCGGGCGGACATCCTCGAGACGCGTCTGGCCGGCCGCCGGGTCGTACTCGCGAAGCCGCGGTCGTTCATGAACGAATCCGGCGGCCCGGTCGCATCGCTGCGCGACTTCTTCCGGGTCCCCGTGGCGCAGGTCGTGGCGGTGCACGATGAGCTCGACCTCGAGCCGGGGATGCTGCGGCTGAAGGTCGGTGGTGGCGACAACGGCCACAACGGGCTGCGGTCGTTGCGCCGTTCGCTGGGGTCGGGGGACTTCGCCCGGGTCCGGGTGGGGATCGGCCGGCCGCCCGGCAGGCAAGACCCCGCCGACTTCGTCCTGCGGGACTTCCCGGGGGCCCAGCGCAAGGATCTCGAGGTCACGCTGGAGCGGGCCGCTGACGCGGTCGAAGCGCTTGTCGGCGAGGGTCTGGCGGCGGCTCAGAACGCCTTCAACGACTGATCCCGACGCCGGAGTACCCGGTAAGGTTCCGCCATGATCGTGGTGACGACGAACGACCTGCCGGGGTTCCGGATCGATGAGGTGTACGGCGAGGTGTTCGGGCTGACCGTGCGATCCCGGAACGCGTTCTCGCAGATGGGGGCCGGCCTCAAGTCGATGTTCGGCGGCGAGCTGAAGGGCATGACCAAGGCGCTCTATGACAGCCGCAACGAGGTCATGAACCGCATGGTCGAGGAGGCCGAGCGGCGCGGAGCGAACGCGATCCTGTCGATGCGCTTCGACACTTCTGAGATGGGTGACGTCTGGACCGAGATCTGCGCGTACGGGACTGCGGTGCGCGCGACCAAGCTGTAGGCCGTTTTCGGAGAATGCCAGACGGCGGCTGGGGCCGCCCATACAATGACTTGTCGCCCCAGGACGGCTTCCTTGGATGGTTTCGCGATCTCGGACAAGTGCTTGGAGTGTTGTCAGTGCCACAGGACAATGCGTCCGCACCCGCTGACTCGGTCACGATCCGAGACCAACTGGGTGTGGTCGCACGTCGCTGGCGCATCATTGCGGCCTTCACCATCCTCGGGGTACTGGCCGCGGGCTTGTTCATCCACCGTGAGACCAAACCGTATGTCTCGCACGCGCAGGTCCTGGTCAACCCGGTCAGCGACAACCCGTTCTCGTCATCACGGACCTCGACCACGACCAGCGTGGCCATGCCCACGGAGGAGAAGCTCGCCACCTCGGTGACGGTCGCGAACTCGGTGGCGCACTCGTTGAACAACGGCCAGAGCGCCACCGAGCTGCTGAACCACCTCACGGTGACGGTTCCCGCGACCACCCAGATTCTCGACTTCGCGTTCTCGGCCGGCTCGGCGCCCGCCGCTCAAGCCGGCGCCCAAGACTTCGCCAAGGCGTACCTGTCCGCCCGTCACGACCGCAATGCGGCGGCGATCACGGCTCAGGAGAAGACGCTCACGGCGCAGATCACGTCGCAGAGTGCGAAGGCCCAGGCGCTGGCGAAGGAGATCAACCCCGCCCTCCCCTCCTCCTCGGGAACGAACGGCGAGCTGACCAACGAGATCCAGCAGATCAACCAGGGGATCAACAACGACCAGCAGTCGCTAGGGGTCTTGCAGACGATCGACCCGACATCCGCCTCGGTCACCCAGCAGGCGACGCTGCCGACCAAGCGGTCCGAGACCTCGGTCAAGGTCGTCGGTGCTGCTGGTGTGCTCGTGGGGCTGATTCTCGGCCTGATCGCTGCGTTCGTCGCCGACGGACTGGACGACCACCTGCGTGGCCCGGCGGACATGTACGCCGCGGTGGGCGTGCCGGTGTTGGCGCGGATCCCGCTGTTGCGACGGCTGCCGTGGCGCCGGCTGGACCTTGCCTCCGAAGGAACCTCGCATCCGAAGATCGCCGAGGCCTACCGACATCTCGCCAGCCGGCTGCTGGTCCTGGGAGTCGGCGGGTCGGTGACGTCCGTTCTCGTGGCCAGCCCCGCCGAGGCGGATGGCCGGAGCTCGGTCGCGGCCAACCTCGCCGCGGTGTACGTCGATCTCGGGTATCGGGTCTGGCTGGTGTCTGCCGACCTCGCTCCTCCGCAGGTCCACACCCTGATGGCACCGGCCGGACCCTCCAGCCTGGTCAGCGTCGTTCCGATCGCGTCCCGGGATTCGGTGGCCACGAGTGCGCTCGAGCGGGTGTCCGACACCCCGGACGGCCAGGGCCACCTGACGTTGATGAGCGGGACCGGAACGACCGGCAGCGGCCGCTTGCTCCACCCGCTGCATCTGGGCCGGCAGATCGTCCACAACCAGCAGCATGTCGACATCACCATCATCGACGCCCCGCCGATGCTCGACTTCGCCGACGCCATCCCGCTGATCCCGGTCGTTGACGCCGTCATCGTCGTCGCGGACGCGGCGACCACGAAGCGTGATGAGCTGGTCGAGCTCGTCGATCTGCTGCAGAGCAGCAACGCGAACATCATTGGCGGCGTGCTGAACCGTGACGGCTCGCGAGTGGTGTCCCGCCGGGCTCGGCGGGCGCGGCGTCGCATGGAGCGGGTCTTGCACCCCCGATCCTCGAAGTCGCAGCCCGGCGTCACGGAGCCTCCGGCAGGATCTCGACCCGCACCTTCTGCCCATCAACCAGATCCGTCCGGCTCGACCGCGACGAAGCAGGACTTTGCGAGCTCCGCGCCGAACGGCACAGCGCAGCCGCGCTCCGAGCGGCGTTTCAACGGATGGTCGCCCTCGGAAGAGCCGCTGTCCCGGGACTGATCGCGCGCCGAGCTGTCCACATCTGACACGTTGCGCGGCATCATCCGCCGGCGTATGGGATCATGAACGCCTGTGCGTTCGCCCACGACGCACGGCTGCGCGGAGGTCAGAATGTCACGGGGACGGCGTAGCCGGAGCGCGCGCATCTGTGCTGTTGCTTCCGTGGTCAGCCTGGCCGCGGCCTTCACAGCCGGCCCACCCGTCCTGCTCGGTGCGGTGGCTGGTCAGGCGTCAGCCACCGCCAGCGGCTCACTGTCCGCCGAAGCGAGCCCGTCCTGGCAGACCAACTCTGAAGTCCGTCAGATGGCATACGCGGGCGGTCACATCTGGCTGGTCGGCAGTTTCACCAGCATGCGACCGCCGGGATATGCAGCCGGCCAGCATCAGACGAGCGCGCTCTACTTCGCCGCGCTCGACTCCTCCACCGGGGCGCTGGACACCGCGATCGACCACACCCACACCTTCACGAACAGCAACTACTCCGGAGCCGACCAGGTGTACGCCGTGGCGGCGTCGCCCGACGGCAAGACGGTCTACGTCGGGGGAAACTTCACCGCCGTCGACGGCTATCCGCGCGACCACGTGGCGGCGTTCAGCGCGACGACGGGTGCCCTGCTCTCGTGGTCACCCGACGTCTCCGGCAAGGTCTCGGCCATCGCGACCGCCGGTCAGTCGGTCTATCTCGGCGGGGCATTCTCCACGGTCAACTCCACGACCCGAGCGAACCTCGCTGACATCAGCGCGTCGACCGGCGACCTGGTCCAGCCCGACTGGGCCCCGACGACCAACGCCGCGGTCGACGCCCTCGCTGTCACACCGGACGACGCAACTGTCGTCGCGGGTGGGTACTTCGACGAGGTCAACGGGAAGACGGGCAACGGGTCGACGACGTACAACAAGGCGGTCATCCTCACGGGTGCCGGTAGTTCTGATCCCGGCACGCCGTTACCGATGTCGGCCGACTCCGCCGTACCTCCGGGTACGTCCGGGCACCCGGTGAACGGTTGTGACTCCAACGTGAAAGACGTGGTGATCAGCAACGGCGCGGCCTACTTCGCGAACGAGGGCACCGGGACCGGCTGCTTCGATGGGACCTGGGCGGCGAAGCTCTCGACCGGGTCGCTCATCTGGGTGAACCGCTGCCTCGGTGCAACCCAGGCTGTCGCCGTGATCGGAAGCTATCTGTACAAGGGCTCGCACGCACACGATTGTCAGACCAACACCAATCACGACCCGGCGAACTTTCCCCAGGTGAGCCCGGACGGGGCCCGACACCTGCTGTCCCAGAAGCTGAACAACGGCTTTCTCGGACCCTGGTACCCCAACACCAACGCCGGACCCGATCTGGGGCCGCGGACCATGGCGACCGATGGCAAGCAGCTTTTCGTTGGCGGTGACTTCACCAAGGTCAACGGCGCCGCCCAGCAGGGCCTCGCTCGATTCCGGACTACGCCTGACTATCCGACGCCTCGGCCCGGCAAGCCCGTGGTGAAAAGCGTCCAACCAGGCCACGTCGACGTCTCCGTGACGGCGCCGGTCGATCTCGACAACCCGACCATCACGCTGAAGCTGTTTGCGAGCTCGTCGAAGAAGGCCGTCAAGACCAAGAAGGTCACGTCGTACTTCTGGAAGCAGCCGGTCGTGCACTGGGTCGTCACCGGCCTGCCGCAGGACCACAAGGAAGCCTTCAAGGTGCGGGCTGCGGCAACCGGTGCGCCGCACGCCAGCAAGATGTCGGCTGCCGCGTCCGTCCGGGTCGCCTGCTTGACCGCGGCCAAGATCAGAGCGTCACTGCGGTCGGTCCACGCCACCCGCAGCAAGACCGGAGCGCGCCGAGTCGACCTGCGGCTCTGTGTGGGCGCGCACGTCGCTGCCCACCTCGAGCTGCGGAAGCACCACCAGGTCATCGTGGGAAAGTCTCGTCACCTGCGACGAGGCCTCGCGACCGTCCGGCTCGGGGTCCCCAAACGGCTGCACGCGGGTCGTTACCTGGTGCATGTGGTCTTCTCCCGAGGAGACAAGCGACTCGTCCGAGAGCGGACGGTCCGCGTCCCTCGCTGAGGCCGTGCACGTTGTGTGGCAACAGAACTGATCACAAGCCGCGACCGCAACGGTTACGGCCGCAGCCACATCGATCCAATTCACCCTTGGGCTATTCGCACATCACCCAGATGGACTAGGCAGGAAAGCCAAATGGCCGTCGATCTCTCTAGGTGTCGGGTCAACAGACCCCCACTATGGAGGTCTTCTTCATGGCATCTAGTTCCGTTCGTCGTTCCGCCGTCATCCTCACCGCGAGTCTCGCGATCGGGGTAACGGCAGCCGTCACCGCCCCCTTCGGTCACGCTCAGTCCGGCGGGCATAAGGCACATTCTGCCGGGCCGGTGGTCAAGACGAAGACGGTGACGGTCGCTAAGGCGACGACGGTACGGGCCCAGTTGGTACGCAACTCCGGGTTCCAGGACAGCCGGCGGTACTGGACTACTAGTGGGGTAGCCCACTCGCGGCTCCACGTAGCCCGTCCGGGCTATCACAGCGGACACTCCGCCCAGCTGATCGCCAAGCGACGCGGCAGTAGCAGCCTCAGCGAGAACTTGCCCAGCCTCGTGAAGAAGGGCGACCGTTACGAGGTCTCCGCGAAGGTCAAGGTCGTCGGCAAGCCGAGCACCGTGGCGCTCCAGCTCCGGCGGTTCCGCGGGCACCGCTGGGCCGGGATTCGCAGTGTCCGGGTCCGACCGGTCAACCATCGTTGGACCTCGGTTCGGATGAGCTGGGACAGTGTCGTCTCGGGCCTGCGACTGGTAGTCGATGTGCGTGACCGCACAGCTCAGGCGCCCAGCGGCGTCAGGATCGACAACGTCCGAGTGGTACGGATCCGCAAGCGGGTCCCGCATCGCCGCCACACTCAGCCCACACCGGCACCGATATCCACACCGGTTCCTAGTCCGTCTCCGACCCCCACCGGGTCGTCACCCGCACCGGTCACACCGACGCCCACACCGACGCCGACGACAGGGACCACGGCGCCTACCTCGTGCACCGTCTCCGCGATCTTGGTGCCGTCTTGCGGCATCTGGTGGGGCGCGTACAAGCACCCATCCGGTTCGGAGACCTGGGTCAGCACCGTCACCGACCTGCAGGCCGCCACGAACGAGAACTTCGGGATCGTCTACCGCTACCGCGACTTCTCGGGCAACACACTGTTCCCGGACAGCGCCGACAAGCAGCTGGCTGCTTCCGGCCACATCCTGCTCGAAGACTGGTCGTCGAAGATCTTCTCGAGCGGAACCCACCTCCAGTGGGCGGACATCGCTTCGGGCAAGTACGACGCGTCGGTGATCGACCCGGAGGCGGCGTACATCAAGGCCTATGGACAGCCGGTCATGCTCAGCTTCGATCACGAGATGGACAATCTGGTGGGGACGGCGGGTCAGCCGGCCGACTACGTCGCCGCCTACCAGCACGTCTACAACGTCTTTGCCTCGATGGGCGTCACCAACGTCATCTGGGTGTGGACCATCACCGGATACAGCGGTCACGACTCGGAGTACAAGGCTCTTTACCCGGGCAACGCTTACGTCGACTGGATCGGTTACGACCCCTACAACTTCGCCGCGTGCCACAGCACCGCCTGGAAGAGCTTCAACCAGACCGTCGACCCGGCGTACCAATGGCTCGAGTCCAACGGTTTCGGGGACAAGCCCTTCATCCTGCCGGAGTACGGGACCGTCCCGGACGCCAGCAACTCGGCGGCCGAAAGCGACTGGTACTCCCAGATCCCATCGGTGCTGGCCGCGCATCCCAACATCAAGGCCACGGTCCAGTGGGACGATTCCACCGCCGGGTGCGACACTCAGCTCACGACCGGACCAGGTGAGCTCGCGGCGTTCGCCGCGGCCGGTCAGGCCGTCGCGTCCACCAGCCCGGGTAAGAGCACAATGGGGTAGCACGTGTCGGCGATCGCAGCGCGAAAGCTGATGGACCGACTGACTGACGTAAGGCTTCGGGCGGGGGAGATCGACGTGTCGGACTGTCGGAAAGGTGCTGGGCGTTGACCGATGAACAAGCGGCGGGCATGCCCGACTTCGTCGTGATCGGCGCCCAGAAGTCGGCCTCGACCTTCCTGCAGGACCAGCTCAACCAGCATCCCTCCGTCGAGATCGCGGCGGGCGAGGCCCGGCATTTCGAGGATCCCGACTACCAGGCTGGAGCGGTAGCGAGGTTGCCCAGCCTGTTCGAGAGCCGGAGCCCACAGATTCGGCGAGGCATCAAGCGGCCGGACTACCTGGGGCGACCGGAGATTCCCGAGCGACTGCACCGGCATCTGCCTTCCGCCCACCTGTTCGTCGTGATCCGCGAACCGGTTGCGCGTGCAGTGTCGGCCTACTACCACTACGTACGCCACGGATTTGTCCCGCTGATGCCGATCGACCGTGCGTTCGACGAGCTGCTCGGGCATCGACTCGCCGAGAGATACCCGCGCTCGGAGGAGATCTTGAGCTACGGCCTGTACGGCCGGCACCTCAAACGGTACGAGGAGTTCTTTCCCCGTGACCGGATCATGGTCATGTACCAGAGCAGCCTGGTCGGAGATCCGACGGCCGGCCTGCAGGCGGCATTCAAGTTTCTCGATGTGGACCCAACGTTCGTGCCGAGCCGGCCCGCGTCAGCCCCGAATCGGGGCGTCTACTGGGGACCGCGGCTGCGGTTGTTGCGGACCAAGAACCACGTGAAGTTTCGCTACTCCGAGACCCTCGATCGTCGCTACCCGCGGCAGCCGGGGCCGGTCGGATGGTTGTGGAACGCGTCCGTCGTAGGCGTGGATCGCACGGTTCTCAGCCGGTTCGACAGCGGTCGGCCACCTCGGATGTCTGACGCCACCATGGAACGCGTCAAGGACTACTACGCAGCCGACACCGAGGACCTTGCGAGCCTCCTCGACTCCGGCATCGGTCCGATCCCCTGGCTGCCCGTTCGCTAGCTGGCGGCGGACCGGCCAGCGGTGGTTGTGGTGTGGCGAAGCCACCGCGCGGCGTCTTCGTGGAATCGCGTCTCCCACGTCGCTCCGAGCGCGTTCATCCGCGCCGCGCGAAGGAATACCTCGACCAGGTAGGCCGTGGGCAGCCAATCGGCCATGTGGCCGTGGCTCGATTGACGAGACTGCTGGGCATGTGTCATCGCTTCGTGGACCGGGCGCCGCTTCACGACGAACTCGGTCTGGAACTCGTAATGGAACTCGTCGAAACCGGTCGGTGCATCGTCGCCGAAGTGCTCCCAGTCCCAGACCCACAGCTTTCCGCTCTGCAGTGCCATGTTCCAGTACACCCAGTCGCCATGCCACGGCCCTGTGGTGGCCGGTTGACGTGCCATCTCGGTGTCGAGGTAGGACAGTGCGTCCCCGATGACTGCGTTGTCGTCGGCCGATGATCTGGGATGCGCCACCACCCATCGAGCACGATCTGCGATCGACTCCCACCATGGGCTGTCGCGGGCATCGGCTGGCTCCGCGGCCGCAGACTGGGTCCAGCGCAGCTCGGATGTCGGGCACGACGCCGGCCGCTTCCGCTGCAGCGACAGCGGCATCGGCTGGGTGGCGAGGACGCTCAGGTCACGCCAGTGCGCCCGGAGCAGCGGAGTCGGCACGGTCGGGCCGGATAGCTGACGGTCATGGAGGAGCCCGAGCGCGCGCGCCTCGTTGTCCACCATGTCGCGTGTCACGTCGCTCGAGCCGAGCTTTGCGAATCCGGCCGGCGTCCCATCCGAGCGGAACAGCTGCAGCGTCGGTTTGCGGTTGGGGCCGGGGTTGCCCACACCGATCGCGGTGTGCAGCGGTCCAAGAGCCAACTCGTGCATCAGCCAATGGGTGATGGACTCCGCGACCAGTTGGGACTCGGTGAACCCCTGAGGGGCGCACACCGACAAGACGTCGGTTGCAACAGCGCCGTCCACCCCCAGTCTGACCGTCGTAGCCAGGATCGCGCGGCCGGCTCGGACTCGGGGCGGCCGGAGCTGGTTGTACTGCCGGAGCGCACCGACCCTGGCCGCGCGGGAGCCGGCGGGGAGCAGCATTCGCGCGCGACGGAAACTGGGGACGACGACGAACTGGTCCACCACTCGGTAGCCGTCAGGCGGCAACTGACCGGCTACAACCTTCAACGCATCGCGCTCCCACAGCTCGTTCGCGAGGCGGAGCAGTTCGGGGGCGGTGTCGGAAGGGAGTGACACCTATCTCAGCCACCCGAGGTCGTCCCCCAGGAGCGAGTAGGTCTGGTCGTTGTGCTCGCGGAAGAACTCGATGAGTTCCGCTTGCGTATCAGCGTCCATCGGCGGCACGGGGAGGTAGTTGTGGCGGGGTCGTGTTGCCAGCGTGTACCGAGCGATACCGAGAAAGTCCGTCACCTTGTCGTATGCGGACTGCACGTCGCGGTAGAAGCTCTCGCTGGGCAGCACCAGCAGTTGTTCGCGGGGAAACAGGTCGAAGAACCGGCGCAGCTGCGGAGCGTAGATACCGCGGTCGCGATAGGAGTACCAGTCGTGTGCCTCGCTGTAGTACAGCGGGTCGGCCATGATCCGTTCCATCTCGCCAGCGAGCCGCTCAGGTTCGGCGGCCAGTGCCTCCGTGAAGCTAAGTGGCTCGACGCGGTTGTCCACCCGCTCCCAGTAGTGGGAGTAAGCGCGGCGTACCGGGTCGCGCAACAAGATGACGATCTTGACGTCGGGAATGTCGTGCTGGATCCGGGCGGCCGCGTGCGGGTTGTACATGTAGTACGGACTGGACTCTCCGGTCACGTTCGGCCGGTGACGCCCGAGCCTGAGGCCCTGGCGATACAGCTGGGTCGCGAAATGCGAGCGATACCAGCGATCACCCTTGTCGAAGTACTGCGAGTAATACATGGGGCTCTTGAGCCTGCGGGCGGGGAACATCGGTACGACGTCGGGGTGGGCCAATAGATGGTGATGCAGAGAGGTGGTGCCACCGCGTTTGGTCCCCACCACCAGGAAGTCGGGGTAGGAGCGCAGTACAGCGGTGGCCATTCCCCAGCCGTGCAGCGACGCCTTGACCGCACCACGCAATCGGGATTCATCTGCGCTCTGCTTCGGTGC
Organism: uncultured Actinomycetota bacterium; assembly: GCA_963789615.1. Lineage (GTDB taxonomy): Bacteria > Actinomycetota > Actinomycetes > JAFAQI01 > JAFAQI01 > DATAVK01. The sequence goes on along the minus strand of CAWBLI010000005.1, from coordinate 1,336,272 downwards.
GACCGCGGTTGGCACGCTCACTGCTGGGTCCCCGTGGTCCGTCGGGCGGTTACGCCGCGGAATGCTTGTATCACGCTGGCGACGCCGGGATCACGACGTCGGGACCACCACCACGCACCGTAAGTGACGCTTCCGATGGCTGCCCACACGGCAAGCGGCCACGCTCCATGTGCGAGGAACCGCAACAACAAACCGGGTATGCCGAAGCAGACGAGTGCCGCCAACGCGGCCTTGATGATGGCACGATCCACGACCTTGAGACGCATCAGGAAGTGGACCTCGGCGGTCGCCAACGTGTTGATCGTCGCGATCGACGCTGCCCATCCAATCGCTGCGCCGGTGGCGCCGTAATGCGGGATCAGCAGCAGATCGACGACGACATCGACGGTGAGCCCGGTGCCTGCGTTGACCAGGTTCCATTTGCTCCTGCCGCCCATCAGCAGGACGCTCGCGATGTTGCCTGTCCCGGTGTCGATGAGCATCGCGACACTCAGCACGGTCAGAGCAGTCGCGCCACGCGGGAAGCTATGTCCGAACAGCCGGAGCAGCGTGCTGGAGAAACAGGCAAGCCCGATGTACAGCGGCCACGAACTGGCCACGACAGCCAGTGTTCCACCGTTGTACAGCCGCTCGGCATCGCGAGTCCGTCCGGCCGAGAGCAGGCGAGACAGTCGAGGGGAGATCGCGATTCGGCTGGCCTGCATGGTCAAGGTACCGCCGGTGACGAACCGGCTCGCGGCGGCGTAGATACCCGCTTCGTAGGGCCCGACGAGCAGTCCGACCAGCAGGACGTCGAGCCACACGAGCGTGGTCTCGGCGGCGCCGGCGAAAGCACGGGCACTGGCGAAGGACCAGAACTCGCGGGAGACGCTACCCAGCGGCCGGGCGGGAGTCGGACTCGCGTCGCGGGCCGTCGCCGCCTTGAGCTGTCGGGCGATGATGATGCCCGCGACGATGGCGGCCCCCACCCAGGGGAGTCCCCAGGTTGCGGCGACGAGCCGGTCCGTGGCCAGCCCGGCAAGCACGAGGATGCCGATGAGCAGCGGGCGCACCAGCGGAAGCGTGACGTTCTGGATGGTCACGAACGGGATCACGCTGCCAAACCCACGTGTGCCCGCCACCAGCACTGTGGCCAACGAGGCGAAGGCAAGATACGGCGCGATAGCGCGCAGGAACTCGACGCCGAGCACGTTGTTGCCCTGTCGCATGAAGGTGTCCGCGAACTGCGGGGCGAATGCGTAGACGAGCACGGCAGCGAGCACTCCTACCACGGCGACGGGCACTAGCGCCGAGACGAGCATCCGTCGTAGGTCATTGGTCCTTCCGAGGGTGCGCAACCTGGGAATCGACCGGACCAGCCCGGTGTCCGCCCCCAGCTCCAGGGTGTTGCTGAGGATCGTGAACAAACCGAGGGAGACGAAGAAGACTCCTGCCCGTTCGGCTCCGAGGCCACGAGTGACGACCAATGTGAGCAGGAAGCCCCCGATGGCCGCGACGATGCCGCCGACGAAGCTCAGGGCGCCGCCACGGATCACCCCAGTGGTCGACCGCGCCTGGACCGGTGCTGTCGTGGCGTCCGACAGTGCGCCTGCGGTCATGCGATCGCCAGCTGGTGGTTGACCGACTGGGCGCCGGCAGGAACGTCGGTGGTGGCTGCGCCTCCCGACTTCTGCCGGCAGACCATGGCGACCGCGCACATCAGGATCGCGAGCTCAGATGCCTCGATCCGGTACACGAAGATCACCGAGATCGCGATCACGGAGACCGCGTGAAGCCACAGCGCAGGCGTCGTTCTGGCAAGCCTGGTCTTCCACGCGAAGGTCAGCAGGGAAAGGACGAACAGCGCGGCGCCGGGAAAGCCCGAGGAGTAGAGCACTCCCCACAGCTGGCCCTGAGTGCCCAAGTCCGGTCCGGCGTTCCCGACAGTTGCCGCCCCGGGCGCCCCGTACCCGAGCACCGGTGAGGCCTTCACCGCGTCGATCGTCCCCGTGTACACCGAGAGGCGACCCTGATTACTCGAACTTTGGCTCAGTCGCTCGTCCAGCCGGGTACCGAAATGGAACGCGCTGAGCAGGGCAAAGGCCCCGACGGCGGAGATGACGACGACCAGCAACGCCTTTCCGTGGCCGCGCGCGCCGAGCCGGAACGCGACGTACACGACACCGACCGACAGACCGAGCAGCATCCCCCGGTTCAGCGTCTCAACAGCAGGCACAACGCTGAGGACGAGCAGGGCCACGACGCCGACCTTGACACCGATCCGGCGAGTCGTCGCGATCCATGCGATGGCGAACGGAACCAGGAAGGCGAAGTTGACCCCCCAGTCGTTCGTGTAGGGGAACGGTGCAGCCGGCCGCGGCCTCACGTGGAAGTAGGTGGACTGGCTCAGCTGCGCGAAAGGCGGCTTCACCAGCGCGCTGACGAACGAGTTGTTGGCGAACCGGCCCGGCAGCACCCGGCCGACCGGGGTGTCCAGGACATGGTGGGGGAACGCCACCCCGAGGTAGCCGCCGAGGACGATGACGGCCAACAAGCAGGTGCCCATAGCGGCCAGCGTTCGCAGCGGCAGCCGATCCGGTGAGCTGTTGTAGACGTAGACGAAGAAGACCGTGGCAGCGAAGTACAGCGTGGCGCGGTAGGCGAAGCTCACGATGCTGTTGCCGCTCGACAGCTCGATGACGGTCACCGACATCCAGATCAGGAACAAGATCCAGACGCCGAACCCCCGAGGCACCGTGAGCTTCCGGCAGGTCAGCAAATAGAACAGCATGGGAAGAGCGACGAGTTGGGTCGCAAACCCGGCCAGTCCGATCACCCAGAAGGCGCCGAACCCGGCAAAGAACACCCAGAGCGGCCAGATCGGCAGGGTTAGCTGATCCGGCGTCGACCGGGGACGGAAGCGGCTTCGGGCCACCTCAGATCCCTCGGCCTTTTCGGGCAGCGAGCCGCACGACCGCGTCCGCGGACAGCAGTCCGGTGGACATGAGAAGCGCCAGGTACGCCCGTCGCTCGACCGGGTCGTGCCGAAGCGCTTTGAACGCCCAGCGCCTGGCTTCGCGACTGTTCGCCTGGGCCGCCTCGGCGAACGCGATCTGACCCTGGATCCGCGCCGTACCGCGCGAGGAGCGGGCGAAGTCCGGGTGCTTGATCAGCAGGTAACGCAGGGCGTCGCTGATGGTGGCCCACTTGCCCGAGAAGAACGACCCGGTCTGCCAGGTGATCCGGACCAGCGGCCGATCGACGAGCAGGATCGGCGCGTGCTTCGAGGCGCGCAGCACCCAGTCGTAGTCCTCGGCGAAGCTGCCGGGCAGGTCCTCGTCGACCAGTCCGATCTCATCCAGCAGGGCGGCTCGTCGGACCAGCACGCTGCTGGGATGAAGCTCGAACACCCGCGAGCGAAGCAACGTCTCGTGGTCGACGCTCCGGCGCTGCCGAGGGCGCGAGACCGGCCCGTCGGGGCCGTCCAGGACGAGGTGACACCCCACCACGCGGGTCGAGGGGTGTTCCTGCAGCAACGCCACCTGGGCCTCGAGCTTGCCCGGAAGCCACTCGTCATCGTCATCGCAGAACGCCACCAGATCGCCTGATGCGGCGACGATTCCGGTGTTGCGGGCTCCGGCCAAGCCTGGGCGGCGCTCGTTGCTCATGAGTCTGAGCCCCCGCCGATCCGACGTGGCGACGTCAGGTGGCACGATGTCCGATTTATCGAACACGACAATACACTCGATCGTGCCCGAATACTCCTGATTCAGGATGGCGCTGACGCACCGCGCGAGGGGTTCGGGGCGCTCGTGCGTCGCGACAACCACCGACACGCTTGGTGCCTTGGTCGGCGCAGCAGATCGCGTGTCATCTCTGTGTCTGACGGTCAACGTTCGGCTCGTTACTGCCGAACTCGTGCCACGCGATGATGTCGTGCTGAACGGGCAGCGGCGTCAATCAAACTCCCGGCTCGGCCGACGGCCGGCCGGTTGGTGTTGGCCTCGACGATGATGCGGGGCGCGTCGATCGCCACCTCGACGGCACGACGGAACTCGGCTTCCGTCTCGACGCGAACTGCGAGGCCTGCCTCGTGCATCCGGCTGGCGAAGGCGCGCTGGTGGTCGTCGACGTGCTCACCGAGCGAGGACCATCGGGGTACGACGATCGGCCGGTGACCCAGTGTGCGCGCTTCGAGCAGCGTGCTGGGGCCACCGCTCGTGACAACGGCTCGCGCGTGGTTCATCAGGTCGAGCAGGTCGTGATGGTCGAGGTAGTCCACCGCCTCGGTGCCGACCGGCGGGGCGCTGGCCGAGCCGTACTGGACGACCCACCTGATCCGCTCGCCCTCTTGGTCCACCATGTTCTGCACCCAGGCCATCAGGCGTTCGAAGGGGTGGTGGTCGCCGCCGACGGTCACCAGCACGGTCGGCGCGGTGTAGGTGCTCACAGCAGCGGCCCCACCAGGATCGACCCGCGGTAGAGCGCCTGCTGATCAGGCCACTGCACCAGGAAGCGGGTGCTGAAGGGGAGGCACAGCCGACCGGACAAGGTCCGCGAGTCGACTCGGTCGTACACCTCGATGAAAACCGTCGGGATCCGCATCAGCCGAGCGACCACGAAGAACGGCAGCGCGACGGCTGCGCCGGTGGACACCACGACGTCGGGGCGCTCCCGACGGATCGTCTTGATCGCGAGGAGGAGGTTCCGGAACAGGTTCGGGACGTTGCGGGTCGTCGGCCAGTACGCCCAGGTCGTGCGCTCGTCGGCCAGCTGGGAGCGGGCGTCGGGCTTGTCGATGCTGACCCAGGAACGGTCCCGGTCACCCCACCAGTCGCGCATGGCCAGCAGCTGCGCAAGGTGGCCGCCGTTCGACGCCACGAACATGATCTGGACGTCGCCTTTCTGGCCCCCGGCCGTGTCTTCGACCACTCGAGTGGTCTGCGCTGGCACCGCACCTCGTAGCCCGGGAACCTCGGTTGAGGTGCCGTCCTCGTGGGCTAGCGTCGACACTGCGCATCATCACCAGAACTAGATCCGACCAACCGGGTGGGCACCGCGGTGGATGAGTTGATTCTCGCCTATCGCCAGGACCATGTCATGGGTTCGGAAGTACCGAACGGATGAACTTGGGCTGGGCCAGACGGCGTAGCGGCTGAACCGAGTGCAGTGATCGACGTCCGGGCTTTAGACTGGGTGTCTCACATGAACCTCGCAGGCCGCTCATGAATCTCCCGGGTCTCCTCGACGCCGTCTCGAGCGATCCTTCGCTGACCCGATGGCGGGCGGCGATCGGCGCCCCCGAGCTGGAGCTGTCGGCCACGGCCGCGATCCGGCCGTTTGCGCTCGCCGAGCTCGCTCGGGCCGGGCGTCAGGTGCTGGCCGTCACCGCGACCGAGCGTGAGTCTCAACTGCTCGTCGCGGCCCTGCAGTCGTTGCTTCCCTCGGAGTCCGTCGTGGACTACCCAGCCTGGGAGACGTTGCCCCACGAGCGGCTCTCGCCGCGGGCGGACACCGTGGGCCGCCGCCTGGCCGTCCTGCGTCGGCTGCGGCACCCCGTCCCCGATGACCCTGATGCGGGCCCGGTCAGCGTGGTCGTCACCCCGATCCGGAGCCTGTTGCAACCGCAGGTGGCCGATCTCGGTGATCTCAACCCGGTCGTGCTGCGAGCCGGCCAGGAGGTCGGCTTCGACAGCGTCGTCGAGCAGCTGTCGGCGCTCGCCTACACGCGACGGGACCTGGTCGAGCGTCGCGGCGAGTTCGCGGTGCGCGGCGGCATCATCGATGTCTTCCCGCCGACCGAGGAACACCCGCTGCGGATCGAGTTCTGGGGCGACAGCGTCGAGGAGGTCCGCTGGTTCGCAATCGCGGACCAACGCTCGCGCGAAGTGGCGCAGCACGGGCTGTGGGCGCCGCCCTGCCGGGAGCTGCTGCTCACCCCCGAGGTACGTGAGCGGGCGCGTGATCTCGCGACCGAACATCCGGAACTGGCCGAGATGCTCGACAAGATCGCCGATGGCATCCCGGTCGAGGGGATGGAGGCGCTGGCGCCCGTCCTCGTCGACCGGTTGGTGCTGCTGATCGACGAGCTGCCGGCTGGCACCCACGTCGTACTGTGCGACCCGGAGCGAGTCCGCACCCGGGCGAGTGACCTGGTGCGGACCAGCCAGGAGTTCCTCGAAGCCTCGTGGGCGGCTGCTGCAGGTGGCGGCAAGGCCCCGGTCGACCTGGGCGCCGCGGCGTACCGATCGCTCGGGGAGGTCCGTGGTCACGCGCTCGAGCTCGGCGTGCCGTGGTGGTCGGTGACGCCCTTCGTTGCCGACGACGAGATCGATGACGGGGCCATCGTGAACACGGCCCTGCCGGTCGACTCCTACCGCGGCGACACTGCCCGCGCGCTTACCGACATCCGTGGTTGGCTCGCAGGCGACCTGCGCACCGTGGTGCTGACCGAGGGTCACGGGCCGGCGCAGCGAATCGTCGAGCTGCTGCGTGGCGAGGACATCCCGGCCCGGCTCAGCGAGAGCCTCGACGGCCCGCTCGAGGCCGACGTCGTGCACGTCACGACCGGCTGCCTGGAGACCGGGTTCATCTCCACCCAGCTGGGCCTTGCCGTGCTCACCGAGACCGACCTGTCGGGCCAACGCACCTCGACGCGTGACATGCGCCGGCTGCCGTCGAAGCGTCGCGGCACCATCGACCCGTTGTCGCTGAAAGCCGGCGACATCGTCGTCCACGAGCAGCATGGCGTGGGCCGTTACCTCGACCTCGTGCAACGCACGGTGGCCGGTGCCACCCGCGAGTACCTCGTCATCGAGTACGCCCCCAGCAAGCGCGGCCAGCCCGGCGACCGGCTCTACGTCCCCACGGATGCGCTCGACCAGGTCACGAAGTACGTCGGTGGCGAGGCTCCCAGCCTCGACAAGATGGGCGGTGCTGACTGGCAGAAGCGCAAGGGACGCGCGCGCAAGGCGGTCCGCGAGATCGCGGCCGAGCTGATCCGGCTGTACGCCGCGCGGATGTCCGCGCCGGGCCACGCCTTCGGGCCCGACACTCCCTGGCAGGCCGAGCTCGAGGACGCGTTCATCTACGTGGAGACGCCGGACCAGCTGGCGGCGATCCAGGAGGTGAAGGCCGACATGGAGGCCTCCCACCCGATGGACCGGGTGGTGTGCGGCGACGTGGGCTACGGCAAGACCGAGATCGCGGTCCGGGCCGCGTTCAAAGCGGTCATGGACGGCAAGCAGGTGGCGATCCTGGTCCCGACAACTCTGCTGGCGTCGCAGCACTTCGCGACCTTCACGGAGCGGTTCGCGTCCTTCCCGGTCAGCGTTAAGGCGCTGTCGCGCTTCCAGAGTGACAAGGAGCAGCGCGACGTCGTCGCCGGACTGGCCGACGGGAGTGTCGACGTCGTCATCGGCACCCACCGGCTGCTGCAGTCCACCGTCTCCTTCAAGGACCTCGGCCTTGTGGTGGTCGACGAGGAGCAGCGTTTCGGTGTCGAGCACAAGGAGTTCCTCAAGCGGTTGCGCACCTCTGTGGACGTGCTGACGATGTCCGCGACCCCGATCCCGCGGACGCTGGAGATGTCCATAACGGGCATCCGGGAGATGAGCGTGATCCAGACGCCCCCCGAGGAGCGGCATCCGGTCCTCACCTTCGTCGGGGCCTACGACGAGCGCCAGATCGCCGCGGGCATCCGACGGGAGCTGATGCGAGAAGGGCAGACCTTCTACATCCACAACCGGGTCGAGTCCATCGAGCGTGCGGCCGCGCGGCTGCGCGACCTCGTGCCCGAGGCGCGGATCGTCGTGGCCCACGGCCAGATGCACGAGCACGAGCTCGAGGCGGTCATGCTCGGCTTCTGGGAGAAGGAGTACGACGTCCTGGTCTGCACGACGATCGTCGAGAACGGCCTCGACATCTCGGATGCGAACACCCTCGTGATCGAGCGCGGCGACCTGCTGGGGCTCTCCCAGCTGCACCAGCTGCGCGGCCGGGTCGGGCGTGGCCGGGAGCGGGCGTACTGCTACGTCATGTACCCGCCGGAGAAGCCGTTGACCGAAGAGGCGCACGACCGGCTGGCCACCATCGCCCAGTACACCGACCTCGGCGCCGGTATGCAGGTGGCGATGAAGGATCTCGAGATCCGCGGTGCCGGCAACCTGCTCGGTGGCGAACAGTCCGGTCACATCGCTGCGGTCGGTTTCGACCTCTATGTGCGGCTGGTCGGCGAGGCTGTCGCCGAGTTCAAGGGGGAGCGCGGCGAGGAGGTTGCCGATGTCCGCGTCGAGCTACCGGTCGACGCCAACCTCCCGCACGACTACGTCACCAGCGAGCGGCTCCGACTGGAGGCCTACAAGCGGATCGCGTCGGCCGTCACCGACGACGACCTCGAGCAGGCGCGGGCGGAGCTCCGCGATCGGTACGGCGAGCTGCCGCAGCCGGTGGCGAACCTGCTCGCCGTCGCGATGTTCCGCAGCGTCGTGCGCGGCTTCGGGGTCACCGAGGTCGCGGTCCAGGGGAAGTTCATCCGGTTCTCCCCGCTGCCGCTGCGCGAATCGCAGAGCCTGCGGCTCAAGCGGCTCTACCCGGGCTCGGTGGTCAAGGAGGCCTCGAGCGTCGTCCTGGTGCCGGCGCCCATGACCGCGCGCGTCGCCGGGCAGCCGGTGCGTGACATCGCGCTGCTGGCCTGGTGTCAGGAGCTGTTGCAAACCGTCGTCGGGGACCTGACCCTCTCGGCCGCCGGGTAGCCTTGGGTGTCGTGTCCCCACGTTTGCGCCTGAGCGCCCTTGCCGTTACTGCGCTCGTCGCGGTTTCCGTTCTGTCCGCCTGCTCCTGAGCCACACCAGCCCCGGCGCCGCCGCGCTGGTAGGTCCCGAAGCGGATCTCGACGGGCACGCTCCAGTCGGCCGTGAACGCCGCGCTGGCCAACCCGAAGGCCGAGGCCCAGATCGGGTCGAACCGGCCGGAGTTCACGCGCGAGCTGCTGGCCAAGATGATCAGCGACGACCATCGTGGTCGCGGCAGCAGCGGCGCATCACGTGACTGTGACATCCGCCGACGTCAGCAACCAGACCGCGCAGTTCGTGCAGCAGGCCGGCAGCCTGAGCGCGCTGCAGACCCAGGCCGCGCAGGGCGGCGTCCCCGTCTCGCAGCTCCCGGCGTACATCCGCTCGTACACGATCGAGACGAAGCTCGAAGCGGCGTTGATCAACGCCGTTGCCGGTGAGCCAGGCCCAGCTGCAGACGGCTTACGACACGAACAAGAGCTCCTACGAGCAGGTCGAATCCGCACACATCCTGGTGGCGAGCAAGCCACTCGCCGAGCGGCTGCTCGCCAAGGTCAAGGCGCATCCGTCGCAGTTCGCGGCGTTGGCCAAGCGCTACTCGACCGACACGGGTAGCAAGGACAACGGCGGCAACCTGGGCTTCCAGACCCGCACCGCCTTCGTGAAGCCATTCGCGGATGCGATCTTCACCCACAAGCCGGGAAGCTACGTCCTGGTGCACAGCCAGTACGGCTACCACGTCATCCACGTCATCGCGGCTCGGACGCAGTCGCTGGCATCCGTGACCCCGCAGCTGAAGGCGAGCCTGTTCTCCTCCCAGGGTGCCGGCCTGCTGAGCAAGGCGATCGTCGCGGAGTCCAACAAGCTCGGCGTACATGTCAGCCCTCGCTACGGCACCTGGAACGCCGCCAAGCAGACTGTCGACGCGACGGAAAGCAGCGTCAGCAGCCCATCCGGGTGACCCGACTCGCCCTGCTGCTCACGAGCCCTCGCGTTCCTGCGGGGCTACTGAGCGCGGTCGCCTGGGACCTGCTCCGCGCCGGCCCGGTCCTCACTGATGACGTGGCATCGCCGCAGCTGGCACCGCTGCGCGCTGCCGGGGTGTCGGTGACCGTCCTGGAGCGGCCAACTCCCGACGACGCGGCAGCCCGGTTGCTGGCCGCGGCCGGCGCCGGCACTGCGACGTGGCTGGCAGCGGCGGACGATGACACGTCGATCGCGGCCGCGGTCGCCGGACTCGCGAGTCACCCGTCGGTCGACGGCCCAGTGACGGTCGAGGTGATGCACGGAAGCTGGGACCTTCCCGGGGCCCGACTGATCGACGTCGTCACGACGATGGACCGGCTTCGCTCGCCGGGCGGTTGTCCGTGGGACGCGGCGCAGGACCACGCCAGCCTCGCGCCGTACCTGCTCGAGGAGGCCTACGAGACGGTCCAGGCGATCGAGGACGACGATGCGTCGAGCCTGGTCGAGGAGCTCGGGGACGTGCTGCTGCAGGTGGCCTTTCACGCTCGGTTGGCCGAGGAGCGTCCCGAGGGCGAGCGCTGGAGCGTCGACGACGTCGCGGCGGGTCTGGTCGACAAGCTGGTACGCCGGCACCCGCATGTCTTCGGTGACGCGGTCGTCGCCGCGCCGGCCGACGTCGAGGCTGGCTGGGATGCCATCAAGGCGGCCGAGCGTGGCCAGGCGTCCGCGCTGGCGAGCGTTCCGCTCGCCTTGCCGGCATTGACCCTCGCCGCTGCGGTGCAACGGAAGGCGGCTCGGCTCGGCGTACCGGAGCGCCTGCTCGTCCCCGAGGTAGGGGAGGTCGGACCGGGTGCCGCGCTGGCTGACCTGGCCGCGCAGCTCGACCGAGCACCGTCGACAGCCACGGCCGCCGCGCTGCTGTGGGCGGTGGTTGCGAGAGCGCGCGCCGCGGGCATCGACGCGGAAGCGGTCCTGCGGGTCCGCGCCCGCGAGGTTCGCGACGCCGTGATGGCCGTCGAGTCGGCGGTGCGTGGTGACGGCGGTGATCCGGCTGATCTCCCGGACGTGCACTGGCAGGAGCGCTGGCCGATCACGTGACGGCGAGCGCCGCCGGGGCGCTCCGAGCGCTACGGCGGGTCGCACGACCTGGAGCCCAGACCGGCGATTAGGGTGGTTTGCGCCTGACCGCATGCTTCCCCGTCGGCAAGGAGCCGCTGACCAGTGCCCACCATCGAGGGCGTCGCCGCCCGAGAGATCCTGGACTCGCGGGGCAACCCGACCGTCGAGGTCGAGATCCTGCTCTCCGACGGCACGGTGGGGCGTGCGGCGGTGCCGAGCGGCGCCTCGACCGGTGCGTTCGAAGCCGTCGAGCTGCGGGACGGCGGTGACCGGTACGGCGGCAAGGGCGTCGAGACGGCCGTGCTCGGGGTCGAAGAGCAGATCGCCCCGGAGATCCTGGGTCTCGAGGCGACGGAGCAGCGGATTCTCGACCAGGCGCTGATCGACCTCGACGGGACACCCGACAAGAGCCGGCTGGGTGCCAACGCAATCCTCGGCGTCTCGCTCGCAGTAGCGCGGGCGGCTGCGGAGTCCTGCGACCTTCCACTGTTCCGATTCGTCGGCGGCTCGCAGGCCCACGTCCTGCCGGTGCCGATGCTCAACATCCTCAACGGCGGTGCCCATGCGGACACCAACGTCGACATCCAGGAGTTCATGGTCGCTCCCGTGGGCGCCTCGACGTTCCGCGAGGCGCTGCGCTGGGGTGCCGAGGTCTACCACGCGCTGAAGGCGGTCCTGAAGTCCCGCGGGCTGTCGACCGGACTGGGTGACGAGGGTGGCTTCGCGCCCGACCTGCCCGACCAACCGCGACGCGGTCGAGGCGATCATCGAGGCGATCAGCAACGCCGGGTTCACCCCCGGTGAGGACGTCGCCATCGCCATCGACGCCGCCGCGACGGAGTTCTTCGAGGACGGCAGCTACCGCTTCGAGGGCGGCAGCCGCAGCGCCGAGCAGATGACGGAGTACTACACGGAGCTGATCTCGTCGTACCCGATCGTCTCGCTCGAGGACCCGCTGGCCGAGGACGACTGGGACGGCTGGACGCAGCTGACTGCGACGGTCGGCGACCGGGTCCAGATCGTCGGCGACGACCTGTTCGTGACGAACCCGGAGCGGATCCGGCGTGGGATCGCCGAGCGTGCCGCCAACGCGCTGCTGGTCAAGGTCAACCAGATCGGAACGCTGTCCGAGACGCTCGATGCCGTGGACCTGGCCCACCGCGGCGGCTTCGCCTGCATGATGAGCCATCGCTCGGGCGAGACCGAGGACACCACGATCGCCGATCTCGCGGTCGCGACGAACTGCGGCCAGATCAAGACCGGTGCGCCCGGCCCGCAGCGAGCGGGTGGCGAAGTACAACCAGCTGCTGCGGATCGAGTCGATGCTCGACGACGCCGCGCGCTACGCCGGCGCATCCGCCTTCCCTCGAGCGCGGACCCGGTCATGAGATCAGGCGCGGCGGGCAGAGGACCGGCGGCCAAGCGCTCCACCCCGGCCCTCGACCGGCGCTCGCGGACACCGCGCCCGAGAACGGCGCCGCCACGTCCCGCGGCCGAGCACCGCAAGCGGCAGACCACGCTCACTACCCGGGCGGCCATCCTGGTGATCGCGCTCGCCGCGGTCACGCTTGCCGTCGCGCTCCCGTTCAAGATCTGGCTGGGGCAACGCAACGACATCACGTCACTGAGCGCCCAGACCAGGCAGACCCAGCAACAGATCACGGCGTTGCGGGCCCAGCACAAGCGCTGGCAGAAGCCGTCGTACGTGGAGCAGCAGGCACGACAGCGCCTGCACCTCGTGATGCCGGGGCAGAAGACCTACGTCGTGCTCGGGGACAAGTCGGCGCACAAGAACCGCTCGACGACGACGACCACCGCAGCGTCGACGTCGCCGTGGTACGACCAGCTGTGGTCCTCGGCACGCGCCGCGGGCGCCGCCGCTCCGGCCAAGTGATCGACCCCGCCGATCTCGCCGTCGTCGCCGAACAGCTCCATCGGCCACCGCGCGCGACGCGCGCCGTCGCGCACCGCTGCGACTGCGGTCTCCCCGACGTGGTCGAGACCTCGCCACGGCTCGAGGACGGTACGCCGTTCCCCACCCTGTACTACCTGACCTGCCCCCGGGCCCGCTCGGCGGTGGGCCGACTCGAGGCGTCCGGCCTGATGCGAGAGATGACCGAACGGCTGGCGAGCGACGGCGAGCTGGCTGCGGCGTATGGGGCCGCGCACGCCGACTACCTGGCCCGCCGCGACGCGCAGGCTCCGTTGGGCACCACGGTGTCCGCGGGCGGGATGCCGACCCGGGTCAAGTGCCTGCACGTGCTCGTTGCCCATGCGCTCGCGGTCGGACCCGGCGTCAACCCGCTTGGCGACGAGGCGCTCGCCCTGCTGCCGGACTGGGGCGCCCAGGGACCGTGCGTGGCGATCGGGAGCCGAGGGGGATCCGGAGTGAGCCGGGTGGCAGCGTTGGACTGCGGCACGAACTCGCTCGGCTGCTCATTGCCGACATCGACGGAGACCGCCTCGTCGACGTCGTACGTCGGATGGAGATCGTCCGGCTTGGTGAGGGTGTCGACCGCACCGGCCGACTGTCCGAGGCGGCGCTCGGGCGTACCTTCGCGGCTCTCGACACATACGCCGAGCAGATCCGGGCCAGCGACGTGTGCCGGGATCCGCATGGTGGCGACCAGCGCGACCCGCGATGCCTCCAACCGCGATGTCTTCGTGGCTGGAGTCCGGGACCGGCTCGGTGTCTTGCCGGAGGTGATCACGGGCGACCAAGAGGCCGGGTTGTCCTTCGACGGAGCGACGCGTGAGCTGCGCGGGAGCGGGCTGGCGTCACCGTACCTGGTGGTGGACATCGGCGGTGGATCGACGGAGTTCGTTCTCGGCGACGACCAGGGGCCACAGCGAGTCGCGCTCGGTCGACATCGGATGCGTCCGCCTGACCGAGCGACACCTGCGTGACGATCCACCGACCGCGGAGCAGATCGCAGCAGCCATCGCCGACATCGAGGCGGCCATCGATCTGGTGCGGGAGGTCGTGTCGATCGAGGCGGCCCGCAGCCTGATCGGCCTCGCCGGCTCGGTGACGACAGTCGTCGCGCTGGCCGACCGGGCTCAGCCGCTACGACCCCGACCTGATTCATCATCGGACCGTGTCGGTTGAGCAGGTCTCGGATGTCACTGCGCGCCTGCTCGCCGCTACCCGCAAGGAGCGCGCCGCGATGCCGGTGATGCACCCGGGTCGGGTCGACGTCATCGGTGCCGGTGCGCTTGTGCTCGACACGATCATGCGCCGATGCGGGTTCGACGCGGTCATGGCGAGCGAACACGACATCCTCGACGGGATCGCGTTCTCGATTGCCTAGGCCCACGCTGCGTCCTGCGGTCGATGCCGAGGTGTCTGCCGTGCTGGAGTTCTGGTCGGCTGCTGCCGAGGACGCTCATCGGCCGCCCGACAGCGACGCAGCGGTGCGTGCGCTCATCGCGCGCGACCGCGACGCGTTGATGCTGGCGGTCGACGGCGAGCAGATCGTGGGAACCCTCGTCGCCGGCTGGGACGGCTGGCGCGGCCATCTGTACCGGCTCGCAGTCGCACCCGATGCGCGCGGGCAGGGCATCGCCCGACTCCTCGTGGACGCGGCGGAGCAGCGGTTTCGCGGCTTCGGGGTGGGGCGGGTGGACGCGATGGTGCTCGACGAGAACGACGCGGCGCACCCGGTGTGGGCCCGGTTGGGCTATCGCCGCCAGCCGGAGTGGTCGCGCTGGATCAAGCCGCTCGAGCCGCACGGACCGCGAAGGCGGTCGCCACCAGCGCGATGACGAGCAGCGAAACCGCGAGGGCCAGGCCGGCGGTCGCCGATACATGGATGACCAGCAGCGCACCCACGACCGCACCCAGCAGCATGGTTCCGACGGCCAGCACTCGCCGCACGATCACCGCTCGCGACTGAGACCGGATATCGGCGGCGATGCCGACCAGCGTCATCGTCAGCACCGTCGTCGTGAGATCCGGGACCTTCAACCGGCGTACGACGGAGTTCTGGACCCCGAGCGCGACCGCCGCCAGGCCGGCCACGACATCCCGGGTGGCGTTGCCGAGCGGGTGCCCGGCGATCGCAGTAACGATGAGCGCTGTGGCGAGGAGCACGACCTCAAGGACGAGGCCGGTCCGCAGCAGCTCGGCACCTCGACCGGCGGGTGGGTCGTCCAGCCAGCCACCGATGCTTGCGCCGATGATGAAACCGGCCAGTGCCGAGAGCGAGGCCGCGAGCGAGAAACCGGGGGCCTTCGCCAGCGCGAATCCGATGAAGACCACGTTGCCCGTCATGTTGGCGACAAAGACCCGACCCAGGGCCAGGATGCTCACGGCATCGACCACGCCGGTCACGATCGTCAGGACGAGCAGGATGATCGGGATCGGGCCGTAGTCGGCGTCGGCGACCAGCGACCGCCACACTGACACCGTCGTCCGCGCAGGTCCGGGCACGCAAGCATCGTGGCAGAGCCGCTGCCCTGACTGGGGCCATGGTGGGATGGCTCGGTGGTGGCGGAGCCGGGTGACGGCTGGCCCGGGGACCTGGCGGACCCCACGACGCCGGTCGCGAACGACGCGTCTGAGGTCGGACGGTTGGCCGAGACCGCGGGTGGCCTGGAGTCGCTCACCGCGATGATCTCGGTGTGCCGCGCGTGCCCGCGACTCGTGGCGTGGCGCGAGCAGGTGGCCACGGACAAGCGTGCCAGCTTCCGGGATGAGCCGTACTGGGGCCGACCGATCCCAGGTTGGGGCGCGGAGCGTCCCGCCATCGCGGTGGTCGGGCTCGCCCCGGCCGCGCACGGCGGCAACCGCACCGGTCGTGTCTTCACCGGAGACCGCAGCGGCGACTGGCTGTTCGCGGCGCTCTACCGAGGGGGGCTGGCCACGCTCCCGACCTCGGAACGTGCTGACGATGGGCAGGAGCTCATCGACGTGCGGATGCTCGCCGCGGTCCGCTGCGCGCCGCCGGCGAACTCACCCACACCGCAGGAACGCGACACCTGCCGGCCGTGGATGCAGCGTGAGCTCTCGCTGCTGATGCCGCGGCTGCGGGTCATCGTCGTACTGGGCGGCTTCGCCTGGGGGGCGCTTTGGCCGGTGCTGAGCGGCCTCGGATTCGTCGTACCGCGCCCGGCTCGGCGGTTCGGGCATCTTGCCGAGGTCGAGCTCGACGGCCTCCTGGTCCTGGGGTGCTACCACCCGAGCCAGCAGAACACGTTCACCGGGCGGTTGACCGAGCCCATGCTCGACGACGTCGTCGAGCGTGCCAAGCAGTGGGCGGTCACGCACCGTTAGCCCCGCGCCGAGCGGTGTTCTGGCGTCGTTGTCGTCGGTTCCGCCACGCCGGAGCGACATTTCGGCACGATTGCCTACCACCTTGAGCCATTCGGAGCAGTGAGTTAGCCCGCGCGGTCGACAAAACAGCCAGAGTGTCCGTTTTTGGTGACACCGCGTGAGCATCCGATACTCTGATCGGGCTAGCGCAGTTAGGCCATTTAGCCCACACTGGCGTCAGGACCGGATCGGCCGCAGAGGAGGAACCATGACGCAGATCGTTCGCTGGGGCTGAGCACCCGCCCGCACGCTCACGAGGGGCCAGACGTCGGTGACTAATGCACCGACCTGGGCCCCTCTGGCGTTCCCGGGCTAGTTGTTGATCGGGATGCTGACAACGCGCCGAGGCAGCAGCCACTCGAGGGCAGCGCCGGGCGCCATCGGCCGACTGTGGAAGAACCCCTGGACCTGGTCGACACCGAGCGACTCCAGCGCGTAGGCCTGGGACGCTTTCTCCACACCCTCTGCCACCGACGTCAGGCCGAGTGAGACGCACAGCTCGACGACCGCCCGGACCACGGCACGGTCGGCGCCGTCGCCGTCCACGACCTCGACGAAGGACCGGTCGATCTTGACCTCGTGGACCGGCAGGCCACGGAGCTGGTGCAGCGAGGAGTAGCCGGTACCGAAGTCGTCGATCGAGAGGCGTACGCCGAGCATCCGCAGCTGCCGGAGCACCTCGAGGCTGCGCTCGTGGTTCTCCATGACGCTGCTCTCGGTGATCTCCAGCGTCAGCCAACGCGGCTCGAGACCGCACGCGGTGAGCATCGCCGCGACCTGTCCCACGAGCACGGGGTCGTCGAGGCTGCGGGCGGAGATGTTGACGGCGATCCCGACCGGCTTGCCGGCGTCATGCCAGCTGCGGCAGGTGCTGAGCGCAGTGCGCAGGACGGTGCTGGTCAGCGCGGAGATCAAGCCGGTGGCCTCGGCCAATGGCACGAACTCGTCGGGCGAGATCGGTCCCATCTCCGGGTGTCGCCAGCGCACCAGCGCCTCGAACCCCACGACCTCGCCGCCTCCCAGCCTGATCTTGGGCTGGTACTCGACGCGCAGCGAGCCGTCGGCGAGAGCGGCGCGGAGCCCGGCCAGCAGCTGCAGCCGGCGGCTACCGTCGCGCTCGTAGCTGGGCTCCCACTCACCGATCCCTGATGACGTTCCCTTAGCGACCGTCATCGCCATCTCAGCCCGGCGCAGCAGGGTCGGCGCGTCGTGGCCGTGGTCGGGCGACCGGGCGACGCCGACCGTCACGCGGACGTCGGCGCTGACGTCGGCGAAGCGCAGCGAGCCGTCGACCCGTGACTTCACGGCGAGGGCAGCCAGCCGGGCAACCTCGCTCCCGGCCGCACCCGGGATTGCCAACGCGAACTGGTCGGAGCCCACACGGGCCGTCAGCGCACCGTGGCTGGGGGAGCTCTCCAGTCGACGCGCGACCTCCACGAGAACCGCGTCGCCGGCGTCGTGACCGAGCATGTCGTTGACATCGTGGAACCGATCGATGTCGAGCAGCAGGAGGACCCCACCAGTCCCGGTTTCGAGCATGGTCGCGAGGAACGAGCGCAGGCTCTCCAGGTTGGCCAGCCCGGTGAGTGCGTCGCGGGTCGCCGCGCGGCGCAGGCTCTCGACCAGCCGGCCCTTCTCCAGGGCGGTCGCCAACTGGTCGGCGGCTGCCTCGAGCAGGTGCAGGTCGGAGCGTCTCGAAGGTGGCCGTCTGGTCGGTGCGACCGATCGCCGAGAGGATGCCGAGGGTGCGATCGCCGCTTGACACTCGCGTAGACAGTCGGTCGGCTTCCCGGCGGCTACTGCGCGAGATCGCGGCAACCAGCGAAGTTTCGAGTCGAAGCTGCGGATCGAGCGATGCTTCCATCTCCTCGTCGATGCCCGCTTCATGACCGACACGCCCTCGCCGCCGGCATTCTCGTCGTCGAAGACGGTGACGACGGTGGCGAAGGAGCGATCCGCGCTGGTCGTGACCGACAGTTCCAGCTCATTGGCGCGCATGATCCGACGAAGCTGGGTAAGAGCTGGGGCGAGGTCGGACGGGTCCGCAGCCATCGGACCCATCTCCCGCGCAACGGCGTACAGCCGGTCCAACGCGGAGGCTCGCTGGGAAACGCGGTGGAATAGATCTGCGCTGCCGCCGACCGACAGGGACAGGAAGACGACTGACCGCCCAAGCAGTGGAGGCGTCGTAGTTCCAGTGCGGCCGCCGCGAAAATCCCAAGACATGCCGCCACCACGTCGACCGGAAGGGCGAATGCGAGAACTCGTGACGACTTTCACCGGAGTCCACCTGCCCGGTGAACCACCGTAACACGGACAGCAGCGCGACCGAGCAGGACCTCACTCGAGACCACCGAGCGAAGATGGCTGGCCAGGTGCTTGGATGACGCCTCGATCGCTGGAGCCAGCACATGGAAGATGCAACAGCTGCAGCGGCCGTGCAGACCGCCCGGAGGCGGCATTGAAGACCCATCGGACCACGGGCTGACGGCGAATGGCGGCATCGCGTGATGAACACGCGCCGGCGTATAGCGACCAGGGATGAGCGGGCTGAGGAACTAGCAACCGACAGATCAGTGGAACTGTTTCGAAACTCGATGATCATGGACTGCTTGCGGAACTCGAACGATACAGCGGGTAGGCCATGCCGATCACGAAAAGACGAGCAGCCACCACGGGCTCACGTCGATGTCGAGATAGGCCGGCTGCCCGGACAGGGCGAAAAAAGCCGCTAGCCGCCATGGCAACGAGGACAACGTTCAGCGCCCAGACCCGTAGCGCGGGCCGACGCGATGCTGCCGGCATGGTGGAGTCCTCGTCGTGGGCAGTGTCCTCGGAGATCATCGGCTCATACCGGTTCCGGCCTAAAGGCCGCGGTCAAGCGAAACGATCACGACCAGCGCGAACACCGGAAGGGCCATGTCAGCAACCGCAAGCGCCGGGCCCACGTGCTGGGCGAGCAGGCCAGCGAGCAACGCGCCGAGGCCCTGAGCCCCCATCAGCCGGCGACCGCGATGCCGAACGCCCGGCCGCGCACCTCGCTCGGTCACGTTGCGACAAACACCCGGTTGGCCGTGAGCATGATCGCGCTCGTGACGCCGGCCAGCTACCCAGAGCGGTCCGACCACCTCGGGACGCGGATCCGCGGCTGTCACGGCGAGCAGGAGCGGTGTCAGCAGGGCCATCGGCAGCATCAGCGGCTCGGCTGCCCGCAAGGGGAAGGACACGGGCGAGCAAGTATGCCGCCGACGACGCCTCCGAAAGGCACCGCCGCCGCCAGCAGGCCGGCGGTTAGAGCGCCGCGGCCGTGGCCGGGCGTAAGGCACCGCCACCGAGTAGGTCGCGATGCACGCGAACGGACGATCAGCCAGGTAGTCAGAACCAACCAGCGCAGCTTGGGCTCGCGAAAGACGACAACCGCCCCTGCACGGACGTCTGCCAACAGCCAGCTGTCGTTCCCGCGCAACGCGGCTGGCCGATGGCGAACACGAGAACTGCACCAGCAGCGCAGATATAAGGCGAACGTCGCTGCGTCGCACGACAGGGCGGTACTGCACGCCTGCCAAGGCGACAACCAGGCCACCGAGCGGCGAGCCCGGCCACGGTCCCGAGCTGGATAGTGATGTTCGACAGGTTCGCCGACGCGGCGTACATCGCGCCCTCGCCGACGACGTCCGGCAGCAGACGCGGCCCGTGCCGACAGGAATGGCGGGTCAAGAGCCGATCGAGGAAGAGCAACGCCAGCATCGCGCCGGTGGGCAGGCCGGGGACACAAGCAGCAGCAACACGAGCGCGACTCGCACGTGAATCGCAGAACACCATGACGGAGCGCCGAGGGCGCCGATCGGCGTATGCCGACAGGAATGGCCCGACCAGCAGCCACGGCGCGTACCCAACGGCATAAGTGAGGGCGGATACAACGCCGAGTGAGTCCGGGAGTACAGCAGAAGCGCGACGGCGACCAGGGCCAGCTGGTTGCCGACCATGCTGAGGGACTCGGCGAAGTACATCGCCCGGAACTCGCGGTTGCGCAGCGTGTCGCGAAAGGTGATGCGGCGCGGTGCCTGCGTCTCCGTCATGGCCTTCCTGGTCGTGTGAGCTGCACCACTGTCCCATCGGCGGTTGACCGATCACCGTATTGGCACGGTCCGGTCGGGGAAGGACCCTGACGTGGCACTAGCGAAGACACCGAACATCCTTGTAATCGGCGGGGGTTATGTCGGCATGTACGCCGCGCTGCGCGTCAAGCGTAGGTTGCATCGAGCTGAGGCGACCATCACGGTTGTCGACCCGCAGTCCTACATGACCTACCAGCCGTTCCTTCCGGAGTCCGCGGCGGGCAACCTCGAGCCGCGTCACGTGGTGGTGCCGTTGCGCAAGGTGCTCGAGGGATGTGTGCTGCTCACTGGCCGAATTGTGTCGATCGACCACGCTGCTCGGATCGCCCGGTTCGCGCCGCAGGAGGGTGAGCAGCGTGACCTTCGGTACGACGTGATCGTGGTGGCCCCTGGCTCGGTCGCGCGCACGCTGCCGATCCCTGGGCTGGCCGAGCATGGCATCGGGTTCAAGACCGTGGCCGAAGCCATCTACCTGCGCAACCATGTCCTCGCCCGCCTCGATCTCGCCGCGTCGACCGATGACGTCAAGATCCGTCGTCGGGCGCTCTCCTTCGTCTTCATCGGCGCCGGGTACGCCGGAATAGAGGCCATCGCCGAACTTGAGGACATGGCCCGCAGCGCGATGCGCTTCTACCCGGAGCTGACGCCTCGGGACATGCGGTGGGTGATGGTCGAAGCCACCGATCGGATCCTGCCGGAGGTCAGCGAGGACATGGCCGATTACACGGTCCGACAGCTCGAGGAGCGTGACATCGAGGTACGCCGGAACACCCGGGTCGAATCGGTGGTCGACGGTCACATCGAGCTCTCGGACGGGGAGCGATTCGAGGCCGAGACCGTGGTGTGGACCGCCGGCGTCCGGCCCAACCCACTGCTCGAGTCGACCGACCTGCCACTGGATGACAAGGGCCGGCTGCGCTGCACCCCCGACCTGCGGGTCCGGGACGTCGACGGCGCCTGGTCTGCCGGGGACTGCGCCGCAGTCCGCGACCTGACGAAGCAGGATCCGGAAGCTCTGTGCGGCCCGACAGCACAGCACGCGGTCCGTCAGGCGAAGCACCTGGCCGACAACCTCGTGGCGTCGCTGCGGGGCGAGCCGCTCACCGACTACCGCCATGCCTATGCCGGATCCGTGGCGAGCCTGGGCCTGCACCGCGGCGTCGCCGAGATCTACGGCGTGAAGCTGCGCGGGCTGCCCGCCTGGTTCATGCACCGGAGCTACCACCTGTCTCGGATGCCGACGACCAACCGGAAGCTGCGGGTCGCGAGCGATTGGACGCTTGCCCTGCTGTTCCGTCGCGAGATCGTGTCGTTCGGGTCGTTCGCCGACCCGAAGGGAGCGTTCAGGGAGGCGACCGAGGCGCGATAACGACCGGCCGCCGATCGCTACGGTGGCGTCGGCCCCCGTAGCCCAAAGTAGAGGCAGCTCGCTTAAAACGGGTCCAGTGTCGGTTCGAGTCCGACCGGGGGCACCCGGCTGCGTGAGGGGTCGACTCTGCAGCACGACACCGACCGGCAACCGCCGGTGGGTGACCAGGCACATCGGGAGAGGACGTTCATGAGCAAGGGTGACGACGCCTACAAACTGCTGAGCGAAGCCGTTGGCCAGCCGGAAGGCACCGGCGAGTGGTTCGAGGTCACGCAGCAGCGGATCGACGACTTCGCCGACGTGACCGAAGACCACCAGTTCATTCACGTCGACCCGAAGCAGGCCGCCGAGCTCTCCCCATGGGGTACGACGATCGCGCACGGCTTCCTCACCCTCTCGCTGCTCACCCACCTGTCCGGCTCGATCGAGCAGCCGCCCGAGCGGTTCGACGGCCTCGTCATGGGTGTCAACTACGGGTTCGACAAGGTGCGCTTCATCAACCCGGTCAAGGTCGGTTCCCGGATCCGGGTCTCGAGCGTGCTGGCCGGTGTCGATCGCAAGGACGAGAACACGCTGCAGACCACCCAGACCATGACCGTGGAGATCGAGGGCGAGGACAAGCCGGCGCTGGTCGCCGACTGGATCACTCGGCTCGTCTATGGCTAGCCGGACACGTCCGGTCCGGCGCGGGTGAGATCGAGCCGGATGAGGACTCGCTGCTCGCGCTGCATAGCGGCGCGGTAGTCGTCCCAGTCGTCGTGCTCGCCCGCAATGGAGCGGTAGTACTCGACGAGCCCGTCCATCGCCTGCGGCAGCGACACCACCTCGACGCTTCCCTCGACCTGCACCCAGCGGCCGAAGAAGCCGTCAGGGAACACGCACAGCCACGCCCGCGGGTCCCGGCGTACGTTCTTCGTCTTCACGGCTGTCTCGCGCGACGACACCACCACCCGGCCATCGGCGTCGACCGTCGCAGCCACCGGCGATAGCTGCGGCGTACCGTCCCGGCGCATCGTCGCGAGCACCGCGTGGTGCTGTTCGCGGATGACCGCGCGGGCGTCGTCGAGGTCCATGCCGCGCCCCTAGCTGCGCGCCGCTGCCCGCCGCTTGTCGTGCTCGTGGACGATCGCGCGGGCGTAACCATGAGGGATGCCGTGCTCGTCGCGGAGCCAGTCGACTCGCTCGTCGAATCGGAGCAGCCCCGGTCCGTTGTCCAGGCAGCCCAGCCATGTGCGCAAGTCGCGCCCCGTTGCCGTCGGGATCCTCGCCAGTAGCGACTGGTGGGTCGACTCAGATTGGGGCATCGACATGAGCGCCTCCCGTGGCGGACCGACGTTTGGCCAACAGCCTCCCGCAGACCTGCGTGCGGGACAAGAGGCAGTTTCGCCCCCGCATACCCTCAGCGGGTGGTCGCAGCGGGCGAGGGGTACGACGAACTACTCGGCCTCGCGGCAGGCGAGCTCAAGCGGTTGATCCGCCGGATGACCCAGCTCACGACGCGTGCCTGGTCGACGCGCCGCGAGCCCGTGCTCCGGCTGATCCGGGAGCTCGCCGCCCTCGATGCCGCCGTCGAGTCGACCAGGCTGCACGAGGTCCCCGAGCTGCCCGACTACGCCCTCGCGGACGCGACCGCGGTGATCGGCGGTGACGTGCTCGAGGCGCTCGCTATCATCACCCGACCGGCCGACCCTGGACCGGCTGATCGCCGAGCTGCGGGCGACCTGGGCGGCCACCCGCTAGCCCGGCGTGGCTCAGCTGAGCCGCTCCAGCACCATCGCCATGCCCTGACCGCCGCCGACGCACATCGTCTCCAGGCCGAACGTCTTGTCATGCGTCTGCAGCGAGTTGATGAGCGTCGTGGTGATGCGGGCGCCGGTCATACCGAACGGGTGGCCGACGGCGATCGCGCCACCGTTGATGTTGAGCTTGTCCCCGAACGGGTCGATCCCGATCTCGCGCGCCGACGGGATGACCTGCGCCGCGAAGGCCTCGTTGATCTCGACCAGGTCGATGTCATCGATGGTCTTGCCGGCCAGTGCCAGCGCCTTCTTCGATGCCTCGATCGGGCCGAGGCCCATGATCTCCGGGCTGAGTGCCGTGACGGCGGTCGAGATGATCCTGGCCAGCGGCGTGAGCCCGAGCTCCTTGGCCTTGGTGTCGCTCATGATGATCACGGCTGCGGCGCCGTCGTTGAGCGGGCAACAGTTACCGGCGGTGACGGTGCCATCCGGACGGAACACCGGCTTGAGACCGGAGACGCCTTCGAGCGTCACTCCTGCCCGAGGGCCGTCGTCCTTCGCCACCGTGCCGTTGGGCGTCTCGACCGGGGTGATCTCCCGCTCCCAGAAGCCGTTGGCGATCGCCTTCTCGGCGAGGTTCTGCGAGCGGACCCCGAACTCGTCCTGCTCCTCGCGGCTGATCCCCTTGAGCTGGGCGACGTTCTCCGCGGTCTGCCCCATGGCGATGTAGACGTTCGGGAGCTCGCCGTCCTCGCGTGGGTCGTGCCAGTGGAAGCCGCCCTCGCCCATCTTCGCCTCGCGGGCCTTGCCGTCCGCGAAGCGCGGGTTCTCGGTGTCGGGCAGCCCGTCGCTGCTGCCCTTCGCGAACCGGCTCACGGTCTCGACACCGGCGCTGATGAAGATCTCGCCCTCGCCCGCCTTGATGGCGTGGAACGCCTGTCGCGTCGACTGCAGCGACGACGAGCAGTAGCGCGTGATCGTCGTACCGGGGACGTCGTCCAGGCCGAGCAGGGTGGCCACGACGCGGCCGATGTTGTAGCCCTGCTCGCCGCCGGGCAGGCCGCAGCCCATGATCAGGTCCTCGACCGTGTGCGGGTCGAGCGATGGGACCTTGTCCAGCGCCGCCTGCACGATGGTCGCAGCCAAGTCGTCAGGGCGGAGGTCGACCAGCGAGCCCTTGAAGGCGCGGCCGATGGGTGAGCGGGCGGTCGAGACGATGACGGCTTCGGGCACGACTGAACTCCTCCGATGATGCGGCTGCGCCGAACGGCGCGCCTACTTCAGAGTAACTTTCCCGCGTGGACGTGTATGAATCAGTAGTCGCCCTGATTGGTCGAACACCGCTCGTCCGGTTGAACTCCGTGACGTCCGGCGTACCCGCCGATGTGGTCGCGAAAGTCGAGTACTTCAACCCCGGCGGGTCCGTGAAGGACCGGATCGCGGCCCGCATGATCGACGAGGCCGAGAAGTCGGGGGCGCTGCAACCCGGGGGCACGATCGTCGAGCCGACCAGCGGCAATACCGGGATCGGGCTGGCGATCATCGCGCAGCAGCGCGGCTATGCCTGCACCTTCGTCTGCCCGGACAAGGTCTCCCAGGACAAGATCAACGTGCTTCGGGCGTACGGCGCGGAGGTGGTGGTCTGCCCGACGGCGGTCGCACCCGAGTCGCCGGACTCCTACTACTCGGTCTCGCAGCGGCTGGTCGGTGAGCGACCGGGCGGCTGGAAGCCTGACCAGTACTCCAACCCGGCGAACCCGCGGTCGCACTACGAGACCACCGGGCCGGAGCTGTGGGAGCAGACCGAGGGGCGGATCACGCACTTCGTCGCCGGTATCGGGACCGGCGGGACGATCAGCGGGACCGGGCGCTACCTCAAGGAGGTCTCCGACGGCCGGGTCCAGATCATCGGCGCCGACCCGGAAGGCTCCGTCTACTCGGGTGGTACCGGCCGGCCGTATCTCGTCGAGGGTGTCGGCGAGGATTTCTGGCCGGCCAACTACGACCCCGAGGTGTGTGACCGCATCGTGGCCGTCTCGGACGGCGACTCCTTCACCATGACCCGGCGGCTCGCCCGCGAGGAGGGGCTGCTGGTCGGCGGCTCGTGCGGGATGGCGACCGTGGCGGCGCTCACCGTCGCCGCCGAGGCTGGGCCGGACGGCCTCGTCGTCGTCCTGCTGCCCGATGGCGGCCGCGGCTACCTGTCCAAGATCTTCAGCGACGACTGGATGGCGGACTACGGCTTCCCGACCGGAGTGCCGCAGCACGAGACGGTCCGCGACGTGCTGACGCGCAAGGGTGCGCTGCTGCCGGAGTTCGTCCACGTGCATCCGAACGAGACCGTGCGCGACGCGATCGACATCCTCCGCGAGTACGGCGTCTCCCAGATGCCGGTAGTGAAGGAAGAGCCGCCGGTCATGGCTGCCGAGATCGTCGGCTCGGTGGTCGAGCGCGACCTGCTCGACGCCCTGTTCGACGGCCGCGCGCGGCTGGCCGACTCGCTCGAGGCGCACAAGTCGCCGTCGCTGCCGGTGATCGGTGCGGGGGAGCCGGTGGAGGCGGCCGTGGCCGCGCTGCACGATGCCGACGCCGCCGTCGTACTCGACGACGGCAAGCCGACCGGCATCATCACCCGTCAGGACCTGCTCGGCTACCTCGCCTCCCGCTGACACCCTGTCAGGACCCGCGAGCGGCGAGAAGGGCCGAGAGCCCTGACAGGTGGCTACGGTGGTCGGTGTGAGCGAGCAGGATGGGTTCGAGACCAGAGCGATCCACGCCGGGCAGGAGCCCGACCCGACCACGGGCGCCGTCGTGACGCCGCTGGTGCTGAGCTCGACCTTCGCGCAGGACGGTGTCGGCGGGCTGCGCGGCGGCTATGAGTACAGCCGCAGCGCCAACCCGACGCGAACGGCGCTCGAGACGTGCCTCGCCTCGCTCGAGGGCGGCGTTGCGCGGCCTGGCGTTCGCCAGCGGCCTGGCCGCCGAGGACACCTTGCTGCGTACGATGTGCCGACCGGGTGACCACGTCGTCATCCCGGGCGACGCCTACGGCGGCACGTTCCGGCTGTTCGCGAAGGTGCTCGACCGCTGGGGTGTCACGTTCACCGCCGTCGCGCAGCAGGACCTCGACGCGGTGCGGGCCGCGGTCCGCGACACCACCCGGCTGATCTGGTGCGAGACGCCCACCAACCCGCTGCTCGCGGTCGCCGACATCGCCGCGCTGGCCGGGATCGCCCACGAGGCCGGCGCCCGGCTGGTCGTCGACAACACCTTCGCCATCGCCCTACCTGCAGCAGCCGCTCGCGCTCGACGCCGACGTGGTCGTCCACTCGACGACGAAGTACCTCGGCGGCCACAGCGACGTCGTCGGCGGCGCGCTGGTGGTGCGCGACGCCGAGCTCGGCGAGGAGCTGGCCTTCCACCAGAACGCGATCGGCAGCATCGCCGGCGCCTTCGACGCGTGGCTGTCGCTGCGGGGGATCAAGACCCTCGGGGTGCGGATGGACCGGCACTGCGACAACGCCGAGCGCGTCGTCGCGATGCTGCGCGAGCACGACCAGGTCACGGCGGTGCGCTACCCGGACACCGACAAGATCGCGGCCCGGCAGATGGCGAGGTACGGCGGGATGGTGTCGTTCCACGCAGCCGGCGGCGAGGAGCACGCGCTGGACATCTGCCGGCGTACCCGGCTGTTCACCCTGGCCGAGTCCCTCGGCGGCGTCGAGTCGCTGATCGAGCACCCCGGCCGGATGACCCACGCCAGCGTCGCCGGCTCGGCGCTCGAGGTCCCGGCCGACCTGGTCCGGCTGTCGGTCGGGATCGAGACGGCCGACGACCTGATCGCCGACCTCGCCAAGCGCTGCCCCCGCAGTTGACGCGCCCCTTCGCATCAGCCGGGGCCGAGGTCGCACTCGGCAGGTAGCCGGGGCCGGTCGTGCGGCTAGCGGCCAGTGGTGGCGCCCGGTGCACCCGCCCCTTGGTCTCCGGGGACAACGCGCCGAGGACCGACGCCGTGAGCAGGATGCCGGTTGAGGCGAGGAACGCCGCCGAGTACGACGTGTCCGCGATGCGCCCGGCCACCACCGGGCCGAACACGGTGCCGAGGTCCGCGGACATGGAGTACGCCGCGAACACCGGCCCGCCCCGACCGTCGACGATGTCACCGACGACCGCAGCCGGCGCGACGTCGAGCATGCCGGACCCGAGACCGAGCAGCGCCAGCCCGACCAGGTAGCCGCCGAGCGTGGGGAAGATCGCGAGCAACGCGATCCCGAGCCCGCTGGTCGCCGTACCCGCGATGAGCAACGGCCGGCGTCCGACCCGGTCGGCGTAGCTGAGCGGCAGGCCACAGCGTCGCCGCGTTCACGGCCGAGACGATGAGGAACCCGATGCCGGTCCACTCGACCGAGCGGTGCAGCACGTCGTGGACGAACAACGGCACCAGCGCCGACCGGATCCCGATCGCGCCCCACGAGTCCGCGAAGTTCGCCGCCAGCGCGGCCCGGTACGCCGGGTCGCGCAACGCGCTACCGAGCGTCGTGCGGGACCGTGCCGCCGGGTCGTCGCGATCGGCCAGCGGGGTATCGCGCAGGGCGACCAGAGCCACCGTGCCGGCGACGGCCAGGGTTGCGGCGTAGAGGAAGAACGGCAGCCGGATCGAGATGCCGGTGACCACGCCGCCCAGCGCGGGACCGGTGATGCCGCCGAGCAGGAAGCCGCCCTGCCACAGCCCGACGGCGCGACCGCGCGTTGGCGGTGCGGGACCATCCGCACCAGCAGGCTCATCGCGGCGATCGAGAACATCGCGGAGCCGACGCCTCCGATGCCGCGCAGCACCAGCAGCTGCCAGTAGCTGCCGGCCAGCCCGGCGAGCGCGCTGCTCACGGCGACGATCCCGATCCCGATCGCCAGGACCAACCGCTCGCCGAACCGGTCGACCAGCCGTCCGGCGGGAAGGGCGAACCCGATCCGCATCACGGCGAACGCGCTGATCACCGCGCCCGCTGCGGCCCGGCCGACTCCGAAGTCGCGTGCGAAGACCGGCAGGGCGGGAGCGACGATGCCGAAGCCGAGCGCGACGAAGAACGCGACGACCACCAGCACGCGCACCTCGCGCGGCAGGCGGAGCGGTGTCATCGGGGTGCTGGCGGTGTCAGACCCGGGCGCGTCGCCCTCGTCGTGCCCGGATGTAGTCACTAACCACATACTCGCCCAGCCGGGAAGCATCGGGCGAGAACACCCGGCCGCCGTTGCGGGCCGCCATCGACTCCACGAAGCGGACCAGGCCGGGCTCGTCGTCGAGCATGAAGACGTTGATCGTCGCGCCGCGCCGGGTGACCCGTTCCACCTCGGCCATCGTCGCGGCCGTCGTCTCGGGATGGGTCGGCCAGTCGAACCACGCGCTGCCGTCGGGCAGCAGGTGGGCGGTCGGCTCACCGTCGGTCACGACCATGACGACCGGCTCGGCGTCGGGATGATGGGCGAGGTGGCGCGAGGCCAGCATCAGCGCGTGCTGCAGGTTCGTGCCCTGCACCATGTCCCAGCTCAGCGACGGCAGCTCCGCCGGCTGCAGCACCCGGGCGTAGCGCGAGAAGCCGATCACCTCGATGGCGTCCTGCGGGTAGCGCGTCGTCACGAGCGAGTGCAGCGCGAGCGCCGTGGACTTCGCCGCCGCCCAGGTGCCGCGCAGCGCCATCGAGTACGACAGGTCGACGAGCAGGGCGACCGCCGCGCCGGACCGGCGCTCGGTCTCGACCACCTCGAAGTCCTCGACGTCGATCCGGACCGGCGTACCCGCGCCGGAGCGCAGGACGGCGTTGCGCACGGTGCGGACGACGTCGAACGGCTGCTCGTCGCCGAACTCCCAGGCCCGGGTCGCCCCGGTCGGATCACCGGCGGCTCCGGCGTCGCGCATGTCGTGGTCGCCGCGGCCGTGGGCGTGCAGCGTCGTGAAGATCCGGCGCAGCGCAGAGTCACCCGAGCCGGCGCATCCCCTTGGGCGTCAAGGTCAGCTCGCCGTCGGTGCGGTTCAGGTAGCCCTGCTCCTGCAGCTCGCGCTCGACCCGGCGCAGCGCGTCGAGGTCGTCGACCGCAGCGCGGCCGAGCGCGCGCTCGACCAGCTCCGGATCGACGTCCTCGATGGAGGCGCCGGGGTAGTCCTGGCCGAGCATCGCCTCGAGCTCGGCGAGGTCGGCGGACTCCTCGAGGGCGGTCGTCGCGTCGCCGAGCCCCAACGGTGTTTCGCCGCGCATCCGCTGGCGCCCCTGCCAGTCCAGCTCCGGTCGCCGGGCCCGCAGCTGGTCGGACAGCCGCGCCATCTGCTCGGCCAGCCCGGCGTCCTGCATCGCCTGCTGCATCAGACCGGCGAGCTCGCGCCTGTTGCTCAGGGGACAGCGAGTTCATCAGCCGCTGCGCCGCGGCCGCGCGCCGGGCGAGCGAGTCGACGAGCTCGTCGAGGTTCTGCGGGTTGTCGGGGAAGAAGTCGCCGTAGCTGCGCCATGAACTCGTCGAACTGCTCTGCGTCGTGTCCTCGCCACGCGCGTCGGCGTCGAGCATGTCGTTGAGCGCCTTCATCATGTCGGCGACTCGCTGCTGTGACTCGGGATCGCCGTTCTGCAGCGCGTCCTTCATGCCCTTGAACTGGCTGTCGAGCACCTCGCGGCGCAGCAGGTCCTGGATCTGCTCGTAGGCCTGCCGGGCCTCTCGGACTGCCACTGGTACGTCGGAGAGCTCGCGCACCGCGCGCGCGGTCTCGTTCGGCAGCGCGTCGAGCTCGGCCTCGGCCAGCCGCGCCTCATCGCTGGGGTTCGGGAACAGCTCGCCGCGCTCGGCGTCGATGGCCTGGTCGAGCAGCTCGCGAACCTGCTCGAGCGTGCCGTCCAGCCGGCCCGCTTGCCGGGCCTTGCGGGCGCGGTCTCGGACCTGGCGCAGCAGGTCGTCGAGACCGCGGCGGCCGCGGCACCCCTGCGCAGCAGCTGTTGCAGCGCCTCGGCCGGGGTGAGGCCGTCGAGCACCGCGTCGCCGATGTCGTCCAGGGCCTCGGACAGGTCGTACGGCGGCGCCAGCGGGTCGTCGCCGCCGCGCCACTCGCCGTACCGGGCTCGCTTCATCGTGCGCCGTACACCGACCGGGCGCCGACCGAGTCCTTGGACAACCGCCGCAACAGATACAGCCCTTCGAGCGCGAACTCCAAGCCCGCGGCGGCGAGGCCAGGGGTCTCCGCCCCTTCGTCGATTCCCGAGCGCGTGAGGATCCGGCCGCAGGCCAGGCACGGTGCCGAGGCTGGTGAGCAGGTCGGTCGCGGGCACCAGCTCGCCGGTCTCCACCGTGGCACCCTCGGCGAAGATCTCGACGAGCGGGTTCAGGTCGACGCCGCCGAGCCGCGATCGGAAGGTGTCCGCGACGGCGCGGCGCAGCAGGTGCTCGAGCACGTCGACCTCGCGCCCCTCGTCGGACGCCTCGAACTCGACCTTGCCCTGGATCGCCGGGACGATCGCCGGGCAGGTCGGCGACCCGGGCCACCGCGACCTCCTCGCCGGTGAGCGCCGGCCGCCGCACCGCGGACGCGGCGATGGTCTCGGCCGCGGCGACGGCGAAGCGGGCCGAGACGCCGGAGCGCTGGTCGACCGCGCGGCGACTCCCGGACGTGCGCGGGTGAAGCGGGCGACCACCTCGAGCAGGTGGTCCGGGAGCGCCGCCGACACCGCGTCGTCGCCCCAGCTCAGCAGCGCCTCCTGCCGAACGACCCGTAGCTCGTCGTCGAGCTCGAGCGGGTAGTGGGTGCGGACCTCGGCACCGAAGCGGTCCTTCAGCGGGGTGATGATCCGGCCCCGGTTGGTGTAGTCCTCCGGGTTGGCCGACACCACCAGCAGCAGGTCGAGCGGCAGCCGCAGCGTGTAACCGCGCACCTGGATGTCGCGCTCCTCCAGGACGTTGAGCAGGGCGACCTGGATCCGCTCGGCGAGGTCGGGGAGCTCGTTGATGGCGACGATCCCGCGGTTGGTGCGCGGCACCAGCCCGTAGTGCACGGTCTCGGGGTCGCCGAGCGTGCGACCCTCCGCGACCTTGATCGGGTCGACGTCGCCGATCAGGTCACCGACCGAGACGTCGGGCGTGGCCAGCTTCTCGGCGTACCGCTCGTCGCGCGGCTTCCAGCTCACGGACAGCGCGTCGCCCTGGTCGGCCGCGAGGCCTCGGCACCGGGTGCAGGTCGGGGCGTACGGGTGGTCGTTGATCTCACAGCCCGCGACGACCGGGGTCCACTCGTCGAGCAGCTGGACGAGGGTGCGGATCAGCCGGGTCTTGCCCTGGCCGCGCTCGCCGAGCAGGACGATGTCGTGGCCGGCGAGGATCGCGCGCTCGACCTGCGGCAGGACGGTGTCGTCGAACCCGATGATGCCGGGGAAGCGTTCGTCCCCCGCAGCCATCCGAGCGAGCAGGTTGTCCCGGAGCTCGGCCTTCACGCTGCGATAGCGGTGGCCGGATGCGCGCAGCTCGCCGAGGGTGGCGGGCAGGTGGGCGGGAGCGGGCGTTGGCGCAGTCACTACCTCACGCTACGTCCGGTGTCGACCGGGCACCCCTTGGCGGTACGCCGGGGCCGCGCGGGCGGGCAGGATGGGGTGGTGACGCGCTTCGGTGACGGATTGGCGGTCGACGCCGACCTCGTCGTCGCCGCGGAGCGAGCGACTCGACTGGCGACGGCGCCGCTGGACGGGCGTCACCCCCACCCTGGCGGCCGTCTTCGTCAGCGGTGGCGAGGCGGACGCCGCGGCGAGTGCGTTGCAGCGCGCCTCGGACCTGACCGGAGCGGCGACCGTGATCGGCTGCACCGCGCCGGGCGTCATCGCCGACGGCCACGGGGTGGAGGCAGAGACGGCCGTCAGCGTCTGGTGTGCGGCCGTCCCGGACCTGCGGGTTCGCGGCTTCGCGCTCGAGGCGATCCCCACCGACGGGGGCGTGGCGATTGTGGGACTGCCCGAGCGCGAGCACTCCGACGCGGTGATGCTTCTGCTCGCCGACGGGTGGTCGTTCCCCACGGACTCCTTCGTCACCCAGAGCAACCATCAGCCGGGTCGACCGCTGCCGATCGTCGGGGGGATGGCGGTCGGGACCGCCGGACGTGGCTCGACCAGGCTGTTGCTGGACGGTCGCATCGTGGACCGAGGCGCAGTGGGGGTCGTACTGGCCGGCGGCGTCGGCATGCGGGCGGTGGTCAGTCAGGGCTGCCGACCGGTCGGCCCGGCGATGACGGTGACCGCAGTCGACGGGAACCTCGTCCTCGAGCTCGCCGGGATGCCGGCGCTGCGTAAGACCCAGGAGATCCTGCAGACGCTTCCGCCGGACGAGCAGGCGTTGGCTTCCGAGGGTCTGCAGCTGGGGGTCGCTCGTGACGAGTACGTCGACGAGCACAGCCAGGGCGACTTCCTGATCCGCGGGATCGGCGGCGTCGACCGCGACCGGCAGGCCCTCATGGTCACGGACCTGCTGGCTGTGGGGAGCACGGTGCGCTTCCAGGTCCGCGACGCGGCGGCCGCGGATACCGACCTGCGCGAGAGCCTCCGGCGCTTCGCCGCCAGCGGTCGCGGTGAGGTCGAGGGCGCCGTACTGTTCTCCTGCAACGGCAGGGGAGCAGCGCTGTTCGGTACGGCGGATCACGACCCCGGCGTCATCCGGGCGGAGCTGGCCGCGTCCGGAGTGGCCGGCTGTTTCGCGGCCGGCGAGATCGGCCCGGTCGGTGGCAGCAACTTCGTGCATGCGTTCACCGCGTCAATGCTCGTTTTCGGGTCCTCGGACGCGGGATGACCCGAGCCCTGGCGCTGGACGTGGGTGGGACGAAGCTCGCCGCCGCCTGGGTCGACGACGCCGGCGACGTCAGCCGCCGCCGCGAGGTCCCGACCCAGCCGACGGCGCCGAACCGCGGCGACGAGCTGTGGCAGACCGTGCGAAGCACTGCTCGCGGACGTGGCGGCCGGGGAGCAGCCGACCTCCGTCGGGGTCGGCTGCGGCGGACCGATGCAGTGGCCCGCCGGTCGTCGTGTCACCGATCAACCTGCCGGCCTGGCGGGGTTTCCGCTGCGGGCCCGGCTCCGCGAGCTGTTTCCCGCTGCGACCGTCCGCGTCCACAACGACGCCGTGGCGATGATCGCTGGTGAGCACTGGCTCGGCGCCGCCCGCGGCACCGACGCCGCGCTCGGCGTTGTGGTGTCGACCGGCGTCGGTGGCGGCCTGGTGCTTGGCGGCCGGATCGTCAACGGGGCCGACGGCAACGCCGGTCACCTCGGGCATCTCGTCGTCGAACCCGACGGACCGGTCTGCGGCTGCGGTGCGCGCGGCTGCCTCGAGGCGGTGGCCCGTGGGCCGATGGTGGTCGGCTGGGCGACAGCGGCACGGCTGGTCGTCGCCACCCGGCGCAGTCGCGGACGGCAAGCCCTCGGCAACTCGGCGCGCGCCGGTGACCAGGTCGCCCGGGCCGCGTTCGCCCGCGCCGGGAACGCGCTGGGCATCGCCCTGGCCGGTGCGGCGTCGCTGCTCGAGCTGCAGGTCGCTGTCATCGGTGGCGGCCTGGCCGGCGCCGGTGACGTGCTCCTCGACCCTGCGCGGGCAGTCGTTCCGCCGCCACGCCCGGTTGGACTTCGCTGGCCGCTGCCGGATCGTCCCGGCCGAGCACGGCGTCGCCGCCGGGCTGATCGGCGCAGCCGCTCTGGTCCTAGCCGGCGAGACGTACTGGGAGCGCGGTGCAGACTGACCCGGTGCAGCTCAGCGATGTGGAGGCGGCCCAGGACCTGTTGCGCGACGTCGTCCGGCGTACTCCGGTCCAGCCGTCGCGGCCGCTCTCGCAGCTGGTAGGAGGCCCGGTCTGGCTCAAGTGTGAGAACCAGCAGCGGGCCGGATCGTTCAAGCTGCGCGGCGCCTACGTGCGGATCTCCCGGCTTTCCCCGGCGGAACGGCGCAACGGGGTCGTCGCGGCCAGTGCGGGCAACCATGCCCAGGGCGTCGCCCTGGCCGCGTCGCTGCTCGGAACGGACGCCGTGGTCTACATGCCGGAAGGTGCGCCGATCCCGAAGATCGCGGCGACCCGGTCCTACGGCGCGGATGTGCGTTTCGCCGGCGCCACCGTCGACGATGCGCTCGTGGCCGCGTCGGAGCACGCCGAGCGAACCGGGGCCGTGCTCATCCACCCGTTCGACCACCCCGACGTCGTGGCCGGCCAAGGCACCGTGGGCCTCGAGATCCTCGAACAGTGCCCCGACGTCCGCACCATCGTGGTCGGCACCGGCGGTGGCGGCCTGCTGGCCGGGATCTGCGTCGCGGTCAAGGCGCTTCGCCCCGAGGTCCGAATCGTCGGCGTCCAGGCCGCCGGCGCTGCCAGCTTCCCGCCGTCGCTCGCGGCCGGCCGCCCGGTGCGGCTCGAGTCGATGGCGACGATGGCGGACGGGATCGCGGTCGGCAGCCCGGGCAAGCTGACCTACGAACTGGTGCGTGAGCACGCGGCCGACGTGGTCGCGGTCGACGAGGATGCGTTGGCCCGGGCGCTGCTGCTCTGTCTCGAGCGCGCGAAGCTCGTCGTCGAGCCGGCCGGCGCCGCGTCGGTCGCCGCCGTGATGGAGGCGCCCAGAGACTTCGAGCCGCCGGTCGTCGCGGTGCTCTCGGGCGGCAACATCGATCCGCTGCTGCTGATGCGGGTGCTGCGCCACGGCATGATCGCGGCCGGGCGCTACCTGTCGTTCCACCTGCGGGTGCCGGACCGGCCCGGTGAGCTGGCCCGGCTGCTGGGCGAGCTCGCGGCCTCCGGCGCGAACGTCCTCGACGTCGAGCACCTGCGGACCGGCGGTGCGCTGCATCTCGACGAGGTCGAGGTGGCGCTGCAGTTGGAGATGCGCGGCGCCGAGCACCGCGAGCGCGTGCTGGAACGGCTGCGCGCCGCCGGGTACCCACTCTCGGTCGACTGACCCGCCGTACCGCACCAATGGCCCATCCGCGGGTCGGTCAGCGGGTGTGGGGCTTGACCTCGAGCAGCTCGACCGCGATGTCGCGGCCGTTCGGGGCGGAGTAGCTGCGGGTCTCGCCCGGCTTGGCGCCGTCGAGGGCCTTGCCGAGTGGCGACTGCGGGGAGTACACGGTGAGATCGCTCACGGCGGCCTCCTCGCGGGAGCCGATGAGGAACGTCTCCTCGTCGCCATCCACGAAGCGCACGGTCGCGATCATGCCCGGGCCCCGCAACGCCGGCGTCCGCCGAGGGAGGGGTGCCCACCTTCGCGTCGCGCAGCAACTGGTTGAGCTGGCGGATCCGGGCCTCCATCTTGCCCTGCTCGTCCTTGGCGGCGTGATAGCCGCCGTTCTCCTTCAGGTCGCCCTCCGCGCGGGCTGCTGCGATCCGGTCGACGATCTCGGCGCGGGCCGGCCCCGACAGCGTCTGCAGCTCCTCGTTGAGGCGGTCGTAGGCGTCCTGAGTCAGCCAGGTGACAGTCGGGTCGCTCATCCGAATCAGATTACCCGCGGCAGTCCGTGAAACCATGGCGCTGTGACCCAAGGACCGTTGCGGCTGCTCGCGGTGCATGCGCACCCCGACGACGAGGCCAGCAAAGGCGCCGCGACCGTTGCTCGGTACGCCGCGGAGGGTGTCGAGGTCCTCATCGCGACGTGCACCGGCGGCGAGCGGGGATCGATCCTCAATCCCGCGATGGACACCCCGGAAGTGGTCGCCAACCTCGCCGGGATCCGGCATCACGAGATGCAGCGAGCGATCGAGATCCTCGGCGTCCACCACACCTGGCTCGGCTTCGTCGATTCCGGCCTGCCGGAGGGCGACCCGTTGCCACCACTGCCGGAGGGATGCTTCGGTCTCGAGTCACTCGAGGATGCCTCCGAGCCGTTGGTCCGCCTGGTCCGTACCTTCCGGCCGCACGTCATGACGACGTACGACGAGAACGGCGGATACCCGCATCCGGACCACATCATGACCCACCGGATCAGCATCGAGGCCTTCGATGCCGCCGCCGATCCCGACCGCTACCCGGGCACCGGCGAGCCCTGGCAGCCGCTGAAGCTCTACTACCACATGACGTTTCACCGGAACCGGTTCCTGGCGCTGCATGAGGCCATGGTCGAGGCCGGCATCGAGTCGCCGTACGCCGACCGGCTGGAGGAGTGGAGCGAGCGCCCGGACCTGGGTGAACGGGTCACCACCCGCGTGCCGTGCGGCGACTACTTCGCAGTCCGCGACCAGGCGCTGATCGCGCATGCGACCCAGGTCGACCCCACGTCGTTCTGGTTCGCCTGCCCGCTGGAGATCCAGCAGAAGGCATGGCCCACGGAGGACTACGAGCTGGCCCGCTCCCTGGTCGACTCCGAGATCCCGGAGGACGACCTGTTCGCCGGTGTCAGGGACGAGGTACGCCGATGATCACCGGAGTCGCGTTCGTCGCCGCGGCCGCGGTGATCGCCGATGGCGATGACGACTTCGGCGCCGGGTTCATCGCCTTCGTCGTGGTCCTGGCCCTGTGCGTCGCGACCTACTTCTTGTTCCGGTCGATGAACAAGCACCTCAAGGGTCTGCCGGCGCACTTCCCACCGCCGTCGACCCGCGAGAACACCGCAGTCCCGATGTCGCCGACCCCGGCGTCCCCGCCGACGCCGCCCAGCCCGCCCACGACACCCAGCCCACCCGGCCCGTAGCCCGGGAACAGACGAGGTAGATACTTTCGTTAAGAAAGTATCTACCTCTTGGGAGTCGTGAATGACCCGGCAGTACAAGTGGGTCGCCCTGTCGAACACCACGCTCGGCATGTTGATGGCGACCGTCAACGCCTCGATCGTCCTCATCTCGCTGCCGACCATCTTCCGCGGCATCAAGCTGGACCCGCTGCTCCCGGCGAACTCCAGCTACCTGCTCTGGATGCTGATGGGATACCTGCTGGTCCAGGCGGTCTTGGTCGTGACGCTCGGCCGGCTCGGCGACATGTACGGCCGGGTCCGGATGTACAACGCCGGCTTCGCGGTGTTCTCGGTCGGCTCGGTGATCCTGGCGCTCGATCCCTTGATGGGCGCGGGAGGCGCCCTGTGGCTGATCGGCTTCCGGGTGATCCAGGCGGTCGGCGGCGCGATGCTGATTGCCAACTCGACGGCGATCCTCGCCGACGCGTTCCCGGCTGAGCAGCGCGGCTTCGCCCTCGGCATCAACATGGTGGCCGGCATCTCGGGATCCTTCATCGGGCTTGTTGCAGGCGGCCTGCTCTCCGAGGTCAGCTGGCGGCTGATCTTCTGGTTCAGCGTCCCGATCGGTGTGCTCGGCACGGTCTGGGCCTACAAGAGCCTGCGCGAGACCAGCTCCCGACAGCCCGCCAAGATCGACTGGTGGGGCAACCTGACGTTCGCCGCCGGCCTGACCGCGATCCTCGCCGCGATCGTCTACGGCATCGAGCCGTACGGCGGGAGAACCATGGGGTGGACCAACCCGTGGGTGCTCACCGGGCTGATCGGCGGGGCGGCGCTGCTGCTCGCCTTCGGCGTTGTCGAGCGGCGCGTCGAGGCGCCGATGTTCCACCTCGAGCTGTTCAAGATCCGGGCCTTCTCGGCCGGCAACGCCGCCCAGTGGCTCAACGCCATCGCGCGGGGCGGGATGCAGTTCATGCTCATCATCTGGCTGCAGGGCATCTGGTTGCCGCAGCACGGCTATGCGTTCGAGGACACGCCGCTGTGGGCCGGCATCTACCTGTTGCCGTTGACGGTGGGATTCCTCATCGCGGGCCCAGTCTCCGGCTGGCTGTCCGACCGGTACGGCGCGCGGCTGTTCTCCACCGGTGGCCTCGTGATCGTTGCGCTGTCGTTCGGCGGCCTGCTGCTGCTCCCGACCAACTTCCCGTACCTCGGGTTCGCCGCCCTCATCCTGCTGTCCGGCATCGGC
Source organism: uncultured Actinomycetota bacterium (assembly GCA_963789615.1). Lineage (GTDB taxonomy): Bacteria > Actinomycetota > Actinomycetes > JAFAQI01 > JAFAQI01 > DATAVK01. Next base: position 1,297,974 of record CAWBLI010000005.1, on the reverse strand, counting down.
TCGGGACTGTTCTCCTCGCCGAACGTCGCCGCCATCATGAACTCCGTCCCCGCGCGGCAGCGCGGCGCCGCGAACGGCATGCGCGCGACGTTCCAGAACAGCGGCATGGTGCTCTCGATCGGGCTGTTCTTCTCGCTGATGATCGTCGGGCTGTCGAGCTCGTTGCCGACGAGCCTGTTCCAGGGGCTGACGGCCAACGGCGTCCCCGCCGCCGCCGCGCACCACGTCGCCGCGCTCCCGCCGGTCGGCGTCCTGTTCGCGGCCTTCCTTGGCTACAACCCGATCCGCAGCCTGGTGGGACCGACCACGCTGTCGCACCTCACTGCCGCGCAGCAAGCCCACCTGACCGGTCGCGGCTTCTTCCCGTCGCTGATCTCCGGACCGTTCCACCACGGCCTCGTCGTCGTGTTCAGCCTCGCCATCGCCATGTCGCTGGTCGGCGCTGTAGCGTCGCTGTCGCGCGGCCGCAAGTACGTCCACGTCGAGGAGGCTGCCGATGCGGATCCGGCCCCAGCGGGCGAGCTGGCCCCATCCGGGACAGGAGTGAGCCGGTGAGCCCCACCACTGTGACCGCCTCCGACGCCGAGACGGCGGCGCGGTTGCGGGTCACCATCGCGCGGCTGGCACGCCAGCTGCGTCAGTCCGGCCCGGGTGACCTGACGCTGTCGCAGTGGTCTGCCCTCGTCACGGTCGAGCAGCGCTCACCGTTGCGGATCGGCGATCTCGCCGAGTGGGAGCGGGTCAGTGCCCCCACGGCCACGCGGCTGGTCGCGGGGCTCGCCGAAGCGGGCCTGGTCGAACGGACCGGCGACCCGACCGACCGACGCTCCGCGTACGTCTCGCTCAGCACGCTGGGCAGGGAGAAACTCGAATGGGCGCGCTCCGCGCGCACCGCGAGCCTGGCCACCCGGATCTCCGCGCTTCCGCCCGGCGACGCCGACCGGCTGCGTGACCTGCTGCCCCTGCTGGAAGAGCTGCTGGTCGAGGACCCGGCCTAACCGGCCGGCGACGTCACCGGGTCGAGTCGACATCGCGGTAGCGGGCCTCTAGCACCGAGTACGCCGCAAAGACGGCGAGCCCGGCGGCGACGGCGGCCAGCAGCACTGGCCCGAGCGGCGCTCGAGCCAGCAGCGCCAGTTCTTCGTCGAGGCCCTTGGCGTGGGCGGGGTCGGCCTGGACCCCCGCGACAATGAGAAAGATGCCGATCGGGGCGAACACGACCGCGCGGGCGGCGATGCCGACCGTCCCGGTGACCACCACGAGCCGCCGTACCGTCCGACCGGCTCCGGCGAGATCCATACCGTCGGTGAAGTCCTGACCCCACGCCGTACGGATCTGCCAAGCACTCACCGCCAGGATGATCACCCCAGCGATGACGACCAGGACCCGCCCGCCGGGCAGCCCGAGCAGGTCGGCGGTGTCGTGGTGCTGCGAGTGCTCGCTGCCCTCGCCGTGATGACCGAGCAGGAACCCGATAGGGACGCTCGCGATCACGAGGTAAGACAGTCCCTGCAGCCCCGTGGTCGCTCGTTGCCACCACTCGGTGTCCACGCACCGGATCGCGGCCACCACGCGAGTGACGCCCAGGATGACGAACCCCAGAGCGGCCACCGCGACGAGAGCGGTGCCGAGGTCGGTGCTGGTGACCGCCGCGAGCGCGCCCTGGGCGTTGGTCTTCCGCGAGCCCGCCCCGTCGACCGCGACCGTGACGGTCAGCCAGGCCAGTACGGCGTAGAAGCCGGCCCGAGCGAGCAGCCCGAGCCTCGCTGCCTGGCTGGGCCGGCTGTGGCCCGGCAGTCGCCGGGCAGCGTGGCGGAGGACGGGCGGTGCGCTGGTCACGCAGAAGACCTGCCCCGCGGCGCCCGATCGTGAACGTCGCGGGCTCTCAGCGTTCTCTCAGCCAGGTGCCCGACGCTGGAATGATGCCGGGTGGCCGATGACCGTGACCGCCGCCGGCACCGTGACCACCGTCGCCCCCACGGCCGGTCGGTCTGGCCGGCCGCTATGGCGCCGGGCGTATCGCGGGCGGGAGGACGACCCGACCTGGGTGCGCCCGGCGCTGCTCGGTCTGCTGGTCCTGACCGGCGTTCTCTACGTGTGGGGGCTCGACGCCTCCGGCTGGGCCAACTCGTTCTACTCCGCGGCCGTGCAGGCGGCGACGAAGTCCTGGAAGGCGATGTTCTTCGGGTCCTTCGACTCGTCGAACTTCATCTCGGTCGACAAGCCACCCGGCTCGCTGTGGGTGATGGATCTCTCGGCCCGGGTCTTCGGAGTGAACTCCTGGTCGATCCTGGTGCCCCAGGCGCTGGAGGGCGTCGCGACCGTCGCCGTCCTCTACGCGACGGTGCGCAGGCGGTTCGGTCCGGTGACCGGGCTGATCGCCGGCGCCGTGCATGGCGACGACCCCGGTCGCGGCGCTGATGTTCCGCTTCAACAACCCCGACGCCCTGCTCGCGCTGTGCCTGGTCATCACCACGTACTTCGTGGTGCGCGCGCTGGAGGACGGCCGGACCCGATGGCTGGTGCTGGCCGGCGTGCTCGTGGGTGCCGGATTCCTGACCAAGCTGGGCCAGGCGTTGCTCGTCGTACCAGGCTTCGGGTTGGTGTACCTGTGCTGCGCCCCGGTGGCGCTGCGCCGCCGGATCGGTCAGCTCGCCGCCGCCGGCGCGGCGATCGTCGTGACGGCCGGCTGGTGGGTCGCCGCGGTCACTCTCATCCCGGCCGCGAACCGACCGTACGTGGGGGGGTCCACCGACAACAGCGTGCTCAACATGATCTTCGGTTACAACGGGTTCGGCCGGCTCACCGGGAACGAGGCCGGCAGCGTGGTCGCCGGTGGCGGTACCGGGCACGCCGGCCTGTGGGGCCCGACCGGCCTGACCCGGTTGTTCGGTTCGGACATGGGATCCCAGGTCTCCTGGCTGCTCCCCGCCGCCCTGCTGCTGACCGTCGCCGTGCTCTGGCTGATCCGCCGGTCACCGCGCACCGACACCGCGAGAGCTCAGATCCTGTTGTGGGCCAGCTGGTTGGTCGTGACCGGGCTGACGTTCTCGTTGGGCAAGGGGATCATCCACCCGTACTACACGGTCGCTCTCGCGCCCGCGATCGGCGCTCTCATCGGCATCGGCGGTGTGGCGCTGTGGCGCTCGCGGGCGCGGCAGTTCTCCCGCTTGGTGCTCGCCGTCACCGTTGCCGGCACCGCGGTCTGGGCACATCGGCTGATGGCACGATCCCCGGACTTCCACCCGTGGCTGCGCGGGGTCGTCCTGATCGTCGGCCTCGTCGTGGCGGTGGCTCTCCTGGTTCCGCCGGGGCGCTGGGGCCGGTTGACCCGATGGGCCAGCGTTGTCGCGGTCGCGTCGCTCGTCGTCGGTCTCACCGGCCCACTCGCCTGGGCGCTCGACACCGCGAAGACCCCGCACACCGGAGCGATCCCATCAGCGGGCCCTGCGGTGACGGTGGCCAGTGGCGGGGGTCCTGGCGGCGCACGCGGCGGCTTCGGCCGGCCGGGCGGGCACTTCGGGGGCGGCCGCGGATTCCAGGCTCCGCGCGGTTTCGGGAACGGCGGCCAGCCCCCCGGTGGCCGGAGCCTGTTCGGGCCCGGCGGCCCGCTTGGTCTCGGCGCGCGGCGGCGGCGGGAACCTGATCCAGGCCGGCACGCCCAGCGCCGCGATCACCGCAGCACTGCGTGCAAACGCCTCGTCGTACAGCTGGGTCGCCGCGACGGTCGGCGCGGAGAATGCGGCGGGCTATCAGCTCGCGGCCTCCGAACCGGTGATGGCTATCGGTGGCTTCAACGGGACCGATCCCGCGCCCACACTCGCCCAGTTCGAGCGCGACGTCGCGCAGGGCCGCATCCACTACTTCATCGGGAGTGGTCGTACGGCGTTCGGTGGGTTCGGGGGCGGTGGGTTCGGGGGCGGTGGTGGCTCCACGTCCGGCGGGGACGACGCCAGCCAGATCGAGCAGTGGGTCGACACGCATTTCACCGCCAAGACCATCGGCGGGACAACGGTCTACGACCTGACGCCGACAACCGGTACGACGGGGTTGGCTCCCAGCACGACCTGACCCGCTACCCGTCATGATCGTTCAGGTACGGCGGTTAGTCGGTCTTGCTGAAGCGGTGGATCGCGATCATCAGCATCGACACGGCCATCACGGCGATGACCGCGACCTCGAGCAGTGTCGGCACCCGCCAGCCGAACCACGTGACGCCTGGGTCGAGCCGGGCCCGGATCGCCGGGTTCAGGTGCAGGTGCGAGAAGACCACCCGCCGCATCGGATCGACGGCGTAGGTCAGCGGGTCGACCCGGTTGGCGATGGTGAGCCACAGCGGCAGGTTCGAGGCCGGAAACATCGCCCCGGACAGGAAGTACAGCGGCAGCACCAGCATCTGGGTCAGCGCCATGAACGACTGCATCTGCTTGATCCGCGCCGCCATCATCACGCCGAACGTCGTGATCATGAAGGCCAGCAACAGCTGGATTCCGAAGACCGCGAGGATCAGCGTCGGCGCGTACGGCACGCCGACGAGACCGGCGATGCAGATGACGATGACGCCCTGGAACGCGGCGACGGTCGCGCCGCCGAGGCACTTGCCGATCACGATCGAGCTGCGTCGTACCGGAGCCACCAGCATCTCGCGCAAGAAACCGAACTCGCGGTCCCAGACGATCGACGCGGCCGAGAACAGCGCGGTGAACATCACCGCCATCGCCAGGATGCCGGGGTAGAGGAAGGTCCGCAGGTTCAGGCCACCCGTGCTGGCGGCGGTGAGCCGCGACAGGCCGCTGCCGAGGACGAACAGGAACAGGAACGGCTGGACCAGCGCCGTGATCATCCGCAGCCGGTCGTTGAAGAACCGGATCAGGTCGCGCTGCCAGACGATCTTCACCGCGCGCAGCTCGCTACCGCCGGTGCGCGTGGGCACCCGGATGCCGGCGACCGGCGTCATGGTGGTGGTCGTCGTCATCGTCGGCCTCCCGCACGGAACATCTGCATCTGCTCTCGGCCGCGATCCCCGGCTGTCGCCTCGGCGTCGCGGATGGTGTTGCCGGTGTAGGACATGAAGACGTCGTCGAGGGTGGGTCGGGACACGTTCACGGACGTGATCGGCTCGCTGAACTCCGCGAACAGCTTCGGCATGAACTGCTCCCCGCCCTCGACGGAGAACGTCACCACACCCTCGGAGACGGTGGCGCTCAGCCCGAACTGTCGGTCCAGGGCAGCGATCGCCCGCTCGTTGTCCTCGGTCCGGATCTGCACCCGGTCCTTGCCGATGCTCGCTTTCAGCGCCTGCGGCGTGTCCAGCGCGATGATGCGACCCTGGTCCATGATGGCGATCCGGTCGCAGTACTCGGCCTCGTCCATGTAGTGGGTCGTCAGGAAGATCGTGATCTCCTCGGCCCGCTTCAGCTCTCGGATGTAGGACCAGATCGAGCTACGCGTCTGCGGGTCCAGCCCCACGGTCGGCTCGTCCAGGAACAGCACTCTCGGCGAGTGCAGTAGCCCCCGCGCGATCTCGAGCCGCCGCTTCATGCCGCCGGAGAAGGTCGCGACCTTGTTGTCGCGGCGATCCCACAGACCGACCATGTCGAGCACCTGCCGCAACCGATCGTCCAACCCGGACCGCGGTACGCCGTACAGCTCGGCATGCAGCTTGAGGTTCCGGATCGGCGGTGAGGTAGCCGTCGAGCGTCGTGTCCTGGAAGACCAGCCCGATGTTGCGGCGGACGTCGTCGCGCTGAGTCACGACGTCGAACCCGGCCACCCTCGCGTCACCGCTGGTCGGGGTGACCAGCGTGCACAGCATGCTGATCGTCGTCGACTTGCCGGCGCCGTTGGGACCGAGGAACCCGAACGTCTCGCCCGGCTCGATGGTCAGGTCGATGCCCCGGACGGCTTCGAAGTCGCCGTACCGTTTGGTCAACCCGCTCACCGCCACCGCCGGTTGCGCCACGCTGTCTCCTCATTGGGTCGGAGGTTGATTTTATACCGAGTGTAAACATACTCTCGGGGAATGCAAGCTGTTATCGGGCCTGCGCGAGCGTAAGAAGACGCAGACGCGCGTCGTGATCGCGGAGACGGCCGCGGACCTGTTCCGTCGTCACGGCTTCGATGCTGTCACCGTCGAGTCGGTCGCTCAGGCAGCCGGCGTCTCGAAGAAGACGGTCTTCAACTACTTCCCGACGAAAGAAGACCTGGTCTTCGACCGCACCGAGGACCGGCTGAGCGGCCTGCTGGCGGCGGTCACCGATCGCGACGAGCAGACGACCGTCTTGGAGTCGTTCCGTGCTCTCGTCCTGGCCCAGTCCCACCACCTCTCGCGGCTGCGCGACGACATGGCGGACGGCTCGGACGGCTTTCTCGATCTGGTGCGCAAGAACCCGTCACTGCAACGCCGGATCCACGAGATCAACGCCGAACTGACCCGGCAGCTAGCGGCGGCGCTCGCCGAGGAGGCCGGTACGACGGCAGACGACCCGGTGGTACTGGTCGTTGCGGGGACGTTGATCGGCGCGCAACGCGCGATGTACCTCAGGCTCCGTGAGCTCGCGGCCCGGCCGACCAGTGATGCCTGGGTGGTCCGGCAGCACCGGCGTGACACCAACCGCATCTTCGACCAGCTGAGCGCCGGGCTCTCGACGTTCCCCTGATCGGTCGTCGCCGCCTGCCTAGAGGTTGACCTGATCGTGGCGGGCGAACAGCTCCGCCCACTCCTCGTCGGTGAGCGTGCGGCCGGAACTCCGGATGTCGGCGAGCTCCTCGAAGTACCTCTCCCGCGCGATCCCAGGCGCGAACAGGATGAGCATCGAGGCGGCCGCATCGGAGTCGTTGCTGAAGGCGTGAATGCCGCCCGGCGGCACGTAGAGGAAACCGCCTTCGGACACCTCGAGCCGCTCGTCGTCGTTGTAGAGCGTGACAGTTCCGGAGATGACGTAGAACGATTCCGAGAAGCCTCGATGGAAGTGCTTCCCTGCCCCACCGGCTCCGGCGGGCATGTCCCACCGGAACAACCCGAACTCTCCTCCCGTCACCGATCCGGATGCCACGAACGTCGCCGTCGTTCCGTTGTCGGGGCTCACCACGAGTCGCTCGATGTCGGTGCGCAGTACGGCGGTGGCTTCTCCGCTCTCGCCGAGGTACGTCACGTCACGCGCTCACGGCGGAGGACGAGAAGCCGGAATAGAGCCGGGCAGCTTGCCAGCAGTACCAGGCCACGATGCTCCGGTAGGGGTGGTAGGGCTCACCGAGCAGGTCGAGCTCCTTCACCGTCGGCGTCGGGATGTTCCACGCGAGCCCGAATCCCTTCCGGACCGCGAGGTCGCCGGTGGGCCAGACATCGAGGCGGCGGAGCTGGAACATCAGGAAGATCTCGGCCGACCACTTGCCGATCCCTCGCACTGTCGAGAGCCGTCGCACGATCTCGTCGTCGGGCACCCGCGCAAGCCGCCGGGAGTCCAGGACCACTGTCCCGTCGAGCACCTTGGCCGCGAGGTCGTGCACCGACAGTGCCTTGTTGCCGGACAGGCCGACACCACGCAGCACCTCGGTAGGTGTCGCCAGAACCCGCTCCGCTGTCACCTCGCCGTCGAGGGCGGCGAGGAGCCGCCCGTGAATCGCTGCCGCGGCCCGGCCGGCGAGCTGTTGGTAGGTGATGGAGCGGATGAGCACCGCGAAGTTGGTCTCCGTAGACCGAGGGAAGGACGGCAGCCCCGCCTCGGCGACCAGCCGCGCGATCACGGGGTCTCGATCGGCCAGGAGCTGCGCCGCCTCGCGCGGCGTCACCTTCTTCTCGGCAGCCATCCGCCCAATCTAGGGCGGCGGCGCCGCGGGCAGGCTCAACACGAAGCGAGCGCCGCCGAGGTCGGAGTCCTCGACGCGAATGCTTCCGTGGTGTGCCGTCGCGGTCGCCTGGACGATGGCGAGACCGAGGCCGGAGCCTCCGTCGTCGCGCGCCCGGGCGTCGTCGAGACGAACAAACCGTTCGAAGATCCGCAGCCGGTCCGCGACCGGTACGCCGGGGCCGTCGTCATCGATCCGGATCTCGATGGTGTCTGGGTCGGCCCGGTCGACACTGATCGCGACCTGGCTGGCCGCATGCCGGTTCGCGTTTGCGACGAGGTTGTCGAGGGCCCGGGTGAGTGCCTGCCGGTCACCGAGGACGACGTGAGGTTCCGCCGTCGTGACGTTGACCAGTTGACCGACGTCGAGGGCCGTCGTGGTGATCCTCGACTCGGCCTCGAGCCGGGCGAGGACGAGGAGGTCATCGACCAGTTCAGCCAACCGTTCGGTGTCCTGCAGCGTTCCGGCGAGCAGCTCGTCACGAGTTGCGGCGTCCGGATGGTTGAGTCCGACCTCGAGTTGCGTGTGCATCGCGGCGAGGGGGCTGCGCAGCTCGTGCGCAACATCGGCGACGAACTGCCGCTCGCGGGTTGCCGCTGCGGCCAGCCGCTCGAGCATGGCGTTCAGCGTGACGGCCAGCGCACGGATCTCGTCATGGCTGGCCGGCAGTGGCAGCCGGATGCCGCCGACCGGATCCGTGATGGCCTCCGCGCTACGACCCATGCCCGAGACAGCTCCGAGCGCCCGGCCGAGCAGCAACCACAGGGTCGCGCCGACGACCAGCAACAAGGTGGGGGCGGCGATCAAGACGAACCTGCGGAGGCTGTGGAGGGTGGCCTGTTCGTCCTGCAGCGACTCAGCGACGACGACGTACTGAATCGTCCTACCGACGTGCACCGGTCGCACGAGCACCCGGTTCACGCCGGTCGCGGCGACCTGGTCCACGGCACGGCTCTGTGGCCCCCCGCTGGCGAGCTGCACGGCCAGCGGTACCGGGATCAGCGGCAGGGTGTGGGAGGTACCGGGGGACACCGCCAACACCGCGCCCGCGGTTGTGAGGACCTGCGCGCTCTGACCGGCCTGGACCGGCAACGTCGGTGGCAGCGCTCCTGCGGCGGCGAGGTTCGCGACGTTCGCCGCGACGGTGCGGCTCGACCCGTCGATCGCGTGCAGCCGGCTGGTGGCGAAACCGTGCAACAACAGCAGACTGCCGGCGGCCAGCCCGACAGCGAGCGCTGCGGTCGCGATGAGGGTCAGGCGCGCACGAAGCCCGACCCGGCTCCAGCGGCGCATCAGCCGACGTGTTCTGGCGCTCGGTAGCCGGCACCGCGCACCGTCTCGACTACCTCGCGCCCGAGCTTGCGGCGCAGGTATCCGACGTAGACCTCGACGACATTGAGCCCGCGGCCCGGATCGTGGGACTCCCAGACGTGTTCGTAGAGCTCGGCCTTGGAGACGACTCGCCCAGCGTGCCGGAAGAGGTAGGACAGCAGCTCGAACTCGCGGGCGGTGATCTCGATCTCGCGGCCGTCGCGCAGCACGCGCCGCGTGCCGGGATCGACCTCGACCGTTCCGGATCGCATCACAGTCGGGCGCGCCGTGATGCCTCGGCGCAACAGGCGCGGATCCGGGCGACGAGGACCACGAGCGAGAACGGCTTCGTCAAGTAGTCGTCGGCACCCTCATCGAGCGCGTCCGCCTCGTCGTACTCGCCGTCCTTCGCGGTCAGCATCAGTACCGGGGTCCATACCTGGGCTGCCCGCAGCCGCCGCACGACTTCGTAGCCGGACAGCACCGGCAGCATCAGATCGAGGATGATCGCGTCGTACCCGCCGTCGAGAGCCGCGTCAGCGCGACCCCGCCATCGTGGGCGATGTCGACGACGTAGCCCTCACGGGTCAGACCGTGCTTCAGCGCGCTGGCCAGCCGACGTTCGTCGTCGACCACCAGCAACCGCATCCGCCCAGTGTCCGGTGGCCGCAACGAAACCACCAACAACGGCCACCGCGCGGCTCTCAGCGTCCTCTCAGGCTGCCTTGGCATGGTCATCGCATGTCGATGTCTGCAGCCGCCCGGCACCGCGCGCGCTATCTCGTCCCGCTCGGCGCAGCCGCCATCACCGCAATCGTCCTGATCGTGCCGCAGGCCGCCTCGGGTGCCCAGCACCCCAACGCTGCCGCCACGTACGGCGGGGCAGCTGCTCGCTTCCCTGGAGCAGGCGCACATGCCGCAGTTCAGCGGGACGACGGTCGAGACGGCGCGGCTCGGGTTGCCGAGCCTGTCAGCGGACGATCTGCCGGCCGGCGTCTCGGCCGGCGCCCAGTCACAGCTGGTGCAGCTCGTCACGCTGCTGACCGGCTCGCACACCGCACAGATCGCGTACGGCGGGCCCATCGCGGCAACGGGTCGCGATCTTCTTGAGCGACCTGTCCGAGACCGACATCGTGCACAACGGCACCAACCTCTGGACCTACTCCAGCGACAACAACTCGGTGAGCCACACGCACCTTGAAGTCGGACAAGGCAAGCGAGTCGGCACCGGACGCGACCGCCCGGTCGACCCGACCACGGCCGCCGAGCAGGCGCTCGCGAAGATCAACCCGTCGACCGCCGTCACGGTCGACCGCACCGCCGAGGTCGCCGGCCGGCCGGCGTACCAGCTCGACCTGTCGCCCCGGGACAGTCGCACGCTGATCAGCTCGGTCCGGATCGCGCTCGACTCGTCGACCTCGATGCCGCTCCGCGTGCAGATCTGGGCGCGGACGAACACCTCGAGCCCGGCGTTCCAGGTCGGCTTCACCAGCCTGACCGTGAAGGCGCCGAGCGCGTCGACCTTCGACCTTCACCACGCCGCCGGGCGCGACCACTCAGTCGTCACCGTTCGCCGAGCCACCGTCCGCCGGCCGAGCCGGCCCCCCACCGCGGCGACCGACGAAGGTCATCGGCAAGGACTGGACATCGGTGTTCGTCGACCAGCTCAGCGATGTTGGCCCTGCCGTTGGGCAGCGTCAGCCCGCGCCGACGCCCGGAACTGCGGCGTCGAAACGCGTCGGTCCGAGACCCAGGTGCCGCGGGTCTGAGGTCGGCCCTCGATGAGTTCGCAACGCCGGTGGCCGGTGGCCAGCCTGATCACGCACGAGCCTGCTGTCGATCTTCATCACGAACGACAACCGGTTGCTGATCGGCGCGGTCACCCCGCAGTACATCGAGCACGTCGCTGCGACGAGCGCCGGTCAGTGACGACGTTGCTCGAGGGCGAGGCGACCGCCGCCGCCGATCCGTCGACGGCATGCGGTGATCGCGACCCACGGTCTGACCAAGCGATTTCAGGTCAGGACAAGTCGCCGTCGACCACATCGACCTCGACGTCCCCCGCGGCGCGGTCTACGGCTTCCTCGGCCCGAACGGCTCCGGAAAGACCACCACGATCCGGATGCTGCTCGGGCTGATCCGACCCACCGACGGCACCGTCAGCGTGCTCGGCGAGCCGATCCCCGAGCGCGCGCCCCACGCGCTGCCGAGGTCGGCGCGCTCGTCGAGGGACCGGCGTTTCACCCCTACCTGACCGGCAGCGCCAACCTCGCCGGATCGACGCGATGGACGAGACCGCGAATCCGACGTACCCACGACGAACGAGTCGCGACCGCGCTCGCCCGGGTCGGCCTGACAGCGGCGGCAGGCAAAAAGTTCCGGCAGTACTCGCTCGGCATGAAGCAACGGCTCGGCATCGCGGCCGCGCTGTTGCAGCCGCGCGAGCTGCTGGTGCTCGACGAGCCGACCAACGGCCTCGACCCGCAAGGCACCCGCGAGGTCCGCAACCTGATCCGCGAGCTCTCGGCCGACGGGCTGACCGTCTTCGTCTCGAGCCACCTGCTCGCCGAGGTCGAGCAGGTCAGCAGCCATATCGGGATCATGAGCAAGGGCAGCCTGGTCACGCAAGGGACACTCGACGATCTCCGCGGCGGCGGCGCGACGACGATCACCGTGACGACGCCGGCCACCGCACTCGCCATCTCGACTCTCGCATCGTCGGGCCTGCCCGACGCGACCGCGGTCGGCGCCGACAGGTTCGCGCGTCATTGGGCACCGTGGCACCGGAGCTCGTCACGGTCGCGCTGGTCGAAGCCGGCGTACCGGTTCGAGGGCTCGCCGTCGCTCGGCCGGCCCTCGAGGATCTGTTCGTCGAACTCACCGGGGAGGGATTCGATGTCGCTCGCTGAGCCGATCACCCACCCCGTCGTGGTTCCCCGGCGCCAGCGCGGAGCGCTCGGGCGGCAGCTGCGCTCCGAGCTGCGGCTGGTCTTCGGGCGGCGCCGCAACCTGATCCTGCTCGGCGCGCTCGGCCCGATCCCGCTCGCTATCGGGATCGCCGTCAAGGTCTCGCCGCCTGGCGGGCAGGACGGTGGCGGCGGTCCGATGTTCCTCGACCGGATCACCGGCAGCGGGCTGTTCCTCGTCCTCACCGCGCTGTTCATCACGCTCAACCTCTTCCTGCCGGTCGTCGTCGGAATCGTCGCCTCCGACACGATCGCCGGCGAGGCGCAGACCGGAACCTTGCGCTACCTGCTGACCGTTCCGGTACGCCGCGGCCGGCTGCTCGTCGTCAAGGCGGTCGGCATCGCCGCCTACGCGCTCGCAGCAGTCAGCACGATCGCGCTCGTCGGCGCGGTGGCCGGAATCTCACTGTTCGGCGCCGGGTCGTTCACCCTGCTCGGCGGCCAGACCATCTCCACGGGCGAGGGGCTGCTGCGGATCGTCGCGGTCGCGCTCTACGTCTGGCTGTCACTGTTCGGGCTGCTCGCCGTCGGGTTGCTGATCTCCACCCTCACCGAGGTCCCGATCGCCGCGATGGCAGGCACGCTCGGCTTCGCCGTGCTGAGCCTGGTCCTCGACTCGATCCCGGAGCTGCACGCGATCCACCCGGCACTGATCAGCAACTACTGGCAGACGTTCGGCACCCTGATGCGAGTCGGCCCGGACTTCGGATCGCTCGGCGAAACATCTGCTGCTGCAGCTGGTCTACGTCGCGATCGCCGGCGGCCTCGCCTGGGCCCGATTCAGCGACAGCGACGTCACGTCCTAGTCGCCGCCTAAGGTCGACGGTGTGACGAACCGGCTGGCCGAATCCACGAGTCCTTACCTGCTGCAGCACAAGGACAACCCGGTCGACTGGTGGCCCTGGGTCCGACGAGGCGTTCGCCGAGGCAGCGCGGCGCGGCGTACCGGTCCTGCTCAGCGTCGGCTACGCCGCCTGTCACTGGTGCCACGTCATGGCGCACGAGTCGTTCGAGGACGCGGCGACGGCGGCGTACATGAACGAGCACTTCGTCAACATCAAGGTGGACCGCGAGGAACGGCCCGACGTCGACGCGGTCTACATGGAGGCCACCCAGGCGATGACCGGCCAGGGCGGCTGGCCGATGACCGTGCTCCTCACACCGGCCGGTGAGCCGTTCTTCTGCGGCACCTACTTCCCGCCGCGGGACGGCAGGGGCATGCCGTCGTTCCGTCGAGTCCTCGAGTCAGTCGCCGAGGCCTGGGAGAGCAGGCGCGAGGAGATCGAGCAGTCCGGCGCGGATGTCGTCGACCGAGCTCTCCCGGCGGGCACTGGTTCCGTCGCCGGGGCACGGGATCACCGCCGAGCAGCTGGACGCTGCGGCTCGCGAGCTGTCGGGCCATCACGACGACAGCTGGGGCGGGTTCGACGGCGCACCGAAGTTCCCGCCGTCGATGACGCTGGAGTTCCTGCTGCGCCATCACGCCCGCACCGGCGACGCCCGCAGCCTGCAGATGGTCGACCACGACGTGCGAACGGATGGCTCGCGGCGGCATGTACGACCAGCTGGCTGGTGGCTTCGCCCGCTACTCCGTGGACGACGCACTGGGTGGTGCCGCACTTCGAGAAGATGTTGTACGACAACGCATTGCTCGCTCGCGTCTACGCCCACTGGTGGCGGGCGACCGGGTCGCCGCTCGCCCGCCGGATCGCGGTGGAGACCTGCGACTGGATGCTGCGCGACCTGCTCACGACCGAACGGCGGGTTCGCGTCCTCGCTGGACGCCGACAGCGAGGGCGAGGAGGGTCGCTACTACGTCTGGACCCCGCGGTGAGGTCGGCCCCGACGCGGCCGCGCTGTTCGACGTGACTGCCACCGGGACCTTCGAGGGCGGCCGCTCGGTCCTCCAGCTACCGGTCGACCCCGACGACGAGCAGCGGTACGCCGAGGAGCGCGTGCGGCTGCTCGCGGTCCGGGAGCAGCGCGTCCGGCCCGGTCGTGACGACAAGGTCGTCGCGGCATGGAACGGCCTGGCGATCGCTGCCCTCGCCGAGTGCGGCGCGTTCTTCGACCGGCCCGATCTGGTGGCGGCGGCCAGCTCGCTGCGCCGAGCTGATCGCCGAGCTGCACCTGGTCGATGGCCGGCTCCGGCGGGTCTCGCGCGACGGAGTTGTCGGAGCACCGGCCGGCGTACTCGAGGACTATGGCGACGTGGCGGAGGGGCTGCTCGCCCTGCATCAGGTCGAGCGGTGACCGGCGCTGGTTGGACCGCGCCGAGTCGCTGCTGGACGTCGCCCTGGCGCATTTCGCCGACGGCGCCGGTGGCTTCTTCGACACCGCCGACGATGCCGAGCGGCTGGTCCGCCGACCGCGTGACCCGACCGACGGAGCCACGCCGGCCGGGTCGTCAGCACTGGCTCAGGCGTTGGTCACCAGTGCCGCGCTCACCGCCGACACCGAACGCCGAGACGTGGCGGAGCGGGCGCTCGGAGGCGTGGCACCCATCGTTGAACGCCAACCCCGTTTCGCCGGCTGGTCCGCCGCCGCGGCCGAGGCGCTGCTCGCCGGACCGGTCGAGGTCGCCGTGGTCGACTCGCCGGCGCTGGCTCGGGATCGCCCGGCTCGCCACATCACCCGGCGCCGTCGTGGTCACCGGCGGTGACTCGCCACTGCTCGCCGACCGGCCGGTCGCCGGGGCATACCTATGTCGCGGTTTCGTCTGCGATGCGCCGACGACCGACGGCGCCGTGCTCGCCGCCAGACTCGGCGTGCGTGTCGGACATGACGCCGTAACACCCGGCTCGTAGATTCCCGCCGTGGGCGACCTGCTCGGCGACTACCTGCGGCGCCAGCGCGCCACGGGAGCGTATGACGAGGTCTTCGCACCCGACGGCAGCCCGCGGCCGGCGTACCGCTCGGTCGTGAGCGCCCTGGAGTCGCTGTCGATTGCCGATCTCGTGAACAGCCGAGGCGCCCTGTCGAGTGCGTTCACGGACGCCGGCGTCACGTTCTCGCTGTCCGGCGAGGAGCGTCCGTTCCCGCTGGACGTCGTGCCGCGGCTGTTCACCATCGAGGAATGGCAACAGATCGAACGCGGCGTCTCGCAGCGGGTGCGAGCCCTGGAAGCGTTCCTCGACGACGTGTACGCCGATGGCCGCGCATTCGCCGACGGCGTGCTGCCGCGCCGGCTCATCACCACCTCGAAGCACTTCCATCGGGCGGCGCACGGCATCCGTCCCGACAACGGTGTCCGGGTGCACGTTGCCGGCATCGACCTGGTGCGCGACGAGCACGGCGAGCTGCGCGTCCTCGAGGACAACCTGCGGATTCCCTCCGGGGTCAGCTACGTGCTCGAGAACCGGCGAACCATGGCGCGGGTGCTGCCGGACCTGTTCGGCGGCGAGCGGGTGCAACGGGTCTCGGCGTACCCGGCCCGGCTGCGCAGTGCGCTGCGGGCCTCGGCACCCGCATGGCGTCGCGGACCCGACCGTGGTCGTGCTCACTCCCGGCGCGTACAACTCGGCGTACTTCGAGCATTCGCTGTTGGCCCGCCAGATGGGGATCGAGCTCGTCGAAGGTCGCGACCTGGTGAGCCGCGACGGGATGGTGTACCTGCGGACCACCGAGGGTGAGCAGCGCGTCGATGTCGTCTACCGGCGGATCGACGACGAGTTCCTCGATCCGCTGCACTTCAGGCCGGACTCGGTCATCGGCTGCCCAGGCCTGCTCGGAGCCGCTCGGGCGGGCACGGTCACGATCGCGAACGCGGTCGGCAACGGCGTCGCCGACGACAAGCTCGCCTACACCTACGTGCCCGCCATGGTCGAGTACTACCTCGGCGAGACGCCACTGCTGCGCAACGTCGAGACCTATCGGCTCGAGGAGCCCGACGCCCGCGAGTACGTGCTCGCCAACCTCGACTCGCTCGTCGTGAAGCCGGTCGACGGGTCCGGCGGCTATGGCCTCGTCATCGGTCCGGCGGCGACCGAGCGGCAGTTGGCGAAGCTGCGCCGGGACGTCATCGCCGATCCGCGGCGCTGGATCGCCCAGCCGGTCGTGCCGCTGTCCACGGCCCCCACCCTGGTCGACGGCGAGTTGGTGCCACGCCACCTCGACCTCCGGCCGTTCGCCGTCAACGACGGCGAACGGATCTGGGTGCTGCCGGGCGGCCTGACCCGGGTCGCGCTGGTCGAGGGCTCGCTCGTCGTCAACTCGAGCCAGGGCGGCGGCTCCAAGGACACCTGGGTGCTCAGCGGTGCCGACCTTCAGCCATCGCCCGCAGCCGTCGTTCCCGTGGTCGCTCCCGGCGACCCGCTGCACGTCGGCGTGCCCGCCGCCGCTCCTCATCTGGGTCAGGCGCAGCAGCAGCAACAGCAGAGCGACGACGGTGTCGAGTTCGAGGGACGGCCCAGCATGCTGAGCCGGATCGCCGAGTCGCTGTTCTGGATCGGACGGCTCGTCGAGCGCGCCGAGGACGTCGCCCGGATGCTCGACGTCTCGGTCCACCTGCTGCTCGAGGAGTCCACCGTCAGCGAGGCCGACGCGTGTCGCACCTTGCTGGCGGTCGTCGGCGCCGACGGCAAGGACGTGGCCGACCAGGCCCTCGACGCGCGGTACATGCTCGACCGGCTCGCCTACGACCGAGGCAGTCCGATCTGGAGCTCGCTCGAGGGTGCGCGGGAGAACGCGCGCACCGTGCGTGAGGTCATCTCCTCGGAGATGTGGCTGTGCCTCAACACCACGTACAACGACCTTCCGTCCCAGCGGGCCCGCGGTCGCCGAGGCAACCCGACCGGCTTCTTCCACTTCGTCAAGGAGCGCGCGGCGCTGGTCGCCGGGCTCGTCGACGGCACGATGAGCCACGACGACGGCTGGCGGTTCGTCGTACTCGGTCGCAGTCTGGAACGGGCCGACATGACGGTGCGGGCGCTCTCGCTGTACCGCGTCGTCGGGGACTTCGCGACGTCGACCGGCGCGCTGCTGCGCAGCTGTGGTGCGTATGAGTCGTTCCTGCGGACCTACCGGGGCACGCTCGACCCGCGCCAGGCGAGCGAGTTCCTGTTGCTCGACCGGCTGTTCCCACGCTCGGTGTACTCCGCCGTCGCCACCGCCGAGCAGTGCCTCGGGGAGCTGTTGCCCGACACCTCCTCGCGGACCGGTATCGCGGACCTCGGACTGCTCACCCTGGGGCGGACCCGCACCGACCTCGAGTTCAGCCGGGCCGCCGATCTCGCCGTGGGGCTGCCGGAACGGCTGGCCGACATCCAGCTGGCCTGCTCGGTCGTGACCGGCGCGGTCTCGGATCGATTCTTCCGCGGGTCGGCGATGGTCGAGTGGGTCGCCGGAGGTGGGTCGTGACCTGGCGGCTCGACGTCGTACACCGCACCGTCTTCCACTACGAGACACCGGTGCGCGCGTCGTACAACGAAGCCCGGATGACACCGATCACCGACCTGCACCAGTCGACGGTGAGCTCACGCGTCTCGCTGAGCCCCGCTGTGCCGGTACGCCGCTACTGGGACTACTGGGGTTCGCAAGTCACGGTGTTCGACATCCACGAGCCGCACGACGAGCTGGTCGTCACCAGCGCATCGGTCGTGGAGACCGAGCCGGCGGTCGAGCCGGCGACGCTGGTGGGCTGGGAGGCTCTGGCCACGTCCGAGGTCACCGACCAGTTCGACGAGCTGCTGCGGCCCACGATCTACACCGGGGACAGCGACGAGCTTGCCGCGGCCGCCGCCGAGATCAGAGCGACCGCGGAGCGGCCCGCCGCGGCGGCGGAGGCGGTCGGCGCGTGGGTGCACGATGCGCTGACGTACGAGACCGGCGTCACCGGGGTGCATACGTCGGCCGCCGAGGCGTGGGCAGCTCGCCGCGGGGTCTGCCAGGACTTCGCGCACGTCGCGTTGGTGATGCTGCGCTCGATCGGCGTACCGGCGCGGTATGTCTCGGGATACCTGCATCCGAGGCGCGAGGCGGCCGTCGGTGAGTCGGTCGCGGGGGAGAGCCACGCCTGGGTCGAGGCCTGGGTCGGCGAGTGGTGGGGCTTCGATCCCACCAACAACGAGCCGATCGGCCACCGTCACGTGGGCGTCGGCCGCGGTCGGGACTACGCCGACGTCTCGCCGCTCCACGGCGTGCTCTCCGGTGGCCAGACCCAGGCGCTCGAGGTCGAGGTCACCCTCACCCGCCTCCGCTGACCGCCGCCACCGATGGCCCATGCGTGTGCTGTTCGCCGGTGGCGGACAGCTCTGGTCTCGGATGACAGTGGCGTGCATGATGTAACAAAGTAATCATGTAATGACTGCAACGGAGGCGCGACGTGGACGAGATCGCAGCGTGGCTGGGTGGCCGGATCCCGGCCGAGTGGTTCGAGGCGGCGCCCACCGTGACGGTGGACCGCGAGGAGATCTCTGTGACCGGGCGGCTACCCGAGCCCGACGACCTTGCCGCGGACGCGGAGCCGCACGTCAGGGCGGCGTCCGAGGCGGGGCGGATCGCGCGCTTCCGCGAGCAGACCCGTGAGGCTCGGATCGGCATCGCCCGCGAGGCTGAGCACCGGTTCGGTCGGTCGATCGCGTGGGGCGCGGCCTGCGGTACGACGACCGAGACCTTCACCTCGCTGGCAGTGCCCGTGATGACGCGGCTTCGACAGCCCCAGCGCCGGGTGCTCGACACCCTGGTGGACGCCGGGGTCGCCCGGTCGCGGTCACACGCATTGGCGTGGTGCGTCCGGCTCGTCGGCGAGCACACCGAGGACTGGCTCGAGCAGCTGCGAAGCGCGCTGCAGGACGTCGAGCGGCTTCGCGGGGAGAGCCCGACGGGCGGCTGAGGCAGGCGCGAGCCAGGATTGCTCCCCGGCATGGAGGGAATACATGACAAGCGTTATGCTTGACACTTTCCCGTCCGACTGCCGCCGTTCGGCGAGCCGAGGAGTGACGAATGACTGCCGCCGCCACCATTCCGGGTCTCGAGAATGCCCCGACGGAGCACGCGGGGTTGATCGCCTGGGTCCGGCAGATCGCCGAGCTCACCGAGCCGGACCGGGTGGTCTGGGCTGACGGATCCGAGGAAGAGTGGGAGCGGCTGACCCGCGAGCTGGTCGAGTCCGGCACCCTCACTGCGCTCAACCCCGACAAGCGGCCTAACTCCTTCGCTGCCATGTCCGACCCGTCGGACGTTGCCCGCGTCGAGAGCCGGACGTTCATCTGCTCCGAGCAGGAGCAGGACGCCGGCCCGACCAACAACTGGGTCGACCCGACCGAGATGCGCGAGACCCTGACCGGCCTGTTCCGCGGTTCCATGCACGGCCGGACGATGTACGTCGTGCCGTTCTGTATGGGCCCGCTCGGGTCGCCGATCTCCGCGCTCGGCGTCGAGATCACCGATTCGCCGTACGTCGTCATCTCGATGCGGATCATGACGCGGATGGGCAAGCCGGCCCTGGACGCGATGGGCACCGACGGCTTCTTCGTCCCCGCCGTGCACTCGGTCGGCGCACCGCTGGCGAGCGGGCGAGGCCGACGTCGCGTGGCCCTGCAACGACGAGAAGTACATCGTCCACTACCCCGAGACCCGCGAGATCTGGTCCTACGGGTCGGGGTACGGCGGCAACGCCCTGCTCGGCAAGAAGTGTTACGCGCTGCGGATCGCGTCCGTGATGGCCCGGGATGAGGGATGGCTCGCCGAGCACATGCTGATCCTCAAGCTGACCTCGCCGGAGGGCACCGCGCGCTACATCGCGGCGGCCTTCCCGAGCGCCTGCGGCAAGACGAACCTCGCGATGCTCATGCCCACGCTTCCCGGTTGGAAGGCCGAGACGGTCGGCGACGACATCTGCTGGATGCGCTTCGGTGACGACGGTCGGCTGCACGCGATCAACCCGGAGGCGGGGTTCTTCGGGGTCGCGCCCGGCACCGGCGAGTCGACGAACAAGAACGCGATCGACACGTTGTACGCCAACTCGATCTTCACCAATGTCGCGCTGACCGATGACGGCGACGTGTGGTGGGAGGGCCTCACCGACACGCCGCCCGCACATCTCACGGACTGGAAGGGCAACGACTGGACGCCGGAGTCCGACACGCCGGCCGCCCACCCGAACTCCCGCTTCACGGTGCCCGCCTCGCAGTGCCCGACGATCGCGCCTGAGTGGGAGGACCCGGCCGGCGTACCGATCGACGCGATCCTGTTCGGCGGCCGCCGCGCGACCAGCGTCCCGCTGGTGACCGAGGCCTACGACTGGACCCAGGGCGTGTTCCTGGCGTCGAACGTCGCATCCGAGGGCACCGCCGCCGCGGAGAACAAAGTCGGCGAGCTGCGCCGCGACCCGTTCGCGATGCTGCCGTTCTGCGGCTACAACATGGGCGACTACTTCGGCCACTGGCTGTCGATGCAGGACCGGACCGACCCGGGCAAGCTGCCGGCGATCTACTTCGTCAACTGGTTCCGCAAGGACGCGGACGGCCACTACGTCTGGCCTGGATTCGGCGAGAACACCCGCGTGCTCAAGTGGATCTGCGAGCGGATCGACGGGACCGCCGACGCGACCGACACTCCGATCGGCCGGGTGCCCACGAAGGACTCGCTGGACACCCAGGGCCTGGACCTCACCGCCGAGCAGCTCGACCTGCTGCTGACCGTGGATCTGGCGGCGTGGCGCGAGGAGGCGGAGCTGGTGAGCCCGAACTACGAGCGTTTCGGTGAGCACACTCCGAAGGCGCTGTGGGCCGAGCTCGACAAGCTCAAGGCACGGCTCAAGGGCTGAGTCCGGGAGTCAGCCGGGCTCCGACGTTACGGTGCAGGTGTGAAGCGCAAGCTGGGCATGCGAGACCTGGTCTACGGGCTCTACGAGCGACGGCTGGCGGCCAGCCTCGTCCGGGCGCCGGCACCGCGACACGTCGGCGTCATCCTCGACGGCAACCGACGCTGGGCGCGGGCGGCCGGTGCCTCCGACGTCAGCCACGGCCATCAGGCCGGCGCCGAGCACATCAACGACCTGCTGGCCTGGTGCGACGAG
The DNA here is from genome assembly GCA_963789615.1 of uncultured Actinomycetota bacterium. Lineage (GTDB taxonomy): Bacteria > Actinomycetota > Actinomycetes > JAFAQI01 > JAFAQI01 > DATAVK01. Next base: position 1,276,830 of record CAWBLI010000005.1, on the reverse strand, counting down.
GCCTCCGTCGAGGTGGTCACGCTCTGGCTGCTCTCCAGCGACAACCTGAGTCGACCGCCGGCCGAGCTGGTTCCGCTGCTGGGGATCATCGAGGCCACCGTCGCGGGCCTCGCCGCCTCCGACCGGCCGTTTCGGGTGCATCCGGTCGGTGCGCTCGACCTGCTTCCGGACTCGACCGTGCGAATCCTCAAAGACGCCGCCGAGGCGACGTCGGACAAGACCGGACTCCTCGTCAACGTCGCGATCGGGTACGGCGGCCATCGGGAGATCGCCGACGCGGTCAGGGCGATGTTGCAGGAGCACGCCGCAGCCGGAGCATCGCTCGAGGACGTGGCGGAGGCGCTCGACGTGGAGCACATCGCCGAGCATCTCTACACCCGCGGCCAGCCTGATCTCGACCTGATCATCCGTACGTCGGGGGAGCAGCGGCTGGGCGGGTTCTTGCTCTGGCAGAGCGCCGGTGCGGAGTTCTACTTCTGTGACGCGCTGTGGCCGGACTTCCGCCGGGTCGACTTCCTGCGGGCGTTGCGTGCGTACGGGCAGCGCGAGCGCCGCCACGGCGCATAACTCGCTTCACGGTTCGGGGGTTCGTTGGGCCGTAGCGGTGGGACACTGTCGGCATGTCCGGTCGGCACCGTAAGGGACCGCCGCAGCGCCGCGGTCGGCACCGTCGGCCGCCGCCGCGCGGTCGGCTCCTGGTCCCGGCCCTCGCGGCCACCGTCGTACTCGGTGGCGGAGGGGCCGCGTTGGGCCTGGCCGTCGGCGGCACCAACGGAACCAGCGGCGGCAGCGCGACCCCGCAGATCACGCCGTTCGCAGCGCCGGTCGTGCTCTCGACCGCCCCGGTCATCGACCCGACACCCAGCATCGCCGCCACTCCCACGGCTCGGGCCTCCCAGTCCCACGCGAAGGCGAAGCCTCGCCCGACCGACTCGGTGCGGCTGGTCGTCACCGGATCGGCGTCCTACGTCTCGGTCCGGACCTGGAACAACCACCTCCTGATCGGCCGCGTGCTCCACCACGACCAACGGTTGGCGTTCCGCCAACACGGCCTGCGGGTCACCCTCGGCAACGCCGGAGCGGTCCGGCTGACCGTCAGCGGACACCGGGCCAAGGTGGCAGGCCGGCCCGGCGAGGTGCTCCACTTCCGGGTGAACTGAGCTCTTTCGCCGAGCATCCGTTCGGTCGGGCGTGTCGCGCCCAGGACCGGCCACCCGGCGCCGTACCGTCGGCACCGACGGCCGACACCCGTCGGTCAGTGCCCGGAGGCCCCGTGACCCCAACCGCGACACGCGCCGCTGCCACCACGAAGCGGCGCCAGCCGCCGCGGCGCGTCTACGTTCTCGATACCAGCGTCCTGCTCGCCGACCCGTCGGCCTTGAGCCGCTTCGCTGAGCATGAGGTGGTCCTCCCGCTCGTGGTCATCGCCGAGCTTGAGGCCAAGCGGGACCATCCCGAGCTCGGGTGGTTCGCTCGCCAGTCGTTGCACTGCCTCGACGACCTACGGGTCCGGCACGGCCGGCTGGACCGGCCGCTGCCGGCCAACGAGGCCGGCGGCACGGTCCGGGTCGAGCTCAACCACAGCGACCCCAGCGTGCTGCCGACCGGCTACCGGATCGGCGACAACGACAGCCGCATCCTCACGGTGGCGGCCAACCTTGCCGCCGAGGGCGCCGACGTCGTCCTGGTCAGCAAGGACATGCCGCTGCGGATCAAGGCCGCAAGCATCGGGATGCACGCGCAGGAGTACCTCGCGGAGCAGGTCGAGTCCGGCTGGACCGGGATGGCCGAGCTGGACGCGGCCGGCGACCAGGTTGACGCGCTGTACGCCGAGGAGACCCTGGACCTGCCCGCCGCCCGTGAGCTCCCCTGTCACACCGGCGTCGTCCTGCTCTCCGAGCGCGGCAGCGCGCTCGCCCGGGTCAGCCCGGACAAGTCATTACGGCTGGTGCGCGGTGACCGGGACGCGTTCGGGGTGCACGGCCGCAGTGCCGAGCAGCGGATCGCGCTCGATCTGCTGCTCGATCCCGACGTGGGCATCGTCTCCCTCGGTGGCCGCGCGGGCACTGGGAAGTCAGCGCTGGCACTGTGCGCCGGGCTCGAGGCGGTGCTGGAGCGCCGGTTGCACCGGAAGGTGGTCGTGTTCCGCCCGCTGTACGCCGTCGGTGGCCAGGACCTCGGCTACCTGCCGGGCAGCGAGTCGGAGAAGATGGCGCCCTGGGCACAGGCGGTCTTCGACACGCTCGGGGCGCTGGTCTCGGACTCCGTCATCGACGAGGTCATCCATCGTGAGCTGCTCGAAGTCATGCCGCTCACCCACATCCGCGGTCGCAGCCTCCACGACGCCTTCGTCATCGTCGACGAGGCGCAGTCGCTGGAACGCGGGGTGCTGCTCACGGTGCTGTCACGGATCGGCCAGAACTCCCGGGTCGTGCTCACCCACGACGTCGCGCAGCGCGACAACCTGCGGGTCGGCCGCCACGACGGAGTCGCCGCGGTGATCGAGGCGCTCAAGGGGCATCCGCTGTTCGCGCACGTCACGCTCACCCGCTCGGAGCGCTCACCCATCGCCGCGCTCGTGACCGAGATGCTCGAGGACATCGGAAGCTAGCCCAGCGAGTCGGACATCTCGCCCAGAACTCCCCAGACGAGACGGCGTACCACGGAGCGCGGCGACGAGCGTGGCAGATGAGCGCCGGCCGCTAGTCCGTCCGGACGCTTGAGGGGTCTCGAGCGGCTGCCGAGTGCTGGTGAAGAGATGTTGAACAACCAACGCCTAGGGCGTTCGCTCGACGCCGCCATCTGTGCCGTGGGATGCCTCGTATCGCTCGCCGTGGCGGTTCCTTGGCTGCGTCATCCGCGCGGCCTGCCGATCACGACCATCGTCGTCGCGATCGCCATCGTGGCGATCTCGCACGTCCCGATGCGGCTGCCGAGCCAGGCCGGCACGATCGAGATCAGCTTCGCGCCGGCCGCCTTGGTCTACGTCTCGCTGTTCACGTCGTTGAGCGGCGCCTCCGTGCTGTGGCTGGCCGCGACCGCGGTGATGTTCCTGTCCGAGCGAAGCAAGCCGATCACCGACCGGGTCTTCAACGTCGGCTGCGTGTCGCTGTCCGGCGTGGTCCTGCTCAGCATCGTGTCCCTGCACCACGGCCTGCTCGCTCCGGAGACGCTGCTGCTCGTCGCTACCGGGTGCGCGGCGTTCTTCCTCGTCGACATGTTCCTCACGACGCTGACGCTCGCGGTCGCCCAGGGCATCTCGATGACTGACGTGCTGCAGCCGGTCCGGATCGTCGTCCCGCTGGTCTGCTTCATCGGCATCGACACCCTCGGCTACCTGGCCGCGCTGCTCGACGCCGCCTACCCGGCGTGGGCGATGAGCCTGCTGACCGTGCCGCTGGTCACCATTGTGGTGGCTACCCGGGCGCTCGGCCGCGCGGATGAGTCGGAGCGTCGTACCAGGTCGGTCTACGCGATCGTGCAGGCGGCGAGTGGTGTTGACGGCGGCGCCGACATCACCGAGCTACTGGTCGAGAAGCTCGGGGAGCTACTTCCGAACCGGGTGTGAGCGCGCGGCAGCGACCGCCCGGGGACGCCGAGATCGGCGCCGGGCTGACGGTCGGAGGTACGACGTCCGCGTGGCTGGTCGTGGAGCGCGGCCGTGGCTACGACTTCAATCCGAGCGAGATCGAGACGGTCCAGGAGCTGAGCCGGGTCGCCTCCGAGATGCTCGACCGGCAGCAGCTGGTCGGCAAGATCACTCATCTGGCTCGCTTCGACGTCCTCACCGGCCTCACCAACCGGACCCTGTTCCTCGACCGGCTCGAGCATGCGCTGTCCCGCACGATGCGCACCGGCCAGTCCGTCGCCGTTCTCTACTGCGACCTCGACGGCTTCAAGGGCGTCAACGACCGACTTGGTCATGACGCCGGCGACGGTGTGCTCATCGCGGTCGCGGACCGGTTGAGCGCGCAGCTACGGAGCGCGGACACGGCGGCACGTCTCGGCGGCGACGAGTTCGCGATCCTCATCGACGAGGTCGACACGGTCGACGTCGCTCGGGACCTCGGTGAGCGGATCGTCGAGGCGATGCAGCATCCATTTGACATCGACGGGCAGGTCGTGCGGCTCGGGGTCAGCGTCGGCGTTGCGTTCACCAGCTACGACGTGGGCGCCGAGGAACTGTTGCACGGAGCGGACATCGCGATGTACAGCGCGAAGACCGCCGGCAAGAACTGCGTGGCGGTCTTCGACACCGAGATGCGTCATCGGACCCGGCGCAAGCTCGTTCTCGAGGACGAGCTCCGAGCTGCGCTCGAGGACGACTCGCTGTGGCTCGCCTGGCAACCGGTCGTCGAGGTCGAGACCGGCCGGCTCGACGGCTTCGAGGTGCTGCTGCGCTGGACCCATCCCCACCTCGGCAACATCCCGCCGGACATCATGCTTCCGATCGCGACCCAGATCGGGCTGATGCCCGAGATCGGCCGTTGGGTGCTTTCCGAAGGGCACCGTCGCGCGCTGACGCTGTCTCAGGTCGCCGGGCGGCCGCTGGCGCTCGCTGTCAACGTCGGTCCGGAACAGCTCAAGGACAAGGTGTTCCTCGCCGACATCGAGCGGCTCGCTCGCGACAAGCGGGTGCAGCTGGTCGTCGAGCTCACCGAGCACAGCCTGATCGACGACGAGTCAGCCGGGCCGCGGCTCGACCGGTTGCACGACGCGGGCGTCGGCGTCGCGATCGACGACTTCGGCATCGGGTACTCCTCGATCAGCTACCTGCACCGGTTCCGCTGCATCGACACCGTGAAGATCGACCGGTCGTTCGTCGCCGGCCTCAACGGTGACGACCGGATGCGGGCCCTGGTGCAGTCGGTGATCGCGATGGCTCGCGCCTTCGATGCCACCGTCGTGGCCGAGGGCATCGAGGACATGGAGACCCTCGACGAGGTGAAGGCGCTCGGGTGCCACTTCGGTCAGGGCTACCTGCTCGGCCGACCGGAGCAGTTCGCCACCGCCCTCGAGCTGGCCCGGCGGGGCACGGTGGCGCCGGTGCTGCTCCCGTCGCTGTGACGCGGGACGAGAACTACGGCTATCGCCCGTGCGGGTAGGCCATCGACAGCACGTCGAGTGCAGCATCCAACTGCGCCTCGGTCACCTGGCCGTCACCGTTGCCGACGAACCCGAGATCGACGACCGCCTGGCGCACCGTCGTCCCGTCGGCGAGCGCCTTCTTCGCCGCCTTGGCCGCGTTCTCGTAGCCGATGTAGCGGTTGAGCGGGGTCACGATCGACGGCGAGGACTCGGCGTACGCCCGGCACTGCTCGACGTCGGCGGTTGATCCCGTCGATGCAGCGGTCGGCCAGCAGCCGTGAGCCGTTCGCGAGCAACCGGATCGACTCGAGCAGGTTGCGGGCGATCACCGGCAGCATCACGTTGAGCTCGAGGTTGCCCGCCGCACCTCCGAACGCCACCGCGGCGTCGTTGCCGATGACCTGCGCGACGATCTGACAGACCGCCTCCGGCACGACGGGGTTCACCTTGCCCGGCATGATCGACGACCCGGGCTGCAGGTCCGGCACGTGGATCTCGCGCAGCCCCGCCGTCGGCCCCGACGACATCCAGCGCACGTCGTTCGCGATCTTGTAGAGCCCGACAGCGATGGTGCGAAGCTGCCCGCTCGCCTCGACCAGGGCATCGCGTGACCCCTGGGCCTCGAAGTGGTTACGCGCCTCGGTGAGCGGCAGACCGAGGTCGGTCGGCGAGGACCCGGATCACGCCCGCCGCAAAGCCGGCCGGCGTATTGATCCCCGTGCCGACCGCAGTGCCGCCGAGCGGAAGCTCGCCGATCCGCGGCAGCGACGACTCCAGCCGTTCGATCCCGTAGCGGATCGCGGCGGCGTACCCGCCGAACTCCTGCCCGAGCGTCACCGGCGTCGCGTCCATCAGGTGGGTCCGGCCGCTCTTGACGACGTCAGCCCACTCATCCGCCTTGCGCGACAGCGACTTCGCGAGGTGGTCCAGCGCTGGGATCAGGTCCTGCACGATCGCCCGGGTGGCCGCGATGTGGATCGCTGACGGGAAGACGTCGTTGGAGGACTGCGAGGCGTTCACGTCGTCGTTGGGGTGGACGTCGCTGCCGAGTGCGGCAGACGCGAGGGTGGCGATCACCTCGTTGGTGTTCATGTTGCTCGACGTCCCGGAACCCGGTCTGGAACACGTCGATCGGGAACTGCTCGTCGTGCTGTCCAGACTCGACCGCCGCTGCCGCGGTCGGCGATCGCCTTCGCCCGGTCGGCTTCGACGATGCCCAGCTCGCCGTTGACCGTGGCCGCGGCTCGCTTCACGGCAGCCAGAGCCGCGATCAGGTCGTGATCGATCCGCAGCCCCGACATCGGGAAGTTCTCGACCGCGCGTTGGGTCTGCGCCCGCCAGAGCGCGGCGGCGGGCACCCGGACGTCGCCCATCGAGTCGTGCTCGACCCGGAAGTCAGCGCTGTGGGCTGTCGTCGGCGGAAGTTACGTCGTCTCCGGGCCTCGTCATACTTGCCAGTGTCTCGCGGCGTCGGTCGCGCGGACGCGGGAGGTCCGTAGTGACGGCCGAGGTGGGCTTCGCACTGGCGGCGCTCGGCATGTGTTCTGGTCGCCGCGCCGCTGGGCCGACGAGCTGCGAGTCCCGTCCGCGGTGCTGCTGGTCCTCATCGGGCTGACCTACGGTTTCGCGCCCGGTCACAACGTGAGCCTCGATCCCGATGTCGTGCTGACCCTCGTCATCCCCCCGTTGCTGTACTCGACGGCGCTGTCCGCCAGTCTGCTCGAGATCCGCTCACACCTGCGGGTGGTCGGCTCGCTGTCCGTCGGCCTGGTGCTCGCCACCACGTTCGCCGTTGCAGGAGCGCTTGTTCTCGTCGTACCCGGCCTTCCGTTCGCACTTGCCATCGCGCTCGGTGCGGCGGTGTCGCCCCCCGATCCGGTGGCTGCTCTGGCCATCGGTCGACGCGGCGGCCTGCCGCCCCGGTTGATCACGCTGGTGGAGGGCGAAGGGTTGCTCAACGACGCGACCGCGCTGACCACGTACCAGGTTGCGCTGGCCACGGCGGCCGGTGGCAGTCTCTCCGCGGCCGGTGTCGTCGGCTCATTCCTGCTCGAAGTGGTCGTGGGTGTCGCCGTCGGGCTGGCGGTCGCGTTCGGAGTGCGGGTGGTGCGCCCTCGGATCACCGACCCGATGGTCGACAACGGGCTGTCGCTCGGTGTCCCGTTCCTGTGCTACACGGTGGCGCACAGCCTGCATGGCTCCGGTGTCCTCGCCGTCGTCATCGCGGGCCTGATCATCGGCCACTCCGCCACCCAGGTATCGACCGGTGCGTCCCGGTTGCAGACCCGGGCGGTCTGGCGACTCGTCGACTTCCTGCTCGAGGGGTTCGTGTTTCTCCTGATCGGGGAGCAGCTGCCCAAGGTGGTCGAGGGGCTCGGCGCCTACCGCACCAGCACGTTGGTGGCGGCGGTCACGCTCACCGTCGGCGTCACCGTCGTCCTGCGGCCGATCTGGCTGGAGCTGTCATCACACGCGCCGCGGCGACTACGAGGAAGCGCCGAGCCGTTGCGAGCCAAGGAAGTGCTCGCCCTGTCCTGGGTGGGAACCCGAGGCGTGATCACGCTGGCCGCGGCCTTCGCGCTTCCGCTCACGCTGCACGGACATCCACTGCCACGACGTGACCTGTTGGTGTTCTGCGCCTATGCGGTCGTGCTCGTCACGCTCGTGGGTCAGGGTCTGACCCTTGGCCCGTTGCTCGCCTGGCTCGATCTCCCAACCGGGGCGCAGGCTGAGCAGCGGACCCGGCTGGAAGCACGTCTCGCCGCAGCACAAGCGGGCGCGCGGCGGCTCGAGGAGGTCATCGCGACCGACGACCTGCCGGAGCGGGTCCTGGAGCAGGCCCGTCGGGCGGCGGCTGCCCAGGTGGCCCGAGGCACGTCGATCCTCGAAGGGCTCGATGACGACGAGATCGACGGCGCCGCGGCGGCCGTGGCGCGGTTGCGCCGGGTGGTCTTCGACGCCGAACGCGAGGAGCTGCTGCGCTGGCGTGATGCCGGTCGGTTGTCCGATCGTGGCCTGCGTGAGCTGGATCGTGAGCTCGACGGCGACGAGGGCCGGTCACTCTGAGCGGAGCTCCCTGCTCACTCCAGCTCGGCGTCGAGCTCCGCCTCGAGCACGGCGACGGCAAGGCCTAGTGCGTCGGCGATGTTGGCCGCTGCAGTGACGACGCGCGGGGTTCCCGACGATCGGAGCGACGGCCATGAGCAGGCCCTGAACGTCGTCCAGTGTCACACCGACCTCGACGGCCGCGCCCCGCGTTGAGCAGGTACGACGCTGCCGGGGCATCCACCGCGACGAGTGCCGCGAGCCGGGCGAGCATGTGGTCACGTCCGTCCAGGGTGCCGCGCGCGACGGAGACCGCCGTCATGTCGGCGAGCGTGTCGAGGACCACAGTGTCTTCCGCCATGTCGATGACCCTTCTCAGTAAACGCGGCCCACCGTGCGGTGCGCACCTTCGGGTCCGGCGGACTCATGGTTCGACCCGGCGGGCGCAGGGGGTCATTCGAAGAGGATGAAGCTCGCCGAGATGCCAGACCTAGGCGTGGTGATCGAAATCGATGGCGCTGTAGGCCCGCAGCTTGCTGAGCCGGTGGTCGCTGTGGATCGAGCGGATGGTGCCGCTCTTCGATCGCATCACCAACGAGTGCGTCGATGCACCGCCCGCGCGGTACCGCACGCCTTCCAGCAGCTCGCCGTCGGTGACGCCGGTGGCCACGAAGAACACGTTGTCCCCACGCACCAGGTCGTCGGTCCGCAGCACCCGATCGAGGTCGTGCCCGGCGTCGAGCGCCTTGCGGCGTTCCGCGTCGTCGCGGGGGGCGAGCTTGCCCAGGATGACGCCACCGAGGCATTTCACCGCGCAGGCGGCGATGATCCCTTCCGGCGTCCCCCCGACGCCCAGCAGCAGGTCGACGCCGGTGCCGTCCCGGGCGGTCATGACGGCGGCGGCCACGTCGCCGTCGGCGATGAACCGGATCCGGGCGCCGGCCTCCCGGATCTCCCGGACCAGCTCCTCGTGCCGGGGGCGATCCAGCACGACCACGGTCACGTCCTCCGCGGAGCAGCCTTTTGCCTTGGCGACCGCCTGCACGTTGTGGGACACCGGCGCCTCGAGGTCGACGACATCCTGCGCGGCCGGCCCGGTCACCAGCTTGTCCATGTAGAACACGGCCGACGGGTCGTACATCGCGCCGCGGTCGGCGACCGCCATCACCGAGACGGCGTTCGTCATGCCCTTCGCCGTCAGCGTCGTACCGTCGACCGGATCCACGGCGACGTCGCAGTCCGGCCCGATGCCGTCCCCGACCTCTTCGCCGTTGTAGAGCATCGGCGCCTCGTCCTTCTCGCCCTCGCCGATGACGACGACACCGGACATCGAGACGGTGGAGACGAGCTGGCGCATCGCGTTCACGGCCGCCTGGTCAGCGCCGTTCTTGTCGCCACGACCCACCCAGCGGCCGGCCGCCATGGCGGCCGCCTCGGTGACGCGGACGAGCTCCAGAGCGAGGTTGCGATCCGGCTGCTCGCCGCCAACGCGCAATGATCCGGGTACGGCGTGGTCGGACATGCACTCGATCTTGCCATTCATGTCATCCTGCGTCGCACAGTCTCTCGTTGGAGGAGTCGAGGAATGTCCGAGCTGACCTCGCGTGAACGGGGTGGTGGCCGCGCCCAGGAGACCCGGGCGACCCTCCTGGCGGCGGCGCGCGAGACGTTCGCGTCCAGCGGCTTCGCGGACGCGAACATCGCCGATGTTGTGGCGCGAGCCGGGGCGAGCGTCGGGAGTCTGTACCACCACTTCGGCGGCAAGGCGGACCTGTACCTCGCCCTGTTCGAGGACTTCCAGAGCCGTCAGGAGTCGCGTACCGCCGAAGCGGTTCGCACCGCCCGCAGCCAAGGGCTGCTGGATCCGCTGCGGTTGTTCCTCGTCGGCGCCACCGAGTATCTGCAGGGATGCTGGGAGGAGCGCGACGTCGCGCGCGTCTTCCTCGACGGCGGCGGACCGCCCGGGTTCGAGCTGATCGCCCGGCGGCGGTTCCGTGACTGGATCCAGGTCAACGAGACCTTGCTCCACGCCGAGGACCAGCCGCTGGGCGAGACGCTCGTCATCTTGCTGACCACGGTCGTGGCCCAGGCCGGTCGGGAGGTCGCGCTGCAGGAGAGCGAGGAGCAGGCGACCCGGCTGGGTGAGGAGTTCGTCGAGCTGCTGGGCCGGATCGGCTACACCTGAGCGGCCTCACCAGCCGCCGCGGTGGATGACCTGCTCGGTGTCGCGGCGTCGTGAGCGAAGGTCGCGGCGCGGTGCCGCCGGATCGGGATGGCCGAGCACGACGACCCCGACAACGTCGTGGTCGTCAGGGACGCCGAACTCCGCACGGAACGCCGGGATCGCCGCGGGCTGGATACCCATGAACAACGCCCCGAGTCCCTCGTCGACGGCTGCGAGCAGCATCAGCAGCCCCACCATGCCGGTGTCGACGTGCCAGTAGGGCACCGGCCAGCGGGCTTCGTCACGGTCGGTCCAGCCCTTGTCCTCGCGGGCGTATCGGTCCAGGTAGGCGTCCTTGTGGGACAGCGTCACCACGAGGACAGGGGCCCGCATCACGCCGTCGCGGGTCTCCGCCGGCCAGCTGGCGGTGTCCTGGTCGACGGCTGTCGAGGTCCAGAACCGATCTCGCTGCTCCGGCTGGTCCAGGACCAGCAAGGCGTAGCCCTGGCTGAACCCGGCGGACGGCGCCCGCAGGCCCGCGGCGAGGACCCGCTCGAGCACCGCCTCGTCCACCGGCTCGTCGAGGTAGTGCCGAACCATCCGGCGGTGGGCGAGGACATCGCGGAACTCCATGACCCGAGCCTGCCATGCCGGCCGATCCGACGTGTCAGGGCGCTCGGCCAAAGCCACGCTCAGTGGTCCTGACAGGTCAGCGGTGGCGCAGTTCGTGCGCGATGAGCCACTCCTTAACCGGCAGTCCGTAGTAGTAGCCGCCGAGGCTGCCGTCGCTCCGCAGCACGCGGTGGCACGGCACGATCGGCGCGATCAGGTTCTGCGCGCACGCGCTGCCCAGCCGCCCGGACCGCCTTCGGGTTCCCGGCCTCGGCGGCCAGCTTGGTGTAGCTGATCGTCTCGCCGGCCGGCACCCGGCGCATCGCGGTCCAGGCGGCCTGTCGAAACGTTCCGCCCGGCTGCGCCACCGGCAGCTCGTCCAAGGCCGTCAGATCCCCGTCGAAGTACGCCGAACCGCGCTCGGACAGCTCGGCCAGGTCGGGATGCACCGTCAGCGGGCTCGTCGCCGATCCTCGCGTGCATCGTGTCGATGTCCGCGAAGCCGGCCGCCACCAGCGTCCCGTCGCGAGCCAGCAGGGCCAGCTCACCGATCGGTGTCTGCAGCGTCGTCGCGTTGATCGTCATGTCAGTGCTCCCATCGTCATCAGGTGGTCCATCCACAGGTGCATCGCCGCGTAGGCCCGCCAGGGCCGCCAGCGGTCGGTGTCGAGACCGGCAGTCCGGCGCCGGAGCACCAGGTCGCTGCCGGGGAACGCGTCCGGGTCGCTCAGCGCCCGCATTGCGACGTACTCGACCGTCCATGGCCCGATACCGGGCAGGGCGAGCAGCCGGGCGCGGATGTCGTCACGGTCGGCGCCGCCGTCGAGCGGCAGCTCGCCGGCGGCGTGCGCGCTGGCGAGCGCCCGTACGGAGCGGATCCGCGAGCCGGTGAGGCCGATCCCGTCATAGCTGGCGTCGGCGAGCGTCTCGGCCGTGGGGAACCGGGCCTTCAGGCTGCCGTCGGGGGCGTCGAGCGGCTTGCCGTAGGCCTCGACGAGCCGGGCAGCGAACGTGTGCGCGGCCCGGAGCGACACCTGCTGTGCCAGCACGGTGCGCACGGCGAGCTCGAAGCCATCGACCGCGCCGGGGACCCGGAGCCCTGGTCGCGCCGCCACCAGCGGCGCCAGCGCGGGGTCCTCGGACAGAGCGGTGTCAACCGCGATCGGATCGGCGTCCGCATCCAGCAGTCGGCGGCAGCGGGTCACCGTGTCGGTCAGCGTCCGGATGTCATCGACGCGGATCGCCAGTGTCGTCGCCTGACCGGCCGTGCTGAGCGACACCACAGCCCCGGACGGCAGCACGCGCCGGTATGTGCTGTCGACGACTTCCTCGATGCCGGGCACCAGGTGCAGCCGCTGCCATGCCAGGAGTTCGTCAGCGGCGTACGGCGACCGGTGGGCCAGTCGCAGCGTCAGCTCGCCGGTGCCGGCGACGTCGCGGCGGGGGTCGTCGGCGCAGCGCACGGGGAGCCGCCCCGAAATGCTCGCGGATCGTGTCGTTGAACTGTCGGATGCTCGAGAAGCCGGCCGCGAACGCCACCTGCGACATCGGCAGATCGGTCGCGTCCAGCAGCAACCGCGCGGTCTGGGCGCGGCGGGTCCGGGCCAGCGCGAGCGGGCCGGCTCCGACCTCGGCGACGAGCACCCGGTGCAGGTGACGCTCGCTGACGTGCATCGACTCGGCGAGTGCAGGGACACCGCCGTCAGTGTCGACGGCTCCGGCGGCGATGGCGCGCAGCGCCCGCGCCGCGAGATCGGCGCGCACATCCCACTCCCGGGATCCCGGGGCGGCTTCCGGGCGACAGCGGCGACAGGCCCGGAATCCGGCGGCGACGGCCGCTGTGGCGCCCGGGTAGAACCGCACGTTCTCGCGCTTGGGGGTCTGGGCCGGGCACGAGGGCCGGCAGTAGATGCCCGTTGTCGTCACAGCGGTGACGAACCTGCCGTCGAACCGGGAGTCCCGGCTGGAGACGGCTCGGTAGCAGCGATCGTGGTCCTCGTGCATGTGCTCCAGTGTGCGCGCCCGAGCCGGGGGTATCTGGCGGGAATCGGACGTGGCAGGCTGGGGCCATGACCACCGTCGCCGCGCCCCATGCCGATCTGCTGGCTCGCCGAGTCGACTACCCGATCCTCGAGCACTCGACGGCGTACCTCGTCAACAACTCGCTCGGTGCGATGCACCGGGAGACCCGCGACCGGCTGGCGCAGTTCGCCGACGAATGGGCCACTCAAGGTGCCGGAGCCTGGGCCACCTGGTTTCCTGCGATGACCGGGGTCGCCGACCTGGTGGGGCAGGCGATCGGTGCGCAGCCGGGGACAACCGTGCTGCGACAGAGCGTCGCCGATGCGCTGGTTGCCGTCGCCTCAGCCGTTGACCTCGGCCCCAGTCGAAGCCGGGTGGTGACCACCGCCGCCGACTGGCCCGGCAGCCACTACTTCTGGACCGAGCACTGCCGGCGCCATGCCGGGGAGCTGGTCGTGGTGCCGTTCGAGCCCGACGGCGTCACCATCGACGCGCAGCGGGTCGCGGACGCGGTCGACGATCACACCGCCGTGGTGTCGGTGAGCCTGGTCCAGTTCCGGACGTCCGCCGTCCTCGACATCGACCCGGTCCAGGCCGCGGCCCGACAGCACGGCGCCGTGCTGGTGCTCGACGCGTACCAAGCCGCCGGCATCTACCCGGTGCGGCTGGCGGCCCGCGACATCGACGTGTGCGTCGGCGGCTCGGTGAAGTACCTGTGCGGCGGCCCCGGCAACGGCTGGCTGTCGATCCGCCCGGATCTCGCCGAGACGCTGCGTCCCTCGGCCGTCGGGTGGATCTCCCACGAGCGGCCGTTCGACTTCGTCTGGGACGAGATCGAGTACGCCCCTGGCATCGGTCGCTTCACCGGCGGCACGCCCAACATCCCGGCTGCGTACGCCGCGATCCCGGGCTACGAGGCGGTCGTCGACGTCGGCATCGAGCGGATCCGGGAACGGTCGATGGGGCTCACCCAGCTCATCGTCGAGGACGCGCTCGACCGTGGCTTCACCGTCGTCTCGCCGCACGACGCGCGGCGGCGCGGCGGCCACGTCACTGTCGACCCGGGCGACTCGCAACGAGTGCACGACGAGCTCATTGCCCGGGGGTACGCCGTCGACCACCGGCCGGGAAGCGGCATCCGGATCGGCCCGCACTTCTTCTCGACCGAGGAGGAGTGCCACGCGGTCCTCGAGGAGATGGGCAGGATCCGTGACGGTCGCTGAGGTCGCGCGGCCTCGACGCGCCCGGCAAACCGTCTTCGACATGGCGTGGTCGTTAGGCCTGATGGCGCTCGTGGTCGGGGTGACCCTGCTGTTCGTCCCGTCGCTGCTGCACCCGTCCTCGAAGGACAAGTACCCAGCGTTCGACTACTCCGACGTCGTCGAGGGGTTCCATCAGGTCAGCGGTGTCGAGCCGCTGGTCCCCGGCGGCTTGCCGTCCACTTGGCGCGCCACCGCCGGAACGCTGACCGGCACCCGCGCGACGAGCACATGCACGTTGGCTTTGCCGCGCCCGACTCGAGCTACGCCGGGCTCGATGAGGCGGTCGGCCCGTCGGCCGCCCTGGTCAGCAGCGTGTTGGGGCCGGCCGGGGCGAGTGCGCACGGCACCGTCCTGGTCGACGGTGCCCGGTGGCAGCGGCGTACCTCGTCACGGGGCGAGGGCGCGCTGGTGCACCGTTCGGGGCCCCTGACGGTCGTTGTGACCGGGAGCGCGTCGCAGCGGTCGCTCGTAGCGCTGGCAGCGAGCCTGCGGATCGCCAGCGGGTCAGGCTAGGGATCGGCCGCACCGAGCCGTCCGACCCGCTCGGTCTGCTCCTGGCGAGATGCCTCCAACCGGGCGCGGGCCCCGTCGAGCCATTCCTGGCAGATGGTGGCCAGGACCTCTCCCCGCTCCCACAACGCGAGCGACTCCTCGAGGGTCGCGCCGCCCGCCTCCAGCCGACGGACCACGTCGGTCAGCTCGTCCCGCGCCTGCTCGTACCCGGGCCGTTCCGGGTCGGTGGTCTTGCCGGCCATCAGGCTCCCTCTGCGACAACGAGCTGACGCCGCCCGGCGGCGAACCGACCGAGCAGCGTGCTCGCCGACGGAGACGTCGACCGCAGTCCCGTACGACGGTGCCATCACTGCGCTGGACGACGGCGTACCCGCGATCCAGGGTGGCCTGCGGGGACAGCGCCGTCACCCGGGCGGAGAGCCGGGCGATGGCGGTTTCCGCCTGCGCCACGCTTGCGAGGGCAGCCCGCCGACCGCGCTCACGCGTCGCCGCGATCCCCGTAGCCCAGCCGGCCAGCATCCCGTCCGGGTCGGCGAGAGCCGGCCTGCTGCGCAGCCCGTCGAGGCGGTGCTGCTCGTTCTCGACGCGCCCCGCGACGTGCCGGCGGGCGCGGTCGCGCAGCATCCGGATCCGTGTGCTCTCCTCGGCGACGTCCGGGACGACCAGCTTGGCGGCGTCCGTCGGGGTCGAGGCGCGGACGTCGGCGGCGTGGTCCACGAGGGGGACATCGGTCTCGTGCCCGACCGCACTGACCACCGGCGTGCGGCTCGCGACGACGGCCCGGACGAGCGACTCGTCGCTGAACGGCAGCAGGTCCTCCATCGAGCCGCCGCCCCTGGCCAGCACGATGACGTCGACCTGCGGGTCGGCGTCCAGCCGCTGCAGCGCGGCCACGATCTCGGTGACGGCGTACGGACCCTGGACGGCGACCGGCTCGACCCGCACCTCGACGGCGGGCCAGCGGCGGCGGGCGTTGTCGACGACGTCTCGTTCCGCCGCGCTGGCGCGACCGGTCACCAGCCCGACGGACCGAGGCAGGAACGGCAGCGGGCGCTTGCGCTCCGCGGCGAACAGGCCCTCCGCCGCGAGCACTGACCGCAGCTGCTCGATCCGCTCGAGCAGCGCTCCCACCCCGACTGGCCGGATCTCGTGCGCCGTCAGGCTCAGCGAGCCGCGGACCGCGTAGAACTGCGGCTGCGCCCAGACGACGATCCTCGCGCCCTCGGCGAGCGGCGGGGTGAGCGAATCGAGCAGGGATCGCTTGCAGCTCACCGGCAATGACATCTCGGCGGCGGTGTCGCGCAGCACGATGAAGCAGGTCTGCTGGCCGGGGCGGCGGGTGACCTGCGTCACCTGTCCTTCGACCCAGACCCGGCCGAGCCGGCCGATCCACTCCCCGATCGACCGGGAGACCGTGCGGACCGGCAACGGCTGCTCGGGGCTGGATGCGAGAGGCACCGGGCCAGCCTAGGTGGCGGGACCCTGCTCGGCGGCGAGCTTGGCGATCCGGTTGTCGAGCATCGTCAGGACGGGCAACCGGTGGGCGTGCGCCTGTTCGTACTCGCGCAGCACGGCAAGGTCGGCCACGGACAGCCGGCGGAGCCGGCTGCGCAGCGACGGCACCGTGATGCCGTCGAAGTCGGCGATCGGCAGATCGTCCCGGGTCGGCTGCAGCGGGAGGTCCTCGGCGGCTTCGACCGCTTCCACCGCCGCATCCGCCTCGGCGGTCGCGGCACCGGGAGCGCCGACCTCCTTCGCAGCGGCCGGTACGTCGGGAGCCGGCGGCGTCGGCGACCGGGGTTGCAGGCGCCGGCGGCCGGGCCGGCCGGCGCAGACCCGCGGCTCAGCCGGCGGGTGGGCGATCCGGTGACCCTCGAGCTCCGCCCCGTCGTCGTACCTCGGTTCGGGGAGCAGCCGGCCGAGCGGTGTGATGGCGGCGAGCTGCAGCGCGGTGTCGCCGGAACGACGGATCCGCTTGCGCAGCGAGTTCGCGTGTCCGAGCACCTGCAGGCTGGTCGTGACACCGGCGAAGGCGAGCCGGCCGGCGGTCGACAGCGCCTGTTGCGTCACGGCACCAACCAGCGCGGTTGCCTTCGCTGCCGGGTTGTTGTCGTGCGGGTTCATCGGGCCGGGCCTCTCGTGGGACGGTGGGGGTCGCGAGCGCTGATGCCCGCTGGGGGCATGCACTAACAATGCCCGACCTACCATGGGGGCATGACGGCACCCGCTGTACCGACCGCGCGAAAGGTCCTCCTGGCCAAGCCACGGGGCTACTGCGCCGGGGTCGACCGCGCCGTCGAGACAGTGGAACGCGCGCTCGGCATCTACGGCGCTCCGGTCTACGTCCGCAAGCAGATCGTCCACAACTCCCACGTCGTCGCGGAGCTCGAGTCGAAGGGCGTCATCTTCGTCGAGGAGACCGACGAGGTGCCGGAGAACGCCGTCGTGGTGTTCTCGGCGCACGGGGTCGCTCCGTCGGTGCACGTTGAGGCCGCCCAGCGTCAGCTCAGAACGATCGACGCGACCTGCCCGCTGGTCACCAAGGTGCACATCGAGGCGCGGCGCTTCGCCCGCGAGGACGTCGACATCCTGCTGATCGGCCACGAGGGCCACGAAGAGGTCGTCGGCACAACCGGGGAGGCGCCCGAGCGCGTCCATCTCGTCGAGGGACCGGACGCCGTCGCGGGTCTCGAAGTGCGCGACCCCGCGAAGGTCGCGTGGTTGTCACAGACCACCCTGTCCGTCGACGAGACGCTGGCGACCGTCGCCGCGCTGCGCGAGAAGTTCCCGTTGCTCATGGACCCGCCGAGCGACGACATCTGTTACGCCACGCAGAACCGCCAGGTCGCGGTCAAGGAGATCGCCGCCGCCTCGGATCTCGTCATCGTCGTCGGCTCGACGAACTCCTCGAACTCCGTCCGGCTGGTCGAGGTCGCGCTCGACTGCGGCGCTCGCGCGGCGTACCTCGTCGACGACGTGAGCCACATCGACCCGGCGTGGCTGGACGATGTCAGCACGGTCGGCGTGACCAGCGGGGCATCCGTACCCGAATCGCTGGTGCGAGACGTCCTCGGCTGGCTGGCCGAGCGTGGGTTCGACGACCATCGAAGAGGTCGAGTCCGCCCGCGAGACCCTGACGTTCGCGCTGCCTCCCGAGCTGCGCCGGGACATGAAGATCGCCTCGAGCCTCCGGCTGAACACTGACGCGATGTCCCAGCGCGTGCCGTTCACCGGCGATGAGAAGACCAGCCTGCACGTCAGCCTTGACCGGCATCGCGATGTCGTGACCTGGAAGGTCTCCGGGCTCGACGAGGAGCAGCTCCGACGTCCGATGACGCCGAGCGGCACCAACCTGCTGGGTCTGGTGCAACATCTCGCCGCCGTGGAGTACGGCTGGTTCTGCGAGCCTTTCGGGTACGACGTCGAGCCACTGCCCTTCGGTGTCGACGACGACGTCGGCCGAGTTCCTGGTCGCTCCCGAGCTGAGCGCCGCCGAGGTCTTGGCCTTCTACGACCGGGCCCGCACGGCGGCCGACGCCGTCATCGACGCGACCGACCTCGATGCCCTCGGCGCCGCGTGGTTCGGTGATCAGGTGTCGATGCGGTGGGTGCTGATCCACATGATTGAGGAGACCGCGCGTCACGCCGGCCACATGGACGTGGTCCGCGAGCTCATCGACGGCACGACCGGCGACCACGACAGGAGCTGACCTGCCGGCGACCGTCAGCTGAGCTTGCGTTGCTCGGCATCATCGAGGGTCAGCTCGATGCCGTAGTCCTCGGCCCGGTCGAACGGGTCGTCGTGCCGCCCATCAGCGCGCGATGGCAGTGCCACGACGGCACGCCCGTCCTCCGCAGACGTCACCAGCTCGGTGGCTCCCAACGTCCGGACCGGCTCTTCGACCGGTGTCGGGTCGGCAAGCTCCCCCTCGACGACCTCGAGAGCGTTGAGCCGGCGGGCGGTCACCAGGACGTTCTTCTCCAGTGATCCCACCGTTCCGTTGTAGGCCTTGACCGAACTGGTGAGGGAACGACCGAGCCGGTCCATGTGGTCACCGAGCGTCCCCAACCGCTTGTACAGCTCCCGGCCGAGACTGAACACTTCCTGGGCGTTGGCAGCCAGCGCATCCTGCTGCCAGGCATAGGCCACCGCCCGCAGCGTCGAGATCAGTGTCGTCGGCGACGCGATGTGCACCCGCTTCCCGAATGCGTCGTCGATCAGCGCCGGATCGCGGTCCAGCGCAGCCGCCAGGAACGCGTCGCCGGGCACGAAGAGGATGACGAACTCCGGTGTGGGAGTAAAACTCGACCAGTAGGACTTTGCGGCCAGCTGGTCGACGTGCTGGCGGAGATGCTTGGCGTGTGCGGTCAGCCGCTCCTCACGGATGACGTCCTCGTCGGATTCGTACGCCTCGAGATATGCGGCGAGCGTCACCTTGGAGTCGATGACGATGCTCTTGCCGCCAACCAGTCGAACCACGAGGTCGGGTCGGAGCACTCCGTCCGCGGTCGTGACCGACGCTTGCTCCGTGAAGTCGCAGCGGTCCGTCATCCCGGCCAGCTCGACGCATCGACGCAGCTGTAGCTCGCCCCAGCGGCCGCGGGCCTGCGGCTTGCGCAGTGCGCTCACCAGGGACGCGGTCTCGTGTCGCAGGTCCTCGCCGGTACGTCGTACGAACTCGATCTGCTGGGTCAACGATTGTTGGGCGCCTGCCCGCTCCTTCTCGATCTCGCGGAGTTGCTGCTCGACCTTGCCCAACGTCTCGGTGAGCGGCTTACCGGCCCGAGCGAACCGGTCATCAGCCGCCTCGAGGAACTGCGTGTTGTTGCGGGTGAGTGCCTCCTGCGACAGCCGCGCGAAGGCGTCCTTCAGGCTCACCTCGGCCCGCTGCAGCAAGACAAGCTTCTCCGCGGCCGACGCGCGCTCGGTCTCGAGCCGGGCGTAGGCGTCGGCAGCGGCGTTCTGCGCCGCGCCCGACTCGGCAGCCATCCGGTCACGCTCCGCACGCAGCGTCTGGATGTCGGCACGGGCGGCGTCGCGCTCGGCGACCGCCGTCGCGCTGTGGGTCGCGCCTCTGGCGTGGGCGAGCGCCCAGCCGGCGGCCATGCCGGCGACCAGCGTCACGAGCGCGAGCACAACAGCGGAGAAGTCCATGCCTGCATCGTCACCCGCGGATCCGACAGTTTCCGCCAGTGACGCGCCACCCTCTCGCGATGATCATGACGCTTTCATCGCGACACGCTGGCGGGCCCTCGGCGCGCCGCGACGACGGCGTCATGATCATCTTCTCATCCGGCGCGGGGGATGCCCGACAATGGAGGCATGGGTCTGTCCATCGGGATCGTCGGGTTGCCGAACGTCGGCAAGTCCACGCTGTTCAACGCGCTCACGCAGAACGACGTGCTGGCGGCCAACTACCCGTTCGCGACAATCGATCCGAACGTCGGAATCGTGAACGTGCCCGACCACCGCCTCGACGTGCTGGGTGAGATGTTCCACAGCGCCAAGATCGTGCCGGCCACCGTGAGCTTCGTGGACATCGCCGGGATCGTTCGCGGCGCCAGCGAGGGCGAGGGGCTCGGGAACAAGTTTCTCGCGAATATTCGTGAGGCCGACGCTATCTGCCAGGTGGTCCGCGACTTCTCCGACGCCAACGTCACGCACGTCGACGGCAAGGTCGACCCGTCCGAGGATATCGCGACGATCAACACCGAGCTCGTCCTCGCCGACCTGCAGACGGTGGACGCTCGGTTGTCCCGGCTGGAAAGGGAAGCCCGGATGAAGCCGGAACGGCGGGCGGAGCTCGCGGCCGTTCAGGCCGCCCGTGCCGTGCTCGACGAGGGTCGGCCGATCTCCAGCGATCCCTCGCTGGACCGCGATGTCCTGCGCGAGATGTACCTGCTCACCGACAAGCCGTTCATCTACGTCTTCAACCTTGATGACACCGATCTGGGTGACACCGACCGTCGTACCAAGCTCGCGGATCTGGTCGCGCCGGCACCCGCGGTTTTCGTGAGCGCGAAGCTCGAGTCAGAGCTGATCGGGCTGGACGAGGCCGACGCTGTGGAGCTGCTCGAGGGCTACGGCCAGCATTCCTCCGGCCTGTCGATCCTGGCGCGGGTGGGCTTCGAGACCCTCGGCCTGCAGACCTACCTCACTGCCGGGCCCAAGGAGTCACGGGCGTGGACCATCCGGCGCGGCGCCACGGCGCCCGAGGCCGCTGGCGTCATCCACACCGATTTCCAGCGGGGCTTCATCAAGGCCGAGATCGTGTCGTACGACGACCTGGTCGCCGCTGGGTCGCTGCAGGCGGCTCGGGCGGCGGGCAAGGCGCGGATCGAGGGCAAGGACTACGTGATGGCAGACGGCGATGTCGTGGAGTTCCGCTTCAACGTCTGAGACCGAACCCGATCGCCGTCTAGGTTGCTCGATTAGGGTAAGCGCGCCTGGCACCGTGACGTGGAGCGACAAGGAGTGTTGTGGCCAACCCGCTCAAGCGTGCGATTCAACCGGCGGTGCCGCAGTTCCGCGCACTGCTCTATGCCGGCCGCGGACGGCAGTGCCCCTGCTGTGGGCGGGATTTCAGGCGGTTCCGGTCAACCGGTCAGCCTCGGCGCCCGGACGCCGCTTGCCCCTACTGCAGCTCAGTCGAACGACACCGCCTACTCACCCTGCTCATCCGCGCCGAACCCGAGCTGGTCAGCGGTCGGGTCCTGCACTTCGCCGCCGAGCCAGCGCTGAGTCGCCTCATCCGCACTCATGCGTCGGAATACGTCACCACTGACCTGTCCGCGGACTCAGACGTCACCGCCGACATCGTCAGCCTTCCCTTCCCGGACGGGCGATGGGACGCCTTGGTCTGCTCGCACGTTCTTGAACACGTCCCCGACGACGCTCGGGCGATCCGCGAGCTTCGTCGGGTGCTCGCCCCGGGCGGCAGCGCGATCATCCTGGTACCGCGCCGCACGGGTGCCCCGACCGACGAAGACGCAACGGTGACCGATCCCGACGCTCGACAACAACGCTTCGGCCAGCACGACCACGTCCGCATGTATGGCGACGACCTCGAGGAGCGTCTGCTCTCGAACGGATTCGCTCAGCTTCGCCGCATCGGCCCGGAAGACTTCACTCCAGAGCAGGTCCGGCGACACCGTCTCCTGCCGATCAACGCCGGCGCGG
Source organism: uncultured Actinomycetota bacterium (assembly GCA_963789615.1). GTDB lineage: Bacteria > Actinomycetota > Actinomycetes > JAFAQI01 > JAFAQI01 > DATAVK01. Next base: position 1,254,944 of record CAWBLI010000005.1, on the reverse strand, counting down.
AAGACGCCCTCCTCATCTGCCGATAGCCCCCGCATAAGTCACGGGCACACCTGCGCCTCGGGGTTCAAGGTTGGCGCCGAGTCCTCCGACGAAGAGGGGGTGATGCGGCGATATGCGACGGTTCATACGCCAGATCACCACATATCCGCGTGCGTGATGGATTCCCCCGATGCCATGCCGTGGTGTGCGTGAACCGTTTCCTCACCGTCTCGGCGCTCGTGGCATTTCTCTCGGCAGTCCTGCTCGCCCCAGCTGTCGCGACACCCCATGCACCGACGCCGACGCTGATCCTGCACGTCAACGACCGATCGTTGACGGTGGGTTCCGCGATCACGGTGGCCGGCCGGGCGTCAAAGGGCAGCGTTCTCGTCACGCGCTACAAGGGGGTGTCCAGCACGAGTCGGCTGGCAGCCGGCCGGTTTCAGCGAACCGTCAAGCCCAGCCAGGGAAAGACGTCGTTCTTCCTGAAGAACGGTCGCTACCGGAGCCGCACCGTCCAGGTGCAGGCCAACCCGGTCACGACGTGTGCGCCGTTGAAGGACCCGACCCACGAAGCGGTCTGGACCGATCTGTCGACGGCCGGCTCACAACTGGCCGAGAACACCGCGGCCCTGATCTGCTCGGCGGCCGACGGCGCCACCATCGACATCAAGTCGTGGTTCATCGAGCCGGGCGACTCCGACACCAATCTCATCCTCAATGACCTGGCCTTGATGCATACCTACCACCACGTGACCGTGAACGTGCTGATCGGGCAACAGATCTACGAGGTCAAGGCAGGCCTGGACTGGGACAAGGTGGCCGCCGCCCTTCGGTCCTTCGCGACGCTGAGCACCTGCTACCGCGGCTGCGTGAGCTCGAACCCGAGGGCGATCCCCCACTCGAAGTGGATGACGGTCTCCGCGACCCGGTGGGGACCCTCGGCGGTGCTGTCCACGTCGGCCAACTGGACCAGGGAGCAGTGGCGCGGAACCCGCGAGTCCGGGCTCTACCTGTACGACGACCAACCGCTTTACGCAGCCTTGGTGACGCACTTCAACGCCATGATCGCCTGCGGTTCCGGCGCCTGCCCGACGCCCGCCATCGTGACCGGCTGGGTGCCCGACGACCAAGGCAACGCGCTGTACTTCGCCCCGCAGCCAACCGACGCTCTGGTCGACACGCTGTCGAAGCTGACCTGCGCCCCTGGTGGCGAGATCGACGGAATGAGCCTGTTCCTCCACGACGCGGCGTTGACTTCTCAGCTGAGCCGGCTCCAGTCGGAAGGCTGTTCGATCAACCTGCTGCTGGAGCACGCGCCCGCGCAGAGTGTCATCGACAGCCTCGCTCCCGTCTGCCGGATCCAGCACGACAAGGGACTGATCATCGACACCGGCACCGGCGTGACGGAGGCAGTCTTCGGCTCCCAGGACTTCTCGCTGAATGCCGCGGCGCTGTCTGACAACGCGATGATCTCCAGCACGAGCCCGACGATCGTTGCGCAGTACCGCGACTTCTTCGAGCAGGCCTCCGCGGGCAGCGCCGCCTGCGTCGTCGCGCCGGCGCCTGCCCTGGCCGTGGCCGAGGCCAAGGACGGCTAGTCCGCCACCGGTGTATCAGGCGTCGCATGCGCGGCCTCTAAGAGGAGTCACGTCCTCGTCTCATCGGAGTGCCACCATGGCCCGCTCGGCACCACTGGCCCGTCTCCTGCAGGTCAACCGTGCGGTGCAGACCACCGTGAAGCGGTTGGAAGCCGAGTTCCCCGGCGTACCGAGTCAGGTGATCCACGACAAGGTCGGCGACGCCCGCGTCGATGCCGCGAAACGCCTTCCCAATCTCAGCGCGTACAGCGAGGTCCTCGCTAGGCAGGCCGGATCCCACATCAGTTCAGCGGCCGCCGCGGACCGAGCCCGCCGTTAGCGCGAGCCACGGGCTTGCCAGGTGCGGACGGCATCCGAGCGCGAGTTCACCTGCAGCTTCTGGTAGATCCCCTTGGTATGTGTCTTCAAGGTGTTGCGCGAGACGAACAGCGACTCGGCAATCTCCTGCGTCGTGAGGCGACTGGAGAGCAGCCGCAGAACGTCGAGTTCGCGGGCGGTGAGCAGCTCGTCTGTTGGTGGCGCGGCACTATTCGATCGCGGACGGTGACGGTTGGCGCTGGCCAGGAGGCGATCGACGTAGCTCCGCTGCGCGGCGGGGGTCGGCATGGATCGAAGCAGATCGTCGATGCCGGGTCCCGACCGGATGATCGTGGCGACGTACCCATGCGGCTGGGCCCGCTGGACAGCGCTGAGGAGGTAGGCATGGGCCTTCGCCAGATCATGCTCGCGTTCCGCCAGGCTGTTGAGCACCTCCCATTCCACCCACTCGCGAATCGTCGCGGGCGTGATGTCGGCCAGGATCGCAGCCGCGGCGTTCAGGTCTCGGCACTGCACGGCGAGCCGAGCCCGAAGCAGCCAGGTGCCGGTGTCGTCCGGGAGCCTGGAGACGAGGACATGGGCTTCCTCGGGTGCTAGTGCGATCAGGATGCGGAGTTCCTCGGCCACCAGCTGGGCCCGGACCGAGTCGGATTGGCCGCGGAGGACGAGGCGCGCCTCGGTCAGCGCGGCCACGGCCGACGTACGGTTCCCACGCGCGGTTTCACATCGTGCGAGCCAGCGGTTGACGTGGGTCTGTACGCCGGGGCGGCCGTTGAACTCAGCCGCGTCGCGTAGTTGCGTCAGCAACCCAGCAGCCGTAGAGATCTCCTCGCGCTCCAGATGGAGACCCACCTGGACCAGGGCTGTCCTGAGCATTCCAACTTCGTGGGGAAGGGCACTGTGCTCGACTGCGGCGCGGTGCAGCTGCTCGGACACCTGGTCAGCCGAGACCAGGTCGCCCCGCAGGAAGGTGATCCACTGGAGGTAGGCGGGGGAACGGACCTCGTCGACGATCGGAGATGCCAGCGCGGGTGTGCGCCGCTCGAGCGCCGCGCTAGCGGCGTCCAGGTCGCCGGTCAGCAGGTGGGCGCCTGCCGCCTGCAGTGCTAGTTCGGCCAGTTTGGGGAACAGCAGGTCGGGTCGAGGGGCTGCGAAGGTGGCGTCGACAGCGAGCCGATTGTGGGCGAGTACAGCTTCCGCGTTGCCGCGGTTGAGGTGGAAGTTTCCCCATGCCATGTGTGCCATCGCGGCGATGTGGGCGTCCGGCGAGGGGTGCGTGTGGTCGAAGGTGACGAGCCAGCGCTCCGCCTCACGCTGTCCGAACGTCGCGAGGAGGAACACGAACTGGAGAAAATGCTCGGGATCCTCGTCGGGCGCGGTGTCGCCGTACCGTGACAACCAGGCTCGCGCGACGGCGATGGCCTCTCTGGCGTCGTCCACCTCGAGGGTCCTGGCGATCGACTCATCGACGATGGCGGCAGCTCGTGACACATCTGCCACGGCCATCGCGTGGCGCAGCGCACCGAGCCGGTCGCCGCGCTCGAGGAGCGCCTGTCCGGCCAGGTCGTGGGCCTGTCGATACGCCGTACCTCCCAGCTCCTTGAGCCTGGTCCGCAGGTACGCGGCGAACATCTGATGGAAGCGGAAGCGCTCGCCGGCATAGTCGACCTGGTAGATGAACAGGTCGTTGGCAACGATGTCGGCCAGCCGGGCCCGGGCTGCGTTCTCGCCCGTCACTGCCTGGCACAGCTCGGCATCGAACTCGTCCAGGACGCTGATCCTGGCCATGAAATCAGTCAGGTCGGCATCCATCCCAGCCAGCACCTCGTTGGCCAGATAGTCGTTCGTCTCCCTGGTTGTCGAACTGAACGCGTCAACCACTGCGCGGGGGTCCTCGGAATGCCGCAACGCCATGGCAGCCATCTGAAGGCCGGCAGGCCAGCCTTCGGTGAGTTGGTGGAGCCGGTCGCGGTCGTCGGCCGCCATGGTCAGTCCTGCCAGTTTGAACAGATCGTCGAGCTCGGCTCGGGAGAAGGACAAGTCGTCGGCGCGAAGCTCCGAGACGACTCCCTCCAGCTGCATTCTCGACGTGGAGAACGCAGGGTTGTGTTGGCTCGCCATCACCAGGCGCAGATTGGGTGGTAGCTGCCGAGCGAGCATCGCCACCATTCGTTGCGACGACTCGGCGTACTGACTGTCATCGAGCACGATCGCGCCCCGGTCGGAAATATCGGCCAGGTCGCCCGCGAGTGCGTCGACCAGCTCGGGCTGCTCCCACGACGGCCGGCTCAGGAGCAGCGCTGCGTCGTTACCCGCCGTGGGCCACCGGTCCGCGACAGTGGCCGCGAGCCGCGACCAGAAGTGTTCCGGGTCCTGGTCGGCCTGCTCACATGTCAGCCAGGCCACGTCGGCTGCGGTGGACCGGACCCATTCGGCCAGCAGGTTGGTCTTTCCGAACCCGGAGGGAGCAATGACCAACAGAAGGGGTCGATCGTCTGTTTCGATGCGCTGCACGAGCCCTGCCCGGGTCAGGCGCCGGCCAGTCGGTGACGGCGCTGGGCCCACACCCTGGTGCGGCAAGCGGACCCGCTCAGTGATCAAGCCACCTCCTACCTCGCGCCCGGCCCGCGGGCCTCGATGTGATGCCAACCCTAACCAAGTTCACCCTGCCGAGGGTGAGAGCGGGGTGATTCGCCAACGCGGCTGACCTCGGAGGGTGTGGTTGGGCAACGCTGACTGGGGGGACGCGCGATGAGCAGGTTGCGAACGTACGACGTCACGGTCGGGGGGGCGGCGAGCGATCTCCTTCGAGCCGAGTTCGACGATGTGCGAGTCTCGGTGAGCGACGACCGCACCTGTTTCAGCACCCCGCCGGTCGATCAAGCCTGGCTGTTCGGACTGATCGGCCGCATCGAGAACCTCGGCTTGGTCCTGCTCGAGCTCACGAGCAACTCGGCCGCCCCGGCAGCCCAGCATGTCTAGCCGGAGCGATGCGCGGATCGTCGTACCGGCCTTGCCGCCGGGATGCATCCCGCGCCCGAGGTTGGTGCACGCGCTGACCGTGGCGAGCGACCACTCGCTGGCGTTGATCGCCGCGGCGCCCGGGTCGGGGAAGACGGTGCTACTCAGCCAGTGGGCGTTGGCCCAGCCCACAGCCCCAGCCTGGGTGTCGTTGGGGCATGCCGACAATGACCCCGCCCGATTCTGGCCATTGGTGGCGGCGGCATTCCGGATGGCTGGGCTGACCCCCAAAGTGGAAAAGATCGACGAGGCCCCGAGTCCGGCGATCGATGAAAGCATGCGTGTCGTCGAGCCATATGTGAACTCGTTGGGCGACAGCTCCACGCCGGTTTACCTCATCCTGGACGACGCCCACGTACTGACCCATCCGGCGGTTCTCGACGGTCTGGACTCACTGCTGCGTGGCAGCTCGCCTCGCCTGCACGTGATCCTGGCCGCTCGAACCGACCCGCTGCTTCCGCTGCATCGTTACCGGTTGGCCGGTCAGATGTCGGAGCTTCGCGCCCGTGACCTCGCGATGACCCAGGGGGAGGCGCGCGCCCTCCTGATGGCGCACCACGTCACGTTGTCGCCGCGGGAGCTCAACGTGCTCTCAGTGCGCACCGAGGGCTGGGTAGCCGGTTTGCAGCTGTCCGCGATGAGTATGGAGGGTGCCGAGCATCCGGAAGAGTTCGTCACGGAGTTCGCGCTGGCCGGCGGCAGCGTGGGGGAGTACCTCATGAACGAGGTCCTCGATCGACAGTCCGACCGGGTGCGGACCCTGCTGATCGAGACCAGCTTCCTGCCGGAGGTCGACGCCGAGCTGGCCGAGGCGGTCACCGGGTTCAGCGGGGCCGGCGCGGCGCTGTCGGAACTGTCGAGGACGAACGCCTTCGTCCTGCCGCTCGACCGGATGTCGCAACGGTTCCGCTACCACCAGCTCCTGCGCGAGGTCCTGCGCTACCTGTTGCGCCGCGAGCCGCTGCAGCGGCGTCAGGAACTGTCAGAGCGGGCGACACAGTGGTACCGGGATCGCGGCCAGATCGGCGACGCGCTTCGGCTCGCCGTCGACGGTCAGCACTGGGCCCAGGTCGTCGGCATGGTCGTTCACGGCGGCTTCGCGCAGGCGTTCATCGACCAGGTCGACCTGAGCTTTGTCCGGGCCACCGACCTGGCGCCCGACGCTGGCATCGATCCCGGCGAGCTCTCGTTGGCTCGCGCCGCCTTGCTCGCCGCCGCCGGTCGGTCCGTCGCTGCCCGGCAGGAGCTCGACGAGATGCGCGAGGCGCAGGGGCCACCGGACCGATCCACGAGCCTCACCCTGGCCTTGGTCGAGCTCATCCTCGCCCGCTCCGAGCACCGGATCGGCGAGCTTGACTCGATGGCGAGCGCGGTGACCACACAGTCCGCAGCCGACGACGCACTTGGCCGCGTTGCCGGCCGCGGTGTTGCTCGAGCAGGGCTGCGCGCAGTTCTGGGTGGGAAACTACGACACCACCGAAAGGCTGCTGACCGACGCGGTCGAGAGCGCCGGTCGTGCTGGCGACGTTCCGCTCGAGCTCCGCGGCATCGCACAGCTCACACTGGCCAACGCGTACTGGGGTCGCTTCCGGACCTCGCAGCGTGACGAGGCTCGCGCGAACACGCTGCTGCGCAGCGACCCGGGGCTGTCCACTCCCACGTCGCTCCACCTCGCGGTGAGCATTCGTGCCTACCACCAGGGCGACATCGAGACGGCCTTCCAGGCGTTGCGCGACGCCGAAGCGACCCTGAACACCGAGCGCGACGCCGACCTGCCTACCGCCGTACCAGTCATGCGGGGGTTGCTGCTCGCGAGCATTGGACAGGTCGGGTCGGCTCAGGCGGCACTCGAACCCAGCCAGCCACCTCGCGGAGGGATCATCGAGGACTCCCGGGTCACGACCCTTGCCGACATCGAGACCGCGCTCGGTCGCCCGAACGCCGCGCTGATGCGCTTGCGGGCGCACGCGACGAGCCCGCCGTCGGCGGCGACCTGTCTGTCTGTCTCCCGCGCACTGCTCGCTCTCGGCGAGCTTCGGAAGGCGGCCGACGCGCTGCTGCCGGTCCTCGCAGGGGTGGAGTCGTACGCGCCGAGAGGCCTCGTGGTGGAGGCACTGATCGCCCGGGCGAAGGTCGCTGTCGCGGCCGACGATGAGGGCCGTGCCGTCGAGAGCCTGGTCAGGGCCTGCGAGCTGGCGTCCGATGAGATCGCCTACCCGTTCATCAGGACCGGGGATGACTTTCGTGGCCTCCTGGCGCGTCACTCGTCGCTGGCGGCCCTATGGCCCGACATCGGTGCGGCGCCTGATCTCCCCGCGATTCCGGAGCAGGTCACCCGCCGGACATCGTCGCTTCCGGAGCCGCTGACCGATCGAGAGCGGACGGTTCTCGGGCGGCTGTCCACTCGGATGTCGACCACGGAGATAGCCGACGAGCTGTGCGTGTCCGTGAACACCGTCAAGACCCACATTGCCGCCATCTACCGCAAGCTCGATGCTGACCATCGCCGTGAGGCGGTGTTGCGAGCCCGCACCCTTCAACTGATCTGACCGCTGTCGTCAGCGGAAGGCGTGTCGCATCACACCGAGGCCGGTAATTTCGCTGACCAGCTCGTCGCCGCTACCCAGGAAGCGGGGCGGGTTCCGCCGGTTGCCCACGCCGGCCGGCGTGCCGGTAAAGATGAGGTCGCCCGCAAAGACTGGGCAGACACTGGTGATGAACGCCACCAGCTCGGGTACGGAGAAGATCATGCTGCTGAGCCGGTCGCGTTGCACGACCTCGCCATTCAGCGTTCCGACCAGTTCAAGTGTCTCCGGATCGGCCAGCTCGTCGACGGTTGTCAGGCAGGGTCCGATCGGGCCGAATCCTGGGTGGGACTTGGCCAGGCTGAACTGCGGAGGCGTGCCGGTCAGCTGAAGCGCGCGTTCGGAGATGTCCTGGCCGATAGTGAGGCCGGCCAACGCGCTCCACGCGTCATCCGCGTCGACCCGGTAGGCATCGCGAGCGATCACCGCCACCAACTCGAGCTCCCAGTCAACGTTGCCGGGTGGGGTAGCGATCTCGTTGTACGGCCCGGTGATGCAGGAGGGGAACTTGGTGAAGATGAGCGGCACCTCGGGAGGGGTGAAGCCGGCTTCGGCGGCGTGCGGCCGGTAGTTCAGCGCGACCGCGAACACCTGCCGCGGGCGAGGCACCGGTGGGCCTAACCGATCGGGCTCGAACTCCTGGCCGGCAGTGGTGTCTGCGGCTGTTGCCCACCGTCGGAAGTCATCCCACTCGGCGAGCACATGCATCGGGTCCGGGCCGAACCGCCCGTCGCTTGCCTGGGCGATGTCGAGCGCACGTTCGGCGGTGACGAGCACCGCCCGTCCATCAAGGTTCGCGACCCGCACGTGTCGTTCAGTCCATCCACTGGTCGGCGGTCGGCGGATCTTCGCCGTACGCCTCGCGCCAAGAGATCACCGGGTTGCGCAGCACGCCGATCTTCTCGATCTCGGCCTCGACGACGTCCCCCGGCTTGAGGTAGTTGGCGAACGGGTCGTCCGTGCTGGCGGCGACGCCGGCGATGGTGCCCGTGGTGACGATGTCTCCGGCGCTGTAGATCTGCGGCGAGTGGTAGGCGATGAGTTGTGGGATCGACACCGACATGTGAGAAGTGTTCGACTTCTGCGCGGATCTGACCGTTGACCCGCAGCTCCATGTCCAGGTCGTGCGGGTCACCGATCTCATCGGCCGTGACGATCCATGGACCGATCGGGCAGAAGGTGTCGATGGCCTTGGAGAACGAGAAGACGCCTGATTTCATCTCCCGCCGCTGGATGTCCCGGGCGGTGATGTCGTTGAAGACGATGTAGCCGGCGATGTGTTCGAGCGCCTGCTCGGCGCTGAAGAACTTGCCCGGCTTGCCGATGATCATCGCCAGCTCGAGCTCGTAGTCGAGCTCGTTGGTCAGCTGCTCGGGATAGACGACCGGGTCGTCCGGCCCGATGATCGCGTCGACGTTCTGGAAGAACACGATGCCCTTGTTCACCGGGTGCGACCAGTTCACCCGCTTCGAGGTCCTTGTGGTGCTCACGGAAGTTGCCCGCTGTGTGGAAGAACTTCTTCGGCACGATCGGAGCGCGCAGTCGCACGTCGTCCAGGGCGAACGTGCGACCGGTCTCGGCCACATTCTGGTCGCGCTCGAAGAACTCGCGCATCGTGGCACAGTCCAGCTCGACCACCGTGTCGTCGGCCAACCGGCCGACCAGACCGTCGTCGAAGGTCACGAGCTTCACTGGCGTCCCTTTCGTAGAGCGAAAGTCACTTCCACTTACTGAACTTCAGTATCCGCGTCACTGCCGTCGGCGTCAACGGCTTCGGCGGCTCCGATCGGCGCGCCGATCCTGAAGACGCGCAGCTGCAACGCCAACGTCGCGTAGTAGCCGACGAGCGAGGTCAGCTCGAAGACAGCGGCCTCACCGATGGCCCGCACGACCGCGGCGTACGTGTCGTCGTCGACGTCCTGCTCGGTAAGCAATCCGTCGACCAGTCGCAGCGACGCCGCCTCCTGCGGATCAGCAGGCCGGCGGCGTCCGTCCGTCCCGTAAGTCTTCGATCTCGCTCTCTCGTACGCCGACGGAGCGGGCGACCGGCTCGTGCGCGTAGCGCTCGAACTCGGAGCCCCAATGCGAGGCCACCATGAGGATCGCCAGCTCTCGGATCCGGCCGGACAGGCCGCTCTGGTAGCGGATCGCGGCGCCGAGCTGTTGCAGGGCGTTGCCGACCTGCGGCGAGACGAGCATCGCGTTGAACGGGCCGTTCAGCGCGCCCGCCTCGTCGGTGAGCTCGAACAGCGTCGGACCAGCGGTGCGCGGACCGCCGGTGATCGCGTCGTACAACTCGCGCTGCTGGGGGAGAGCTGGTCCGGCAACAAGACCGGCAGCCGCCGGTTGCTCACCCGCGCCAGCCCAGCAACCGGGAAATCTCGACGCCGGCGTCCACCACCTGCGGGCGTAGCTCGCGCGTGAGCCGCTTGACCGGCCAGTCGAGTGCGTTGACCGCAACGTTGATACCCGCGAGGACGTGGCCGTTGTTGTCCCGTATCGGCGCCGCAATCGACCGCAATCCGTAGGCCAGCTCCTCGTCCTGCACCGCGTATCCGCGTTTGCGGATCGTCACGAGGTCCGGCAGCAGCTCGTTGAGGTTGTGAACCGCTCGGGGTCCGGCATTGCCGAATGAGGCGTCGGTGATCCGGGCGTGAAGCTCCGTCTCGTCGAGGAAGGCGAGTAGCAGCTTGCCGATCGAGGTGTACGTCGCAGGCAGCGTGGAGCCCACCTGGATGTTCGCGGTCACGAGGTCGGCGTTGCGCAGCCGGGCGAGGTAGAGCACGCGGTCGCCGCTGAGCACCGCGAGGTTGACCGTCTCCTGGGTCGTCGCAGCGAGCCGTTCGACGACCGGCGTCGCCAGTTGCACGAAGTCCAGACTGGACAGGGCGGCGAACCCGAGCGTGAGCACCCGCGGCGCCGGGCGGTAGGAGCCGTCCGGCAGCTGCTCCAGGAAGCCCTCCCCCAGCAACGTCATCGCGATGCGGTAGGTGGAGGGCAGTGTGATGTCAGCCTCGGTGGCCATGTCGGACAGGCGCATGCTGGGCGGCGTTCGTTGAACAGGCCAAGCACCCGCAGACCCTTGGACAATGCCTCGATGCGGTAGTCGGCTTGTGCCCGCTTGGCGGGGATGATCGGGCCACGGGTCCTCCGTCGGGCGACTGCGGAAGGCTTGCGCTTGATCGTGCCGAGCACTAGCGTGCTACGCAATACGAAACACGCTATCACACAGTGAAAGGCGCCTCTGTGAGGCGCTGCCGGTGCTGGTGGAGCGGTTCGCGAGTGGAGGACGAAGATGTCTGAAGGCTCATCGGGACCTGGCCGCCTCCGGTTGGACGGGCGTTACGCCTTGGTCACCGGGGCGGGCAAGGGGCTCGGCATATCGATTGCTGAAGGGTTGGCCCGCGAGGGTGCTCACGTTGCGGTGCACTACCGCAACTCAGCCGACGGCGCCGAGCAGACCGCGAAAGCCGTCCGGGCGCTCGGCCGCGAAGCCATCACCGTTCAGGCCGACATCGCGAACGCCGACGACGTGTCGCGGATGGCGCAGGAGGTCGTGGACGCGTTCGGCCGCATCGACGTACTGGTCAACAACGTCGGCGACATGGCTGCCCACCAGATGTCGTGGCGCGACATGACGTCCGAGTCGATCGACCACACCCTCACGCTCGACATCAAGGGCACCATGCTCATGACCCATGAGTTCGGCCGTCGCATGCTCGACGACCAGAAGTCGGGCAGCATCGTCAACATCGGCTCCCGCGTTGTGGTCGAAGGCAGTCCGCGCGCACCGCAGTACGCCGCTGCGAAGTACGCGATCCTCGGCATCTCCAAGTCCTACGCCCACGCGTTCGCCCCTCACGTGCGGGTGAACACCCTCGGGCCCGGATTCGTTGCGACGGAGACGTTGCTCGAGCGCGAGGACTGGAAGTCCGGTCGCCGCGAGGAGGTCCTGTCACGAACTCCGCTGCGTCGCATCCCGCTGCCCGAGGACATCGTGCCGCCGGTCGTGTTCCTCGCATCCGACGACTCCCGCCACATCACCGGCGCCTTCCTGCTCTGCGACGGTGGCCACAGCATGGTGGGAGCGTGACGGGCGTCCACCCGACCGACCTCGCGCTCGCTGACGCGCGCGCTCTGATCGACCGGGCGATCGACAAGGCTGAGCAGCTCGGCCTGCGCGGCGGTATCGCCGTGGTCGGCGCATCCGGTGGCCTCATCTCGGCGGCGCGGATGGACGCAGGCGGCCCCGGCGGCATGACGCGCGCGCGGTCGAAGGCCTGGATCTCGGCGACCCAGCAGATCCCGAGTACCGAGCATCTGCATCGCATGACCACGATCGCCGCACCGGTGGCCACTGGCTTCGCCCAGGCCTCACCGGAGGCGGTCTTCCCCGGCGCGGGCGGCATGCCGATCGTCCGCGACGGCGTCGTCGTCGCCGGCATCGCCGCGCTCCGGCGCGACGGTCAGCCCGTTCCTTGCCCGAGGGCGTCGCACCCGAGGTCGTCAGTGCCGATGGCCGTCCGGCGAACCCGGAGGACCTGCTCATCGCCTACGCGCTGGACATCCCGTACGTCGGCCAGCACGGCGACGACCAGAAGCGCTGGGAGGCACGGTTCGGTGATGCTATCCGTGGCGCCCGAGGACAGCCTGGGCACGGCTCCGCGCCGCGGGCCAGCCGGCAGGACGAGCTGTCCTGGGCGCGCGGCCTCGCCGACGCCGTGATCGCCGAGGCGTCGCGGCGTGGCGAGTGGGTCGCCGTCGTCCGTCGTTGATCCCGGCGGTGACCCGATCGAGCAGGACCGGATGGACGGCGCGCCCGTCGGTGCCGCCGCCGTGTCACTCGCGGTGGCGGCAGCCGCAGCGCTGTTCGGCTGCAGCAGTGCCGAGGTCGGCGACTGGTACGAGCCCCGCCGCGCTGGCCGGCGTCGTGACGCCTCCGGTCTTGGCCGCGGCGGGCGGCCTCCCACTGATCGCCGACGGTCGCCTGGTCGCGGGCATCGGCGTCGCCGGCCCGCCGCCGGAGCAGTGCGCGGCCATCGTCGACGCGGTGGTGGAGAGCCAGTGACGACGCGCGTCGCCGTCCTCGGCTGCGGCGCGATCGGCAGCCTGTACGCCGCCCATCTCGCCCGGGTGGACGGCGTCGAGGTGTGGGCCGTCGATCCCTGGTCCGACGCACGTCGAGACGATCAACGCCAGCCGGCCTACGGGTGACCGGGCTGGCGGAGTTCACCGCACCGGTCCGCGCCGCGACCGACGCTGCCGACCTGCCGCCCTGCCGGTTCGGCATCGTCGCCACCAAGGCCGAGCACACGCGCGCCGCCGTCGCCGCAGCGCAGCGCGCGCTCGCCGACGCCTCGGTGGTCAGCGTGCAGAACGGGTTGGGCAACGAGGAAGTCGATCGCCGAGCTCGTGGCTCACGTCATCCGCGGCAGCATCGTCACGGCCGGCGCCGTCGTCGAGCCCGGAGTCGTCCGGTACGACGCACCCGGCGACTCGTGGTTCGGCCCGTTCGAGGATCGGCCGGCGCCGGCGACGAGATCGCGCTGCTCGCCCGGTTGCTGACCGAGCGGCGGCCTGCGTACCCACGCACTCGCCGACGCCCGCGGCCCGCAGTGGACGAAGGTGATCTTCAACGCCGCCACCAGCCCGCTGGCCGCGCTCACCGGCTACCCGATCGGCGAGGTGTGCACCGACCCGCTGCTGCGGCATCCAGGCGAACCATCTCGCCGACGAAGCAGTCGCGGTCTGCGACCGGGCCGGGATCGAGCTGCTGCGCTCGCCGCAGGAAGCGATGGACGAGGCGGTCGTCGAGGCCTTTCACCACAAACCGAGCATGCTGCAGGACGTGCTGGCAGGTCGGCGTACCGAGATCGACGCCCTCAACGGCGGCATCGCCGCGGAGGGGCGGCGGCTCGGCGTCCCGACTCCGTTGCACGACTGCATGGTCGCGCTGGTGAAGGCTCTCGACTCGAGGGTGGACCAGGCCTTATGACGCGGCTGGAGGGCAAACGCGTGCTGGTGTCCGGGCACCGGCGGCGGCATCGGCCGGGCCACCGCGCTGCTCTGCGCCCGGCACGGTGCCCACGTCGTCGGTTGCGACCTCGACCCCGGGACTTCAGAGGAGACGCGTCGCCCTGGCTCGGGCTGAGGGCGGTCGGATGGACGCTGTCGCTCCCGGTGGACCTGTCCACGCCCGAGGGCGCCCGGGAGTGGGTCGAGGCGGCGGTGGCCCTCGCCGGCGGTGTCGACGTCCTGGTGAACAACGCTTCCGCGATCCGGTTCGGCCCGATCGAGCACCGTTGAGCTACGACGACTGGTCGTTCACCATCCGCAACGAGCTCGACATCGTGTTCCTCGTGACCCAGGCCGCCTGGCCGCAGCTGCGCGATGGCGGCGGCTCGATCGTGAACATCGCATCGATCTCCGCAACGCGCGGCGCGTTCTTCATGCCGCAGAACGCGCACGGGGCGGCGAAAGGCGGCGTACTCGCGCTGACCTACCAGCTCGCCGTGGAAGGCGGACCGCAGGGCATCCGGGTCAACGCGGTCAGTCCGGCGATGACCGAGACCCCGCACACCGCTGCGATGCTGCATGACCCGGCCGGACCCGCGGGGCGCATCGCGGAACGCACCCCGCTGGGTCGCTGGGGCTCAGCCGGAGGACGTGGCGAACGCGATCCTGTTCCTGGCCAGCGACGACGCGGCCCACGTCACGGGAGCCAATATCCCGGTCGACGGCGGCGCGGCCGCGGTCGGATGACCGCGCCGAACGACCACTTCTCCGGGCAGCTGTTCCTGCGCGGCGATCCCGGCTACGAGCAGGCCCGCGTCGGGCGGGTGTTCAATGCCCGCCGGCCGCCGCGCTATCCCGGCCGCCGTGTTGCTGGCCGGCTCCCGACGACGACCTGGTCGCCGGCGTCCGGCTCGCCGCCGACGCGCGGCTGGCCGGTGAGCATCCGCTCCGGCGGGCACTCCTGGGCGGCCTGGAGCCTGCACGACGACGCCCTGCTCATCGACCTCGGTGAGTTGCGGGATCTGGAGTACGACGACGCGACCGGAGTCGTCGCCGCCGCGCCCGGCGGTGCGCGGCGGCGAGGAGCTAGCGCCCTTTCCTCGCGGCGCGCGGTCGCGCGTTTCCCGGCGGCCACTGCGCCACCGTCGGGCTCGGCGGGTTCCTGCTCCAAGGCGGTCAGGGCTGGAACAGCCGATCTCGGGGATGGGCGTGCGAGAGCATCGTCGGGCTCGACGTGGTCACCGCCGACGGGGCGCTCGTGCATGCCGACGAGCACGAGAACGCCGACCTGCTGTGGGCCGCGCGCGGCGCCGGTCCCGGGATTCCCGGGGCTGATCACGCGGTTCTACCTGCAGACCTATCCGGCCCCCGTCGTGATGTGGCAGGACACCTGGACGTTCCGGCTGGAACTGACACCAGGGAGCTGCTGGGCTGGCTGCACGACGTCCTGCCCGCGCTCGACCCCCGGGTCGAGCCGGTGGTGGCGGCGACGCGGCTGGCGGACGTGCCGCTCGACCCCGGCGTGGCCCGCCCGGACGGGACGGTCCTGCTGCTTCACACCACGGTGATGGCCGACTCGTACGGCGAGGTGGAGCAGCTGCTGGCGCCGCTGGCGGACGGGCCGCTGGCAGGCGCGCGGCTCGGTCACGTCAGCGGACCGACCGACGTGATGGCGGAGAACCTCGCCCAGACCGCGCAGAACCCGGAGCACTACCGCTACGCCGTCGACTGCACCTGGACCGAGGCGTCGGCCGACCGACTTGGCGCCGCTGCTCCAACGGATCTGGGGCGAGCTGGACACCGAGCACTCGTTCTCGATCTGGTACGGCTGGGCTCCGCCGGCGCGACGCACGGACATGGCGTTCTCGGTCGAGGCCAACGTCTACCTCGCGACGTATGCCATCTATCCCGACGAGGCCGACGACGAGCGCTACCGATCATGGGTCCACGGCCGGACGGCGGAGCTGGCGGCCGCACACGGCTGCGGCGCGTACCTGGGGGACACCGACTTCAGCCGGCGGCAGGACCGCTTCCTCTCCGATGACGCGTACGCGCGGCTCGTCGAGATCCGCGCGCAGCGTGACCCGCAGGGTCGATTCGCCGGGTACCTAGACGGCGGACGAGGCCGGGCTGAACCGCCATGGTTGACCGACCCGCAGCCGGCTTCCGGTCCGACCACGTCGGCATCGTCGTGCTCGATCTGCCCCGGCTCACCCCGTGGTACTGCGACACGTTCGGCCTCGAGCGCGAGTTCGCCACCCGGCTGGCCGGCGATCGATCTCGACATCGAGATGCTCCGTCACCCGGCCTACGGCTATCGGGTCGAGCTGCTCCACCGTTCCGGGACCCGGTCGGGGACCAAGCCGCCGGATCCCGGCTACCGCCGCGCTCGACAGCGGGCTTCGGCCACGTCGCGTTCGACGTCGACGACCTCGACGCGGTCTTCAGCGCAGCCGTCGACTGCCGGCGCACGTCCGGTCATGGCGCCGCAGCAGTCGCCGGAGCCAGGCGTCCGCATGGCCTTCGTCGCCGACCCGGAAGGCAACCTGATCGAGCTGCTGCAACGACCCGCGTTAGTCATTGCGCGGGTGGCCACCGCGAGGGCGACCCGCTCGAACGCGGCGACGTCCGGTCGCGGCGAGTCGGCCAACCGCACCAGCGCGATCTCGGCCGGCGGGAATGTCCGCTCACCGGGATGAACCTCAGGTCGGGCCGGTTGTTGAACGTCCCGACCGACGCGGCGGCGATGTTCACGCCCAGCCCGGCCGCGCACAGCTCCAGCATCTCCTCGACCGAGGCGGCGTGCGGCCCGCGTCTTGGCGAGCTGCCGTCCGGACGCGGGTCGACGATCCACCAGTTCACGATCTCGGCCGGCCGATGGCGGCGATGAACACGTCATCGCCGGTCTCGCCGATCCGCACCGACCGGCGCCGAGCCAACCGATGCGCTGGCGGGTACGACGAGGACTCGTGGCTCGGTCGAGATCGGGATCTTCGATAGCCGCTTCGGCATCGACGGCAGCGGCTCCGGCAGGAACGCCACGTCGACGTCGCCGGCGAGCAGCGAGTCGACACCCTCGGTGAAGCCCAGCCGCCGCATCTCCAGCCGGGTGTCGGGGATCTGCTCCATCGCCATGGCGAGGATCGGCGTGGTCAGCGGTCCGGTCGCGACGAACCCCACCCGCAGGACTGGGTGCGCGCGTTGCATGCAAGCCGGGTCGCCCAGACGACGACGTCGTCGTGGGTGCGCATCACACCGCGTGCCAGTGCGAGCAGCTCACGCCCCTCGTCGGTCAGCTCGACCCGTCGCGAGGTTCGAACGAAGAGCCGGACGCCGAGCTGGGTCTCGAGGTTGCGGATCTGTTCGCTCAGCGACGGCGGCGTGATGCGCAGCGTCTCCGCGGCGCGCCCGAAATGCAGCTCCTCCGCCACGGCGATGAAGTAGCGGAGGCTGTGCAGCGAGAACTCCACGGGCACCCCACCATCGTTCGGACTACCCGAATGATAGTGGCACAAGTCCGTCTGGACTTCTGGCCGGCTGCCCGTCACGGTTGTGAGGCAGGTCACACCGTCGTCCCTGCCGTGAGGATCCGTCATGCCCGCCATCCCGGTTCAGCAAAGCGCTCGCACCGTATTCGTGAACGGCTCGATCTTCGACGGCACTGGCGCCCCACCCTTGCCGGGTGACCTCGTCGTACGTGGCAACACGATCGAGCATGTGGCGGTCGGCGGTGGCGTCGAGCGGCTTCCCGGCGACACGGTGATCGATTGTGCCGGCCGCACGGTCATGCCGGGCCTGGTCGAGTCGCACAGCCACCTGACATTTCCCTCGGCGGTCGGGCACATCGACCCGAGCTTCAACCCGCCGATCGACGTCAGCTTCTTCCGCCACATGCCGTCGCCGGACGAGCACCTCGACATCGCCCGGCGCAACGCGCGGATCGTGCTGGACGCAGGATTCACCAGCGCCTACTCGGCCGGGTCGCTCACGCCGGTGCCCACCGAGGTGCGGTTGCGCGAGGAGCTCAAGGCCGGCGTCACCCCGGGGCCGCGGCTGCGAGCCGCGTCCTTCGAACGGGACAACAACCCGGTGCAGATGGGGCCGGACGGCCCGAAGCCGAAGGCCGTCGGACCACAGGCGGTGCGTGACTTCATCCGCGAGCAGGCGGCCATCGGGTTCGACAGCGTCAAGCTGCTGCTGAGCAACGACGACGTCTTCGTCGAGAACGGGTCTCAGATCACGCAGTACACCGCCGAGGAGGCGGCCGCCGCGGGCGAGCAGGCCCGGGAGTCCGGCGTGTGGTTGAACTGTCACTCGCAGTCGCCCGAGTCCATCAAGCTCGCCGTCCGCAGCGGGTTCCGATCGATCTACCACTGCACGTACGCCGATTCCGAGGCCATCGACCTGCTCGAGGAGCATCGGGACGAGATCTTCCTGTCCCCGGCGGTCGGCATCATGTGGGCCAACGTGCATGAGGGCGAGCCGTTCGGCATGGACGCGACGGTGGCCGAGCAGATCGGTTCCGTCCGTGCCCTGGCCGCGATGGAGCGGCTCTATCCCGAGCTGCGCAAGCGAGGCCTGCGAGTCCTGCCCGGTGGCGACTACGGCTTCCCCAACAACCCGATCGGCCGGAACGCCCGCGACCTCGAGCTGTTCGTCCGGTTGTTCGGTTACACGCCGATGGAGGCGCTTCGCGCGGCCACGCTGCACGGCGGCCAGGTGATGGACCTGCCGGTGGGACAGCTGGCGCCGGACTACTTAGCCGACGTGCTGGTCGTTCGGGGTGACCCGACCGACGATGTCACGGTGCTGCAGGACAAGGACAACCTGCTGGCCATCATGCAGAACGGCGCCATGTACAAGCTGGACGAGGAGTTGGCAGCGGTCTCGGCGCAGACCGCGCGGGTGTGACCGAGCAGCTGCACCGCTCCGGCATCGGCGTCGTCAACGACATCGTCTACCGGGAGGTCCTGGGTTTCCGGCCCTTGGAGCTGGACCTCTACCTGCCGCCGGAGGCTGCTTCTGCACCGCCGGTCGTGGTGTTCCTTCACGGTGGCGGCTGGCAGCGTGGGTCGAGGCGCCAGACGTTGCCGGTGCTCAGCGATCTGCAGCCGACGTTGTTCGAGCGGATCACCGCGGCGGGCTTCGCGGTCGCGGCCGCCGACTACCGGTTGAGCGGGGAAGCGGTGTTCCCCGCGCCGGCCGACGACGTCCGGGCCGCGGTGGGCTGGCTGCGCGAGCACGCGACCGACCTCGGACTGGACGGCGCACCGGTCTACCTGTGGGGCGAGTCGGCCGGCGCGCACCTCGCCCTGCTCGTCGCGATGTCGGACGAGATCGGCGGCCATGACGACGTGGCCGGTGTGGTGGCGTGGTTCCCGCCGACCGACCTGCTCGGCCTCGACGCGGATGCCGAGATCGTCGGCGGCGAGCCGCACTCGCCGGTGGACTCCCGCGAGTCGCGACTGCTCGGCGGTTCCGTGACCGACCTGCCGGAACGGGCGCGGGCCGCGAGCCCGCTCACCCATGTCCGTAGCGACGCACCGCCGACGCTGCTCATGCACGGCGATGCCGACCTGCTCGTGCCCGCGCAACAGAGCATCCGGCTCGTCGGAGGCGTTGCAGCACACGGGCGCGCGGGTTGAGATCGAGATCGTGCCCGGAGCAGGCCACATGTGGACCCACTGCGCCGAACCGGCGGCCGTGGTGGAGCGGTCGCTGGCCTTCCTGCGCGGGCTGCGGCCAACATGACTGCCGACGTCGCCGTCGTCGGCTACGGCCCGGCCGGAGCGGCAGCGGCGATCGCCGCACACGACGCCGGGGCGCGGGTCGTCGTCCTAGAAGCCGCGCCGACGCGGCGGCGGCAACGCGGTCTACAGCGGTGGCTTTCTCTTCGACGTACCAGGCGGAGCAGCTGTCGACCACATCGACGCGCTTGTCGTTCGGTCGCACGCCACGGGACGTCCTGACGGCGTACGCCGATGGACTCGCCGCGCTGCCGGAGTGGCTGCGGTCACTCGGCGCGACGCTCGAGACGTTCGAGCCACCGCCGGGCCGGCTGCCAGCGTCGTTCCCGTCCTGGCCGCACCTGCCGGCCGGGAATGACGTCCGTTATCGGGTGGTGGCCGGCGGCGAGGGCCGGCGAGGCGTGGCGCTGTGGAACGCGCTCGAGGCAGCGGTCCGCGGATCGAGGCATCGACGTGCGCACGGACACGGCGATTCGCCGACTCGCCGTGGCTGAGACCGGGTTGTCGGCGTGTCGTCCTTCCCGATGACGACGTCGCTGCCCGCGCACGCAGTCGTGCTCGCATGCGGCGGGTTCGAGGCCGACCCCTATCTCGCGGACTCCTATTTGCCGCTCGGCCCGACCTGGCCGGTGGGCACGCCGTACAACGACGGTTCCGGACTGCGGATGGCGCAGCAGGTCGAGCGGCGGTCTGGCACATGTATGGCTTCTTCGGCTGGTTCGCGCTGCGCGTTCCGGAGTACGCCGCACCGTTTGCAATCGACTTCTTCGCGCCGACGTTCGTGCTGCTCGACGGGGACGGCGAGCGGTTCGCCGACGAGACCGGATACGAGGTGCACGACCGGCTGCGGGCCCTGCTGAGCTATCTGCCGCGCAACCGCAACAAGCCCGCGTTGCCGACCTGGGCGGTGTTCGACGAGGCGACGCGCAAGGCCGGCCCGCTGAACGGCCTGCTCGGCACGCCCAACGACTACGTGTGGAGTCAGGACAACAGCGCCGAGGTAGACCGCGGATGGATCGCGTCGGGCTCGAGCCCGGCGGAGCTGGCCGAGACGACGGGTCTCGACGCTGACCGCCTGACCGAGTCGCTGGAGCGCTACAACCGACAGGCAGCCGACGGCTTCGACGTCGACTTCGGTCGTGACAAGGAGACCCTCGTGCCGCTGGACCTGACCCACCTCTACGCCGTCCCGACCTGGCCCGGCGTGGCCGGGACCACGGGCGGACCGCGGCACGACGCCGAGGCGGGTGTGCTTCGTCCGGACGGTTCGGTGGTGCAGGGCCTGTACGCCGCTGGGGCGGTCTCCCTCGTCTGGGGTCATCTCATCGAGCACGGCGGTGGTCTCACCGACGCCCTGGTCTTTGGCCGGCGGGCCGGCGAGGGCGCCGCCCGGGTGGGAACACCGTGACAGCGCGGCCGGTGCACCACATCGGGTACTGGGTCGACGACCTGGACGCGGCAGTGGCGCGTGCGGCCGACACCCTCGGCATCGGCCCGTTCCTGGTCCATCGCCACGTGCGGTTCGACTCGTTCCGGTACGCCGACGGCACGGACGTCACCGATCCCGTCGCACTTCGACCACTCCGCCGCCTTCGCCGCGTGGGGACCGATCGTGCTGGAGCTAGCCGTGATCCACTCGATCGATCCCGCGCTCCAGGCGGCCTACCGCGCGGCTCCTGGCACCGTCGGTCACGTCAGCTGGGTGGTCGACGACCTGGCGGCCGAGAGCAAGCGGTTGGAGCAGGCCGGTTGTCGGTTGATCCACACCGCCGCGACCGGAGCTGTGCGGGTCGCCTGGCACGACGGCGGCCCGCTGTTCCCGCATCCCATCGAGGTGCACCAGGCGGGGCCCCCGATCCTCGGGATGTACCCGCGGTTGACCGATCTGGCCCGAGATTGGGACGGCAGCGACCCGCTTCGTCCGATGCAGGCACCGCCAACAGGAGGAAACGCATGACCGACTCTCGACCGCTCCACGTCCTGGTCGCCGGCGGCGGCCTGTCCGGCCTCGCGGTGGCGCAGGGCCTGCAGCTGCGCGGGTTCACGGTGGACGTCTTCGAGCGCGACGACGACCTCGACCGCAAGCAGGGCTACTACCTGCACTTCAACGCGATCGGTGGCGAGGCACTTCGCGAGGTATTGCCGGCGGATCTCTTCGAGCTCTACCTGGAGACGTCGCGGCAGACCTACGAGCGCACCCGGTCGATCGTGCTGGACCCGCAGCTGAACGAGATCACCTCGCAGCCGCACCTCGGGCCGCCCAACCCCGGACCGCGCCCGCACACCGGCGTCCATCGGCGGCTGCTGCGACAGATCCTCAGCAGCCGCATCTCCGACCGGATCCACCTGGGCTCGCCCGTCACGTCCTACGAGGAGGACGCCGACGGCGTAACCGTGCGGTGCGCGGACGGCGGCACGATGCGTGGGGACGTGCTGGTGGGGGCCGACGGCATTCGCTCGGCCGTGCGCACGCAGCGGCTCCCCGACGTACCGGTCGTCCCGGCCCGGATCGACGGCATCGGCATCTTCGGGCGCACACCGCTCACGCCCGAGCTCGACGCGGAACTGCCCGACATCGTCAACCAGGGCGTGCTCATGGCAGTGGACCGGAGCGGGTCGCGCCTGCTGATCGGGAGCTTCCGGCCGCGTCGCCCGGCCGACGAGGCGGCCCGCGACATCGCTCCGGACGTGACCCTCGACCGGGTCGAGCCGTACGCGATGATCAGCTGCTCGGTGCCCCCTGGTACGCCGATCCCCTCGGCGAGCGAGTGGACGATCGAGGCGGCGGTTCGGTTGCGTGACGCCATGCTCGAGGCGATTCAGGGTTGGAATCCAGCCGCGCGGGCACTGGTGGCCGGCATCGAGCCGGAAAGCATGTTCGCCATTCCCTTCGGCTACATCGAGCCCGCGGAGGAGCTGGGCGCCGTCCCGCGTCACCGTTGTCGGCGATGCCGCGCACGGCATGCTTCCCACCCTGGGGATGGGCGCGAACTTGGCCCTGAATGACGCCGCCATCCTCGTCCAGCAGCTGGACCGCTACAGCCGCGGCGAGATCGGTCTGCAGGAGGCGATCGGCGGTTACGAGGCCCAGATGCGCGAAACGGCGTACCCGATCCATCGGATGACGTTGGAGCACGACAAGAACTTCGGCGGCGGCGGCCTGCAGGACTCCGCGCACAACGACCCGCGCACGACACTGCCTCACCGTGACCTCGCACTGGGGTCGCCGACCTCGTGACTGGGCGGAGCTCGCCGAACCCTCCAACGCGCCGTTGTTCGAACGGGTACTCGACGAGCTCGCCATCGGACCCGACAGCCGGCTGTTGGACATCGGGTGTGGGTCCGGCTATGCCTTGCGTCTGGCGGCCCAACGGGGCGCCGAGGTGACCGGGCTCGACAGCACACCCGAGCTGCTCGCCATCGCGGCGGAGCGGGTGCCGCAGGCGACCTTGGTCGAAGCGGGGATGGATCAACTGCCGTTCCCGGCTGCGTCGTACACGGCCGTAGTGGCGTTCAATGCGTTGCCGTTCGCCCACGAACCGGCCACTGCGGTCCGCGAGGCGGCGCGCGTGGTCGTGCCCGGCGGCCTGGTCGCTGCGACGACGTTCGCCGAAGCCGACCGCAACGAGTCCACGGCTCTCAATGACGCACTGGAACCGTTGCGCGCCGCCCGACCTGCGGTCGGCGGCCATCTGCCCTATGCCCTGTCGCAGTCGGAGGGGTTGACCGGGCTGCTGTCCAGTGCCCAGCTCGAGCCGGTGTCCTCCGGCGAGGTCCCGCTCGTATGGGCGCACGACGACGTCGACGCGGCTGTGCGCGCCGTGCTGGCCTCCGGCGGCGGCGCCATGGCGATCGAGGCAGCGGG
This sequence comes from uncultured Actinomycetota bacterium, assembly GCA_963789615.1. GTDB lineage: Bacteria > Actinomycetota > Actinomycetes > JAFAQI01 > JAFAQI01 > DATAVK01. The sequence continues at coordinate 1,231,813 of CAWBLI010000005.1, read as the reverse complement.
CGAGGATCGCGCCCGCGAGGCGCTGATCGCGGCTGTCACGCCGTTCGTCCGCGGCGACGGTCGTGTCGAGATGCACAACGTCTTTCGCTATGCAGTCGCGCGGCGGCCGGCGGTGACATGAGCGAGCGGGTCGCGGTCGTCACCGGTGGCGCTGGCTCGATCGGCGGCGCCATCACGATCGCACTGCGGGACAGCGGCCACCGCGTGGTCGTCCTGGACCGCACCGGAGACATTCCGCTCGATCTGGCCGACGAAGCCGAGGTGCGCGCAGCCGCCCATCGCATCGTGGTGGAGAACGGGCGATGTGACGTGCTCGTGCACGCGGCGGCATGCTTCGACCAGGCGTCGCTGGCCGAGCTCGATCTCGTGACATGGCGCCGGGTGCAAGCGGTCAACGTCGAGTCGGTGCTGTGGTTGGCGCAAGTATTGACGCCAGGCATGGCAGAACGCGGATCGGGTCGGCTCGTCTTCATCGTGTCCGACACGGTATGGAACCCGCCAAGTCCCGAGTTGTTGCCCTATGTCGCCAGCAAAGCCGCGCTGATCGGGATCGGCCGGTCGCTAGCGCGGGCGCTTGGTAGTCAAGGGATCACGGTCAACTGCGTGGCTCCGGGACTGACGCCGACACCGGCCGCAACAGCAGGCATCCCGGCGGAGGCTTTCGCGGCCGTGCGGCAGCGGCAGGCCATCGCGCGCGACCTCGCACCGGAGGATGTCGCCGCGGCTGTCGCGTATGTCGTCTCGGACGCCGCCGGCGCACTCACCGGCCAGACGCTCAACGTCGACGGCGGACTGATCCTGCGCTAACGACTGGGTCTCGATTTGTTGCCCAGTCATTGCGTCCCGAGGTCTTCCGCGCTACGTTCTTTCCAATCAGGAAACTAGCTATCGCAGAGTGAAAGTGACCGTGACTGACTTCTTGGGATTGCAGGACCGGGCCGTGCTGGTAGCCGGCGCCGGTGGCATCGGCGGGACCTGCGCCGTGGCCCTGGCGTCTGCGGGCGCCCGCGTCGTGGCCAGCGATCTCGACGAGTCGCGCCTCGAGGCGTTGCAACAGGCCGCAGTCGCGGCCGGCACCGAGGTGAAGGTTCTGACTGCCGACCTGGCGAATCCGGCCACGTGCCAGCGTGTGGTCGAGGAGGCCGCGGCCATCCTCGGCGGGCTGGACGTCTTCGTCCACGCCGTCGGCATGAACGACCGTCGTCCGGTGCTCGACGTGTCGGACGAGCTATGGCAGCAGATTCTGGACACGAACCTGTCCAGTGCATTCTGGACAGCGCGGGAAGCCGGACGATTGATGTGCGAGTCCGGCTACGGCCGGATCGTGTTCCTGTCGTCGGTCTCCGGACTGCTCGCCCACCAGCGCCACGCGCCGTACGCCGCCTCGAAGGGCGCCGTGAACCAGTTGTGCCGGGTGATGGCCCACGAATGGGCATCGTCAGGTGTCACGGTCAACGCGGTTGCGCCCGGCTATACCGAGACGGACCTGACCCGGGACTACCTCGAGAAGCCGGGCATGCGCGACGAGATGACCGCGCTGGTGCCGGCCGGGCGGCTCGGCACGGTCGACGACCTGGTTGGTCCGGTGCTGTTCCTGTGCTCCGACCGGTCGGCGTTCGTCACCGGACACGTCATGTACGTCGACGGCGGAAGAACGCTGGTGTGACGAGGAAATGAAGGAAATCCGTGGCTAGCGACCAAGCGGCAGGGGAGTCGGCAGTGCCGGCCTCGCCTCCGTTGCTGGACGTCCAGGGGCTGCGGGTGACCTACGGCGGTGTGGTAGCGGTCGCGGACATCGACCTCCAGGTCGCCGACACCATGGTCTACGGCCTGATCGGGCCGAACGGCGCGGGCAAGACATCGCTGATCGACGCGCTCACCGGCTATCACCGTCCGGCCGCGGGGACGATCCGGTTCGACGGCCAGGACATCACCCGGATGCCCGCCCACCGGCGTGCACGGCAGCGGCTGGCCCGGACGTTCCAGTCTGTGGAGCTGTTCGAGGACCTCACCGTCGACGAGAACCTGCTCGTGGCCAGCGAGCGAGCCGGGCTGCGCGACGCATTCCGTGACGCGTTCCTTCCGAATCGGACGGTTGAGCGCACCGACGTCGACTGGGCGATCTCGGTGTGCGACCTCGACGCCGTGGTCGACCGCTACCCCCATGAGATCTCTCACGGACAACGCAAGCTGGTGGGCGTCGCCCGCGCACTGGCCCAGAAGCCTCGACTCGTCTTGCTCGACGAACCCGCCGCGGGCCTGGACACCGACGAGAGCCTGGAGTTCGGCCGGCGGCTACGGTCGCTGCCCGACGAGCATGGCGTAGCCGTCCTGCTCGTTGACCACGACATGGGCCTGGTCCTGAAGGTCTGCGACCAGGTCCGGGTCATCGACTTCGGTCGCACGATCGCCGACGGCACGCCCGAGGAAATCCGGCGTGACCCGCGAGTCATCGAGGCCTACCTGGGCAGCCACGGCGATGCTGGCTCCGGCGATCGTGACCGAGAAGGGCAGCCGGCATGACCGCCGCTGCGAGCCCCGCGATCGAGGTCGACGGCCTCGCCGCCGGCTACTTCGGCACACCGGTCATCCGTGACGTGTCGATGACCGTTGCGGCCGGCGAGGTCGTCGCCCTGCTCGGGCCGAACGGCGCGGGCAAGACCACGACGCTCGAGACCATCGCCGGCCTGCACAAGCCGATGGCCGGCTCGGTGGCGATGTACGGCGAAAACATCGGAGCTCGCTCGACGCATCGACTCGCCAGGCAGGGCTTGGCGTTGGTGCCCGAGGGACGGGCGCTGTTCCCCAGCCTGACGGTCCGCGAGCATCTGCGGCTGGCCCGATCGAAGAATGGTGTCGGTCAGAGCGAGCTGATCGCGATGCTGCCCGAGCTCGGCAAATGCCTGGGTCGTAAGGCCGGCCTGCTCTCCGGCGGTGAGCAACAGATGTTGGCCGTGGGACGGGCGCTGGTAAGTCGGCCGCGCATCCTGCTGGTCGACGAGATGAGCCTCGGTCTGGCCCCCGTCGTCGTGGAGCGGTTGCTGCCGATCCTGCGCCGGGTGGCCGACGAACTGGGCAGCGCAGTGCTCTTCGTCGAACAGCACGTGACGCTGGCGCTGGAGATCGCTGATCGCGGCTACGTGCTCTCGCACGGCCGGCTCGTCCTCAATGGCCCGGCCACCCAGTTGCGGTCCGACCGAAACCTCATCGCCGCGAGCTATCTCGGCGAGACAGCCACCGACCGTGCCCCAGTCCCCGGCACACCAACCCCAGGAAAGGCACGCACATGAGGAAGATGCGAAAGTCGTCGCTGGCTGCCGCTGCAGTGGTGGCTACCTTGACGGTGACCGCCGCGGCCTGCGGCGGCTCGTCGTCGGGCGGCTCGTCGCCCGCGGCCGGCTCGGGTACGTCGCCGAGTGCCGCGGCCGCTGCCAATCCGCTCGGTACGCCGCACAAGGCGACCGGTTCGCCGTACGTGTTCGGGCTGATCAATGATGAGACCGGGCAGGTGACGTTCCCGGAGTCACGCCAGGCCGAGATCGCCGGAGCGAACTACGTCAACAACTACCTCGGCGGAATCAACGGCCACCCGATCAAGCTGGTCGACTGCATCGGTGACGGTACGACGCCGACCAGCGCTCGGTGTGCCAGCGAGCTCGTCGCCAAGCACCCGGTGGCGATCCTCGGCGCCGCCGACACGGGCACCCCGGCGGCGGAAGCCGTCTACGCGCGCGCAAAGCTCGCCTACCTCGGTGGCATCCCCTTCACCCCGGTTGAGCAGAACGCACCCAACTCCGTGCAGTTCTGGTCGATCAGCCTCGGCGACAACGCCGCAGCCGCCGTCTACGCCGTGAAGACGCTCGGGGCCAAGAAGGTCGCGGTCCTGTACTTCGACAACTCGCAGGGCAAGGTCGCCGGGCTCGGCATCATCCCGCCCACGCTGAAGGCGGCCGGGGCCACCAGCGTCAAGACGATCGGCGTGCCGCCGGCCTCGCCGGACCCGTCAGCACAGGTCGCGTCGGCGATCGCTTCGCACCCGGACGCCATCTACGTCGACATCCCGAACAACTGTGGCGTCGTGCTGAAGGACATCAAGAGCCTTGGGTACACCGGCAAGATCCTGGGCATCGACCCCTGCACCGCGCCGCAGGCCATCACGTCAGCGGCTGGCGGAGCCGAGGGCATGTACGTCGCCACAGCCTTCAACCCCACCGGCAACGACTTCAAGATCTTCGCCGCGTCGCTCAAGAAGTGGGCCGCACCGAACACGGCCATCGACGGAATCGCCGAAGCGAGCTTCGCCACGGTCGTGAACGTGCGGAACGCGCTCAGCACGATCAAGAGCACTCCGACGACGTCATCGATTCTCGCGGCATTCAAGACGGGTTCGAACCACCCGAACTTCATGTCGCACCCGTACACCTGCAACGGGCAGGCAATAGCCAAGGCAGTCGCCATCTGCAACGACTACTACCTGATGGAGCAGATCAAGAACAGTCAGCCGGTGGTGTCCAACCCCAGCGACTGGATCACGTCTAAGGGCTACTTCAAGGGCATCGGCGGTTGAGAACGCCATCGCGGGCCCGCCCCGTAAAGCCGAGGCGGGCCCGCGATGGATCAACACCAGCGGAGCGGATCGTGACCACGAGCGATGTCTAGCTACCTTCTCTTCCTGATCCTCGGGCTCGGCGCGGGCAGCACGTTCGCGGTGCTCGGGCTCGGACTCGTGCTCAAGTACCGCAGTGCTGGGCTGGTGGACTTCGGTCACGGGGCGCTCGCGATGTGGATCGCCTACGTCTTCGTCAACCTGCGCACGAACGGTGTGCTGTCGCTGCCGTGGATCGTTCTTCCGCACAGCGTGACGGTGACCAACCGCGGGATGAACACCCCACTCGCCGTGGTGATCTCGCTGGTGTATGCGGCGGTTCTCGGCCTGATCCTGTACCTGCTGGTATATCGACCACTGCGCTTTGTCGCCCCGCTCACCCGGATCTGCGCCTCGGTGGGTGTGATGCTGGCGTTCGAGGCGATGGCGGTGCTGAACTTCGGCACCCAGTCCAAGACCACACCAGCGGTCCTGCCCACGACGGCGATCACCCTTGGCGGGTTGACCTTTCCGAGCGACCGCATCTACTTCGCTGGCATTGTCATCGTGCTCGCGGCCGTCTTGTCGCTCACCTACCGCTACACCCGTTTCGGTCTCGCGACCCGGGCCGGCGCGGAGAACGACCGCGGGGCTGCGTTGATCGGGCTGTCTGCGCAGCGGATCGCACTGGTCAACTACGTCCTGGCAACGGTGCTGGCTGGTATCGCGGGCATCCTGATCGCTCCGATCGCCAACCTCGACCCGACGTCGTACACCCTGTTCATTGTCCCGGCGCTCAGCGTCGCGCTGGTTGGCCGCTTCGAGTCGTTCTGGATCGTCGCCGTCGCCGGAATCCTGCTCGGCATGCTCCAGTCCGAGATCGTCAAGTTCCAGACGTTCTCGTGGTTCCCGACCGGTGACATCGCGGACACCTTGCCGTTCGTCCTCATCATCATCGCGATGTCGGTGCGGGCGCGGAGCGCCCTCGCTCGTGGCGAGAACGTCACCGAGAAGAACCCGTCCGTGGCGCGCCCAGCCCATCCCCTGACGAGCGCAGCATTCTGTCTGGTCGCTGGAACGATCCTGCTGGTCGTCCTGCACGGATCGATGCGCAACGCTTTCATCTCCTCGATGACGTTCACCTGCGTCGCGCTGTCGCTGGTGTTGCTGACGGGGTACGTCGGCCAGGTGTCGCTCGCCCAGATGACGTTCGCCGGCGTCGGTGGCTTCATGCTCGGCCACATCTCCAACGCCTGGGGTATCGGGTTTCCGTTCTCGCTGATCCTCGGCGGCCTGTGCGCCGTACCGGTCGGTCTCCTCATCGGCCTCCCGGCGCTACGGCTGCGCGGCGTCAACCTCGCAGTGGTCACACTCGGTGCGGCCTTCACAGCCGACGCGCTGGTGTTCAACAGTCAGCGTTTCGCCGGCGGGTTGAGCGGCCTGCCCATCAAAGCGCCGCACCTGCTCGGCTGGGACCTGTCCATCGCCAAGGGAAACGCCTACCCGCGCGTCGTCTTCGGGATCATGGTGCTGGTCATCGTGACGTTGCTCGGGCTGCTGGTCGCCCGGCTGCGCACCGGCACGGTCGGCCGGATGCTGCTGGCCGTACGCTCCAACGAGCGAGCCGCCGCCTCGGTGGGGATCAACGTCGCGCAGGCGAAGCTGATGGCGTTCGGGATCGCCGCCTTCATCGCCGGCATCGGCGGCGCGTTGACGGGATACCAGCAGGGCACGCTGACCGCCGAGGGGTTCTCGACCTTCGTGTCGCTCGGGCTGCTCGCCGTGGTCTACGTCGCCGGCATCGGTCGGATCTCGGGGGCAGTGTTCGCCGGCATCGCGATGTCGTCGACCGGCCTGTTCGTGACGTTCCTGGACCAACAGTTCGGGGTCGGCAAGTACCAGACCATCGTGGCCGGCGTGGCGCTCATCGTCACGGCGATCGCGAACCCGGACGGCGTCATGAGCACCAGCACCGGCAAGGGCCCGGCGGTGCTGTTCTTCAAGCTGCGGGACCGGGTGATGGGGCGGTTCGCCCCGGCGCATTCCGAGACCGCATCCGCGTCGGCCAAGGCCCCCAGTCGTGTCTGACCAGGACGGAGTGGCCCGGTGAACGTCACCCACCTGGGGCACGCCTGCCTGCTCGTCGATACCCGGGGCGTGCGCATCCTGCTCGACCCCGGCAGCATGTCGACGTTCACCGAGGTGACGGACCTGGATGCCGTGCTGGTAACCCATCAGCATCCCGACCACCTCGACAGCGACCGGATCGGCCAGCTGATGGCAGCGAACCCGCGGGCGACACTGGTCGTCGACCCGGATACGGCGACGGCGGTCCCTGGGCTGCCGGCACACACCGTTGCTTCCAGGGGTGACCGGTTCGCGTTCGCCGGCGTGTCGGTCGAGGTGATGGGAGACCTGCACGCCTCGGTCTACGGCGACGTGCCCGGGTGCACCAACTCCAGCTATCTCATCGGCGACGGTGCGTTGTTCCACCCCGGCGACTCGTTCCACCTGCCGGCGCGGAACATCGATGTGCTCGCCGTACCGATCGACGGACCGTGGCTCAAGCTTTCCGAAGCCGTCGACTTCGTCGCCGCGGTGAAGCCGCGGGTGGCGATCCCGATCCACGAAGGCGAGACCACGGATCCAGCCAAGTACGCCGGCATGCTGGCGGCGTTCAGTGCGGACGGCGTGGTCCGCACGCTGCCCCGGGGTGAACAGATGCAGGTGTCGCCGTGAGCCGGCGGCTGCTCGGCATCAACGCGGGATCAACAGGTGGCAACACCGAGATCGTGCTGAAAGAGGCGTTGCGGGCCGCGGCGGCCGAGAACGCCGACGTCGAGCTGGTCCGGCTCGACGACCTTCGGATCGAGACGTCGCCGGACGCGCCGGACGACGTGTGGTGGTTGTGGGACCGGCTGATGGAGGCGGATGGACTCATCGTCGCGACACCGATCATCAGCCGAACGGTGCCCGGTCGGCTGAAGCTGCTGATGGATCGCCTACTCGGACCCAACGCCGACCGGGCCATCGTCGAGAAGATGCTCGAGCTGCGAGCGGCAGGTGAGAACCCCCTGGTGCCGTTCCGCCTCGACGAACGCGTGCTCCGGCCGCGGGTCGCCGGCTTCATTGCCGTCGGCGGCGCGCTCACCCCGCAGTGGAAGTCCCTGGCATTACCGGTCCTGCACGTCTTCACGTTCTCGATGCAGGCGGCTGTCGTCGACCAGATCGTCATCGATGGTGCGGGCACACCGCAATCGGTGGTGCTGGACGACAAGGCACTGGACCGGTCGGCTCGGCTCGGCGTCAACGTGGCCAGGCAGCTCGGCCGATCGTTCGAGGAGGCCGAGTACGTCGGGCCGGCCGGCCTGTGCCCGATGTGCCACCTCGATGCCGTGGTGCTCCATGGTCGACGGGTCGAGTGCGCGACCTGCGGCGCCACTGGGGAGCTGACGGGAGATGCGGCGGTGGAGTGGACGGACCTCACCACCTCCGTCATCTCGATGACCGAGAAGCAGGCTCACTACCTGGAGATCCTCGACACCGCACGACGGCACGCGGCGGTGCGTCCGCAGATCGAGAAGCAGGCGGCGGCGTACGACGGCTATGACCCGTCCGTCCGGCCGGAAGGCTCCTGATCCAGGCGGTGGTGTGTGTCGGCTTAGTCGTCGCTGTCGGCCACGAAGATGCAGAACGGATGGCCCGCCGGGTCGGCATAGACGCGCAGCGGCTCCTCGGGGTCCTCGAACCGATCGAAGATCAGGCGTGCGCCCAGCGCCAGAGCCCGGTCGTGCTGAGCCAGCAGCTCGCCCGGCGTCGACACCGACAGATCGAGGTGCAGCTGCTGCGGGATCGTGTCGTCCGGCCAGGTCGACTCGGCGAGGCGTTCGACCCGCTGGAACGCCAGCTGCCCCAATCCCGCCGCGTTGCGCAGCACCAGCCAGTCGTCCTCATCGCTCGGCTGCTCGTCGCCCGGCCGGTAGTGCAGGCCGAGTAGCTCCCGCCAGAACTCCGCGAGCCCGCGAACGTCCGTTCCGTCGAGGACGACCTGGCGCAGTTTTGGAACGTCGTTGCTCACCTCACAACCTCCTGACGTGGCCATTCCCCGCCTGACTGACCCCACACCGCCGGATGCTGCACGCGAGGATGACAGTACGAGTTAAATCGAGGTCACTCAGATGCCGATGCCTAGACATCATGTCGAACCCCCAACTTGTGTCCCCGCCCGCTGCGACGCGCGAAACGCCGTCGCCTGCTAGCTGCTGTGCCGGTCATTCCTCGATCACGGTCCTCGCGGATCACCTGGTCTCGGACTACCGGCAGCTCGGCACGGCGCGGGTGCTCGCCGCCCTCGTGGATGCCCATCGCAACTGCGAGAGCATCGGTCTTCCCTACGTCGACATCCTGCGCACGGTTGAGCTGATGACCCGGCACAACCTCGCCGACCACGTCAGCCCGTAGCGGGCTGGGCGGCGCTCCCGCCGGCCGGCTTGCCCGCGAAGAACTCGCCGCAGCTCATGGACGAGCGCCTCGGGGTTGTCCTCGGCAACGTGATGTCCGCTGTCGATGGCGTGACCCCGTAGGTCGCCCGCCCACTCCTTCCAGATCTCGAGGGGATCCCCGTAGAGGTCGGCCATGTCGTCCTGCGAGGACCACAGCATCATCACCGGACACTCAATCCGACGCCCGGCGGCGCGGTCGGCGTCGTCCGCCGCCCGGTCGACCCCGAGGCCGGCGCGGTAGTCCTCGAGCATGGCGTGCACCGTGTCCGGGCTGTGGATCGCGTCGTAGTAGTCGCGATAGTTCTCTTCGCCCATCTGGCTCGCCGTGGCGCGGTACCAGGCATCCGGATCGGTGTTGATGACCCGCTCGGCGGGCTTCTCGGTCTGACCGAAGAAGAACCAGTGCCACCAGCTCGCTGCGAAGCCGGCATCGGCGCGCGCGAGTGCGTCGCCGATGGGTACGGCGTCAAGAACCACCAGTCGGCTCACCCGTTCCGGATAGTCCATGGCGAGTCGATGGGCGACGTAGGCGCCGCGGTCATGGCCAACGACGGCGAACCGCTCATGGCCGAGGGTCTCCGCCAGCGTCACCATGTCCGCCGCCATGGCACGCTTCGAGAAAGTCGCGTGGTCGGCGACGGTGCGCGGGCTCGTCGACCGGCCGTAGCCGCGGAGATCGGGGCAGATCACGGTGAAGCGGTCGGTCAGCTCAGGTGCGACCTGCCACCACGTCGTGTGGGTCCGGGGATGCCCGTGGAGCAGCAGTACGGCGGGTCCCGATCCGGCGTACCGAACTCGCAGTGTGACATCGCCGACGTCGACATGGTCGAGTGAAAATCCTTCGAACACAACGAGATCCGGGCTATCACGTCGGGTTCTTGCGGCGGGACAGCGGGATCATCGCTCCGTAGAGGACCAGCCCGATGACTCCGACCGTGAACACCACCGACCCGCCGTCCTTGGCCGTTGCCAGCATGACGGCGCCGACGATGACCAGCGCAACCGCAGCGAGGGTGCCGATGATCGCGAGCCGCTGCATCCACGCCGGGGAGCGGTCGGCCGGACCCTGTGGCCTGGGGTCCGTCATCCGCCGCCGCTGTTCCGGACGATGTCGTCGATGCGCGTGGCCAGCGTCACGTCGTTCGTCGTGATCGCATCGACGGAGTGGGACCAGACCGTGAACCGCACCCTGTCGTCGGACACGTCGACCACCGGGTGGTGATCCATCTCGTCGGCGGCCACCGCGACCCGCTCCACCAGGATCGGGGCGTCTGCGCTGGGTACGGGGACGTCCCGTACCAGGCGCCCGTCCTCGACCCGCCAGTCGTCGAGCCCGCCGAGCGCCGCCGTGAGCTCCTCGGCATCGAGCGCTGTGACCATCAGGCCTCTCCCATCCGGGTCGCTCGGCGCGGCAGCGCCGACACCAGGAGAATCTCACGCATGCCGGAGCCACTCGTCGTCGTGGCCGCCGCGATCCTCGCCGGCGACTACCCAGCCGGCCCCGCTACCGGCCTGCCGACGATGCGCGTGCTGGCCGCCCAGCGGTCCTACCCGGCGGAGCTCGCCGGTCGTTGGGAGCTGCCCGGCGGGAAGGTCGAGCCAGGCGAGACCGAGCCCGCCGCATTGCAGCGCGAGTGCCGCGAGGAGCTCGGGATCGACCTCGACATCGGTACTCGGGTCGGCCCGGACGTCGCGACGATGGGTGTCACCGGCGTCCTGCGGGTCTACTGGGCCCGAATCCGCAGCGGTGAGCCGGTCGCCGTGGAGCACAGCGAGCTGCGCTGGCTGACCGGCGACGAGCTCGGCCGCCTCGACTGGGTGTCGCCGGGCGACCGCGAGATCGTCGAATCGATCCGACATAGCCTCGACCAGTGACGACGATGGAGCCGCAGGACCGCGACGTCGACGTGGCTCACGGTGTCGAGCAGGCCGTCCTCGACGACGCCGAAGCAGCTGTCGAGCCGTTCGAGCAGGCGATCGATCTCACCCCGCTCGACGTCCCGCACCGGATGCTCCTGGTCCACGCCCATCCAGACGACGAGACCATCGGGACCGGCGCGACCATGGCCCGGTACGCCGCAGCGGGTGCGCACGTGACCCTCGTGACGTGCACCCTCGGCGAAGAGGGCGAGATCCTCGTCCCCGAACTCGCTCACCTGGCCGCGGACCGCAACGACAGCCTGGGCCAGCACCGCATCGGTGAGCTGGCCGCGGCCATGGAGGCGCTCGGGGTCACGGACCATCGCTTCCTCGGCGGCCCCGGCCGGTGGCGCGACTCCGGCATGATGGGGCTGGCGACGAACGACGACCCGAGCTGCTTCTGGCAGGCGGATCTGGACCAGGCGGTCGGGGCGCTGGTCACGGTGATGCGGGCGGTCCGGCCGCAGGTCGTCATCACGTACAACGACGTCGGCGGGTACGGCCACCCGGACCACATCCAGGCCCATCGGGTCACGATCGCGGCCTTTGACGCCTCCGGTGATGCGGCGCGCTACCCCGACGCCGGCGAGCCGTGGCTCCCCAGCAAGCTCTACGAGACCGCCATCCCGGTCTCGGTGCTGCGAGCCGGGTACGACGCGCTCAAGGCCATGGGTGAGCAGGCCCCGTTCGGCGTGGTCGACCCTGAGGAGCTCACGTTCGGGGTTCCCGACGACGAGGTCACGACCGTCATCGATGCGCGGGAGCAGCTGCCGGCGAAGGTCGCGGCGATGCGCGCACACCGGACCCAGATCTCCGTCGACGGCCCGTTCTTCGCCCTGTCCAACAACGTGGGCCAGGGCGCGTTCGGCATCGAGTACTACCGGCTGGTCCGCGGCACCCGATCTGGAGACGCCGTCGAGACCGATCTGTTCGAGAACCTTTAAGACTCGGCGTCACATCGTCCCGACTGTCTAGCCCGTCCGGGTGAATCCCTTCGCTCCGCATGGCCAGTTGGGGTGGGCGGTGACAGACTTCGATCATCGAGCAACCCCAACCGTTTCAGCCCACGAGCGGAGCCACGCATGGATCAGTCGCCGGCTCTCACTGACCAGGTGGTCAACCCGCTCATGGACCCGCTGTTCACGAGTGGCGGTGACACCGTCCTCACCATGGGCGGCGCTGATGTCGGTCGCCGCCGCGAGGTTCAGCGTCGCCGCCGGTTGTGGCGGTTGAGCGCATTGGTCGGCATCCCCGCCGCGCTGTTGTGGTTGCGCATCCTGTCCGGCCACCCGATCGACCTGCTGCAGCTGCCGCACATCGACTGGGTCGTCGTCGTACCGATGCTCTTCTTCGTCGTTCTGATCGTCGGCTTCGTCGGCATGCAGCTGTGGGCACGTCGCTCGCCGCACATCGTCTACCGCCCCGAGCAGATCGACGTGCGGCTCTCCGACGTGGTCGGCATCGAGCCGGTCAAGGAGGAAGTGGTCCGTTCGATCAACCTGTTCCTGGCGCACAAGACCTTCTCGGGCGAGATGGGTGGCACGCCTCGCCGCGGCCTGCTGTTCGAGGGCGCACCCGGAACCGGGAAGACCCACACCGCGAAGGCGATGTCCGCCGAGGCGGGCGTGCCGTTCCTGTACGTGTCCGGTACGTCGTTCCAGTCGATGTTCTATGGCGCGACCGCCGGCAAGATCCGCTCCTACTTCAAGGAGCTGCGCAAGGTTGCCCGTGCCGAGGGCGGCGCGATCGGTTTCATCGAGGAGATCGACGCAATCGGCGGCCAGCGCGGCGGGATGGGGATGTCGCCGCGGGAGGCGGTCTCGGCGTCGGTGCAGTGTTGCGGCACGGTCACCGCGCTGCCGGCGGCCTACTTCGGCGGTCCCGGCGCCACGTCCCCGATGGTCACGAACGGCTACGTCAGCGAGGGCGTGGGCGGCGTCGTCAACGAGCTTTTGGTGCAGATGCAGTCCTTCGACGAGCCCACCGGGTGGCAGAAGGTCGGCGGCAGCTTCATCGACTGGTTCAACCTGTTCCTGCCGGCGCACCGCCAGGTGCACAAGCCCACCCCTCCGCACGCCAACGTCTTGCTCATCGCGGCGACCAACCGCGCCGACCAGCTGGACCCCGCCCTGCTGCGTCCGGGCAGGTTCGACCGGTCGCTGCACTTCGATCGCCCGGACCAGCGCGGCCGGCGGTTGCTGACCGACCACTTCCTGCGGGGCAAGGCTCATCACGACGAGCTCGACGATCCGGAGCGCCGTGACGCGCTGGCCAGCGCCACCCAGGGCTACACGCCCGTCATGATCGAGCAGCTCTTCGACGAGGGCCTGGTCAACGCGGTACGCCGGGGTGACAACCGCATGACCTACAAGGACATCGAGCAGGCTCGCATGGTCCTGCAGGTCGGTCTGGGGCAGCCGGTCGGGTACACCGCCCACGAGAAGCGGCTGATCGCGACACACGAGGCCGGGCACGCGACGGCCGCCCACCTGGTCGCACCCGGTCGCAAGCTCGAGGTGCTCTCCATCATCAAGCGTCGCGACGCGCTCGGCATGCTGGCCCACGGCGACGGCGAGGAGATCTACACCCGCTCCCGCACCGACATGATCGGGCTGATCCAGATCGCGCTCGCCGGCCAGTGCGCCGAGGAGATCTTCTTCGGTGACGTGTCCACGGGTCCGGCGGGTGACCTGCTCTACGCCACCAACGTCGCCGCGCAGATGATCGGGGCGGCCGGGATGGCGGGGACGCTGGTGTCGTTCGCCGCCGTGCAGGGCAGCGCGTTCAGCGACACCAACATCGTCGGGCGCGTCCTCGGTGACCCCGACGGTCGGCGCCGGGTCGAGGAGCTGTTGCAGGAGCAGAAGGTCGTCGTCAAGGGCAGGCTCGAGGGCAACCAGCACCTGGTCGCGGCGCTGCGCGACGCGCTCCTCGACCGCGATGAGCTGGTTGGCCGTGAGATCACCGACGTCCTCGAGCAGGCGACGGCGAGTGGTCCCCCGCCCGCCGTCATCGACCTAAGAGCCGCCGAGCAGGCCGTAGCCTCTGAGCGTGCCGAGCAGCCCACGATCTGAGCGCATCGAGGCGCTCTGCCTCGACGTCGTTCTGGTCGCCATCGGCGGCTTCCTGGGGCTGATCGGCACCTTCTTGATCCCGCTCCGGCTGCATGGCGGCACCGAGGGATTCGCCGCAATCCTCGCCCTGGTCGGCAACGCCGCGGTCGGCCTGCTCGGTGGGATCGGCGGCCGATCGGTGAGAAGCGCGACGCTGCCCGGCGTCAGCTGGCTCGTCGTGGTGATGGTGATCAACGTCGTGTCACGCGGTGGTGACGTGATCATCCCGGGCAAGCTGCCGGTCGATCCCGGTGTCGTGTACGTCGGCTACGCCTTCCTGTTCCTCGGTCTGATCGGCGCCGTCATCGCGATCGCAGGCACTCAGATCTACACCCGACGCCTGCACGCGCCGAGAAACACCATGTGACCGACCTAGCGACGTCCCTGCCGGATACCGACGAGCTTCCCGCAGAGCTGACCGCCGCCGTCGATGGCGACGTCACGCCGCTCGAGACGATCGTGGTGCGGCTCGGTCGTGGCCGGTTCGCCACGGACCTCGAGAGTGTCGCTGAGGTCGGGCGGGTACCGGCCGTGACCCGGATCCCCGGCGTACCGAGCTGGCTGGCCGGAGTCGCGAACTGGCGCGGCCGGATCCTCCCGATCATCGACCTGCGAAGCCTGTTGGGCGCCGCCACGACCGAGTCAGGCCGGTCCTCGCGGCTGCTCGTGCTCACCGATCGGGGGACGCTCGTCGGCGTCCTCGTCGACGCGGTGGAGGGGACGATGACGCTCGGCGCCGACATCGCGGCGGTTCCGACCGGCGTGCCGGCCGAAGCCGCTGCCTTGCTGCGCGGCCAGCTGGCACACGAGGACGGGCCGGTCGCCGTGCTCGACGTGGATGCGGTGATGCGGTTGCGCGATCGACTGCCCCGGGGTCGGCGCTCGGCCTGAACTTGGGGTGGCGGCCTTCAGGACGTCACCCATTTGGCCGAGAACCCAATCGATCGACACGACAGGAGCAGTGGTGGACTTCTCGAAGCGACTCAGCCGGGTGGCTGCGCTCGCAACGTGGGCGGGCATCGCGCTGTCCACCGTCGGCGTCATTGCGCTGTCACGCAACCCCGGCCCGAGCCTGCATGTCCACCTGCCGGCTTTCTTTGCCTGGCTGAGCCTGTCGGTCGTCAACGCCATCGTCCTGACCGCGCTCCCTGCCATTGCGACGGCGGTGCCGCATGTCCGCCGCCGGATCACGACGTACCGGGCCGTGCTGCTGCTCTCGATCATGGTGGGCATCACTGGCGAAGTCGCGGTCACGGGCGGCATCCGCGGCCCGATCTGGATCATGTACCTGCCGGGACTGCTCTTCGCCGCGACCACCCTCAAGCCGTGGCAGTCCTCGCTGTTCGGTCTGGTTCAGGCCAGCTGCCTGCTGGGTGCGTCATACCTCGCGCACGCGATCGACTCGACCACCATCCCCTGGCTCATCCTTGTGCTGCCGGTCTTCCCGGCCATCGCGTGGTTCAACGGCACCCTCGCCGGTGCGGTCTGGTCGATGCGGGCGCACGCTCATGCCGAACGCGACGAGCTGCAAGGCCGCGTCAATCAACTGTCTGCCGTGCTTGCCAAGGCCGCTGAGGGCGACCTCTCCGTCCGCTTCGACGAGGGCGACGGAGAGCACGAGTCGCTCGAGGTGCTCTCGGACGCGTTCTCCCACACTCTGACCAACCTGCGCGGACTGGTCGGGCACATCCGCAGCGGCGGCGAGCAGATCGGCGCCGCGGCCGGAGAGCTGCTCGCGACGGCAGAGGAGCACGCCGCCTCGGCCACGGAGCAGTCGTCCGCCGTCACCGAGACGACCTCGACCATCGAGGAGCTGGCCGCGACCGCCGCGCAGATCGCGGAGACGTCCGAGTCGGTGGCGCGCTACGCCGCCGAGACCCTCCGGTACGCCGAAGACGGCCGTTCCGCGGTCTCGTCCAGCGTGATCGCCATGGACACGATCGCCACCCGCGTCGACTCGATCGCGACCCGGGCGCTCTCGCTCGGCGAGAAGAGCCATGAGATCGGCCGGATCCTCGAGGTCATCAACGATCTCGCGGACCAGACCAACCTGCTCGCCCTCAACGCCGCCATCGAGGCCGCCCGGGCGGGCGAGCACGGCCGCGGCTTCGCCGTCGTCGCCTCGGAGGTGCGCAAGCTCGCCGAGCGCGCGCAGGAGTCCACCGGCCAGATCGCCTCGATCATCGGGGAGATCCAGGCCGAGACCCACGCCACGATCGTCGCCAGCGAAGAGGGCGCCAAGGAGGTACGCACCGGTTCCGAGCTGGCGCGCGGTGTGGTCGAGGCGCTGGAGCGCATCGGCGGCATGGTCGACGAGACCACCACCGCCGCCAAGGAGATCTCCATCGCCACCCAGCAGCAGCGCTCAGCGTCGGACCAGGTGGTGTCGGCGATGACTCAGGTCTCCGACGTGTCCCGCCAGTACGCCGTGGGATCCAAGCAGGCCGCCGCCGCCGCCTCCCAGCTCAACATGCTCGCCGCGGAGCTCCGCGCGTCGATCGCGCAGTTCATCGTCGCCTGAGTAGCCCGGTCGCCGGACGTTCCTCCGTTTGCGCAGGTCGCGATGGGCCGAACGGCTCCAGACCAGGCCCAGGTGAGCCGATGAGGACCGGGTACGCCCTGTCGCCGAAAGGTCCACCTGTGCTCGACCTCCAGCCTGCCGGAAAGGCCGCGATCGCGACACCGATCGCGACCGCGCTCCCAGCTGACGTCGAACGCCGGCTCGCCGAGCTGGTCGGGATCGAACCGATCCCGCTGCCGGAGCCCGCCCCAGAGCCGAATCTGCTCACGGTCGAGGTGCCTGCGGGCCGGGAGACCGCCTTCACCACCGTCGTCGTCCATATCGCCGAGCTGATGGCCGTGGGTGGGCTGCTGCTCGTGACCGCCTACGCGCTCCTGGCCGCGAAGGTCGGGAACGACGGCAGCCACGTCCATCCGGTCGGGCTGGCCGGTTGGGGCCTCGCGGCCGCGATGAGCGCGGTCGTCCTGTCCTCGCTCGCCCGCGACCCGGCTACCGCCGGCGTCCAGACCGACGCCCGCCGAGGCCTGTTGGGCACCGCGTTGCTCGCGGCGTTGTTGATCAGCCTGACCGGGGTCGTCACCGAGATGGGCGGCCTCGACAGTGCCGGCTGGGTGCTGTTCCTGCCGGTGGTCGTCGTGGTCGGTGCCCTGCTCGGCCCGGTCCGCGGCCTAGCCGTCGGTGGGGCTGCGGCCGCAGGCATCTACGTGGCCGCAGCACTGTCGCACTCGCTGGACAGCCAGTCGATCGGCGTACTCGTCGTCGTGCTGCCGACCTGCCCCACGCTCGGTTGGTGGTCGGGCTCGCTGGCGTCGACCTCCGCCAAGGCAGCGGCCGTGGCGCGTCGCCGTCGGGAAAAGATGCAGCAGGACATCTCCGTGCTGAGCGGCCTGCTCGGTCAGGTTGCCGACGGCAACCTGACCGCAGTGCCCTTCCTCGATGATGCTGCCGACCAGGCGACCACGGGGCTCGCCGTTGTCCTGGCCGACACCGTGCTGTCGTTGCGCCACCTGGTGCTCGGGCTGGGCGGCGTCGCGGACCAGCTCGCCGACAGCTCCTCGGAACTGGTCGCGACGATCGCCCACCATGTCGATGCGGTCGAGGAGCAGTCCTCGTCGGTCTCGTGGACCACCAGCACGATCGAGCAGCTGGCCAGCACGGCCGGGCTGATCGCCGAGACCGCGCTTCGGGTCGAGGCCTATGCCGGAACGACCCGGGCGGACGTCGACGCCGGGACCGCGGCCGCTGCCGCCGCCACCGGAGCGATGGACGTGATCGAGACCCGGGTCCGCGAGCTCGAGGCCCGCAGCGGCCGGCTCGCGGGACAGGTCAAGCAGATCGCGGTGACCGCCGGGCTGATCGACGACCTGTCCCGACGGACGACGATGCTGGGAGTCAGCGCGGCCATCGAGGCCGCCCGGGCCGGGACCGAAGGCGCCGGCTTCACAACGGTCGCCGCCGAGATCGGGACGCTGGCCGGTCGGGCTCGGGAGGCCACCGCGGCGATCACGGTCGTCGTCGCGACGATCGAGAAGGAGATCGCGGCCGCCACGGTCGTCAACTCCGAGGGGCTGGCGGCGATCGCAGCCGGCCGGGAGCGCCAGACGGCGGTCGTCGGCGCGCTCGAGCGGATCAGCCTGCACGTCGACGACACCATCGACGCCGCCCGCACCATCACGGCGGCCACCGAGGAGCAGCGGGCAGCGAGCCATGGCGTCGTCGAGGCGATGCTTCGAGTGACCATCGCGAGCGAGAAGGCCCGCGCCGCAACCCGTGGTCACGCCGAGGCCGCGAGCCGGCTGAGCGGTCTGGCCACCTCGGTACGCGAGACGGTCGCGAGGTTCAGGGTCCGATGACGAGAGCCGATGCTCAAGGCATGGACACCACCGGGATCCGTCATGCCTAGCTGGGCTGAGGACCCCGAGCTGCTGGCGACGTTCCGGGCCGAGGTCGAGGAACGGGTCGCCTCCCTGCAGGCTGGGCTGCTCGCGCTCGAAGCCCATCCGTCGCCGCGCCAGGTGCTGATCGGACTGTTCCGCGACGCCCACACGATCAAGGGCTCGGCCCGGATGCTGGGGCTGAACGCCGTCCTGCAGGTCGCGCACAACGCCGAGGACTTGCTGGGCGCCATCCGGGACGGCCGACTGCTGGTCCGCCGTGACCTGATCGACCTGCTCCTCGCTGCCTGCGATGCCATCGTGGGATCCCTGCCGGGAGGTGACGACCTGGTTCCGGAGAGCCATCTCAGCGAGATCGCCGACATCTTGCGCCGTGCCACCGATGGCGAGGAGGGCCTGGTCGCTCCTGGCCGCCCCACCACGGTGGAGGACGAGGAGACCGTCGAGGACGCGCTGCAGCGAGGCGGGGACTCGGTCCGGGTCACCACCGCCAAGGTCTACGACCTGCTGGACGTCGTCGGGGAAGCGGAGCTCGATGCGCGGCGACTCGACCGGGCCGGTGACGGCGTCGGCGTGATCGCGACCGAGCACACCCGCTGGCTGCGTCAGCTGCGCGAGTCGCTGCGACCGATGGAGCTGCCCGCCGATGCCGCCGTCGCGCTGACCCGGTTGCTGGCTGTGGACGACCAGCTCGGTGCCGCCGCTCACGAGCTGCACGAGCTGACCGAGGACGCCCAGGGCCGGCTCGCCCAGGTCCGTGACGGCGCGATGGGTCTCGCGATGGTGCCGGTACGACGAGTGGTCGCCGGCCTGCCCAGGGTGGTCCGCGACGTCGCGACCGCCGGGGGGAAGGACGTGCGGCTCGTCATCAGCGACACCGACGTGGAGCTGGACAAGCAGGTGCTCGACGGCGTGTCCGACGCCCTCAAGCACCTCGTGGTCAACGCGGTCGACCATGGCTGCGAGACCGGCCCCGAGCGGGTGCGCGCCGGGAAGAACCCGCAAGCGACCGTCACCGTGTCGGCCCGGTCAGCTGGCGGCACCGTGGTCATCGAGGTGTCCGACGACGGCATCGGCATCGACGAGACGACGCTTCGGGCTGCGGCCATCGCGCGCGGTGCCCTGCTGCCCGACTCGACGCTGTCCGGGCCGGCCCTGCTGGGCGTGCTGTTCCAGCCGACGTTCTCCACCGCCGCCCAGATCACCGAGACCTCCGGTCGAGGGATCGGGCTCGATGTCGTCCGCAGCGCCGTGGAGGGTCTCGGCGGCTCGGTCGACCTGAGGACCACGCCAGGTCTCGGTACGACGTTCACACTCACGTTGCCCGTCACGCTCGGCGTCCTCCGGTGCCTGATGGCACGGGTGGGTGGCGACCGGGTGGCGCTGCCGGTGCCAGGAGTCGTCGAGTCGCTGTCGCTGAAGAACGCGGTCATGCACTCGCTAGCGGGACGCCCGGTCGTCGTCCGCCATGGCGAGACCCTGCCGCTGCTCGAGCTCGGCGCGGCCCTCGGCTCGCCGCCCGTTGAGCAAGGGACCGCCCGGGCCGCCGTCGTTGTCCGACACGGAGACCGCCAGGTCGCCTGGGCCGTCGACTCGCTCGACGGCGAGCGCGAGGTCGTGGTCAAGGACCTCGGCCCGTTCATCGGTCGATTGCCGATCATCAGCGGAGTGACGATCGACGGTGACGGCAGTGTGGTCTGCCTAGTGGACCTCCGCGAGCTCAGCGAGACCCACGCGGCGTCCGGCTCGGCGTACCGATCTGGATCGTCCGTCGGCGAGGTCACGTCCTCCATCGATGGCGTCGACAGCCTGCTCACGGTGGACCCCGACGGCGCCGACCCGAACCACCGTGCCGGACGCCGACGTGGCGCGGCCACGGGTTCTCGTCGTCGAGGACTCCGTCGGTGTCCGCGAGCTCGAGCGCGTCATCCTCGAAGGCGCCGGCTACCAGGTGACCACCGCAGTGGACGGCACCGAGGGCGCTGCCCCGCTGTCGGGCGACCCGGTCGATCTGGTGCTCTCGGATGTCGAGATGCCAGGTATCGACGGCTACGCCCTGACCCGCAAGATCCGTTCGACGCCGGGCTGGGAGCACGTGCCCGTCGTGATCATGACCAGCCGTGGCAGCGAGGCAGACCAACGGTCCGGCCTCGACGCCGGCGCCAGTGCCTATCTGTTGAAGTCAGAGTTCGACCAGGACCAGCTCGTCGAGACGGTGCGCCGTCTCGTCGGGCGGTGACGAACGAGGAGACCCCATGCCAACCGTCGTAGTTGCAGACGACAGCCCGACGCTGCGCCGCATCGTGACCTCTGTGCTCTCGCGCGAGGGATTCGAGGTGGTCCCGGCCGAGGACGGCGTCTCCGCTGTCCAGCAGGTCTTCGCCCACATGCCCGATGCGGTCGTCCTGGACGTCCAGATGCCGCGCATCTCCGGGTACGTCGCCGCCCGGCTGATGAAGGACGACTGGCAGACCGCCGGCATCCCGGTGATCCTGCTGACCTCGCTCGATGCCGCCAGCGACCGCTACTGGGGCGCGCAGACCGGTGCCGACCGCTACCTCACCAAGGACTTCGAGGCGCCGCAGCTGGTCGCCGCGGTCCGCGAGGTCATCGAAAAGGCGTCGTCGGGCTTCGGCGGCCGCGAGCCGCTGCGGGCCGACCCGGTCTCGCTCAGCGACGACGACGTGCTGTCCCGGGTCTGCGACCTGCTGGACCGCAAGCTGTTCGAGACCTCCGTCGCGAGCGAGGTCACCGCCCTGGCCGCGACGACGCACGGTTTCGAGCAGACCGTCGCAGGCGTGCTCGAGGTGCTCCGCCGTTTCGTCGACTACGACCTGGCGTCGGTGCTGCTGCTCGAGGAGCGGACCAGCTACGTGGCCGTCGCGGGGGAGACCTCGCAGATGCAGTACGCGGAGTTCCTCGGGATCGGCCGTGGACGCGCTCGCCGCCGCGTCGGGGCTCGACGTCTCGGTCGCGGACATGGAGCTCCGGTTGGCCGACCCGAACGGGCTGCTGGGCCAGGACGACGAGCGCGCGCATGGCCACGTTCCTGTCGATGCCGCTGAAGGGTCACGGCGGCGTCCGTCGTCGGCCTGCTCGGGCTGTCCAGCGGCAACAAGAACGCGTTCGGGGAGACCGCGCTATCGACGCTGCGACTCGTCGACGGCCCGGCCGCCATCGTCATCGACAACGCCCGGCTGGCCGGCGTCCGCACGCCGTAACCCCGGCCGGCCGTAGATTGCAGGGGTGTCCGAGGCGTCGCAGCCGGAGAGCCTCGATCCCAAGGCGATATCGGCATGTCGTCAGCCGGTTCGCCACCGGGGTCACGGTTGTCTCGACCGTCGTCGACGGCATCCGGTACGGCTTGACCGTCAACTCCTTCACGTCGGTGTCACTCGACCCGCTGCTGGTCCTGTTCTGCTGCGAGATCGACTGCGAGTTCCACGAGCCGGTACTGACTGCGGGGCGGTGGGGGGTGTCGGTGCTGTCCCAGGCGCAGGCCGACGACGCCACGTGGTTCGCGACCCGCGGCGTACCGGGAGTGGACCAGTTCACCGGGCGAGCCGGTGTGCGATCCGGCCCCGCGCTGGCCGTGCCGTTGCTGACCGGAGCGCTCGCGACGTTCGAGTGCCGGACCTGGACGACCTACGAGGGCGGCGACCACACCGTCGTCATCGGCGAGGTGATCGACGCCACCCTCACTAACGACGTCGACCCGCTGCTGTACTTCGGCAGTGACTACCGGGGCATCGCGCCGTCCTGACCCGGCCGTAACCCGGTTGCCTGGTCGCAGCAGCGACTGGTACGACGGGTCGGTGCCTGACCTCGAGCTGCATCGGGTCACCAGTGAGGGCGACCTGCCTCGCTGGTGGCGGATCGACGACGCCGCGATGAGGCTCGACCACGTCGCCCTGCCGGCCGACCCGATGTCCGAGCTGGTCCCGGTGCTGACCGGCCCGGTCGCCGGGCGCGACGTGGAGCTGTGGCTCGCTGTCGCTGACGGCCGCGACGTCGGCTGCGTCAAGCTGTCGATGTACCTGCACGACAACCGCCATGTCGCCGCCATGGATGTCGTCGTGGATCCGCCGGCGCGGGGCGCGGGCATCGGCACCCGCCTGGTCGAGGCCATGCTGGTCCGGGTCCGGGAGCTGGGCCGCACGGTTGTCCAGTTCGAGGTCAGCCGTCCGGTCGAGGACACGAGCGAGACAGGGCGCGGCGACCCGGCTGGCGACCAGTGTCGGCGCCACCCACGTCCGACACCGAGCTGCGCCGGATGCTCGACCTGTCCGAGCCGGCACCGGCCGACTCGGCGAGGCCCTCGCGGCCGCGCAGCGACGCGCGGCGGGCTACACCATCGTCCGGTGGGTGGACGGCGCCGCCGACGCTGACGTAGCGGACCTCGCCGAGCTGATGGCGCTGATGAGCACCGACTCTCCGCAGGGCGACCTCGAGGTCGAGCCCGAGGTCTGGGACGCCGCGCGCTACCGCGGCGAAGGAGGCGGACACCGCTGCCCAGGGCCGCCGGCACTATGGCGTGGCCGCGCGCGAGGACGCGACCGGCCGGATCGTCGGATACAGCGACATCGGCGTCAACCAGAGCCTCCCCGCGGTCGCGTACCAGTGGGACACCCTGGTGCGGGACGGTCATCGTGGCCACCGGCTCGGCCTGCTCATGAAGCAGGCAAACCTCGAGCAGCTCCGGTCGGTCTCGCCGCAGACCCGATTCGTCAACACGTGGAACGGGATCGTCAACGCCCCCATGGTGAGACGTCAACGAAGCCTTGGGCTTCCGGCCCGTCGAGGTGTTGGAGGAGTGGCAGCTGCGGCTGTGAGCGCGCCCTAGAGCACGTCGGGCGCGTTCGCGTAGGTGTAGTCGTGGTGCACCCCGAAGCCGAGTGACCGTAGAGCGTGACGGCGGGGGTGTTGCGGATCTCGGTCTGCAGGTAGACCTGACGAGCGCCCCGGACGCCTGCCCATCGCAGCGCCGCGGCGCTCACCTGGGTCGCCAGACCTTGCCGGCGGTGGTCGCTGGCGACTTCGACCGCCGAGAGCCCGGCCCAGCGCCCGTCGACGGCGACCCGGGCCATCGCGACGGCGCGATCGCCGTCGCCGCGACCGACGCGAAGACCACGGCCAGATGGTTGGCGAGGATCTGCTCGGGCGGCTGCGGGCAGCGCTCCACCGTCGCGCCGGTACGCCGCGAGCCACGTCGCCGTCGGGCGCGTCGTCGAGTCGCACGACCCGTCGACCTCGGCGACCTCGCGTCGGCGGCGCGCAGCACGTGGCCCAGCTCGGCCGTCATCACGTGAACCGGGGGAGACCAGCCGTAGCCACGCTGGGTGAGCAGTTCGCTGCAGCCCTGCGGTCGCGCCGGGATCAGGTAGCTGCAGCCGGGCGGCAGGCCCTTCTCGGCGTACCAGGCCTCGACCGTCGCCAGCGCCTCGGGAAGTGGTCGACCCGGATTACCGATCGCGAGCGCGGAGTTCGCCCGGCCGGTGAAGCCTTCGCCGGCCCGGAGCAGCCAGTCGCCGAGCCGCGCCGTCTCGAGCGCCCGCCAGCCGAGGGCGCCGACCTGCTGGACCTCGGCCACCGAGGCTCGCTGTGCCGGCGAGGGCGGGACGTCGCGTCTGGCCTGGATGGCGCGGACATCGACCTCGGTCACGATGCCGTCGCGGCGCCGGATCGACCACCGATCGGCGTCGACCGCGACCACGACGCCCACCACCGACACGTCGCCTACCGGCGTACCGACGCGTAGCGTGATGGTGGCGCCCACGACCGGAGTGCTCAGGTCGAGCGCTGACATCAGGCTCCCGGTTGCTCGCGCGGTGAGGGCGGCCGTGATACTAGATGCCGACCCCCCGAGGAGGATTGTCCCGTGACCTACGTCATCGCCGAGCCGTGTGTCGATCTGCTCGACAAGGCGTGCATCGAGGAGTGCCCCGTCGACTGCATCTACGAGGGCAACCGGATGCTCTACATCCATCCCGACGAGTGCGTGGACTGCGGCGCCTGCGAGCCGGTCTGCCCGGTCGAGGCGATCTTCTACGAGGACGACGTCCCGGAGCAGTGGAAGGACTACTACAAGGCCAACGTCGAGTTCTTCGACGACCTCGGCTCGCCCGGGCGGCGCGTCCAAGATCGGCAAGATCGACAAGGACCATCCGTTGGTCGCGGCGCTCCCACCGATGGGTGAGAACAGCTCCGATGGGTGAGCACAGCTGAGGGACCTGCCCGACTTCCCCTGGGACACCCTCGCGGCGTACGCCGACCGGGCTCGGGAGCATCCCGACGGCATCGTCGACCTCTCCGTCGGTACGCCGGTCGACCCCACGCCGCAGCTGATCCAGCAGGCGCTGGCCGCGGCCTCCGACGCTCCCGGCTACCCGCTGACAGCCGGCACGCCGCGGCTGCGTGAGGCTGCTGCCGGCTGGCTGCGGCCGCCGGTTCGGCGCCGACATTGCGCCGAGCGCCGTGCTCCCGGTCATCGGCACCAAGGAGCTCGTGGCCTGGCTGCCGACGCTCCTGGGCGCCGGCATCGTGGGGTTCCCCGAGCTGGCCTATCCGACGTACGACGTCGGTGCCAGGATCGCCGGAGCCGACAGCCTGCCCGTGGACGCCGACGCTCGAGCTCAGGCCCGGCCCGGCTCGACCTGCTGTGGCTGAACTCCCCGGCCAACCCGACCGGTGTCGTGCTTCCGCCCAGCGAGCTGGCCAAGGTCGTCGCCTGGGCGCGGGAGCGCGGCACGGTGCTGGCAAGCGACGAGTGCTACACCGACGTCTACTACGGTGCCGAGCGACCGGCGTCCGTGCTCTCACCCGAGGTCTGTGGCGGGTCGCACGACGGGCTGCTCGCCGTCCACTCGTTGTCGAAGCGCTCCAACCTGGCGGGCTACCGCGCCGGGTTCGTGGCCGGTGATCCCGCCGCTCGTCGCACGGCTGCTCGAGCTGCGCAAGCACGCCGGCATGATCGTCCCGGCGCCGGTGCAGGCGGCGATGGTGGCGGCACTCGAGGATGACGAGCACGCAGCGGTCCAGCGTGACCGGTACGCGGCTCGTCGTACCTCGCTGCTGGCCGCGCTGCGCGACGCCGGCTACCAGGTGGGCGACACCGAGGCCGGCCTGTACCTGTGGTCGACCCTCGACGAGCCTTGCTGGGACACCGTGGGCCGGCTGGCGGATCTCGGGATCCTGGTCGCGCCGGGCTCGTTCTACGGCGCCGCGGGGGGCCAGCACGTGCGGATCGCGCTCACCGCGACCGACGAACGCATCGCCGCCGCGGTCGTCCCGCCTCTCCACCTGACACGCATGGCCCATCGGTGGGCCCAGGGCGCCACGCATGGCCCATGGGTGGGGCTATAGGCCCACCCATGGGCCATTGGTGTGGGTGGGCGGGGCTACTGGGTGTGGAGGGCGGCGTTGAGGCCGCCCCACGAGCCGGACCGGGGTCGAGCCTCCAGCCGGCCGCTGACGCTGTTGCGCCAGAACATCAACCCGCCGGCACCGGAGAGCTCGCGGGCAGCGACGACGGTTCCGTCAGGCAGCGTCACCTTCGACCCGGCGGTGACGTAGCAGCCGGCCTCGACCACGCAGTCGTCGCCCGAGCGAGATGCCGATGCCCGCGTTGGCGCCGATCAGGCAGCGTTCGCCGACCGACACCACCTCCGTGCCGCCGCCGGACAGGGTGCCCATGATCGACGCCCCGCCGCCCACGTCACTGCCGTCGCCGACGACGACACCGGCGGAGATCCGGCCCTCCACCATCGAGGCACCGAGCGTGCCGGCGTTGTAGTTGACGAAGCCTTCGTGCATCACCGTCGTACCCGCCCCGAGATGGGCGCCCAGCCGCACCCGGGAGGCGTCGGCGATCCGAACGCCGGACGGTACGACGTAGTCCGTCATCCGGGGGAACTTGTCGACGCCCAGGATCTCGAACCGCTCGCCCGCCTGCCTCGCCCGCAGCCGCACCATCTCGACGTCCTCGGCGGCCACCGGGCCCAGCGACGTCCATGCGACGTTGGTGAGCAGCCCGAAGATGCCGTCGAGGTTGGCTTCGTGGGGTCGGATCAGCCGGTGCGACAGCAGGTGCAGCCGGAGCCAGGCATCGGCGGCGTCGACCGGTGGCGATCGCCAGCGACGGGACCAGTACGACGATCGGCTCGACCCGCACCTCCGTAGTTCGTCGACCCGCGGCCGCAGCGCCAGGTGGGCGCCGGTGCGGTCTCGCCGCGAGTACGGGCTCGGCGAACCAGACGTCGAGCACCCGGTCCTTGCCGTCGTACGTCGCGAGGCCGACGCCGGCGGCCGGTTCGTCACGGAATGGCACGGCCAGAGCCTACGGTGGGGGTCATGATCGACGTGAGTCAGACCGGCGAGCACCTGACGGCGCACCTCGTCGACATCCCGTCGGTATCGGGCGGCGAGACCCGCCTTGCCGACGAGGTCGAGGCGGTGCTGCGGGCACACCCCCACCTCAGTGTCGAGCGGGATGGCGACGCCGTTTTCGCGTCCACGAACACGGGCCGAGAGCACCGGGTCGTGATCGCTGGGCACCTCGACACCGTGCCGGTCGCGGACAACCTCCCGAGCCGGCGCGAGGGCGACCGGTTGTTCGGCTGCGGGACCTCGGACATGAAGTCCGGCCTGGCCGTGATGCTCCGGCTCGCCACGTCGATGGCCGAGCCGCATCACGACGTCAGCTGGTTGTTCTACGACAACGAGGAGACCGACGCCGCCCGCAACGGGCTCGCGACGGGTCTCGCGCAACGCGCCCCGCTGGTTGGAGGCGGATCTGGCGATCCTCATGGAGCCGACCTCGAACCAGGTGGAGGCCGGTTGTCAGGGCACGATGCGGGCGCTGGTCCTCGCGACCGGTCGGCGGGCGCACTCGGCCCGTTCCTGGCTCGGCACGAACGCCATCCACGAGGCCGGCGAGGTGCTGACCCGGCTCGCCGCGTACGAGGAGCGGCGGGTCGTCATCGACGGCTGCGAGTACCGCGAGGGCCTGAACGCGGTCCGGATCGAGGGCGGGGTGTCGGGCAACGTGGTTCCCGATCGCTGCACGGTGACCATCAACCACCGGTTCGCTCCCGACCGCACCGAGGCGGAGGCGCTGGCGCACGTGCAGGAGGTGCTGGCGGGCTTCGAGTGCGTCCTCACCGACTCGGCGCCGGCAGCGCTGCCGCGGCTTGCCGAGCCGGCGGCAGCCGAGTTCGTGGCGGCGGTTGGCGGTACGCCGCAGGCCAAGCTGGGGTGGACCGACGTGGCGCGCTTCGCCGCTCTCGGCATCCCGGCCGTGAACTTCGGGCCCGGCGACCCGAACCTCGCGCACACCCGCGAGGAACACGTCGACCTGCCCCGGATCGCGGAGTGCGAGCGGCTGCTGCGCGGCTACCTGAGCGGGGTCGGCACCGCGGGTGGATAGCCTCCGGTCCGTGGGAAGCATGGATCCGGAGGACCTACCGGAAAAGCGGCGCGGCCCGATCCGCTTCCGCCGTGGCCAGGTGCAGGAGAGCACGACCGACCAGCGCCTGCTCGACAACCGCGGGCCGACCGACTGGGTGCACACCGACCCGTGGCGGGTGCTGCGGATCCAGGCGGAGTTCGTCGAGGGCTTCGGGCTGCTCGCCGAGCTGCCGCGCGCGGTCTGTGTCTTCGGGTCCGCCCGGACCAAGCCGGGGTCGCCGTACTACGCAGGCGGGCGAGAAGATCAGCGCCGGGCTGGTCCGCGACGGCTGGGCGGTCATCACCGGCGGCGGCCCGGGCGTGATGGAGGCCGCGAACCGCGGCGCCACCGAGGCGGGCGGTGTCTCGGTCGGCCTCGGCATCGAGCTGCCGCTCGAGCAGGGACTCAACGACTGGGTCGACGTCGGGGTCAACTTCCGCTACTTCTTCGTCCGCAAGACGATGTTCGTGAAGTACGCCCAGGCCTTCGTCGTGCTGCCCGGCGGCTTCGGCACCATGGACGAGCTGTTCGAGGCCCTCACGCTGGTGCAGACCCGCAAGGTCACGTCGTTCCCGGTCGTGCTCTACGGGTCGGCCTACTGGGGCGGACTCATCGACTGGATCGCCAGCACGATGATCGAGCACGGCACGATCTCCGCAGGCCGACCTGGCGCTGGTGCATGTCAGCGACGACGTCGACGAGATCGTCGACATCATCCGCAAGAGCCAGCAAAACCGACCGGACACCCGCTGAGCGATGGCGGTCGTCTGCGTGTTCTGCGCATCGAGCCTCGACATCCCTTCCCGGTACGTCGATCTCGCCACGAGTGTCGGCACCGAGCTCGCCCGCCGCGGCCACGGACTGGTCAGCGGTGGCGGCAAGGTGTCCTGCATGGGCGCGGTGGCCCGAGCGGCGCGCGCAGGCGGCGCCCACACGGTCGGAGTCATCCCCGAGGCGCTGCTGCTGCTGGAGGTCGCCGACGACGATGCCGACGAACTGATCGTCACGCCTGACATGCGCAGCCGCAAGGGCGAGATGGACGCCCGAGCCGACGCGTTCCTGGTGCTTCCCGGTGGCCTGGGGACGCTCGAGGAGATGTTCGAGATCTGGGTGTCCGCCGTCCTCTCGATGCACCGCAAGCCGATCGTGGTGCTCGACCCCGACGGTGTCTTCGACCCGCTCCACGAGCAGGTCGCGCGGCTGGTCGAGCTGGGCTTCGTCCACCCGGCGTCGCTCGACGTCGTCGGCTGGGTCCGCGACGTACCGGAGGCCTTCGAGCTCATCGAGCGACCCGAGCAGCTGCCACGTGCCACGATCTGATCAGGAGGTTCGATGGTCGTCGTGATCGTGATCGGCGCGCTGGTGCTGATCGGCATCGCCGTCGGCGCTGTCCCTGTTCGGGGACACCCTGGAGCCTGAGCCCGTCGACAGTCCTGACCTCGGGCTGCCGACCAATCGCCCCCTCGACCTCCGCCGACGTACCCGGGCTGCGGTTCCGAACCGGGCTTCGTGGTTATCGGATGGCCGACGTCGACGCCGCGATCGCCAGCCTGGGCGATGCCCTGGCCAACGCCGAGCAACGTGCTGACGCTCCGAGGCCGAGCACAGCTCGGGGACCCGCACCGACCCACCTGCGACGGCATGACCACCACATCGGTGTCCGTGTCGGTCGATGTAGACGCCCCGGCGGAGCGCACCTGGGGCGTTGTCACGGACTGGGAGCGCCAAGGTGAATGGATGCCGCTGACCTCGGTCGTCCTTTCCGCTGACTCGCAGCCTGGGCTGGGCGCCCGGCTGACCGCGCGTTCCGGTGTCGGACCGGCAACTGTGGTCGACCCGATGGTGGTCAGCGTTTGGGAGCCACCGACGTACTGCGAGGTCGAGCATCATGGCAAGGTCGTCACCGGCCGCGGCATCTTCCGGGTCGAGCGGCTTGGCGCCGATCGGTCCAGGTTCACGTGGCAGGAGTCGCTGGACAGCCGCGGCGTCCGCCTCCTCGTCGACCGCGCGGCGAAGCCTGCGACCCGGCTGCTGCTCAGCGTCGCTGTCCGCCGGCTCGCCCGGTTGATCGCCGCGGAGGCGACATGAGCGGCCCGATCGCCGGACCGGACGGCGCGATGCGGTGCCCCTGGGGGCTGTCCTCACCGGAGTACGTCGCGTACCACGACGACGAGTGGGGTCGGCCGCTGGAGACCGACGACGCGATGTTCGAGCGGCTGACCCTCGAAGGCTTCCAGTCGGGGTTGTCCTGGCTGATCGTGCTGCGCAAGCGGCCGGCGTTCCGGGCCGCGTTCGCCGGATTCGCGATGGCGAAGGTCGCCGACTTCGACGAGCGCGACGTGGAGCGGCTGATGGCCGACGCCGGAATCATCCGCAACCGGGCCAAGATCCTCGCGACGATCGGCAACGCCGCCGCACGTGATGGAGCTTACCCGGCGGCCTGCTGCAGCACGTGACGAGCTTCCGGCCGACGAAGCCACCGCGCCCACCACGGACGCTCGCCGACCTGCCGGCCCAGACCGACGAGTCCAAAGCGCTCGCCGCCGACCTGCGCAAGCGCGGGGTGCGCTTCGTCGGTCCGACCACGGCGTACGCCCTCATGCAGGCGACCGGCATCGTCGACGACCACCTGGTCGGCTGCGTGGCCCGCGGTCGCTGGACCTGACCGTCGCTGGACCTGCGCGTCAGCGCCCGGTGAAGCTGGTCTGCTCCTTGGCCAGGAACGCCCGCACCGCGTTGCGGTGGTCCTCGGTCGCACCGCATCGCGCCTGCGCCTGAGCCTCCTCGGCCAGGCTGGCCGCGAGGTCGTGCGTCGCGGCGAAGCCGAGCGTCGCCTTGATCGCGGCGTAGGCGACGGTCGGGCCCGCCGCCAGCCGGCCGCGCCAGCTCGGTCGCGGCCGGGACCAGCTCGTCGGCCGGGACGACGCCGTTCACCAGTCCCATCTCGAGGGCCTGCTGGGCCGTCACCGGCTCCGCCAGCATGAGCAGCGCGGTCGCCCGGCCCAGCCCGATGAGCCGCTGCAACGTCCACGAGGAGCCGCTGTCCGGGCCCAGCCCGACCCGGGCGAACGCCATCAGGAAGCCCGCACCGTCCGCCGCGATCCGGAAGTCGCAGGCGAAGGCCAGGGCAGCCCCGGCGCCGGCGGCCATCCCGTTCACGGCGGCGATGACCGGCATCGGCAGCGATGTCAGGGCCGTCACGATCGGGTTGTAGTGCTCGGTGACGGTGTTGAGCTCGGTCCGCCCGGCCTCGAGGTCGTCGGCGTGCTCGCGGAGGTCCTGGCCGACGCAGAACGCACGCCCGGCTCCGGTCAGCAGTAAGGCGCGCACCGTTCGGCTCGCTGCGCGCCCGTTCCAGGGCATCCAGCAGCTCGACCTTCATCGCCAGGTTCAGCGAGTTCAGCGAGTCCGGCCGGTCGAGCGTGATCGTCGCGACCCCGCCGCTCACGTCGTAACCGATGGCGTTGCTCATCATGTGCTCCGTTCGTCAGGGTCGAGGCAGCTGTCGATGAACCGGTTGGCGGCCGGCAGCAGCAGCACCGCCTGCTCGTCGAAATATCTCGCAGCGACGCGGCCCGGCCAGTCGGCGGGCAGCAACTGGTCGGGCAGGTTCGGGTCCACGAACAGGAACTTCCGCCAGTCGTGGACGAGCCGGCTGCGGGCCGCGAACGCGTCGGCGTCGGAGGCGTCCGGACCCAGCGGCCCCAGCATGGCCCGGGCCGACGCCAGCCATCCCTGGTACGCCGTACCCAACGCCTCGAGGTCCCAGACCCGACGCACCATCGCGCTCGCTCTCGCCCTCGTGGCGGGCGCTGAAGGTCTCGGCGTCCACCGCTTCTGCCGCAGCCAGCAGCCCGGCCAGCTCGCTGGATGGCCGCGCCGCCAGCCAGGTGGAGTCGTCCAGCGCGCCGTACCCGAGATAGCGCAGTCCCGACCGCAGCCGGTCACGGGCGGAACGTTCGCGGATCGGCGGCAGCACGACCACGTGCCAGGACTCGTCCCACCCCGGCTCGCGGGTGCGGTAGATCCGCGCGGCGGCCTCGTCGAGCCGGCGGACCGCACGTGGCGTGAGCGCGTAACCCGGCCCGCCGGGCAGTCGAACCGCCGCCAGCCAGCCCTGTCGCACCATCCGTGACACCGCGGTCCGCACCGCCGGAGCGGCGATGTCGAGCTCGCCGAGCAACCGGACCAGGGCGGCGACAGGCGCCCGACCACCACGCGCCGCCAGATGGTCGCCGTAGAGGTCGAAGAGCGCCGATCGCGCGTTCACCCGAGGCAGTCTGCCGCTCCCCGACGACGGCCGAGCCAGCGGTCCGCGATAATGGATGCAGCGCACGTGATCGGACGAGCGACCTCGAACGAAGGAGCACATGCATGGCTGCCATGAAGCCGCGGACGGGCGACGGTCCGCTCGAGGTGACCAAGGAAGGGCGTGGCATCGTCATGCGCGTTCCGCTCGAAGGTGGCGGCCGGCTGGTCGTCGAGCTGACACCGGCGGAGGCGACCTCGCTCGGCGACGCGTTGAAGAGCGTCGTCAGCTGACGGCGAGAACCCCGGGCGGCCGGTACGTCGGAGCATCGACGTGACGGTCGTCGTGAGTGCGCGTCGCGGTCCGCTGACCGCCACCGGTGCCGCGGCGCTCGCCGTACCGGTGGGGGCCGGCGAGGGTGACGGGCCGCCGGTGCCGGGTGCCGGCGCCGCTGAGCTCGCCGAGCTCGGTGTCGATGTCGCGGCGGTTCTGGCGGCGGAGCACGCGGTCGGCAAGGCCGGCGAGATCGTGTCGGTGCCGGCGCCGAGGCCGCCCGGCACCCGGGTGCTGCTCGTCGGAGTCGGTGACGGCTCCGAGCCCGCGGTTCGCAAAGCTGCTGCCGCGCTGGCTCGAGCCGCCGGGTCGAGCGAGTCGCTGGCGACGACCCTCGCCCAGGGGCGGGAGCCCGCCACCGTCCGAGCCGTCGCCGAGGCGCTGGGGTTCGCGTCGTACCGGTTCACCCGGCGCAGTGACGACTCGCCGCCGGCGCTGGCCCGAATCGACTTGGTCGTCGATGCGCCCGCCCGGTTGCGCAAGCAGCTGGAGGCCGCGGCCACCGTCGTCGACGCCGTCCACCTGGCTCGCGACCTGGCCAACACCCCGTCGCAGCAGAAGTCACCGGAGTGGCTCGCGGAACGTGCGAAGGCCGTCGGCAAGGCGGCCGGGGTGAGCGTCGACGTTCGCGACGAGAAGGCGATGGCGGCCGAGGGCTTCGGCGGCGTTCTCGCGGTCGGCCAGGGATCGTCGCGACCGCCACGCTTCGTCGAGATGACCTGGTCCCCGCGCGGCGCGAAGCGTCACGTCGTACTGGTCGGCAAGGGGATCACGTTCGACTCCGGCGGGCTGTCCCTGAAACCGCCGGACTCGATGCCGGCCATGAAGACCGACATGGCAGGCGGTGCCGCCGTCATCGCGACGATGACGGCGCTGCGCGCGCTCGGCGTGACCGCGAGGGTGACCGGGCTGATCCCGATGGCCGAGAACCTGCCGGGTGCGGCAGCCACTCGCCCCGGCGACGTGATCCGCCACTACGGCGGACTGACCAGCGAGGTGCTCAACACCGACGCCGAAGGGCGGCTGGTGCTCGCCGACGCGCTCGCCTATGCCGTGACCCGGCTCGAGCCGGACGTCGTGGTCGACATCGCGACGCTCACCGGCGCGGCGTCGCTGGGTCTGGGCAAGCGACACGGCGCCCTGTACACGACCGCCGACGACCTTCGCGACTCGCTGGTCGGCGCGGCCACAGCCGCCGGGGAGCGACTGTGGCCGATGCCGCTGGTCTCCGACTACCGGCACGCGTTGGACTCGTCCATCGCCGACCTGCGCAACATCGGCCGCCGCGAGCTGAACTTCTCCGGCGGCTCGATCGTGGCGGCGCTGTTCCTCCGGGAGTTCGTGGCCGACGTGCCGTGGGCCCATCTCGACGTGGCGGGGCCGGCCCGGGCCGATGCGGACGAGGACGAGGTCACGAAGGGCGCGACCGGCTTCGGGGTGCGCACCTTCTGCCGCTGGCTGGCTCCTCGCCTCCTGACCCACCCCTCGCCCTGACCCGCCCTCCGCGGTGGGCGTTGGTTTGACTCGGCCCGATTTCGGGCATCCGCTATGTCTCATTAGTCGTGATTGTTCACGGGGAGTCGCCATGCCGTCCGCCCGCCTGTTGGCCACCCTCTCCGGAGTCGCCACCGTCTCGTTGGCCACCGCCGTGGGGTTCCCGGCCGGCACCGCCGCCGCGACGACCCCCGCACTACCGGGAGCAGCGGCGCTGCAGGTGGCCGGCGCGACCGACCTCGGCGCGGCCCCGGCCGCGACCCGCAGCCTCACCCTTGTCCTCGACCACAGCGACCAGGCTGTGCTCACCCAGCGGCTGGCGTCACACGCTGCCCCGCTCACTGCGGCGCAGTGGCAGGCGGAGTTCGCGCCGCCCGCGGCCGCAGTGACCGCGGTCCGCAGCTGGGCCGCGTCGCAGGGCCTCACCGTCGCCGACGTACCGGCGAACCGCGCCTACGTTCGGCTCACCGGCCCGCAGTCGGCCGTGCAGTCCGCGCTGGGCGTGACCTATCACCGGTTCACGGCACCGTCCGGCTCGTCGTACCTCGCCACCGTCGGCACCGCCACCCTCCCCGCGGCCGTGAGCTCGGTGACCGCATCGGTGCTCGGGCTGTCGTCGCTCGAACACGCCGGGCTGCCGCTCGAGCACCCCTCGGCCACCGGCGACCTCAGCTACCCGACCGACTACGGCCCGAAGCAGATCGCCTCGTTGTACGACGCGCCCGCCGGCCAGACCGGCAGCGGCCAGCGCGTCGCCGTCATCGCTGAGGGCGACCTGTCCGCTCCCGAGGCGGACCTGAAGACCTTCGAGTCGACATACGGCCTGCCCACCGTGCCGTGGACCACGATTCCGGTCGGTGCGGCGTCCACCGACACCTCCGGTGACGACGAGTGGGACCTCGACACGCAGTACTCCACCGGGCTGGCACCGGACGTGTCACACCTCGACGTGTACGACGGATCGAGTCTCGACGACGACGACATCCTCGCGACCGTCAACCAGTGGGTCAGCGACGACACCGACAGCCAGGCGAGCTTCTCGGCCGGCGAGTGCGAGGTGCTGGCCGACGCATCAGGGTTCAACACAGGTCTCGACGCCGTGCTCCAGCAGGCGGTCGCCCAGGGCCAGACATTGTTCACGTCCAGTGGCGACAACGGCGGCTACTGCACCGCAATCGTCGGTGAGAACGGCGTGCCGGCGGGTGTGCCGGACGCGCTGTACCCGGCCGCCAGCCCCTACGCCATCGGCGTCGGCGGCACGACGGTGCTCGGCAGCGGTCCCAACGAGATCGCGTGGTACGCCGGTGGCGGCGGGACCAGCCTGTTCGAGGCGACACCGACGTGGCAGTCCGCTGCCGGTGGCAGCTTCACCGGAGTGCGCCGCGGCGTACCGGATGTGAGTCTCGACGCCGACCCTGAGTCCGGGTACGACGTGGTGGTCGGCGGCACCGTCGAGGTGATCGGCGGCACCAGCGCCTCAGCGCCGTCGTGGCAGGGGATCTGGGCCCGTGCCCAGGCCGCGCACGGCGGCACTCTCGGCTTCGCCGGACCGGTGCTCTACGGTCTCCCGGCGTCGTCGTTCCACGACATCACGCTCGGCACCAACGGGCTGTTCGTCGCGACACCCGGCTGGGACTACACCACCGGCCTGGGTACCCCCGACATCGCGAACCTGGTCAACGCCAGCTAGCCCCTGCACGTCGAGTGCGACGCTTTCGCCCTTCGCAGTCCCCCTCCAAGGGCCATAGCGTCGCACTCAGCGGCCCCTTACCGGCAAGGGTCAGCGGCGGGCCGACACCACTTGCTCATAGAGCTCGACCGTGCGTTTGGCGATCTTGGGCCAGGCGAAGTCCTTGACGGCGCGTTCCCGGCCGGCTCGACCCATCTGCCCGAGCCGGTCGGCGTCACTGAGCACGTCGTCGATCGCCGCCGCCAGGCCGGCCTCGAAGCCCGCTGCGTCGTCGGCGTCGTACGGGACCAGCAGCCCGGTCTCGCCGTCGACGACCACTTCCGGGATGCCGCCGACGGCGCTTGCCACGACCGCCGTCTCGCAGGCCATCGCCTCGAGGTTGACGATGCCGAGCGGCTCGTAGACCGACGGGCAGACGAAGACCGACGCCGACGACAGCAGCCGGATGACCTCGTCGCGGGGCAGCTGGTTGTCCAGGTGCACGACCGTCCGGTGCGTCGCGAGCTCCTCGACGCCCGCCTCCACCTCGGCGGCGATCTCCTCGGTGTCAGGAGCGCTGGCGGCCAGCACGAGCTGCACCTCGGGACGTACCTGGCGCATGGCGCGCAGCAGGTGGGGCAGCCCCTTCTGCCGGGTGATCCGCCCGACGAAGACGGCGACCGGCCGGTCGGGGTCGATCCCGATCCGAGACAGCGCCTCCGGATCGGGGTGCGGCGCGAACAGCTCCGTGTCGATGCCGTTGTGGACGACGTGAACCCGCGCCGGGTCGACGGCCGGGTACGCCGAAAGAACGTCGGCACGCATGCCGTCGGACACCGCGATGACCGCGTCGGCGGCCTCGATCGCCGTTTTCTCCGCCCATGACGACAGGGCGTAGCCGCCGCCGAGCTGCTCGGCCTTCCACGGCCGGAGCGGCTCCAGCGAGTGGGTCGTGACGACGTGCGGCACGTCGTAGAGCAAGGACGTCAGGTGCCCGGCCAGGTTGGCGTACCAGGTGTGCGAGTGGACCAGGTCGACCTCGGAGAGTGACGCCGTGATCGACAGGTCGGTCGCCAGGACCTGCAGGGCGGTGTTCGCGGAGTCCAGCCGGTCCCAGGTGCCGTGGTCGGCGAACGCGGCCACCGTGAGGTCGACCAGGTTCTCGAGCTCGCGGGCCAGGAACTCGACGTGCACGCCGGCCCCGCCGTACACGTCCGGCGGGTATTCCCTGGTAGCCAATCCGACACGAAGGCGCGAGTCGCTGCTCATTAGGCGAAGATAGAGCCGTGGCGCAACGTGGCGTACTCGGCATGGTCCTCGCCGGCGGCGAGGGCAAGCGGCTGTGGCCGCTGACCGCCGACCGGGCCAAACCCGCCGTGCCGTTCGGCGGCATCTACCGGCTGGTCGACTTCGTGCTGTCGAACCTGGTCAACGCCGACTTCCTCAAGATCGTGGTGCTGACCCAGTACAAGTCGCACTCGCTGGACCGCCACATCACGCAGACCTGGCGGATGTCGACGATGCTCGGCAACTACGTCACGCCGGTGCCGGCGCAGCAGCGGCTCGGCCCGCGCTGGTACACCGGCTCCGCCGACGCGATCTTCCAGTCGCTGAACCTGATCTACGACGAGCGGCCGGACTACGTCGTCGTCTTCGGCGCCGACCACGTCTACCGGATGGACCCGATGCAGATGGTGGCGCAGCACATCGCGTCCGGCGCCGGCGTGACGGTCGCCGGGATCCGGGTGCCGAAGGACCAGTCCGACCAGTTCGGCGTGATCGAGCACCAAGGACGGCCGGACCATCGAGGCGTTCCTCGAGAAGCCGACCGACCCGCCCGGGCTGCCCGACGACCCCGACTCGGTGCTCGCGTCGATGGGCAACTACGTGTTCACGACCGACGCGCTGATCGACGCGGTCAAGCGGGACGCCGTCGACGAGGACTCCATGCACGACATGGGCGGCGACATCATCCCGGCGCTGGTCGAGACCGGCGAGGCGCAGGTCTACGACTTCGCCGACAACGACGTGCCGGGCGCCACCGAGCGCGACCGCGGCTACTGGCGCGACGTCGGGACGATCGACGCCTACTACGACGCGCACATGGATCTGGTCGCCGTGCATCCGATCTTCAACCTCTACAACCGCAGCTGGCCGATCCTCACCACGCCGACCCTGCTGCCGCCGGCGAAGTTCGTGCACGACGAGCCGGGCCGCACCGGTCACGCCATCGAGTCGCTGGTCTCGCCGGGCTGCATCGTCTCCGGCGGCCAGGTACGCCGATCCGTGCTCTCGCCAGGTGTTCACGTCCACTCCGCTGCCGACGTCGAGGGCAGCGTGCTGCTCAACGGCGTCCATGTACGACGGGGAGCCGTGCTGCGGCGAGTGATCCTCGACAAGGAGGTCGTCGTACCGCCGGGGGTGTCGATCGGCGTCGACCACGAGCACGACCGGGCCCGTGGGTTCCATGTCAGCGACGGCGGCGTGGTTGTACTGGGTAAGGGCCAGCACGTGCCGGTCGACTGAGTCCGGCCGACTTCAGTCAGTCAGTCAGTCAGTCGGTGCGGACCGCGGCCAGCAGGCCGTCGCCGACCGGCAGCAGCACAGGCACCAGCCGCTCGTCCTCGCGGATCACCTTGAGCAGCTCGCGGACCGCCGTCGTCTCCGGGTCCCGGGCGGTGGGGGTGGCGACCTGGTGGTGCCACAAGGCGTCGTCGAAGACGACGATCCCGCCTGGTCGCAGCAGCCGCATCGCCTCGGCGAGGTAGCCGACCGCCTCGGACGCGGCTGCGTCGCAGAACACCAGGTCGTAGGCGCCGTCGGTCAGGCGGGGCAGCACCTCCAGGGCTCTGCCGTTGATCAAACGCACCCGGTTCGCAGGGATCCCGACGTCGGCGAACGTGGCGCGAGCCACCCGCTGATGCTCGCCCTCGGTGTCGATCGAGGTGAGGATCCCGTCCGGCTCCATGCCACTGACCAACCAGGAGCCGGAGACGCCGGCGCCGGTCCCGATCTCGACGACGGCCTTGGCCCGGACGGATGCCGCCAGGAACCGCAGGGCCGCGCCGCCTGCCGGGCTGATCGGAACCGCCCCGATCTCGGCGGCCCGGCGGCGGGCGGTCTCCAGCGCCTCGTGCTCCGCCAGCCACCCTTCGGCGAACTGGCGATCGGCATGCGCAAGCTCGGCCTCGCTACGGTCGGTCACGGCGTCAGCGTAGTGAGAGACCGGCCTCGCAGCGCAATAACGGTGCAGAGCCCACAATGGGTGGATGAGCGACGATCCGTCCCGGGGCACTCAGCCACCCGACAGCGGCGACCCGTGGGCCGGCCCGCCGGCGTGGGAGGTGCCGACGACCGAGCCGGCACCCCTTCCGCAGCCCACCGCCAAGCAGTCGCGCCCACTCCCGCCACCGTCATGGACGGTCGTCGCGATCCTGGCACTGGTGACGGCGTTGCTCGGCGGGGCGATTAGCGGGCTGATCGTCCGTCATGCGGATCACGGGTCGAACGTCAACACCGTCACGCTCGGGACGACTGCCGGCGGCAGCGCCTCGATCCAGCGGGCACCGGACTCGGTGTCCGGCGTGGCGCGCAAGATCCTTCCCAGCGTCGTGTCGGTGATCGTCAAGACCTCTAGTGGCGGCGACACCGGCTCCGGAATCGTGCTCAGCCGCGCCGGCTACATCCTCACCAACAACCACGTGGTGGCGGCGGCGAAGCAGTCGGGCAGCACGCTGTCGGTGATCCTTCCCGACCAGTCGCAGGTCCACGGCGACGATCGTCGGTCACCCCGACACCGTCAACGACCTCGCCGTGATCAAGATCAGCGGCAGCCACCACCTGCAGCCGGCGTCGCTCGGCGACTCCTCGCAACTCGCAGGTGGGTGACTCGGTCGTCGCCGTGGGCTCGCCGCTCGGGCTGGCCGGCACCGTGACCAGCGGCATCGTGAGCGCGCTGAACCGGCCGGTCCAGGCCGGCGGTGAAGAGGGGCTGCCCGAGGACGTCATCGACGCGATCCAGACCGACGCGGCGATCAACCCGGGCAACTCCGGCGGCCCGCTGGTGGACTCGTCGGGCGCGGTCGTCGGCGTGAACTCCGCCATCGCCTCGTTGTCCGCGTCGTCGCTGGACGGCCAGCAGAGCGGCAGCATCGGTCTCGGGTTCGCGATCCCGATCGACCAGGCGAAGCGGATCGCCGCCGAGATCATCAACCGCGGCTTCGCCACCCACGCGGTCATCGGGGTCGCCCTCGACACCCAGTACGACGGGTCGGGCGCGCGGATCGCGCTGTCGCCCAACGCGGTGACCAGTGGAGGTCCGGCGGCTCACGCCGGTCTGCGCGCCGGCGACATCATCATCGCTGCGAACGGCCAGAAGATCACCTCGGCCGACGGCCTCATCGTCGCGATCCGACGCCACGCCCCCGGGCAGACGCTGACCCTCACCTACCGGCGAGGGAGCCAGTCCGCGTCCGTCAGCCTGGTTCTCGGATCCGCCCGCAGTGAGTGACACGGGTCGTAGGCTCTAGTCGTGTTCAACAACCTCGGCTGGGGCGAGATCCTCGTCCTCGGCGTGTTGGCACTCATCATTTTCGGGCCGGAGCGGCTGCCGAAGGTCATCAAGGACGCCGGCCGGATGATGCGCGAGCTGCGCACGATGGCGCGTGGCGCCGCCGACGACCTGAAGTCCGAGCTCGGCCCGGAGATGGCGGACCTCGACCTGCGCTCGCTGCATCCGCGTCGGTTCGTCGAGAACGCGTTGTTCGGTGAGGACGACGACGCGCCCTCACCTACGCCCGTGGTCAGCCGGCGCCCGTCGTCGGCCTGTCCGAAGGCGAGCGTCCGCCGTACGATCCCGACGCCACCTGAGCGGTTCCCCTGCCGGTCAGACCGGGGTCAGCGTGAGCGAGCGCCCGACCAGCCCGCGGGCGCGGCTTCCGATCGAGTCGGCGATGGCGCGCAGCGCGACGGCCGAGTCCGACTCCGGCGCGTCGATGACGATGGGTACGCCGGTGTCGCCGCCCTGGCGTAGCCGCGGGTCGATCGGGATCGACCCCAGCAGCGGCACCGGAGTGCCGAGCAGCTGGCTCAGGCTGTCCGCCACGGCCTGACCGCCGCCGACGCCGAAGACGTCGACCATCTCGCCGCAGTGCGGGCACGGCAGACCGGCCATGTTCTCGATCACGCCGGCCAGCCGCTGGTTGGTCTGGGTGGCGATCGAGCCGGCCCGCTCGGCGACCTCACGGGCGGCGAGCTGCGGCGTCGTCACGACGATCATCTCGGCGGCAGGGAGCAGCTGCGCGGTCGAGATCGCGATGTCACCGGTGCCCGGCGGCAGGTCGAGCAGCAGGACGTCGAGGTCGCCCCAGAACACGTCGGCGAGCAGCTGCTCGAGCGCCCGGTGCAGCATCGGGCCGCGCCAGACGATCGGGCGGTTCCCCTCGACGAACATCCCGGCCGAGACGACCTTCACGCCGTGCGCCTCCGGCGGCACGATCATCCCGTCCACGACCGACGGCGGCGTCGTCACCCCGAGCATCCGCGGCATCGAGTGGCCGTAGACGTCCGCGTCGACGATGCCGACGGTCAGACCGCTCTGCGCCATGGCGACCGCGAGGTTCACCGTCGTCGACGACTTGCCGACGCCGCCCTTGCCGCTCGCCACGGCGTACATCCGGGTCAGCGAGCCCGGCTGGGCGAAGGAGATCTTGCGTTGCTCCTTGCCGCCCTGCAGCTGGGTCCGCAGCGCCTGCTTCTGCTCGTCGCTCATCACGTCCATCGCCACCCGGACGGCCGCGACCCCGGGGAGCTTCGACACGGCGCCGGTGACGTCGCTGGTGATCCGGTCCCGCAGCGGGCAGCCGGCGGTGGTGAGCAGGATCTTGACCGTCACCACGCCGTCGGCCGCGATGTCGACGTCGTCGACCATGCCCAGATCGGTGATCGGGCGATGGATCTCCGGGTCCTGAACCGTTGCCAGTGCGGCAGTGACGGCTTCGACGGACGGGAGCGTGGTTGCGGAGGTCATGGTGCCTCCAAGGGTACGTCGGTCAGTCGACCGGCTGGTCCTCGCGGCCGGATGGCTGCAACTCGTCGAGCATCCGCTGCAGCTCGCCACGGACGAAGTCGCGGGTGGCGACGTCGCCGAGTGCCAGTCGCATCGCCGCGATCTCACGGGCCACGAACTCGGTGTCGGCAACGGTCCGCTCGGACAGCGCGCGATCCTGGTCGAACTGGACCCGGTCGCGGTCGGCCTGCCGGTTCTGCGAGAGCAGGATGAGAGGCGCGGCGTACGACGCCTGCAGCGAGAGCAACAGGGTCATGCCGGTGAAGTGGGTGTTGGCCGGGTCGAACCGCGCGCCCTCGGGCGCGTAGATGTTCCACAGCAGCCAGATCGCGATGAACAGCGACATGTAGCCGATGAAGGTCCAGGTGCCGAGGAACCTGGCGATCCGGTCGGAGATCCGTCCCCACGTCTCGGCGTCGTACCGGGGCAGAACGAGGCCGCGGCGGGTGTCGCGGGGCTGGTCCAGGCCGCCTCGGGACCGGCGGCGTCGCCGTTCACGCGCCATGAGCCGGCTCCACGTCATTCGGGGCGCGGTGGCGCCAGTCCTCCGGCAGCAGATGGTCCAGCACGTCGTCCACCGTCACCGCGCCGAGCAGGTGGTTCGCGTCGTCGACCACCGGCACGGCGACCAGGTTGTACGTCGCCAGGTGGGCGGTGATCTCGCGGCAGCGGGCAGTCCGGCGGGAGCGGGTCGATCGCGCGGTCGACCACGCCGGACACCAGCGATGACGGCGGCTCGCGGAGCAGCCGCTGGATGTGCACGACGCCGAGGAACTTGCCGGTCGGGGTGTCGGTCGGCGGGCGGCACACGTAGACCTGGGCGGCGAGGGCCGGTGACAGCTCGGGATCGCGGACCCGCGCCAGCGCCTCGGCGACGGTCGCGTCCGGGCGGCAGGATCACCGGCTCGGTCGTCATCATCCCGCCCGCGGTGTTGTCGGAGTAGCTCAGCAGCCGGCGGACCGGGTCGGCCTCGTCCGGCTCCATCAGCCCGAGCAGTCGCTCGGCTTCCTCGGGAGCCAGCTCGCCCAGCAGGTCGGCGGCGTCGTCGGGGGCCATCGCCTCCAGGACGTCGGCCGCGCGCTCGCCCTCGAGCGTGGCGAGGATCCCGACCTGGTCGTCCTCCTCCATCTCCTCGAGGACGTCGGCGAGGCGCTCGTCGTCGAGTGCCGCCACCACCTCGGTCCGACGCTTCGGTGAGAGCTCGAGCAGCATGTGCGCGAGGTCAGGCGGCCGCAGCTGGTCGAACGCGGCGAGCAGGTTCGCGGCGCCCTGGTCCTCCTCTGGCTGGGCGAACCCCGTGACCGCGTCCCAGTCGACCGTCTGCAGCTGGCTGCGCCGACGGAAGCCCCCGGCCGACCGGACGGCGACCCGCGTGATGTACCAGTCGCGGGTGCGGGTCTGCTCGATCGCGACGTCGGCCACCGTCACCTGCTGACCGCTCTCGACGAGTGTCACCTTGCGGTCGAGCAGCTCCGCGATCGCGAGCGTCTCGCCGGTCCGGCGCTCGAACCGGCGCAGGTTGATCCGGCCGCGGACGATGACGGCGTCGGAGTCCACGCTCGTGACCTGGCCGATCGGGATGAAGACCCGGCGGCGCGGCTGCACCTCGACGGCCAGCCCGAGCACCCGCGGCGGGAGCGCGCCGGTCCGCAGGATGACGACGACGTCGCGCACCCGGCCCACCTG
This sequence comes from uncultured Actinomycetota bacterium, assembly GCA_963789615.1. Taxonomy (GTDB): domain Bacteria; phylum Actinomycetota; class Actinomycetes; order JAFAQI01; family JAFAQI01; genus DATAVK01. The sequence goes on along the minus strand of CAWBLI010000005.1, from coordinate 1,188,333 downwards.
GTCGGCGTTGGGATCCAGCACGGTGATACCGGCGAGCCGAGCCAGGAAGACGCGCGTCGTCGTACCGGTCGCCATGCTGCGGAGGTTACCGCCGGGAGGCCCTGATCAGCGGGACCCTCGGGGCCAGGGCGAGACCTGGTCGTCGCGCCGATCGGCCGCCCGCTGGCCATCACTAGGGTGATCGCGTGAGGTATCGGTGGCTGGGGTCGGCCCTGCTCGCTGTCGTGGCGGTGGGTGCGGCGGGCTGTGGCGGCGGTTCGTCGGCTGCGACCTCCGGCCCGACGACATCCGTCACGCCGGTGGGAACGACCTCGCCGACGCCGACGCCCAGCCCGACCGGTCCCAACGGGATCGCCTCGCTGTCGCCGTCGGCCGCGCTGAGCAAGGTCTCGACCGCAGCGGCCGCCCAGACGTCTGTGCACATCATCGGCACCGTCGCCCAGGGCAAGGACACCCTGGGCCTCGACGTCCGCGCCGGGCTCACCACCGGTCAGGGGACGCTCGAGCTCGGCGGGGGCCGGGTCGGGCTGCGCCTCACGAACGGCACGATCTACATCAACGGTGACGTCAGGGGGCTCATCGGTCTCGGCTTCCCCAGGAAGTCGGCGACGGCGTCCGCGAACAAGTGGATCGCGGCGCAGGCCAGCGCCACCTCACTGTCGGCGCTGTTGAACGTCACGGATCTGGTCAAGTCGATCGTCACGCCGAACGGCACCGTTGTGGCCGGGCGGACGACGACGGTGAACGGCATGAGCGTCTACACGCTGGTCGACAAGGCCAAGAAGGGGGGCACCTTGTACGTCGCCACGACAGGTGAGCCGTTGCCGGTGCAGGTCATCAACACCTCGCCGCACGAGAAGCTCAGCTTCTCGCAGTGGAGTGCTCCGATCTCGGTCGTGGTGCCGCCGAAGGTGATCCCGGTGCCGAGCAGCGTCACGTCGGCCGCGCCGTGAGCGTTCTGGACCGGTTCCGGCTGGACGGCAAGGTCGCGGTGGTCACCGGGGCCTCGTCGGGGCTCGGTGTCGCGTTCGCCCAGGCCCTGGCCGAGGCCGGCGCGGATGTCGCGCTCGGCGCCCGCCGCGTCGACCGGCTCGAGCAGACCCGCGAGCTGGTGGAGTCGCTCGGGCGTCGAGCCATCGCGGTCGCCACCGACGTCTCGAAACCCGAGGACTGCACGCGGCTGGTCGCCGAGACCGTCGATCGCCTCGGCCGGGTCGACATCCTCGTCAACAACGCCGGGATCGGTACGGCGGTCCCGGCCAGTCGCGAGACGCCCGAGCAGTTCCGCGCCGTCGTCGACGTCAATCTCAACGGCTGCTACTGGATGGCGCAGGCGTTCGGTCGCGCCGCGACCGAGGGTGGGTCGATCGTGAACATCAGCAGCGTGCTGGGCTTCACGACCGCCGGGTTGCCGCAGGCCGCGTACGCCGCCACGAAGGCCGGCCTGATCGGGCTCACCAGGGACCTGGCCCAGCAGTGGACCGGCCGCAAGGGGATCCGCGTCAACGGCCTGGCTCCCGGTTTCTTCGAGTCGGAGATGACCGACCAGTACCCCAAGGAGTACCTCGACCTGATGCTGACCCGTGTCGTTGCCGGGCGGATGGGGGACCCCGAGGAGCTCGCGGCGACCCTCGTCTGGCTGGTCTCACCGGCCGGCGGCTACGTGACGGGTCAGACGGTCATCGTCGACGGTGGCGTGGCGATCACATGAGCCGGACGCTCGACTACCGCGTTGTCGACGTGTTCACCACCGAGGCGTACGCCGGTAACCCGCTGGCGGTCGTCCCCGATGCCGACGCGTTGAGCGACGCCGACCTGCAGCGGATCGCCAACGAGTTCAACTTGTCCGAGACGGCGTTCCCGATGGCCGCGACCACCGATGAGGCGACCTACCGGCTGCGCATCTTCACGCCGACCACCGAGCTGCCGTTCGCAGGACATCCGTCGGTCGGCGCGGCCTGGGTGATGCGGGCGCTCGGCCGGGTCGGCGACGGGCCGGTGATCCAGGAGTGCGGCGCGGGGCTGCTTGCGTTGCAGGTCGACGGGGACCGGGTGACGCTGAGCGGCGGGGAGCCGTCGGTCAGCGACCCGGTCGACCCGGCGCCGGTGCTGGCGGCGGTGGGCCTGGTCGCGACCGACTTCGTCGGCGACGCGGTGCGATGGGCGGGCACCGGCCTGGACTGGGGGTTCGTGCACGTGCACCCGGACGCGGTGGCCCGGGCGCGTCCCGACGCCGTCGCGCTGGAGGCGGTGAGCGGGACCGGGCTGTCGGTCTTCAGCTACGAGGACGGGGTCGCGCACGCCCGGGTCTTCGCCGGGGGCGCCGGTGTGGCCGAGGATCCGGCTACCGGATCGGCCGCGCTCGGCCTCGGCGTGTGGTTGGCCGCGACCGGGCTGGTGCTGGCCGACGGTGCGACGTCGTACCTCGTCGAGCAGGGCGTCGAGATCGGTCGGCCATCACGGCTGGAGTGCACGGTGCGCTGCTCCGACGGCCGCGCGGTCGAGCTGGCGGTCGCGGGCGCGGTTGTGCCCATCGCCGAGGGGCGGATCCGGGTCCCCTAGCTCGGCGCGTCGGTTGCCGTCACGGCGTCGCCGTCGGGCGTGAGCCGGAGCAACCGGCAGTCGGCTGCCCAGCGTTGTGGCGCCTGCGCCCCGTCGGGCGAGTTCAACCGGCGGGGCTGCAACAGGGTCACGACGGTGCCCCACTCGTGGCTGCCGGGCTCGACGACCTGCACCCGGGCCGGCCACACCACCAGCCGTGCGCCGGTGTCCTTGCTGCGGGCGGTCACCTCGGCCCGGGCGCCGGGCGCATCGAGCCCGTCGGGGACCGGCTGCTCGATCCCACCGGTCAACAGGTACGCGGAGCCGTCGTGCCAGACGTGCCATACGGGTTGCGGCGGTGGGGGTTCGCCGGCCGCCGGGCCGGCCCGGCGTACCCAGAGCAGCCCGGTGCGCTTGGCTGACTCCTCGACCAGGGCAGCGGTGGTCGCGGCATCCATCGCGCGAGCGTCGCACACGCGATCGATACCCTCGCCGGCCATGAGCAGCCCCGACCCCAAAGACCGTCTCGAGCACCTCGTCAAGAGCGGGACTCGCCGGCTTGATCTGGCCGGCTTCCGCGAGTTCATCCTCCGCGGCAACGTCGTGGACCTGGCCGTCGGCATCGTCATCGGCGCCGCCTTCACCTCGGTCGTCAAGGCCGCGGTGAACGACTTCATCACTCCGATCGTCGGGATCCCGCTGGCGAGGAGCGGTGATTTCAGCAAGCGCTACTGGGCGCTCGGCGGGAGCCACTTCCTGTACGGCGACTTCCTGGAGAACCTGATCTCGTTCGCCCTGATCGGGCTTGTCGTCTACTACTTCGTGGTCCGGCCGGTGAACCACCTGATGGCTCGGTACAAGACATCGACCGACTCCCTGGTGGAGACCAAGACCTGCCCCGAGTGCAAGAGCTCCATCCCGATGGACGCCACGCGGTGCGCGTTCTGCACCGTGGTGCTTCCCGCGGCGGGGGAGCCGGCCGAGGTCCAGCCGGTCTAGTTCCCTCGCCCGGGCCTTGACGTAGTCCACTCCGGGCGTGACGGTGGCGTCGTGCATGCGGAGCCGCGGTGCCCGCGCTGTGGGGATGGGCTGCGCGAGCCCGGCCTGTGGTCCAGCGCGTGGCAGTGCGCTCGCCACGGTCCGGTCGACCCGTACACCGTGATGGAGCACAGCGGCGCCGACGCGCTGGCCCACGTCGTCGCGCGGGCCAAGGTGCCGGTGTGGCTGCCGCATCCGGCGCCGTTCGGCTGGTTATGCAGCGGCGTGGGCTTTGCCGGCGACGACCGGACCGGCGCTCGTGCCACCGTGACGGCGATGAGCGGCCCCGGCCCGCTGGGTGGCGCGGCCGACCTGTTCGTCGTCGCCGAGGAACCCGGTGTCGGGTTGGGAGCGCGGCACGCCGGCCTGTCGGAGCCGGATCCTGGCGACGCCGTCGGCCACGGTCAGCCCGACGCCCGGGTGCTGGCAGCCGGCCACCTCACCCCGCTGTGGAGCGTGCCCAGCCCGGATGACTGCGCCGTGTTCGTGGGCGAGGCCAAGGCCGCGTGGTTGTGGCTGCTGGTGTGGCCCGCCGCCGCCGGTGTGCTGGTCTACGACGACACCGTGCTGGCCGACCTGTGCGAGCAGCCGACCGACCTGGAGCCGACGTTCGGCCTCGTGACGCCGCGGCTGTCCGAACCGCCCGTGGCCTGATCCGTCCGTAGCATCGTCAGTCGTGCACCACGCCGCCGGATTCGACACGAAGCTGTTCACGGAAGTCTTCGTGACGCTTCTCGTCATCATGGATCCGGTCGGAACCGTCCCGCTGTTCCTGGCACTCACCAGCGGCCGCTCTCGCAAGGCCAGACGCCGGCTGTCCTGGCAGGCGGTGCTGGTGTCGATCTCGGTCATCGCGACGTTCGCGCTGTTCGGCCAGCAGATCCTGCGCTACCTGGGCATCTCGGTGGCTGCGCTGCAGGGAGCCGGCGGCCTGCTGCTGGTTCTCGTCGCCCTCGAGCTGCTCACTGGCAAGCAGGATCGGGACACCGACCTACCCGACGTCAATGTTGCGCTCGTCCCGCTGGGCACGCCGCTGCTCGCCGGCCCCGGTGCCATCGTCGCGACCATCGTCTTCGTACGGCGGGCTGACGGCTGGCACGATGCCTGGGCGATCGTGGCGGGGGTTCTCGCCGTACACCTCGTGCTCTATGTCGCGCTTCGGTTCTCGACCGTGATCCTCCGGGTGATCCGCGAGGGCGGGGTGTCGCTGGTCACGCAGATCTCCGGCCTGCTGCTCTCGGCGATCGCGATCCAGCTGGTGGCCGACTCCGCCATCGCCTTCTCGAAGATCGCCTGAGCCCCACCCGTCCACAGCATCGCGCGGGTCCGGCGGTTCTGTCGGCGCCGGCGGCCAGACTGCAGCCATGACCGCGATCCAGACCGAGCTTGACGTCGCGCTGCCGCCACGGCTGTTCTCCTGCACCCCGTCTCGGCTCACGACCTGGCTGGACTGCCCGCGCCGGTACCGCTTCAGCTACGTCGACCGGCCGACCCCGCCGAGAGCCGGGGCCTGGGCGCACAACTCGGTGGGTGCTGCGGTGCACGTGGCGCTAGCCAGCTGGTGGTCACTGCCGGTCGAGAACCGGTCTCCGGAGGCTGCTGGCGGGTTGGTGCGCTCGCGCTGGCAGGCCGCCGGATTCCGGGACGACTCCCAGTCGGCGGCGTGGCGGGAGCGCGCGGCCGACATGGTCGAGCGCTATGCGGCCGGCCTGGATCCCAGCGAGGAGCCGATCGGGGTGGAGCGCACCGTGGGGCTGCGGACCGAGCGGTTGGCGTTGTCCGGTCGGATCGACCGGCTGGATCGCCGCGGCGACGAGCTGGTCGTCGTCGACTACAAGACCGGGCGGCACGTGCTGACGACGGACGATGCCCGCGGCTCGCTCGCGCTGGCCGTCTACGCCGCCGCCGCCGCGCGGACGCTTCGCCGGCGCTGTGTCCGGGTCGAGCTGCACCACCTCCCATCGGGGGATGTCATCAGTTGGGAGCACAGCGACGCCGCCCTGGCCCGGCAGCTCGGTCGGATCCACGACATCGCCGCCGAGGCGGTGGCGGCCGAGCAGCGGGCCGCCCGCGGCGACGTGGACGATGCGTTCCCGCCGCGCCCGGGCGCGATGTGCGGCTGGTGCGATTTCGCCGCGCACTGTCCGGACGGTCAGGCCGCGTCGCGCCGCCAGCCGGCCTGGGCCGGGCTGCCGCCCGAGCTCGAGTCCACTGTCGACGACGTCCTGGACTGATCCGAGTCCTTCCTGTGCCTCACACTGCAGCGCTCACACCGCCGCGCTCGCGACCCGCTCCCGGGCGGCCCGCAGGTGGGGTCCCTCGCGGTAGCGCTCCGGCGCCCTCGCGGCGGCAGCGGCCAGGGCGCGCAGCGCCACGGTCGCCGCCACATCGGCCGGGGGCAGCCCAGGAAGGCCGTACATCCGGCGGACCCAGCCGGGCAGCGTCCCGGCCGCCACCATCGTGCCCGTCGCCCAGGCGGGACGCGCCGGAGTCAGCAGCGCGACCCGCCGCGACATCGGCGGGACCACGAGGTACCCGGCGATCCGTCGGGTCCGGTTGTCGACCGCCAGCTGCGGTCGCATCCGGTCGAAGTACGCCGCCATCGCGTCGGCGCTGTCCGGGATCGTGGCGGGGTCGAGGCCCACCACCGCGGCGGCGCGGGTCTGCTCGGCGAAGTAGCGATCGATCTCCGCGTCCGACAGGTCGCCGCGGGCTCGCTGGTGGACGTCGAGGAACGACGCCACCTCGCAACAGTGCACCCAGCGGAGCAGCTCCGGGTCGGTCGCTCGATAGCTCACGCCGGTGACGGCGTCCGTGCCGGAGACGCGGTCGTGCAGACCGCGGACCCGAGCGCCGGCCTTCGCGACTTCTTCGCGGGTGCCGAAGCTCACGGTCCCGACGTACCCAGCGGTCCGGAACAGCCGACCCCACGGATCCGCGCGGAAGTCCGAGTGCTGGAGCACCCCCGCCATCGCGGCAGGATGTACGGCCTGCAGGAGCAGCGCGCGTAGTCCTGCGACCCACAGCAGCGGGTCGCCGTGCACCCGCCAGGTGACGCTGTCCGGCGGGAACAGCCCGTCATAGTCCGATTCGTCCATCAGGCACAAGCCTGTCACGCAGCGGCGGCTAGCGCCCGTCCACGGCCGCCCAGAAGTCCAGCAGCGCGTCCGCGGTGGCGTCGGCGTCGTCTACGGCCGGCGAATGCCCGCAGCCCGACAGCTCGAGGTGACGGGCACCGAGCCGCCGGGCCATCTCCCGCTGCGCGTCCAGCGGCCAGGCATCGTCGCTGTCGCCGTGCAGCACGAAGGTCGGGACAGCCGTCGCGGCCAGGTCCGCGGTCTCGTCGGGAGCCGTGGTCACCGTCACACCCATCCCCAGCAGCGCTGCCTTCGGTGAAGCGAGGAACCGGCGTTCGAGGAACGCGGCGACCGGCGGCGCGACGGTGGGCACGTTCGGGTCCGCCGCGTCGATCGCCTTGGCTGCTTCCCAAACCGCCGGGACGCCGCCGTCCTCGAGCAGCGGCCGCATCAGCTCGATCAGCTGACCCCGGGTGCCGCCGAGCGCGCCGGGGCCGGACGAGAGCAGCGTCAGCGAGCGCGCCGGTGCGCCGTCGAGCACCGCTCGGCGGCAGATCAGGCCGCCGAAGGAGTGCCCGACCAGGTGGGTCGGCTCGGCGACCAGCGAGCTCACGTCCGCGGCGAGCGCTTTGAGGGAGTACGCCGCCGCGTCGTCGGGGCCACCGGACTCATATTGGCCGCGTAGGTCGATCGCGACCGCCGGGTGACCGGCGCGCGCCAGCAGCGGGAGCAGGTGCCAGAAATCCTCTTTGCTGCCCGTGTAGCCGGGCACGAGCAGCACCGGCAGTCGCGTCGGCGTGCTCTCCGGTGGCGTGGCCACGAGCGCCGCGAGGTCACCCGACGCGGCCGCTAGCCGCTCCGGCCGGACCAGAGGATCGAGATCGAGGTGACGAGGGGTGCTCACCGGTCCACACTAGGGCCGCTCGACCGTACGATGGGTGTCTGATTTGTCGGGATGAAACGGGGGTCGCGGATGTCGGATGACGACGCCGGCGCGCGCGTCATCGCCGTCGCCAACCAAAAGGGTGGCGTGGCGAAGACGACCACGGTCGCCTCCGTCGCAACGGCACTCAGCGACCTCGGTCGCCGCGTGCTCGTGGTCGACCTCGACCCGCAGGCGTGCCTGACGTTCTCGCTGGGGATCGAGCCGGAGGATCTCGAGCTGTCCGTGCACGACGTCCTGCTGGGTCGGATCTCGGCCGCCATGGCGATCAGGCCGACCGCCGACGGCCCCGACCTGCTGCCGGCGACGATCGACCTCGCGGGCTGCGAGGCGATGCTGCTCACACGCACCGGTCGCGAGTACGTCTTGCGAACCGCGCTCGAGGAGATCAGCGGCGACTACGACATCGTCCTCATCGACTGTGCCCCGTCGCTCGGGGTGCTGACGCTCAACGCGCTGACCGCCGCCGACGCGGTTCTCGTCCCGCTGCAGTGCGAGACGCTGTCGCACCGAGGTGTCGGCCAGCTGCTCGACACCGTGCACGACGTCCAGCGGATCACCAACCCGGGGCTGGCTGTGATGGGCGTGCTGCCGACCCTGTTCGATGGGCGCACCAACCACGCACGCGAGGTGCTCGCCGACATCAGCTCGCGTTACGGGCTCGAGGTCATCGACCCGCCGATCGCGAAGTCGGTGCGGTTCGCCGAGGCGCCGCAGGCCGGTCGCTCGATCATGCGGACCGCGGCTCGGACGCCCGGGGCGCAGGCGTATCGGGAGCTGGCGCAGCGGCTGTCCGACGAGATCAAGGTGGGCAGATGAGCGAGGGCTTCGACCGGGTCCGGCCTCGCACGCCGCGGCCGCCCAGCACGGTCGGTCCGACCCCGCCCGACTCCGAGGGCAAGCGGGCGCTGTTCTCGTCGGCGGCGCCCACCACCCCCTCCGGTGCCGGCTCGGTACGCGTCGAGTGCTCCCGGTGCGACCAGCCGACCGTCCTCGGGTTGGCGCAGGCGCTGCGCGCCGCCTGGCCGTCGCTGCACCTGGCGATTCGGCTCGGCCACGGCGAGGACGTCAAGGTGCTCAGCCTGTTCGGGCGCGAATACCCGACCTTCATGCGGTGCCCGTCCTGCGGACGGCCCAGCTGGGTGCGTTTCACGCTCCAGGTCTGACCGGGTCCCGGGTCACCGTCACCAGCTCCACAGCAGCGAGGCGGCCGTCGCTGACCTCGGCGGTGAGGTACGTCGGCACCGGCTCGCGCCGGCGGTCGGTGGGCGAGCCCGGGTTGAGCAACCGCAGGCCGGTTTCCGTCGTGGTGTCCCACGGAATGTGGCTGTGCCCGAAGACCAGGACGTCAAGGTCGGGAAACCGGGCGGAGCACCTGGGCTCCCTGCCGGTGGTGGGCCCGGTCTCGTGCACCACGCCGAGCCGCAGCCCGTCGATGTCGGCGTACCCCACTTCCGGAAGCCGCGCGCGAAGCGGCGGCCCGTCGTTGTTGCCCCAGCAGCCGAGCAGGCTGGCCGCGCGGTCCGCCAGCTCGTCGAGCAGACCGACGTCCACCCAGTCACCGGCGTGGACGACGAGGTCGGCGTCATCGACCGCCTGCCAGACCTGGTCGGGCAGCTCGCGCGCCCGGGTGGGGACATGCGTGTCGGCAAGGATCAGCAGGCGCACCGCGACAGTATCTCCGAGCGCGCGGAGCGCGGCGTCTCCAGCGCGCGGAGCGCGACGTCTCCCAGCGCGCGGAGCGCGACGTCTCCCAGCGCGCGGAGCGCGACGTCTCCCAGCGCGCGGAGCGCGACGTCCCCCAGCGCGACTGGTTACAGGGCGCCGAGGAGCAGGTCGACGTCCAGGGACGGCAGCACCAGGTCGCAGACGCCCGCAACATCACCGCATTCGACGCAGCGCACTGCGACGGCCAGCCAGTCAGCCTTGCCGCCCCGCTCGCTGACGCCGTACACGACCTCGGCGAGCGACTGGCTGCAGGCCAGGCACGCCCAGGCGGGCGGGAAGGTCCAGCGTTCGGCGGAGTCGAGGAGCTCGTGGACGTGGCCCCCCGACAGACAGCGAAGCCGAGCCACCCCGGCCTCGGCGTCGGCCTCCACGTAGAACCACGTGGACGGCTCGTCGCCGTGTGACGGGTGGAAGCAGCGCGCCACCGACGTGTGTCCGATCGGCGGACAGCCCTTCAGACCCTCGACCCACTGGGCCAGGTCCTCAACGCTCTCCGCACGCTCACGCGTTCCCACCGTCCGCATCACCATGCCCGGAGTATCGGCGTGATCGGGGCTGTGCTTTACGCGCCCGGGGATGCCTCCGCGTTGCTGCCTCCGGAGCGTCGCCGACTACGCCGCCGGCGGGTCGGCGTTGCGCCGTTGGTGGCATCGGCAGGCGCCGACGCAGCGGCCGCGGGATCCGTGGCGGTCGCGGTCCCGCGGCTGGCGGTCGCTGGTTGCGAGGCTCCGGAACCCGAGCGCCGGGTGCGCTGCCGCTGCCGCGGCGGCGCCGCCGGGTCGCGGGGGCTGGCCGGCTCGCTGGCCCGACCCCCCGAGCGGCTTCGTTGGCCGCGCGAGTCGGGTCGCGAGTCGCGGCCGGCGGGGCGCGACGGCGTGCGGCGACCGGTCTCGCCGAGATCCTCGAGTACCTCGGCATCGAGCCCCTCGCGGGTCCGCTCCGAACGCGGCAGCCGCCCGGTCGCGGTCCGCGGGATGTCCAGCTCGGCGTACAGGACGTCGGAAGTCGAGTAGGTCTCCTCAGGCTCCGGGAACGGCAGGTCGAGCGCCTTGTTGATCATTCCCCAGCGGTAGCCGTCGGCCCAGTCGACGAACGTGATCGCGACCCCGGGCTCGCCGGCCCGACCAGTGCGGCCGATCCGGTGCAGGTAGGTCTTCTCGTCGTCCGGACATTCGTAGTTGATGACGTGGGTGACCAGCGGGACGTCGATGCCGCGCGCCGCGACGTCGGTAGCGACCAGGATGTCGACCTTGCCGTTGCGGAATGCTCGCAGTGCCCGCTCCCGAGCACCCTGCCCGAGGTCGCCGTGCACGGCCGCGGCCGCGAAGCCGCGCTCCTCGAGGTCGGCGGCGATCCGATCGGCGGAGCGCTTGGTCCGGGTGAAGACCATCGACAGCCCCCGGCCGTCGGCCTGCATCACTCGTGCCAGCACCTCGGGCTTGTCGAGGTGGTGGGCCCGGAACACGAACTGGCTGGTGAGCGGGACCATGGCGCTCTCGTCCGGCGACTCCGCGCGAACGTGCGTCGGGTGGCGCAGGTAGCGGCGGGCGAGCGTCACGACGGCGCCGGGCATGGTGGCCGAGAACAGCATGGTCTGCCGAGCGGCCGGCAGCAGCGAGACGATCCGCTCGACATCGGGCAGGAAGCCCAGGTCGAGCATCTCGTCGGCCTCGTCGAGGACGAGGGACTTGATGCCGGACAGGTCGAGGGCCTTCTGCTTGGCGAGGTCCAGCAGCCGTCCGGGCGTTCCGACGACGATGTCGACGCCCCTGCGCAGCGCCTCGAGCTGCGGCTCGTAGGCCCGGCCGCCGTAGATCACCATCACGCGCATGGCGCGTGGCCCGACGGCGAGCTCGACGTCGCGCGCGACCTGGCTTGCGAGCTCTCGGGTCGGGACCACGACGAGCGCCTGCGGCTTGCCGTCGGCCTGGCCCGGCGTGATGGTGTGCAGCAGCGGCAGGGTGAACGCCATCGTCTTGCCGGTGCCGGTGCGGGCCTGACCGATGAGGTCATGACCCTTCATGGCCAGCGGGATCGCCAGCGCCTGGATCGGGAACGGAGTGACGATGCCGTGGCTCGCCAGGGTCTCGGCGACGTCCTCGGACACGCCGAGTTCGGTAAAGGTCTTCATGAAGAAACGGACTCCTGATTCGTGCGGAGTCCGTCTGGTTCGTTTGGCGATCGGTCCGCACCCACGACCATCGCGGGGGACCGGCAGCCCACGGCTCTCCGCGAGTGTGTCGTCGTACGGAGCACAGTCTAGGGGTGCCGGACACGGGGAGTCGGTAACCTGCGCCCGTGGCGGACTGGATGGACCCGATGACCGACGAGGACCGCCGTGCTGCGGTCATCGACCTGCTGGGCGTGTTGGCGTACGGCGAGCTGACCGCGTTCGAACGACTCGCGGGTGACGCATCCCTGGCCGCGTCGCTCGACGACGAGGCGGCGCTCGGCCAGATGGCGGTGGCGGAGTTCGGCCACTTCCTGACGCTTCGGGCTCGGCTCGCGACGCTCGGGGTCGAACCGAGCGATGCGATGGCGCCGTTCGTCGAGCCGCTCGACGCCTTCCATGACTCGACCGCACCCGCCGACTGGCTCGAGGGTCTGGTCAAGGCCTACGTCGGCGACGGCTTCGCCGCCGACTTCTACCGCGAGGTGGCCGAGCTGGTCGACCCGCCGACCCGCGAGCTGGTGCTGGCGACCTTGTCGGACACCGGTCACTCGGAGTTCGCCGTCGAGCACGTGCGAGCAGCTACTGCCGCCGACCCGGCTGTCGCTGGGCGGCTCGCGCTGTGGGGTCGCCGGCTGGTCGGGGAGGCGCTGGTGCAGGCGCAGCGGATCGCGGTCGACCGGGATGCGCTGGCGCGGCTCATCGTGGGTGGCGTCGGTGATCTCGCGGCCGTCGGTCAGCTCCTCGCTCGGCTCACCCAGAAGCACACCGAACGGATGGAAGCCCTCGGCCTCGGTTCCTGATGTCGAGTGTGACGTTCTTGCCCTTCAACTGGGCCGAGTAAGGGACAAAGCGTCGCACTCGACGATGGGGGCGACTGACCGAACGCTAGATCGCGCCGAAGCCGACCCGTCGGGCGTCGCTCTCGAGCACCTCGATGTAGGCGAGCTTGTCGGTCGCCACGATGACGCGGCGGCCCTTCTCGTCGACCAGCGTGACGGTGGGGGCGCCGTCCTTGAGGGCCTTCTCGACCGAGCTCTGGATGTCGTCACCGCTCTCGGCGCTTTCCAGCGACAGCTCGCGTCCTACGCCCTTGACACCGATTCTGACCTCCACGTGGGTCAGGCTAACCGACCTCGGTCCCGGGATCGCCGTCGCGGCGCTACGCCGTCGGCGAAACGCCGGGGCCGGCCGGGTCGGACACCCGCGGGTAGCCGCTGATCCCTCGCCAGGCCAGCGCCTGCACCAGCTCGATCGCGCGCTCCTTGCCGATGTCGGCGCGGGTCAGCCACCAGCGGGCCGACACCTCGGCCACGCCGGCCAGGCCGCACGACAGCAGCTCGGCCTCGCTGCGCTCCAGTCCCGTGTCGCGGGCGATGGTGTCGGCGAGAGCGGTCACGGATAGCTGCAGGGATCGGTCCACCCGCTCACGGACGGCCGGCTCGTTGCGCAGGTCGCTCTCGAAGACCAGCCGAAACGCGCCACCCGGGTCGTCGACGAAGTCGAAGTAGGTGCGGATGCAGCCGGCTACCCGCTCGCGGTTGTCGTCGGTGCTGGCTAGCGCGGCGCGGACCCGTCGTTCCAGGGTCCCGATGTGCTGGTCGAGCAACGCGACGTACAGCTCCAGCTTGCCGGGGAAGTGCTGGTAGAGCACCGGCTTGCTGACCCCGGCGCGTTCCGCGATGTCGTCCATCGCTGCCGCGTGGTAGCCGTTCGCGACGAACACCTGCTGGGCGGCCTCGAGCAGCTGCTGGCGCCGCGCCGAGCGCGGCAGTCGGGTACCGCGGGCCGGGGGGTCACTGGTCGTGGTCACAATGCGGGGAAGCGTAGCGAGCGGTCGTCGGGTACGCCGATCACCGCGACCGCTCCTTGTGTTGCCGGATCAGATCGAGGTACGCCGGCTGCAGCGGCTCGGCGTACGTCGGGAAGGCCTGCACCGTGTCGGCCAGGTCCCGCAGCGGCACCTCCGCCTGGATCGCCAGCACCAGCTGTCCGGCCCAGTCGTCGGCGTGCGGGCCGATCGCCGCAGCGCCCACCAGGATGCCGCGGTCGAGGTCGGCGAACAGCTGGACCCGCGCCGGTCGACCCTTCTCGATGTGGGCCCGCGCCGTGTCACCGATCTCGGCGAACGCGGTCCCGACTCCGGCACCGCCATCGGTAGTTCCGACGCACAGCACAGTCGGGTCGGTGTAGACGCAGCGCGGCACGGCGCGAAGGTCCATCCGGGCATCCTCGCCGAGGATTGCCCGCGCCACGATGCGGGCGGCCGTGTTGGCGCCGTGGGTGTATGGCGCAAGGGCGGTCACGTCGCCGGCCGCCCAGACGTTGCCCGCGACCCGGCCCTGGCCGTTGACCGCGAGTGCGCCGTTGTCACGCGGGCTGATGTCGAGCGTCTCGAGGCCGAGGCCGGTGGTTCGAGGCCGCTTCCCGACCGCCACCAGCAGCCGGTCGCCCGCGACCCGGTCGCCGTCGTCGAGGACGACGGCGACCCCGTCACCATCAGCCGCCACGCGTACGACCGACGTACCGGCAAGCACCTCGACGCCGTCGTGCCGGAGCGCCTCGGTGAGGATCTGGCCGACATGCTCGGGTTCGTTCGCGAGCAGCCGGTCCGCCACCTCGATCAGCGTGACCTCGCTGCCGAGCCGGGCGTAGGCCTGGGCCAGCTCACAGCCGATCGGGCCGCCACCGAGGATCAACAGCGTGCCGGGTTGCTCCGGAAGCGTCAGAGCGTCCTCGCTGGTCCAGACCTCGACGTCATCGATTCCGTCGATGGGCGGGATCATGGCTGCCGCACCGGTCGCGATGATGAGGTCGTGCCACTCGATGACCTCGTCACCCACCGACAAACGGCCGGGCCCGGTGATGAGACCGCGACCACGGATCAGCTCGATTCCGTTGTCCTGCATGGTTTTCGCGTGCCCGGTGTCGTCCTGGTGCTGGGCGATCTCGTCGCGAAATCCGACCGCCTCGTGCCACGACATCCCGGTCGAGGCGGCGTGGAGCAACGCCTTGCTTGGCATGCACGAGAGGAACGGACACTCGCCGCCGACGTACCGCTCCTCGATGGCGGCCACGCTGCGGCCGCCGGCGACCAACAGCTCGCCCGCGGCTTCAGCAGCGGAACCACCCCCGAGGATCGCGACGTCGACGTGGCTCACTCGCCGGCCCCGGCCGGGATGGAGCCCGAGCCGTCCAGCGCGTGAGCGAACAGGTCTCCCAGGTGGGTGACCCGGTCGAGGACCTCCGGCGCGGTGAAGCGCAGCTGTTCCGGCCGGTCGCAGCCCTCGACCTCGTCCCAGCTGATCGGCGTTGACACCGTCGGCGCTTCACGAGCGCGGAGCGAGTAGACCGCGACCGTCGTCTTAGCCGAGTTGTTCTGGGACCAGTCGACGAGCACCTTGCCGCCTCGCAGGTCCTTCTTCATCTGCCACACGACCAGGTCCTTGTGCGACTCCGTGAGGTCGCGGGCGAGCAGCTTCGCGTAGCCGTGCACGTCCTCCCAGGGCGACTTCGCGTCGAGCGGCACGTAGAGCTGCATTCCCTTGGAACCACTGGTCTTCGGGTACGCCGATAACCCATCGGCCCGCAGCCGCTCGCGTAACAGCAGCGCCACCTCGCAGCATTCGACGATGGTCGCGGGGGCACCCGGGTCGAGGTCGAAGACCAGCAGGTCGGGGTTGAACACCTTGCCGCGTGGGCCGACGCGCCACATTGGGACGTGCAGCTCCAGGGCGGCCAGGTTTGCGGCCCACACGATCGTCGGCAGCTCGTGCGCGACGACGAAGTCGATCGTGTCGCGGTCCTTGGTTGACCCCGGCGTGGGGAGTCGCACCTTTGGGATCCAGTCAGGCGTGTGCGACGGTGCGTTCTTCTCGAAGAACGACTTGCCCTCGACCCCGTCGGGAAATCGCTTCAACGTCAGCGGGCGCGACTCGATGTAGGGCAGCATCACCGGCGCGATCCGGGTGTAGTAGTCGATGACCTCACCCTTGGTGAACCCCGTCGCGGGATAGAGCACCTTGTCGAGGTTGGACAGCGTCAGCGTCCGGTCCTCGACCGTCACCGTCACGCGCTCAGGACTCACGGACCACCTCCGAGGGTTCCTTGTCCGGTCGCAGCCCGCGCCAGCTCGGGTGGCGCAGCCGGCCGTCCGTGGTCCACTCGGAGAACGCGACCTCACCGACGAGTGTGGGCTCGACCCAATGGGCATCACGGACGTCCGCTCGCGGCGGCTCGGTCGCGAACGGCTGCTGGGCGACGTCGCGAGCGGCCAGCTCGGTAGTGAGCTCGCGCAGCGCGCGCTCGTCGAAACCGGTCCCGACGTGACCGACATAGGTCAGTCCGGAGTCGTCGTTGACCCCGAGGAGCAACGAGCCAAACGTTCCGTCCCGTCGACCCGCGCCCGGCTTCCAGCCCGCCACGATGACCTCCTGGGTGCGGACGTGCTTGAGCTTTCGCCAGGTGTCCGACCGCTTCCCCGGGAGGTAGCGGCTGCCGAGATGTTTCGCGACGATGCCTTCGAGCTGCTGCTGCGCGGAGGCTTCCCACACCGCCGCGCCGCCGCCGCGGAACCACGGCGGTGTCTGCCATGACGGCCCGGCCAGCTCGAGCTCGTCGAGCAGCTCGCGTCGCTTCTCATACGGCTCGTCGAGCAGCGGATACGCCGTCGAGATAGAGCAGGTCGAACGCCAGGAACGTCGCCGGCGTGAGCTGCAGCGGCGCGCCGCACCTGCGCGGCGCCGATGACATGCATCCGCGACTGCAGATGACCGAACGACGGCCGGCCGTCGCGATCGAACGCCACGATCTCGCCGTCGAGGATGACGCGCGTCGACCCGAGGGACTCGGCCATCGCCCGCAGTTCCGGGTACGACGACGTCACGTCGATGTCGTTGCGCGACAGGGCGCGAGGCCGGCCGCCGTCGACGTACACGATCGTCCGGACCCCGTCCCACTTGAACTCGTAGCCGTAGTTGTCGTCGTCGCGCGGGAGCTCGGTGATCGTCGTGAGCAGCATCGGTCGGATCAGCTTCGGCATCGGCTCGGTGCCGGCCGGCGCGGGGTCCTTGCGATGGACCATCCAGTCGCGGTCGCGCTTCCCGGTCGAGAACAGCACGTAGCGACCCGATACCCGTTCGCCGTGCAACACCACTTCGACCTGCCGATCCGTCCATGAGACGCACTCGTAGGTGCCGTGGTCCCAGAGCATGACGTTGCCGCCGCCGTACTCGCCGGCCGGGATCTCGCCGGAGAAGCCGCCGTACTCCAACGGGTGGTCCTCGGTGTGGATCGCGAGGTGGTTGGTCTTGGGGTCGGTCGGAAGCCCCTTGGGCACGGCCCACGAGACGAGTACGCCGTCGCGTTCCAGCCGGAAGTCCCAGTGCAACGCCGTCGCGTGGTGCTCCTGGATGACGAAGGTCAGCTCCGTCGGGTCGATCAGAGCCTGACGGGTCAGCCGCCGGCACCGGCTCCGGTGTCCGCGCGGCGTCCCGCTTGGCTGCGGTAGGTGTTCAGCTCGGGCATGCGGCCGTGGTCTCCGCGAGTCCGATTCGACCGCGCTCGGGTGCCTGCCCGTAGCGGGCCAGGGCCAGTGCGCCCAGCACCGCCAGCGCGAACCCGGTCGCCGCCATCGCCCAGTCACCGTGGGCCGGCCGGTCACCCAGCAGCACGATGCCCACCGCCGCGGGAACCAGCGTCTCGGCCACGACGACCGCCGAGGTCGCTAGCGTGACGCTGCCGCGTTGGAGCGCCATGGCGTACAGCAGCAGTCCCGAACAGGCCGGCGGCGACCATCGCGTACAGCGCGGGGTCGAGCACCAGGTCCCAGAGATTGCGCGGTGTCTCCAACATGCGAGCGCCGATACCCCCAGCGCCGTACATCAACCCCGCCAGGGCACCGAGAGCCCATGCGTCGTTCCGGCTCTCGCCGTGTCGTCGGCGACCGGCAGTGAAGGCCGCGCCGCCAACGACGACAACGCTGATCACCAGCAGCCAGCGGTCGGTCCCGTCGACCGGCGCCGGCCGATCCCGGCTCGACG
The DNA here is from genome assembly GCA_963789615.1 of uncultured Actinomycetota bacterium. Lineage (GTDB taxonomy): Bacteria > Actinomycetota > Actinomycetes > JAFAQI01 > JAFAQI01 > DATAVK01. The sequence continues at coordinate 1,170,795 of CAWBLI010000005.1, read as the reverse complement.
ACGCCGCCAGCAGCGTCAGCCCAACCGTCACGGCGAGCAGCGCGAGCCATTCCCACACGACGAGACGAGCACCCAGGACCACGACCGCGAGCAGGGCGGTGACCGCCAGGCTGGACGCCACGATCGCCTGGACGGTGAACAACGGGAGGGTACGAAGAGCGGCGAACGACAGGGCGAAGCCGAGCGCGTCAAAGAGCAGCCCGGCGATGTACCTCGACGAGCGCAGCAGCCGTGAGACGAGTCGCACGTCGAGGTCGTCCTCGCCGCCGCCAGCACGAACACCTTGCGCCTGCAGGATCGTCGCCGCCCCGTACGCGACCGCTGCGGCGAAGGCTCCGATCAAGCCCCAGCTCACTGGGTCACAGTAGACGCACCAATGGTGGAGGACCCATGATCGTGGGTACAGCGACGCCACGGGGCCGAGCGGGCAGGAGCCATGCGCAGTATCTGGAAGGGTGCGATCTCCTTCGGCCTGGTGAGCATCCCCGTGAAGCTCTTCAGCGCCACGGAGGAGCGCAGCGTGTCGTTCCACCAGGTGCACCGGGAGGACGGGGGCCGGGTCAGGTACAAGCGGGTCTGCTCGATCGACGGCGAGGAGGTCCCGTACTCCGACATCGCGAAGGGCTACGAGCTCCCCAGCGGAGAGGTCGTGGTGCTGACCGACGAGGACTTCGACGACCTCCCGCTCTCCACGTCGCGCAGCATCGACGTCCTGCAGTTCGTGCCGCTCGAGCAGGTCGATCCGATGTACTTCGCCAAGTCCTACTACCTCGAGCCCGACGGCGCCGGCACCAAGCCGTACGTGCTGCTGCGCCAGGCCCTCGAGGACTCTGGCCGGGTGGCTCTCGTCAAGATCGCGCTGCGACAGCGGGAGTCGCTGGCAGCGCTGCGAGTGCGGGACGGCGTCTTCGTGCTCGAGATGATGTTGTGGCCGGACGAGATCCGCCCCGCGGAGTTCAGCTTCCTCAGCGAGGACGTCGATGTGCGCTCCCAGGAGCTGACGATGGCGCAGTCGCTCATCGAGACGCTGTCCGGTGACTTCGACCCGACGCAGTACGCCGACGACTACCGGGAAGCCCTCGAGAAGCTCATCGAGGCGAAGGTCGAGGGCAAAGAGGTGGTCCAACCGGCCCCGGCGGCAGGAGAGGACGCACCGGTCGTCGATCTCATGGCGGCGTTGCGGGCGAGTGTTGCGGCGGCCAAGGAGAACCGCGGTGAGACCGCCGCCTCCGGCACCGGGAAAAATGCCGGTTCGGCCGGACGCAGCAGTCGTGGCGGGGCCAAGAAGACCACCGCCAAACGCACACGGAGCAAAAAGTCTGCTTGAGCCACCAGAATGCCGCGAACCTGGCATCGTGTCGCTCAAGCATCGTTGGCCGGGCACCGAATCTTTGTGTACGACGACGGCTGATCGCGGCCCAACGACAACGGGGAGATTCTGGTGATCGGTACCGACTACGCGGAGATCGTTGCCGCGCTGCGGGCCGTCCCCGGAGTCGCGGAGGCGGACGTCGAACCCGACGAGGCCGGCGGCGGCCTGGGCCTGCTCCGGCTCGGTCTGTCTCCCGGTGTCGATGAGGTGCAGGTCGCGTCGAAGGTCGGTCGGCTGTTGCGCGAGCGCTTCGGGCTCGGCGTCGACGCCGACCAGGTCCAGCTGATCGAGGACGCCGAGAACCTCGAGGTTCCGTCGCAGCCCGGTCACCGCCCGGTCATCTCGCGAATGCAGCTCGTCTCCTCGGGACTCGATGTGTCCGCGAGCGTCTCCCTGATGTTCCAGGGCCGGGTCGTCCTGCGGCCAGGCCACAGGCACGGCGACCCAGACCGGCGTCCAGCGGGCGGTGGCGTCCGCGTCGCTGCACGCTGTCGAGCAGCTCATCGACAGCCTGGCTCGCTTCGAGCTCGAGCACGTCGAGGTCACGCCGAGCGGCCGTGACCGCACGGCGCTGGTCACCGTCACGATGGTCAGTGGCTCGGGGACCGACCGGCTCACCGGATCCGCCATCGTGCGCGAGGACGCCCGCCAGGCCGTCATCCGCGCCGTCCTCGATGCGGTCAACCGCCGCCTCGAGCCGCTGCTCGTCTGAGCCGCGCTTTCCGGCGGCCGCCCCTCGGCGAAGCCCGGGGGATCTCGATTTCGTCACGGGGGCTTGCGCCGACAGGTGATACTGCCTGTGGGGGCGCGCCTAACTGTGCGTGATCGAGCGAGGAGTTCAGGGTGACGAACGACCCAGGGTCAAGCACTCCGATGTCCGAACGAATGCAGTCCTTGCTGTCTCGCGCCGTCGAGGACCAGCTCAGCGAGCAGCGCTCGCTTGCCGGTGCACTCTCCGACGTACGGGCCCAGATCGCGACGCTGTCGGAGAGCCTGGCGAACAACCAGCAGAACCCCTCGATCGCAGCCGATCCGGCCGTCGTCGGCGCGCTGACCACGGAGCTGCGGGAGGCGATGCGGCGCACCGGCGAGCGGCTCGACAACCTCGCGCGGATGGTCGCTCAGCGGGGTGAGGACCTCGTGGGACTGCAGTCCACGGTGTCCGGGCTCAGCGAGGCGCTGAAGGCGCAAGGTGAGGGCATCGACGGCGTCTCGACTGCGCTGTCGAGCGTCGCCCAGCGGGTGGAAGGAATCGCGACGTACCTCGGCGATCGCTCGGCGGGTGACGGCTCACGGATCGCGGCGATCGAGCAGCGGCTGGTCACGTTGCAGACCGACATGACGGCCCTGGGCTCCTACGTCGCCGCGCTGTCCGAGTCAGCGGGGTCACGCCCCGACGGTGAGGACCTCGATGCCCGGATCCGCGCGATCGTCGCCGGCGCCCTGGTGGGAACCGAGCGCCGGCTGGCGGCCCACGTCGACGAGACCGTCCTCACGCTGGCTGAGGCGTTGCTGCGCCCCCGGGTCGTCGCGGGTACGGCGCCGGACGCGCCACAGCCGACCGGGGATGACGACCAGCTCGTCGATCTGACGGCTCGGGCCGAGGCGACCGCAGCGCACGCCCTCGCGCCCGAGGGCCCTGGGCCGGTGCCCGTAGCGGCGCTGCACAGCACCGGCGAACCGGACCCCACACCGGCGGCCGTCTCGCCGGTGGATCCGTCGACCGACTCCGGCCCGTCGACCCAGGCCCAGGCTCCCGCCGACCCTGGCGGGGTAGGAGCGCAGCAAAACGGCGGGGGCCCGCGGGTGCCCCCGCCGTGGAACACCATGGAAGCCGAGGACGCTGAACGGCGCCGCGGCTGGTTCCGGTCGCGCGACTAAAGGCGCGCCCGGAGGTTCTTACAGAGCGTCTTTGACGCCGTTCTACAGAGCGTCTTTGACGTTCTCTCCGGCCTGCTTGAGGTTGCCCTTCGCTGAGTCGACCTTGCCCTCGGCCTGCCACTGCTGGTTGTCCGTCGCCTTGCCGACCTTCTGCTTGGCGTCGCCCTTGCTGGCCTGACCCTTGTTCCTCAACTTGTCGAAAAATCCCATGTCGACTCCTTATGTGTGGCCGCACGCCGATCGGTGTGCGTCGCAGGAGTTGATCTACCCGAGGGACGGCGGAACAACCGCCTGCTGCCCTCCGTTGTTGATTCGTGCGACGCTGATGCGGTGCGTCAGTGGCGCCGTCCGAGTCGACCCATGGACCACCGAGGTGAAACACCGTGCCGTTGCCCGCAGTCGTCGAGCCCGCGCAGGAGCTGACCCCGCAGGAGATACGCCGATACTCGCGGCATTTGATCATTCCCGACGTCGCGATGACAGGACAGAAGCGGCTGAAGAACGCCAAGGTCCTCTGCGTCGGGGCGGGCGGTCTTGGCTCACCGGCGTTGATGTACCTCGCCGCCGCCGGCGTCGGGACTCTCGGCATCCTCGACTTCGACGTCGTCGACGAGTCCAACCTGCAGCGTCAGGTGATCCACGGCCAGTCGGACATCGGTCGCCTCAAGGCTGAGAGCGCGCGCGACTCGGTCTTGGGGATCAACCCGTTGGTGACGGTGAACCTCCACACCGACCGGCTGGACTCCTCGAACGCGATGGAGATCTTCGCCGACTACGACCTGATCGTCGACGGGACCGACAACTTTGCGACCCGCTACCTCGTCAACGATGCCTGCGTGCTGCTCGGGAAGCCCTACGTGTGGGGATCGATCTACCGGTTCGACGGCCAGGCGTCGGTGTTCTGGGCCGAGCACGGCCCCTGCTACCGCTGCCTCTACCCCGAGCCCCCGCCGCCCGGCATGGTGCCGTCGTGCGCCGAGGGTGGCGTGCTCGGTGTGCTGTGCGCGTCGATCGGGTCGATTCAGGTCAACGAGGCGATCAAGCTCATCACGGGTATCGGCGAGCCCATCGTGGGCCGGCTGATGATCTACGACGCGCTCGAGATGACGTACCGCTCGGTGAAAGTCCGCAAGGACCCTGAGTGCCCGCTGTGCGGCAAGAACCCGACGATCACCGAGCTCATCGACTACGAGGCGTTCTGCGGAACGGTCTCGGAGGCAGCCGCCGAGGCCGCGGCGGGCTCGACGATCACCGCGCGCGAGCTGGCCGAGATGCAGCAGCGGGGCGAGGACTTCCTGCTCGTCGACGTGCGGGAGCCGGCCGAGTGGGAGATCGTGCGCATCCCCGGTGCGACCCTGATCCCCAAGGGCGATCTGCCGTCAAAGCTGGCCGAGCTGCCGCAGGACAAGCCGATCATCGCCTACTGCAAGTCGGGCGTGCGGTCCGCGGAAGCATTGGCACTGTTGAAGGACGCCGGGTTCTCGGATGCGAAGCACGTCCAGGGCGGGGTCACGGCGTGGACCACGCAGGTCGACAAGGAGCAGCCGCTCTACTGACCGCCGGCAACGATCAGCGCGCGTTCCTGTTCCTGGCTGAAGCCGTACTCCTGCCGCGGGGTGTATCGGCCCGCCTCGCGGGCGGCACGCACCCACGCCAGCGTGTCGTGGGCGCTCTCGTCCAGCGGGCGGTACCACAGGCCGTGACCGTGTGCGCGGCTCAGATCGGCCCGCATCGCCGGCCACCAGTCGGCCGGCTCGGACAGCGGCAGCTCGTCCCGGGGTCCGATCCATGTGACCTCGGGTGACTCCTTGCCGACCGCCCAGGCGATCTTGTCCAGCACCTTGCGGAACGTCGGAGCCTCGTCCGGAGCCGTGGCGTGGAAGGTATCGACGACGGAGCGCTCGACGCATCCGACCGTGAGCGCCGCCAGGTCACGGCCGTCGATGCACTGCAACGGCTGGTCTTCGTCCGGCCCCACCATCGGACCACCCGCCGCCACCCGCTCCACCCAGTAGGTGAACCGATGCGTCGGGTCGTACGGCCCAATCACGTAGCCCGGCCGCACGATGAGGAGCCGGTCGCCGACGTACTCACGCGCCACCTGCTCGCAGGCCACCTTCAGCTCGCCGTACTTCTCCATCGTGAGCGTGTCGTCCCAGGCCGGCTCGAGCAGCGGCGCTTCCTCGGTAAAGCCGCCGTCGGGGAGGTCCTCGCCGTACACGCTGATCGTCGAGATGAACGTGTAGTGGCCGGCGCGCTCGCCGAGCTTCTCGAGCAGGGTGCGGACCTGTCGGTGCACGTAGCCGTTCACGTCGACCGTCGCGTCCCACTCGCCCTCGTCGAGCTCGGACAGGTCGCCATTGCGGTCGCCCTTGATGACCTTCGTGTCCGGGAAGGCATCAGGCGCGGTCTGACCGCGGTTGAACAGCGTCACCTCGTGCTTGCGCTCCAGCGCGCGCGCCACGATGTGCCGGCCGACAAAGGATGTCCCACCGATCACGAGAATCTTCACGTCTTGGACCGTAGCGCCGTACCGTTCCGTCGTGCCCAGCGAGATGACGATGTTCGCCCGAAGCGTGCTCGACGTGGTGGACCGGATCCCCGCCGGACGGGTGCTCGCCTACGGTGACGTGGCCGAGCTCGCCGACCGGCCCGGCGCCTCGCGCGCGGTCGGTGCCGTCATGGCGAGGTACGGCGCCGAGGTGCCGTGGCACCGGGTGCTCCACGCGGACGGCAGCTGTGCGACCCACCAGGCCGACCGTCAGCTCGAGCTGCTGCGCGAGGAAGACGTGCCGATCCGCAACGGCCGCGTCGCCATGCGCGTCGCCCGTTGGGACGGCCAGTGACGCGCGTCGCGCTCGTCGAGACCGTCCGAGCGTCAGACCCGACGGCTTGAATGGAGCCGTGAGCGACAGCGCGCCGGCATACCGGCTGGTCCGGCCGCCGATCGCGGCCGTACCTGTGCCGGTGCTCGACCCGCAGCAAGCCGAGGTCGCCGCTCACGCAGCCGGTCCGCTGCTGGTGCTCGCCGGCCCCGGCACCGGTAAAACGACGACGATGGTCGAGGCGGTCGTCCGTCGGGTCGAGCAGGGGATGGCGCCCGAGGACGTCCTGGTGCTCACCTTCAGCCGCAAGGCGGCGGAGGAGCTTCGGGGGCGGATCGCATCACGGCTGGGGCGCACCGTCACCGAACCGGCGGCCCACACCTTCCACGGGTTCTGTTACGGCGTGCTCCGTCGCTACGCGACCGGTCCGGACCAGCGACCGCCCCGCCTGCTGTCCGGCGCCGAACGCGAGCTGCGGGTGCGTGAGCTGCTCGACGGGAACTCCCGGGGCGAAGGTCGGACCCGATGGCCGACCGAGCTGGCGCCGGCGCTGCGGCTGCGGGGTTTCGCCCGCGAGGTTGCCGACCTGCTCGACCGGTCGCGGGAACGCGGCATCGACGGCCCCACGCTGGCCCGGCTCGGAGCCGAGCACCGTCGACCGGCCTGGCAGGCCGCGGGCGTCTTCCTCGACGAGTACCTCGACGTGCTCGCGATCCGTGAGGAGGTCGACTACGCCGGGCTGATCGGCGCCGCGATCGCCGCTCTCGACGGCCCCGCGCGAGAGCTGTCCCAACGGTTTCCTGCGGTGTACGTCGATGAGTACCAGGACACGGACCCGTCGCAGGAGCAGCTGCTCCACCGGCTCGCGGGCGGCGGACGGCTGCTGGTCGCGGTCGGTGATCCGGACCAGTCGATCTACGGTTTTCGTGGCGCCGACGTGCAGGGCATCCTTGAGTTCCCGGACCGGTTCCCGGCAGCGAACGGAACCCCGGCACCGGTGGTCGCGCTGCGTACCTGCCGCCGCAGCGGCGCCGAGCTGCTCGACGTGTCGCGTGCGGTCGCCACTCGGATCCCGCTGGGCCCACTTACCCGGCGAACCACGGACCACCGGGAGCTGATCGCGGCCGGCCGCCCCAGCTCGGCGCCCCCGGAGATCCGGCTGTACTCCACCGCCACCGCGCAGGTGTCCGCCATCGCCGACCTGCTGCGCCGCGCCCATCTCGAGGACGGCCTGCCGTGGTCGCAGATGGCGGTCCTGGTGCGTTCCGGCACGCGCAGCATCCCGGTGGTACGACGGGCCCTGGTCGCCGCCGGCGTCCCCGTGTCGGTCGCTGCCGACGAGATCCCTCTCTCGCGCGATCCGGCCGTGGCGCCACTGCTCGCGGCGCTGAGCTACCTGGTCGAGAAGGCGGCCAAGGGAGCCCGCGGCGAGGCGGCCGAGCTGCCGATCGAAACCGCGCGGATGTTGCTGCTCTCACCGCTCGGTGGGGCGTCACCAGCCCAGCTTCGGGCCCTCGGCCGGCGGCTCCGGGCGCTGGCCCGGGCGGGTGGCCAGGCCCAGACCCGCCGTCGTCGGTACTGGTGCGCGACGCCGTCGTCGAGCCCGGTGGAGCTGACGACCGTCGAGGAATGGGTGGCGGCACCGGCGGCGCGGCTGGCGGCGCTTCTGGCTGCGGCCGAGTCGGTCGATGCCGCAGGGCGGTGCTCCTGAGGAGGTGCTGTGGGCGCTGTGGGACGGCTCCGGCTGGGCGCGGCGGCTCACCACTCGGGCCCGCGGAACGGGGACAGCGGCACGCGCGGCCGATCGCGACCTCGATGCCGTGCTCGCGCTGTTCGAGGCGGCCAGCCGGCTCGAGGATCGGCAGCCGCGGGCCGGGTCGCGCGGTTTGCTCGAAGAGCTGCGGGCGCAGGAGATCCCCGCCGCGCCGTTCGAGGAGCGGGCCGGCGCGCTCGACTCGGTCCGACTGCTCACCGCGCACCGCTCCAAGGGTCTCGAGTGGGACCTCGTCGTGGTCGCCGATGTCCAGGACGGTGTCTGGCCGGACCTCCGGCGCCGAGGCTCGTTGCTCGACGCGGACAGCCTTGACGCCAACGGGCCCCGACCGCCACCGACGCCCGGTGCGCTGCTCACCGAGGAGCGTCGGTTGTTCTATGTCGCGCTGACGCGGGCCAGGACCCGGCTGGTCGTGACCGCGGTATCGGGTGTCGACGACCTGGCCGACCGGCCGTCACGCTTCCTCGCCGAGACCGGGCTGGCGGTCCCCGAGCGGGCCCGGGTCACACCGCCGTCCTGTCGCCGGCATCGCTGGTCGCGCGGCTGCGGCGCACCGTGCAGGACCCGACGGCTGCGGAGCCGCTGCGGGCCGAGGCGGCCCGGCGGCTGGCCGCCCTGGCCGACGCGACCGACGACCATGGCGTGCCGCTGTTGCCGAGCGCGGCTCCGCGACACTGGTGGGGCACGGCCGGTGAGACCGTCGGCGCCCAGCCGGTGCGACCGACGGACACCCCGGTGACGCTGTCGGGATCGGCTGTCGCGTCGTTCACGACGTGTCCGCGGGCCTGGTTCCTCGACCGGGAGGCCAAGGCTCGGGAGACCACCACGTCGTCCCAGGGTTTTGGCTCGGTGGTCCACGCGCTCGCGGAGGCGGTCGCCGTCGGCACCCTGCCCGCCGAGTTGGAGGCTCTGGTCGAACGGCTGGACTCGGTCTGGCCTGCCCTGCCCTTCGACGCGCCGTGGCAGCGGCTGCGCGAACGGCAAGGCGGCCATCGAGGTGCTCGACGGGTTCCTGCGCTGGCAGCCGCAGAACCCTCGTCGACTCGCCGCGCGCGGAGCAGGACTTCATGGTCCCGCTGGGCCCGACATCGTGCTGCGCGGCCGGGCCGACCGGCTCGAGCTCGACGAGGCCGGCCGGCTCGTGGTCGTCGATCTCAAGACCGGTAAGTACCCGCCGACCGATGCAGCATTGGGCACGAGCCGCAGCTCGGGGTCTACCAGCTGGCGGTTCGCGAAGGCGCCTTCGGCGACGAGTCCGGGCGAGCCCCGGGCGGAGCCGAGCTCCTGCAGCTGCGCACCGCATCGGTCAGCGGCCTGCCCAAGACCCAGCCGCAGCCGGCGCTGCGCCGACGAGACCGCTGGGCCGACGAGCTGGTCAGCGGCGTCGCGGCAGCGATCCGCGCCGAGGCGTTTCCGGCCCGACCCAACGATCGCTGCGATCGTTGCCCCTTCCGTACGTCGTGCCCGGCCAACGAGGCCGGCCGGCAGGTGGTGTGGTGAGCCGCGCCGTCGACACCGGTGCCATCCGGTCGTTATCTCCGTGCGACCTGCTCGAGCACGTCGTTCACCGCAACCCCAGCTCGATGTCGTCACCGCACCGCTGAACCGCAGCTGGTCGTCGCCGGCGCGGGGAGCGGGAAGACGACCGTCATGGCCGCCCGGGCGGTCCATGCCATCGCGCATCGCGGTCTGGCGCCGTCACGGATCCTTGGGTCTGACGTTCACCAACAAGGCGGCCGGCGAGCTGGCCGACCGGGTCCGGCGATCGATCGCCGCGCTTGCCCAGAACCGATGCCGACGACGCTGACGACCTGCCGACCGTGGCGACGTACCACTCGTTCGCGGCGCAGCTGGTGCGGGACCACGCGTTGCGAATCGGCCGGGAGCCGACGTCGACGCTGCTGACCGAGGCCACGCAGTGGCAGCTCGCGATGCGAGTCGTGCAGCGAGCAGTCGGGACCGTTCTCGTCACCTCGAGCTGACGCCGTTGTTCCTTGCCGGGCGGGTGGTCGCCCTGGCCGGCGAGCTGGCCGAGCATTTGACGAGCGCCGATGAGGTACGCCGTCACGACCTTGCCGTCGTCGAGTCGGTCCGGGCGATGACCAAGTTCCGGCCAAGGCGGCGGCGACGGCAGCCGACCGGGCGCTCGGTCGCGCCGAGCTGCTCGAGCTGGTCGCGGCGTACACCGCGGACAAGGAGCGGCTGGACGTCCTGGACTTCGCCGACCAGGTGGCGCTGGCCGCCCGGATCGTCGCGGCGTCGCCCGATGTCGTCGACCGTCGAGCGCGGCCGCTACGACCTCGTCATCCTGGACGAGTACCAGGACACCGGCGTCGCGCAGCGACGGCTGCTCAGCGGCATCTTCGGCGAGGAGCACGCCGTGACGGCGGTCGGTGACCCCAACCAGGCGATCTACGGCTGGCGCGGCGCTTCCGTCGGCAACCTGCTGCGCTTCGGCACGCACTTCTCGCCGGCGCGCCGTAACCGCCAACCGCTGATGACGAGTTTCCGTTGCGGTGGACGGATTCTCCAGGCCGCGAACATCGTCGCGGCGCGCGCTCGCCACGTCGAGCGCGGCCGCCCGTCGCCGGCCCAGGTCGCGTCGAGGGCTCGACCGCGGTGCCGGCAACGAGGTCGCCGGCGATGTCGTCCTCGCCCGGCTGCTGACCGCCGAGGACGAGGCCGACTGGCTCGCCGACAGGATTGCGCCGAGCTGGAAGCCGGTCACCCGGCGCGCGAGATCGCCGTGCTCTCCCGGCGGCGGGTCGACTTCCCGCGGCTGCACCGGCGTTGCTCGGCCGCGACATTCCGGTCGAGGTGGTCGGGCTCGGCGGCCTGATCGAGATGCCCGAGGTCGCCGACGTCGTCGCCATGCTGTCGCTGCTCGTCGACCCGACCGCGAACGCCGCCGCCGTCCGGGTGCTGACCGGTCCACGGTGGCGGCTCGGGGTGCGCGACCTGGCCGCGCTCGGTCGACGCGCCGGGCCGCTCGCCACCTGGTCGCCACCGGGCAGCGACAGCGACGACGAGCCGCGCCGCCGGCCAGGACCTCGAGCGCGCGTTGCAGGCGGCGACCGACTCGGTCGACCCCGCCGAGCTCGCCTCGTTGCTCGACGCCGTCGAGTCGCCGGGCCAACCGGCGGCGTACTCGTCGGAGGCGCTGCAGCGGATCAGGCGACTTCGGGGCCGAGGTACGCCGGCTTCGTGAACTGGTCGGTGCGCCGCTGGTCGACCTGGTGTCCGAGGTGGTCGCGACGATCGGGCTCGCGGTGGAGATCGAGGCCGACGAGCACCGCGTGGCCGTCGCCCGGATCGCGAACCTGCATGCGTTCGTCGACCACGCCGCGCACTTCACCGGTCTGGAGGGGGAGAGCGACCTGTCGTCGTTCCTCGCGTATCTGCGTTCCGCCAACGACAACGAGGACGGTCTTGACGTCGGAGCGGTGTCCGACGCCGACACCGTCAAGCTGATGACCGTCCACAAGGCCAAGGGTCTGGAGTGGGACGTGGTCGCGGTGCCCGGCCTCGTCAACAAGACCTTCCCGTCGGGACGAGGCCGCTCCAGCTGGTTGACCGGCTCGCAGGTGCTGCCGTTCGAGTGCCGCGGCGATGCCGGCGACCTGCCGGTGTTGCGCGGCTACGGCATGAAGGACATCAAGGCCTTCAAGGCGGACTGCAAGGCCGACGAGGCGGACGAGGAGCGGCGCCTTGCCTATGTGGCGCTGACCCGAGCCCGGTCGATGCTGCTGCTCTCGGCGTACTGCTGGAGCCCGACCCGCAAGCAGCCGGTCGAGCTCTCGCCGTACCTCGAGGAGATCCGGTCGCTCGGCGCGCCGGCGGTGACCGAGGACGCCTGGTGCGCCGAGCCCGAGGCGGATGCTCCCAACCCACTTCAGGTGGCAGCTGCCGTGGACATCGCGTGGCCCGCGGCTCCCGACCCGCGACGAGCGAAGGCGCGGCAGGCGGCCGCGGCGCCTGGTGCACCGGCACCGCGGCGGCCCCACTGACCGGCCCGTCACCGCTCGGCGACGAACCCGTCGCAGTGGCAGCGCGAGGCGTCGCTGCTGCTCGACGAGCTGCGCCGCCGGCGGGTGACGACCGTCGACGTCCCGCTCCCGGGGCGGTTGACCGCGAGCCAGGTCGTGGCGCTCGCGGCGGATCCGGACGGCTTTGCCGCCTCACTCGCCCGCCCGCTGCCGCGCCGGCCACAGCCTGCGGCCCGGCGGGTTCGCGGTTCCATGCCTGGGTCGAGGAACGCCATGCCGGGGTGGCGTTGCTCGATGCCGAGGACCTGCCGGGATCGAGTGACCTGGAGCTCTCCGACGACGACCTCGAGCTGCTGCAGCAGGGCTTCCTGGCCTCGGACTGGGCCGATCGTCGGCCGGTCGCCGTCGAGGCGCCGTTCGAGCTCGTGGCGGGTGGCCGGCTGGTGCGCGGCCGGATCGATGCCGTCTACCGCGACGACGCTGCCGGCGCCGACCATTACGACGTCATCGACTACAAGACCGGCTCGGTGCCGGCGGACTTCGCAGCCGCGTCGCTGCAGCTGTCCGTCTACCGGCTGGCGTGGGCCGACCTGGCGGGTGTCGAGCCGAGCCAGGTTCGCGCCGGCTTCCTCTACGTGCGCACCATGACCGTCAAGCGGCCCGAGCGGCTGCTCGATCGGGCGGAGCTGGCTGAACTGCTGGGAACCGGCGCACAACCTTTCGAGTGAGCGCCGCGTCTGGACCTGATGTGACCGCGCTGCAGACAGGAGAGTCGGGCCAGGTGTCGACGTCGGCCGTGACGGAGAACCAGCTCGGTTCGATCTACCTGGTGCACTACCGCTCGCTGGTCCGGCTCGCCGCGCTGTTGCTGGACGAGACGGCGGCCGCCGAGGACGTCGTGCAGGAGGCCTTCCTGAGAGTCGCCGCCGGTGGCCGGCTGGCGAGGCTGCGCGACCCCGACGCCGCGCTCGCCTACATCCGGACCACCGTGCTCAACCTGGCCCGCTCCTCGCTGCGCCGCCGACTGGTCGCAACGCGCTACGCGCCGCTCGTGCACCGCCGGGATCGGGTCGACGACGCCACCGTCGCCGCGGTCGACCGCGCCACCGTGGTCGCCGCGTTGCGGCAGCTGCCGACGGCGGCAGCGGGAGGCGGTGGCGCTGCGCTACTACGCGGATCTCTCCGAGGCTGCGACCGCCGAGCTGATGGGCGTGAGCACCGGAGCCGTCAAGTCCTACACGTCGCGAGGTCTCGGCCGCCTCGCCGAGCAGTTGGAGGCGAGCCGATGAACGCGCTCGACGAGGCCGGAATCCGTGCCGAGCTGCACCAGGCGCTCGATGTCCTCGATCCGCTGCCACCGCCGTTCGCCGCAGTGATCGCGAAGAGCCGGCGGCGCCGTCGTACCCGGTTGGTCGTCGGCGGTCTCGCGTGGCCGCGGCAGCGGCGGCCGCGGTGGTCGCGGTCGTCATCATCGCGCCGGGTGGCGGGACCCAGACGGTCAGACCGCCTCCCGCCACCGCGCTTCGCCCCTACGCGCGACAATGGCGGCGTGCCCGTCAAGCACTCGCCGGACTCCCTGGACTGGGTCGCCGGCCCGGTCAAGACACGACCGGCAGCTACGGCGCCTTCGTCACCAAGCGCGACCTCGTCGTGGTCAAGTGGTGAAGGGCAGTGGCAGACCGAGGCCAAGGTGGCGCTGGGCGAAGGGCCCGCCGTCGTTCCGGCTTGGGCTGCAGGTGGGCCCGACGCTGCCGTCGGGGATTCCCGACGTTCGTCGCCCGCGGTGAAGGCGGCGACGTCAGCTACTTCGGTTCAGTAGCCGCCGACCTCGGCGGGAAGTGGCGGTTGCCGTTCGGCAGCTGCGGCAAGGGTGGCTGCGTCAACAACGCCAACGCGGCGTCCTACCTGCGGATGACCGGTCGGGGGCTGGTCTCGGAGCAGAACAACTGCAGTCCGTACTGCGCCGCGGGCACCGAGTACCGCATCCGCTGGCAGTGGGACGCAGCGCACAGCGCTTCGAGGCTGCGGCCGTGACGCCGGTCAAGCGCTGAGCCTCCGGTTCACTGATCGGGCGTGGCGTGCAGGTCGGTGCAGTGGCGCAGCGCCTGCCACTGGCTGCGCCCGGCCGCAGCTCGGCACCGTGCAGCGGCACCGGCAGGCCGTCCTCGATGACAGCGGGCGACCACCGCGCCTTGGTCACGGCGCGACCCTCGCAATGTGAGGGTCAACACGCCGCTGCGGGTCTCGGGCGTGACCCCGCCGGTGGCGTAGAAGACGAAGTTCCCGAGGCCGTAGTCGACGTACCGCCGGCCCCGCCAGCCGCCGCCGAGCTGCACGTGCGCGTGGGATCCCACGACGACCGTCGCGCCAGCGCGGAGCAACGCGGCGCTCAGCGACTCCTGCTCGGCCGTGGCGCAGTCGACGGTCTCGACCCCCCAGTGCAGGTACACGACGACGACGTCGCCGGCGTGCCGCGCCCGTCGTACCTCGGCCTCCAGCCGGGTCCGCGACGTACCGATCGCCGAGGCCAGTCCGGCGTGGCTCCCGGCCGCCGTCCAGGCGGAGACCAGGTTGCTGTCGATGACGTCCGTGGCGCCGACGATGGCGAGCCGGGTGCCCTTGACCGTCGTGACATACGGCCGATACGCCTGCGCTTCGTCCCGGCCGATGCCGACGGTCGGGAAGTGGGTCGCGCGGATCGCTGCCAGGGTGTCGGCCAGCCCGACCGGGCCGTAGTCGAGGCCGTGGTTGTTGGCCATCGTGACGACGTCGATGCCGGCGCGACGCAGCGCGTCGAACGCCGTCGGCGGTGCCCGGAACGTGAACGCCTTGCCCGGGGTGGCAGTGCCGCGGGTCGTGATCGCGGTCTCGAGGTTCGCCATGGTGAGGTCGGCGTCGCGCAGCGTCGAGGTGATCGGGCCGAACCCGTCGAGCGCCCGCTGGACGCACCCTCGAAGTGGATGTCGCCGACGAAGGCCAACCGGATCGGCCGGACCGGCGCATGCACCGGTCGGCGGCGTCGGGCGCGGAGACGGGCCAGCCGACGGACGACGTCGACGGTGTTCGCCCGGCCTGGGGCGCACCGCCTCCGCAGCCGGCCACAGCGTCGCCAGTACGACGAGGAAGCCGCCGACGAGGTCGGCGGGATCGTCGTGTCATCGGCAGACAGCCTGGCACGGCGGGGGCTCGCAGCCGCACGTCCTAAGGTGGCTGGCATGACGGCGGACGTGGTGCGGCGAGTGGGTCGAGGCCCATCAGGAGGCGTTCCTCGCCGAGCTCATGGAATGGTTGCGGATCCCCTCCGTGTCGGCCGATCCCGACCGCGCGGCCGACGTGAAGCGGTCGGCCGAGTGGCTCGCCGAGGCGTTCCGGCGTACCGGCTTCCCGACGGTGGAGATCTGGACGACCGACGACGGCGCCCCGGCGGTGTTCGCCGAATGGGCTGCGACCGATGAGTCGGCGACCAGCGTGGTCGTCTACGGCCACCACGACGTGCAGCCCGCCGACCCCGAGGAGCTGTGGCACTCGCCGGCGTTCGAGCCGCGGGTCGATGGCGAGCTGCTGCTCGGCCGAGGCTCGGCCGACGACAAGGGTCAGGTCGCCTTCCACCTCCACGGCCTGCGCGCCTGGCTGGCGACGACCGGCCGGCGGCGCCGCCGGTCACGCTGCGGTTCCTCATCGAGGGCGAGGAGGAGAGCGGCTCGCCCGGCTTCCGCGCGCTGCTGGAGGCCAACCGCGACCGGCTGCGCTGCGACGTCGTGGTGGTCACCGACACCGGGATGTGGGCGCGGGACACCCCGACGATCTGCACCGGCATGCGGGGCATGACCGACTGCCAGCTCGACCTGCACGGCCCCGACGTGGACCTGCACTCGGGCTCGTTCGGCGGTGCGGTGCCCAACCCGCTCCACGTGATGGCCGACCTGCTCGCCGGGCTGCACGACGCTGACGGCCGGGTCACGGTGCCGGGCTTCTACGATCGCGTGCTCCCGCTGTCCGACCGCGAACGCGAGCTGATCGCGAAGCTGCCGTACGACGAGGCAAGCTGGCTCGCGGACGCCGAGAGCCGGGCGACGTACGGCGAGGCCGGGTACTCGACACTGGAGCGGGTCTGGGCCCGGCCGACCTGCTGAGGTCAACGGTGTCTGGGGTGGCTACACCGGACCGGGCCACAAGACCATCGTGCCGGGTGACGCGCACGCGAAGCTCTCGTTCCGGCTGGTGGCGGACCAGGACCCGCTCGAGGTCCAGGACCAGCTGCGGGCCTACGTCGAGGCCAACACGCCGGCGGGGATCACCGCGACGCTGCACTTCTACGGCCAGGGCACCCGGCCGTGCCTGACACCGCTCGACCATCCGGCCCTGCAGGCCGTCAACCGGGCGATGGCCCGGGCTTTCGGCACCGAGGTGCTGTACACCCGCGAGGGCGGTAGCGGCCCGGAGGCGGACCTCGCTGACGTCCTCGAGGCGCCGGTGGTGTTCCTCGGCGTGGGCCTGCCCAGCGACCGGATCCACGCTCCCAACGAACAGGTCGTGTTCCCCCTCCTGCTGACCGGCGCGGTTGCCGCCGCGCATCTGTGGGACGAGCTCGCGGCCATCACGGTCGTGACCGTCCCGTCGCTGTCACGCTCGGCCGCTGACCGGGTCGCCCACCACCGCGAGGACGACGAGTGGCTGGCCGCTGCCTGGAGACCGGCTCGCTGCTCGTCATCGACGACGAGAGCCGCGCGTCGGTCGATCGACGACGGCCCGCACCTGGTGCTGGTCGACTCGGGTACCTGGCAGGGCGACGGCGAACGGTTCCTGCTCGGGCGTCGGCGACGGCACGGCGTACTGGGGCACCGTGGGAGAGCTGCCCCGCCGGCTGGGCGCCCGGCCGTTGGGCATCCGCGATGTCGGCGCCGCCCTCGACGACCTCGAGGCGGGCCTGCTGGTCTCGACGATCGCGCTGGCGAACTGGCACCGCAACCACCAGCACTGCCCGCGGGCGGTGCTGTGACGCGGGTCGCCCAGGCCGGCTGGTCCCGGATCTGCGACGTCGACGGCAGCCAGCACTTCCCCCGTACCGACCCGGCGGTCATCGTCCTGCTGCACGACGGCGGTGACCGGGCGCTGCTGGGTCGCCAGCCGAGCTGGCCGCGAGGTCGCTACTCCACGATTGCCGGTTTCGTCGAGGCCGGCGAGTCCGCCGAGCACTGCGTGTCACGCGAAGTCCGCGAGGAGACCGGTGTCGAGGTCGACGACGTCACCTACCGCGGCAGCCAGCCCTGGCCGTTCCCGCAGTCGCTGATGCTCGGCTATGAGGCCCGGGTCGTCGGCGGCGAGGTCGACAACGTCGACAAGGAGCTCGAGGACGTCCGGTGGTTCACCCGCGACGAGCTGCGCAGCGGCGACCCGCTGCTGCCGCCGCCGGCCTCCATCGCGCACTGGCTGATCACGACCTGGCTGGATCGGCCAGCCGGCCGGTCATGACGCGGCCGTCATGACGGCGTTGTACCGAGACAAGCTGCCCCAGCTGGCGGGCCGGGGCGTCCTGACCTACCTGACCGACTCCGGGATCGAGACCGACCTGATCCACCACCACGGGGTCGAGCTGCCGGAGTTCGCCAGCTTCCCGCTGCTCGACGACGAGCACGGCCGCGCCCTGCTCGTCGACTACTTCCTGGCGCACGGTCAGCTGGCCGGCCGCAGCGGGCTCGGTTTCATCCTCGACACGGTCACCTGGCGGGCGAGCCCGCGCTGGGGCGAGCTGATGGGGTACGACGAGGAGCGGCTGGAGGACATCAACCGCCGAGCCGTCGAGCTCGCGGTCGAGCTGCGTGACGAGCTGGTCCCGAGCGTCGAACCGGTCGTGCTCGACGGCGTGATCGGGCCGCACCACGATGGCTACCAGCGCCGAGCAGGCACTGACCGCCCATCAGGCCGAGCGCTACCACGGCTGGCAGGTGCAGATCCTGGCTGAGACCGACCTCGACATGCTGACGGCACTGACCCTGTCCGACCCGGCAGAGGCCGTCGGCCTGGCGCGAGCCGCGCAGCATCCACGGGATCCCGCTCGTCCTGTCGTTCACGGTCGAGACGGACGGCCGGCTACCCGAGGGCAGCACCCTCGAAGCGGCGGTGGAAACCGTCGACGCCGCGACCGGCGGCTACCCCGCCTACTACATGGTCAACTGCGCGCACCCCGCGCATTTCCGTCATGTCCTTGACCCGGACCAGCCATGGACCGAGCGGGTGCGCGGGCTGCGGGTCAACGCCTCGATCCGCAGCCACGACGAGATGGACAACGCACCTGACCTCGACGACGGGGATCCCGCCGAGCTCGCGCACGAGCTTGCAGAGCTCGGGCGAGAACTGCCGGACCTGGTGGTGTTCGGCGGTTGCTGCGGCACCGACCTGCGGCACGCCGTCGAGATCGCGGCCGTGCTGCGGGACGGCTGCCCGGCTGCCGGCTCCGTGGCCGGTCAGTGGAAGATGCTCACCCCGCCGGGCCCGACCAGCAGTCCCACGACGATGAGGACGATGCCCCAGAGCAGGCCTCCTCGCACGATCGTCAGGATCCCCGAGATGACGAGGATGACGGCGATGATCCAGAGGATGAGGTCCACGGTGGTTGCGCTCCTGAGAGTGGGGAGTAGGACAGGTCGCTGGTCTGCCTCCTGACCCGGCCCCGCAAACCGATACCGGTGGGTAGTCACGGGGACCGCTACCGAAAACACGGGACAAACCGGGCGTGGACGCCCGATTACGGCGGTCCGACCGCCCAGCCGCGTCGGGACTCGTCAGTCAGTGATGGCGCGCCCGCGAACGCCTGCGCCTTGACCAGCCAGTCGCGCGGCGCTCCCGGTGACGCGCAGGTCGACATCCGCCAGGTGGCGCCGCTGGGTCACGACCAGGCAGAAGTCGAGTGCAGGGCCTTCCACCCGGTCCACGCTGTCGGCCGGCCCGAACGCCCATTCGCCGCCCGACGGTGCGCGCAGGACGACGGCGACCGGCGCCGTCGGCGGCGTCTCGCCTCGGACCAGGTAGGAGAACCCACGGGTCCGGACGCCGAGATGGCAGATGTGGCGGAGCCGGTCGGTCGGCGTACGACGAACCCCCCACGCATCGGCGATGTCCTGACCGTGCGCCCAGGTCTCCATCAGCCGAGCGGTCGCGAAGGACGTCGGCGCCATCGGTGGCCCGTACCACCGGATCCGGCGGGAGGCATCGGTGCGGCGCAGCATCTCGATCAGGCGAGACCGTTCGGTGGTGAACTCGTCGAGCAACGCGTCGCCGAGACCGCGACCGGCCGCTAGATGCCGCCCCATGTAGCCCGTCGGATCGGCCGCGATAGCCGCCAGGCCCGCGGTGAAGCCGTCCGGGTCCTCGACCGCGCGTCGTGCCTCCCGGTCGAAGAACCACAGGTGGCTGACCTGGTCGCGGACCGTCCAGCCGGCCGCGGGCGTGAGGCTCGACCACGCCTCGCTCGCCGCACCCGAAATCATGGTGTTCAGGTCGGTCGTCTCGGCCGCCAGATCGTCGAGCAGGCGCCTCGAGGTCAGCAGCCACCCAGCGGACGCTAACAGCCGGTGCGACATGATCGAGCGGTGCCGGTGACGACGCGAGACGACCTCACGCTGTGGCTGGCGGTGCAGGGCGACGGCGGCACGCCCCTCCTGCTGATCCAGGGCCTCGGCTACACCGCCGACATGTGGTTCCGCATCCTGCCGGGCCTCTCAGCGGAGCGTCGTACCGTCCGGTTCGACAACCGGGGCGTGGGTCGCAGCACCGTCCCGCCGCTGCCATGGTCGATCACCGACATGGCAGCCGACGCGGTCGAGGTCCTCGACGCCGCCGGGGTCGAGCGCGCCGACGTCTTCGGGGTCTCGATGGGTGGGCTGATCGCTCAGGAGCTCGCGCTCGGCCACCCCGAGCGGGTCGACCGGTTGGTCCTCGGCTGCACCCATCCCGGCGGCCGGGACGCGGTCCGGATGGATCCCGCGGCCGCGACGATGCTCATGGACCGAACGCCGAGGACGGCGCGCGAGGCCGCGGCGGCATCGGTCCCGTTCCTGTACGCCGAGGACACCTCCCCGGACGACATCGCCACCGACATCGACATCCGGGTCCGCTACCCGATGCGGGCATCGGCGTACTGGGGTCAGCTGGACGCCATGCGCCAGCACGAGGGCACGCTGGCGCGGCTCCCGCAGCTGCAGGCGCCGACCCTTGTCTTGCACGGTACGGCGGACCGGCTGGTGCAGCCCGGCAACGCCGAGCTGCTCGCCGGCGCCATCCCGAACGCCCGGCTCAGCTGGATCGAGAACGCCGGGCATGTGTTCTGGACCGATCGGCCCGAGCTGACCGTCAGTCTGGTCAGCGGGTTCCTGGATCGGGTCGACGACCGCTGACGGCGAGGTGTCGAGGGTCGTCGCAGCGGACCACGACGTCCGCCGCCTCGACCGGTCGGACGTCGGCGTCGTAGCGGTCGAACGCGGGCAGCTCCCGCTCGGCATCGGCGGGCGGCACCCGGCGCCGCCGGGCGGCGGACGAGAGCGCGAGGTGGACGGTCAGCTCGGCGGGTAGCCCGCGGCCGAGCAGCAGCCAGCCGCGCAGCAGGATGACCGTGCGGTCCGTCGCGGTCTGATACTCCGCGCGGGTGGCACGGTCGCGTTCCGCGTCCCACAGCGACGGCAGGTAACGCCGCGAGCCGCCGGGCCCGAGCGGGTCGAGCAGCTCGCGGCGCAGCCCCTCGACGTCGATCCAGTCGTCGGTGAAGGCCTCTGAGTCGTCCTTGCCGTGCTCGTAACGTAGCGACGCCGGCCGCAAGAAGTCACCGGCCTGGACCACGATCGACTCGCGGCCCTGCAGCTCGAGGGCACGCGCCACCGGGTCGAGCAGGGCGACACCGGCCCAGATCGGTCCGTCGACGATGACGCGAGCCGGACGACCCGGCGAGCCGGCGAGGATGTCGTCGGCGAGCCGACCTGCGAGCCGGTCGAGCGTGATCGGCTCGACCGGGCTCACCGTTCGGCGACGAGCTCTGCGGGCAGGTCGACGGTGGGATCGGTAGCGGAGTCCACGACGTCCTGGGCCACGTCGTGGACGCGCAGCCCACGCGTTCGGGACGACTTCCGCAGCCGCTCGAAGGCGGCCCTCGGGGACACTCCCAGCCGCTCGGCAAGAACGCCGATCGACTGCTCGACGGTCACCCGGGCGGCGAGGGCGTGCTCGAGCTGGGTGACCGCCAGCCGGAGCCGGTCGGTCTCGCTCAGCGTCTCGAGATCGGGCCGGGCCGGGCGAGTCGCCGGACTGAGGTCTTCGGCCAGCAGGTCGGCAAGGGTCATGGCGCTGGTGAGATCGAGGTCGTCGGTGTCGCCGACCTGCCACCCGGATCCGGAGCGCCGCAGGACGGTTCCGGTCTCCACGTGCGCCGAGATGACGGCGCTCAGCGCGTTCATCAGCGCCAACGCGTCCGGGCCGACGGTCACGCTGGCGCGGTCGATACCGCACAGCGTCCCCACCACCTCGCCGTGCACGACGACCGGCACCCCGATGTACGACGTGACGACGCTGTCGGCCACGACCGGAATCGAGGCGTACTCGTCGACGCTTCTGGCGTCTGAGGTGTACGGCGGAGCTCCGGCCAGCATCGACCGGCACAGCGTGGCGCTCATCGGGCGTTGGCCGCCTTCACCGAAGCCGGGGATCTCGCCGATCACCCGCAGGAAGTCGTAGTCGCTCTCGGTGAAGCTGCCGAGGAACACAACCTCCATGCCCAGCATCTGGGCGGCGGCATGCAGAACCGCATCGACCACCGGGGCATGCAGGTCTGCGGATGGGAGTGTTCCGGCGCCTCTCACCCCTCCATGGTGCCGGAGACCGGCGCCAGGCGCTCGTCTACGCGGCCTGGACGGCGGCCAGAAGGGTCGGTAGCGGTGGGTTTGTCATGACCTCGCCGCTCGGGAGGACCAGCGTGGGAACCGTCTGGTTGCCCCCGTTCACGCTCATCACGAACTCGGCGGCCGCGGGGTCGGTCTCGATGTTGATCTCGTCGAACTCGACACCGGCTCGTTCCATGCCTCGCTTGAGGCGTACGCAGTACCCGCACCACGTCGTCGTGTACATCGTGACGCGACCCGCCATCGTCTCTCCTTGTACTGGCGCGCTGACCGGACAGTCTCCACAGAACACGCCCGCCGCCCGAGACCTTCCCGGCGTCGAGTTGAGAGGATGCGCCGATGCCCCCGGACCCGCTCGCCGATCTCGACGACGAGCAGCGTGAGGCGGTCGAGGCTCCACTGGGCCCGGTCTGCATCCTGGCCGGCGCCGGAACCGGCAAGACGCGCGCGGTCACGCACCGCATCGCCCACCACGTGCTCCGCGGTGAGATGGCCGCGCAGCAGGTGCTGGCAGTGACCTTCACCACCCGGGCGGCGGGCGAGCTCCGCGCCCGGCTGCGGCTGCTCGGCGTCTCGGGGGTGCAGGCGCGCACCTTCCACTCGGCCGCGCTCCGGCAGCTGCAGTACTTCTGGCCGCGGATCTCCCACGGGCCCCGGCCCACGTTGCTGGAGTCGAAGCTCGGAACCGTACGGGCGGCCGCGGCCCGGTCCCGACTCACCGTGCGGCCCGCGGAGCAGCGGGACCTGGCGTCCGAGATCGAGTGGGCGAAGGCGGCGCTGGTCGAGCCGGCCGACTACGTGGAGCGGGCGGGGGCGACCAACCGGGAACCGCCGTTCCCGCTGGCGACCGTTGCGAGCGTGTTCGCGGCCTACGAGGACATCAACGCCGACCGCGGCCAGCTCGACTTCGAGGACCTGTTGCTGCTGACGGCGGGGGCGATCGAGAACGACCGCGGCGTCGCCGGCGAGATCCGCGGCCAGTACCGGCACTTCACCGTCGACGAGTACCAGGACGTCAACCCGCTGCAGCAGCGCCTGTTGGACGCCTGGCTCGGCGACAACGACGACCTGTGCGTCGTCGGCGACCCGAACCAGACCATCTACTCCTTCACGGGCGCCTCGCCGGCGTACCTCCGCGATTTCGGGCAGCGCTACCCGACCGCCGCGGTGGTGCGGCTGGTCCGTGACTACCGCTCGACCACCCAGGTCGTCACCCTGGCCAACCGGGTGATCGCGGGGTCCCGGCTGCGCGCGCAGGGCGGCGACGGCCCCGAGCCGACGTTCGACTCCTATGACGACGAGCCGGCCGAGGGTGCCGGGATCGCCGCCCGGATCGCCGAGCTGCAGCGCAGCGGGGTGCCGCTCGCCGAGATGGCCGTGCTCTTCCGGGTCAATGCACAGTCCGAGGTCTACGAAGCCGCCCTCACCGCGGCGGGCCTCCCGTACGTCCTGCGCGGTGGCCAGCGGTTCTTCGAACGGCCGGAGGTCCGCGAGGCGGTCCAGAGCCTTCGCGCGGCCACCAAGTCACCGTCGGACTCCGAGCAGCCTCAGACGTTGCCGGAGCAGGTCGGCGACATCCTGGGTGCGCGCGGCTACTCGGCCGAGCCGCCCGCGGGGGCGGGCGCAGCCCGAGAGCGTTGGGAGTCGCTGCGTGCCCTGGTTGGTCTGGCCGAGGAGCTGGCGGGCGCGGATCCAGCAGCAGACCTGGCGGCGTTCGTCGCCGAGCTGGTGGCGCGCGCCGACGCGCAGCACGCTCCGCCGGTCGAGGGCGTGACGCTCGCCTCGATGCATGCCGCAAAGGGGCTCGAGTGGGACGCGGTCTTCCTGGCCGGGCTGGTCGATGGCACCGTCCCGATCACCCACGCGGTCACCCCGGAGCAGATCGAGGAGGAGCGGCGGCTGCTCTACGTCGGCATCACCCGGGCTCGCCGCTACCTCGGGCTGTCCTGGGCGCTGTCCCGCGCCGCCGGTGGCCGCCGCTCCCGCAAGCCGTCGCGCTTCCTTGACGGGCTGCGACCGGAGTCCACGTCACCGCCTCGGCCCGAGAAGAAGAGCAAGCGAGGCCTGTCCGACGACCCGGTCGTGCAACGGTTGCGGGAATGGCGGCTGGAGCGGTCCCGCGGCGATGCGGTCCCGGCGTACGTCGTCTTCGACAACAAGACCATCGAGGAGATCGCGCTGCGCAACCCCGCGACCCGCGAGCAGCTCGCCGCCGTACCCGGGCGTGGGACCCAGAAAGCTCGAGCTGTACGCCGAGGAGGTGCTCGGCGCGCTGCGCGGATAGTGTCGCGCCTCGTGGCCGAACCTCTCGACGAGCTGCTCGGCATCCTGGATCTGGAACCGATCGAGGAGAACATCTTCCGCGGCCGCAGCCCGGATGAGACCGTGCAGCGCGTCTTCGGCGGCCAGGTGGCCGGGCAGGCGCTGATCGCGGCCGGCCGTACCGTCCCGCGGGAGCGGGCGGTCCACTCGCTGCACGGCTACTTTCTGCGCCCGGGTGACCCGTCGATCCCGATCGTCTACCAGGTGGACCGGATCCGTGACGGTCGCTCGTTCACCACCCGGCGAGTGATCGCGGTGCAGCACGGAGAGCGATCTTCAACCTGCAGGCGTCCTTCCAGATCCGGGAGCCCGGTATCGAGCACCAGGCGACGATGCCGGCGGCGCCCGACCCCGAGTCGCTGCCGACGCTTCCTGAACGGCTGGAGGCGGCGGGATTCGGCGGCACCGGGTTCTGGGCGCGTCCCCGGCCGATCGACGTCCGGTACGTCGACGACCCCCCGTGGCTCTCCCAGGACGACGACCGCCGCCGCGCACCCAGCAGGTGTGGCTGCGCACCGCCGGCCGACTCCGCGATGACCCCCTGCTGCATGTGTGCGCTGTCACCTATGCCAGCGACATGACGCTGCTGGACTCCGTGCTATTGGCTCACGGGTTGGCCTGGGACGGCGGCCGACGGGTCCGGGTAGCGAGCCTCGATCACGCCATGTGGTTCCACCACCCGTTCCGAGCGGACGACTGGCTGCTCTACGACCAGTCCTCACCGGTGGCGAGCGGCGCACGGGGTCTGGCGATCGGTCGGCTGTGGACCCGCGACGGCCAGCACGCCGTGTCTCGGTCGTGCAAGAGGGGCTGCTGCGGGTTGTGGATGAACAGACGTCGATGACGGAAAAGACACGGCTCGATAAATACCTTTGCCACCGGTCTCCCGAGGCCTTATGGTCCGAGAGTCGCAGTGACGACCGGTCACGGCCATGTGTGCGAAGGAGGTGTCCAGTGATGGTGACAAATCTGACGTCCTGGACTCCGGCTTCCGCATGCCCGACGGCGTTCCCGATTCCCGTTGTCGACGCGCGGTCTCACCGGCTTCCAGGGCATCAGTGTGCCCATGGCGGCGGCAGCCGTGTACGGACACATCGGCCTCGGTACCGCTACCGATGCGGATGTGACGCGCGACAAGGACGCCACCACGGGTGGCACGGCCTGGGGGCCGCCGGTCTGAGAAGAAAAACGACCGGCGCATCCCAGGCCGCGGCACCCGATATCGGGCGCCGCGGCCTTTTTGTTTGTCCCGATCCCCTGTCCCAACGACCCAGTCCCGATGATCCAGTCCCTCCGACCCCGTCCCAACGACCACAAGGAGGTGGTCTCAGATGTCTCTTACCGCGGTCGACTGCGCACTTCCGTGCCATCTCGTCGACCCCGACCTGTTCTTCGCGGAGTCACCGGCTGATGTTGAGCGCGCGAAGGCGCTCTGCCTCGACTGTCCGCTCCGGCAGACCTGTCTCACCGAGGCGCTCGATCGGCGTGAGCCATGGGGAGTCTGGGGCGGCCAGCTGGTCGTCGCCGGAGTCGTCGTGCCCCGCAAGCGGCCCCGAGGTCGGCCCCGCAAGAACGACGTGATCGCCGCATGACGACCACGACCCACACCAACGACGCACCAAGGAGTTCCACGATGAACGAGATGCTGCTTCGCGCCCTGGCGCAGGAGCGAATACGAGAGCAGGACGAGCGGCAGCGCGCGGAATACGTGCGCCGGCTGGTCGTTCTGCGCCGTCGCCAGCGCCGGGCCGACCGCGCACGTCGCGCCCTGGCCGCTATGGCCGTCCGCTAAGCGGCGGCAGGCTGTCCCCGTGAGTGACCTGCTCACGGGGACAGTCGTCCTGTTCGGCCCGGTTTGCTCGGGTGAGCACCGGACATCACCCACTGTGTGGCCGCAGCAGGGACGTTCGCCGATCCGACGGCTAACGGCATTGCGCGGCTGTGGCGATCGCTCGACATTGCCTCCTGCGCCACGGACTCACCCGCCGGAGCGGCGGAGGCGCTGCGTCGCCTGATCTCGGCCGGCGCACTTGACCTGCCGCTCCCCGCGTCCGGTCGCACCGCCGACCGGTTCCGCATCCTCAGCCGGTTGGCCGAGCTGGACCTCACGGTGGCTCGGCTGGGCGAAGCCCACACCGACGCGATCGCCATCCTCGCCGAGCTCGATGGCCCGGCGCCGCAGCGATCCGACGTCTGGGGAGTCTGGGCCGCCGAACCACCGACGGCGCCGGTGCGCGCCACACCGGTGGCCTCGGGCGCCGGCTGGCACCTCGTGGGCCGCAAGGCGTGGTGCAGCGGGGCCGGTATATGTACCCGCGCCCTCATCACCGCCGCCGGTCCGGCCGGGTCGCAGCTTTTCGCGGTGGACCTCGCGGCTCCCGGCGTCAGTCCGGTCGACGACCCGTGGCCGGTCGCCACCCTGCGAGGCGCTGACACCCGCAGCGTCGACCTCGCCGACGCGGCCGCGGTCGGTGTCGGCGAGCCTGGGGAGTACGTCGATCGGCCCGGGTTCTGGCACGGCTCGGTCGGCGTCGCCGCGGTCTGGTACGGCGGCGCGGTCGGGGTCGCTCGATCACTGCAGCGGGCTGACGACCGACGACCGCTCGACCAGCTTGGGCTGATGCACCTAGGAGCCGTGGACGCCTCGCTCGGCGGCGCCCGCGCCGCGCTGTCCGCCGCGGCGGCGACCTTCGACGCAGACCCCCGCGACGCGACCGGACATGCCGCCGCCGTGGCCCGGCGTACCCGCGCCGTCGTCGAGGCTGCAGCCACCGAGACCATCGACCGGGTCGGCCGGGCGCTCGGAGCGGCGCCGCTGGCCCTCGACGGCAGTCATGCCCGCCGGGTCGCGGACCTCCAGCTCTATCTCCGACAGAGTCACGCCGACCGCGACCTCGCCTCGCTCGGTCGGCTGGTCGCCGACGGAGGTGATGAGTGGTGACCATCGCGATCGAGGGGACCGGCACCGACGAGGAGCGCTGGAACGAGTGGTTCGCGGCCCGGGAGTTTCCGCCGCTGGAGGTCCGGCTGTCGCCGGGGACGCGGGTGGTGGTGCTGGCCGCACATCCAGATGACGAGGTGCTGGGCGTCGGCGGATTGATGTCCGCGGCACGCGAGGCCGGCTGCGAGGTCGTCACGTTGTGGGCGACTGACGGTGACGCCTCACATCCCGAGTCGGGCGCGATCTCACCGGTCAGGTTGGCAGCGCTGCGCCGCCAGGAGTCGCAGCGGGCCTTGGCGCGGCTCGGAGTCGAACCGGTCGAGTCGATCACCCTCGGGCTCCCGGACGGCGCCGTGTCCGACCACGCCGACCGGCTGCGAGCGGCCGTCGAGAGGGTGGTGCGAGACGACGATCTCGTCGTCGCGCCGTGGCGCGGCGACGCGCATCCCGACCACGAAAGAGTGGGCCGGGTGGCGGCCGAGGTGACTGGCTCGCTGTTGGAGTACCCGATCTGGATGTGGCACTGGGCGGCGCCGGGCGACCAGCGGGTGCCGTGGTCTCGACTGCGCACGGTGGCCGTCCCCGACCCGGCCGCCAAGGCCGGGGCGATCGATGCCTTCGACACCCAGGTGCGGCCGATCGGGCCGCGACCCGAGGATGGGCCGGTCCTGCCGCCCCACGTCGTCGCGCACTTCCTGCGGCCGTTCGAGGTGGTGTTCGGGTGACGCTCCCCGCGTCCTACTTCGACGCGATGTACGCCGAAGCCCCCGACCCATGGGGGTTCGCGTCGCGTTGGTACGAGCGACGGAAATACGCCCTCACGATGGCCGCGCTGCCGCGCGAGCGCTATCGCCGCGGGTTCGAGGTGGGCTGCTCCATCGGGGTGCTGACCGCGTTGCTGGCGCAGCGGTGCGAGTCGCTGCTTGCCTGCGACGTGGCATCGGCCGCGGTCACCGCCGCGAGCGATCGGGTAGCGGCGTACGACGACGTCGAGGTGATGGAGCTCGCCGTCCCGGCGGACTGGCCCGACGGCCGGTTCGACCTGATCGTGGTCTCCGAGGTCGGTTACTACCTGAGCCGGGACGATCTCGAGCACCTGGTCACGCGCTGCATCGATTGCCTGGAGCCCGGCGGGTCGCTGGTTGCCGTCCACTGGCGACACCCCGTCGCGGACTACCCGTTGGGTGGCGACGACGTGCATGCCGCGCTCGGCGCAAGACCGGAGCTGCACCGGCTGGCCCGCTACACCGACGCCGACCTGCTGCTCGAGGTGTTCGAGACCGAGCCGACGAAATCGGTCGCCGAGCGGTGCGGGCTGTGGCCGTGAGCCCCATCACCGACACTGACATCGACGTCGTCGGTGTCGTCGTACCGGCGCGGAACGAGGAGCTGCTGTTGCCGGCCTGCCTCGACGCGATCGAGGTGGCAGCAGCAGCGGTGCCGGTTCCCGTGCACGTCGTCGTGGCCCTCGACCGATGCTCCGACGCGAGCGCGGCGATCGTCGCGTCGTACCGATCGGTGCATGGGGTCGAGACCGACGCCGGCAACGTGGGAGCCGCGCGCGGGCACGGTGTCGAGCACGTCCTGCGGCTTGCGCACGGTACGCCGAGTGACCGGGTCTGGTTGGCGACCACTGACGCCGACTCCGTGGTTCCGCCCGACTGGCTGGCCCGCCAGCTCGCCCTGGCGAGCTACGGCTGGGAGGTGGTGGTCGGGACCGTCGTGGTCGACGACTGGTCCGACCACCCGGCGGAGACTGGACCGCTCTGGAATGCGTCGTACCGGCCGGTCGAGCATCACCCGCACGTCCACGGCGCCAACCTCGGCTGCTCGGCGGCGGCCTACCTCGATGCCGGCGGCTGGTCCCCGCTCGAGACCGATGAGGACGTCGCGTTGCTCGCCGCCCTCGCGCATCGCAAGGTGATCCGGACCGCCATGCTGCCCGTGCAGACCAGCGCCCGGCGCGACCCGCGAGCGGCTGGCGGCTTCGGTGACACGTTGCGGGAGCTGGCGGGCTGACCGGCGAGCGGACCCGGTGTTCGCCTAGGGTCGAGCGGTGACCGCGCCGACCGACCTCGATGTCCAGCGGGCGTTGGCGGTTGAGGTCTTGTGCGACCCGTCGCTCGCCGATGTCGTCGACCTGGTCGCCTATCCGGACGGGGACGGCATCGTCGTCGCGAATGCCGACGGGGCCGCCCGGCTGTCGCGGTTGGATGTCGGCGCGCCGAGCGAGCTGTTGCGCGGCCGGGACCCGGTCGCCAACCAGAACCCACTGGCGTTCCCGACCCTGGTCGACGAGCTGGCCGACCCCTCACCACCCAACTCACGCAACTCCTATCCGTGGGCGGCGGCCCGGCTCGGCTCGCTGTTCGCCGCCGACGCGGCGCCGGACATCGCCGTCGTTCACACCGGCCGTCACCACTGGCCGGAGCGTGGCGGGCACCTCGGCGAGCACGGGTCGCTGTCGGTCATCCAGTCGCGGGCTCCGCTGCTGCTGTCCGGGCCGGCGGTGACGGCCCGCGGCCGGCTCGACACCGCGGCCAGGGTCATCGACATCGCGCCCACGCTTGCGTGGCTCGCCGGAAGCCCGTTGCCCTCCCTCGCCGACATGGACGGGGTCGCGCTCGTGGACCTGCTGGTTCCGCGGGCGTCAACGCACGTCGTCGGACTGTTGTGGGACGGCTGTAACTCCAACTCCCTGCTCGCCCTGGCCGCCGCGGGCGAGCTGCCCTCGGTCGCGCGACTGCTCCAGCGCGGGTGCGCTCTCGCCGGTGGCGCGGTCGCGGAGTTTCCCAGCGTCACACTCGTGAACCACACCTGCGCGCTGACCGGGCTCGGGCCCGGCCGTCATGGCATCGTCAACAACGCCTACTACGACCGGGGTACGGCGATGCAGCGGCTCACCAACGACGCTCGCACGTGGCATCGCTGGTCGGAGTGGCTGGCTCCCGGCGTACGGACCGTCTTCGACCGGGTCGGGTCGTCGACCGCCTGTGTCAACGAGCCGGCCGACGGCGGTGCGGCGTACTCGACGTTCGCGCTGATCCGCGAGTCCGGATCGTCTGACGGCGCTTCCTCGATGAACGACCTGCTGCCCGACCCGATGAGTGATCCGCATGCCAGCCGCGAGCACGTCGAGGCGGACCCCGACTACGCCTGGTCGACCTCCGTCGACGCCGTCGGCCTGACCCAGATGCTCGACCTGTGGCCTAGCCCGTCGGAGGCGCCGCGGCTGACCTGGTGGAACACCCTGCTCACCGACACCGGTCATCACGCCGGCGGCCCCCACTCGGCGATCGCCCGTGATGCGATGCGCGATGCCGACCGTCGGCTCGGCGTGTTCCTCGACCATCTCGAGCGGATGGGAGCCGTGGACACCACGACGTTCGTGCTCACCGCAGACCACGGCTCCGAGGGTGCCGACCCCGGCTGTGTAGGGGACTGGGGTGAGCCGCTCCGCGAGGCGGGTGTGGGCGTCCGCGATGAGGCCGTCGGCTTCCTGTACCTCGCTACTCCCTAGCGCCGGGGGCGCGTTGACCGTAGGCCTCGAGCCACTGCACCAACTGCCGGTGTAGCTGGTTCGACGACGTCAGCTCGCCGTCAGGAGGGGACCACGCGGCCGGATGAACGAGCACGGCGCGGGTCTGCGCGCCGCCGGCGCCCCCATGGCAGCCGACCAGCTCCTCGAAGGCTGCCACCTCGCCGGTGTCGTCCTCCAGCAGGCTCACGACAACGATGTCGCCTACGTGGTCGCGGCCGGAGTGCTCCAACAGGTCAGCCGCGATCTGCGTGCCGTAACGCGCCAGCGGATCCAGTCCTTCAACCGTCGCGTCCCGCAGTACGCGTAGGCCCGTCTCGCTCACGACGACCGGGCCGCGCCCGGCCGTCTCGACCACGACGAAGCCGATACCGGGGTGCTTCGCCAGCCCCGCGACCAGGTCCGGGTGCAGGTCGGCAAGCTCTTCGAGGGTGAGCCGGCCGGGCTGGCGCGGCAGGTAGAGCATCGCCAGGTTGCCCGATGCAACGACGAGCAGGTCAGGAGCCGCCTCGGCATCCGCGTCCGACATGTGTTGGCGCATGCTGCGTCGGGTGAGCGCAGAGCCCACGGCGTTCTTGGCAACGAACTCGGTCAGCATCGCGTTGATCGGGCCCCACTGCTCGGTTGCCTCGGCATGCGCGGCCGATGAGACCGAACCCGACATGAGTGGTCGCGCGACGTCTTCCAACGTGGCTCCGTAGCGCTGCTTGAAAGTCGCGCCTTGACTTTGACCATGATCGGAGAGCACCACGATCTGGTAGGGGTTGACGCCGTCCCGGGCCAGCCGTTCCAAGCGCCCGATGACCCGGTCGAGTCCCTGCAGGGCGGCGAGCGATTCGGGCCGGGTCGGTCCGGCATGGTGGGCAACCTCGTCGTAGTCGACGAAGTCGCAGTAGATGACCGGCGCACCGTGGCCCATCTGCTCGGCGATGAGCACGGTGTTCAGCTCCCGGAGGAGGACGTTCGTCGCTGCTCTGAGTGCGACGTACGAACCACCTCTGGAAATCCGCGGGTGAACGTCGAGCCGGCGCTGACGACGCGCCTGATACAGCTCCTTGATCATCTCGCCGACGGTCAGGACGAGTGCCCTCGAGAAACCGTTCGGGCTGACCACAAATGTGGCGGACCCGCGTGAGGTCTGGTTGCGCCTCGATACCGTGCTGAACGTCAGCACCGATGACTCGGCGTCCCCAGAGAAGACGTTGCTGATGCTCGCTCCACCGCCGCTGAGCAGGCCGTCACCATCGCTGAGGATCGCTTCGACGTAGGCCGCGTCGCCGGGTCGGTTGGTCACCACAAGGCGACCGGATTCCTTCTCGTACCAGCGAAATGCGGGAATGTGCTGTGCGCCGCCGTGCAGGATTCCGGCCTGGCTGGCCGGTGTTGTCGACGGGATCCCGGTATGCCACTCCACGAGTCGATGGGAGCCCTCGCGGATCCACCGGCTGACCGTCGGCAGGTTTCCGGCCGTGATCATCCAGGTGAGTAGTGGTGCCGACAGTCCGTCGATCTGGAGGACCAGAACTCCCGCATTGTCAGTGTCCGCGCGACGGTTCCCGCCAGCTGCCGCATGCCGCATCGTCACCGCCAGCAGCGCGTCGGCCTCATCGGCATCGCCGACCCACGCGATGAGCGTAGTGAGTATCGCGGCCAGCCAGGCAGCAAACAGCGCCCACCAGAAGCTGGACACAGATACACCGGGCGCGAGGGCAATCGCGACATAGACGACGACGGCTTGCGCGAACAGGCCGAGAACCAGGGCCGCCAGCGGGCGCATCAGGGCTGCGACCGCCACCAGAACCGGTCGAATCAGCGTCGAGACCACCGCGAGCAGGACCACGGCGACCAGTACGGACAGATCGGTGTTGACGGTGATGCCGGGGCTGATCGCCAACACTGCCGACAGGGCCGCAGCGGAGATCAAGGCGTTCACCACGAGGGACAGCAGTCGAGATCGCGTTGGGCGCCAGACGCGGAGAACGGCGATCGCGGCCCGAGCCTTGTTCGCGCTGCCCTTCTCGGTGGTCACAGCCAGGATGCTCGCAGACCACCGTCCTTCTCGAAACCCGCAGCCGGTCGACACGTCACGCTGGGGACGTGATGATCGGGTGATGTCGATCGGTCGGCCATGTTGGTGACCTGGTGGGGTCACAGCAGCGTGACTGCGCAGTGGGCGGATACGCGGCTTCTCCTCGACCCGGTGCTCGTCGACTCGGTTGCGCACCTTCGGCGGCGGCGCGGCCCCACGCCGTCCGCCGCGGCTCGCCGTGCCGATGCTGTGCTGATCTCGCATCTGCACGCCGACCACTGCCACCTGCCGTCGCTTCGTCTGCTCGCGCCTGGGACTCCGGTGATCGGCCCGGCTGGACTGAACCAGTTCCTGCGACGGTCAAGGGCAGGCGCTGCGATGAACTGTCAGGAGGTCGTCGCTGGGGACGAGGTGGTCGTCGGCGATCTCACCGTGCGCGCGCTGCCCGCCGACCACGACGACCGGCGGGCACCGATGAGTCGTTACCACGCGCTGCCGCTCAGCTTCCTGATCACGGACCATCGGAGTGACGCGACCCCATTGTGGTTCGGTGGTGACACCGGGATGCACGACGGGATAGCGAAGGTCGCTCCGGTTGCCGTCGCGCTGGTTCCGATCGCAGGCTGGGGACCGGGACTGGGCCCCGGGCACCTCAACGCCGAGCAAGCGGCCGACGCGGTAGGGCTGCTCGACGCCGGGATAGCGATCCCGATTCACTACGGCACGTTGTGGCCACGCGGCCTGGGCTGGGTGGCAGGGGATCAGTTCTTAGGGCCGGAACGTCGCTTCGCCGAGCGGTGTGGACAGGTTGCTCCCGGTACGGCGGTCCACATCCTGTCTCCGGGTGAGACGCTTGACACCGCCTCGAGAACAGGAGTCGGTGATGGCTGATGCGACCCGCTCCGAACGGCCCGGCGAGCGCAGCCGGGGTGCGCCGAACGAATGGCTTGTCGAGGCCTCGCGGATGGACCAGGCGATCTATCGCGCGGTCGCCGAGACTCCCACGCCTGAGTTGGACCGTTGGATGCGCACGCTGTCGGGTGCGGCCAACTACTCACGGCTGTGGATCGGCTCGGCGACGGTGCTCGCGCTCGTCGGCGGGCCAAAGGGCCGTCAGGCGGCGGTGCGGGGACTCGCGTCCGTCGCCGTCACCAGCGCGGTCATCAACGTTGCCGTCAAGCGGGTCTGGCGCCGCCCGCGCCCGACCCGACAGTCGGATCGGGCTGCGGCGCGCGAGCTACGGATGCCCACATCGCTGTCGTTCCCGTCCGGTCACTCAGCGTCCGCGTTCGCGTTCGCAACGGGGGTCGGCAGCCGGCTCCCGCTGGCCGCAGTGCCGCTTCACGCTGCCGCGGGGCTGGTGGCGTATTCCAGGGTGCACACCGGCGTTCACTACCCCGGCGACGTGGTCGCGGGATCGATGCTGGGGACGGCTCTCGCACAACTCACGTCGCGCGCGGTCGGCCGCTACGCCGGCGGCCCCGACTGGGGCACGCCGTGAGCAGTTCGCCCGGTGCTCAACGCCTGGTGTCGCAGCACGCTCAGTCGCTCGCTCGGCGTCAGTGCAAGGACGTCGACCCGATCGCGCGGTACTCGCACTCGTAGCGCACCGGGTCGGATCCGACAGCGGACTGGAGTCGGCAACAGCACTGACTCCCCATCGATTCCGACAGCTATCTGCTCGACGTCCGCGTCGATGACGACCTCGTGCGCGGTGCGGGTGCGCAGGCCACCGGAATGCCGGCCCCGCAACAGTGCGGCGGCTTGGGCAGCGTTGTCCACGGTGATGGCGACGACGCCGAGCACGCCGAGATCGAGCCGGGCCCGCCGGTCGAGCCCCGCGGGATCCCCGATCCCGTAGGAGTTGTTGCTGATCAGGATCGCCTTCGGCGCGTCGATCGTCAGGTCGTCGTCGATGCGGACAGTGAGGTGTGGGCCACGGTGTCCGCTCAGGAGGTCAGGCAGCATCCGCAGCGTGGTGCCGCGTTTGTCGTCGCGGTAGGCCGGGCTCTGCACGATCGCCGCGTAGGCGCCGAATGACGCGTTGTTCACGAAGGTGCGGCCGCCGACGACCCCAAGGTCCAGAACCAGCTCGACGCCATCAGTGAGGGCGGCGAGGCCCTGATCGGGACGCTCGCGATCCAGCCCGAGGTCCATGGCGAAGTGGTTGCGGGTCCCTGCCGAGATCACGAGGAACGGGAGGTCGTGGTCGGCGGCGATGCCAGCGACGAGCGCCTGGGTGCCGTCGCCGCCCGCGACGCCGAGCAGATCGGCTCCGTCGGCAACGGCGGCTCTCGCCATCGCTTCGACGTCGACTGGTCCGGGACCCTCGATCAGGGCAACTGTCGCTCCGAGATCGTGAGCTCTGGACACCAGGTCGAACCTGCCGACCTTCCCGCCACCGGAGCGCGGATTCATGATCACGAATGGCTTGCGCGGCGGTGGCGTCGACGTTTCCGGCATACCGGCCGGAGAGACGGCCCGAGCCAAGGCCGCCCGACCGGTCACGATGGTGGCGATGGCCAGGAGGACGACCACAACGATGTCCACCACCAGTCGTTGAGTGACGAAGATGGCAATCAAGACGACCGGTACGGCGATAGCCACGAGCGCAGCCAGCATTCGAGCAAGTCCTCGACGGCTCAGGAACACCCAGCCGGCTGCCAGCTGGATGGCTAGCCCGACTATGGCAACCGCCAGCACGCCCAGACCCTGGAGGCCGCCAAGCAATAGCACCACGACTGCTGCCAGTGCGCACAGCAGAGCCAGCCGAGCCAGCCATCGTGCGGACGCAGTCGTCACTTCGGCTGGGTGGTTCGTGGCCATCGGGTTCCTCAGCTCGGCTTGTGTGGGGGGCTAGGGTCCGCGACGGCATCGGCCAGCCATTGCGCGCCGGTATCGGCGCGGAACGCGGATACGGCTGCATCGATCGTCGGGAAGAAGTGCGCCGGGTCGATCGTGCGAGTCAGGCCGTACTGTTCGATCTTTCGGCGTACCGGATCCTTCATCTCGGCGAACACCAGACTGATCTGCTGCGCGTTCAATGCCTCGTCAAGATCCTCGAGCAGGTCCGCGGCGGTCGTGTCGACGTCCGTGATCGGTTCGGCGGCGACCACGATCCACTGCGGCTTGGGGGTCTGGGTGGACAGCCGGGTGATCGCATCCCGGAACGTCTTCGCATTGGCGAAGATGAGTGGAGCGTCGAACCGATAGATGACGAGGCCGGTGAGGTGTCGCGCTTCCGGATACGACCGGACGTCGTGGAATCCCTCGATCGAGTCGACCCGCCCGAGCTCGGTCTGGTAGGGCCACCAGGCGCGCCTGAAGACGTTCAGGATCGACAGACCCACTGCGATCAAGATCCCCGGGAGCACCCCGAGTAATGCGACGCCGAGGAACGCGGTGATCGACAACAGACATTCGAGCTTGCGCTGGTTCCACAGTCGCACCGTGCCGCTGATGTCAGCGAGCGACAGAGCGGCAGTGATCACGATGGCGGCGAGAGCCGGCTGTGGCAGGTTGCGGAACAGGCCGGGGATCAGCACGATCATGACAGTGATCAGGATGGCGCCGACCACCCCGGCGAGCTGGGTCCTGGCACCGGACCGCTCTGCGACCGCGGTGCGCGACCCGCTGGTGCTGACCGGGAAGCCCTGGAACAGTCCCGCCGCCAGGTTCGCGACACCGATCCCGATCATCTCCTGGTTACCGTGGACTTCCTGGCCGGTGCGGGCGGCGAACGCCGAGGCGGTTGAGATCGTGTCAGCGAGGGATACCAGCGCGATACCTGCCGCGCCCGCGAGGATCGGAGCGAGGTCCGAACGCGGGACGCTGGGAATCGTGAGGGGTGGGAAGCCTTTCGGGAGGGTTCCGACCAGGCTCACGTCATGCGCAGCAAGGTTGAAGACCACTGCCGCAGCAATCGCGAGCACCACCATGACAAGCACGGCCGGCACCTTCGGCAGCCAGCGCTGGAGCACCATGATCAACGCAATGCCCACCAGGCCCACCGCGGCGGCGGCGGCGACGGCCTCACCGTTGCCGAGCCCTTTGACGAACCCCTTGATCTCCCCGATGAGGTCGTCGGCGCTGACCTTGAAGCCGAACAACTTCGGCAGCTGACCGACGAGGATCGTCACCGCCAGGCCGTTCATGTATCCGATCATCGTCGGCTTGGACAACAGGTCGGCGATGAAGCCCAGCTTCGCGACGGCCGCGAGGATCATGATGGCTGCCACGAAGATCGCGAGCAGTCCTGCGATGGCGATCGCCCGTTCCGGATCGCCGTTCGCTCCGGCCAGCGGCAGGATCGTTGCCGCGATCATCGGCCCGAGTGAGGAGTCAGGACCGAGGACAAGGATGCGCGACGGACCGAATGCGGCGTACCCGAGCAGGCACATGATGGAGGTGTAGAGCCCGGTGATCGCCGGCAAGCCGGCTAGCTCCGCGTACGCCATCCCCTGCGGGACCAGCAGCGTGGTGAGCACCACGCCGGCGACGATGTCCTTGGGCAGCCACTCACGACGGTAGGTGGACACGGCGCGCACACCAGGTATCGCGCTGAGGACCGACACGGCCACCTCGCATCCCCCAACATCCCCCGACCTTGCCGGAGGTCCATGCACACCAAAGCACCTGAGCCGAATGACCGCTACCCCAGAGACGTACTCCCGGATTGACAGATCGTTGGGGTCAGCGCAAGGTTGCGGCCAGGACGTTCAGCCCGGAGGGACGCACCGACCATGGATGACGAGCGGGCTCGACGAATCGCGAAGTTCATCAAGCCGTTGCGGGTCAAGCCCGGAACCGACGTCGTCTTGAGCAAGGACTTCGATCCCCGCTACAAGGGCGATGTGCTCAACAAGAAGGCCGGGCGCGAGCTGATCACGGCAGGTGTCGCGCTGTTGGCCGACTACCAGGCGCGGCTAGCGGCCCAGGACACCTACGGGGTGTTGCTGTGCCTGCAGGCGATGGACGCGGGTGGCAAGGATGGCGCTATCCGCCACGTGATGAGCGGCGTCAATCCGCAAGGAGTGCACGTCAGCAGTTTCAAGGTGCCGTCCGCCGAGGAGCTCGACCACGACTTTCTCTGGCGCTACGCCCGTCGACTTCCGGCCCGCGGGGACATCGGAATCTTCAACCGGTCGCACTACGAGGAGGTGCTCGTGGTGCGGGTGCATCCCGAGAACCTGGACCGCCAGAAGCTTCCGAAATCGGCTAAAGGGAAAGGCGTGTGGGTGCGCCGCTACCGGGAGATCAACGACTGGGAGCGCTATCTCACCGACAACGGGTTCAAGGTCGTGAAGGTCTTTCTCAACCTGTCCAATGAGGAGCAGCGGACTCGGTTCCTCAAGCGGATCGACCGCCCGGAGAAGAACTGGAAGTTCTCGGTCGCTGATGGCCGAGAACGCAAACGGTGGGACGACTATCAAACGGCGTTCTCCGAGATGCTATCGGCCACGAGTACGTCGTGGGCACCGTGGTACGTGGTCCCGGCGGACCGGAAATGGTTTGCCAGGATCTGCGTCGGCGCGATTCTCGCCCACACCTTGATGGAGATCGATCCTCAGTACCCGACGGTCAGTGCCGCCAAGCGCAAGGAGCTAACGACTGCCAAACGCGAGCTCGAGGCCGAGGCTCCCAAGGGCGCGGCCGCCGACCCGTATCTCGCCGCCCATCCGGAGCTGGCAGCCGATTGATGGTGGCTAGGGGGAACCAGCCGATGCCGGCCGGTCGCCGATCGAGTCCTGCAACGTCCTACTGCGGTCCTGGACGGTCGTACGTGCCTGCTGGATCGAGATGTCGCCGGCGGGTGAGTCCACAGCGACACCGCGAAGGGTGACGAGTGTCGACATCGACTCGTGCAGCGACCCGAGGTCCCTGGCGAGCCGATCGACCTTGGCCCCACGCGCGCTGTCGGGCTTGGCTGTCGTCAGAGCCGACAACTCCACTTGCAAGCGCTGAATGCGTGGCTGGCTCTCGTTCCAGTACAGCGTCGTCGCATCTGCTGACAACGTCGGGTTGACCAGCGACACGGCGACTACCGTCGTGACCCACCGGGCTTCCTCGAGCGCGGCAGCGAGCCGGGTGTCCCAGGCACGACGGCGCGATCTCCGGACGAGGAACCACACCAGACCCGCGAGCAGCACAACTGCGAGCAGCACCCAGGGCCACCAGGTCGTGCCAGAGCTGGACGATCCCGAGCTCGAGGTCGTTGTGGTGGTCGTGGTGGTCGTCGACGCTGTGGTCGAGTGGGAAGCCTGCGTCGGAGCCGGCTCCTCAGTGGCCGGGGCGCTAGCCGTCGCCTCGGACGAGCTCCCGGTGCCGGGACGCCCGGACTGAGTCGGGCTCGGCGCCGTGGTTCGGCTGAACGTCGGGCTGGGCAGGCTCACCGATCCGGTCGGGCGAGGCAGGGCCGTCGACCCCCCACCGCAACCCGCGATCACAAGCGTCCCCATGGCGGCCAGGACCATGGCTGCTCCGGCGCGTCGTGCACTCATTTGCATCCCGGGTGTCGTTTATGACAAGACCCAACCGGGCCTCGACTTGCCGTCGAGCCTGCCGCTCGGGCCGACAAATCTGGATCACCCGAATCGGATGACCTCTTTCGGATTCGCCATCGGTACGTTGACCGCGATGCGCGTCGGGCGCTGCATCGAAGCAGGTGGCCAGAAGCTGGACCACAGGCAAACGAACGGTGTCCTGGAGATGACGAGGCAATAGCGAAATGGGGCGCTGATTGGCATGACGTCGACCGGTCGCGCAAGCGGGATCGACTTAGCGGACAGCAGTCCGGACCCTTCTGCTTCCTCGGGTTTCGGCCTCACTACTGCGACCGCCCTCATCGTCGGCAGCATCATCGGCGTCGGAATCTTCAACTTGCCCACGTCGCTCGCGGGGTACGGACCCATCACGCTGGTCTCGATGGGCCTCACGACGGTCGGAGCCCTCGCGCTCGCGCTGTTGTTTGCGAGTCTGTCGCGTCGGCTCCCCGCTGACGGCGGTCCGTATGCCTACGCCAGGGTGGCGTACGGCAACGCGGTCGGCTTCGTCAATGCCTGGTCCTACTGGATCACCGCGTGGGCGGGTAACGCGGCAATCGCGGTCGGCTGGGTGCTCTACGTGGAGGTTTTTCTCAACAAGGGTCACGAAAAGGGCCTCTCGATCCTCCTCGTCCTGATCGGGCTGTGGGTGCCGGCCCTGATCAACCTCTCCGGCGTCAAGAACATGGGCGCGGTGCAGGTGGTGACGACCGTGATCAAGTTCGCCGCAGTCGGCTTCATGGCCGTCGTCGGACTGTTTTTCATGTCAAGCGCCAACTTCACCCCCTGGAACGTCAGCGGCGAAAGCGCGATCGGTGCGATCGGCGGTGGCATGGCGATCGCCCTCTTCAGCTACCTCGGCGTGGAGACCGCAGCCGTTGCCGCCGCCAAGGTGCGCAACCCGGACCGCAACATTCCGAGGTCGACCATCTTCGGGACGCTGGCAACTGCCGTCGTCTACATGCTGTCGCTGACGGCAGTGTTCGGCATCCTGCCCACAGGGAAGCTCGCGGCCTCCTCGGCGCCTTTCTCGGATGCCGCGAATGTCATCTTCGGCGGTGTCTGGGCCGGCAAGGTGATGGCAATCGCGGTCATCATCTCGGGCTTCGGGGCGCTTACCGGCTGGACCATGATCTGCGCCGAGATGCCGTTGGCCGCGGCGAAGGACGGATTGTTTCCCGACCGGTTCAAGCGAATGTCGTCCAGTGGCGTTCCCTCGTTCGGGATTATCGCGTCGACGGTGCTGGCTTCTGTTGCCATCGTCATCAACTACCTGGGCTCGAATGGTGCCACCGTTTTCACGACGTTGGTGCTGATGACCGGGATCACGGCGGCGATCCCGTACGGGTTCTCGGCGCTGGCGCAGCTGAAGTGGCGACTTGCCGACCACCGTCAGATGCAGACCCCACGCTTCGTGCGCGATGTTGTGGTCGCCGGCCTGTCGGTCGCGTTCTCTGTCTTGTTCATCGTCTACTCGCGGAACACGGGTCACAGTTTCTGGACGTACTGGGCGCCGTTCTTCCTTGCCGGTGGCGCTCTCCTGCTCGGCATCCCGGTCTATAAGTCGCAGCGTGAGCACATGACGCAGCCCGACCCAGTGCCGGCGTTCCGATGAGGGTCGTGGTCGCGCTCGGCGGCAACGCGCTGCTTCGCCGGGGCGAGCCGATGACGGCGGATAACCAGCGAGCCAACGTCGCCGTCGCCGCCGAGCACCTCGCGCCGATCGCCCGGACCGAGGAGCTCGTCATCTCCCACGGCAACGGGCCGCAGATCGGGCTACTTGCGCTGGAGGGTGCGGCGTACGACTCGGTGCCGCCGTACCCGCTGGACGTCCTCGGCGCCGAGACCCAGGGCATGGTCGGCTACCTGATCGAGCAGGAGCTGGGCAACCGGCTCACCGACCGGTTGTTGGTAACCGTGCTGACCATGGTCGAGGTCGACCCAGCCGATCCCGCATTCGCCGACCCGACCAAGCCGGTCGGTCCCCAGTACAACCCGGGCGACACCGCGACGCTCGCGGCCGAGCGGGGATGGACCTTCAAACCGGACGGCAACCTGCTTCGCCGGGTCGTGCCTTCTCCGGCCCCGCGCCGGATCGTGGAGGACCGGCAGATCGCCATGCTCCTCAAGGAGGGGTGCGTGGTCATCTGCGCGGGCGGTGGTGGC
This sequence comes from uncultured Actinomycetota bacterium, assembly GCA_963789615.1. Lineage (GTDB taxonomy): Bacteria > Actinomycetota > Actinomycetes > JAFAQI01 > JAFAQI01 > DATAVK01. Next base: position 1,129,535 of record CAWBLI010000005.1, on the reverse strand, counting down.
ATCCCGACCGCCGCGAACGGCCACGGCGGGCTGCGCGGGGTAGAGGCGGTCGTCGACAAGGACGCCGCCAGCGCGCTGCTGGCTCGCGATCTCAACGCCGATGTGCTGGTCCTGGCGACCGATACACCAGCGGCCTATTTGGGCTTCGGCACCGAGCAGCAGCGGGCCGTCTCTTCCGCTCACCCCGACGACATCCTGGCCGAGCATGCCGGCGAGTTCGCGGCCGGCTCGATGCTCCCCAAGATCACCGCCGCCTGTGACTTCGCTCGCGAGACCCACAACCCCGCAGTCATCGGTCAGCTGTCGGACATCGAGGCCCTGGTCGCGGGAAAAGCGGGCACCGCGATCTCAACGAACGCGTCCGGCGTGATCACCACGGCGACAACCAAGGAGAACTGACATGTCCCTCGGCGTTCATTCTGAGGTCGGCCGGCTGCACAAGGTGATGGTGCACCGGCCAGGGCTGGAGCACACCCGACTCACCCCCTCCAACGCCGCCGAGCTGCTGTTCGACGACGTTCTGTGGGTGGCACAGGCGGAACGCGAGCATGACGCCTTCTGCGGGGCCATGCGCGATCACGGCGTGGAGGTCTACGAAGCGGAGACCCTCCTGGCCGAGGTGGTTGCTGAGACCGACGCCCAGGAGTGGATCGGTTCCCACATTCTCAACGAGCGACAAGTCGGCATCGGCGCCGCCGAACGGGCCCGCGAGTGGATCTCAGAAGCCCCGGCCGCGGAGGTGGCCAACTTCCTCATCGGCGGCATCACGCGTTCCGACGTGGAGCGAGACCTCGGGCTGGTCTGGGAGTCGGCGGACCCCGAGGCGCTGCTTCTCCCTCCGCTCCCGAACTTCCTGTTCCAGCGCGACCCGTCGTGTTGGATTTTCGACGGGGTGACGATCAACCCGATGACCAAGCCGGCGCGCAAGCCGGAGTCGATGATCATGGAGGCGATCTACCGCTTCCACGCCATGTTTACTGGCGAAAAGTTCTCGACCTGGCTTGGTGGGGCGGACGAGGACTGGGGCCAGTGCCACGTCGAGGGCGGGGACGTCCAGCCCATCGGCAACGGGACGGTCATGATCGGCATGGGCGAGCGGACCACCCCTCAGGCGGTGCTGTACATCGCACGGGCACTGTTCCAGGCCGGCTCGGCGACGCAGGTCCTCGCCGTGCATCTGCCCAAGTCGCGCAGCTACATGCACCTCGACACGGTCATCACGATGTGCGACCGCGACCTGGTCACCATGTTCCCGGAGGTGGTCGGGGGGGCTCGCACCTGGTCGATCAGACCGGGCGCCGAGTCCGGGGACCTGGTGGTCGAGGAGTACGCCGGCAGCCTCGTCGCGGCGATGGGCGAGGCGCTCGGGACCGGCGAGCTTCGGGTCATTCCCACCGGGGGCGACTCCTTCGAGGCCGAGCGGGAGCAGTGGGACGACGGCAACAACGTCGTCGCCCTCGAGCCCGGTGTCGTCGTCGCCTACGAGCGGAACACCGCAACGAATACGGCGCTGCGCAAGGCCGGGATCGAAGTGATCACCATCGAGGGCTTCGAGCTCGGCCGCGGACGCGGTGGCTCCCACTGCATGACCTGCCCGCTCGAGCGCGAGCCCGCCTTCTAGAGCCGAGAACCAACCGTCACCCCCGAGGAGGGCCGGTGTACAACCTGCGAAACCGGAGTTTCTTGAAGGAGATTGACTTCGAGCCGGCGGAACTGCGCTTCCTGCTGGACCTGGCCGGGGCGCTGAAGTCCGCCAAGTACGCCGGGACGGAGACAAGGCGTCTGGAGGGCAAGGAGATCGCGCTGATCTTCGAGAAGACCTCCACCCGCACCCGTGCCGCGTTTGAGGTCGGGGCGCACGACCAAGGCGCCCACGTCACCTACCTCGATCCCACCGGCTCACAGCTCGGCCACAAAGAGTCGATCGCCGACACCGCGGCGGTACTCGGCCGGATGTTCGACGCGCTGGAGTTCCGTGGCAACGCCCAAGATGAAGTCGAGGAGCTCGCTAGGCATGCTGGCGTACCGGTCTACAACGGGCTGACCAACGAGTGGCACCCGACTCAGATGCTGGCCGACTTTCTCACCATGCACGAGTCATCCCACCGGCCGTACGACGAGCTGAGCTACGCGTTCGTCGGCGACTGCCGGTTCAACATGGGCCGGTCGTTGCTCACCATGGGAGCGCTTATGGGCTCCGATGTGCGCCTGGCCGGCCCTGCCGAGCTTCACCCTCCCTCCGACGTCGTGAAGATCGCCCGTGAGATCGCGGACCGCACCGGCGCGCGGATCACCATCACCGAGGACCCCGACGAAGCCGTGGCGGGCGTCGGTTTCATCCATACCGACGTCTGGGTCTCGATGGGTGAGGCCAAGGATGTATGGGTGGAGCGGGTGAAGCTTCTGGCGCCGTACCAGGTGAACCGCCAGCTACTGCACGCGAGCGGCAACCCGACAGTGAAGTTCATGCATTGCCTGCCCGCGTTCCATGACACCAACACGGTTGTCGGCTCGCTGATCATGGCCGAGACAGACATGCCCGAAGGGCTCGAGGTCACGAGCGACGTCTTCAGCTCACCGGCGAGCATCGTCTTCGACCAGGCCGAGAACCGGCTCCACACCATTAAGGCCGTCCTCGTGGCAACCCTCGGTTGACGAGATGACCAGGCCTGGCACACGTCAACGCACCCTCGGCGTGCGCCAGGCGGCGTTCATCGGCGTCGGCTCGATGGTTGGTGCCGGAATCTTCTCCCTCCTCGGGGCGGCTGGCGACGTCGCCGGCGCGGCGGTCTGGCTGTCGTTCCTCGTCGCCGGTGTCGTTGCGGGGCTGCAGGGCTACTCGTTCTCCAAGCTCGGTGCCAGCTTTCCTTCAGCCGGCGGCCTGCTCGAGTACGTCCGCCGCGGATACGGCGACGGACACTTCACCGGCATCATCGCGTGGTTGATCCTGGCTACCAATGCCATCGTGACCGGCATGGTCGCGATCTCGTTCGGTAGCTACGCGAGCGGAGCGTGGACCGAGGGAGACACCGCATGGATCAAGGTCTTTGCCGTCCTGTTGATCGTCGTGATGGCCGCGCTGAACATCCTCGGCTCCCAGGCCGTAGCCCGGGTCCAGACGGTCGTCGTCGTCGTCGTCATCGGCATCCTGACGGTCTTCGCGATCTCGACGCTGGCCAACGCCCACGCCCACTACTTGGCGTTCTCTGGGTACCCGCCGCTTAAGGACATCGTCTCGAGCGTCGCCCTCACGTTCTTCGCGTTCCTCGGCTTCGGTGTGATCACGTTCACGGCCAAGGATCTCGCATCCCCGTCCCGTCAGCTCCCGCGGGCGATGTACCTTGCGCTCGGTATCGCAACTGTCATCTATATCGCGGTCTCCCTGGGCGTGTTCGGCACGCTCACGGTCGATGAGGTCATCCGCTCGGGTGGTACCGCGCTCGCCGTCGCAGCCGAGCCGACCCTCGGTCGGGCCGGTTACTGGTTGATGACGGTCACCGCATTGTTCGCCACGTCGGGCGCGACCAACGCCGGTCTGTTCCCGGCGACCGGCTTGTGCGAAAACATGGTCGAGGCACGCCAGTTCCCGCCCCTGCTCGGTCGGCGACTCGGGGGGCGGGCCCCGTTCGGGTTGGTTCTGACCGCCGCCGCGGCGATCATCCTCGCCGCAGGGTTCAACCTCGACGCCGTGGCCTCGATTGGTAGCGCAATCGCCCTGCTCGTCTTCTCCCTCATCACGATCGGGCACCTCCGGATCCGCGCGGAGACTGGAGCGCAAGCATGGCTGCTTCTGCTCGGGATCGCGACGACCGCCGCTTCACTCGTCGTCTTTGTCTTCACCACGCTCGTGCACGAGCACGCGAGCATCGTCACCATCGCCGTCATCCTCGCGATGAGCCTCGGCATCGACTTGTGGTGGAAGCGACGACGTGACACCCCCTCTACCGGCCAAATCGATCGGCGCCGTACGAGCTCGGCAACCTCTGGAGGGTGACCGGAATGGTGATGACCGAACAGACAACGGGCGAGCAGAACTGGTACGCGCTCACGACGCACGATGTTGATGCCATTCTGAGCGTCGACGACGACCGCGGCCTGGACTCGGACGAAGCTCAGCGGCGGCTCGAGCAATACGGGCCGAACGAGATCGCCGCCGAGCCGCCACCCACGTTGTGGGAGGTCGCCAAGGGTCAGCTGGCCAACCCCATGAACATCATGCTCTTGATCGTCAGCGTCGCGAGCTTTGTGATCGGGCAAGTGCCGACCGGTGTGATTGTCCTCGCGCTCGTGTCCTTCAACGTGGTCATGGGGACGAACCAAGAACGCAAGGCGTTGGCCAGCGTTGAGGCGCTGGCCCAGCTCCAGGTGCCCAAGGCCAGGGTTCGCCGGTCGGGCAGCGTCGAAGAGGTCAACTCGACCCGGCTGGTGCCCGGCGACGTCGTGTTGATCGAGGCCGGTGACCTCGTGCCGGCCGACGCCCGCATCATGACGTCGGCGTCGCTGGAGGTCCAAGAGGCTGCGCTGACGGGTGAGAGCGCCCCGATCGCAAAGGACGCCACCACACTGCCCGCCGGCGAGACGGCGCTGGGCGACCGGACGAACCTCGTCTTCCAGAACACCCAGGTCACCCGAGGCTCGGCAACCATCGTTGTCGTTGCCACCGGTCAGGCCACGCAGATGGGTCATATCGCCACCATGGTGACGGCGACCAAGCGAACCAAGTCGCCATTGCAGCGTGAGCTCGACAGCTTGACCAAGCTCTTCGGCATCCTCGCCTGGGCGGCGGTTGCCGTCATTGCCATCTTCGGGATTGTCCGCGGCGAGGACGCCAAGACGGTCGCCCTGCTCTGCGTGTCGACAGCGATCTCGGCGATCCCGACGGGTCTGCCGACGTTCGTCCAGTTGATGCTGTCGTCAGGGGCGCAGCGGCTCGCCGAGGACAAGGCCGTCGTCAAGTCGCTGACCGACGTAGAAACGCTTGGCGGCACAACGGTCATCAACAGCGACAAGACCGGCACGCTGACGATGAACGCGATGACCGCGACGACGATGTTGGCCGGCGGCGACTGGTTCAAGATCGAAGGCGGCGGCTACAAGAAATCCGGCGCGATCCTTGGTGTCGGCGGCGTCCCGACACCGGACTTCACCCGATTGGGACTCGGTCTGGTGCTGTGCAGCGATGCCACAGTGGCCGACGACGAGTCGATCATCGGCGATCCGACTGAGGCGGCGCTTGTCGTGTTGGCGGCCAAGGTTGGAGTCGATGCGGAAGCAACCCGACATGCTCTTCCCCGTCGAGCATTGGTTCCGTTCGATTCGGAATACAAGTTCATGGCGACGTTCCACGACCGCCCGAAGTCGATCTCCGGGGGCATCCTCCACGAACCACACTTCATCAGCGTGAAAGGCGCTCCCGACATCGTCATCGATCGGTGCGCGTCGGCGCTGTGGCATGGGAAGCAGGTTCCGATGGCGGAGGTCCGCGAGGAGATCCTCGATGCCAACCGGAGCCTGTCCAAGCGTGGGTTGCGGGTGCTCGGATTCGCGGCGCGCGATCTCCCCGCCGCCGCGATGGCTGCCGCTTCGAAGGACCCGATGGCGGAGGTGCACGACCTGGTCCTGGTCTCCCTGGTCGGCATCATCGACCCATTGCGCTCAGAGGCCATCGAGGCGGTCCGGATGGCTCGCACCGCCGGCATCGACGTTCGCATGATCACCGGCGACCACACCGTGACCGCTCGGGCCATCGCCGACGAGCTCGGCCTCGGGCCAGGGATGATCACCGGAGTCGATCTTTCTCACCTCACTGACGAGGAGGTGATCCAGCAGCTCCCACAGCTGCACGTCTTCGGCCGAGTGGCCCCGGAAGACAAGGTTCGCCTCGCCCGGTTGATGCAGGAGGCCGGCGAGGTCGTCGCGATGACCGGCGACGCCGTCAACGACGCCGCGGCACTGAAGCAGGCTGACGTCGGTGTTGCCATGGGCAGCGGCTCGGAGGTCACCAAGCAAGCCGGCAAGCTCGTGCTCACGGACGACAACTTCGCGACCCTCGTGCATGCCGTCGACCTCGGCCGCGACATCTACCGACGGATCTCGTCGTACGTGAAGATGCAGCTGACGATCCTGTCCTCGGTGCTGCAGCTGATGTTGTACGCCACCATCTTCAACATCAACGGCGGCGTTGCGCTGTTCCCCATGCAACTGCTGTTCGCCAAGTTCTTCGTCGTCGTCACCGTGGTCGTGGGATTCATCGTCGACGTCCCCGACCCCGGCGTCATGGAGCGCCCACCCCGCAAGCCCGGGTCGAGAATCGCCACCCGTGCACAAACCGTGCGCTGGCTCATCAGCGGCTTCATCATCTCGAGCCTGGCGCTCATGGTGCTGGCCTGGGGCCCCGGCGAGCCGAGCACGACAACCGCGTCAGTGTCGATGACGATGGCCTTCGCCGTCGTGGCGCTCAGCGCCGTCAACAACGGGCTGGTGATGCGTCGCGAGCGGGAGCCTTGGTGGTCTGCCCCGATCTTTCCCTACCTGGGTTGGATCATCCTTGGCTGGACGCTTACCTGGGCAGCCGTTGAGCTGAACATGTTGCAGCGTCTCCTCGACACGGTCTCGCTGACCGGCGACCAATGGCTCGTCGTGCTTGGCCTGTCGCTCGTCGCACCGACGTTCACCGTCATCGACAACACCATCCGCATCCGCAGGCTCAAGCACAGCGCCGGCTAGGGCGGCGCTCCGGCGTGACAGTGCTCAGCGGGCGTGCCGTGTCTTGGTGCCGGTGTGGAGGTCACGGACCGCGACCTGGCCGGCCGAGACATGCTCGGGCCGGGCCGGGTGCAGGCCGTTGACGAAGACGCCGTAGCGTCGCGCCAACGGCGACGCAGTCACACCGTGGGCGAGCACGCTCAGCGCGACTGTCGTGACCACCGCGCCGAGTACCAGCTGCTTGTCGTTGGGTGCGAGGCTGTCGACAGCGATGAGCCCGAAGACAACCGAGGCGAGGCCACGGGGACCGAACCAGCCGACGAAGGCAACCGTCGCCCGGTCAAGCTGAGAGCCCCAGAGGGCGATCGCGACCGGGACCATCCGCGCGACGGTCAGGGCGAGCACGGCGAACACGTAGTCGCGCCAGGTGGCGGCATCGAGCCCGGGGATGAGCATGACCGCTCCGAAGGCGAACCAGACCAGCAGCGACATCAACGTGCCGATCTCCTCGCTGAAGCCGAGCACCTCTTCGGTGTCTTTGACGGCCGTGCCGAACGCGAGGCCCGCGACGAAGGCTGCGACGAAGCCATTGGTGCCCGCGACGAGTGCGACGCCGTAGCCGAGCAGGGCGATGGCGAGGACGGACAGCGGTCGGAAGTCGGGAGCGCTCCAGCCCGCCCGCGTCGTCGTCACCAACAGCAGCGCTCCGACGAGACCGACGCCGGCGCCCAGGGCCGCACCGCCTAACAGATCGACGACCGCGTGACCCACACCACCGGATTCGACGGACTCGGATGTCAGTGCACCGGCGAGGAACAGGTTCACAAAGGGCGTGGCGATGCCGTCGTTGAGCCCGCTCTCGACGTTGAGCGTCCGTCGTACCCTCGACGGGACCCGCACATCACTCATCACTGCTGCGCCGAGGGCCGCATCAGTGGGGGCAACGATCGCGCCAATCGCCGCGGCGACCCAGATGCCGCCCGAGGAGAACAACCCGGCTGCCAGCGCTGCGCCCGCCCCGATCGTGAGTGGGAGCCCGATCCCGAGCAGCCGGCTCGGGATCGCCGCATCGTCGGCCAACGTTCGGGCGTTCACCCGAGAAGCGTCAGCAAAGAGCAGAACAGCCAGAGTGATCTCCGCGCCGGCGCGGATTGCCGACGACTGCAGATGGGGATGGATAAGGGCCGTAGGGCCGTTGGACAGCACCAACCCGAGAAGTACGAAGGCGATCGGCGCCGTGATCAAGAACCGCTGGAGCCGGGCGGAGACCAGCCCCCACACCGCGATGCAGGCAGCGATGACCGCGAGAGCGGCGGCGTCGTGGCCCTGGTCCATAACTGACGGCACCGTAACCGATCACGCGTGGTGGGTCATCAGGCCAAAACAGCACCTTCGGTGGTCGCCGACGACTCGGGATCCGGCAGGCGCATCATGCTGAAGGAGTTGATGAACCCGATGAGCGCCGCGAGAATCGGTACCAGCAGGGCAACCTGAAGGGCGCGCGGTCGCGCGTGGGTATTGATCCGGATGATCTCGTCCTTGATCGCCTTGGGTTGTCCCGCGAGCTGCTTGGTGAGCTGGGTGTTGCTGAGCACCTCGGCGTCATGCTCGAGGACGTGAGACACCTGCTGCTTCTCCGCTGCGGGGAGCACGTTGCTGTCCTGAGCCATGTGGCCGAAGCTGAACGAGAGCGTGGCGAGCATGATCGCGCCCGCGAATGCCAAGCCGAAGGACAGTCCAAATGACCCGGCTGCGGAGTTCACACCCGCGGCCTCGCTGACCCGTTCCTCGGACATCGGGGACAGCGTGTAGTTGTTGAGCTGGGACACCAACAAGCCCAACCCAGATCCGGCAAATCATCAACGGGATCAGGAGATACCAGCCCGAACTGGCTCGCGGGACGATCGGGATCAGCAGCGCCAGTCCCACCGTCGCCAGCGCGAAGCCCATTCGGATGATGCTGCTGGGACGGCGATGCCGCGCCCGTTTGCCGCCGGCGAGCAACGCCACCGCGAACATGCTGAGCGAGAGCGGAGCGAGCGAGAGGCCTGCCTGCATGGCGTTGTACTCGAGGACCATCTGCAGGTAGATGGGGAGGACGATCATCGCTCCGCCCAAGCGTGATCTGCTGCAGCATCTGCTGCGTGATTCCGAACTTGAACAGGGCAGCCTTGAACAGGTCGGGATCGATCAACGTCGGCTTCCCGGCACGCTTGCGCCGAACCAGCCAGTAGGCGAAACCGGCGAGTGCGCTCGCTCCGATCGCCAGCAGCAGGAGAACGGACTCGCCGCCCTCCTGCCACTCCAGGATGCTCAGCACAAGTCCACCCATTCCGAGGACAGAAAGAACCGCGCCCACCCAGTCGATCTGACGGGGTCCGGTGTACGGCGCATCGCGGACGAGCCTGATCCCTGACAGCACGACGACGATGACCACGTCCTCGAGCAGGAACGCGATCCGCCAGGACAGGTACGTGGTGATGAAGCCCCCGAGCAGAGGGCCAACCGCTGCCGCGATCGCAGCTGCTGCCCCGACCAGCGCGTACGCCTTCTTCTGGGCGGCACCCTCGAAGTTGCCGTGGATCAATGACTGCATCGCAGGGAGCAGCAGCGACGCACCGAGGCCGCCCACGATCGCCCAGAAGATGATGATGGCGGTGAGGCTCTGAGCCAACGCCATCGCGAGGGCGCCGACGGCGTATCCCAGCAGCCCCAACACGTACGCGCGCTTGCGTCCGATCAGATCACCGACCTTGCTTCCGATCAAGATGAAGGCCGCGGAAACCAAGGCCTCCAACGCAATCGCAGACTGGACACCGCTGACTGTGGTGCCCAGATCGTGCACCACAGCCGAGATCGACACGTTCATCAGCGAGGTATCGACGACGAGCACGAACATCGCCATCGACAGCAGGATCGCCAGCCTTTGGTTGCTCGCCGCGTCGCGGCGTTCGTCTGGGGCAACGGTCTCTGCCATCGGAGATCTTCACCTCGACGTCGCTAGGTGCAGCCGGTGCAGCCGGTGCAGACAACCTCCCACCAAACTCGGCACCTGTCATCGCGCGAACCTTGACTCCACCCCAAAGTGATGAGGTGATGACACGGTGATGTCAGTCTTTTGTTTCGACAACGTGGCCGTCACCATCGAGGCCATCTACTTCCTTGACCCCGATCAGCGATCCGACAACGAGGGTCCGGAGCGCGGGGTCAGGATCGAGATCCGGCGCGTTGACCGCTTCCCGCACCAGGGGTCGGTCTACGCCGCCCAGCCGTTCGTCCTCGGTACGGCGATCTGGCGCGCGGACTTCCTGGAGTCGGTCGCGGCCGGGCCTGGCAGCGCCGACCGGATGCACTACCACCCGTTGATGGCCGACAGCGAGCCTGGATCACGAGTCTTCGACGCCGCGATCCCAGCAGACCCGATCGGGTGGCTGCGCGAGCAGCTCAGTGATCTTGACGCCCTGCTCGTCGGCAAGGTCGACCGGCCCCAGGACTTCGCCGCCGACGCGACGGCGCTGCGCAACGAGGTGCCTCATATCGCCGCCGCCGCCGCGACGACGCTGGAGCGGGTACGCGCGGGCGAGCTGGCCCAGGAGCCTGCGTCCGCCGGCTAAGCCGGTGCCGGCGGCAGGCTATGGCGCTACGGCCGCGTCGGTCAGCGCCTCGATGCCCGCGAGTCTGGCGGCAAGGTCATCACTGAGGCCGTAGCGGGCGGCCAGCGCAGAGGTCGACGTGTACGTCACCGCGGTGTGGTCGCCATCAGACCAGACCAGCACCTTCAGTGGGAGATCGAGCGCCGCGAGCGGCGCCGCCTCCATCACCGGCGTACCTGCTCCTGGGCTGCCGAAGATGACGACCTGGGTGTCGCGAAGCTCGAGACCAGCAGCGCGTGCCTCCCCGCTGTGGTCGATGACAGCGAAGAGCTTCAAACCCTTTGCTGCCAGCAGGTCCGTGAGGCGGGAGACCGTCTCAGTTACCGACCGCGGGCTCGTCTTCGTGACCAGTTCGCGAGACATCGATGTGGTCATCATGAATCTCCTGTGCCGGGACGGTTTCGACCTGGACCCCGGGCTCCAAGCCACGTCTTGCCACCAGAGCGGCGACCACCATGACGCCCGCCATGATGTAGAAGATCGTGCGCGTCGCCTCCGCGAAGTCCAGCCGGATGAAATGGGGGATCGTGGCGACGTTGCCGCCCTGTGACTGCGAGATCGAGGCGGCCGCCCGGACCGCCTGTGCGTGCGGCACCCCTCGCGCCAGCAACGACGCGACAACATGAGATTTCAGCTGCGCCACGAGGATCGTGCCGAGGATCGCGATCCCCAGGCTCGCGGTGTAGTTCCGGACCGTCTGGGTGATGCCGGTCGCCTCGCCGTAGCTCATCCGCGACGCACGGTTGACGGCGTCGGTGCTCGACTGTCCCAGCATCAGGCCCATGCCCGCGCCGGCGATGACGACGAACCAGATCTGCGACCCGAAGTCGAGCTGCGTCACTTTGCTCGCCCACAGCGCGAAACCGACGGCAGCCAGCGCACAGCCCAAGACGACCGGCCGCTTCGCGCCGACCCGGTCCAGCATCCGGCCGCCGATCTGGGCCGCGGTGGCGAACCCCAGGAAGAAGAACAGTAGGTACAACCCGGCCTGGGAGGCCGTCTTGCCCAAGGCGATCTGGGCGTACTCGCTGGCGAAGAAGAACACCGGGATGAACGCCAGCATCGCAATACCGAGCACGAGGTTCTCGACGAAGAACGGCCGGATCTGGAAGATCTTCACGTTGATCAGCGGCGACACCGTCCGGGCCTCGACTCGATAGAAGACGACCAGGAAGATGACGCCGGCGGCGATGCAGAGCCCAGTGCCGGGGTTGCTCCAGCCCCAGATCGAGGACTGCTGGAACCCGAACACACTGAGCCCGACGCCGGCAACGATGAGGGACAGGCCGCGGTAGTCCATCGGGGCCTTGCGATAGACGGTCACGGGCTTCGACACGGCGATGAGGACCAACGCCACCACAGCGACCGGGATGTTGACCCAGAAGATCGCGCGCCACGTCCACTGTGTGAGATAGCCGCCGAGCAGCGGCCCGATCGCGGTGAGGCCGCCGGCTATCCCGAAGAACGCGGCGAGCGCCTTGCCTCGGTCGTGGAGCGGGAAGGTCTGGACCACGATCGCAAGTGCAGCCGGGAACATGATGGCTCCGCCGATACCCTGCACCGCCCGGAACGTCACGATCCAGGCTTCGGCGATGCCGTTCGCCGGAGTCAGCCCGCACAGCGCTGATGCCGCGGCGAATACGACGACGCCAAGGACCACCATCTTGCGGTGACCGACCGTGTCGGCGAGCCGGCCTCCGAATGCGAAGAAGGCCGCCAGCGACAGCAGGTACGCGTTCACTGCCCACTGCACACCGGTGCTCGACAGCCCCAGCTCGCGCTGGATCTGCGGGACGGCGATCGACACGATCGTCTGGTCGATGAACGTCATCGCGACCGCGAAGATCATGGCGGTCAGGATGAGGTTGCGCGACCGGCCGCCGGTCCCGGGCATGGTCATGCTCAGAAACGTAAGCCTCAGCCGGTGAGGTCGTCCAGCGCGACGATGTGGTCAGGGTGCAGCCGCACCAGCAGCTCCCCCTCGACCGCGTTCCGCCTTCCGTAGTCCTCCGCCTCGTCGGGCGCGACGTACCGTCGGGCGATCGCGATGGACAGCGGGAGCATCTCGTCGAGGTCGCGGGACAGCGTGACGTGGCCCTCGACCATGACGAACGCGTAGGGCGGCTCCTCCAGGTCGACAACGAGGGCGGCACGCGGGTCGCGTTGCAGCGTCTTGCCTTTGACGGTCTCGGCCCCGGTCATGAACACGATGTCGTCGCCGTCGAGGATGAACCAGATCGGCGCCAGGTGGGGACGTCCGTCGGATCGAGTCGTGGCTACCTTGCCGGTACGCCGGCCGTGGCTCAGGAAGTCTTGGATCTGCTCGGGTGTCATGGGAGTCGCCATCGGGTCATCATTCCGGTCGATCGGCCGCGCCGCAGCCCGGGCTCGGCTGCCTACGATGAGCCGATGGCCCATCCGACGCCGGAACCGGCGCCCCTGCGATGGGGTTCGCGGACGTTCGGGCCGACCGAGCTCGCCGTCATGGCCATCGTCAACGTCACGCCCGATTCCTTCGTCGATCAGGGCCTGACCTTCGGCACCGACCTGGCCGTCGACCGGATCGGCGAGCTCGTCGAGGCCGGCGCGGACATCGTCGATATCGGCGGGGTCAAGGCCGGGGCCGGCGCGGAGGTCGATGTCGAGACGGAGCTGGGTCGCATCGTCCCGGTCGTCGAGACCGCGCGCGAACGGTTCCCTGATCTGGTGATCAGTGTCGACACCTGGCGCAGCGAGGTCGCCGACATCGTCTGCCGGGCAGGTGCCGATGTCGTGAACGATGCGTGGGCGGGAGCTGATCCCGCGCTAACCGAGGTGGTCGCAGAGCACGGGGCGGGGCTGGTGTGCACCCACACCGGCGGCCTGTCGCCCCGAGCGCTTCCCCACCGGGTCTGGTACGACGACGTCGTCACGGAGGTCCGCGACGAGCTGCAACGGTCGGCGGAGGCCGCGGTTGCGGCCGGGGTTCGCCGCGATGGCGTCGTCATCGATCCGACCCACGACTTCGGGAAGAACACCCGCCACTCGCTGCTGCTCACCCGGCGTACCGACCTGCTCGTAGCAACCGGCTGGCCGGTGCTGATGGCGATGTCCCGCAAGGACTTCGTCGGCGAGGCACTCGGGCTGCCGACGAGTGAGCGGCTGGAGGGCACGTTGGCGGCCACCGTGATCGCCGCCTGGCTGGGAGGCCGGATCTTCCGGACCCACGACGTCGTCGCGACCCGCCGGGCGCTGCAGATGGTGTCCGCGATCCGCGGCGACACCGCACCACTCGTCGGCCGACGGGCGTTGGCATGAGCGACATCCCGGACCTTGAGGTATGTGCGGTCGGGTTCGTCCCCAGTACGCCGTTGCTGGTCCCTGATCTGGCCGGTGCGGCTCCTGGCGAACCGGATGAGGTCCGCGTGGCAGCTCGGCAGGTGGTCGACGAAGTGCTCGCAAGCGGCCCGGCTCGGGTTGTGGTGGTGGCCGCGTCACCGCCTCCCGCCCTCACTGGCGCCGTACCGGTCTGGGACTTCACCGGCTTCGGGTTGCCGGGACCGGAGCTGCTCGGCAGCTGGCCACTGCCGTGGCAGCTCGGGCTCGGGGCCTGGCTGTTGGATGATCGCGGATGGGACGGACGCCGGGACTACGTCACCGCGTTCTCCACGGCCGCCGATCTGGTGGGCGGGCGGACGGCGTACCTCGCGGTCGGTGACGGCAGCGTGCGTTTCGCCGACGAGCCGCCCGACGGGTTCGAGGCGGCCCGGGAGACGTTCGACAGTGGCGCTGCGGCGGCCATCTCGGCGGGCGACGTCGCATCGCTCGCGGCACTCGTGCGCGACCCGGTCGAGCAGATCCGGACGGACGCGCCACCGGTCTGGCGTCAGGTCACGGCCGCCGTCGGCAGCCGTCCGGTCACGACCGCTCGGCTGGTGTACGACGGCGCCCCGTTCGGTGTCCGGTACTTCGCGGGCTGGTGGCTGCTGTGAGACTGCGTCCATGACCCAGCCGTCCACCGGACCGCTCGCCGGGATCCGGGTCGTCGAGCTCGCCGGCATCGGCCCGGGACCGTTCGCCGCGATGCTGCTGGCGGACCTCGGGGCGGACGTCGTTCGCATCGACCGGCCGGTGTCCGACCCTGATCCGGCCGGATACCGGCTGGATGTCGTCAACCGCGGCAAGCGCTCGATCGCCCTGGATCTGAAGGTGCCGGCCGATCTCGACGTGACCCGGCAGCTGATCGCCAAGGCGGACGTGCTCATCGAGGGGTTCCGGCCCGGCGTCATGGAACGGCTGGGCCTCGGCCCGACGAACTGCGAGCAGCTCAACCCGCGCCTGGTCTATGGCCGGATGACCGGATGGGGTCAGGAGGGTCCCCTCGCGAGCCGGGCCGGTCACGACATCGACTACATCGCCGTCACCGGGGCGCTGTGGGCGATCGGACGCAAGGACGAGCGGCCGACACCGCCGCTGAACCTGCTGGGCGACTACTCGGGTGGGTCGCTGTTCCTCGTGGTTGGGATCCTGGCGGCGCTGCAGGAACGCTCGGTCAGCGGCCGGGGACAGGTCATCGACGCCGCCATGGTCGACGGAGTCTCGGTCCTGACGACGATGTTCACGTCGTTGCGGGCGATGGGCATCTGGACCGACGAGCGAGGTCTCGAACTTCCTCGACACCGGCGCGCCGCACTACGAGGTCTACCGATGCGCCGATGGCCGCTATCTCGCCGTCGGTGCCCTGGAGCCGAAGTTCTACGCCGAGCTGGTGCGGCTCACCGGCTTCCGCGACGACCAACCGGACGACGTCCGGTACCGGCAGGACGGTCCCGCCACGCGGGATGCGGCCACCGAGGAGTGGGCGGCACTGTTCGCGACCCGGACCCGCGACGAGTGGACCGCCTTGCTGCAGGACTCCGACGCATGCGCGGCCCCGCTGCTGGAGTGGGCCGAGGCGCCGAGGCATCCCCACCTGGCCGCTCGGGGGACATTCACCGACCACGCCGGGATCGTCCAGCCAGCGCCGGCGCCGCGGTTCAGCCGGACCGCCGCGAGTTTGGGACGGGTCCCGCCGTACCCAGGGGAGCATGGTGCGGAGATCCTCGCTGAGCTCAATCCATAGCCCTTCCGCACACCCGCGGGTGACAATGGGGTTGTGAACCACGACCACGACCTCATCGACACCTCGGAGATGTATCTCCGGACCGTGCTCGAGCTCGAGGAGGAGGGTGTCGTCCCGCTGCGCGCGAGGATCGCGGAGCGGCTCGACCAGTCGGTTCCCACCGTCTCGCAGACCGTGGCGCGGATGCAGCGCGACAACCTGTTGCTGGTGGCCGACGACCGCAGCATCCAGCTCACTGAGGAAGGCCGTTCGGCCGCGGTCCGGGTGATGCGCAAGCACCGGCTGGCCGAGTGCCTGTTGGTGGACGTCATCGGTCTGGACTGGGAGCTGGTCCACGAAGAGGCCTGTCGCTGGGAGCACGTCATCAGCGAGACGGTCGAGCGCAGACTCCTCGAGGTGCTCGGGCACCCCTCCGAGTCGCCGTACGGGAACCCGATCCCCGGGCTCGCCGAGCTGGGTGAGGGACCGCCGACACGTACCGCCGTCGCGGGCACCATGGCGCTCTCGGCGATCCCGACGGAGGTCACCAGCGTCGTGGTACGCCGGATCGGCGAACCGCTGCAGTCGGACAGCTCGCTGCTGATGAGGTTGCGGCGCGCCGGCGTCCGTCCGAACACTGCTGTACCGATCCAGCGGGTCGATGGCGGCGTCAGGATCGGGACCGGCACCCAGTCCACCGACCTCGGCGCGGAGATCACCGAGCACCTGTTCGTCTCTGCGGTGGCCTGACACCCAGCCTTGCGCAGCTCCGCGGCCGGCGGCTAGGTTAGGTAAGGACAACCTAACTAGACCACGCCGGATGGACGGAGTGCCGTGCTCGCGACCTTCGTCATCGGCCTGCGCGAAGGCCTCGAGGCGTCGCTGATCGTCGGCATCATCGCGACCTTCCTGAGCAAGCAGGGCCGCCGCGATGCGCTACGCCAGGTCTGGCTCGGTGTGGCCGTGGCCGTCGCGATCTGCCTCGCGGTCGGCATCGGGCTCAAGGTCGCGTCGCAGAACCTGCCGCAGCGTCAGCAGGAAGGGCTCGAGACCATCGTCGGCGCCGCCGCGGTCGTGATGGTCACCTACATGGTCGTCTGGATGCGACGGCACTCGCGCGACCTGAAGCACTCCCTCGAGGGTGCTGCCGGCTCCGCGCTCGCCACCGGCTCCGCGACGGCGCTGGTCGCGATGGCCTTCCTCGCCGTCCTCCGCGAAGGGCTCGAGACTGCCGTCTTCCTGCTCGCGGCGTTCGACGCCAGCTCCAACGCGAAGGACGCCGTGGTCGGAGCGGCGCTCGGGATAGCGGTTGCGGTCGGCCTGGGCTACGGCATCTACCGCGGCGGAGTCCGGATCAACCTGTCGCGGTTCTTCCGGGTGACCGGTCTGGTGCTGGTGCTGGTGGCCGCCGGACTCGTTGTCACTGCTTTGCACACCGCCCACGAGGCGGGCTGGCTCACCATCGGTCAGGGATCGACGATCGACCTGTCGTGGCTGGTGCGCCCGGGCACGGTGCACTCCTCGTTGCTGACCGGCATGCTCGGCATGCAGCCGAATCCGGTTGTGATCGAGGTCGTCGGCTGGCTGGTGTACCTGATCCCGGTCGGCGCGTACGTCGCCTGGCCGCCGGGCAAGAAGGTCTGCTCTCGCCGTACGACGGTGGGGCTGGCGGCACTCGGTCTGGCCGCTGCGGTCGGGGCGATCGCCTGCGCCGTGGCCGCTCCAGGGCTGCCCGCGGGCTCTTCCGCAGCGTCGAGCCCGGTCAGCGTCACCGACTCCGGCGCCCTTGCCTCCAAGGCGCTACAGAGCAACAGCAGCGGGACGTTGGACGGACCGAACTTCATGGTCGACGAGCAGGCCAGCTCCCGCGACGGGGTAGCCCTGCAGTCGGTCTCCGAGAGCGGCCGAACGACCGAGTCAGCGGCGCAGACACCTGCGCTGCCGGCCACCCTGACCGGCTCCGACCTCCGCCGGCTCGGCGGTGGCCGGATCCCAATCGGCATCGAGACCGTCGACCTGCGGCATCCGATCCCCGCGTCGTACCTGCACGAGTTCACGACGACCTGGCAGTTGGATCCGAACACCGATGCCGTCGTCGACGTGACCGGCACGCAGAGCTGGGTCGCGCTGGCGCACACGTCGAGCGGCATCTTCCCGGTGGGACCAGCGCTCACTCGGCGCACCACCACGCCCGCCGACGTCCTCGCTGCCCAGCTCACGTCGGCCCGTCATAACCGGTGGCTCGCCGCCCGCCACCAGCTGCTGGCGCGGACGCTACCCGTCGTGCTCGCCGCTCTAGCGGCTGCCCTGCTCGCGTTGGCCTGGCTCAGCCGCAGGGTCACCGCCCGCCGACCCGATCCGTCCGTCCCATCGAGCCCTGTCGCGTCCGTCGCGTCGCTCGTCTCGCACTCCTGAGAGGAAGCCGTTCGTCATGTGGGTACCCCCTGCCCCAAAGCCGCCCAGATCCCCGCTCCGTGCCGCCGTACCCGTCGTGGTCGTCGTCGCCAGCGCGCTGAGCCTGGCCGGCTGTGGCGGGGGCTCGAGCGGCGGTAGCCGGCCTGCCGCTGCCGGGGTCCCGTCCGCCGATGCCTCGTCGGCCTCGTCGGCGTCGACGGTGTCCGTCGTACTCACGAACGACGGCTGCAGGCCGTCGGCGAGCTCGGTCCGCTCTGGGCCTATGACGTTCAAGGTCACCAACCAGAGCGCGACGGCGGTCAGCGAGCTGGAGCTGCTCTCGGGGGAGCGGATCGTCGGTGAGAAGGAGAACCTCGCACCCGGCTTCTCGGGCAGCTTCTCGCTCGACCTCGACGCCGGCAGCTACTCGCTCTACTGCCCAGGTGCCTCGACGCAGAACACCTCATTCACCGTTACCGGGGAGAAGGCGCCGGCGGCCGATGACGGTCCGGCCAAGCTGCTCAAGGTCGGCACCACCGAGTACGCCGGCTACATCAGCTCCCAGGTGGCGATCCTCGTCGCCACGGTCAAGCCGCTCGCCGCTGCCATCGACGCGGGCAACGTCGCGGCGGCGCAGCAGGCATATGCGAAATCGCGGCCGTACTACGAGCGTGTCGAGCCCGTGGCCGAGAGCTTCACCGTCGGGTCGAACAACCTCGATGCCGACATCGACGCGCGGATCAACGACGTACCGGCCGCGGAGTGGGAGGGGTTCCATCGGATCGAGCGGGCGCTGTTCACCGACCACACGACCAAGGGCATGAAGGGGTACGCCGCGGGCTTGCAGGCCAATGTCGAGAAGCTGCAACGAAAGACGGCGCATCTCACCTACCAGTCCGCCGAGCTCGCGAACGGCGCGGTGTCGCTGCTCGACGAGGTCGCCAAGAGCAAGATCACCGGTGAGGAAGAGCGGTACTCCCACATCGACGTGCTCGACATGGAAGCCAACGTCGAGGGATCGGAGCAGGCGTTCGCCGACATCGAGCCGGCGCTGAAGACGATCGACCCGCAGCTGGCGGCCACGGTCGCCACGCGCTTCACGGCCCTGACCACCCTGTTGAGCCACTACCGCGACGCGCACGCCCTGGGAGGATTCGTCCGCTACAACAAGCTGTCGAACCGCGACATCCACCTGCTGTCGCAGTCGGTCGAGGCGGTGTCGGAGCCGCTCTCGCAGGTCGCCGGCAAGATCGTCGGCACCTGACCGCGCGCAGTTTGGCTTCGCGACCTCAACGGTCGCGAGCCACCGCGAGGGCGGCGGTGATCATCGGCAGCTGCAACGGCAGCCGGGCGACCGCTGCCGCCCTCGCGAACGGATGCCGGGCGAACACCTTCACGCTGTAGAGGTTCGCCGGGAACACCGCAACGAACAGGGCGGCGCTGACCCAGCCTCCGAACCGCCGAGTGACAGGTACGGCGAGCAGTGCAGCGCAGCCGAGCTCGGCAACGCCACTCGCCTTGACCAGCCGGTCGGGATCGCCCAGGGAAGGCGGCACGATCTTCCGGTACGGCCCCGGCGCCAGGAAGTGCAGCACCCCCGAGCCACCCAGCAGCACGATCAGTCGGGCGACCCGTCGCTGCGGTCTGGTGCCCTTCAGTCGGACACCTCGACGCCGTGCCAGAACGCGATGCGGTCCTTGATCTCGGCGGCGGCGTCCTTCGGTTCGTCGTAGTACCAAGCGGCGTCGGCGTTGACGTCGTCGCCGACCTTCACCGAGTAGTAGCTCGCGGTGCCCTTCCAGGGACAGATGCTGTGGGTGTCGCTGTCGATCAGTTCGACGCTGACGGCGTCGCGCGGGAAGTAGTGGTTGCCCTCCACGACGACCGTGTCGTCCGACGAGGCGATGACGGTGCCGTTCCAGATTGCGGTTGCCATGACTCCACGATGCCAGGCCTAGCCCCGGACCACCACTTGCCAGGGACGGACGTCGACCGTGAGGAAGCCTGACGCGACGCTCGTGTCGTCCTCGGTCGCGAGGCGTGTTGCCCCCTCGACGCCGGTGTTTGGCGGGAGTTGGAGGATCGTCATGCCCTCGCCGTCGGACTCGGGAAACGGCCCGGCCGCGAAGACCTGGCCCTGGGCTTCGAGCCGCGACAGGAAGGCCCGGTGCTCGGCGAACCCCGGCTGTGTGAACAGCGGCTGATCAGGGTCGGCCGCCGGGCCGCGGCGGTGCTGGAGAACCACGAAAGTCGGTTGATGCGCAAGGGTTTCGGCGTATGCGGCGATGACCGTCGGCCAGCCCTTCCCGTAGTTCGCTCGCGCGCCTTCCGGGTCGTCGAAGACTTCCCATCCGCTGTGCTCGAGGACGACGAGTGTCTGGTCGTCGAGGTCGGTGAAGGTCACCTCGACGCGGCTGCTGTCCCGGTCGGCTGGGTGGCCCGGATGCCATGTGAAGGCAAGCCGATGGGGCGGCTCCCACGCGGTGATGCTGCCCCAGTGCGCCTTCTCACCGGTTGCGGCCAGCTCCACGATCTCGCCGCCATCGATGACGACGGATCCCCCGGCGCCGAAGACGCTGAAGTTGTCGACCGGCCACCAGTTGCCGAACTCGTCGGTGAAGACCGCGAACGCATCCGCGAGGGGGGCGTTCACGATCACGGCACGCCGAATCGGAGGCACTGTCATGGACTTAGCCTTTCGCGGATACCTCGTTTGAACCTTTTCGCGGCCTCCGACCCCGACGTGATCGGCGTACGACGCAAGAGCGGCGTCCCAGGTATCGGTCAGCCATTGCTGCAGTGGGGCGAGGCCGCCGGGGGCCAGCGCATAGAGGTTGCGGGTGCCGACGCTGCGGCGCTGGACCAGGCCCGCATCCGAGAGCACCCGAAGGTGCTTGCTCACACCGGGTCTCCCGGCAGGTAGCTGCTCGGCGAGGCGCCCGACCGGAGTCGGTCCGGAGGCCAAGAGCTCGAGGATGCGGCGACGAACCGGCTCGCCCAGCGCATCGAGGATCCGGTCGGTCGCGATAGCCGTTTGGTCGCTCATGGGCAACGGTTACTCTAGAGCAACCAATGGGCCGACGCAACGGTCGGACAGGTCTTTCTCGATAGCGTTGCCGGTGTGTCGCGCCGAGCCCCGAATCGCTGGCTGGTGCTGGGGATCGGGCTCGCCGCCCAGACCTCGACGTGCGTGTTCTTGTACGGCGTACCGATGCTGCTGCCTCAGCTCCGCCGCTCGGAGGATCTGTCGCTCACCGCCGCCGCGTGGGTCGTGGCTGCTCCGACCATCGGCCTGCTGTTCACCCTGGTGGCGTGGGGGGTCGCCGCCGACCGCCGGGGCGAACGGAACGTCATGGCGATCGGGCTGGCGATGGCGGGCGTCTTCCTGCTTCTGGCTGCAGTCGTCGACAACGTCGTCCTGTTGGCCGTGTTGCTAGGCCTGGCGGGCTCCAGCGGTGCGTCGGTGAACGCGGCATCCGGCCGCGTCGTGCTCGGCTGGTTCGCCGCCCACGAACGCGGGACCGCGATGGGCGTGCGGCAGACCGCCCAACCGCTGGGAGTCGGCATTGCGGCGCTGCTCCTCCCGCCGGTCGCGGACAGCTACGGCCTCGAGTGGGCGCTCGTGGTGCCAGCCGTGCTGACACTCGTCAGCGCCGGTCTTGTTGCGCTCCTCGTCGTTGACCCGGCGCGGTCGGTGGCGACACCGGGACACGTGTCTGGGTCGCCGTACCGAACGCCGACCCTGTGGCGACTCCACGGTGCCAGCACCCTTCTGGTCGTCCCGCAGTTCGCGGTGTCGGTCTTCGCGTTGGAGTACCTCGTCAGTCAGCGGGCCTGGTCGCCGACATCGGCCGGCCAGTTGATCTTCGGCTTCCAGATTGCGGGTGCGGTTGGACGCCTCGCGGTGGGCCGCTGGTCGGATCTGGTCGGCAGCCGGTTGGGGCCGATGCGAGTGGTCGCGTTCGCCGCTTCCGCATCGATGCTCGCACTGGGTTTGGGTGCTGCGGCTGGGTCGGTCCTGGCCGTCGCGGCGATCGGCGTCGCTGCGGTCGTGACGGTGGCCGACAACGGACTCGGGTTCACAGCGGTCGCTGAGCTGGCTGGCTCCGACTGGGCCGGGCGTGCGCTCGGAACCCAGAACACGGCTCAGAATGTTGCGGCCTCGCTGACGCCTCCGATGCTCGGTGCCCTGATCACGGTGACGGGGTACGGCGCAGCTTTCGCCGTGACGGCGGCGTTCCCGTTGCTCGCCATGGTGGCGATGCCTGTCGCCGCCGAGACTGCTCGTCGTCGCCGGCTGGAACGTGCGAGCCTGCCGGTATGACGGACAGCGACAGCGCGCGGCACATCGGAATCCTGCTGTTCGACGGTGTCGAGGAGCTCGATGCCGTCGGGCCGTACGAGGTGATGGCGTGGTGGACGCAGACGCATCCGGAGGACGCCTACACGGTGTCGACGTTCTCGCGGGATGGCACGGCTGTGACCGGCGCCAAGGGGTTGCTGCTAGGCGCGCAGCACAGTGCTCTTGACGGGCCGGCTGTGGACATCCTCGTGCATCCGGGTGGCCGCGGAACTCGACCGCTGATGCGTGACGCCGACCACCTCGAGTGGATCCGGCACACCCGCGAGTCGGCGACGATCATGACCAGCGTCTGTACCGGGTCGCTGGTCTACGCAGCCGCCGGCCTGTTGTCCGATCGGCCGGCGACGACTCACTGGGCGGCATTCGACGAGCTGGCCGAGGCGGACCCCTCCGTCCAGCAACGACCGGACGACCGGTACGTCGACGACGGCGACGTCATCACGTCGGCGGGAGTGTCAGCGGGCATCGACATGGCGCTGCATCTGGTCCGCCGGCTTGCCGGCGTGGACCGGGCGCGGGAGGTCCGGCGCGGCATCCAGTACGACCCGGAGCCACCGGTCTGACTGTCGCTTCACCCGCGAAGTCAGCGGTCGCGACGCGTCTCGTCCACATAGTGGACAGCCGCTTGACTGCTGCATGATTCGAACATATGTTCGAGTCATGCACGACGAGTCCCTCGACGAGGTGTATGCCGAGTCGGGCGCCCAGCTCGACCGGTTGGCGATCCTGCCGCCCGGTCCGGCGCTCGCGGCTGCGCTCGTCGAGCTGCAGTTGGAGGCGGTCTCGGAAGCCGACGCGGTTCGGGTGGTCGCCCAGTGGACCCGGCAGCGGGCGTGGACCGATGCCCAGGCGATGCGAGCGCTGTCCGACGCGTCCGCGACGAACGAGAGCGACGCGTCACGGCTGGTGATCCACGAGGTCGCAGTCATGACTCACACCTCGGAGATCGGCACTGGCAACGAGATGGGTCTCATGCTGCAGGTGCGGGATCGGTTGCCGCTGTGCTGGGAGGCGCTGAACGCCGGGACGATCACGCTCGCGCATGTGAAGGCCCTGGCGAATGCACTCGCAGGAGTGGGTCGGGAGCTTTCGGAGCGGGTCGAGGGGGCGGTGCTGCCACAAGCCATTGCCGAAGGCTGGACACCCGCGCAGCTGCGTCGGGCGGCTCGTCGGGCCCTGATCGCTGCCGATCCCGATGGCGCCGCTGACCGGGCCGAGAAGGCCAAGGAGATCTCCTCCGACGTTCGGATGTACGGCGAGGACAACGAGATGGCCTCACTGGTTGCCACCGGCGACGCGGTGACCGCTCGAGCGGTGATGGACGCGATCGAGAGCCGGGCAGCCGGGTGGAAGGCCGACGGTGACGCTCGCCCGATCGGCGTACTGCGGGTTGCTGCGCTTGCGCAGCTGGTTCTCGGCGATCAAGCAACGAAGCCTCCGGTGGAGCTGTTGGTCCAGGTCGACCTTGCGACGCTGCTCGGACTGTCACGCCAACCCGGCGAGCTCGCCGGCTATGGGCCGATCAGCGATGAGACCGCCCGCGCGTTGGCCGGCGATGCCACCTGGCGGCGACTGATCACCGACCCCTTGACTCACGCGACCTTGGACCTCGGTAATCGGGCCTACCGGCCGACCGCTGCGCTGCGCCGCTTCATCCAGGCGCGCGACCAGACCTGCCGGTTCCCGGGCTGCAGCCGTCGTGCGATCCGCTGCGATCTCGACCACGCCGTCGACTTCGATGAGCGAGGTCCCACCAACCAGGCGAACCTCCACGCGCTGTGCCGGACCCACCACAACCTCAAGACCGAGAAGCTCTGGCGCGTCGACCGACATCCCGACGGATCGGAGACTTGGACTTCTCGGTTCGGGTACAGCTACACCCGCGCCGCACCGGTCCAACCCGTCACCGACCTGAACCCGCCGGATGAGCCCTACCCGGCGGTCGAATGTCCGGGTGTCTACCCGATCGATGCCGACTCGGGCGACGCGGTCGCCAAGGCGGGTGAGGTCGACGACATCCCACCCGGCGATCCACCACCGCTGGACAACGAAGACCGCGAACACGCGGAGCAACTCATAGAAGCCGCGCTGTGGGCCCGATTCGACGAGGCCTGCTATGCCAACTACTGGCAGGATCGGGCCGCGGCCTAGAAACCGGCCTAAGAAGAAACCGGCCTAAGAAGAAGCGGCATAAGGAAGGAGTCGACGTGTCACCGACCCTTGGGAACGGCAAGATCTGTTACCTCGAGCTTCCGGCCATCGAGGTCGATCAGTCGGCCGCGTTCTACCAGGCGGTGTTCGGGTGGGAGAGCCGCCGGCGCGGTGACGGGCAGCTTGCCTTCGACGACTCGGTCGGTGAGGTCAGCGGCAGCTGGGTGACGGGTCGAGCACCCGCGGGGGAGCCCGGCCTGCTGGTCTACGTCATGGTCGACGACGTCGCCGCGACGATGGAGCGGGTCACCGCGGCAGGCGGCGAGATCGTGCAGCCAATCGGGGGCGACGCGCCCGAGATCACGGCCCGGTTCCGGGACCCGGCCGGCAACATCCTGGGGCTCTACCAGGAGCCGACTCAGCAGCCCGACTGAGCGCCGACTCAAGCGCTGACTTAAGCGCCGACGGCGTGAACCCCACCGTCGACGTGGACGATCGATCCCGTGGTCGCGGGGAACCAGTCCGAGAGCAGCGCCACACATGCGCGCGCCGCCGGTTCAGTGTCCGAGACGTCCCAGCCGAGCGGAGCGCGTTCCTTCCACACCTGCTCGAATCCGTCGAAGCCCGGGATCGACTTGGCCGCCATCGTCTTCAACGGGCCGGCGGCGACCAGGTTGACTCGTAGTCCTCTCGGGCCTAGCTCGCGCGCGAGATAACGGGTCGCCGACTCGAGCCCTGCCTTGGCGACACCCATCCAGTCGTACGCCGGCCAGGCGCGGGTCGCGTCGAAGTCCAGCCCGACCAGAGCTCCGCCGGGTGACATCAGCGGTAGCGCCGCGCGAGCAAGCGACACCAACGAGTACGTCGAGATGTGGACCGCGGTCGACACGTCTTCCCAGGGCGCGTCCATGAACCCGCCTCCGAGCGCGGATGCCGGAGCGAAGCCGATCGCGTGGAGCACGCCGTCGAGGGAGTCCGCGTGCTCGCGGACCGCCGCATCGAGTCCCTCGAGCTCGGACGTGTCGGTGACATCCAGCGGGACGACCGGCGCGGGAGACGGCAACCGGTTGGCGATCCGGGTCGTCAACGAACGGCTACGACCCACCCCGGTCAGGACCACCGAGGCGCCCTGCTCCTGCGCGATCTGGGCCACCCGGAAGGCGATCGACGCCTCGGTCAGCACGCCCGTCACGAGGACGGTCTTTCCGTCGAGCAGTCCCATCAGTGCCCCATTCCCAGGCCGCCGTCGACTGGTACGACGGCACCCGTCACGTATGACGCCGAGTCCCCGACGAGGAACTCCGCGACGGCAGCGACCTCGTCGACCGTCGCGGCCCGCTTCAGCGGCGTCCGTTCGGTGATGTCGCCCCGTTGCGCTTCGGAGAGCTCCGCGGCCATATCCGTGTCCACCAGCCCCGGCGCGATCACGTTCGACGTGACCCCGCGACCGGCGTACTCCCGGGCCAATGACCGCGCCAGGCCGATCAACCCGGCCTTCGACGCGGCGTAGTTCGCCTGGCCCGGCCCGCCGAGCATCCCGACGACGCTCGAGACGAAGAGCAGCCGGCCGAACCGCGCCCGCGCCATCCCGGGAACCACGGCCTTCGCCGCAGCCCAGGAGCCCCGCAGGTTGGTGTCGATGACGTCGTCCCAGTCCGGCTCCGGCATCCGCAGCAACAGGCCGTCCCGGGTGATGCCGGCCGCGGCGACGAGGATCTCGATCGCTCCGTTCTCCTCAACGGCCGCAGCCGCCGCCTCCGCGACCGAGGCCGAGTCCCCGACATCGCACTTGACCGAGAACAGGCCTTGCGGTGCCGGGCTGGAGTGGTGCGTGACCGCGACCCGATGCCCTGCGGCCGCGAGACGCTGCGCGATCCCCAGTCCGATGCCGCGGTTGCCGCCGGTGACCAGCACCGAGCGTTCGCTGCTCACAGCGGGATGTTTCCGTGCCCACCGATACTGCGCGGCTTGCTGTCGAGCACCGCACTCACCAGGGACCGGGTCCGGTCCGGGTCGATGACCTCGTCCACGAGCTCGAGCTCGACCGCACGCGCGACCCCGCCCGACTTCTGCTCATGCTCCACGGCCAGCGCCGCTTCGAGCTCCAACCGATCCGGACCCTCAGCGGCCGCCGCCAGCTGACGCCGGTGCAGCACCCGCACAGCCGCCACGGCGCCCATCACGGCGACCTCCGCGGTCGGCCAGGCGAGCACCCGGGTGGCCCCGAGCGAGCGAGAGTTCATCGCGATGTACGCGCCGCCGTACGCCTTGCGGGTCACGATCGTGATCCGAGGCACGGTCGCTTCGGCAAAGGCGTGCAGCAGCTTCGCGCCGCGTCGGACCACGCCGTCCCACTCCTGGGCAACACCGGGGAGGTATCCCGGGACGTCCACGAGGACGACGAGCGGTACGCCGAACGCGTTGCACATCCGGACGAAGCGCGCCGCCTTGTCGGCGCTGGCGGCGTCGAGGCAGCCACCGAGCCGCTGCGGGTTGTTGGCCAGGACCCCCACGGTCCCGCCGCCGATCTTGCCCAGCATCGTCACGATGTTGGGCGCCCACTTCGCGTGCAGCTCGGTGCCGGGGGCGTCGAGCAGCGTGTCGACGATGGGGTGTACGTCGTAGGCCCGCCGCGGGTTGTCCGGCAGCAGGTGCGCCATCGGCCGGTCCTCGACCAGGGTGCAGCGCGTCGGGTCGCCGAGCAGGGCAGCGACGTCGCCGGCAGCAGCGATCGCTTCCGCGTCCGTCTCCGACACGATGTGGACGACGCCGCTGCGCCGGCCGTGCGGCTCCGGTCCGCCGAGCTGCGCCATGTCGACGTCCTCGCCGGTGACGCTCTTGACGACGTCGGGACCGGTGACGAAGACGCGGCCGTTGGGTCCGAGGACCACGACGTCGGTCAGGGCCGGTCCGTACGCCGCGCCGCCTGCGGCTGGTCCGAGTACGACGGAGATCTGGGGCACCCGGCCGGACGCGTGCGTCATCTTGGCGAAGACGCGGCCCACGCCGTCGAGTGATGCGACACCCTCGGCGAGCCGCGCGCCGCCGGACTGCCAGATGCCGACGACCGGGATGCCACTGCGGATCGCGAGGTCGTAGGCGGCGACGATCGCGTCACAGCCCTCGCGTCCCATCGCGCCGCCCTGGATCGTGGCGTCCGTAGCGAACGCCACGACGGTGCGCCCCTTGACGCTGCCGCTGGCGGTCACGACACCGGAGCCCTCGTCGTCGCGGATCACCATGAGGTCACCCGCATCGAACAGCGCCTTGAGCCGGCTGCGGGGATCGCGTTCGACGACCCCCTCGGAAGTTCCGGTAGGGGGAACGAGCTCGGCGACAGACATCAGACCTCCGTGAAGACCAAGGCGACGTCATGGCCGCCGAAGCCGAACGAGTTGGACAGGGCCGCGCCGCCGGGAGCCAGCGTGCGAGGGGAAACCCGGACCAGGTCGAGGTCGACCTCGTCGTCGGGGTTGTCGAGGTTGCGGGTCGCCGGAACGGTGTGGTCGCGCAGCGCCAGGCAGGTGACGGCCGCCTCGAGCGCGCCCGCAGCACCGAGCAGGTGCCCGGTGCACGACTTGGTGGCGGTCACGGCGACGTGGTCGGCGTGCTCGCCGAAGACAGTCCGGATCGCGCGCGCCTCGGCGGTGTCCCCGGCCGGGGTCGACGTGGCGTGCGCGTTGACGTGGCTGACGTCGGTGGCGCTCAGGCCAGCGTCGCGCAACGCCAGGGCCATCGCCCGGGCGGCGCCTTCACCGGTCGGTTCCGGTGCCGCGACGTGGTAGGCGTCGTTCGCCATCCCGGCACCCGCGAGACCGGCGTACGCCGTCTTGCCGCGAGCCGCAGCGTGGTCGGCAGACTCCAGCACCACGAGCGCTGCGCCCTCACCGAGCACGAACCCGTCGCGTCCCTTGTCGAACGGCCGAGACGCGGCCTCGGGGTTGTCGTGGTTCGCCGACAGGGCACGCATGGCGGCGAAGGCCGCCATCGGCAGCGGGTGGATGACCGCCTCCGAGCCGCCGCAGACGACCACGTCGGCCCGGCCGCTGCGGATGATGTCCAGGCCCATCGCGATCGCCTCGGACCCTGACGCGCAGGCGGAGACCGGCGAGTGAGCGCCCGCCTTCGCGCCGAGCACCAGTCCGACCGTGGCGGCCGGACCGTTCGGCATCAGCATCGGGACGGCGTGCGGCGAGACCCGGCGCGGCCCCTTTTCCTTGAGCACGTCGTACTGCGAGAGCAGCGTGGTCATCCCACCGATGCCGGTCGAGACCACCACGGCAAGCCGCTCGGGGTCGACGTCGGGCTCGCCGGCGTCCGCCCAGGCCTCGCGCGCAGCGATGAGCGCGAGTTGCTGGGCGCGGTCCTGCGTCCGGATCTGGATCGGCGTGAGGACCTCGGACGGGTCGACCCGCACCGGGGCGGCGATCCGCACCGGCAGCTCGGCGAACGCCTCGCCGTCGAGCAGGCGCACGCCTGACTCACCGTCGAGGAGCGCGCGCCAGGTCGAGGGGATGTCGCCCCCGAGCGGCGTCGTGGCGCCGAGCCCGGTGACGACGACGTCGCGTACCGTCACGCGGCAACGCCCGCCTTCTCGATGAACGCCACGACGTCACCAACGGTCTTGAGCTTCGACAGCTCCGAGTCGGGAACGGCGACGCCGAACTTGTCCTCGGCCATGGTCGCGATCTCCACCATCGACAGCGAGTCGACGTCGAGGTCGTCCACGAAGGACTTGTCGAGCTGGACCTTCTCGGCCGGGATGCCGGTGGCTTCCTGCACGATTTCGGCGAGGCCGGCCAGGATCTCTTGCTGGGTCATGCGTGCTCTCCTTTTGTGTGGGGACGGTCCGGAACGGGCTCCGGCGAATCGATGGTCCAGGTTCAGGGGACCGCGATGACGGCGCCTGCGTAGGTCAGGCCGCCACCGAAGGCGAGGGTGAGCGCCAGGTCGCCCTTGGCGACCCGGCCGTCGGCGCGCAGCTGCGAGAGTGCGAGCGGCACCGACGCGGCCGAGGTGTTGCCAGAGGTGATGACGTCGTCGGCGACGACCGCGTCGGTCGCGCCGAGCTGCTTGGCGAGGGAGTTGATGATCCGCAGGTTGGCCTGGTGGGGGATCAGCGCGGCCAGCTCGCTGGGGTCCACGCCCGCTGCCTCGCAGGCAGCCCGCGCGACTCCGGCGAGTGACGTGGCCCAGCGGAACACTGCGGGGCCTTCGATCCGCAGGTGGCCGCTGGAGTCCATGGCGATCAGCTCGTGGCCGGTGCCGTCGCTGCCCCACACCACGGGCCCGATCCCGGCCTCGACGGTGGGGCCGATCACGATAGCCCCGGCGCCGTCGCCGAACAGGATCGCGGACGAGCGGTCGGTCCAGTCGACGACGTCGGACAGCCGCTCCGAGGCGGCAACGACGGCGTAGTCGACGGTGCCGAGTCGGACCGCGTCCGCGGCCGTGGACAGGGCGTAGCAGAAGCCTGCGCACGCCGCGTTGACGTCGTACGCACCGACCTCGCCGATCGCACCGATCGCCTCGGCCACCTGGGCGGCGCCGCCGGGGATCGACTGCGGCATCGAGCACGTCGCCAGTACGACGAGACCCACGGCGGAGGGGTCGACGCCGGCATCCGCGATGGCCTTTCGCGAGGCCTCGCTGGCCATGGCGATGACGGACTCGCCCTCGCCGGCGACTCGCCGGCTGGCGATGCCGGTGCGCTGCTGGATCCAGGCGTCGTTGGTGTCGAGGGTCTGCGCCAGGTTGGTCGTTCGTGACGAGCCGGGTTGCGCGGTGTTCGCCCAGCCCGACGATCGAGGCCTGCCGTACGACGGTCGGCCCCCTCACGCCGTGACCTCCAG
This sequence comes from uncultured Actinomycetota bacterium, assembly GCA_963789615.1. Classification (GTDB taxonomy): domain Bacteria; phylum Actinomycetota; class Actinomycetes; order JAFAQI01; family JAFAQI01; genus DATAVK01. Next base: position 1,099,337 of record CAWBLI010000005.1, on the reverse strand, counting down.
TGCGAGCCGGGCCAGCGGCTGCCCGTCGGCGACCGGGTCGCCGTCGTTCACCAGCCACTCCACCAGCCGGCCACCGTGGACCGACTCGAAGGCGACGTCCTCGTTGCGGGTGTTGATGGTGCCCAGCTGGGTGCCAGGCTGCACCCGCGTCCCGGTGGTCGTGGTGCCGATCCGGACCGTTCCCCGCGTGGGGGAGACGACGACCCGCCACGGCAACGGCTCCTCGGCGAGGTCGTGCGCGTGTTCGATGATCACTCGGCGCGCTTCGGCCAGGTCGTCCGGCGTCTTCAGAGCGACGGCCTCGACTCCGGGAAGTGCCCGGCGTACCAGACCGGTCAGGGTTCCGGCCGGCGCCAGCTCGATCGTGGCCGTGACGCCCAGCGCCCCCAGCGTCCGCATGCAGGCGTCCCAGCGGACCGGCGTGCTGACCTGCTCGACGAGCCGGCGCAGCACCTCCTGGCCGTCGGTGACCAGCGTGCCGTCGGCGTTCGACACGATCCCGCCTTCGGCGTCGTGAACCGTCACCGCGCCGGCCGCATTGGCCAGCGCATTCCGGGCCGGCGCCATCAAGGAGGTGTGGAACGCGCCGGCGACGCTGAGCGGGCGTAGCCGAGCGCCCTCCGGCGGGTCGGCCTGCAACCGCTCCACGGCGTCCATCGGTCCGGCAGCGACGATCTGGCCCGCGCCGTTGGCGTTGGCGACGGTGCAGCCGGAGCGCTCGATCGCCGCCTCGACGGTCTCGCGGTCGCCCCCGAGGACGGCCACCATCCCCCCGGCCGGGCTGGCGGCTGCGGTGGCCATCGCGGCGCCGCGGACGGCGACGACGCGCAGGGCATCCTCGTCGCTCATGACGCCGGCGAGGGCGGTGGCCGCGAACTCGCCGACGCTGTGCCCGGCGAAGACCGTGTCGCTGGGGAGCGGAGGCAGCTGGGTGGCGGACAGCAGCGAGGCGGCGACGATCAGCGGCTGCGCGATGGCCGTGTCGGTCACCTCGGCGTCCGACATCGTCGTACCGGCGGCTACCAGGTCGATCCCGGCCGCCTTGGAGTATCGCTGCAGCGTGGCGAGGGTGTCGTCGTTCAGCCAGGGCTGCAGGACGCCGGAGCGTTGTGAGCCCTGACCGGGCGCGAGGATTGCGAGCACTTCACCAGCCTCGCGGGTACCCGCCAGTAAGTCAGCGGGCCCTTGGACAGTCTTCACCTGCCAAAGTTTGTCAGGTTCCTACAACGACCGGCTGGCCGAATCCAACCTCCCGAGGGCGATTCCGACCTGAACGACGAACCGGTCACGCCCCACCGCGATGTCAAGGCTGCACAGGTCAGCGATCCGTCGGAGCCGGTAGCGGACCGTGTTGCCGTGTACGAACAGCTCCCTGGCGGTCGCCTCGATCGTCCCGCCACACCGCTCGTAGGCATCGGCCGTCGCGAGCAGGGCGGGATCGCCGGACAGCGGGACATAGACCCGGTCGATCAGGTCCTGCACGGCCCGGGCGTCACCGGCCAGCGCCCGCTCGGGCAGCAGCTCGTCGCTGGTCACCGGTCGAGGGGCTTCTGGCCAGGCCACCACGGCGCGGAGTGCCGCCAGTGCTTCCTGGACCGAGATCGCGACGTCCGCGAGTCCGGAGACGACCGGGCCCATGACGACCGGGCCGTCGGCGAAGGCAGGGAGCAGGGCCCGCGTGACCCGGCTCATCTTGACGCCACCACCGACGATGACGACCAGCTTGGTGGTCTGGACGCTGGCGAGGACGTCGACGCCGATGCCGCGGCCCAGGTGACGGACATGCCCCAGCACGCGTTCGGGATCGCCGGACGGTGCGCCGCCCACAACGACGAGGACCTGGGCCGGATGCGACCACCCCAGCGCCGCCGCCCGGGAGACCAGGGCGTCGTCGACGTCGCCGCGTACGACGGCGTCGACCACCAGCGCCTCGAGCCGGGCGTCCCAGGCGCCGCGTTGCTCGGCGGCGCGGGCGTAGACCAGGGCCGCCGCGAAGGCGATCTCGCGGGAGTAGCGCAGCACGGTCTCCCGCAGCCACGGCTGCTCCGCCGGGGCCGCCAGGTCGGGCACCGAGTCCTCGGCTACCTCAACGGCGATCCGCACCAGCTCGACGGTCTGCTCGAGGCTGACGACCCGGGCCAGCTCGCCGGGGGCGGCCGCGAAGACCTCGGCGGTGATGCGCGGCCCCGCGCTCGGAGCCGACAGCCAGGTACCGAGGCCGCGCAGACCCAGCTGGACCAGCAGGCCGACCTGGGTGCGGGGCTCCGGCTCCATCGCGACGAACCACGGCAGTGTCTCGAGCATCCGCTGCTGGGTCAGGGTGGCGAGCTGGCCCGAGGCCCGTTCCACCCGGCGCGCGGTCGCGGCGACCCGGGCGGCGCTCGGCTGCTTCACCAGGCAGAGGATGGCAGGTCGTTAGCTCCCGGTGTTGTAATCCGTCGTCAGCCACTCTGCGTAGCTCTCGCCGGTCAGCCGCTCCAGCAGCGGGACGTCGTCGGTGAAGACCTTCGTCAGGCGGCTGCGCTGCTCGGGGGTGATCTTGGGGCGTCGGCCGCCGCGGCGCTGCAGCAGCGCGAGCAGAGGTTCCCGCGCGATCTTGCGGACCGGCAGGGGGAAGACGTGACCCACTGCGGCACCGCCGCGCAGCACGGTCTGCAGGCCGGTGTTCAGCGGCGACTCCGGCACGTGGGCCCGGACGTTCTCCGATGGCACCTTCTCGAGGTGGCCGGTCTCGACGCCGAGGAACTCGCAGATGCGGTCGAGCGTGACGACGGCGTCGTCGCGCAGGTCGCGGTAACGCAGCAGCAGCACCTGCTCACGGGGGAACAGTTCGTAGAGGTGCTCCAGCTGCTCGCCGTACTTGCCCAGGCCGGTGTACTGCCAGAACGGCGCCCAGCCGTCGGCCACCCGCTTCTCCTCCTCGTCGCAGGCGCGCAGGAAGTCGGCGTACGGCTCGAGGCCGGCCGACCACAGGTGCGCCCAGTTGCTGTGGGCCCGGTCGACGGGGTCGCGCAGGACAGCGATCAGCTTGGCCTGCGGGATCAGCTTGTGGATCCGGCGCTGGGCGTCGAGGTCGTGCAGGTAGAACGGGCTGCTCTCACCGCACAATGTGCCGGGCGGGGCGGCCTCGAACAGGGCCTCGTAGTCCGAACGGCGCCAGACGTACTCCTGGTAGGTCTGCGCGTCACCCGGGCCACCTCGGCTCGGCGGCGGCTTGCCGCCACTGAGGAAGAACCGTGGCTCCTTGACCGCCGACATGAACAGCTGGGGATGAGCCGCCAGCGCGGAGTGCAGCGCCGTCGTCCCCGCCTTGGGCGGCCCGATGACCAAGAAGTCCGGGAGAGGCATGAGCGCTCCTGCGCGTGGACTGGACAGAACGTCGCCATCGACGATTATAGGAGAAAACTGGTTCGGACCACTACACAAGGATTCGCAGCGGGAGCGTGGCCCGGAACGTGGCGCCACCACCGTCACGGTTGTGCACACCTACGGTGCCCCCGTGGGCCTCCACCAACCCGGCCACGATCGAGAGACCCAAGCCGTTGCCACCGGCCTGGCGGCTGCGTGACTTCTCCGCTCGGTAGAACCGCTCGAACACGCGATCGGCGTCGGCGTCCGGCACCCCCGGCCCCCGATCGGACACCTCGAGGACGGCGATGGTCTGGTCCAGATTCGTCGAGACCCTCACTGTCACCGGCGTACCCGGCGGGGTGTGGGTGAGGGCATTGGAGACCAGGTTGTTGACCACCTGACGCAGCCGGGCCGCGTCCCCGATGACGATCGGTGGCGGACCGGTGTCCACCTGCAGGTCGATCGTCCGGTCGGGTGCCAGCAGGGACGCATCCTCAACCGCCTCGCGGGCCAGCGGCAGCAGGTCGACGGCCACCCGCTCGAGCGGGCGTTGCTGGTCCAGCCGGGCGAGCAGCAGCAGGTCCTCGACGAGCAGCCCCATCCGGGACGCCTCGTCCTCGATCCGGCGCATCATCGCCGGCAGCTCCTCGGCCGACGGCGCACCGCCGAGCCGGTGCAGCTCCGCGAAGCCGCGGATCGAGGTGAGCGGCGTCCGCAGCTCGTGGCTCGCGTCGGCGATGAAGCGACGCATCCGTTGCTCAGACGCGGTCGCTTGCTCCTGCGAGGCTCGTTCGTGCGCGAAGGCGTCCTCGATCTGCGCGAGCATGCCGTTCAGGGCCTGGGAGAGCCGCCCGATCTCGGTCCGCTCCGGTGCATCGGGCACCCGTTGTGTCAGGTCACCGGCCGCGATCGCCGCCGCCGTGTGCTCGACCGCACCCAGCGGGCGGAGCGAGCGGGCGATCAGAACCCAGCCGGCGGAGCCGACCAGCACCAGCACCACGACGCCGATCAGGACCTCGATGAGGATCAGGTGGTTCACCGTGTGGTCCAGGTCGCTGAGCGACGTGGCCACCGCCACACTGCCGCTGTTGTCGGGCAGCGCGGTCACCACCACCCGCCAGTCGTTCGACCCCGACGTCGACGGCACCGTGAAGGGCTTACCGGCTCGGGCCTTGACCTCGGCCAGCGTCAACGTCGGCAGCTTCGGTGGTGACGGGGCGGACAACGGCGCGGACCGGGTCTGGGTTGGGTGTCCCGCCTCGTCGAACTGCTCGATGTAGAACTGGCCCGGAATGGTACGGCGGTTGTGTGGTGACGAGGTCGGAGCCGGAGCCGGCTGGGCGCCCTCCGGCGCCGTCGACCCGGGAGTGCTTCTGAAGGTCGGGATCCGGCCGGTGGCTGAGTGCAGCTGGTCGTCGATCCGGCCCAGCAGGTAGCTGTGCAGCTGGGCTGTCGTGGCGACACCGGCAACCGCCAGGCCGGCGGCGGCGAGCAGCAGGACGGTCGCGACCAGCTTGATCCGCAGCGACGTCGAGGCGACAGTGCGGCGCAGCGCCGACGGGCCGCGCCAACGGCTCACTGTCGTGGCGTGCGGAGCACGTACCCGACGCTGCGGATGGTGTGCAGCAACCGAGGCTCGGTGGTGTCGATCTTGCGGCGCAGGTAGGACACGTAGGACTCCACGACGTTGGCATCCCCACCGAAGTCGTACTGCCAGACATGGTCGAGTATCTGGGACTTCGACAGCACCCGCGAGGGGTTCTGCAGGAAGTAGCGCAGCAGCTTGAACTCGGTCGGCGACAACGTGACCTGCTCGCCTGCCTTGGTGACCTCGTGGGTGTCGTCGTTGAGCTCGATGTCCGCGAAGGCCAGCGTGGAGCTGGGAGGCGCGGTCGCGCCCCGAGCGGTACGGCGTAGCACCGTGCGGACCCGGGCGATGACCTCCTCGAGGCTGAACGGCTTGGTCACGTAGTCGTCGCCCCCCAGCGTGAGCCCGGTGACCTTGTCGTCGGTGGCGTCGCGGGCGGTGAGAAACAGCACCGGCGTGTAGGTGCCCTCGCCGCGCAGCCGTCGTACCAGCTCGAAGCCGTCCATGCCGGGCATCATCACGTCGAGCACCAGCAGGTCCGGCCCGAAGCTGTTCGCCACCGCCAGGGCGTCAGCGCCGTTGGTGGCGGTCGCGACCTCGAACCCGGCGAAGCGCAGGCTGGCGGACAGCAGCTCGAGGATGTTGGGCTCGTCGTCCACGACGAGCAGTCGCGCCTCCGTCGCTGGGAGTGCGTCGGGTGCTGACATGGTGGATCCCTACGGTCGGTTGCTGCTGTCTCCAGCATGCTGGATGGGCGCGCTGAACCGAACCTAGGCGTTACCTGACCGTTTGCTGTGAGGGCTCAGCTGTGAGGGCTCCGCTGTGCGGGCTCAGCTGAGGTCGTACACCGTCTGCCCTCCGATTGTCGTCGACGTGTAGTGCGCGGTGACCCACGTCGTGATCTGGTCGGCGACGGTCGAGCCTGAGCTGCCGCCGGTGCCGGCCGCGATGAAGTAGTGGATGCGGCCGGCCGCAACCCACGCCTTGAACTGCGCCAGCGACGGCGCCGGGTCGGTGCCGTTGAACCCGCCGATGGCCATCACGGGCTTGTCGGTGGCGAGCTGGAGGCCGGCGGCGTTGTTGGAGCCGACTGTCGCGGCCACCCACGTGTAGTCGCTGCCGTTGGCGCGCAGCGCCGTCACGAGTGCCTGGTTCGGCGTGGTGGCGTTCAGCAGGCCGCCGACGCCGCCTGCTCGGCCGGCGCCGCCGCCCGCTTGCCCGCCGAAGCCGCGTTGGGGGCCAGCGGCTCCGCCGGCTGGCGGTTGTCCGGCGCCGGCTCCGCCGGTCGGTTGTTGGGGGCCAGCGGCTCCGCCGGCTGGCCTTCCGCCACCGCCTCCGGGACCGCCCATCGCGCTCGTCACTGTCGGTCCGGCGCTCGGGATCGATCCGCTGTGCGGCGTCGCGGCGGTGTCGACGGCGTACGCCGCCGGGCCGGCGAGCCCGACGACGATGGCGCTCGCCACCAGCACTGTGGCCACCCGGCGCCTGGACGCCGCGGTGACGAGCATCGCCGCCGCGATCAGCAGGCCCACGACGAGCACGACATCGCGCAGCCACGGATGCCAAGCGGGCGACCGGTCGAGCAGGACGTAGGACCAGACCACCGTGACCGCGAGGACGAGCGGCAGCACGGTACGGCCGGCGATCTCGTCGCGGCGTGACCACAGCGCCGTCGAGCCAATGCCGACGAGGGCGCCGATCGCGGGCGCCAGCGCGACCGTGTAGTAGGGGTGGATGATGCCCTTGCTGAGCGAGAACGTGAGCCCGGTGACGACGAGCCAGCTTCCCCACAGCAGCAGTTGCGCCCGACCGCCGTGGGTTCGCGGCTGCCGCCGCCAGACGACGAGCATCGTCACGAACAGAATCAGCGCGGCCGGGAGCAACCAGGAGATCTGGCCGCCGAAGTCGGCGTTGAACAACCGGGTGATGCCGGTGGGTCCCCACTGACCGCTGGTGCCACCGGTGCCGCCGACACTGCCGGTCTCATCACCGGTGAGGCGCCCGAATCCGTTGTAGCCGAAGATCAGGTTCAGAATGCTGTTGTCGGTCGACCCACCGACATACGGCCGGTCAGCGGCAGGAGTGAGCGCAACCGCCGCGACCCACCAGCCGGCCGCCACCACCATTGCGATGCCGCCGGCGACGAGTCCGCCGATGCGACGTCGGAGGCTGACCGGTGCGCAGCACAGGTACACCAAGCCGAAGCCGGGAACCACCAGCAGCGCCTGCATCATCTTCGCGAGGAAGCCGAAGCCGACCAGTGTCCCAGCGAGAACGAGCCAGCGGGTCCGGCCGCCTTCGAGTGCCCGGACGGTGGCGTACGCCGAACCGACCAGGCACAGCACCAGCAACGGGTCGGGGTTGTTGAACCGGAACATCAGCACCGCGACCGGGGTCAGCGCGAGTACGCCGCCGGCGAGTAGACCGGCGGCCGCACCGAACCGGCGACGCACCGTGGCGTAGAGCAGACCCACGGCGGCGACGCCTTCCAGTGCTTGCGGTACCAGGATCGACCAGGCGTTCACCCCGAAGACCCGGGCGGACAGATCCATCACCCACAGCGCCGCCGGCGGCTTGTCGACCGTGATGAAGTTCGAGGCGTCGAACGACCCGAAGAACATCGCCTTCCACGAGTGCGAGCCGGCCTGCACCGCCGCCGAGTAGAACGCGTTCCCCCATCCCGACGCCCCGAGCCCCCACAGGTAGAGACCGGCCGTTGCCACCAACAGCGCGAGCAGTGCCGGTCGAGCCCAGGGATCAGACGAGTCGTGGCCGCGCGACGTAGTGCCCGCTGATGTCGGCGTGACCTGGTCGACGACCGTCATGACCGCGCCGTTGCCGTCGTACCGGCGAAGACCCAGCCGCGCAGCAACAGGAAGCGCAACGCGGTGGCACCGAGGTTGGCGAGCACCAGGACGGTGGCCTCGAGCCATCGTGACGGATGTGGGTCGGTGAGATGCAGCAGCCCGATCGCCGTCGTCGTCACGACGAGCGCTGTGCCGAACACCCCCATTCCCTGCAGCTGGTGCCGGAGCCGCCCTTCCTTGTGCCGGATCCCGAAGGTGAAGTGCCGGTTCGCGGCGGTGTTGGCGACGGTGGTCACGGCCAGCGCGACCGCGTTCGCGACGACGGCCGGAGCGGCCGTGCGCAGCGCCAGGTAGAGCGCAAGGTAGGCCAGCGTGCTGGTGACGCCGATCGCCGTGAACCGGGCCAGCTGCTGGCCGAGCGGGCCGCGACCTCGCTCGGCCAGCAGTCGCGCGACGCCGCGGAGGTCGGCGAGCGCGGTCGCAATGATGTCGACCCGCGAGTCGGGGTCGTCCACCCAGTCGACGGGAACCTCATGGATGCGTAGCCCGCGCCGCTGGGCCCGGACCAGCAGCTCGGTGTCGAAGAACCACTCCTGGTCACGCACCGCCGGCAGCAGCGCTCTCGCCTGATCCGAGCGGATCGCCTTGAAGCCGCACTGCGCGTCGGAGAACCGGGCAGCGAGCGCGACTCGCAGCAGCACGTTGTAACCACGGGAGATCAGCTCTCGCTTGGCGCCACGGATCACCTGGGAGCTGCGCGCGAGCCGGGTGCCGATCGCCAGATCACTGTGACCGGATAACAACGGCGCGACGAGTGGCAGCAGGCCGGAGAGGTCGGTCGAGAGGTCGACGTCCATGTAAGCGAGAACGGGGGAATCACTCGACGCCCATGCGGCGCGCAACGCCCGACCGCGTCCCTTCTCGGCCAGCCGCAGCACCCGCAGCCCATCGAGCTCACGGGAGAGCTGACAGGCCAGCGGCCAGGTGCGATCGGTGCTCGCGTTGTCGACGATGGTGATCCGCCAGGACAGCGGGAAGCTGTGGACCAGGAAGTCGTGCAGCCGTCTGATCGAACCCTGCAGCTCGGCTTCCTCGTTGTAGACGGGTACGACGATGTCGATCGCCGGAGCTGCGGTCGTCGGCTCGGACTGCGTGCCGCCAATAGCGCCCGTCGTGATGTCGGCGGTCGTGATGTCGTCAGTCGAGATATCGAGGTGTGTCATGGCTCCAGCCTCGGGCCGGGCGATGAGAGGGGACTGGCCGGAACCTGTGAGGCGGTCGTGAGAATCCGTTGTCGGACAACGGGTTCTAGTTGCCGGCCGCCCCGCCGGGGGCGCCACCGAAGCCGCCGGCGCCACCGAAGCCACCCGTTCCGAAGCCACCCGCTCCGCCGGCTCCACCAAAGCCGCCCGCGCCACCGAAGCGACCGCCGAAACCGTTGCGGGTCAAGGTATTGCTGCTGCTCGGAACCGCGGCGTCGATATTGGCGAGCACGACCCGCTGTCCGGTGCTGAGGCCAGACTTGATCTGGGTGAGCGCAGCCCCCGCGGCTCCGGTGACCACGGTGCGGCGCACCTCCTTGCCACCGTTCAGCAGCTCGACGTATGTCGTCGAGCCCGACCGGTGGACCGCGGACGTCGGCACGGTGACGGCGTTGTGCGCCGTCGCGAGAAGCACGCTGACCGCCGCGTCGGCGCCGTTGACGAGGGTGGCGGACGAGCTATCGAGCTCCACGATGACGGGGTAGTCGGAGTCACTGTCCGCGGCACGGATCGCGATGACGTGACCGGCGATCGTCGTACTGGAACCGTCCGGGACCGCTGTTGCCGTCATCCCCTTGGTGACGGTCCGGACCTGCGTGGCACTGAGCGACAGTGTCACCTCGTCGTGGCCGCTGCCCTTGATGATGAACGCCGGGCTGGTCGAGCTCGACGAGCCAGAGACCGCGTCGCCCTTGCTGATCGTCACGGCTGTCACCTCGCCGGTGATCGGACTGGTCAGCGTGGCCTCCGCCAGGTTGGCGCGGTCAGTCGCCATCGTGGCCCGGTCGGTGTCGATCGACGCCTCGTCCGAGGCGAGCGTGGCAGCGGTGACGACGCGGGTCGAGGCGCCGGAGCCCGTGGAGCCCGTGGAGCCCGTCGAGCCCGTCGAGCCCGTCGAGCCCGTGGCTGGCGTGGAACCGTTGCGGGTCGAACCCGAGCTCGACGACTTCGGGGACGGGCTGGAGGTCGTGCCTTGACCGGACTTCAGCAGCTTCTCGGTGTCGGTGTCGAGAGTCTGCTCGGCGGTGAGCACCGACTTCTCGTCGTTCGACACCGTGGTCTGGTCGGCCAGCAGGGTCGCGGCCGCGGTCGTGCATGCGGTCGAACCCGGTGTCGCGCATGCCGCCTTCGTCGTGGCGAGCGCCTGCTTCGCGGTGGCCAGGTCGAGGTCCGTCTTGTGCTGTGCCGCCACGACGGCCGCCTGGTCACGGGTGATCGTGGCAGAGCTCGATCCGCCCCCTGACGACCCGCCGCCTCCCGATCCGCCCGAGGTTGGCGACGGCGACGGTGTCGGTCGTGCCGCGGCGACGACGAATGCCGAGTCGGTCGCCGTGATGCTCCCGTTGCCGGTTGTCGCTGCCGTTGTCTCGGTACTGCTCGACTCGCCGCTCTCGTCGTCCGAGAGGGTGGCCTCGGCGGCGCTCAGCGCGGACTGGGCCGACGCGAGCGTGGCCGCGAGCGAAGTGCGGTCAAGGGTCGCCAGCGTCGCACCGGCACGGACGTGTTGGCCTTGGTGCGCAACGATCTTCTTCACGGTGCCGGCGACCTGGAAGTCCGCGTTGGCGGAGTGCAACGGGCTCAGTGTCCCGGTAGTGGTCAGCAGCTGCTGCACCGAGCCGCGACCGACCGTCGCGGTCCGGTACGACGCACCGGATCCACCGGCCACCGCCCAAGCCGTTCCCCCAGCCGCCAGGACGACGAGCGTCGCAACCCCGCCGACCACCAGCCGGCGGTTCCGCCGGGTACGACGGCGCCCGCGGGCCGTCGGCTCAGGCATTCGTTGCCCCGCCCTGTGACGACCCGCCGGACCCGCCACCGAAGCCGCCGCCGAACCCACCGCCACCGAACCTGCCCGCAGCGACCGCCGGGCACGTGCCACCGGTCGGCGAGGACACCGTGATGCTGAGCGCGTCGATGGTGCCGGTCGTGGCCTTGCTCCCGATCGCGGTGACGCACATCCCCTTCGCCACGGCTGAGGCGGTCGACGTCGAGCTGGTCCGGTAGGTCGTGGCCGATGTCGTGGTGACGGACCGCGAGGTCGTCGACGAGCTCGACCCGAAACCGACCGTCTTGAGCGTGATGGTCGAGCCTGACACGGCGGTGACCGTCCCGATCGCTCCGCCGAAGCCGCCGCGGCCGCCGAAGCCACCGCGTCCGCCGGTCCCGCCGGACGGCGGCGTTCCGCCGAACCCGCCGCCGGGGCTGCCGGACGGAGCGCCGGACGGCCGGGTGCCCGGCGTCCCGCCACCTTGGCCGCCGAACCCGCTGACGCGCGGCACACGCCGACGTACTGGTGACCGTGACCGTGGTGGCCTTGATCGGTGTCGACGTGGACGAGGTCGAGCCGCTCGTGCCGGCAGCAGACGTGACGCTGACGCAGTCGCCGACGGCGACGGCGGACGGGTCGGCCGTGGCGACCTTGGTGAACCGGGTCGAGCTGGCCCACACCACGGTCGCCGTGCCCGAGGTCGTCGCGACCTTGACCCCGGAGCTGCCGAGCACGGTGGCCTTGCCGGACGCGCTGGCGAAGTTGCCGCCGAAGCCGCCGGCGCGTCCGGCGCCCGCCGACGACGTCGGGTTCGGGTTCGGGGAGCTCGCCGCGGTCGGCGTCGATCCGCCGCCGGAGCCGCAGGCCGCGAGGAGCAAGGCCGTCACAGCGAGCCCGGCGGCGGGGATCAGCCGGGGACGGATCAGGCGGTTGATGCGGGACACGGGGTTCTCCTGTGGGTTGGGACGAGTGCGGGTCATGGTTGCGCAGCTCATTCGCTGCGCAGTGCGTCGATGGGGGCGAGCCGAGCGGCTCGGGTTGCGGGGTATACGCCGAAGCCGACGCCGATGGCCACGGCGACGACGATCGCGCCGACCGCTGCGGTGGGTGAGATGGCGACCGGGTCGGAGATCAGATGGGGCAGCACGACGGCGCCGATCAGCCCGACCCCGACACCGAGCACGCCGCCGATCAGGCCGAGGGTCGAGGCCTCCACCAGGAACTGGCGGCGGATCGCCTGCGGAGTGGCGCCGAGTGCCTTGCGCAGGCCGATCTCGCGGACCCGTTCGGTGACGGACACGAGCATGATGTTCATCACGCCGATTCCGCCGACCAGCAGCGAGATGCCGGCGATGCCAGCCAGCAGCACGGTCAGCGTGGAGTCGACGCTGGTCGCCGTCGAGAGGATCGACGCCTGCGACTGCAGCGTGAAGTCGGCAGTCGGTGGGTGTCGTGATGCCGTGCAGGTTCAGCAGGGTGTTGTCGGCTTCCTGGTATGCCGCCGAGATGGTGCTCTTGCTGGTGGCTTCGAGGTAGATGTCACTGACCGACGTCCGCGAGGTGCCGCCGACCACGCGGGTCGCCGCGGTAGTGATCGGGATGATGGCCTCGTCGTCCTGGTCGGTCGTCGAGGACGAGCCGGACCCGACCGAGGTGAGGACGCCGACGACCTGGAACGGGATGTCGGCGATCGTGACCGACTGGCCGATCGGGTCACGGGCGCTGAACAGCTCGGACGCGGTGTCCGAGCCGAGGACGACGACGGCGGCGTTGCTCTTCACGTCCTGCGCGGTGATGAACCGACCCTCACTGACCGACCGGTCCCGGACCCCGAGGTACGACGGCGTCGTCCCGATCACGCTGGTCGTCCAGTTCGTCGTCGACGCGGTCAGCTCGCTGTTTGTCGACGTGGTCGCCGCGACGGCCTTGATGTCCGGGGCGGTGGTCCTGTCGTCGAGGGCGCTCGCGTCACTCGTCGTCAGCGTCGACGCCGAGCCGAAGCCACCGCGGACACCGGCGGTGCTCGTCGTGCTGCCCGGCGACACGATCAGCAGGTTGCTGCCCAGGCGCGCTGATCTCGCTGCCGACCTGCTGCTGCGCGCCCTCGCCGAAGCCGACGGTGAGGATCACCGCGGCGATCCCGATGAGGATGCCGAGCATGGTGAGGATCGAGCGCATCCGGTGCGACGCGCACCCCCATCAGTCCGGTGCGCAGGGTCTCGGCCCAGCTCACGTTGCCACTCACCGGTTCGAGCGGCGGAGACCAGACCGTCGCGGATCATCACGGTGCGCTGGGCAGCGGCGGCCACATCGGGCTCGTGGGTGATGAGCACGATCGTCCGGCCGCCGGCGTGCAGCTCGTCGAGCAGCGCGAGCACGTCGGCGCTCGACGTGGAGTCGAGGTTGCCGGTGGGCTCGTCGGCCAGGATCAGGGCCGGGTCGGTGACGAGCGCACGGGCAACGGCGACGCGTTGCTGCTGGCCGCCGGAGAGCTCGCCGGGTCGATGGTCGACGCGGTCCGCCAGCCCGACCCGGGCGAGCGCTTCCAGCGCGCGACGTTTTCGTTCCGCGGGTGCACTCCGGCGTAGGTGAGCGGCAGCTCCACGTTGCGCCAGGCGGTGAGCGACGGCAGCAGGTTGAACTGCTGGAACACGAAGCCGATCCGGGCGTTGCGGATCTCGGCCAGCTCCACGTCGTCGAGATCCGCGACGTCCTCGCCGGCCAGCCAGTAACGGCCTGAGGTCGGGACGTCGAGACAGCCGAGGATGTGCATCAGCGTCGACTTGCCGGATCCCGACGGCCCCATCACCGCGACGTACTCACCCTCGTTGATGACCATCGAGATCCCGCGCAACGCCTCGACCTCGATCGTGCCGTTGCGGTAGGTCTTGCGAACGTCGTCGAGCTCGAGAACAGCAGGAGCCGCCATCACCCGCCACCGCCGCCGAAGCCACCGGACCCGAAGCCACCGCTACCGAACCCGCCCGTGCCGCCGGTGCCGGTACCGCCGGTCTCGCCGCCTCGGGTGAAGCCGCCGCTGCCGAAGCCCTCGCCGCCGGTGCGCCCACCCGGCCGGCCACCGAACGTCGGGATCGTGACGAGAACCTTCTCGCCCGCCTTCACTCCCGAGAGCACCTGGCTCTCCAGCCCGTAGGTCGCGCCGACCGTCACGGTGCGGGTGCTGGTCGACCCGTTCTGCTGCACCTTCACGGTGGCCGTCGACCCTGAGTAGGTGATCGCCAAGGTCGGGATCTCCAGCACGTTGGAGACCTTCTTCGTGGTGATCACGAGCGTGGCGCTCGCACCGGCGTACACCCCGCTGGGGTGGCCGCTTACCGTGACCACGACCGGGAAGCTCACGACACCCGACGAGCTCGACGCGACCGAGCTCACCGACTTCACGACTCCGCTGACAGGCGTGGTGGCGCCCTCGGGTGTGATCGCGACCGACTGGCCCTTCTTGACCTGGCTGACCTCGGTGTCATCGACGGAGGCATTGACGATCGTGTTCTTGGACTGCACCACGACCTGGCTGCTCGAGGAAGTCGATGACGTGCTGGTCGAGGAGGTCGACGTGTCGCCGGTCGTCGCCGATGCGCCTCGGCTAGTGGTGGAAGCCGACGAGGTGTCGGACGTCGAGCCATTGCTCCCTGGAGACGCTCTCGCCCTTCGTCAGGCCGACCGTCGTCACGGTCCCCGCGATGGTCGAACGCAGCGTGGCGTCGGCCACCGACTCCTTCGCTGCGGTGTATGACGTCTTGGCGGCGGTGACCTGGGCGGCGTCGGAGGCCTGTTGCGCGCTGCTGTCGCCGCTGTCGGAGTCGGCGGAGTCCTCCGCGGCCTCGAGGTTCGCCTTGGCGGCGTCGTAGGAGGCGGTGAGCGAGGCCTTCCCGACCCGGGCCAGCGCCTGGCCCTTCGTGACGGTGTCACCGGTCTTCACGAGCACCTTGGTGACGCGGCCGGACACGGCGAAGCCGAGGTCCGCCTCGGACGCCGAGGCGATGGTGCCGGAGGCGGACACCGTCTCGGTGACGTTGGCGACCTTCGCGGCCACCAGCTGGCTGGTCGAGGCCGAGGCCGACGACCCGCGTGTCATGGCCCACGCGGTGCCGCCACCGGCGAGGACGATGACGATCGCTCCGACCAGCACCGGCCATCGGCCATGCGGACGCCGAATGCGCAACACGAAGTACCTCTCGCCGAGTCGGGTGGGACGTGCATCAGGCTCGGCGGCCGTGATGAGGCCTAGGTGACGTCAACCTGAGAGGTGGCTGGGAGGCCGACCTCGATGACGCTCACCGGCGACCACCAGCACGCCTGGTGCCGTCAGCGTCCTCGAGCTGTCGCCGGGCGGCGTCGGCAGTCGCCCGCGGCCACGCGGTGGGCGAGCGTCGCCGCCTGCCACGCCGTGTCAGCCAGCACGGTCACCGTGTCGACGCCGCCCGGGCCACCCTCGACCGTGATCGCGGCGCCATGCGGGCACCCGCCACTGCTTCCCGGCGATGTCGACAGTCCAGCCCCCGGGGTACGGCGACGTACCCACGACGCGGAGATCCCGGCCCAGCTTCACCTCGGCGCCGGTCACGCCGTCGGCCTCGAGGTCCTGCACCACCATGTCGAGCGCGACGGCGGCGGCGACCCGGCCGGGCACCAGTTGATGGCCGCGGGCCACGGCCGCGGTGGACTGTGCGGCGTCGATCACACGTGACCGGCGACCGCGTCGTCGAGCAGGGACACCAGCAGCAACGTCTCCCACGAGCAGCGGCACCGCGTTGCCGGCTCCGGCGTTCAGCCGGGACAGCTCGCTGGTCGGGTTCGGCGGGGTCGAAGCGCGACAACAGCTCGATCAGCCGGTCGCGGGCGTCCTCGACGACACCGGCGTCGCCGCCGACCACCGTCACCTCGAGCCATTCGCCGCACACCTCGGCGCTGGCGGCGAAGACGGGTGCTGCGACGAGCTGCGCGGCAGGCACCGAGCGGATCGAGGTCACCGATCAGCGGGCGGTGTCATCGGCGGCCCGCGACACGGCGTGTGAAGTGCGGGTCGATGCATCCGGTGGTGCCGTTGTGGTGCTGGACCACGGCCGGCGCCCCGAGCAGCACGACGGCGAGACTCAACATGCCCCCGGCCCGCGCCGCGGCGGTGGCCGCCTGCTCGCGTCGCCGCGCCCGCTGCTTGGCTCGGGCGTCCATCGTCGGTGAGGAGTTCGCGTCCGTTGCCATCCGCTGCACCTCCGCCGTGGGATGCATCGGAGCCTGTCGGCCGTCCCTGAGTGTTCCCTGAAAACCAGCGGTACGGCGGCCGTGAGTCGCTCGGCCGTGCGTCAGTGGGGTGCGGCGAGGGCGAGGAACTCCGCCCGGCTGCGCGCGTCGGAGCGCAACGTGCCCAGCAACGTCGACGTGACCGTGATGGCACCGCGGGCTGTGACGCCGCGCTCGGTCATGCAGGTGTGCTGCGCCCTGAGCACGATGCCGACGCCGTTGGGAGCCAGCTGGTCGTCGAGGAAGTGGGCGATCTGCTTGGTCATCCGCTCCTGCACCTGCGGCCGGCGAGCGAACTGCTCCACGACCCGGGCGAGCTTCGACAAGCCGAGGATCCGGTCCTTCGGCAGGTAGGCGACGACGGCGGTACCGATGAACGGCAGCAGGTGGTGCTCGCACAGCGACGTGAACGGGATGTCGCGGACCAGCACCAGCTCGTCGTACCCCTCGTCATTGGGGAACGTGGTCATCGTGAACTCGCGCGGGGTGAGCAGCTCCGCGTACGCCTGAGCCATCCGTCGCGGTGTGGACGCGAGTGGCTCGGCGGCCTGGTCGATGCCGAGTGCGCTCAGCAGGTCCGGAAGCGGCCCGTTCGACGGCCGCCTGGTCGATCTCGGTCACATCGCGTCCGCAGGCACGTAGACGCCCCAGATCTCGCGCAGGGCATGGCATACCTCGCCGACCGTGGCGCGGGCGGCTAGCGCGTCGCGCATCGGGGGTAGCGCGTTGTCCGTGCCGGCCGCCGCGCGGCGCAAGCTCATCGAGCGCGCGGGTCACAGCGCTGTTGTCCCGGTCGGCCCGTAACGCGGCCAACCGCTTGGCCTGCTGCTCCTCGATCGTCGGATCGACGCGGAGCGGTTCGTAGCGCTCGTCGTCCGGGACGATGGCCGTGTTGACACCGACGACCTTGCGCTCGCCGGACTCGATCTGCTGCGACGTCCGGTACGCCGTGTCCTCGATCCCGTTCTTCTGGTAGCCGCGCTCGATGGCGGCGACCGCGCCGCCCATGTCCTCGATCCGGGCCATCAGGTCCAAGGCGGCAGCCTCGACCTCGTCGGTCATCGACTCGACCGCGTAGGAACCGGCGAACGGGTCGACGGTCGCCGTGATGTCGGTCTCGTTGGCGAGCACCTGCTGGGTGCGCACCGCGAGCCGGGCCGCCTTCTCGGTCGGGAGCGCGATCGCCTCGTCGTAGGAGTTGGTGTGCAGTGACTGGGTTCCGCCGAAGAGCGCGCCCAGCGCCTGCACCGTCACCCGGATCAGGTTGACCTCGGGCTGCTGGGCGGTGAGCTGGACGCCGGCGGTCTGGGTGTGGAACCGCAGCATCAGCGACTTCGGATCCTTGGCGCCGAACTCCTCCCGCATCACCCGGGCCCAGATCCGGCGGGCGGCCCGGAACTTCGCGACCTCCTCGAGCAGCGTGGTCCGCGCGACGAAGAAGAACGCCAGCCGCGGCGCGAACTCATCGACGTCCTGGCCGCTGGCGATCGCGGCGCGGACGTACTCGATGCCGTTGGCGATCGTGTAGCCGACCTCCTGCGCGGGGTTCGCCCCGGCCTCGGCCATGTGGTAGCCGGAGATCGAGATCGTGTTCCAGCGCGGGATCGTCGTCCGGCAGTAGGAGAACACGTCGGTCACCAGCCGCAGCGACGGCTTCGGCGGGAAGATGTAGGTGCCGCGAGCGATGTACTCCTTGAGGATGTCGTTCTGGATCGTGCCCGGTGAGCTGGTTGGCCGCGACGCCGTGGCTCTCGCCGACCAGCTGGTAGAGCAGCAGCAGGATGGCCGCCGGTGCGTTGATCGTCATCGACGTCGAGACCGTGTCGAGCGGGATCCCGTCGAAGAGCAGCTGCATGTCGTCGATCGAGTCGATCGCCACCCCGACCTTGCCGACCTCGCCGTGCGCGATCTCCTCGTCGGAGTCGTAACCCATCTGGGTCGGCAGGTCGAACGCGACGGACAGGCCGGTCGTGCCGGCGTCGACGAGCCGGTGGTAGCGCTCGTTGGACTCCCGCGCCGTCCCGAAGCCCGGCGTACTGCCGGATCGTCCACGGCCGACCGGTGTACATGCTCGGGTAGACGCCGCGGGTATACGGGAACTCGCCGGGCGCGCCCAGCGACCGCGCCGGGTCCCAGCCGTCGAGAGCCTCCGGCGCGTACACCGGGTCGATCGGGAAACCGGACTCGCTGTCCACCACGCAACGGTAGAGCAACCGCTCAGCGGTGTTCAGCGGCGCGGGTCCCGCTCAGCTGCAGGTGTCCGGCGGCGCTGTCGAGCGCGATCAGTACGCCGACGATCGCGCGGCCACGCGGGAGCCGGCCGGATGGCACCGCGGCCGGCACCATGACGGCGTCGACCGCGTCGGCGGCGGCCTGCAGCCGGAGCTGGCCACGGATGTCACGGCCGGGCCGGGTCGCGGCGAGCGCGCTCACTCCCAGCGCCAGGTCGCGAATCCCGAACCCTGCGACGACCGCCGGAACCAGCCGGTCGTCGCTGCGCGCACCGGCGAGCGAGGCCACCAGCCGGGAACGGCGCAGCAGCAGGCTGCCTGCCGCGATCCGGACCAGGCCGGTGGCCACTGCCACGTCCCACGACGAGGGGTCGAGGTCGGTGTCCCGATCTGACGGGATCACGCGTCGGCCGTGGCCGCAGCGGCGTCCTTCGTCCGTGCCAACAAAACCGACTTGAGCCCAGGCCGGCGTTCGACCAGTTCGGTGAACTCGTCCGCGTCGATGTGCAGCAGGTCGAGCGGGGTGGTGGAGGTGACGCTCGCGTTGCGGAGCTTGTGGCCGGCGATGCCGGTCTCGCCGACGACTGCACCCGCCGAGATCGTGGCAACCGCGGTGCCTCCGACCGTCACGGACGCCTCGCCCTCGAGGATGATGTAGCAGGCGTCCGCGGGCGTCTGCTGATGGATCAGTGGCCAGTGGGCGGGCACGCTGGAGTGCTCGGCGTGCTCGGCGAGGTCCTGCAGGTCTCGCCGCTCGCAGGCAGCGAACGCGGGCTGCGCCTGCAACGCCGCGACGATGGCGCGTGCGTCTGAGCGGGTCATGGGTCTCCTTCTGGTGGTGGACCTTGATCGTGACTGAAGTCGACCCGCTCCACAACCGACGTACGGCGTGGCGTCCCTCACTCGCCCGCGCCGGTTCGGCGGCCGTCCGACGGGGTAGCGCGACGAGTGAGGAATGCCTAGATCTGGAGGTCTCTCGGATGCTCAGCACGCGCACCGTCGCCGTGGCTGCCGCCTCGGCCGGCGCCATCGTCGCCCTGGCCGGATGCGGCAGCAGTAGCGGCCCGTCAGCCGGGTCAAGCGGAGCATCCCCGACGTCGTCGTTGCAGGACGTCCAGTCCGCCTACACCTCCACCGTGGGACAGAAGTCCGCCAAGCTCTCGCTGGTCGAGCATCTGAACGTCGGCGGCCACGCGCTCACCATCAACGGAGCTGGGGCGGAGAGCTTCGCGGACAAGAAGTTCACCCTGACCACCACGGTGGCCGGGCAGCAGATCGAGATCCGCGAGCTCGGACAGGTCCTCTACGAGAAGCTGCCCGCCGCCGCCTCGTCGCACCTGCCGGGCGGCAAGCCGTGGATCTCGGTCAACCTGAACACGCTGGTGCAGCACCTGACCGGCGCGTCGCTGTCCGAGCTGGAGGCCGGCCAGCAGGAAGACCCGGCAAACACGCTGTCCTACCTCAAGCAGGCGTCCGCCAGCGGCCTGCACAGGGTCGGCACCGCGACGGTGCGCGGCGTTCCCACTACCGAGTACACCGCCACGATCGACCTCAACAAGGTGGCGGCGGCACAACCCGGAGCGGTCGCGAAGGCGATCAAGGCCGAGGAGAAGTCGCTCGGTACGTCGTCGTACCCGATCTCGGTGTGGGTCGACGCGAATCACCTGGTGCGCCAGCTGGGCTACCACACGACGGTGTCTCCCGGCGTCGTCTCCGACGGCTGGGTCGGCCGCGTCCTCACGCGCCACGGTGGCGGCGACGTTGCAGTTCTACGACTTCGGCACGCCGGTCACGGTCACCGCGCCGGCCGCCTCGCAGACCAGCGACATCACCAAGCTGCTGCAGGGGCTGGAGAAGGGCGAGCTCGGCAGCACGTCGGCGTCGGGCGCCTCGACGGCCTGACGGACGCGCTCAGCTCGCGGTCGGTGGGGTCCGTTGCGGCCGCGGCTTCGGCTTCGGCCTGGGTTTCGCCTTTGGCTTGGCGGTTTCGTGGCCGGCGGGAGAACGGCTGTCTCGTCCGGGGTCGGGATCCGCTCGTCTGGGGTGACCGACGGGCGCTGCATCGCTGAGCCCTCGGCGGCGAAACCGGGGACCCAGCGCCGCATCTCGGCTCCGAACGGGGCTTCAGCGTCGAGCTGGCAGAGCACCCCGATGCCGCCGAGCGTGACCCGATGGATGAGCAGGTACGTCGGGGGAAGGTTCAGCTGACGACCCAGCGCGTTGGCCGGTGACCGCGGGTCGGCGACCCGGGCGGCCTCCTGCCGTAGCCAGGTGCGGGTGAAGTGGAACGTCTCCTCCGTGACCGGGCCCAGCATCGGCAGGACGTAGTCCAGAACCGCCTGGGCGTCGACCTCGAGGTCGGGCGGGACGAAACCCTCCTCGCGCAACCCGTCGAGCACGTCCTGGGCGCGACCCTCGAGTGCGAGCCGGGCCAACGGGCCGATGGCGGCCGGCAACCCGTCCGGCAGCCGGTTCACCGCGCCGTAGTCGAGCACGGCGAGCCTTCCGTCGGCAGTGATCCGGTAGTTGCCGGGGTGGGGGTCGGCGTGCAGCAGCCCGACCCGGGCGGGCCCTGAGAACAGGAACCGGACGAACAGCAGCCCGGCGTGGTCGCGCTCCAGTCTTGGCGCCGTCCGCGATGATCGCCGACAGCGGCGTGCCGTCGATCCACTCGGTGACGAGCACGTTGCCCGACTGCTGCACCACCTTCGGCACGAAGATGTCGAGGTCGCCGTCGTAGGCCTCGGCGAAGGCGGACTGCGACGCGGCTTCCAGGGAGTAGTCGAGCTCCTCGGCCACCCGGACCTTCAGCTCGGCGATCAGCGGCTTGACGTCGAGCCCGGGATTCACGACCGCGAACAGCCGCGCCAGCCGGGCCAGCTGGTTGAGGTCGGAGAGCAGCGCGTTGCCGGCTCCTGGGTACTGCAGCTTGACCGCGACCTCACGCCCGTCGTGCCAGATCGCGCGGTGCACCTGCCCGATCGAGGCCGCGGCCGCGGGCTGGTCGTTCCACTCCTGGAAGTTCTCGCGCCAGTCCGGCCCGAGGCCCTGGGCGAGAACCCGCTGCACGGTCTGCGCCGGCATCGGTGGCGCGGCGTCCTGCAGCTTGGTGAGCGCGGCCCGGTAGGGCGAGGCGAGCTCCTCCGGCAACGCTGCCTCGAACACCGACAGCGCCTGGCCGAACTTCATCGCGCCGCCCTTGAGCTCGCCCAGGACCTTGAACAGCTGCTCGGCGGTCCGCTGCTGCAGCTCGGACGCGACGATCTCCGCCGGCCGGCCACCGATGCGCTTACCGAAGCCGAGAGCGGTGCGACCGGCCAGCCCGATCGGGAGGCTCGCGAGCTTGGCGCTGCGCGAGATCGCCCATTTCGGGATGTCGCTCATGCCTCCATTGTGGTTGACGCGCCTCGCCGCCGCGCGCTGAGGTCGACCGATAAGGTCTCCGGCGAGGATCTTGGTGACGCATTCGGCAGCCGCAGTGAGCGGTATCTCGGTAGGTGTCACCTTCGCGGTCCTGGGTGCCGCCACCCTGCACGCCGGCTGGAACGCCGCGGCCCATCGGGTCACCGACCGGCTCGTGGGGTTCGTCCTCATCGGGGCCACCTGCTCGGTCTGCGCGCTGGTCCTGCTGCCCTTCGTCGCGTCGCCCGCTCGGGCGGCGTGGCCCTTCATCGCCGCCTCGTTCGTCACCCACATCGCCTACAACCTGCTGCTGATGCGCAGCTACGAGTTGGGTGACTTCAACCAGATGTACCCGCTGGCCGCGTGGCACGTCGCCGCTCGTGGTCGCGGTCGCCGCCGCGGTGTTCATCGGCGAGGACCTCCCCCCGGTCCACCTGCTCGGGGTGATCGTGATCTCGGTCGGCCTGATGACCTTGGTCGGTGCCGGTGGGCGACCCGGCCGGCGCGAGCTCCCAGCGCTTTCCGCCGCCGTCATCACCGGGCTGGCGATCGCGACGTACACCGTTCTCGACGGTGTCGGCGTACGGCGGTCAGGCTCGGTCGGCGGCTACGTCGCGTGGCTGTTCCTGCTGCAGGGCCTGCCGATGCCGATCGGAGCGTTCGCGCTGCGCGGCGGCCGAGTCATGCTCAACCGGATGCGCGGTCTGCTCTGGATCGGCGTACTGAGCGGCGCGGCGTCCTTCGCGGCGTACGCCATCGTGATCTGGGCGCAGACCCAGGCACCACTCGCGACGGTGGCCGCGCTCCGGGAGGTGAGCATCGTGGTCGGCGCGATCCTCGGGGCGCTGCTGTTCCACGAACGGTTCGGCAAGTGGCGTGTGGTCGGCTCGGCCCTTGCCGTGATCGGCATCGCGCTGCTGGAGCTGTGAAACCCCGCTCAGTCGCCGGCGCCGCAGCCACAGCCCGGATAGGGGCGGACGGTACGACGGCGCAGCCGCAGGTCGCCCAGGCCGATCTCGAGCACGGCGCCGAGGGCAGGCGGTCGGCTGTTCGGGTCGTCGAGGAACCCGAGCAGCTGGGCGACGGCGAGCGCGGCCGCGAGCGTGGCCAGCACGACGTCGCACGGCTCGACGCGCCGGCCGGAACCCAGCAGCTGCGCCGACAACGACGGCCACGCCGGGTCGCGGTCACCGCGGGCCAGCTCGACGCAGCGGCAGCACGGTGTCAGCCCTGGCACGACGAGCGGGCCGATCACGGCCGTGGTCTCCCGGATCAGACACCGGCAGGTGGGGGCGGGCGCGGGTCCGTGCGAGCAGCTCCGGGGCCAGCAGCGCCGTCGTGGGAGCCAGCACCGAAACGGCCGGCGGGTGCGGTGCCCGGTTGCGGTGGGTCGTGACCGCGCTCAGCAGCCGGCGGGCCTGCCCGCCACGGGTGCCGGAGGCTCCTGCTGCGCTGCGCAGCCCGCCCGGAGCGACGTCGGCGGTGCGGAGCGGGCCGTCGTCGTCGATGTCGAGGTGCCCGATCCCGGCCGCGGCGAGCAACGTCGCGACCGTCGCGCCGACCCGGCCCGCACCCAGCACCTCGACGCTGGTTGCTCGTCGGGCCCGCATCACGCGGGCTGCCTCGCCGGGAGCCGGGTGCAGCAGCGACAGCGACAGCAGATCCGGGTCGGCGACCGGCCGACCGTCACCGTCATCGAGCGCCGACGCCGCCAGAAGCACCTCGACGAGCTCGTGGACCCGCTCCGCGTCGTGACCGCCGCGCCGGGCCGCGTCGACCACACCCGCGACCGGGCGGCGCCCGTCGAGCAGGTCGAGGACGGCGAGGTCGGAGACGTCGACGCCGCTGAGCACGACGGCGTGGCGCGGATCCAGCCCCAGCTGGAGCGTGGCCGGGTCCCGCCACAGTCGCGGCAGGGCGGGCTTGAGCTGCGGGCGCATCGCTCACCTCTCGACGCTGGCGGCTGGGCGAGGGTCTGCAGCCTGCCAGCCCGGCCGACGGTCCGTCGTACGCCGTCCACAGCCCCGCACCAATGGTTCATGATCATCGCCGATATCGGGTGTTCTAGCCCGGGTATCCGGCGCTCGCGGTGGGTAGCGCGGCTCTGGCCCCACCAATGGGCCATGCGTGTGGTCGGCCCGGGACAGCGAAGGGGCGGCAGCGCCGAAGCGCCGCCGCCCCTTCCGAGGCTGTGCTAGGTCAGGCCTTGCCGAGAATGCGGTTGATCTTGGTCCCGCAAACCGGGCAGATCCCCTGCGCCATACGGCGGCCAGACTCGCTGGTCTTGACCTCGCCCTCGTACGTGCGCTTCTCCTTGCACTTCACGCAGTAGCCCTCGTAGGTGTCGGCCATCTGGTCCTCCTCGATCGATCGCCTACCGGCCGGGACGGCCGATGTCCACGCTCGACCCTACCTGTTTCACGCTCAGACTCCCCGCATCTCAAGCGTGCGGGCCCGGCGGCTAGCCTCCCCGGCGACCCCTGTCAGTCACCTGGAGGACCGATGAGCGACCACCCGCTGCGCGTCGAGCACCGCCCCGACGGGGTCGTCGTAGTGACCCTCGACCTGCCCGAACGGCGCAATGCGATGACGGCCGAGCTGACCGCAGCCTGGACCGACGCCATCGCCACGCTGCGCACCGATCGGTCGGTGCGGGCCGTTGTCGTCACTGGTGAGGGCAAGGCGTTCTGCGCCGGCGGGGACCTGTCGTGGATCGGCGAGTCACCCGATCTGAGCGTGAGCGACATCCGCGACCGGATGCTGCCCTTCTACCGCGCCTGGCTCACGATCCGCGACCTCGAGGTCCCGTCGATCGCGGCGATCAACGGCGCTGCCATCGGGGCCGGGCTCTGCCTCGCGTTGGCCACCGACCTGCGGTACGTCGCGCGCGGCGCCACCCTGTCCGCACCGTTCGTCGCCCTCGGCATGCACGCCGGGATGGCAGCCACCTGGCTGCTGCCCGAGGCGGTGGGGCTGCCGGTCGCCCGCGAGCTTCTCCTCACCGGGCGCGCGGTAGATGCCGACGAGGCCCTGCGGATCGGCCTGGTCAACGGCATCAGCGAGCCCGACGCCCTGCTCGACGACGCGCTGACGGTGGCCTCACGAATCGCCGCCAACGCCCCCGTCGCCGTCAAGCTGACCCTGGCCGGACTGCGCAGCGGCGCGCACCACAGCCTCGAGGACGCCCTCCAGTACGAAGCCCTGGCCCAGCCAGTGACCTTCGCAACATCAGACCTCACTGAGGGCCTCGCAGCAGCCAAAGCCCGCCGCAACCCAGACTTCACCGGCCGCTAGAAAACGCGAGCCAGCCGACCATCCCCCGATGTCACGAGGCAATCTGGGCGGCTGGACGGGGGAGTGGGTGCGTGGTCTGGGTGGAGATACGGCGGCCCGCGGAAGCGCCGTCAAGCGAGCCTGCGAGCGCCAGGCGCGGAGCGGGTCGCCGTATCGACCGGCCAGCGAGAGCAAGGCATGGCGAACAACACGAAGCCCCCGAGAGTTTGCCGAGCCGTTCACTCGCCTTCCCCTTGCGAGCGATCGTCCGGCAAGCCCCGGGGGCTCCGTCGGGACGACCGTACGGAGGCGAGGTACGGCGCGTCAACGCAGGTGGCCCACAGCCTGTGGACGAGGTTGGGGACAACCTGGGGACGGCGCGGAGTGTCGGTGTGGACAGCCGCGGCACGATCCTGTGGACGGTCGTAGGCTCATTCTCGCCACGCCGCGACGACCTGCGGCGACGTTCTGCACCGGCTGTGGGCGGGAGAAACTGACGCTGATGGGGGCAACCGATCCGCCGGTCGACGTGGTGCGCAGCACCCGCCGGCGGCGCACGGTCTCCGCGCGACGCGACGGGGATCGCATCGTGGTGTCGGTGCCCGCGCGGCTGACCCGGGCCGAGGAAGCCAAGTGGGTCGCGCTGATGGTGCAGCGGGTGCTCGCCGGCGAGCGGCGCCGTCGTCCCGGAGACACCGAGCTGATGGCTCGGGCCCGGCTGCTCTCGCAGCGTTACCTCGACGGTGAGGCCGACCCGGCGAGCGTGCGGTGGGTCGACAACCAGGTGCAGCGCTGGGGGTCGTGCACGCCGGTCGACCGCACCATCCGGCTCTCCAGCCGGTTGCAGGGGATGCCCGACTACGTCGTGGACTAC
The DNA here is from genome assembly GCA_963789615.1 of uncultured Actinomycetota bacterium. Lineage (GTDB taxonomy): Bacteria > Actinomycetota > Actinomycetes > JAFAQI01 > JAFAQI01 > DATAVK01. The sequence goes on along the minus strand of CAWBLI010000005.1, from coordinate 1,073,519 downwards.
GTGCTGCTGCACGAGCTCGCGCACCTGCTCGTCCCTGGGCACGGTCCGGCGTTCTGGGACCGGCTCGCCGGCTACGAGCGCCTGGAGCGCGCGCGCGGCTTCCTCGAAGGCGCCGCTGTGACGTCGCAGCAATGACCGCCCCGTCCGCCACCGAGCGTGTCGTGGCCGTGTACGCCGGGCCGACGTCGGGCCTGCCCGACGAGCTGGCGGACGCGATGCTGTCCGACGTCGTCGATCTGGTGACCGAGACCCCGCACGTGACGCCCGCGGTGCTCGCGACCGCGGCGCGGCGCGGCGCCGCCCGGGCGGCCTCCTGGCCCGGCACCAGGCTGGTCGACGTGTCGGACGACCCGCTCGTGGGTGCGTTGCTGGCGGCGGCCGCCGACCCGAGCGCCGTCGCCGTCGCCGTGGTGATGGGCGACGCCCCCGACCTGCCGGGTCTGCTGCTCGGAAAGCTGTTCCGGGCGGTGAGCGGACGGGCGCAGGTCGCGGTGTGCCCGGCCGAGCCGGACGACCTGGTCGCCGTTGCGGCGAGCCTGCCCTTGCCGAGCTGGCTGGTGGAGTCCACGGTCCGGTTCGACCAGCCGGATGCCCTCGCGGCGCTGCAGGCAGCCGGACCGCCGCGGCTGGTCGCCGTCGTACCGGGCTGGCATCGGATCCGCTCGCCGGCCGACACTGCGCGGCTCGACCCCGGACTCGAAGGCTGGGACGCGACCCGGCTGGCGCTGTCCGGCTGAGCTCAGCCCTCGGTCGGCTCGGTCGGCGGGTCGTCCGGCCCGGCCTCGAGCTCCGAGAGGTCCAGCGGCACGGTGCCGCCACCGTCGACCCAGCCGCTCGGGTCGTCGAGGTCATCGGACGTGGGCAGCAGGTCCGGATGTGACCAGATCGCATCGCGCTCGTCGATGCCGCGCCGTTCGGTGAGAGCGAGCCACAGCGTGGCGGCCTCGCGCAGCCTGCGCGGCCGTAGCTCGAGGCCGACGAGCGACGCGAATGTCCGCTCGGCGGGGCCGCCGGTCGCTCGCCGGCGCCGGGTCGTCTCCTGCAGTGCGGCGAGGCTGGGCAGGTTGCGGCCGGCGGCGGCGGACGTGACGGTGTCGACCCAGCCCTCCACGAGCGCGAGAGCCGTCTCCAGCCGAGCCAACGCGGCGGTCTGCGCGGCCGACTCGGTCGGCGCGAACAGCCCCTCGCCGACGGCCCGTTGCATCGACTCCGGGTCGTTCGGGTCGAGGCTGCGGGCGAGCTCCTCGAACCGCGATGTGTCGACGGTGATCCCCTCGGCGTACGCCCGGACCGCGGACACCAGGTGGCCGCGCAGCCAGGGCACGTGACCGAACAACCGATGGTGGGCGGCCTCGCGCAGCGCGAGGAACAGCCGGACCTCGTCGATCGGTACGTCGAGACCCTCGGCGAAGGCCACGATCCCTTCGGGCAGCAGGGCAGCGACACCCGCTGGGCCGATCGGCAGGCCGACCTCGGTGGACGACGTGACCTCGGTGGCGAGCGTGCCAAGCGCCTGACCGACCTGGCCACCGAACACCAGGCCGCCGACCTGGTTCATGACGCCCATCAGCGGGGCGGCCATGGCGCGCATCTCCTCGGGCAGCGCCCCGCCCATCGCGGCGCCGACCTGGCCGGCGACCGGCTCGACCAGCTCGGTCCAGGCCGGGCGGGTGGCTTCCAGCCAGCGCCGCCGGCTCCACGCCTCGATCGCGGTCACGCCGGATGGCAGCGCCGTCACCGGGTCCAACCAGAGATCGGCGAGCCGGACGGCCTCGGTGACCACCGCCGTGTCGTTGCTCGTGGTGCCGGCGTCCGTGCCGATGACCTGCATCGCGGACTGCCGCGCGACCTGCCAGTTGACCGGACCGGTCTCGCCCGACATCAGGTCGCCGAGCTGGCGGAGCATCGAGCCGAGGTCACCGCCGCCGGTCAGGCCGCCGAGACCGCCGAGCGCCGCCAGCGGGTCGTTGCCGGGCACCGGGTCGTCGTCGTCGCCGTCTCCGGTGCCGGAGAAGCCGAACGGTGGTCGTGTCACTACTTCACGGTAGCCGCCAAGATGGGGGAGTGACCGACCCGCGGCGAGACGTTCGCACAGAGCGCAGCGACCCAGGTGGCACAGAGCGCAGCGACCCAGGTGGCACAGAGCGCAGCGACCCAAAAGGCGGGAGTCACAGAGCGCAGAGCCCGGATCGCTGTCACCGGTGCCGCGTCCTCGCTGGGCCTGGCAACGCTCAGGGCGTTGCTGGCCCGCGATCCGGCGCCGCGGGTCATCGGGCTCGACCCGGCGAAGCCTGCCGTGGCAGGGGTCACCTGGCGTGATGTCGACGTCCATCACCCCGGGATCGTCGCCGAGCTGGCGGGTGTCGACGCCATCATCCATCTCGCGACCGACCGTGACCCGTCCACCGACCTGGCCGCCCGGCGGGCGATCAACGTCCGTGGCACGGAGCTGCTGCTCGAGGCCGCCGGAACCGCTGACGTGCCTCGCGTCGTCGTACTGACCAGCGCCATGGTGTACGGCGCTGCCCGGGACAATCCGGTCCCGCTCCCCGAGGATGGCCCGTTGCACGCCGAGCCGGGACCCGGGCTGGTCGGCGACTGGCTCGGGATGGAGCGGGCCGTGGCGCACCACGCCGCCGCCCGCCGCCCGCCAGCGGTCACCGTCATCCGGCCCGCGTCGCTGGTCGGGCCGGACACCCACGGCATGCTGCCGGGCCTGTTCGAGGCGGTGCGGATCCTGGCGCTGCGCGACGCGCTGTGCCTGTGGCAGTTCTGCCACGTCGACGACCTGGCGTCGGCCTTCGTCGCTGCCGCGCTCGGCCAGGTCTCGGGAGTCGTGACCGTGGGCTGCGAGGGCTACCTGGAGCGAGCGGACGTCGAGCGGCTCTCCGGCCTGCGCTCCGTCGTCGTCCCACACGCGATGGCCCGGGTGACCGCCGAACGGTTGCACCGGATCCGGGCGATCGATTCACCCGCGAGTGACCTGGAATACCTGATGCACCCGTGGATCGTGGGCTCGCAGCAGCTGCGCGACACCGGCTGGACACCGCGATGGACCAACGAGGGCGCCTTGCAGGACCACCTCGAGCGGCTGGGTGACCGGGCCGGCAGGAGCCTGATCGTGGTAGATCGCAAGGACGCCACCCGCGCCGCTACCGGCGCGACGATCGCGCTCGTCGGATCGCTGGCGCTGGCCCGAGCGGCCCGGGCGGGGCGGCGATCGTGAAGGATGTCCGCATGGCGAGCGCGTCGATCAGTGACCAGCCGTTGTCGGTGGAAGCGGCGCTCCACGCGGTCACGCTCCCCGAAGTCGGCGGTTCGGTGGTGTTCGTCGGGACGGTGCGTGACCACGACACGGGTCGCGACGTCGCCGGGTTGACCTACACGGCCCACCCGTCTGCGCTCGAGCTGATGCAGCGGGTGCTCGACGACATCGCGGCCGAGTTCCCTGCGGTGCACCTGGCGGCCACGCATCGGGTCGGTGAGCTCACGATCGGCGACCTCGCCGTTGTGGTCGCGGCCGGGGCGGCCCACCGCGCCGACGCGTTCCAGGCGGCCAGCGCGCTGATCGACCGGATCAAGGCGGAAGTGCCGATCTGGAAGCACCAGCGCTTCGCGGACGGCACCGAGGAGTGGGTTGGATCACTGTCCTCAACCGCGGAGTAGCGGCTTAGACTCGACACCATGGGTGTCTTGGCATGGCTCGGAATCCCGGCCGGCGCCACGGTGCTCGCGATCGCGTGGGTGCAGTGGTCGGTGCGGCCCCGCGGCCCGGTCGAGACCGATGAGTCGCTGGCCGCGCACGAGCGCTTCAAGGCCGCGATGGCGCGGCCGGCACGCAGCCAGCGACGCTGAAAGATTCGCCCGACCGGCCCATAGCGCGAGTGCGCCACCTGGCCGATACATCGAAGGTCGGTAGCTGTCCGTCGTACCCCGAGAGGGCCGTCATGGAGCACGTTGTCTTCTACCCGTCGTTCGACGGGACCCCTGCCTTCCGCCGAGTGGCATCTCTCGAGGACGCAGCGCGTTTCGTCGAGCACCTGCGCAACGTCGAGGACGTCACGGACTTCTCCGTGCACGCGCTGACGGCGGTCCCGCTGTCGGTCAAGCCGTGGTACCGGGTCGAGGTGCCGTTCGAGGCTCCGGGCGAGCCGGTGGCAGCCGAGCCGTACGGCACCTCTGCATCGGTCGAACCCGTCGCTGAGCCGGCGCCGGAGGCCCAGGCGCCCGAGGTTCAGGCGCCCGAGGTCCAGGCGCCCGCTGCCGTCGCGCCGACGCCGGTCATGCCGGCCGCCCTCATGCCCGAGCCGCAGCTGGCCGCCGTACCAGAGCCGCCTGCGCCGGTGGAGCAGCTGGAGCCGATGACCCCGGAGCTGGCGGAAGCTGTTGCCGGCGGCCGTCGAAGCATGGGCTTCTTCACTCGCTGATCAGAGTCGCCTCGTAGGCTCTGCTGGGTGACCCGGCGGCGCATCACTCTGGCCGTCTCGCTGGTTCTGTTGCTCGGGCTGGTCCTGATCGCCGGTGTGCTGCGGGTGCCGTACGTCATCCTGCTGCCGGGCCCGGTCACCAACACGCTCGGCCAGGTCCCCAGCGACCTGCTGCCGTCGGGAGCGAAGGATCGTCCCGTTATCTCGATCACGGGGCGCCAGACCCAGCCCTCGAACGGCAAGCTGTACCTCACGACCGTCGACCAGCTGCCGGGTGACTGCAACGACTACCCGACGCTGTGGCAGACGGTGCGCGCCTGGTTCGCCAAGAGCGAGACGGTCTACCCGCACCAGCTGCTCTGCCCGCCGAGCCAGAGCGCGTCCTCGGTGCAGCAGCAGAACGCGGCGGAGATGTCGCAGTCGCAGACCGATGCGGTCACAGCCGCGCTGTTCCAGCTGGGCGCCAAACCCACCTCGCAGCACATCTCGGTCGGGTCGGTGACCGGCGGTACTCCGGCCGCGAAGGTGCTGATCGACGCGGATGTGATCGAGGCGGTGGACGGTACGTCGGTCATGACGCTTCCCGAGCTGCGTGCGGCGCTGGCGGCGCACCCCGTCGGTACGCCGATCCAGCTCACGATCCTGCGGGACGACAAGACCAAGACCGTGACCACGACGACGATCGCGGGGCCGGACAAGAAGCCGGTGCTCGGGATCACGGCAGACCGGGTCGCCACGTTCCCGGGCATCCACGTGTCGATCGGGATCGACCCGAACATCGTGGGCGGCCCGAGCGCCGGCACCGCGCTGGCGCTCGGCATCATCGACAAGCTGACCCCGGGCGGGATCACCGGCGGCCGCACGATCGCCGGCACCGGGACCGTCGACGGGTTCGGCACGGTCGGGCCGATCGGAGGCCTGCAACAGAAGATCGCCGCAGCGGTCAAGGCGGGGGCGACCGTGTTCTTCGCCCCAGCCAGCGAGTGCTCCGAGGCGACCGCGGTAGCGCCGAAGTCGCTGACGCTCGATGAAGGTCGACAAGCTGAGCACGGTCGTGAGCGCACTGCAAGACATCAAGGCCGGTAGGTCGAACTTCCCGCACTGCTAGCCCGGGCCGCCTACCCTTCCGCCATGGCGCGGGAGGTCGACGAGCAGGACTCGTCGATCCGGGTGCGGCTGCAGACCGTCGTCTCCTCCATGACCGACGGGCTGCTCACGACGGGCCCAGACGGCCGGGTGACCACGGCGAACGCCCGGGCGCTCGACCTGGTCGGACGGTCGGAGCGGGACGTCGTCGGCCGGCCGCTCACCGAGGTGGCCGACGTACGGGACGCGGCCGGAGCCGCCCTGCTGGCCGGGCAGGACCGGCTCGAGAGCGACGCCCAGCTGCGTCGTCCCGATGGGACCGAGCTTGCGGTCCGGGTCGCTGTCGCGCCGCTCGAGGACGGCGGCGGGCAGGTTGTCCTGCTGGCGGACCGGACCCGCGAGCACGATATCGAGCGGATGAAGACCGAGTTCCTGGCCAACGTCAGCCACGAGCTGCGGACACCGCTCACCCCGATCCGGGGGTACGCCGAGCTGTTGGTCCCGCTACCCCCACCTGTCCTCGGCGCGGGCCCAGGAGTTCCTGGGCGAGATCCTGTCCTCCACGGCACGGCTGAGCCGGGCAGTCGACCTGCTCGTCGATGTCGCGGCGCTCGAGGCCGGCCGGGTGACGCCGATGCGTCGTACCGTCGCGGTCGACGCGGTCATCGCCGAGCGGCTGGCCGCCTGGAAGCTGCGCTTCCCCGAACGCGCCGCCGACCTGCGCCGCCGCGTTCAGTCCCGACTGCCGGACCTCGACGTCGATCCGTACTGGTTGGACAAGGCTCTCGACGAGCTGATGGACAACGCCGTGAAGTACTCCCCGGCGGGCTCGACGATCACGGTCGCTGCTAGCGCGACAGCCGGCGGCATGGTGCGGCTGTCGGTGCGGGACAACGGTCCTGGCGTCGACACGTCGCGACTCACGGAGCTGCTCGGCGACTTCTCCCAGGCCGACGGCTCGGAGACACGCAACAGCGGCGGCATGGGTCTGGGTCTCGGGTTCGTCCGGCGCGTCGCCGAGCCGCTCGGCATGACGGTCACCGTTACCTCGCGCCCGAATGGCGGCAGCGAGTTCGCCCTCGATGTCCCGACCGGGGAATCCGAGACGAGTAGGTTCAACGGGTGACGTTTAACGTCCCGGTGCCGCAGCTCCCCACGCTGTCCCGCCGGGTTCGCGTGCTTATAGCTGCCGTCGTCGTCGTCATCGTGGCGTTGATCCTGCTGAGTGTCTTCGTCTCGCAGTACACGAGCCTGCTGTGGTTCCGGTCGGTCGGGTACTCGTCGGTCTGGAGCCGCCGGCTGGTCACCGAGCTGTTGCTGTTCGCGGTGTTCGGTCTCGCGATGGCTGTCGTCGTCGCCGTGAACATCGTGCTCGCCTACCGGTTTCGGCCCGCCTTTCGCCCGGCCTCGCAGGAGCAGCAGCAGCTTGACGCCGTGCGCGATGTGCTGCACCGGTTTCGTTGGTGGGTACTCGCGATCGTCTGTGGCTTCATCGGGATCATCACCGGTTCGTCTGCCTCGACGCACTGGAAGACCTGGCTGCTGTGGCGCAACAGCACGTCGTTCGGCATCAAGGACCCCCAGTTCCACCGAGACATCTCCTATTTCGCCTTCACCTATCCGATGCAGCGGTACGCGCTGAGCGTGCTGTTCGCGATCGTCATCGTGTCTCTGATCGCCGTCCTGATCACGGAGTACGTGTTCGGGGGGGTGCGGCTGCAGACACCGGGTCCCAAGTGGACGCCTGCGGGTCGGGTGCACGTCTCGGTGCTGCTCGGTGTGTTCGTGCTGCTCAAGGCGGTCGCCTACTGGCTCGACCGCTACGGCCTGGCCTTCTCGGGTCGCGGGATCGTGACTGGCCCGTCCTACACCGACGTCAACGCGGTGCTGCCGGCCAAGACAATCCTCGTCTTCGTCGCCATCATCTGCGCGCTGCTGTTCTTCGCCAACATCGTGACGCGCAACTGGCTGCTGCCGGCGGTGGCGTTGGGGTTGATGGTGCTCTCCGCGATCGTCATCGGCGGCGTCTACCCCGCGCTGGTACAGCAGTTCAAGGTGAAGCCGAGCGCGTCCGACCTCGAGGCGCCGTACATCCAACGCAACATCACCGCGACCCGGGCGGCGTACGGGATCGGCAGCGTGCAGCCGCAGAGCTATGCCGGGGTGTTCGACCCGACGATCCAGCCCGACTGCACTGCGCGCTGACGCCAACGTCGTCGCCCAGATCCGCGTCCTCGACCCGAATGTCGTCTCGCAGACGTTCGAGCAGCTGCAGCAGCAGCGGTCGTACTACACGTTCCCGGAGACCCTCGACGTCGACCGCTACCCAGGACTGACCACCGACGCTGCGCAGAGCCTCACCGACACCGTCGTCGGGGTGCGCGACGTCAACCTCGCGGGTCTGCAGCCCGGGCAGCGCAACTGGATCAACGAGCACCTCGTCTACACCCACGGCTACGGGCTGGTGGCCGCGCTCGCGCGACACCTCGACGCCCGGCGGCGCGCCGGACTTCGTCGAGCAGGACCTCCCGCCGACCGGCTCGATCCCGATCACCCAGAACGGTGCGCGGATCTACTTCGGCGAGTCGTCGCCGGCGTACTCGATCGTCGGCGCTCCGGCCGGAGCCAAGCCGCGCGAGCTCGACCTGCCCTCCGGCAACGCCAACGGACAGACCAACACGACGTACGCCGGCAACGGCGGCGTGAAGATCGGCGTCGACGTGGCGACAGCTGTTGTATGCGTGGAAGTTCAAGGACAAGAACATCCTGCTGGCCAGCGGGGTCAACTCGAAGTCGCAGATCCTCTACGTCCGCGACCCCCGCAAGCGGGTCGCGAAGGTCGCGCCCTGGTTGACGCTCGACGGCGATCCGTACCCGGTCGTCGTCGGCGGCCAGATCGAGTGGATGGTCGACGGCTACACGACGACCAGCGGCTACCCGTACTCCGAGCAGCAGTCGCTGGGCTCGGCGACCAAGACCTCGCTCACTACCACGTCGACGTCGGTGGCGGCCCAGCAGAACACGCAAGATCAACTACATCCGCAACTCGGTGAAGGCGACCGTCGACGCCTACACCGGCAAGGTCACGCTCTACGCCTGGAACCAGCAGAGCGACCCGGATCCGGTGCTCGAGACCTGGGAGAAGGCGTTCCCGGGCGTGGTCAGCCCCAGTCGGCGATGCCGGCCGGACTGGTCCCGCACCTGCGCTACCCGGAGGACCTGTTCAAGGTGCAGCGCCAGCTGCTGGCGCACTACCACGTGACCGACCCGCACGCGTTCTACAACGGCACCGAGTTCTGGAACGTGCCGAACGACCCGACGGTCTCCGGCTCGGTGCCGCAGCCGGCGTACTACTTCACGATGACGCCGGACGGTACGCCGACCGACGGCCTCGCCGCCAGTGTTCTCGCTGACGTCGCCGCTGGTCTCGCTGAACCGGCGCAACCTGACGGCGTACCTTCAGTGGACTCCCAACCGGGGCCGAACTATGGGAAGTTCACGCTGCTGACCGTGCCGGCCGACCGGGTGACCGACGGGCCGCAACAGGTGCAGAACGACATCGAGTCGACAACCAACGTGTCGCGACAGCTGTCGCTGCTGCGTCAGGGCGGCTCGCGGGTCGTCGCTCGGCAACCTGCTGTCGGTGCCCGTGGACGGCGGCTTCCTGTACGTCGAGCCGGTGTACGTGCAGTCGGCTGGGACCGGCTCCTTCCCGGTGCTGCGGCCGCATCATCGCTGAGAGCAACGGGGTCGTGTCCTACGAACCGACGCTGGTCGCAGGCGCTGGACGGGGTGTTCGGCGTGAAGTCGTCGACGCCGTCGTCCGGATCGTCGTCGAGCACCAGCCCGCCGACCGTCCGGCACGGGCAGCGGGACCGGCACAGCCAAGGTGAGCCCTGCCCTGAAGCAGGCGATCGCGGCGGCGCAACAGGCTGAAACGGCGGCCCAGGCCGCGCTGCGGCGGGGTGACTTCGCGGCGTACGGCAAGGACGCAGCAGAAGCTGTCCGCGGCGCTGGCTCGCGTGGCGGCAGCTCGCCGGCTCGTCGTCGAAGTCCGGGTAGTCGCCGTTTGCGAGCACTTCGCGCGCCGGGCTAGTGTGGTCCTACCGACGCGGGGTGGAGCAGCTCGGTAGCTCGCTGGGCTCATAACCCAGAGGTCGCAGGTTCAAATCCTGCCCCCGCTACAAATGTGATGTCTCTCGACATCGGAATAGGTCGGACCTGCAGTTTGCAGGTTCGGGCTATTTTTTGTGGGTCCGGGTGGTCGGCCGGTGGGCTGGTAGTCGCGTTGGGGTCGATGGTGAGGTCGCGGAGGAGCTCGCCGGTAGCGGCGTTGACGATGCTGACGTGGAGGTCGTGGACGAGCAGGATGATGTCGGTTCGGGCGTAGGTTCGGCCGACGCCGATGTGGCGGAGTCCTGCCGGCGACGCGCAGGGTGACGCTGCCCGCTTTGTCGATCTTGTCGTGGCGGACCCGGTCGTGGGTGTCGGGCTGCGGTCGGTGCTCGGGGTGGCTTTGGGTAGTGAGGTGTAGATCGTGGCGGGGGTCGCGTGGTGTGGGCAGTGACCGGTGGGGTCGCCGGTGTTGTATTCGTCGACGAAGGTGTCGATGAGGGCCTGGAGCTCGGCCGATGGTGGTGGGTTGGTTCGGTTGGGCGCGGAGCCATTTCTTCATCGTCTGCTGGAAGCGTTCGACCTTGCCTTGGGTCTGTGGGTGGTTGGGGTGACCGTTCTTCTGGGTCATGTGGAGCTCGCGCAGTTCGGGTTCGAGGTGGTTACGGCCGCCTTTGCCGCCGGCGTATCGAGTGGTGAACACCATGCCGTTGTCGGTCAGCGTGGAGGCCGGAACACCATAAGATGGCAACGGCTGCCGCGGAACGTGGCGAGCACGATCGCGGCGCTGACACGAAGATGGGCGGTGACCGACAGCGCATAGCGGGAGCAGTCATCGAGCCAGGTCAGGACCTCGCAGTCCGCGCCGGGGGTGCCGTCGGGGTTGGTCAGCCGGTAGTGGGTGAAATCGGACTGCCAACACTCGTTCGGCTGCTCGGCCTCGAACCGGACATAGGAGCTCTTGGGTCGTTTCGAGGGGTCCGGGGTGACCGTGCCGGCCCGGACCAGGATCCGGTTGATCGTCGCCCGCGACAGGCCGTGGCGTGGTGATGAGCCAGGTGCCAGCCGATCGTGTCCGCGCCGGCGTCCAGCCCAGCGTCGCTGAGTTGTTTACGCAGCCGCAGACCAGCTCGACCGTCTCCGGCGCAGTCGCCGCGGGCCTGGTCTTAGGAGCACGTGAGTGCGGCTCGAACGCCGCCTCACCCTCGACCCGGTAACGGGCCATCAGCCGGCTGATCCAGCCCTGTGAGACCCCGTAGCTGCGGGCGACCTCCGACTGAGACTGGCCGGCGAGAACAGCAGAGATGACAAGGCGACGTTTCGACATCGGCCAGCCTGCAGGCCACCGGCCATTCCGAAGACCTGCGACACGCTATTCCGATGACCCGAGACACCCCATTCCGATGTCCTGAACCAGGACACTGCCCCCGCTACCAAGACGCCCTGCGCTTGACCGGCACGCTGGGACTGAGCCGATACTGCGGTCGTGACCTGGCATGTCGCTCAGGCGAACGTTGCCCGCCTCGTCGCCCCGATCGACGATGTCAGGGTGGCCGATTTCGTGGCGGCGTTCGAACCTGTCTATGCCGCGTCTGATCGCGCTCCCGGATTCGTCTGGCGACTGTCCGCCGAGGCCGACGCCGACTCGGTGACCGCCTTCGACTGGGACGCCGCGACCGACGCGGGCGTGATCTTCAACATGTCGGTGTGGGACACCATCGAGCATCTTGAGGCATTCATCTACGGCGTGGATCATCTTCCGGTGCTTCGCCGTCGGCGTGAGTGGTTCGAACGGATGCTCGTGCCCTACAGCGCCTGCTGGTGGATACCTGCCGGGCAGCGGCCGACGCCGGAGGAGGCCGAGTCCCGAGTCAGGCGGTTACGGACCGATGGCCCCACCCCGTATGCGTTCACGCTGCGGGCTCGCTTTCCCGCTCCGGCATAAATCTGGTCGAGGACGGCCGGATACCAGGCAGACTGCAGTGTGCTCCTGACCGTGTCCACCACACAGACGCTGGCGACCGACCTCGGTTTCCTGCTGCACAAGCATCCGGCGAAGATGCAGACGTTCGCGATCGCGAGCGGCGTCGCGCACGTCTTCTATCCGGAGGCGACGGACGCGCGATGCACCGCGGCGCTCCTGCTCGAGATCGATCCGGTCGCTCTGGTACGCGGCCAGAAGGGACGCAGTGGCGGCGATTTCGCCCTGCGGCAGTACGTCAACGATCGGCCTTACGCCGCCTCCAGCATGCTGGCCGTCGCGATGTCCCGAGTCTTCAAGACGGCCATGGCGGGCAGGTGCGACGCCCGACCCGAGCTGGCGGCGACGGCGATTCCGCTCGAGATCCACCTGCCCGCGCTGCCCTGCAGCGGCGGCCCGGCGCTGGCGGTTCAGCTATTCGAGCCGCTCGGCTGGACCGTTACCGCGGCGAGTGTCCCGCTCGACGAGCAGTTCCCCGACTGGGGCGAGTCGAGGTACGTCGACCTGCGCCTGAGCGGGACCTGCCGGCTGGCCGACGCGCTCAACCATCTATACGTGATGCTCCCGGTGCTGGACAACGCCAAGCACTACTGGGTGAGTACGGACGAGGTCGACAAGCTGATTCGGGCCGGCGACGGCTGGCTGGCGACCCACCCGGAGCGGGACCTGATCACTCGCCGTTACCTCGCGCATCGGGCATCGCTGGTGCAGACGGCGGTCGCGCGGATCGCCGAGGTCGACGACGCAGAGCCGGAGGAGCTCGACAACGCAACGGATGCTGCCGAGGTCGGTGACGAGCCGGATCGTCCGGTTCCGCTCGCCCAGCAGCGCCACGGCGCGGTCATCGCGGCGCTGCACTCCGTCGGGCGCGCGGCGCATCGCCGACCTCGGCTGCGGCGATGGCGCGCTGCTGCTGAAGCTCGTCGCCGACACGGCGTTCGTGCACGTCTTGGGCGCGGACGTCTCGACCCGCGCGCTTGACGTCGCCGCGCGGCGGCTCAAGCTCGATCGGATGAACGACCGACAGCTCGAGCGGATCACGTTGCTGCAGTCGGCGCTGACCTATCGAGACGACCGGCTGACCGGCCTTGACGCGGCGGTCCTGATGGAGGTCATCGAGCACATCGACCTGCCGCGGCTGCCGGCATTCGAGCGCACGGTGTTCGGCGATGCCGCCCCGACGACCGTCATCGTCACCACACCGAACGCCGAGCACAACGTCCGATTCGAAACCCTGCCCGCGGGCTCGCTGCGACATCGCGACCACCGGTTCGAGTGGACCCGCGAGGAGTTCCAGGACTGGGCGAGGGCCGTCGCGTCGTCGTACTCCTACGGCGTACGGTTCCTGCCCGTTGGCACGGATGACCCCGAGGTCGGGCCGCCGACTCAGCTGGCCGTCTTCACCAAGGGTGTCACCGACGTGCTGAGCGCCACCGGATGACCGAGACTCCGGTCCGCCAGCTCGCCGTTCCTGCACTCAGCCTGGTCGTCCTGATCGGTGCCACGGGCTCCGGCAAGTCGACCTTCGCCGCGCGCAGCTTCGCCTCGACCGAAGTCATCAGCAGTGACTTCTGCCGGGGACTCGTCTCCGACGACGAGAACGACCAGGCGGCCAGCGCCGACGCCTTCGACCTGCTGCACTACATCGCAGCCAAGCGGCTCGCCGCCGGTCGGCTGACCGTTATCGACGCGACCAGCGTTCAGCCAGAGGCGCGCAAGGCCCTCGTCGCGCTGGCGCGGGATCACGACGTCCTTCCGGTCGCGATCGTCCTCGACCTCCCGGAGGGCGTCTGCGCCGAGCGGAACGCGGCGCGGCCAGATCGCGATTTCGGTGAGCACGTCATCCGCCGACAGCACTCGATGCTTCGCCGAAGCCTGCGCGGCCTGCAGCGCGAGGGCTTTCGCACCGTCCACGTGTTGAAGTCAACGGCCGATGTCGATGCCGCCACGATCGTGCGTACTCCGCTGTACAACGACCGGCGGGACGAGACCGGACCCTTCGACATCATCGGCGACATCCATGGCTGTCGCGCCGAGCTGGAGGCACTGCTCGACCTGCTCGGCTACCGGGTCGCCCGCGATGACGTCGGTCGACCCGTTGGTGCGCATCATCCGGATGGCCGGCGGGCGCTGCTTCGTTGGTGACCTGGTCGACCGTGGACCTGACACGCCCGGGGTCCTTCGGCTGGTCATGGGGATGGTCGCGGCGGGCGACGCGATGTGTGTCGCCGGCAACCACGAGGCCAAGCTGCTGCGAGTGCTCCGTGGCCGAAAGGTCGCAGATCACCCACGGACTCGCCGAGTCACTCGCTCAGCTCGACGCCGAGCCGGCGGAGTTCCGCGCCGCGGTCCAGGTCTTTCTCGACGACCTCATCTCGCACTACGTGCTGGACGCGGGTCGACTGGTGATCGCTCACGCCGGCATCGCCGAGCGCTATCAAGGTCGCGCGTCGGGCCGGGTGCGGTCCTTCTGCCTGTATGGCGACACGACCGGCGAGACCGACGAGTTCGGCTTGCCGGTCCGCTATCCCTGGGCCAACGGACTACCGCGGCCGGGCGATGGTGCTCTACGGCCACACGCCGATCCCGGCGCCCGAGTGGGTCAACAACACGATGTGCCTGGACACCGGCTGCGTGTTCGGTGGCCGACTGACTGCCCTGCGCTACCCGGAGCGGGAGCTGGTGTCGGTGCCGGCAGCCGAGGTCTACTACGCGCCGGCGAAGCCGTTCCCGGCGAACGCGTCGATGTCCGGCGACGGCAGCGCGGGACGGCTGGACCCCGACGTGCTCGACATCGCCGACGTCACCGGCACCCGGGTCGTCGAGACGCACCACCAAGGCCGGATCAGTGTGCGCGCCGAGAACGCGGCAGCTGCGCTCGAGGTGATGAGTCGGTTCGCGCTCGACCCGCGATGGCTGGTCTACCTGCCGCCGACGATGAGCCCGGTCGCTACATCGACCCGCGACGGCGTCCTCGAACACCCCGAGCAGGCCTTCGACGCCTACCGATCCGACGGCATCCACTCGGTCATCTGCGAAGAGAAGCACATGGGGTCCCGCGCCGTACTGGTCCTTCCGCGGTCCGACGAGGCTGCACGCAGCAGGTTCGGCGCCCCTGGTGGGCGCTCCAGGCGCGGTTCACACCCGGACCGGTCGACCGTTCTTCGCGCCGGACCTCACCGAGCAGCTGGTCCATCGGCTGCGCGCGGCAGCCGAGGCAGCCGGAATCTACGACGAGCTCGCCACCGACTGGCTCGCTCTTGATGCGGAGCTGATGCCGTGGAGTGCGAAGGCGATTGACCTGCTGAAGAACCAGTACGCCGCGGTCGGCGCCGCCGCCCGCAACGCGCTCCCGGCCGCGGTCGGCGCGCTCGAGCAAGCATCCACCGCCGGGCTCGACGTCGGCGAGGTGTTGGCTCGCACCCGCTCACGGCTCGAGAACGCCGAACGGCTTCACCGCCGCCTACCGCCACTACTGCTGGCCGACCGATGGACTCGACGGCGTGAAGATCGCCGTGTTCCGGTGTCCTCGCGGCCGACGGCGCGACGTACCACGCCCGGCCGCACACCTGGCACCTCGAGATCGCCGACCGGCTCGCGGCGGCGGATCCCGAGCTCGTCGTCACCACCCAGCGGCGACTGGTCGACACCACGGATCCCGCCGAGACCCAGGCTGCCGCCCAGTGGTGGGAAGACCTCACCGCAACCGGCGGTGAGGGAATGGTCGTCAAGCCGACCGTCAACTTCGCTCGAGGGCGCAAGGGAATCGTGCAGCCCGGGCTCAAGGTGCGGGGCCGCGAGTACCTGCGGATCATCTATGGCCCGGACTACACCGAGCCGGCCAACCTCGAACGGCTACGCCAGCGGGGGCTTGCCCACAAGCGGTCGCTCGCGGCCCGCGAGTACGCGCTCGGGCTCGAGGCGCTCGAGCGCGCTGCGCGGGGAGAACCGCTGTGGCGGGTGCACGAGTGCGTCTTCGCCGTACTGGCGCTCGAATCCGAGCCCGTCGACCCTCGCCTCTAGGTCGCTAGTGAGTCGCTGCCCGCTCGCGGAAGTAGTGGCCCTCGTCGAGGTCCGCGATCAGCCCGGGGTGCGTCGGCTCCCAGCCGAGCAGCTGCCGGGTGAGGGTGTTCGACGCCGGGCTGTCCATCGCCAGGAAGCTCGCCAGCCAGCTGAAGTGCTCGGCTGCGTCGTCGGGCGAGACTGATACCACCGGCAGGTCGAGATGCCGGCCGATCACCTCGGCGACGGCGCGGATCGGCACGCCTTCGTCTGCGATTCCGTGCAGCGTCGATCCGGCCGGGGCGTCCGTGACGGCGAGGCAGAACAGCTCCGCGGCATCGAAGCGGTGGACGGCTGGCCAGCGGTTGGTGCCGTCGCCGATGTAGCCCGAGACGCCCTTGGCGCGGGCGATGTCCACCAGGGTCGCGACGAAGCCGTGATCCCCGTCGCCGTGCACTGACGGAGCGAGTCGCACGATGGAGGAACGGACGCCTTGGGAGGCGAGGCCGAGCACGTACTCCGCGGTGGCCATCCGGGTGCGCGGCCCGG
The DNA here is from genome assembly GCA_963789615.1 of uncultured Actinomycetota bacterium. Taxonomy (GTDB): domain Bacteria; phylum Actinomycetota; class Actinomycetes; order JAFAQI01; family JAFAQI01; genus DATAVK01. The sequence continues at coordinate 1,057,361 of CAWBLI010000005.1, read as the reverse complement.
CCGGATGCTGGCCTGCCGCATCGAGGTCGTGGCCGTCCCGTTCGGTGGCCATCTGGCCGGGTGACAGGCCGAGCGTCCCGGAGGCGATGACGAGCGGTCGATCCGAGCCCTTCAGCGCCGCCCCGAACGTCTCGACCGCCCGGCGATCCGCGTCCGCGGCGCCCTGGAAGTCTCCGGAGAAGGCGACGTCGTGCTTGAACGCCGCGTGGATCACGCCATCCGACGTCGCGGCAGCATCGCGCAGCACGTCGAGATCGTCGAGCGTGCCGCGCTGCACCTGCGCTCCCGCACTCGTGACGGCCGCGGCCGCGGCATCCGAGCGCGCCAGTCCCACCACCTGATGGCCTGACTGCAGGAGTCGGGGAACGATGGCCGAGCCGATCCAGCCCGAAGCGCCGGTGACGAATATGCGCATGAGATGACCTCCCGGTCATTGCGGTGCCTGATGTCAGTGACTGTCATCAACCTAACACAGCCATGTCAGCCACTGTCATCACCTACCATCGGGCCATGAGCCGGTGGGAGCCGAACGCACGCGGCCGGCTCGAGCAGACCGCCCTGGAGCTCTACGCGGAGCGTGGGTTCGAGCAGACCACGGTCACGGAGATCGCCAAGCGGGCCGGGTTGTCCGAGCGCACGTTCTTCCGGCACTTCGCGGACAAGCGCGAGGTCCTGTTCTGGGGCGCGGGCACCCTGCAGGAGGTCTTCGTGACCACGGTCGCCGGCGCCCCGGCGTCGGCCGCGCCGATCGAGGCGGTCGCCGCGGCCCTGCAGGCCGCGGCAGCCGGCTTCCCGCCGGAGCGCCGCGAGCACGCCCAGCGGCGCCAGGCCGTGATCGCCGCGAACCGCGGCCTGCAGGAGCGTGAGCTGATCAAGCTGGCGTCGCTCGCGGCCGCGATCGCCGAGGCACTGCGCGGACGGGGGGTCGCGGAGCCCGCCGCCAGCCTGACCGCGGAGGCGGGCATCGCCGTGTTCAAGGTCGGGTTCGAACGCTGGATCGATGACGCGAACGACAAGGACCTGCCGCAGCTCATGACGGAGTCGCTCGACGAGCTCAGGGCCGTGACCGCGCGCCCGTGATCGGCGCTGCCTCGTCGTACTCCCGCACGACTCGGGTCGCCAGCCTCGCGAGTTGCTTGGTGTCCCGTGGGGACAGGGACGCCGTTGCGGCCGCGATGTCGGTCTGGAACCCGGCCGCGACGGTGTCGATGATGCGCCGGCCGGATTTGGTCACGCTGACCCTGACGGCGCGACGGTCGTCGAGGGCCGGCACGCGTTGCACCAGGCCTCGCCGCTCGGCTCGGTCGACGAGACCGGTCACGCTCGACTTGTCGAGCCCGAGCAGCCGCGCCAGCTCCTGCATGGTCGGTTCGCGGTCACGAAGCACGCCCAACAGGCGGGTCTGGATCATCGACAGGTCGTGGGCGGCCGCCCGCCTGCCGAGCATCCCCTGGACGACGAAGCTCAGCTGGGCCAACGCATCCACGATGCCGAGGTCATCGTCCACGGCGGCAGTCTATTGCATTACTTCGTCACACCAACTATATTAGTACGCGGGACAAACTAACGAATGAGAAGTCAGGAAGCTCCGATGACGACGATGCGCGCTGCGGTGGTCACGTCATTCGACGAACCCCCGCACTACCAGGACCACGAGGTGCCGGCGCCCAGTACCGGCAGCCAGCGTCTCGTCGACGTGCTCGCCGTCGGCCTGCACCCGAGGGTGCGCACCGACGCGGCCGGCACTCACTACACCAGCACCGGCGAGCTCCCCATGATCCCCGGCATCGACGGGGTCGCGCAGCTGGCGGACGGGAGCCAGGTCTATTTCGTGGCTGACGACGAGCTTCCCGGCCCGATGGCGGACCAGGCGGTGATCGACGTACGACGAACGGTTCGGCTGCCCGTCGATGCCGACGTCGAGAAGATCGCCGCCGCCATGAACCCGGCGATGTCGAGCTGGGTCGCGCTCCGGCGCCGGGTGCCGATCAAGGCCGGACAGAGCGTGCTGGTGCTCGGCGCGACGGGTAACGCGGGGACGATGGCAGTGCAGGTCGCCAAGCGACTCGGCGCCGGCCGCGTCGTGGGCGCCGGCCGTGACACGGACCGACTGAACGCCCTCACCCGCGGCGGCGCCGATGACATCGTGCAGCTCACCGACGATGCGGCGGCCACTGCGGCCGCGCTCGCCGCCGCCGCGGCCGATGTCGACATCGTCATCGACTACCTCTGGAGCGAGCCGGCCGAGCGGGCGATGATGGCGCTGCTGACGGCGCGGTCGGACCGCAGTCAGGCCCTGAACTGGATCCAGATCGGTGCGATGGCCGGCCCGACCCTGTCACTTCCCTCCGTCGCGCTCCGGTCGGCGAACCTGCGCATCCAGGGCAACGGCCAAGGGGCCGTCTCGACACAGGGGTATCTGGCTGAGCTACCCGCACTGATCGACGAGATCGGGGCGGGCGCCCTCGAGGTCACGGTGCGGCCGGTCCCGCTCCACGACGTCGAGGCGGCATGGGCCACACCAGACCGGCCCGGTCAACGAACCGTCATCGTTCCGCGATCAGGTCGTCCACGACCGCCGCGGGGATCCGAAGATCGGCGGCCAGCACGCCCCCGGATTCCCTGACGGCGTCACGGAAGGGCTTGGCCCAGGTGTGCTCGAACACCAGGATGGCGGCCGAGCTGCCGGGTGACAGCGGGGCGGCGAGCTGCTCGACGTCCTCGTCGCTGACCAGCCCCTCCGTTCGGTCGATCACGTTGTTGAGGACCGACGCCTCCTCGCTGGGGTCGATGTGCCCGAGCTGGACGAACTGGACGTCGCCGTTGTCGTCCTTGCGGACGAAGATCCCGTCGATGATCGTGATGGTGGCCGACTCCACGAGCCGGGTCAGCTCGGGCATGATCCCGCCCGTGAACCGACTCTCCGGGAACTCGATGACGAGCAGCTCGGCGGGACCTACGGGCATGGCGAGCCTCCGGGTTCGGAAAGCCGAAGCGTGGCTCCTGTCCTGGCCGGCTGGCATCATCCTTGCTGGATGAGATGGCGAGCGCGCGCCGAGCGCATGTCAGGCGACTATCTCCGGCTGGCAGAGCGTCGGCCGCTCTTCGGACTGCCACTGGTCTTTCTCGCCCGGTACACGTCTCGGCAGGGCGTGCTGCTGGCGAGCGCCCTCGCGTTCCGGCTGTTTCTGTGGCTACTGCCGCTCGCTCTGTTGATCGCCGGCATCCTGGCGGGAGTTGCGGGTAGCCATGCGCGCGACGTGGTATCGGCAAGCAAGTCGGCCGGTGTCACCAGTGCGGCGAGTCAGCAGATCGTGACCGCGCTCCAGAGCGGCCACAAGTCGTGGTGGCTAGCCGTCGTGGTGGGCGGCGCGACCTGGCTGTGGGCGACCCGGACTCTGATCCGCAACCTCACGGTCGTCAACGCGCACGCGTGGGCCGCGCCGGTGCCTCGGCCCCGGCAGAAAGCGGTGCTCGTCACCACGCTGGCGTTCGCTGGGCTGTGGGTCCTCGCGTTCGGCGCCGACGCCGGGATCCACGAGTTCGACGAGGCCATACCAGGAGGGACCGCGGTCGCGTTCTTCCTCCAGGCGGCGGTGTTCGGCGGGTCGTGGCTGGTCATCTGTTTGCGGCTGCCGGACTCCCGTACGACGTGGACCGACCTGCTCCCGGGCTGTGCCGTCTTCGGCGTCGGCTTCGCGACGTTGAACCTGGTCAGCCGGGTCTACTTGCCGTACCGGATCTCCCAGGCGTCAGAGATGTACGGCGCGCTGGGCGTCGCGGCGACGATTCTGGTCTGGCTGCTGATCATCGGCCAGGTCATCGTCAGCGCCGGGCTGCTCAACTCGATCTGGACCGATCACCGGCATCCGATCACTTCCGAGCCGGCAGCAGCAGCTCGCCGACCCAGCTGAACACCGCGATCAGGAACCCGCCGAGCACGGCGGCGCCGAAGCTGTCGACATCCAGATGCGAGGACAGGCCGGCCGTGATGGCGAGCAGGGCCGCGTTCACGACCAGCAGGAACAAGCCGAGCGTGAGCACGATCAGCGGCAGGCTGAGCAGCCGGAAGATCGGACCGATGATCGTGTTCACGACCGAGAACAGCACGGCCACCCAGAGCAGCCAGACCACGCCACCATGCAGGTGGATTCCGGGAACGAGCTCGGCCACGAGGCCGATCACGACCGCCAGCACCACCACACGAAGCGCCAGCCGCATCAACATCGATGCGACGGTAACTCGGCTACGGCAGGAAGTACATCGGGTTGGGGATCTTGAACCGCCGGTTGGCGAAGCCGCCTCGCAGGTCGGAGAACTGGTCGCCGAAGTTCGCGACGATGTGGTAGCCGCGCGACTCGATGTGCTTGCGGGTCAACGACTTGTACTGGGTCGTCGTGCAGTTGGGGGAGCAGGACGCCAGCCACGGGTCCGACAGGTCCTTGAGGAACAGGTGTCCGGCCGGGACCTTCGGGTACCCCACCTTGCGCAGGTTCGTCACGGTCCCGCTGGTCTGGCTGCTGGGTCGGCCGGTGAGGAAGAAGATCGTGTATCCCTCGGCCTTCGCCCGCTTGACCAGGTGCGGCATCCCGAACACAGCCGGAAACGCGGCTGCGTTCACGAAGTCGGCGTTGGTGTTGGGGTCGTACACGAAGCTGCTGTAGATCTCGTAGTTGTAGGTGTTCAGCGTGGTGTCGTCGATGTCGAGCACGATCGCCTTCTTGGGCTGACTGCCCTTGCTGCGGTGCGCGAGGTAGTGCTCCGCGCGGCCCTCGATGCGGTGCATCTGCTTCGCGTACGCGCCGGTGGGTGACGGCACGTGCAGCGTGGTCTTGCCATTGACCGGGTCGGGCGTTGTCGTCGCGGTGTCGCCGTAGTACGCCTTGATCGCGGTCTCGACCTGGTCGAGGTTCTGGATCTGGTTGGCGTTGGTCGGCGCGGCCGGCGGCGGCGGCACGGCCCGGCCGGCGGCCTGGTGCCGGGTCGGGCTCGCCGATCCCGCCGACACGAAGCCCAGCACTGCCAGGGCGGTGACGGCCAACACCAGGGCGGCGTACCAGGTTCGGGATCTGTGGAGCGCGGACGACAGAGCGGTCATCGGACACCCTTCCGGTCATAGAGGCGGATATGCCACCTTCTCCTACAGACCGCCCGTGCGACAACTCTCCGCCTGACAACCCTCGCGTTATCGCCCCAACCAGGCCAGCGGCGTGACAATGGAGACGTGCCCGTTCCCGAGGACCGCGCGGCGCCGGGGCAGCCGGCGCCGCTGCTGTTGTCCACGCGCGGGCTGGTGGCGGAGTACGGCACCCGTCGAGCCCTGTCGGGAGTCGATCTCGACGTGCGAGCCGGGGAGTTCGTGGCGCTGGCCGGCGAGAACGGAGCCGGGAAGTCGACGCTGGTCCGGTGCCTGGCCGGCGATCTCACCCCGGCCGCGGGCGAGATCCTGCTTGACGGCGAGCGGATCCGGGTCGGGCCCGGCGCGGTCGCCCGTCGCGGCGTCGCGGTCGTGTGGCAGGACCTGGCGCTGTGCGACAACCTCGACGTGGCGAGCAACCTCCTGCTCGGTCAGGAGCGGCGTCGGGCGCTGCTCTCCGACGCCAAGTTCCACACGACGGCGAGGTCGCTGCTGTCCTCGCTCGACATCCCCATCGTGGACACAACGCAGCCGGTCGCCGCGCTGTCGGGTGGTCAGCGCCAGCTCCTCGCCGTCGCGCGGGCGATGCGGGACAGCCCGCGGCTGCTCATCCTCGACGAGCCCACGGCGTCGCTGGGCGTCTTCGAGACCGAGCAGGTCGAGCGGTTGTGCCGACGGCTCAGCGACGAGGGCACGACGATCCTGCTGGTCTCGCACGACATCGAGCAGATGTTCCGGCTGGCCGATCGCATCGCGATCCTCCGCCAGGGACAGGTCGTGGCGGACGTCCCGACCGCCAAGGGCTACCCCGACGAGGTCGTCGCGTTCATGTCCGGGCAGCCGGTCGATTCCTCGCCGCGCCGCCAGCTCGACCGGTTGCACAGCCTCGTCGGCCAGCTCACCCACGTCGACCCGTCGTCGAGCCTGGCGGTCATCCTCTCGGCGCTCGGCACCGCCCTCGCGGCGGACCGGCTCTGCATCCACCTGATCGACTCCGGGCGGCTGCGCCTTACCTCGGCGGTCGGCCTGCCCGAGGACCTGCTCTCGGCCTGGCTGGAGCTGCCCGGTGGGACCTCCGGCGGCCCGGCCGGAGCGGCCGCGTCGACGGGGTCGACGGTGATCGACCCGGACGTGCGGACGGCGCCGACCTGGTCGGACTACCGCGAGATCGCCGAGCGGGCGGGGATCCGCAGCTCGTGGGCGGTCCCGGTGACCGCCAGCGGGGGCCTGCTGGGCGTGATCACCGTGTTCCGTCGCAACCGCGGGACCCCGCACCGCGACGAGCTCGACCTCGTGACGCTCTACGCCGGGTACGCCGCGAGCGCCGCCGAGCATGACCGGCTGCTCGGCGAGGTGACGGCACGCAACAAGGTGCTCGAGACGATCCGAGTGGTGCTCGAGCAGCTGGCGGGCAGCGTGCCCCTCGCCGAGGGGCTCGACGTGGCGATCGACACACTGCGTGAAGGACTGGGCGCACAAGAGGTCGGCCTGCTCGGCTGGAACCCCGTCGACGGTCCGCATTCCCGCGGCTGGTCGGGAGTCGACACTGACTCCCTGAGCCCTGACTCACCGCTGCTCGACGCGTTGCCCACGGTTCTCGGCAACACCTCCGACGGCCCGGTGATGGCGACGGTCGTGGCCGGCTACCAGATCCTCGCGGCGCAGGTTCCCGCGCCCGACGGGCAGCTCGCGCTGCTCGCGTCGTGGCCGACTCACCAGGACGGTGTCCTCGGCGGTCCGAGCGTGGATGCCGCAGCGCTGCTCGAGGATGCGGCCCGGTCGGTGCAGCTCGCGTTGGAGCGTGACACGTCCGAGCGGGCGCACCGGGAGGCCACCGCGCTTCGACGCTCGCAGGAGCTGCAGCGTGAGTTCCTGTCACGGCTGAGCCACGAGCTGCGGACGCCGCTGACGGCCATCCACGGGTACGCCGACAGCTTGTTGCAGACCGATGTCACCTGGGATGCCGACTCGCAGACCCGCTTCCTGACCCGGATCACGACCGAGTCGGCCCGCCTCGGTCGGTTGGTCGGCGACCTCCTGGACCTGTCGGCGATCGAGTCCAGCATCCTGCGACTGCACCGAGACTGGTGCGATGTCGCGCTCATCGTCGACGCGGCCCGCGCCTGCCTCCCGATGAGATCCCTCGACCAGGTGCAGGTCGACTGCGACCGGCTCCCGGCGGTCTGGGCCGACCACGACCGCCTCGAGCAGGTTCTCGTGAACCTGATGGACAACGCAGTCCGCCATAACCCGCCCGGTACGACGGTGAATGTCCGGGTCCGACCGGCCGATGCGGCCACGGTCACGATCACGGTCGCCGATGACGGCCTGGGTCTGCCGACCGAGATGGGCGATGCCGTCGGTCGACCGCCCGAACAACGAAGCCCGACAGCCGGGGCCGGCCTCGGCCTGTCGATCGCCCGCGCGATCGTTGCCGCGCACGGCGGAACCCTCCAGCTGGAGCGACCACCACGCGGGACGAGCTGGCGCATCGACCTCCCGGTGGCCGGCGTCGGTGCCGGAGCCGACCGGGAGCCGGTCGCGATGGCAGCGACCGATGACTGACCGCACCCGGGTGCTGCTGGTCGAAGACGACCCGAACATCGTCGACCTGATCAGGTCGAACCTCGCCGTACGGGGATTCGACACGATGGTCTCGACCGATGGCGCGCGAGCCATGCACCTGCTCGAGAGCGGCCAGCCGGATGTGGTCCTGCTCGACCTGATGCTGCCCGGTATCGACGGCATGGAGCTGTGCCGGGAGATCCGTGAACGCTCGTCGGTAGGCATCATCGTGGTATCGGCGCGACGTGGCGAGCGAGACAAGATCAGCGCCCTCAACGTCGGCGCGGACGACTACATGACCAAGCCCTTCAGCATCGAGGAGCTGCTCGCCCGGATCACCGCGACGCTGCGCCGCACCCGCCAGGTGAGCTCAGCCGAACCGGCCCCGACCACGGTCACGATCGGCGACATCGCCATCGACCTGGCCGGCCGGAGGGTCACCCGCCAGGGTGCCGACGTCCACCTCACGCCGACGGAGTTCGCCCTGCTCCGGGAGCTGGCCATCGATCGCGGCAAGCTGCTGAGTCACGCCGACCTGCTGCGGCGGGTCTGGGGTGCCGGCTACCAGACCGAGACCGAGTATGTCCGCGTATACATCCGACGGCTGCGAGCAAAGCTGGAGGTCGATGGGGCCGACCCGCTCATCATCACCCAGCCGCGGGCGGGCTACCGACTCGCCGCGGACTGACGTACTGTTATCAGACCGAAACATTGTTAACACTTTGTTTCCGCCGAGGCGCAGATGTTCACAGGGCATTCACGTGGATCGGCCGTATGGTCCGGGCGACTGCACGAATGCTGTCCGGATCGCGTGGCTACAGTGGCCGCGCGGGTTGGCCAGCCCGGCCCAGGAGGAAAACCTTGCCTTTGACCAACAAGCGCGCGATCGCCGCGGCGCTTCTCGGCGTCGGGCTTGTCGCCACGGCGTGCGGGAGTAGCTCGTCGGGCGGCACGCCATCGAGCGGCAGCACGCCGTCCAGCGGCGCGTCCTCGGCGGCATCCGTCCCCGACATCAGCGCCACCTCGTTCACCACCGACTTCTCCCAGATGGCGGCGCTGAAGTCGGTGGCCGCCAACGGCAAGGGCAGCATCGGTGTGCTCCTGCCCGACACCGTCACCTCGGCTCGGTACGTCGAGTTCGACGCGCCCCTGCTGACCAAGGCCTTCACCACGGCCGGTCTGACGTCCGCGCAGTTCACCGTCAAGAACGCACACGGTGACAACGCGACCCAGTTCGGGCAGGCGCAGGCGGACATCACCAACGGCGCCTCGGTCCTGATCGTCGACCCGTTCAGCACGGCGTCTGGCGCCAGGATCGAGAAGTACGGCCAGCAGCACGGTGTGGCCGTCATCGACTACGACCGGCTCACCCTCGGCGGTGCGCGCACGTACTACATCAGCTTCAACAACGTCGCCGTCGGCAAGCTGATCGGCAACGGTTTCGCTTCCTGCGTCAAGGCCTGGCACGTCTCGAGCCCGAAGTTCATCGAGATGAAGGGCGACCCGACCGACAACAACGCCACCCTCTTCGCGCAGGGTTACAACTCGGTCATCAAGTCCCACGGCTCTGCGTGGACGAAGGTTGCGGAGCCCCCGGGCACCTGGGACCCGCCGACCGCCCTTCGTGAGTTCACCCAGGCACTGACGGCCAACCCCTCGGCTAACTCGGCGATCATCCCGAACGACGAGAACGCTGCGCCGATCATCAGCTACCTGAAGAACCACGGCCACAAGGCGAAGACGTTCCCGATCACCGGTCAGGACGCGACGCTGGTTGGTCTGCAGAACATCCTGTCCGGCTACCAGTGCGGTACGGCGTACAAGCCGATCTACCTCGAGGCGCAGGCTGCCGCGGCAGTGGCGCTGTACGTCCGGGACAAGCAGACCCCCCCGGCCGACCTGGTGAACGGCACGACCGAGGACACCCAGGAGCACAAGGCAGTGCCATCGGTGCTGCTGACGCCTGAGTGGGTCACCCCGTCCAACATGGCGTCGACCGTCGTCAAGGACGGCGCTGTGCCGGCGAAGCAGATCTGCACCCCGGCCTACGCCAAGGAGTGCAAGGCAGCAGGGATCAGTTAATACTGATGACCATGGATAACGGCGCGGGAGCCCGGTCTACGGACCGGGCTCCCGTCACGCCCCAGGCGAACGGCGACTCCGGTACCCCGCTGCTGCGGCTGGCCGGGATCGGCAAGAACTTCGGGGCGGTCCAGGCGCTGCGTGAAGTCGATTTGGAGATCTACCCCGGCGAGGTGCTTGCTCTCGTCGGCGACAACGGCGCCGGCAAGTCGACGATGATCAAGACCATCTCGGGGATCTGGGCGCCCTGACGACGGGCACGTCTTCTGGGAAGGCAAGGAAGTCCACGTCCGCAACCCGCGTGACGCCGCCGCCCTCGGCATCGCGACCATGTACCAGGACCTCGCGCTGGCGGACAACCTCGACATCGTCCAGAACATGTTCCTCGGCCGCGAGATCCTGCAGTACGGCCTCCTCGACGAGACCGCGATGGAACGCCACGCCAAGAAGACCCTGTCCGACCTGTCCGTGACCACGGTGAGGTCGATCCGCCAGCCCGTGGGTTCGCTGTCCGGCGGTCAGCGCCAGGCGGTCGCCGTCGCTCGCGCCGTGCTCGAGGACGCCAAGCTGGTCATCATGGACGAGCCCACCGCGGCCCTCGGTGTCTCGCAGACGGCGATGGTGCTCAACCTGGTCAAGACCCTGAGCGAACGCGGTGTCGCCGTCCTGCTGATCTCCCACAACCTCGTCGACGTCTTCCAGGTGGCCGATCGCATGGCCGCGCTGTACCTCGGCCACGTCGCGGGCACCTATCCGGTGTCCGAGCTGGACACCCAACGAGCCGTCGAGCTCATCACCACCGGCGCACTGGCCGGATCGTCTGCCTCTGCCGGAAGGGACTGACCTCCATGTCTACGTCGCCGCAGGACGCCGCAGTCGCCGGCGAACCGACGCCGGACGCCGGCGGTGGCGGGGACAATCAGGACCTCGAGCCAACGTCCGACTCCACGTCGCTCGCCAGCGATGCGATGGTCGCCGACTCCTTCAGTGAGTACGTCTCAGCCCAGTGGGTGAAGATCCGCGGGGGCGAGAGCGGAGTCCTGCCGGTCCTGCTCGGGCTCATCGTCATCATCATCGTCTTCCAGACCAAGAACGGGAAGTTCCTCTCTGGTCTGAACCTGGTCAACCTCCTCGACCAGGGCGCCTTCATCATCATGCTGGCCATGGCCGAGGTCTTCGTCCTGCTGCTGGGCGAGATCGACCTGTCGGCCGGGTTCAACATGGCCGTCGGCGCGATCATCACTGCCGAGCTCGCGGCACCGCCACACAACGTGGCGTGGTGGCTCGCCATCCTCGCCGGCATCGCGTCGTGCGTGGTGATCAGCACCGTCGTTGGCCTGCTCGTCACGAGGCTCAGGCTGCCGTCGTTCATCGTGTCGCTGGCGTTCTTCCTCGGGCTGCAGGGTGTGATCCTGTCGTTGTTCAGCCACGACTCGCACTCCAGCGGCGGCAACATCAACATCAGCAACCACGTCCTCACCGATGTCGTCAACGGCAACCTCACCCCGACGGCTGGCTGGATCGTCATGGCGGTGTCGGTCGTCGCCTTTGGCGCGCTCAACCTGTTCCGTGACCAGCGCCGGCGGCGCAGCGGCCTGGTGACGCCGCCCATCGCGCTGACGTTGGTCAAGATCGGTCTGGTGGCGGTCGCGGGGATCGTCGTCGTGTTGGTCTGCAACCGCAACCGCGGCGGCTTCCTCATCACCATCAAGGGCGTGCCCTGGGTGGTGCCGATCGTGCTGATCGTGCTGATGGGGTACACGTTCCTGCTCAACCGCACCCGCTTCGGTCGCTACCTCTATGCGATCGGTGGCAACGCCGAGGCCGCGCGTCGGGCCGGTATCAGCCTCAACCGGATCCGGCTCACCGCCTTCATCCTCACCGGGCTGACCGCTGGTATCGCCGGCGTGCTGTACGAGTCCTACCTGGGATCGATCTCGCAGAACGTCGACGGTGGCACGGACGTGCTCTACGCCGTTGCCGCCGCCGTGATCGGTGGCGCCAGCCTGTTCGGTGGACGCGGCAAGATGATCCACGCCGTTCTCGGTGGTGTGATCATCGCGGCGATTGCCAACGGCATGAACTTGATCAACCTGAGCGCCGCTGCGACCTACATGGTGAACGCACTCGTCCTGCTGGCTGCCGTCACGGTCGACGCCGTCGGTCGACGGGGCCGCGCCGCTACCTGATCAGGGCCGCTACCTGATCCGGGGGCCGGCTAGCCGAGGACGATCTCGTAGTAGTCCTCGGTGGTACGACGTTCGAAGCCGACCGATGTGTAGAGGCCGAGGGCGCGTTCGTTGGAGGTCGAGACCTCGAGGGTGACCTGGTGGTTCGAGTCGCTGCTGCGAAGGTCATGACCGACCCGGCCGAGGACGTCTCGCCCGATCCCCTGACCCTGCAGGCGAGGGTCGACCGCGAGACCGTAGATGCCGGTCACGCCGTCGTCCGTGGAGAGCCGTAGCGCGCCGACGATCGCTCCGCCCCGCTCGACGACCAGCTGCTGGTCGGACGTGTCGTCCAGCGTGACCGGCGTGCTTCCCCGTGGCTCGTCGAACGCCTCCGACAGGATTCGGTCGATGGCGTCGATGTCCGCCGGGGTGGCCGGCCGGACGCTGACGTCGAGGTGGAGCGGCTGGCCGCTCGGAGTCCCGACCAGCTCCATGTGATGCTCGGAATGCTCGAGGACGGCTCCCTGTGACACGGCGAACTCGGCTCCCTCGGGCGTCGACCGCGGCACGACGATGAGGGCACTCTGGCGGCCGCGGTCATGCGCCAGGCGCCGGGCGGCGGCGAGCAACGCGGTCCCGACCCCGGCTCGCCGCGCGGGCGGGTCGACCATGCCGGCGAACTCCGGCTTCGACCCGCCGAACTGGTAGATGCCGAGGAACCCCAGCAGGTTGCCGTCGTTCCACCACAGCAGATCGTCGACCTGCTGGCCGGAGCGGGAGCGCAGGACACCCCACTCCAGCTTCAGCCGTCCGCCATCGTGAGCGACAACTCGACGTTCCAGATCGGCGATCGCCGCGAGGTCGTGGCCGGTCAGCCCGGCCGCTTCAGTGAGCACGGCTCCATCGTGGCGTCCGACGCAACCGGTTTGCTCGATCGCCTCTCGCCTCTGTCAGCTGAGCAACCGGATCGGTGAACCCGACAGGAAGGCCGCGATGTCCTCGACGACCGCAGGGAAGAAGTTCTCCGCGTAGTTCCGCTGGGTCACGTAGCCGAGGTGCGGTGTGGCCACGACGGTTGGCAGGGTCCGGAACGGATCGTCTGCGGGCAGCGGCTCGACGTCGAAGACATCCAGGCCGGCGCCGGCGATCCCACCGGAGCGCAGCGTGCCCAGCAGGGCGTCACGGTCGATGATGGCTGCTCGCGAGGTGTTGATCAGCACCGCAGTCGGCTTCATCATGGCCAGCTCCGGCGCGCCGATCAGCCCACGGCTGCGGTCGCCGAGGGCGAGGTGGATCGACACGATGTCACTCGTGCGCAGCAGCTCCGGCAGCCCGCCCGCCAGCCGGACGCCGAACTCCGCGCACCGTCCCGCGGTGAGATTCGAGCTCCAGGCGGTCACCTCCATGCCGAAGGCGAGGCCCACAGTCGCGACGGCGGACCCGATCCTGCCCAATCCCACGACGCCGAGCCGGCGGCCGGCCAGGTCCATCCCGACCGTGGACTGCCACGGGCCGCCTCGACGCAGCGACGTGGCCTCCTCGACCACGTGCCGGGCAACGGCGAGCACCAACGCCCAGGTCAGCTCGACGGTCGGAGCGGATGCCCCCGGCGTACCGCACACCAGCACGTCATGCTCGGCTGCGGCCGCGACGTCGATGGCGGCGTTCCGCATCCCCGTCGTGACGATCAGCCGCAGGTCGGGTAGCTGCGCCAGGATCTCGCCGGTGAGCGGCGTCCGCTCGCGCATGGCGACGACGATCTGGTGGCCGCGGAGCCGGTCCACCAGCTGGGCCGGATCCGCGACGTGCTCGCGCACCACGGTCACGTCCATCGCCTCGGTGAGCGGCGACCAGTCGGCGGATGCGAGGGCCACGCCTTGGTAGTCGTCGAGAACGATGCATCGCAGGCCCATGTCAGCCTCCTTCACTCCTCTGATGGTCTCCTGGCGAGACCTGGCGCGACTCTGCCAGGGTGGTCGCGTGGAAATGACGCCGATCGGTTGGGTCCATTCATCGCGCACCGAAGCCGTTGACGACGGGTGGGACGAAGTCGCGTCGACGATCACGCTCGACGCGGAGCGGTTCACCGCCCGGGCGTTGCTCGGCCTGAGCGACTTCTCCCACGTCGAGGTGGTCTACTGCTTCGACCGGGTCGATCCGGCGGCCGTGCAGACGGCTGCCCGCCACCCCCGGGGCAATCACGACTGGCCCGAGGTCGGGATCTTCGCGCAGCGCGGGAAGGACCGGCCGAACCGGATCGGAGTCACCGTCTGCCGGCTCCTCGCGGTCGACGACGTGACGGTCAGCGTCCGGGGGCTGGACGCCATCGACCGGACGCCGGTGCTCGACATCAAGCCGTATCTGGCGGAGTTCGGGCCCCGCGGCCCGGTGCGGCAGCCGGCCTGGTCGCACCAGCTGATGGCGCAGTACTGGAAGCCGGCCGGCGGGCCGGTCGCTTGACCCGTCCCGGATGATCGATACATGGCCGCAGCCTCGCGCGTCCAGGTACGCCGGATCTATGACGACCCGGCCGAGGGCGACGGCACCCGGGTCCTGGTCGACCGGGTGTGGCCCCGCGGGGTGTCGCGAGAGACCGCCCACGTCGACGAATGGCGCCGGGACATTGCACCCTCCACGGAGCTGCGCAAGTGGTACGGCCACGATCCGGAGCGGTTCGAGGAGTTCACCCGCCGTTACCTGGTGGAGCTCCAGGAACCGGAGCGGATGGCGGCGCTGACCGACCTGCGCAGCCTGGCGCGGCGCGGACCGGTCACCTTGCTCACGGCGACCAAGGACATCGAGCTCTCCCAAGCGGCGGTACTGGTGGACCTGGTGCGGTCCGGCCGAGCCCGTAAGCGAGCGTGACCGCCGATCGTCGCTAGCGTCCGGCCCGACTCCCGCGACCGAGCCGCCCCATGGCGCCGACCCCGACCTGATTCCGGCCAGTGGCGAGGCTGGCCACGGCTCCGGACGCCCGGCCGGCGAACAGGCCGCCGTGGTCGGACACGGTGGCCCTTGTGGTCTTCAGCCGCGGGAACTGCTCCCGGACGACGGCGTCGACGTCGCGCGCCCGGTCACGCAACGCCAGGGCGGTCGACATCCCACCGGCCTGCGCCACCGCCTCCTGACGGGCGGTCGCCAACCGGTCACCGACCTCCGCCGCGAAGCCGATCAGGAACGCCCGGCGAAAGCCTCGGCCCCGGGTCGACTGCCGCCGCATCGCCGTGGTCGCCTGCAGCAACAGGCTGGTGTAGAGCAGGTCGACCGCAGCGAGGTCCGCCTCGAAGCCGACGAGCGTCATCAGCAGCGGCTCGTGGCCCCGATGGCTGATCGCCCGGACGTCGTAGGCAGCGGCCACCACACCCACCAGAGTGGTCTTGGCCGTCGCGTAGGGGGCATCGACGACCAGGCTGCGCACCTTCGGCGCGGTCCGGCTCGGGGCGGCCGCGTCGAGCAGCGCCTCGTCGACGGCGTACTTCGCGATGAGGCGTTCCGCCGCCCGCGCGGCGGCGTCCGCCTCCCCCGGAGGGGTGTTCGGGTGCTCGGCGACCGCCAGCAGCTTGCGGACCCGCATCAGGATGTCGTCGTGGACCATGCAGAGGCCTCCTTCGCTGCGGACGCTACTGGCCGGATCCATCAGGACCGGCCGTTGTCCACAGCGCGGTATGGTCGCCTCGCTCAGCTGAGCACTACGTGGCCGCCCCTCATGACGAAGCCGACGGCTTCCAGGACCTGGACGTCGTCGAGCGGATCGCCCTCGACCGCGATGAGGTCGGCGAAGCATCCAGGTGCCACGCGGCCGATCTCGTCCCAGTGCATCAGCTCGGCCGCGTGCAGGGTGGCGGACCGGATCGCCTCGAGCGGCGTCTGCCCCCAGCGCACCTGGTAGGCGAACTGCCGTGCGTTCCAGCCGTGCGGGTAGATGCCGCTGTCGGTGCCGAACGCGATGTGCACCCCGGCCTTCACGGCCTTGGCGAAGCCTTCGCGTTGGGACAGCGTGGTCTCGTCGTTCTTGCGCAGCACGTCCGCATCCCAGCCGGCCTTCCCGCCCTGCTCCGCGATGTAGTCGCCGCAGTACACGTCCGCGACCAGGTAGGTGCCGGCGGCGACCATCAGCTCGATGCCCTCGTCGTCTATCAGCGACCCGTGCTCGATGGAACGGACGCCGGCACGCACTGCCCGCTTGATGCCTTCGGCGCCGTGTGCGTGCGCGGCGACGTCGGCGCCGTACAGCGCCGCCTCGTCGACCGCCGCTCGGATCTCAGCCTCGCTGAACTCTGGCGCGCTGGGTACGCCGCCAGCGGACATCACGGCTCCGGTGGCGATCACCTTGACGTGATCGGCGCCGCCATGCAGTACCCGTCGTACCACCCGGCGTACCTCGTCCGCTGAGTCCGCGACGCCGGCCCGCAGGTCGCGCGGGACGACGGCATCGACATCCTGCGCGAGGCCAGTGATGTCGCCGCCACCGCCGGAGCTGGTGACGTAGGCACCGGCAACGTGCATCCGGGGACCTTCCACCCAGCCGGCGTTGATGGCGTCGCGCAGTGCGACGTCGACGAACGCTCGGAAGTTCCCGACGTCACGCACGGTCGTGAACCCAGCACGCAGCGTGTCCCGTGCGTTGCGGACCCCCGACATCGCTTCCTGAGCCGCCGATCGGGTCAGCAGGCCGGCGTAGCTCTCGCCGCTGTCGGGTTCGCCGATCAGGTGCGTGTGGCAGTCGGTCAGCCCCGGAAGCAGGGTGTGGCCGGGCAGGTCGATGCGCGCGGCCCCCTCGACGGGCACGTCGGCCACCGAGACGATCGCGGCGATCCGGTCGCCATCGACGACCACCGCGCGGTCGGCGAGCAACTCGCCGGTGACGACATCGAGGACGTGGGCGGGACGCAGGACGGTGCGAGGCGCTGACATCAGGGGAGCATCGCACGGGGCCTGGGAGCTACGAAGCGGTGACCGTGGCGGCGGGTTCGGTCCAGGGCATCGGGTTGCGGGCAGCGTCGGTGAGCTGCGTGCGGACAGCGCCGGCGTTCGTGAACACCTGATACCGCGATTCTGACGTCAGGCCAGGGATCCTGAGGATGGCGTAGCGCACTAGCGCGCTGCTGCCATTGCAGGCGACCTGCTGTTCCCCGTCGGTACAGGCGATCGAGGAGATGGCAGTGGTGTGCTGGAACCGCCTGCTAGCCGGCGACAACGCGTAGACCCGAACCGTGGAGGCGCGGACGTTCTTCACGCCCTCGTTGAACTCGAGCGTGATCGTGTGCGGGCGGTCGCTCGTGGCCTGCACCGTGGGTGCGACCGTGTCGTCCGGAGTGGCGGAGACCTGCAAAGTGCTGCTGAATCCCGCATCGGCAAGGGCCGTCGAGTCATAGAACGTCGTGTTGCGCGCCCGGTCCCCGACCGCAGCGTCCAGGAGCCAGGTCCCGGTCGGGGCGCACGGTCCGATTGTGATGGTTCCGGTCCAGGTGTTGCCGTGGCGGGTGAGATCGACGTCGTGAACCGGCGTTCCGCTTGGCGGGCTGGCGTCTGCGCTGATCCCTTGGACGCCGGATCCGGAGTCAGTCGCCGTGGCCGAGAACGTCACCCGCTGCGCACCAGTCGTGATGTCGACCGAGGCCGGGGAGACCGTCAGGCCGGTCAGCACCGGCTTGGTTCGGTCCTTCGGCGCGGTGACCTGTACCCCGTCAGGGAAGCCCAGCTTCACCAGCTCGAGGGGGAACCACACCCGCGCACCCGACTGGTCGGCCCGATGGTCAGCGATCAGCACGAGGTGCGCGGTGTAGTCGCCCCGGAACTCCTGGCGGACCGTGACGAAGCCCGTCCAAGTTCGATGGTGGTAGCTCGGGGTCAGGTTCATGAACCCCGAGCCGGTGTACGGCGGCTGGCGGAGGCTGACCCGAACCTCTACCTTGGTCCGGCCGGGCTTGCTGAACGTCGCCCTGATCCGCACCTTCGTCGCCGTCCCCGTCTTGCTGGCGTCGACCGTGCCGGGACTGATCGAGAGCGCCGTCAGGTGCCCGGCCTTCGTCAGGCGCTTCGGCCTGCCGGGGCGGGCGCGCCCGGTCACGCGGATGGTTCGCTGCCAGCCGTGCTGCAGGGACAGCGATGTCGGCGATGTGGCGTGGCCTTCGAACGTGGACCGGTAGTCCTGGACGTTCCCGGCCAAGTCCGCGACCGTGACACGCGACATCCGGACCGTACGACTCGCGTCCCGGGGGATCGGGATCCGCCCGATCCAACTGCCGCTGGTCCGAGTGCCGCTGGCCAGCTTCAGCGGGACCTGGTGGCCGTAGTGAGTGCCATTCACCGCGTCATGGATGCCGATGGACACCGACTTGACGCCGCTCGGCTCGCCGCTGCCCGCCGTGTCCTTGATCTTCACTGAGACCTTCACCGACCTGGACCTCTTGGTCACGTCGATGTGGCGGGTGCCGAGCGTAACGCCGGTGACCACTGGCGCGACGGTGTCACCCGCGAGTCCGCACGCGCTGGTGCCTGCGGCGGACGCTTGTTGGATCGCCGTCATGGAGGTCAGGATTCCGGCGACCGCGGCGCCTGCTGTGAGGGTCCGGATCTGCCAGATCCGCCAACCTGTGCGCATGTTCGGCGCTCCTCAGCGATCCACAGATCGTTACCGGTGTCGCGACCTTGTATGTACCAAACGCAACGGGATGCCCAGAAGGTTCACCTCGGCCCGTCACTGGGCGGCGCCGCAGTCGTTGAGTCGGTGAGCGAGGCGCCATCGACAGGGGCATGGCGCACGATGCTCGAGAAAGGCACGATGCTGGAGAAAAGCGCGATGGTCTTAAGGCAGGGCCCGCCTCGGTCGCCCACGGGGGTAAGCAACCGAGGCGGGCATGCTCACCTTCGCATCAGATCGGGCGCCATGCCTGCCAAACGGCCGGACCTCACCCGTTCGAACCGATTTGTCCGGCGGCCGGTTTCGGTCAGTCGTGAACAACAAGCGATACCGCGAGAAGTGCTCGGTCGTCGTCGTGTGCGCCGGCGCCCTGCATGGCCTCGAGGACCCGTTCGCAGGCCTGTTCCGGGCTGATCGGCCCGGTCACGCTGGTCCGCAACGCTTCCATGCCGTCCTCGACGTTGCGTTCCCGCGTCTCGACCAGGCCATCGGTATAGAGCAGCACCGTGGTCCCGGGTGGCATCGGCACGACGGCTTCGTCGTAGTGGGGTTGACCGACGCCCAGCGGCGGACCGGGCTGGACCATCGCGAAGAATGCCGGGCCGTCGGGCGGGATGACCAGCGGCGGGAGGTGACCCGCGGCCGCGATGGTGAGGGTCGCGGCGGCCGGGTCGAGCACGGCGATCGCGGCCGTCGTAATCTGTTCCTGCTCGAGTCGGATCACGGCGGCGTCGAGCCGGGTCAGCACGGCCGAGGGAGGCAGGTTCGCGACCGCGTAGGCCCGTGCCGTGGCGCGCAGCTGACCCATCACGGCGGCGGCCTGGATGCCGCGGCCCATGACGTCCCCGATGATCAGCGTCAACCGGCCGTCGTCCATCGGCAGCACGTCGTACCAGTCACCACCGATCAGGGCTCCTTCGCCGGCGGGCAGGTAGCGCCAGGCGAGCGGGACTCCGGGTACGTCGGGGATCTGCTGGGGAAGCAGGCTGTGCTGCAACGTCAGCGCGGTCTCGCGTTGCCGGGCGAACTGCCGCGCGTTCACGACCGCGACGGCGGCCCGCGCCGCGAGGTCCTCGATCAGGTCGACCTCCTCGTCGGTGAACCGGCGGTTGGAGGTACGGGCCAGGCCGACGGCGCCGACGACCTGGCCCCGGATGGTCAGCGAGGCCACGATGCCGGACTTCGGGTCGACCTTCGCGGCGAGGCCCATGTCGGGAACGTGGCGCATCAGCCGTTCGCGCAGGTGTGGCGGGATCCGGTCGAACCGGGACGGTCGACCGGTGGCCAGCGCCAGCCCGAACGGGCCAGCCGGGTCGATCGTTACCCGGGAGGACGCGAACACCGGACTGAAGGCAGCGGACAGGGCGGGATCTCGGTGGGTGAAGCTCATCGGGCGGACCGAGCCGTCGTCCTCCATCAGGTACACGACGACCCAGTCGGCCAGGCTCGGCACGAGCAGTGAGGTGAGGTTGCGCAGCGTGTCGGCCTGGTCGAGGGACGACGTGAGCCGTTGCGTCGCGTGGGAGAGGAACGTGGTCCGCTCGACCACCCGGTGCTCCCGCTCTCGAAGCTGGGCGCGGTCGAGAGCGGTGGCGGCCTGTGCGGCGAGCGCTTCGACGAACTGCCTGTCGTCGGCATCGAAGAGCCGCGAGTGGTTGAAGGACAGCCGAAGCGCGGCGAGGATCCGGCCCCCGGCGCGCAGCGGTACGGCGCAGACCGCGACCGACTCCGGTTCGAACGCCACCAGGTCCGGGTACTGCTGTCGGCTCTCGGGAGTCTCGATCCAGATCGCCACGCCGGTCCGCAGCACCTCCGCCGTAGGCAGGGTCGAGTCGAGCCGTTGGCCGCGGAGCCGGCTCAGGAAGGCCACCGGGTATCCGTGCCAGCCCGCGACATCGAGGTGCTCATCACTGGTGGCGACGACGACCGCTCCGCCGTACGCTCCCAGCGCCTCCGCGCTCTCGGAGGCGATCACCGTCGCGACCTCATCCGGCGTCACTGCCTGCGCGAGGGCCGACGTCGCGGACTGCAACCGGGCGGAGCGTGCGGCGGACTGCTGGGCGTCGGTGACCACCTGCAGGGTGTCGAGGAGGTATTCCTCGAAGCTCGGCGTCCGCGGCCGCGGTTGGCCCGCGACCTCGGCGCGCACCTGCGCGACGAGGCTGGTCACGTACCACCGTCGGAAGGCGCGGTGCTGCGGCGGTGAGGCGATCGTGAGCAGCCGCGCCGCCCGGGCGTAGGTATCGATCTCGTCCAGGGTCGCCAGATACTGCTCGCCGGCCTCCGACGCGTTGGGTGCCAGCGCTAGCGTCAGTTGGCTCCGCTCCTTGCCGGCGGCCGCGGAGGCGACCGCCTGCCGCTTGATGGCCTGCCGGACGTCGGTGAACCAGATCGTGCTCTGGGTGTTCGCGATCAGCTCGGCGAGCCGCTGTGGCAGGTGTGCGGAGGTGCCGGACGCCGCGCCACCGGACGCCAATGCGAACTCACGCACCAGGTTGTCCACGTGTCGCTTGGTGTCGAGCAGCAGTGCAGTTGGTACGTCGTCGAGTGTCACCAGGATGCGCTCGTCGACCGGCTCCGCGTCGTCCGGCCAGCCGGCCAGCATGGCATCGATGTCCGCATCGGACATCAGTGCCGGCGCCTCGTCGGTCGTCACGCTCGCCTCGGTCAGCTCCGCCCAGACCCGCTTCCCATCGGAGGTCGGTTCAACCCCCCACCGGGCCGACATCGCCGTGACCAGGGCGAGCCCGCGGCCCGTCATGGCGTCGTCGCTGAGCATCGCCATCACGGGCGCGACCGGGTTGCCGTCGAAGACCTCGACCAGGACGGCGCCGTCGCCGACGGTCAGACGTAGACGTGCCGGTGGCCTGCCGTGCAGCACGGCGTTCGTTGCCAGCTCGCTGACGACGATCTCCACGTCGGTCGCGAGCCGCTCGACCTGGGTCCCGGCCAGGCAGTCCCGTACCAGCCGCCGGGCCGCTGGAACGGTGTCCAGGGCAAGCTCGAGCGTCTGCACCACGGGGTCAGTCGCCTTCACGGCTCCTCATCGCCTCGGCAACGACGGTGACTCGTCCCTGAGTCCGTCGACCGATGTGTCGCCAACCTTGACGGCCATCCGGCGCAGCGCGCGCGGACGGTGTCACGGGACCGGCCGTCAGAACAGCCGGTTAGGTGGGCCGTAGGTGAGGCAGATGCCTAGGGCGGTGGCCAGTACGAACACAGCGATGAGCACGCCGGCGAGCACCCGCATCCACGGTGGGCGCCGCCCAGCCATCGTCGGTGGCATGTACAGCGTCGGGAGCAGCGAGTCGCCCCGCAGCTGAACCCAGAACGGGTCGACGACGGCGGAGGGATCGGCGCTGGGCACCTCCCCGAAGCCGGTCGCCGGGGGAGTGTCGAGCGGGCGGACCTGCGTGTCGGACATGACCTCAGCGTCCTCGGGTTAGGGGCGGCGAGCAAGGTGACCGGCCGCAGCCGACCGGACCTGCTGCCCGGCGGAGGGCCGCTATCTCGCGGCCACGCGCTCCGGCACGGGGTTCGAGAAGAGCAGCGCCCCGTCGTCGAGCGAGCCGAGCCGGAGAAGCAGCAGATCGCGCAGGTAGTTCTGGTACACCCGCCACGGTGCCCGGTCCGCCTGCTTCGGGAACAGGTGGGCCGACCGCAGGACGTATCCCGAGCTGAGATTCATGAAGCGGGCGGTCGGCAGGTCGGCGCCGGTCCACCGCGGGGTGCACTGGCGCATGCCGCGTGCACGCATCGTCCGCAGCAGCCGGCAGACGTAGTCGCTGATCAGGTCGGCTCGTAGCGTCCACGAGGCATTCGTGTAGCCGATGGCAGCGGCCAGGTTCGGGATCCCCGAGAACATCATTCCCTTGTAGGCCACGGTCTGCCCCAGGTCGACCTGGTCCCCGTCGACGACGATCGTCATCCCTCCCAGGGCCAGCATCGTGAGACCGGTGGCGGTGACGATGATGTCCGCGTCGAGCTGGGCCCCGGACGCTGAGCCGGACGCCACTCTCGGTGAACGCCTCGACAGTCGCAGTGACGATGGAGGCGCGGCCGTTCCGGATCGTTGCGAACAGGTCGGCGTCGGGGACGAGACACAGTCGCTGGTCCCACGGGTCGTAGCGCGGCGAGAAGTCGGTGTCCACGTCGTACCCCGGTGGAAGCTGGCTCTCGACGCCCTTGCGGATCAACCGCTTCATCAGCCGCGGCCGCCGCCGGCTCAGCTCGTAGCTCAGCATCGTGAGCATCACGTGCTTCCACCGGATGATGGGGTACGTCAGTCGAGCCGGCAGGAACTGGCGGAGCCGCACGGCGAGTGCATCGCGTGCCGGCTGCGCCACGATGTATCCGGGTGACCGCTGCAACATCGTGACGTGCGCCGCCCGTTCCGCCATCGCGGGGACGAGGGTCACGGCAGTGGCGCCGCTGCCGATCACGAGCACGCGTTTGCCGTCGTAGTCCAGGTCTTCGGGCCAGTGCTGCGGGTGCACGACCGGCCCGGTGAACCGCTCGGTCCCGGGGAACTGCGGCGCATGGCCCTGGTCGTAGCGGTAATAACCGGTGCAGGTGAACAGGAAACCGCACGAGAACGTCACGACGTCCCCGGTGTCGCCGCGTTCGGCGTACACCGTCCACCGGGCGTCGCTGGTGGACCACTCAGCGCGTACGACGCGGTGGCCGAAGCGGATCGCCTGGTCGACGCCGTACTCGCGGGCGGTGTCCCGCAGGTAGCTGAGGATCGAGGGCCCGTCAGCGATCGACTGCGGCTTCTGCCAGGGCCGGAACGAGTACCCCAACGTGTACATGTCGGAGTCAGACCGCACCCCGGGATACCGGAACAGGTCCCAGGTGCCGCCGGTGGCATCGCGTGATTCGAGGATCGTGAACGTGGTCGCCGGGTTGTCGCGGAGCAGGTGGCAGGCGGCGCCGATGCCGGAGAGCCCGGCGCCCACGATGAGGACGTCGACGTGGTCGGCGTCGATGATGTCGCTCATGCGAGGAACTGCTTGACCAGGTCGCGCGCCCGAGCGCGTTCGGTGAAGTGGATGCCGCCCTCCGACAGGGTTTCGAGCCTGGCGTCCGGGAGCGCCTCGGCCAGCGACTCCGCGACCGACACCGGGTGGAGCGGATCGTTCGCCTGGGCCAGGACGAGGACCGGGCACGTCACTCGCGAGAGAAACGCCAGGTCCTCCACCGGTACGGCGCCACGTGCACCGCGCGCCGGCGGTCGGGCCGCCAGCCGGGCGGCCTGCGCCTGGGCCATCCGGGGAGCGCCGGCGCGGGCCTGCACCGGCTCGGGCAGCCGCCGGAGCAGCTCGGTCGCGACCGCCTCGACATCTCCCTTCGCGACCAGGTCCGCCAGCCGCAGCAGGTCCTCGAGCTCATGGTCACTGTGCGCGGCGTCGATGACGCTCGGCGTCACGAGAACCATCCGGTCGAAGGTCACCAGCCCGTCGATGACGGCTCGCAGCGCCCCGCCGGCCCCCATCGACGCGCCCACGGCGCGGGTCGCGTCGTACATGCGGCAGACCGCGGCCAGATCCTCCGCCAGCATCCGGTAGTCCCACAGCCGGTCGAAACCCGCCGATGCCCCATGACCGCGCCAGCTGAACAGGACTCGCCGCCCGGCCACGCCGGCGGCCAGGCCACCGAGCTCGTGGGAGTCGCCGGCAAGGCCGTGCGCAAACACCGTGGTCGGTGCACCGTCGCCGACGCTGCGGATCTCCAGGTCGCTCGTCCGGGCCGCGATGTCCAGCGCGGGCTCCGATGTCACGTGCTCGCCTTCGCCGCCGCCCGTTCCCTCCGGGCCTCCCGTCGCTCTTCGTGCCGGGTGGCGAGCTGGTCGAGGGCGTCGAGGTGCGCCGCGAGATCGGCTTGGGCCTGCTGGGCCTGCGGCGTGGTCATCGGCAGGTCGAGCACCTTCCAGTGCCGCAGCACCGGCATCAGCACCTCGTCGCGATGGATCCGGACGTCGTAGATGCCGGCGTCGGCGATCCGGACTCCCTTGCGGGTGAACCCTGGGATGCCGGTTCCCGGCATCTGGAAGCCGAGCACCTCGGCGGTGATTGCCTCCATCGTCTGTTCCGGCGCGATCTCCAACGCCGCCCGGACGAGGTCACGGTAGAAGACCATGTGCAGGTTCTCGTCGGTGGCGATCCGCGCCAGCAGCCGCTCCGCGACCGGGTTGCCGCTGTGGCGTCCGGTGTTGCGGTGTGAGATCCGGGTGGCGAGCTCCTGGAAGCTCACGTAGACCAGGGCCCGCAGCGCGTCCTTGTCCTCGGCCGAGTACCCGGTCTCCATCGTTGTCATCCGGTCACGTTCGAGCCCATCGGGATCGACGGATCGGGTGACTAGCAGGTAGTCGCGGATGCACATGGCGTGACGGCCCTCCTCGGCCGTCCAGCGGTGCACCCAGGTGCCCCACGCGCCGTCCCGACCGAAGGCGGTCGCGACCTCGTAGTGGTAGCTGGGGAGGTTGTCCTCGGTCAGCAGGTTGACCTCGAAGGCGGCGCGCACGGCGGGCGAGAGGGTCGACTGTTCGACGTCCCAGGGCTCGCCGTCCGGGCCGACGAAGTCACGCCCGTCGCTCCAGGGCACGTAGTCGTGGGGCATCCACGCCTGAGCCACCGACAGGTGCCGGTTGAGGTTGCTCTCGACCGCCGGTTCCATCTCGCGCAGCAGGTCGACGGGTTTCAGATACGGCATGCCGTCAGTGTGTACCGACACCGACGAACCGCGCCAGCGGCCGTCACGCGCTGAACCGCCGCGTATCGGACACCGTAGGCTCAGGAGACGGGGACAGCAGCGTGTGGGGACGGTGAGAGTGCCTCCGAACCCGCCGACCGAGCCCGAGGGCGCTCCCGTCGGCCGACGCGTCGTGCTCGGTCTGTTGGGTGTCGGAGCCCTGGGTGTCGTCGCCGGCTCCAAGCTGCAGAACGCGCTGCTCCGGGTGCTGGCGCCGGTCGAGAGCCGCGACCCGACCGGGATCGTCTCGTTGCTTCCGCTCGGCGACACGTTCCGCTACTACTCGATCACCGGCTCGGTGCCGCAGCGGAACGCGACCAACTACCGGCTCAGGGTCTCCGGCCTGGTGACGCGGAGTACGACGTACACCCTCGCGGACCTGCACGCGATGCCGCAGACCGAGCTGGTCCGCGACTTCCAGTGCGTGACCGGGTGGCGCGTCCCTCAAGTCCACTGGAGCGGTGTCCAGCTCTCGCACCTGCTCGACGCCGCCGGCCCGCTGCCGGAGGCCACCGCGCTGCGGCTCATCTCCTTCGACGGCACAGACACCGAGAGCCTGACGCTGGAACAGGCGCGGCGTACGGACGTGATCGTCGCGCTGCGAATGCTGGGCGCTCCGGTGACGCACGACCACGGCGGCCCGGTCCGGCTCTACGTCGCACCGATGTACGGCTACAAGTCGCTGAAGTGGCTGTCCGGCATCGAGCTGACCAAAACCGTCATCCCGGGCTTCTGGGAGCACAACGGCTACGCGGTCAACGGCTGGGTGGGCCAATCGAACGGACGTGACGATGCCCCGATCACCTGAGGAGCCGTCGAACCTGTCGCGGTTCAGCCGACCGGTGCGCTGGATCCACGGGACCACGGCGGTGCTGATGATCGTGTGCATCATGACCGCCGCGATCCTCTACAACGGATCGCTGGCTGTCCTCGTGGGTCACCGGTTCATCATCGAGCAGATCCATGTGTGGTGCGGGTTCGCGCTCCCGGTGCCGTTGCTTCTCGGCCTGGCCTCGCGCAGCTACCGGGCCGACCTTCGGCGGCTCAACCGCTTCACCAGGCGCGACTGGCAATGGCTGCGCTCGAAGACCCGTAGGGACGGGCGGATCCGGGTCGGCAAGTTCAACGCCGGCCAGAAGCTCAACGGCGCGCTGAGCGCCGGCGCGATCGGCGTACTCCTCATGACCGGCACCGTCATGTACCTGACGAACGTCACCCCGCTGTCGTGGCGCAGTGGCGCCACGTTCTTCCACGACTGGTTCTCGCTTGCTCTCGGTCTGCTGGTGCTCGGCCACATCGGCTTCGCGCTTCGCGACCCGATCTCGCTGCGCAGCCTGCGTACCGGCCGAGTTCCGCTTCGATGGGCGAGACAGGAGCACGCCGCCTGGGCCGAGGAGATGCTGGACGAGGCGCCGCTCGAGGACACCCCGGTGGCCGGGCCGCCGTAGCTGGACCGGCCTCAGACGACCGGCCAGACGTGTCCGGCCTCGACGAGCGCTTGGAGGTCCGCGGCAGGCATCGGCCGGGCGAGGAAGAAGCCCTGCGCCCGGCGGCAGTTCAGCCGCTTGAGGCTCATGAGCTGGTCGTGGGTCTCGACGCCTTCGGCGGTGACCTCGAGGTCGAGGGCATCCGCCATGGCGAGGATCGCTGCCACGAGTGCCGAATCGTGTGGGTCGCTGCCGAGCCCGTCGACGAAGCCACGGTCCACCTTCACGGCGTCGACCGGGAACCGTTTGAGGTAGTTGAGCGACGAGTAGCCGGTGCCGAAATCGTCGATGGACAGCCGGACCCGGAGCGCTTTGAGGCCGTCCAGCGTCTTGCCGAAGAAGTCGACGTCCTCCATGAACACGCTCTCGGTCAGCTCGAGGTAGAGCTTCTCGGGATCGACACTGGTACGACGGAGGACGCCGTTGACGAGACCCGCGATGTCGGGGGCCACCATCTGTCGGACCGAGAGGTTGACCGCGACGGACATCGAGGGAGCGAAGCGTCCCCACTCGGCCAGCTCCAGACAGGCCTGCTCGAGCACCCAGGCGCCGATGCCCACGATGAGGTTGGTCTCCTCCGCGACCGGAATGAACTCCACGGGACTGATCGGGCCGTGCTGCGGGTGAGTCCACCGCAGGAGTGCTTCCGCACTCACGATCGCGCCGGTGGTGAGGTCGATGATCGGTTGGTAGTGAACGGCGAACTGGTTGCGCTCGAGGGCGTGGCCGAGCGCGGAGGCGGTGACCAGCCTCCGCTCGGCCTTCGCGCGCAGTGCTTCGTCGTACAGCTCGATGCGTCCTCGACCTCGGTCCTTCGCCCGGTGCATGGCGGCGTCGGAGTCCCGAAGCAGGCTCTCCGGCGAGGCGTTCTCGTCGGCGACGGCGATACCGACGCTGGCCGAGACGTTCATCTCCTGGCCGCCGATGACGACAAGCTCGGCAAGCGCCTCGAGCACCTGTTCAGCGAGCAGCACGGTCGCGGTGACCGACACGGAATCGCAGGCGATCACGAACTCGTCGCCGCCGAAGCGCGCGACCGTGTCCTCGGGTCGGATCGCGCCCTGGATCCGGTCGGCTGCGTGACGAAGCAGGTCGTCGCCGGAGAGATGACCAAGGGAGTCGTTGATCACCTTGAAGTGGTCGATGTCGACGAAGATCACGCCGAGAACGGTGCCTCGGCGTCGCGAGCTGGCCAACCCCTGGAGCAACCGGTCGCGGAGCAGGGCGCGGTTGGGAAGACCAGTGAGGGTGTCGTGCAGTGCCTGGTGGGAGAGCTCGTCCTCCATCCGCTTGCGCTCGGTGATGTCCTGCAGCTGCAGGAAGAAGTACTGCGGCTCGCCGTCCTCGTCGCGCACCAGGGTGACATGGGAGGAGGCCCACACCACGGAGCCGTCCGGCGCAAGGTATCGGCGCTCATCCTGATAGGTGTCGTGCCCGGCGTCCACGTGGTTCAGCACCATCTCGCCGAGCGGGGGGTCATCCGGATGCGTGAGCTCCGACCACCGCCGACCGATCAGCTCGTCCTGCGACCGCTGCAGCAGCGCGCATAGGGCGGGGTTCACGCGGACCGGGAGACCGTCAAGGTCAGCGATCGCGGCACCGATGGCGGACTGCTCGAAGCCGATCTCGAAGCGGGTCTCTGCCGCTGCTCTGACTGCCTCGGCCTCGACCCGGTCGGTATTGTCACGGACCGTTCCGGACAGCTTGATGACAGCCCCGCCGGCGTCGCTCTCGGTCACCACTCGGGCATGAACCCATCGCCACACCGAATCGACCTTGTTGATCTGGAAGACCAGGTCGAAGGACGTTCCGTGCGCCAGTGCATCCGTCCATGCCTCGGTGAGGGCCGGCCGATCCTTGGGGTCGACCTTCTCGAGGAAGAAACTCGTCGACGCCGGCTGAGCCGGGTCGTGGCCCAGCATGCGGTGGAGCTCGTCCGACCACACGGTCGTGCCGGCGACGACATCGAACTCGAAGCTTCCGAGCTGGGCGATCTGTTGGGCCTCGGCCAGCCCCCGCCGGCTGGCCTCAAGAGCACGCTCGGCGGTTCGCCGCACGGTGATGTCGTGGGCTACGACCGACAGGCCCAGCACGTTGCCGGACTCGTCGGTCGCGGTGGAGGCTGTGATCAGGACGTCGACCGGGCTGCCGTCCTTACGGCGACGGACGGTTTCGAGCCGTTGTGGTGGGCTGCCGGATGCGAGCAGAGCGCGCATCTCGCGCTGCTCGGGGGCCATGTCACCCGGGGCGATGAACTCGATCGGCCGGCCGATGACCTCCTCGGCAGTCCATCCGAACAGCTGTTCCGCAGCCGGGTTCCAGCTCGTGACCGCTCCGTCGAGCGACACACTGAAGATCGGGTCGCCGGAGCCTTCGACGATCGCAGCCAGCTGCCGGCGGACCTCGTCGGCCAGCTTCCGCTCGGTCACGTCGACGACGACCACGCCGACCCCGATGATGTCGTCGTCCGCAAGGATCGGATACAGACTGCTGGACCAGTGACGCGGCTGCGACGGGTCCGCGGTGGACAGGCTGCTCGTCTCGAGGTTCAGGATCTGTTGGCCGGTCTCGAGGACGTGCGTGTAGAGCGGACCTAGCTCCTCCCACATCTGGGGAATGACGAGGGGGAGATATCGACCCAGCTGGTCGGCAACCGGAACGCCTTGGATCGACGCCAGCATCTCGTTGACGTGGATGATGCGGAAGTCGCGGTCGACGACCCCGAAGCCGATCGGGGCTTTGGACTGCAGCGTCTCGAGCAGCAACAACCGGTCGCCTGCACCCTGGGTGTCGACCCGCAGATCGGCCTCGAGCCGTTTGGTCGAGTCGATGTCGGTCGCCGTACCGAGCCATCGCAGGACCGTTCCGTCGGCGCCCGTTATAGGGAGCCCGCGGCAGGTGTGCCAGCGATACTCGCCATCGTGCCGGCGGATCCGGTAGTCCACGGCGTACTCGGTCAGGGTCCGCGTGCCCTGCAGCCACACGGCCGCCACCCGATGTGCATCATCGGGGTGGATCGCGGATGTCCAGTCCCAGGCGCCCGCCCAGCCGTTGGGATAGCCGAGATACCGGGCGCCGAACGGGTTGACGTACTCGACGACACCGGCGTGCGTCGCCAGCCAGATGGCGTGCGGGATCGACTCGGCGATCAACCGGACGTCCGCGTCGGTGAGTGGGGACCCCTGCCCGGGGGCGGCCCTCATCAGGGCGTCGGGTGCAGGCGCAACCCTGTCGTCGTGACTAGCACGGTCGTGCTCCTGGTGTGATCGACACGCTCGTCGTGACCCCGGGGGCGGGAAAGCAAACGGTATACCCCGTGTGGTGATTCGGTATGACCATTGCGGTCAAATCGGTCAGTGAAGGTGGCTCTGCCAGTCGCGTGGCACTCGATCGCGTGGCCCCGGCACCGTCTGGCTCACCGGATGATGCTGCGGGTCGGGCAGCGGCGGTCCGTCGTAGTACTCCTCGGTGGCGTAGTTCCAAAACCAGTTCTCTCCCGGTTCGAAGCTGCGGATGATCGGGTGGCTGGACTGCGCGGCATGGGCGCTGGCGTGCTGCGACGGCGAGGTGTCACAACAGCCGATGTGACCGCACTGGGCGCAGCGCCGCAGGTGCAGCCACCAGCCGCCGGTGGCGTCGCATTCCACGCATCCAGTGCCGCTCGGCGTGGCCTGCGGGTCGATGCCGGGGATGTCGGTCATGGGGAGGCCTCCTGTGCCACGAGCGGGATAGTGACCCGGAACCTGGTGTCGCCCGGAGTGGACTCCACCGTGAGGTCGCCGTGGTGCTTCTTCACGATGATCCGGTAGGAGATGTCCAGGCCGAGGCCGGTCCCTTCCCCGACGGCCTTCGTGGTGAAGAACGGCTCGAAGATGCGGCCCTTGATGTCGTCGGGAACGCCGGGGCCGGTGTCCCCGATCTCGACCAGCATCTGGTCGTCCACGCGGCCGGTGCGGATGGTGAGGGTGCCCTGGCCGTTCATCGCCTGCACGGCGTTGTCGATCAGGTTGGTCCACACCTGGTTGAGCTCAGCGGCGTACACCTGGATCGGCGGAAGGGTTCGGTCGTAGTCCTTGACGACGGTGATCCCGTCGCCGATCTTGCGGTTGAGCATGAGCACCGTGCTGTCGAGCAGCTCGTGGATGTCGACGACCTGGTAGGGCGCTCGATCCATCTGCGAGTACTGGCGCGAAGCGGCGACCAGCTTCGAGATCCGGTTGGTGGCGTCCTCGATGTCGTTCATCAACAGCTCGGTCTCGACGGTGCCGTGGAGCCAGTGCATGACGGCACCGAGAGTGTCCTCGGGGACGGAGTCCGCTGCCCGGTCCAGCCACGCGGAGTCGATGCCGGCAGCGACAAACGCCGGTGCCAGCTCCCAGCCGTTGCCGACGCCGTGCGCGTCGAGCCAGTCACCGACATCGTCCTCGTTGTCCGACGCGGTCAGCGGACTCAGGGCGCCTGCTGCCGACACGCGCTCGACGGCGTCGCGCTGCAGTGTCGTCAACGCCTCGAGCGTCGTGAGATTCTTGTGCCCGGCCGCGATGGTGCCCAGGCTGGCACGAAGCGTCGCAAGGCGTTCTCGCAGCGACGCGACGCCACGGATGGCCGCTGCAGCCGGGTTGTTCAACTCGTGCGTCAGCCCCGCTGTCAGTGACCCGAGGGCAAGCAGCCGCTCTCGCTGGCCCACCAACTGCTGGCTGTTCTGTACGCCGAAGAACAGCCCCTCGAGCAGGTGGACCGCCATCGGGAACCAGTCGTTCATCAGCTCGGCGAAGCTCGCCGCGTCGAGGACGAAGAAACGGGCGGGCTGGGTCACCCGCAACGAGTTGTTGTACGTCTGTGGCACCCGGTCGCCGACGTACGCCATGAACGCGCCGGCGTACACCCCTCGGTCGCTGGTTCGGTTGACCTCGATGTCATCGACCCCGACGCGCCGAGAGAGGACGACTTCGCCGTCGAGCAGCACGTAGAAGTTGACGGCGGGTTCGCCCTCGGTGAAGACCGGGCCGACGTCGACCGACTCGACGCGCCCGTGGGCGCACAGCCACTCGAGCTGGGTGGGGGAGAGCCCCTCGAACAGGAACAGCGTGCGGAGCTCGTCGATGTCGCAGGCACCCTCGACCGCGGCTGCCTCGTCGGTGGTCACAGCTTCTCCACGTAGCGGTGGACCAGCATCACGGCCATCGCGCCCTCACCGACGGCCGACGCGACCCGCTTGGCCGAGTCGGATCGCGCGTCACCGGCCACGAAGACGCCGGGGACGCTGGTCTCCAGGTGGTAGGGGAGCCGCTCCGGCGTCCAGCCGTCAGGTCGCTGGTCGTCGACGATGAGGTCGGGGCCTGCGATCACGAAGCCGTGGTCGTCACGGACCACGACGCCGTCGAGCCAGTCGGTG
Source organism: uncultured Actinomycetota bacterium (assembly GCA_963789615.1). Classification (GTDB taxonomy): domain Bacteria; phylum Actinomycetota; class Actinomycetes; order JAFAQI01; family JAFAQI01; genus DATAVK01. The sequence goes on along the minus strand of CAWBLI010000005.1, from coordinate 1,025,131 downwards.
CGCGGCGCGGCGCCGATGAACACGAACAACCAGTTGGCGTCCACGACCTCCGTCGTACCGGTGTTGCTGTCGCGCAGTGTGAGCCGCTCGAGATGGGTGTCGCCGTGCGCCTCGATGACCTCGGTGCAGGTGCGGACGTCGATGAGGTCGATCGAGTTGATCTGCTGGATCAGGTAGTAGGACATGGTGTCCTCGAGCGACTTGCCCCGGACCAGGATCGTGACGGCGCACGCCGCCCGATGGGCCAGGTAGACAGCGGCCTGGCCGGCCGAGTTGGCGCCGCCAACGATGTAGATGTGCTGCCCGGTGCAGTTCGTGGCCTCGGTGAGCGCCGAGCCGTAGTAGACCCCCCGGCCGGTGAGCTCCTCGAGGCCGGGCGCAGTGAGCTTCCGGTAGGAGACGCCGGTCGCGAGGATGACGGTGTGCGCGTCCAGGCTGCCGCCGTCGGCGAAGCGCACCGTGCGTCCCGCGCCGTTGACCTCGAGCTCGGAGACTTCTCGCGTGGTGATCAGCTCGGCACCGAACTTGATCGCCTGGCGCCGGGCCCGTTCCGCCAGCTGCGCCCCGGACACGCCGTCCGGGAAGCCCAGGTAGTTCTCGATCCGCGAGCTCTGCCCGGCTTGACCGCCGGTCGCAGTCCGCTCGATGAGAGCGGTGCGCAACCCCTCGGACGCGCCGTAGACCGCGGCACCGAGCCCGGCCGGTCCGCCTCCCACCACGATGAGGTCGTAGAAGTCCGAGGTCGCCGTCGTGACCAGCCCGGTGCTCTGCGCCAGTTCGGTGTCGGTCGGCGCGACCATGGCCAAGCCATCGGGGGTGATGACCAACGGCAGCGTGCGGCCGTCGGTGTCGGCGGCGTGCAGCATCCGCTCGCCCTCTGGGCTCTCCGAGGTGAACCACTTGTAGGGCACCTGGTTGCGGGCGAGGAACTCTCGGACCTCCGACGAGCGAGCCGACCAGCGATGGCCGACGACCTTGATCTCGGGCACCGGGCGGTGGTCCTCGCCGGCCCAGGACTCGAGCAGGGCGTCGATGACGGGGTACAGCTTCTCCTCGGGCGGGTCCCAGGGCTTGAGCAGGTAGTGGTCGAGGTCCACGATGTTGATCGCGTCGATCGCCGCGTCGGTGTCTGCGTAGGCGGTCAGCAGCACCCGACGGGCGCTCGGGTAGACATCCATCGCCTGCTCGAGGAACTCGATCCCGCTCATCTGCGGCATCCGGTAGTCCGCGAGGATCACGGCGACGCTGTCCCCGCGCAGCTTCATCTCCTTGATGGCGTCGAGTGCCATCTGCCCCGACTCGGCACGGACGATCCGGTAGTCCTCGCCGTAATGTCGCCTCAGGTCGCGGGCCACGGCGCGCGAGACGCCGGGATCATCGTCCACCGTGACGATGGCGGTGGTCCGCCGCGGTGTCGTCGGGTTGCTCATACGGGCCTCGGACTCGGCGATCGTGGCGACGGCCGCCGATCTGGCCGTCGGATGCCAACCCTACCCACGCTGCGCAAGCAGGGGATACTGCCGACGTGAGCGAGGCCGACGCTCCGGCTGCCACCGGGCACACCGCCTGGAGCCGTACGTTGCAGACGCCGTTCCGCGCGTTCATCCAGACGGAGACCGGTGGGGCCAGCGTGCTCCTCGGGGCGGCGATCGCGGCTCTGATCTGGGTCAACATCGACGCGTCGTCCTACGACAGCCTGTGGCACACCACCCTGTCGATCCGGCTGGGCAGTGGCTCGCTGAGCGAGGATCTGCGCGGCTGGGTGAACAGCGGCCTGATGACGTTCTTCTTCTTCGTCGTCGGGCTCGAGGCACGGCGCGAAGCGGACATCGGCGAGCTACGCGAGCGTCGACGCGTCGCACTGCCGCTGCTGGCGGGCGTCGGCGGCATGGTGGTGCCGGTAGCGATCTTCCTGGCGATCAACGCGGGCCGCGCCTCGGTGCACGGCTGGGGTACGGCGATGTCGACCGATACCGCGTTCGCGCTCGGGATGCTCTCGATGGTCGGGCCGCGGTTCCCGGACCGGCTGCGGGCGTTCGTCCTCACCGTCGTCGTTGTGGACGACATCGTGGCGCTGGTCGTCATCGCAGCGGCGTACTCCACGGCTGTCGACATCAAGTCGTTGGCCCTCGCCCTGCTGCTCTTCGCCGCCGTCCTGGTGGTCCGCGCCCGTGAGGCACGCAGCGGCATCCTCTACTTCGCCCTCGGTGCCGCGACCTGGGTCGCGATGACGAAGTCCGGCATCGACCCCGTCGTCGTGGGCCTCGCCATGGGCTTGGTGACGTACGCCTACCCCGCCGGCCGCACCGACCTGGAGCGTGCCAGCGACGACTTCCGGCAGTTCCGCGAGCAGCCCACCCCCGAGCTCGCGCGCCGGGCCCGAGTCGGGATCGAGAGCGCGTTGTCGCCCAACGAGCGGCTCGCTCAGCTCTGGCATCCCTGGACCAGCTATGTCATCGTCCCCGTGTTCGCGCTCGCCAACGCCGGTATCCCGTTGAACCCCGGATTCCTGGGGCACGCGTTCACCTCGCCGATCACGCTGGGCATCGTCCTCGGCTACTGCCTGGGCAAGCCGGTCGGGATCGCGGGTACGGCATCCCTCGTGACCGTGCTCTCCCGAGGCCGGCTCCGCCCCCCGGTCGGCTGGGGCTCGGTCATCGGAGCCGGGGCGGTCTCCGGCATCGGGTTCACGGTCTCGCTGCTCATCGCGTCACTCGCGTTCCGGGGACGCGAGCTTCAGGAAGCCAAGGCCGGCGTCCTCGCCTCCGCCCTGGTCGCCAGCATCCTGTCGTGGATCGTCTTCCGGGTGATCGAGCGGCTCCCGACACCGCTGCGGACCCGGGCCCTGCTTGGTACGGCGTCGACCATCCTCGACCTCGCCGACCCCGTCGACCCCGACCGCGATCACATGAGAGGCGACCCGAACTCGCTGGTGACGCTGGTCGAGTACGGCGACCTCGAGTGTCCGTACTGCGGTCAGGCCGAGCCGGTTGTGCGGGCGCTGATGGCGAGTCACACCGACATCACCTACGTCTGGCGGCACCTGCCGCTCGACGACGTCCATCCGCATGCCCGGATGGCGGCCGAGGCGACCGAGGCCGCGGCCGAGCAAGGGGCGTTCTGGGAGATGCACGACCTGCTGCTGGCGCATCAGGACGCGTTGCGGTTCTCCGATCTGGTGCGCTACGCCGGTGAGCTGGGCCTGGATGTCGAGAAGTTCACGACCGACATCAAGGACCGCACCTTCAGCGCACGGGTGCAGAGCGACGTCGACAGCGCGGATCTGTCGGGCGTGACCGGAACCCCGACCTTCTTCATCAACGGCCGCCGGCACTACGGCGCCTTCGACCTGGACACGTTGAGCGCCGCCGTGAAGGTCGCCGGCGCCCGTGCGCACATCGTCCGGTGAGCGGCGTGAACCCGACCGGCGCGGTCCACCACATCGAGCTGTGGGTTCCGGACCTGGCGCGGGCGGCAGCCGAGTGGGGGTGGCTGCTCACCGAGCTCGGTTATCGGCCGTTCCAGGAGTGGGAGACCGGCCGGAGCTGGCGGCTCGGCCCGACGTACCTCGTCATCGAAGCGTCGCCCGCGATGTCCGCGGCCGACCACGACCGGCTCCGTCCGGGCCTGAACCACCTCGCGTTCCACGCCGCTGATGAGGACCGCGTCGACGCGCTGGCCGTCGAGGCCGGGCACCACGGCTGGACGCTGCTGTTCCCGGATCGCCATCCTCACGCCGGCGGCGAGGATCAGTACGCCGCCTACCTCGAGAACGCCGACGGCTACGAGGTCGAGCTCATCGCCGACGACTGACGTGTCAGGACGCGCGAGCGCGGGTTTGGGCCGAGCGACCTGACACGTCCAGCGGCGGCATTACTGAGACGTTACGGGCGCAGCGTGCACTGGGCTTCTCGTCGTCAACCGTGCAGGGGTGGGTCCGGTGACCGGTCGTGGTCGAGTTCGCCTTCCGATGTCCGTGGTGACAGTTGCCGCGGGCGCCGTCTTGTTGGCCGGCTGCGGTGGCGGGTCGTCGTCCGGTGGCGCAGCCGCGGCACCGCCGAGCGGAGCGCCTTCGGTCACCTCGGCTCCGTCGGTTTCCGCGTCTGCAGCGGCCCAGAGCAACTCGGGGCATCCGGCCAGCGACGCAAGCGTCCAGGTCGTCAACCTCTACGCGCCCAAGGGGAAGCCGGGTCCGGCACTCGACATCTATGACACCCAGCTGACCGGGGCCGCCGTGACTCCGATCCTGACGAACGTCGGGTTCGGCACGGCGTCGTCGTACGTGCACCCGAGGCTGTTGTCGACCTTCGGGCAGAAGACCGTCGAGCTGTTCGCCCTCCCCGCGGGCGAGAACCCGGCCACGCCGACCGCCAACGATGACTCCAAGGGGGTGGGCGGACTCATCGACGACGGCTCGAACGCGCGGATCACGATCGTGTTGAGCGCCGACACCGACTCACTGGTGGAGCCCGGCCCGCTCGGGGGTCTCTCGACCTCGGAACGGGTCGAGAGCGGCGACGACGGCCAAGGCGCCAAGGGACCGGCAGCCCCGGCTCCCCCCGCCGGCAAGGGGGAGATCCTCGTCGACCAGTCCCTCGTGCCGCAGACCGGCCACTCCGGGCTCTATCTGATGATCGACCACTCGTGTGCGCCGCCGATCAACGGCGACCCCCAGGTCAAGGGGCTGCCGTACATCTTCAACGCCTCGACGGCCGCCATCCAGTCGGCGTTCGCGGTCTTCCCCACGAGTCCTGGGACACATCAGGTGTCGGTGGTCAGCTGGCCGTCGGCCGTGACGCCCACCTGCAAGCAGCTCGTCAAGGGACAGAGCCAGATGAGCATGACCCTCACGGCCGGCCAGCAGGTGCTGCTGTTCGTGTACGGGTCGTCGCTGAGCGCGCTGCATCTGCTGGCCGTCCCGATTCAGCCGTCGGTTGCCTGAGCGAGGTGCCGCAGCGCGTCACACCGCAGGCTTGATGACCCAACGCAGCCCATCGCCGACCCGCATCGCCTCGGCCGCCCGGTCGAGGTCGGCCAGGCCGACCTGCTCACTGATCATCCCCTCGAGGTCCAACCGGCCCGCGCGCCACAGCCGGATCGCCCGGTCGATGTCGCGTTCCTGCCTCGCGGACCCGAGATAGCAACCGATCAGCTTCTTCTCGTAGAGGTTGTGGACCAGGCCGCGCACCTTCACGACCTCACTCGGGCCCGGTACACCGACCATCACCGTGGTTCCGCCGTTGCGGGTGAGCTTCATCAGCTGCTCGACCAGCTCGGCCCGCCCCACCGCGTCGAAGGCGTAGTCGACGCCGATCCCGTTGGTCGCCTCGCGCGCGACCGCTACCGGGTCCGCGTCGGCGGGGTCGACCACCGCGGTCGCACCGAGCCGCAAGGCGAGCTCGCGCCGCGAGGTGACCGGGTCGACGCCGATGATGATCGCGGCCCCGGCGATCGCCGCTCCCTGAACGATGCTCATCCCGATCCCACCGAGCCCGGCGACCATGACCGTGGCGCCCACCTCGACCTGCGCCGTGTTGAGGACCGCGCCCAGCCCGGTCTGGACCGCGCAGCCGATCAGTGCAGCGATGTGCAACGGGATGTCGTCGGGCAGTGCCGTGACGGCGGCCACCGGCACCACGGTCTGCTCCGCGAAACCGGCCACTACCAGGCCGCGCATCACCTCCTGGCCGTCGTGGCTCAGCCGGGTACCGCCATCCGAGAGTCGGCCGTTCAGCAGCTTCGTGCCCTCAGCGCACAGCGACTCTTCGCCCCGGATGCACCAGTAGCAGCGCTTGCACGCCGGCCGGAAGCTCATCACGACCCGCTGCCCCTCCGCGACCGTGGTCACCCCCGCGCCGACCTCGGTCACGACGCCGGCGGCTTCGTGACCGAGGACCATGGGGAAGGTTCCCGGCAGCACACCGTCGATGTAGGACAGGTCGCTGTGGCACAGCCCGCAGCTGTCGATGCTCACCCGCACCTCGTCCGCGTGCGGCCCGTCGAGCTCGACGTCGTCCGTGATCAGCGTGGGGGTGTCGGTTGCCAGCGTGATGGCTGCTCGCACAGTGCGCTCCTCGGGCGGTGTCGCGGGGGATTCGTCCGCGGCACATCACATCAGGTCGCGGCGGCGCGTCGGGGGCGGGGGCTTGTCGGGTCGATGCGTCAGCAATACGATGCGGCAACACACGATGCGCGTTCAAATGTACGGCGGAAACGCCTGATCGGCATCAGACGACGAGAATGGAGCGGGGACTACCTCACAAGTGCTCACATCCCCGCGAGGTGCCGACCGCTGGAAAGGACGCGACTAGGTGTGCGAGATCCTGGCTGTGGCCACGAAGGAGCCACGGCCGTTCTCCCGGCTGCATGACTGGGTGAGCCTGCTCGAGACCTACGGGCTCGGCAGCTTCGGCTGGGGCGTCGCCTGGCTGGACGACGACAGCGGCGAGGTCCGCGTCGTGCGCGACATCGGACGCTACATCGACCAGTTCAGCGACCACGAGGGGTTGCTCGACGTGGAGTCGCGACGGTTTCTCGTCCACCTGCGCCGGCCCAACAAGCTGTCCACCGTGCAGCTCGCCGATACCCAGCCGTTCTTCCACGACGGCGACTTCGCCTTCTGCCACAACGGTTTCCTCAGCCGGGCCGAGACGCTGCGTCCGCCGTACGCCGACCGGCTGCTCGGCGGTGCCGACAGTGAGGTCGGGTGGGTGTTCTTCCAGGACCGGCTCGAAGCCGGTGTGAAGCCGATCGACGCGCTGGCCGAGGTCGACGAGACGTTCCAGGGCAAGGTCAACCTGGGCTACCTCGGGGCCGACGGGACGCTCGCGCTGTACACCCACAACCGCGGGAACGCGATGTGGCAGTTCGAGGCGGACGGCGCCGACGTGGTGTCGACGTCGGTCCACTCCGACGACGACTCCGTGTTCACGCTGGTCTTCCCGAACAGCTCGGACCCGCGGCTGGTGCCGATGGGCACTGCCGTGACGCTCGGCGACGGCGCATGATCGTCGGTACTACGTCCGGATTCCGCAGCACGATCCTCGCTCAACTGGCATGGGAGATTCGATGAGCAGCAACGACCGGGGTGTCGGCAGGCACGGCTTCGTCAGCGAGCACAACCTGCTGACCGAGGTGCAGCAACAGGCCGGCGAGCACAGCGCAGAGGTCATCGAGGAGCAGGGTCTGCGCACGATCCGGATGATCTGGGTCGACCAGCACGGGGTGCCGCGATGCAAGTTCATGTCGGCGCCGGACTACATCGCGTCGCTGCAGAACGGCATCGACTTCTCCGCCGCTTTGCTCAGCATGGACACCGCGAACAACGTCTTCACCCCGCCGTTCGTCCCGGGCGGCGGCTTCGACATCCCCGAGCTGACCGGCTTCCCGGACATGATCCTGGTGCCCGACCCCACGACGTTCCGGGTCCTGCCCTGGGCCAACCGGACCGCCTGGGTCATCACCGACGCCTACTTCTCCAACGGCAAGCCGGTCCCGCTGGACGCCCGGCGGCTGCTCAAGGAGCAGGTCGACGCGGCTGCCGAGCTCGGGTTCGACTACGTCGCCGGGCTGGAGGTCGAGTTCTACGTCGTACGCAGGGATTCCGACCGGATCGAGCTCAACGAGTCGGGCTGGCCGCCGCCGCCGCCGCGGGTGAGCGTCCTGGAGCAGGGTTACCAGTACCTGTCGGAGGTGCGGCTCGCGGGGATCAACGACGTGGTCGAGAAGCTGCGCGACGCCTACATCGACCTCGGGCTGCCGTTGCGCTCGATCGAGGACGAGTGGGGTCCGGGGCAGCTGGAGATCACGTTCGACCCGCTGACCGGCCTGCAGCCCGCCGACGCGATGATCCTGTTCCGGACCACGGCGAAGCAGGTCACCCACCAGATGGGCCTGCACACGTCGTTCATGTGCCGGCCGGCGCTGCCCAACTTCTTCTCCAGCGGCTGGCACCTGCACGAGTCGCTGCGTGACATCAGCACCGGTGAGAACGCGTTCGTCAGCCAGGACCCGAAGCAGGATCTGTCGGAGGTCGGGCGGCAGTTCACCGCCGGACTGCTGGAGCACGCTCGCGAGGCGATGCTGTTCTCCACGCCGACGATCAACGGGTACAAGCGGTACAAGCCCTACTCGTTCGCGCCGGACCGGGTGAACTGGGGAGTGGAGAACCGCGGTGTCGCGATCCGGGTGCAGGGCGGCCCGATGGAGAAGGGATCCCACATCGAGAACCGGCTCGGTGAGCCGGCTGCCAACCCGTACTTCTACCTGGCCTCCAACCTCGCCGCCGGTCTCGACGGGATCCGTCGCAAGCTGACGCCGCCGCCGATGGTCGACAACGACCCGTATGCGACCGACGCCCCGAAGCTGCCTACCAGCCTGTGGGAGGCGGTCGACATCCTCGAGGCCGACACGTTCTTCCCCAAGGCGTTCGGCGAGGGCTTCGTGAAGTTCGTCGCCGCCGCCAAGCGCAACGAGTGCAACCGCTTCCTCGGTGAGGTCACGGACTGGGAAATGCGCGAGTACTTCGAGTTCTACTAGGAGCGAGCCGTGACCACCGACCGCGGGCTGATCGACCACCACGTCCACGGTGTCGTTCCGACCACGCTCGAACGCCCGCAGTTCGAGCTGCTGATGAACGAGGGCGGAATGCCACCGCCGCCGGGAACCTCGCACTTCGACGCGCCCATCGGTACGGCGATCCTCACGCGCTGCGCACCCATGCTCGGCCTCGAGCCCGGCTGCGATCCCGACGACTACCTCAAGGCGCGGGCCGACCTCGGTGCCGAGGCCGTGAACCGGCTGTTCCTACAGGCCGCGGGTTCGCAGATGTTGCTCATCGACACCGGCCACCGGCCGGGCGAGGTGGTCGAACCGGACGAGATGCACCGCCTGTCCGGCGTACCCACCCGGACCGTCTCGCGGATCGAGCGGGTCAGCGAAGACCTGGCCCGCCGGGTCGACGGCCCGCGCGATTTCATCGATGGGCTGGGTACCGCGCTCGACGCTGCCGGGTCGGTCAGCGTGGGCTTCAAGTCCGTGGTCGCCTACCGCTACGGCTTCGATCTGGACCCGACCCCGCCGGGAGACGCAGCGGTGGCAGAGGCGGCCGAGCAGTGGTTCGCCACGTTCTCGGGCACCGACGACTTGCGGCTCGACTCGCCGGTCCTGCTCACCCACCTGCTGCACACGGCGATCGATGTGGCAGCGCAGCGCAAGCTGCCGTTGCAGGTGCACACCGGGTTCGGCGACACCGACCTCACGCTGCACCGCACCGACCCGTCGGTCTTTACGCCGTGGGTCCGCGAGCTCGGCGTCCGCGGCGTGAACGTCATCTTCCTGCACTGCTACCCCTACCAGCGGCAGGCGGCGTACCTGTCCGAGGTGTTCCCTCACGTCTACTTCGACGTCGGCGTCACGCAGCACTTCACCGGCGCAAGCTCGCGCACGATCATTGCCGAGGCGCTGGAGATCGCGCCGTACAGCAAGCTGCTGTACAGCTCGGACAGTTTCGGGCTGGCCGAGTACGCCTACCTGTCCGGCCTGCTGTTCCGGAGGCACCTCGACGGGGTCCTGGACAGCTGGGTAGCGGCCGGCGACGCAACGGACGCGGCCGCCGACCGGATCCGGGCGATGGTCGAACGTGACAATGCCACCCGGATCTACCACCTCTGAGCCCACTGGGCCCACCGAGCACTAGGAGCAAATCGATGCCTCTCGTCCCGTACGTCGACGAAGCCGACGCGACCGGCATCGTCAAGGAGGTGTACGACGACATCAAGTCCTCGCGGAAGCTCGCGAAGGTGCCGAACTTCTGGCGGGCGATCGCGCATCGGCCGGAGTACCTCAAGGCGGAGTGGTTCAAGCTGCGCGGCATTCTCGAGACCGGCACGATCGATCGCAAGACAAAGGAGATGATCGCGGTCGCGGTGTCCGCGACCAACAACTGCGACTACTGCCTGCGCAGCCACACCGATGCCCTGCGGGCGATGGGTACGACGGACGCCGAGCTCGTCGAGCTGCTGTCGGTCGTCGATTTCTTCAACGGTTCCAACGCGATCGCGTCGGGTCTGAAGATCGAGTACGAGCCCGCGGTGCCGGCGGCCGACCCGGCGTGACCACCGAGCGGGCGCCGATCGTCCACGCTGAGGTTCTCGAGGTCGAGCTGCCGCTGCTGCGGCCGTTCGTCACTGGGTTCGGCATCACGGCCACCCGTCGCACGATGCTGGTCCACCTCAGGGATGAGAACGGCGTCGAGGGCTGGGGTGAGGGTCCGGCACTCGACCATCCGTACTACCTGCCCGACACCACCTCGTCGGCGTTCGGCGTCGCGGCCGACTTCGCGCTTCCGCTGGCGCTGGCGGCGCCGACGCTCGCCCCCGCCGACGTGGTCGAGGCGATGAGCAGAATCCGCGGCAACACGTTCGCGCGGGCAGGAGTCGAGGAGGCGTTCTGGTCGCTCGAGGCCGCGGTCGTGGGCAGCAGTCTCTGCGCGCTCATCGGTGGACGTCCGGGCAGCATTGCCGTGGGGGAGAGCCTGAGTATCACCGAGACGATCGAGGAGACGCTCGAGGAGGTGGCGCTGCGGGTTTCCGAGGGATACCAACGAATCAAGCTGAAGATCCAACCCGGGTGGGACGTCGACGTCGTGGGTGCGGTGCGCGGTCTCGTCGGTGACGACGTGATGCTGCAGGTCGATGCCAACGCGGCGTACACATTGCGCGACATCGAAACGCTGCAGGCCCTCGACGACTATGACCTCGCCTGTATCGAGCAGCCATTGGCATGGGACGCGCTGGTGGAGCATGCGACGCTGCAGCGCCAGATCCGGACCCCGGTGTGCCTCGACGAGACGTTGCGGTCACCCGACGACGTACGACGGGCCCTGGACCTCGACGCCTGCCGCAACGTGAACCTCAAGCCGTCCCGGGTTGGCGGGATCACCGCGTCATTGGAGATCGCTGAGCTGTGCCGGTCGCGAGGTGTGCCGCTGTGGTGCGGCGGGATGATGGAGTCCGGCATCGGAAGAGCCGGCAACCTGGCGCTGTGCTCGCTGCCCGCCTTCACCCATCCCGCGGACATGTCGCCGGCGTCGGTGCTGTTCTCCTGGGACCTCGTCGACCCCACCTACGAGGTGGCCTCAGACGGGACGATCGCGGTTCCCGAGGCCGCCGGGCTCGGGTTCGACGTGAGGCTCGACCGGGTCGAGGCTCAGCTGGTACGCCGTACCGTCGTACGCGGCTGAGTTCCCGCAGTGTCTCCGGCCGCGATCGTGACGTTGGTACGCACTAACGTCATGATCGCGGCAACGCATGATCGCGGTCGGATCAGAGCCGGCTTGGCTCAGCTCAGCGCGTAGACGGAGCGAGCGTTGGTCTCGAAGATCGCGTCCCGGGTGGCCTCGAGCCAGGGCGCAGCCGCACCGGCAGCGGCCAGCTGCCGCGCCGCCTCGCGCCAGCCGTCGTGCAGCGCCCGCGCCGCGAACCAATGGGTCTCTGGGTTGCCGTGCCCGTCGGTGCCGAGCAGCAGCCGACCGGCAGGCGCCACATCGAGAACCTCCAGGATCCGTTTCGCGGTGCCGACCGGCGCGAACAGGTTGGACAGCGAGAGCTCGACCCACACGTTTGGCTTGGTCGCCGAGAGGTACGCCGCCTGCTGGTGCCACGGGTACGAGCCGTGGATGAGGATCACCGTGGCTGCCGCCCCGGCCGGGGACCGCAGCAGCTCCTCGAGAAGCAGCGGGTCGGACTCCGCGAGCCTGACCTCCGAGTCGCCCAAGCCGGTGTGGATCTGCATCGGCCGGTCCAGGTCGGCGGCTCGTGCCAGGGCCGTCGTCAGCACCAGGTCACGTAACGCCTTGCCGCGCCGGCGTACCGGCAGCTCGCTGTCCAGCGACCGCTGGGCAGAGTCGACGTCGACCGTCGGGTCGACCTCGAGGCCGGTGCGGTAGGCGAGGATCGTCTTGTAGGCCACGCAACCGGCCGCTGCCGCATCGCTCATGTAGGTCTCGACGGTCGCGACGATCTCGGCGGCTGACGCGCCGGCATCGATCAGATGGTCGACGAGTGGGTCGATCCGCGCCATGTGCCAGACCGGCCTACCGGCCGCCTCGGCGAGCCGGGCCGGGTCCGGCGGCAGGTCCGGGCCCTCCGCCTCGTCGACGATCATCCCGTTGATGTCGGCGTCGTCGAACAGTCGCCGGACCCACGCCAGCCAGTGCGCGCTCGCCCACTCGTCGCGCGCGGCGATGGCTTCGTCGGGCGCGACGTCGAGCAGCCTCGCCAGCCGGTTCTGCATCAGGTGCAGCGACAGCCGGCCGGGCGCGAGGCTGCGGCGGCGATCCGCCGCAGCCTCGTCGCGCCCGACGTCGAGCGTGATGCTCTCGAGCTCGAGCGGGGTGAACTCCAGAGGAAACGCGTGGACGTGATCGTCGATCACGGATTATCGAGCGCCTCCACCAGTTCGCCACCCTCCTCGCCGAGGATCGACCCGATCCGAGCCACCGCCTCGGGCTTGGCGGCGCTCAGCCGCCACACGACCACGATCCCGATGATGAGCCAGATCGCCGTGATGTACGGCGTGGACCGCAGGATGTTGTGTGGCACTGGAGTGATCGAGCCGTACCACGCCGCGGCGAAGATGACCGCGCCGATCAACGGGACCAGGCCGTGGATCAGCGGGTTGAACTTCGCGCTGGTCCGCTTGAAGAACGCGATGCCGCCGAGGCAGAGAGCGAAGTACACGAGGACGACGGCCAGCGTGCCGATGGTGGCGAAGAAGTAGTACACCGTGAAGGCATCGCTGCCGAACAGCCCGGCGTTTCCGAAGCCGTAGCCCACGATGATCGCTCCGATCGTGGCGACGACGGCGATGGTCAGCGTGGCATTGACGGGGGTCTTGTACTTCGGGTGGGTCTTCGCGAACCATGCGGGTACGACGCCCTCACGGCCCATCGCGAACAGCGTCCGTGCACCGCCGGTGGCGCACGCGACGCAGACGATGAACGCCGAGAGCAAGGCACCGATCTCAACGAGCTTCGCAAGCGCTTCGTTGCCGTACTGCGTCGCGACCGGTGTCAGGCCGCCGGCGGCCCATGCGTTGACCCCGCTGGGTCCCGGGTGCTGCAGCGCATTGACGCCGTACCCGATTGTCACGGCGTAGGTGATGAAGACGTAGAACACGATCGCGAAGATGACTGCTACGAGGATCGCGATCGGCACCGAGCGCCGCGGGTTGTCGGTCTCCTCGCCGAAGTCCGCTGCGCTTTCGAAGCCGATGAACGAGGTGATGCCGAAGATCAGGCCGTAGAAGACGCCATGGAACCCCCCGGTGACGGTATGACCGAACGTGAACGGTGCGAGCGACTGGCCGTGCGCGCCGCCCTTGCCGGTGATGATGATGCCCATTACGAGCAGCACCAGCACGGTGAAGACGCCGACGAGAAGCTGCACCTTCGTGGTCATGCTGATTCTGATCACCGACAGTACGACGAGCACTGCCATGCCGATCACGAAGAACAGGAACCACCACTTGTTGCTGATGCCGAGCAGGTCGGTCAGCAACCAGCCGACGCCTGCCATCGTCATGGGGACGAAGCAGGCGAAGCCGAAGAAGTACATCCAGCCCGCGAGGAAGCCAGCCCGCTGCCCGAGGCTGCGGCTCACGTAGGTGTAGGCGTAGCCCGCCGCTGCCATCCGCCGCGTGAAGCCGATGACGACGAAGGCGAGCGTGAGACACGCGACACCACCGAGCAGGAACGCGAGCGGTGTCGAGCCACCGGCCGTACCGGCGACGCCTCCGGTGTTGAGCGCCATCGCCATGCCCGGTGAGAGCACGGAGATGCTGATCGCGATGGCATCCCGGGTCTTCAACGACCCCTTGGCGAGGCCGCCGGTCGTCACGTCTCCACTCGCGGTAGCCGCTGTGGGTGCGGTCTGACTCATGGTTACTGGTCCCCTCCGATGTTCCTGATGCCGTCCGTCGGCATCAGCCCCGCGTTCGAACTGGTCATACGTACTTCCCCATGCCGCCCGCCACGTCGATGCTCGCGCCGGTGATGTAGCTGGCCCGATCGCTGGCCAGGAACGCGATCAACCCCGAGACCTCGTCGACCGTGCCGAAGCGTCCCATCGGGACCTCGGCGCTGGCCAGCGAGTCGAAGAACTCGTCCGCGGTCGAGTCGGGCGCGCGCCGGGCGCGGATGTTCTCCCACTGCGCCGTCACGACGAAGCCGATGTTCACGCTGTTGACGAGGATGCCCTCGGGGCCGTACTGCTGTGCGAGCGCCTTGGAGAAGTTCAGGCAGGCTGCGCGGTTCACCGTGGTCGCGAAGAACGTCGGGTCCGGGTACTTCGCGTAGACGGCGTTGACGTTGATGATGCGCGGTGCCGAGCTCGCGCGGAGGTGCGGAAGCGCAGCTCGGACACAGCGGATCTGGGAGAACAGCTTCACGTCGAGGTCGCCCTGCCAGTCGGCGTCATCGAGCGTCTCGAAGTTGCCTGGGTGCGCGGCGCCGGCGTTGTTCACCAGGATGTCGATGCCGCCCAGCGTGCGCGCGGCGTCATCGACGAACTGCTGCACCGCTGCGGCGTCGGTCACGTCGGTCACGTAGCCGATGACGTCGCCCGCGCCGGACGTGTCGAGCTCGTCCTGGGTCGCCTTGACCTCGTCGCTTCCGCGCGCGCAGAACGCGACCTTCGCTCCTTCGCCGAGCAGCTCGGCGACCACACCACGGCCGATGCCCTTGGTGCCGCCGGTGACTACGGCACGGCGGCCGGCAAGTCCCAGGTCCACTAGGCGTCGCCTCGCTGCTTTCGGGCGTGCTCGAGCAGCGTCTTGCGGGGCGGGTTGAACACGTCGACCTCGCGGCAGGTGGTGTCGTTCGTGTGGGCGCCGTGCGGCACCCACGGCGGCACGACCGCGACGTCACCCTTGCGCATGGTGCGGACCTCGCCGTCGATCTCGAACTCGAACTCGCCCTCGAGGACGAGCACGATCTGCTCCTCCTCGTGAATATGTTTCGGCGCCTCGGTGTGCTCCTCGAACGTCACGAAGTTCACCATCGTGTGCTCGCCGAGCACCGGCCGGAAGCCGAGGCCGGGGACGAACTCGACCGGCTCGATCGCGTCGACGTCGACGAACCGCCCGGCGGCAGAGGGGGTCTCCCCGCCCTCGACGCTGAAGTGCTGGACGTCACTGCTCATGTGGATGTCTGTCCTGACGTGAGAAGGGTGCCGAGGCGACGGATGCCCTCGGTGATGTCGGGCTCGAGAGCCCGGCTGAACGCGAGCCGCACGCAGTTGTCGCCGCGGCTGTCGGTGAAGAACGGTGAACCCGGCACGTAGGCGACGCCGAGCCGACCGGCCGCAGCGGACAGCTCCCGGAAGTCCACGCCCGCCGCGGCGGTGAGCCACACGAAGAAGCCGCCCTGCGGAACCGTCCAGCTCACCCCCTCCGGCATGTACGCCTCGAGGGCCGAGACCATCGTCCGCGCCCGCGACCGGTACAGCGCGCGGGCTCCGACCAGGTTGCGCGCCAGGTGACCGCCCGAGACGTAGCTCGCCATCAGCATCTGGCCGAGCGCCCCCGAGCACTGGTCGGAGTTCTGCTTGGCGGCGGTCATCGCGGAGATCACCGGCGCCGGGCCGACCGCCCAGCCGAGCCGGACCCCTGGGGTGAACACCTTCGAGAAGGTCCCGATCTGTACGACGACATCGGGCGCCAGCGACCACAGGCTGGGTCTCGTCGTACCGTCGAAGCCGAGGTCCCGGTACGCGACGTCTTCGACCAGAAGCACTCCGTAACGCCGGCACACCTCGACCAGTGCCGCGCGGCGCTCGGTGGCCAGACTGAGCCCGGTCGGGTTCTGGTGGTCGGGGATGACATAGAGCAGCTTCGGACGACGGCCGCCGGCGAGGGCGGCCTCCAGCTCGTCGACCCGGAGGCCGTCGCCGTCCACGCCGATCGCGTCGACCTCGGCCTCGAAGCCGGTAAACGCCATGATCGCGCCGAGGTACGTCGGTGCCTCGACCATCACGAGGTCCCCGCTGTCGACGAACGTCCGGGCCAGCAGCTGCAGCGCCTCGATCCCGCCGCTGGTGACGAGCACGTCCTCGGGAGCCAGACCCTGGCCGGCTTCGATCATCTGGCTCACGGCGGCGCGGACGGCCGGCAGGCCTTCGGTGGGGGAGTACTGCAGGGCGATGGCCGAGTCGTCGTCGAGCAGCTCGCGGGTGAGGTCGCGCAGCACATCGACCGGGAAGGTCTCGGGAGCCGGGAAGCCGCCGGAGAAGGTGATGACGTCGGTGCTGGCGGCGAGCGACAGGATGGCGGTGAGCTCGTCACCGCCGCGGCTGGCCCGGCGGGCGAAGCGAGCTGCCCAGTCGCCGGCAGGCACGGGAGTGCCGCCCGGGACGGAATCCGAGAGGATCTCGACTGTCACCGTGACACTCCTTGACACTCCCAGTGCTCACTTGCAGACTCGAAGCGCCCGATGGCGCATCAGTTGCGAGGAACCCTACGGATCTCAGGGCTATGTGACAAGCCACAGCGGAGGGAACCTTACTTTTGAAGAAATCGCCGTCACCCTTGTCAGGGCTCGCTCATGTCGCCGGCGCCCCGGTCAGCACCGCGCAGATCGACGACATCGACCGGCAGCTGCTGGTGCTGCTGGCCCGCGACTCCCGGATCTCCCAGCGCCGCCTCGGCCGCGAGCTGCGGATGTCGCCACCGGCGATCGGTGAGCGGATCGCCCGGCTGGAGAAGGCCGGCGTCATCCGCGGCTACAGCGTCGTCGTCGACTGGGCGGTCCTCGGTTACGTCACGTGCTACCTCGCGCTGTCCGCGACGCAGGGCGCCGAGCAAGGTCCAATCATGGCTGCGCTCGAACTGCTGCCCGAGGTGGAGGATGTGTCGGTGATCACCGGCTCGTTCGACATGTTGGCCCGGGTCCGGGTGCGGGACCACGGGCACCTGCGGCTGCTGTTGCTCGAGCACGTCTGGCAGATCGACGGTGTCCAGCGCACGGAGACGTTCCTGTCACTCGCGGAGATGCGACCGAAGGACCTGACCTCGGCGTTGCTCACCCCGATGGACACCCAGATCTCAGCCGGCACCACAGGAGGCCAGCCGTGAGCGTGCTGCAACACGTCGTACTGTTCAGCTTCCCGGAGGACCTCTCCGCCGCGGATTGGGCCGAGATGCAGCGCCAGGTCCGGTCGTGGCCGGGCGAGATTCCCGGTCTGGACGCGGTGCGGCTCGGGTCGGCCCTCGACGACTCCCGGACCCGCGGCTACCAGTACCTGCTCTACATGGAGGTCGCGGACGTCGAGACGCTCGTCGCCTACCAGCAGCACCCGACCCACCAGGTGTTCCTGCAGTGGGTACGGGACCGGGACTGCACGCCGCTGGCGTTCGACTACTACCTCGATGAGAGCACCGTCGTCGTTGCATCGTCGGAGACGTCGGTGTGACAGCCGGAGACGGCGGTGTGACAGCCGGAGACGGCGGTGTGACAGCCGGAGCCGGCTTCGACCTCGACGACAAGTTCCGGGCGACGCACGGCCGGATCCTGCTGACCGGCGTACAGGCGCTCGCGCGGGTGCTGTTCGACCAGGTCCGGGCCGACCGGTCGCGCGGCCTGCGCACCGGTGCCTTCGTCAGTGGCTACCAGGGGTCGCCGCTAGGGACCTTTGATCTGACGCTTCAGCGCACTGGGCCGATGCTGGCCGAGCACGACGTCGTGCTGGTCCCCGGCGTGAACGAGGACATCGCAGCGACCTCGGTGTGGGGCAGCCAGCAGGACGCGATCGCCCCGCTCGCGCGCCACGACGGCGTGATCGGGATGTGGTACGGCAAGGGGCCAGGTGTCGACCGCAGCGGTGACGCCTTCCGCCACGCGAACCTCCACGGCGTCGGCCGCAACGGCGGTGTCATCGCCGCCGCGGGCGACGACCCTGCCGCGAAGTCCTCGACGCTTCCGCACGGGAGCGAGGTCGCGCTCTACGACGCGGGCATGCCGGTGCTCACACCCGGTACGCCGCAGGAGGTGCTGGACCTCGGCCGGCACGGCTACGAGCTGTCCCGGTACAGCGGCTGCTGGGTCGGGCTGAAGATCGTCACGGCCGTCGCGGACGGGTTCGCCGAGGCTCGCGTCGACCCGGACCGGATCCAGCCGACACTGCCGGAGCTCATCGTTGACGGTGCCCCCTGGGTGTTCAGCCAGCGGCCGCGACTGTTCCTGCCCGACACCCTCGAGCTCGAGGCCGAGCTGTACTCCCACCGCCACGACGCAGCGCGGGCGTACCAAGCAGCCAACGGTCTCAACGTGATGGAGGTGGACCCGACCGACGCCTGGATCACGATCGCCGCCCCCGGGCGCACCTACCGGGAGCTGCGGCAGGCGCTCGGCGAGCTCGGCTTCCCGAGCGATGACGACGTGGCCGCCGCCGGGATCCGGTTGGTGCGGCTCGGCATGATCTTCCCGCTCGACGGGGACGTGGTCCGCCGCGCCGTCCGAGGCGTCGACGAGCTGCTCGTGGTCGAGGAGAAGCGGTCCTTCGTCGAGTCCCAGATCCTGGAGATCCTCTACGCCCACCACGAACGGCCGGCTGTCCTCGGCAAGCGCGACGAGGCCGGGCAGCCGCTGGTCCCGGCGGACGGCGAGCTCAACGCCGAGCGGCTGGCTCCCATCCTCCGGTCCCGGCTCGGCCGGCGGCTGACCGTCACGCCGGAGCCAGTACGACGTGAGCTGCTGACGCTCACCGCTGCCAGCCCGGTACGCCGGGCCGCGTTCTGCAGCGGCTGCCCCCACAACCGGTCCACCGTCGAGGCATCGGGCTCCCCGGTCGGCGCCGGTGTCGGCTGCCACGCAATGGTCCTCTGGGCCGACCGCGGGGCGGTCAGCTACAGCCAGATGGGCGGCGAGGGTGCGCAGTGGCTCGGCCGGGCACCGTTCACCGACGTACCCCACTGGGTGCAGAACGTCGGCGACGGCACCTTCTTCCACTCCGGCTCGCTCGCCGTCCGGGCCGCCGTCGCGGCCGGGGTCAGCATCACCTTCAAGCTGCTCTACAACGGGACCGTCGCGATGACCGGCGGCCAGGACCCGGCGGGGCAGCAGGGCGTCGAGCAGGTCGTGGCGTCGATGCGGGCCGAGGGCGTGGTCCGCGCGA
Organism: uncultured Actinomycetota bacterium; assembly: GCA_963789615.1. GTDB lineage: Bacteria > Actinomycetota > Actinomycetes > JAFAQI01 > JAFAQI01 > DATAVK01. The sequence goes on along the minus strand of CAWBLI010000005.1, from coordinate 1,005,962 downwards.
TCGTCGTGACGGACACGCCGGAGCGGTACGGCGGCCGGCGCCGTCGCTCCCGGCTCGAGGTGTGGGACCGCTCGCGCCTCGACGACGCCGAGCAGCAGCTGGCGGCCACCGACGGCGTGACGTTGCTGGTCTTCGACCAGGGCTGCGCCGCTGAACTGCGCCGGATGCGCAAGCGCGGCACCGCACCGGTCCGGCCTCGCCGGGTCGTCATCAACGAGGCGGTCTGCGAAGGGTGCGGCGACTGCGGGGTGAAGAGCAGCTGCCTGTCGGTGCACCCGGTCGACACCGAGCTGGGCCGCAAGACCCAGATCCACCAGTCGTCCTGCAACACCGACTACAGCTGCCTCGACGGGGACTGCCCGTCGTTCGTCACGGTGGACGCACCTGCCGATCCGGTCCGGCGCGCCCGTCCGGATGACGTCGAGATCCCCGAGCCGGCCGAGCGCGCGTCGATCGAGGCCGGCCGGCCCTACGCAATCGTGGCCGCCGGCATCGGAGGCACCGGCGTGGTCACGCTCAACCAGGTGCTGGGTACGGCCGCGTTCCTCGAGGGTCTGGTCGTCACCGCGCTCGACCAGACCGGCCTGAGCCAGAAGGGTGGCCCGGTCGTCTCCCACCTGCTGCTGAGCGGCGAGGCGAATGCCGGTGCCAACTCGGTGAGCCCGCAGGGTGCTGACCTGTTCCTCGCGCTCGACCCGGTCGTCGCGGTCGACCCTCGCTACCTGGCGAAGGCCTCGCCGGAGCGGACCTCGACGGTCGCGTCGTCGTCACTGGTGCCCACGATCTCCATGGTCCTCGGCGACGCACCGTCCGGCGACGTCCAGCCGCTGCTCGACACCCTGGGCGCGAGGTCACGGCCGGGTCGGCTCACGAGCGTCGACACGGTGTCGGTGTCGGAGACGTTGTTCGGCGACAGTATCGGCGCGAATCTGATCGCGTTGGGTGCGGCGTACCAGGCCGGTCTGGTGCCGTTACCGGCAGAGTCGTTGGAGAGCGCGATCCGGATCAACGGCGTCTCCGTCGACCGCAACATCGCTGCGTTCCGTGCCGGCCGGCTGGCGGTCCACGACCCGAGCCGGATCCGGCCGGCCCGGCGTACCGGTGAGCTGCGTCACTCGCCAAGCGTCGAGGCGATCTCGACCGCCGATCGGCTGGCGGCTGGGCAACACCTCTCGCCGACGGCACGGCGGCGTGCCGCCGAGCTGGTCGACTACCAGGGGCCGGCGTTGGCGACCCGCTACATCTCACTGGTGTCGACGGCCCTGCGTGCCGAGGCGCGTCGCGGGGCGGATGGCGGCTTCACGGCGGCGGTCGCCGAGGCGTTCTTCCACCTGCTTGCCTACAAGGACGAGTACGAGGTGGCCCGCCTGCACCTGCTGCCGGAGTTCCGGCAGGCGCTCGCCGACGCGGTACCCGGCGGGACCCGGCCGCGGTACTGGCTGCACCCGCCGATGCTGCGCAGCCTCGGCATGGATCGCAAGATTGCGGTCCCGGCGTCGCTCGCGGATCCGGCCTTCGTGACGCTGCGGGCGATGCGCAAGCTGCGCGGCACCCGGCTGGACCTGTTCGGAGGGAGCTCGGTACGCCGAACCGAGCGAGCGCTGGCCGAGGACTACGAGACGGAGATCGCCGGACTGCTCCCGGAGCTGGGGCGGCTGGACCTCGAGACGGCGACGGAGCTGGCGGCGCTACCGCTTTCCATCAAGGGCTACGAGTCGATCAAGCTGGCCGCCGTCGAGCGCTACCGCGAGCAGCGCGCCGCGTTGCGGGTCCGGCTCGGCCTGGACGCCGAACCGGACCCCGTCCGCGCCGGGTCAGCTGTACATCAGTGACCCGGGTGTGGTGAGCAGCTCACCGGACTCCAGCCAGGTCTTCAATCCGGAGAGGATCATCGGCCAGCCGCCGTAGAGCTGCTCGTTCGCGCCTTCGCGGAGCTGGTCGTGGGTGACGGTCAGCCGGCAGGAGTCCTCGATGGGCTGGATCTCCCAGGTGACACGCGACTCGCCCTCGCTCTTCACGTCGTCGCCCCACAGCGCGACCATGGTGTGGACCAGCCGGCGTGGCGGGTCGGCCTCGAGGACGGTGCCCTCGCCGAGCAGCTCGTCGGCTTTGGGGGAGCCCTGCTCGATCCGGGACCCGGGCTGCCAGTCTGACGTCGTCACCATGCCGAACTGGTACTTGGCGCGGATCTGCGGGTCCGTGATCGCCTCCCATAGTCGTTCCGGTGTGGTGCGGATGTAGATCTCGTAGACCTTTTCCATGGTCGCCTCCAGGGTTGTCTTGAGGTCGCTGAGACCAGCGACCCATGGCTCGGCGTACTTGCTGACCCAGCGGTCGTGGACCTCCCGGATCGGAACCGGGTTGAGGAAGTGGAGCTTGTCCCGGCCGCGTCGCTTGGTGACGACGAGACCGGCCTCCTCGAGCAGCTTGAGGTGCTTCATGACGCCGAAGCGCGTCATCGGGAGCCGCTCCTCGAGCGCGCGCAGGGTCTGTCCGTCCTCCCGGAACAGCTCATCGAGCAGGCTGCGTCGGGTGGGGTCGGCCAGGGCCCTGAACACCGCGTCCATGTCACAACAATAGGTGACCATATGGTCACCTGTCCAGTCGACCTGTCAGGCCAGCTGAGCGCGCGGTTGGGCCGAGGGCCCTGACAAGTCGGGGGGCGCAAAGTGGATCTCGCCGGTGACGGAGACGACGCCGTCGGCACGGATCGCCACCAGCCAGTGATGCGGGTGCTCGTCGACGACGCTCGCCACCAGCTCCGCGCCGGACACTACGGGGTGACGGAATCGATAGGCGTACGACGCAACCGGCCGCTGCGGTGCCAGCCGACGGGGCAGCTCGAGCTGCAGCATGGCGAGCAACGGTCCGTGCACGAGTACGCCGGGCAACCCCTCGACACCGGTCGCGTAGGCCTCGTCGTAGTGGATCCGGTGGCTGTTGGCGGTGAGTGCGGAGAACCGGAACAGCGTGATCGGGCTCGGCGTCAGGACGATCGACGCCGCCGGGTCGTCGGGCGGCGGCGTGACCGGGCGCCCCGGCGCGGTCGGGTCTGCGACCGGCGGCCCGCTGCGGTAGACGAGCTGGTGTGCCTCCTGGCACCCAGTCGGGCCGGCGTCGTCGAGGTAGTCGTGGGTCACGGTGACGAACACCAGCGGACCGGTGCGGCCGGGCTTGACCTGGACATCGCTGACCCGGCTACGGCGGATCAGCGGTCGATCGCACGCCGTCGGCGCAACCGCGCGCAGGTTTCCGCCCGCGAACATCCGCTGACGAGCCGGGATGGGTGGGTAGCCGAGCCCGGCGACCGGATGACCGTCGTCCCCGAGCGAGTCGCCAGCCGGCCAGGACGTGGTAGCGGCGAGCCACATCGGCGGGACGCCGTGATCCGGCTCCGGTCCGCCGAGGCAGTCCGCCAGCAGCGTCATCGCCTCTCGGGTCGCCACCGTCGGCGTATCGACGACGGCGTCGCGCCACTCGCCCGGTGGCTCGACGAGACGCGTCAGCCAGTCGAGGTCGCTCATCGCAGGCCGGCGGGATCCCCGAGGGCCGCATCCCTCAGGACCGCGTCGGTGTGCTCACCGAGCACCGGCGCCGGGGCGGCGCGGTCAGCGGCCGCCCCCGCGAACCGGATGGCGCCGGTCGTCGCCAGGATCTCACCGAGGCCGGGGTCGTCCCGGATGCCGACCACCGGGTTGCCCGTCGTACCGGTCAGCTCCTGGGCGACCTCGGCGAGGTGCCGGAACGGCGCCCACAACACGTGCGTGCCGGCCAGCGCGGCGGTGACCTCGGCGAGCGAACGGGCCGCGAACCACGGTCGGATCAGCGCGGTCAACACGTCCCGGTGGGTCCACCGCTCGCCCTCGCGGCTGAAGTCGGCGTCGAGCTCGGCCGCCACCGCGGCCACGACCCGAGTGGTGCCGGTGACCTCGAGCAGCGACGACCACTGCCGCGGCGTCAGCGCGACCACCATGACTCGCTCTCCGTCGGACGTCGCCGGATCGAAGCCGAAGCTGCCATAGATGACGTTCCCGTACGCCGGCCGGCTCGCGCCGGTCAGTGCCGCCTCGGGCAGCATCGCCAGGGTCGTGAGGGTCGAGACGGCGACGTCGGAGAGCGCGACGGTCGCGTGCGTCCCCTCACCGGTCGTCTGGCGCCGGTGCAGACCGGCGAGGACCGCGACGGCAGCCTGCTGACCGCAGATCAGGTCCCACGCCGGGAGCGTGTGGTTCACCGGCGGCTCGCCGTCCGCAGGTCCGGTCGCGTAGGGCAGGCCGACGGATGCGTTGACGGTGTAATCGACGGCGGAGTCGCCGCCGGCCGTCCCGAGCACCTGGACGTGGATCAGGTCGGGGCGGGCGGCCCGCAGCAGCTCGTCGGAGAGCCACCGCTTGCCGGAGAGGTTCGTGATCAGGATGCCGTTGCCCGGACCGGGTGCAGTGACCAGGTCGTGCAGCTGACCTCGGCCGGTGTCCGAGCCCAGGTCGAGCTCCACCGACTGCTTGCCACGGTTGAGCCCGGCCCAGTACAGGCTCCGGCCGCCGTCGGCGAGCGGCCACCGGTCGATGTCCGGCGCACCGCCGACGACGGGTCGACACGGATCACGTCGGCTCCGAGCTGGCGGAGCACGCACGACCGGCGCTCGGCCCGGCGATGAAGCTTGCCACCTCGATCACGCGCATCCCGGCCAATGGGCCCTGCGCCTGATCGGTCATGGTGGCCTCGGACGCTACTCGCCGCTCCCCGTCGCGTCAGCCGCCCGTCCGGGGGTTCGTTGGAACAGCAGGAACAACCAGCCGAGCGAGGGGAGCAGCACGAGCATGCCGACGATGACGCAGCCGGTGGTCACGGTCAACGTCGCGTGCGGCGCCGCGGCCGCCGAGACCGTCAGGCCGGGCAGCAGCAGATGCGGGTACTGCGCGACGCCCCACGCCCACAGCACGGCGGCGACTGCGAGCCCGGCGGACAGGCGCACGGCGGTGAACCGGCCCAGCACCAGCAGCAGCCGATCGACGCGAGGCCGGCAATCACGGACACGACGACCAGCGGCAGCGCCTTTCCCACAGCCCGTCGTACAGCCGCGGAGCATCCGCGTGGACGACCACGAGCCCGGCCGCTGCCACCGCGCCCACGACGACGCCGCTGCCCAGCGCCCGCCGGCGGAACAGCGCGGTAAGCCGGCCGTCGCCGGCGCGGCGGGCGTCCGCTGTCAGGTACACGGCGGCGAGATACGCCGCAGACCACGACGGCGAGCAGCCGGCAAGGATCGACACCGGCCCGGTCCAGCTCGTCACACCGTCGCCCCGGCCAGCCCGGTGGCACTCGGCCGGACGCCACCGCGCCGGCGGTCGCGCCCAGGAAGAACGGCGTCACCACCGAGGAGAACGCGAACACCGCGCCGAAGAGCCGTCGTTGCCACAGCTCGCTCACCACCTTCCGGAACGCGAACGCAGAGCCACGGGCGATGACACCCAGCGCGATCAGGGTGAGCGGGATGTAGAGCGTCGAGGACACCGCCGCGAACAGCGGCGGGAACGCGGTCCACATGAGGACCAGCACGAAGATCAGCCAGACGTGGTTGGCCTCCCACACCGGTCCGATCGAGTGCTCGATCAGGCTGCGCTGGTTGGCGCCGCGCTTCGAGCTGCCGGCGAGGAGGTCCCAGATGCCGGCACCGAAGTCGGCACCGGCGAGCAGCGCGTACGCGGTCACCGCGAGCCACATCACGGCGAGCAGCAGGGCGGCGTACGTCATGGGTCACACCACCTTGACCGCGGCGACATCGGACTCCTGCGGCGCGATCGGCACCGGGGTCGACCGGGTCATCCGCCGCAGCACGTAGACCGTCGCGACCGTCAGGACGGCGTACACGGCGATGACGGCGTACAGGCCGTAGCCCAGACCGGGCTCCGGGTTCACGGCGGCGGCGACCTTGAGGACGCCGTAGACGATCCAAGGCTGGCGTCCCACCTCGGTCGTGATCCAGCCGGCCTCCATCGCCACGACCGCGCCGACTCCGGAAACGGCGACCGCGCGTAGGAACCACCGGCTGGTCGGGAGGTCGCGATGCCGACACCACGAAAGACCGAGCCACGCGGCGAGCAAAAGCAGCGCGCTGCCGATCCCGACCATGCTGTCGAAGGCGAGGTGGACGACGGTCACGGGCGGCCGCAGGTCGGGTGGCACCTGGTCAAGGCCCGCGACGTACGCGTGCGGCCGGAAGTGGGTGAGCAGGCTCAGCCCGTCGGGAAGTCGGATCGCGTCGTGCAGCGTTCCGCCCGAGAAGTAGCCGCCGATCGACTCCGGCGCGCCGTTCCGACCGTGGGACAAGCCCTCCATCGCGGCCAGCTTCACCGGCTGGTCCTTCGCGACGTACCGTGCCGCCCAGTCCCCGACGACGAACTGGATCGGGGCGAGCACCGAGGCCATGGTGAGCGGGACCAGCAGACCGATCCGGTGATAGCGGTCACGCCTGCCCCGCAGCATCGCCACGGCGTACACCGAAGCAACTCCGAAGCCGGTCACCATGAACGCCGAGATGATCATGTGGGTCGTCTCAGGACCGGTGGCGGAGTTGAACATCGCCCCCCACGGGTCGACGCCGACCAAACGGCCGTTGCGCACCGTGAATCCGGTAGGGCTGTTCATCCAGGCGTTCGCGCAGACAACGAAGAAGGCAGACGCGACACCCGCGATGACGATCGGAATCCCCGACAGCAGATGGGTTCGCGGTGAGAGCCGGTCCCAGCCGTAGAGGTAGATGCCGAGGAAGATCGCCTCGATGAAGAAGGCGAAACCCTCGATCGCGAACGGCAGCCCGATCACCGCGCCGTAGTGGTCCATCAGCCCGGACCACAGGACGCCCATCTCGAACGACAGGATCGTGCCCGACACCGCGCCCACGGCGAACAGCACCCCGAGCACCTTCGCCCACCGCCGGGCCAGCAGCCGGTAGCTCGGGTCACCGGTCCGGAATCCGCGCCACTCGACGAACACCACGAGCGCGGGCATCCCGACTCCGAAGCAGGCCAGGATGATGTGCCAGCCGAGCGAGAACCCCATTTGTGATCGCGCCATGACGGGGTTGGCGACGTTGCCGGAAGCGACGATGATCCCGGTCATCCACACTCCTTGTGAAAACTTTCACGAGGCTCTGCGGAGGACTGTACGCCGCCCCCACGCATGGCCCATGGGTGGGGTTCTGGCCCCACCAATGGGCCACGCGTCTGGGGGTCAGCGTGCGACGGCTCGGAGCGCGTCCAGCAGCGCGACCAGATCGTCGTGGCTGCTCATGTAGTTCATAACGCCGGCGCGCAGCCAGGTGCGACCGTGCAGCCGGGTCGTCGACACCCAGCCGGCGCCAGAGATCTCCAGCGCGCGCTGCAGCTGGTCCTGGTGCCGGTCGAGCTCGTCCTCCGACAGACCGGCAGCGGGCAGGTGCCGGAAGCAGACGACCGACAGGTCCGGCTCGGGCACCACGGTCTCGAAGTCCGGGCTGGCGTCGATCAGCGAGCTGAGCTCCGCCGCGAGGTCGTTGGTCGTCTCGACCAGCCGGCCGAGCCCGGCCGTCCCGAGGTGGCGCCACGACGCCCAGAGCTTGAGCGAGCGAAGCCGCCGGGTGCCTTCGATCGAGTACTCGAGCCAGCCCAGCGGCTCGTCTTCCGGCGTCGACGACCGGTAGTACTCCGGGGTCTGCACGAAGCTGCGGCGTAGGTCCTCGCGCCGACGGACCAGCAGGGCACCGATGTCGATCGGCTGGAAGAACCACTTGTGCGGGTCGACCGTCACGGAGTCGGCTCGTTCCAGCGCCGGCACGCGCGACGCATCCCGCTGCGAGAGCCGCGCGGCGCCGCCGTACGCCGCATCGATGTGCAGCCACAGCTGTTCTCGCTCGGCCAGGTCGGCGAGGTCGCTCAATGCATCGATCGAGCCGGTGTTGGTCGAGCCCGCGACCGCAGCGATGCAGAACGGCACCAGCCCGGCGGCTCGGTCGGCGGCGATCGCATCGGCCACCGGAGCGGCCTGCAGGCGGAAGTCCTTGCTGGGTACGACGTGAAGCGTGCCGGCCGGGAAACCGAGCACGTCCAGCGCGCGCCCGATCGAGAAGTGCGCCTGGTCGGAGACGTAGACCCGTGCCCCCTCGAGGTCGGCGCCGCGTGGCGGACGGTCGAGGCCGCGGAGTCGACCCAGAGCGGTGTCACGGGCGACCGTCATCGCCATCAGGTTCGCCATGACACCACCGGACGTGAGGACACCCCAGCCGGCGTCGTCGTACCCCACCAGATCGCGCAGCCAGCCCGTCACCTCCTCGTCGATCAGCGTGCCGACCGGGCTGGCATGGAAGACGTCGACGCTCTGCTGGAGCCAGGACGCGAGGACGTCACCCGCCACCGCGACCGGTAGCGGCGGCGCCGTGAAGTAGCTGAACGACCGCAGGTGGTGCGCGTTGTAGGTGTAGGGCAGCAGCCGGTCCTTGATGTCGCGCAACACCTCGTCGGACGTCGAAGGCTCGGTCGGTGCCGGCACCGGACGTCGGGAGGGACCGAAGACGCGTTCCCGCAGCTCCGGATACGAGCTCGGCCCCACCGGCCGCACGAACGCCTCGCCATACAAGTGGTCCACCGCAGCGCGCCAGGTCGACTCGCCGAGTGCCCGCAGCGACTCCCGGCTTGACGGGTCGTGGAAGTCGACCAGGGACGGTTCCGGATGCCAGTCGAAGTCGGGATCCCCAGCGGCCATGGCGCACATCGTGCCCTAGCGGGTCGGCGATCGATGCGGCGGCGAAATCGCTTGAGCGAAACTCCCGATGCGCCGAGGATCGTTTCATGCCGTATCGCCGATATTTCGCCATTGGTGCCGCTCTCGCGGCAGTCGTCGTTCCGACGCTGGCGAATATTGCCATCCCGACCAACGCCTCGGCGGTGATCCCGGCGGATGTGTCAGCGCCGGCAGCGGCGCACAGCCACGTCGCGGGCACCAAGTGCGACGTGTTCCCGGCCGACAACGTCTGGAACACCCCGATCACCGGGCTGCCCGTCAACAAGCACAGCGCCCAGTGGGTGAAGAGCATCGGACGCGGCGTTGACCTCCATCCGGACTTCGGTCCGTCGTACGGCGCCCAACCGGTGCCGTACGGGATCCCGATCACCGTGGTCTCGGGTCGCCACAAGACTGTCAAGGTCCACTTCACCTACTCCAGCGAGAGCGACCACGTGCGGTACCCGCTGGGGGCGGACACCAGGATCGAGGGCGGCAAGCACGCCTCCGGCGACCGTCACGCGGTTATCGTGGACAAGGCCACCTGCCGGCTCTACGAGACCTGGGACACCCGGCACACCAGCCACGGATGGACGGCCGGCTCCGGTGCCACCTGGTCGTTGCGGAGCAACAAGTTGCGGCCCAAGGGGTGGACATCGGCGGACGCCGCCGGGCTGCCGATCCTGCCCGGGCTGCTTCGGTGGAGCGAGGTCAAGGCGGGTCGGGTCGACCACGCGATCCGGTTCACGGCGCCGGTCACCTCACGGCGCTTCCTGTGGCCGGCGCGCCATGAGGCGGGCAGCACGTCGTCGGCGGCCGTTCCGCCGATGGGTGCGAGGTTCCGGCTCAAGGCCAGCTTCAGGATCGGCCCCTACAGCCGAGACGCCCGGGTCGTGCTGCGGGCCATGAAGACCTACGGCCTGATCCTGGCGGACAACGGGTCACCGTGGTACTTCCAGGGCGCGAGCAGCACCCATTGGCCCAGCACGCTGCTCGACCAGCTCAAGACCATCCCGGCCAAGGACTTCCAGGCCGTCGACGAGTCCAGCCTGCGGCGGTCGGGCAACAGCGGCCGGGTGCGCTGACATGTCCCGGGTAGCGGCTTTGCCCAGTGTTTACAGCGATCTGATAGCCACGACAGCCAGACCCGTCCCCACGTAGTCGTCCCGAAAAAGACTCTGCTCCCATGGATGCCCTGTACTCCGGCATCGGCCGGTTCGCCGTGCGTTTCCGCTGGTTCGTCCTGCTGTTCTGGATCGTCGCGGCGGTCGGACCAGCATCGCGTTCCCGTCGCTCGCCTGCGTCACGAAGGCCGACAACACGTCGTTCCTGGCCGCCGACAGCCCGAGCAACGTCGCGAGCCGGCTGGCCTCACCGCTGCAGAACTCCAACCTGACGCCGGTGCCGATCGTCATGGGCCGGACGTCGAGGCTGACGCCGGCGGACCAGGCCTTGCTGGTCCCCTCGACCGTGGCGCTGCTCGGCCGCGGGAACTGGTGGCCAGCAAGCGGAGCCGCGAAGAACCCCCCGGGCTCCTACCGATCGTCGCGGGTTAGGGGTCAGCTGGCCCAGGTCGGGCGTAGCGGCATCCCGTTCGCGCCGCTGTCGTCGACGACGACGCCGAGCACCTGGTGCAGCTCGATGGTGTGCCGCTCGAACCCGAGCCGGGAGCCGGCCATGTAGAGCGCCCAGACCTTTGCCCGGCCGAGCCCGACCTCGGGACCGCTTCGTCCCAGTGCTCGTCGAGGTTGTCGCACCAGCCATGCAGCGTCCGGGCATAGTGCTCGCGCAGGTTCTCCTCGTGCCGCACCTCGAAGCCGTTGTCCTGCATCGCGGAGATGATCATGCCGACGCCCTCGAGCTCACCGTCGGGGAAGACGTAGCGGTCGATGAACCCCTTGCTCTGGGTGGCCTCCGTTGTCGTCGGCCGGGTGATGCAGTGGTTGAGCAGCCGGCCCTGCGGCCGCAGCTTGGACGCCAGGAAGCTGAAGTACTTCGGCAGGTTGGCAGCACCGATGTGTTCGGTGAGGCCGATCGACGACACCGCATCGAAGTCACCCTCCGCCACGTCGCGGTAGTCGCGGAACCGCACCTCGGCCGTGCCGGTGAGGCCGTCCTCGGCGATCGCTTTCGCTGCCCACTCCGCCTGCTGGCGGGACAACGTCACACCCAATGCCTGTACGCCGTAGTGCTTGGCCGCGTGGCGCACCATGCCGCCCCAGCCGCACCCGACGTCCAGCAGTCGCATGCCCGGCTTGAGGTCGAGCTTTCGCGACCAGGTCGAACTTGTACGCCTGGGCCTCCTCCAGCGACGCGTCGTCGCGGGGATAGCACGCGCAGGTGTAGGCCATCGAAGGGCCAAGCACCCACTCGTAGAACGCGTTCGACACGTCGTAGTGGTGGCTGATCGCCTGCGCGTCGCGGGACTTGGAGTGCCGCAGGCCGTGCGTCAGCCGGCGGGCGCCGTACTCCTCCGTGGGCGGGTCGACCCACCGCAGCGCCTTCGGGTCCAGGTTCCGCACCAGCTCGAAGCGGTCGCGCCACGACAGCTGCCCGACGACATCCGCCCACAGCAGGCCGAGCGCGTCGTACAGGCTGCCGTCGGACCTCCAGCTCGCCGCTGATGAACGCCCGCGCCATCCCCAGCTAGCTCGGCGCGGTGATGAGGTACGACAGCGCGCGCGGCGAGTTCAGGATGACGCGGATCTCGGCATCGGCGGGACCGGCGTCACTGCCGTCGTACGCCTCGACCCGGATCGGCGGGTCGCCGAGCGCCATGGACACGAGATCGGCAACAGGCTTACGCGGCATCATGACTCCTGGCAGTCGGGCGGGTGGTCATCGGCGTTGGACGGTCTTGGCGTAGAGATCGAGCAGTCGGCCGTCGGGGTCGTAGGTCTTCTTCAGCACCTCGTACGCCGGTCCGCCGTAGCTGTCCCAGAACTCCTCGGCGGGGTAGAAAGCCGTGGAGTACAACGACTTGCGGCCACCGAGCTCGGCGACCTTCTGCTCGATGGCGCGATTGTGGTAGCCGTCCTTCTCCCCGGGCGGGAGCGCGACGGTCGACCAGAAGCCGACGTTGACGTACGTCGTGGCCGGGTCGAGCGGGTAGAGATCCCACGTCGCAGCCGGATCGCGTTGCCGGAGCGGGCACATCCAGACCGGCTCGATCCCGGTGCGTTCGTCGAGGAAGCCGATGAACTCGGCCAGCCGCTCGACCGGGACCTCGATGTCCTGGATGACCTCTTCGCGATCCGGCTCGCCCCGCCGCGCGTCGATCCGGCGCTTCACGCCGTACTTGCGCTCCAGGGCGATCAGCTTCCAGTACACGTCCGAGCGACGCCAGCGTGACGGCCAGAGTCGTCGTACCCGCGGGTTCTGGGCACCGAATGCCCGTGAGCACCAGAACCAGTCGGTGTCCCATCGCCACAGGTAGTCGTGAACCGTGAGCCAGTCCTCGTCACGCTGCTGAATCGAGCGGTAGTAGATCTCCTGGCCGGTGTAGTCGACGCCTGCGGGGCCGCGTTCGCGTAGCTGGCCGAGCGTGAGGTAGCACTCGTCGGCCGAGAACAGGTGCCGTCGATGAAGTCGACGCGCCGGCCGTCGTACTCCGAACGGGCCACGACGTCCGCGATCGCGGCGGCGCAGGTGTCGACGTCCGTGAAAGCGGACGTGCCGAAGCTGGACGTACGGCGTCACCGGCTCCAGCTCGATCCGGAGCCGCAGCGCATAGCCGAGCGTGCCGAAGGAGTTCGGGAAACCGAGAACAGATCGGCGTGCTCGCCGTCCGGCGCGGCCGTGAGCACCCGGCCGTCGCCGGTCAGGATGTCCATCTCGAGGACCGACTCGTGCGGCATCCGTTGCGGTACGACGACGACTCGATGCCCAGGCCGGTGATCGCCCCGCCGAGGGTGATCGTCTTGAGCTGCGGAACGACCAGCGGCATCAGTCCGTGCGGGAGGGTCGCGTCGACCAGGTCCTCATAGGTCGTCATGCCCAGAACGTCCGCGGTGCGCGCCTCGGCGTCGACCGAGAGGACGCCGTCGAAGCCGTCGGCGTCCAGGGCGGTGTGGGCGGCGTCCCGCGGGCGGAACAAGTTGGACGTCCGCTTGCCCTTGCGTAGGCGCACCGGGGCGCCCGGCGGCAGCGTGACGAGTGCCTGCCTAAGCAGCTCCACGCGCTCGCGGTAGGCCCCCCAGGCCGCGGTCTCCACACGACGAGCCTACGTGGTCACGCACGAATGGCCCATAGGTGTGGCTCAGGGCCTTACCAATGAGCCATTGGTGTGGCTATAGCCCCACCAATGGGCCATGCGTGTGGGAAAGGCATTTGCGTGCTAGCAGGCAAGTAAATATGATGGAGGCATGCCCAGCTCAGCCACTCGCACCACCTCGGCCGTCGACGCCGAGACACCGGCGCGACTGCGTGCGGTCGTCGGCAAGCTGTCACGCCGCATCAACGCAGCCACCCGCGGCAGCACGGATGACCCCGAGCCAGCTCTCCGTGCTCGGCAGCATCGCGCGGCAAGGCCCGATGCGACTGGCGGACCTGGCCGAGATCGAGACCCTCAACCCGACCATGCTCAGCCGGATCGTCGCCAACCTCGACGACGCCGGGCTGGTCCACCGTCGCAACGACCCCGACGACCGCCGCGCCGGCCTGGTCGAGGTGACGGCTTCCGGTCGGCGTACCCACGACCGGCTTCGCGCGCAGCGGGCCACCGTGCTGCTCGACGGCCTGCACGCGCTCGACCCCCGCGACGTCGCCGCGGTCGAGGCCGCACTGCCCGCGCTTGAGCAGCTCGTGGAGGCGTTGAACCGACGGTGACCCGAGTCCAACGCTTCCGGCACGACACGTTCGCCGCGCTCGCCACCCCCAACTACCGGCTGTACTTCGGTGGCCAGGCCATCTCGCTCATCGGGACCTGGATGCAGACCATCGCCCAGTCCTACCTCGTCTTCACCCTGACGCACTCAGCGACCGACGTCGGCTATGTCGTGGCATTGCAGACGATTCCGGTCCTGGTGCTCGGACCGTACGGCGGGGTCATCGCCGACCGTGTCGACAAGCGCAAGCTCATGGTCGCGCTGCAGACGATGATGGGCCTGCTCGCGCTGACCCTCGGCCTGCTGACCGTCACCGGCGTCGTCACGGTCTGGATGATCGGCATCCTGGCCTTCCTGCTCGGGCTCAACAACACGTTCGAGAACCCGGCCCGACAGGCCTTCGTCCTCGAGATGGTGGGCCCGGAGCACCTGCGCAACGCCGTCACGTTGAACTCCGTGTTGGTCAACGCCGCGCGGGCGATCGGTCCGGCCATCGCGGGCATCCTGATCGCCGTCGCCGGGTCGGGTGTCTGCTTCCTCGTCAACGCGGTGAGCTTCGTCGCCGTGGTCACGTCGCTGATGCGGATGGACGTCAGCGCGCTGTCGCCGTCCAAACCAACGGTCCGCGCCCGTGGCCAGCTGATGGAAGGGTTGCGCTACGTCAGGGGCGAGGTCTCGCTGGCCGTTCCGCTGGTCATGATGGCGATCGTCGGCTGCCTGGCCTATGAGTTCCAGGTCTCGCTTCCCGTCATGGCGTCGCGGGCGTTCAATGGGGGCTCGGAGACTTACGGCTTCATCACCGCCGCGATGGGCGTCGGTGCCGTCATCGGCGGTCTGTGGGCCGCCGGGCACGGCAAGCCCGGCCTGCTCCCGATGGTGCGGACCTCGGCGGCGTTCGGGGTCGCGATCGCGGTGGCAGCAGTCGCGCCGGACCTGTGGCTGGAGCTCGTCGCGCTCGCCGGGGTGGGGGCGGCCAGCGTCACGTTCCTGTCCAAGGGCAACACCACGTTGCAGCTCGGTGCTGCGCCGCAGATGCGGGGCCGGGTGATGGCGCTGTGGTCGGTTGCGTTCCTCGGCTCGACACCGATCGGCGGCCCACTCGTGGGCGCGATCGCCCAGCACGCCGGTCCCCGATGGGGCTTGGGGCTGGGCGCGGTGGCCTGTTTCATCGCTGCGCTGCTCGGACTCTCGGTGGTCCGGCGGGTCCGTCGTACCCAGCCTGTCGAGCTGCAGGTGCCTGCGGAACTGCCGGTCGAGACCGACTCGGCTCGGGAGACCGTCGAGGCCGCCCGCTAACCTTCCGGCTCGTGCCCGGCCTGCGTGACGACATCGAGCGGCGCCGGCGCGAGGCCCGGTTCTGGGCGGCATACAGCCGCCAGCACGCAAAGGCCCGCTGGCACCTGCGGCACTGCACCTCGGTCGGAATCCAGGCCACCGTTCTCGGTACGCCGACGGTGGACGCGACCGACATGATCGTGGGCGATCACTTTAAGATCTGGTCGGGGCATCGCAAGACCCTGGTCACCGGCTGGGGTCGGATCCGGATCGGTGACCGGGTCTTCATCAACAGCGGCACCGTGCTGTTCAGCGTCGTCGAGGTGGTCATAGGCAACGACGTCGCCATCGCCAACGAGGCCTACCTGATGGACTCCGACAGCCACGGCGTCGAGGGTCGGCCGGTCAAGGAGGCGCCGATCCACATCGGAGACGGATCGTGGATCGGGGCCCGGGCGATGATCCTGCCGGGCGTGACGATCGGCTCCCGCTGTCTCGTCGCCGCCGGCGCGGTCGTCAGCCGGGACATCCCCGACGACACACTCGTCGCCGGGAATCCGGCCCGCGTGGTCCGCGAGCTGGTCTACCCCGACGGTGTCACGCGCGCCTGGCACGACTGAGCTCCCACAACTCAGCGGCATGGCAGAGCGCTCGGTCGGCGGTCGGGGGACACTAGCCAGGTGAGCAGGATCGGTCTGGTGCTTGGCGCCGGTGGCGTCACGGGCGACGCCTACCACCGTGGCGTGCTGCGCGCGATGCTGGACAACGGGTACGACGCGCGTGGCGCGGAGATCATCGTCGGCACGTCCGCCGGCGCCATGGTGGGCGCGGCGCTCCGTCGACCGGACCACCCGCCGGCCGTACCTTTCGTGGGGACCGTCCATGGTCGCCGGCTCGGCCGCGGCCCGGACCCGACCCCGCTGCTGATGGCGTTGGCCCGGCCCTGGCGCGCTCGAGCCGGCACCCTGGCCAGCAGCCTGCTGCCAACCGGACGACGGTCGACGGAGTTCCTGGTGGCGCAGCTACGACGCCAGCACGGCGACCGCTGGCCGGCGCCTGACCTGTGGATCTGCGCGGTACGCCGACACGACGGCCGGCGGGTCGTTTTCGGCCGGCCCGGCTCGCCCGCTACGGATGTCGCCCACGCGGTCGCAGCGTCAATCGCGATTCCCGGCTACTTCCACCCGGTCGAGATCGACGGTGAGGTCTACGTCGACGGCGGTGTCCATTCGCCCACCAACGCCGCGGTGCTGCGTCAGCGCGGCCTCGACCTGGTCATCGTGAGCTCACCGATGTCGGTGGATCCGCGCGCGATGCGCCCGACCGCGGACGCGGCGCTGCGGCTGTACTGGCACCGGGTGCTGCGTCGCGAGGTCCGGGCGCTGCAGCGGCGCGGTACCGACGTCCTCGTGATCGAGCCGGGCGGCGACCTGGTGTCGGTGATGGGTGTCAACCCGATGCGTGGCGGCCGGTTCGACGAGGTCGAGGACGGCGCCGCGAGCCGTGCCGGCGAGGCGCTCGCCGAGCACCTGGCGACCAACCCGCAGACGCCCTTGCGTGTGGTGACCGGTGCCTGAGGCGGCCTCTGACCGTCGCAACGCCCTGATCGTCGGTGGGGTCGTCGCCTGGATCCCGCTGGTGCTCGGGCTCGACCGGATCTCCTCGATGGCCGAGCAGCGCTGGCTCGGGATCGGTACGACGCTGCTGCTGGTCGCGCTGCTGCTCGGCGAGCCAGCCCGGATCCGGGCCCAGGTCGCCGTCGTGGTCGGGTTCGCCACAGTTATCGAGTACGTCTTCTCCTACCAGCTGCACGTCTACGTCTACCGGCTCCACGACGTGCCGTGGTTCGTGCCGCCGGGCCACGGGCTGGTCTACCTGGGGGCGCTCGCGATCGGGCGGTCCCCGGCCGTGCATTCGCAGCGGCGCTGGCTGGTGCCGCTCACGCTCGCCGGCGGGGCGTCGTACGCCGCCTGGGGGTTGCTCCTGTCAGGGCGTCGCGACGTGCTCGGCGCGTTCTGGTTCGGCTGTCTGGTCCTGTTCCTGCTCCGGGCGCGGCAGCCGCTGGTGTTCGTCGGCGCGTTCCTCGTCGTCACCTATCTGGAACTGCTGGGGACCCATCTCGGCGCGTGGACCTGGCAGGCGAAGGACCCGATCGCGCACCTGGTGTCGATGGGCAACCCGCCGTCGGGGGCGGCCGGGGGATACGGCTTCTTCGATGCGGCGGCGCTGGCGCTCGCGCCGTGGATCGAGCGGGCGCTACGGCGCCGGCGGCCGGTCCGGCAGGCCGTCGGGCGTCCCGTCGGACATCCCGTCGGGCCCGAGGATCGCGAGCAGCTCGTCGTGGAGCTTCCCGTTGCTGGCCACCACGCTTCCCCCGTCGGCGCGCTCGAGCCCTGAGAGGTCTGTGAACCGCCCGCCCGCCTCGGTCACGACCACCTGTAGGGCGGCGAGGTCCCACAGCGACACCTCTGGCTCCGCGGAGCAGTCGACCACACCCTCGGCGACCAGCATGTGCGAGAAGAAGTCGCCGTACCCGCGGGACTGGTACACCCGCCGCAGCAGCCCGAGGAACGCCGTTTCGCGGTCCACCGTCGCCCAGCCAGGGATCGAGGAGTAGGCGAGGTAGGCATCCGAGAGCTCGGCGACGCCCGACACCCGACAGGCCCGGGCCCGTCGCACCGAGGGCCCGGTCCAGGCGCCTGCCCCGGCCGCAGCCCACCAGCGGCGGCCGAGCGCGGGAGCCGAGACGACTCCCGCCACGGTCTGGCCGTCGACCTGCAGGGCGACCAACGTGGCCCACACCGGTACGCCGCGGACGAAGTTCTTGGTGCCGTCGATCGGGTCGAGGACCCAGCGTCGCCCGGTGCCGTCGCCGGAGGCGCCGTACTCCTCACCGAGCACGTCGTCGTCCGGACGCTCCCGCTCCAGCAGCGACCGGATCGCGGTCTCGGCGGCTCGGTCAGCGTCGCTGACCGGCGTCAGGTCGGGCTTGGACTCGACCTGCAGGTCGTCCGCCTGGAACCGGCTCGAGGCCGCGGCACCCGCTGCGTCGGCGGCGGCGTGAGCGAGGCGGAGGTCGTCGTCCCAACGGGTCACGTGGTCAGCCTAGGAGGCCGGGGGAGGCTTGACATATGGCTGCTCGGTGTAAAGATGACGGCATGGCGGCCGGCCGGTCCACTCGCGAAGCGCTCCTCGATGCGGCGTACGACGTCGTGGTCGCCGGCAGCTGGGAGACCGCGCGGATGCTCGACGTCGCGGCGGCCGCGGGAGTGTCGCGGCAGACGCTGTACAACGAGTTCGGGTCGAAGGACGCGTTGGCCGAGGCGCTCGCGCTGCGCGAGGCCGCGCAGTTCATCGAGGGCAACGAGAAGTTCCTCTACTCGACTCCCTTCGACCGCCCGGTCGATGCCGTTGCCGCGGTCACCGCGTCGACCTTGCGACAGGCCGCCGACAACCCGCTGCTGAAGGCGACGCTCACCAACGACGTCGCGGGCCTGCTGCCGTTCCTGACGACCCGCGGCGAGCCGGTCGTCGTCGCCGCCCGGGCATCGATGGAGCGCTACCTCACCGAGCACTGGCCGCACCTGCCGTCCGCCGACGTCGCGCTCGCCGCCGAATCCCTGACCCGGTTGACCATCTCCTATCTCATCCTGCCCAGTGATGCCGAGGACGCCTCCGCCGAGGTCATCGCCGCGCAGCTCGCACACGTCGTCGATCGACTCCTGACCACGTCCTGACGAAGGGTCCGACATGAGCACCGCCGAGAAGTACGCCGTCCCGACCGACACGACCACGACCTGGGACGTCCCGGCGCAGGGGTCGGCGAGGTTCAGCTGGGAGTACGACGGAAGCCGCGACCGGCTGCTTTCGCTCTACCAGAAGGGCAAGGACAAGCAGTGGGACACCACGAAGCGGATCGACTGGTCGCTCGAGGTCGACCCCAACAACCCGATCGGTATGCCCGACGAGTTCAACGCGTTCTTCGGCACCGACATCTGGAACAAGATGACCCCGGCCGAGCGGGACAACTTCAACCACCACCAGGCGTCATGGACGTGGAGCCAGTTCCTGCACGGTGAGCAGGGCGCCATGGTGACGGCGGCTCGCATCGTCGAGACCGTCCCCGACCTGGACTCCAAGTTCTACGGGGCGACCCAGGTGATGGACGAGGCCCGGCACGTCGAGACGTTCGGGCGGTTCCTGCAGGACAAGGTCGGGCTGGTCTTCCCGATCAGTGACCCGTTGGCGTCGCTGCTCAACGACTCCCTGACCACCCAGGAGTGGGACTACGCCTATCTCGGCATGCAGGTGCTGATCGAAGGCCTTGCCCTGGCGGCGTTCGGTGTCTTCCGCGACATCTCGACAAACGCCCTCGCCAAGCAGCTGCTGGCTTACGTGATGCAGGACGAGGCCCGCCACGTGGCGTTCGGCAGGCTGGCGCTGCGCGATGCGTACAAAGAGCTGTCGAGCCGGGAACGCTCCGAGCGCGAGGACTTCGTGGTCGAGGGCTGCTGGCTGATGCGCGACCGGTTCCTTGGCGGCGAGGTGTACGAGACGCTCGGGCTGCCGGTGCAGGAGTGCCTCGAGATCTCAGAGCACTCGCCGATCCAGACCGCGTTCCGGTCAATGCTATTCAGCCGGATCGTCCCGTGCGTCAAGGACATCGGGCTGTGGGGCGAGAAGGTCCAGAAGTGCTACGCCGACATGGGCGTCCTGGACATGGCCGGGGTCAACCTTGATGAGCTGATGAAGGCTGACGAAGACCAGGCCGACCTGATCGACCAGGAGAAGGCCGAGCTGGTCGCCCGTGCCGCCGAGGTGCACGACACGATCGAGGTCGGCGCCGCCGCCTCGTAGCCGGCTCGGCTTGCGCTGCTCCTGAGGTCGGTCGCGAATCACGAAGATCATGGCGGCTTGACGCTGCTCTAGCCGCCCTGAACGGCCATCGCGGGCGCCGGGAAGGTGATTGACAAGAGATCTTTCGATAGTTACCTTTCGAACTTCCGAAAGAAGTCTTTCGAAAGGACCATCGCGATGCGTCGGCTCAAGGGCTACCCGATCGCTCGGCGCTACCTGTGGGGCCAGTCGGTCTCGATCCTGGGCGACTCGGCGCTGTGGCTCGCGATGGCCATCTGGGTCCGTGAGCTGACCGGGTCCAGCGCCCAGGCCGGCCTCACGTTCTTCTTCCTGGCGGCGCCGGCAATGCTGGGGCCGGTCTGGGGGACCATCGCCGATCGTTACCCCCGGCACCGCATCCTGCTGCTGGGCAACGTCGCCACAGCCGCCCTGACGCTGGCGCTGCTCGGAGTGCACGGACGGCACCAGGTCTGGCTGATCTGGACCGTCATGGCCGGGTACGGCGTGTCGTCGTCGCTGCTGTCAGCCGCCCAGAGTGGCTTCCTGCACACCCTGCTGCCCGAGGACCGGCTGGGCGACGCCCAGGGCTGGCTGTCCACCGTGCGTGAGGGCCTGCGACTGGTCGCGCCGCTGATCGGTGCCGGCGTCTTCACGCTCGTAGGTGGACACGTTGTGGCGCTCATCGATGTGGCGACGTTCGCCGTCGCGACCGTGACCCTCCTGACGATCCGTGTCCATGAGCCGGCACCGGAGCCAAGGAGTGGGACCTGGCGTCGTGAGGTCTCGGCCGGTTGGACTCACATCCGGTCGGTGCCGGCGCTTCGCCAGATGGTCACCGCGCTCGGCGTGCTTTGCCTGGTCGTCGGTCTGACCGAGACCGCCGGCATCGCGGTGATCACGACCGGCCTGCACTTGAGTCCCGCCTGGATCGGGCCTTGGGAGATGCTCATGGGCGTTGGCGCACTGGTCGGTGGCCCCACCGTCAGCGCCGCCATGCGGCGGTTCGGCGAGAGCCGGGTCGCGGCGATGGGCATGCTCGGCTGGGCGGTTGCCACCGGTCTGCTCGTCGTACCGAATGTCGTCGTGGTGTCGGCCGGCGGCGTCCTCGCGGGGGTCAGCCTGCCGTGGATCATCGCCTCGAGCATGACGTTCATGCAGCGGTCAACGCCCTCGCAGCTGCAGGGCCGGGTCAGCGCGACCGTCGACGTCCTGATCAGTACGCCGCAGTCGCTGTCCATCGCAGCCGGTGCGGCGCTGCTCGCGGTCGTTGGCTACCAGGCGCTGCTCACCGTAGTCGCCGTCGTGTCCTGCGGCGCCGGCCTGTGGCTGATCACCCGGCGGGCGACGTCGGGCGAAGACGTCGACTCGGCTGCTGCTGCCGCAGTCTCCGTGGCGAGCTTGGCACTGGCAACGGACGGGCGGGCCCTCGAGCATGTCTGAGTAGGGTGCCGGCAATGAGCGATCAGCCCGAGCCGGGGTCCGCCGAGACGGATCCGCGGGTGAGCGCCTCGGGACCAATGGAGGGCAACCGGCAGCTCACTGACCCCCGCGACATGCGGGCGCTGGCGCATCCGACCCGGATCGCACTGCTCGAGGTTCTTGGCGTCTACGGTCCGCTCACTGCCACTCAGGCCGGTGAGCTGATCGGGGAGAGCCCGTCCTCGTGCTCGTTCCACCTCAGGACACTTGCTCGCCACGGCTTCGTGGAGGAGACCGGGGAGGGTCGCGGCAGGCAACGACCCTGGCGGTTGGTGACGATCGGTCTGAGCATCCCGGACATCAATGCGAGCTCGGAGACATTCGTGGCGGCGACGGCGCTCGCGCAGCTGTTCACCGAACGGCAGCTGCAGCGACTCCGGGAGTGGTGGGCGCGGCGCGCGACCGCGGATCAGGCCTGGCTGGACGCGGCCGGCCACGACGAGATCATCACCTGGCTCACACCCGAGGAGCTCGAGGAGATCAACGACGCGGTGCTTGCGGCGATGGCGAAGCACCACGAACGGCTGCGCGACCCGTCCCGCCGACCGCCCGGGGCCGAGCTGGTCGAGCTGGTCTACTTCTCATATCCCACCGAGGTCAGCAAGCCGGGCCCGGCTGCGGACCTGCCCACCGAGCCCGCACCCACCGATGGCCCATAGCTGGTGCCATAGCCCCACCGATGGGCCATGCGTGGAGATCAGGTGGCGTCGCGGGCGAC
The DNA here is from genome assembly GCA_963789615.1 of uncultured Actinomycetota bacterium. Classification (GTDB taxonomy): domain Bacteria; phylum Actinomycetota; class Actinomycetes; order JAFAQI01; family JAFAQI01; genus DATAVK01. The sequence continues at coordinate 984,050 of CAWBLI010000005.1, read as the reverse complement.
GAGCAGGCGCCGCAGCGACTCGAGCCGCTGCGGCGCGGCGTGCCCGGTGGCCACCCAGTCGTCGAGGGCGCACACCGTCGGATCGAGATGGTCACAGTCGCCCGGGCACTCGGCGGTCCCGGGCGCCAGATCGGGGAAGCAGGACACCAGCCGCGCGCGGTCGACGTGCGCCAGCCCGAACGACCGCACCCCCGGGGTGTCCACGACCCAGCCCCCATCGGGCAGCGGTAGCGCGATGGCGGCGGTGGTCGTGTGCTGGCCCTTACCGGTGGTCTCGCTGACGGCGCCGATGCGCTGGTAGGCATCGGGCACCAGCGCGTTGACCAGGGTGGACTTTCCGACTCCCGATGAGCCCACGAAGACCGTCACGTGATCGGTGATGCGGGCCCGCAGGTCCGCCACGGCCTCGTCGAATCCGGGTCGGCCGCTGACGATGACCGGTACGCCGATCGGCGCGTAGATGTCGATCAGGTCCTGCCCGCTCGCAAGGTCGGACTTGGTCAGGCAGAGCATCGGTTGGATCTCGGCGTCGAACGCCGCGACCAGGCAGCGGTCGATCAGCCGCGGCTGAGCGGGTGGGTCGGCCGTCGCGCACACGACGACCATCAGGTCCGCGTTGGCGACGATGATCCGCTCGATCGGGTCGGTGTCGTCGGCGGTACGCCGCAACACCGACCGCCGCTCGTCGACCCGCACGATGCGGGCCAGCGCATCCGGGCCACCGCCAACATCGCCGACCACGGCCACGGAGTCGCCCACCGCGATCGCACGCCGCCCGAGCTCCCGCGCCCGCATCGTGATCACCGGGGTGTCGTCGTCGAGCAGGACGCCGTACCGGCCCCGATCCACCGTGATCACCCGGGCGCCGACTGCGTCCGCATGCTGCGGCCGGAGCCGGCTGCGGGGCCGCGACCCGCGCCCGCTGCGGCCGAACCGGTCCTCGTCGTCGACCGGTTGCCGGCTCAGTGCACTGCCTTGCGACCGGTCACCGCTTCGGTCCACATCGTGGCGAAGCCCGGGAACGTCTTCCCGGTCGTCGTGACGTCGTCGAGTCGGATCCCTGGTACGACGAGACCGACAACCGCGCCGGCCATCGCCAGCCGATGGTCGTCGTACGTCGCGAACACCCCGCCGTGCAGCCGTTTCGGGCGGATCTGCAGCCCGTCGTCCAGCTCGGTGACCACGGCGCCCAGCGCCGAGAGCTCGCGGGCCAGAGCGGCCAGCCGGTCGGTCTCGTGGCCGCGCAGGTACTCGATGCCGAGCAGCCGTGACGGGCTGTCGGCCACGGCGGCGATGGCTGCCAGCACCGGCGTGAGCTCGCCGGCGTCACGTAGGTCCAGATCCGCCCCCGTCACGGTGGCGGGACCGCTGATCACCATGTCGTCGCCGTCGCGTCGTACCCAGGCACCGAACTGCTCGAGCAGCCCGGGGAGCAGCCCGCCGGGCTGCGTCGTCCGCTCCGGCCAGTTCGCCACCCGCACCAGACCCTTGGTCACGACGGCGGCGGCGAGGAACGGCGCCGCGCTCGACAGGTCGGGTTCGATCATGGCGTCGACGGCGGACACCGGGCCGGGCTGCACCGCCCAGGTCCGGCCATCGGTCTCGGCCTGGACACCACGCTCACGCAGCATCGCCACCGTCATCGCCAGGTGCGGGGTGTTGGGCACCGGCCGCTCACCGACGTGGCGGAGCACGACGCCCCGCTCGTAGGCGGCGCCGGCGAGCAGCGGCGCGCTGACCAGCTGGGAGGACAGCGAGGCGTCCAGCGAGACCTCGCCACCACGAACTGCGCCGCGGCCGACGACCGTGAACGGCAGCGAGCCGCGGCCGCCGTCCTCGATGGCCACGCCCAGGTCGCGCAGCGCGCTCAGCAGCGGGCCGACCGGACGCTTCCGCGCGGCCGGCTCGCCGTCGAAGCCGATCGGACCGCCGGCCAGCCCCGCAAGCGCCGGCACGAAGCGCAGCACGGTCCCGGCGTTGCCGACCTCGATCGCGCTGTGGCCGGTGGTCCAGTCCGCGCCGTCGACCGTCCAGGTCTCGTCGGCTCCGTCATCGGCCTCGCTGTCATCGACCCGGGCACCGAGCGCCCGCAGGGCGGCGACCATCAGCGCGGTGTCGCGGCTGCGCAGCGGCCGATGGAGCCGGCTGCGGCCGGGCGCCAAGGCCCCAAGCACCAGCGCCCGGTTGGTCATCGACTTCGAGCCGGGCACTGAGACGTCCGCCTCCACGGGATCGGTGGCGTACGGCGCATTCCACGGCTCGGGGGTCACCCCACGATGGTCGCATCGACGCGGCCACCCCGGGTGGGGTAGTCAGGGCGGGACACATCTCGGCGTACAGCAACCCAGGAGGATGACCCACGGTGGACACGCAACAGGCCCGCACCAGGCTCGAGGAGCTCCTCGCCGAGCTTGACGCGTCGGCATCCGTGGTGCGCAGCGAGGGCGCCGAGTCGGCGGTCCAGGACATCGGCGTCGAGGACACCGAGGATGTCGCGACCGACCTGGTCGACGCGGATCGCGAGGAAGCCTCCCTCGAGGTCATCCAGGCCCAGCGCGAACGGGTGACCGACGCGCTGGCCCGCATCGACGCCGGCACGTACGGCATCTGCATCGACTGCGGCGAGAAGATCCCGGACGAGCGGCTGGAGGCTCGCCCGGAGGTCGCTCGCTGCATCAAGGACCAGACCGCGTTCGAGGCGGCCCGCTGAGCCGCACCCTCGACATCGAAACACCCGCCGGGCCGGCTCGGGCGCACGTTGACGACGCGGAGCAGCCGCTCGGGCTGGTCGTGCTCGGTCACGGGGCGGGCGGCGGGATCGAGGCGCCCGACCTGCGCGCGGTCACGACTGCGCTCAGCGCCGCCGGCTGGACCGTCGCCCGGGTCGAGCAGCCTTATCGGGTCGCGGGCAAGCGCGCCCCGGTCCCGGCGCCTCGGCTCGATCAGGCCTTCTCCGCCGTGGTCGTCTCGCTGCGCCTGGTGGTGCCGGAAGGCCGGCTGATCCTCGGCGGCCGCAGCAGCGGAGCGCGGGTGGCGTGCCGGACCGCTGTCGGGCTGGGCGCCGACGCCGTGCTCGCGCTGGCTTTCCCGTTGCACCCGCCCTCGCGCCCGGAACGCAGCCGGGTCGAGGAGCTCAACGGCGCCGGCGTACCGGTCCTGGTGGTCCAGGGTGAGCGCGACCCGTTCGGTACGCCAAGCGAGTTCCCGGCCGAGGCGACCGTCGTCGCCGTGCCCGGCGACCACTCGCTCGCCCGGTCGGCCTCCGCTCTCGGCGCCCTGGGCGAGCTGGTCGTGACGTGGGCGGCGGGAATCGGTCGGGGGAACGCAGCGTTAACCGTTCTGTGACCGGGACCACAACGCGCGGTGTCCGTACCGCGACCGCCGATTCGGCGCCCCGTTCACCCTCTCGTCGGCGGCCGATATCCTCGGCTCCGCCTCCCAGCGCGAACTCGGCAGTCCTGTCGGGGAACCCGCGCCGGGGCACGGCGGTGCGGAGGGACGTGCGGGTGACCGAGGAGACCGTCGAAGAGCGCAGCGCTCGGTTCGAGCGGGACGCTCTGCCGTTCCTCGACCAGCTGTACTCCGCGGCGCTGCGGATGACCCGCAACCCCAGCGACGCCGAGGACCTCGTCCAGGAGACCTACGTCAAGGCGTTCGCTGCCTTCCACCAGTTCCAGGAGGGCACGAACCTCAAGGCCTGGCTGTACCGGATCCTGACCAACACGTTCATCAACACCTACCGCAAGAGCCAGCGTCGCCCGCAGGAGTCCGGTGATGCCGAGGTCGAGGACTGGCAGCTCGCGAACGCCGAGTCGCACACGTCCTCCGGGCTGAAGTCCGCCGAGACCGAGGCGCTCGACCACCTGCCCGACAGCGATGTGAAGGAAGCCCTGCAGTCGCTGCCGGAGGACTTCCGGATGGCGGTCTACCTCGCCGATGTCGAGGGGTTCGCCTACAAGGAGATCGCCGAAATCATGGGTACGCCGATCGGGACGGTGATGTCGCGGCTGCACCGCGGTCGCCGCGGTCTGCGGGATGCCCTCGAGGCCTACGCCCTGGAGCGGGGATATCGGCGTCCCGGCCCGGACGAGAGCACGTCAGACACCGAACAGATCCATGCCGGAGAAGACTCATGACGAGGTGCGTCCGATGAGCTTTGGCGACCCCCCCGACATCGACTGCGTCGAGGTCATCGAGCAGGTCTACCTCTATCTCGACGGTGAGATCGACGAGGTCCATCGCACCGAGGTGCGCGTGCATCTCGACGACTGCGGACCGTGCCTGAGGCAGTACGGCATCGAGCAGGAGGTGAAGGCGCTCGTCGCCCGCTGCTGCGGTAACGACAGTGCGCCCGACGGCCTCAAGGACCGGTTGCGGGCGAAGCTCGCCGAGGTCCGGATCGACCTGACCACGGTCGAGTACCGAGTCGACTGATCGCTAGCCTCTCGGCATGACGTCCTGGCTCGTGACCGGCGGCGCCGGCTACATCGGCGCCCACATCGTGAAGGCCCTCGAGGACTCGGGTGAGTCGGCGGTCGTCATCGACGACCTCTCGACCGGTACGCCGGACCGGGTCGGTGACGCGACCCTGGTCACCGGCAGCGTCCTCGACACCGACCTCGTCACCCGCACGCTGCGGGACCACGACGTCAAGGGCATCGTCCACGTCGCGGCGAAGAAGCAGGTCGGCGAGTCCGTCGACCGGCCGCTGTACTACTACCGCGAGAACGTCGACGGGCTGCTCTCGGTCCTCGACGCGGCAACCGCGGCGGGAGTCGAGTCGTTCGTGTTCTCCTCCAGCGCCGCGGTGTACGGCATGCCCAGCGTCGAGAAGGTCACCGAGGACGACGGCGGTGTACCGCTGAGCCCCTACGGCCAGACCAAGCTGACCGGCGAGTGGGTCAGCCGAGCGGTCGGCGACGCCACCGGCATGCGGGTCATCTCGCTGCGCTACTTCAACGTCGCCGGCGCCGGATCGGTCGAGCTCGGCGATCCCGGCGCCTTCAACCTGATCCCGATGGTGTTCGAGGCACTCGGCCGCGGTGAGGCGCCGAAGGTGTTCGGCGACGACTACCCGACCCCGGACGGCACCTGCATCCGGGACTACGTGCACGTGTCGGACATCGCCGACGCCCACGTCGCGGCGCTGCGCCACCTGCGCGATGGCGGCGGGTCAGCGACCTACAACATCGGACGTGGCGTCGGCTCGAGCGTGCTCGAGGTGCTGCGCACGATCGCCGACGTAACGGGCAACGAGACGCCGCCGGAGGTGGTGGCGCGGCGACCAGGGGACCCGGCGCGCACGGTGGCCGTGGTCGACCGGATCCGTGACGACCTCGGCTGGACCGCCAGCCACGACCTGCGTGACATGGTCAGCAGCGCCTGGGAGGCCTGGCAGGCCCGCCAGCCCGCTCGCTGACCGGCTGGTTCAAGCCTGGATCAGGTGTTGGGGCGCTTGCCGTGGTTGGCCTTGCTCTTCGCGCGGGCGCGCCGCTTGCGCTTCTTCTTCGCCATCACTGCTCCCGGTAGGGGCCGACGTTCGGTCATCACGACCCTACGCGGGTCAGCGTGAGAGTTGGGTCCGCAGTGCCCGCTTTAGGGGGGTGCGAGGGGGCCGGACCCGTCGGCGTCTCATGCCTAGGCAGAGCAGCTCGCCCAGCCCGGCCACGATGAGGACGTCGCCGGGGCTGGCCACCTCGGGGCGCCACGGCAAGGCCACCGGTACGACGTCTCCGAGCCCTCGCAGCGTCGTACCGGACCCCGCGATCACGTGCCGCGGGTCGTTGCCAGCCGCGATCGAGGTGATCGGGGTACCGGCTCGCGCCGCCGCGGCGCTCGACACCGGCATCGCAGCGTTGGCCGTAACGACGAGGGCGTTGAGCAGCAGCCCGAGGGTCACCAGCGGCACCCCCCGGATCCGCAGGTTGCGAGCGCAGAAGGCCAGGGCGGCCAGCGCCGAGACCGTGAGGCCAACCGCGTAGGCCGTCCCCGAGCCGGCCAGCCATGCGATCAGCCCTCCGACGAGCTGGGCGGCGACCGCAACGACGACCAGCCACAGGTCGCGCAGTGGCAGCGTCTGCAGGCTCGACAGCGACCCGCCCAGCACGAAGCCAAGGAGGCCGGAGCCGACCAGGACGAGCACCGCGAGGCTCATACGGCTAGTGTGCCGCCGTGTTCGAGTCGTTGCTGGTCGCGAACCGCGGGGAAATCGCGCGCCGTGTGCTGCGCACCGCCAGCGGGATGGGTCTGCGGACGATCGCGGTCCATTCCGAGGCCGATGCGGGGCTGCCGTTCGTGCGTGAGGCGGACGAGGCCGTCCTGCTCGGCCCGGCTCCGCCGGCCGAGTCCTACCTCGATATGGCCCGCGTCCTGGAGGCCGCCGAGCGGACCCGGGCCGAGGCGATCCATCCCGGCTACGGCTTCCTGGCCGAGAGTGCGGAGTTCGCACGCGCGGTCATCGACGCCGGGCTGATCTGGGTCGGGCCGTCGCCGGAGTCGATGACCTCGATGGGCGACAAGGTGAGCGCCCGCAACCTGATGGCGGACGCCGGGGTCCCGGTCGCGCCCGGTACGCGGGAGCCGGTGCACGACGTCGACGCGGCGTTGGCGGCCGCCCGCGAGATCGGTTACCCGTTGATGGTCAAGGCCTCCGCCGGTGGCGGCGGCATCGGGATGGGCGTGGCTACAGACGACGACGGGCTACGGGCCGCCTTCGAGACCGCCCGCTCCCGCGCCGAGCGGTTCTTCGGGTCGCCGGCGATCCTGCTCGAGCGCTACATCAGCGGCGCCCGGCACGTCGAGGTCCAGCTGCTGGGGCTTGCCGACGGCACCGTCCTGGCGCTCGGCGAGCGGGACTGCTCGGTGCAGCGCCGGCATCAGAAGGTCGCCGAGGAGACACCCTCACCCGGTGTCGGCGACGAGCTACGGGCCCGGATGCTGGCCGGTGCGGTCCGTGCCGGCGAGGCGGTCGACTACCGCGGTGCAGGCACGGTCGAGTGCTTGGTCGACCCGGCGACCCAGGACTACGTCTTCCTCGAGATGAACACCCGGCTGCAGGTGGAGCACCCGGTCACCGAGCTGGTCACCGGCATCGACATCGTGGCGGAGCAGCTGCTGGTCGCCGCGGGGGAACCGCCGCGGGCCGACCTGCAGAACGTCAGGGTGACCGGTCACGCCGTCGAGTTCCGGGTGTACGCCGAGGACCCGAAGCGGTTCCTGCCGTCGCCGGGCCACATCACCACCTGGGTCGAGCCGGGCGGCGACGGTATCCGTGTCGACGCCGGCTATGCCGCCGACAGCACCGTCACGCCGTACTACGACCCGTTGCTCGCGAAGCTCTGCGTGTGGGGCAGCGACCGCGAGCAGGCGCTCGAGCGGGCCCGCGGCGCCGTCGCCGACTTCCGCATCGAGGGCCCCAAGACCAACCTGCCGTTCTTCCTCGAGCTGCTCGACAACCCGGACTTCCGCTCCGGCCGGTACGACACCGGACTGGTCGAGAGGATGCGTTCATGAGCGACGTCCTGACCGAGCTGACGGGTGGTGTGCTGCGGCTGCAGATCAATCGCGAGGAGCAGCGCAACACGCTCTCGCCCGGTGTGCTCGCCGCGCTCGGGGATGGGGTCCGGTCGGCGACCACCGACGACCGGATCAGGGTCGTGCTGATCTCCGCGGTCGGCGATCGGGTGTTCTGTGCGGGCGCCGACCTGGCCAACATGGGCACCGACGCAACGATTCTCGAGCAGCACGACGGCCGCGGCCAGCTCGCCAAGCTCGCCGTCGCGATCCGGGACTGTCCGGTGCCTGTGGTCGCCCGGGTGCAGGGACTGTGCCTGGCCGGCGGAGTCGGCCTCGCCGCCGGATGCGACGTCGTCCTGGCCGCCGAGAGCGCGCAGTTCGGGCTGCCCGAGGTCGACCGCGGGCTGTGGCCGTTCATGGTGAGCGCACTGCTCGCCCGTCAGGTCCCGGCCAAGCACGCGATGGACTGGATGCTCACCGGCGAGCGGTTCGACGCCCGGTCGGCGTACGCCGCAGGGCTGGTCTCTCGGGTCTTCGCGGACGACGGCTTCGACGAGGCGGTCGAGGCGTACGTCGAGAAGCTGGCGGCAGCGCCGCCGGTGGCCGTCCGGCTCGGCAAGGCGGCGTGGGCCACGGCGACGGAGACCTCGTCGTTGCCGATGGCGCTGGAGGCGATGCAGGCGCAGCTGTCGTTGCTGGTGACCACCAACGATGTCGCCGAGGGAATCGCGGCGTTCTTCGACCGGCGACCTCCGTCCTGGACCGGCCGCTGACTCCCGTGAACGGGACCGTGGTCGCGATCGGCGTCCTCGTCCTGGTGGTGGTGATCGTGGTGGCGGCCTACGCCACGGCCCGCTCCCGCAGCCGCGGCGTCCGGCCCGGCTCACCGGACCGGGTCAGTGAGGATGTCGTGAGCGGTCTGATGACCGAGCTGAAGAAGTGGCAGGCGGAGGCGGCGTACTGGAAGTCGACGGCACAGCGGCTGCAGCGGCAGCTGGACGACCGCTAGTGGTTGGATGAGGGATCTCAACGGGAGGTTGCAGTGGCCGAGGTCCGCGCCGAGATGGTGGCGAACGTCTGGAAGATCGTGGTCCAGCAGGGTGATTCCGTCGCGGACGGCGACACTCTCGTCATCCTCGAGTCGATGAAGATGGAGATCCCGGTCGTCGCCGAGTCCAGCGGCACGGTCAGCGAGCTGCGGGTCGAGGAAGGCCAGGTCGTGCAGGAAGGCGACGTGATCGCGGTCATCGCCTGATTGGCGTCAAACAGCGGTCAAGAATGCGGCCAATCACGCCGAAGCACCATCTGTGACGTCGGAACTGATGATCGAGCCGTTTTTGCGCGCGCTCGTCGACTGCGGGGGCTCTGACCTGCACTGCAAGGTCGGATCGCCGCCGCGTGTTCGCATCGATGGCCGACTGCGCAAGCTGCAGACCCGGGATCTCACCGCCGCCGACACCGAGTCGATGGTCCGCGAGGTGCTTCGCGAGGACCTGGTCGACGAGTTCGACCGGACCAACGAGGCAGACTTTGCCTACTCGCTGGCAGGCGTCGGCCGGTTCCGCGTCAACGCCTTCCGCTCCCGTGGCTCGGCCGGTCTGGTCTTCCGTCGCGTCTCCGTCGGCGCGATCCCGCTCGACGACCTGGGACTGCCGCCCGTGCTGGCCAGCCTCGCCCTCGAGCCGCGTGGCCTAGTGCTCGTGACCGGCCCCACCGGATCCGGGAAGACGACCACGCTCGCCGGCATGATCGACCACATCAACTCCAACCGCGAGGTGCACTGCGTCACGATCGAGGACCCGATCGAGGTGCTGCACTTCGACAAGCTGGCGATGATCAACCAGCGCGAGGTTCGGGTCGACACCGAGGACTTCACGGTGGCGCTCCGTGCCGCGATGCGGCAGGACCCCGACGTCATCCTCGTCGGCGAGATGCGTGACCAGGAGACGGTCAAGGCGGCCCTCGCGGCCTCCGAGACCGGTCACTTCGTCATGTCGACCCTGCACACCACCGACGCGCAGGAGACCATCACCCGCGTCATCGACTTCTTCCCGCCGCACGAGCAGAAGCAGATGCGGCTCTCGCTCGCCGGTGCGCTGCGCGGCATCATCTGCCAGCGCCTGGTCCCTCGCTCGGACGGCGAGGGGCGTTGCGTCGCGATGGAGGTGTGCGTCAACACCGGCCGCATCGCCGAGGCCATCACCGACCCCGACAAGACCTCGACCATCAACGGACTGATCGCCGACGGCGCCTACTACGGGATGCAGACCTTCGACCAGCACCTGGTGTCGCTGATCCGCGACGGCGTGATCACCCTCGACGCCGCGATGGCTGCGTCGACCAACCCGCACGACCTCACCGTCGAACTGCGTCGCCTCGGCCTCGTCGCCTGAGGGCTATCGCGGTACCAGCTTGGCAACCAGCCCGGCAATCGTTGTCGGCTGCTCCAGGCTCGGCAGGTGGGCAACATCCGGTATCGCAACGAAGCGCCCTTGCGGCAGCCGCTCCGCGACTTGGCGTGAGCGGTCGACGATGAAGGGTGCGTCGAGCTCGCCGGCGGCCACGATCGTCGGGACGTCGATCTCCTCGATCCGGGACCAGGCCTCGATGTCCGAGCCTCCGGCTCCTTCGTCGGTGCCGTAGGACAGCATCTGGCGGTTCATCTCCTCGGCGAGTCGGCGCGCCGGCCCGGTCACACGCCCCTCGGCGCCGGTCGGCCCGTCGAGCCACATCCAGCTCTCCAGCCGGACCAGCTCGGTCTTGTCGCCGTCGGTCCAGGCCCGGTCGATTCGCTCGAGGAGTACCAGCGTGGCGGCGTCCAAGTCGACCGGCTCCGGAGCACCGCTCACGGCCGGCGACAGCAACAACAGCCCCGCCACCCGCTGCGGCTCGGTCAGGGCGAGGTCGAGGGCGAGGGCGCCGCCCATCGAGTTGCCGACCAGTACGACGGGACCGGTGGCGAGGCGGTCGACCACGGCCACCAGATCCGCCAGGTGGCTGAAGTCGAGTTCACCCGGCGGACTGGCCCCGAAGCCACGCCGGTCGTAGACGATGACGTCGGCGGTATCGCCGAGGTCGTCGGCCACGGCGTACCAGCTCCGCCGGTCCGTGACACCGCTGTGCAACATGACCACGGTCGGCGCCGGCGCGGGCCACCGCTCGGCGCGGAGCACCGCGCCAGGGACGTCGACGTCGAGTTCGACCTCGGGTGGCATCGCGCGAGCATGCCACGCGCCGGCGCGCGTTGCGCGGCAGGCACTGGACAGCATGCGTACCGAGTATGCATACTGCGTATCCGTGATCCGGACGTCGGGTCCGTCAGCACCGGGAGTGCGCATGTCGATCAGGCAGGGGATTCTCGCCCTGCTCGCCGAAGGGCCGCGCCATGGCTACCAGCTGCGGCAGGACTTCGAGGCGGGTACGGGCGGCACCTGGCCGCTGAACATCGGGCAGGTCTACACCACGCTGGCCCGGCTCGAGCGGGACGACCTCGTGGCGGTGGCGGGCGACGGCGACCCGTCCCACAAGGTCTACGACCTCACCGATGCGGGCCGGGTCGAGCTGTCCCGGTGGTTCGAGACCCCGGTACGCCGCGAGGACCGGCCCCGCGACGAGCTCGCCATCAAGCTGGCGATGGCTGCCCGGCTGCCGGGCATCGACGTACACGCGGTGGTGCAGTCCCAGCGGACCGACACGATGCGGGCGCTGCAGGACTACACGACGCTCAAGCGGGGTGGCGGCTCGGGTGACCTCGAGGATGATCTGGCCTGGTCGATGGTGCTCGACTCGTTGGTGTTTGCCGCTGAGGCGGAGATCCGCTGGCTCGATGCCTGCGAGACCCGGCTGGCACGGCGTACCCCAGGTGCCGGTCGGCTGCGGCATGTCGACGAGGTGGAGCCCGCACCGGCCGAGCAGGTCGCCCGATGACCGCCGTCCTGAGCATGCGCGAGGTGTCGCGGGTGCATGGCAGCGGCGCCCAGGCGGTGCAGGCGCTGCGCGGGATCTCTCTCGAGGTCACCGCCGGCGAGCTGGTGGCGGTGATGGGTCCGAGTGGTTCGGGCAAGTCCACGTTGCTCAACATCGCCGGTGGCCTGGACTCGCCGACGGCGGGCGAGGTCTTCGTCGAGGGCGTGCTCCTCTCCGGGCTTTCCGCGAGCAAGCTGGCCGAGGTACGACGGCGATCGGCCGGCTATGTCTTCCAGGAGCTCAACCTCGTGCCCGCTCTCACGGCTGTCGAGAACGTCGCGTTGCCCCGGGAGCTCGATGGGGTCTCGGCCCGCAAGGGCCGGATCGAAGCCCTGGCAGCGCTGGCTGACGTCGATCTTGCGAACCTTGCCGACCGGTTTCCCGACGAGCTTTCAGGCGGCCAGCAGCAACGTGTCGCGATCGCTCGCGCTCTGGTAGGGCCGCGCCGGTTGGTGCTCGCCGACGAGCCGACCGGAGCGTTGGACTCGGTGATCGGCGAGGATGTGATGCGCCTGCTCCGCGATCGATGCGACGCGGGAGCCGCTGGAGTCCTCGTTACGCACGATGCCAGGCTGGCGGCCTGGGCCGATCGTGTCGTCTTTCTGCGTGACGGCCGGGTCGTCGACGAGACCGGCCCTCGGCCGGACGCCGGCGCGCTGCTCGCCGGTCGGGCGCCGCGATGACGTCCCGGCCCGCTGCCCTTGCCGCATTACGGATCGCTCGCCGTGACGCCTGGCGGCACAAGGCTCGGTCTGCCCTGGTCGTGGCCATGGTGGCGCTACCGGTGCTCGCCCTGACCGGAGCGGACGTCCTGGCCCGGACGATGCAGCTGAGCCCGGCCCAGCGGCTGGACCGCGAGATCGGGCAGGCGAGCGTCGCCTTCCAGCCGCTCGGCGGCCGGGTGCAGCAAGAGGTGGATGCCACCCTCGGCGCCCAGACCACCGACAACTCCGTGTCCTTCGATACGTCGGCGTATCGGGCCCTACTGGCCCAAACGGAAGCGCGGCTGCCGGCCGGATCCCGAGTCGTGCCGACGGTCACCAGCCATGGACCGGTAAGCGCTGGCGACCGGCTGGTGGACGCCGACTTTGCCGGCCTGGATCTGCGCGACCCCCTCACCCGAGGGATGGCCGATCCTGTGTCGGGTCGCGCGCCCACCACGGCGTTGGAGGTAGCGATCACCCCCTCACTGGCGGCCAGACTGGCCGTCCGGATCGGCGGGCAGATCACGCTCGCCGGCACCCGCCGGACCGTCGTCGGCGAGTATCGCGACCCTGATCATTGGTCGAGCGACGGTGTCTATGCGCTTGCGTCGGCTCTGCCGCGGTCACCGGACTTGAGCTCGACGTACCTGGTGGCCACGTCGGATCCGGTCACCTGGTCCCAGGTGCAGGCCTTCGACGCCATGGGCGTCGCGGTCACCTCGCGGTACGCCGTCGAGCACCCGCCCCGACACACCGACTACCCCTCGCAAGGCAATGACCACGCCGAGCTGATCGGCATCGCCACGGTTGCCGTCGGCCTCGCGGTCCTCGAGGTCGTCCTGCTTGCCGGCGCCGCCTTCGCTGTCGGGGCACGTCGGCAGCGTCGTGACCTCGCTCTGATCTCGGCGAGCGGTGGGGATGCCGGCCAGGTCCGCAGCGTCGTCCTTGCCGGCGGCCTCGTGCTGGGTCTGGTCGGAGCCGTTCTCGGGGTGGCGGGCGGGGTCGTCGCCGCTCGGCTGCTCCTGCCCATCGAGGAGCGACTGGCCGACAAGCTCGGTGGCCCGTTCGACGTCCGCCCACTCGAGCTACTCGCCGTCGGTGTCCTAGGCGTGCTGACCGGCCTGCTCGCCAGCGTGCTTCCGGCCCGATCAGCCGCGCGCGAGGACGTCGTAGCAGCGTTGACCGGGCGACGCGGGACCGTGACGACCGCGCGCCGGGTGCCCGTGGCCGGGTTGTCGATGGCGTTCCTGGGCTTTGTGATCGCTGCGTACGCCGCCCACCCACCGGCCCGCTTCACGCTCATCCTGGTCGGCGCCGTGCTCTCCGAACTGGGTTTCGTGGTCTGCTCTCCGGCCATCGTCGGGCTAGCGGGCCGGTTCGCCCGGTTCGCGCCGCTCGCCCCTCGGCTGGCACTGCGCGACGCGGCCCGGCACCGCGGCCGGACCGGGCCGGCGGTGGCCGCGATCATGGCCGCTGTCGCCGGCAGCATCGCCGTCTCGACGTACATCGTGAGCGAGGTCGCCTCGGAGCGGGCGAACTACGTACCGGAGGCCCGAATCGGCCAGCCCGTGCTGTATGTGGGCGACGGATCACCCGCGCAGGTTCGGCACAACCTCGCCGCGGCGACCGCGATCGCTCGCTCGGACCTGGGCGCCAGCACGGTCGTGTCGCTGCCCACGTCGACCTGCGACGGGTCCGGCCGGATTCAATGCGCGTCCCTCACATCGCTCACCGATCCCGCGTTCCACGCCGAGACGCCGAGCACCGTCGCCGTTGGCGACGCGACCCTGCTCGCGCGCCTCGCCGGACGATCCGATCCGCAGGCGGTCGCGGCGCTGCGAGCGAACAAGGTGGTCGTCTTCGACCCCGGCTGGACGAACCAAGGCAGCGCGACGCTGAGCATCGAGGCGCAAGGCCCATCGTCCTCCAGTGACCGTGACCAACAGGTTCCGGCGTACGCCGTCGACGTGGGCAATACGTCGGCTGCCACCGGGGCGATCATCAGCCCGGCGCTGGCGACCCGGCTGCACCTGACCGTCGACCACAACGCCTACATCGTCGTCACACCCCGGGTTCCGACCCAGGCTCAGCAGGACCGCGCCGCCGCCGCCCTGCAGCCGACCGCCGCCAACCGGATCCCGCCCGCTTCACTGACCATCGAGCGTGGGTATCACCCGCGGCGGTGGAACTACGGCCTGCTCGCGTTGGCCGCTGCCGCCGGCATCGTCACGCTGGGCGCCACCGGCATTGCCACCGGGCTTTCCGTTGTCGAGAGCCGAAGCGACCTGACCACGCTGTCCGCGGTCGGGTCGTCGCCACGCACTCGACGGCTGCTGGTCGCGAACCAGGCGGGGACCGTCGCCCTGTTGGGCACCCTCGTCGGCGTGGTGTCCGGGTTGGTACCGGCGTATGGCATCCTGCGGTCGCGGGAGGGGTTCCCGTTCGTCTTGCCGTGGGAGACGATCGGCGTCGTCGTCGTCGGTGTCCCCCTGCTGGCGATGCTCGCCACATCGGTCCTCGTGACGACACGGTCGACGTTGCCGAGGCGCGCGACATGAACGCCACCGAGCGGGCTCGATGGGACCGGCGGGCTCGACGCCGGCGGGCGATGCGGTTGGCGGCGCTGTTACCGCCACCTCCCGAACTCGCCAGGGGCCGCAACCGTGGAAAAGGGCCGGGAGGCCTGACCGGCCGAGGGGGAGGGGCTCCGTAGCCTGGCGTCGTGCCGACCATGGACGAGCTGCTGGGACCGCACGGCCTCGAGCTCGACGACGCCGACATCCTGCACCGGCTGGTGGGTGACTGGCAGCTGCTCGCCGACCTGTCGTTCGCCGACCTGGTGCTGTTCGTGCCGGACCGCGACGGGGAATGGTTCACCGTGGTCGCCCAGATGCGGCCCACGACCGGCCCCACGTCGTACCAGGACGACCTGGTCGGAACGGTGGTCGCGGCGGGCGACCGGCCGCAGCTGCGCGCGGCCTTCGCCGAAGGTCGGATCGTGCGTGAGGGCGACCCGGTGTGGCTGGGCGGGGTGCCGGTGCGGGAAGAAGCGCTCCCGGTCACCCGCAGCGGCCGGGTCCTGGCCGTGATCGCCCGGGACACCAACCTGGCGGCTGCCCGGACTCCCAGCCGGCTCGAGATCGCCTACCTGCAGAGCGCCAACGACCTGGCCCAGATGCTCGCCGAGGGCCGCTGGCCCTACCCAGGTGAGCGGGCCACGGACGAGGGCTCCGGCCCACGGGTCGGCGACGGCCTGATCCGCCTCGACCCGGCCGGCCACGTGACGTTCGCCAGCCCCAACGCGTTGTCCGCCTACCGGCGGCTCGGCCATCCCGGTGACCTGACCGGCGCATCGCTGTCCGAGGTGACGAGCCGGCTGGCCGGGCGGCTCGCCACGCCGGTCGACGAGCCGGTGTCCGTGCTGGCACGCGGCCGGGTCCCCCGCAGCGGCGACGTCGAGGGCGCGGAAACGATCATCGCGCTGCGGGCGCTGCCGCTATGGCCGGGCGGTGAGCACATCGGCGCACTGGTCCTGGTCAGAGACGTCACCGAAGTACGCCGGCGGGACCGGCAGCTGCTCAGCAAGGACGCGACCATCAGGGAGATCCATCACAGGGTGAAGAACAACCTGCAGACCGTGGCGGCGCTGCTCCGGCTGCAGGCCCGTCGGATGGACGTGCCGCAGGCCCGCATCGCCCTGGAGGAGTCGGTCCGCCGGGTGTCCTCGATCGCCGTCGTCCACGAGACGCTGTCGGGCTCGCTGGAGGAGAACGTTCCCTTCGACGAGGTCGCCGACCGGGTGCTCGGCATGATCGCCGAGGTGGCGGGGAGCGCGGTCGCGGTCCGCCGCCGCGGCAGCTTCGGCGTGCTGTCGGCGGAGATGGCGACGCCGCTGGCAATGGTGCTCACCGAGCTGGTGCAGAACGCCGTGGAGCACGGGTACGAGGACCAACAGGGCGGGACCGTCGAGATCCGGGTCGACCGCGGCGAAGGCGACCGCTTGAGGGTGGAGGTCGTCGACGACGGGTGCGGCCTACCGGTCGGCTTCGAGGCGGCCGGGTCGCAGCGGCTGGGGCTTCAGATCGTCCGCACCCTGGTCGAATCGGAACTCGCTGGCCGGCTCGAGCTGCGATCGCCGGAGACCGGCGGGACGGTCGTTACGGTGACGTTCGGCGCATCGGGCGCGTGAGCGGTGAGCGGGCTCAGCCGGTGCGCAGGGGAGTGCGCAGTCGCGAGCGCTTGATCGACATCCGCTCGTCCTCCGACAGCCCGCCCCAGACCCCGGTGTCCTGGCCGCTCTCCAGCGCCCACTCAAGACAGGCCTCGGTCACGGTGCATCGTTCGCAGACTGCCTTGGCGTCCTCAACCTGGAGCAGTGCGGGGCCGGTGGTGC
Organism: uncultured Actinomycetota bacterium; assembly: GCA_963789615.1. Classification (GTDB taxonomy): domain Bacteria; phylum Actinomycetota; class Actinomycetes; order JAFAQI01; family JAFAQI01; genus DATAVK01. Next base: position 967,472 of record CAWBLI010000005.1, on the reverse strand, counting down.
CGATGGGGAAGAACAGTTCTGGGTCCTCCTCACGGCACGCGGCTGCGTGTCGCCAGTCCATGCGGCGTCCTTCCGTCCCGGTGTGCGTCGTCTTCGCGCGATCTCTTGTGAAATCTTTCACGAAGTACGCCGTACCACAACCTATCCCCTGATCTATCCCCGTGGTGAGGACGCTATCCATGTCCATCACGGCCTGTCCAGGGCTGTTCTGGCCCACGCTAGAACGCAGTTCTGGAGCGGGGCAAGGCTCCGGGATCGGTTTCGCCCGGTCGACCCTGTGGGACTTCTCACACGTCATGCCGGGACACGTCCCCAGCGGCCAAACGTCTCAACCCTCGCGATGCCCGCAATAGCTGGCCGAGCAATCAGGCGATGACCCGCAATGCGTTCGGAACCGCCCGGAACCGGGCATCGGTGCGCTGACCGAGGTAGTCGCCGTCGACCTGCAGATGGGTCGGCCGGTCGGCCACCAGTCGGAAGTCACGCAGGTCGTGGAAGGTGCGGGTGTGCCGGCCGCGGATCCCGCCGCGCGACAGCATGCCGGCCGCCGCCCAGCTGACCCCTGGCAGCCGCATCCGCTGCCGACTGACCAGGTCGAGGCCGGCGTCGAAGGACGCGTCGGGAGTCAGCACGATCGGGTGGTCACGGAAGTAGGTCCAGGGCGAGGTGTTGGCGACGATGCCGAAGAACAGGCCGGGGACCGGCTCCTCGCCGGGCCGCTCCAGCGTGAGGGCCGGATGCCGCCGGTCCATCGCGAAAACGCTGCGCACCGTGGCTCGGGTATAGCGGCTCGGGGTGCTGGCCTTGCCCTGGGCACGGGCTGCCTCGACCCGGCGGACCGCATCGGCGTCGAGGCCCAGCCCGGCGGTGAACGTGAACCAGCGCTCGTCGACCCGGCCGAGCCCGAGCCGGCGGGTGTGGCCGCCACGGAGGGCGTCCAGCAGCTCACCGGTGGCCTCGATCGGGTCCCGCGAGATGCCGAGCGCCCGGCTGAACACGTTTGTACTGCCACCCGGCACGATCGCCAGCGCCGGAGCATCGGGCGAGGGTCCGGTCCACTCGCCGGCGCCGAGCAGACCGTTGATGACCTCGTTCACGGTTCCGTCGCCGCCGAGGACCACGACAAGGTCGAGCGAGGCCTCGACGGCCTGGGCGCCGAGCTCGATGGCGTGGCCGCGGTGCTCGGTCTCGATGACATCGACCTTGAGCTCGCTGCCGAGGGCCCGGGTGAGGACATCGCGCTCATGACGCGTTGTGGAGGTGGCCATCGGGTTGACCACCAGCATCGCGCGCATCACACGAGGATATCGGTCACTACGCTCATGACTCGATGCAACGACCCGCCTCACTGTCCGTGGCTGCCGGACTGGTGGCGCTGGAAGCCGTCGGCATGGCGATCTACGGCATCGTCGAGCTGGTCCGCGCAGTGGTCGGTCATCCGCAGAGCCGAGGGACCGCCATCCTGCTCGGCGTCGTGATCCTGATCTACGCGGCCGGGGTGGCGGCGGCCGCACTCGGCCTCTGGCGGGAACGGCGATGGGCGCAGACCCCTACCTATCTCGTGCAGTTCTTCTCACTGGTGGTCGGGATCGGGCAGCTGCACACCTTGCCGGGCCTGATGATCCCGTTGATCGTCGTGGCGGTGCTCACCCTCGTCACGGTGTCCCTGCCGCACAGTCGGGCGCGACTCGGCGGGATCTGAGGCTCACGCGAGGGAGGGCTCAGTCCTCGGCGAGCAACCCGGTCCGTAGCTGCGCGAGGGTGCGAGCGAGCAGCCGCGAGACGTGCATCTGCGAGATACCGAGCTCGGCGGCGATCTGTGACTGGGTCATGTTTCCGAAGAAGCGCAGCAACAGGATCTTCTTCTCGCGGGGCGGCAGCTGCTCCAGAAGCGGCTTGAGCGACTCGCGGTACTCCACGCCCTCGAGTGCCTCGTCGGTTGCGCCGAGCGAGTCGGACACCGCGGGGGAGTCGTCGTCACCGGCATCGGGGGCATCGAGCGACACCGCGGAGTAGGCGTTCGCGGACTCCAGTCCCTCGAGGATGTCGTCCTGCGACATCTCCAGGTGCCCGGCGAGCTCCGCGACCGTCGGGGCCCGGCCGTTGCGCTGAGAGAGCTCGCTGGTGGCCTTCGCCAGCGCGAGCTTCAGCTCCTGGAGCCGGCGGGGCACCCGGATCGCCCAGCCCTTGTCGCGGAAGTGCCGCTTGATCTCCCCCACGATCGTGGGGGTGGCGTAGGTCGAGAACTCCACACCGCGCTCGAGGTCGAAGCGGTCGACGCTCTTGATCAGGCCGATCGTCGCCACCTGGACCAGGTCGTCGAGCGGCTCGCCGCGGTTGCGGAAGCGGCGGGCGAGGTACTCGACCAGGGGCAGGTGCATCTCGACGAGCTCGTCGCGGATCCGCTGCCGCTGCGGGTCCTCCTCGTCGCAGGTGACGAGCACCGCGAACAGCTCGCGGGCGTGGGCCCGGTCGTGCGAGGACTTGCTCCGGCGCTCGATCTCCGCGGTCAGCTCCGGCTCGACCGCGACCTCGAGGTCATTCGGGGCCGCCGGATCCGATCCGGCGGCGTCGTCCACCGGGCCGGGCTGGTCCACGACGGCGGGTGCCGCGGTGGGCTCGCTCGTCATCGTGCCGGTCCGCTCCGACGCTTGTTGAGGGAGATGGTCACCCGGCCATCAGAGTCGCCCGAGCTGTCGACCTCGCCGGCCAGTGCGGACAGCACGGTCCAGGCGAAGGTGTCCCGGCTGGGCTGCTGACCGTCCCGGGTCAGCACGCTGACGCTGACCCGCATCGTGTCGGCGTCGAGCAGGAACTGGCACTCGATGTCGGCACCGGGGACGGCTTGGGCCAGCAGCATTGCGCACGCCTCGTCCACCGCGATCCGAAGGTCCTCGATCTCGTCCAGGGTGAAGTCGAGCCGGGCAGCCAGGCCGGCGGTCGCCGTCCGGAGCACGGAGAGGTACGCGCCGACCGCGGGCAGGGTGATGACCACGACGTCGCGCGGCGCTGTCGGGACGCTCCCCGCTGCGCTTGCGGCTTCCGCCACGGTGTAACTCCTTCGATCCGTTTCGTTCTGTCGGCATCCAGCTGGGGCGCGCCGAGCGCCGTACCGGTGCGACGTTATCCCAGGTCGACGGGGCGTGCCGAGAGCCGGTATGAGCGGGTTTTCGGGCATTTCGCGGTCGCGGTACGGTGCCGCCGTGCAAGTTGCCGAAGGAGTGCACCGACTCGGGCCTGAGCTGGTCAACTGGTACGCCGTCGTGGACGGCGGGAGCGTCACGCTGATCGATACCGGGCTGCCCGCGGACGCCTCGCAGATCGAGGCCGAGCTGGTTCGGATCGGGCTCTCGCCGGCTCGTGTGGAGGCCGTGATCCTCACCCACGGCCACGGTGATCACGCCGGCGGCGCCGAGCTGGTCCGGACCACGATGTCGGCGCCGGTCCACGTGCACACGGCCGACCGGGCGCTGGCGGGTGGCCGACCGCCGCTGAAGGCGCTCGCGAGGTCACCGCTGCTGGCCCGCCACGTGTCGCGGGAGTTCCTCGGTGTGATGCGGTTCTTCGTCGGGCACGGCCTGTTGCGCCCCAAGGGCGTCAAGGAGCTGTCCAGCTTCGACGACGGCCAGGTCCTGGCGGTACCAGGCGCTCCGCGCGTGGTGCATGTCCCCGGGCACACCGCCGGGTCGAGCGCCCTGCTGCTCGAGGCCCGCGGCGTGTTGTTCACCGGGGACGCGCTGGTCACCCACGACGTGTACAGCGGCCGTCGGGGCCCGCGTCTGCTGGCGCGGGCATCGAACGCCGACACCGACCAGGCGCGGGAGTCGCTGGCCGCGCTGTCGCCGTTGCGGGCGCGGGTGCTGCTACCGGGGCATGGCGACCCGTGGCAGGGCTCGCCGGCCGACGCCGTGGCCGAGGCCCGGGAGGCCGGGGTCGCATGACTGCGGCCGATCACTGGCTGGCCTGGCCGGCGGTCGTGGTCGGTCTGGTGGTTGTGGTGCTGGCGGGTGCTCGGGCCCGGCGTACCGAGGGACCGGAACGTGCCGCGGCCACGCTCGTCGCCGGCTTCGCCGTTCTGCTGGCCGGCTTCCTCGGGCTGGTCGCGGCGACCGGACAGGTGCTCTGACGATGCTCATCCGCGCGGTCTGACCGGATTGGCCTGAAAGGGCCACCGATGGGCCATATGGGGGACATCTCAACTTATGACACTCCGTCCTCCAGCGGAGTCTCGGCTGCGCCGACAAAGGGGAGAGACACACGACGGAAGGTTGGCGCCTTGAACGATCTTGAGCTACTGGTGTCGGAGGCCTACGACGAAGGCCTCGTCACCGAGGTCATTCGACCTGCGGCAGTGATGCCGGACGACGTAGCGCGCAGGGTCCTCATGGAGCTCAACCTCAACGACGTGCGCGTCGGCGGCGTGTGGTGGTCGGAACCCTCGACCTGGCGCCGGTACGACTCGGCCTGGGATGGCCCGGACTCGACGATGGGGTCGTCGAAGCTGCTCGGCACCATCCAGGTCGCGTATGGCGTCCCTACCCGCTACGAGATCACCATCTTCCGCGCGACGATCACCCGCGAAGGCACGAACCTCCACTACACGGTCGAGTCGCTGTGCGACGAGGTGCTCGCCTATGGCGGGCTGACCCTCGCGAGCTGCCCGCGCGCCGACCTCAAGCCGCCGCCGAAGCCGTTCCGCCTCTAGTCAGGCGTCTGCTAGCCAGGCGTCCGCGAGACGTCGAGCCGCCACACCGTCCAGTCGTCCGTCGGGACGGCACCGATCGAGCGGTAGAAACGCTGGGCGTCGACGTTCCAGTCCAGGACCGACCACTCCACCCGGCCGTACCCACGCCGGCGGGCGATGTCGACCAGCGTCATCAGCAGGTCGCGGCCGACACCGGAGCCGCGTGACGCCGGCTGGACGTAGAGGTCCTCCAGATAGATCCCGTGACGCCCGACCCAGGTCGAGAAGTTGAGGAACCACAACGCGAAACCCACCACGGCGCCGTCGATCTCGGCGACGTGGCAGTACGCCGCGGGCGACCCGCCGAACAGCGCCGCCTGCAGGTCGGCTTCGGTCGCCTGCACGGACTCCGGCGACCGCTCGTAGTCGGCCAGCTCGCGCACCAGCGACAACACGACGGGCACGTCATCGGGCCGCGCGAGGCGAATCGACGACGTACCCGTCATGTCAGGGGACCGGTCGGTCGGTCAGGAGGCCTTGGTCTCCCAGAAGATCTTGTCGATCTCGGCGATCTGGTCGAGCAGCTTCTGCCCCTCGGCCGGGTCAACCTTGCCCTTGCTTCCCGCGGCACCGGCCTGCTTGGTGGCCTCGTTGAACAGCTGGTGCAGCTGCGGGTACTTCTCGAAGTGCGGCGGCTTGAAGTAGTCCGTCCACAGCACCCACAGGTGGTGCTTCACGAGCTCCGCGCGCTGCTCCTTGATGATGAGGGCACGGGTCCGGAAGACCGGGTCGTCGTTGTCCTGGTACTTCTCCATGATGGCCTTCACCGACTCGGCCTCGATGCGGGCCTGGGCGGGGTCGTAGACGCCGCACGGCAGGTCGCAGTGGGCGGAGACGACGAGTCTGGTACGCCGCAGTCGCAGCATGGTTTCTCCTCACGTGAGCGTTCGGCTCTCCTTGGGACACTATCCGCGGGTCCGGTGTCCTACACCTGAGGGGGAGTCGCGTGATGTGGCCGCTTCGGGTCGTCACGGTCGAAGGCCCGTCGATGGTCCCGACCTTCCGGCACGGTGACCGGCTCCTGGTGTGGCTCGCGGCGCCTCGGCGTACCCCCCGGATCGGGACCGTCGTGCTGGTGCAGCTGCCGGACCGGCCGTTGTCGGTGAAACGGCTCGTGGGTGTCGAGGCCGACGGCTCGGTCCGGGTCGAGGGCGACAACCCGCTGGGCAGCACCGACAGCCGCCAGCTCGGCTCGCTGCCCGGTACGGCGGTGCGCGGCCGAGTCCTCCGCAGGCTCAGCTCCCATCGTTGAGTGCGACGCCCGGGGGAGTGGTGGGTCCCACTCAACGGGGTCAGGCGCGATTTTCGTCACACTCGGCGTTGTGAGGGGCGATCGACGTCGCAGTCAACGTGGGTGGCGGTAAGGTTTTCGAGGTACCGGGCGATCCCCGCGACACTCCCGATTCGCGGCCCCGCCGGCCGCCGGAGACCTGATCGGCTCCGCCCCGCGTTGCCACGGTCCGGTGGTGGCACTCTTGGAAGCCCGAAGGGTGTGGAGAGCTGATGACGTCGCCCGACGTTCCCGAGAACCCGACCGCCACGAACCGTGACGACGAGCCGGTCTTCGCGCTGCATCGCGGCGGCAAGATCGAGGTCGTGTCGACGGTTCCGCTGCGCAACCGCGACGACCTGTCGCTCGCCTACACCCCCGGCGTCGCCGAGGTGTGTCTCGCCATCGCGGCGGACCCGGCGCTGGGATGGGACTACACCTGGCGCTCGAAGGTCGTCGCTGTCGTCACGGACGGGACCGCCGTGCTGGGGCTCGGAGACATCGGGCCGGTCGCCTCGCTTCCCGTGATGGAGGGAAAGGCATTGCTGTTCAAGCAGTTCGGCGGCGTCGACGCGGTTCCCGTCGCGCTGGACTGCACCGACATCGACGATCTCGTCGACACCGTGGCGCGGCTCGCACCGAGCTTCGGCGGCATCAACCTGGAGGACATCAGCGCGCCCCGGTGTTTCGACATCGAGGAGCGGCTCAAGGCCCGGCTGGACATCCCGGTCTTCCACGACGACCAGCACGGTACGGCGATCGTGGCGCTGGCCGCGATGAAGAACGCCGCGCGGCTGACCGGTCGGTCGCTCGGTGACCTGCGAGCGGTGGTGTCCGGCGCGGGCGCGGCGGGTGTTGCGGTGACGAAGATCCTGCTCGAGGCCGGCATCGGTGACATCGCGATCGCGGACAGCAAGGGCATCGTCCATTCCGCCCGCACCGATCTGACCCCGATCAAGGCTGCGATGGCAGCCATCACGAACCGCTCCGGCTACACCGGGTCGATCGAGGAGGCGATGGTCGGCGCCGACGTCTACATCGGGCTGTCGGCGGGGAAGGTCGACGAGGCCGACGTGGCCAGGCTCGCTCCCGAGGCGATGATCTTTGCGATGGCCAACCCGACGCCCGAGATCCACCCGGACATCGCGCGGCGCTACGCCCGCGTGGTCGCGACCGGGCGCAGCGACTTCCCGAACCAGATCAACAACGTGCTGGCGTTCCCCGGCGTCTTCCGGGGTGCGCTGGACGTTCGCGCCAGCGCGATCACCGAGAACATGAAGCTCGCCGCGGCGTCGGCGCTGTGCGACGTCGTGGGCGACGAGGTGTCGGAGGAGTACGTCGTACCCAGCGTCTTCGACACCCGGGTCGGGCCTGCGGTCGCGGCTGCGGTGGCGGCAGCAGCCCGCGCGGACGGCGTCGCGCGGCTCTGACCGGAAGGGCGGCAGGACCTCGATAGGGTCGCTCGCATGCTTGCCGCCTACGCCGCCCGCCTCTCGCCCGACGATCCGTTGAGCGCCCTGGAAGTGGGCGAGGTCGAGGCACCCACCTCGCCGCCGGGCTGGGTCACGGTGTCGGTCAAGGCGGCGTCCCTCAACCATCACGACCTGTGGTCGCTGCGCGGCGTCGGGCTGCCCGAGGACCGGCTGCCGATGATCCTCGGCTGCGACGCTGCGGGCATTGACGCCGACGGGAACGAGGTCATCGTCCACGCCGTGATCGGCGACCCGGACCGTGGTGGTGGCGACGAGACGATGGATCCGAAGCGATCGCTGCTGTCCGAGCGGTATCCCGGGACGATCGCCGAGCAGGTGTCCGTGCCCGCGCGCAACCTGGTCGCCAAGCCCGCCGAGCTCTCCTGGGAGCAGGCGGCGTCGGTCCCGACGGCCTGGTTGACGGCGTACCGCATGCTGTTCGTGCGCGGCCGGGTGCAGCCCGGCGAGACCGTGCTGGTCCAGGGCGCCGGCGGTGGCGTGGCGACGGCGGCGATCGCGTTGGGGCACGCCGCCGGGCTGCGGGTCTGGACGACGTCGCGGTCGGAAGCCAAGCGCGCCCGGGCGGCCGAGCTCGGTGCCGATCAGGCCTTCGAGTCCGGGGCTCGGCTACCGGAGCGGGTCGACGCCGTGATCGAGACGGTGGGCGAGGCGACGTTCGGTCACTCGCTCAAGTCGGTCCGGCCGGGTGGTCGGGTCGTGGTCTGCGGATCGACCAGCGGCCCCACCACGCCGCTGGAGCTACAGCGGCTGTTCTTCCTGCAGCTCGAGGTCGTCGGCTCGACGATGGGCACCAAGGCCGAGCTCGAGCGGCTGCTCGCGTTCCTGGTAGCTACGGGTGTGCGACCGGTCGTCGACTCGACCGTCACGCTCGCTGCGGCACGCGACGGCTTTGCCCGGCTGGCCGGCGGCGACGTGTTTGGCAAGGTCGTCGTCACCGCCGAGTGAGGCGTTAGTCGTCCTCGTCGTCGGTGCGAGCCAGCCAGGTTGCGAGCCGATCGATCGGCGTCTCGAAGTCCGGGTTGAGGTCGACGAAGGTCCGGAGCTGATCCGCCAGCCAGGTCAGGGACACCGTCTCCTCGCCGCGCCGGCTCTCGAGCTCCTCGATGCCCCGGTCCGTGAAGTACACCGGCGCCGACTCAGCTCAGCGCGGCGTCGATCAAAGCCGCCTGTTCCGCCTCGTGCTGGGTGTGCGAGCCCGCCGCGGGGGACGCCGATGCCGGTCGCGTGGCCGGCTTCACCCACTGGCCCGCTGCTAGGTGCTGCGGGAGGTTCATCGCGATGAACGGCCAGGCGCCCTGGTTTGCCGGCTCCTCCTGGACCCAGACGATGTCCTCGACCGACGGGTACGCCGAGATGGCATCGGCGATTTGCTCGCCGGGCAGCGGGTAGAGCTGCTCCACCCGTACGACGGCGGTGTCCGTGATCGAGCGAGCGTCCCGGGCCTTGATCAGGTCGTAGTAGATCTTGCCGCTGCACAGGATGACCTTCGTGACCTCCGCCGGGTCCGGCTGGGCCGGGTCCGGGATCACCGGCTGGAACCGCCCGGAGGTGAAGTCATCGGGCATGGACGACGCGGCGCGCAGCCGCAGCATCGACTTCGGGGTGAACACGATCAGTGGCTTGCGCCGGCCCGACATCGCCTGCCGCCGTAGCAGGTGGAAGTAGTTGGCGGGCGTCGACGGGACCGCGACGGTCCAGTTGTCCTCGGCGGACATCGCGAGGAACCGCTCGATGCGGGCCGAGGAGTGGTCCGGTCCCTGACCCTCGTAGCCGTGCGGCAGGAGCAGGGTGACGCCCGAGCGCTCGCCCCACTTGGCCTCGCTCGCCGAGATGAACTCGTCGATGATCTCCTGCGCGCCGTTCACGAAGTCGCCGAACTGCGCCTCCCACAGCACCAGCGCGTCGGGCCGCGCGGTCGCGTAGCCGTACTCGAAGCCGAGCGCGGCGTACTCGCTCAGCAGCGAGTCGTAGACGTAGAAGGTGGCCTGATCGTCGGAGAGGTGGGCGAGCGGCGTGTACTCGTTGCCGGTGTGCCGGTCGACGAGCACCGAGTGGCGCTGACCGAACGTGCCGCGGCGACTGTCCTGGCCGGCGAGCCGGACCGGATGGCTGTCAAGCAGCAGCGAGCCGAACGCGATGGTCTCTCCCATCGCCCAGTCGATCCCGCCGTCGGACACCATCGCGGCCCGCTTCTCCAGCTGTGGCAGGAGTCGCGGATGCACGGTGAAGCCCTCCGGCATGTTGACCTGGCTGTCGCCGATCGTCTTGAGGACCTCGACGGAGACGGCGGTGTCGGGGTCGGTCTCGACCGCAACCGCGGGCTGGTCAGACAGCGGAGTCGGCGTGGCGTCCCGGGTCTCGGCGAACACCCGCTCGAGCTGGCCCTGGTAGTCGCGCAGGGCTTCCTCAGCCTCCTCGACCGTGATGTCGCCGCGGCCGATCAGCGACTCGGTGTAGAGCTTGCGGACGCTGCGCTTCGCGTCGATGAGCTCGTACATCACCGGCTGGGTGAAGCTGGGCTCATCGACCTCGCTGTGCCCGCGCCGGCGGTAGCAGAGCATGTCGATGACGACGTCCTTCTTGAACGCCTGCCGGAAGGCGTATGCCAGCTGAGCCACCCGGACGACGGCCTCGGGGTCGTCGCCGTTCACGTGGAAGATCGGCGCCTGGATCATCCGGGCGACGTCAGTGGAATACACGCTGGACCGCGCGCTCGACGGCGACGTGGTGAACCCGACCTGGTTGTTGATGACGACGTGGACCGTGCCGCCGGTCCGGTACCCGCGCAGCTGGGAGAGGTTCAGCGTCTCGGCCACCACGCCCTGACCCGCGAACGCGGCATCGCCGTGGATCAGCACCGGGAGCACGGTGAAGCCGGTCTCGCCGCGGTTGATGACGTCCTGCTTGGCGCGGGCGATCCCTTCAAGGACCGGGTCGACGGTCTCGAGATGGGAGGGATTGGACGTCAGCGTGACCTTCACCGTCTCGCCGTCGATCGCGGTGTAGGTGCCGTCCGCGCCCAAGTGGTACTTCACGTCGCCAGAGCCGTGCGCCGTACGCGGGTCCAGGTTGCCCTCGAACTCCGAGAAGATCTGGCCGAAGGACTTGCCGACGATGTTGGCGAGGATGTTCAGCCGGCCGCGGTGCGCCATGCCGATGACGACCTCGTTCATGTCGTCGTGGGCGGCCTCTGAGACGACCGCGTCGAGCAGTGGGATGACGGACTCGCCGCCTTCGAGGGAGAACCGTTTCTGCCCGACGAACTTGGTCTGCAGGAAGGTCTCGAACGCCTCGGCCTGGTTGAGCTTGCCGAGGATGCGCAGCTGCTCCTCGCGGTCCGGGCTGGTGTGCGGGCCCTCGACGCGGTTCTGGATCCAGCGGCGCTGTTCCGGGTCCTGGATGTGCATGTACTCGATGCCGATGGTCCGGCAGTAAGAGTCGCGCAGCACGCCGAGGATGTCGCGCAGCTTCATCAGCGCCTTGGCCTCGCCGAACAGCCGGGTGCCGAAGCGACCGGTGGGGAACTCGCGGTCGAGGTCCCACAACGTCAGGCCGTGGCTCGCCACGTCGAGGTCGGGGTGACGACGGAGCTCGAACTCCAGCGGGTTGGTGTCGGCCATCAGGTGGCCGCGGACCCGGTAGGCGTGGATCAGCTCGATGACGTGGGCGGGCTTGTCGACCTCGCTCTCGTGGCCGGGCGCCTTGTCGTGGCTCCAGCGGATCGGCTCGTACGGGATCCGCAGCGACGCGAAGACGCCGTCCCAGAAGTCATCGCCGAGCAGCAGCTCATGCATCCGACGCAGGAAGTCACCGGACTCCGCGCCCTGGATGATCCGGTGGTCGTAGGTCGAGGTGAGCGTCAGGATCTTGCTGACGGCCAGCTGCGCCAGCACGTCCGGTGAGGCGCCCTGGAACTCGGCGGGGTACTCCATCGCGCCGACACCGACGATCGTGCCCTGACCCTGCATCAGCCGCGGCACCGAGTGGACGGTGCCGATCGTGCCGGGGTTGGTGAGGCTGATCGTCGTACCGGCGAAGTCGTCGGCGGTGAGCTTGTTGCTGCGCGCCTTGCGCACCACGTCCTCGTACGCCGCCCAGAACCGCGAGAAGTCGAGTGTCTCGGCGTTCTTGATGCAGGGCACGAGGAGGGTGCGGGAGCCGTCGTCCTTCTGGATGTCGATCGCCAGGCCGAGGTTGACGTGCTCCGGCTCCATGACGGTGGGCTTGCCGCCGGACTCGGCGAACGAGCGGTTCATCGCGGGGAAGTCGGCGAGGGCGCGCACCAGGGCGTACCCGATCAGGTGGGTGAAGCTGACCTTTCCGCCTCGGCCGCGGCGCAGGTGGTTGTTGATGACGACCCGGTTGTCGACGAGCAGCTTCGCCGGGACGGCGCGCACGCTCGTCGCAGTGGGTACGCCGAGGCTCGCCTCCATGTTCGTGACCGTGCGCGCCGCCGCACCCTTGAGCGGTCGGCCGCCGGGCGTGTCCGGGGCTGCCGGCGCGGAAGGAGAGGTATTCGCGGCCGGCTGTGCGGCGGGGCTGGGTGTGGCCGCCGGGGGCGACTCGACCTTCGCAGGCACCGGCTTCTCGGCCGCGGCCGGCGCAGCGCTGCCATTGCCGCCAGCATCATGAGAACTGCCGTTGGTCTGGTGACTGCCGTTCGGCTCAGTGGGGGTGTAGTCGGAGAAGAAGTCCCACCACGCCTTGTCGACTGAGTCTGGGTCCCGTTGGTACTGCTGGTACATCTCGTAGACCAGCCACTCATTGGGGCCGAATCCTGCAAACTGACCTGCGTCAGCAGTCACGGCGAACGTCGCCTCTTCCGCGCATTGTGAATCGGTTAGGTGTGCCGTCCAGGCTACGCCTGCGCTCGCGGCTCGGCTGATCCCGCCACGCGCGGCGCCGACCGGCTCAGGCGAGTTGCGGCTCGACCTCGGGGACCGGTTGCGCATCGACCAGGCGGTCGATGTCCAGGGGCAGCCGGCGGCGCAGCACGCGGGACAGCACAACTGTGGCGAAGCAGCCCAGACACAGTCCGGTGATCCACAGCCACGACAGCCCGGAGGAGATCAGGAACGCCGAGATCGAGGGTGAGATGACGAACGCCAGCGCATACATCGACGACGACAGCGCGTTCGCCCGGCCGCGCACGGCGTCACCAGCCAGCGAGTTGATCAGCGGGCTCACCGTGGGCGCCATGAACGTCTCACCGACCCCGAACAGCGCGGCGAACCCGAACACCAGGGCGTCGCGGCCGGCCGCGGACGTCGGCAGCGCGCAGAACGCGAACAGCGCCCAGCTCACCGCCCAGATCAGGCCGACCGCTGCGAGCGCCGTGCTGCGCCGCCAATGGCGGACCAGGCGGAGCACGAGCAGCTGGCTCGCGACGATCAGGGCGGTGTTCACCGCGAGTGCCAGCGCGACGACGCGGACCGACACGTGCCCGACGACGGTCGCGTACGCCGGCAACCCGGAGTCGAGTGCGGCGTAGCCGGTGAGCGCTAGCAGCAGGGTCGTGAGAACGACGAGAAGCAGTGGCCGGTTGGCCGCGATCTCGCGGTAGCTGCCACGCGGCTCGTCGGCCTCGCGCTGGGGTCGAACGTCGGGCAGCCGCGCGATGACCGCCGCGAACAGCGCGAAGGAGACCGCGTTGCCCAGGAGCAAGGCCACGAACGTGACCGGGCGGTGGACGTCGACCACCAGCCCACCGACCACGCCGCCGATGCCGATCCCGGCGTTGACCACCGTGAAGTTGACCGCGAACGCCCGCTGCTGCCTCACGCCCTTGCCCGCGACGGTCGCGAGCATGACGGTGTACGCCGGGAACGTCGCGCCCTGGACGACGCCGAGCAGGGCCAGCACCGGAAGCGCCTCGCCAGGGGAGTGCACGAACGCCAGCCCGGTCTCCGCGACGGCCATGCCGGCCATCAGGACCAGCAACGTGTTCCGCGGGCCGAACCGGTCCAGCGCGACACCGCTGAGAGGCACCGAGAGCAGGCCGATGAAGCCGGGGATCGCGAGGAGCAGCCCGGTCGTCGTGAGCTGGATGTGGCGGACCTGGTGCAGATAGATGAGCAGCAGCGGGAGAACCAGGCCAGTGCCCACCGCGCTGAGACCGTCACCAGCCAGCAGCAGCCGGGTGTCGCGGCTCAGCGGGGCCCGCGGCTCGCTCCTCGACCCGGCTGTCCCCATGCCCCGCATTCTCCGGGCCGGGTACGACAGTGACGACCGGTTTTCACCGCGCCCTAGGGTCCATGACATGACGGACGCTGACATGACCGGCGCGGTGCGGGATGCGATCCGGGTCTCATGGGTCTGCGTCACGTGGAGTCTGGTGGCGGGGTTCGTATCGCTGGGCGTGGCCCTCAGCGCCGGCAGCCTCTCGCTCGGCGGGCTCGGTGCGAGTGTCCTGGTCGACGTCGTGTCCTCCGCCGTACTGATCTGGCGGTTCCGGCGCCAGCGCTCCGGTGGGGAGTTCCCGGAGGAGGCGGAGCGCCGGGCGCAGGTCGTCGCGTCGGCAGGGCTGCTCGTGATCGGGCTGGCGCTGGCCATCGCGGCCATCCAGCACCTGGTCGGGGGTAGCCGCCCGTCGGTCCCCGTGGCCGCGCTCGCGCTGGCCGGAGCCAATCTCGTCGTGCTCCCGCTGCTCGCCCGGTGGAAGTACTCCGTGGCGCGAGCCGTCGGCAGCCTCGCACTGCGCACCGACGCCCACATCACGATGGTCGGGACGGGTACGGCGGCGCTCACCCTCGCCGGGCTCGGGCTCGACCGGGCGTTCGGCTGGTGGTGGGCCGACGCGGTCGCCGCGCTTGTTATCGCGGCAGTCGCGGCCGATCAGGGTCGGCGTTCGATCGGAGCAGGGGCATGAGGATCTCGTCGACGATCGCCACCACGGTTGTGTCACGCAGCGCCGTACCCAGCTGGGCACGCTCGGCGTAGAGCAGCATCGGGCCGAGCTCGACGACCCGGTCGGTGATGGCGTCCGCGCGCACCTCGCCTCGCTCGACGCCGCGGTTCAGGATGTCGATCACCACGCGCTTGCGCGGGACTACCAGTCGCTCGCGCACCGCGCTCGCCAGGTTGGCGTTGGTCTTGAGGTCGGTCATGCAGTTGCGGACTGCGCTGCCGGCCTTGCTGTTCATGTGCTTCGCGATCCGCCGCATGATGACCAGCAGGTCGTTGCGCACGTTCCCGGTATCGGGCACCGCGCCGATGTCGGGCATGTGCGCGTCCACGGTGTCGAGGACCAGCTCGAGCTTCGTCGGCCACCGCCGGTAGATGCTCGCCTTGCCGGTCTGAGCCCGCTCGGCGACTCCCTCGATGGTCATTGCGTCATAGCCACGGGTCGCCAGCTCGGTCATGACGGCGGCATGGATAGCCTCGACGAGCACCTCTCCGCGGCGGCGAGACAGAGGAGCCAGGGTGTGCACGCACACATGATAAAAGACGTTTGCGTTCTCTAGCAATACGGGTTTACGGTCGAGCTAGGGAACGCACGCGTTCCTTGTTGCGGAGACGTTGCCGTTGTCGTCCCGCCGATATCGAGGGGAAACAATCGTGGCCACCACCGAGGCACAGCCGACTGCCGTCGAGCCGAGCCCGCCCGCCCATCACCGGCTGGCGCTGGCGGTCATCGCGACCGCCCAGCTGATGGTCGTGCTCGACGCCACCATCGTGAACATCGCGCTGCCGCACATCCAGACCGCGCTGGGCTTCTCCGCCACCGGGCTGTCGTGGGTGCTCAACGCCTACACCCTGGTCTTCGGCGGCCTGCTGCTGCTGGGTGGTCGTACGGGTGACATCTTCGGCCGGCGTCGGATGTTCCAGATCGGCGTCCTGCTGTTCGCCCTCGCCAGCCTCGCGGGTGGCTTCGCACCGACCCAGGGCTTCCTGTTGGCGATGCGGGCGCTGCAGGGGGTCGGCGGCGCTATCGCGTCCCCGACGGCGCTTGCGTTGGTGACGTCGACCTTCCCCGAGGGTCCGGAGCGCAACCGCGCCTTCGGTGTGTACGCCGCGGTCTCCGGTGCCGGAGCGGCCGTCGGGCTGATCCTCGGTGGTGTCCTCACCGACCTGTTGTCGTGGCGCTTCGTGCTTTTCGTGAACGCGCCGATCGGCATCCTGCTCGCCATCGCAGCGTCGTACGTGCTGAAGGAGTCGGAGCGCCGTAAGGCCGGTGTCCTCGACATACCCGGAGCTGTCACGTCGACGATCGGCATGGCCGCCCTCGTCTACGGCTTCATCCACTCGGCGACCAATGGCTGGGGGGTGCCGGCCACGATCGCATCGTTCGTCGTCGCGGCGGTCCTGCTGACGACGTTCATCCTCATCGAGGCGCGCAGCCGGAACCCGTTGATGCCGTTGCGGCTGTTCCAGAGCCGGACGAGGATCGGCAGCTACATCGTGATGCTCGTCACGGGTGCCGCGGTGTTCGCGATGTTCTACTTCCTCACCCAGTACGTCCAGGACGTCAAGGGTTATTCGCCGTTGAAGGCGGGGTTCGCCTTCCTGCCGGTGAGCGCCGTCATCGTCGTGGTGGCGCAGATCGCCAGCCGCGCCATCGTGCGATTCGGCGCCCAAACGCTCATCGTCGCCGGCACGATCTTCACCGGGTTCGGGCTGCTGTGGCTCTCGTCGATGGGCGTGGCAGCGCCGTACCTCACCCACCTGTTGCCGGCCATCTGCCTGATCGCCGTCGGCATGGGCCTGATCTTCGTGCCGATCACGCTGACGGCGGTCGCGGGGGTCGAGGAGCGAGACAACGGGATCGCGTCGGCGATGCTGAACGTGTGCCAGCAGGTGGGCGGCACGATCGGCCTGTCGGCGCTGGTCACCGTGTTCACCAGCGCGTCCCGCAGCGAGACGAAGTCACAGGCGCAGGCGCTGGCCAACAACCCCGTCCTGCTCAAGGCGCTGGCGTTCACCCACGGCGCGGATGCGGCGTTCAAGGTCGGGGCCGTCTTCACCTTGCTCGGGCTGGTAGCCGCGCTCGTGTTCATCCGGTTCAGCCCCTCGGAGGCCCCGGCCGCGCCTCCCAGCGGCGGAACCGGGTGAGCCGGGGATCGACGTACCTGCTTCGGCTGCGGCTCCCGGACCAGCCGGGTTCCCTCGGGCAGGTTGCGACCGCGCTCGGCGCTGCGGGTGCGGACATCCAGAGCATCGTCGTGGTCGACCGCGAGTCGGAGTACGCCGTCGACGACCTGGTGGTCACGTTGCCCGACGGCAGCCTGGTCGACCGGGTGGTCACCGCAGCGTCGTCGGTGCCGGGCGTCGTCGTCGAGATGGTGCAACGTCACCACGGTCGGATGGACTCACGTGATGAGCTAGCCCTGCTCGATGCGGCCGCCTCACATCCCGAGCCGCTGCGGGTGCTCGTCGACGGCCTTCCGGGTCTGCTCAACGCCAGCTACGCCTTCGCGGTGGGGGCGGGATACAGCTACGGAAGTACGTCGGCGCCCTCGCGCGCTCCGCAGCTCACGCTGCCGCTGGACCGGCCCCGGGAGGTCGCAGCCGCAGAGCTGTGGGCCGATCCGTCGATCGCCGGACCCGATGCCACCTTGATCGCGGTTCCTTACGCCGGCACCCACGCGCTGGTGCTGGGACGGATCGGCGGACTCGCGTTTCGACCCAGCGAGCTGATGCGGCTGGCCCACCTCGCGAACGTCGCGGCGGTAGCCCTCAGAGGCCTGGCAGCCACCTGATTCGAACCGGACCGCGGTGACCAGCGAAGATCTCGGTGTGAAGGATCGGGTCTACAGGTCGGTCATCCGGACGGCACTCGGGTTGTTCCGCGTGCTTGGGTTCCGGTTCAGCAGCGAGGGCATCGAGCACGTCCCGGACACGGGGGGTGCCGTCGTGGTCTCGAACCACGTCAGCTACTTCGACTTCATGTTCGTCGGGCTGGCCGCACACCACAAGCGGCGGCTGGTCCGGTTCATGGCGAAGAAGTCGACCTTCGACAACCCGGTCTCCGGGCCGTTGATGCGAGGGATGCACCACATCCCGGTCGATCGCAGTGCGGGTGCCGCGGCATACAGCCACGCCGTCGAGGCGCTCCGCCAGGGGGAGCTCGTCGGAGTGTTCCCGGAGTCCACGATCAGCCGGTCGTTCCAGCTTCGGGAGATCAAGAGCGGTGCGGCGCGGATGGCGATCGAAGCCGGCGTACCGGTGCTTCCCGTCGTCACGTGGGGTGGGCAGCGGGTGTGGACGGCGGGCCGCCGACCGAAGTGGCGCCGCGGCGTTCCAGTCATCTTGCACGTCGGCGAACCGATTCCCGTGACGGCGGAGACGACGGCCACGGAGCTCACCGAGGCGATCCGGCGTGCCCTGGTCGAGCAGACCGAGCAGGTGCAGCGGTCCTACCCCGCGCCAGCGGCCGGCGAGGAGGACTGGTGGCAGCCGGCGTATCTCGGTGGGTCGGCACCGACGCCGGAGCGTGCCAGGGAGCTCGAGGCCGCGGCGATGCAGGAACGGCTCGCCCGTAAACAGAAGAAGGCGGCCGGCAAGGGTCGAGCCCGGTCATGACGACGACTCCCACCGACTCGCCCGTCGCAGCGGTCGACGTTCAGCTGCCTGACGGCGCGGTGGGTGCAGTCGCCTTGGTCCTGCCGGGCGGGAAGGCGAAGAGCTTCGCCGCGGGCGACCCGAAGGGCCTGGCCGCCGTCCGGATGCGTCCGTTCGCGACCTCGCTGCACCGGGCCGGGCGGTCGCGCGGCCTGGCGGTGTGGACCGTCGAGTACCGCTACCGCGGCTGGAACGGCGACGAACGGTCCCCGGTCGTCGACACCCAGTGGGCACTCGAGGAGGTTCGCCGACGCCACGGCGACGTACCGGTCGTCTTGGTCGGTCACTCGATGGGGGGCCGCACCGCGTTGCAGGCGGCCGGTGATCCGTCGGTGCGTGGCGTGTGCGCCTTGGCGCCCTGGACCGAGGCCCGCGACCCGGTTGAGCAGCTGGCCGGACGTTCGCTGCTCATCGCGCACGGCAGCTGGGACACGGTCACCTCTGCGGCAGCGTCTCGCCGGTACGCCGAACGCGCGGCCGCCGTGACCTCGCCGGTCGGCCGGTTCGTGGTGGAGGCCGACCTGCACGCGATGGTGTTCCGGTGGCGACGCTGGCACGTCATCGCCACTGGGTTTGCGCTGGGCACCTTGGAGCTGGCGCGGATGCCGGGTCGGATCGAGCGAGCCTTTCGCGCGGGCGCCGCCGGCAACTTCCGGGTCCGGATCTGAGCCCTATCGTTGCGGGCTGACGGGGTGACGGGCCGCGAGGCCGGACGGGATGGCATGACAGGGGACGAGGCTGGTCTCGAGCTCAGTCTCGTGGGAGTCACGCGACGCTTCGGCGTACGGACCGCCGTCGACGCCGTCAGCCTCGATGTCGTCCCTGGTTCGACGGTCGCGTTGATGGGACCCAACGGGTCAGGGAAGACGACGTTGCTTCGGCTGATGAGCGGGCGCGATGTGCCCTCCGACGGCGAGGTTCGGCTGGGCGGGCGGCGGTTCAGCGAGGACGAGGAATGGGTCCGCCGGCAGGTCGCCCTGGTCGCTGAGGACTCGGCCTTCTACCCGGATCTCACCGTCCGTGAGCACCTGTGGTTGGTCGCCTGCGCGCATGGCGGTGGTGACCAGTCGACCGCGATGACGGATGACGCGCTGGCCGAGCTCCGGCTTGCCGACCACGCAGACGCCTTTCCGCGCGAGCTGTCGTCTGGGCAGCAGCAGGCGCTGTTGCTGTCGACCGTGTTGGTGCGGCCGCGTCGACTGATCCTCCTGGACGAGCCGGAACGCCGACTCGATCCCGAGGCTCGGGACCGACTCGGTGTGTTGCTGCAGGCCGAGCGCGCCGCCGGGGTCACGGTGGTGCTGGCGACCCACCATCCCGACCTTGCCCGCGCCGTCGCGGACCGACTGGTGCTGCTGCGTGCCGGCACTGTCGTCGCCGACGGGGCCCCGGACGAGGTCGATACCGGGATTCTCGATGACCGCTGACGCCGCTGACGCCGCTGAGGCCGCTGGGGCCGCGGAGGTCTGGTCATTTCTCAACGCGGCGCATCGTCGCCGTCGCCGCGCCCGCAGTAGCCGACTCGCCTACGTGGTGTACGTCGCGATCCTGGCCGCGGTGGTGTACGGCGGGCCGATTCTGCTCCGAGCTGTCCGGTCGGTAGAGCGGACGCCGCGGGTTACCACCACCACAACGCATTTGTTGGTGGCGATGCCCTATTCGTTGTCAGCGTTGACGCTGCTCGTCGTGGTGTCGCTCGCCCGCCAGGCGATGTGGCGGGGTCCGGTGGTTCTCGTGGCTGCTGACGCGGACTGGCTGCTGCCGCTCCCGCTCTCGCGAACCACCCTGCTCCGGCCGAAGTTCGATGCGAGCGTTGTGTCGGGGGCCATTCTCGCTGGACTCGCCGGCGTCGTCGCATCGCTGGTGCTGCACGGGTACGCACTCGGGGGCGAGGGCGGCCTGTTGCCCGCCTCGGCGGTGGCGGCAGTGCTGATCTGCGTGACCGGACTCTCGGTGGCGGCAGTTGTCGAGCGCTCCCAGCGCGTGGCGCGTCTCACCCTGATCTGGTCGCCCATGCTGATCGGGATCGCGATCGTGGTGTTCGGGTTGGGGGTCGCGACCGCGGCGGGCGTCGGTCTCGGTGACCTGGGCACCGTGGTGACCTGGTCCGGCCCATGGGGATGGTCGACGCAGCTGGTGATGCACGCGGCGGGCGACGGGGCGACCCACTGGCCGGTCGCGGCGGGCCTACTCGCGGTGACGAGCGTCGCCAGCCTCGTTGTCGCCCGCGCCGGCGTCCCACGGATCGCGGGTCGCTCGTTGCGGCAGCGCGCCGCGACAGCCGGCGCCGTCGGTGCGGCCGTGTTCCTCGGCGAGTTCCGCGACGCCCGGCTGGCGATCCGGGACGCCAGCGGTGGCCGCGCCCGCCGACGCAGCCTGCGGCTGCCGGTGCACCGGTCGCTTGCGGTCGCCTGGCGCGACGCGACGGCACTCAGTCGTTCGCTGGGCTCAGTCGCCTGGACGCTGCCGTTCCTCGGCGTACTGGCGCTGGGGCTGCATGCGGCCGTCGACCAGCGCCAGGGGCGGCACACCATCATCCCGATCGGGTTCGCGCTGATCGGGGGATACATCGCGGCGCTCCAGCTCGTCGAACCGGCCCGCCTCGATGCGGACGACGCCCGTCGTACCCGCTGGTCGCCGTACCCGGCTGCGGCCCTCGCCCAACGCCACGCGGTGGTGCCGACCGTGCTGCTGGCGGTGGTCGGTCTGGTCGCCTCGCTGGCCGGGTCCCCGTGGCTCGGCGCGCGGCACGCGGTCTTGGCCGCTGCCGCTGCATGTGTGCTCTCCCCCGTCCTTGTCGCGACCGCCTTGATCAGCGGCTACCGGGGCCGTGTCCCCTTGCAGCTGATGTTCAGCGGCCCGGACATCGGCTTCGGTCCGACCGGCCCGGTGCTGGTCGTGGTCTGGTACCTCTACGGCCCGATTGCGGTGCTCGTCGCCGGCGAGATGACGCTGCTCCCGCTGATCGGGGCCTGGCGCCACGGGTTGCCACCGACCGTGCCGGTGTTGCAAGCCATCGCGATCGGGGCGGGCTGGACCTCCGTGATCCTGTGGTGGGTCGGCACCCGCGCCCGTCGCCGCCGTCAGTCGGATCTGTGAGACTGTGGCCATGGAGCTTCCCGAGGATCTTGTCGCGTTGTTGCGTGGCGCGAGCCCGTGCTTTCTCGCGACCGTGATGCCCGACGGTTCGCCGCAGCTGACCCAGGTCTGGGTCGATACCGATGGCGAGCACGTCGTCGTCAACAGCGTCGAGGGCTCGCAGAAGGTGAGCAACATCGAGCGCGACCCGCGCGTCGCCCTCAACGTCACCGATCCGACTGCGACGTCACGTTACTTCGCAGTCCGCGGCCGAGTGGTCGAGATGACGACTGTCGGGGGAGTGGAGCACATCGAGGCGTTGTCCCAGCGGTATCTGGGCGGCCCGTATCCGTGGTACGGAGGACGTGACCAGGTGCGCGTCATCCTCACGATCGCCGCCGACCGGATCCGTTCCGTGGGCTAGCTTTGCGGCCGTCGAGTCGCAGCGTCCACGACTCGATCGTGGCTATCCGCAAGTGCGTGTCGCTCCACGGGTCACGGGCAAGGGTCGCTCTGATCTCGGCTTCCGACTCGGCCTCGATGACATGCGCCACTCGCTGTTCATCCGCCAACGGGCCGCCGAGGATGACGAAGCCGGTAGCGACCAGGCCATCCATGAACGTCGCGTGTGCCGACCAGCCGGACTGCCCCTCAAGAGGTAGCGAAGGATCCCACTCTGGGCCGGAGCGATGGAGCACCAACCAGAACGTCGCCATCAGATCAGTGTCCCGCGAGGCGGCCGAGGATTCAGCACTTGTTGCACACCGGCTTTCTGGCCCGGAAACTGTCGTACCTGCGTCCTAGATTCTGAGGTATGGCAACGATTCCAAGCTCCCCGGACTCTGATGACGATGAGTGGGAGTACGTCGTCGGGGACAGTGATGAACCAGAGCTGAATGGCGCGGCGATCGTGTCCGGGCTATGTGTGGGGGCGCCGTTCCCGGAGGGTGAGATTCCGGAGGATGATGGGAACCCAGACTTCGAGTTCTCACCGTCGTTGGTGTTGGACTGGGTGGCGGATAACCCGGCGGGTCCGACGTCGATGACGCTGCTCGCCGGGCTCGTGCCGCGATCATTGAACTCGTTCGACCGGGTCCGGTTGATGGAGGCGTGGGATCGGCAGGTGGCGCATTGCGAGGCGATGAAACTGTCGGCGATGAAGGCGGTGGTCGATGACGACGCGAACCTGGCCGAGTTTGTCTCCCATGAGATCGCGGCAGCGTTGCACCTGACCCGTCCGGCGGCGGACCGGCTCGTCGCGTTGTGTCGGCGGTTGGCCCGGACCCTGCCGGAGACGGCGCGGGCGTTGGCGGACGGGCGGATCGGTCAGGGGCACGCAGCGGTCTTGTCGGAGGAGACCGCGATGGTCACGCCGGAGCTCGCCGGGCAGGTGGAGTCCACGCTGCTCCCGTCGGCGGGGTCGAAAACGGTCGGGCAGCTGCGGTACGCCGCCCGCAAGCTGATCGGGATTCTCGACGCGGACGCGTTGGCTGCCCGGCACAAGCGGCGACGGGCTCAGAATGACGTGACCGTCTCCGACCAAGGCGATGGGTTGTCGGGGATCTGGGCGATGCTCGACACCCCCGACGCGGCGGTCGTCAAGGCCGCGGTCGACACCTGGGCGCTGTGTCATAAGAAGCAGCTGCCGGAGCTGACGGTCGGGCAGCGGCGTACCCAAGCGCTGGTCGAGTGGGCGCAGGCCTACCTCGCCACGGACGCACCGACCCGGCACGGGCGGCCCGTCTCGGTGGACCTGGTGATCGACCTACCCACCCTGCTCGGCCTCGCGGACCACCCGGGGGAGATCGTCGGGTATGGCGTGATCCCCGCCGACCTCGCTCGCCGGCTCGCCGCCGACGCATCGTGGCGGCGGTTGGTCACCGACCCGCTGACCGGGCACCTGCTCGACTGCGGCCGGACGCGGTATCGACCGACCCAGTTGCTGCGCAACTACCTGCTGGCCCGCGAGAAAGTGTCGGCGTTCCCCGGATCCGCCTCCCCGTCGGCGCGCTGCGACATCGACCATGCGAACCCGTTCCCGCACGGCGGCACCGACCGCGACAACCTCGGACCGTTAGACCGAAGAGCCCACCGAGCCAAGACCAAAGGGGGCTGGACCACGAAACGATCAGCCGACGGCACCAGCCGATGGCGCAGCCCCACCGGACACACCTACCGAACCGAACCCCACGACTACCGACTCGGGCCCTAGTTCTGTTGACATGTGTGTGGTTACGGGGTCAGCCGCGCTACGACTCCCCAGAGTTTGAGCTCACGCGCAACCGCGCACAGATCGGCTATCGAACCCGTGTCCAGCGCGCCCGAGCGATTGACGGCCAACGCGAGCTGCGTAACCGCTAGCGGGAAATCCTCGTCATCTATCGAGCGCCGTGCGGCGACGACCTCAGCGTTAGCCGGCAGAGTCGACGCCACGTGAAGAAGGGCGTCGTGAAGCCGGATCCTCATCAGTCTCGAGTGATCGGCCAACTCGTCCTCCGTTGCAACGTCAGGTCCAACCCGGCGTGCATCCCGCTAGCTCGATCCACTTGTGTAGCTCCCGCTGCCGCGCCTCGTCCATGGTGGTCACCTTGACGTACCGGGAACGGTCGGCCGTTCCGAGCGGGGGCGGGGAGTCGAAGTCGGCACCGCCATGGAATACAACATTCACCGACACGTCGTAGGCGGCTATTTCAATGATCCACCCGAGTTCTGTTAGCCCGTAGTAGGCCCTCTTCCACTTGACGGCGTACTCAAGGCCGGGGAGTGTCGCTCGGATCAACTCGTCCAAGTACATTACGAGGGGCTGCAGATCAGGCACCAGTCGTCGGCACCAAGCGTCGATGTCGGAGTGGTCCGCTGAGGGCACCGGTGGCTTTCGCCCAGCATTTCCTTTGATGGCTTTCGGCATCGCGTCTCGTCCTCCACTAGGCCGTTGCGGTACTGATGCAGAACTCATTCCCCTCGGGATCGGTGAAGGTGATCCATCCGGGATGCCGCTCGAGCACGCTCGCGCCGAGGTCGAGCAGGCGCTCCGTCTCGACCTCGGCATCAGCGGCAACCAGATCCAGGTGCACCCGGTTCTTTACGACACGCTCTTCCGCGACACGTTGGAAGAACAGTCGGGGTGAGATGTCCGGGCCTGCCCACACGAGGACGGTCGGATCGTCCTCAGGATCGTCGATGCCGTTCGCCCGTAACCGCTCCAGCTCGGCTTCGTCGTACGGCGCGACTTCGTAGTCATCCAGCGCCGCCGCCCAGAAGCGAGCGAGCGACGCTGGGTGTCGCGCATCGAACACGACGTCGCGGATCCTGAGCACGCAGCCAGTGTCCCCGACATTGGCTTCAGGCGGCGGTGAGTTCCGACGGCAAGGGCTCGGCATACACGACGGTGAGCGAGGAAACCGCGCGGGTCAGCGCGACGTAGAGCCAGTGCAGGCCGCGGTCCTCGGAACGAACCATCGCGGCTGGCTCGACGATCACGACGTGGTCGAACTCCAGTCCCTTACACAGCCGGACGGGGACCAGTTCGACGCGGCTGTCGATGCCGTCCTCCACCCGGCCGGACTCGATCCCGGCAGCGGTCAGCGCGCGAGCGACGACACCGAGATCCGCCGAGGTTGCGATGATGCCGATCGAGCCCTCCTGCTCGAGCCGCTCTCGAACCGTCCTCGTCACGGCAGCCGGCACCGATGAGGTCTCCTGGAGTCGCAACGAGTTCGCGGCATGCCGGATCGACTCGGCGGCGTCAACACCCGCAGCAAGCCACGGCAGCAGTCGGTTGGCGAGGTCCAGCACCTCCTGCGGGACCCGGTAGCCGCGGGTCAGCGCCACCAGCTGCGCATCCGGCTTGCCGAGGTGCCGCAACGTGTCGGGCCAGCTGGCGACTGCGTCCGGTGCCGTCGCCTGCGCGACATCGCCCAGCACCGTGGCCGAGCCGGTCTCGCAGCGCCGTCCCAACGCCCGGCACTGCATCGCCGAGAGGTCCTGCGCCTCGTCGACGACCACATGGCCGTAGGACGGTGGCCGCGACACGTGAGCGGTTGCCTCGTCGACGAGGAAGGCATCCGAGCGCGACCAGCGGGCCCGCGCTGGCGACACCGGCGGGGCATCCCAGCGCAGCACGTGCTGTTCGTCGGCGTCGAGGATGCCGTCGGCGCAGCGGGCGAGGAACCGCTCGTCGCTGAGCAGCCGCGCCACCAGCGGGCGAGCGGCCACGGCCGGCCAGTGCGCGTCGACGAACTCGCGGATCGGCTTCGACCGCGCTACCCGAGCAACCCAGCGGTCGTCCGGCGACCCGCCGCGACCCTCTACCCGCCGGCGCACCGTCTCCGCCACCAGGGTCGGGAGTCGCGACCGCACCACGCCGTACGGGCTCGCTGTCTCACGTTCCCGAGACAGCAGGTCGGCGAGCTCGTCGGCAGGAAGCCGCCACCGCCGTGACCCGACCGCGAACACCAGCGACTCGGTCGGCAGCCGCAACCCGTCGTGCACCGCCCGGTCCACGACGGCGGCCAGCCGCGGGTCGCCCTTGAGCCGCGCGACGTCCGGCGGCTCCTGCGAACGGATCGTGACCCCGGTGACCAGATCATCGACGGCGACCTGCTCGACATCGATCTCGCCGAGGGCCGGCAGCAGCGCGCCGATGTATGACAGGAAGGAGCGGTTCGGGCCGACGACGAGGACCCGGCTGCGCCGCAGCTGCTCGCGGTGCGCGTAGAGCAGGTACGCCGCGCGATGCAGCCCCACCGCGGTCTTGCCGGTGCCCGGCGCGCCCTGGACGCACATCGTTCGCGACAGCGGTGCCCGCACCAGGGTGTCCTGGTCCGGCGCGATCGTCGCGACGATGTCGCGCATCGGGCCGACGCGCGGCCGCTCGATCTCGGCGGTGAGGATCCCGCTCGTGGCGGCGGCGTGTTCCTCGCCCGCGGTGAGCCGTTCGTCCTCGAGCGAGGTCAACGCGCCTGCGGCGTGACCGAACCGCCGTCGCAGCGCGACGTCCATCGGCTCGCCCGCTGTCGCCCGGTAGAACGCGAGCGAGACGTCGGCCCGCCAGTCGACGACCACGACGTCGCCGGCGTCGTCGCGGACATGGCGACGCCCGATGTGGAACTGCTCCCCGGAGCTGTCCCGGTCGATCCGGCCGAAGAACAGCGGCACGTCGGGGTTGTCGCGCAACGCCTCGGCTCGCCGCGCCAGCTCGGACTTCAGGAACTCGGCCGAGACCGGGTCTCCCGCTTGGGCGTCGAGCGACTGGACGGCGTCGCGCATCGCTGCGAGGCAGCGTCGGGCATGGTCGAGATAGCGGCGTTCGGCAGCAAGCAGGTCGTCGGGCTTCGGGTCCGGCACAGGCTCACTGACAGGATCGGCGGACACGAGCGAGAGAATCTAGCGCATGAGCCTCATCCCCACTACCGGTTTAATCGGCGTCGACGACGTCGCCGCGGCCGCCGAACGCATCCACGATCGAGTACGACGGGTGGTGGTCAGCCCGGCCGACGCCGGCACCTTCGGTGACGCCGCCGTGTGGTTCGCCCACGAGTACCTCCAGCACACCGGCACGTTCAAGGCCCGCGGTGCGGCCAACCTCGCGACCTGGCACCTGGCGGCCGGCACGATGCCGGACGCCGGCGTCACCATCGCCTCCGGTGGCAATGCCGGGCTGGCGTGCGCCTGGGCCGCGCAGGCGACCGGGACGACGGCCACCGTGTTCGTACCGACGAACGCGCCGGCGTTCAAGGTCGCGAAGCTGCGCGGGTACGGCGCCACCGTCGAGCAGGTCGGATCGGAGTACGCCGATGCGCTGGCCGGCTGCATCGAGTTCGCCCAGCACAGTGGCGCGCTGCTGTCCCATGCCTACGACCACCCGCTCGTGGTCGCCGGCGCCGGGACGATGGCACGCGAGATCTACGCTCAGCGCCCCGACTTCGACACGCTCGTCGTCGCGGTCGGTGGAGGTGGTCTGTTCGCGGGTACGGCGGCGGCGTTGTCCGGCAGGGGAAAGCAGATCGTGGTGGTCGAGCCCGACAACTCCCGTGCCCTCAACGCGGCGCTTGCTGCGGGCGGCCCAGTGGACGTGCCGGTGGCGTCCATCGCCGCCGACTCGTTGGGAGCCCGCCGGGTCTCGCAGGCGGCGTACGACTTCGCCAGCCAGCCCGAGGTTAGATCCGTGCTGGTCTCCGACGCGGCCATCGTGACGGCTCGACAGTCGCTCTGGGACCACCAGCGCATCGTCGTGGAGCACGGCGGTGCGGCTGCCCTGGCCGCCCTGCAATCGGGGGCCTACCAGCCGGCAGCCGGAGAGAGCGTCGTCGTCGTGCTCTGCGGCGCCAACACCGACCCGAGCGACCTGGTCAGCGGCCGCTGAGCCAGTGGACTAGACCTCGGTCGACGTGCCCGGTGGGATGACGGTCACGGTGGCGCCCGCGGGAGCCAGCGACTCGAACAACCCGTAGTGCATCTGCGGCATCGCGAGTACCGCTTCGTGGATCGGCACCGCGACCCTTGGTGAGACGGCCCGGAAGAAGTCGACCGCCTCGGACAGCTTGAGCCACGGCGCCCCCGTCGGCAGCCCGAGGATGTCGATGTCACGATCGGCCGTGCTGAAGAAGGAGTCGCCCGGGTGGTAAAACGCTCCGTCGTCCACGACGTACCCGAGGTTGGGGATGCCCGGCAGGTCGGGATGGATCACGGCATGCTCACCACCCACCACGTCCACTCGGCTGCCGCCGATCTCGAGGGTCTCGCCGGCGCCGGCGACCTGGAACTCGAGGCCTCGCTCGGTCACCGGGAGGGCCGAGCCGGGATCGACGACCAGGCGGGCGCGCGGGTTGGCCGCCACCAGGGCCGGCAACCGCTCGAGATCGAGGTGGTCGGCGTGCTGATGGGTGATGACGATCCCGTCCAGATCGGTCAGCTCTTCGAAGCCGGCCGAGAACACGCCGGGATCGAACAGCAGCCGAGCGGACGGAGTCTCGACGAGCACGCAGGCGTGGACGAAATGGGTCAGCTTCATGGCTCGAGCCTTCCACGAAGCGCGTCGATCACGCCTTCGGGGGGAGCGGAAACCAGCCGCTCGTGCGGGCCACGTACTCGGCGTACCCGGGCCGTGACGACGAGAGGTTCTTCTCCAGCAGCGGCTTGCCCGACTTGAAGAACAGGAACCACGTCATCAGCACCGGCGATCCGATGGTGAGCAGACCGACCCAGTGCTCGGCGGCGATCAGCCACAGGCCGACCCAGACGGTCGCATCCCCGAAGTAGTTCGGGTGCCGGGTGTAGCGCCACAGCCCGCGGTCCATCACGGTTCCCCGGTTGGCCGGGTCGGCCTTGAACCGCGCCATCTGCTGGTCACCTACCGCCTCGAAGAACAGGCCCACCGCCCAGACCAGGGTCCCGACGACGGCCAGGACGACCGGCCCGGTGCGGATGTACATCGCGGCCTGGACCGGCAGCGACACGAACCACGCGATCGCGGCCTGCAGCACGAAGACGATCCCGAGGGCTCGCACCGCTCGCGACGCCCCGGTGCGGTCTCCGAGCAACGCGTCGTACCGCGGATCCTCGCCCTGGCCTCGACTGCGTACGCCGATATAGATGGCGAGCCGCAACGCCCAGACGACCACCAGCACCAATACCAGCACCCGCCGCCAGGTCGGGACACCGTGACCGGCCGACCAGAAGAACGACGTGACGCCGATCGCGGCGAACGACAGCCCCCACAACGTGTCGACGACGTTGTAGCGACCAACGGCCAGCGCCAGCAGCCACGACAGCAGGAACAGAACGAGCGTGACAGCAAACGTGACGGCGAAACCGGTCAGGAAGGGGTGGATCGCGAACGACGTCACAGCCGCGAGGATGTCACTGGCAGCTCGCGCGATGCGTGGGGTTCCCAGCCGAGCCGGGTCGCCGGCATGCCGCTGCGACCGGCTGCGGTCGGCTTCACGGACAGGATCTGGTCGACGCCCATCCGGTTCTGCTCGAAGGCCAGCGCACCCCCGACGAGGTAGAGCCGCCAGACCCGGGCCTGCTCCATCCCGACCAGGGCGACGACCTCGTCCCACCGGCTCTCGAACTCATCGCGCCAGGCCTCGACGGTCCGGACGTAGTGCTCGCGCAGCGCGTGGACGTCGCGGATCTCGAAGCCAGCGTCGTGGACCAGCCCGAGCAGCTCGGGGAGCGGCCGCATGTACATGTCCGGCGCGATGTAGGACTCGATGAACGGACCACCGCCCGGATGGTCGGTGGCGTGTGACATCTGTTGCACCAGCAGCCGGCCCTCGGCCCGGAGCAGCCGGTGCAGCGTCTCGAGGAACGCCGGATAGTTGCCGGCCCCGACGTGCTCGCCCATCTCGATCGCCGAGATCGCGTCGTACGGTCCGCCGTCTCGCTCCGTCACCCTGATGTCGCGGTAGTCCTGCAGCCGCAGATCCACCAGGTGCTCGAGGCTCTCCTCCGCCAGCCGCTGCCGGCCGAAGGCGAGCTGCTCCTGCGAGATCGTGACACCGGTGACCTGGGCGCCGTACTCCTTGGCCGCGTGGACCGCGAGCGCGCCCCAGCCGCAGCCGACGTCGAGCAGCCGTACCCCGGGCCCGAGCTCGAGCTTGCGGCAGATCAGGTCGAGCTTGTCGCGCTGGGCATCGGCGACCGAGTACGACGGGTCGTCGCTGGTCCAGTACGCGCAGGAGTAGGCCATGTGCTCGTCGAGCAGCAGCGTGTAGAGCGCGTTCGACAGGTCGTAGTGGTGGCTGATCACCTGGGCGTCGCGCAACCTGCTGTGCAGCCGACCGCGCGGCCGGGCCTCCGAGGCCGGCGGTGGCAGCGGTCGCTTCATGGCACCCAGCCGGTACGCGGCTGTCGCCGCGCGGGCCAGCGTCGCGGGACCCACCCGGGAGCGCAGCCCGCCGTCGCGAGCGGCGGCCCAGATGCGCCGAAAGCCGTCGGCGAGGTCGCCCTCCACGTCGAGCTCGCCGGTGACGTAGGCGCGGGCGACGCCGATCTCACCGGGCGCCCACAGCAGCCGGCGCAGCGCGTCGGGGGAGTTGAGGACAACCGTCGGGGCGTCGGGGTCGGCGGCCCGTAGCTCGCTGCTATCCCACGCCCGGACATGCACCGGGAGCGGCCCACCGAAGACGGGTCGGAGGACGTCCGCGAGCACGTCGGCGACCGCGGTCACGCCGGGATCCCGTCCCGCGAGAGCGTGAGCTGGGCGACGTCGAGGTACCCGGCCCGGAAGCCGGCCTCGCAGTAGGCGAGGTAGAACGTCCACATCCGCCGGAAGGTCGCGTCGAAGCCCAGTGCCTCGACCTCGTCGGCGCGGACGGTGAACCGCTCGCGCCACTGCCGGAGGGTCTCGGCGTACGACGCGCTCATGTGTAGCCGGTCGACGACCCGCAACGACGTGTGGTTCGCACACACCTCGTCGATGACCCGCTCCGAGAGCAGCAGGCCGCCCGGGAAGATGTACTTGTGGATCCAGGTCCACGACCGCCGGCTCGCCATCAGCCGGTCGTGCGGCATGAGGATCGCCTGCAAAGCGATCCGGCCGCCCGGCGCCAGCCGGTCGTCGAGGGTGCGGAAGTACGTCGGCCACCACCGCTCGCCGACCGCCTCGATCATCTCCACGCTGACGATCGCGTCGAAGCGGCCCTCGACGTCGCGGTAGTCCTGCACCTGCACGTCGACCCGATCGGCGACACCGGCCTGCTCGATCCGGATGCGGGCCAGGGCCGCCTGCTCGCGGGACAGCGTGACGCTGGTGACGGTCGCGCCGCGCATGGCGGCCTGCATCGCCAGCTCACCCCACCCGGTACCGATCTCCAGCACCGTGCTGCCGGCGGTCACACCCGCCGCGTCGAGGATCCGCTCCACCTTGCGACGCTGGCCCTCGGCGAGGGATTCGCCGGGAGCGTTGAACAGCGCCGAGGAGTAGTTCATCGTCTCGTCGAGGAACGTCGCGAACAGCTCGTTGGACAGGTCGTAGTGGCGGGCGATGTTGCGCTGCGCGCCGGCCCGGTCGTTGTCCTCCTCGATCGGGTGGCGCTCGTTGTACCAGCGGCGCAGCCACTGGAATGCCGGCGGCACCAGCGACGCCATGTCGCGGGCCATCGGGGTCAGCGCCCCGACCAGCTCCTCGCTGTCCCAGTCGGCCGCCATGTAGGCCTCGCCGAAACCGATCAGCCCGTCGCGACCGAGCCGCGAGAGGAACTGCTCGGGGCGGCGTACCACGATCGTGGGGGCGCCGTCCTTGCCCCACGAGCTCCCGTCGGGAAGCGTGATGCGGACGCCGGTCTGCTGGACGACCCGCCTGAGCAGGACCCTGGCCACCCCCGCGCGGAATCGCGTGGGCGGCACCGGGGCGATGTCCGGCCAGCGTTGGAGATCGACAGACCGAGGGGCAAGTCGGTCCTGGGTCGTGCTCATGAGACTGCCTTCTGTGGTGGGTGGACGGGGCGGGGTTCGATACGCAGGCCTCGGAGGAAAAGCCGGATCCCCTGCCACCGGATCAGGGCGGTGGTGCGCCAGGACCCGGCGGCGGTGCCGAGCGCGTCGGCGAGCAGCGGCCGCCGAGCGCGCCGGGTGGCCTGCAGGGTGGCGACGAACGGCGGCTGGCCGTCGCGATCGAGCGTGACCGAGACCGCAATGCGCTCCCCGGGATCGGACACCGAGATCCGGTAGATGCCGTCGACCGGGTTGAACGGCGAGACGTACATCTGCTTCTCGACGTACTCGGTCACTGCTGTCGCGGCCGGCGCGGGGCGCAACAGGTACGCATGCCGGTCACCGTAGGTGTTCTGCACCTCGGCGACGACCGCGGCGAGGGTGCCGTCCGGGCCGTAGCACCAGTGGATGCTGATCGGGTTGGAAACGTGGCCGAGCGCGCGGGCGTTCGCGAGCATCAGCACCCGGCCACCGGCCAGGTCGATGCCGGCGTCCGAGAGGAAGGCCTCGACGTTGCCGCGCAGCGTCGCGCTCGGATCGCCGAGGTGGTCGGCGGCATCGAAGCGAGCCAGCCATCGCAGCCCACTTGCAAGTCGCGGGACATCGTCGAGATCCACCAGCCACGGCCGGGTCTGGTAGCGGAACCGGTTCGCGAGCGGCGCGCTGCGCGCATGGACGACGACGCCGTCGTAGGTCACCACGTGACACCCAGGGACTCGGCGGCCTCGACTCCGGAGCGGCATCCGTCCTCGTGGAAACCCCACCCGTGATAGGCGCCGGCGAACGCAGTGCGGCCGTCCGCCAGGTCCGGGAGCCGGCGCTGCGCTGCTACCGCGGCAAGGTCGTAGAGCGGGTGGGCATAGGTCATCCGCTCGACGACGCTGCTATCGGTGACCGCGTCGCCCGCGTTGAGGCTGACGACGTACGGCGTCGCCGTCGGAAGCTGCTGGAGCCGGTTCATGTCGTAGCTGACCACGACATCGGACGCCGACGCGGCGCACTGCGGCATCCGGTAGTTCCACGCCGCCCGCGCCCGCTGGCTCTCGGGCAGCAGTGACACATCGGTGTGGAGCACCGTGTCGTTGCGGGAGTAGCGGAACGCGCCGAGCACCGCGCGCTCGTCATCGCTCGCGTCGGCAAGCAGCGACAGCGCGGTGTCGGCGTGCGTCGCGACGACGACCTTGTCGAAGTTCTCGACCGCATCGTCGCCGTCGACGATCTCGACGCCGCCAGCGGTCCGCCGGATGCTACGGACCGGCGTCGCGAGCCGAACCGAGGTGATGCCCTTCGCCACCTTCTCCACGTAGCTGCGCGATCCCCCGACGACCGTTCGCCACGGTGGTGATCCGGTGACGGAGAGCATTCCGTGATTGTCCAGGAACGCGAACAGGTAGCGGGCCGGGTAGTCCAGTGCCTGGCTCGGCGCCATCGACCACACGCAGGAGACGACCGGAATCATGAAGTGCCGGACGAAGTACGCCGAGTAGCCGTCCGCCAGGAAGCCAGCAAGCGTCACCGTGTCGTCGCCGGTCGCGAGCACGCGCCGCGCATGACGGTGGAACCGCTTCACCTCGACGAGCATGCGCAGGTACGCCGGCCGTGCGAGCGACCGAGGCTGCGCGAACAGGCCACCGACACCCTTGGCGCCGGCGTACTCGAGACCGCAGCCGTCGCACCTGATCGACATGCTCATCTCGGTGGGCTGGGTCGCGACGCCGAGCTCGCCGAACAATCGCAGCAGCTGCGGGTAAGTGCGGGTGTTGTGGACGATGAATCCGGTATCGATCGGGATGGCGCCGCTGTCTGGCGTCACGACGTCGTGGGTGTGGGCGTGACCGCCAAGCCGGTTGTCCGTCTCGTACAGCGCGACGTCGTACTCGCGCTGGAGGACGTAGGCGGCGGTCAGGCCGGAAACGCCGCTTCCGACAACGGCCACGCGACGCCGGCCGGAGCCAGATCTGGGCACGTCGGTGGTCATGAGAAGCCTCTCGTCGGGTCGGGGACTACCTGCCCTCTCACGGAGTGTTCGTAGCCTGTCACCGAGCGGATCGGCCCTGCCACCCGCCACCTCGCGACATACCGGACATGAACAACGCCCGGCCGCCGAAGCGACCGGGCGTTGCCTGGCAGGCGGTTCAAGGCAGCGTGGTTCAGATCAGCTGAGTGCCAGCGTGATCGTGGCGACGCCGACCTCGGTGCTGCCGGACAGCGTGCCGGCCTTCAGCTTGAAGGTCTTGTCGAGGACGGTCGCCGCGGTCGGGTTGATGAAGACCTTGGTGCCCGTCAGGATCGCCTCGGTGCCGGCGGCGTTCTTCTTCAGCGGCTGCAGGGTGCGACCGTTCAGGAAGAACAGGTTGGTGCTCTTGATGGCCGTCTTGCCGTTGACCGTCACCTTGCCGCTGAGCTCGGAGGTCCCGGCATTGACGACGAAGTTGCTCAGTCCGACCACTGTCTTGCCGGCCGTCAGCGTGATGCCGCTGCCCTTGTGGTCGATGTGGCTGAGCACGTACGGGCTGTGGGTGCCGGGGGCGTAGTAGGTCGCGTTGCCACCGGTGATCGGGAAGGTGAGAACGCCCTTCTTGCTGGCGGTAGCGCTACCGGTCACGCCCAGTGCGACGTGAAGCGACTTCGCTGCGTTCAGGAAGCTGGCAGCGAGGGCTACCTGGGTGTGCTTGCCCGACAGGCTCGTGAGTGTCGCGACCGGGGCTGCCGGTGACGCGGCCGCCGAGGCGGTCGGGCTGGATGCCGGGGCGGCGCTGCTGCCGGAACTACCGCTGCCGCACGCGGCGGCGCCGCCGAGTGCGACGAGGCCCGTGAGGGCCAGAGCAGCGGTGCGGGTCTTCGAGGACATTACGTTCCTTCCATCGGGTTTTTGCGCTTCTGACTGGCTTTCGTGGCAACCGCCCCGATTGGATCGGTCTCGTGACACAGTCGTGATGGTGCGGCTGACCCCACGACGATTCGCGGCGGCCGTGCTGCCGCTGACTGTGGTGGTGGTGGCTGCGTGTTCGTCCCCGGCGCAGCCGGTGCGGACCGCCCGTCCGTTGCCACCCGCGGCCGAACCGTCAACAGCGCCGGCCGTGGCGGTTCGACCGGCTGGACACGTCGCGGCGCTGCCGGTCGGGAGCTCGCCCGAGGGCATCGCGATGGATCCGCTGACCCATCTCGTGGTGGTGGCGCTGCACCACCCGGACCGGATCGCGCTGGTCGACACTCGGAGCCTGCACGTGCGGGTGCGGACCGTTCCGGGCGGCGCTCGTCATCTGGTGCTGGCCCGGCCCGGTGGTCCGGTGCTGCTTCCCGCCGAGGACACCAACGCGTTGCTGCAGATCGCACTGCCGTCCGGCCAGGTCCTGCGGTCCACGGCGCTGCCTCGGCAGCCGCACAACGCCACGGTCGTCGACGGGAACTACTGGGTGGACGATGAGCTGGCATCGGAACTGTCCGTCGTCAGCTCACTCGGCCACATCCTCGCGACGCTGAAGGGGCCGGTGCAACCCGGCGGCGTTGCGGCGGCGGCCGGTCGGGTGGGAGCTGTCGACGTGCGCGGCGCCCGGATGTACTTCTATGACGAGTCGACGTACCGCGCTGAGGGCTCGATCGCGATCGGGGCCGGTCCGACCCACGCCGCGCCTGTCGGTGGGAACGATGTCATCGTCGCGGACACGCGGGGCGGTGCGCTGCTGCTCGTCAACATGGCGGAGCGGCGGGTGGTCGCTCGGCTGCCGTTACCGGGTGGTCCGTACGGCCTGGTCAGCGACTCGACGACCGGCGAGGTCTGGGTGACGCTCACCGAGACGAACCGACTGGTGCACGTTCAGGTGCGCCGAGACCGCCTGCACGAGCTCGGGTCGGTGCCAACGGTCCGGCAGCCCAACACCGTGGCGCGAGATCCGCAGACCGGATGCCTCTACGTCGCCGGGGTGACAAGGGCCCAGCTCGAGGTCATATGTCGCAACAAAAACTCGCAATAGCCATCCGAACCGGCATGGGCGACGAACACCGTATGTGGACGTCATTCTGCCCTGCCTCGACGAGGCCTTAGCTCTGCCGTGGGTGCTCGCACGCATGCCCGAGGGCTACCACCCGATCGTCGCGGACAATGGGTCGACCGACGGGTCGGCCGACATCGCCCGTCGGTACGGCGCGACGGTTGTCTCGGTTCCGCAGCGTGGGTTCGGCGCTGCGTGCCACGCCGGGCTTGAGGCAGCCACCTCGGACGTGGTGTGCGTCATGGACGCGGATGCTTCGATGGACCCGCAGCAGCTCCCCCGCGTCGCTGATCCAGTGGTCGCTCGCGCTACCGACCTGGTGCTCGGCCGTCGCCGGTCGACCGGCCGCTCCGCGTGGCCGCTGCACGCCCGTTGCGCGAACGCCGTTCTTGCCCGCCAGCTGCGTCACCGTGGCATCGACCTGCACGACCTCGGCCCGATGCGTGCCGCCCGGCGGGATGCGTTGCTGTCGCTCGGGCTGAGCGACCGTCGGTCCGGCTACCCCCTGCAGATGGTGGTCTCTGCCGCCGCGGCTTGCTGGCGGCTGACCGAGGTCGACATCGACTACTTCCCCCGCGAGGGCCGTTCGAAGGTGACCGGCACAGTGCGCGGCACGGTCCAAGCCATTCGCGATATGCGGGCGGTGCTGGTCGATGCTCGCGGTTGATCTTCACGTCGTGGTCATGGCCAAGTCCCCGTTGCCGGGGCGGGTCAAGACCCGGCTGTGCCCGCCGTACTCGCACACTGAGGCTGCTTTTCTCGCCGAGGCGTCGCTGCGCGACACCCTGGCCGCCGTCGTGGCAACGCCGGCCGCCGCGCGGACACTGGCGCTCGCAGGTCCGATCGGGGACTGGCTGGTTCCCGGTTTGTCCGTCGTTCCACAGCGTGGCCACGGTCTCGACGAGCGGTTGGCGGCCGCCTTCAAGGACGCCCAGCTCTGCATCGACTCCCCGGTTCTCCTGATCGGGATGGACACCCCACAGGTCTCGGGCGATCTGCTGGCGCGGTGTGGCGCGCCCTTGCTCAGCGTCGACGGACCGGACGCCGTCCTCGGCATGGCATCGGACGGTGGCTGGTGGGCATTGGGTCTGCGTCGTGCTGACTCGACGTTGTTGAACGGAGTTCCGATGTCGACGGCAATCACGGGGGCCGTGCAGCTCAACCGACTTCTGGCCGCCGGCCTTCGAGTGGAGCTTCTGCCCGTCCTCACCGACGTCGACGACGCGGTGTCAGCGGACGAGGTGGCGGCGCTGGCGCCGGCCTCGTGGTTCGCCACCGCCATGGAATCGCTGTCCCTGGCGGTGGCGGTGTGACCGTCGCGCCGATCGAGCTCTACGACGACGTCCTCGCGGCGAGCCTCGACGACCGATCGGCTTGGATGTCGTTGCGCTACGTGGATCAGTCGTTGGTGCCGCTCGACGTCCAGCGCTGGCGAGGTCCCGTCGACGCGGCCGATGCTGCGCTGCTGGCTCGTTGCGCGGATCCGACCCTCGATGTCGGGTGTGGTCCCGGGCGCCTCGTCGCGGCGTTGGCGGTGGCCGGTGGTGTCGCACTTGGCGTCGACGTCGCCGAGACTGCCGTCCAGCTCGCTCGGGTAGCGGGCGCGGAGGTCGTTCGCCAATCAGTGTTCGAGCGGCTGCCGGCCGAGGGTGGATGGGGCAGCGTGATCCTGGCCGACGGCAACATCGGCATCGGCGGCGATCCGATCGAGCTGCTGCGGCGATGCCGTCACCTGATTCGCCCCGACGGTCACGTCCTGGTCGAGCTCGACGCACCTGGCTCGGCCAGCACCTCGGTGACAGTTCGGTTGGAGACCGTCCGGGAGCACAGCGAGTGGTTCACCTGGGCGCACGTCGCGGCTGACCTGATTGAGTCGCCGGCTGAGGCAGCCGGTCTTCGCGTGGTCGACCGCTGGACGCTGGAGGGACGATGGTTCGCCTCCCTCGCTCGCTGACCCACCCGCCGCGTCCGCCAGGTCCGTTCAAGCCAGGTTTCTGGCGCTCGCCGATCCGTGGTCCGTGGCTGACCGCGGTTCTCGGCCTGACGCTCTTGTTCGGCATCACGGTTGTGTTCGTCACTGGGCTGTTGTCCTATGCGGCGTACAACCCGGGGCTACATGGAAACGACCAGACGCCCGGTCACGGGTGGCTCGGGTTCTTCTTCTTTGCCTGGCCCACCCATCCGTACTGGCTCTACCGCTTCACCCAGGGCCTGCATGTGACCCTGGGGCTCGTCCTGGTTCCGGTCCTGCTCGCGAAGCTGTGGTCGGTCATCCCCAAGTTGTTCGCCTGGCCGCCGGTGCGCTCGCCGTCGCAGCTGCTCGAGCGCCTGTCGTTGCTGCTGCTGGTCGGCGGAGCCGTCTTCGAGTTCGTCACCGGGATCATGAACGTCCAGTACTGGTACGTCTTCCCGGGCTCCTTCTACACCCTGCATTTCTATGGTGCCTGGGTTTTCACCGGCGCCTTCGTCGTCCACTTCTGCCTGAAGTTCCCTAAGATGCGGGCCGGGTTGAAGGCGCGTCGGATGCGGGACGTCCTCCGCACCGACCTCGAGCACACTGAGCCCGAACCGTTCGTCGAGGCTGGGCTCGCGTCAGCCGCCCCATCCCGGCCGACCGTGTCACGCCGCGGTGCGCTCGCGCTCATCGGCGGGTCGTCGCTGGTGCTCTTCGTCGTGACGGCCGGCCAGAGCCTTGGCGGTCCGTTCCGGCGGCTCGCCGTGCTCGCGCCCCGCGACGCCGATCCCGGGTCAGGGCCAAACGGCTTTCAAATCAACAAGACCGCGGCAGGCGTCGGCATCAAGGCCTCCGAGACCGGTGAGTCGTGGCGGCTGCAGCTGCTCGGGCCCGGCAGCAAGAAGATGGCGTCCTACTCGCGGGCCGAACTGCTGGCCATGCCGCAGCACACCGCGAGCCTCCCGATCGCCTGCGTCGAGGGCTGGTCGAGTGGCAACCAGAAGTGGACCGGCGTGCGCCTGCGGGATCTCGCAGCCATTGCCAAGGTGCCCAACCCCTCGACCGCCGACGTTGAGTCGTTGCAGCGAGGTGGCGCCTTTCGCGCCGTTACCCTGCGGGGGAACCAGGTCATGAATGGCGACAGCCTGCTCGCCTTGAGGGTGAACGGCGTCGACCTGTCGATGGACCACGGCTACCCGGCTCGCGTCATCGTCCCGGCCAACCCCGGTGTGCACAACACCAAGTGGGTCGCCCGGATCGGCTTCGAGGCCTGAGATGCGGCGCTTCAAGCATCGGTACGGCGCCCATCCGGCGCACCTGGTACTGGTTCTCGCGAGCTTCGCGCTGGCGGGTTACGCATCGGTGCAGCTGTTCGCCCAGCGGAGCATCCACGTCGGTGCTTGGTTCATCGGGTCAGCCGTCGCTCACGACGCCGTGCTGCTTCCCGTCTACGTTCTCGCCGACGCCGCGGCGGTCTCGCTGTGGCGACGGATCCCCGGCCCACGCGGGGCGCCCTGGCTCAACCACGTCCGGTTCCCGGCGGCCATGTCCCTGGTGCTCCTGCTCGTGTACTCGCCCGAGATCACGCGCCGCCACACCGCACTGCTGGGAAACAGCCGGCTGTCTGATACGCCCTACCTCTCGCACTGGCTGCTGGTGGTGGGCATTCTGTTCGGTATGTCGATCCTTTGGTACGGCGTAAAGCTGGTACGGGTCCGGAGCCGGCCGGCGTGACCGCATCGAGCGGTGCCGAGGCTCCAATCGGAGTGATTGGTGGGTCAGGGCTGTACTCGTTGCTCGACGCGGCCGAGGAGCTGGTCGTCGAGACGCCGTACGGCTCGCCCAGCGCCCCGCTCGTGATGGCCGACGTAGGCGGCCGCCAAGTGGTTTTCGTGCCGAGACACGGTCGTGACCACCGGTTTCCGGCCCACCGGGTCCCGTATCGCGCGAACCTGTGGGCACTGCGCTCGATAGGGGTCCAGCAGGTGGTGGCGCCGTGCGCTGTTGGCGCCCTGGACCCGGCTCTCTTGCCGGGAAGTCTGGTCGTGCCGGATCAGGTCATCGACCGGACCTCGGGTCGCGTCTCGACGTACTACGACGGCGGTGCCGTCCACGTGCCGTTCGCTGACCCGTACTGTCCGCGCGGACGGGCCGAGGTGCTGGCGGCAACCGCGCGAGCGGCTTGGCCCGCGGTCGATGGCGGCACGATGGTCGTCGTCGAGGGGCCGCGGTTCTCCAGTCGTGCCGAGTCGCGGTGGTTCGCCGCGGCCGGCGGGACGCTCGTCAACATGACGGGGATGCCCGAGGCGGGGCTGGCTCGCGAGCTCGCGCTCTGCTACACGCCCGTCGCGTTGGTCACCGACCTTGATGCGGGCTTGTCATCCGGCGAGACGGTCACCCAGGCGGAGGTCTTCGCGATGTTCGCTGCCAGCATTGAGCGGCTTCGCGGCGTACTCCTGGACGTCGCGGCATCGCTGTCGGACGACCGCAACTGCCCGTGCCCGCACGCTCTGGACGGAACCGATGGCCCATTGTTGGTGCCCTAGCCCCACCGATGGGCCACGCGTGGGGTTGGGCTAGCGCAGCGGCTCGTCGGCGAAGGCGGTGACGCCGTCCGAGAAGCTGTCCTGCGCGCGGAATCCCAGCACCGCCTCGGCGTGGGCGGGGGAAGCGACGACGTGACGTACGTCGCCGAGCCGGAACTCGCCGGTCACCACCGGGTCGGGGCCGCCGTACGCCGCGGCCAGCGTGCGCGCCAGGTCCCCGATCGTGTGTGGCTGGCCCGAACAGACGTTGGCCACGGTGACTCCCGGCTCGCGGTGAGCCAGCGCGAGAAGGTTGGCCTGAGCCACGTCGGTGACATGCACGAAGTCGCGCATCTGCCCGCCGTCCTCGAAGACACGCGGTACTTCGCCGCGCTCGAGCGATGAGCGGAAGATCGCAGCGACCCCGGAGTACGGCGTGTCTCTCGGCATCCGGGCGCCGTAGACGTTGTGGTAGCGCAGGGCGACGAGCGAACCGCCGGTGCCGCGCTGCCAGGCCGTCGCTAGATGCTCCTGTGCCACCTTCGTAGCGGCGTACACCGAGCGCGGGTCGAGTGGCGCACTCTCCTCAACGAGCGCCCACGACAAGCTCTCGCCACAGACCGGGCACCGGGGCTGGAACAGTCCGGCCTCGAGGTCCGCGACGCGTCGAGCGGCGGGATGGACATCGCCGTGCTGACTGCACTGCCACCGGCCCTCGCCGTACACGACCATGGACGACGCAAGGACGAGGCGGTGAACGCTCACTCGTTGCATCTCGGCCAGCAGGACCGCCGTACCCAGGTCGTTGATACCGGCGTAGTCGGGCAAGTCGCCCAGGTCGACACCCAGTCCGACCATGGCGGCCTGGTGGCACACCGCATCGACCCCGTCGAGACACTCCTGGACCGTGCCGGCGTCTCGCACGTCACCCAGCACGAACTCAGCGCGCGGGTCCAGGTCGGGCGTGCTCGCCCCCCACGCCGCGGGTAACAGTGCGTCGAGGATCCTGACCTGGTTCCCGTCGTCGAGCAGCGCGCCGACGACGTGACCGCCGATGAAGCCAGCCCCGCCAGTGACAAGAACGCGCATGCCGCTCATGCTGCCGCGTCAGCTTGGGGTCGGCGCAGCAGGGTCACGCCGACCCCAAGCAGCAGCGCGGCGCCATACACCGGGAGCAGCAGCTCGATCCTGTGACCACCCAGCTCGCTGGTGAGGTAGCCGAGGTAGTCACCGACGAGGATCCCGAGCCACTGCC
Source organism: uncultured Actinomycetota bacterium (assembly GCA_963789615.1). Lineage (GTDB taxonomy): Bacteria > Actinomycetota > Actinomycetes > JAFAQI01 > JAFAQI01 > DATAVK01. Next base: position 926,161 of record CAWBLI010000005.1, on the reverse strand, counting down.
AGGCCCCGGTCACGGCGACCAGCGCGACCAACAGCAGGTCATACCAAGGCTCTCCCGGCGTCGCGACGAACAGCACCGTGACGAACACCAGCAGTGCCGCCTGGTCTGGCGGCCCGAGCCGATGGAACAGCGCCAGCACGATCACCGTGAGCGCGATGACCACGGCGACCGCCGACGCGGCGTGACCGGACAGGCCCACCAGGCGGAGCAGGATGAACCGGGTTCCCGACCCGTACCCCTCCTGGTGCAGATACCCGTGCAGGTACCCGCCGACCCCCGAGCCCACGTTGATGACGTACGGCAGGTAGGCCACTACGAACAGGCTCACGACGACGACGGTGGCCGTCACGCGACGCCGCTGGACGATGGCGGGCAACAACACGAGCGGGTAGAGCTTGATCAGCCCGGCAAACGCCACCAGTGCGGCCGCCCACAGCACGTGTCGTCGAGCCAGAATCAGTGCGGCGAGGATCGCGACCACCGCCACCGCGTCGACATGGGCGTTCTGAACCACTTCGAGCGACACCGCCGGGCACAGCGACCACAGCGCGACGAGTCGCGGGTCACGACCGGTACGCCGGAGTAGCACGAGAACCAGACCGGCGACAACCATGGCGAGCAGTAGGCCGATGACCTCGTAGCCACGGTCGCGCCAGCTCTCCGGCAGGACAACGTGCACGATGAGGAAGAACAGCTGCGCTCCTGGTGGATAGATGGTGTGGACGTAGGAGCGGTTCAGCAGAGTGCAGCCAGGTGGTTTGCCACGACCGGCACAGATCCAAGGTGGCGGCCACAGCCAGCTGTCGTGGAGCCGCTGCAGCTGCGAGGCGGTCGGCGCATAGCGATACGGGTCGATCCCCGCCGCCTGCACTTTGCCATCCCACGCGTAGCGGTAAAGGTCGTTGGACAGCACGGCGATCCTGGCGAGTGAGGCGACGCCCAGCGCGACGCCCCCGCTGAGCGACACGAGGACGGAGGCCCGTCGCGGCGCCCACTGTAGAGCGGTGGCGGCGATAACGAACAGCGCCGCCCAGGTGCCGATGTCGACGACCAGCTGATGGCGAGCATGGTCCCGCGCGCCATCGAACCATGCCCGCCCGGCGATGGGGGTGACGAGAGTGATGGCGTGCGCGGGTATCAGCGAGACTCCGATCGCTACGACGCCGATACCAAGCCACACCCAGGGCAGCCACCGCCGCGGTGAGGCCAATGCGGGGACGATCAGAACCGGCGCAGGATGATCAGGGACAGCAGGATCGGAACCCCGATCGCCGGCCACATGATGGCGTATCCGTGGGTGCCGGACAGGAAGGTTGCGGAGGCGCCGATGGCGGCACCGACCGCCGGCGGCCCGAGGACGACCCCGATGCCTCGGCTGAAGTCGACGAGGCCGGCGGCCGCACCCTGGCCGCTGTCGGGCGCCAAGGTGAAGGCGAGCGCCTGCGGCAGCGTCATGAGGATCGCCCCCGCGATGGCGAAGATCGGAACGACGATCAGCATCGGCGTGATCGTTGTCGGCCAGACGCCGTAACACAGTCCCCCGCCGTACACCAGCGCCGACCACCGCATCACGCGCGGGATGCCGTAGCGCTCGGCCAGTCGGCTGGCCAGTGGTGCCCCTACGACGTACGCGACCGCGACGACCGCGATCACCGCCGAGGCCAGACTCGACGAGCGCAGCAGTCCGTGGGTGACATACAGGACGATGAAGGTCTTCAGGCCGGCGAAACTGAACTCCCACAGTGCGTTCGCGGCGGCGAACCACTGCATGTCGCGGTTGTGCAGGAGAAGGTCCCGGGTGGAGCTCGTCGGAACGACCTCCTCGTCGCCGACCGGCTCCGGTTCCGGCGGCACCAGCTGGACGATCGGCCGGAGCGCCAAGGTCGTGAGGATCAGCACGCCGCCGCCGACCACGAACGGCAGCGGCAACCACACCCCGAGCAGCAGACCACCGGCGAGCAGAGCGACACCGAGCCCGGCGCCGCGTTCGATCGCCTGCCCGGACTGGGCTCGCGCGAACAACCGGCGGGGGAGTACGTCGGCGAAGATCGCGCGGTACGGCGGGTAGTACAGGTAGTAGCCGATGAAGAACGCCAGGACCGTGATCCCGGCCAGCCGGTAGGTCCCGGCGAAAGGCATGAGGACCAGGCCGGCCGCGGCGAGCGGCGCGCCCACCACGATGAACGGCATCCGCTTTCCCACTGCGGTCCTGGCGGGGAGCCGGTCGGAGAGCGCTCCCGCGAGGAGCGGCACGACCAGCGCGAAGGCACCCTCCACGCCGATCAGCGCGCCGACCTTGGCCGGTGAGTGCGCCACCTTGAGCAGGACCACCGGCCCGTATGTCGTGAGCACCGTGATGGCGAAGGACAGGCCGAACGTCGGCAGTCCGAGGACCAGCAGCAACGAGCGGACGTCCCGAGGCGTGCTGGTGGCCGTCGGCAGCTTCAGGCAGAGCGGCCCGAACCGGATCGCCTTGGGTGGGGCGCCGGACATTGCTGTGTCGGAGGCCGATGCCGCCTCTTCATCAGCGATGGGAGACGCCATGCCACCAGTCTGCCCTGTTCGCGGTGGAGACTGGATGGGTGACGGCCACTGGCGAGTCTCGGCTCGGGCCGTTGCGTCGTGGCGCGGTGAGCGGTGGTCGCCGGCTCGAGGGAGCGTTCGGTGGCCCGGCCCGGACCCGCGTCATCGTGGTGCTCGGCGGCGTCCTCGCGCTGTCCAGCGCGGACACGGCGACCGTGGGGGCGTCCGCGACATCGTTGCGGCACGCGTTGGGTATCAGCAACTTCGACATCGGCCTGCTCGTCGCGGTCAATGCGGTCGTTGCGGCCGCCGCGAGCGTGCCGTTCGGTGTCCTGGCCGACCGGGTACGGCGTACCACGACCCTGGGGCTCTCGATCGTGCTGTGGGGCGTCTGCATGGTCTGGAGCGCGACCGTGCACTCGTTCGGGCACCTGATCCTTGCCCGGTCCTTCCTGGGGATCGCGACCGCGTCCGCGGGTCCGGTCGTCGCCTCGATGCTCGGCGACTGGTTCGAGAGCGCGGAGCGGGGCCGGATCTACAGCTATGTGCTGACCGGGGAGCTGCTCGGCGCCGGTCTGGGCTTCGCTGTCACCGGCGACGTCGCCGCGTTGTCCTGGCGGCTGGCGTTCCTGCTGCTCGCCGTCCCGGCTTTCGTGCTGGCGTGGGCGGTCCTCAAGCTGCCGGAGCCGGTCCGCGGGGGTCGCGCGCCACTGCTCCCGGGCACCCTGACGTTCCCGCGCCGTTCTGACGTGGGGACTGTCGCCGCGCGCACCCCCGAAGCGGAGGAGCTGCGCGAGACCGATGCCCAGCGCACGGCGCGCGAGAAAGGCATTGCCGCCGACCCGGCCAAGGTGCTGAGGGTCGACGCGCGGACCATGGGCCTGATCCAGGCGACCCGCTACATCTTGTCGGTTCGTACCAACGTCGTCATGATCGTGGCGAGTGCCTGCTCGTACTTCTATCTGGCGGGCGTGCAGACCTTCGGTGCTGAGCTGGTCCACCAGCAGTACGGGATCGATCAGGCGCTGGCCAACCTGCTCATGCTCGTGCTGGGGGCCGGCGCGATCATCGGGGTCCTGCTGGGCGGCCGGGTCGGTGACTCGTTGCTGGCCAAGGGATACCTCAACTCCCGCATCATGGTCAGTGCGATCGCGGCCGCCCTGGCCGCGATCATGTTCGTTCCGGCACTGGTGACACACCGGGCGCTCAGCGCAATCCCGTACCTTGCGGTCGCCGCCCTCGGGCTCTCGGCGCAGAACGCGCCGCTGAACGCGGCTCGGCTCGACATCATGCCGCCGCTGCTGTGGGGGCGGGCGGAAGGCATCAGGACCCTGCTGCGTACGGCGGCACAGGCCCTGGCGCCGATCATTTTCGGTGGGGTCGCGGACGTCATCTTCGGCGGCGGGAACGGTGCGCTGCACTGGACGTTCCTCATCATGCTGCTGCCGCTGGGAGCCAGCTCCCTCGTGCTGTTCCGGGCGATGCGGACCTATCCGCAGGACGTGGCCACCGCCGCGGCCGCCTCGACGCGTGGGACCGGCCGGGCAGACTGAGACCACAATCTTCGGCGTCGATGTCGATCCAGCGCTTGCCTGTCCGACGAGTTGGGTGTGAGGTCCGAGAGACGGACCGACGAGAGGGGCACCGCATGGCCGAGTACCTGGTCCTGATCTACGAGGACGAGACGAAATACGCGAACGCCGACGAGACTGTCCTGAGCGAGGTGATGGACGCCCACAACAAGTTCGGCACGAACAACGCAGCGGCGCTGCGCGGTGGCAACGCACTGCAGCCCACGGGTACGGCGACCTCGATCCGGACCGACGCGTCCGGCCAGGTCACAGTGACCGACGGCCCGTTCGTGGAATCCAAGGAGGTGCTCGGCGGCTACTACCTGATCGAGGCCGACGACCTCGATGCCGCGATCGCGATCGCGAAGCAGACGCCCGCGGGGTTCGGTGGGGTGGAGCTGCGGCCGATCATGACCTTCGGTTGATCGACCGCACCGATATCGCCTCCGTCACGGAGGCTGTCGCGGATGCGCACCGTCGCGAGTGGGGCTTCGTCCTCGCCGCGACGGTGCGCGTCACCCGCGACATCGATCTCGCCGAGGAGTGCGTCCAGGATGCCTATGCGCAAGCCCTGTCGAGCTGGCCCAGCGCCGGCATCCCGCGCGCGCCCGGGTCCTGGCTGACGACGGTGGCGCGCCGGCGAGCTATTGACGTGATCCGACGAGAGCAGACGCTGCGCCGAAAGCTCCCCTTGCTCGTCGGGGATGACGTCGAGCCCGAGCGTCCGGCCGACGGCGGCTTCCCGGACGATCGACTCCGCCTGATCTTCACCTGCTGCCACCCGTCGCTGTCGAGCGAGTCGCAGGTGGCGCTGACGTTGCGGCTGCTCTGTGGGCTCTCGACCCGCGATGTGGCCCGGTCCTTTCTCGTCACCGAGCCCACGATGGCGGCGCGGCTCACCCGGGCGAAGAAGAAGATCGCGATCGCGCGGATCCCGTACCGCGTCCCGGCGATTGCCGACCTCCCGGCCCGCACCGACGCCGTCCTCACGGTTCTGCACCTGCTGTTCACGACCGGGCACAGCGCGCCGGACGGCGACGCGCTGCGACGGCCCGACCTGGTCGAGCGAGCGCTGGACCTGGCCCGGATGATGCGCACGTTGCTTCCCGAGGACTCCGACGTGGCGGGCCTGCTCGCGCTGTTCCTGCTGACCGACGCCCGCCGGGCCACCCGGGTGGCTCCCGACGGCCGGCTGCTGCTGCTCGCGGAGCAGGACCGCTCCCGCTGGGATACCCGCGAGATCGCCGACGGCGTCGTGTTGCTCCGAGAGTCGCTGGCGCATCGGCCGCCGGGACGGTTCGCGCTGCAGGCGGCGATCGCGGCGGTGCATGCGCAGTCACCGAGCTGGGAGGTGACCGACTGGGTGGAGATCGTGGGGATCTACGACCTGCTCGCGAGCAGCTGGCCGTCGCCGGTTGTCGCGCTGAACCGGGCGATAGCCGTCGGGATGCGCGACGGGCCTCAAGCGGGCCTCGATGCCCTCGAGCCGCTGGGGTCCCAGCCGCAGCTCGCCACCTACCCCTACCTCGCCGCTGCCCGCGCTGACTTCCTGCGACGGCTCGGCCGCCAGACCGAGGCGGCGTCGGCGTACCAAGAAGCGCTGCTGCTGACGAGCAACGAGGTGGAACGGCGATACCTCGCCGGCCGCCTCGACGAGGTCGCGCCCCATCCCACGGATGGCCCATCAGTGGGCCGATAGCCCCACCTGTGGCCCACCGGTGGGGCCATGACCCCACCGATGGGCCAGGCGTGGGGTTGGTCTCGTTACCGTGGCGAGCGTGCGGATCGTGTCGTTGTTGCCGTCCACGACCGAGATCTGCTTCGCGGTGGGCGCCGGCGACGACGTGGTCGGCGTGACCTTCGAGTGCGACTTCCCGGTCGCTGCGCGGGACCGCCGGATCGTGTCGACCTCGGCGCTGACGCCGGGGCTCACCCCGGCCCAGATCGACGCCGAGGTCAAGGCCCGGATCGCCGCCGGCGAGGACCTCTACCACCTCGACGAGGGTGCCCTGGCGGACCTCGAGGCGGACCTCGTCCTCACCCAGGACCTCTGCGCCGTGTGCGCGGTCGACGTCACGACGGTCGACGGGGCACTCGAGCACCTGGGCTGCACCGCCGAGGTCGTCACGGTCGACCCCGGCCGGCTCGACGAGGTGGTCGAGTCCGTGATCACGATTGGAGCGGTCACCGGTCATCGGCCGGCCGCCGTGGCCCTCGCCGCCGAGCTGCGGGCCCGATTGGCAGCGGTGGCAACTGCGGTGGCGGGCAGGCCCCGACCGCGGGTGGCGGTCGTCGAATGGACCGACCCGGTGTTCACCGCGGGTCACTGGGTGCCCGACATGGTGGTGGCGGCGGGCGGGGATCCGGTGCTGGGTACGGCGGGGGAGCGTTCGGTGGAGACGACGTGGCAGCAGGTCGCGGCGTGCGCCCCGGACCTGGTTGTCGTCTCGCCCTGCGGGTACCGATTGGCCGGCGCGGTGACGCTGGCTCATGTAGCGATCGATGCGGGTGTGCTGCCTGCCGGAGTCCCGGTGTGGGCCGTGGACGCGGACGCCGCCTATGTCCGGCCGGGTCCGCGTCTGGTCGACGGGGTCGAGGCGTTGGCCGCGATCTGCCACCCCACGGTGCTGCCGGCGCGGCCCGAGCTCGCGACTCGGGTCACGCCGGCAGCCGGCTGATCCCCCCAGCTCAGCCCGTCGGGCAGCTCCGGAACTTCAGGACTGCCTTCAGCTTCTTGTGGTGCCCACCGTGGTGGAACACCGCCGAGCCGGTCAGCTTGTAGCGCTTGCCGGCGGTCAGCTTGCTGCCGTCGAGCGAGGAGCCGTGCAGCTTCTTCTTCCCGAGCCGCAGCGACTTGCCGGTCACCGTCCACCCCTTGGCGTGGTGCGCCTTGACCCGGATCGGCGTCGAGACGATGGGCAGGCAGGACATCGGGCCCGTGACGGTGACCCGGTTCTTCCCGCTGCGCTTGGTGACGCTCTTGGACCGGTCCGGGAGCCGGACCCGCACCACCCGCAACCGGTCGCCGGTCGACCCGTCCTCAACCGTCCAGGCGACGAACGCGATGCCGCGCGCTGTCGAGGCGATCTGCGCCTGTCCATCGGCCGGTAGGCCCATCGTGGAGAACCGGAAGATGGCCGCCTGGTTGTCGTTGGGGAAGTCCGCGATCGCGAGCTTCGAGTCGCACTCGTTCGCGACATCCACCAGCCGGCCGCTGCCATCCGAGTAGGCATCGTGGCTGGTCGGCGCGCAGTTGCTGTGATCGGCGGTCACAGCCCGCCGGCTGAAGCCGCTGCCGGTCCACTTCGAGATGACCGGCCGGTAGGAGGCGTTGCCGATCGCCGTGATGAGCCGGACTCCGTGTGCCGTCGCCCTGAGGTCGGCGTTGGTGCCCACCGCCCAGGTCCCGGGCAGCCCATGGAATGCCGACCAGTGGCCGCCGGACTCCGAGCCGTACGCCGGGCCGGTGGTGATCGCAGCGTCTTTCTCGACGCTCATGATCGGCTTGCTGCCGGCGAACGCCAGCTGGCCGTACCCCGGGCTCCACGGCAGCTTCACGGTCTGAACCGCTGCCGAGAGACCGGGATGGACCTGCACGCTCTTCGCCGGCAGGCCGGCGTAGGCAAGCGTCCAGATGGTGCCGCCTGGGCCGAGCTCCGCGTCGAACAGCTCCCCTTCGCCTGGGGCGCTCGCGACGTCGGTTGGTGCCGTGAGGGGTCCGCCGGCGTTTGACGTCGACTCGGCGATCTCGCCGACCGCCGGGCTGGTGCCGGCCTTCTGGTGGTACCAGATCAGGGTCACGTGACCGGCTCGCGTGGCAAGGACGCGCAGCCCTTCGGCGGAGGCGATGCCGAGCGAGTCGACGTGCTGGATGCCGCCGAGACAGGAAGTGGCACCGGGTCGCAACGTGCACAGGTAGATGGTCCGGGTGGCGGAGTCATTCGTGGCGCTGTTCGCGATCCAGCCGATGTAGGCGTTGCCGGCCGCATCGCTCGCCACGTCGTAGCCGCTGTACTGCTTGTGGCTGGCCAGGACCAGCGGCGAGCCGATCACGGCGGCAGGATGACCGTGCGCCTGCGCCTGCGCCTGCGCCTGCGCCGGGGCCGCCCCGGCGACGCCGCCGCCCGAGGGCAGGACGGCGGCAACGACGGCCGCGCTCGACAGCGCCGCGATCTGGGCGAGTCGACGGGTGGGATGGGTACGCAACATGCGGTGCCTCCAAGGTCGTCGCGATCCGTGAGCTGACGCCAGTCCACCGATAACCGGTAACGGCTCGGTAATGCCGACCTAGACTTCGTCGGTGCAGGTGGACCTGCTGGGGGCGGTCACGGTTACGGGTCCGGGGGGATCCGTCTCGAGCCATGCCCTCGGTGGCCGGCGCGCTCGGTTGATGCTGGCGGCGCTGGCACTGTCCGACGGATCGGTCTCCGCCGACCGGCTGGCCGACGTGCTGTGGCCCGAGGCGCGGCCCACGACCTGGCCAGTTGCCCTGCGCGGCGTTGTCCGATCGCTGCGGACCGCCCTGGCTCCGGCGCTCGGCGACGGCGACTCGCTGATCGTGACGACGCCCGCCGGATATGCGCTTGCTGACGGTACGACGGTGGACGTGTCAGGGGCTTCGGCGGCGATCCGGTCGGCGCAGATCCTGGTCGACGCCGGCAGCTATGGCGCCGCGATCGACCTGCTCGAGCCGATCGCGCGGCGGCGAGGCAGCCAGCTGATGCCTGAGGAGGACTCGGCGTGGGTCACCGAGCACCGCGCCGCCGTTGATGCCGCGGCGCTGTGGGCGACCGAGCTGCTCGTCGTGGCGGCCGGTCGCAGCGCCGACGGGCAGCGAGGCGTTGACGCCGCCCGCGGCGCCGTCGCGGCGTACCCGTTGGAGGAGCGGGCTCACCGGTCGCTGATCGCGGCGCTGAACCAGGCAGGTGATCGCGCGGCTGCGGTCCGCGCCTACGAAACCTGCCGGTCGCTGCTGGCCGAACAGCTCGGCGTCGACCCCAGCCCCGCCACCGTCGCTGTTTATCTCGAGGCGCTGAGCGATCAGCCCACGGCATCGCGGGCGACCGTCCCGTCGTACGGCACGACGTTCGTGGGCCGGGGCGACGAGCAGGTCGCGCTGAACCGGGCGCTCGGCTCGGCTCGGCTGATCTCGGTGACGGGCGCCGGCGGCGTCGGGAAGTCCCGGCTGGTCGCCCAGCTGGCGCAGAGCGCGTCGGCCCGCTCCACCTACCTGGGTGGGCGACTGTGGGTGTCGCTCGCCACCGTCAGCGAGGACGCGCTGGTGGCGCCGGCGGTCGCGCTCGCGGTCCTGCCGAACGCGGTCGGCGGCGACACGAGCGGGGCCTTGTCGCGTCACCTGGCGCCGCTCGGCCCGGTCCTGCTCGTGCTCGATGGCGTCGAGGCTGTGATCGACGGCGCCGCTTCGCTGGTGGCTGCGCTGCTCGCCGCGTGCCCGACGTTGACCGTCGTGGTGACCAGCCGGGTGCCGCTCTCCATCGATGACGAGTACGTCGTAGGAGTCGAGGGGCTGCCTGATGAAGTACCGGCCGGGGGCGTGGTCGAGACCAGCGACCAGGTACGGCTGCTCCGGCATCGGGTCCGCGACGCGGGAGGTGAGCTCGCGCTCGGCCCCGACAGCATGCCGCTGGTCGTCGCGTTGCTGCGCCGATGCGGCGGCTTGCCGTTGGCGATCGAGATCGCGGCGGCTCAGCTGGCCGCGATGTCGTTGCCGGACCTGCTCGATCACCTGGCCGAGGCCGTCGATGGCGACGACCCGCTGGCTGCCGTGGCGCGTGGCAGCTATCTGCTGCTGGACGACGACGAGGCCACCGTGTTCCGTCGGCTCGCGGTGTTGGACGGGCCGGTGACGCTGCCGCTGGTGCGCGCCGTGGTCGCCGACGACGACATCCCGGCGGTCCGGGTGGTGCGGTTGCTGCGGGAGCTCACCGTGCGCGGAATGCTGACGGTGGACCGCTCCGGGCCGCGGTGGCGGTATCGGCAGGACGACGACCTGCGTCGGCTCGCGGCAGGACTGTTGAACGCCCACGGCGAAGAGCTAGCAACCTACGAGCGGTTGGCCGAAACGATCCGGGCGATGCTGCCTGCCGACGCGCGAACGGCTCCAGAGTCCTACCAGGACGAGGTCACCGGCGCGCTCGGTCCGTTGCGGTCGTTGCTGGGTGCGGCGATCGACGGCCGGGTGGACCGCGACCGGGCACTGGAGCTCACCTTCCGGCTGCACCGCTACTGGGCGGCGACGTCGGTGAGCGAGGGACGGTTCTGGCTGTCCCGTCTGCTGGCCGTCTCCGAGCGGTCGATGTGGGGCGGCTATGCGACGTACGGGCTGGGATATCTGAGCTACTGGGCCGGGGACACCGAGGCGGCGATCCGTGAGCTCGGTGAGGCCGTCGAGGCGCTGCGCGGCGTCGATGACGCCTACGTCGCGCGGGCGCTGATCTACCTCGGCGGCCTTGCCGACGACGGGGACCGCGGGCAGGAGGCGGTCGCCCACGTGCGGGAGGCCATCGAGCTGGCTGGACCACACGGCGTCGATCTGCAGGTAGGTGCGGCGATGGGGCTCGCCTGTCTGCTGGCGGAGCGCGCCGAACCAGAGGGCGCCATATACGCCGATCAGGCGATCCAGCTGTGCCGCGTCGCCGGATCGGAGGCTCAGCTCGCGGCCACGCTCCCGACGGCGGCAATGGTCTGCTGGCAGGTAGGCGCGCTCGCGGAGGCGCGGAGCTACGCCGCACAGGCTCGACCGCTGCTCGCTGAGGGTCGACGGATCGCCCGGGTGGTGTTGTTGTCCGCCTCGGCCGGGCTGGCACTTGCCGACGGTGACATCAGGACGGCGGTCGAGATCGGGCGAACGGCCGACGACGAGGCCACCGAGCTCGGGGTCGATCGCGAGGTGCCGCTGATCCGTTGCGTACTTTCCCGCTCGCTGCTCGCCGCCGGCGACCGCGAGGCCGCGGTGGAGCGCGTCGTGGCGGCGATCGACGCAGCGCAGGCCCTGACCTACACCTTCCCCCTCGCCATCTGCCTCGAGACCGCGGCGCTGCTGGTCCGGTCCGATACCGACTCGGCCACGGCCGTGGTCCGGCGGCTGCTGTCGGCGGCCGACGCGATCCGAGAGCGGGGTGACCGGCCGGCGCCGCCGTCGCTGCGCGACGAGGTCGAGCGGACCCGATCCGCCGTGGCGAGCCTTGGTGCGGACGGCTCGCCCCCGTTGGCGCCGCGGGAGGCCGCGGCACTCGCCCGGCGGGCGCTGACCGGAGCCATGGCCACGAGCTGACCCCCCAAACTTGTCAGGGCGCTCGGCCCAAACCCACGCCGCGGGGACCTGACAGGTTGTGTCAGTCGGTGTCGGAGACGGTGTACGGGCAGTGGCGGCAGCCGTTGTGGCAGCACCAGCCCCGGTCGGCCAGACACCGCGCGGTGAGCACGAATAGCCCCGTCGCCGGATCGGCGTACCCGGCGCTGCCGGTCGCCAGCGCCGCGTCGTGTGCGGCGAGGACCTGGTCGCGACGGGGGTCGTCGAGCGCCAGCCGCCACGATGCCGGCAACGACAACGGCCGGTCCGCCAACGCGTCGCCGGTGTCAGGACGCTCCGTCACGGTTCCAAGCCGAGGTCCAGCGTCGCTGTGAGTGAGCCTTCCCACGCGAGCAGCCACTCCTTGGTGCGCAGCCCACCGCCGAAGCCGCCCAGACCGTCGGCGGCGAGGACGCGATGGCAGCCGACGACGATCGGCATCGGGTTGCTCCCCATGATGCCGCCGACCGCCCGCGCAGCATCCGCGCTGCCAGCCTCGGACGCGAGCGCACCGTAAGTCGTCGTGGCCCCGAAGCCGACGCTGCGATACAGCGCCTGCAGGACCTCCAGCCGCAGACCGCCGACCCCCGACCAGTCGATGGTGAGCGTGAAGTCGCGACCGGTCCCCTCGAAGTACGCCCTGAGCTGTGCCTTGGCTTCGCGAAGGTGTGCCTCGGCGGCGGCGTCGTTGTCGTCGGTGGTGACAATGGCGGTGGGAAGCGGCGTGCCGGGGAACGTCACCTGCGCCAGTCCTCGTGACGTGGCTCCGATCCCGATCACACCGATGGGTGTCTCTAGCGCCTCGACCTGCACCCGACCATCGTGCGTCACGCCGGCCGTTAGCGTGTGCGCGTGGCTCACGACGTCCATCCTGGAGCTCGGTTCTGCGCCGGCTGCGGCACTGCGTTGCCCGAGGCGCAACCGCCAGCGCCGCCGCGATGCACGGCGTGCGGGCGGACGGCGTACCGCGATCCCAAGGTGGCAGTCGGCGTGGTCGCGCACGATGCCGATGGTCGGATCCTGCTGGTGCAGCGTGCCGTCAGTCCAGAGGCCGGCCGGTGGGCGCTGCCCGCCGGCTTCGTCGATGCCGGGGAGGACCCGCGCGAGACGGCTCGGCGTGAGGCGCTCGAGGAGACCGGACTCGAGGTCACAGTCGGGCGCGTCTTCGATGTGTACGCCGGGGAACCGGGGAGCGGAGTGACGTTCTTCCTGTCGTTCGAGGCAGAGATCGTCGGCGGCGAGCTGCGCGGTGGCGACGATGCCAGTGATGCCGGGTTCTTCTCGGGCGACGACCTGCCCGACATCGCGTTCGACAGCACCCGGGACGCGGTGTCTCGGCTGTAGACCGTGTCTGCTCGTGGCGTCACGCGCTTGCTTGGTTGCTCAGCACGCTGATGGCGTCGTCGGTGTTGAGCGCTTCGCCGTTCCAGTGGCCGGTGATGGCGTCGGCGGTGATGGTCGGGTTGTGGGCGAGTGGCGTGCTGGCTGGGGTGGTGGTGTGGTTGGTGTCGAGTCGTCGCCCGTCGGGGGTGTGGAACCGCCAGGCGCCGGGTCGTTTGACGGTGATGGTCCAGCCGCCTTCATGGACCTGCCAGTGGTGGGTGTCGCACAGTGAGATCAGGTTGAGCGGGCAGGTGGTCCGCCGCGGGCCCAGTGCCGGATGTGGTGGCTGATGGTGGCGGTCGCGGTGCAGCCGGGGGCGCGGCAGTGGCCGTGGTCACGCCACGCGACCGCGGATCCGTCGGGTCCGACCCAGGTGGAGCGGGTTGTCGTGGTGGTCGACGGTGAGGGTGCTGGTCGGGCAGTCGCAGGTCAGCCGGCGGCCGGTTTCGGGGTGGATCCGGATCCCGGTGTCGGTGGTGATCCCGTCGGCGGCGGTGTCGTCGTCTCGGGCGAGCGTCTCGGCGGTGGCGTGCAGGACGAGCTGGTAGCGGTCCTGCTGGGCCGGTGAGCTGGTCGCGCGGTGGCTGTCGAGGTAGCGGGTCGCGACCTCGACCAGCGCGTCGGCGGCTCGCGCCGCACCACCGGCCCGGCCGGGAGACGCTTCCGCGGGAGTGTCGGACGCTTCCGCGGGAGCGTTGTCGACCAGCGTCGCCTCCCGCTCGGGCTGGGACGATGACTCGGCCAGTTCGGCGGCGTACCGGTCCGCGAACGCATCGATCACCGCCCGATCGAACGGGACGGGACCCGGGGAGGCTTCCGCGGAAGCGTCCGACGCTTCCGCGGGAGCGTCGTCCATCGCCGCGTCGAGCGCCTGCAGCAGTATCGCGCCCTGCTCGGGGGGAGCCGGAACGACCCGACCAGGCTGCCGTCGTCATCCCACCGCCACGACACGTGCCGAGCGGCATGCCGAGCACGCACCTGCCCGATCCGCGACACCCGACGCTGACCGGCGACGATCCGATCCAGCTGCCGTCGTCGCGTGCACCGCCCACCCCACCAGCAGCGGCTCGGTCGCCGCGGTCGCGACCCGGGTCAACGCCCGCACCTTCGAATACGACAACCGACCCGCCGCGAACTCCGCCGCCGTAACCGGCAGACCCTGCAACGCCCGCGCCACCCGGACCTGCTCCCGCCCGGTGACCAAGCTCACCCCGCACTGCCACGACAACCAGTGCGCCGTCGAACGCATCCCCCACTCCCCCCAACCCTCCGCCGCATCGAACTCACCGACCAACACCAGCAGCCGACTCGTCGCCGCCGCCAGCTGACTCGACAACGCCACGATCTCCGCCTCAACCCGCTCCAACGGCCGCGACGCAGGGCTGACAACAGGAGTCGAAGGCGGGTCATCAACAGACATCGTCATGACCCCAGCGAACCACCCAGATACGACAAAAAGCGTTGCCGCTGCACAGAAATACGGCCTCGGTGTCGGCGGGATTAGATCGGCAGACCTGCCGCCGCTTCCGCCAGGTCGCGGTGGATCGCGCCGTCAACGTCGGACAGTGGACGGCCGGTCCCACCCCAACGGCCTTGCACGATCTCCGCCGCGATAGAGACGGCCGTCTCCTCCGGGGTGCGGGCACCGATGTCGAGCCCGATCGGAGAGCTGAGCCGGGCCAGTTCTGCGTCGGTGAGGCCGCGTTCCCGGAGCCGGGCGAGCCGGTCGTCATGGGTACGCCGGCTGCCCATCGCCCCGATGTAAGCGGCGGGGGATCGCAGCGCGACTTCGAGCAGCGGTACGTCGAACTTCGGGTCGTGGGTCAGCACGCACATCACCGTGCGCTCGTCGATCGCCGTACGTGCGAGGTAGTCGTGCGGCCACTCGCAGACCACCTCGTGCGCCTCTGGGAACCGCGCCGGGTTCGCGAACACCGGCCGCGCATCGCAGACCGTCACGTGGTAGCCGAGGAAGACGCCAAGCCTGGCAACCGCGGCCGCGAAGTCGATGGCGCCGAACACGAGCATCCGCGCCGGCGGCGTGAACGACTGCGTCATCACCGTGACGTCGTCGAGCCGGCGTTCGCCGTTCGGCCCGTAGTGGCGGACACCGTCACGTCCGGCCGCCAGCAGGCCTCGGGTGTCGTCGGTCACCGCGGCGTCCAGCCCGGTCGCGCCCAGACTTCCCGTACTGCCGGCGGGGCTGACGACCAGCCGCGCACCGAGCGGCGCCGGGCCGCCGATCACCGTCGCGACGGCGACGGGTTCGTGCGCGTCGAGCGCGTCGAGGACCTCGCGCACCTGGTCCAGTTCTTCGCCGTCGACCCGATGGACCAGTACGTCGAGCACCCCGCCGCAGGTCAGCCCGACCGAGAATGCGTCGTCGTCGCTGATTCCGTAGGTCTCGACCACCGCGACGCCGGTCTCGAGCACCTCCTCGGCGGTGGCGTAGACCGCTGCCTCGACGCACCCACCGGACAGGCTGCCCACGGCGGCGCCGGCGGCGTCGACGACCATCGCGGCACCCGGCGGGCGCGGTGAGCTGCCCTTGACCCCGACGATGGTGGCCATCGCAAACGGCTGGCCGGCGGCGAGCAACGGCCGCAGGCCGGCGGCGATGTCACGCACGGGCGCACTGCGCACAGAGGTACGCGCAGCCAGCGGCTCGTAGCACCATGATCGCCCTCCAAAAAGGTGTTCACGCAAGTATCACCCCGCGACGTCGGCCGCCGCGACATACGCTCACGGGGTGGCACGCGCGGGTTCGTCCCCTATCGACCGGCTGGGCCGGCCGATGCGTGACCTGCGAGTGTCCGTAACCGACCGGTGCAACTTCCGCTGTACCTACTGCATGCCCCGCGACGTGTTCGGTCCGGAGCACGCCTTCCTGCCGCGCGATCAGATCCTCAGCTACGAGGAGATCGCGAGGCTGGTCCAGATCTTCGCCGAGCTCGGCGTGAGCAAGGTGCGGCTGACCGGTGGTGAGCCACTGCTGCGTCGAGACCTCGAGACGCTGGTCTCGAAGGTCGCTTCGACCCCCGGCATCGACGACGTCGCGCTGACAACCAACGGCTCGCTGCTGGCCGGCCGGGCCGAGTCGTTGCGTGATGCCGGGCTGGGCCGCGTCACGGTGAGCCTCGACAGCGTCGACCCCGTCGTCTTCGCTGCGATGGGTGACACCAGGATCCCGCTTGCCCAGGTGCTCGACGGGATCGCCGCGGCGAGCGCGGCCGGGCTGACGCCCGTGAAGCTCAACGCCGTCATCAAACGCGGCATCAACGACGCCGCCCTGCTCGACCTGGTCGACTATGCCCGCGACCACGGCTACGTGCTGCGGCTGATCGAGTTCATGGACGTCGGCGCGTCGAACGCGTGGCAGCGCGACGAGGTGGTGCCGGCGGCGGAGATCATCGACCGCATCGCCGCAGCCCACCCGCTTGAGCCCGCGCCCGTCGGCCGGTACGGCGAGGTCGCCCGGCGGTGGACGTACTCCGACGGCGCCGGCGAGGTCGGTGTCATCACTTCTGTCACCCAGCCGTTCTGTACTGACTGCACCCGCGCCCGGCTGACCGCCACCGGTGAGCTGTTCACGTGCCTGTTCGCGAGCCGGGGCCAGGATCTCAGGGCGGTGCTCCGCTCCGGCGCTTCCGACAGCGAGCTGCGCGACGCGGTGACTGCCGTGTGGTCCCGTCGTACCGATCGCTACTCCGAGCTGCGGGAGCAGGAAACGCTCGCGTCCCCGGCGCGGGCCGAGATGAGCTATCTCGGCGGCTGACCCACCGGTTCCCACCGCTTCCTTGCTCGAGGGACTACAAAGGAGTGGTGACACAGCGTGACCGAGTGGTTCGCGTTTCGTTTGCTGCGTTCGCCGTGCTGCTGGCCGCCGGCTGTGGCGGGTCGTCCTCTGCAGGGCAGGCCGGGCCGTCGCCGTCCTCGGTAGCGTCTCCGCCGCCGTCGACTGCAGCCTCGACCGGTTCGGCGTCTACCCCGGCGGCACAACAGATCCGACAGGCCTGGGTCACGTTCTTCAAGGGCAGTACGCCGGCGGCGGAGAAGATCCCGTTGCTGCAGCACGGATCGGAGGTCGCCGCCGTCATCAACGCCCAGGCGGGTAACCCGCTCGTCGACCGGGACGGTAGCGAAGGTGACTCGGCGTCGCGATCAAGTCGCCGTCCCGCGCCGACGTGGCCTACGGAATCTTCATCGACGGCAAGCCGGCGCTGGTCCATCAGCACGGCGCGGCGGTCAAGGTCGGTGGTCACTGGCTGGTGAGCCTCGAGCAGCTTCTGCGGGCTGCTCTCCCTCGAGGGGACCCACCCGGCGGCGTGCCCGAGCTCGGGGATCCACCAGCTCGCCATGACAGCTCTCGGTCGCGATCAGCGTCGGGCCCTGATCGTCGTCTGCGGCATCCTCGCGCTCACCGTCCTCGACACCACGGTGGTCAGCGTCGCGCTGGGCAGCATCCAGACCACGCGAGCACGCCGGGGTCACGTCGCTGCAGTGGGTCGTCGACGCCTACGCGCTGACGTTCGCCAGCCTGATGCTGACCGGTGGCACGATGGGCGACCGGTTCGGTCGCAAGCGCCTCATGCTGGCCGGTGTCGCGATGTTCTGCGGCCGGATCGCGTGCTGGGTGCGGTGGCGCCCGTCGGTGGACGTCCTGATCGCGGCCCGCGCCGTGATGGGCGTGGGAGCGGCCGCCGCCGAGCCGGGGACGCTCTCGGTGATCCGGCACCTGTTCCCCGACCGCCGCGAGCGGGCGCGGGCGCTGGGGCTATGGGCCGGTGTCTCGTGCCTGGGGCTCGCGCTCGGCCCCGTCGTCGGCGGCATCCTCGTCGGGTTATGGGACTGGCGGGCGTGTTCTGGTTCAACGTCGCAGCCGGCCTCGTCCTGCTGGTGCTCGCGTGGCGGCACATCCCGGAGAGCGCCGACCCGAGGTCTCGGCGATCGACCTCCCCGGTCAGGTCCTCGCGGTTGTCACGCTCGCCGCCGTGATCTTCGCCGTCATCCAGGGCGAGACCAGCGGCTACACCAGCCCGGTCATCCTGGGGCTGTTCGCGGTCGCCGTCGCTCGCCGGCGGGCGCGTTCGTCCGGGTCGAGCGCGCCGCCGCCCGGCCGATGCTCGACCTCCGCTACTTCCGGGTGCCCCGCTTCGATGCAGCCCTGGTCGTGGCGTTCGCGGTCTACTTCGGCACGTTCTCGATCTTCTTCTTCACGGCGCTGTACCTGCAGGAGGTGGTCGGCTACACGGGCTACCGAACCGCCGTGCTGTTCCTCCCGATGGCGCGGGTCGATGGTCCTCGGCGCCTGGCTCGCCGGCCGCCTGATCTCGCGTCGCGGCGGCCGATGGACGATGACGGTGGCTGCCGCATCGCGGCCGGCGGGATCCTTGCCAGCGAGCCGCTCATCGTCGTCCACCCGTCGTTCGGGCCGCTCGCCCTGACGCTTGCGCTGGCCGGACTCGGGATCGGCGCGGCGATCGTCCCGGTCACCTCAACCGTCCTCGAGCTGGTCCCGGCCGAGCACTCCGGCATGGCGGCGTCCACGACCAACACCGCCCGACAGCTGGGCGTCGTCTTCGGCGTCGCGGTCCTCGGCGCGCTGGTCAACGCGCACCTGACGACCGACCTGTCGTCGCGGCTGGAACGGCTCGGGATCCCGGCGCACGTTCCAGTCGATCGTCATCAACGCGGTGGAGCGCGGCACCGTGCCGAGCGGCGGCGTCGCGCCCGGCAGCGCCCAGTCCTACGGAGCGATCGTCAACCACGTGATCAGCGCGGCGTACGGCGCGTTCCGCAGTCGGTCTGACCACGGCGCTGATCACCTCCGCCGTGCTGATCGCCCTCGCCGGGGCGTTCGCCGCATACGCGGCCCGGCGTACCGGGTCAGCCCTGGACGCCGGAGACGAGGTGGGGCGGGAAGCCGCCGCGACTGATCGGTCCCCAGCGCTGGATCGTGAGGCGTAGCAACACTTTTCCCTGCCGCTGCATCGCCGCGCGGTACTCGTCCCAGTCGGGATGCTCCCCGCTGATGCTGCGGTAGTACTCGACGAGCGCCTCGAGCGCGGCCGGCTGGTCGAGCACCTCAAGGCTGCCGTCGAGCTGCACCCACTCGCCGTCGAAGTCCTCGGACAGCAGGCAGACCGACCCCTCGGATCGGCGCCGGGCGTTGCGGGTCTTGGCCCGCTCCGGGTACGTCGACACCACCACGCGTCCCTCGGCATCGACACCCATGCTGACCGGCGAGAGCTGAGGTCGGCCGTCTGCCCGGGTCGTGACGAGGATTCCGTGGTGCCGCGGACGGACGAACTCCAGCAGCTCGTCTCGCCCCACCTGCCGGTTCTGCGCCGCGGTCGCCACGAGTGGAGCGTACGCAGCCGCGGTCGGGTCGATCATGGGGACGTGGCGAGGACCGCGACGACCGCGACGACCCTGGCGATCGTCGTCGGCTATGCCGCTCTCGCCGGCCGGGCCAGACCGTTCACACTGCCTGCCGACGTCGCCGCCGCCGCCGCCGGGGTCACGGTGCTCGCCGTCGCCGCACTGACCCGGCCAGCCCGGGCGGACCGCCCGCGGCCGGTCGGCATGCGCTGGTGGGCGCTGCTGGCGGGGCTCGTGGTGGCCCTCGAGCTGGTGGAGCTGTTCGCGGGCGGACGAGGCAGCCATCCCACCCTCAGCTCGCTCGCCGCGCCGTTGCTCGCTGCCTGGATCGGCCGCAGTCTTGCCTATGCGCTGTGGCTCCTGTTCGGTGTCTCGCTGGCGCGCCGATGAGCGGCGCGCGGCTGGTCGAGCTCGGCTACCTGGCGCTGGGAGCCGCCGCCGTTGCCCTGAGCCTGTGGCATCTGCGCCGGCCGGACCGGATCGGATCAGCATGGGCCGCGCTGCGGCTGTTACAGCGAGGCCGGGTCGGTCGCTGGCTGGTGTTGTTGGGCTGGTGGTGGCTCGGCTGGCACCTGTTCGCCCGCTGAGCCCGCTGAGCCCGCTGAGCAGGCGACATCGGCCATGGCGGCGTGGATCGCAGCGGCGTCCGGGACCGGTGCCGGAGCTCGACGGGCGTCGGGAGACGCGGCGAGGCCGTTGAGGGTGTAGCTGAGCAGCCGTCGCCAGGCGCTCGGCGCAGCAACGGCCGTCCGGCGCACCAAGCCCGCATTGCCCATCAGCAACAGCACCAGGTCCTGCGGCCGGAAGTCGGCGGACAGCGAGCCGGCCTCGATCGCGCGTGCCGCGATCTGCCCGAACCCGTCGTGGGCGAGCTCCCTGAGCGTTTCGAGCTCGGCCGAACCGTCGATGCGGGTGGTCAATAGGTCCGCGAGGCCGAGGTTCCTCGCCTGCAGCTCGCACAGGAAGCTGACGTGGGCGGTGAAGCCGGCCCACGGGTCGGGGTTCGCCAGGGCCGCGTCGCAGGCCGCGACGATCTCGCGCAGCGTCTCGGCGTACACCGCGACGACGAGCTCGCAGCGGGTCGGGAAGTGGCGGTACAGCGTGGCGTTGCCCACCTCGGCCCGACGGGCGATCTCGTCCAGCGGGGCGTCCAGGCCGCGCTCGCCGAACACGGCCAGGCCGGCTTGGACCAGGGCGCTGCGATTGCGCGCCGCGTCCGCGCGGAGCCGACCGCAGACGTCCGCCGCTGTCGCGGACCCGTTGGAAATGGAGGCCATGGCGGGCAGCGTAACCGGAAACGGGGAGCTCTCCACGCTTATGTTAACGTCGCGATCGTGGCAACCCTCGGGGACATGACAGTGGCTGACGCCTGGCTCTCCGCCGTCAAGGCGTCTCATCGCCGGGTCGCCGAGCTGGTCGCTCCACTGTCCGACGACGAGGTGTCTCGACCGTCGTACGCCGATGAGTGGACGATCGCCGACGTGCTGTCCCACCTGGGTTCCGGCGCGGAGATCTTCTCGGCGGTGCTCGCGGCCGGAGTCGATGGTCGCGAGGCGCCCGGGATCGAGGAGTTCCAGCCGATCTGGGCGCGCTGGAACGCCAAGTCGCCGCCCGACCAGGTCCACGACGCGATCGCGTCCGACGCCGCGTTCATCGCTGCCATTGACGCCCTCGACCCTGAGCAGCGCGCCAGCTGGCGGATCGAGATGTTCGGCGCGGAGCAGGATCTGGCCGGCCTGTTGCGGTTCCGGCTCGGCGAGCACGCGCTGCACACCTGGGACGTAGCGGTGGTGCACGACCCCGAGGCGACAGTCGCTCCCGACGCCGTCGACCTGCTCGTCGACACCCTCGAGACGATGGTGCAGCACGCCGGGAAGCCGATCGACTCCCCGGTCGCGGTTCTCGTCATCACCGACGGCCCCGCCCGCCAGCTGTTGCTCCAGGCCGGCGGCGACGGGGTCACGCTGACCGAGCCCGGCGGCGACGGCGGCGCGCCCGCCGCCACGGTGAGCCTTCCGGCCGAGGCCTTTGTCCGGCTGGTCTACGGCCGGTTGGACGACCAGCACACGCCGCCGGTGGACATCACCGGCGTCGACCTCGATGACCTGCGTCGGGCCTTTCCCGGGTTCTGACCTGCTACCTGGAGGAATCGTTTTGAGACTCCGACACAAGGCTCGTGACCTCCCCGGTCGCGTCGCGACGGGCGCGTTCATCCTGCATTCCGGGTGGGAGAAGTGGCACGGTTCGCCAGAACAGGCAGCCGGCGTCCACGGGATGGCGGCGGGCGCATTCCCGTTCCTGGCGCCGATCCCGCCGGCCCGCTTCCTCAAGCTGCTCGCGGCCGGGGAGATCGCCACCGGCGCGCTGCTGCTGGCACCGACGGTGTCGAACGCCGCGGCCGGAGCTGCCCTCACCGGCTTCGCCGGATCGCTGCTCGGCATGTACTGGCGCACCCCGGCCCTGCACAAGCCGAACAGCATCTGGCCGACCCAGAACGGCATCGCCATCAGCAAGGACGTCTGGATGCTGGGCATCGGCCTGGGCCTGCTGATCGACTCCCTCCACAGCGACGCTCCGGCCTCGTGACGGCGCTATCGGACTAGCAAAACGGTTCCGATCCCGGCAGAGTCTTAACAGATGTCGACAGCAGAGCTGACGGTTGCCGGGCCGCTCGCACTCGGAGCGGCCGCGTCCTTTGCCGTCGCCAACGTCGCGCAGATGCGGGCGAGTCGACGGACCGAGGCCGACGAGGGCATCGACCCGCGGCTGCTGCTGCGGCTGTTGCACGACCGGCTCTGGCTGGCCGGGCTGGCCGGTTCGTTCGTGGGCTACGGGCTGCAGGCGGTCGCGCTGTTCCTCGCCCCCGTCGTATTTGTCCAGCCCCTGATCGTCACTGAGCTGCTGTTTGCTTTGCCGCTCGCGGCAATGCTGGCCGGCCGCCGGCTGGGTCGCCGGGAGTGGACCGGCGCTGCCCTCGTCGCCGCCGGCATCACCAGCTTCGTGCTCGTCGCGCACCCGACCGGCGAGCGCACCCATATCCCGCCCGGTACCTGGCTCGGCATGATGCTCGGCGTCGCGGTCACAGTCGCCGTGCTGGTGTTCGCCGCCGAGACCCAGCTGGATCGGCCGATGCTCCGGGCCAGCGGGCTCGCCGCGGCTGCCAGCGTCTGCTTCGGGGCGCTGTCCGTGCTCACCAAGGTCGTGGGACACCAGTTCAGCAGCGACGGGGTGCGCGCGCTGCTGCACTTCCAGCCGTGGCTCATGGCAGTGGTCGCCATCACCGGGCTGCTGCTGTCCCAGACCGCCTTCCGGCTCGCTCCACTGTCCGTCTCGCTGCCCGTGATCGACGTCGGGGAACCGCTCATCGCCTCGTTGCTGGCCATCTTTGCCTTCGGCGAGCGGATCGGTACCGGTCCGGGGACCGTCGCCGGAGTCGCGGTGTCTGCTGCCTGCGTCGCCGCTGGAGTGATCCTGCTGGATACCTCGCCGCTGGCGCGGGCCGCCCAGCGCGACATCGACCAGCACGTGTCCGGCGCCAGATCGATGCAGCATCATGGCCCGGGTGTGGGTCCACAACGGGTATGACGTCGATGACGATCCTCGACGCGTCGACCTCGACGCCCTGTGGTCGTTCCTCGGCACCGCGGCGTACTGGGGACGCTGGCGAACCCGCCAGAACGTGGAGCGCGAGGTCGCTGCAGCCTGGCGCGTCGTAGCCGTCTACACCGCAGCAGGCGACATGGTCGGCTTCGCCCGGGCGGTCTCGGACGGCTCCGGCTTCGGCTATCTGGCCGACGTCTACGTCCTGGACGAGCACCGCGGCCATGGCCTGGGCAAGGCGCTGGTCCAGGAGATGATCGAGAACGGCCCGGGCGCGTCGTTTCGCTGGCTGCTGTTCACAAAGGACGCGCACGACCTCTATCGCAAGTTCGGCTTCTCGGAGCCCGGGCCGACCGTCATGGAGCGACCCAGCCCCCGTCCGGCGCCGGCCTAACCGGGTAGCTCGGCCGGGCCGGCGGAGTCGACCGCCCGGACGGGGAAGATCTCGGGCCGGGTGAACCCCGCGGCCTGGAACGCCGCCTCGACCCGCCTTGCCAGCCCGGCCAGGTACTCGCCCTCGACCAGGACGATGGCGGAACCCCCGAACCCGCCGCCGGTCATGCGCGCACCTGCGGCTCCCGCGTCGAGCGACTCGAGCACCGCCAGGTCGAGCTCCGGACAGCTCACGCGCAGATCGTCACGCAGCGACTCGTGGGATCGCACCATGAGGTCGCCCACCGCGATGACGTCGTCTCGAGCCAGCGCCGCCACCGTGTCGAGCACGCGCGTGTTCTCGCTGACGACGTGGTGCACGGCGCCGTACTCCGCAGTATCGAGCAGGTCCCGTCGAGCTCGCAGCTGCTCGACGTCGAGGTCGGACAGCGAGCCGACCGCCAGGCGCAGCCTCGCCTGTTCGAGCAGGGTACGACGGTCGGCGTACCCGCTGGAGGCGTGGCTGTGCCGCACTCGGGTGTCGATGACGACCAGCTGCCAGGGCGCCCCGGGCAGTGGCACGGCGGTATGGGTCGGCGTCCGGTCCCGGAAGTCGATGAGCAACGCCGCACCGGCCTCGGCGAACAGCACGGCGGTCTGGTCGAGCAGACCCACCGGAGCGCCCACCACCTCGGCCTCGGCCCGCCGGGCGACCCGGGCGACCCGCTCCGGCGGGGCAATCGTGCCAGCGAGGTCCAGCAGGGCGAGAGCGGTCGCGCAGGTCAGCGCCGCGCTGGACGACAGGCCGGATCCGGCCGGCAGCGTCGAGTCGATCCACAGGTCGGCGCCGGTGCTCGCCAGCCCCTCGTCGCACAGCACGAAACCGACGCCCAACGGGTAGTCGCCCCAGCTGCCCGTGAGGGGAAGGCGCTGGACTGCGCCCTCGACCAGCTCGTCGTCGTGTTGCGCCGAGCCGACGCACACCACGCCGTCGTCCCGCGGCGCCGCGGCGACGAACGTGTGCCGGTCGATGGCGAACGGCAGCGCGACACCGCCCTGATGGTCGGTGTGTTCGCCGATTAGGTTGACCCGGCCGGGGCTGGCCCAGACCCCCGCCGGAGGCCGACCGAATCGGGCCTCGAAGCCCTCGGCCACGGACCTGGGGTCGGTCATCGGCACAGCTCCCGCAGCGTGGCCGCGGTCGTCTCCGGGGCGAGGTCGGTGATGAAGGCGCCACCCATCAGCTCCGAGCCGGCAAGGTACTTCAGCTTGTCGGCGGAACGGTTCGGTGGTGCCAGCTCGACGTGCAGGTGGCTGACCGCCTCCCAGTCGCCGCCGTCGGTGGGTGCCTGGTGCAGCGCCATGACGTACGGCAGCGGGAAGCCGAAGAGCCGGTCGTAGCCCCCGAGCACCCGGACCAGCAGTTTGGCCAGGTCGTCGGACTCGCTGTCGGCCAGTGCGGTGAGCGAGCTGCGGTGCTCACGCGGAACCAGCCGCAGCTCGTACGGGAACCTGGCCCAGAACGGTACGTAGGCGACCCAGCCGCCGGACTCGGCGACGACGCGGACCCGTTCTCGGTGCTCGCGTTCGACGACATCGCACTGCACGCACCGGCCGGTCCGGCGCAGATGGTCGGTGGCCACGGCCAGCTCGCGGGACGGCAGCGGCGGGATGTCGGGATAGGCGTAGATCTGGCCGTGTGGATGGGAGAGCGTGACGCCGACGACGGCACCGCGGTTCTCGAACGGCATGACGTACTGAACCTCGGACTCTGCCCCGAGGATCCGGTACCGGTCGCGCCAGACATCCACCAAGGTGCGCACCCGGGCGACGCCGAGTGCCGCCAGCGACCCGAAGTGGTCCGGGGTGTAGACGACCACCTCACACCGGCCGTACGACGGCGCGACCAGCAGCAGGTCGTCGCCGACCGGGTCGGGATCCGGCGGGTGGGGCAGCAGGGACGGGAAGCGGTTGTCGAACACCGCGATCTCGAAGTCCGCCCGGTCGATCTCGGTCGGTGGTCCGCCCGGTCGTTGCGGGTCGAGCGGGCAGACGTCATCCGGCGGCAGGAACGTCCGGTCCTGCCGATCTGTGGCGAACGTGACCCACTCCGTCGTGGTGGGGTCGTAGCGCCGCTCACTCATCCGGGTCGGCTGTCGCCGGTCGTGCGAGGTCCGTCGTACCGCTCACGTAGTACGTGATCCGGCGACCGTCGGGCTTGATGCCGACCACTCGCCGGAGGTCGCCCGCCGCGTCGGCGACCGGATCGCCCTCGGGTGCGTCATCGTCCGGCTGCGCCATCGCTGGTTCCCGTCGTCGTTCGGAGGCCCGGCGACAAGATATGCGTGCGGCTCAGCCGGCGGCTTCGCTGGGTACGTCGGGATCCTTCGGACGCGCCCGGGCGGCTTCGGCGCGACGGCGGATGTCCTGCAGGCTGTCGTGTGCCGCGTCCCAGACCTTGGCCAGGCTGGCGCTGATCGGAAGGTCCCCCCGGATCACCTGCGCGCCGGGGTCGTCGAGCGCCTCGAGCGCTGCCTGGGCCGCGCTGACGAGCACCGGGTCGGTGACCTCGATCGTCAGCCGGTCGTCGGTGACCCGCAGCAGCATGGCCCGTCGACCGGCCTCTTCCGGTTGCTCGTCGCTGGTGCCGGCGACCTCCGCTTGCCGCAACGCGGCTCGGGCCTGGTCGAGGTCGACGCCCAGCCGGGCCAGCGCCTGCGCGGCTGCGGTGTTGGGGTCGGCGAGGGTCGCGAGCAACAAGTGGTGGGAACCGATCGGGCCGGCCCCCGCCAATCGGGCGGCCTCGTCGAGGCTGACGTCGGCGGCCCGGGTGGTGCTCACGTCATCATCGGTAACCGCATCGTCAGCGCGCTCGACCCGTCGACCGATCCGGGGCCAGCGGCGGCCCTCGGTACGTGGCTCCGGTGGCGGCAAGGTGTCGAGCAGCGCGAGCCGCAGCGCGAGCAGGTCACCGACCTGATCTCGCAGGATCTGGGCGCCGACCCCGTCGCCCTCGCGGATCATGCCGAGCAGCAGGTGCTCGGTCCCGATGTAGTTGTGGTGCAGCGCGAGGGCCTCGCGCAACCCCAGCTCGAGCACCTTCTTCGCGCGCGGCGTGAACGGGATGTGGCCACTGATCGCCTTCTTCCCGGCACCTACCCGGGCTCGGACCGCCTCGCGGGTGTCCGCAAGCGTGACGCCCGCGGCCGCCAGCGCCGTACCGGCGAGACCCTCCGGCTCACCCAGCAGTCCGAGCAGCAGGTGCTCGGTCCCGATGTAGTTGTGCTGCAGACCCCGGGCCTCTTCCTGGGCGAGGACGACGACGTGACGGGCCCGGTTGGTGAATCGCTCGAACATGATGGCGAGGGTGGCTCGGCGCTCGATAGCCTGTCAATACCATGCTATTAATAGGGTGTCAGTGAAGAGAGCGAGGTGGCCCGCATGAACTGGGAAGATCGGCTCGACGCCTGGGAGGACGAACTCGAGCTCAACGCCACTATGCAGGGCTCGGACTGGGTGACGCTCGAACAGGCCGCCCGCGAGGTCGGGGTGTCGCGGGCGGCGCTGCGCAGCTGGTACCGCTCGGACCAGATCCCGTCGCGGCTGGTCGACGGTCCCCACGGTCCGCAGCGGTTGGTGCCGCTGGCGCCGGTGGCCGCCCGGGCCGAAGCCTCACCCCGGCTGCGTCATGGTGCCCAGCGACGGCTCGGGGACGAGGCGCAGCTGGAGCTGCTGCGACAGCGGGTCGACGCCCTCGAGCACCGGCTCACTGCCATGGAGCAGCGAACCGCCGATGCGTAGGCGGCTTGTCGGCCGAGGGTGGACGGGATGAGAATCCGCTTTCTCATCCGCAACGCGTACGCCAGAGGCGGCACCGTGCGAACCACCCTGGACACGGCTTCCCGGTTGGCGAGCCGGCACGACGTGGAGGTCGTCAGCCTCTTTCGCCACGTGGCAGATCCGGTGTATCGGGTTGACGAGCGGGTGCGCATCCGTCCGTTGGTGGACCGCCGCGAGTATCCCGGGCAGTGGGGCCCGCTGACGCGCCGGCTGTCACGGCTTCCCAGCCTGATCGAGCCGCGCGGCGCACGACGTGACCCGCGGCTGAGTCTGCTGTCCGACATCCGGTTGGCCCGCGACATTCGCAGCATGCGGTCGGGCCTGCTCATCGGAACCCGACCGAGCCTCAACCTCGCCATCGCTCGGTTGGCTCGGCCGTCGGTCTACACGCTCGGGCAGGAACATCAGTACCTGGGCCTGTGGGATCCATGGTTACAGGACGCCATGCGACGCGCTTATCCGCGCCTCGACGCCGTCACCGGGCTCACTCCGGCCGATGCGAGGAGATACCGGGAGGTCCTGCCCCCGGGAGTCCTGGTCAGGGACATGCCCAACGCCGTACCCGACGTGGGCGATGCCCGATCCGACCTGTCCTCGTCCGTGGTCGTCTCGGCCGGCAGGCTCACGCCGCAGAAGGGTTTCGATCTGTTGATCGAGGCGTTCCGGATCGTCGCGGATCGACATCCCGCGTGGTCGCTGCACATCTACGGGGTGGGGCCGAGGCGGCAACAGCTGGCTCGCCAGCTCCGGGCCAGCGGCCTGAAAGGGACGGTGGTGCTGAAGGGCTTCAGCGGGTCGCTGCCCGAGGCTCTGGCCGGGGCGTCGATCTTCGCTCTGAGCTCGAGGTTCGAAGGATTCTCGCTCGCCTTGGTGGAGGCGATGGGTGTGGGTCTGCCACCGGTGGCGTTCGCCGCCCCGCACGGGCCACTCGAGATCATCACCGACGAGGTGGACGGACTGCTGGTGCCCCCCGAGAACGTCGAGGCGTTGGCGGCTGGCATCTGCGCGCTGATCGAGGACCCGCAGCGCCGGGCGGAGCTCGGTGCCGCCGCTTGTCGCAGGGTCCAGAGCTACGCCCCGGAACTCGTCGACGCGCGGTGGGACCGGTTGATCGACGACCTGACCGCGCGACCGTCCGGCGTGAGGCGTGGAGTCTTGGCTCGACTCAGCCGATAGTCGCCGCGTGAGAGGCCCCGCCGCGCGAGTGGGGCTGGGTCCCGAGGTGCGGCGCTGCGGCAGCCGTGTGGCCCCACAGCGCCCGCGCGCCGGCCTCGCCGACTCGCACGGTCTGGACGATGGTGCCGACGGCGAAGACGACGGCAAGTAGGCCGGCGATCACGGCCAGTCCAGCCGCTCCGGAGTCGCCGGGGGCCTCGGTGAGGCCGCGGCTCGTCCTCCGTCGGCGGACCAGTTCGACCAAGAGCGCCGCGACCACCAGCCCGATCACCGG
This sequence comes from uncultured Actinomycetota bacterium, assembly GCA_963789615.1. Lineage (GTDB taxonomy): Bacteria > Actinomycetota > Actinomycetes > JAFAQI01 > JAFAQI01 > DATAVK01. Next base: position 897,729 of record CAWBLI010000005.1, on the reverse strand, counting down.
GATCAACAGCTGATGAGCCAGGTGCTCGTGGTGGTTGATTGCCGGGGTCGCCCCGACTTCCTTCTTCAGGTTCAACCCGGTCGTGTAGGTGATCGGGAGGAGGATCAGGGCAAGGACGCTGAGCACCAGCGGGCCGACGTTGAGGTACTGCCGAGCACGAGGCCAGACCCCCGCGAGCAGGACGGCCAACGCCGCCACCGGGAGCAGGACCACCGTGGCGTGGACGATCAGCGGGTGGAGCGGCAAACCATCGATCGTCTTGGGGATCACGGCGGATGGTCCTTCCGTCCGGCTCAGGTCATCGCGGCGAGCTCAGTCAACTCCCGCTAGACACGGTCCCGCAACGGAGCCGGTTCACCGGCGTCACCCGGCCGTGAGGTCTATCCGTCGAGGTCGATGACCTGGACGTCGTCGGCGGCGTTCTCCGGATGTCCGGTGTCGTCGGCGACAGTGACACTGACGTGCCACATGCCGCCGGCGCCACCGGACACGTTGAGATCGGTGACCTCGCATCCCTGCAGTTCCGCTTGCGACCGAGCGACGTACCGGGCCTGCTCGCTGGTGTGGGCGGTGACCATCCACGGACCGATGTCGGTCATGTCAGGAGACGGACGCACCGGTCACGGGCGTGTCGGTCACGCCCACGACGCGGTCGAAGACCGCCCGGTAGTGCTGCATCGCCTGGCGCAGGTCCTCGGTGTCCGAGTCGCCAGCGGTACGCCACCGCTGCTCGGTCTCGGCGCCCTTGCGGTAGTGGTCGACGACGTCGGCGTTGTCGACGGAGAGCAGCGATGTGCGCTCGTCCTGGTCGCTGGTGGGGTAGCCGCGGTCGCTCATGGCTGACGTGAGCAGGGTGTGGGCCATCGCCACGGACTCGGGCGGGGCGTCCACGAACCGCTCCTGGACCATGCGCCACTCGGAGCGGTACCGCTCCGCTGCGTCCGCCGTCAGCGGTCGGATGTCGAGCTGCTCGCGACGCTCGTTGCGCGCCTGCAGATCACGCTCGCCCTTGCGCCGGCTGTCGTTGTCCTCGACGGTGCGGTCGTACTCAGGCCCGAACTGTTGCTTGAGGGCCGAGCGCCTCCGAGCACTGCGGGCCGCGGCGATAGCGATGGCCGCAAGTACGACGACGGCGATGATGACGATGACGAGAACGAGGGTTCCCGACATGGCTGACCTCCCTGGTGAGATGAGGGCCGCGGTGTCGCGCTTGTGACGGACACCACAGCTGATCTAGTACTGATCCCCGCCGGTCCGGTGGGAAAACGGGGCTACTCGGTGGTCGTCACCGAGGTGACGCATCCCGTCACCTCGGCGGCCACCGGTGCATCAGACCCAGCCCTGCTCGCGTGCCACCCGGCACAGCGATCGGCGTTTTCCCGCGTCCGGCGCGTCCGACAGCCCGACCTTGACGTAGATCCGCCGCAGCGCCGCCTTCACCGCCTCGGTGGCCGCCGGCGTCCCCAGTGCCTGGGCGATCGCGGCGTTCGAGGCCGGCTCCTCCCCACCGGCAAGCCACGGCGCGGCGAGGTGTTGGACCACCTGCAGCTGGTACGGCGACAACGCGACTGTGTGCGCCAGGTCAGGGAGCTCCAAGGAGGTGGTGCTCTCGGCATCGGGGGTGGCGGGAGGCAGTGATACCACCAGGCGAACCGTGGCGATGTCGAGATGACAACCGTCCCGCAGCCACGCTCGGGTCCCGGCCGCAAGCCTGGTCTTGTCGAGGTAGGTGCCGTTGCGGCTACCGAGGTCCTCGACGTACCACCGGCCGAAGGATCCGTGATGGATCGCGGCGTGTTCGCGGCTGACCGAACGGTCAGGCAAGCGCACGTCGCAGCCCGAGTCCCGGCCGATCCGCATCCCGTCGGCAAGCGGGATCGAGCCTCCGTTCGGCAGCCAGAGGCTGTCCACCACCTGTCGTCCGCCTCCGGTCAGTGGTTGCGCAGCGCGTTGATGAGCTGACCTTTGTTCATCGACGACCGGCCGTCGATCCCGATCTCACGGGCTCGCGTCATCAGGTCGGCCTTCGACCAGTCCTCGTAGCCGGGCGAGTAACCGCCCTTGCGTCCGGTCGTCGAGCGCGAACTGCTTGCCGAGTCGTTGGCGATGCGCGCGGCTTTCCCTTTACTGGCTCCGCTCCGACGGATCGCGTCGTACTGTGCCTCGTCCTTGACGCTGCTGCGTGCCATGCCGGCCTCCATCGTGTCGACGGTCGTGGTCGGCTGATACCCCGCCATCGGGGCCGGTAACGCGCGATCTGAGGCGAGCCGCCGGGCGTGCCTACCCTCTGCTCTGAGCGAGCAGTCGGGAGATCCGCCGGGTCGGTAGGGCCGCACCGCGATGCGCGTCGATGAGGGCGCCGATCAGCTCGGCGCGCCCGGCCGCGTCCTCGCCGCAGGCCGCCCAGTTCCGCCGGTTGAGCCACGCGTTGTTCAGCGCCTCGTCGTGCGGAAGCGAGGGCAGGTCGGCGATCCGGGTTCGGGCGGCGTCCTCACCGAGCGAGCACAGGGTGGCCGCAGAGATCCAAGCGTCGCGCGCATCCATGGCGAGATCGGTCAGCAGTGCGCGTTCCTCGCCGCGACGCACAGCCTCCAAGTAGCGGTTCTCTGTTTCGGTCGCAACCCGTAACGCCCGCTCATACTCGGTGTCCAACATCGGGTGACCTTTCCCCGCCGTTAACTCACGCAGTCAAATAAAGCACACGCGCGGCGAAGGCAACAGCGAACGGCCAGGCCCGCGATGGCGAACGGGTTGATCAGGGTGCTGTCCCCCGCAGTATGGCGCGGGCCTGCCCGGTCAGCTGGATCGTCGCGTCCACGTCCGGGTCGTCCTCGGTCGGTTGCAGCACCACAGTGGTCGCGCCGGCCTCGGCGTACCCAGCCATCGCCTCGGCCAGCGTGCTGGCGCTGGTCGCTGCAGCGGACTCCAGGTAGACGACAACCTCGTGCGGCCGGCTGGCGGCAGCCGTCTCGACGGCTCGTCGTACCCCGTCAGGCGTGATCGGTACGTCGAGAACCATCCCGTCCGCCAGCTCGCCGGCCAGTGCGACCGTCTTGGGCCCGCGGGCCCCGACGAGCAGCGGCGGCGGCGGGGTGGGCGGCCAGTCGAGGGTGACCGCGTTGAGCCGGACGTAGTCGCCCTCGGTAGTGACTGTCTCGCCGTGCAGCAGTGACCGGACCGCGGTGACCCACTCGCGCAGCAGAGCCATGGGCGATGCGGCACCCGCGCCGACCTGGTCCATCCACGCCAGTACGCCGTGCCCGACCGCGGGCACGAACCGCCCGGGGAACAGCCGGTCGACGGTCGCGATCTCCATCGCGGCGAGCGCGGGGTTGCGCAACGGCACGGGCAGCAGGCCGACGCCGACCCGCAGCGACGTGCTCCAGGCGAGCGCCGCCGTGGCGCTGGACAGCCCGCCTTCCTGGAAGCAGTCCTCCCACAGCCACAGGTCGTCGAGGCCGGCGGCCTCGGCTGCGTCCACGAACCCCTGGAGTCGCTCGGGCGGGAGCGACGGCCGGAAGATCACGCCCACTCTCGGCGTCGCGCCGGTCATCGGGTGCCCGCCATGGTGTCCGCCTTTCGTGCCCGGTACGCCGCCACCGCCGCCCGATTGCCGCAGCCTGAGTCGCAGTACCGCTTGGAACGGTTCTTCGACAGATCCACCACCACGTTGCCGCAGCCGAGGTAGTCGCAGACCCGGAGCCGGCTCAGCTCGTCCGCGCGAACCACGTCGGTGAGCGCCATCGCAGCCTCGACCGCCATCCGGGTCGCCAGCGGTGCCTGGGGCGGCGTCGCGTGCAGGTGGTAGTCCCAGTCGTCGTGTCGCACCAGCTGTGGGACGGCGTTCAGCTCGCGCAGCATCCGGTTGACCCGCGAGACCGTCTCGTCCCGGTCCGACGACCAGAACTCGCGCAGCTCCTGCCGCAGGGCGCGAACCGCCTGCAGCTCCGACAGATCGTGCGTGCGGTCTCCGGTCCATCCCCAGGTGGTGACGAACTCGTCGAGCGCGGCGACATCGGGGAGCAGCTCCTCGTCACCGTCGAGGGTGTTGACGAGTCCCGCGGCGGCTTGGAGAGCGACCTCGGTGTCATGAGCGAAAATCAACTTGACTCCTGACATGGCTGGCGTCTAGCGTCATCAGCATAACCACGTGTGACTCATTACATCTCGATATGAAGCGTCTCATACTCGGTTGCGGAAAGGGGTAGTCGTGTCGGTTTCGGCGTCGCATCGGGCTGCCTCGCAGCCGCAGGGGATCGGCCTCGCGGTGCTTACGGCCGCGACGTTCGCCACGTCCGGGACGTTCGCCACGTCGCTACTCGACGCCGGATGGTCGCCCGCTGCGGCGGTTACCGTCCGGCTACTGCTCGCTGCTGTCGCACTGACCGTCCCAGCAATCGCTGCGATGCGGGGGCAGTGGTCCCGCGTGGCCGGAACGTCACGCGTCATGCTCAGCTACGGCGTCATCGCCGTGGCCGGCTCGCAACTGTGTTACTTCAACGCCGTCGAGCACCTGTCGGTCGGTATCGCCCTGCTGCTGGAGTATCTCGGGATCGTGCTGATCGTGGCCTGGCAGTGGCTTCGCCACGGGCAGCGCCCTCGGCCGCTCACCATCGCCGGCGTGGTCGTGGTCATGGCTGGCCTCGTCCTGGTGCTCAACCTCAGCGGCCAGCAGCACGTCAACCTGATCGGGGTGCTGTGGGGCCTCGGTGCAGCGGTCGGTCTCGCGACCTTTTTCGTCATCGCCGCCGACTCCGACGATGGCCTGCCCCCGCTGGCAATGGCGTGGGGAGGCATGGCGATCGGCGCCGCCTGCCTGCTGCTGCTGGGCCTCGTGCACGCCGTTGGCATGAACGTGTCGACACACAGCGTGGTCTTCCTTCACCACCGGACCAGCTGGGTCGTGCCCGTGCTCGGCCTGGCGCTGATCGCCGGCGCCATCCCCTACGCGACCGGCATTCCCGCCGCGCAGATCCTCGGCGCGAAGCTCGCGTCGTTCGTGGGTTTGTGCGAGGTGCTGTTTGCCGCGATGTTCGCGTGGCTTGGCCTCGGCCAGCACCTCGACGGCCTGCAGATCGTTGGCGGTGTGCTGGTTCTCATCGGGATCGGCGTCGTCCGGGCGGACGAACCGGAGCAGGTGGCCGCGGAACCTGATGCCACCCTCGACGACTTGTCAGGCGCCTCGGCCCAAGTGCCCGCTGGCGTGTCCTGACAGGTTGGGTCAGCTGCGGTCGCGGAGCAGTTGCGTCGCTGCGGCGTGGTGGCGAGCCGGGACGAGCACCCTGACCCCGAACGCGGTCTGGAACACGGTGGCAGATCGCTGCGCCCGACATGTCGATTTCGGGAGGTCGGCTTCGTTGTGAGGATGAGGAGCCGGTACGACGCCAGCCCTTGCCGAGAGGGGTACGACATGCACAACGCCAGCCCGCGAAGCCAGTGGATCGCGCTCTACGTGCTGTGCTTCGGAATGCTGATGATCGTTCTGGATGCCACCGTGGTGAACGTCGCGCTGCCGTCGATCCAGGCCGATCTCGGCTTCTCGGCGTCCAGCCTGGCCTGGGTCGTGAATGCCTACCTCATCAGCTTCGGCGGCCTGCTCCTGCTGGCCGGTCGGCTGGGTGACCTGGTCGGCCGTCGTACCGTTTTCCTGTGGGGGATCGGCGTCTTCACGGCCGCCTCGCTGCTGTGCGGGTTGGCGGAAAGCCGGGCGATGCTGATCGCGGCCAGGTTCGCCCAAGGCGCCGGTGGGGCGATGACGTCCGCCGTGATCCTTGGCATGATCGTGACGATGTTCCCGCAGCCTCGGGAGCGCGCGAAGGCGATCGGTATCTTCGCGTTCGTCGCCTCCGCGGGTGGGGCGGTCGGGCTGCTCGCGGGCGGGATCGTGACCCAGGTCATCAACTGGCACTGGATCTTCTTCCTTAATGTTCCGATCGGCGCCGCGACGGCCATCCTGGCTAGGCGGCTCATCCGCAGTGACCGCGGCATCGGGTTCGCGGCCGGAGCCGACGTCCCCGGCGCCGGGCTGATCACCGCCGCGCTGATGCTCGGCGTCTACACGATCGTCAAGCCGGCCGCCGACCTCGGCTGGACTGCTGCCCGCACCGTGGAGCTGATGGCCGGAGCGATCCTGCTACTCGTCGCCTTCATCGCCCGCGAAGCGACGGCATCGAGCCCGCTGATGCCGCTGCGCATCTTCCGCTCCCGCAACGTCGTCGGCGCGAACCTGATCCAGGTCGGCGGCGGCGCCGGGATGTTCGGCGTGTTCTTCCTTGGCGCGCTCTACCTGCAGCGGGTCCTCGGGTACGACGCACTGCACATCGGCCTGGCGTTCCTGCCGGTCACGGTGATCATGGGCACGCTGTCCGTGCGGTACTCCGAACGGTCGATCATGCGGTTCGGTGCCCGCCCGGTCTGCGTCGCCGGGCTGCTGCTGCTGGCGGCCGGGCTCGCTGTGTTCAGTCGCTCGCCGGTGGGCGCCGGGTACGCCGAACAGGTGCTGCCGGCGATGATCCTGCTCGGCAGCGGCGCCGGGCTGTGCTTCCCCGCCGTGATGGGGCTGGCGATGTCGGGGGCAACCCCGACCGACGCTGGTCTGGCCTCAGGTCTCGTGAACACCACGGCGCAGGTTGGCGGCGCGCTCGGCCTCGCGGTCATGGCTACGCTGTCGGCCGCCCGAAGCCATCGCCTGATCGCGACCGGTCACCCGACCGCCGCCGCCCTGACGTCGGGGTACCACCTCGCGTTCTGGGTCGCCGCGGGGCTGGTGCTTGCCGCCGTCGTCGTCGCACTCACCGTTCTCGAGTCACCGGCCACCCCGGCTGCGCCGACTGACGAAGGCGAGTTGTCAGTGGCTCCGGCCCACGTGCACGCTGACGCGTCCTGACAGGTTGGCGGGTCAGCGGCGATAGGTGCTGTGCGCGTCCTGCCCGGTGTGCTTCCGGTAGTTGTTGAAGCCGATGTAGGTGTGGCCGAGCCAGTCGAACTCCGCCCTGGACGCAGCCACGCCGACGGCCCGGAAGTGGTTGTGATCGCTGCGGTTGCCGATCGGGTGGCCGTCGGTGTCCGCATTCGGCACCGTGCCGTAGACGACGTGCCCGCGGTTCGTCGCCGTGATCGTGTTGTGGACGAACGTGTCGCGCCAGGAGTGGTACTGGATCAGCACTTCGGGTGAGCCGTCGTTGAGCTGGTTGTTGCCCCGGAGCACGTTGTACGCCCAGAAGTTGTTGTGCGACGTACCGGTCTTGACGCCGCCGCAGTCCGGCTTGTCGTTGCAGTAGCCACCGGTGGCCAGCCCGGTGAACAGGCTCTTCGTGATGTGGTTGTGGGTGACCCTGTTGTAGTCCGCCGAGCCCTTGCCGTTCTCGGCAGCGACCTCGATGCCGATGTCGCTGGTCGTCACGTGGTTGTAGCGGATCCGGATGTGAGTTCCGCCGTCGACGTAGATCCCGTCGGCGCAGTTGCACCAGCCGTGGTCCCAGTACGACGGGTTGCCGTGCGACTGGATGTGCGCGATCCGGTTGTGCGCGATCAGGCCGTCGCGCGCGCGGTCCCGGAAGGTGTAGCGGTCCGGGCCGGTGATTGTGGTCTCGTAGCCGATGGCGTCGATGCCGATGTTGTTGTCGTCGTAGATGTGGTTGTCGACGATGGCCCAGTTCTTGACGTTTCCGTTCACCACGACGGTCTCGCTGGCGCCGGTGCGCAGGTGGTCGACGGTGTTGCCCTTGATGGTCAGGTCGCTGATCGCCGCGTGCGGGTCGTCGCCGTACGCCGCGATCCCGTGGGCGTTGATGTTGAAGCTGCCGAGGGTGCCGTTGTAGTTGCCTTCTTTGTAGACGTGGTTGTTCAGGATGCGGACCGCGTGGTCGTGGCCGTGCAGGTAGATGCCCACCGGTACGACGCCCTTGCGGGAAGTGCGGTATCCCGTGATGGACAGGCCGGAGATCGTGATGTTGCGGCTGCCGGAGATGTTGACCATCGCCGAGATCCCGTGCGGGGGAGTGAGGCCGCTGCCGTCGAGTGTGGCGGCCTCGTGCTGATACGGCCGCAGCGTGATGCCGCGCACTCTGGTGAGGTGGACGCGCTGGTGGTAGTCGCCACCACGCAGCTCGATGGTGCCGCCGTTCTGCAGCCGCTTGACCGCGACCTGGATGGTCTTCAGTGGCGCCGCCGCTGTGCCGGCGTTGCTGTCGCTGCCGGACGTCGACACCACCAGCACCTTCGCGGTCCCGGCCGGAGAAGGAGTGTGGTCGCCGATGGCGCCGGCGTAGGCGGTCGTCCCGGTCACTGTGACGGCGGCTGTGACGAGGGCAGCAAGGGTGGTGGCTCGTGTCATTTGATCCCCGTATTCGCGATAGAGCTGACGAAGAAGCGTTGGCCGGCAAGGAAAAGCAGCATCACCGGGAGCTGGCTCATCAACGTGGCGGCCATGAGGACCGGCCAGTTGGTGAAGTGCGCGCTCTGGAAGGTGGCGAGGCCGAGCTGGATCGTCATCGTGTTCGGTGACGACGTCACCACGAGTGGCCACAGGAAGTCGTTCCACACCGCGAGGAACGTCAGGACCGCGACGGTGCTCAGCGGAGGGCCCATCAACGGCAGCAGGATGCTGCGCAGGATCCGGAACCGGCTCGCGCCGTCGATCATGGCGGCCTCCTCCAGCTCGACCGGCAGCGTGAGGAAGAACTGGCGCAGCAGGTAGATCCCGAACGGTGTCACCAGGTTCGGGACGATCAGCGCCGGCAGGGTGTTGACCAGACCGAGGTGCTTGACGATCAGCAAGGTGGGGATCATGACGACCTGGAACGGCACCATCAAGGTCGCCAGGATCCCGATGAAAAGGATCTTGTTGCCGGGGAAGCGAAGTCTCGCGAAGGCGTAGCCGGCCAGGGCGCACAGCACCAGGTTGCTGACGACACACGTGACCGACACGATCGTGCTGTTCACGAGCCACCGCGCGAACGGTGAGCCGTTCCAGGCCTGCGAGAAGTTGTCCCAGTGCAGCGAGCTGGGCAGTCCAGGTGGGAACTGACGGGTCTCGGCCAGCGTGGACAGGCTGGTGCCCAGCATCACCAGCAGCGGCAGTGCCATCAGCAGCGCCGTGGGAATCAGCACCAGGTGCCACCCCGACGGTCGCCGGCGCGGCTTCCGGCGTACCGGCTCGATGGCGGCCGTCACGAATGACCCATCTCAGAGGAGTCCCGCGTGAGGCGCAGCTGCACCAGCGTGATCACGGCGATGACGACGAACAGCACCGTGGCGATCGCGGCGGCGTACCCCGCATGGAAGAACTCGAAGGCCTGCTCGTAGAGGTAGTAGACGACGACGGTCGTCGCGTGCAGCGGGCCGCCCTTGGTCGTCACGTAGACCTCGTCGAACAGCTGCAGCGCGTTGATCGTGAGCCATACCAGCAGGAACCCGGTGACCGGGCGTAGCAGCGGCACCTGGATCCGCCAGAACGTGCCGGCCTTCGAGCAGCCGTCGATCTGCGCTGCCTCGATGACGTCGGTGGGGATCCCTTGCAGGCCGGCGAGGAAGATCAGCGCGCCGAAACCGACCCACCCCCAGACCGTCATGGCGATCACCGAGTACAGCGCGGCGCTCGGCGAGGCAAAGAAGCCCGACGGCGGCAGGCCCACCTTCTGCAGCACGTCGTTCGCCAGGCCGAACGTCGGGTCGAGCAGCCAGGTGAAGATCACGCCGGTAGCGACGGTGGAGGTGACGACGGGAATGAACACCGCCAGCCGGTAGATGGAGATGCCACGGATCCGTCGGTTCAGCGCGCCGGCCGCGAGCAGCGACAGCACCAGGGTGACCGGGACGAAGATCACCGTGTAGACGAGGGTGTGCTGGATCGCCTGGCGAAACACCGGGTCGTGGACCAGCTCGCGATAGTTGCTGAGCCCGGCGGAGGTGGCGGGCGTCTGCAGGTCATTGTGCTGGAACGACAGGACGAACGACCAGATGACCGGGATCAGCCCGAACAACCCGATGAGCAGCACGCTGGGAGAGACCATGACCCAGCCGGTGATCATGTCGCTGCGCCGGCGAGGTCGCGCGGAGCGGCGTGGGGCCCGTCCCGGGGCTGGCCCCGGGAGCATCGTCCGCCGAGCCACCCGGGAGCGGGTGCTGTCGCGGCCGCGCAGGTCGGCTCGTTCGGTCGAGCTCACGAACCGCCGGCCAGGACCGATGCCACCTGCTTGCTGGCGCTATCGAGAGCGGCCTGGGGCTGCGCCTTCCCCAGCAGCACGGACTGCACCATCTGTCCGATGGCAGCCGACACCTCGGTGTACGACGCGATGTTGGGGCGCACGTTCTTGACGTTGTTGAGGTTCGCGACGAAGACCTTCTCGGACGGGTACTTCTTGAGGAAGGTCTGGTACCCCGGCAGCTTCGTCTCCGACTCCCGGACCGGCAGGTCACCGGTCGCGATGGCGAACTTCAGGTGGACCTTCGCTGAGTCGAGCCAGGTGATGAACTGCAACGCCGCCGCGGACTGGGCACTTGAGTGGTCGAACACCATGTACAGGTCGGGGCCAGAGATCGTCTGGTGGTCCCCGTTGTACCCGGGCAGCAGCGTGACGCCGTAGCTGATGTTGGAGTTGATGCTCGACAGGTCCCACGGTCCGGTCCACAGCATCGCGATCTTGCCGCTGTTGAAGACGTTGAGGTAGTTGTCGTTACCGGTGTCCAGGTAGACGGACTTGTCGACCACCGCCATGTTGTACAGCTGCTGCAGGGCAGCCAAGCCGGCGGGGGAGTCGAAGGCCGGCTTGGTGTTGTCGCTGTTGAGCAGCTGGCCACCGGCCTGCCAGAGCATGGCGAGGTAGCGCCAGACCGTGTCCTCGCTGCCGTCGTTGATGTAGGCCCAGCCGTAGGTCTTCGTGCTCGCGTTGGTGAGCTTCTTGGCGGCGGTGCGGAAGTCCTGCCAGGTCCACGTGGCGGTGGGGAGGGCGAGACCGGCCTGCTGGAACAGCTTCTTGTTGTAGACCAGGGCCAGGTTGTCGACGAGCGCGGGGACGCCGACGACCTTGCCGTTCACTGTCGCCGCCTGGCGCTCGGACGGGAAGAAGTCATTCCAGTCCATCGACTGGACCTTGCTGGTGAGGTCGACGAGCTTCGGCTGACGGGCCAGCTCAGCGGCCGACGAACCGTACTCGTAGGCCACGTCCGGATAGTTGCCGGCGGTGAAGCCGGCGATCGTCTTCTGCAGCGCACTGTCGTTGCCACCGTTGAACTGGAGCTTGACGGTGATCTTCGGGTGCGAGGCGTTCCACTGAGCGGCCAGCGCGGTGATGGCCTTCGCCTCGACGTCGGTGTAGCCGTGCGACAGCGTGATCGTGACCGGACCGCTCGCCGCCGAGCCACCTCCGCTGCTCCCGCTCCCGCCACCACACGCGCTGATCGGGATCAGCAGGAGCAGGGTCCCGACCGCCACGACGGTGCGGCGAGGCCGTCGCCCAACGACGCGGAGGGCGGTCCGGGCGGGGGATGCGGCCATCTGGCGCTCCTCGGTCGATGCGGCGGCGCGAGTGCGCTGGCATGCCGCCTCTCGCGCATAATCGAGCGTGCTGGGTGCGCAGCCTTGCACGAAATCTCGGAAAGGGTCAAGACAATGCTCGAAATGAGCATCCGGATGCGCGTATCGTGCGCGCATGCGCCGAGAAGATCGCCTCGGGATCATCCTGCAGCAGCTCAACGAGACCGGGTCGGTCGGGGTCGAAGAGCTCGCCGCGCACCTCAAGCTGTCCCAAGCCTCGGTACGCCGTGACCTGCACCTGCTCGAGCAGCAGCAGCTGCTGACCCGCACCCATGGGGGCGCGGTGGCGTCGGGCGTGCTGTACGAGCTGCCGATGCGTTACCGAGGCGGTCAGCGCTACGAGGCCAAGCGAGCGATCGCGCTGTGTGCAGCCCGGTTGATCTCCACCGACGTCGGGTCGGTCGGGATCAACGGTGGCTCGACGACGACCGAGGTGGCCCGCGCCCTGGCCGCGCGGCAGGGGTTGCGCGTCGTTACCAGCGCCTTGAACATCGCCTCGGAGCTCGCGGTGCGCTCCAACATCGAGCTCGTGGTGTGCGGTGGCAGCGCCCGCAGCGAGTCCTATGAACTGGTCGGGCCGCTCGCCGAGCTGACGTTGTCGAACGTCAACGTCGACGTCGCCATCGTGGGGGTCGACGGAGTCAGCGTGACCGCCGGTTTCACCACGCACCACGAGGTCGAGGCCCACACCAATCGCGCCCTGCTTCGGGCGGCGGAGCGCGTCATCGTTGTCGCCGACTCCAGCAAGATCGGCAAGCGGGGATTCGCGAAGATCAGCGAGATCTCGTCGGCGTCTGACGTAGTGACCGACGCGGAAGCCAGCGCCGAGGACGTGGAGGCGATCGAGCGGCTCGGGCCGACGGTGCATGTAGTCGCCGTACCGTCCGGCTAGAAGATCGCCGGCTTGAACCCCGGGGCGCCCAGGCGCTTGCGAAGGGCCGGCTGCAGCCGGTCGCCGTGCGCGTCGACCATTGCGTCCGCGAGCCGCCAGATCTGATCGACGGACAGGCTCGCGGCGGTGTTCGGGTCGACCATCATCGCCTGCCGGATGTGGTCGGGGCGGCCCTCGGTCGCGGCGCGCACGGTCAGGTCGACCACGTTCAGGAACGCCCGGTTGAGCGCGACGCACTGGGCCGGGAGGTCACCAACCTGAACCGGCTGAGCACCCGTCGCGTCGAGCCGGCACGGCACCTCCACGGCGGCGCCGGCCGGGAGATTCGCGATGAGGTCTGCGTTCGCGACGTTCGCCTGGATCGTCCGCGGCGTCCCGGTGACCAGGCTGTGGATGACCTGCGGGGCGTATTCCGCGGCCTCCTCCTCGGGCTCGGTGTAGTGACCGGCGGCGACCGTCGGGATGAGCGCCTCGATCTCGGCCAGGTTGGCCGCGCTGATCTGGACGTAGTCGTCGACCGGGATTCGGAGCCGCTCGATCTCGTCGGCGTCGTGCAGGTACCACGGCACGTACTCGGCCGAGTGCTCGCTGGTCTCCGTCGGGTAGTACCCGAGCCTCCGGTACATGTCCACGCGCACTCGCCGGAGCAACTGCGGGTCGGCAGCGATCGCCCGGTCGAGCGCCGGGTAGAGATCCTCACCGTTGCGCTCCCAGCGCAGGACCCATGCCTGGTGGTTGACCCCGGCGCTGTGGAAGCGGACTTCGTCGAAGTCCACTCCGATCAGGCCGCACAGGTCATGCACCGTCCAGTACACCGAGTGGCACAGCCCAAGCACCTTCAACCGAGGATGTTGGCGGTGCAGGAACTGGATGTTCATGGCCATCGGGTTGGTGTAGTTGAGCAGCCAGGCGTCCGGGCAACCGTCGAGCATGTCGCGCGCCAGGCCGTCGAGGAAGCCGAACGTCCGGAGCCCGCGGAAGATGCCACCCACGCCGAGCGTGTCTGCGATGGTCTGCCGCAGGCCGAAGCGGGCGGGGACCTCGAAGTCGGTCAGCGTCGCGGCATGACCGCCGATGTTGACGGCATTGATGACGAAGTCGGCGCCAGCGACCGCCGCTGTCCGGTCCAGCGAGGACCGGATGGTTGCCTCCCGGCCGTGCCGCTCGACCGCGATCCGGGCCAGCCCCTCGGCGAGCTCGAGTCGACGCGGGTCGATGTCGTGCATCACCAGCGTGAGCGGCCCGAGGTCGTCGTAAGTGAGAAGGTCACGGAGCAGCTGGCGGGTGAACTCCGCCGACCCGGCACCGACGAAGCACACAGTGGTCACGCAGCGAGCATGGCACGCACTGCGTGAAACGAGCAAGACTGAACACGAATCATGCTCGCTTCTGGACAGACAGCGGGCAATCGGGCCAGAATACGGCCATGACCGCCGCCGACGACCGCGCCGGGTCGGTGCTCGTCGTCGGAGACGTCAACCCTGACCTGGTCCTGTGTGGCGATGTGGTGCCCCGCTTCGGCCAGGTCGAGCAGCTGCTCGACAGCGCCGTCGTGGTCATCGGCGGGTCGGCCGGGATCACGGCGCACGGCTTCGCCCGGCTGGGCCGACTGGTGGCGGTTGTGGCTGCCGTCGGAGCCGACGACTTCGGTACGACGGTCACCGCGGCGCTGGCGGCGGCCGGCGTGGACACCACTGAGCTGGTGGTCCACCCGGACCAGCCGACCGGCGTCACGGTCGTCCTGTCGAGGGGCTCGGACCGCGCCATCCTGACCATGCCGGGTGCCATCCCGCTGCTCAGTGCCGACGATGTGCGGGCTGCGGTCGCGCGAGGGATCCCTACCGGGCTGCGCCACGTGCACGTGTGCTCGTTCTTCCTCGAGCCTAAGCTGGCGGCCGAGCTTCCCGAGCTCCTTGCCGAGATCCGGGACGCCGGAATGACGACGTCGCTCGACACGAACGACGACCCGTCGGGGGCATGGGCTGGGGTTGACGCCCTGCTGCCCCACCTCGACCTGCTGCTCCCGAACCGGGCGGAGGCGCTGGCCCTGGCCGGCGCGATCACCGGGCCGGTCGCCGACCTGGACCAGGCCAGCCGGCTGCTCGCGGAAAGCGGGCCGACGGTGGTCGTGAAGGACGGCGCGGACGGCGCGCGGGCGGTAGCGGCCGACGGCACGGCCGCGATCACCCTCGGCGTCCAGGCCGAGACCGTGGATGCCACCGGCGCCGGGGACAGCTTCAACGCCGCGTTCATCGACGGCTGGCTGAGCGACCTGCCCACCGCCGAGTGCCTGCGGCGCGGGGTGATCGCGGGCGCGCGCTCCGTCGAGGCCGTCGGGGGCACCGCGGCCCAACCCACCCTCGAGCAGCTGCTCGACGACAGAAGGACACCATGAGCAACGACACGTCGCACGCCAGTCTCGAGATTGCCCGGCAGCCGCAGGCCTGGGCCGAGGCCCAAGACCGGTTGGCCGGCATCGCGGGACAGCTCCCGCAGCCGGGTGAGCGGGTGGCTGTCATCGGATGCGGCACCTCGTGGTTCATGGCCGCGGCCTACGCGTCGCTTCGGGAGTCGGTGGGAGCCGGCGAGACCGACGCGTTCGCCGCGAGCCAGTGGCCGACCGGCCGGTCCTACGACCGGGTCCTCGCCATCTCGCGGTCCGGGAGTACGACCGAGGTGTTGCGGGCGGTCGCGGGTACCTCGTCGCCGGTCACGGCGATCACGGCCGAGCACGATGCACCGGTGGCGGAGCGCGCCACGACAACGGTGGTCCTCGACTTCGCCGACGAGCAGTCGGTCGTCCAGACCGTGTTCGCCACGACGACCTTGATGTTGTTGCGCGCGTCACTCGGGGCGCCTCCGGCGGGGGCGATCGAGGGGGCGACGCAGGTGCTCGCCGGGGAACACCCGCTCGACCCCGCGGTCGACGACGCGACCCAGTTCAGCTTCCTGGGCCAAGGATGGGCCGCCGGCATCGCCAGCGAGGCCGCGTTGAAGATGCGCGAGGCGGCCCGCGCCTGGACCGAGAGCTACCCGCAGATGGAGTATCGGCACGGCCCGATCTCCATCGCCGAGCCCGGCCGTGTCGTGTGGGTCTTCGGCGACCCGGTGCCCGGTCTGCTCGATGACGTGGCAGCGACCGGCGCCACCGTCGTCAATGACGACCTCGACCCGGTCGCGGACCTGGTCCGAGCCCAGCTGCTCGCCGTCCGGCTCGCGATCCGGCAGGGCTTCGACCCGGACCGGCCACGCCACCTGACCCGCGCCGTCGTCCTCCCCGAGCCAGAACTCACCCGATGATCCTGTGCCTGTGCGCCAGCCCGGCGCTGGACCTGACGTATCGCGTCGACCGGCTGAACGTGGCCGGGACCAACCGGGTGCGGGAGGTCGTCCAGCGTCCCGGTGGGAAGGCGATCAACGTCGCGCGGGTGCTTCACCTGCTTGGCGACGACGTCGGGCTGCTGACCTCGGCGGGCGGTGACACCGGGGCGGAGCTCGTCCACGGGCTCCGCAGCTACGGGCTTCCCCACGAGATCGTGGCGTCGGCGGCGCCGACGCGACGCACCGTCGCGGTCGTCGACGCGATGAACGACGAGGTCACGATGTTCAACGAGCCGGCGATCATCGGTGACTGGGCCGGTTTCGTCGAGGCATCGCAACGCGCGATCCTGGCCGCGGACGTCGTCGTGATCAGCGGGTCACTGCCGAGCGACGCGCCGCTGGACGGTTTCGCCACGCTGATCCGATTCGCCGGCGCGCACGACAAGCCGGTCGTCCTCGACACCAGTGGCCGGGCGCTGCTGGCGGCACTCGATGCTCGCCCCGCCGTCGTCAAGCCGAACGCAACCGAGCTGCACGAGTGCACCCACCAGGCCGACCCGGTGGCCGCGGCCCGGGAGCTCGCCGATCGCTGGCAGGTCAGGGTCGTGGGCTCGCTCGGATCGGACGGCTTGGTCGCGGTCGATGAGGACACGACGTGGCGAGCCCGCCCGAGTGTCGTCGTGACAGGCAATCCCACTGGCGCCGGGGACGCTGTCGTAGCCGGCCTTGCACGGGGGCTCGCGGCCGGCGCCACCCAGGAGGAGACGCTGGCCGACTGCATCGCGCTGGCGGCGGCCGCGGTTCTCGCTCCGGCGGCGGGCGAGCTGGACCTGGTCGACTATCAGCGGCACCGGTCCGCGGCTTTGGTCGAGACCATGGACCGGGTCCGTCGATGACGTTGGCCAGCACCGCCGACCTGGTCACCTCGGCGGCGCGACGGCGCGGCGCGGTCGCGGCGTTCAACGTGATCACGCTCGAGCACGCCGAGGCCATCGTCGCGGCCGCGACGGACCTCGGCACGCCCGTCATCCTGCAGATCAGCCAGAACGCGATCCGCTTCCACGATGGTCAGGTCCTTCCGATCGCGGCGGCCGCCGCCGCGGTCGCCAGGCTCGCCACCGTGCCGATCGCCCTGCACCTCGACCACGTCACTGACGACGCGCTGGTCGAGCGGGCCGCCGACGCGGGGTTCAGCTCCCTGATGTACGACGGCGCCGCATTGAGCTACCCGGAGAATGTCGAGCGCACCCGTCGGGCGGCCGAGACGGCTCGGTCCTGGGGGCTGTGGGTCGAGGCCGAGCTCGGGTATGTCGGCGGCAAGCCCGATGCACCGCAGAGCGCCCACGCGCCCGGCGTACGTACCGACCCGGATGAGGCCGTCCAGTTCGTTCGGGAGACCGCGGTGGACGCGCTAGCCGTCGCGGTGGGGAGCAGTCATGCGATGACGTCCCGGTCGGCCGCGCTCGACCTTCCCCTGATCGAGAAGCTCCGTTCCATTGTCGGCGTACCGCTGGTGTTGCACGGGTCCTCCGGCGTACCGGACCGGGACCTGCGGGACGCGGTCGCGGCGGGGATCGCGAAGGTCAATGTCGGCACCGCCCTCAACGTGGCCATGACGGGAGCGATCCGCCGGGTGCTCTCCGCGGACGCCACCGCCGTTGATCCCCGCGGCTATCTCGCCGCCGCCCGTGACGACATGGCCGAGCGGGTTCGTCAGGTGTTGGCACTGGTGTCGGGGGAGACTGCCTGATGGCTGCGGTGCGATACATCCAGGCGACCCGGGTCTATCCCGGGAGCACGGTGCCCGCGCTCAACGCACTGGACCTCGATATCGCCGATGGGGAGTTCATGGTGCTCGTGGGCCCGTCGGGGTCCGGGAAGTCGACCGCGCTGCGCATGCTCGCCGGCCTGGAAGACGTCGACGAGGGCGAGATCCACATCGGCGACATTGACGTCTCGCGGTACGCGCCCAAGGAGCGGGACATCGCGATGGTGTTCCAGAACTACGCCCTGTATCCGCACCTGTCCGTGGCCGACAACATGGCGTTCGCTCTCAAGTTGAAGGGGGTCTCGCGATCCGAGCGGGCCGAGAAGGTGCTGCAGGCCGCGAAGCTGCTCGACCTCGTTCCCTACCTCGACCGCAAGCCGAAGGCGCTGTCCGGCGGCCAGCGGCAGCGGGTGGCCATGGGCCGAGCGATCGTGCGCGAGCCCAGCGTCTTTCTCATGGACGAGCCGCTGTCGAACCTCGACGCCAAGCTGCGGGTAGAGACCCGCGCCAACATCGCCGCGCTGCAGGCCCGGCTGGGTACGACGACCGTCTACGTGACGCACGACCAGATCGAGGCCATGACCATGGGTCACCGGGTCGCCCTGCTCAAGGACGGCCTGCTGCAGCAGGTCGACACCCCGCGCGCGATCTATGACCGGCCGATGAACCTGTTCGTCGCTGGCTTCATCGGGTCGCCGGCCATGAACCTGCGACAGGTCGAGGTGACGCCGGACGGTGTCCGACTCGGCGCGGCCGTGCTGCCGCTCGCGGCGAAGACGATGGCCGCCGCCCGGGCCGTCGGGCGACGCGAGGTCGTGGTCGGGCTGCGGCCGGAGGCGATCGATGTGGCGACGGCTGACACCGCCGGGGCGATGCCGCTCCGGGTGACCCTGCTCGAGCAGCTCGGAGCCGACTCGTACATGTACGGCATGCTGCCCGGTGACGACGCCGACCGCGACAAGCCGTTCGTCGTACGGGTCGACGGCCGGTTCGAGCCGCAGCGGGGCGAGACCGTCCATGTCACCGCACGAGGTGCGGTCGAGCATGTCTTCGATCCCGAGTCGGGCGCCCGGCTCGACTGAGGCGGACACCGGTCGTTTGCCCGTTGCACCAGGTGGGAAGATCGAGGGAGGGCCTGACCGGGACCAGGTGATGGCAGTGCGGCGACGTACCTCGACGCGATCACGAACCGAGCCGACGACGCTCATCGTCGTTGACGCGCACGACCCGACCCGCTTCGTCCTTCGCCCCAACCGCATCGGGGTACGGATGCTCGCCAACGTCCGCGCGGCCTCGTTGGATCGCCAGCTGGCGGCGGGCCGTGCACCCGAGTCGAGTCGAGTGCTGGCGGCCCGCGCGCAGAAGCTTGTCTCTCCGAGGATGCGCCGCAAGCTGGTCGAGGACTGGGAACGGGTCGTGGACCTGTCCCGGCGCTCACCGCCGACGCATTGCCCTCACGTGCCCGTCTGCCGGCGCGGGGTGGCTGCCGCCCAGCCAGAGCTGAACGAGATGCTCAGCTTCCTGTTGGCCCCGCGGCCCACCGCCGTACGCGGCGTGGCGATGGTCCGGGTCCTTCTGATCAACGGGGCCGGACCGTTGTTCAACCGGCACTGCTCAACCGAGCTCCGGGTCGCGGTCCGGCAGGCGACCGCCTCGCTGGATCCCTCGGTGGCGCTTGCGGCCTGGGCCTGAACCTCTCGCCCTGGCGAGAACGATTTGTGAACTGCTGCTGCTCGCCCGCGGGAAGCAGCAGTTCACAGATCGGATATTTTCAGAGGGGAACCTGCCACCGGACGCGGGTTCCCCGGCCGGGTGTTGCCACGGCCCGGGCGTCGAAGGTGCCGCCCAGGTCGTTGGCTCGCTGTTCGAGGTTGATCAGGCCGCTGCGGCGCCCGGCCGCCGGCAGACCCACCCCGTTGTCGAGGACCTCGAGACTGATCTCGTCGGGTGCGACGGTGATGTCGACGGAGACTGTTGTCGCCTGGGCGTGACGTGCGATGTTCGACAGTGCCTCGCGAAGCACGGCGAGCAGCTGCTCGCCGACATGTTGCGGGACCACGGTGTCGATAGGTCCGTCGATCCGGACGACCGGCTCGAAATCGAGTGTCCTGCTCGCCGTACCGACGGCGTGGTTGACCGCAGTGCGCAGTCCATCGCCCGTGAGCGGTGCGGGCGACTGCAGGGCGAAGATCGTCGAACGGATCTCCTTGATTGTGTCGTCCAGATCGGTCACCGCCTGCTGGATGCGGTCCGAGGCCGGCGGCGTGAGGTGTCGCAGCGACCCTTCCAGGCTCATGCCGGTGGCGAACAGCCGTTGGATCACGAGGTCGTGCAGATCGCGCGCGATCCGGTCACGGTCACCGAGGACCGCGAGTTGCTCGCGATCCCGGGCAGCGGCTCCGAGCCGCAGCGCGAGCGCCGCCTGTCCCGCGAAGGACTCGATCAGCGCGACCGTGTCCTGGCTGAACGAAGCGCGGTCGAGCTGCCTGGTGACGACGAACGTGCCGACAGTGCCTTCCGCCGTACCCAAGGGGACGAAGAGAGCCGGACCCGCTGTCGCGGCCTTGATGATGCGCTGCCAGACCTGGCGGTCGCTCCTCGCGTCGGTCACCGCGACCGGGTGACCCTCGGCCATCACCCGGGCAGACATCGACTCCTTCGGCAGCACCATGCCGCGGATCTCGTCCGCGCCCACTCCGTCCGCGAAGTCGGCACGCAGCGACCCGTTCCCCGCCGGCAGCGCGAGGAACGCTGAGTCGGCACTGGCGAGCTCTCGGCCGCATGCGATCAAGGTGGGAAACACCTCGCTGGGTGGCGATCCGCCGAGCAGCATCGCGGTGATGTCACGGCTGACCTCGAGCCACTGCTGCCGTTGCCTGGCCTCCTCGTAGAGCCGGGCGTTCTGGATCGCCAGCCCAGCAGCCGTCGCGAGGACCTGCACCAGCTCTTCGTCGGCAGCGCTGAAGTCGCCGCCACCGCGCTTCTCGGTGAGGTAAAGGTTTCCGAAGACCTCACCACGGACGACCACGGGAACGCCGAGGAACGTGCGCATCGGCGGATGGTCGGCGGGGAAGCCGTACGACGACGGGTCCGCTCCGATGTCGGTGAGGCGAATCGTCCGGGGTTGATCGATGAGCAGGCCGAGTACGCCGCGGCCATGTGGGAGATCGCCGATCATCGCGCGCTGCTCGTCGTCTATGCCGACGGTGATGAACTGCGAGAGTCGACGTTCGGCCGTCGGGTCGAGTACGCCGAGCGCGGCGTACTCCGCGTTGGCGACAGTCGCCGCCGTCGTGACGATCTCGCGGAGTACCGCCGCAACATCCAGTTGCGACCCGATGGAGACGACTGCCTGGAGCAGTCCTTGCATCCGGTCGGCGAGAAGCGCGACGCTCTCGACCCGCTCGGTGACCTCACCGAGCGGGGCTCGCACCCCGAGAGGGTCGAGCCCAGGCAGCTGCGCGTCGCCGTGCTCCGTCATCCGCAGCCCACGATCGCGACGATAGGCCACCTCGAGCGACCACCACGCCGACCGGGACGTCCGGGGAGCCATTCGGGACCTTCGACCGTAGCCGTGGCCCGGCCAGTACGCGATCGTAGGTGTGACCGGAAGGGTCGGTGAAACGTCATGACATCGCGGACCCTCGAGCCGTGCGTCGCGGTGGTGCTGCGGGATGGCCGTCCTGTCGTGTTGGGTCCGCTGACCGATGCTGACAGCGCAGCGCTGGTCGCCGCAGTGGCGCATGCTGATGCCGTCGATCTCCGACGCCGGTTCATGGGGCCACCTCCGACGACCGTCGCTCTGAACCGATTGCTCCGTCATGCGGACGGTGTCCACGACATGTTGCTGGGAGCCTTCGACTCTGACGGCCGCCTCGTTGGCGTCGCACAGTTCGATCGCCGCGACGACAAGCCGGTGGCCGAGTTCGCGATCGAGATCGCCAGGGACTGGCAACGCTGCGGTCTTGGCGCGTTGATGCTCCGCCGGCTGGCCGCAATCGCGGAACGGCAAGGCGTCGTTCGATTCACGGTCGTCTACCTCTCGGACAATGCAGCGATCATCCGCCTGATGCGCTCGACCGGGGCCACCACCTGGACCGGCACCGAGTGCGGCGTGTCGACGGCCGAGCTGGCCCTGGGTCGTCTGCAATGACCGCTGATGCGGTGACCACTGATCCTGCCGATCTGGGCAGTCTGCTGCGCGCCGAGAGCATGGCGCTGCTTCGCTCGGTGTCGGTCGGCCGAATCGTCTTCACGGACCGCGCCCTGCCGGCGATCACCCCGGTGAGCTTCCAGGTGATGAGAAACGGCGACGTCGTCTTCCGGTCCGATGTCGGGTCAAAGCTGTCCGCCGCGACCCGAGGGGCGGTCGTCGCCTTCCAGGCGGACAGCTACAACAACGAGAATCGCGAGGAGTGGTCGGTGGTCGTCACTGGCCGCTCCCACCACGTCGTGTTGGTCGATGAGCTGGTTGAGATCGACAGCCTTCAGCCGATCCCGCGCGTCGCTGGGAACCGTCAAGACGTCATCCGGATCACGGCCGAGATCGTCGAGGGCCGACGGATCGCCGCAGGATCAGGGAACTAGCGACTCAGTGTTCTGATACGACGAAGCGGGCCTCGCGCCGACCGGCCGTCGGTCGACCGTGTCCCCGGCCAACGCGGAGCAGGAGCTGGATACGGGTCAGCATCCCCAGCTCGTGCTCCAGCCGGACCCGGGTGGCCTCGATGTCGAGCGCCTGCCCGAGTGGCTGCGCCGACATGCCATCCACCGTCAGCTGCAGCAGCAGCCAGCCGAGTGCCCGCCCTGCTTGGAGCCAGTCGACGACATCGTCGCCGTCGGTCCCGAGCATCAGCAGCAGGTCGCGCTCGACCTGGGGCGGCTCGGCCGAGTCGCCGGGATGAGGACTGGCCTGCTCGGCCGCGAAGTGTCGCAACGGCACGTCGGTCACGATGTCCGTGACGGCGGGATCGGGCAGCGCGCGGAGCGGAACCCCGTCGGGAGCCGGCTCGGCGCGGACCCATCGAGCCAGCTCAGAACGGAAGCCGGGGTCGGCGGCCTGCGCCGCTTCGCCTGCGCTCAGTGCCTGGATCACGGCGAGCCGATCACCCGCGCGGTCAAGCACCTCGAGCAATGCGCCGCGGTCGCTTACGCCCTGCTGCCACCGGACAACGACATCCTCCGGGACCGGCGTCGCGTCGTACGTCCCTCGATCGGTGTACCGACGCGGGATGGCGTCGACGAGCGCCCGGGCGTCAGTGTTGCTCAGTTTGGCGTCGCCGATCTCGAGCGTTGCCAGCAGGTCGGGATCGGCGTTCGGTCGCAGCCGGACCTCGCAGTCGTATCCCAGTGCGCGGGTCGCGAGGTAGGCGAACTCGATGGCGACACCGCAGCTGATGGACAACTCGCGGCCGACTGGGTCCAGCACGGAGAGCTGACGGCTGCGGTCAGCACGAACCTCGATCACGTCGTCGTGTACGACGAAGCACCACGGCTGCGTGTTGTGCACGGACGGCGCCAGTTCGGCGTAGCAGAGAATGCTCAGGCGGGTGTCATCATCCATACACCCAGTGTCCGGACCTGGCCCATGGCCTCCCAGAGTCCTTGGTCCTCATTTCGGCCGCTGGTTCTCCTGGCGCCGACCGGCAAGCACGGCCGCCTGCGTCCGTCGCTGCATGCCGAGCTTGGCGAGGACACTCGACACGTAGTTCTTCACGGTCTTCTCGGCGAGGAACATCGCCTCTCCGATCTGGCGGTTGGTGAGGCCTTCGCCGATCAGGTCGAACACGCGCCGTTCCTGGTCGGTCAGCACGTCGAGCGGGTCGGCGCCCTGTTGCGGCTCGCGAAGTCGTTGCAGGACGGTCGCGGTCATCCGTGGATCCAGCAGTGAGCCGCCCGCAGCGACCGTGCGCACTGCTCCTACGATGTCGCTGCCGCGGACCTGCTTGAGCAGGTAGCCGGACGCGCCGGCCATGATCGCGCTCAGCAACGCCTCGTCGTCACCGAACGACGTGAGCATGAGGCAGGCCATCGCCGGGAAGCTGGAGCGGAGGTCTCGGCACACACTGACGCCGTCGCCGTCGGGCAGCCGCATGTCGAGGATGGCGACATCAGGACGGACAGCCGGAACTCGAGCCAGCGCCTCGGCGACCGTGCCGGCTTCACCGACCACCGTGATGTCGGCCTCGGACTCCAGCAGGTCCTTCACCCCACGCCGTACGACTTCGTGGTCGTCCAGCAGGAACACGCGGATCTCCGTCACAGTCCATCAGTGTGTCCGATGTCGCGCCGCCGGTGGCGCAGCCGGGACTTCTGCCAGCCGATCCGGGACCTTCGGCCCTCGTCGGCACGTTCCGCAATCGCGAGATTGGTGATCGAAGGGTTTGCCGGTTGGTGGACCCGCGAGCGCCGAGACTCGGCCATCAGCTCTAGGGAGAGCACCATGAACCGCAGAACATTCGACGCGCTGCTCGCGTCCTTCGGGGTGGGAGTCGCCGCACTGCTCATCATCGCCGGCGGCCTGCTCACCTGGGGTCACCACTTCGTCACCCAGCAGGTCCACAGCCAGCTCGCCGCGGAGAAGATCTTCTTCCCGGCCAAGGGCAGCCCGGCGCTGGCGTCGAAGGAGATCGGTCCCTACCTGAACAAGTACGCCGGCCAGCAGATGACGACCGGCCCGCAGGCTGAGGCTTGGGCGAACCACTTCATCGCGGTGCACCTGCAGGCCATCGGTGGCGGCAAGACCTACGCACAGCTGTCCGCCGAGGCCATTGCACAGCCGAAGAACACCGTGCTGGCCGCCCAGGTCGCCACCGTTTTCAAGGGGGAGACGTTGCGGGGTCTGCTCCTGAACGCCTATGCGTTCGGCAAGATGGGCACCCTCGCTGGAATCGGCGCCATTGTGGCCTTCGCCGGTGCAGCGTTCATGCTGCTGCTCTCCGCGCTGGGAATCGCCCACCTGCGGCGTACCCCGGCCACCGCCGAGGTGCTTCCCGGCCTGGGTGCTCGGACCCCGGCACCCACCGAGGTAGCCATCTAGTCCGACCTACGCCGATGGGGTCCACCGAAACCGGTGGGCCCCTTTCGGCGTGTCAGACCGGTCAGATGTCGAGGCCCAGCGTGAACGTGGGCTTCGGTGCGGTGTCCGGCATGTGATGGGACGGATCCAGCCGACGGATCGCCGTACCGGTCGCGAGGAACTCGGTCGCGTGCTCGCCCCAGACATGGTTGAACACCGCGACGTTCACGCCGACGATGCCCGTGGCGGACTCGGTCGTGGCTTCAGCCTGCATGCGCGACAGCGCCAGCTCCCGCGCCTCGTAGATACCTTGCGTGAACACGACCATCTCCTGGTTCGTGCCGGCCTGGCGGAGCGACTGCATGACGCCCTGGTGAGCGATGTGGTAGACGCAGGTGCCCAGAACGAACGCGACTGGCACGGATCCGGAGGCGAGCAGCCGGTAGAAGTCCTGCGCGGACAGGTCCGAGGAGAACGCGCCGCCTCCCGGTGCCCGATGTGCGCCTTCACCCTTCAACGCCCGCACGGCTGTGCCGGTGGCGATGAACTCGAGAACGTCCTGGCCCCAGGCGTAGCTCTGCATCCGAAGCGTGACCCCCACGACGCCGTCCGCGCCGAGCTGGTCCGCCTCAGCCTGCATCCGGCTCATCGCGAGCTCCCGGGCCGAGTACATCGCCTGGGTCAGGACGCCGAGCTCTTGGTTCTGTCCCCACCGAGCCACCTGGATGCCGATGTGGTAGATCGAGGAGCCGATGACGAACCCGAGCGGTTCGAAGCCGGCCTCGTCGAGGAGGACGTACTCCGAGACGGACAGGTCCGAGGTGAAGACTCCTTGCTCCGTTGCCCCCGCGGTCGCAGCGAGCCGGCTGTTCGCAGCCTCCGGCTCCCACGTCGTTCCGGTATCAGCTGCACTGGACTTCCCGAATCTCGCCATGGGCTCACCGTAGTCGCGGTGTCGAAACTGACTGAAGGTTCAGTCCATGGCCTGGTAAGGTCCAGGTCATACTGGGAGCAAGCACGGGAGCCTGTCCCGTGAGGGTGCGAGGTCACATGTCCGGCGGTCAGATCGAGTTGGTCGGCCTCACCAAGCACTTTCAAGAGGCTGCGGTCGACGAGATCGACCTGGACATCGCGAGCGGGGAGTTCTTCTCGCTGCTCGGTCCGTCGGGCTGCGGCAAGACCACGACGCTCCGGCTGATCGCAGGCTTCGAGCAGCCCACCAGCGGCCGCATCCTGCTGGACGGCGTCGATGTCTCGCGAGTCCCGCCCGAGAAGCGCAACGTCAACACCGTGTTCCAGAACTACGCGCTGTTCCCCTTCCTGTCCGCCCAGGAGAACGTCGCCTTCGGACTGCGCTACCAGCGGTTGGGCAAGCCCGAGATCACCCGCCGAGTCGGTGAGGCACTCGAGTTGGTCGAGATGGGCACTTACGCGAAGCGTCGTCCGGGGGAGCTCTCCGGCGGCCAGCAGCAGCGGATCGCACTCGCCCGCGCGCTCGTCCTCAACCCAGCCGTGCTTCTCCTCGACGAGCCGATGGGGGCGCTCGACGCGAAGCTGCGCCGCGCGCTCAAGGTCGAGCTCAAGGCGCTGCAGGAGCGGGTCGGCATCACCTTCCTCTATGTGACACACGACCAAGAGGAAGCGCTGACGATGTCCGACCGGTTGGCCGTGATGTCCCACGGTCGGCTGGCCCAGATCGGCTCACCCCGCGAGGTGTACGACGAGCCGGCGTCGACGTATGTTGCCGACTTCCTCGGTGTCTCCAACCTGATGAGCATCGACGTGGTCGACATCGGGCCCGGCGAGACCTGCCAGGTGCGGCTAGGGGAGACCGTCCTTAGCGTGGACGGGTCCGCCGGCAGCCAGCGTGGTCCGGCCCGGCTCTGCGTCCGACCGGAGAACGTGGCGTTGCAGGCCTTCGACCAGGGCGGCGGAGCGAACTGCGTGCCCGCCATGATCGAGCGCACCGTCTTCCTGGGACCGTCCACCCAGGTCTTCGTCCGGCTGGCCGCCGGCCCGTCGCTGCAGGCGCTGATCCCGGCGAGCCGCGCTCCGGTCTCCCTCGAGCAGGGGACTCCGGTCAGCGTGCACCTCGCGCCGTCGACCCTGCGTGTTCTGGACGAGATGGCGAGCTGACGCTCGGCGTCGCTAGATGCCGGCGAAGGTGCTGAGCGCGTCGTCCTTGCTGGCCCGCTCCCCGCGGGTCATGAACCGGTAGCCGACGTACCCCAGGATCGCGACGACGAAGGACAGCGCCAGCATCAGCGTCGCCAGGGCGTTCAGCGCCGGGCCGCCGTTCCCGCCGTGGGTGTTGGAGTAGATGATCACCGACATCGGCTGGGTCTGCACCGATGAGGACAGCAGGTCGACGAGGACGAAGTCGTCGATGACGCCGGAGAAGACCAGCACCGCAGAGGCGAAGATCGCCGGCAGCAGCATCGGGATCAGGACTCGGCGTACCGCCTCGAGCCGCGGTGCTCCGAGGTCGGCAGCCGCCTCTTCGTACTGACGTCCGATCGACACCAGCCGGGCGCGCACGATGATGGCGGGCCAGCTGAGGTTCCATGTCACCAGGCCGAGGACTTCCGCGAAGGTTCCCAGGTGGATCGCGGTGAACAGTGTGTTGAACACGAAGAACAGCGCGACACCGAAGATCAGCTCGGGGATGACGAAGGAGAAGACCATCGTGAAGTTGGCCGCGGTCGCGGGTCGGCTTCGCCACCGGTCGACGCCGATCGCGAAGGCAACACCGAGCGGTACGGCGATGATCGTGGTCAGCACCGACAGCCGCAGGGTCTGGAGCACGGCGGCGTGCAGGGTCGGGTCGTGCAGGACGGAGTTCAACGGGTCGCCGGTGTACCAGCGCATCGAGAAGCCCTGCCAGACGCTCTGCGACTTCCCGTCGTTGAACGAGAACAGCACTGCGAGGCCGATCGGCAGGAGCGACCACGCGATGTACAGCCAGGTGAAGCCCTCCAGGAACCAGGGCCGGCGCCACGGGTTGCGACCGCGAGAGGGGCGAGGCGAGGGGCGCTTGGCGCTGTCGGTGGTCGCCGGGTCTGGGTTCGCCGCCACCGGGCCGGCGGTCTCCGTCGCGCCGGTCATGACGCAGTCTCAGAGGCGCGGTTGGTCGCCACCACGTAGTAGAGCATCGGGAGCAGCAGCACTCCGAGCAGCAGCAATGACAGCGCGGCGCCTTGGGTCTGCAGCGACGTGGTCTGCAGCTGGCTGTCGATGACGTTGCCGAGCATCGAGGTGTTGACCGCACCGGAGAGCATCTGGTTCGTGAAGTAGTCGCCGATCATCGGCAGCGAGGTGATCAACAGCGCGGTGATGATCGGCTGCCGGCTCAACGGCAGCGTGATGTGGATGAACGTCCGGGTCCGGCTCAGCCCCAGATCACGTCCAGCCTCGATGAGGCTGCCGTCGATCCGGTCAAGGCCGGCGAACAGCACCAGGATCAGGTACGGCACGTAGCCGTAGACCAGGCCCAGTATGACGGTCGACGAGTGGCCACCCAGCCAGACGACGGGATGCGACACGAGGTGGAGGTCCATGAGGATCCGGTTGATGTACCCGTCGGTCTGCAACAGGTCGATCCACGCCAGCATCCGCATCATGTAACTGACCCAGAACGGAGCCAGCAGCAGGGCGAGCAGCAGCCCCTTGCGACGCCCGGCGAACCGGCTCACGTAGTACGCCGCGGGGTAGCCGATCAGCAGTGACAGGAACGACGCGATGGCGACATAGGCGAACGTGCGCGCGGCGAGCGTGCCCAGGAAGGCACCCGTGCCGGTGAAGCTCTGGAAGACGCCCTGGAACGCCGCACCGCTCCAGTGCAACGGGTTCCAGGCCGGGATCGGCGTACCGATGACCTCGTTGATACTGCCCGCCGCGACGGCGAGGACGGCATAGAACGGTACGACGAACAGCAACACGAGCCACACCATCGCGGGGAGCGACAGACCCGCCCACAACAGCCGACGGGGACGCTTGGTGCGGCGCTGCGAGCGCGGGACGCGAGGGGCAGCGGACGACATCCGCCCTAGACCCCGTGACTCACGGTGAACCAGTCCTTTTGCCACAGCGCACGGTCGGTTGCGGTGAGCTGCAACTGCCGCAGGCCGGTCGTGAACATGGACTCCGTCACCGCGGTTGACGTCAGGCTGCGCGGCAGGATCTTCTCCTGGATCAGCCGCTCGGGCGTGATCGCGGTGAGCGGCTGCATGTAGGCCAGCCAGCTGATGTTCTCGAGCGCGTTGTGCACGTTGAGCAGGTAGTTGAGGAACAGGTGGGCCAGCACCGGGTTCTTGGCGCCCTTGAGGACAGCCAGAGTGTCGTTGTTGATCGGGCCCCGCCCGTCCGCCGGGAACCAGTAGCCGACCACGTCGACGGGCACGCCCTTCGGCATGTACGACGGGGCCGCGGCAATGTCGCCGGACCATGCGTGGTGGATCCAGATCTGTCCGCTCGGGATGTTCGTGTAGTCGTTGTTGTCGATGTGGAGGTTGACCAGCTTGTCGAGGTTGAGCAGCTGCTGCTGGGAGGCGGTGAGCGCCTTGGGGTCGGAGGTGTTGAGGTCGGTCACACCGTTCTTGAGCAGCCCGAGGCTCAGCCCCTCGCGGTAGTCGTCGAGGATCGCGACCTTGCCCTTGTACTGCGACTGCCACGGGAACGCCCACGGGTTGGCGGTCGCTGCCGGGCTGCCCGACACATGGTCCTTCCGCCACGCGATCCCGGTCGTGTAGATCGTGTAGGGGACGGTGTACTGCCACTTCTGGTCGTAGAAGGGGTTCAGGAACTCCTTCCACGCATTGCTGATGTTGGGGATGTAGCTGTGGTTGAGCGGCTGGATGATGTTGGTCTCGACCAGCGGTCCCAGCGTGTCCAGCGTCGGGACAAACACGTCGAACTCGACGGCGCCGCTCTGCAGCTTCGCCAGCGCCTCGTCCATCGTGTTGAACGTCGTGACCTCGACCTTGCAGTTGTAGGCCTTCTCGAAGTTCTTGACCACCGCAGCGTTGATGTAGGCGACCCAGTTGTAAACCTTGAGGGTGGCGCCCGTCTCGGGCGAGAGCCCGCTCGCGATCGGCTTGTTCGACGCGTTGATCGGCCAGGTGACGGGGTTGTTCGGTCGGGGGAGGCCACTTGCAGCCCCACCCGAGCTGGTCGAGCTGGCGGCGGCGCCACCCCCGCATGCGGCGAGAAGCGGGCTCAGGCCGGCGAGGGTGCCGATGCCGGCCGCACCTCTGAGGAGGTCACGTCGGGTGAATGCCGATCGAGGGTTACCCGCTGACCTGCCCTCGCGAGGATGAAACGTCAATCCAGACCCCCTGCGGGTTGGCGGCCCGGTGACCGGGGTTCAGTCGACCGAGCCGGGATCGTGGCGAGCTCCTGACTGATGGTTCAAACTAGAAGGTCGAACCGGTTCTGACAAGGTCTGCTGCCTCACAATGTCGCATCGATATGAAGGAACCCGGCAAACAACGGCGGCAGTGACCTCAGTTGTAGTGCCGGAGCTCTGGCCAGAGCTGCGCCCAGGGAGCGGTGAGCCCCGTGCACCGCAGAACGGGATCGCCGTACTCGTCGTTGTCGAGGTGGACCGGGTTGCTGATGTGGCCGACCACTCGGCAGCCCGTGAAGTAGGCGCGGACCGCCTGCACCGAGTCATAACCGATGACGATCGTGGTGGTCTGGTCGGCACGTGGCTCACGCCACAGGCTGAACCCGTTATGTCCGGAAAAGGCGTGGGGGAGACCCGCCTTGCCGCCGAGTACGTCGATCGCACCGGCCTCGCCGTAGTTCTCGGTGAAGATCACCGCGTGCGGCCGGGTCGCCGGCGGAAGCGCGTGCCAGGCGGCGCTCATGGTGGTGATGAACTGCGGCCAGCCCACGGTCTCGCCCAGGTCCGGGTTCAGGGCGATGCTGCCACTGCCCGGAAGCGACCGCTCGGGCAGGACCGGCAGTGCCACCACGGCGCTGACGACCGCCGAGAGGGCGACGGCAGTCGTCAGCGAGACCAGCCGCCACCGTCGCCGGGTCCCGCGTGCCAGCCAGCCGGCGGTGGGGATCGAGCCGATGGCAATCACGGTCGGGTAGAGGCTCGCGAGGTAGTAGGCCTTGCCGTCTCCCACCAGGTACGCCGCAGCGAGCAGCCCGTACAGCACAGGGACGAAGCGCACGGCCCGCATCGCGGGGTTGCGCCAGGCCGTGACCAGGCCGGCCACCCAGACCGGGACGAGTAGCGGCGAGACCATGACGAGCTGGAACGGGATGAAGCCGGCCCGGCCACTCTCGGACTGGCCCGCGATGTTGTCGGCCACCGTCAGTTGCGGCCAGCCGTGCCGCTGCTGCCAGATCAGGTACGGCGCGCCGAGCACCACGGCGATGGCAGCACCGACCCACAGCTGACGAGACCGGAAGATCCACCGTGGACCGACCCAGGCGAGCGCGACAAGTGCGACCACGGCGACGAAGGCGACCTGTGGTTTTGCCTCGAACCCGACGCCGACGACGACCCCGGCCCAGAGCAACGGCCGGGGATCGGACCGGGTCACCGCCCGGACCAGCAACCACCCCAGCAGTGAGGTCGAGAGCACGTCGAAGGTGGTTGTCGTGACGAAGTGGCCGGTGGCCAGTGAGATGGCTGAGACGGCGCCGACGCACGCTGCGATCACCTGGGCTCGCCGCCCCCCACCGACCTCGCGGGCGGTCGCACCGATGACGACGACGGTTGCGGCAGCGGCCAGCGCCGACGGCAGCCGCAGCAGGTAGAGCGAGGAGTCGATGCGGTTCATCAGCCAGGCCAGCAGAGGCACCAGCGGCGGCTGGTCGGGATAGCCGAAGGCCGGGTGCGAGCCCGCGACGATGAAGTACATCTCGTCGCGGTGGTAGCCGTAGCGCCCGGCGAAGGCCATCAGCTCGACGAAGAGCAACACCGCGACGAGCAGGACCGTTCGACTCAGGGGAGGCTTGGTCACAGTCGCGGGCGGATCCACGACCTGATGTGGTGTCACGCGGCCGCCCGCCCTCGCCCGGATCCTTCAGCCCAGACGCTACGGCAGGCGGCAAGCTTTTTACCCAGCCGCGGACAGCACCGCCGGAGTCGACGTGGTCGAGCTGGCGAGCCCGCTCTGCCGCAGGCCCGGCAGGACGCCCTCACCGAACCAGTAGGCCTCCTCGAGGTGCGGATGGCCGGAGAGGATGAACTCCTCGATCCCGAGATCGGCGTACTCCTCGATCCGCTCCGCCACGTCCGCGTGACTGCCCACCAGCGCGGTCCCGGCGCCGCCGCGGACCAGGCCGATGCCGGCCCACAGGTTGGGAGCCACCTCGAGGTCCTGCGGCTTGCCACCGGCGCGGTAGTCCGAGTGCAGCGAGCGCATCCGTTGCTGTCCGACGGACTTGCTCGCGGCTAGGGCTTGCTGTGCGGCGTTGATCTCGTCGGGGCTGATGTAGCTGAGCATCCGGTCGGCCTCGGCCCATGCCTCGGCGGCGGTGTCCCGGGTGATGACGTGCAGCCTGATGCCGAACCGTAGCGTCCGGCCGGCATCGGCCGCGAGGCCGCGGATCCACTCGATCTTCTCCGCGACCTGTTCCGGCGGCTCACCCCACGTGAGGTACACATCGACGTGCTTACCGGCGACCTGGCCCGCGGCGGGCGAGGAGCCGCCGAAGTAGATCTCGGGGATCGGGTCCGGCGTCTTCATGACGGTCGCGCCCTCGACCTGGTAATGCTTCCCGGTGAAGTCGAACGGCTCGCCGGACCAGGCGCCCCGGACCACGGAGAGGAACTCGCCGGTGCGTTCGTAGCGCTCGTCGTGATTCAGGTGGTCGCCGAACCGGCGCTGCTCGGCGTCCTCACCTCCGGTGACCACGTTGAGCAGCAACCGACCCCGTGACAGTCGCTGGTACGTCGATGCCATCTGCGCAGCCAGTGTCGGCGAGGTCACGCCAGGCCGGAACGCCACGAGGAACTTCAGCCGCTCGGTTTCTCGGGTCAGTGCCGCCGTGACCAGCCAGGCGTCCTCACACCAGGTGCCGGTCGGCGTGAGCACGGCCTCGAAGCCGAGCTGTTCTGCGGACCGGGCGATCTGCGCGAGGTACTCGATGTCGGGTGGTCGTGACTCGGTGGCCGCACCGGTCGCGTTCTTCCCGTTGCCGGCGCCGGGTCCGGTCAACGGGACGTTGTGGCCACGGCCCACGACCGCGCGACCATCACCCGCCGTGGGGAGGAACCAGTGGAACTTCACGCTCATGACGGGAACTCCTTGTTGGGGGTGGACATCAAGATGCGGGGACCGTGGAGTTGAAGGACGTGTCGGCGTAGTCGCTGAACGTCACCTTCTTGGGGATCAGACCGGCAGCTGCGAACTGGTCCGCCACCTGCTGTTCGGAGGTGATGACGGTCGAGTCGATCGGCACCACCTTGGCGGAGGCGTCCTTGGCCGCGGTGGTCATCAGCCCGACCGGGAGTCCGGCGCCGGCCGCCCAGGCCTTGCCCCACGCCGCCGTGTGGGTGTTGGCCCACTGCCGCGCCTTGTCATAGGTCGCCAGGTAGGTCTTGATCGCCGCCGCCTTCGACGGATCGGAGAGGGCCGAGCGGGACGCGACGGTGAACGAGTAGTTGCCGCCGTAGCCCTTGCCGGTCGCGATGGCCTTGGCGCCGTACTGTGTCTCGGCTTGCTCGATGTACGGCGACCAGACCGCCCAGGCATCCACGTGATGTGAGGTGAACGCAGCCAGCGCGTCGGCCGGCTGCAGGTAGATGAGGTTCACGTCCTTGGGCGTCAGGCCCGCCTTGGTCAGCTGGGCCAGCAACTCGTAGTCGGCGGAGCTGCCCTGCGCGACGGCGATCCGCTTGCCTCGCAGCTGGGAGATGCTGGTGATCGACGACCCCTTCGGCACCAAAGTGGCGGCACTGGCAACATTCGGGAACGTGGCACCGACGACGGCGATCTTCTCGCCGCCGGCCGCGGCGAAGACCGGCGGCGCGTCCCCGACGCCACCGACGTCGACCGAGCCGCTTCCCATCGCCTGCAGCATCGGCGGCCCCGAGGTGAAGTCGTCGAACTGCACCTTGAACGGCAGCGTCTTGAGCAGGCCGGCGGCCTGGAGCAACGCTTGCGCGCCGGTGCCCTTCTGGTCGCCGACGTGCAACGTGACCTGGGAGGTATCGGCCGCGTTCGACTGACTGGCTGACGACGTAGTGCCGCCACTGCTTCCGGAGCCGCAGGCAGCCGCGAGTGCTGTGAGCGCCAGCGTGCCGCTGATCAGCAAGGAACGGCGTCGGTATCTGAGGTCGATCATGCGCTTCCTTCCGGGGTGACGCCCAGCTCGGTGAGCAGGCGCTGTCTCAGGTTGGTCAGGGTGGGATCAATGCGGTTTCGAGGACGATCGACGGTGATCCGTACCTCGTGGGCGATGTGGCCGTCGGCCAGGAGCAGCACGCGGTCGGCGAACAGGAGTGCCTCGTCGACGTCGTGGGTGACCAGCAGGACGGCGGGTCGATGGCGTTGCCAGAGATCAAGCACCAGCCGGTGGATCGTGATGCGGGTCAAGGCATCCAGCGCCGAGAACGGTTCGTCGAGCAGCAGCAGGCGCGGCGAGCGGACCAGCGCCCGCGCCAGTGATGCGCGTTGCGCCTCGCCGCCGGACAACGTGAGTGGCCAGGCCCCGCTGTGCGCGGTGAGCCCGACCTCGTCCAGCGCTTCCCGGGCAGCCGTCTCGGAGTCGACGCGGTGCATGCCTAGCCCGACGTTCTCGATGACCGTCTTCCATGGCAGCAGCCGAGGTTCCTGGAAGGCGATGGCGACCTCGCCGTCGACGGCGAGATCCCCGTTCACCTCAGGGTCCAGGCCGGCGAGGGCACGCAACAACGTGGACTTGCCCGACCCGCTGCGCCCGATCAGCGCGATGAACTCGCCAGCGGCGATGTCGAGATCGAGGCCGTCGAGGACCTGGTGGTTGCCGAACTCACGGCTGACGCCACGCAGTCGTGCGACCTGGGTTGTGAGGGTCACTGACTCCGCAAGCCCTGATGCCATGTCAGCGCCTTCCTCTCGATGAGTCGGACCAGCCAGTCAGTGAGCAGGCCGAGCACGCAGTAGACGAGAAGGACCACGACGATCACGTTGATCTGCAGGAACTGCTCCGCCTGCGTGATGAGGAAGCCCAGTCCTGCGTGCGCGTTGATCTGCTCGGCGACGACGAGCGCGAGCCACGCCACGCCGAGGCTCTGCCGCAGCCCGACGAGCACCTGCGGCAACGCCCCAGGCAGGACCACGTGGCGAAGCACCTCGCTGCGGCTAAGGTGCAGCACAGTGCCGAGCTCACCGAACCTGTGGTCGATGCCGCGAATCCCGGCGTAGGTGTTGAGGTAGAGCGGGAACAGCGCCGCCAGCGCGATCAGCGCGATCTTGGGGGTCTCGCCGATCCCGAACCAGACGATGAAAACCGGGATCAACCCGAACAGCGGCACAGTGCGCAGCGCCTGGGTGACCGGGTCGACAGCGAGCTCGCCGAATCGACTGAGGCCGGCAATGATGGCAAGCAGAACCCCCACGCTCGCTCCGATAGCGAACCCGATAGCCACCCGCTCCAGCGACGTGGCCATCGCGCCCTGCAAGGTGCCGAACTCCGGCGAGCGGGTCCGGACCAGTGTGATGGTCGTATGGATGACGTTGATCGGCGACGGCATCTTGTCCGCCGGCAGGACAGCGGTCGAGCTGGCGAGCTGCCAGAGCAGCAGAACGAGCAGGGGGCTGACCAGCCTCGGCCAGCCACGTGTCCAGACTCGCCGTCGGCGCCGCCGTACCGGGATCGGGGTGCTGGCGGACTGGGTCGAGGCCGTGGCTGGGCTCTCGACGGTCGCCCGCGAATCGTGCAGGAGCGTGTCGCTCGACAGGTCCGACACGTGCATTCTCCTTGTGAACGATGAGGTTCGGGGTGAATGAGGCGGGTTCGGGCAGTCGGTCGCAACGGGCTCAGGGTCACCGAGGCGCGGCTGCATTACTGGATCTTAATAACTATCTCGACCATATCACTATGGTTGTAAGAGGCAAGCGGTGGGGTCATACCGAGCCAGCTCGGGGCTGGGTAGAGTCACCGGCATGACGACGAGCGAGTCTCCATCGCAGTTGATCGACGCGAGGATCAAGGAGCTCGACGACTGGCGGGGTACGACGCTCAGCCGGCTTCGCGGCCTGGTCAAGGCAGCCGACCCGGACGTCGTCGAGGAGTGGAAGTGGCGTGGGGTTCCGACCTGGTACCACGACGGAATCATCTGCACCGGCGAGACCTACAAAACTGTCGTGAAGATGACCTTCGCCAAGGGGGCGTCGCTGGACGATCCCTCGGGTCTGTTCAACTCCAGCCTCGAGGGGAACACCAGGCGCGCCATCGACTTCCACGAAGGCGAGAAGATCGACGAGAAGGCGTTGAAGGCTCTGATCCGCGCGGCGGTAGACCTCAACGAGTCCAAGGCCCGTAAGTAGCCGTTCTGGTTCTGACGGCGGACGTCTTCAGCTGGCAGTCGACCCGCAGGTGACGTCGATGCACGTGCCCGTCATTGCGCTCGCCCGGTCAGATGCCACCAGCGTGACAGCCGCCGCGACCTCGGCGACCAACGGTAACCGGTTAGGCAGGGTGCTCGATCCGACGCCTTCGAGGTAGTCGGCGAGCGGGATTCCCTCGGCTGCGGCGTGCGAGGCGAACATCGCCTGCAGGTCGGGGGAGTCGGGCGACCCGCCGAACGGATCCCGATCGTGCGGACGCCGGTTGGTCCAAGTTCTGGCGGCGAGGTTGCGCCACAGCCCCTCGATGGCGTCGCAGGCCGGTTCGCAGCCGCCGACGCCGGCGGTGATCGTCAGCAGAAGCCTCAACGGCGTTTCGAGTCGAAGGCCTGCCGGAGGCGGACCTCGATCAGCTTGTTGACGAGGTCCGTGGGGAGTGGCCGGTCGACATCGAAGCGCAGGGCTCCCGTTGACTTCTCATATCCAGCGAGCTCCTCGGCCAGCTCGGGAAACACCGAGCCGCTGTGCGGCAAATAGCTCACGTGCTTGCTGAAGGCGGCGAACCCGGCGATCGTCTTGCCCTCGACCTTGAACCCGGGTACGCCGTACGAGAGGCATTCCTCGGCTTCTGGGAGCGCGGCGTTGATGTCCCGACGAAGCTGCGTGAGTGTTGAGCGCTTCGGCTCGTCGAGCTGCTCCAGATACGCGTCGATGTCGGCGGCTGTCATGTGGACCTCACTGGTTCGCGCGGTAGATCGCTCCCTCGTACCGCGGCCGGTCTCAGCCGGATAGACCGCAACGTGGACCCCGGCCGTTCGGCCGCTTGATGAGCCACACCGTCGTCGTGATTCTCAACTGCCAGCGGTACGCCGAGCGCTCGGCAAAACGCGCCGGCCGCTTCGAGATCGTTGGCGAACAACACCAGTGAGGACATCTCGACCACGACTGAACCTACGTCCCGAGTAGTCCTGACTGTCAACCGAGCCGCCTCTAGGCTGGTGTGGTGATGTTCAGTCCGGAGCTGCGCGAAGGCGTTGCGTCGGGTGACATCACGGTGTCGATCAGACTGTGGCAGCGGGCCAAGGTCAAGGCGGGCGGTCGATACGCCAGCCATGGACAGAAGATAGAGATCGACTCGATCGAGCTGCTGCCCTTCTCGGCGGTCACCGAAGACGACGTCAGCCGCTCCGGTGAACCCGATCGTGAGACTCTTCGTCGTCGAGCCGCCCATGCCGGGCCGATCGACCAGGAGACCTTGGTCTACCGGATCGAGTTTCACCTCGTATGACGCGCTCGTCGCTACAGGTTGAAGCCGGCCCGCAGCGACCGGGCACGGCGAGCGTTTCTCAGTGGAGGGGCGCCGATGAGCTGATCCGCCAGCCGGGTCCAGGAGTAGTGCGAGTAGCGATCGCGAGAGACCACATGGTGGATCGATCTCGAGGCCACCGTGGTCAGGACAGTGTTCGGGCGCACGCCGTCGTTCTCGTCGAAGGTGATCACGACAGCGAGCCGACCGGACTTCCAGTCCGGACCCGTCTCAATCACTTTCATCCATCCGCGAAGCCAGGTATCGGCGGTGGCCAAGGAGCAGTTGTGCGCGTCGTTGCAGAGATTCGGCACAACCATCCCGATCGTGGGAAAGTGTCCTTTCATCACGTCATGACGAAGGATTCCGGAGGACGGTGTTCCGGCAGGGACGTCGTGACGGCGGCAGTTGGCTCGTGACGTCGGGGAGCTGAAGTACGCCCACGGATTGTGCTTCGCGGCGTACTCGCCGCTTGGTGTCAGCGCGCAGTTCTCCGGCATGGATTCGGCATATACCTTGGCGCTCCTGTGTCGGGCGATGGCTTGGTCGAACACGGACTGGCCACCGATCCGGTGGGCTGCGGGATCGGAATCATCACGGATGCCGAAGGTCGATCCACCGGTCAGCGCCAGGTAGTTGGGGAGCGATGGGTGGGCCAACGCCCGGTAGTCCGTCGTGTGCCCGTAGCGCTTGCCGAGCCTGTCCAAGTAGGGCATCGCGGTGTCGGCCTGAGCTTGCGAGTGGTTCTCGTCGACAATCAGCAACAACTTCGTCGGATGCTTCACAGACGCCCGTTGCGGTACCACAGACGCGTGTCGAGGTGCGACGGAGGGGTGATCGACTGACGTGGCCGATGATGCCGCCGAGTTGCAGCCGGCCAGCAGAACGACGAACGACGCCACAGCGCCGATTCGTCGGTGCACGTGGGCACCGTCGGCAGACTCTGGTCGGGCCAACGGGCGGGCGATCAGTCGACGGCGAGGTTGGGAACGTCGGGCGGCGTGTGAAGTGGATGGTGGTGTGGGACGTGCGGATGGTGGGGGTTGGCGTCGGCACCGAGGGGTGCGGACTCATCGTGCGGGTGTGGGGCGGCGGGTGAGCCGCGGTGGCGTTCTTGGCGGGCGAGGATCACGACGAGCGCGGCCATCAGGAGCGCGAGCCCGCCCCACACGATGAGGCGATGGATGCCGAGCCCGCCACTGTTGCGGGGGTAGTCGAACCAGTCTGCGAAGGAGGCCCCTAGGGGCCGCGTGATGACGTAGGCGATCCAGAAGGTGACGACCGTGTTGGCGCCGAGGCCGTATGCGAGGAGCGGGAGCAGGATCGCGCCAGCGAACAGCAGCCCAGAGCTGAGGAACCCGAGATGCAGGCTGGTCGCCGTCCAGTCACCCGTGGCGGTACCAAGCGCGAACGTGGCCAGCACGGTCGCCCAGTAGAAGTGCTCACGACGTCGGGTGGTGATGCTGTGGATCGACAGCGTGTGCTCGTTGGCCCACCACCGCCAGAACACCAGCAGCAACACCAGCGCGTAGAACAGCGTTGTCAACCAGTACGGGAGCCCGAGGAACTGGTGGAGCGAGTCCGCGGCCATCGTGCCGAACGTCGCAACCATCGCGACCGCGAACCAGTAGGTCGCCGTTACGTAGCGGGTGGACTTGAACTGGCGGCGAAGCGCGACGATGAAGGCCGCGAGCGCGAGCAACGAGCCGAGGCCCGCCAGCGCGACATTCGATGGGCCGTCTAGGAAGTCGGCCAGCGCCTCGCCCATCGCGGTGCTCGTGATCTTGATGACCCAGAACAGGGCCACGATCTCGGGAACCTTGACCGACAACGGGGTCACGTCACGGCTACCAACCAGCGTCGACAACGCCCGGGTAGCTGGGTTGGTCGCAGTCATCAATGAACACGCTACGTGAGATCGCCGACCGTGACGTCAACCTCAAGGACCATCTCTGGCTCGGCGGCTAGTCCTAGATGGTGTGACGGACGGCGCCGTCAATGGACCTTGACCTGCACGGCTGAGCTGTTTGGCCGCCGAGTTGGCCCGCTAGTTCCATCGTCGGGACCAGCCAATCTCAAAGCCGTGACCGCACGACTCAACTGGCTGTCGGCCGCCGCTGCCGAAAGGGTGCCTTCCATCTGGGATATCCCGTCGCGGCTCATCGGGGCCATTCGGGATCCGTAGTCGAACCCCTCCATCCTGAAACAGCCAAGTCTCGGGCACGGCTTCGTGTTGACGAGAACACACGCCACGAGGACCGGGTCCGTCCCGATACTCCCCATCGACGCCAAACGACGCTTCAACCGCGTGGCGCGGCGGGTGGCCGTTGATCGGCGGCGGAGCGTTCCCGGACAGAATCAGTCGGTGCGAGAGCCGGAACCGCATTCGCCGGCCCCGGTCGTCCCGGGCGAGTGCCGTGATCGTCCCCGACCCGCCCAACCGACAAGGCTGGACCGACACATCCCAGATGACGAAGCCGCCGAAATCGAAGCCGGCGCTCGGCTCCGTCCCCAGGTATCGGAATCGCACGTCGCTGCTTCGACAGGGCCGCGCGCGTATCGGCGGTCGCTGGGCAACCGGGTTTGTCGGGGGGTGAGATCTTGCGACCAGCGGTCTTGGGACCGCTCCCGCGGAAGCGGACTGTGTGATCGACGAGGGCTGCGCACCGCCGCCTGCACCGGCCAGGATTGCCAGTGACAGGACCAGTCCGCACCACGATGCGGCCAATCGTCGAGGTGCCATACCGAAGAGACGCCTCACGATGCCGATGCGTTGGAGCGCGCCAAAGACCGAAGTGGCAGGTCGCGCATGGTCCGCAGCGGGCCGAGCAGAAGCACACCGGAGCTGCAGACCAGGCCGGCCAACATAATCCAGAGTGTGGGCCGGACGCCGAGCGACCGGGCGGTGGCGCCCGCAATGAGCGCGCCCAGCGGGATGGCGCCGTAGTTGACGACCTGCATGCTGGTGGAGATGCGACCCAGCAGGTGCACCGGATAGTGCCCTTGGACCCAGCCCGACCAGATCACGTTGCCGGCGACGACACCACCCACGACCGCCATACTTCCGGCGACGAACAGCACGACACCCAGGCCCTGGCGCGTCAGGGGAATGAGCAGCCCGACCGGCATCAACGCGAGCTTCGACCACAACACCGCCCGGGCGGTACCGATCCGGGAGGCGGTACGACGGGCCAGTACGGCACCGAGGACGCCGCCGAGGCTGGCGAGGGCAAGCAACAGGCCGGTGAGTCCGGCACTCAGCCCGACTACCCGAACCAGGAAGACGAGAAGGATCGCCTGGTATCCGGTGAGGACCAGGTTGGACACGCAACCGAACGAGGCACCGACCCGCAGTAACGGGTCGCGCCACACGATGTTCAGGCCTTCGACGATCTCCTGCCGAAGCTGCCTGCGCTCTGCCACCGGCTCGGCTTCAACGACCTGAATCTGCCGCAGGCACATGGCGGACACAGCAAAGCTGGCCGCGTTGACGACCACGCCACCGATCGGGCTGGCGACCTGAGCGATGAGGCCGGCAAGGCCAGGACCGGCCACGTGGGTGACCTGTGCGCTGCCTTGCAGTTTCGCGTTGCCCTCCAACAAATCTTCCGGAGCCACCAGGGCGGGAAGTAGGGCGCGGTAGGCCGTATCGAAGAACACCGTGGCGCTGCCGGCGAGGAGCGCTACGACGAGCAGTTGGGGCATCGTCAGCCCACCACTGATCGCAGCGATCGGCACGCTCGCGAAGACAGCCAACGAGACGACGTCCGCCACCAGCATCACGCGACGCCGGGGGAGTCGATCCACCCACGCCCCGGCCGGCAGTCCGATGACCAGCCACGGCAGCCAGACCGCGGCACTGAGCAGGCTGACCGCGAACACTCCGGCGTGCAGCTCGGCAAGCGCGACCAACGGCAACGCCACGCTGCTGATGCTGCTGCCAAGACTGCTCGTCGTTTCGCCGGTCCACAGCAACCGGAAGTCACGGTGCCGGAGCAGTCCAAGCATCACGGTTGGCCGGGCACGCCTCGCGCGAACACGAAGACCGGACGGCGCTGCTCGCCGTCGTCCGGCAGCGTCCGGTCCCCCCATCGTCGTACCAAGGCGATCATCTGCTCGCCCAGCTCCGCGAGCTCGCCATCGGTGAGCCGCATCCAGCTGTCGGTGGAGAACGGCCCATCAGGCCAACTCGCTTTCGCTGCCTCGTCGGCGGCCGCCCATTGCCGGACAACCGCAGCCTGCGACTCGAGGTTGATCGACTCTGCGGCGTGAGCGATCGCTTCCTCGGCGGGGTCGGCAGCGAAGTCACTGGACGACCACTGCAGGGCGGGAGCGGTACGTCGCCACCACCGCTCACGGCGATCTCGGGCGAGCTCGGGCACTTCCTCGACCAGGCCGGCCGTGGCGAGCGTGTGTAGGTGATGGCTCACGCTGCCGACCGCGTGGTCGGTGCGCTGCGACAGCATGCCCACCGTCATCGGACCGTCGAGGTTCAGCAGGGCCAGCATTCGCCGACGCAGGGGATGACTAAGGGCCACCAGCACGCGAGGGTCAGAAATGCGCTGAATCTCGGTCATAACGGC
Organism: uncultured Actinomycetota bacterium; assembly: GCA_963789615.1. Classification (GTDB taxonomy): domain Bacteria; phylum Actinomycetota; class Actinomycetes; order JAFAQI01; family JAFAQI01; genus DATAVK01. The sequence continues at coordinate 855,792 of CAWBLI010000005.1, read as the reverse complement.
CATCGTAGTACCGACAACGCACCTTGTACAACTATCGTTGTGTATCTGGACCGTGGCTACGCCGATACGGACAGAGCGCCGGTAACGATTGTCCCGACGGACCCTGGACCGTCAGAGCTCCTGCTGATCGACCAGTTCGACGATTTGGCCGCGAGGGTTCTGCATGAACGCGGCGCCCGGTCCGGCCCAGATCACCTGCATGGCATCGAGAAGGCCCTGAGCCGCTTCGGTGGTGTCGAACTCCAGGTCGATCATGACGAAGTTAGGGTCGTCGACGCCCCGCAGCACCTGGTAGCGCCGCACGCCGGACCCCTTGCGATCGGCAGGGTCGCCGTCAAACGCCTGCTTCCACATGCCGAAGTCGCCAACCGAATGTTCAATCCTCAGGATTGTCATACCGACCCCCACCCCGTCATGGCCCCGCGCCGGAGGCCTGGCCGGACACTACCCCCGCGCGGGTTGGCGCAGGGCCGGGAGCGTGTTCAGGCTTACTTCTCGCGCTTCCAGCCGCCGTGCAGCGTGCGATCGAGCCAGTCGTGGAAGTTGTGGCCCTCGATTGCGGCTGCGTTATCGACATACACCGGCGAACCATCGGGCTTCGGGAGCGCCTCGGCGGCCGCGTCGTCCAGGTCGCACTTGATGTACTCGGTCGTGATTTCGCTGATCTGGTCACGGTCGACGAAGCGACGGCCGTGGTGGGTCTTGACGATGACGCCATCGAAGAGGTCTTCGGAGGGGATCTCGAGCACCTTCTCCAACGTCCCAAAGCGCTCACCACTCGATGAGAGCACCGGCACCCCGAGCGGGACGCCCTCGTAGGACACGGGCTGGGCTTCGTCGCTCACTGCGACCTCCTCGTCTACTACCTCGCAGTCAAGCACGTCGTTTTCTGTCGTTCGGCGATGGGTAGTGATGACAGAGAGCGTTCGACTACTTGGGCAGGCGATCGCAGTGTGGCAATACATCGTCGGCGTCGCGGTGCTGGCAGTCCTCGTCTACTGCTTCAGCGTAATCGTTGGGTTCAGAACCCGACTGCTGACCCGCAAGACCGACCGAACCGCGGAGAGCATGTATCCCGACTACGCGGAGCTGGACCACAAGCAGCGCAAGCAGCGAAGGTTGGCCCGGGAGCGCCACGGCTAGTACCGGCTAACTTTCCGGTGAGCGCCTCGCGCCACGTAGCCGAGCCAGTAGGGACCCGTCTTGCCCACGCCACCACCATCGACACTGACCGCCCTGCAGTGCTCCCGTTGCGAGACGCAGCTGCAGCCGGATGGCGTCCACCACCTGTGCCCTGACTGCGCCGCGCCGCTGCTGGCGCGCTATGACCTCGAGCGAGCTCGCGAGAGCATGACGGTCGATGCGCTGTCCGCCCGGGCGGCCACGCTCTGGCGGTACGCCGAGCTGTTGCCGGTCCGGGATGCTTCGTATCGACTCGGCTTCGGGGAGGGCATGACGCCGCTTCACGCAGCGGTGGACCTGGGTCGCGAGCTCGGTGTGCCTCGGCTGCTCGTCAAGGACGACGGGGTCCTTCCCACCGCGACGTTCAAGGCGCGCGGCGCCGCCGTTGGCGTCGCTCGAGCCGCCGAGCTCGGAGTCGGACGCATGATCATGCCCACGAACGGGAACGCCGGCGCAGCCTGGGCGGCGTACACAGCGCTGCATCACCTCGAGCTCGGCGTGGTGATGCCCGTCGACGCGCCGGTCATCACCCGCATCGAGTGCCTCGCGACCGGAGCCTCGCTGGCGTTGGTGGACGGTCTCATCAGCGACGCAGGTGCGATCGTCGGGAGAGCGGCGGCGGATGACCCCGACCTGTTCGACGCTTCAACGCTGAAGGAGCCCTACCGGATCGAGGGCAAGAAGACGATTGCGCTCGAGTTCGTCGAACAGCTGGGATGGAAGACTCCGGATGTCGTCGTGTATCCGACCGGAGGCGGTGTCGGCCTGATCGGGATCCACAAGGCACTGGGCGAGCTGCGAGCGATGGGCCTGATCGACGGCCCGCTCCCACGGCTCGTCGCCGCACAAGCCGTCGGATGTGCGCCGGTCGTCCGTGCCTTCGACGCCGGCGAGGACCACTGCGAAGCCTGGGTGGGAGCCCACACCGCGGCGTTCGGCATCAATGTCCCGAAACCGCTCGGCGACCGGCTCATCCTGCAGGCCATCCGTGAGACCGAAGGAACAGCCATCGCGATCGCGGATGACGTGGCGCTGCTGGCGCAGCGTCAATGTGCCCGCACCCAGGGACTGTTCGTCTGCCCCGAGACCGGCGTCGCGCTCGCCGCAGTTGCGCAGCTGCGGGAGTCGGGGTGGATCGGCTCTCGCGAGGTGGTCGCGGTCATCAGCACGGGCAACGGCATCAAGTATCCGGACAGCCTGCCACCGCGCGATCTCACGACACTCGTGCCGACCGACGATTGGGACTGGGCCGGCGCCCGATAGACTGTGGTTCGAAGTAATCGTTCAGCAGCGAGCGACATCCGTTCCTGTCGATCGTCGTGAAGTGTGCGATCGCCTAGAAGCCGAGGCGAGCATGACGAGTCACATTTCACACCCTGACCTGAAGGCGCTCCGCGATCACCTGTCGGTGCAGTTCCCGACCGTGGCCATCGTCCGCATCGATGACGAGATCGCCCGTGCCTACGAAGCGTCATCGTGGTTCGGACTAGCGGCCGACGAGCTCGTCGCCACGGTGGAGATCGCCGTCCGGCACAACCTGATGTTGTTCACCGGGCAGATACCCGACAGCAGTCGGCTCGACCCGGAAACCCACGTTCGCCAGCCGGGCCAGGCCTGACCAATCAGGTGCTAGTTGTGGCTCGGGTCGTACTCCCCAGGGCGGCACCGACCTGGTCGGCGAGTGAGACGGCGACCAGGCGCTGAGTCAGGGTGGGGCGGGCCCCTGGCGTCGGGCTCAACAGGAACCGGCTTGTGGCCGCTACCGGACGAGACCAGCAGCTCGGTCTCGTCGGTAAGCGGCAGTCCCTGGGCATCGACGTCCCAGGACCTGGCATCCCAGGTCAAGGTGCCGTCGTGGCCTTGTACGTCGACTTGTGACCCGCGTCAATCCGCTGCAGCGTCAGGAAATCGCCGCCGAGCGTCAGGAGAACGTCAGGTTTCTTGCGGATCGGCGGACGTGGGCGTTCACTCCTGGGTTGGGTGCGATTGTCCCCCGAGGAGTGGTCGATGGTTGACATCCTTCGCCCTGAGCCGGCACACGCTGTCGTCGGCGTGCACGGATCAGTTACCAGCTTGGGCGGCGTTGCGAATCGCCCGTCAGCAGGCTCGTGATCGTGACGCCGTACTCATGCCGGTGCTCGCATGGGGGCCGGTGGGCGGCGGCAGGCCAATGCCTTCGAGGAGGCGTTCGGGGGTTACCCCGCCGACGGCGCGCTACTGCCTGGCGCATGCCAGTGCCTGTGGTTCTGGTGCCGCTACCGGACCTGATGTACGAGCGTTTCCGCGTCAGGAAAGCGCCTTTTTTTGCCAGCTAGGCGTCAGGAAAGCGTCAGGTTGATTGCTATCCCCTGGGCGCCTGCGTTCACTGCCTCGAGGACGGCCCCAACGGGCCTCCAGCACTCGAGGAGAACAGCATGCGAGACGTCATCTTCATCGTGCTCACCCTGGCGCTCTTTGCGGTCTTCGCGTTGATCGCGCAAGGGCGTTGAGCGGATGTGACCGCCGAGAACCTGTCGGCCTGATCCTGGCCATCGCGACGGGGATCTACCTGGTCGTCGCGCTGCTGTTCCCTGAGAGGTTCTGATGAGTACGACGACGGCGGGGATCGTCTTCCTGGTCTCGCTGATGCTGGCGCTGGCGGTGTCGTACCGCCCGCTCGGCGACTACATGGCCCGGACCTACCAGAGCAAGCACCACCTGCGGGTGGAGCGCTGGATCTACCGGGCGACCGGCATCGACCCGGACGCCGACCAGAAGTGGGGCAGCTACCTGCGCAGCATGCTGGCGTTCTCGCTGATCTCGGTGCTGTTCCTCTACGCGATGCTGCGGTTGCAGGGACATCTGCCTTACAGCCTCGGCTTCAAGGGGATGGAGCAGGGCCAGGCGTTCAACACCGCGGCGAGCTTCGTCACCAACACCAACTGGCAGTCCTACTCCGGTGAGTCGGCGCTCGGCTACACCGTGCAGATGGCCGGCCTCGCCGTGCAGAACTTCGTGTCGGCCGCCGTCGGCATCGCGGTCGCGATCGCGCTGGTGCGCGGCTTCGCCCGCTCGCGCACCGATCAGCTCGGCAACTTCTGGGTCGACCTGGTCCGGACCTGCGTCCGGATCCTGCTGCCGATCTCGGTCATCGCGGCGATCGTGCTCATCGCCGGCGGTGCGATCCAGAACTTCCACGCGTTGAACACCGTGCACACGATCGCCGGCGGAGCCCAGTCGATCACCGGCGGCCCGGTCGCGAGCCAGGAGGCGATCAAGCAGATCGGCACGAACGGCGGTGGCTTCTACAACGCCAACTCCGCGCACCCGTTCGAGAACCCGACCGCATGGACCAACTGGCTGCAGATCTACCTGCTGCTCGTGATCGGCTTCTCGCTGCCGCGCACCTTCGGCCGGATGGTCGGCGACAAGCGCCAGGGTCTCGCGATCGTCGCGGTGATGGGCGTGCTGTTCATCGGCAGCGTCGTCAGCCTCAACGTCTTCCAGGACATCCACCACGGCACGGTGCCCACGGCGGTCGGCGCGGCGACCGAGGGCACCGAGCAGCGGTTCGGGGTGCCGGACTCGGCGACGTTCGCTTCGGCGACGACGCTCACCTCGACCGGCGCGGTGGACTCCTTCCACGACTCCTACACCAGCCTCGGCGGCGCCGTCACGCTGCTCGACATGCTGCTCGGCGAGATCGCGCCCGGCGGCACCGGTTCGGGCCTGTACGGCATGCTGGTCCTCGCCGTGATCACGGTGTTCGTCGCCGGGCTGATGGTCGGACGAACGCCGGAGTACCTCAGGAAGAAAATCGGCGGCCCGCGAGATGAAGTTCGCCTCGCTCTACTTCCTCACCACGCCGACGTTCGTGCTGGTCGGCGCGGGCATCGCGATGGCCTTACCCGGCGAACGCGCGGCGATGCTCAACACCGGCGCGCACGGGTTCTCCGAGGTGCTGTATGCGTTCACCTCGGCCGCGAACAACAACGGCTCGGCGTTCGCCGGGATCAGCGTTAACACCGAACTGGTACAACACCGCGCTCGGAATCGTCGATGCTCGGCGCGCGCTTCATCCCGATGATCTTCGTGCTCGGCCTGGCCGGCTCGCTTGCCAAGCAGCAAGCCGTCCCGGTCTCCGAGGGCACGCTGCCGACCCATCGGCCGCTGTTCATCGGGATGGTCGTCGGCGTCGCGGTGATCGTCGTCGCCCTCACCTACTTCCCCGCTCTTGCTCTTGGACCGCTCGCGGAAGGCCTGCACTGATGACCGCTGCAACATTCGACGCGCCCGCCGCGCGGGGCCAGCACAGCGACGGCCCGCACCGCGCTCAGGGCGGCTTCTTCGACCCGAAGCATGCTCTGGAAGTCGACACCGGACGCGTTCAAGAAGCTCAACCCGGCGACGCTCTGCAAGAACCCGGTCATGTTCATCGTCGAGATCGGCTCGGTCTGGACGACGTGGCTCGCGATCAGCGAGCACACGTCGTTCGCGATCATCACCACGATCTGGCTCTGGCTGACCGTGCTGTTCGCCAACATCGCCGAGGCGGTCGCCGAGGGACGCGGCAAGGCGCAGGCGGAGACGCTGCGCCGGGCCAAGACCACGACCATGGCGCGCGTGCTCGACAGCTGGACAGCCCGGCGCCGACCCGGCATCGCTGCGCGAGCAGGAAGTCGTCCGCGACCGCACTGCAGCAAGGGCAGTACGTCGTGGTCGAGGCCGGCCAGCTGATCCCCGGCGACGGCGACGTCGTCGAGGGCATCGCGAGCGTCGACGAGTCGGCGATCACCGGCGAGTCGGCGCCGGTCATCCGCGAGTCCGGCGGCGACCGCAGCTCGGTCACCGGCGGCACGCGGGTGCTCTCCGACCGGATCGTCGTGCAGATCACCCAGAAGCCGGGCGAGAGCTTCATCGACCGGATGATCGCGCTCGTCGAGGGCGCGTCGCGGCAGAAGACGCCGAACGAGATCGCGCTGAACATCCTGCTCGCGTCGCTGACGATCATCTTCCTGCTCGCGGTCGCGACCCTGCAGCCGTTCGCGATCTTCGCCAAGGCGCAGCAGCCCGGCGCGCCGAACTCGCTGGCCCTGAACTACCCACGGCGTGACCGGCATCGTGCTGGTGTCGCTGCTGGTCTGCCTGATCCCGACCACGATCGGCGCGCTGCTCTCGGCGATCGGCATCGCCGGCATGGACCGGCTGGTGCAGCGCAACGTGCTGGCGATGTCCGGCCGCGCGGTCGAGGCCGCCGGTGACGTCAACACGCTGCTGCTCGACAAGACCGGCACGATCACGATCGGCAACCGCCAGGCGACCGAGTTCATCCCGGTCGGCGGGGTCAGCGAGGCGGAGCTCGCCGACGCGGCGCAGCTGTCCAGCCTGGCCGACGAGACCCCCGAGGGTCGCTCGGTCGTCGTGCTGGCCAAGGAGCGAGTACGGCCTGCGCGAGCGGCCAGCGGGCGAGCTCAGCCACGCCACGTTCGTGCCGTTCACCGCCCAGACCCGGATGAGCGGCGTCGACCTCGCGGAGCCCGGCGGGGTGCGTCAGATCCGCAAGGGCGCCTCGGCGTCGGTGCAGGACTGGGTGCGCCAGGCCGGCGGCGCGGTGCCGGCGGAGCTCGGCCAGGTCGTCGACGGCATCTCCAGCGCCGGCGGCACTCCGCTGGTCGTCGCCGAGTCCGGGCCCGGAGGGCGCCCGTGCGCTCGGCGTCATCCACCTCAAGGACATCGTCAAGCAAGGCATGCGCGAGCGCTTCGACGAGCTGCGCGCGATGGGCATCCGCACGGTGATGATCACCGGCGACAACCCGCTGACCGCGAAGGCGATCGCCGACGAGGCCGGCGTCGACGACTTCCTCGCCGAGGCCACGCCGGAAGACAAGATGGCGTTGATCCGCAGCGAGCAGACCGGCGGCAAGCTCGTCGCGATGACCGGTGACGGCACCAACGACGCCCCGGCGCTCGCCCAGGCCGACGTCGGCGTCGCGATGAACACCGGCACGTCGGCCGCCAAAGAGGCCGGCAACATGGTCGACCTCGACTCCAACCCGACGAAGCTCATCGAGATCGTCGAGATCGGCAAGCAGCTGCTGATCACCCGCGGCGCGCTGACGACGTTCTCGATCGCGAACGACGTCGCGAAGTTCTTCGCGATCATCCCGGCGATGTTCGCCGGCGATCTACCCGGGCCTGGACAAGCTCAACATCATGCGGCTGCACTCGCCGGAGTCGGCGATCCTCTCGGCGGTCATCTTCAACGCGCTCGTCATCATCGCGCTGATCCCGCTGGCGCTGCGCGGCGTGCGCTACCGCCCGGCCAGCGCGTCGCAGATGCTGCGGCGCAACCTCTCCATCTACGGCGTCGGCGGCCTGATCGTGCCGTTCGTCGGCATCAAGCTGATCGACCTCGTCGTGCAGTTCATCCCAGGAATCAGGTGACGACCGATGTTCGACAGACTTCCCACCTGGCTTCGCGCAGCACGCTGGCGGCGCTGCGGCATCTTGGTCGTCTTCACCGTCATCTTCGGGATCGGCTACCCGCTGGTCATCACTGGCGTCGCCCAGATCCCCGGCCTGCAGCATCGCGCCGACGGCTCGCTGATCCACCTCGACGGCAAGGTCGTCGGCTCCGCGGTGATCGGGCAGGCCTTCACCGACGCCAAGGGCAACCCGTTCCCGAAGTACTTCCAGAGCCGGCCCTCGGCCGGCGACTACGACCCGACCGCCACCGGCGCTTCCAACCTCGGCCCGGAGTCGATCGTCGACGTCCTGCCGGACCCGACGGTCAAGGGCGACACCGGCACCCAGAGCCTGCTCACCCAGGTCTGCACCCGCAGCCTGGCAGTCGGCGAGCTCGACGGCGTCGAACGGTCAGCGCCCGTACTGCACCGCCGACGGCATCGGCGCGGTGCTGTCGGTGATCCGATCGCACGGCCTCACCGGCAAGGTGGTCAAGGTCGTCAGCGTCAACCAGGCTGCCCGGCCACGCCGTTCATCTCGACCTACGACGGCGTCGCCGTCACCTGCGCGACGTTCGGCGGCAACTACGCGATCGGCAAGATCGTCCCGATCCACGGACCCGGCAAGGCATGGCCGGCGAACCCGGTGCCGCCGGACGCCGTCACCGCCAGCGGGTCGGGGCTGGACCCCGACATCTCCCCGGCCTACGCGAACCTGCAGGCCGCCACGGGTCGCCCGGGTCCGCGGTCTGCCGCTCGCCGAGGTGCTGAGCCTGGTCAAGAACATACACCTCCGACCGGTCGCTGGGCTTCATCGGCGAGCCGGCGGTCAACGTGCTCCAGCTCAACCTCGCACTCGACACGGCTCAGCGCTCAGTAGCGCGGTAGACGACTTGAGGACCCCGGCGCGATGACACGAGGAACGCTGCGCATCTATCTCGGCGCCGCGCCGGGTGTCGGCAAGACCTACGCCATGCTCGACGAGGCGCATCGGCGCGAGGCCCGCGGCACCGACGTCGTCGTCGGGCTGATCGAGACCCACGGCCGCGCCAGACACCCGGGCCATGGTCGGCGACCTCGAGGTCCTGCCGCGCAAGGTCGTGGAGCTACCGCGGCGACCGAGTTCGAAGAGATGGATGTCGACGCCGTCCTCGCGCGGGCGCCAGAGGTCGCGTGCGTCGACGAGCTGGCGCACACCAACATCCCCGGATCCCGCAACGAGAAGCGCTGGCAGGACGTCCAGGAGCTGCTCGACGCCGGCATCACCGTGATGACGACGGTCAACATCCAGCACCTCGAGTCCGTCAACGACGTCGTCGAGAAGATCACCGGCAGTCCGCCAGCAGGAGACCGTGCCCGACTCCGTCGTCCGCGGCGCGGACCAGGTCGAGCTGGTCGACATCACTCCGGAGGCGCTGCGGCGGCGGATGGCGCACGGCAACATCTACGCCGCCGACAAGGTCGATGCGGCGCTCGGCAACTACTTCCGGGTCGGCAACCTGACCGCGCTGCGCGAGCTGGCGCTGCTCTGGCTGGCCGACAAGGTCGACGACGCGCTGCAGCAATACCGCAAGGACCACGACATCGACGACACCTGGGAGACCCGGGAACGCGTCGTCGTCGCCCTGACCGGAGGACCGGAGGGCGAGACCCTGATCCGCCGGGCCGGGCGGATCGCGGCGCGCGGTGGCGCTGCCCTGGTCGCCGTCCACGTCAGCAGGTCCGACGGCCTGAGCGGGGCGAGCCCGGCTGCCCTCAGCGCGCCAACGAGCGCTCGTCGAGTCGCTCGGCGGCACCTACCACGAGATCGTCGGCGACAACATCTCACAGCGCTGATCGACTTCGCCCGGGCCCAGAACGCCACCCAGCTCGTGCTCGGCGCGTCCCGTCGTACCACCGCTGTCCCGGCTGCTCACCGGCGTCGGGATCGGCGCCGGCACCGTGCGGCTCGCCGGTGACATCGACGTCCACATCGTCACCCACGAGGAGATGGGCCGCGGCCGCGCACTGCCCGCCCTGACCGGCGGGCTGACCGCGAAGCGACGGGTGCAGGGCGCGGTGCTTGCCGCTGTCCTGTTGCCGCTACTCACGCTGGTCGCTCAGCACCGCGCGCGGCAACCTCAACCTCACCAGCGACCTGCTGGGATACCTGCTCGTCGTCGTCGGCGTTGCCCTCGTCGGCGGGGTGTACCCGGGCATCGCCGCCGCGGTCGTCGCGAGCCTGCTCCTCAACTACTACTTCACGCCACCGATCCATCGGTTTACCATCTCGGCGCACGACAACGTGATCGCTCTCGCGGCCTTCGTCGTCGTCGCGGCGACGGTCAGCAGCATCGTCGACCTCGCCGCCCGACGCACGACCCAGGCGGCACGTGCCCAGGCCGAGTCTCGTGTCCTCGCCACCGTCGCGGGAAGCGTGCTGCGCGGTGAGAGTGCGTTGCGAGCCCTGCTCGAACGACTCCAAGAGGCGCTGTCGCTCGCATCGGTGACGTTGCTCGAGCGCAATCCCGAGGGCAGCGATCAGCTGGCACGTCGTCGAGGTCGTCGGGCAGCCAGCCAGCCGAAGCCCCGCCGATGGCGACGCGCAGGCGCCGGCCGGGGACGACGACGTCCTGGTGGTCAGAGGTCACCCGTTGCACGCGTCGGACCAGCGACTGCTGGCGGTGTTCGGAACCCAGGCCGGCATCGTCCTCGCGCAACGTGAGCTCACCGAAGCGGCGGCCGCGGCCAAGCCCATCGCGGAGGCGGACCGGCTGCGCACCGCTCTGCTCGCTGCGGTCAGCCACGATTTGCGGTCCCCGCTCGCGTCCGCAACGGCTGCGGTCGACAGCCTCAGTACGACGGACGTCGTGTGGGGTGCGGAGGAGCGCGAGGAACTGCTCGCCACCGCGCGGGAGTCACTCGAGCGGCTCAGCCGACTCGTCGAGAACCTGCTCGACATGAGCCGGCTGCAGGCGGATGCCCTCAGCGTTCTCAACACCCCCACCCGACTCGACGAGGTCATCCCGCTGGCACTCGACGCGCTCGGGCCACCAGCCGAGCGGGTCATCGTCGACATCCCGGATTCACTCCCAGAGGTCGTCGCCGATCCGGCTCTGCTCGAGCGTGTCATCGCCAACGTGACAGCTAACGCGATTCGGTTCTCACCTCCCGACGAGCCACCGCGGCTGAGTGCCAGCGCGCACTCCCAATGGGTCGAGCTGCGCGTCATCGATCGTGGACCCGGCATCCCGGAGTCCGACCGCGACCACGTCTTCACGCCGTTCCAGCGGCTCGGCGACACCGACAACACGACAGGTACCGGTCTCGGACTCGCGCTGTCGCGCGGACTGACCGAGGCGATGGGCGGTCAGCTCATCCCGGAAGACACCCCGGGTGGCGGGCTGACCATGGTGATCCAGCTGCAGCGAGCCCGCGCCCCGGGCGACGACGTTCCGATCACCGAGATGACCACCTCGTGACCACGGTGCGTCGTCGGCGACGAACCGCAGATCCTCCGCGCATTGCGTGCGACAGGCGCTCGACGCCGCGAGGTGCGACCACGCTGAGCGAGTCGTGGAACGCGCCGACGGCTTCCGGGCGTTGCTGGAGAACCTGCTCTCGGTGCAGAACTCCCTGGTCGCGCAGCAGCAGAACGACGAGATGCGCTCCTGGACGATGGCGCTTCGGCTACCCGTTCGCGCTCGGCCTGATGCTCGCCACGTCGCTCACGATGTACGCGGTGTTCAAGCATCGCGCCTGGTTGTGAGCCGATGACTTCACTGCGTGGACAGTCGACCGATCTCGGCGCGGGCGGCGTCGACGAGTTCGTCGTTGGTGTGGGCGTGACCCCATAGCCCCCAACCGCCCTCGACGGCCTCGGTCAAGAGCACCCAGGTCCGATCCTGAAGCGACTCATCGCCGGCCGCCTCCCCGATGAGCCGGCTGAACTGGTCGACGACGGCGAGCTGTTTGTCGCGATCCAGGGCGCCAGCATTCGTGAGCACCTGAACTCGGACGTGGTTGTCGTCGCCGTCGACATTGCTCGCGGCTCCGGTCGGGAGCTCGTGGATGAACGCCGCCGTGTTCTGTCGAAACATCGGGATGTCAGGAACGCCCTCGATGCGCATTAACGTGGCCGCGAGTTCGGTGGCAAGCCGGTGGGTGTCGCTGAACGTGCCAGGGCTGGTGTAGACGTCGATCATTGGCATGTCGATGGCTCCTCTAGAGCGATCACTCCAGCCTTTCTAGAGCATTCACTCCAGTAGAGTCAACCGCGTGGCCGGCGTCGACGACTCTCGCGCTGAACTGGTACAGACGATGGCCCGTCTGCTCCGTGACCAGGGCTACACCGGCACCGGTCTCGCTCAGGTGTTGGCCGAGAGCGGAGTCTCCAACGGGTCGCTCTACCACTACTTTCCGGGGGGCAAGGAAGAGCTCGCCGAGGCAGCGCTGCGGGCGTCCGGTCAGGGCGTCGCCGACGCGCTACGCGAAGCCTTGGACACGGCACCGAATGCTGCGGCGGGTGTGGCCCGCTTCCTGGACCTGGCCAAGGCCGCACTCACGAAGGAACCCTGCGCGGGTTGCCCGGTGGCACCCACCGCGCTCGAGTCACCGATCATCAGCCCGCGTCTACGCGACGCCGCGGTGCGGTGCTTCAACCAGTGGGAAGCTTTGATCGCGGCACGACTCCGCGCTGACGGCTGGGCCGAGGATGACGTCCCTCCGACAGCCTCCGCTGCCCTGTCGTTGATCGAGGGCGCCCTACTCCTCGCGAGAGTCAGCGGCGACGTTCTTCCGCTGGACCATGCGAAGCGAGCCGCAGGCGCCCTGCTTGGCTGAAGTGGATGGCGAGCCGGTGGGTCGGCGCCGCGAGCCCGGATTGGTCACCCGCCCGCGCGGTCTCCTGCTCGGTGATGACGCCACCGATCCTGGAGATCCTGTCTCGTACGTCCTCGATGTCGACGAGCCGTTGCCACAGGTGGGCCGGTGAGTCGGGAACCGGGTTGCGCGGTTTGGCTCGGAACTCGAGGTACGCCGTACCCCCACGCTTGGTCGCGAGCCGAAGGAACCGCCAGAAGTTGGCGTAACCGTCTGGATGCAGTGCGTCGAGCACCAGTCGGGCGGTCACCGTCTTGGGGCCGGTAAGTCCGGCGACCCTGGTGCCCTCGGCGAGGATGATCCGCCCGTCGGCGAAGGACAGCCGGACGAACCGCGGCGGTGGGGTGAGGCCGGACGCTGCCGCCCGGGCGCGAAGTAGCCCGCTCCCGGCGAAGTCGTAGCCGACAGCAGTGATCCCTGCCCTGGCATAGGCGATCGTGTCGATCCCCGTCCCGCAGCCGACGTCCACCAACAGCGCCGTAGGGTCGGCGCGCGCCATGACCCAGTGAGCGAACGGTGTCGGAGGCGCCGAGGCAGGGTCGGGCGCCAGGGACCAGTACCGATTCCACGGGATCTTGTACGCCGTGTGCCCGCCGAACCAGCCTCGAGCCCGGGCCAGATGCGGAAGGCTGCCGTCGTAGTGGAACGAGGGGTCCGGGGTCCGCCATCCGGGCCCGTAGTTCAACGCTAGCAGTGCCTCCGGGTCCCCGGGCGCGGGCAGCGATTGGCCTTCCAGGGTCACCGTTGACAGCGGCAGGATCTGGTCGCGGCGCAACGGCCCTTCGACCCATTGGTCGAGGACGAACCGGTCGCCCTGGAAGTAGGAGACGAAGATGTCGATGTGGCGTTTGCGCTTGACCACGAGCTTCGCGGAGCGACCCCGGTCGATCGTCCACCCGAGTCGTTGCAGCTCCCGCTGGATCCGGAAGGACTCGGTCGCCATGTCGGCGGGATGACTGAACCGACTCAGATACGACACGTCGGCATCGGTGTCATGACCGATCACTCGCCCTGACCGGACAGCTCCTAGCAGGGTGCCGTACGCGATGTAGGCAGGCACGCCGACCACGTCGTTGAGGTCATGCAGCAGCGCGGCAGCTTCCTCGACCAGCTCACTGGCATCACCCGCATCCTCGACCGATTGGGACATGCCGCCCCACTTCGACACCGTCAGCGGCCGGCCGAACCGGTCGACGATCTCGGCCCGCTCGGTCGAATCGTCCCATCGCACCTCATCGTCGAAATGGACGACGCCCGACACGTGCTCACGAACCACGACCCGACCGGCCCCGCGCAGATGCGGGCGCAGCCTCGGTGGCCAGCCCACCCTCGACCGGCCGTCTGGATCCTTGCGGAGCTCTGCCGGGAACATCGACATGACCCGGCGCCCCTCAATCACGATGTCGCACACTGGAACCCGAGAATCCGGGAAGCTCACACCGTCGCGGTCGACCTGTACCGCCTTCGGCCCGGCCACGACTCAGAGGCCTCCGCGATACCGGTGGACCAGCTCCTGGAACTCCGGATCGGCTCGGGTCGCTTCCACCGCCAGCAACTCGGTTACGACATCCGCGAGCTCACTCACCCGGCCACCCAGCCCGCGCAGTTCTTGAACCGCCGTCTGAAGTGCGGACACCTGGGCCGAGAGCTCCTCGCGCTCGGCCTCCAGCTGGGCAACCCGAGATCCCAACGACGCGCGCGATCGAGCGGTGGCACGAGCCTGCCGCAACCCGGTCCGGACCTTCAGGGGGAGCCTCTGACCTGTCACGCCCGCATGTCTACCCCACGTCGCCCAGGCCTGTCTCAGCTCTCGGTCATCGGGTCCGGGTCGATCGCGATCGGTAGATCAACCTGCGGAGAGTGGCGACGCTGGGCGTGCTCCTTCACCCAGTCGTCGACCCAGTCGACCTGCTCGGCCCATTCCGCGTCCGGCAAGACCGCCTGCTCTCCGCACAGCCGACAGGTGACCGTACGGCAAGTCACTCATACCCCCTATCGATCGCTCGATGGTCCCGCGACCCTCAGGCCGAGACCACCAACAACTCGACGGGGCCGGCGTGCCACCGGTATCCGACACGCGCACGGTCTCCAGTGCTCCGCTGGGGATGGCGAGATCGACATCGACGCTTCTCCTGGTTGGCTCGAGACGGTCAGTGACTTGGGTCTCGGCGACAACTCAGGCGCGGCATGATGTAAGTTAACCATATCGAGTGGATCGCACTAGTTTCGTAGGAGCCTCCATGACTGTCCGTCTGGGCGACGACGCCCCGAACTTCACCGCCAGCACGACCGACGGCGACATCAGCTTCTATGACTGGAAGGGCGACTCCTGGGCGGTGCTGTTCAGCCACCCCGCCGACTTCACTCCGGTGTGCACCACTGAGCTAGGTCGCACCGCCGCGCTCAAGGGCGAGTTCGACAAGCGCAATACCAAGGCGATCGCGGTGTCGGTCGACTCGGCTGAGCACCACAAGGGCTGGGAGCCCGACATCGCAGAGGTGACCGGCAGCACCGTCAACTTCCCGATCATCGCGGACGAGGACCACAACGTCTCCGAGCTCTACGACATGCTGCACCCCGGCGAGGGTGACTCCAGCACGGTTCGGTCCGTGTTCATCATCGCGCCCAACAACAAGGTGCGCCTGACGCTGACCTACCCCAAGTCGGTAGGTCGCAACTTCGACGAGATCGTCCGGGTCATCGACGCCCTCCAGGCCACAGACAAGGACCCGATCTCGACGCCGGTCGACTGGAAGCCGGGCGGCCGCGTCATCGTGGCGCCGACGGTCCCGACCGAGGACGCCAAGGCGAGGTTCAACAACGTCGAAGAGAAGAAGCCCTACCTGCGGTACGCCGACCAGCCGTAGCGCCGATGACAGTCACCGTTCTGGTCGGAAACCCCAAGCCGAAGTCCCGGACGTACGACGCCGCTCTCGCGGTGACGCAGCGACTGACCGAGGCTCCACCGGACACGGTGATCGATCTGACCAACCTCGGACCCGCGCTCCTCGACTGGTCGGACCCGCAGGTGGCCGAGCTGGTCGGTACGGTGACCGCCACGGACTTGCTGGTCGTCGCAAGTCCGACGTACAAGGCGACGTACACCGGGCTGTTGAAGCTGTTCCTGGATCGCATCGGCACGGGCGCACTCGCCGGTGTCGTGGCAGTTCCCTTGATGCTCGGCGGCGACTGGCGGCACTCGCTGGCTCCGGATCTGTTTCTCAAGCCGGTCCTTGTCGAGCTCGGAGCCACCTGTCCGACCAGGGGACTGTTCCTGCTGGACTCGGAGCCGACGGATTCGGAGCAGCTCGACCGTTGGGCAGAGCTGTCGCGGCCATCGGTTCTCGCCACCCGGCGGGTGGCCGGATGACGCCCCGGCCGCTGGAGCCGCTCGCCATCCGGGAGGTGCTCGGCGCCTTTCCGACCGGCTTGACCGTGGTTGCCGCGGTGATCGACGGCGAGCCGATCGGGCTCGCTGCCAACTCGTTCACATCCGTCTCGCTCGAGCCACCGATCGTGTCGGTCTCCATGGCCCACCGATCGACGACCTGGCCGCGGCTGCGGAACGCGCCCCAGCTCGGGATCAGCGTGCTTGGCGAGCACCAGGAGACCATCGGCCACCAACTGAGCGGGCCGAGCGACGAGCGCTTCGTCGACCTGGACTGGCGAACAACGGCTGATGGAGCCGTGCTGATCGACGGCGCGAGCGCATGGCTGGAGGGGAAGATCTACCGCCAGGTCCCCGCCGGCGACCACGACATCATCTTGCTACGACTGACCGCGATCGACGCCGACCACCGGGTCGAGCCGCTCGTCTTCCACCGGCGCCGGTTTCGTCAGGTGACGGATCGCACGGTGAGGACCCAGTGGGCCGTCGGGGGATCGTGACCCGCGTCGATCTGGATCAATCCACTTCGGAATGGCGCTCGCCGGTAGTCCGGCGTACCGTCCGAAGTAGGCGCCCCTCCGGACCCTGGTGACGCTGTCTGTGACGTCCGGAAATGCCTAGGGGAGGATGCAATGCCAACTGTCACAACGTCCGACGGTGTCGAGATCTTCTTCAAGGACTGGGGGAGCGGGCAGCCGGTCGTGTTCAGCCATGGCTGGCCGCTGACGGCAGACGTCTGGGATGGCCAGGCCAACTTCGTCGCATCACACGGTTTCCGCGCGGTTGCGCACGACCGCCGCGGCGGCGGTCGGTCGAGCCAACCCTGGCACGGCAACGACCTCGATCACTACGCCGACGATCTGGCCGCGGTCATCGAGGCACTGGATCTGTACGACGTCGTGCTCGTCGGACATTCGACCGGTGGCGGTGAGGTCACGCGCTATGTGGGTCGATATGGCACGTCCCGGGTGGCCAAGGTGGTCCTGCTCGGCGCGATCCCGCCGCTGATGCTCAAGACCCCCGACAACCCCGAGGGCTTGCCGATCGGCGCGTTCGACCAGATTCGGGATGGCGTCCTGTCCGACCGCGCGCAGTTCTATCGCGACTTGGCCTTCCCGTTCTACGGCGCCAACCGAGAGGGTTCCACCGTCTCGCAGGGTGCCCGGGATGCGTTCTGGTTGATGTCGATGACGGTCGGGATCAAGGGCGCGTACGACTGCGTCAAAGCCTTCTCCGAGACCGACCTCACCGAGGACCTCAAGCTGATCGACGTCCCCACGCTCATCCTGCACGGCGACGACGACCAGATCGTGCCGATCCAGGCGTCGGCCCTGAAGTCCTCGAAGATCGTGAAGAACTCAACGCTCAAGATCTATCCGGGTGCACCGCATGGGCTGACAGGAGCCCACGAGCAGGAGTTCAACAAAGACCTGCTGAGTTTCATCAGCTAGTCCGTCGTCCCGAAGATCCGCACGCTCGGAAAAGGATTGCCATGACCCAATCGAACTCTTCGACGCCAACTGTTGTCCTCGTGCACGGCGCTTTCGCCGACGCCGGTAGCTGGGCAGCCGTGACGGAACGTTTGCAAGCGGCCGGCGTCAAGGTCCAGGCCATCGTCAACCCGCTGCGCGGCCTGGCCGCCGACTCCGCCTATGTGGCCAGCGTGATCTCGCAGATCCCCGGCCCGGTGCTCGCCGTCGGGCATTCCTACGGCGGTGCCTCCATCACGAACGCGGCAACCACCACGTCCAACGTCGTCGGACTGGTGTACGTCGCCGCCTTCTCGCCCGACGAAGGCGAGACCCTCAACGACATCGAGGGGACGTCACGCGACAGCGTCCTGGGCTCGGCTCTGCTGTTCGCGCAGTTCCCGACGGGCGTCGGAACCGAAACCGCGACCGAGCTCTACGTCAACCCCGCCAAATTCCACGAGGTGTTCGCCGGTGACCTGCCGGCGGCCCAGTCGGCCGTCCTGGGGGCATCGCAACGCCCGGTTGCTGCCTCGGCGTTCGACGAGAAATCCGGTGTGCCGGCCTGGAAGACGCTGAAGTCGTGGGCGGTCGTCGCGACCGGCGACAAGGCCGCCGGAGCGGACGTGGTCCTCTCGATGGCGAAGCGGGCCAATGCCGACATCGTCGAGCTAGAAGGGTCGCACCTGATCATGGTGTCGCAGCCCGACGCCGTGACCGACGTGATTCTCAATGCGCTTCGGTTTGTCAGCTGAGGCCTGATGACGAACACCCAGAGGCCGGTCGACGAGCTGACGAGCAGACTCAAACGCACCGAGGTCCAGCATCGGGCGTCATCGATCCCTGGACGCGAGATCGTGGTGGTGCTCACCGAGATCCCCACCGGGGTCGAATCGGGCTGGCACATCCATCCCGGTGAAGAGGTGGGGTACATCCTCGCTGGAACGGTCAGCATGAGGATCAAGGGCGAGTCGACGCTGACGCTGCACGCCGGTGACGGATTCCTCATCCCGCCCCGCACCCCGCACAACGCGCTCGACATCGGTTCCGACACCGGCCGGATGCTCTCCACCTACCTCGTCGAGCCGGATCAGCCACTTGCGACGTTCGTCGAGGCCCCCGAGCCATAGACCGAGCGCCGCCCGCGTTTCAGGCCCGTGGCCGGCGAGCAGGACGTCTGTGTGTGCGCGCGCCCTGATGGCTTTGCCGCGATCGAGGACTATGCGGTTCTCGGTGACGGTCGTACCGTCGCGCTCGTCGCCAGGGACGGTCAGATCGACTGGTGGCCGGTCCCGACGATGGATGCTCCGCCGGTCTTTGCCGCGATCCTGGATCCGAGCACCGGCGGCTATCTCGAGATGCGACCCCTCGATGACTACACGACCGATCGTCGGTACCTGCCCGGCACCAACGTTCTCGAGACGACGTTCCGGACCGCGACCGGTGCGGTCCGGGTCATCGATGCTCTTAGTGTCGGCGCGGCCGGGCCGCTGCCATGGGGAGAGCTGACTCGCCGGGTCGAGGGCATCGACGGCACCGTCGAGATGACGTGGACCATCGCACCGGGGACCCGGTTCGACTCGGCGCAACCATGGACGGAGACCTGGAACGACGCGGTTGTGGTCCACGTCGGCGACCAGCATCTCGGTGTACTCGCCTTCGACGTCGGTGAGCCTTCGATCGCTCCTCACCAGGTCTCGGGACGCTTCACCGCTTCGCCGGGATCGGTCGGGCTGCTCGCCGTTACCTGCTCCGACGCCGAGCCGCTGTTCCTGCCCGAGCGAGCCGAGCTCGACCACCACCTCGACCGGACGATCGACCGATGGCGCGAATGGACGCAGGGCATCCGGTACGACGGCCAGTGGTCCGATGCCGTCACGCGCTCGGCGCTCGCGCTCAAGCTCCTGCTGTACTCGCCGACCGGTGCGATAGCGGCTGCGCCGACGACCTCGTTACCCGAGCAGATCGGCGGCGACAAGAACTGGGACTACCGCTACATGTGGGTCCGCGACTCGTCGTACACGGTCGACGCGTTGATGGAGCTGGGATTGCACGAAGAGGTGCAGTCGGCCGTGTCGTTCCTGCTGTCCGCGATTCGGCGTACCGCCCCCAACCTCCACGTCTTCTACACGCTGGCCGGCGACGTCCCGACCGAGCACGCCGAACTGGACGCGCCGGGCTACCGCGACAGCACACCGGTTCGGGCCGGCAACGGTGCCGCCACCCAGACCCAGCTCGGGACGTTCGGCGACCTGTTCGACACGATGTGGCACTACGTCGACAACGGTCACCAGCTGGATGCGCCGACCGGCCGGCTGCTCGCCGAGCTCGCCGACCGCTGCTGCGACATCTGGAGTCGCCCCGACTCCGGAATCTGGGAGCTGCAGGACACCCAGCACTACACGATCTCGAAGATGGGGTGTTGGGTCGCCCTGGACCGTGCGACGAAGCTCGCCGAGGCCGACGCCATTAACACCGGGCACACGCAGCGATGGCGGTCCGAGAGCGACGACATCCGAGCCTGGGTCAACGAGCACTGCTGGTCGCGATCCAAGGGCTCCTACACCTTCTACGCCGGCACCGACGACCTCGACGCGGCGACTCTGCTCGCCGGCCAGACCGGGTTCGACCGCGGTGAACGACTCACCGGAACCGTAGAAGCGGTTCAGGCTGAACTGGCGACGGGCCGCTGGTCTACCGCTACACCGGCATGCGCGACGAGGAGGGCGCATTCGTCGCCTGCTCGTTCTGGATGGTCACCGCCCTCACGCATCTCGGAAGAATCAAGGAAGCCGTTCGGCAGATGGACGAATCGGTCGCGCTGGCCAATGACGTCGGGTTGCTGTCCGAGCAGATGACGCCGTCCAGCCGGAGCATGCTGGGTAACCATCCGCAAGGACTGAGCCACCTCGCGTTGGTGAACGCGGCCACAGCGCTGGCCGCCACTACGAACCGCGACTGACGAGGTTGCTGAGCTGCGGTCAGCGGATGAGGCGCAAGCCACGGAACGGTCGCACGACCAGCGAGCCATCAGCGCGGCGGATGAGGACGTTCCTCGGCCCGTCGCCGCGCCAGCCGCGCATCACCGTTACCGGCTGTCCGCGTTCCAGATAGCTGCGGCCGGCGCAGCAACCCAGGTCCACGTCTGGTCTCAGGTGTCCCCTGCACCCGGCTCTGACTCCCGGGTGTGGGAGAGGCGCTGCTCGGGCTTGTAACGAGCGTTGTCGGGTACTTCGCCGGAGAGCTGCATCAGCTGATACCGCGTCATCAACTCAACCGTTTCTCGTTGCTCGGTCTCGGCGACGTCGAATGCCTCGACGGCGCGACGGTTGCGGGTGAGGTTCTCTATGACCTCGCCAGCAGCCAACTGCGGGAAGCGCTCGATGAGTGTCTGGGCGAGGGTTGCCCAGTCCTCTGTGCGCGTGTCGGTGATCTGGTCGTCAGCAATGTCGGACATGACTGAAGCCTTTGCAGAGCGCCCTTGCCGGCAGGGTCTGGACCTTGGGTTGGGCTCACAGCTGAACCGCGCTTCCAAGTTATCAAAATGTCACGGCATGGACCGCTATCTTCCACATTTGCGATTAGCCGGCCGGATGGCGAGCACACTGCAAAATGATGAACGGACCGGACGGGGGCGACGAGCGCTTCGGCGTGCCGCCGCTCACCTCTGAACTGCTGCATCTGGATACCGCTACCTGCCCGACGTGTGGGACAGGCTCCGTCGTCGCCGACATCACCCTGGGCCGGCGGCCCATCCTCACTTGTATGACGTGCGGACGCACGTCCGCGCCGCTGGAAGGAGAGCCGCCCCTCACCGACGGGGACTCCTGAAACCGCTTACTGATGTGCTCAACGGGGAAGACCAGGACTATGCCGATACGGCGCTGCCCCGGAACAGCCTGAGATGCTGACTCCCGACCCTCAGGACGAGCTCGACGATGCCGCTCGGGACGCAGTCGCGATGGTGAGGGCACTGGTCGAGGGCCGCGAGAGCGACCTACGGTTGATCGAGGACAACACCGATGTGCTGGCGACATTGCGCGCGATGACGTCTCTGGCGGAGGTGTTCCTCTCGATGTACTCCCGGTGTAGCGGCACAGTCGTTCACTGCATGCTGGATGCATTCCAGAGTCAGGGAATCCCCTTCGAGGAGCCCCGGCCCTAGCTAGGACGGCGGTAGCCCCACCCGCTCGGTGCGCTCGCCGGCTCGGGTGGCGTCGATGAAGACCTGCGTCACGACGGGCCAGCGGCGTTGGATCTCTGCATCGAGGTCGGCGCTGACCGACTCCACCACTGACGAATCGAGATCGTCAGCCAGATCGACGCGCGCGGCAAGCAGGACCTGGTTGGCTCCGATGTGCATCGTGAGCAAGTCGATCACCTCGTCGATCGCGGAGCACTCCTCGTCAAGGTAGGACTTGATCGCCGCAGTGAGCTCGGGCGTCGCCGCCTCCCCGATGAGCAGGCCCTTGCTCTCGCGGCCCAACGCGATAGCGACAACGATGAGCAGTACGGCGACCGAAGCGGACGCGACTCCCTCCCACCAGCTCGCCCCGGTCACCTGGTGCAGGGCGAGCCCGCCAGCTGCCAGGAAGAGTCCGATGATCGCGGCGGTGTCTTCGCTCGCGACGGTCTTGACGCTGGGGTCGCTGCTCACCCGGATGTGCTGTGTCACCCGGCTGTCGGCCGTCCTCGCTTCAGCGCGGACCTGACCGACGGCTCGGATCCATGACGCTCCTTCAGAGATCAGGGCGACGCCGAGGACGACGTAGTTGATCAGGAAATAGCGCCCGCTCACCGAGTCGGCGTGGGTGAACGAGCGGTACGCCTCGATCGCCGAGAACCCGGCCCCGGCGACGAAGATGCCGACGGCAGCAAGTAGCGACCAGAAGAACCGTTCCTTGCCGTAGCCGAAGGGATGCATCGCGTCGGCTGGCTTACGGCTGCGCCGAAGCGAGGTGAGCAGGAACAGCTCGTTGAGCGTGTCGGCGAGCGAATGTGCCGCCTCAGACAACATGGCTGCCGAACCGGTGACTAGCCCTCCGACGAGCTTCGCGGCGGCCACCGCCACGTTCGCGGCAAGGGCGAGGATCACGGTTCCCCTGCTCTGCTTACTCACCTGAGCTCCCGTCACGACCTTCAGTGCTGCGCTGTCGTCGTTCCCACTCCGGCAGGCCTCCCCACAGCCCGAGGAGCACGAGGGCGGTGCCCGCCGCGGCGCACGCACCAGCGACACTGCCGGCCACGACATCGAAGATCAGCAGCACCACAGCCGTCATGGCGGCGGCGAGCAGCCAGTATCCGACGAGCGCTAGACGGTGGGCGGTCGCCACCAGCTCAGGTCGTGCATGTTGCCGGAACAGCACCCGGTGCAGCGCAACCGGCGCGATCAGTAGCGCCGTCGACATCACGGCCAGGCTGACAGCGCACAGGTAGATCGCTACCTGGTCGTCGGTCAGGGACTGGAAGCGTTGCTGGAACGGAAGGGTCAACAGGAAGCCGGTCAGGAGCTGGACGCCCGTCTGGACGACCCGCAGCTCCTGGAGCAGCTCAGCCCAGTTCCTATCCAACCGCTCGGTCGGCGTCTCGTCGCGCTGTTCTTCGTCCCAGCGCTGGTCGGACCGTTCCTCGTTCGGCGGCCTGCTGGTCACTGTGTGGTCAGCCGAGTCACGCCATAGACATACCTGGATGGCGGCTGAGCAAACCGCAGGGTGCGCAGAGTTGCAGGCGTGAGGTGACGACGCTAACGTTTGGCTTGGCTCAAGCAGCGAGCAAGTACCCCGGCCGCCCGGACCCGCGGTTGGGACGGACGCTCCCGCCGGAGGTCGTTCATGACCGAACAGAGCCCCACCCTGAAGTGCTGCGAGACCCACGACGGCTGGGGTGACCTCGCGGAGCATCTCATCGTGCTGTTCCCCGAGCTTCGTGCCGGCGAAGTCGTCGACGTCATCCGGCGCGCGCGTGACGCCGCAGCGGAGTTCGGGCTACCGGAGATCGAACGCCTTCAGACCGTCGAGATCATGGTGCGCTACCAGCTGATGCAGCTCGCTGGGCAGATGCCGAGCGTGGCCAGGCTCGACCCGGAAAACCACCGCCGTAACAGGGCAGTCGCCGGCTGATCGCCGTCGTCGAGGTCAACCTAAGTGATGACGCGCGGAGCCCGGATGACAGGTAGCGTCGCGATCCGACGTTCGAGGAGCTGGTATTGATCGAGGCGCGTGGTCTTACCAAGCGGTATGGCGACGTCGTGGCGGTCGATGATCTGACGTTCACGGTGCGCCCCGGAATCGTCACCGGATTCTTGGGCCCCAACGGGGCCGGGAAATCCACGACGATGAGGCTCATCCTCGGTCTTGACCGCCCCACGTCCGGAGACGCAACGATCAACGGCCGTCCGTTGGCTCAGCACGTGCGACCGCTGCACGAGGTCGGCGCATTGCTGGAAGCCCGGGCGGTCCATACCGGACGCTCGGCCCGCAACCACCTTCGGGCGATGGCGGCCACCACCGGCATCGGTCGACGGCGGATCCAGGAGGTCATCGACCTGACCGGTCTGACCGAGGTCGCGGACCGACGCGTCGGTACCTTCTCGCTCGGGATGGGCCAGCGGCTCGGCATCGCGTCGGCACTGCTCGCGGACCCCGAGACCCTCATTCTCGACGAGCCCGTGAACGGGTTGGATCCCGACGGTGTGCGATGGATCCGCACCCTGCTCCGTCAGCTTGCCGATGAGGGCCGAACCGTCTTCCTGTCGTCACATCTGATGAGCGAGATGGCGGTGACCGCCGACCACGTCATCATCGTCGGAAAGGGCCGACTGATCCGTGACCAGCCGATGCGCGAGCTCATCGCGGCCGAGTCCCGACCGGTCGTCCGCGTCCGCACGCCGCAGACCGCCGAGCTGGCGTCGCTGATCTCGGGCGACGACATCATCGTCCGCCAGATGCCGGGTCATGCCCTCGAGGTTGAAGGGCGGACGACAGACGAGGTGGGCCTGGCAGCGGCTGCGGCCCGGATCACGTTGCTCGAGCTGACCGAGCTGACTGCATCGCTTGAGGATGCCTACATGGCGCTCACTGGTGAGTCGGTGGAGTTTCGGTCTGGTCGGCCTGCCGATCGTGACGGCGGCGAGCTCCAACTCAGCGAGGGTGCAGCGTGACGACGGAGCTGGTCGTGTCGAAACCCGTTTCGCTCGGACGGGTCGTGTCCTCAGAAAAGATCAAGTTCACGACGTTGCGCTCCACCCTGGCGGTGCTGGGCGCCGCAGCAGTCGCGATGCTGGTCGTCGCCATGATCGTCGCGTACAACACCCGTCACCTCAACCACAGCCTCGATGCGAACGACATCGTGGCGTCATCAACGATGCAGGGCTACTACCTCGGCCAGCTGCTCATCGGCGCACTCGGGGTGCTGTTCGTGACCGGGGAGTACAGCACCGGGATGATTCGCTCGACCATGACAGCTGTGCCCCGTCGGGTGCCGGTGCTGTGGGCCAAGCTCATCGTGCTGGTCGCTGCGACCCTTCCGCTGCTCGTCGTGATGTGCGTCGTGTCGTTCCTCGCCGCTCAAGGGTTCATCTCGCGCTATCGAACCGGCTTCTCGCTGACCGACCCGGGCGCGCTACGTGTCGTCATCGGGACGGGCGTGTACCTCACGCTCATCGGTGTCATCGGAGCGGCCATCGGATGGATCGTGCGCAGCACGCCCGGGGCGCTGGTCAGCTACCTCGCGACGATTCTGGTCATCCCCGTCATCTTCGGGGAGGTCCTCGGCAACTGGGGCAAGCACGTCGCCGAGGTCCTGCCGAGCCAGGCCGGCGCCGCGTTCATCAACACGATTCCTGACACCCCGAGCCTTCACCCCTGGGTGGGCATCCTGGTCATGGCCGGCTGGGCCATCGCATTCCTTGTCGCCGCCGTCATCACGGTTCGGCGCCGCGACACCTGACGTGTCAGCGGCTGGCGCGCAGCAGCTGGTCGGCGTCGGTGAGGAACTCGCCATTGGTTACGCTGCGCCAGTGCGCGCCCCGGACGATTCGCGGCGACCAGTCGGGATGCGCCACGACGGTCGGGCTGATGGCGTTGTCCAGCCAGTCCTTGCCGTGGCGAGGGTCGACTTCGGCGTGCACCTCGTAGAACGGGTAGGCATCCGCGGGAGCGCCGCAGCGGTCGAAGCCTTGCAGCACGAGCCGGCAGCGGGGGCCGGCCTGAAGTTCGATGAGGCCAAGAGCGCCGAGCATCTCCGGCTGCAGCCACCGGTTCGTCGCGAGCAGGCCGCCCACCGCGGTCCGCGCGAGGGCTGAGGTCGGCTGACCGGCGAGCGGCAGCGTCGGCATGTCGATGGCGGCGACGAGCCGCTCGTGCACCGTCGTGTGGACAGCGTCCGGGTCGCCGCCACCCATCTCGTCCCAGTAGTTCATCGCCAGTTCCATCTTCGCCGGGCCGGTGAGCCCGACCTGGCAGGCGGCGACGAGGTCGTCGAACCCAGCGTCTGGGCCACCTTCGAGCGCGAGGAACGTGACGATGTCCTCCCACGAGGCCGACTTCGCGACCCACTTGTACACGTCGGGGAGCCGGTCACGGGCGGCGAGCGTACGCATCGCCGCGGGTGCGTCGTACGGGTCAATGCCGTCCGGCAGCCGCAACGCTTCGAGCTCGGCCAGCCAGTCGGCCTCGCAGCGTGCTTTCACTGCCGCGAGGGCCGGATGGTGCTGGTGTCGGGCCCGGCCGCCGAGCGTCTCGAGCGGTGCGGTATGCAGTTCGTAGAGCGCAAGCAGGGTCGCGAACCGGTCGCGCCGGGTGCGGGGCCGCGCGTCCGCGAGCGCGGTGAGAGTGACGAGGTCGTCGGCAGCGAGCGCCGCAATCACGACGTCAGCCAACGGCGTCTGGACCGCTTCAGCCGGACCGGCCGGCACGCTTTCGATGATCGACATGTACGCCGTGTTGCCCGCCTGATGCGCCCTCTATTCACCGAAATTCGCTGCAAACTTGTCAGGACGGCTGAGCGTCGAGAGGGGCCGAGGGCCCTGACAAGTCGAGCGCATCGTGGAGGGTTATTCGCGCCTGGACCGGTGAGGCCTCAGATGTGCCAGCCAACGAGTCATCGGACCTCAGTACCACCCAGGACACGACGTCGGTGCGAGCCGGGAATCCGCGTCTCGTCATCGCGACCGGCGGCCACGCTCCGATGGGTAGCCCTGAGGCGGCCGGCATCCAGCGGGAGTTCGCGCTCGAGGCCGACGTCGTCACCATCGGCAGCGCCGACACGCAGGACGTGCAGCTGTCGGGCCTCGAGCCAGAGCATGGGGTGATCCGGCGTGACGAAGCCGGAGACGAGTGGGTGTACAGCGACGCGCATCCGTCCACGGCCAGCCGGGTCGACGGTGTACTCGCCCAGGGTGCTGGGCTGCATCACGGCGACCGGCTCGAGCTGGGCGGCGTCACGCTCGTCTTCCAGCGGGACGAGGCAGCGGATCACGGGCGCCCGGACGGCGGCCGAGAGGGCGGGGGCTTCGCCGGTGGCAGTTCGGGGGCCGGCGGCGACGCCACCGAACTGGGTTAGCAGTACGACGGCGCCGCCGAGCCGTCAGCTCAGGACAGGACAGCCTTTGCGGCCTTGACGACAGCGCTCGGCTGCTCTGGCCGGCGGGGTGCCTTCTTGCGCAGTCGCTCCATGTCGGCCCCAATCTGCTGAAGCCGCTTGCGACCGAGACCCTCGCGAACCTTCGGGAACCAGTCGTCCTCTTCCTCCTCGACGTGATGTTCGACGATCTCGATGAGGACCGTGACCTTCGCGGTGAAGTGCTCGTCATCAGGACTCATCGCGGCGAGCTCCATGCAGAGGACGTCAGCGACGTGGTGCTCCTCGTAGGACTCGAGGACGTCGTCCTCCAGGTCAGGGAGCGCCTCACGGACGGCCGGGTACAGCCCTTCGTTCTCGATATAGGTGTGCACCGTCAGCGCTTCGAGGATTCGGTCGACGATGGCCCCCTTTGCCTTTACTGCTCCATCACCGGCTCGCTCGAACTCACGGAACAGACGCTTGAACTGCTTGTGGTCGTTCTTCAACATGACAATGGCGTCGCTGGACATTCACGATCTCCTGGACTCGGCGGATGCTGGGTGGCACCTCCCCCGGCCGCCGATGAGCAAACCGCGTAGGCCAAGCGGCGTGCGGCGGCGGGTCCGCATAGGCTCGAAGTGATCGCATGCGTACCTTCGGAAGGCTCTTGATGTCGTCGACGACGGATCGGCCGGCGGAGCCGGTCAACGATGATCAGGGAATCGTCTTGGAGCGCGATGAGACTCGCGGCGCCGCGCCCCGGGAGGCTCAGAGCAAGTGGCTGACCCTGGTAGCCGTGTGCCTCGGCACGTTCATGCTGCTGCTCGACGTCACGATCGTGAACGTCGCTCTTCCCGACATCCAGACGTCGCTGTCGGCATCGTTCTCCGACTTGCAGTGGGTCGTCGACGCGTACGCCTTGACGCTGGCTGCGTTGCTCCTCACCGCCGGGTCGCTGGCGGACATGTACGGCCGTCGGCGGCTCTACGCCATCGGGCTGGTCGTCTTCACGGTCGCCTCGCTGGCCTGCGGGGTCGCCACCGACATCCGGTTCCTCGAGATCGCGCGGGCGGTGCAGGGGATCGGCGGCGCAATCATGTTCGCGGTCTCGTTGGCTCTGCTCGCCCAGGCGTTCCGAGGGAA
Source organism: uncultured Actinomycetota bacterium (assembly GCA_963789615.1). Taxonomy (GTDB): domain Bacteria; phylum Actinomycetota; class Actinomycetes; order JAFAQI01; family JAFAQI01; genus DATAVK01. Next base: position 827,746 of record CAWBLI010000005.1, on the reverse strand, counting down.
GGACCGCGGCGTGGCGTTCGGTATCTGGGGAGCGATCACCGGGCTCGCGGTTGCGATCGGCCCGCTGCTGGGAGGTGCCTTGACCTCCGGCTTGTCATGGCGCTGGATCTTCTTCGTCAACCTCCCGCTCGGTGTCGTGGCCCTGGTCATCACGCTGCGCAAGGTCGATGAATCCAAGGCGCAACAGGCCCGGCGCCCCGACTGGATCGGTTTCCTCACCTTCACCGCCGCGCTCGCCACCCTCGTGTACGCGCTGATCGAGTCGAGTGAGAAGTCGTTCTCGAGCCCACGGGTGATCGGTTGCTTCGTCGCCTCGGGGATCCTGCTGGTGCTGTTCGTGGTCGCGGAGATCAAGGGACGCAATCCGATGTTCGATCTGGAGCTGTTCAAGCTCCCGACGTTCACCGGCGGCCTTATCGTCGCGTTCGGGCTCAGCGCGTCGATCTTCTCGTTGCTGCTCTACCTAGTGCTCTATGTCCAGGACATCCTCGGGTACAGCCCGTTCGGTACGGGTCTGCGACTGCTGGTGCTCTCCGGCGGGATCCTTTTGACCTCGACGATCGCCGGTCGGCTCACCTCGCGCGTTCCCGTTCGACTGCTCGTCGGTCCTGGCCTGATCATCGTGAGCATCGGGATCCTGCTGATGCGGGGCCTGTCCGCGTCCACGCACTGGACGCATCTCATTCCGGGCTTCATCGTCGCCGGCGCCGGTGTCGGGCTGGTAAACCCCCCGTTGGCCTCGACTGCGGTCGGTGTCGTTCAACCGCAGCGCGCCGGCATGGCGTCGGGCATCAACTCCACGTTTCGTCAGGTTGGCATCGCGACCGGGATCGCGTTGCTCGGCACCCTGTTCGCGACTCAGACCCGCCATGTTGTGACCGCGCAGCTGAGCGCCAACCCGGCCACTAAGGGCCACAGCGCCTCGGTCGCGACCGCACTGCGTTCGGGTGAGCTCGGCCGCGCGGTGCAGTCATTGCCCGCGCATGCTCGGCCACTCGTCGAGACCGCCGCCCGCTCCGCCTTCGCGTCAGGGCTCAACCGCATCTTCCTGATCGCCGCGATCATCGCGTTCGTCGCGGGTGTGCTCGCCCTCGTGCTCGTCCGCGGGAAGGACTTCGCCAACACCGAACACCAGGGCTAGCAAGCCCTGGCGTTCGGTGTTGATAGCCGTCAGGCGGTGCGTGAGCGCTTCTTCGCCTTGGGCTCAGATCTGTGCTCGACCTGCAGTTCGCGCTCGGCCCCGATCTCGCCTCGATCGAGCTGGTGGCTGCGTTCCCGCTCCGCGTTGAACTCCGCACCGAGAAGCAGTACGACGTTCGTGATCCACAGCCACACCAGGAAGGCGATGACGCCGCCGAGGGTCCCGTAGGTCTTGTTGTACGAGCCGAAGTTCGACACGTAGAACGCGAAGCCGGCCGAAGCGACGAGCCACACGACCAGTGCCAAGGCGGCCCCGGGCAGCACCTTCTTGAACCCACCGAGCCGGGCGTTGGGTGAGGAGTAGTAGAGCAGCGCGAACATGACGATGACGATGACCAGCAGGACCGGCCATTTCGCGATGTCCCACACCGTGACGGCAGTGCTGCCGATTCCCACGACGTTGCCGACGGACTTGGCCAGCGGACCCGTGAGAACCAGTGCCACCAGTACGACGACCTGCAGAACGACGAGCAGCAGCGTGACGAGCATCTGCAACGGCCGGAGCTTGAAGAATCCCCGGCCCTCCTCTACCTCGTAGATGCGGTTGGAGGCTCGCATGAAGGCACCGACGTAGCCCGAAGCCGACCACAGCGACGCGACAATTCCCACGACGAAGAAGATGCCTGCGGAGCTCTTCGCGGCGACGAGTCCGTTGATTGGCCCCTTGAAGGTGTTGACCGCTGACGCGGGCCCGATGGACGACACGATCTTGGTGGCGTCCCCGATGATCTTCTGGGGGTCGCCGATCAGCCCCACGATCGACACTAGGGCGATGATCGCGGGAAACATGGCGAGGATCCCGTAGTACGTCAACGCTGCGGCGCTGTCGGTGAGCTGATCCTCGCTGAACTCGCTGAAGGTGCGCTTCAGCGTCTGGAACCCACTCCCAGATCGCGGATGGGCCGGGCCTTCCGGCAGTCGCGACGAGCGTTTCTCCCGCCGATCGGTCTCGGCGGCCGCAGCCTGCGCGGGACTCTGGAGGTCTTCGGTGTCACTCGGCACGGCGGCTCAGTCCCTCACGGTGTCAGCTGCATCGCGCGCCTGGTCGGCCACGTCGCTTCCGGCCGACTTGGCATGGTCGGTCGTCGCCTGCGCCGCATCCGTGGCGGAGTCCTTGAGCTGCTGAGCGTGCTCCTGAGCGGCAGGCTGCAGGGCCTGCTGCGCCTGGTGCGCCTGATCCTGGGCGAACTGCTTCACCGGCTCGGCGGCGTTGTCCTTAACCGCCGTACCGACCTGGCGCTCCACTTCGGTTGACGGCAACAGTGAGGACGCCAGCAGACCGGCTCCGAAGGCAATGAGACCGGCCGCCAACGGGTTTCCCTCGGCTCGTTCCCTGACGGCCGTTGGAGCACCGCCGGCGGTGTCGCCGGCAGACGACACGCTGCCCATCACGCGGTCGCGGGCGTTGCGCGCACTGCCCCGGACGGCCTCGGTACGCCGGCGAGCGATGCTTGCCGGGCTGACCCGGTCCGCCAGCGCGTCGACGTCGGCGGTGAGCTCACCACGGGTGCGGTCGATGTTGTTCTTCAGCTCTTCGGGTGTCGCGCCCATTGCACGTCCTCCTTGATCGATTCTGCGGTGAGTTCAGGCTTCGGATTGATGTTCTTGAGCTGCTTGCGGCCGGTTACAGCGAGGATCGCCCCGGCGACGGCCCAGATCGCGGTGACGATCAGGGCGCCCCACCCCCAGCCGATGCGGTCGCCCAGGGCGAACGCGATCGTCAGGGAGCCGAGCAGCAGAACCATGTAGCCCGCAAAGCCGGCACCGCCGAGCATGCCGGCGGCCTTACCCGCCTTGGTCACTTCCGCCTTGACTTCGGCCTTGGCCAGCTCGACTTCCTGGCGCAACAGCGAGGACAGGTCAGCAGCGATCTCGCCCATCAGGTCACCGACGGAAGCGTCGGACAGGTCAGTGCCGTGATGGCCGGCGGCGGGTGCTGCGGTCGAGCTTTCGGATGCCGTCATAGCGCGCCGCCGAGCGTTCCCGCCGTCGGCACCACGGTCACCGGCTCTGCCGTTACGACGGGGTAGGCGTCGGTCACGTCGGTCACTGCCGGCTCGCTCGACGGAGCGTCCTTGACTGCACGACCGAGCCGCCCCACCAGCAGCCCGGCCACCGCCGAGCCGAGGATGAACGCCCCTGGCCGGCGCCGGGCGAAGTCCTTCAGGTCGCCGACGATCTGCCCGGACTGGCGGTGCTCGAGGTACCCGGCCAGGTCAGCCGAGCGCCGCGAGACTTCTTCCACCAGCGTGCGTGCAGTGGAACCGGATTCGCCCGAGCTCGCCATGGTGGCGAAGTGCTCCGAGAGCTGCTGGAGGTTCCCAGACAGCCGCTGGGTCTGCTCGTCGGCCTGCTGGCTGATCTGGTCCGTGGTCTGACCGATCAGGTCCTGAGCGTGCGCCTTTGCGTCGCCTACAACCTGGCCGGCCTGGTCCTTGGCAGTGTCTGCCACGGCGCTTGCCTGCTGCTGCGCCGTGTTGGTCACGCGGGAGGCCTGGTCCTTGGCTACATCAGCCCTGCCGTTGGTCTCGTGTGGTGCGGTCATGTGTCCTCCGGCCTCTGGTTTCTGTGACGGCCACCGTGGTCGTCGTGCCGCCAGCGGCCGACGTACCCGGCCAATCTGCCCCCGCACCCCTACGACTTCGTAGTGGCGGCATGACGCGGGTTTGTCCGGTCCGCGAACGAGTACTCCTGATGACATGGCGCGACCGCTCGAGAAGGTCACCTCGGAGCAGATCGCCGCGATGGCGCCCGCTCTTCGTCGCTACGCCGAGGCTCGGCACGTGGACGCCGGCCACGTCGACGATCTTGTCCAGGAGACGGTCGCCCGGCTGCTCGAGGTTCGTGACCGGCTCGACGTCACCACCCTCTTCGCGTATGCGCTGGCGGTTCTCACCAATCTCGATCGGTCGGTTCGTCGGGGTGAGGACGTCGCACGGCGACATCGCCATCGGCTGCTCGAGCTGTCAGCGCCGATGGGCGCAGCGGATGTGGTGGTGCGAGAGGAGCAGCGTCAGGCAGTGCGGCAGGCGCTCGATGCCCTTCCGTTGGACATGCGTCAGTTGCTCCTTGATCGCTATGACTCCGACGACCAGCCGCAGCCTTCAACCGGCGCACAGACGGCACGACTGGCCCGCGCCCGGGCTCGGCTCAGGCTCGAGTACCTGCTCGCGCTGCGGCGCATCACGCTTCCAGGTCGCCGGTGTTACCCCGTGCTGCTCGCCATCTCCGAACGGAACGCCCGTCGTCAGGCCGAGGTCGGCGCGGGGAGGCACCTGGCGACCTGTCCGGTCTGCATCGACCTCGCCGATCCGCTGCTGCGACGAGACGCCCGGCTGTTCGTGCTGTGGCCGCTGCTCGCCACGGCAGCTTTGGCTCGAAGGGCCTACAGCGCGCATCCCATCGTGGTGGGGGGAGGCGGCGTCGTGGCCGCGGGTGCAGTCACCGCCGCCGTGGTCTTGTCATTGCCGGACCATCATCATCCGAGCCCGCAGCCGTCGGCGCTCTGTCAGATGACGGGGGCCTCCCGAGACCACCTGCTCGGACACCGCGTTAGTGCTCGCGACGTACTCGTCACACGGGTGCCGGCCAACGAGGGCTTCGACGTACAGGCCTGCTCCGACCGGAGCGTCTGGGTCCATTTGCGGGGGCACGGGGAATCCCCGGTCCACGTCCGAGTGCATGACCGGGTCACGGTGACAGGTACGGTACGTCGCCGCGGTGCGGGGGTGCAGCTCGTCGTCGCGTACGACGCGGTCCATGCATCGAGCCCTCGCTGAGGATCTGATGTGACACGCTCTGGGCATGGCGTCCGTCGCGTCACAGGCCGCTCGGGTGCCGCAGGCCTACCGGGAAGAGCTGCCCCCCGCTCGGCAGACAGCGTTGATCAGCTGGCTCGCGTTCACGGCGACGTTTGGAGCGGTGCGGCTCATCACCTACAGCATCAAAGACGGCGAAGGCCCGCTTCGGGACATCACGGTCGGCGGTGTTCACCTCCATCACTACCTCTGGGGAATCCTGACCGTCAGCGCGGTCGGTGGGATCGCCATCCAGGGCGAGGACCCGAACGTCCACCACCCCGTACTCGGATCCTGCTATGGCTCCGGGCTTGCGCTCATCGTCGATGAGTTCGCGTTGCTGCTCGATCTCAAGGATGTGTACTGGGCGAAGCAAGGCCGCGCGTCAGTGGACCTCGGCATCCTGTTGATCTCGACCGGGGCGACCGTGTTCGTCGCCAATCCGATTTTCCGTCGCCTCAAGCGAGACCGGAAGGCGCTTCGGCGTAACGCCTGAGCGACGCCGCTCGGGTTCCACGGCGAGCATCGGCCGGGTGGTTTTCGGACGCGTGATCTAATACAGTCCGCCGCGATCGAGAGGCGAGGACTTGCCATGAGTGGTGTCACCGGTGCGACGAGGCGCGATCAGTCCGACATGCTCAGACAAGCCGCTGCGGACCTCGTGAGCTTCGGCAAGAAAATGTTGGACGACTGCCTCGTGGTCGGCAGCGCCGGGAATCTGAGTGTCCGAGTCGGCGATTCGATCGTGATTACGCCGAGCGGCGTCAGCTACGACGCGATCCGTGAGTCGGACGTCTGCGTCATGAACCAGGAAGGGCTGCAGATAGCGGGAGAGGGCCGGGTCTCGTCGGAATACCCGATGCACCGACTGATCTACGACAGCTTCGGAGCCGGCGCGGTGGTGCATACGCATTCGACCGCTGCTGTGGCCGTGTCGATCACCTGCGCCGAGCTGCCGGCCGTTCACTACTCGATCCTGCGTCTCGGCGGTGCAACCGTCCGGGTCGCGCCGTACCGAACGTTCGGCTCGGACGGCCTTGCCGGCGCGGCGCAGGATGCGTTGTCCGACCGTTCCGCTGCGCTCCTGCAGAACCACGGCGTGATCGCGTACGGGACCGACCTCAGCGAGGCCTACCAGCGGGCCGAGATCGTCGAGTGGCTCTGCGATATCTACATCCGCGCATCCAGCCTCGGCACCCCACGCATCCTGGATGCCGACGAGCTCGCAGCCGTTGCAGAGCAAGCCCGCCGCAGACGATACGAAGGGGCGCGTTGATGCCTGCCCCTACGGCCCGTCCCACCATCGTCTGCGTCGGCCCGGCCATCGTCGACGCCCTCGGCCGCCCGGTGTCCGTCATTCCGGAAGGCCAAGGGCGGCAGCTCCTCGATGAGCTCCGGATCACGGCAGCCGGCACCGCGGCTGGAACGGCTGTCGACCTCGCGAAGCTGGGCGCCTCTGTGACCCTCTTCGGTGCCGTCGGGGACGACCTGCTCGCTGACTTCCTTGGTGCCGCCTTGCGGGCCTACGGCGTGAACGCCCGGGGCCTGGTCCGAAAGCCAGGTGTGCAGACCTCGGCGACGATCTTGCCCATCCGTGCGAACGGCGAGCGGCCTGCGCTGCACTGTCCCGGTGCTACCTCCCGGCTGGAGGCGTCCGATATCGACCTACCGGCCGTGCACGCAGCGGACGCGCTCCATCTCGGAGGGCCCGATGTTCTCGGCGCCTTCGGCCATGAACCTGCGGGCGAGCTACTGGCCGATGCCAAGGAGCACGGCGTCGTCACCAGCGTCGACATGCTCTCGCCGTGCGACTCGGACGTCTGGAAGACGGTGAAGCCGTGGCTGCGGCACGTCGACTACTTCGCGCCCAACGATCAACAGCTGCGCAACCTCACCGGCATCGACGATCTGCGCGCAGCCGCGCGACTGGTGCTCGACCAGGGCGCTGGCGCGGTGCTGGTCAGTTGCGGTCCCGACGGCTGCATCCTGGTGACCCCCGACCAACCCGACGGTCGGCAGATTCCGGCCGTCGCGGACGCCGTCGTCGACACCACGGGCTGTGGCGACGCGTGCACGGCCGGCTTCCTGATCGGCGTGCTCCGCGGCTGGCCGCTCGTCGACGCAGCCTGGCTCGCCATGGCCGCCGCCGGGATGGTCGCCAGCGGCCTAGGGTCGGACGCGGGCATCCGTGACATGCCATCAGTCGTCGAGCGTCTCGTCGGTGCGGCGCCGCCCGACGTGACGGAGCGGGTGCGCGCGGACATCCTCGCGAGCACATCGCAACTCCGGATCGTCGACTCGCAGGCCCTTCCGTCGTACCACGAGCTGCCACCAGTCGAGGGGGGCGGGCGTTCGGCCTGGGGGGTGTTCGGCGACGGATCGTCGGACGGCACGGTGAGCCTGCAGACACCCGGATCGGATCGCTGAGGCCGCGAAGCTGGTCCGGACCGGGGAGTTGTTCCCTCTCAACGCGCCGGTGACCTGGCCGGACCCACCACTGTTTCTCCGCAAGGCGGTCGAGCACACCCTGCTCGCCGAAGCCGCCACGCCCGGCTTCGACGAGCGGCTCGACGTCTTCTATCCGCAGGGCTCGAGCCAATGGGACTCGCTCGCTCACGTCGGTTATGCCCCCGACCGCTTCTACAACGGCGCCTCGGCTGCCGATATCCGCTCCGGTACCAGCAACACCATCGACGGCTGGGCACGACGTGGCATCGCCGGCCGCGGCGTGCTGCTCGATGTCGACGCTGTGCTCGGTGGCGCGGGGAGGGGATTCGATCCGGGAAGTGCGCGCGCGATCACGGTCGCTGATCTGGAAGCCGCTCGGATCGCTGCCGGCGTCTCCTGGGAAACCGGTGACATCCTGCTGCTGCACACCGGCTGGTTCGCCTGGTACGCCGGACAGCCGAGCGAGCGTCAAGGAGCAGCTGGCCGTCGCCGAGGACTTCGATGCGATTGGTCTTGAGCGATCCGAGGAAATGCTCGCTTACCTGTGGGACTCCCACGTGTCCGCCGATCGCCTGTGACAACCCGGCGGTCGAGGTGTGGCCGCCTCGCTGGGATGGCGGGCCGTTTGGATTTCTGCACCGCTTGCTCATCGGGCAGCTTGGTCTCGCACTCGGCGAGTTGTGGTGGCTGCACGACCTCGCTCGTTCCAGCCGCGCCGACGGTCGCTACACCTGCTTCCTGACCTCGGCTCCGCTCAACCTTCCAGGGGGAGTCGGCTCGCCGGCCAATGCGTTGGCCGTCAAATAGTCTTTCGTCACCACCAGAATCCGCAGAGGCGGGGGCATGCCGAAGATCGTTGACCACGATGCCAGACGGCGAGACATCGTCCGGGCGGCCAGCCGGATCATCGGCGACCGCGGGCTCGACGGCGCCACGGTGCGGGAGATCGCCCGCGAGGCCGAATGGTCCAGCGGAACGCTCGCCCATTACTTCACCAACCGCGAGGACATCCTGATCTCCTGTCTGGAGATGGCCCACCGCGGTGTCCGGACCCGGACCGAGGAGCGGCTAGGTGGACGGCGCGGTCTCGAGGCGCTGCGCATCCTGTTGCTCGAGGCGCTACCGCTCGACGAAGAGCGACTGCTCGAAGCGAAGATCGAGGTCTGCCTCTGGGGTGCGGCGGTCGGCAACGAGGTGCTGCGTACGACGCAGAACCGCGAGGTCGAGGTCTTCCACTCCCGGATCCGTGCCCTTCTGGTGCAGGCCGAGGAGGACGGGGAGCTGGCCGGCGCGGTGACGATCGACGCCGCGGTCAACGAGAGTCGGATGTTGATCGACTCGCTCAGTGTGCAGGCTGTGATGGGAGTGGTACCTCCCGACGGCGTCGCTATGACGGCCTTCGTCAACGCACTCCTGGAGCGGCTGCACGGTGGAGCGCCGGCACGTCGCAAGCGTGGGGTACGGGCGTCGCCGTACCAATCGTCCGCTAGTGAGCCGTCTGATCAACAATCCGCTTAGTAACGACTGGACAACCAACCGTTGCGGCAGGCGCAGAACCCTTGACTTCGGTCGGGCGTCCGAAATAACTTCCCCCCGTGCCGCAGTCCGCTGGATCTGCTCAGGTCGAGTTGCGGGAACGGCTGACCGACCGAGCGCGCTGGATCCGGCTCGAGACGGTGCGGCTCGCCAAGATCGCGAGCGCCGGCCACTACACGTCGTCGTTCTCCGCGGCCGAGTTGCTCGCCTGCCTGTACTACGCCCAGCTACGGATCCGTCCGGACGACCCGCAGTGGCCAGATCGTGATCGGTTCGTGCTGAGCAAGGGCCACGCGGCCATCGGGCTCTACCCGGTGTTGGCTGACCTCGGGTACTTCCCCGCCGCTGAGCTCGACACCTACTCCCGCTTGGGCAGTTCGTTCGGCGACCATCCCGACATGCGCAAGGTAAGGGCATCGACTTCAGCTCGGGCTCACTTGGGCACGGGCTGTCGATCAGCGTCGGGATGGCGCTGGCCGCGCGGATCGACGGTCGGAGCTACCGGACCTACTGCATGGTCGGTGACGGCGAGCTCGGCGAGGGACAGATCTGGGAGGCTGCGATGGCCGCCGGCCACTTCCGGCTCGGATCGCTGGTCTGCATCGTCGACCGCAACCAGCTCTCCATTGACGGGCCGACCGAGGAGGTCATGGGCGTCGAGCCGCTGACCGAGAAGTTCCACTGCGTTCGGCTGGCAGACCAGCCGCATCGACGGCCACGACGATCGACGCGATCCTCGAGGCCTTTGCCGGGCTGCATGACGATCCGGACGGTCCGCCGCAGATGATCATCGCCGACACCGTCAAGGGCCGCGGCGTCGCGCGGATGGAGCTCAGCCTCGACTGGCACGTCGGCAACCTCGTCGGCGCCGACTACGACGACGTCATGCCGGAGCTGCAGGCTGGACTGCAACCGGCACCGTGGCGGCGTCCTCGTGACCCAGGACCAGAGCGAGATCTTCCGCGGCGTCATCGGCGGCTCCGTCCGACAGGCTCGCCCGAGACGGTGCAGGGCATCCCCGGCGAAGAGCATCCCGGCCTTCGTCGTCGGCGAGGAGCTTGCGACGACTCGCCGACGACGGACCCGAGGATCGTCGTACTCGCCGCTGACCTCGCCTCCGCCAACCGCACCGTCGACTTCCAGCGCAGGCACCCGGACCGGTTCGTCAATGTCGGGATCGCCGAGAAGAACATGGTCACCGTCGCGGCCGGGATGGCAGCCTGCGGCCTGATTCCCTATGCCGCGACGTTCGCCTCCTTCGCGGCCCTGCTGTGCTGCGAGCAGATCCGTACCGACTGCGCCTACCCGGGTCTGCCGGTACGGGTCATCGGGCACCACTCGGGCATGAGCATGGGCTTCTATGGGACGAGCCATCACGCGCTCGAGGACCTCGGCATCATGCGCATCGATCGCCGACCTCACCGTGGTCTGCGCCACCGACTCCAACCACCTGCGTGCGCTGCTCCGCGCTTCGGTCGACCACCCGGGTGCGATGTACATCCGGCTCGGTCGAGGTCGGGACCCCGAGGTCTACCCGGAAGCGCCGCGGCTGATCATCGGCGAAGCCATCCGGTTGCGCGACGGCACGACCTGACGCTGATCGCCACCGGCTCGCAGGTCCGTCCCGCGCTCGACGCCGCCGAGCTCCTGGCGGCCGGCGGGATCGGCACGAGGGTGCTCGACATGCACACCATCAAGCCGCTTGACCGGGCAGCGCGTGATCGCGGCGGCGCAGGAGACCGGCGGCGATCCTCACCGTCGAGGAGCACAACATCACCGGCGGGCTGGGGTCGGCGGTCGCCGAGGTCCTCAGCGAGGCCGGCGATCGCCGTGCCGTTCCGCCGCCATGGGATCGCCGACGAGCACGTGCTGATCGGCCCCCCGAAGCCCTGTACCACCACTACCGGCTCGACGCCGCTCGGGATCGCCGAGACGGCGCGAGCTTTCCTGGCGAGAAAGCAGAGGCGAACGCATGAGCGTGGTCACCCAGTCGGAACTGACCCGTGACAAGGCGCTTCGGGCGCGGGCAGCAGCAGTCATCCCGGGCGGGATGTACGGCCACCTCGATGCGCGGGCCGGATGCCGGCCCGCTACCCACAGTTCTTCGAGCGGGGACGAAGGCGCGCACGTCTGGGACGCTGACGGCAACGAGTATGTCGACGTGATGTGCAGCTGGGGGCCGGTCCTGCTGGGCCACCAGCATCCCAAGGTCGAGGAGGCTGTCGCCGCGCAGCGGGCGAAGGGTGACTGCCTCAACGGGCCCGGCCCGGTGATGGTCGAGCTCGCGGAGCTGCTCGTCGACCGGGTCGCACATGCCGACTGGGCGTTGTTCGCGAAGAACGGCACCGACGCCACCACCACCGCATTGATGGTCGCCCGTGCGACCACCGGGAAGCGCAAGGTGCTGGCCGCCCGCGGCAGCTATCACGGCTCGGCACCTTGGTGCACTCCGCGACTCGCGGGCACCGCGCCGGAGGACCGGTCGAACATCATCCTGTTCGAGTACAACGACGTTGCCAGCCTCACCGCCGCCGCCGAGGCAGCGGGCGATGACCTCGCGGCCGCGATCGTCACACCTTTCCGGCACGACGCTGGTTTCGACCAGGAGCTCGCCGATCCAGAGTTCGCCCGCGCGCTGCGTGCTTTGTGCGATCGCAGCGACGCAGTCCTCGTCCTGGACGACGTTCGCTGCGGACTGCGGCTCGCCGAGGGCGGGAGCTGGGAATCCGCTCGGTGTCGACCCGGACATCAGCGCGTGGAGCAAGGCGATCGCGAACGGTCACGCGCTCAGTGCCGTTCTCGGTAACGATCGGGTCCGAGCGGGCGCGGCGAGCCTGTTCGTCACGGGTTCCTTCTGGTTCACTGCAGCCTCGATGGCGGCGTCGATCGCGACGCTGAAGGCGCACCAGGAAGAAGAAGCGGTGCAGCGGATGACGCGCGCCGGCGCGTTGCTGCGTCATGGTCTGGAGAGCCAGGCGGCGGACCACGGGCTGTCGATCCGATCAGACCGGCCCGGTGCAGATGCCGTTCCTGACCTTCGCCGGCCGACCAGAGCTACGAGCGGGCGAACCTGTTCACGGGCACGGCGCTGGCGAACGGCGCCTACCTGCATCCCACCCACAACTGGTTCGTCTCGGCGGCTCTTACCGACGACGACATCGATCGCGTACTCCAGGCCACGGACCGTGGCTTCCAGGCGGTCAGCCGCGAGTTTGGTCACGAATAGATGAGCGCCACACCGAGATATCCAGCGAAAGCCGGTACGACGGAGGAGCGCAAGAATGATCACTCGAGTGAGATGGGCAGCCGCGGCTGCCACGATCGCGGTCCTAGGTGTAGCCGGTTGCGGTGGCTCTGGCTCCAGCGGCGGATCCACCGGCGGATCCGGAAACCAGGCCTCGGGCTCCGCGACCACGGGCGTATCCACGACCGTGAACACGAGCGCGGCGTGTTCGGCGACACCGCAAACCGGTGGCAACCTCGTCTACGCCCGGCAGACCGGGCCGCTGGGTCTCGATCCCTTCAACCCGACCAACGGCAACGGCGACATCTTCGCCGACACGTTGATCTACCAGGGCTTGGTGATGCCCGACCCGAAGGGCTCGCAGAACCTGACTCCGGCGGTTGCCTCGTCGTACACCATTTCGCCTGACGGCAAGACGTACACCTTCCACCTGCGCCCCGGGATCAAGTTCTCCAACGGCACCCCGGTGACGGTCCAGGACATCAAGTACTCGCTCGACACCTGGGCCAACCCCAAGGTCGACACGGTCGCCGTCCTGGCATCCGGGTACAAGGAGACGCAGATCGTCAACTCCAGCACGGTCAAGGTGCTGCTGACGCAGGCCACCCCTGGCCTGATCTACAACATGAGCATCTTCAACGCCATGATCGTGCCGAAGAAGCTCCTGCAGTCAGAGGGGAGCGCCTTCTACAACCATCCGGTCGGCACCGGCCCGTTCCAGGTCTCGTCGTGGGTCAAGGGCAACTCGATCACCTTCACCCCGAACAAGTACTACTGGGAGAAGGGCCTGCCCTACCTCAACTCCGTGAAGTACCTGTACGCGCAGAACGACAACACCCGTGTCCTTGACCTCAAGAGCGGGCAGGCGCAGATCGCGGACGGCATCCCCTACAACCAGATCAACAGCCTCAAGACGGCGTCCGGGGTCAACCTGCAGGCCGCCAAGGTCCCCTACTGGGTCGGGGTGTGGCTCAACCATCAGTTCGCACCGTTCAAGGACCTCAACGTCCGCAGGGCGATCAACTACGCGCTGGACCGTGACCTGATGAACAAGCAGGTGTTTGCCGGGGTCGGCACGATCCCGAACAGCATCCTGCCGCAGCTCAAGGGCGACGCGACCAACGCTCAGGTCGCGCCGTACACCTTCGACCTGGACAAGGCCAAGCAGCTGATGAGCCAGTCGAAGTACCCACATGGGTTCACCGCCACGCTGCAGTACTTCACCGGGTACACGGAGTACACCGACCTGGCGCTGCTGATGCAGCAGCAACTCGCCCAGATCGGCATCAAGCTCAAGCTGCAGCAGGACGACCAGGCGACCGAGACCAAGAACTTCCAGTCGGGCGCCTACCAGATGGTCTTCCCGTACTCCGAGTTCACCAGTGACGTCTTCGTCCCGGACGAGTACGCCCAGTTCGTCGGGGTCTACGACGGCATCCACGGCTTCTGGTCCTGGTGGAAGGACCCGCAGATCCAGAGCCAGATCGAGACATATGTGCACAACCCCGACGTGACCACGCGGGGTCAGCAGTGGCAGAAGATCCAGGCCGAGATGCTGGCGCAGGCCCCGGTCATCAACATCCTCGACCTGCCGTTCGTGAACGCCCACGCGACCAACGTGTGCGGGAGCTACCTCAACGCACTCGGGGCTGACTCACTGCAGTACACCTGGTTGAGCAAGTAGTGCAACGGTGTTGGTGCCGGGGTGGCGAATGCCGTCCCGGCACCAGCACCCGAATCGTCGAACGGAGGGGTAGCTCCCACTGATGTCTGGTTACCTGGTTCGGCGGTTGGCGTTGACGCTGCTGCAGCTGTTCGTGCTGTCGATCGTCGCGTTCTTCCTGATCCACCTGGCTCCCGGCAACCCGGTACAGACCATGCTCGGCCCTCGGGCCACGCCACAGGAGATCGCGTTCCTCAACCACCAGCTGGGCCTCAACAGGTCGCTGTTCGAGCAGTACCTGACCTTCCTGCACGGAATCTTCACCGCGCATCTGGGCAACGACTTCATCTACGCCCAGTCGATCGGTTCCCTCATCGGCCCGCGGGCCACGGTCAGCCTGCAGCTGATCATCGGCGGCCTGCTGGTCGCGATGATCATCGGCGTACCGCTCGCGCTGATCGCCGCGGTGCGAGCCAACTCCGGGATCGACCACGGCATCCGCGCGCTGGTGACCCTGTTGTTCGCCATGCCGCAGTTCTGGGTCGGGTTGATTTTGGCGCTGATCTTCGCGCTGAAGCTGAAGTGGCTGCCCTCGTCGGGATACAACGACGACACGCTCGGCTCGCTCATCCGTTCGCTGCTGCTGCCGAGCGTGGCGCTGGGCCTATCGATCCTGGCGATCGTCGTACGGACCTTGCGCGGCAGTGTGCGTGAGGTGCTGCGAACCGAGTACGTCGTGGCCGCCCGTGCCCGAGGGTACGGATCGATGCGCGTGCTCTTCCGCCACGTGCTGCGCAATGCAGTGATGCCCACGGCTACGGTGCTGGCCGTCAACGCCGGCCTGCTCATCGGAAGCTCGGTCGTGATCGAGCAGGTGTTCCAGATCCCTGGCCTCGGATCGTTGCTCTTCGACGCCGTCCAACGCCGAGACTTCCTGGTCATCGAGTACCTGACGCTGCTTGCTGGCACCACCATTGTCGTGTTGACTTTGCTCGTCGACCTGGCGCAAGTCATCGTCGATCCACGAGTGAACCTGTCGGGCAATGGTGCATAACGTGTCGAACCCCGTGAGCAGCATCGCGCCGGACGTCGCTGCGGGCAGCAACGACCGCATCCTGGCGCGCGACAGACCGGTGGGATTCGTCCGTCGGGTGGTTCGTGGCTGGAACATCGAGACTCGGATCGGTGTCGTCATCGTCGCGGTGCTGGTCCTTGCCGCCATCTTCGCTCCTGTGATCACCCGTTCCAATCCGGATGCAATCAACATCCTGCACGCTCAGCAGCCCCCGTCGCTCGCGCACCCATTCGGCACCGACTACGTCGGTCGGGATGTGCTCGCCCGCACCCTCTACGGCGCGCGGATCGACCTGCTGGTCGTCTTTCTCGTCACGTACATCGGCCTGGTGGTGGGTGTCCTGGCCGGGACGATTGCGGGATTCCACGGTGGCTTGATCGACGGTTTGGTCGGGCGGGCGGCGGACTGCGCGATCGCGTTCCCGTTCATCATTCTGGTGCTGATCGTGATCACCCTCACCGGCTCCGGCCTGCGCGGCATCGCCGTCGGCATCATCCTCGTCGGGTGGGCGCTGTATGCCCGGCTGGCCCGCTCCGAGACGCTGAGCCTGCGGGACGAGCCGTTCATGCTCGCGACCCGCAGTCTCGGCTACTCGAACCGTCGGGCGATCCTGCGGCATGCGCTGCCCAATGTGGTCCGGTCCTGCCTGGTCTACTCCACGGTCGACATCCTGGTGAACCTGCTGGTCATCGCCTCGATGTCCTACCTGGGCTTCGGCCCGCAAGAGCCGCGACCCGACCTCGGGGCGCTGATCGCAGGTGGCCAGCCCTATCTACTCACCGCGTGGTGGATCACCACGCTGCCCGGCTTGTTCGTCGTGCTCTTCGGCTTCGGGGTCAGCCTGATCGGTGACGGGCTGTCGCACGGTGACGTGACGGTGGGTGTGCGGTGAGCGATCCGCTGTTGTCGCTACAGGGCCTGCGCATCTCCATCGGCAAGCACCGGCAGGAGTGGTTCCCGGTCAGCGACGTGTCGTTCGACGTACGACCGGGGGAGACGGTTGGGATCGTGGGGGAGTCCGGATCGGGCAAGAGCCTGTCGTGCCGGTCGATCCTGCGCATCCTTCCGCCCGGCATGCGTGTCACGAGCGGGCAGCTGCTGTTCGAGGGTCACGACATCACGGAGATGAGTCCCAGCGAGCTGCGCCGGCTCCGGCGTACCAGCGTGGGGATGGTCTTCCAGGACCCGTTCAGCTCGCTGAACCCGACGTACACCATCGGCAGCCAACTGTCGGAGGTGCTGCGGGTCTCGGTCGGCATGGAACGCAAGGCAGCGCGACAGCGCGCGATAGAGCTGCTCGAACACGTCGAGATCGAAGACGCGGCGCGACGCTACGACTCCTACCCCGACGAGCTCAGCGGCGGAATGCGGCAGCGGGTGATGATCGCGATGGCGATCGCACCGGGACCGCGGCTGCTTATCGCGGACGAGGCGACGACTGCGCTGGATGTCACGACACAGGCCCAGATCCTGAGGTTGCTCAAGCGTCTACGGGACGAGTCGGGTATGGCGATCCTGATGGTGTCGCACGACTTCGGGGTGATCGCAGAGAACTGCGAGCAGATCGTCGTAATGTACGGCGGCTACGTCGTCGAGGCTGGTCCCACGGCGCAGGTGTACGGCGCTCCGCGGCACCCGTACACCGCCGGCTTGCTGAAGTCGATCCCCAGGCTCGAGTCCGCGGGCAACCCCCGTCGCCGGGAGGCGATCCCGGGAGCGCCGCCCGAGCAGGGCTCGCTCGCGGGCGGGTGCCCCTTCACTCCGCGGTGCGCCTACCGGCAGGACGGGTGCAGCGAGCTGGACATGCGTCTGCTGACGGTGAGCGAGGGTCATCAATCGGCGTGCCCGCATGTACCGGCCGGGACGCTGCACGGTCCTGCTCTTGCGGGGCCGCTGTCGTGACAGCCCCCCACCCCGTGGCGGGAGGGACCGAGGCGAAAGACGACCCGATCGTTGTGGTCGAGGACCTGGTCAAGGGCTATGGATTGCGGCGCACGCCACGGCAACGGCTGACGCGATCCCCTAATAGCCGACACATCGCGGTCGATCACGTGTCCTTCACGGTGGGTCGTGGGGAGATCCTCGGTCTGGCGGGTGGTTCCGGCAGCGGGAAGACGACGACCGCGCGTTGCATGGCCCGCCTGGTCGAGCCCGATGAGGGAACGATCCTGTTCGACGGCACGGATATGCGCGCGGCGACCGGCGAGCAGCTGCGCGAGCTTCGACGTCGGATGCCGATCGTCTTTCAGGACCCGTTCTCATCGTTGAACCCGCGCATCAAAGTGGGTGCGGCCGTCCTGGAAGCCGGGCGGGTGCATCACCAGCCCGGTTCCGAGGACGGGACCCGCTTCGTTGCCGAGCTCTTCGAGCGGGTGCAGCTCTCGGCCCGGCTCGCCAGCCGGTACCCCCGGGACCTGTCGGGCGGGCAACGTCAGCGGGTAGCGATAGCACGGTCGCTCGCCGTCGGCCCCGAGCTGCTGATCGCCGACGAGGCGGTGAGCGCGCTCGACGTCTCGATCCAGGTGCAGCTGCTGAACCTCTTCCTGGAACTGCGCGAGGACCTCGGCTTGTCCATCCTCTTCGTGGCTCATCAGCTGGCGGTGATCGCGGAGGTGGCTGACCGGGTCGCCATCATGCACCAGGGTCAGCTGGTCGAGATCGGCAACACCCGCGACGTCTTTCTTGCGCCCCAGCACCCCTACACCCAGCAGCTGCTTGCGGCCAATCCCGATCCGGGACGAGTGATCAGCAACCCTCGCTGACGCGTCGCCGGCGGGCAAAGTTCCGTAGTTTCACGGACGCCCCGCCCTCGTGGGGTTCCTAGGGTCAGCGCGTAAGCCGGAACTCCGCTCTGCCGAAGGGGTCAACATGCCCAAGCGAAGTGCATCGCGCCGTCAGTTCCTGACCGGTGTCGGTGCCACAGGGGCGGGGCTGGTGGCCGCCTCGATCGCTCCGTCGTCGCTGCTGGAGAAGGCCAACGCTGCACCGGGGGGAGCCGGCTCCCCGCGACCTGCCGGCGTACCGGCCGGGAGTGAGCTGTTCGGACGCATGTTTCCCTCGCTTCGACCGTTTGCGGACGCTAGTGACACGGTGCGTGCGGCGCTGCTCGAGGTGGGCGGGCCGGGCGGCATCATGGATGCGGGCGACGACCTGGCGGCTGGTGCAAAGAACCTCATCGTCGATCCGACGGTGAACGGGAACCCGACGGCGACCGACGGCTATGGCACCAATCCGGACAATCCCACGATGACCGCGGGGTCGACCTTTGTCGGTCAGTTCACGGACCACGACATCACGTTCGACCAGACCTCGCAGCTGGGCGTGCCGCAGAACCCGCTGGCGTCGCCGAACACACGTACGCCGGCACTGGACCTGGACTCGGTGTTCGGAGGTGGTCCTGGCCGCCGTCCCGACTTGTACGTGAGCAATCCCGATGGCTCCGTCGGGCCGAAGCTGCTGATCGGAAGCGGCGGGGTGCACGAGGATGTGCCCCGGACCCCCAATGCGGACGGCTCGTTCGCGGCGCTGCTGGGGGATCCGCGCAATGACGAGAACCTGATGATCGCCGGGCTGCACTGCGCCCACATCCTGTTCTACAACCGCGTGATCGACGACCTGTCTGATCTGTCGCTGCGCGACCTCCCGGCTGCGCGGCGAACCGGCGTCCCTGCCCAGTACCTGCAGCACCTGATTGCGCGGGAGGTGACGCTCTGGCACTACCAGTGGCTGCTGGTGCACGAGCACCTGCCGCAGATCGTTGGGCAGCCGATGGTCGACGACATCCTCGACAAGGGAAGTCGGTTCTACCGCCCGCCCGTCGGGGACGGTTACATGCCGATCGAGTTCGGCGCGGCCGCGTACCGGTTCGGGCACAGCATGGTGCGACCCTCATACCGCGCCAACTTCACCAGCGGGACGGGTGACAGCTCCAACCCGGCGGCGGACCCCTTCTTCGGTCTCGTGTTCGACCCGAACGAGCCGAACTTCCATGCGCCGGTCACCCACGACCGGGCCGACCTTCTCGGTGGGTTCCCGGCCCCACGCCGGTACGTCGGCTGGCAGACCTTCTTCGACCTCGGTGACGGTCAGGTCAAGAACAACAAGAAGATCGACCCGACCATCTCCAGCGCGATGTTCGCGCTGCCCCTGCCTGCCATCGCGCCCCACACTCAGACCGCGCCACTCGTGCTGCCGCAGCGCAACCTGCTGCGCCAGCTCACCTGGGGACTCCCGTCCGGTCAGAGTGTCGCGCGCGCGATCGGTGCGCAGCAGCTCGCCAGCTCGGATCTGGACGACATCGCCGGTGTCTACCAGCCGTTCGGCACCAGCACACCGCTGTGGTACTACGTCCTCGCCGAGGCCAAGGTCGCCGCCGGCGGTCTGCACCTCGGACCGGTGGGCGGCCGCATCGTTGCCGAGACCCTCCTCGGCCTGCTGCGCGCCGACCCGACGAGCTACCTGCGGGTCAATCCGCGGTTCCGGCCCTCCCTCGGCGCCGACCTGACGCTGGGTGCGACCCCCAACACGTCCATCACGGGGGACAGAAGCTACACCCGGGCACACTTCCTCCACTACGCCGGAGTTCTCGACCCCGGCATCTATCGCTGACAGCTTGCCTCGGCGAGCTTGTCGAGGGTTGCCGTCATCGCCGGGATCCATCCCTCGCCACCGTTGACGGCCTGCTTCAGCCAGTCGGGCGACTCGCTGCAGTCGAAGGTCTCCGTGACGTCAGTCGTGGTCTCGCTCACTGGCGTCAGCTGGTATCCCCATCGGTGCCTCGCCGAGTTGCCCACGTTGTCGCGGTCCTCAGGACGCGACGCGCGGGTCATCGTCGGCTGCCACCGGATCAGCCGGTCTGGCTCGAACTCGACGACGAGGTTCGTCATCTCGTAGTCGCCCATCTCCTCGTTCCACATCTCAACTGCGAAGCGGTCTCCGACGCTCGACACTTGCTGCGTCGGGGTGGAGCGGAGCATCCCCGAGCCGTCGATCGTCACGTGATTCGCCGGAGCGCTCAGCATGGCGAAGATCGTCGTGGCGGGCGCGTCAATGCGCCGAGTGACAGCAACTACGTTCTCGCTCTGGTCGATGGACATCTTGGCCTCCACGGTTGTCGACATCAAGCTTGACGACGCGCGCTTCTGGAACTCATCGGTCCGCAGGGCGGGCGATCAGGCGGCTGCCAAGTTGGTGGCGTAGTCGACCCCGATCGACGCGGCGTAGGCGAACGGATGCCTGAAGGCCTGCAGCGCGCGGTCGCGGGCCACGGGGATCTCGAGCGACTTACCCGACCGGCGGTCTCGGATGGTGAGGCTCACGGCGTCCAGGTCGCGGTGCCAGAGCAGTGACACCTCGACGGTGTCGCTCGTTCGGTGGTCCAGCTCTGCCCTTGTGGTGTCCACGGTGGCTCCTCTCCTCTCGTAAGGAGCGTCGCCCGGTCGCTGTGATGCCTCGATGGGTGAAGAAATAGGAGAGGGGTCAGTCGGGACCGCAAACTTCCGGGGGCAGGTCTGACGCCGTTAAGGTGTCAGTCATGAACGGCTGGCACGAGATGTGGGATGACCAGCCCGGAGCCGGGGTCGTGATCTGCGGGCATCTGCAGACAATCGCGGTGCCGCCGGCATCGGCCGATCCGCCGGATGCGTGTAAGGAATGTCTGGTCGAAGGCACCCGCTGGATCGAGCTCAGGCGCTGCCTGGTCTGCGGCCACACCGGTTGCTGCGACTCCTCGGCGCCGCGGCACGCCACGGCGCACTTCACGGCAACGGGGCACGCGGTGGCCGCGAACCAGTCCGGCGGCGACCCCTGGGGATGGTGTTACGTCGACGAGTTCGCCCTGGCGCCCGACCCGGCCTAGGGAGCCGAGAGCGCAGACTTGTCAGGGCCCTCGGCCCAAGGCGTCGCTCGCGCGGCCTGACAAGTCGGGCAGGCCAGGGGGATCGGTCAGCTGGTGCCTTGTACGGCGGCCAGGATGAGATCAACCGTCTCTTTCGGGTGGCTGATGAAGGCGACGTGGGAGCTGGCGACCTCGACCGTGGTCGCCCCTGCCCGGGCCGCCATCGCACGCTCCGCCACTGGCGGGATCGCGTTGTCGTTGCTGGCGACCATGTACCAGCTCGGCAGTGTTTTCCATCCGGCCGGTCCCGAGGGAGTTCCGAGGCAGGACAACGTCACGGGTCGTTGGCTCACTGCCATCACCGCTGCCAAGTCGTCCGGCAAGTCGGCACAGAACTGCTGGTGGAAGAACTCAGGGTTGATGTAGGCGTCGCCGTCGCCCTCGGGCGCGCCGGGGTACGGCCGGATGAGGAGGTGGCCGGCCAGGTCATTCGAGGCTCCGTCGAGTGCGCCGGCAGCCGCCAGGGTCTCGCCCTCGTCCGGTGCATACGCGGCGATGTAGACCAGGGCGCGGACATCGGGCGCGCCGACGCTCGCGTTCGTTATGACGGAGCCGCCGTAGGAGTGCCCGACCAACACGACCGGGCCCTCGATCGTGCCCAGAAAAGTACGCACGGAGTCACCGTCAGTAATCACGCCACGCAGCGGATTGGCTGGCGCGTAGGAGTTGTAGCCCTCCGCGGATAGGCGCTGGATGACTTCCGACCATCCGGAAGCATCAGCGAACGCACCGTGAACCAGGACGATGGTCGGCTTCGTGTCTGGCGCCATGCGTGACCCCTCAGATCAGTAGACAATCACTTACTCACAGCATCAGGCCGCGCTCACCGGCTGTCCATTCGGGATGCCGCCAACCGCCGAACTGTTCGCATGCATGACATCTGGCGGTTACGTGAGGATCGCGTCGACCTGGTTCCGGCTCAGTGCCGAGTGGTGCAGCGGCTCTGTGGTCGGTCGCAGCCCGGCGATGAGGATGTCGAGGTGTCGCTGCCAAGCATCGGGCGCGACCTCACGCGTGGTCTCGATGACGCCGCGGACCGACCACATGAGCACGGTGAGATCGGTGGGTGTCACCTCACGTCGTACCAAGCCATGTGCCTTCGCGTCCTGGAGCAGGTCCGCGATGGATCGTCGTACCCGGTCGACCGACTCCTGATCGGTGCCGGTAGCCCAGAGCCGGGGGAGGCAACCGCGGTGCTGGGCCTGGTAGGCACTCGAGGCGGCGAGGAAGAACTCCAGGCCGGTTCCGTCACTGCGCGCAGCGGCTTCCTCGGCCAATGCCTGCATCCGGTCGAGGACGTCCTGGACCAGAGCCGCGATGAGAGCATCCTTGGTCGGGAAGCGGCGGTACAGCGTCCCCATGCCGACGCCGGCGACCCGAGCTATCTCATCGACGCTCGCCTCGAGGCCATGGGTCGCAAAGACCTGCGCGGCCGCGTCGAGCACCCGCTGCCGGTTCGCCGCCGCGTCTCGGCGCAGCGGTCGGTCGGCGCTGACCGTTGTCATTCGGACTGGTCGCCCACGAGGGTGCCGGCGGCCAGCAGACCGAGCTCGGCGTGCGGCATGTCCTCCGCCGACGCCGTGGTGCGCCGGCGAATGGTCGCGGGGACGAGCATCGCTGATAGTGCCGCCGCGATGCTGCAGACCGTCAGCAGGGCGAAACCGTGGGTGTAGCCGGAGTTGGTCGGGAGCCCCCCGTCATGTGCGCTGGAGGTCACGATGCTGCTCATAACCGCCGCGCCGATCGACCCACCGATGGTGCGGATGTTGGCGTTCATCCCGCTCGCGACGCCGGTCTGCTCCGGAGGGACGCCCTGCACGATGAGGTTCGACATCGCGGCGAACGCCAGCCCGAACCCGATGCCTTCCACGACCATCGCCATCACGATCTGCCACTCGGAACCGCGGGCGAACGTCAGCAGGAGGAAGGTGACGATGCTGATAAGGGCGCCGGCGACGAGGACAGCCTTCGCCCCGAATCGCTTGGACAACGGGCCCGAGGCGATCCCGAGGACGAACATCGCGATGCTCGCGGGGAGCAGGATCAGCCCGGACTCGGTGATGCTGAGCCCGAACCCGTAGCCCGCGGAGGGGTCGGTCTGCAGGAACTCCGGCAGGAACGCAAACGTCGCGTACATCCCGACCCCGAACAGCAAGGCCACCAGGTTGGTCGTCCAGACGGTCGGGATCCGCATCATCCGCATGTCGATCAGCGGGTGGGTCGAGCGCGTCTCCACCGTCACCCAGGCGACCGCGAGCACCACGGCCAGCACCAGCAGACCGATGACCCGCGCCGAGCCCCAGCCCCAGGTCGGCGCCTCGCTGATCGGCACGAGCAGGGCCACCAGCCAGGCGGAGAGAAGAGCCGCGGCACCCCAGTTCAGCTGACCTGCGGTGCGGACCGGTGACTCGGGTATGACCAGCTTCGCGGCGACCGCCGCCGCGGCCAGCATGATCATCGGGATCCAGAACAGCCAGTGGTAGCTCAACGCGTCGACGATCGGTCCCGCGAGCACGATGCCGAGGCCGGCTCCTGCCGCTGCCAGCGCCGCGATGACCCCGATCGCCCCGCCCACCTTCTCCCGCGGGAACTCGTCACGAATGATCCCGAAGGAGAGCGGCAGCACCCCACCGCCGACGCCCTGGATCACGCGGCCCACCAGCATGACCCCGATCGAGCCCGCAAGGGCCGACAGCACCGACCCGCGGCGAGCGCGACCAAGGCCAGAACTAGCCAGCGCTCCTTGCCATACATGTCACCGAGCCGACCCATGATCGGGGTGAAGATCGAGGCCGACAGCAGGTACGCCGTCAACACCCAGGTGACCGTGTTCTGCGACGTGTGCAGCCCGGCCTGGATGGTCGGGAGGACGGGGATCACCAGCGACTGCAACAGCGCGTAGGCCGCGATGGCGGTGGCCAGGACCGTAAAGGTCGCCCGATAGTGCACCCGGATCGGCGCTTCCGTCATGAACGACTCCAGCGATAGGCGGAGCGTTCGCTCCGGTTAGTACGCAGCCTACCCGCGAGTCGGCCGGTTCCCCGGGTGCGGCAGTCTCTGACCATGCGCGAACAGACCAGTGGGAGAGGGGCGTGGGCCGACCCGGCTGTCGACGAGGTGGCACCGGGTGTGTATCGGGTGCCGCTGCCGTTGCCCAACGACGGCCTGACGGCGGTCAACGTGTACGTCCTGACCGGGCAGGACCAGGTCGTTCTCGTCGATGCCGGCTGGTCGATCCCGGAGGCCCGCGACCTGCTGGCCCGGTCGCTCCAACGCCTCGCGCTGACCCTCGCCGACATCCGGCGATTTCTGGTGACCCATGTGCATCGGGACCACTACACGCAGGCCATTGCGATTCGCCGCGACTTCGGAACAACGGTCGCCTTGGGCGCGGGGGAGCGGGCGGCGCTCGAGGCAGTCATCGACCCCGATATCTCGCCACTGGCGCCGCAGCTTCATACCTTGCGCCTGATGGGCGCGGCTCCGCTGGCGGAGGTGATCGGGGAGCGGGTGGCCGCCCATCCACGCTCAGCCGAGCTGGATTGGGAGATGCCGGACGAGTGGCTCCGACCGGAAAGCCTCATGACGGAGGTCGGCCGGACCCTCGACGTGGTGGAGACTCCCGGGCATACGCAAGGACACGTGGTCTTCCACGACGTACCGAACAAGCTGCTGTTCGCCGGTGACCACGTGCTGCCGCAGATCACGCCGTCGATCGGGTTCGAGCCGGTCCTCTCCGAGAATCCGTTGGGTCAGTTCCTGGCGTCACTGGCAGTGGTGAGGTCGCGTCCGGATGCCGTGCTGTTGCCGGCACACGGGCCGGTCGCACGCTCGGTGCACGCCCGAGTCGACCAGCTGATCGACCATCACGGCCAGCGCCTCGAAGCGACCGAGCGGGCCTGTCTCGGTGGTGCGTCCACTGGGTTCGAGGTTGCTCGGGAACTCACGTGGACGCGGCGGGAGCGGTCGCTTGACGACCTCGATCCCTTCAATCAGATGCTCGCCATTACCGAAACCGGGGCCCATCTGCAGTTGCTCGTTGCCCAGGGCCGGCTCCGGTCTCAGGACGACGGCGGGGTCCGGCACTACTCCGGCTAGGAGCGCACCGGGTCCTCGGCAGCGGAGCTCGACGTTGGGCTCGCCACCAGGGCTTGGTCGGTGAGGTCGCTGGGCTCGACGCTGAGCTGCGGGATGATGCGGTCGAGCCAGCCCGGTAGCCACCAGTTGGCTTTGCCGATGAGGTGCATGAGGGCGGGAACGAGGACGGTTCGCACGATGAAGGCGTCGATAATGATGGCGCCGGCGAGGCCGATTCCGAACTGCTTGATGACGATGTTGTCGCCGAGCGCGAACGACCCGAAGATCAGGACCATGATGGCCGCGGCAGCGGTGATCACCCGTCCGGTCTCCGCCTGCCCGAGGGTGACGGCCAGCCGGTTGTCCCGCCGTAGCAGCCATTCCTCGTGCATCCGGCTGACGAGGAACACCTCGTAGTCCATGGATAGCCCGAACAGGATCGAGATCATCAGCACCGGGACAAAGACCTCCACGGGCGCCGTGCCGGAGATCCGGAACAGCTGGTGCCCCCAGCCCCATTCGAACACCACGTTCATGATCCCGAGCGCCGCGGCGACGGACAGCAGGTTCATCACCGACGCCACCAACGGCACGAGCAGGCTCCGGAACACTGCCATCAGGAGCAGGAAGCCGAGCAGGACGATGACACCCACGAACAGCAGGAGCTTCGAGGACAGGACGTGCGCGAAGTCGGTCTGGATCGCCGTGGCACCACCGATGAGGACAGTGAGACCGGTCCCCGCCTGGGCCTTCGGGATGACGGTGTCACGCAGCCGGCTCAGCAGCGCCTTGGTCTGCAGCGCCTGGGGGCTGGTTGTCGGGTAGAGGTTCGCGACGGCGACCTTCCCGTTCGGGCTGACAACGGGTGGAGTGACGGCGACGACCCCCGGCTGGCTGCGCAGCGAGCTGGTGAGCGCGGCGAACTTCGGCTCAGCGGCAGGCGAGGGGAGCTCGGCGACGAGTTGGAACGGTCCGCTGAAGCCTGGCCCGAAGCCGGTGGCGAGCAGGTCGTAAGCCTGCCGGCTCGTGGTGCTCGCCGGATCGGTGCCCGCGTCGTCCAGCCCGAGGTGCAACGTGAAGATCGGCAGTCCGATGAGTACGACGACGATCAGCGCGGCGGCCGCCGGGAGCCTGGGGTGGTGCTCGATCCCCTCCGCCCAGCGGCGCCAGAACCCGGTGGCCTCCTCGGCGACCGGACCGTTCAGCGCCAGTTCCTTCCGCTGCCGGCGGCTCAGCACCTTCATCCCGAAGAACCCGAGCAACGCCGGTAGCAGGGTGAGCGACGCCAACATGGTCAGCGCGACGGTGACCGCGGCGGTGACGGCGACCCCGTACAGGAAGGACACCCCCAGCGCGAACTGCCCCAGCAACGCGATGCATACCGTGATCCCCGCGAAGAACACCGCTCGACCGGCAGTGTTCACGGCGTTGACCGCGGCGGCTTCGACGTCTCGTCCGGCCTTGAGTGCGCTGCGATGGCGGGTGACGATGAGCAGGGCGTAGTCGACTCCGACCCCGAGCCCGATCAGGACGCCGAGGATGGTCGCGAAGCTCGCGACCGACAGCACGTGGGTGAGCAGTCCCGCGACCGAGTAGCCGACCCCGACTGCGACCAGCGCCGTGATCAAGCGGCAGGAACGCCGCGAACAGAGCCCCGAAGGCCAGCCCGAGCACGATCAGCGCGAACACGATCCCGATCAGCGTGCTGTCGGAGCTGCTCTGGTTCTCGGCCTGCTCGATGTCCTGGCCGCCGAGCTCGACCTGGAGCTGATCGCTGTTCGCGGCCTGCGCGGTAGTGATCAGGTCCTTGCCAGCGGACGGCGGCAAGGCCTGGACCTGCTCGTCGAAAGTGACGGTTGCGAACCCGATGGTGCCGTCCTTGCTCACCTGGGCGCGCGGCACCGGGTGCGTACGGGCTGGCGACCGAGGTCACGTGCGGCAGCTTGGCGACCTTGCCGAGCATCTGCTCCGCCTCGGCCTGGACCGCCGGGTCGTGCAGTGTGCCGGATCGGGCGTGCAGGACGATCTGGTCGGAGCTGCCCGACGCGGCGGGAAAGTCCTTCTGGAGCAAGTTCAACGCCGACGCCGACTGCGTGTTCGGCAAGGAGAACTTCGTGGAGAACGCGTCCCCTGCGGCCCGGCTGGCGGCAAACGATCCCACCAGCGCGATCAGCCACACCGCGAGCACGATCCTGCGATGACGGAAACACCACTGGCCTATGGCACGCACGTCGATCCAACCTGTTCGGCGTCGATTACTTGTCGAATGGTAAGCACCTACTTGTCGCCCGTCAAGTGTGGTACCTTCCGCACGTCATCACGTCGCTGACCCGCAGAGGGGAGACCCGTGAGCGTTATGCATCCCT
This sequence comes from uncultured Actinomycetota bacterium, assembly GCA_963789615.1. Classification (GTDB taxonomy): domain Bacteria; phylum Actinomycetota; class Actinomycetes; order JAFAQI01; family JAFAQI01; genus DATAVK01. The sequence continues at coordinate 800,444 of CAWBLI010000005.1, read as the reverse complement.
CCGGCGACGACACCCGCGTCCGCATCCTGGACACCGCGCTGGAGCTGATCGCCGAGAAGGGCTTCGCAGGGTACGTCGACCCGTGAGCTGTCCGAGCGACTCGGGTTCACCAAGGCCGCTCTCTACTACCACTTCCGAACCAAGGACGACCTGCTCGCCGCCCTCATCGCACCAGCACTCAGCGACCTGGCTGCGCTCGTGGATGATGACGCCACGCCGCACCCGGAGCCGGCGGTACGTCGTGACCTGCTCTTCCGTTACGTGGATCTCGTCGCGACACACCGCAACCTGATCCAGGTGGTCTCCCAGGATCCCTCGGTCGCGCGCCGGCCGACCCTGGGTCGCAGCCTCGAGCTGTACGGTCGGCTGAGCCAGCTGCTGTCGGGCCAGGAGCACCCCGACACCACTCAACGCGCCTTCGTCCGCGCCGCGCTGGGAGCCATTCACGCGGTCCTGCTGCACTCGGCTCCGGATGACGACCTCGAGGCCGTCCGGGAGGCAGCCCGGATCGCGGGTGGCCGCGCGCTCGGCCTGCCGGCGAGCGCTCTCGCACGACGTTCGTCGCCGTGACCCGGCTGGGGTCATCGCGTCCGGGCCGCGCTCGGCGAGGCTTCGGATCAACTGCTCGTCTGTAGCAGCACGGATGGGCTCGGCGAGTACCACTGGTAATGGAGGATCCGGGACACCTCGACTCCGGCGGCAGTCGGGTCCTGGCTCAGTGGGTACGTGTCGGTGAGGCAGCTGCACGTGATGGTCCGCAGGTGCATGCCACGGCCTCGATCCTTGAGAACCGGGCCGAGGACCAGAGCGTCGGTTGGGGAGTCGTTTTCACGCTACTCCCGCTCAGGGGGCGTGTGTCGTCATCGCTGCGCTGTTGATTTCCTCGATGAGTTCGTAGAGGTGGCCGTCGGGTGCGCGGAAGTGGAGGTAGCGGAAGCGTCCGTTGCTCGCGATGTCAGGGTCGGTGGGGATGCCTGCGGCTCGCAGCTCGTCGGCAGCCAATGCGACGTCGTCGACGACGAAGCCCACCGTGCGTTCGGTATCACCCATGCCGCCCGGGGATGCGACGGCGAAGGTCGAGCCGTCCGGGAGGCCGAACAGATCGGCTTCGACGCCGTCGACGTCGATGCGGGTCAGGTCGAGCACGCTCTCGACGAAATGCGACATCTCGCTTCGCGAGGTGGTCGCGACGCCGGCGAAGGCGATTCCCTTGATCAGCATCTTGGGGACTGTACTGAACGAGGACCTTGCTTATCGGCACAAGCGCTCCTTATTGTGCTAAGCGTGGCATTGACTGAGCGAGAGCGTGAGGTCGTGGAGCTGTTGCGCCGCGATCCGCTGATCGGATCGGAGGCGATCGCCGAGCGGCTGGGGACTTCGCGAGCCGCAGTGAATGTTCACCTCTCCAACCTGGGCAAGAAGGGCGTCATCCTCGGTCGCGGTTACGTCCTGGGCGAGCGCCCGGGCGTCGTTGTGATCGGCGGGGCGAACGTCGACATCAAGGCCCGCAGTGCCGGTCGTGCCACACCGATGACCAGCAACCCGGGTTGGGCGTCGATGACCCCTGGCGGGGTGGGCCGCAACATCGCCGAGAACCTCGCCCGGCTCGGCGTGCGCACGTTCTTGGTCAGCGCGATCGGTCGCGACGCGTTGGGAGACACGCTGTTGAGCCAGACCATCGCGGCCGGTGTGCGCTGCGAGTACGTGCAACGTACCGAGCCGTCTACCGGCACTTACACGGCCGTGCTCGACTGCGACGGGGAGTTGATCGTGGCGGTCTCCGACATGGCCGCCGTCGCTGCCTTGGGGCCGGGGCAGGTCAATGAGGCACGGGACATCATTACGACGGCCGGACTGCTCGTGCTGGACGGGAACCTGGCCATGGCGGCGCTCACCCATGCCAGCGACCTCGCCGCGACAGCGCAGGTGCGCACCATCCTTGAGCCAGTCAGCGTGCCGAAGTCAGCGCTGATCGCGTCGTACATCACCAAGGACCGACCCCTGTACGCGGTAACCCCCAACCGCGACGAGCTCGCGGCGCTGACCGGACTTCCCACCCGAACCGACAAGCAGTTGCAGAAGGCGGCGGACCTGCTGCATCGGCGTGGTGTGGAACATGTCTGGGTTCGGCTCGGCGCCCGCGGCTCGATGTTCAGTACGGCGTCGTCCGGGATCGACTGGCTGCGGGCCGATCCAGCCACCGTGGCCGACGTCACCGGCGCTGGCGACGCCGCGCTCGCCGCCTTTTGCTACGCCGTGCTTGCTGACAGCGAACCGATCGAAGCCGCCCGGTTCGGTCAGGCCGCGGCGGTGCTGACGCTTGCCAGCCCCGACACGGTTCGCCCCGATCTCACCCCGCGGCTCATCGAGGCCGCAGTTACCCCAGCACGTTGAGGAGACCCTTGTGACGACCCGGAATCCCGCGCTGGCTCTCACCGACGAGGTGGCCGAGGCGCTGCGAGTCGGTGCACCCGTTGTCGCGTTGGAGAGCACGATCATCAGCCACGGCATGCCGTATCCGCAGAACGTCGAGATGGCCACCGAGGTCGAGCAGGTCATCCGGGACCTCGGCGCAGTCCCGGCGACCATCGCCGTACTGCACGGCCGCCCACGCATCGGCCTCGGGTCGGCCGACCTCGAACTGCTCGCCACCAGCGCGGACGTGAGCAAGGTGAGCGTTCGCGACCTACCGGTCGTCATTGCCAGGCGGGGTCACGGCGCCACGACGGTGGCCGCGACGATGCGGCTCGCGGCTCTCGCCGGGATCCGCGTGTTCGTCACCGGCGGTCTCGGCGGTGTCCATCGCGGCGGCCATCGGACGTTCGACATCAGCGCGGATCTCACCGAGCTGTCGACGACCGACGTCGCGGTGATCTCCGCCGGAGTGAAGAGCATCCTCGACATCGGCCTCACCCTGGAGACGCTGGAAACCTTGCGGGTGCCGGTTCTCGCGTACCGCACGGATGAGTTCCCGGCGTTCTTCTCCCGGTCCAGCGGACACCAGGCACCGGTCGCGCGTCGACACCGCCGAGGAGGTTGCCGCCGTCATGGCCACGAAGTGGGAACTCGGCATCGGCGGGGGGATCGTTCTGGCCAACCCGATCCCCGCCGCCGACGAGATACCCGCGGACACGATCAACGGCATCATCGACCGCGCCATCGAGGACATGGACAGCGGCGGGATTCACGGCAAGGAGGCCACCCCCTTCCTGCTCCGCCGGATCGTGGAACTCACCGACGGCGCCAGCCTGACCGCCAACATCGCGTTGGTGAACAACAACGCCCGACTCGGCGCCGAGGTCGCCACGGCATACGCCGCACTCATGCGCTGCTAGCGTTCCGCCACCAGCGGCCGGTAACAGGGGGATTCATGAGTTTGAGCATCGATGAGTTAGCGGGCCAATACCACCAGGCGTGGGTAGACCGGGATTCCGGGATGATTGGTGCGCTGCACACCGATGATTCTGTCTTCCACATGCATGGCGTCGCAGACGCTGCGCTCGGCCGTGCAGCGGTGACCGAGCTCGTCGCCACGCTGCTGGATCTCGTCCCTGACCTCCACTTCGAAGCGAAGCGGATCTACGTGGGTACCGACCATGTCGTGTTCGAATACGACATGTCCGGCACCTCGGACGGTTCCGGCTTCGTATGTGACGGTGTCGACGTGATCGCCGTCAGAGGCGGTCTCGTTGCCCGTAAGGACACCTACCTCGATCTGGCGGCGCTCGTCGGCCAGTTGGGTGCGCTTCCAAGCCTCGTTGCCGTCTAGCGGACCAGGGCCACGGCCCGGCCACTTGCGATTGGGCGGCCCGGATCGGGGCTGAGATGATCAGACGATGACGATGTGGGCCTGGGTCGTCGACACGCCTGGTGATATCGATGCCGGACCGTTGGCGCGGGTCGAGCGCGAAGTCCCGGAGCCGGGTTCTGGACAGGTGCGGGTCCGGATCTCGACCTGCGGGGTCTGCCGGACCGACCTGCACCTGGCGGAAGGCGACCTGCCACCCAAGCGGCCGCAGGTGACGCCCGGGCACGAGATCGTCGGGATCGTCGACAGGTGTGGTGACGGCGCCGAGCGGTTCTCCGTCGGTCAGCGCGTGGGGGTCCCGTGGCTCGGCGAGGCCGACGGCACCTGCGGCTACTGCCGCAGTGGGCGCGAGAACCTGTGCCTCGATCCCCGGTTCACCGGCTGGGACGTCGACGGCGGATACGCCGACCTCTGCGTTGCGGACGAGGCGTTCGCCTACGCGCTGCCCGACGGTCTCGATGACGAGCAAGCGTCGCCGTTGCTGTGCGCAGGAATCATCGGGTACCGCGCGCTACGCAGCGCCAATGTGCCACCCGGCGGCCGGCTGGGAATCTACGGGTTCGGGGGCAGCGCCCACCTGGCCGCTCAGATTGCGCTTCACGAGGGCACCCGCGTCCACGTCCTGACCCGTGGCGAGCACAATCAGGCAGCTCGCCCGGGAGCTCGGAGTCGACTCCGTCGGCGGTGCCACGGATGCGCCACCGGAGAAGCTCGACTCGGCGATCCTGTTCGCGCCTGTCGGCGACCTCGTCCCGGTCGCCATGGAAGCGCTCGACCGTGGCGGAACGCTCGCGGTAGCCGGCATCTACCTGTCCGACATCCCGGTGCTGGACTACCAGCGACATCTGTTCCAAGAACGCGTCCTGCGGAGCGTCACCGCCAACACCCGCGCCGATGGCGAGGAGTTCCTCCGCCTCGCGACGCGGTTCGGGGTGCGCGCCACCACCAACGGTTACCCGATGTCAGATGCTCCGGCGGCGTTGTCGGACCTCAAGCACGGGCGGTTCGCCGGCGCCGCGGTACTCCACAACTGACCGCTGAACCTCAGGCGATCGGCTGACCGTTCGCCGTCACCTTGACCTCGATGTTGCCCCGGGTGGCGTTGGAATACGGGCATACCTGGTGGGCGGCGGCCACGATTCGCACCGCCTGCTCGGGATCGTGGACCTGGGGCAAGGTGACGTCGAGCTCGACCGCCAGGGAGAAGCCGCGTTCCTCGTTGGGAAGCAGACTGACTCGACTGTCGATGGACACGTCGCCGACCTCCACGTGTTCGCGGCGCGCCACCACGCCGAGGGCGCCTTCGAAGCACGCCGCGTAGCCGACCGCGAAGAGCTGTTCCGGGTTGGTGCCGATCTCCTCGCCACCCATCTCCTTGGGGAGGCGGAGTTGAAGATCGAGAACGCCATCACTCGTACGCCCGTGCCCGTTCGCGCGTCCGCCGGTGACCGTTGCTTCCGCCGTGTACAGGACTTTCGCCATCTCGGCCATCACTCCTCGTTGCTACGAACACGATGCTCTTGACCCTCGGTCAACCGCCGATGAACGGCTGGGCATTCCGTGCTAGACGACCCTGAATCTTTGGATCGCTGAGACGGCGGGTCCGTGAAGCTTGTGGCCGCTGAATCGCCATTCGTACTCGGTGAACCTGTGCACCTTCTGCTTCACACTCGCCCGGCCACGTTGGTTGGTTCTCCGAGTCGCTACTTTGACCCAGGCACCACCTTTGGAGTGCCGTAGATACAGCTTGACCTTTCGGCCGCCGAGCGGCTCCTTGCTGGCGGCATCGGTCAGTGTCGTCGCGACTGTCACCTTGGTTCCGGCGGCGACCGCGTGGGAGTGGCCGATTCTGAGCCGGCTCGCGCGCAACGTCTTGAAGGTGCGGTCAGCCCCTTTCAACACTGCGAAGTCGGTCCGCACCTCGAGTCGGAAGTGCGCCGACTTATGGGCGGCCAGGCGGGTCAGCGGGGCGCTGATCGTCTTGGCAACATTCGTTGGGCCGTAGTGACGGAACGCAGTGTGCTTGCCGTAGCGCTTGGTACGTCCATAATCGAAGCGGGCCTCGAACGCCGCCCCGATCGGGTTCACGGCGCCATGAGCGGTCGCCGACTTCGCTGCGATGCGGGTCGCTCGCCGTGTGACCGGCTTGGCGGGTTGGTACGCCGACGCCAGCAAGGCGAGCACGCTGGTTCCGGTGGTGCGCAGCGTGAACGGCGTACCCACAGCGTCGCCCTGGCAGTGTGCCCCGTCCGAGTTGAACGGGGTGTCCGTGCACGCGGACGAGAGTGGCGCGCGGACGTCGGCGACCGCCGTGGAGGCAACGGTGAGTGGCCCGTTGTCCAGCACGAAGGTCGGATTCGCGGCGTTCACGAAGTGCCCCAGGAACTCGGATTCGACGCTGCCGGCTTTCGCGACCCACGAGACGTAGGGGGTGTTCCCGGAGAACGCGATGTCCGGTCGGGTCGCGAGATCCGAGGTCGACGAGATCGGCCGACCGTGGTTTGCCAGTTCGAAGTGGTCGCCTGATACGAGTCGCGCGACGAAGATCTCATCGCTGCCGGCGACGTTCTCTGTCCACGTGATCCATGGGACCGTCCGGCTGCCGTTCCTCATCGCGCCGGCCGCGATGCGGGGGTCCGACGCGTTGTCGGTGGCGTTCTTGTTCAGCGCACAGGCGGCTTCCGCGGTCCCATTGTCCGGTGGCGACCCCGCCGTACACGGGCCACCGTTCGACGAGTTGTCCAACGTCTGGACAAGCCCTGCCGTGCTCGTGCCGACAGCCTGCCAATGGAAGCCACCATCGGCGCTCCCGTCTGTCACTCCCTTGGCGGCGAACACGAGCTCGTTGCTGTGCAGGCCCGTGACTCCAGTCGTGCCGGTCTCGTACCAGACCACCCACGGCACCGTGTCGTTCGCACCGGTGAAGGCGATGTCGGGCTCGACGCCATCGCGAGTGCGATCCACGTTGAGAGAAGGGTCGGCACTGAGAACACGATCCGTGCCGACCTGCTGCCAGCAGAAGCCGCCTACCGGTGCGCCGCCGCTCGGCTTGGTTCCGCCAGGACAGGTCGTTGTGCTCGACCCGATGGGCCTCTCCACGAAGATCTGATCGTGCCCGTTGTCGACTTCCTGCCAGCTGATCCACGGACCGGGCTTGCCACCCGAAACTACGGTCCCGCCGGCCAGCGACGGGTTTTCGGCGTCTTCGTCCGTATGGATGTTCAACGACGGCACCTGCACACTGCCACCACCGAGGCCGCGCCCCTGTCCAGCGAAGAGCCACTTGCCGGTGGTCGGATCGAAGCGGCTTGCAAAGACGTTATTCGTGCCGAAGCCCGTACCGCTGGTGTCCTCGTACCAGGTGGCCCACGGTGTCTCGCGGCCGGTGCCCGCGAAGTCGATAGCCGGCGCCTCACCGTCCTGTCCTTGATCGAAGTTCAGCGAGGCCGGGAAGGTAGGAGTGGCGCTTGACCGCCCGCCGACGGTTCCGGTCCCTCGAGTGCTCCAGGCGCCGCCTGCGAAGGAACGCGAGAAGATCTGGTCGCGGCCGCCGGCCGCAGTCTCCTGCCGGAAGATCGCCCACGGCACGGCCGCACCGCCGGCACGCACCGTGCCGCCCGCCACATCGGCGTTGTCAGGGTCCTCGCCGCTCACCGAAAGCGCGGGATCGATGCCCGCCGCGGGGTCGTCGTTCACCTGCGACGCGGCAGGTAGCCCAATCGTCGCCGCGTGTGCGCCGTCGGGAATCAACAGCAGCGGGACGAGACCTACCGCCGCCACACCCAGGACGATGGTCCGAACCGGGTGGCTAGCAGAAACCCGCGTGGCCATTGCGTCCCCCCATACGGAAACTACTTCCCCGGGGGGAACCTAGCCTTTCTGGTGGACGGCCGGCGGAGCGTCAGCCAGCTGATGCGTGACTACGGCTGGTACGGCGAGGCCACGCCCCACCCCCAATGCGGGACGGGGGCGTGTTCGACTACCTCGGTTCCGGGCTGTGAGTTCGCCATCGCCAGGCGGGTACCCCACTCGAGGTACCCGACGAGTGCAGCCCGGAACTCCGGATCGTCGGGGAGGCTGGCGTCGTCCGCAGCCCGCGACATCAGCGATGCGAACCGGAATCGTTGCTCCGCAGTGATGCCCAGGTTGCGATGGTGGTCGAGCATCGCCTCGTAGCCGCCACGCTGATCGGTGTAGACAGTTGGGCCGCCGAACACCTCGGACCACCAATCGATGACGTGCTCCCGATGGCCGATGGTGACTCCGCCCGGAAAGAACGGCGACAGCAGGTCGTCGTGCTCGACCCGGTCATAGAAGGCATTGATCATGCGGGCGATCGCGTCGCGGCCACCGGCCCACTCGAAGAGGGTTGGCTGCGACATGTTCCACCGTAACCCGGTGATCGTCGGCTCATCCGTGGATGGCCTGGGTCAGGTAGGCGACTGCCAAGGCTGCTGCGAGTGCCCCGAGGGCCCGCCGCAGGGCTTGCTTGGGCAGTCGCTCCTGGAGCCCGGCACCCAGAAAACCGCCGACTAGCCCACCGAGGCCGCAGGCGATGCCGAGCAACCAGTGCGGAGCTGCTTGGTGTTGGCCGGTGAGGTCCAGGACTGCGTAGGTCAGCGCGCCGAGGCAGGAGGTGACAAAGGTCGACAACAACGCTGCCGGAGCCACTTCCTCGACCGAGTAGCCGACCCCGACCAGAATCGGAGCGAGCAGCGAGCCGCCACCGATCCCATAGATGCCTCCGATCAACCCCGCTCCGAGAGCAACCGCGGTGATGGATCTCTCCCCGAGGGACACGCGGGCGGCTCCGGGTATGACGGGGCTTGGCTTCACCAACAGCCACCCCCCGAGTGGCAGGAGGAGTACGGCGATCAATACCCGAAAGATGGTTCCGCCGGGTACGACGAACACCCGGATCACTGCTCCGATCATCACGCCGGGAACCGTTCCCAGGACAAGGCGCCTCGCAAGGTCACCGCCAGTGCCCCGCTGCCGCCCGTAGCGAGCCAACGCGCCGGGAACCGCCACCACGTTGAACAACAGATTCGTGGGCGTGACCGCCGGACTGGGCACGTTGAGCAGGCTCAGCTGTGCGGGCAGCAGAAACACTGCGCCAGAAACCCCGACAGGCGTCGTGATCATTGCGATGACGAAGCCGAACGCGAAGCCCCCGACAAGATCCATTCGGCGACGGTCAGCCGCCGAGGTACGACATCTCGGCCCGCGCGGGGGAGTGCGCGGGCGCAGCGTCCCGAAGTTCGGAGTAACGGTCGCTACGCCGCGACCACACGCCACTCACCGCCTCGAGCAGGTCGTCGTGGCTTGCGCCGCCGCGCAGCACCGCCTTGAGATCCCGACCCCGGCTCGCGAACAGGCAGGTATACAGCTCGCCGGTAGCGGTCAGCCGAGCCCGGGTGCAGTCGGTGCAGAACGGCTGGGTCACCGAGGTGATGACACCGATCTCACCCGCGCCGTCGGCATATCGCCAACGCCGCGCGACCTCGCCGTAGCGATCCGGTGCCGCCGGCTCCAGCGGATGGACGGCGGCAACCCGCTCGATGATTTCGGACGCGGGGACGACTTCGTCGCGTTGCCAGGCGTTGGAGGTGCCGACGTCCATGAACTCGATGAGGCGCAGCACGTGACCGTTCGCTCGGGCGTAGTCGACGAGGTCGAGCAGTCCCGCGTCGTTGATCCCGCGTTGGATGACCGCGTTCAGCTTCACCGGCGTCAGCCCCGCCGCGGCCGCCGCGGCGATCCCTCGAGCACCGTGGCGAGCGGCAACCTCGTGTCCGCCATCGCGGTGAACACTGCAGGGTCGACACTGTCGAGCCTGACCGTCACCCGATCGAGCCCGGCGGCCCGCAGCGACGCGGCGCGCGAGGCCAGCAGCGACCCGTTAGTGGTCATGGCCACGTCGTCGATCCCGGCGGTTGCGGCTACCCACGACCTACCAGCTTTTCGAGGTCTCGACGCAGCAGCGGCTCACCGCCGGTCAGGCGTACCTTGGTAACTCCTAGGCAAGCGAAAACCTCAACCAGGCGGCGGATTTCCTCGAAGCTGAGGATCTCTTCGCGGGGCATGAACGCCTGGTCGGGGCCGAACACGTCGCGGGGCATGCAGTACGTGCACCGCAGGTTGCAGCGGTCGGTGACGGAGATGCGCAGGTCCCGGACAGGTCGCCCCAGCCGGTCGACGGGCGGCGTACCTAGGCGATCCACCTCGTGAGCGTAAGCCGCAGCGGAACCGTCCGGCTGGTGCACGCTTGCGCGAACTGAAACGGCCGTTACTGTCAGCACTGTGATCGACATCACACTCAGTCACCGCCAGCACTCCGGCTGAGCCGGTACAGCGTTCGAGGGGCCGCAATGTCGCGCGTCAGTATGAAGGTCGATGGGGTCAGCTACACCGACGAGGTCGAGCCGCGCCGGCTCCTCGTTCACCACTTGCGAGACGGGCTCGGCCGGGTTGGCACGCCCATCGGGTGCGACACCTCGAACTGCGGCGCCTGCACCGTGTTGTTCAACGGCGAAAGCGTCAAGTCGTGTTCGGTGCTGGCCGTCCAGGCCGACGGTGCCGACATCACGACGATCCAGGGGCTGGCCGATGACGGCCGGTGGCATCCGGTTCAGCAGGCGTTCCAGGACAACCACGGCCTTCAGTGCGGCTACTGCACGCCCGGGATGATCCTGGCGGCCGTCGACCTGCTGCGTACCAACCCTGATCCCACGGAGGAGGAGGTGCGGGTCGGGTTGGAGGGCAACCTGTGCCGCTGCACCGGGTACGTCAACATCGTCCGCTCGGTCCTCGCGGCGGCTGAGGCAATCCGCAACGGCCAGAGCGCAGCCGCCAACGGCAACGAGTCCAAGGCGGTGCTGGCATGACCGAGGAGATCGACGCCGGCCTGATCGCCGAGCAGATTGCGGAGTCCGACCAGGTGTCGAGCCCGACCGATGATCGGGAGCTGGGCAAGCGCCGGACCCGCAAGGAGGACGCCAAGCTCGTCACCGGCCAGACGATGTGGACGGACAGCCTGACCTTCCCCGGCCTGTTGCAGTTCGCGGTGCTGCGCAGCCCGATGGCGCACGCGACGATCACCAGGATCGACGTGTCGCCGGCCCTGGAGATGCCCGGTGTCCTCGCGGCCTTCAGCGGCGCCGACCTCGCCGAGCAGCTCGGCTCGCTGCCGTGCGCCTGGCCCGTCACCCCGGACATGGTGACGCCGAGCCCACCCGCCGATCGCGGTCGATGAGGTCCGGTACGTCGGCGACGCTGTCGCGGTCGTCGTCGCCCGGGACCGGTACGCCGCTGCGGATGCACTCGAGGCGATCGACGTCGAGTACGAGCCGCTGCCGGCCGTCACCGACATGGAGGCGGCGCTCGCCGAGGGATCGCCGCTGGTGCACAGCGACAAGGGGACCAACCGCTGCTTCGACTGGCCATTCGCAGGCGGCGACTATGCCGCAGCCAAGGCCGCAGCGGACGTGGTCGTCTCCCGCCGGTTCATCCAGCAGCGACTGCTGCCGTCCGCGATGGAGCCCCGCGCCGTCGTGGTCGCGCCGATCGCGGCCGCCGACGAGTACACGGTGTACTCCTCGACCCAGATCCCGCACATCCTTCGCATCATGCTGGCCCTCACTACCGGCATCCCCGAGCACAAGATCCGCGTCATCGCGCCTGACGTCGGCGGCGGCTTCGGCTCCAAGCTCAACGTGTACGCCGAGGAGGTCATCGCGCTGATCCTCGCCAAGCGGCTCGGTCGCCCGGTGAAGTGGACCGAGTCACGCAGCGAGGGTTACCAGGCGACGATCCACGGCCGCGACCAGATCCAGGACATCGAGATCGCGGCCCGCTCCGACGGCAAGATCCTCGGGCTGAAAGTCCACCTGCTCGCCGACATGGGCGCGTACCTGCAGCTCGTGACTCCCGGCGTACCGATCCTGGGGGCGTTCATGTTCCCGGCGATCTACAAGATGGACGCCTACCAGTTCGACTGCACCGGCGTCTTCACCACCAAGACCCCGACCGACGCCTATCGGGGTGCCGGCCGGCCTGAGGCGACCTTTGCGATCGAACGCATCGTGGACGAGCTGGCCGCCGAGCTGGGCCGTGACCCGATGGACCTGCGACGGCAGAACTGGATCACCCACGAGGAGTTCCCGTTCGAGACCATCGCCGGACTGACCTACGACACCGGGAACTACGAGGCCGCGACCGACAAGGCCACGGAACTGTTCGACTACGACGGGTTGCGTCGCGAGCAGGCCGAGCGCCGCGAGTCCGGCGACCCGGTCCAGCTGGGCATCGGGATCTCGACGTTCACCGAGATGTGCGGGCTCGCGCCGAGCCGCGTGCTCGGATCGCTCTCCTACGGCGCCGGTGGCTGGGAGTCCGCCAGCATCCGGATGCTGCCGACCGGCAAGGTCGAGGTTGTCACCGGCACGACGCCCCACGGCCAGGGTCACGTCACCTCGTGGAGTCAGATTGCCGCGGATGCGCTCGGCGTGCCCTTCGAGGACGTCGAGGTCATCTACGGCGACACCGACTCCAGCCCGAAGGGCATGGACACCTACGGCTCCCGCTCGCTGGTCGTCGGTGGTGTCGCGATCCACCACGCCGCCGGAAAGGTCATCGAGAAGGCACGGCGCATCGCAGCCCATCTGATGGAAGCGGCTGAGGCCGACGTCGACTTCGCGAACGGCACCTTCAGCGTGAAGGGCTCCCCGGAGGCCTCGACGACGATCCAGGAGATCGCCCTCGCGACGTTCGCGGCGCACAACCTGCCCGACGGGATGGAGCCGACGCTGGACTCCGACTTCGTCTTCGACCCGGAGAACTTCTCCTTCCCGCACGGCACCCACCTGTGCGCCATGGAGGTCGACACCGAGACCGGGCGGTCGACGATGCGGTCCTATGTCTGCGTCGACGACGTCGGCAAGGTCGTCAACCCGCTGATCGTCGAGGGCCAGGTACATGGCGGGCTCGCGCAAGGAATCGCGCAGGCGCTCTACGAAGAGGCGGTGTACGACGAGGACGGCAACCTCACCACCGGCACCATGGCCGACTATCTGGTGCCGAGTGCGGCCGACCTGATCTCCTTCGTCACCGACCGGACCGAGACACCGGCGACCTCAAACGCCCTCGGGGTCAAGGGCGTCGGAGAAGCCGGCACCATCGCCTCCACCCCGGCGGTCATCAACGCGATCGTCGACGCCCTGCGACCGCAGGGCGTCACCGAGGTGCTGATGCCGGCCAGCCCGGAGAACGTCTGGCGGGCGTTACAGACCGCACGCAGCAACGGAGGTGCCCGATGATCCCGGCGATCCTGGACTACGTCGCGCCCGACTCCGTCGCCGCGCGCCATCTCAGCGCTCGCGAACGGCGGTGACGATCCGAAGGTCCTGGCCGGGGGCCAGAGCCTGCTGCCGGTGCTCCGGCTTCGACTCGCCTACCCCTCCACGCTGGTCGACCTGGGCAACATCGCCGAGCTGCGTGGCGTCCGCGACGACAACGGCAGCCTCGTCATCGGTGCCATGACCCGCCACTGCGACGTCCTCACCGACGCGCTGATCACCGAGCACGCGCCGCTCATCGCGGCGGCCACCCGCACCGTCGCTGACCCGGCCATCCGGCATCGCGGCACCTTCGGTGGCGCGCTGTCGCACGCCGACCCGGCCGGTGACCTGGCCGCAGTCGCGCTCGCGCTCGACGCCGAGTTCGTTCTCGAAGGGCCGGGTGGGCGGCGTAGCCTGCCCGCGTCGGAGTTCTTCGAGGACTACCTGCAGACCGCGCTGTCGCCGGACGAGCTGCTCGTCGAGGTCCGGGTGCCGAAGCTCACCGGCTGGGGCGTCCACTACGAGAAGTTCCAGCGGGTCGCTCAAGGCTGGGCCGTCGTCGGGGTCGCGGCCGCGGTACGGGTCGAGAGTGGCACCATCGCCGAGGCCCGGGTGGGGCTCACCAACATGGGGACGGTGCCGATCCGGGCATCGGCGGTCGAAGCCGCGCTCGTCGGAGTCTCCGTCGACGCTGCGGCTGTCGGGCAAGCCACCGCCTCGGCCGGGGAGGGCACCCACCCTCCGTCGGACCTCGGCGGCTCGTCGGACTACCGCCTTCACCTCGCGCCGGTGTTGACCCGCCGGGCCGTGCTGGCCGCGGCCGGGGGCGAGTGAGTCCACAACCGGCTGACCGGCGCAGCTTGCTGCCGACGGACATCCCGTCACCGGCGGTCCTGCAGACCCGGCTGGAGGAGCACGGCTATCTGGCGGACGAGGGCCTCGCCACGGCCGCCTACCTATCGCTGGTGATGGGTCGTCCGCTGTTCCTCGAAGGTGAGGCCGGAGTGGGGAAGACCTCGCTGGCGACGGCCCTCGGGGAGCTGCTCGCGGCGCCGGTCATCCGGTTGCAGTGCTACGAGGGGATCGACGCCTCCCAAGCGCTCTACGACTGGGACTTCCCGCGTCAGCTGCTCCACCTGCGGGCGGTCGAGGCGGCTGGCTCACCGAGCGACGAGGCGACCGTCGACCGGCTCGACAGCGAGGTCTACAGTCGCCGCTTCCTGCTGGCGCGACCGCTGCTCGCCGCGCTGGAGACCACTCCGTGTGTCCTGCTCATCGACGAGGTCGACCGCTCCGACGACGAGTTCGAGGCGTTCCTGCTGCAGGTGCTCTCCGATTACGCGGTCACGATCCCGGAGCTCGGCACCGTCCACGCCGAGGTGCCGCCGGTCGCGGTGCTCACGTCGAACCGGACCCGCGAAGTGCACGACGCGTTGAAGCGGCGTTGCCTCTACCACTGGGTGGAGCACCCGTCCTTCGAGCGCGAGGTCGCCATCATCCGCCACCAGGTGCCCGACGCGAGCGTGTCGCTGGCCCGCCAGGTCGCGGCCGCGACGCAGGTGCTGCGCAACGAGGATCTCGTCGAAGCCGCCCGGCGTCGCCGAGTCCATCGACTGGGCGCTCGCGCTCGTCGCACTCGGAGCTGAACGGATGGACCCTGACGCCGCCATCGCGACGCTGGGAGCCGTCCTGAAGTACCGCGAGGACCAGCAGCAGGCCCGGCGATTGGACGTCGGCGCGCTCATCGCGGCGGCGATCAGCGGTGGCTGAGCCCGTAACCCGCTTCGACGGTGTCGACAGCGTCGTCGGGCTCGCCCGGACCCTCCGCTCGGCGGGCTTCCCGGCGTCCCCTGACCGGGTGCATCACACCGTCGCGGCGCTCGGGTTGCTGCGACCCGGCTCGTCGGACCGACGTGTACTGGGCCGGGCGACTGACGCTGTGCGACAGCCCGACGGACATCGAGCGCTACGACCGGGTGTTCGCCGCCTACTTCGGGGACCGACCTACGGTCGTGGGGCGCCAGACCCGGGTCAACCGCCCGCGGGTCCACCTGGTTCAGCCGGTGTCGGCTGGCTCCGACGACCCGGACGAGGCCGTCGCCGGCGATCCGGCCGGCGTGCGGGCCGCGGCAAGCCTCCAAGAGGTGCTCCGGCATCGCGACATCGCCGCGCTGACGCCCGCGGAACGTGAGGAGCTGCGGGTCTTGCTGGCCCGGTTGAGCCTGCGCGGGGAACTTCGGACCAGCCGTCGGATGCGCGTCGCGCAGCCGCGGTGGGATCGATGGTCGTCGTACCGTGCGGGCGTGGCTGTCGGCCGGAGGCGAACCCGCGCAGCTCCGACGCCACCGGCACGCGGCGCGTCCCTCGCCGCGTGGTCCTGCTGGTCGACGTGAGCGGCTCGATGGCGAGCCTACGCCGACGCGTTGCTGCGCTTCACCCACGCTGCCGCCCGCCGCCGTCACACCCCCACCGAGGTCTTCGCGCTGGGAACCCGACTCTCGCGAATCACCCGCGAACTGCAGCACCCGGACCCGGACGTCGCCATGGCCGCCGTCACCGAGGCGATCCCGGATGCCGGAGGCGGCACCCGTCTCGGTCTGCTGCTCAAGGAGTTCCTCGATCGGTGGGGACAGCGAGGACTGGCCAGGGGCGCCGTGGTCGTGGTGCTCTCCGACGGGTGGGAGCGCGGCGACCCGTCGCTGCTCGGAGAGCAGACCCGCTCGACTGCGTCGGCTGGCGCATCGCGTGGTCTGGTCGAACCCGCGCAAGGCCGCGCCCGGCTTCGCTCCGATAGCGGCGGGCATGTCAGCCGCCCTCCCTCACGTCGACGACTTCGTCGAAGGGCACAGCCTCGGCGCGCTGCTGAGTTGGCCGACGTGGTTCAGCGGACACCGCATGACCGCGCGCGACCGTGACTGAGAGCGTCCCCGGCGAGAGCCGACCGTCGACGGCGGCTCGGAGCCATCGTCCTCGCCGCGGGCGCGGGTCGCCGGCTCGGCGGTCCGAAGGCACTCGTCGCCCTCGGCGGCGAACTGCTCGTCGAACGAGCCGTGCGCACCGCCACCGACGGAGGCTGTGACCCGGTGATCGTGGTGATCGGCTCGCATGCAGAGCAGGTACTGGCCACGCGCCGACCTCGGCGACGCGCGTCCAGTGCTCGCCGAGAACTGGGCCGACGGCATGGGAGCGTCACTGCGCGCCGGTCTCGACTGCGGCCGATGCGCTCGATTGTGACGGCGTCGCCATCCTGTTGGTCGACCAGCCGCACATCGGTGCCGAAGCGCTTCGCCGGCTCGCTGCGGTCTGGCAGGCGGGTGCGCTCGCCGCGGTCGCGACGTACGACGGCGCCAGGCGCAACCCGTCGGTTCTCGATCGCAGCGTCTGGGCCGCGGTCAGCAAGCAAGCCGTGGGCGACATCGGCGCTCGCGGCTGGATGCGCGACCATGCTGACATGGTTGTCGAAGTGCCCTGTGACGGGACAGGAGATGCTGTCGACATCGATACGCCGTCCGATCTTGCCGCTGCCCAGGAGGCGCCGTGAAGCTCGAGAACACGTTCACAGTCCCCGTCACCGCCGATGTGGCCTGGCGGGTGCTGCTCGACGTCGAGCGGATCGCGCCGTGCATGCCGGGTGCGACCCTGACCGGCCGGGAAGGCGACGACTTCACCGGGACGGTGAAGGTGAAGGTTGGCCCGGTCAGCCTGACCTACGGCGGAAAGGCGACCTTCGCGTCACTGGATGAGGACGAACCGGGTGGCGGTCATCGAAGCGACCGGCAAGGAGACCCGCGGATCGGGCACCGCGAAGGCGGTCATCACCGCGAGAATGAAGGAAACCGACGGTTCGACCCAGGTCGACGTCGAGACCGATCTGACCATCACCGGAAAACCGGCTCAGTTCGGCCGTGGCGTGATGGCGGAGATCAGCGGCAAGCTGATCACCCAGTTCGCCGACTGCCTCGCCGACACGATCGCCGGCCCCGAGCGAACCGTCATCCGTTGCGGACGTGCCCCAGCGGCGGACGCGGATCCTTCGCAGCAACCGGCGCCACAGACAGCCACGGTCGAGCAGGCGCCCGACAGCGCGACGGCATCGACGGCGCCACCACCGGGTCGGCGACGCCCATCCGCCCGACGCCCGAGGCCATCGATCTTCTCGGCACCGCGGGCCTGCCGGTGCTCAAGCGGCTCGTGCCGCTACTGGCCGTGGTCGGGGTCGTCCTCGGGATCCTGGTGGTCCGTCGCCGTCGTTCCTGACCCGTCGAGGGGAGACCCAGAAAACCGTCATTGACGCTGCCGCGGACATCAGGCGGATCCTCACAGTCGATGCGCGGTAAGCGAAAGGGTCAGCCTCCCGCCATGGCGCCGATCACGAGCAGCGGCTCGGTTCCCTCGGCGACGGCGGCCGGGAGCGGAGTGTCGGGCGACTCGTGCGACAGGTCCTCCTCGCAGGCGAAGAAACGCACAAACGGTCGCCGGCGATTGGTCGTCCGGTCGCGGATCGTTCCGCGCAACATCGGGTAGTCCGCCTCCAGGGCATCGAGCACCGCAGCCGACGGTCACCGGGGGTTCGACGCTCAGCGACACCTCCGGCCCCACCTGCGCGAGCGCTCGTAGATGTGCGGGGAGGACCACGCGGATCATGGCAGCGTCTGTGCCTCGACCGAGAGCACCGCCGGGAGGTCGCGCACGATCGCCGTCCAGCTGTCTCCGGCGTCCGTGGATGCGTACACCTGGCCACCTGTCGTCCCGAAGTAGATGCCGCAGTCCTGCAGCCGATCCACCGACATCGCATCACGCAGCACGTTCACGTAGCAGTTCTGCTGCGGGAGACCGGCCGTCAGAGGCTCCCACTCCTCGCTGCCGCCACGGCTGCGGTAGACCCGCAGTCGGCCGTCGGGCGGGTAGTGCTCGGAGTCGCTCTTGATCGGTACGACGTACACCGTCTCGGGCTCGTGCGCGTGGACATCGATCGGGAATCCGAAGTCGCTGGGCAGGTTGCCGCTGATCTCGCGCCAGCTGCCACCCGCGTTGTCGCTGCGCATGACGTCCCAGTGCTTCTGCATGAACAGCACATCGGGCCGCTCCGGGTGCATGGCGAGCCGGTGGACGCAGTGGCCGACCTCGGCGTCCTCGTCCGGAATCCCCTCCGAGCGCAGGCCGCGGTTGATCGGCTGCCAGGTCTGTCCCGCGTCGTCGGTTCGGAACGCTCCGGCCGCCGAGATCGCGACGAACATCCGGTCCGGGTCGCTGGGGTCGAGCAGGATCGTGTGCAGGCACATGCCGCCGGCGCCGGGCTGCCACGACGCGGCCGAGGAGTGCTCTCTCAGGGCTGGCAGCTCCTGCCAGGTCGTGGCACCGTCGGTGGAGCGGAACAGACCGGCATCCTCGACGCCGGCGTACACCGTGTCCGGTTCGGTCAACGACGGCTCGAGATGCCACACCCTCGCGAACTCCCATGGGTGAGGGGTGCCGTCGTACCACTGGTGGGTGCCCGGCACCCCGTCGTAGCGAAAGTCCCCGCCGACCGGCGACCAGGTCGCGCCACCGTCTTCTGAGCGCTGGATCAGCTGACCGAACCAGCCCGTCGACTGCGAGGCGTAGAGCCGGTTCGGGTCGGCCGGCGACCCCTTGACGTGGTAGACCTCCCAGCCACCGAAGTGCGGCCCGCTCACCTGCCAGTCGGCGCGCTTGCCGTCGGAGGTCAGGACGAATGCACCCTTGCGAGTCCCCACGAGAAGCCGAACTCCGCTCACTGACGTCACCCCTCATCTCGCCCAGCGATTGGGGCACACCCTACGGCTGGACTCCGACAGGATGATGCACCGACCGTCGACCCTGAGACCCTGGCCGTGGAGCCGGAAGGGATCGGTCGCCGTTACCCCGCTATAGGTCGAGCACGATGTCGTCGCGGGGTTGCGAGCAGCAGATAAACACGCTTCCGCTCGGTCGGAGGCCCCAGCGGGTCGGGGCTGTAATCGACGTCCCCCGTGATGATCGTCGTCTCGCAGGTCTGGCAGACGCCGGTACGGCACGACCAGCGGACGGGTACGTCGCAGGACTCGGCGAGTTCCAGCAGGGTGCCGTAGTCGCTGCTCCACGGGATCGTGAGGTCGCTGCGGGCGAACCCGATCGTCGGCCCGCTCCCGGGCCCGCCGGCCGGCGGATGCGGAGGCCGGGCGGTTTTCGCTGCGATCCCGGGCGTCACGCTTGCCGCCGGCCCGAACGGTTCCGTATGGATGCGCGAGGCACCGAGCCCCACAGCGGCCAGACCCGCGCTGATCTCGTCCATGAAGGCCGCCGGGCCACACAGATATGCCTGGGCATCGGCGGGCGGCTTGAGTTCGGAGAGCAAGGACGCGGTAAGGCGTCCCGCGCTGTCGAAGTCGCGACCTTCGACGTCATCCGGGTCAGGTCGGCTGAAGTAGACGTGAGTCCGCACCTTCGGCAGCGACGCGAGAAGGGACCGTGCCTCCGCGGCGAACGGTTGCTCGTGACCATTGCGTGCGCCGTGCAACCACCAGATCTCCCGGTCGGAGCGCTCGTGCGCCAATGATTGCAGCATGGCCAGAACCGGGGTCGCACCGATCCCGGCGCTGATCAGAAGCACCGGCGCCTGCGTCTCGTCGAGGATGAACGTGCCGCGCGGTGCGGCGACGTCGAGTTGGTCACCGACGGCGAGTCGGGTGTGCAGGTAGCCGCTCACCGCGCCATCCCGTTCGCGCTTCACGGTGAACCGGTAGTAGTCGGCCCCGGGTGGTCCGGAGAGCGAATAGTTTCGGAGCAGCGCCCGCTGCTGCTGGTCGGGCTGGACTCGCAGGGTGAGGTACTGACCCGGGCGAGCGGGCGGCACCGGAGCGCCGGTGGGGTCCTCGAGGCGGATCGAGATCGCCGAATCGCTCTCGCGCGTGATCGCCGTGACGGTGAGTTGACGGAAGCCGGGCCAGGCAGGTGGCGGGCTCGCCGCCGTGAGTCCGGCGTTGCCGCTCCCAGGTTGCTCGTCCAGCAGCGCGCGGAACGAGCCCTGCCAGCCGGGGCTGAGGGCGGGAACTCGGAGCGCTCGGAGCAGCCCTTGGCGGGTATGCCCGGGAAGGTAGAGCAGTGCGTCGACGTCGGCAACGGTCATCTGCTCGGGTCCCGAGGAGAGCTTGATGATGTCGTCTCCCGCTTCGACGTCGCCCTCTTCGAGCACGCGGAAGTAGAAACCCGGGCGGTGGTGCGAGACCAGCAGCGCGGGAATCCGGGGATCGTTCATCCGGATCCCGACGCGGTAACAGGTGACGCGAGGCTGTGTGACCTCGAAGGTTGCGCTGCCGATCCGGTACCGATCGCCGATGCACACCTGGTCGTCGTCCAGACCGTCCACGGTGAAGTTCTCGCCGAACTGCCCGTAGACAAAGTCGTCCCGTCCGAGTTCGCGTTCCCAGTACCGATACGAGCCGGTCTGATACACGAATACCGCGCGTTGCTCGCCGCCGTGCCCCGCCAGATCGCCTTGACCGTCGCCGTCGAGGTTGAGCGTGCGGACCCGCCGGGGACCCGGCATGGAGTCTTTGAAGACGCCGGTGAAGACAGTCCGGCCTTGCCAGGACACGTCCTTCGGCAAGCCGACATTGACCGACACCAAGGTCCCAGCCGGATGCTGCCCTTGCGCCGTCGGCATCATATTGCTCCTCTAGCGGGTTCTGGGACGGTCACCTGTTCTGGCGAGACGTGGCCTTCTGGCGTGGACGGTGGAGCCGAGTGACGGTTGTGCGGCCGCGAAGCTGTTCGTCTCGCGAGTATGTCCACTGGGCTCGTTCCTCGGCCCCCGCATCGTCGACGGCGGCTTCACTGGCAACGAGTCCGCCTTCGGTCTTGGCGATGTCGCTGAGCCGGGCTGCTTCGTTGACTGGGTCGCCGATGACGGTGTACTCGAAACGCCGGCGTGCGCCGATGTTTCCGGCGACCGTCGTACCCGCTGCGACGGCGGCACCGACGGCGCAGTCGGGGACTTCGGTGTCGAGTCGTTCTACGAGCTCACGTGCGGCGCGTAGAGCCGAGCCGGCGGCATCGTCGAGGGGAGTGGGTGCACCGAACACAGCAAGGGCAGCATCGCCGATGAACTTGTTGATCAGGCCACCGTTCTGCTCCACCACTTCGACGACGACTTCGAAGAACCGGTTCAGCAGGTCGACCACTTCCGCAGGCGGCCGACTCTCGGCCATCGTGGTGGAGCCCACGATGTCGACGAACAGCACAGCAACATGCCGTTCTTCGCCACCGAGCTCCGGCTGGCTGTCCATTGCCGCCGCGGCGACGGCGTGCCCGACGTGGCGCCCGAAGAGCTCCCGGATCTGTTCGCGCTCGCGCAGGCCCGCGGCCATGTCGTTGAATCCGGACTGCAGCTCACCGAGCTCGGTTCCGTCATCGACCGCAACCTCGACGGTCAGGTCTCCTTCTGAGATGGCGCCGAACGCGGCCCTGACGGCGCGGATGGGAGAGACGATCGCCCGGCTGGTCAGCTCCATCAGCAAGAAGCCGAACATGAGGGTTAGACCACCCAGGACCAGAACGGTCGTAGCCAGGCGGGTAACGGTGATGTCTGGACGGGTCAGAGCAAACACGGCGACGGTCATCAGCCCGATCACCGGCACTGCTGAGCCGAGTCCCCACGCCAGCAGGGTCCGACCTTTCACCCCGGCTCGACGGGTCGGGCTCTGCACACTGAGGGCGCGCGCCAGAACCGGCCGTAGCGCGAGCTCCGATAGCAGAAGCGAGTTGGCGCAGACCACGATGCCGCCGAACGCGACAGGGAAGGCGACTCTCGGAAGGTTCGCCGGCGCTGCGATCCCGTAGAGGACCGTGAACAGCACGACGGCGAGACCCCACAGGCCAACCTGCAGGGCGACGAGGCGCCGAGGCACCCCAAACGCGGCTTCCGCCTCAGCTGAGGTGGGCACGCGGTCCTCGGGGAACCACGCCAGGTCGCGCAACGCCAGGCGAGTGCCGGCAACTGTGCCGGCGAGCAGGGCGCCGAGGATGTACACCGGCAGCGCGACGTAGGTGATGATCGCGGACCCGCCGTGAAAGACGGACGGGCCGGGTATCACGAACAGCGAGAGCGATGCGACGACGACGATCCCGATCGCATTCGCCAGTAACAGCGCCACGGTGAGCACGATCTGCACCCGCCACCGGAGCTGTCCGGCTAATGCCTGGCTGTCGCCCAGCAGGCGTGAGCCGAGCGGTTCCCCGTCATAACGCACGCCGATAACTCTCTCCCACCCAGTCCACGACCCGCCAGCCGCCCAACCACTCAGTCGATCGTCGTTCGAGGGACCTTTGGCTCTATCCGCAGCCGTGGCTGGCGTCCAGCATGAGTGAGCAACCACGCCGACTCTGGAGATGTCATGAAGGCTCTCGTTTATCACGGTCCCGGTCAGACGAGTTGGGACGATGTGGCTGATCCGCGAATCGTTGACGAGACCGACGCGATCATCCGCGTCGACGCAACGACCATCTGCGGCACCGACCTTCACATTCTCAAGGGCGATCTGCCCGACACCCCCGAGGGACGGATTCTGGGTCACGAAGCGGTCGGCACCGTCGAAGCGATAGGGAAGTCGGTCACCACGATCAAGCCCGGCGACCGAGTGCTCGTGTCCTGCGTAAGTGCCTGCGGGCGCTGTAGGTACTGCCGGGAGGGTCGCTACGGGCAGTGTCTCGATGGCGGCGGCTGGATCCTCGGCTACCAGATCGATGGCACCCAGGCAGAGTACGTCCGGACACCGTTCGCCGACACCTCGACGTACCTGATCCCTCCTGGGATGGATGACGACGCCGTGCTGATGCTCTCCGACATCCTGCCCACGGCGTACGAGGTAGGCGTCGTCAACGGCGGGATTCGGCCAGGTGACACGGTCGCGATCGTCGGCGCCGGTCCGATTGGTTTGTCCGCGATTCTCGGTGCGGCGCTGTACAGTCCCGCCCACATCATCTCGATCGACCTAGCCGACACCCGGCTCGCTGCCGCCAAGGAGTTCGGGGCCGACGTGACCGTGAATCCCTCCATTGAGGACCCGCTTGAGCACATCGCGAGTCTCACCGACGGGCTCGGCGCCGATGTCGCCATCGAAGCCGTCGGCCTACCCGACACGTTCGAGACCTGCACGCGGTTGATCCGACCCGGCGGTCATGTCGCAAACGTCGGAGTGCACGGTAAGGCAGCGACGTTGCACCTCGAAGACCTCTGGACCAAGGACGTGACCATCACCACAGGTCTGGTGGACACGTGGTCCATTCCCACCCTGCTGAAGCTGGTACGCACCGGCCAACTGCAGCCCCAGAAGTTCGTCACGCACCGCTTCGGACTTGCGGAAACCATCGAAGCGTACGACGTGTTCAGTCGCGCCGGCGAGACCGGCGCGCTCAAGGTGGTCCTGCACCGATGACCAGGACCCAGGTCGTCGCGGATGTCCAGCTGAACAACTCCGTCGCTGACGAGCTGAAGTGGATGCCCAGCGTGGACAGCTCGAACATCCGGGTCAAGACGCACCAGGGGACCGTCACGCTCTCGGGTGAGGTGAGCAGCTTTCCGGAGCGGCTGCTGGCGGAGCAGGCGGCGCTCCGCGTGCGGGGAGTCACCGCAGTCGCCGAAGAGCTCACCGTCCGCCTTGATGCCGAGGGGCCCGACGACACGAACATCGCACGGCGGTCTGCCGAGGCACTCGAGCACGCTGTCGACGTACCGGGCCACGCCGTGCAGGTCGTCGTCTGTGACCACGTCGTCACCTTGTCGGGCATGGTCACCTGGCAGTTCCAGCGAGAGGCCGCAGACCGGGCAGTTCGCTACATCCCCGGGGTGACGGGCGTACACAACACCATCGCGGTCAAGCCCACCGTGTCAGCGACCGACCTGAAGTCCGCGATCACTGCGGCGCTCGTTCGAAACGCCGAGCTCGAGGGCGAGAGCATCACGGTCACGACGGACCTTGGTTGCGTCACCCTCGAAGGGCGCGTCCGTTCGTCATCCGAGCGGCTGCAGGCTGGGTTCACCGCCTGGGCGGCTCCGGGGGTCACCGATGTCGCGAACCTGCTACAGATCAGCAACTAGAGCGATGATCGACCACGACGACGCGAGGCTCATCGAGCTCAGCTCAGAGCAGTGCCGGGCCTTGCTCGCGACTCAGCAGATCGGCCGGCTTGGGGTGAACGCTGAGCACTATCCACTGATCATCGTGGTCAACTATGGGCTCGACCGGGACATCGTCGTGATCCGGACCCATCCGGGAATCATGCTGGCCAACGCGAATCATGCCAACGTCACCTTCGAGGTCGACGACATCGATCAGCGCACCCAGTCCGGCTGGAGTGTCCTCATTCGTGGCCTGGCCGAGGAGATCAGCCAAACGGAAGGCGCTGAGCTGTTCCAGCGGACGGTCATCAACGCGGCCCAGCCGTGGGCCCCCGGCGAGCACGGGCATTGGCTGCGGCTGATACCTCACCACATGACCGGGCGCCGCATCGAACCCGCTCAGTTGTCGCCCACGTTCTCCGAGCTCGCCGTCCCGTAGGTGCGTGTCGGCAGCAGCTGGACCAGGATCGCGGTAACCAGCGTCAGGCCGGCTAGTACCCACAGGCAGGTGGCGAAGGCGTGGACAACGCTGCTGGTGCGGACCAGTTGGTAGAACAGGGTGCCGATCCCGGCGACGCCGATTGCGGCACCGATCTGCTGCGCGGCCGACAGCATGCCGGCCGCGGAGCTCGCGTGGACGGGCGCAACGTCGGCCATCACCGTCGCTGACATCGGGACGAGCACCATGCCGAGACCGAAGCCGACCACGGCGAGACCTGGCGTCAGTGACAGTGACGAACGGCCACCGGCGGCGACGGCGGTCAGGACGCAGCCAACGGCGACCACGAGAGCGCCGATGGCCAAGATCTGCCGACCGAGGCGCGCGGTCATCGTGGACGAGGTCAGCATCGCGGCGAAGAATCCGACTCCGACCGCCGCGAACACCTCGCCGGAGAACAGCGCAGTGAATCCGCGGCCCTGCTGCAGGTAGATCGCCAACATGAAGAAGAACGACGGGGGGACCAGGCCGAAGGTCAGCGCGGCGAGCGTCACGACACTGAACCCCCGATTGGCGAACAGCGACAGGTCGACCAACGGACTGCGGGACGTGCGCTGCCGCCGTTGTTGCTGTCGAACGAAGCAGCCGAGCAAAAGAGGGGACACCGCGAGACTCAGCCAGGTCCAGGCTGGCCATCCGTGCTGCTGACCCTCGACGAGGGGGAGTACGACGGCGAGCAGGCCCGCACCGACGAGCGCCGTGCCGCCGAGGTCGAGACGTGCCTGTTGGCCGTGCGATTCAGGCACCAGTCGCTTGGTCATCAGCAGGGTCACGACCCGATCGGCACATTGATCAGGAAGATGACTCGCCACCCCGATCCGGCGATGTTCGCCTGGATCAGCGCACCACCGAGAAGTTGCCCGAGCACCCCGGCGATCCCCATCGCGAGGCCGTAGGCGGCGAAGGCCTTCGCACGCGCGGCGCCGACGTATACGGTGCCGAGGATTCCCAGCACCTGCGGGCACATCAGCGCGCACGCTGCTCCTTGCGCGAGTCGCGCTCCGACCAGCACGTCGGCGTTGGGGGCGAGCCCGCACGCCGCTGACGTCAGCGTGAACAGCAGCAGGCCGACGGTGAACAGCCGTCGCCGACCGTAAAGGTCACCGAGCCGGCTACCCGTGATCTGGCCAGCGGCTAGGGACAGCCCGTATCCCGCCACGATGAGCTGGAGCGCGTCTGCCTGGGCGTGAAGTCCCTGGTGGATGGACGGGAGCGCCACGTTGACGATGAAGAAGCCGAGAAAGGTCATGAAGGTGCCGGCCAGGACGACGAGCAGTGGCGCCCACCGAACAGTCTCTGTTTCGTCCGGTCGGACCGTAACCGGCTGGGCGAACGTCGTACTCATCGGTTGTTTCTCCTTGCTGGTAACGGGTCGTGGGCGGGCCCGCGGGTGCGCGGCGCCCGCCCACGACGTGACTAGCTGGGGACCTTGTCCAGGAAGCCAAGGACCGTCATGATCCGGCCGTCGTCGTCGGTGACCGCGACGTCGAAGCCGATGGCGAGCGGTTCCTCGCCGGCCGGTCCCAGGCCCCAGTTGAAGCGGGTCTGGTTGTGGTGAGAATCGGCCGCGCCGACGTGGCTGAACACGAGGCCGGGGAACTGGGTCTGAACCACACCGATGGTGGCCGAGATGGCTTCGTGGCCGTGTGCGTCGGCCATCGGATCGATGTAGTCGGCGTCCGCCGCAAACGTGTCTTCAACCAACGTCATTCGGACCGCGGCGTCGGTTTCGTTCCAGCACGCCAGATAGTTCTCGATGAGGTCGCTCATCGGATTCTCCTTCCGTTGTAAGGGTTTCGTCGAGGTCGACTCGTCGATCCTGACCAGCGGAGGGGGCCCTGTCGATTACGTATGAGGTTATGCAATCAAGACGCGGTGCGGCTTGCTTGCATGCCAGAGCGACCGCATCGCCGCGGTCAGAACTGCCAGAGACTCAGTGAGTTGCTGCGTTGCGGAGGGCGCGGGTGGTCGCTGCGTCGGCGGGGTAGAACGACTCGATGGCGAGCTCGTCGACGGTCACATCGGTCGCCGTGGTGATCACTGCATGGATGCTGAACAGCGCCAGCTCGCCGAGCTCCGTGCCCAGGCGAAGCGGGAACACCGCCTGCGAGGCGGCGGGCGGCGCGCCGAGGCCACCCGGATAACCCAGTAGCTCCTCGTGCAGGTCCCTCAGTCGATCGTCGGCCACCGCGTCGACGCGCCTTCGCAGCTGGGTGAGCACGTGGGCGCGCCACTCGGCCAGGTTGCGGATCCGCGGTGCCATGCCGTCGGGGTGCAGGCTGAGCCGCAGCACGTTCACGGGCCGCTCGAGCAACCCCGGCGCGCAGCCCGTGATGAGCGTGGGCAGCGCCGAGTTGCCGTCGACCAACTCCCACCACCGGTTGATGACGAGCGCGGGGTAGGGCTCGTGCCCTTCCAGCACCGTTCGGAGGGCATCGCGAACGGCGTGCAGCTCCGGCTCCTGGAGCCCGTGTTCGGCGTACGCCGGGGCGTAGCCACCGGCGAGCAGCAGCTGGTTGCGTTCCCGCAGCGGGACCTCGAGCTGCTCGGTCAAGCGCATGATCATGTCCGGCGTTGGCCGCGAGCGACCCGTCTCGACGAAGCTCAGATGCCGAGTGGAGATGTCGGTGCGCAGCGCGAGATCGAGCTGGCTCAGCCGACGATGGGCCCGCCATCTGCGCAGCAGTTCACCGACCGACTCCGCCTGGACGCGGGCGCCCTGGCCGGTGCGACTCATCGTTGTGGATGCTACGGAGGTCACGTCGGCGACGCTATCGGGCCGCTGATAGCGCCGGCGATTACTCCTGAGGTAAGGCTCAGCCCGCGGCTGGAGTCAGGGTCGCCGTCCAGTCGTCGACGGTCACGACGGCAGCCTGTCGGGGGAACACCTTCTCCAGCAGGACTCGGTGCACCTCCTCGTCGGCATCGGCACACCCGTCTGAGAGCACGGTGAGGTGATAGTCCAGGTCTGCTGCTTGGCGCAGGGTGGACAGCACCACGCCGCTGGTCGCGATCCCGGTGAGGACCAGATGATCCACGTCGAGGGAACGCAGGACGACGCTCAGATCGCTGCCGGTGAACGCGCTGACCCGTCGCTTGGTCACCACGATGTCACCCGACTGTGGCGCGAGGGCCGGATGGATCTGCGTCGCGGAGTCGTCCTGGCCGAAGCCTCCTGCCTGCGCGAGCGCGGCGAAGGTACGGTTCCGTTCGCTGATCTCCGGAGTGCCATCTCGGAACGCGACCCTGACGTAGAGGACCGGTACGCCGTTGGCCCGTGCCGCTGTGGCGGCGCGGGCCAATGTCGTCAGGAGCGGCCCGGTCTTGGCGGCGTACCGGTCGACGATGCCTTGTTGCAGGCCCATGATCAGCAGTGCTGGGTTCGACATAACTCCCATGCTCTCCGACGCTTCAGGCCGAATCAGCAGGCGACGCCGTCGGTCGCGAGAATCGGGTGACGATCCGCTGTGCCTTGTCCGGACCCTGAACCTCCCAGACGGTGCCCCACTGGTCAGGCCCCGTGATAGTGATCAGTCCGCGATAGGCGTCCCGCCGGCAGGGGTGCTCCACCCATTCGCCGGGAAGCCATGAGTGAAACGGCCGCCCGTCGAGGAAGTGCAGCCACCAGCCGTTTTCGGTGCGCTCGAGGCGGTAGGAACGCGAGACGGATAGTCGAGAACCGTTCCAGACCAAGGTCCCTTGCTCGGCCCACACGATGTCGTCATCGCCGGGCCGCATCGTGAGCCGGCCGTCGACTGTGCCGGACATTCCAGTGATCCCGTCGGTGATCTGGCGGGTCAGCCGCCAGTCGCCGAGGAGAGCCGTCGGCTCGGGAGCCGCAGCAGCCGAACCAGACACGAATCCACTACCCCGCGGCCGAGTATTCGGTGGCGAGGTGGTCAGCGACTGAGTCGAGGACGGTGGTGTTGCCGTACGGGCGCGAGACCAGCATGGCTCCTTCGAGTGCGGCGAGGATGCTGCGAGCCGCTTGGTCGGAGTCCCCGGAGAAGCTGAGGCTGCCGGCGGCCCTGCCCTCTTCGAGCAGTGCCGCGAGCCACGCTTGGTTGTCATCGAGGAACCCGATGACGGCTTGGCGCATTCGGTCGGGGAGCGTCTCGTATTCCGCGGCCAACATTCCGCACAAGCACATTCGTTGCTCCGTCAGCACGTTGCGGTAGAGCCCGCAATAGGCGCGGAGCTTGTCGCCTGCCGGTGCGGCGCCGGCGTCGATGTCGTTCAGTGCCTTAGCGAAGCGGTCGGCGTACCGAACGATGAGGCTTTCGCCCAGCTCGGCCTTGCCCGGGAAGTGGTAGTGCAGCGACGCCTTCGTAATGCCGAGCTCGGCCGCGACATCGGCGTACGAGAAGCCGTTGTACCCGCGGCGCTGGACCAGTCGCTCGGCGATATCGAGGATGGCGGTGGCCGTCGGGGTCACCACGTCGGTCTGGGCTGGGCTGGCTAGCCGCGTTCCGGGCATCTAGGTCTCCTTCCGCTCCCTCTTGACAGCCTACCTACTAGTAGATAAAACGTCTCCCATCAGGGTCGAGTCGACCCCTTGGTCGATTCGAGGGAGGGAAACGACATGACTCAGGTAACGGAGCATCGGAGCTTCACGGGGCCGGACGAGGTACGTGAGTTTCCTCATGGTCGGGCAGAGATCGTCAAAGTGGGCGGGGCCGAGATCGGACGGCTGGTGTTTCAGCCAGGTTGGCGTTGGTCGAACGACGTGAAGCCCATCGCCGGCACCGACAGCTGTACCGCCCCGCACTTCCAGTACCACGTGGCCGGGCGGCTGGCCGTCCAGATGGACGACGGGACGCAGTTCGTGGCCGAACCGGGCGACATCACGTCATTACCGAGCGGGCATGACGCCTGGGTCGTCGGTGACGAACCCGTGGTCACGGTCGATTGGTTCGGGGCCAGTAACTACGCGAGGTAGCTCAACGCAGACACTCACAAGAGGGGGCACCATGAGCCGCAAAATCGCTGATTGCCGCGACTTTCCCAGCGACAGCGGTTGCACGCTGACCATCGCAGGAGAAGAAGACGAGGTCGTCGCCGCCGCCGCGCAGCACGCGGCAGCGGTACACGGTCATGAGGACAACGCCGAGCTTCGCACCTGGCTCAAGGGCAACCTCAAGGACGAGGTGCTGTTGTAGCCCTGAGGCACACTCGGCGGTATGAAGCTCACCGAACACCTTCTGGCCGAGCGGCGCAGCCGCGTCGAGGGGCGGCTGCAGAGCAACCTCATGGCGTGGCTGACGACCGTCCAGCCCGATGGCCAGCCCGTCACCGTGCCGGTGTGGTTCCTGCTGCGCGAGGACGAGACCATCTTGGTGTACAGCCAGCCGAGCAAGATGAAGCTGCGCAACGTCGCGGAGAACCCGCGCATCGCCCTCGGGCTGGACGTGACCGACATCGGCCGCGACGTCATCCGTGTGCACGGCACCGCGCGGGAGGTCAACGACATCGCGCCCGCCGACCAGAATCCGCAGTACGCCGTGAAGTACGCCGAACGGATCGGTGCGCTGTTCGGCACCGCGGAGCAGTTCGCCGCGTCATTCTCCGCCGCCTTGGTGATCACGCCGACCCGGCTGTGGGCCTGACCGAGGGTGAGCACGGTCGACCCGGAGCTTGTGGAGCAGGTGCGCACGGTGCTGTCCGCGCCGCGCCCGTGGAGCGTTCCTCAGGTCGGCGAGCTGGTACTGCGACAGCGCGCCGCCCGCTACGACGGCCAGCTGCCCGACGATCTGCTGCACGAGCTGCTAGATGCGATGCGCGCCCACCTGCCCGGGGTCGGCGTCGGACTGGCCGCCCCGCAGATCGGGATCCCGCTGGCGCTGGCGGTCATCGAGGACCCGGCCGAGGTCGCGCCGGAGATCGTCGTGGCCCGCGAGCGTTCGCCGCAGCCGCTGCTCGAGCTGGTCAACCCGGTGGTGACGCCGCTGGGCTCCGACCGTCGGGCGTTCTTCGAAGGCTGTCTGAGTATCAGTGGGCTGACGGCGGTCGTCTCGCGCTTCCATCGGGTGCGGCTATCCGCGCAGGACCGCAGCGGTCACGGCTACGACCTCGAGTTGTCGGGCTGGGCGGCGCGAATCGCACAGCACGAGACCGACCACCTGGGCGGCGTCCTGTATCTCGACAAGGCCGAGCTGCGGTCGCTGTCCAGCAGCGGCGCCTACGAACGATATTGGGCGCGGCCCACGCCCGGTGTTGCCGCTTCCGAGCTCGGCTTCCCGCTCTGACCTATCAGGTCTGCAGGTCCGCCACCGCCGCCGCGAGGCCGGAAAGTTCATCGCGCCAGCCGGCCAGGTCGTCCGGCGGGATAGGCGCTGGCGGTCGGAGGACGAACTTCGACATCCCGACCGCGATGAAGGACTGCAGCAGGTCGCGGACCGCCGGGTAGCCGACCGGGACGAGGCTGCGCGGGTCCGCGCCGGGATTGCGCGCAGCGAGCGCGGCCAGTTGCCGGTCATCGGGCGGCTGATGGGCGTACCCGATGCTCAGGCCGAAGTGTTCGGGATCGACGCTGCGGCCGGCCGCGACGGCGGCGCCGTCGATGGTGACCTTCGCGGCAGCGGCCTGGGTGGGGGTGCAGGCGGCACCCAGCCAGCCGTCGGCCAGCCGTCCGCACCGGACCAGCGACGGGGTGGCCAGCCCGCCGAGCCAGACCTCGAGCGGATCCTGGACCGGCCGCGGAGTCACGGTGATGCCGTCAACGCTTTCTCCGGCCCACCAGCGCCGCAGCCTCGGCAGCGCGTGTTCGATGACAGCGGCGCGGTCGTGCACCGGTACGCCGATGGCATCACGTTCGAGCCCTCGGGTCAGGCCGGGGACGAACGTGAGCAGGAGCCGCCCGCGGGAGAACGCATCGAGGCTGGCCAGTGCCTTGGCCAGCCTTAGCTCGTGGCGCCCGGGAAGCAGCAGGGTGGCCCCCAGCTTGAGATCCGGATCGAGCTGGGCCGCGGTGGCCAGTGCGACCAGCGGGTCCGGGCCTGGCCCGGTGAGGACCTCGGAGAGCCACAACGAGTCGAATCCCAACGACCGCAGCGTGGCCACGAGACCGGTGAAGGTATCCGCACCGAGCGCTGCGCCGCCGAGCCCGACCGCGATCCGGACCTTCACACCACGAGTACACACCACGGTCGCGAGTGACACTGGAGTGGTGGCGAGCTTCGTAGCGGCACTGGCCGAGCGGCCGGTAGTCCTCGACGGTGGGTTGGCTTCCGAGCTGGAGCGACGTGGCTACGACCTGTCATCGCGACTGTGGTCGGCAGCGCTGCTGCTCGACGACCCCGCCGCGATCCTCGACGTACACCGGGCCTTCTTCGCCGCCGGCGCCGAGGTCGCGACGACGGCCAGCTACCAGGCCTCCGCGCAGGGGTTCACCGCCCACGGCGTGGGCATCGGCCAGGGTGCCGATCTCGAGACGGCACGGCTGCTCCGGCGCAGTGTCGAGCTCGCGGTCACGGCTCGCGACGAGCACGGGTCCGGGTGGGTGGCCGCGTCGGTCGGCCCGTACGGCGCAGTGCTGGCCGACGGGTCGGAGTACCGCGGCGACTATGGGCTCACCGTGACCCAGCTGCGGGCCTTCCACCGGCCCCGGCTGGAGATCCTGGCCGAGGCCGGGGCCGACGTACTGGCACTGGAGACCATCCCGTGCCGGGCCGAGGCGGAGGCGCTGCTGGCCGAGTTGGAGCTGCTGCGGATGCCGGCGTGGTTGTCGGTGACCGCCGCGGGCCAGCAGACCCGCGCCGGTGAACCGCTCGCCGAAGTTTTCGCGATGGCTGCCGAATGCCCCGCGATCGTCGCGACCGGCGTGAACTGCCTCGACCCGGCCGATGTCGCTGTGGCGGTGGGTACGGCGGTCGCGTACGGCGGGAAGCCCGTGGTGGCCTACCCGAACAGCGGCGAGGGCTGGGACGCGGCCGCCCGGCGCTGGACCGGCCACTCGCGCTTCGCCGCGGCGGACGCCGTCGGCTGGATCGATGCTGGTGCGCGGCTGGTCGGCGGCTGCTGCCGTGTCACACCGGGAGACATCGCGGCCCTGCGCACCGCCATCGAGGGACGGACGTCCTAGCGAGCTCGGCTAAGGCAGTCCAGCGCGGATCAGACCCGAGAGATAGGGATTTCATCCGATGCGCCTGCCTGCCTTAGGCCAGCACGGTGGTCCTGGCAAGAGGGGCAGGATCTGCAGAGGGTGGAACGTGATCGAGTACACCGAACTACCGTGCCAGGCTTCGGATCCCGAACTGTGGTTTTCGCAGCGTCCGGCCGAGCTAGAGCTCGCGAAGGCACAATGCCAACCGTGCCCGATTCGGCTGTCGTGCCTGTCCGGGGCGCTCGCGCGCCGTGAGCCGCACGGCGTGTGGGGCGGTCAGATCCTCGGTAACGGCGCGGTTGTTGAGTTCAAGCGGGCCCGTGGCCGGCCACGCAAGATGGATCGCGAGGCCGCTCCGGTGTCACGCACCGGGTGATCCTGGAACCGTTGGAACGGTCCGAACGGTCGGTGTTGCGGGCGCCGGATGGGTGGTACTTTGCCGGGAGGTTGCCCATCTCGACTGGGTCAGGAGAGGTCATGCTTTCTCGTGTCGTTACGTTCTCGGCTGTAGTTGCAGCATTGACATTCGGAGTTTCAGGTCTCGCTGCGCAGGCCAGCCCAGCGCCGCCGTTACCGACCTCGACGAATGGGCATCCCGTGCAGCTGTTCGCGTCGGGCCTCAAGACGCCGACGTCGTTCGCGTTCGGGGGTGGCAGTGTTTTCGAGGGTGATGGTGGCGACTCCGAGGGTTCGGCGCCGCCCAACGGGGGCGTCTTCTTGCTGAAGGACGGCACCGCGACCGAGATCCCGGGGTCGCCCGCGTTCGTCGCGGGTCTCGCGTGGCACAAGCACGCCCTGTATGTGAGCGGCGGCGTGCTCACCGCCACCGGCGCCTCATGGCGGCTGGAGAAGTGGACCGGTTGGAACGGCACGACGTTCAAGAAGCAGAAGACGATCTACACGGCGCCCAAGAAGTTCCAGGGGTTCAACGGGATCGGCTTCGGCGCCAACGGGCGGCTCTACGTCGGGGCGGACGTCGGCCTCCTCAATGGCAACGACCATGGTCCAGCGACGACATCGCCGCACGTGTACCAGATCCTTTCGTTCGGGCCGAGCGGTAAGCACCTCAAGGTCTTCGCCCGAGGGATACGGCAGCCATGGCAGATGGCGTTCCCGGCCAAGTCCAACTCACCGTTCGTCACCGACCTCGGTCAGGATGGCGGCGCCAAGAACCCGCCGGACTTCATCCTGCGGGTCAGGCAGGGCCAGAACTACGGTTTCCCGAAGTGCAACCACACCTCGGCGAAGAAGTGCAAGGGTTTCGCGAAGCCGTTCCAGAAGTTCGGCCCCCACACCGACCTGATGGGCATCGCCCTGCACAGGTCGCGCCTGTATCTCACGTCGTTCCAGGGCCGGAAGGCCAAGGGTCCGGGCGGCGAGGTCTTCTCGATGTCGCGCAAGGGCGGACCGCTGAAGCCGCTGATCAAGGGCTTCGTCGCCCCGACCGTCGGCCTCGGGATCCACGGTGGATTCCTGTACGTCGGCGAGCTGACCGGCCAGGTGTTCCGCCTGAAGGTGTAAGTGCGGAGGGGCGGTCGATCAGACGAAGTAGCCGGTTGGTCGGATGTCTCGGCCTTGGCTGAGTCCGGGTAGGTAGTGGTCGCGCAGGATGCGGGCCATGACTTCGCGGCGGCTGCGAACGCCGGTCTTGTCGAAGATCGACTTGAGGTGGTCTTGGACGGTGTTGTGGGAGATCCAGAGTGCGCTAGCGATCTGCGCTGTGGAGTGCCCCTGGCAGACCAGCTTGGTCACGGTTCGTTCGCGCTCGCTGAGCCCGTAGGCCTGCATGATGACCTCGGCGACTTCGAGCGCGGTCGCGGGTTCGATGATGACGGCGATCTGCTCTGCGCCCGCCGCATTGTCGAGCCAGCATGCGTGCAAGACAGCCCATCTTCCGGCCAGAGTGCGGACCCGTAGCCGGGGCACGGCCGGGTTCATCGGGTCGTCGCTGTTGTGGCGGTGGAGCAGGCCGGCGGCCGTGCTGACTTCGGGCGGCACGGCCGACGGCGACTTCGGGTCGTGGCCCAGCTCGGCGAACCAGGCCTGGGCGGAGGAGGTCAGTGCGACCACTTCTCCGGCTCGGTCGAGCACGACCAGGCCAGGTGCATCGGTCGCCGCGGTCTCGGTGGCGCCGATCTTCAGCAGGCCGGCCCGTAACCCTTCGGCCAAGTGCGGGGCGAGTGCCTTGATGAGCTGTTGGTCCTGGTCGGTGAAGCCGTGACCGCTCTCGCGGTGCAGGCACATCAGACCCCAGCAGGCGTCGCCGGTTCGGAGCACGGCGCGTAGCTCGTCGCCGAGCCCGAGCGGCTGGAACAGATCGCGGTAGCGGGCACTCGCTTCGAGGTCGCCGCCGGTGGCCCGGGCGAGCGTGGTGACTCCCTCGCGGTCGCGGGCCAACGTGGTCCATTGGTTGACGTCGGTCGCGCCGAACTCGTTGTCCACGAAGTGAGGGATGAGATGGTCCGGGATGCCCTCGCGGAATGCCTGCGTGAACAGCAGTGTCGATGGGTCGGTTGTCGCCCACCACAACGCGTCGACCGGCACGACTCGTCGCAGCCGGGTCAGTACCTCGGCCTTGAGCCGATCCGGTGGGTGACCTTGGTGGCAGACGGCGATGATCGATGCGGTCACGTCCGCGATTGCCGCTCGAGTGGCCATCAGCTTCTTCCGTCGCCCGGCAGTCTAGAACCTGGCGAGAACCTCGTAGCGTCCACGCGACACCAGCTCGACACCGGTCGCGGCGACGGTGGCGCTCCGGCTGGCCTCGGCGTGCTGATCGCTGACCAACGCGGCCGCCTCGTCCTCCCACAGCGTGAGGGTCATCGCCTCACCGGCGCTTCGGTCGAGGACGAACATCGCTCCGGCGACTCCCGGTAGGCCGCGAATCATCGAGGCAACCCCGGCAACATTGTCTTCCCATTTCTGGAGCGCCTCGGGCGACCCCGTCCAACATGACGACCTGGCGAACATGACGACCTCCAACTGGTCCGACTCTGATGGCACCACTCTGGATCCCAACGAGGCAGCTGGCTATCCCACATATCTGGGATATAACGCTCGGCCGCTATCGAGGGCGCTCGCGAGTCGTGACGGCTCGGTGTACGGCCTCCTCGACCGGTGACCGATCCGAGGCCGCTCGTGCGGGTTGGATCGGTCGGGTGCCGGCCAGCGGTGGTTGCGCCATGAACTTCACTCGGGAGCCGCGATGGCGCTGGGCTGCATGCAGAACGAATGGGTGGCACAGCCACAGGGCCCGACGTCGCTGAACAGGAACAGCAGGAGCAGCACCCGCTCTCGCGAGAGCGGGTCCACGATCGGCTTGCCGTCCACGCCACCACCAGTGGATTCAATGTGCCATCCGTCGTCGCCAGGTGGTTCAGGGACCGGAAACCGAATCGGAAAGGTGCCTAGCCCGTCGCGGGGCACCCACCGGCCGCGGCCGGCGAGCTGGTCGAAAGCGGTGTGCAAGGGCCGCGCGACATCCGGTCGCATCACACAGCCGCCGTCGGCACTCGTCAGCGAGGTCACGTCCAAACGCCTGTGGCAGCTGGACGGCCCCCTCGGCAATGAAGCGTTCGATCGTCGTCTTGCTCAGCACATCGTCGGTGTTAGCTGGCCCCCGGCCTCGCGAGCAAACGGTTTCTGCCCTCGCCGGGAACACCGGATCGGAGCTCGATAGTTTGACTGCCCACGGGCTGGAGCGATCTCAACGAGCTCAAGCACACCTCGATCCCTCGCTCAGGCAGGAGCAACATGCAGATCGGAGTCGTTCTCCCGCAGACCGAGATCGGCGCGGACGCGGGCGCGGTTCGCGCCTACGGTCAGCGGGTCGAGCAGCTGGGGTTTCGTCATCTGCTCGCCTACGACCATGTCCTAGGAGCGGATCCGGCCGTCCATACCGGCTGGAAGGGTCCGTACGACGTCAACACCAGCTTCCACGAGCCGCTCGTGGTCTTCGGATACCTCGCGGCGCTGACCTCGCTGGAGCTGGTGACCGGCATCATCATCCTGCCGCAGCGGCAGACCGCGCTGGTGGCCAAACAGGCAGCTGAGGTCGACCTGCTCACGGATGGCCGGTTCCGACTCGGCGTCGGGCTCGGCTGGAACGCCGTGGAGTACCAAGCGCTCGGCAAGGACTTCACGACCCGGGGCCGACGCGTCGAGGAGCAGGTGCGGCTGCTGCGGCGGTTGTGGACCGAGCCGAGCGTGACGTTCGAGGGTGACCATGAGCAGGTCATCGGTGCGGGTATCGCGCCACTGCCAGTCCAGCGACCGATCCCGATCTGGTTCGGTGCCCAATCACCGGCTGCCTACCGACGAGCCGGGCAGCTGGCCGACGGCTGGTTCCCGCAGTCCCCGCCCGGCCCCGACCTCGACGCGGCCCGCGCCATCGTCGACGAGGGTGCCATCGCCGCCGGTCGCGACCCCAGCACCCTCGGCATCGAAGGTCGGGTCAGCTGGACCGGTGACTTGAGCAGGCTCATTGATCATGTGGATCGATGGAGGCGGGCCGGAGCCACGCACCTGTCGGTCAACACGATGGGCGCCGGACTAGCGGGTGTCGATGACCACCTCAACGTCCTCGCCCAGATCGCGTCCGAGCTAGGTGTGGCGGAGCCCGCCTAGGACGGCTCCGGGGTGAACGCCGAGGGGAGCCAGCCTCGGTTGACCGCGAGTGTCAGCAGCATGCTCGGCCCGCGGGCCGCCGGTGGCACGACCCGCAGCGTTCCCCCGCGGCTCAACACCTGGCTATGGACGTCGGTGAGCGCGTCGAGTCCGATGACGTCGCAGAACGACAGGCTGGACAGGTCAAGGGAGAAGATCACGCCGTCTCGCCAGCCGGGCGGGTCCTGGGTGCGCCGCATGGCGGCACCCACCTGCAGCGCGGTTCCGTGGTCCAGTTCACCGATGAGGGTCAGCCCGACCCGGTGACCGTGTCCGGTCGTGACGGCACGCATCGCGGTTAGTCCGATACCTCGGCCGAATGTGACTCTGCGGCGTCCCGTGCTGTTTCCATGTGGGCCCCCGACAGTCGGTCGCGCTTCGGCTACCGGAGGTCTGGAGCAGCAGGTGATGTACCCGTACTTCGACGGTAACTCGCTTGATCACCGACGTACATGACCAGAAGGGGCCATGCGCGCCGCGGATTGGGGTCCTGTCTCTCGTAGTAGGTCGTCAGGGCGACGGTGTGCCGGGCGACGGCTCACGTTCGAGCAACGTCCGGTTCCAGCCGGCGTGATCGGCCGCTGCCTCGTACGTACTCTGCAGGAAGTCGAGCAACGTGGCGTCCGGGTTCGCTGCGGCTCGGACGGCCTCGTAGGGAAGCGTGAACTCTCCGAGGTCAGGCTGGTACCTCGCCTGGCTCGGCTGTGCCGGCGAGTCGCGGAAGCCGGGCGGCTCCGGATAGACGTAGGAGTAGTAGCAGCCGCTCCCTGTTGGGCCTGGCCAGTATCCGGCGCTGCTGACTTCCCGGGAGTACGCCTCATGCATCACCTGCGGTCCGCAGTTCGGCGCCCCGCCGGGATGGAGTGGGGCTTCGCGCCCGGAATATCTGCTGGTGGCAAGGTCGAGTGCTCCCCAGAACAGGTGCACGGGGCTCGTCTTGCCGAGGTAACGGCTACGGAAGATCTCGAAGACTCGCTGGGATTCGCCCAGCGTGCGCCAGAACCGCCCGACCTGCTCCGCGTCGTAGCTCGCGTGCTCTTCGTCCTGCTCGAACGGAATGGCGCCCGCGATCTCAACAGGCATGGTCCAGATCCCCACGGGGACGCCGAGATCGTCGAGCAGTCCCATGACGCTGCGGTAGAAAACGGCGACTGACTCCGGCCGCAGCGCGCGGCTGCGGCGATCACCGTCCGTGGTGACGATGGCGAGTTGATGGTCGATGAGATCGAAGTCGATCTGGAATCCGCGCCCGACACCGTGCGGGATCAATGAGGTCGTCAGGCCGGTCGCAGTCAGGTATAGCGGCGTGTTCCACCAGTGGCTGATGACCGGCGTACCGGCAAGCCGGATCTTGCCGACGACCTGGGTCCAGAGGTGGAAGGTCGCGCGGGTGTCTTCCCAGTCGGTCGGTGGCTCCGGCCACGACCGGCTTGGATGACGTTGTCCGCTGCCCATGGCGTCAGACCTCCACTTGTCCTCGAAAGGTGACCCGCTGCCGACGATAGGGCCCCGGCGGCCCGCGCTGCGAGACGGGCTGCAATGGCTACGGTCGGTGCATGGTCCACGTGAGTGAGCTGCGGTTGGTCGTGACGGTCGAGGACTACGAGGCTGCGGCCAACTTCTATCGAGACGTGCTGGGGATGCCCGAACGGGAGGTCGTGACGTCGCCTGGCGGCCGGGTGATGATCCTGGACGCGGGTCGAGCGACCCTGGAGCTTGCCGACGTGCCCCACGCGGCGTACATCGATCAGGTTGAGGTTGGGACTCGAGTTGCTGGTCACGTCCGCGTCGCGTTGCAGGTTGATGAGGTTGACGCCAGCACCGACGGCGCCCGCCTGGCCGGCGCGGTCGTCATCGCGGAGCCCACGCCCACGCCCTGGGGCTCACGCAACGCGAGACTATCCGCGCCGGGTGGGTTGCAGCTGACGCTGTTCGGCGACTAGTCGTGGTGCCGGGCTACGGCGGGTCAGGCGATCAGCAGGCGAGCCCCTAGCTCTGCCGCCTCGAGTTCGAGCAGGTCGCGGTTGCGTTCGGCCCACTGTCCGGATGCGAGGTCATCACGAAGGTCGGCGACTGCCCGCTGCTCGACGTCCGGCCCGACCGCAGCCCACACCGATACCCCCCGACGGACGCGCTCATCCAGGTAGGCCTCGGGCCGGCGCCA
Source organism: uncultured Actinomycetota bacterium (assembly GCA_963789615.1). Classification (GTDB taxonomy): domain Bacteria; phylum Actinomycetota; class Actinomycetes; order JAFAQI01; family JAFAQI01; genus DATAVK01. Next base: position 760,753 of record CAWBLI010000005.1, on the reverse strand, counting down.
GTGGGCCTCGAAGAAGCCGTCCGTGCAGTCCCACGGGATGGGCACCGGCTCCATCCGGGCTCCGATCGCGCCGGCCAGCTCGGTCGGCGACGACAGGACCTTGCGGATTCTCAAGCCGGCGAACTCGGGCAGGTAGTCCCGTGTCAGCCAGAACTGGCTGGGGTCACTGGTGTCAAACAGGAACACCACCACGCGTCGAGCAACGCGACGCATCTCGCGCAGGCCGGCGATCGGATCCTGCCAGTGATGGAGCGTGCAGACAGCCATTGCCGCGTCGAACGACTGGTCCCCGAACGGAAGGCTCTCCGCGGCAGCGGCGACGCACGGCGCTGCATCCGCGGGACGCTGCGAACGCATGAGCGCCGACGGCTCTACCGCGAGAACCTTGCGGTCGGTGGGCTCGTAAGATCCGGTTCCGGCCCCGACGTTCAGTACGGTCCGCGCATCGCCGAGCGCAGCCGAGATCTGCGCAGCGATCCGCGGCTCGGTGCGCCGCGTCGCCGTGTAGGTCGCTCCGATGGCGTCGTACAACTGAGTGCTGGCCATTCATGCACCATTGCACAGTGGGCTGTTTGTTCGGATTGATGCCGTTTGACTGAGGGCACGCCAGGGGATGCTCCCCCCGAGAGTTTCAGGAGCAAGAGGAGATCTCGTGCGACGCCCACTCATCGCCACCGCGCTCATTGCTACCAGTGTCCTCATCGGGACCGCCGCGCCTGCTGCAGTTGCCAGCACCGCGCCGCTGAACTACGTGGCCATGGGTGACTCCTACAGCGCGGCCTCGGGAACGCTCCCCCCGGATCCCAGCGCGTCGCCCCTATGCATCCGTGCGACCGACAACTACCCGCACCTGCTGGCATCCGCGACCGGGGCATCACTGACCGACGTGACGTGCGGAGGCGCCGAGACCAGTGACTACGCCAGCTCGCAGTACCCCGGGGTCCCGCCTCAGCTCAACGCCTTGAGCAAGAAGACCAACCTCGTGACCATGACCATCGGCGGCAACGACAGCAACGTGTTCATCGATTCGATCGTCGAATGCGGCGCTCTGGGTGTCGCGAGCCTCGGGCAGGGCAGCCCCTGCAAGGACAAGTACGGGAACTCCTTCGACAACACGATCAACAACACCACGTACCCCGCGCTGGTGAGCGCGCTTCGCGCCGTGCGGACAGCAGCACCCAACGCCAGGGTTGCGATCCTCGGCTACCTCACGATTCTGCCGGCGTCAGGCGGCTGCTTCCCCCAGATGCCCGTCGCAGCGGGAGACGTCCCGTACCTGGACAACCTGCAGGCGACGTTGAACAGCGCGGTGCAGCGGGCGGCAGCCGCCACCGGGGTCACTTACGTGAACATGACAGCCGTCTCTGCGAGCCACAACGCGTGCCAGGCCATCGGCACCCGTTGGGTGGAACCCGTTGTCGGCGGCACGAACCCGGTGATTGTTCACCCCAACTCGCTGGGCGAAGCGGCGATGGCGCAGCAAGTGAAGAAGGCGCTCAACCTCAAGGGCACGATCCCGGCTCCGGCACCGCCCATCGGCTGAACGACTCCAGCAATACGTCCCTCCAGGCAGGGGGCTAGCCCCTATTATAGCTTCGACACGTCATGGCCGTGGTGCTCGATGTCATGGAGGAAGTAGATGGCGAGGGTGGCAACGGTGAATCTCGAGCCGTTGCTGCGACGGCCCGGCCGATCCCACTGGCTCGCCTGCACCGTTTCGAACGCTGCTGCGATCGCCTGGGCTTCGATCGTGAGTTCTTGCGCGACCTCGATCGGGTCCTGGCGGTCGTACTGCTGCTCGATCGCGGTCGCGTCCTGATCCCAGTTCGCGAACACAGGATCGTCCTCGGCGAGCATGCGCTCGAGACGCTGGTGGAAGGTCCGACATACGTCGCGGACGTGACAGCCGTACTCGACGGTGGACCACACCGTCGGTGAGGGGCGCCGGCGAGCGCCTTCGCCGGCGAGTGCCGTTTGCCAGATCGGAATCATGGCACGGAGGCGCTCGCTCGTGGTCCTTGGCGGCTGCGGAGTGAAGCCGCATTCTTCGCACCCGTCGGTGATGACGAAGGTCCAGTCGCGACTGTCGGGCGGTACGACGGCGGGTTCGCTCACGCCTGTGATCCCACCATCGGGCGCTGACAAACACCCACTCTTTTTCGCCACGCACTTCCGGCCCCGTGGTATGGGCTATCAGCTCATTCGCCTGACGGACGAGCGTGGTTGCGCGTAGCGTCCCCGTCATGCAAGGGATCGGGATGTAGGGCAGCAGCGTGGGCAAGACGTGGCGCCCGCAGCTGCCGATATTCTTTGTGCCTGTCCAGACCGTCCGCGTTATGGACAGGCCGGAGCCGGCGGCCCCGATGCGACGTCATAGGGCCTGGTCCGTTGTGGTCGTTATCGCGGTAAGTGGCTTCGTCGGCATCGGGATAGTCGACTCTGTCAGCGATCCCAGTTCCTTGACCCGCATCACCGGCGCCCTTGGGGTCGATGCCGGAAGCAACAGCGCGTCGCCGGTGGTCTTTACGCCGGTCCAGCCGAGGGCGCCGCATGTCACCGCGACCGGCACGTCGAAGCGTTCGTGCAACTACATCCTGAACTCGGATGGCAGCCTCACGGCACGATTCGTTGCTCAGGCGCGGCTGCATAACACCGGAAACGTCACGACGGTGGACAGGGTGTCCGCCTCCTGGGTTCAGGTTGGATCGCCGCAGATCACGTCGGCGACGACCGTCGCCATCAGGCCGGGGCACCGAAAAATAGTGAACTTCTCCAGGACCGAAGGCTACGAGCAGATCAGCGCCCTCGAGGCATATTCAGGTCCGAAGATCTGCCACGTCACGGTCTCGATCAACCGGCAGACTCCTGGTTCACCCTGAGCATCGGGACAGCGCCACCCGCGCTCGACCCTGAGCAGGCTAGATCTCAATCGGTGAGAAGTGGACAACATTGGGAAACGGGTCGTAGAAGTGGTGGAGGAGCTCCCGCCATTGCTGGTAGGGGGAGGAGCCACGGAACCCCTCGGTGTGGTCCTCGAGCCGCTCCCATTCGACAAGCAGTAGGTATGTCGATGGCTGTTCGAGGCATCGAGCGACGTTGATCCGAATGAAGCCCGGTGCCGAGCTGATCAGCGGGGTTGCCTGTCGCATCGCGGCTTCGAACTCGGACTCGCGGCCTGCAACGATGGGCAATAGTGCGTGCTCGATGATCATCGGGGCACGTTAGCGCCCTCAAGCATCTGAGCGGCTGCAGCGGGAAGTGGCGCGATGTATCTAGAATGCGTACTGGGGGTCTCCGATGGATTTGGCGTTGCGCGGCCGAGTCGCCTTGGTCACTGGCGTCAGTCGTGGGATCGGGTTGGCGGTCGCGGATCGCTTACTGGCTGAGGGCCTGAGAGTTTTCGGCACCAGCCGCAGCCAGCCGCCGGCTCGTGACGGGCTCGAGCATCTGACGATCGACATGCAAGATCCGCCTGCCGGCGAGCGAGCGGTTTCGGCCTGCCTGAATCGTTTCGGGCAGCTCGATGTGTTGGTGAACAACGTCGGCAGTGGCCGAATCGGGACCGGTTTCGACAGCGAATCCGACGAGCAATGGGCGACGTACTGGGGGCTCAACTTCATGTCGGTCGTGCGGACGAGCAGGGCGGCGCTTCCTCATCTGGTCGACTCCGGAGGAGTGATCGTCAACATCTCCAGCGTCAACGGTGACATGCCCGAGAGTGGCATCTACTCCTACAGCGCGAGCAAGGCCGCAATGAACAACCTCACCGTCGGTCTCGCTCGGGAGTACGCCGCGCGGGGCGTGCGGGTCGTAGGAGTCGCGCCCGGTCCCGTCGCCACTCCGCTTTGGCTCGGTGATTATGGCGTTGCCGCCCAAGCATCGGCACTCGGCGCGGGGAAGCCCGAGGACATTATTGCCGCAGCTGAACGGGCCATCCCGCTTGGCCGGTTCTCCACCCCGGAAGAGATCGCCGCCGCGGTGGCTTTCCTCGCAAGCCCGGTGGCCGGATCCATTACCGGTACAACGCTTCGGATCGATGGCGGGCTGACCCCGACGATCTAACGGGCCATCAGGGGAGGTGTCCCTCTGGCAGGATTGCGGTCGCCGCCCGATCACCCCAGGAGGGAAGCCGGTGCCTGTTCGCTTTCAGTTGGTCATCGACGGCGCCGACCCAGACCTGCTGGCTCGGTTCTGGGCAGCCGCTCTGGGCTACGAGCTCGCGCCGGCCCCGGCCGGATTCACCAGCTGGAACGACTTCTACCGCGAGCTGGGGGTGCCCGAGGAGGCGCTGGTCGACGGGGTGGACCGGATCAGCGACCCACAGGGCCACGGGCCGAGCGTCTGGTTTCATGTCGTCCCAGATGCCAAGACGATCAAGAACCGGTTGCACGTCGACATCCATGCCAGCGGCGACCGAACCGACCCGATAGAGGCTCGCAGGAAGCGGGTTGACGCCGAAGCCGCCCGGCTGGCCGAGCTGGGTGCCACCATCACGGGCGCATTGTCCGAGGAGGGGCTGGACCACTATGCGGTCGGGATGAAGGATCCGGAAGGCAATGAGTTCGATATCAACTGACGGCAGTGGTCCTACTCACCGCTGTCGGTCTCGAAGTCGAGGCTGATGTCGAGGGCGGGTGCGGAGTGCGTGAGGGCGCCGACGGCGAGGTAGTCAACACCGGTCTGGGCCACCTGCAACGCGTTCTCGATGGACAGCCCGCCGCTTGCCTCAATGATGGTTTCTGGTGCGTGGGCGCGAATGATTCCAACCGCTGAGGTCAGTTCGGCGACGGTGAAGTTGTCGAGCAGGATTTGGTGTGCTCCGTGATCGAGCGCCTCGCGCAGCTGGGTCTCGTTGTCGATCTCGACCTGTACGCCGACGACGGCCGAGGACTCGGTTGCCTCGACGCGTTGCAGCGCAGCGGCGATGCTTCCCGCGGCCGCGATGTGGTTGTCCTTGATCAGGATCGCGTCGTGAAGCCCGCGCCGGTGATTGACGCCGCCGCCGCACCGCACGGCGTACTTCTCGAGATCCCGTAGTCCCGGCGTCGTCTTGCGGGTGTCGCGGATCCTCGCCGGGGTGGAGGCAACCGCATCGACCCAGGTTCGCGTGGCCGTGGCGATGCCGGACAGATGGCTGATCAGGTTGAGGGTCAGCCGCTCGATGGCAAGCACCCCGTGCGCGTTGCCGCTGATCGCGGCGATCACGTCGTCGGGGTCGAGCCGGTCGCCGTCGTCGACCTTCACATCCAGCGTGGCCCGCGCTCCTAGGCAGGTGTCGATCAGGGCGCTGAGCACCGGCATGCCGGCGACCACTCCAGCCCGGCGCGCGAGATAGCGCGCGCTGATCGTGGTGTCTGACGGCACGGTCGCTGCCGTGGTGATGTCGCCGGCGGAGCCGAGGTCTTCGGCGAGGGTGCGTTGAAGAACGGTCAACAGATCCTCGGGATCAAGACCGGCCGCCAGAACCGATGCGCGGGTGTCGGTTGTCAATCGCGCCGGGTCGCAGACGAACGGGTTGGTCATGCCGACCGCTCGAGGGCAGCGGGAGCGACCACGACCGGAGTGCCGTCCGGGTCGAGCCCGATCATGATGTGGCGCCGCCACCGCTCGTCCGTATCGGGGAAGTCGGCCCGCCAGTGGCAGCCGCGGCTCTCCTCGCGCGCGGTCGCCGCCGCGATGACGGCAGCCGCGACGGTCCATTGGTGGGCCGCGTCGGAGGACATCGGTAGGGGGTTCGACGGCCTGATCATCGCGGTCAATGTCCGCAATGCGTCGGCGAGGCCGGCAGCGTCCCGCCGGATCCCGACGTGACGCGTCATTGTCGTTTTGATCGTCGGGATGGTCGAGGCCGTGAGGTGGGGCACCTTGTTTCGGACGGTGTCGACGCCGTGAGCGTGGGCTGGTAGCTGCTCGCCGAGCCGGTCGGCGACTCGTCGCCCGAAGACGATGCCCTCGAGCAGGCTGTTAGAGGCAAGTCGGTTGGCGCCGTGCGCACCGGTTGCCGCGGCCTCGCCGACGGCGTAGAGCCCGGCCACATCGGTGCGGCCCCACCCGTCGGTGCGGATGCCTCCGCAGGAGAAGTGCTGGGCTGGTGCAACCGGAATCGGCTGGGTGCTCGGGTCGATGCCGTGGCGGAGACAGACGTCGTACACGGTGGGGAATCGGTCGCGAAGATAGTCGGCGCCGAGGTGCGTGGCGTCGAGCAGCACCCGAGAGGCATCCACATCGACTTGCTGGGCCATGACCTCATCGATCCGCCGAGCGACGACGTCACGCGGCGCCAGATCGCCCATGGGATGGTGGCCGGCCATGATGCGGTCGCCAGCGAGGTCGAGCAGCACGGCTCCTTCGCCACGCAGGGCTTCGGTCACGAGCGGGATCTGGTCGGTGAGATCGGGGACTCGCAGGGCGGTCGGATGAAACTGCACGAACTCAAGGTCAGTGAGCAGGGCCCCGGCTCGCAACGCAAGCGCAAGCCCGTTGCCGGTCACCTCGGCCGGGTTGGTGCTGGCCTGGTAGACGCCGCCGATGCCGCCGGTCGCGAGTACGACCGCCCGAGCCTGCAGGGTGAACGTGTCGCCGTTGCTGCCGGTGGCGACGACGCCTGTGACGTGATTGCCGTTGGGTCCTCGGACGCAGCGAAGGTCGAGCACTGTCGTGTGGTCGAAGACGGCAACGCCGGAGCGGCGCAGGTTGGCGATCAGGGCGCGGCTGACCTCGGCGCCGGTGGCGTCGCCGCCGGCGTGAGCGACCCGGCGGCGCCGGTGACCGCCTTCGCGAGTCAGGTCCAGGTTGCCGCGGCTATCGAGATCGAAACGCGCACCTGCGGCTATGGCGTCGCGCAGCCGCGGCGGCGCATCACGCGTGAGGCGGTGAATGACGTCGCCGTCACACATACCGGCGCCTGCAGTGGCGGTGTCGACGGCATGTTGTTGCGGGCTGTCGTCCTCCGCGATCGCAGCGGCGATCCCACCCTGAGCCCAGGGGGTGCTTCCGCTCGCCAGATCACCGGCGGTGAGGATCGCGACGCGTCGGCGGCCGGCAAGCCCCAGTGCGACCGACAGCCCCGCCACGCCGGACCCGACGACGAGGACGTCGTAGTCGTCGCCGGGGCTTGCGGTTCCGGTCGTCATCGAGCCCGGTCCGCGGGCCCGATCGTCACCATCCGCTCGACCGCGCCTCGGGCCCGTCGGGCAACCTGCTCCGGGACCAGCACTTCGTCACGGCCTTCGCGCAAACACCGCTCCAACAGGGCCGGCGTGATCATCTTCATGTAGCGGCAGACCGCCTGTGGGTTCATCGGCAGGAAGTTCGTGTGCGAGTTGAGCTTGCGCAGTTGGTGCAACATGCCGACCTCGGTGGCCACCAGCGCCGTGTCGCTGCTCAGGTCCCGTGCCATGTTGGCCATGCCGCCCGTGGACAGGATGTGGGTCCGCTCGGCTGGGAGGTCGCCGGTTCCGCTCAGCCACAGGGCCGAGGTCGCGCACCCGCATTCCGGGTGAATCAACAGCTCCGCGTCTGGATGCGCGACCACCTGCGCCCTGACGTCGCTGGGGGAGATGCCGGCGTGGACGTGACATTCGCCGAGCCAGATGTGCAGGTTCTCGCGCCCGGTGACTCGCTTCACGTGAGCACCGAGAAACTGGTCCGGCAGAAACAGGATCGACCGGTCGGCGGGGATCGACCTGACGACATCGACCGCATTCGACGACGTGCAGCAGATGTCAGACTCGGCCTTGACCGCGGCACTCGTGTTGACGTACGCCACCACGACCGCTCCGGGATGCACCGCCTTCCATGCCAGCAGCTGGTCGACGTCGATCGTGTCCGCCAGCGAACAACCCGCTGCGGCCGTGGGGATCAGCACACGCTTCGCGGGAGCCAGCAGCTTCGCGGTCTCTGCCATGAAATGCACCCCGCAGAACACGATCGTGGTCGCGTCCGACGCGGCCGCGATCCGCGATAGTGCCAATGAGTCGCCGACATGGTCGGCAACGTCCTGGATCTCCGGGACCTGGTAGTTGTGCGCCAGGATCACGGCGTCCTGCGCGCGTGCCATTCGGCGTACATCGTCCTGCCAATGAGGCCCGGGAGTGTCCGCTGGTGGCTCATGGCCGGACGCGGGAGGCAGGAGATCGATTGTCGTCATCGGATCCTCGAGGTTTTCGACTCTAAGGCGATTACCGTTGCCAACGTAACATGTGCGTCGTGACAACCAGCAACCGGTCGCCGGATCGGCCCGGTTGGCCGGCCTACCCTCACGAGGTCGTGGCGGTTGTCCTGTCTGTCCGCGACGGCGTTCTATGCGCGTTGCTGTGGCGTCGCGCGCAACCTCCGCACGCCCGCAGATGGGCGTTGCCCGGAGGTGGCGTCCGGGCCGACGAGCGGTTGCGCACCGCGATCCTGCGCCAGCTCTCGGAGAAGGTTGACGTGCGCGAGGTCGCACATCTGGAGCAGCTGGCGACGCACAGCAACATCAAGCGGGATCCGCGCGGACGGGTGCTCGCGACGGCCTACCTGGGCATCGTTCCCTCCTCGGCGACGCCGCTGCTGCCGACGGACACCGCCTGGCTGCCGGTCGCTGACCTGCCCCACACAGCCTTCGACCACGCCGATTTCATCGTGGCCGCGGTCGACCGGCTGCGCGCCAAGCTGTCCTACACCAATATCGGATTCGCTCTCGCGCCCGAGGAGTTCACGATGTCGGAGCTGCGCGACATCATCAGTGCCGCGCTCGGTTACCCGGTGACGCAGACCAACCTGGCTCGCGTCATGACCAGACGGCAGCTCATCGAGCCCACCGGACGACTCGCGGCCTCGGGTCGGGCAGGCGGTCGACCCGCCATGACCTACCGCTTTCGGAGTCGCGAGCTCGCGGTCACCGACCCGTTCGCCGTCCTGCGCCCGCCCCGTCAATGAGGCTCGCAACTTCGGTGGTGGCTCCGGTCACCCGCTGGCAGGGCTTCCCAGTGCGGCCCGGACCTGCTCGATGGCGGCGGCTTCCTCTGGACTGACGTCCTGACCGTGCTCGCGGTGCGCAGCGGCAACCTTCTCGGCCAGCGTAAGCACGAAGTGCCGATAGTCATCAACTTCTTGCGGCGTCGCCTTGGCCTCGAGTAGCGAGATGGCGTCGCGGACGTGCTGCAGCGCGGTCGAGGTCAGCTCTTCGGGTGAGTGCGAGTGCGGGCGGTCCGTCTTCGGTTTCGATCCGACGACCGCGTCGAGGAGCTCGCTCTTGCCGTGTTCCCCGCGGGCCTCGACATACGCCTTCGACATCGCGAACGTCTCGCGGAAGGTGCCGCCATGCGATGCGGTCACCACGATGAGCCCGGCACTGGTCGGGCCCTCTCGGACGAGCGTCCACTCGTCAGCGGTAAATGCGTCCTGGTTCGTCATCGCGGCCTCCGAGGTCCGGTAGACGTCGATCCTGTCATGCATTCCGACCTAGCCGTAGCCGGCGAACCTGAAGTCCGCGCTCAGGGAGATCAGCAAGGATCCTTATCACCGGAGTTGGGCCGGCATTCTTGCGCGCCGCTGCCGACTCCGGTGAAGTCCCCGCCTCCCATCCGGGCGGGGCGCGTGTCCGGGCGCCGAATCCTGCCTGCCGGAGACGGTCGAAGATCACGCGGGCAGGAGCGGGGGACCCACCGGACCGCTCGGTCCTGGGGTGCAGCCACCTGTGGCCGGGCCATGTCCGCCCGAACCCGTCAGCTCACCTCGCAGGCGCCTGGAGGACTACATGCATGCCTTGACCCGCGGAGCGCGGCGCGCTCTGGTCATCACCGCTGCCACGACGTTCGGGCTCGTCCCCGCCGCCGCCTCGGTCGCTTCTCCTGCTCATCACCACCCGGGTCATCACGTGCACCACCACCATCACGTCCACCGCCACCGCCGCGTCCGACGGCACGATGGCGCGAAGCTGGGTCAGCGTGCGGTGCGAATCGCCTCCCACCAGCGGGGGAAGCCGTACGTGTGGGGTGCCGCAGGGCCGCACGCGTTCGACTGCTCCGGCCTGGTCAAGTACGTGTACGGCAAGCTCGGTGTGCACCTGCCGCATCACGCCGCGACGCAATACACCAGGACGCGTCACCTGTCGCATCACGCCGAGCGTCCCGGCGACCTGATCTTCTTCGCGCTCGCCGGTGGCGGCACCCGTTCGATCGACCACGTCGGCATCTACAGCGGTCACCACAGGATGTGGGTCGCGCGGCACACCGGTACGACGATCACCCGCGAGTACATCTGGACGAACCGGTACTGGGTCGGCCGCGTTCGCTAGTCCGAAGCGCCCTTCGGTACGTGGTTCCAGCGTCGGGCCATCAGCGGGTTGCCATGCTGACGGTGTCGGTGATGATGTCGATGACTGCCTGAGGACGATCCGACATAGGGACGTGGCCACAGCCGGGCAGCTGGCGCAGCTGGGTTCCAGCAGGTAGTTGGTCGAGGTGACGGGACTGGCGTCGCAGAAGGACCAGGTCGCGGGAGCCGAAGGCCACCATGACCGGTACGCCGAGAACCGAGCCCGCGCGGTATCGCCTGCAAGCTGAGGCCGCCAGCGTGGCGTCGAAGCCGGGGCACCGGCCCAGCGCGTGGATGGTGGCTCGTGCCTGCTCCGCGCTGATCTGCGTGGGCCTACCGTGAGTCTGACCGAGGATCAGGACGCGGGCCGCCCGATAGCGGGCCAGCCAGCTCAGCGGGCCGCCGGCATGGCGGGCCAGCCATCTCGACGCCAGCAGGCTGGTGCGTGAGTACAGGGGTGCGCGGTCGGGCCACAGTCCCGCGGGAGAGAGGAGGGTCAACGATGCCACCGGCCGAACCCTGGCCAGCTCCAGTGCTACCCAGCCTCCGAGTGAGTTGCCGACGACGTGCGGACAGTCGATCCCAAGACTGCCCAGGAGATCGTTGACAGCTGCCGCCAGGGCGGCGGGCGCTGGGTCCACAGCTGTTGGCAACGGTGCGGAGTCTCCGAATCCGGGTAGGTCGACGGCGATCACCTCAAAGTGTTTGGCTAGCGCCGGCACGACGGGGTCCCAGGCACGGCGAGACATTCCCAGGCCATGCAGCAGCACCAAGGGAGGTCCGCCACCCTGGCGCTCAAACGCCAGCTGGGTCATCTGGTCCTCCGATCGATTCGGGCGTGGTTGTGGCGCCGACACGATGATGACGACACGGCGATGCGGAATGTGACATCGCGATGGTTCCCACCATGGCATCGATGTCACAGTTCTTGTCGCGGTCTCGTCTTCACTACAAGGCAGAACGGGACGAGCGATGGAGGGCAGTCGGATGCGAGTGGCGGTGGCGGGTGGGACCGGGCTCGTGGGGCGCTTGATCGTCCCGGAGCTGTCTCATGCCGGGCACGTCCCAGTGGTCCTGTCGAGGTCGACCGGGGTTGACCTCACGACTGATGATGGGCTCGAGGCTGCCCTGGCGGGCGTGGAGGTCGTGATCGACGTCAGCAATGTGGTGACCTTGAAAAAGAAGCGCGCCATCGCGTTCTTCGAGGCGGCCACAACGAATCTGCTCGAAGCGGGAACGCGTGCCGGCGTCCGTCACCACGTGGCCCTTTCGATCGTCGGGATCGACCTGGTCGACGTCGGGTACTACGTCGGCAAGCGCCGCCAGGAGGAGCTGACTCTGGCCAGCGGTCGACCGGTCACCGTGCTGCGCTCGACGCAGTTCCACGAGTTCGCCGAACAACTTCTCGACCGCACCACCGGCCCGCTGGCTGTCGTACCGCGGATGCAGATACAGCCGGTAGCGGCGCGGGAAGTCGCCGACGCGCTGATCGCCCTTGCCACCGGACCGCCGGTGGGGATGGCGCCCGAGCTCGGTGGACCACAGCAACGCGAGCTCGCGGATCTCGTGCGGGCCGTGCGAGGCGCTCGCGGCAGCAACAAGCGGGTGCTCACGGTGCGGCTGCCGGGCGTCGCCGGCAAGGCGATGGCTACGGGTGCGCTGCTACCCACGGGCGAAGGCCCGCGAGGCCGGCAGACGTTCGACGAATGGCTGGCGTCCGATGTCCCGGTGAATCCTTGAGTGCCGACCGGGAAGCGGAGCTCGCGCGGGCATATGACGCGGCTCGGCCGCGGCTGGTCCGGATGGCATACGCGGTGACTGGCAGCGTCAGCGACGCCGAGGACGTGGTGTCCGACGGCTGGATCCGGCTGGTCAACGCCGATGCGCGCGAGCCGATCCTCGACGTACCGGCTTGGGGCGCGGTCACCGTCACCCGGCTGGCATTGGACCTGCTGAACTCGGCCCGCGCTCGGCGCGAGCACTACGTCGGACCGTGGCTGCCGGAGCCGGTCGTCGAGACAGCAAATGATCCAGCGGACCGGGTGACCCTGGATGAATCGGTCAGTTACGCGCTCATGGTGGTGCTGGAGACCCTCAGCCCGGCAGAGCGCACCACCTGGGTCCTCCACGACCTGTTCGGGATGCGCTTCGCCGAGGTCGCCGACATCGTTGGTCGGACACCCGCCGCCGTGCGCCAGCTCGCCGCTCGGGCCCGGCGTCACGTCGCCGACAGCGCGCCACGGCTGGCGGTGACGACGGCCGAGCACGACGCGGCCGTGGGCGCCTTCATGACGGCCAGCGCCGGCGGAGATCTGGCGGGGCTGTTGCGCGTGCTGGACCCCGACGTCGTGCTGACCGCTGACGGCGGCGGCTTCGTCACTGCCGCGCGGCGGCCGGTCGTCGGCGCCGATCGCGTCAGTCGGTTCATCCTCGGAATCGCTGACAACGTGAGAGACGGTCAACGTCTGGAACCGGTGCCGGTGAACGGGTCAACGGGATTGGCACTCTACGACGGCGACGACATAGCGATCGTCGTCTCATTCACGGTGCTGGACGCCAGGATCACTCGGCTGGACTTCATCCTGGCCCCCAACAAGCTCCCGAACCAGGTCGTGCCCGAGGAGGAACTCAGCTGACGGCAAGCGCGTCGGTCAACAAACTGACCAGCGTCTCGAGCTGCAGGTCGACGCTCGTGACCTCGACGTCGGAGCCGTCAAGTGCACGGGCAGCGAGGCCTTCCTTGGTACTGATGAGCTCAGCAATGCGCGCGTCCACGGTCTGCGCGGCGATGACCCGCCAAGCAGTGACCGGCTGGTCCTGACCGATCCGGTGGACCCGGTCGATCGCCTGGGTCTGCTCGGCGGCGGTCCACGACAGTTCAGCGAGTACGACGTTGGACGACACCTGAAGGTTGATGCCGACACCGGCGGCGGTCAGCGAGCAGACAATGACCTGCGTACTTTCGTCGTTGACGAACGAGTCGATGTTCTTCTGCCGCACTCGGGTGGTCTGGTCGCCGCGGACCGAGGAGTAGCCGATGCCCCGCTTGGCGAGGACCCGTTCGGCTGCATCCATCACGTTGATGTGCTTGGCGAAGAACACGACCTTGCCGGCGCTGTGGGCCAGCTGGGCGGTGAAGTCGGCCGCCAGCTCAGCCTTGGCCTCGCCGATCCGCCGCATCATCGAGAAGACGTTCTCGCCGGTGCTGTTGTCGTCGGAATCGCGCAGTTCCCGAGCGCAGACCTGACGGATGACCGACACGTCGATCTCGTCGCTCTCGTCGTTGCCCGTGCGTGCTGCGACAGCGCTCCGGTAGCGCTTCACCAATCGTTGGACCAGCTTGCGCTCGGCCTCGCGCACCGACGTCCCCAACGAGCCCTCGAGCTCGATCTGGACATCGGCAATCCGCCGTGGCGGGATGTCCTTGGCGACATCGACCTTGCGTCGCCGGACGATCCCCATCTCGATCACTGACCTTCGCGCGGCCGGGTAGAAGCTGGGGTCGAGAGGCGTCGCGCCGTTCGCCTCGAGCGCGTGGAGGAGGTCGAGCCCGACCTCGTTGCCGGTGATCCACCCGAGGAACTCCCAGATGGCCAGGAAGTCCTCGATGTCGTTGATCAGCGGCGTACCGGTCAGGGCCATCAGCAGTGGCCGGGTCGTGCGCTCGCGGATCCGACGCGAAAGGTCGAGCACGTTCTGCGAGCGCTGGGACGACTTGTTCTTGATGAAGTGGGCCTCGTCGACGACCATGCCGCGGAACCCAAATGTGCCGAGCCATCCGACGTGCCGGTCGAGGATGTCGTAGTTGACGACCACGATGTCGCAGAACGCGTCTACGGTCTCGCCGTCACCGTGGATGACGGTAGCGCCGTGCTTCGGGGTCCACAACGCGGCTTCACGTGCCCAGCTGGTCTTGACGACGTTCGGCACGACGACCAGCAGCGGGTAGGCGTCAGCGGCCTGGGCGGCGAGCAGCGCCTGAGCGGTCTTGCCGAGACCCGGCTCGTCGGCGAGCAGGAAGGTCCGATGGCCGTCCTTCGCCGCTTCCACAACCTGGGCCTGGTGCGGCATCAGGTCAAGTCCGGCCGCGATGTGGGCGTGGCTGGGTGCTGGGAGGATCATGCAGGACGGGGCGTCGGCAGTGGACTCCTCGAACGCCCGCAACAGCGGGCGGATCAACTCCCAGTCGGCGAGTAGCCGTGGCCGTGGCCGCGGGGTCGGCGCCGCCGAGAAGTCCGGCGCGAGAAACGGGTTGGCGAGGTTGCGGGCGACCGCAGACTGCGGGACGACCTGACGCTGCTCCCGGGCGCCGGCCGGCGCGGGATCGGGCGGTGGCGCAGGAGTCTCCGGCTCAACGGCAAGACCGGCCTTGATCCGAAGCTCACGCATTGCGGCAGCCGCGCCGGGCAGCAGCTGGACGCCGTCGGTCAGCACCGCGAACATCGATTGGTCGCGGGCGGCGGTGCGGGCCAGTGCTGCGGCCAGGCCCTCGATCCGCTTCTGCTGCGCGGCGCGCCGGGCGGGGCTCATGGGCGCCGTGAGTGCCTCGGTCCGCTGTTCGCGGAGCAGCAAGGCGATCGCCTGGAACATCGCCCGCGTCGTGGGCGTCACCCGGGCGGCACGGTCGACGTCCGCGGCAGCTATCGCGAGGACGGCGAGCGGTCCTTGGTCCTGGCGGCCGTTCGACGAGGAACGTCGCTGCTGCTGCGCGGCTCGTCGCGGCTCGGCGGATTGCCTCGCCGGGCGAGGCTGATCCCTCGCGGGCGGAGGGTCCGAACGCTTCCGGGGCGGCACCGGAACGCCGCCGCGCGTGCGACGGCGTGAACCTGGCGGCACTCACCCTCCTCGTCGCTCGACCGAGCCCGCGGAACACCCTGGCGATCGGCATCGCGACGATCCAGTCGCGGACCGCTGATCTGACCAAGCGCGGACCCAGCTGAGAAGCGGACCGACCCTCGCGCGATGCCAGGCCCGCGATGCTCGATGATCGAGTCAGACACGACCGGGACGGTCGCTGCGGGTGCCACCAGAAGCCGAGGTCAGCCACTTCTCGTACGTGCTCAGTCTACAAGCAGAGCGACACTCTGTCCCGCCGCCACTCTCGCCACGAACGCTGGGCCAAGGCAGGCGCGGGCCTGCAGACCTGGTATGGCCACCGATAGATTCTGCGGGTGCCGACATCACACCTGCGGGGGGTGTTCCTTCCCGATGAGGTCGAGCGGGATGCCTGGGTTCTCGGTGGCCGGCTCACGTTCACCGCGCCGTCGGGTCTGACGGAGACGGTGGTTTCGGGTGGGTGGATCGTGCCGGGACTGGTCGATGCTCACTGCCACGTCGGGCTGTCGCCGCTTGGACATGCCCCTGATCCGGAGACGATGGCCGAGCAGGCGCTGCTGAACCGATCGGCCGGCGCGCTCCTGCTGCGTGATGCCGGCTCGCCGGTCGACAACACATCGGTGCAACAGCGCGACGACCTGCCTCGGCTGATTCGAGCCGGCCGGCACATCGCTGTTCCCCGTCGCTACATCCGTGAGCTGGGCATCGAGGTGGAGCCTGACCAACTCGTGGGCGAGGTGGAGACTCAGGCCGCCCGCGGCGACGGTTGGCTCAAGCTTGTCGGGGACTGGATCGACCGGTCGACCGGCGACCTCGCTCCGTTGTGGCCCGATGACGTGCTGCAGGCTGCCGTGGGCCGGGCTCATGAGCTCGGTGTCCGCGTGGCCGCGCATGTCTTCGGCGAGGACGCCCTCCCAGGACTCATCGCTGCCGGGATCGACTCGATCGAGCACGGCACTGGGCTCACTGACGACTTGATCGCCTTGGCCGCCCACCGTGAGGTGGCGGTGGTGCCTACGCTGATCAACATCGACACGTTTCCGTCGATCGCGGCCTCCGGGGCAGCGAAGTTCCCCACGTACGCAGCCCATATGCGTGCGCTCTACGCCACCTCGCGGGATCGGATCCGCAACGCATTCGACGCGGGCATCCCGATCTACACCGGCACCGATGCCGGCAGCTCGTTGCCTCACGGCCTGGTGCGGGATGAGATCCGCGCGCTGGTCGGAGCGGGGATTCCTCAGCCCGACGTGATCGCCGCCGCGTCATGGAAGGGTCGACAGTGGCTCGGCCTGCCTGGCCTCGAGGAAGCCGCCCCGGCCGACCTCGTCGTGTACGCGTCCGATCCGCGGCGGGACCTCGCCGCGCTGCTCGCCCCCACCCGGATCATGCTGCGCGGACGCATCATCGCCTGATCGGCAGCGTCAGGATGTTGCGGACCGTAGGAGAGCGGCGTCGGCACGCTTCGTGGTGCGGGCGGCGATACCAATCTCGGCGAGCAGCACCGGGATCGTGGTTATCGCCACGGCCGCAAATGCCGGGAACCACGCCAGCGAGAGCAAGGGCGGGGGGATGCTTCCCGGTGCGGCTCGAGGGATCAGGTGGAGGGACAGGTGCAAGGTCGCAAGACCGCACCCAAACCCGATGGCCGCGGCGAGCGTCAGGCGTGCGGCGACCGCGGCGACGTGGCTGCGGATGACGGTCCACCTGGGTACGCCGGCGAGGCCGATGGCGAGAGCTTCGGTTCGCCGCCGAGCGGAGTCGGCGATGGTGGTGCCGAGTAGCAGCGCGATCGCAAGGATCGCCGCGATGACCGAGACGGCGGCGAAGGCAGAAAGGCCCGCGGTCGTGGCCTGTCGCTGCAGGCCTTGCGCGATCCGGGCTCGTCGGTTCACGGTCTTCACGGTGAGTCCTGCCGCTCGCAGCCGGGCGAGGGCGTCGGATGGTGCGCGTGAACCTAGCCAGACCTGTTCGGTGAGGCTGTTCGAGCCGAGTTGGGATGGGGGTAACGGTGGCCCGAGGGCGATCACGGAGCGCAGGTCGGCGAGCGTGCCCTGGCCGAGCAGTTCGGGAAGGAGGGCGGCCTGGAACACGCTGGTGTTGCCGAGTGGCTCGTTGTTCAAGCCGAGCGTCGATCCCTCGACGGGTCCCGCGGTGACGACCGGCAGGCCTTGGCGGGCGGTGCCCGGCGGCACATGGAGGACGTTTTCTAGCCCGCCAGGGGTGTAGCCGTCGATCCGGCGGGTCCATCCGGCGACGGCGGGTAGCCGCGGGGTGTCGACCGCGAGGAGTCGTTGCGCCGGGGAACCGAACGGGACGAGGAGCTCGGCGGCCATCGCCCAGTCACCGGCCGGGTCGGCGCGGTTCACCGCGTCGAGCAGTGAGAGGGCTGGTGGCGACGTTACGGTGACGACCGTCGGTGCACCCACGGTCAGACCGGCCCGATCCATCCGATCGGTCGAGTCGGCATGGTTCACCATGGCGGAGAACGTGAGCAGGCTCATCGCGAGCGTGACTACCGCGGTCGCGCGCCAGGCGCTCCGGTCACGGCTGAGCTCGCGGATCGCAAGGAACACACCGAGCCGAGGTGACCCTGCGGTCGCGCGAACGGCGGGCCGCAGCAGTGCCGGGACGAGGCGACCCAGCAACAGGCCGGCTGCGAGGCCGGTCAGCGAGGGCGCGAGCAGCGACCACGGCGTCGAGGAGCTTGCGCTGCTGAACAGTTCCGTTACCCCCGCGGCTGCGAGCGTGACCGCGATGATCTCCAGCCAGCCGCGGCCCCGGCCTGAGCCCGGCGCCGCGGCCAGCTGGTCGGGTAGCGGCCGGGACGCGGCGAGCCCTCCGACGATGAGCACCGCGACGGCTGCGGCAGCTGTCACGGCGAGCGCGGCCACCACAGACTCGCCGGTGAGGTGGACCGGGGTGCCGGGCCGCAGCCACAGGCGCGCACCTAGCCGTGCGAGTGGCACGGCGAGGAGCAGGCCCGGCACGAGCCCGAGCAGGAGCAGCGTGACCGGCTCGACGGCTACCGACACAGCGGTCGCGCTCGGGCGACTGCCGCGCAGAGTCGCCATGGCTAGCTCGGGGCGACGCTGCTCCATGGTGGCGGCGAGGACGGCGATCAGCACCAGGCCGACGAGTAGCAGCAGCTGGATCTCGGCGAGGACCACCAGCCGATTCAGCTGCGATCGATCCACAGCGTCCGCGTGCAGGAGGGCGGGGATGCCGGTCAGGACGGTCGACCCAACCAGGGCACGGGCGTGCAACTGTGTGAGCGCCCGCTGCACGGCGAGCTCGTCGGCGACGGTGGCGTGGCTCCAGTTCAGCGGCTGGTCGATGGTGACGTTCGCCTGGTAGGGCAGCGGGAGGCTCGTCAGGGTCGGCCGCGGCACCAACGCCATGACTTTCCTGATCTGCGTGCCGCCACCGTTGAGCACCGGGGCGGCGATGTTCTGACCGAACCAGTACGACGACTGCCCTGCAGGCACCTCGAACGCACCGACCACCTTCAAGTGCAGCGACAGGCTTGGCGCGCCGAGCGTCTTCGAGGCGCGTTCGTGCGCGACCTTGCGGCCGAGCTCAGGCGGTAGGCCGGCGTACGGTCGGTCCAGGTTCGAAGCAACGATGGGGGAGCCGACCGGGGCCTTCAGGTCGGCGGCCGCGTTCACCGGCAGCGCGATCTCGTTCGCTGCGGTCGGGCACCGTCCCGAGCGGAAGACCACATGCGCGCACTCACCCTGCCGCCACAGCAGGGTCGAGTACTCCGGCGGGCCGCCCGGCACCGCGAGCTGTGTGGCGGCCGGTACGACGATCCGGCCTGAGTCGTTCGCTCGACCGCCTACCGAGATATCGCGAGTCGTCATCGTTGCGAGGGGCAGCCGCGGCGTAGCCCTCGCCAGAGTCGCATCGGGGGAACCATCGGGCCATGACGCGGCCGCCACCTGCACGCCCGACACATCCGGAGGCGCCGCCACCATCCTCGACCGCAGCGCCGAGACCGCCGCCGCAGATCGATAGGCCGGCGCAACCGCAGCAGCCGCACATCCCACCGCGGCCAGGACGACAATCAAGGCGGACATGCCGCGCCGATAGGCGAATCCCCGGCCAAGGAGTCGAACCGCGACCAACGGTCGGCGGCGACTCCGCATCCGCGCCTCCCTGACCTTGCCCACCGTGACCACTGGCAGCGAGCGCCCCGCGGCCGCTCCTCGTGGAGACATGATCACATCTAGAAGCCCAGCGACTGCGTCCTGGCAAGGTGACGGTATGGAACGTGTACTTGGAGTTGGCGGATATTTCCTGCGCGCCGCCGACCCGGTGGCCCTGGGGCTTGGTATGGCGATTGCCTAGACTGGACGCTGATGAGAACGGCCTGTGGCGTCAGGACGCCGGGGCCACAGTGTTCGCGACGTTCGACTCCGACACCGAGTACTTCGGCTCCCGTAGCCAGCAGACCATGCTCAACTTCCGGGTGTGCGACCTGGACGCGATGCTCGCGCAACTGCGTGCCGAGGGAGCGGACGTGCCCAGGATGCTCAGGACATGGAGGGTGTCGGTCGATTCGGCTGGGTCACCGATCCTGAGGGCAATCGGGTCGAGCTGTGGCAGCCCATCTGACAAAGCCTTCACCGCGAGCAGTGAAAACCAGAAGCAATCTTCGCTCCTCCCAAGGATGATCAGGCCAGTGACAGTGACAAAGCGTGGGCCGCGACACGAGTCGAAGCGGTTGATCTCGTGGGCGTCGATCATCGAGCCGAGCACGCTGGAGCAGGCTCGGACGGCGTCGCAGATGCCGTTTATCTTCCCGCACCTCGCCCTGATGCCCGACGCGCATTTGGGCAAGGGCGCGACCGTGGGGTCGGTGATTCCGACGTTGGGTGCGATCATTCCCGCGGCGGTCGGCGTCGACATCGGCTGCGGCATGATCGCTGTCCGCACCGAGTTCACGCTCCAGGACTTCCGAGCCAAGCCGCTCGCCGAGCTCCGCGCGTCGATCGAGCGCGCGGTCCCGCTCTCGGCGGGCAAGTACAACTCCGACTTGACCGATACCGCCAAGCAGCGCTGCGAGGATGACCTCGCTGCCAGGGATGGCGCGGCGACCGCTGAGCGACTGGCGCCCAACTGGCGGCTGCAGCTGGGCACGCTTGGTTCGGGGAACCACTTCATCGAGGTCACTGTCGACGAGAACGACGGGGTGTGGTTGTTCCTCCACTCCGGTTCTCGAGGCGTTGGCAACAAGATGGCGGTCCACCACATCAAGCGGGCGCAGGAGCTGTGCAAGCAGTGGTGGATCCCGCTACCGGACCCCGACCTCGCCTACCTGGTCGAGGGGACCGATGAGTTCTGGGCCTACATCCGCGACCTGCGGTGGGCGCAGCATTTCGCGCTGCTCAACCGCGAGGAGATGATGGACCGCGTCGTCGACTGCGTGGCCGAGTGGATCGGTGCGCCGGTGGTCGAGCAGGAGCGGATCAACTGCCACCACAACTTCACCCAGCAGGAACATCATTTCGGCAAGGACGTGTGGCTGTCGCGCAAGGGCGCGATAGAAGCCACAGTCGGACTGCCCGGTCTGATCCCGGGGTCGATGGGAACCGCGTCCTACGTCGTGATCAGGCAAGGGCAACCCGCTCTCGCTCAACTCGTCTCCGCATGGCGCGGGGCGGAACTACTCGCGTTCGGCTGCCCGCAAGATGTTCAACGCGGACCAGCTTCGCGAGGCGATGGTCGGAATCGAGTACCGCGACACCGATGCGTTCATCGACGAGATCCCGCAGGCGTACAAGGACATCGACGAGGTCATGGCTGACGCCGCGGACCTCGTCGAGGTCCGTCACGTCCTTCGGCAGATCGTCAACGTCAAGGGCGACTGATCTGGTTCTCTAGTCCGGGACAGGCCAACGCACCCGGATGACCTTTCATTTCAGTGAGGAGCGCACGGCTGTGGCTCCTCGTCCGACCGCGGCCTCGGTGTCGGCGCTGCATTCACGGGTGGCGTCTGGAGTGGTGCTGCCACGGATCTCGACGAGATACACGTAGCCGGCCATCAGAATGGCGCAGCCACCGGCGAAGAGCACGATCCACAGCCAGCTCACGGTTGAGTCCGTTCGCCAAGGTTGGCGTCGTGAGGTCGACTTGCCGCCGTGATCGTCAATGCGATCTGGCCATCGCTCTCACGAGCGGCATCTACTGATACAGAACCAGTCATATCCCTGTCTCCCGCCCGCGGCGCCGCTCGCCACCTACTGCAGCAAACGCGTTTCAAGCGGAGGCTCGATGGCCGGCAGGTGGAGATGATGTGGAGAGCAGCTCCGCAACCGCTAGGACGTTGCGGCGACGAACAGAAGTACGAACCCGGCGACGAGACTCGTGACAGCGGCAACGACGAGCCAAGCCGTCGGCGAGGCGCCCCTCTGACCGGTACGACGTGCCGCGGCGAGAATCGCGACCGTTGTCCCGCCGCCGAGCAGGAGAGCAGCGAGGCTCAGAGCCGCGGTGGGCGCGCTCCCGCTACTCAGGAGATGCACGTTCGTCTCAAGTGCCAGAGAGGGCGAATCATTAGCAGACGAGGTGGACCCATTGGCCGCCGGCGGTTCGTCTTGCCTCGTCCTCGGGTCCGATCGGGCCGTTACACCGACCACAGAACAGGTCGCCCGATCGTGAGTACATGTCGCTCTCGGCGGGGTCCAGGCTCTCTGCCGATTCATCACGCGGGAGAGCTCTTCTACGCCATCGCACATGAACCTCCTAGGAACCGCCGATTCTTGGTACCCGGACCCCAACTGAAGGACTGCAAGCGCAGCAGGGCGGAGCGTGCTCGGACGGCGTGGGATCCATGTGGAGCAGAGATGGAGACCGTGTGGAGGCGCGCTGGCTCGAAGGGCGACGCGGGTGCCTGTTGGTGGGCAGCCTGAGCCGCGGCTGGGCGGCGACGGTCACGTTCAGCCGGTGGGTGCGTGGCGATCGCATCGCCGGCACATGGCGGCGTCGGGTAGCCCGACCAGCCGGAGCGGGTCGATGGTGCGGCCACACGATTCGCAACGGCCGTAGGTGCGGTGGCTGATCCGGTCGAGCGCCGCCTCGGTGCTGCGCATGCCTCGTCGTACCTCCTCGATGGCCTCGTGGAGGTCCATGAGATCGGAGCCGTTGATCTCGTGACGCCGGATCGACAGCGTCGTGAGCTGTTCCATCTGCTCATGCCACCGAGCGGTCAGCACGGCCCGTGGCGACAGCGCCGCCGCGGCCGCCTCAGCAACCGAGCGCGGACCGGACTCCTGTCGGCGGGCGATGTCGACTGTCATGGCGTTTTCCTCACTGCTCAGAAGAATCTGCGGGGCGCGTGCCGGGTCGGTGGCCGCGAGGGGTCGTGTCGTCGTCGTCGATTGACCTTGAGCGCGGCGAGGAGTGCGGCGATCCCGACTGCGAACAGCAGCCACGGGAGCAGAGCGAGCCACATCCGCTTTCTCCCATCGGTCGGTCGCGGCGATCACCACGGCAGCAAACCCGTGCCGGTCGGAGTCGGCATGGTGGTGATGTGGAGATTGTGTGGAGGCCGCCCGCGTGGCGACCCGGTCGGCGCCAGGTAGCGGATACTTCTTGGCGGAGGTCGACGTGGCGACGGTGCTGATCGTGGAAGACGAGCGCAAGCTGCGCGAGCTGTTGCGGTCCTACCTGGAAAGGGAGGGTCTGACAGTTCTGACCGCTGCGACGGGCGCCGAGGCGTTGAGTCTCGCGACCAGCGGCGAGCCAGATCTGCTCGTCCTCGACCTGGGACTGCCGGACATCTCTGGAGAGACGGTCGCTCGAGAGCTGCGGGCGGTGTCCCCGGTCCCGATCCTCATGCTCACGGCGAAATCCGCTGAGGAGGACCGGGTTCGCGGCCTTGAGCTCGGCGCGGACGACTACGTCACGAAGCCGTTCAGTCCCAGAGAGGTCGTCCTGCGGGTCCAGGCCATCCTGCGGCGGGCGATCGACGAACGGCCCCACACCCGGCGTCGTTCCTACGGCGACGCGGAGCTCGTGCTCGACCAGGCCCGGCGCGAGCTCACCGTGCGCGGCGCTGTGGTCGATGTGACACCCACCGAATGGGGAATCTTGGTCGCGCTCGCGACGTCACCGGGGCGCGTCTATTCAAGGCTCGAGCTGATCAACCGGGTGCGCGGATACGAGTTCGACGGCTATGAACGCAGCATCGACTCGCACATCAAGAACCTCCGACGCAAGATCGAGGTCGACCCGCATGAGCCGCGTTTCGTGGTGACGGTCCTTGGCGGGGGGTACCGGCTGGCAGTCGGTGCTGATGAGTAGTCGAAGCGGGACGCTCGCTGTCCGGCTCGCCCTGTCGTTCGTCATTGTCGCCGTACTGGCCGTCGCGATCGGCGCCGGTCTTGCACTCGTCCTCGGCGGTCGCGACATCAATGTGATGGTCCAGCAGAGACGGACCGACCTCACTCACTCGTTGCTCGCCGACGCTGCCGCAACCTACGGCTCGGGCCAGCCCGGCTGGTCGGACGCTGACCTGCGTCCTGCGCTCGCGCTCGCCTCGCAGAGCGGCACCGACGTCGCGGTTCTCGACAACAGCGGGCAAGTCGTGGCCTCGACCATCGCGGACCCCACACGCGCGAGCGGCTCGCATCGGACGGCTATCACCGACGGTGATCAAAAGATCGGGACGCTGGTCGTCAAGTTCAACCAGCGAGGACTCGTCGCGTCCGCCGACAACCTTCGACGGTCCTTGACGACCGCGGTCATCGGAGCCGCCGGGCTCGGCGCTGTGCTCGCGCTGATCGTCGGACTGCTCGTGGCCCGACGATTGACCGAGCCCGTCGACCGTCTGATTCTCGCGGCTCGATCCATGGCAGCAGGCGACCGCGGCGCACGGGTGGGCCGGCTTCGCCGTACCCCGAGCGAACTCACCGAGCTCGGGGTGAGTTTCGACCTGATGGCCGACACCTTGGCCGACGAGGAACGACTACGCCGCGGGGTCGTTGCTGACGTGGCCCACGAGCTGCGTACGCCGATCGCGATTCTGCAGGCCAACACCGAGGCCCTCGTCGACGGTGTCATCGAGCACACCCCGCAGCAGAGCGCCTCACTGCACGAAGAGGTCCTCCGGCTCGCCGTCATGATCGATGACCTGCAATCGCTGGCGAGCGCCGAGGCGGCTGCCCTCGACTTGCGCCTCACCAGGTGTGACCTGGCGGAGATCGTTGCGGGCGCGACTGAGTCGATGTCGACCCGACTCAGCACGTCGGGACTCGCGTTCAACCAGAGCCTTCACTCCGCACCGATCGAGGGTGACGCTGCACGGCTACGTCAGGTGACCATCAACCTGCTGAGCAACGCGATCAAGTTCACGCCTCCAGGCGGCAGCATCACCGTTGAGGTCACGGCGGTCGGAGGCTTCGCCCGATTGGACGTTCGTGATACCGGCATCGGAATCGCCGACGCGGACAGGCAGCACGTCTTCGAACGGTTCTGGCGCGGCCGCAATGCAACCGACGTTACGGGCAGCGGGATCGGACTGTCGGTTGTCGCTGAGCTGGTGCGCGCGCATCACGGCACGGTCAGCATCGACAGCGTCGGCCCCGTCGGAACTGCAGTTGTCGTCGACATCCCGCTTGCCATCGGCCCTCGATAAAGGATCCTCCACGCCATCTCCATCTGCGAGCCATGCCGACCCCACGCGGATGCCGTTCACTGCCATTACCCACATGGCGGCGGGACGAAAGGACTCCTCTCATGATCTCGATCGGAACTGATGCTCGGCAGGCCAGTCGCGGGAACCGCTCGGGCGGCTTCATTGTCGCGGCGGTCCACACCGGGTCGCGACACTTCGACAACGTGGCGACCCGTGCCCGTGAGCTCGCGGACATCAGCGGCCGACAGGTCGTCTTCCTGACCGTGGTGACCCGGCGGCCGCTGAGCACCGAACTGACCCGTACCCGGATCCGGCTCGCCCGCCATCCGATGACTGTCCACCTGGTCGGCGCATGGATCGACGGCGAGAACCTCGCCGCCGCTGAGCTGACCGAACGGGTTGCCGAAGAGCTCGTTCGCGGCGCGCAAGAACTCGCGGCCGGAACACTGATTCTGGGGTTGGACCCAGCCCTCGACGTCCCAGCCACAAGCGTCCCGGCGCACATCGCGAGATTGCTCCCACACGAGATCGATCTGCTCTTCAGTAGCGAGGAGATTAAGGCGACGCCACCGCCGCCCGTGGTGTCTCATTTCGGGATCAGCGCCCACGCCAGCCTTGTTGAGTGACCGGTGTGTATTGGGCCGGTGCACCTTCGCGAGGCATCACGTTGACGCGCCGCGAGGACTTGCACGGCCAGGGCCCCAACGATGCTGCAGCCGGCGACGGCGGATCGAAAACCGTCGCACGCACGGAGCGAACCGGTGCCGACTGCAGACCCTGCAGGCACACGCAAACCACGTCAGTCCGGCGGTGACGATTCCCGGCGGGTGCCGCACGATCAGCCTGTCCCGACGCGGACCGCGACGCCGCTCTGGTAACCGTCGACCGCTCATCGAAGCGGACCGCCATCGGAGTCTTCAGGCGCCGCTCCTAACGCACGTTCCACGAGTACACGATTCCGTCGACGTTCCTCGCGTACGTCGCCTGGTGACCCGAACTTCGATTCAGCTTTGGGCAGTGACCGATACCACGAAGCGGTTGTGATGGACCAAGTCATTCGCTCGATCGCGTCGCCGCTCCTTCAGGTCACGTCCAGGACGATGCCCTTCAAGTCGATCAGAGCCTCGATCCGATATCTCGCCGCGGTGAAGTCATGGTCTTTTGTGAAGTCGTTGTCGACGATGGCGCAATCGATACCGGCCGCCGCAGCTGAGCTCAGCCCTCGCAAGGAATCCTCAACGACCAGAGTCTCATCCTTCGTCGCTCCGAGGCGCTTCAAGCCGGTCAGGTACGGCTCCGGGTGCGGCTTGGCGTGCTGGTAGTCCTCTCGAACGAGGACGAAGTCCATGAACTGCCTGATCTGGCGTTTCTCGTGGATGAGCTCGAAGTCCGCCCGTTTAGCTGTCGTCACGATGGCCATGCGGACGTACTTCGACAGCTCAGCAAGAGCCTCGACGACGCCGTCGATCTCGATGGCTTCTGTCCTCAGGTACTCCTGGTAGTAGCCGTCCCGAACCTCACGCTGCCTGTCGATGGTCTTCTCATCGATCCCTGCAGCCCTGGCCTGGCCCCACGTGCCCAGTCCCCGATTCATGTCCAGGACGTAGTGATCTTTATCCAGGATCACACCGATGTCCGCAAGCGCACGTGCTCCGGCTCTGAAGTACCAGAACTCGGTGTCTACCAGGACGCCGTCATGATCAAAGAGGATGTACTTCTTCACTCTTGATCCTTTCCGGTAGCGCGCGCGAGGCCGATCGTCAGCTGTCACGGGCGCCCAGCTGTGCACATTGGTCGCTGAGCTTGTCCAGGGTCTCGATCATCGCCTCGCGCCAGCCTTCGCCCTCGTTGGTGGCTTCGCGCAACCACTGCGGAGACCTGGTGCAGTCGAAGGATTCGGTCACGATGGTCGCATCGCCGATGGGCTTGAGTTCGTATCCCCAGACGTAGTAGCCCGGCACCTTCTCGTCCGCGTCCCCATGGTTAACGACCGGCCGAGGCTCCCAGCTGATGCGTCGATCCGCTTCGAAGTCGGTGACGTGGTTGTCCATCTCATAGGGACCCCACTCCTGGTGATGCATCTGCATCCGGAACACGTCCCCCACCGAGGAGAGAATCTGGTTCCCGTGGCCGTCCCTGACCATCCCTGAGCCGTCGATGCCCGGGTGCCTGGCCGGGTCGGTCAACAACGCGAAGATCTGCGTGGCCGGCGCGTCGATGTGCTTGGTGACGCTGATGCGTCCCTGCTGTGCGGTCGTCGTCACGTGGATCATCCTTTCGTCCGCGCCCCTCTGTGGGCATCCGTTTCGTCTCATCCACAAGACGCACGCCCACCCACAAACTCATCGGGCGGGAGAAACATGGGCCGTCCGACGGCGAGACAGGGCGAGCCCCCAAGGTCGCCCGGGCAAGTAACGGTGGCCGAGCCTCCTCAGTAGATGAACGGCACAAGCATCTTGGTTGACCGCCGGTATTCCGGATACGTGTCGGGGAACCGGCCGGCCAGGAATCGCTCCTCCACGGTTGCGCTGTAGGCGAAGTAGACCCCAGCGATTCCGACTGCGACGAGCCACAACCAGTTCAACGCAGTTGCCGTGCCGACGCCGGCGAGCAGGATTCCGAAGTAGATGGGGTGCCGGACCAGATGGTAGGGGCCGCTCGTCACCAGTTCCGGGTCGTCCTTCTGCGTCATGGGGGTGCCCCAGTTCCGTCCGATATTGAGGCGGGCCCAGACCGCAAACCCGAGACCAACAGCGAACAGAACGAGTCCGAGACCGGCGCGCCAGGGGTCGGTGGTGACGCCGTGATTACGGAAGGCTCCCAGCCGGATCAAGATGACCACCATCGCGATGATCACCGCCCTGATACGCAGCTCGCGGGACCATGGGACACGGCCTCGCTTCATCGAGAAGGCGGCTACCAGCCAATAGGTCCAGAAGGCAGCCCACCCCGCAACGAGGATGATCTCGACCACGCGCACCGGATGAGTCTTTCAGAGCGTCTCATCGTTTCGTCCTCGATCCGCAGTCGATCGAGGGTGCGACGAACGGATGAGGCGTTAGCGCAGAGCCGGGCGCTACCGCTCGGTTGACCTCCCGGCGCAGCCATGAGCTGGGCGGGAGTCTTGCCGTCCGCCTCGGCGATGTCGGCGACGTCGGGGCGTCCGAGCTCGGAAGGGGACGCGCGGGCTAGTTCGTCGTGCTCATGGCAACAACGCCTAGCCGTGCCAGGCTAGGAGCTGCCGGCAGTGGGTGCCGGTGCGGGGCAAGGGGGGGCTATGACCGTTGGCACGAACAAGCAGGCGGACACGTTGTCGGTGCACCACGACAATGAAGCATCGATCCGCGAAGGGTTCGCGGCCTTCGCGGCTGGTGACCTCGAGACCATACGTGGCAAGCTCGCCGACGACGTCACCTGGACGATCCCCGGCACCAACGCGTTGGCCGGAACCTATACCGGCTGGAACCAGGTTCAGGGACTGTTTCTGGCACTGTTCGAAAAGTCCGACGGCACGTTGTCGAACACCCTCATCGACGTGCTCGCAAACGAGAACCGCGCGTACGTGATCATGGACACGACCGCCACGATCGGCGGTGAGACGAAGACGTTGCGCTACGGCCTGCACTACGAACTGGCTGACGGGCTGGCCACCTCGGTTATCGAGTTGGCTTACGACGTACCCGCCGCCGACGCCTTCTGGGCCTAGCAATCATCGACGTTGCCAGCCCAAATAACCGGTCGGCCTGGCGGACTAGGAGGCCATCCTTATCACCGTCGCCGCATCCTCACGCGGCGTCCTGCCGGAACGAAGTCGACTCACGAGCTGAACGAACCGAAGGTCGCCTAACCTGATGGGCTCGTCCCAACTTCGTGGCGACCTACAGCGCCGCGGTCGTTGTCGACGGTTGCGTGAACCTCCGACTCAAGCGACGCGACGGCATCGGCATCGAATCCTTTGGCGATCAGCCAGACACCTAGCGAGAGCTCGAACACGGCGACCGGAAGCGCGGACAGCCCAGCGAGGCCGCTGTGTTGGTCGATTGAGTTGAAAAGTACGGCGAGATAGCCGATGACGAGCAGTGGTCCTCCGATGATGCCGATCATGGACAAGCGTCGGGGCACCAGGCGCGACTTGTACAACATGTATCCGAGCAGCACATCGCAGACCGCTGGCATGAAGCTCTGCCCGAGCAGGAAGATGCGGTCGTAGAGGGCGACGAGGGCGTGGCTGGTGACCAGCGCTCCTGCTCCCGCTCCGTCCTGCTTCAAGGTCACGATCGACAAGAGGAATGCCACACCGACGAAGATGGTGCTGGACTCCAGGATCCGCGCGGCCACGAGACCCAAGGCGAAGGTTTCGTTCTGCTTCTTGAGTATCGGGAACAGCACGACGGCGGTGGCGATGCCGGCGAGGGCGACGGTGATCTCCAGGAGTCCCCCGACGATGGCGGAGGTGTTCGAGCCGGAGCCAAGGATGTAGTTCGTGCCCTTCACAGGGCGGTAGAGGGCCAGGGTGGGGATCGACACGAAGGTGAGCACGTACAGGATGCCCGCCGTTCGCGAGACCGCTCGGTGCGCGGACGCACTGGGGGCGGTCATGCTGCAGTCGTGAACGAGTGGGCTGGTGAGTTGCACGGCTTGGGTCTGTCCGTTCGGTCATCAGCGCGTATCCCATCCAGGCCAGAGCGAGACCGGTCGGGATGGCGACCTTCGGCTGCCACGTCAGTGAGAGCTGGCTCGCCACGGGAGCCAGAACGGTTCCAACGGCTAGGAGTACGGCGGCGCCACGTGGCAGGATGCGCGCGCGGAAGGTCGCGATGCCGAACAGCAGGCCGCCGCCGATGTACAACGGCGCCGACAGCGTCCACAACGTCGGGAGCGCTCCCAGGTGGAACTGGCTCGAACCACCGTTGAACATCTTCATCCAGGCATCGATGAACGACGGTGTTGCGGTTGCGAAATGCGGCAAGATGAAGGCCTCGACGAAACTGAAGCCCATGATGACCACCATCCACAGGCTCAACAGGACGAACCCGACCAGGCCGAGCCAGCCCGCCTTCACCGCCTGCCTGACGTAGAGACCCGTCAGGCCCAGCACTCCGAAGAAGGACATGGCACACGCAACCACGTGAACGACTTCCCACCGGGTTGTGGTCACGGACGCCGGCGCATTCGCTGGGTGGAAGATCCCCACAAATACGTAACACAGCCCCGCCAGCAAGGCGGACAAACCCGCCAACCGAATGAGATTCGCGTTCGTTATCTTCATTGCGCCCCCTTATTGCGTCTATCCCGGTTGAACATGGAGATCGCGATCCGGCGATCGGCCGGGGGCCAGGGCACTGCGCGCAGTGTGCTCCTGATCTTGTTAAATGGACAGCGCGAAGGTCCGTGCTCGTAGCTGCGGGTCCTCAACTCGACGACGAACAGTTCGTTTCACTCCTGGTCGGCTTTCGAGGACTCGGTGATGCGTGGCAGCATCCGGGTCATGATCGGTCGCCTTCATCACGTCGTTCTCGATTGTCCTGACCCGCTGGCCTTGGCTGGCTTCTATTCACGTCTCCTGGGCGACCCGATCACGCACGTCAGTGATGACTGGGTCGTGGTGTCGACAAGCTCGCAGGCATCCGGACTGGCATTTCAACGCGCGCCAGATCTGCAAGCGCCGACCTGGCCGAACCCGGCGGCCCCACAACAGTTCCACCTCGACGTCATGGTCGAGGATGTCGCCGCGTCAAGGCGGCAGGTCCTCGAGCTCGGCGCGACCAGCCTCGACGGCAAGGATGTGTTCGCCGATCCGGCCGGACACCCGTTCTGCCTCGTCCAACGGCCGGGATGGGCGGACCCGATACCTGGCGACTCTGTCGGCGGCGCCGAGCCCAACCCGGGCTCGACGGCCCAGCCTCACACGCCGGACGAGTCCTGACCCAGCCGGCGCCGGCGCTGGCCCGCCGGCTGGGACTCGGCGACGCCGTCATCATCGGCCTGGGCTCGATGATCGGCGCGGGCGTCTTCTCAGCGTTTGGGCCCGCCGCGCACGCCGCCGGCAGTGGCCTTCTGATCGGTTTGGTGATCGCCGCGTTCGTCGCGTTCTGCAATGCCGTCGCCTCCGCCCAGCTCGCGGCCACATACCCCACCTCAGGCGGCACCTACATCTACGGCCGGGAACGGCTGGGCCCATGGTGGGGCTTCGCAGCCGGCTGGGCGTTCGTCATTGGAAAGACGGCATCCTGCGCGGCGATGGCCTTGACGTTCGCCACCTACGCGGCTCCGCACTCGTGGTGGGCGCAGCGCCTCATCGCGATCGGTTCTGTGGTGGTCCTGGCGGCACTCAACTACCGCGGGATCACCCGCACAGCGAGACTGACGCGCGTGCTCGTCAGCGCGGTGCTTGTCTGCCTCGCCGTCACCATCACCAGCATCCTGACGGCAGGGCACCTCCATGCAGATCGCCTCGGCGGATGGTCGGCTCTCACCTCCGCTGGTTGGTACGGAATCCTGCAATCCGGCGGACTGCTGTTCTTCGCCTTCGCCGGCTACGCCCGCATCGCGACGCTGGGCGAGGAAGTCCGCAACCCGGCACGCACGATCCCTCGCGCTATCCCGATCGCGTTAGCGATCACCATCGCCATCTACGCCGTCGTCGCCGTGACCTTGCTCCTCGCCGCTGGACCGCAGCGGCTGGCGTCCACGACCGCCCCGCTCACCGCTGCGGCCAAGCAGGCCGGACTGGGCCACCTCGAACCGCTCATCCAGGTCGGCGCCGCCCTAGCCAGCCTCGGAGCGCTACTCGCACTCCTCACCGGCGTCGGCCGTACCACGCTGGCCATGGCCCGACACCAGGACCTGCCCAAATGGCTAGCCGCGGTGCACCCCCGCCACCAGGTGCCTCACCACGCCGACATCGCGCTGGCCACCACGGTCAGCATCTTGGTGCTCACTACGGACCTGCGCGGCGTCATCGCCTTCTCGTCCTTCGGTGTCCTGCTCTACTACGGCATCGCCAACGCCGCAGCCTTCACCCAGCCCTCAGACCAAAGGCGGTGGCCGCGCGGACTTCAGATCCTCGGCGTCGCGGGCTGCCTGCTCCTCACCGCCACCCTTCCCTGGACGTCGCTACTCATCGGCGTCGGCGTCTTGACCGTCGGCCTCGGCGCCCGCTCACTAGCGAGGCGCCGTGGAGCAAGATAACGATGGCCGCTACCGGGTCGCCGCCAGGCTCGGATCAGTTGTCGATGAGGTGCGGCGGCCTTGACGTAGAAACAGCCAGATGAACAGGACAGCGAGGGGGAACGACACGACCGCGCCGGAGAGCCACTGGCCGGCGCCGTTCCCACCTGCTATTCGCAGATCGTCGGCGCCAAGCGCGAGCAAAGCGATTGACGCCGCGGTGAACAGCGCTGCGGCGGCGAACTCAGTCAGCGTGCTTGGTGGCGTCAGTAGTCGAATCCCGCGACGTCGACGTTGAATCCCGACGATGGTGAGCACCGCGACACCGATTACGCCCGCTGCGAATCGAGCGTCGGTTCCGTCGGTGAGGGATTCAGCGAGGTAGGCGCCGGTGCAGCCGGATGCGTGAGGGTGGAGTCGGAGCCAGTAGTGACACTGGCCGACTGTGTAACGGGTGCCGGGTGGGTCGGCGAACATGAACCGGAGCCCCCACATGGTGGTCATCAACCGAGCCAACAGGCCGCTGACGCCGATTGCTGTCAGTCCGACTCCGGCCAGTAGAGCTAGCTCAGCAGCGAGCCGGTGGACGAAGCTCCGCATCGGCTCGGCCGGCGCTTGCGCGTTCCATGCGCGGGCGACCTGCTCGGCTGATCCGAATCTCCTTACCGCCTGGCAGCCAGCCGCGGGGACGTCTAAGCCCTGGGACAAGCCCTCTTCGACAGCCGTGTAGAGATGCAGTTCAGTCTCGGCCATCATCCGACGGACCGCGGACGGCGCGCCGTGCAGGCGGGCGAGGAGCTCGTCGAGGTAGTTCTCGACCGGCTCGCTCATCGGTGTCACGCTGTGACTCCCAGAACCGCCCTGACCCCGAGTGTGAACCGGACCCATTCCTGTCGGCGGTCTCGGAGCGCGATCCGGCCTTCGGCGGTCGTGCGGTACACCCGCCGTCGCCGCGGTCCCGAGTCATCCCACTCGCTGGAGATCAAGCTGAGCCGTTCCATCCGGTGCAAGGCCGGGTACAACGTGCCCTCCGCCAAGTCGAAGACTCCGTCACTGCGCTCCCGCAGCGTGGCGGCGAGCAGGTAGCCGTGGGTCGCCCCATCCGCGATGAGCTGTAGCAGAAGCAGCTCGAGGTGACCCTTCAGCTGCTCATTCGCCATACCTCGGTATGCTAGGGGTAGTAGGAAGACACGTCAACGCTCGGGTCACAGGTTGCTGATAGGGAGGTATTGGGAGTCTCGGCTCGCTGCATAGCCGTGCTTCCACGGCGGATTGAACCCGTGCTGGCGGGGAACATCCAGCACACGCCCGCGTGGGCGCGTGAATGGGAGGCTGCCGCCATGATCCTTCTCGGAATCGTCCTGTTACTCATTGGTTTCATCGCTTCGATTCCGATCCTCTGGACCCTCGGAATCATTCTGGTGGTAGTCGGCCTCCTACTCGAGTTGCTCGGCGCCACGGGCCGCGCCGTAGGAGGTCGACGGCACTACTACTAGCCGCCCCGCGGCGTAGTCGAGGTGCGTAGAGCACCGCCGATGTGGTCGGGAACGACGCTCGGCGCCCCCTGGAACGGATAGCCGGACCTCCACCTGGAACGCACCTTCCGCGATCGTCAGAAGCGGTTCGACCATCGGTCGCGTAGCCGGCGCCCGTCGGGGTCGGCGACCGACCGGTACAGAACTTCAGCGACGACCTTCTGCGCCCCGTTGATGGCTGCGGGTTGATGATGACGCGCCTGTCCGCGCGGCCGCGGTCCTGTCTGGCCGTTCGCATGCCACTCGTCGAGAGCATCGGCGCACCGTCCCCAGAGCGCAAACGCGTCGGCAGGATCTACGAGGCCGGGATCGTCCGCCGAGCACATCAGGTGCTCGGCCCATAGTTGCAGGCGCACAGCGCGCGGAAGCCGTCGAGCCCCATCGCCAAAGGCGTCAAGCTGTCGTGGTTCGCGGTTATCGGGCCGCGGGTCGACAACGGCGCATGTCAGCTCGCTGTCATTGGTCCACGACCGTCTATTGATGTTGTCCGATCCACACGCGACCCAGACGTCGTCCACGATGCAAACCTTCGCGTGGACGTAGATCGGGACGCCCTCGGAGTTCTCGATGTTGAACAGCCCGACACGGTCGGGCGCTGCGGAGCGGAGCTCGGCGATGGCCCGGATCTGCCCCAGCCGGTTGGTTGGGCCCATAACGGCGCCGTCAGAGTCGGGGTATCGCGGCAGAACGGCGATCACCCGCAAGTCGGGCGAGCGTTTCAGTGCGTCAACGATCGCGCGGACAATGGACTCTGACCACAGGTACTGGTCCTCGATGTAGATCAGTGATCGGGCGAGGCTAAATGCCTTGGAGTATGCCCTCGCAACACTGCGTTCGCCGTCCGGCGCGAACGGATAGCGCGGGCGCTTGCGCGGGTACGTCCGTAGCACCTGCACGGCGCTTGGCCCACACGGCGCTGGAGCTTTGGACGGCTCGGGCAGCGGTTGTGGGTGGCGAGGCATGTCGGCGCGGCGCTGAACCAGGCGGTGGTACGGGGTACGGCGATCGAGCGGCGCGGGGTCATTCCATCGCTCGCTGAAGGTAAGAAGCAGATCGCAAATCACCGGACCGCGGAGCGCCAAAGCAGCGTCATGCCACGGGGCCCGGCCGCCGTACCTGGGATCCATCGGCTGCTGCTGCGGATCGCCGCCGTGAGCGGCATCGTCCCGACGGCCGTGGCAGAGATCGATGCCGCCCACGAAGGCAACATCACGTGAGGAGTCTTCACGGCGCCGGATGATGAATAGTTTCTGGTGGTGCGAGCCGAATCGCTTCACTCGCTGGTCGAGCAGGACTTCGCCGCCTGCTTCGTTGATCTCCTTGCCGAACTTATCGTTCTCTTTTGAGCTAAAGGACAGCAGGTCGGAGTGGGATCGCCAGACCAGCCCTCGGATCTCCACTCCGTGCTTCGCCCGCTCACAGAGAAGATCCCGGATCGTCGGGCCGCCGGTGAGCAACATCTGGTCCGCATCACCGCGCCAGTCCGTGAAATAGCAGCGGTCCCCGGGCTCTAACGCGCACAGCTCGTCGTGAAGTCGGCGAAAATAGTTCGCGCCGTGAATCAGGACCTCCACCTCGTTACCGGTCGTCCACGCGAGGCCACCCTCGTGGGTGGTGTCGATACTCGTGGACGCGTTGCCACGCTCCGCCGAAGACAGAAACCAGCGTTGAGGGGCATCGTCGCTCATGATCGCGAGCCTCGCACACACGCCAATGGGCGCGCGCGGAACGCCTTGGGGGATACGCGCAGCCTCGATCGGCGTCCCGGAAGCGTCACCGGTGACCGTCACCTCGTCGACGCGTTTCAGTTCACTCGGGGGGGTAGCGACCCGTCACGCAGACGGCTCGGAAGAAGCCGTGTGCCAGCCCCGGCGCCCTCCCCTCCCTCGGGTAGCGCCGGGGCGTCAACACCCCGCCCACCCAGTCAGCCGGCGTACCTCCCATGCCCGCGGCGCCAGCGCCCGTGATGCGCTCGAAAGAGGCCCGGAAGAACCTGCGTGCCCTCAATCCGGACGGCCGTCAGCGCGGTTCGGGTTGAGCCCCAGGAGGGCGAGGATCGTCGGCGCGACCTGGGTGGTCTCGACGGAGCGCGGACTCGACCTGAGCCGGGATGCCCGGGCCGCTGACGACCATCAGGACGTGGCGGTCGCCGGTGTTCATGCCACCGTGCTCGGCGAGCTTGGTCGGCCCCGAGTAGACGATGCCCACCTGGACCTTGCCGAAGACGTCCGGGTAGTGGCCGTTGTCGACCGAGACGCCGAAGAACTTGGCGGCGTCAGCGCCGGCCCAGATCTGGGCGAGGCCCGAGTGCTGGACGGTGACCGGGTTCTTGTTGACGTCGACACCCTGAGCGGTGTGGTTCCACAGGTAGCTCTTGACGAAGTCGCAAGCGGCCTGCGAGTTGTCCGACAGGTAGGACTGCCACAGGTCGTCGTCGGTTCCGGCGACGATCAGCTTCGTGTTGCTCGGGTGCGTCTGCGCCCAGGCGGCGTTGATCGCGCTGATGATCGGGCCGTCCTGGACGGTGACGAGCTTGTTCGGATCCTGCGGCGACTGGCCGTGCTTGGCCGTGACGATGATCGTCGTCGAGTCCGCGAGGCCGTCCTTGTGGATCGTGCGAGACCATGCGGCCAAGCTGAGCGTCGACGTAGTCGAGGGCGCTCGAGAGGACCGGGCCGGGAACGAGCTGACCGTTGACCAACTGGTAGCCACCTGCCTCCGGAGCGCTGGTGGTGTAGTTGCCGTTCGCGTCCGGACCGATCAACGTCGTCGGAGTCGATGCGGATCTTCTCCGCGACCGAGACGGCCTGGAAGTTCATGCCGAAGATCGCCGGGGTGCCGACGTGGGTCTTGCCCGAGTGGTCGAGACCGTCGATCTCGTTCAGGACGGCCTGGACCTTGTAGCCGTCGTACTGCTTGGTGGCGGCGTCGATGTGCGCCCAGTCGTCGTCCTGCGGGTAAGGGACACCGTTCGGCTCGACAGCCTGCGAGTCGATCTCCGGCGAGAAGAGGTCGTCGATGCTCTGGCCGTTCGAGCCCGGACCGTTGAACGACGCGTAGACCTCGTGCTTGTCAGACCAAGCGGTGCGCAGGCCGGCGTTGTGGATCACCTGGAAGATCGTGTTGTCGCCGAGGTAGTCCCACGGGGTGATCGGCTTGCAGGTCTTCGGGTCGACCGGGAACGTGCCCGAGTTGAGCGACGTCTCCGGGTTGAACTTCAGGTTCATGATCGCGGCCGGGTTGGTGTCGACGCCGTTGGGGAAGATCGAACCGTTCTCGTCGAACGACGGGAAGGTGCCGTTCGCGGGATTGATGCAGGTCCGGGACGCTGGCCAGCGCGTCGTCCGGTGAGTCGTAGATGACGTCACCGCCGGTGGCCGGCTGGCCCGGGGTGCAGGCAGCGCCCGCCTCGTCGACCTTGTGGCTGTACTCGACGTCGTAGAAGACGCCGGTCGATTTGGGGTTACCGCCGGTCATCAGCGCGGTGCCACCCGGGTCGGAGTCCGACGGGTTGGAGGTCGCCGCGTTGGTGTACTCGCTGCCGCTGTGAGTCAACTTGGCAAGCGTCGAGTTCGGGTGGTTGGCGACGTACCAGTCAAGGTCACTCTGGTGCATGCCATCGACCGAGATCAGCAGCACGTGCTTGCTCGCCGGCGCGTGCGCCTGCGCCGGCGCTGATGCCTGAGCCGATCCCTGCGATGAAGGCAGCGCACACGCCGCTGCAACAGCGCTCGCCGCCAGGCACGCGAAGGTCGTTCGTCTGGTCACCGGAACTCCCATCCGCGCCGACCTTTTCGACGCTCCAAACTTCCTAAGCAGCCAGGGCGAAATCCCCGTGGCGGCACGGAGAACAGCGGGTGACATGACAACGACTCTTAATCGTCAGAGTCGGCACCAGAACGTTGACTCGGTCAAGGCGGCACCAGATGCCCTGGAAAGGGGCACACCAGGGGGCCTTGAAAACAGACCCCGAAGTGCGGAGGATCGGTGTCATACGCCCGCCGTCAATGGGAGGTGTGGTGACCGAACCCGATACCTTCCGCAAGGAAGACATCCTGCAGACCATGCGCAGGATCGGTCT
Source organism: uncultured Actinomycetota bacterium (assembly GCA_963789615.1). Classification (GTDB taxonomy): domain Bacteria; phylum Actinomycetota; class Actinomycetes; order JAFAQI01; family JAFAQI01; genus DATAVK01. Next base: position 723,192 of record CAWBLI010000005.1, on the reverse strand, counting down.
GCACGATCGAGTCCCGGAGGCTGAACGGCTCCTCCCGGAGGTCGTTGACATCCATCGCGACCACGAGCTGCTCGATCACCTGGGACTGTCTCGCAGCGGCGCGATCGACGCCATGGGAGGCAGCCCGTGAAGCCTCCGACAGCTAAGACGAGGCAGTTGGCCGTTATCGAACGTTGAGGACGGTCGTGGGGTCGCTAGGCCGGCGCCATGGGAGGTTCCCGAGAAGGCTGTTGGTTCCGCTGTCGAAACGCCTATCGACGGGCGGTTCCGCCCCTGGGTGGCTGGCAGACTTGCCGGGTGGCTACCCGCGACGCGCTGTTGGGACTACTAGCAGACAGACTTACCGCGCTGGAGCTCGGCCACGCGGTGAGAGTCGGGGTAGACGGTATCTGCGGCGCCGGGAAGACCACATTCGCGCGGGATTTGGCGGCGGTTCTCACGGGTACCCGGCCTACGGCGACGCGTTCGTCGTCATAGCCCTGGGATCGTCCGCGGTAGTCGGCAGCAGCGACACGAGCGTGGCAAAACGATCACATCAAGCCTACGTCGCCGCTACGGCGTCGTCGATGGCCTTCTCCAGGTCCTTCTCGTCGGCGCGGAGCTGCTTCTTCACGACCCGCGCGTTGGCCTTGAGGGCCTGATCGACATGGGATTCCATGTCGGAGGCGGCGATGACGACGAGGCCGCTGTGACCCTTGTCGAGGTTCTCGCCGATCTCCTTGAGATCTGAGCGGCTCATGCCGGCGGCGACATGCCCGGCGAGCGCACCCAGGCCAGCACCGGTCGCGCCGCCGACGAGCAGCGCGCCGCCGATCGCGACTGCTGGGAACACGGCAATGAGCGCGCCCCCGACCAGGCCGATCCCGAGGCCGCCGATGCCGCCCTGCCGGGTTGGCTGCTCGTGCTTCTTGACGATGTGAACCTTGCCATCATCAGCCCGGCTGACGACCGCCGCGTCGTAAGTGTCAATCAGTCCAGACTTCTTGTAGAGGTCCTGGACAGCGTCGTAATCCGCGAGTGCGGCGGCCTCATCGTCGTAGCTGGCGGCGAACAGGATCAGAGTGTCGAACGGCATGGCTCCTCCGGGTGGGGTTGGCGGGCGTCGATGCCCGGCGCTACAGAGCGTTTGGGAAAACCATCGACACCGAGACTGCTCAACCAACCCAACAAACAGATCACCCAGCCGGGGTGAGGACGGCACCCAAGAAGGGCGCACCCTAAGAGACCGGGCGGTAGCGCATCCTCGCTGGGACGGTCCGTGGCATCGCCGACGGCGTGCTGCGCTTATTCGTCGATGACGCGCTTCTCGGTCGGCCGCAACAGCTCTGACGACAGGCGGTCCGTTACTCGTGCAGCGACCTCCAGCCCCACAAGCGGCGATCGGTTCCGGCGAGCCTTCATAATGCGCGTCGCCGCTCTCGGGCGGTGAAGGCTTCACTCCGCTAGTCGGCTGGCAGCATGACCTGGGAGGAAACCCCCGGTCTCCGAAGTGCGCCCAACCACCGCCACCGTCCCTCTCGATTCGTGGCGGTGGTCTGGCGTAGACCCGCACGTCGCCGACTTGCGACTTCATGCAGCCCCGATCGCCGCAACGCCGTACTAGTCGGTGTCGTGGCTCGGGCTTGCGGTCAAAGGGTGGTCAAGATCAACTTCTAACGATCTTGTAGGAGCCGAAAACGGGCTCTGACCTGCGGTTTCACTGAGTGCCCCCGGCAGGATTCGAACCTGCGCCACCGCCTCCGGAGGGCGGTGCTCTATCCCCTGAGCTACGGGGGCCGGGGTGCTCGACGAGGCTAGCAGCGCGCGGCCCCGCCGTCGGCTCGCCGGTAGCCTCCGAGCATGCCGGCTCGGGTGATGGTCGTCGAGGACGACGACATGATTCGGCAGCTCATCACGGTCAATCTCGAGATCGAAGGATTCGAGGTGATTGGTGCCACGGACGGCCAGGAAGCGCTTGATCGCGTCAAGGACGTACATCCGGCCGTGGTGACCCTGGACGTCATGATGCCGCGCCTCGACGGCTGGGAGACCGCGAGCCGACTCCGGTCCGACCCCGAAACGGCCGATATCAAACTGGTGCTGCTCTCGGCGCGGGCGCAACAGGCTGACCTCGACCGTGGCGAGCAGATCGGTGTCGACGCATACCTGACCAAGCCGTTCGATCCCGACGAGCTGATCGATATCGTTCGTCGCCTCGCCGACACGGCGTCGTGAGCGCGTTGGACGGGCGATGTACGGGAGACTGATCGGGTGAGCACCACGGAGGGATCCGAAGCCGCCAGCGGCCGCCGGCAGCAGATGCTCCACGCTGCCGCCGAGCTGATCTCGGCGCGAGGGTTCGGTGACACGCGCATCGCGGACGTCGCGCGCCGGTCGGGAGTGAGCCCGGCGCTGGTCATCTACTACTTCGGCTCGCGTGACCGGCTCCTCATCGACGCGCTCCGCTACTCCGATGAGATCTTCTACGCCGCCGCCGAGAAGCTGCTGATCGGGTTGGACACGGCCCGAGCCAAGCTCGAGGGCCTGGTGCGCCTCACCCTGGGCCCGCAGTCGGTGACCGAGTTCCCGGGCTCGTGGGGGCTGTGGCTCGACACCTGGGCGCAGGCCTACCGATACCCGGAGGTGTCGGTCGGCCGGCTCGAGCTGGAGGTTCGCTGGCGCGACCTCATCGTCGACATCGTCCGGCAGGGCCGCCGCGATGGCGACATCGCCAAGGTCGACGAGGCGCGGTTCGCCGCGACGTTCTCCGCGCTGCTGGACGGGCTGTCGATCATGGTGGCCTTGCAGGACCCGCTGGTCGACGACTCAGTTGCTTGCGACATCGCGATGACCATGGTCGACCGGGAGCTCGGCTTCACCGCCGCCAAGCAACGAAAGGCCTCGAAGAAGTCGACCTGACCGTCGTACGGCGGGGGAACGTCAGCCGGCGACGGCCGTTGCCAGCTTGGTGAAGTTCCGCACGTAGCGATCGACGTCGTCGTCGCTGTGCTGCACCGAGATCAGCCACTGCTCGACCTTGCCCCACGGCGGCAGGAAGACACCGCCGTTGTGCTGGATCAGCCAGTGCGCCTGACCGAGGTTTTCGTCGACGGTGAGGAAGTCACGGAACTCGCGCACCGGCTCCTTGCGGAACGTGATGCACCCCTTGGCCCCCTCCGTGACGACGTGCCATGGCAGGTCGCGCTCGGTGATGACCTGGGTCAGCGAGTTGTCGAGCCGGTCGCGCAGGCTGTCCAGGTGCTGGTACGCGCTCGGCGTGAGGATCTCGCCGAGAACGGCGCGGGCCGCTGCCATTGCGAGCGGGTTCCCGTTGAACGTCCCCACCTGCTCGTAGCGGCCGTCGGCGATTGCCGACATGACCTCCTCGGTCCCGCCGATCGCGGCCGTGGAGATGCCGCCGCCCATCGCCTTGGCGAGGCACGTGATGTCCGGTACGACGCCGTACTTGGCGGTGACTCCACCAGGTCCCACGGTGAGGCCGGTCTTGACCTCGTCGAAGGTGAGCAGCGCGTCGTGGCGGTGCAGCAGGTCCTTGAGGCCCTGCAGGTAGCCCGGCTGGGGCGGGATGATCCCGGCGTTCATCATGACGGGCTCGAGGATCATGCCGGCGATCTGGCCGGCGTTGTCGGTCAGCGCCCGCTCGACCGCGTCGAGGTCGTTGAAGGGCACGACCACGATCAGGTCCATGATCGCCTGCGGGATGCCGCTGTTGCCGGCGACGCGGTACGGGTGCTCACGCGGGCCGATCTGATCGGCCTCCGGCAGCACCGAGACCTGCACCGAGTCGTGGTGACCGTGGTAGCAGCCCTCTACCTTGATGACGAGATCGCGTCCAGTCAGCGCCCGCATCAGGTGGATGGCGTCCATCGTTGCCTCGGTGCCGGAGTTGGCGAAGCGCCACAACGGCTGCGAGAACCGCCGGGACAGCTCCTCGGCGACCCAGATCGCGTCCTCGGTCGACTGCGCGAAGTGGGTACCACGACGGACCCGGTCGCTGACCGCGGCCACGATCGCCGGGTGCGCGTGTCCGACGATCGAGACGCCGTACCCGCCGTGCATGTCGACGTACTCGGTGCCGTCGACGTCGTACATCTTCGACCCGGCGCCGTGACTCATCCAGACGGCCTGGGGCGAGGCGATCTGCCAGTTCGACGTCGCGCCTCCGGCCAGGTGCTGGGACGCCCGCTCGATCAGCTCGCCGCTACGCGGCTGCCGGTCGAGGAAGACCTGCGACTCGGCCTCGATGAGCGCCTCGATCGATGTTGCACTGGACTGTTCGACCACTGGCGCGGCCATGAGATCCCCTTGTCCGAACCCACTCCGAGCGGGTTGACTGAGTGTTCAGTCTAACCGGGTACGCCGGGCACGACAAGGACCGTTGTCACATGTGCAGGTACGACGCACCGTTGAGATCGAGGATGGTGCCGCTCGCCCACTGCGCAGCGGGTGAGGCGAGGTAGACCACGCCGGCGGCGATTTCCTCGGCGGTGGCGACCCGGTCGAGCGGGCTCTCAGCGCTACGTGTGGCGCGGGCGTCTCCGGCCAGCGAGTCGGCGGCCATGTCGGTGTCCACCCAGCCCGGCGCGATAGTCGTGACCGCGACGCCGGACGGTCCCAGCGCCCGTGCGAGCGACTGCCCGAAGGCGACGATCCCGGCCTTGCTGGCGCCATACGCCGGGCTGCGCGGCTCGCCACGGAAGGCACCGCGCGAGCCGATGTTGATGATGCGACCCGATCCGTCCTTCGGCATGTGCTGCAACGCGCACCAGGTCACGTTCGCGGCGCCGACCAGGTTGACGCCGAGGGTGTCGGCCCACGCCCCCTGCCACTCCTCGTAGCTGTACTCGTCGATCGGATGGGCGAAGTAGACGCCGGCGTTGTTGACCAAGACGTCGATACCGCCGAGCACGGCGACCGCCTGATCGACCGCCTCGCGGATCGCCTCGGCGTCACGGAGGTCCGCCTGCACCACGACGTGGCCGGTCCCGGGCAACGATGCGAGGAGATCGTCTGCCAGATCCCGGTTGGCATGGGAGTGGATCGCCACGGCGTCACCGAGGTCGGCGAACGCCCGACAGATCGCAGCCCCGATCCCACGAGAGCCACCCGTGACCAGCACGCGGCGGCCGCCGCCACTTCCGGTCACGCGCTGGCCCCGTCCCGGGGGACCCGACCCATCAGGTAGAACTCGTCGTTCGGCATTGTCCCGGCCAGGTGGACGAGCCGGTTCGACATCGCGAAGAACCCGCTGATCGAGCCGACGTCCCACACGTCGTCATCGGTCAGTCCGTGGTCGCGCAGTGCAGCGAGATGTTCGGCGGTGACGGTCCACGGCTCGACCGCCAGCCGGACCGCGAACTCGACGACCGCACGCTGCCGGTCGTCGAGCTCGGCCTTCCGCCAGTCGGTGGCGACCTGGTCGGCGATGTGCGGGTTCCGCGCCCGGATCCGTGCGATCGCGCCGTGAGCGACGACACAGTACAGACAGCGATTCTCCGCGCTCGTCACGACGACGACGATCTCCCGGTCGGCCTTCGTCAGCCCCGGCGTCTCCTTGTCCATGAGGGCGTCGTGGTAGGCGAAGAACGCCCGCCACTCATCCGGGCGGTGGGCAAGCGCCAGGAAGATGTTGGGAACGAAGCCGGACTTGTCCTCGATCTCGGCCACCCGGGCAGCGAGATCCGGGGGCAGCTCGTCGCGGCTCGGGACGCTGAACCGGCTGATCGTCTCGTCCATGATCGGACCCTAACGTTGCGCCGAAGTGTGGACGGCGGACCCGGTTCGGCCTAGACTGACTGCGTGTTCAGTCAAACCCGTGGAACACCCGCTCCGATCGATCCGGCCGAGTTGTCGCTGTCGTTGCAGGAGTTCGGCACTGCCCGGATGCTGCCGCGCACCGCGTACGTCGACCCGGCGGTTCTCGCGTGGGAACAGGCCAACATCTTCAGCGGCTGGATGTGCGTCGGCCGCGCGACCGACGTCGCCGAGCCCGGTGACCAGAAAGCCGTCGCCACCGGCCAGGGCGGGGTGCTCGTCGTACGCGACGAGTCCGGTGAGGTGCACGCCTTCGCCAATGTCTGCCGCCACCGTGGCCACGAGCTGCTGCCGTGCGGGGCAGGCGCGATCAACAAGAAGGCCATCGTCTGCCCGTACCACGCGTGGACCTACCAGCTCGACGGCTCGCTGCGACTGGCACCGACGTTCAAGGACGTCGCGGGCTTCAACAGCGACGACTTCCCGCTCGCCAAGATTCGAGTCGTCGACTGGCACGGGTGGCTCTTCGTCGACCCCTCGGGGGAGTCCGGCCCGTTCGCCGAGCATGTCGGTGCGGCGGAGGACGTCATCGCGCCGTACTCACCACGGGACCTCAAGGTCGTCGCCCGCCACGACTACGAGCTGGCGACCAACTGGAAGGTCATCGTCGAGAACTACCAGGAGTGCTACCACTGCCCGATGATCCACCCGGAGCTCTGTCGGGTGAGCCCGCCGTTGTCCGGCGAGGACGTCGCGCTCGGTGGCAGCAGCTTCATGGCCGGCTGGATGGACCTCAGCGACCACGCTCAGACCATGTCGCTCGACGGGCGCAGCGAGGGCACCACGATCCAGGGCTTGTCCGAGCAGGAGCTGCGGACGGTGATGTACGTCGTCGGCTTCCCGAACCTGCTGATCAGCCTGCACCCGGACTACGTGATGACGCACGTCCTCACGCCGCTCGCCGCCGACCGGACCCACGTCGAGTGCACCTGGGCCTTCCCCGCTGAGGTCGCCGAGCGGCCCGGCTTCGATCCGTCGTACGCCGTGGACTTCTGGGACCTCACCAATCGGCAGGACTGGGCGGCTTGCGAGTCGGTGCAACGAGGGCTGTCGTCGCCCCATGCAGTGCCGGGCCCGATGGCGCCGGAGGAGTCCGGCGTCTACGACTTCGTGACGAGAATGGCCCGCGCATACGCCGGGACACCGGCGAGCTGACAGGAGTGTCCTGATGGGGACCGAGTACGACGCGATCGTGGTCGGCGGTGGTCACAACGGGTTGGTGGCCGCGGCGTACCTCGCCAGGTCCGGCGCCAAGACGCTGGTCCTGGAGGCGCGCCCGACTGTGGGCGGCGCCGCGACGACCGAGTCGCCGTGGCCCGACGCGCCGCACCTGCGGGTGACCCGGCTGTCGTACGTGATGAGCCTGATGCCACCGACCATCACCAAGGACCTCGACCTGGCCCGGCACGGCTACAAAGTGCACGCGATGGGGCCGTACTACCAGGCGTTTCCCGAGGGCGGATCGCTGACGATCTACGAGGACGACCAGAAGCGCACCCACGAGGAGATGTCGCGCTGGTCGAAGAAGGACGCCGACGCCTGGCCGAAGTGGAACGCGTGGCTCGCCGGCCTCGCCGACGTGATGGGACCGCTGCTGCTGCAGGTCCCACCGAACATCGGCTCGAAGAAGCCGGCCGACCTGCTGGACACGCTGCGGCTGGCCTGGAGCAACCGCGGTGTCAACGTCCGCACCATCGCCGACGTCACCCGGCTGATGACCATGAGCATCGCTGACCTGCTCGATGACTGGTTCGAGTCGCCGCAGGTCAAGGGTGCGATGGCGGTCAACGGTGTCATCGGAACCTGGGCCGGCCCATACGAGCCGGGTACGGCGTACGTCATGGCGCACCACTCGATCGGCGACGTCGGTGACGGCCAGCTCGGATCGTGGGGCTACCCCGAGGGCGGCATGGGCGGCGTCTCCGAGGCGATCCGCCGCGCCGCCGTCGGCTTCGGTGCCGAGATCCGCACCAGTGCGAAGGTGGACCGCCTGCTGGTCCGCGGCGGCAAGGTCGAGGGTGTGGTGCTGGCCAATGGCGACGAGCTGCGTGCCCCGCACGGTCGTCACCAGCCTGCACCCGAAGATCGCGTTCCTCGACCACATCCCGCGCCACGAGCTGCCGACCGACTTCGTCTCCGACATCGAGCACTGGAAGTCGCGCAGCGGCGTCGTGAAGATCAACCTCGCGCTGGGCGAGCTGCCGAACTTCACCGCAAATCCCAACAACGGCAACGAAATCCCGGAGCACCTCACCGGATCGGTCGAGATGGCGCCGTCGATGGAGTTCATCGAGCGGGCCTTCCAGGACGCCCGCGAGGGCAGGCCCGCGCAGTTCCCGTTCAGCGACGGTGTCATCCCGACGACGCTGGACAAGACGCTCAACCCCGACGGCACGCACATCATGTCGCTGTTCACCCAGTGGGTGCCGAGCGACTGGAGCGACGCGCCGCACACCGAGGAGCTCGACGCGTACGCCGACCGGGTCATCGACCTCTACGACCAGGTCGCGCCGAACTTCAAGTCCTCGATCCTGCACCGCGACATCGTCGGCCCGCATGAGATGGAGCCCGAGTACGGCCTGATCGGCGGCAACATCTTCCACGGTGAGCTCTCGCTCGAGCAGCTGTTCCACATGCGCCCGGCGCCCGGGTACGCCGACTACCGCACGCCCGATCGCGGGCCTGTACAACGCCAGCTCGGCCACCCACGCCGGCGGGGGCGTGTGCGGCATCCCGGGCTGGCAGGCGGCGCGCGCCGCGATCGGCGACCAGAAGAGCCGCGGCACCGAGCTGCGCGGCAAGGCTGTCGCGCAGCGCCCAGTGACGGACCTGACACGCTGACCCTGTGACCGAAAGCAGTCGTCGCTGTCGCCGCGATGCTGGGCGCCCGCTCGATCGCGGTGGTCGGGGCGAGCGACCGGCCGGGCAGCTTCGGCGAGCGGATGGTCGCCGAGGTCGACCCGGAGCCCGTCGCAGCCGCACGTCGTGCATCTGGTCAACCCGCGCTACGACGCGATCGGCGATCGGCGATGCTGTGCGCTCGCTGGCCGACCTCGACGAGCCTGTCGACCTGGTCCTGCTCGGGGTCCCGGACTCAGCGCTCGAGGAGCAGCTTCGGCCTCGCTGCCGCGCGCGGCGATCGGTCCGCTGTCATCTTCGGCAGCGTCGTCGGCTCGGCCTCGGACGGATCGCCGTTGCGGGAGCGGGTCGCGGCGATCGCGCGCGACGCGGGCATGGCGGTGTGCGGCGGCGGCTGCATGGGCTTCGTCCATGTGGTGAACGGGATTCGTGCGCATCGGCTACCTCGAGCGCGACCCGATCCCGGCCGGACCGGTCGCCCTGGTCACCCACTCGGGCTCGGCGTTCTCGGCGCTGCTGCGCACCCGGCGCCAGATCGGCTTCCCGCTCGCGGTGTCCTCCGGCCAGGAGCTGGTCACCGACGACCGCCGACTACCTCGAGTACGCCCTCGACCTGCCCGAGACGCGGATCATCGCGCTGCTGCTGGAGACGATCCGCGACGGCCCGCGGCTCGTGCTGGCGCTGCGGCGAGCGGCCGAGGTCAGGCGTACCTGTCGTGCTGCTGCGCGGTCGGCGGCTCGCCGATGGGCCAGGCGATGGTGGCCGCCCACTCCGGCGCCGTCGCCGGCGAGGACGCGGGATGGGAGGCGCTGTGCGAGGCAACCGGCGCCCTACGGGTACGCGACCTCGACGAGTTCGCCGACACCCTCGAGCTGTTCGGCACCGGACGCCGAGCGGCGGCGGCCGGACCCGGCGCCGGGATCGCCACGGTGCACGACTCCGGCGCAGAGCGCACGCTGCTCGCCGACGTCGCCGCACGAGCTGGGCGTTCCGTTCGCGGCCATCTCCGCAGCTACCACGCAGCGGTTGGCCGGACTGCTCGACGGCGGTCTCGAGGCGGTGAACCCGCTCGACGTCTGGGGCACCGGGCGCACACCAGGACCTGTTCGCCGACTGCCTGCGCGCGATGGTCGCGGATCCGTCGGTCGCCGCGGCCGGGCTGGCAGTCGACCTGGTCGAGGAGTACGACGGCGACACGGCGTACGCCGATGCTGTGCTCGACGTGAATGCCGAGACCGAGAAACCGTTGGTAGTGCTCAGCAATCTGGCGAGTGCGATCTCGCTGGAGACGGCGACCCGGCTCCGGTCGCACGGTGTCCCGGTGCTGGAGGGTACGGCGAGCGGCCTGGTCGCCCTGCGCCATCTCATGGCGGTCCGGGAGCGCGCAGACCGATCGCCGGCCGTCGTACCGGTCGTCGACGAAGCCCGCCGCGACCGCTGGCTGGCGCGGCTGGCAGCGGGCCAGTTGCTTCCCGAGACCAGCCTCGCGCTGCTCGCCGACTATGGCATCGACGTTGTCGGCACCCGGCACGTCACCAGCCGCGACGACGCGGTCGCCGCTGCGGTCGAGCTCGGCTTCCCGGTCGTCCTCAAGACCGACTCGCCGGCGATCACCCACAAGACCGAAGCGGGCGGCGTCAGGCTCGGCGTTCGCGACCCGAGAGCGGTGGCAGCGGCGTACGACGACATCGCGGGCCGGCTCGGGCCGGACGTGATGGTGGCGCAGACCGCGCCCGCTGGAGTCGAGCTGTCCCTGGGCATCGTGCGAGATGCCCAGCTCGGGCCGCTCGTCGTGGTGGCCGCCGGGGGTGTGCTGGTGGAGCTGCTCGCCGACCGCGGCGTCGTTCTACCGCCGGTCGACGCGGCCGGTGCCCGCCGGATGCTGGACCGGCTGCGGCTACGGCCCTTGCTGGACGGCATCCGCGGCGCTGCCGCCGCCGATGTCGACGCGGTATGCGCAGCCGTCGTCGCCATGTCGACGATCGCCGTCGAGCTCGGCGACGCGCTCGACGCGCTGGACGTCAACCCCGTGCTGGCCGGCCCAGACCGCTGCGCGGCGGTCGACGTACTCCTCATTGCCAAGGGGCCCCTCAGCAGCGCTGAGGGGCCCCTCACCGCGAGGGGGGATTCGCGGCGGTGGGGACGCGGCCTAGAAGATCGAGTAGACCTTGCGGACCGTCTCGTGGATGTCCCAGGCGCCGGTCCAGCCCTTCGGGAAGACCGCGACGTCGCCGGCGCCGACCTCGGCCGCTCGCCGCCGTCGGGCGTGACCGTCATCCGGCCCGCGACCAGGTGGATGACCTCGTGGGTCGTCGACAGTCCAGCGCGACGGTCCGGCCTCGCACTCCCAGATCCCGGCGCTGGCGTCGCCCTCGGTCCACAACGTCGAGGCCCTAGGTCGCCATGGCAGGGCCGGTGGCCTCCTCGAGCGGGCCCCAGTCCTCGAGCTCGGCGTCGAGGGCGCCGGCGAGGTGGGGGGTGAGCACAGGGGCGTGTGAGTCATGCGAGTGGTCCTTTCGGGGAACGGCAAAGCGATCGGGTCGGCGGCCAGCCGAGCTGCGGCCGTCGGCATCGAAGCGGTCGAGTCCGAGGTCGGTGACGTCGATGAGGTCCGTCGTGCCGGTCACCGCCAGGTCGGCGGCCACCTTGGCGACACCGGGTCCCCACATCATCCCGTGGCCGCCTGCGGCCGGCGACGCACGGTGCCGTCGATGGGTCCGCCGTCGGTGATGCAGCGGCCCGAGGATCGGCAGGTGGTCGGGCGTGTAGTCGATCGTCGCCGCCCACGTCCGCCGCAACGCCGAGGCCAGCGGTGGCCGGCACGACCTGCGCCATCCGGGCGCGCATCTTGGCGAAGTAGTCCTGTCGAAGTCGTGGCGACTCCCCGGGTGGCTCGTCGGGGTTGCTCATGCCCCACAGCAGCCCGCCGCTCTCGTCGGGCCGCCAGTAGATGCCAGACGCCAGGTCGAAGGCCATCGGCAGCTCGTGCACCGGCAGGTCGGGGCTGACCTCCATCACAACGACCTGGTGCCGGGTGCCGCCGGCCGGGACCCGGCCGCCGGCCAGCGCGCCGACCGCGCCGAGCTGCGGGCCGCCGGTCAGCACGACCCGCTCGGTGTCGATGGTGCCGGCTGTGGTCTCGACCCCGCGGACCGCGCCGTCGCTCGCATCGAGCCCGGTGAACCGGCAGCGCTCGCGGATGTCGACGCCGGCATCGATGAGCGCGGCGGTGTAGGCCAGGACGTTGCGCGGCGCCTCGATGTAGCCGTCACCGGCGGCGTACGACGCCCCGAGCGCCACGCCGGGCGCCATGCCGGTGCGCATCGCGTCCAGCGCCGCCGCGTCGAGCCACTCGACGTCGAGACCCAGCGACTGCTGCATCGCGATCCGGGCGTGGGCCTGCTCGACCTCCGGCTCGCTGAAGGACGGCATCAGATAGCCCTGCGCGACGAACCCGCAGTCCAGCGGGTAACGGTCGCGCTGCGAGCGGTAGAACTCGCGGCTGAACAGCCCCAGCCGGATCGCGGTCTCGGTGCCGCCCTGGGCGCGGACCATGCCGGCGGCGCGGCTGCTGGCACCGTGGCCGAGGGTGCCCGCCTCGAGCACGACCACGTCGCGGACGCCGCTCTCGGCGAGCAGGAAGGCGGCGCACCAGCCGCCGACGGTGCCCCCACCGACCACGACGGCGTCGGCGGTGGACGGGAGCTCTCCGTGCCTGGTCATCGCTCCGGACGCTGACATAGACTGAACGGTCAGTCAATAGCCAGCATGGCGATCGGCGGGGAGTGTGCCGATGTACGGGCTCACGGCAGAGGATCTGGCAGTCCAGGCAAACGCTCAGCGAGTTCGTCGACTCGCTGATCCCGCTCGAGGTCGAGGCCGAGCTGGCCGGCGGCGTGCTGCCCGCGGACGTCGACCGCGGCAGCACCACGCCGAGGCGCATCGAGCTGGGCCTGTACGCCACCAACATGCCCAAGTCGGTCGGCGGGCCGGGCTGACGCGCGCTGCAGCAGGTGCTGGTGCAGGAGCAGGGCGGGCGGGTGACCAACGGGCTGGCCTGGGTGATGGCACACCCCGCCGCAGCTGGTGGGCCGACGTGGCCACCGACTACCAGCGCGAACGCTGGCTGCTGCCCGCGGTGCGCGGCGAGAAGCACGAGTGCTACGCGATCACCGAGGAGTTCGCCGGCTCGGACGTTCGGCGACATCACGCGCCACCGCCCGCCGCGACGGCGACGAGTACGTGATCAACGGCGTCAAGTGGCACGTCACGTCGTACAACCTCGCCGACTACGCCTTCGTGCAGGCCGAGCTCGTCGGCGGTGACCACGACGGCGACCACGTGCTGCTCGTCGTCGACCTGCCCTGGCCCGGCGTCGAAGTGGTGCGCACGCCGCATTATTCGCACACCATCGCCGACGAGCACCCGATCGTGCGCGTTCACCGACGTCCGGGTCCCGGCGGCGCACCTGGTCGGCGCCGAGGCGACGGCATGACCTTCACCCAGGACTGGTTCCGGTTCGAGCGGATGATGGTCGCGGCGCGCTGCGTCGGTGCGCGCCGCACCGTCTGCTCGACGAGTCGACCGCGTTCGCCAAGCAGCGGATCATCGGCGGCAAGCCGCTCGGCGACTACCAGCTGGTGGCCGGCATGCTCGCCGACATGCGCCACCGAGCTGTTCGCCGCCCGCGCGATGCTCTACGAGGTCGCCCGGTCGATCGACGCCGGCACCGACCGCAAGGTCCTGCACGGCCAGGCCTCGATGGCGAAGCTGTACTGCTCGGAGATGGCTGGTCGGGCCGCCGACCGTGCCGCGCAGATCTTCGGCGGCCGCGGCTACATGCGGGAGAACGTCGCCGAGCGGATTACTCGCGAGCTGCGGGTCGAGCGGATCTGGGAAGGCGCCAGCGAGATCCAGCGGCTCATCATCGGCGGCCAGCTCGACCGCCGCGGCCCCTCCGCCCTGCTCTAATCCACGTCGAGTGTGACGTTCTGTCCCTTCAGATGGACCTCGCAAGGGCATGAGCGTCGCACTCGACGTGAGTCACTGCAGTGTCGCTAGCCGATAGCCTGGACCGGTGACCCCGGCCGACCTGTCGAGCGCTGTCGCGGCGGCAATTCAGACAGCCGTGGCCGACGGCGAGCTCACCGTGACACCGCCGGAGACGGTGGCCGTCGAGCGGCCGAAGAACCGCGACCACGGTGACTACGCCACGAATGCGGCGCTGCAGCTGGCGAAGCCGGCGGGCCGGCCGCCGCGGGAGGTCGCCGAGATCATCGCGACCCGGCTGCGCGAGTACGACGGTGTCGACACGGTCGAGATCGCCGGCCCCGGCTTTCTCAACATCCGGCTGTCACAGCAGGCGCAGGGGGAGATCGCCCAGCGCATCGTCGCCGCCGGATCGCACTACGGCCATGCCGACCAGGCCACCGGCGTCCGGATCAACCTGGAGTTCGTCTCCGCCAACCCCACCGGCCCGGTCACGCTGGCATCCACCCGGTGGGCGGCGGTCGGTGACGCGATGGCGCGGATCCTGCGCGCTGCCGGCAACGACGTGGGCACCGAGTACTACTTCAACGATGCCGGCCTGCAGGTCGACCGGTTCGGGGCATCGGTCTACGCCGCCGCCAAGGGGGAGCCGACCCCCGAGGACGGGTACCGCGGTGAGTACGTCCAGGACGTGGCACGGCAGGTCCTCGAGCACACTCCTGAGCTGCTCGAGCTGCCGACCGACAAGGCGCTGGAGGTCAGCGCCCGCGACGGCATCGCCCTCATGCTGGCCGACATCAAGCGCACGCTGGGCGAGTTCGGTGTCGACTTCGACGTGTGGTTCTCCGAGCGGGAGCTGCACGAGAAGGGTGAGCTCGACCTCGCCTTGGTCAAGCTCCGGGAGCGCGGCCACGTGTACGACGCCGACGGTGCGACCTGGCTGCGCACCACCGACGTCGGTGACTACCGCGACCGGGTGCTCGTCCGGTCCAACGGCCGGCCGGCCTACGAGCTGGCCGACTGCGCCTACTACCTCGACAAGCGAGAGCGCGGCTTCGACCGCTGCATCTACCTGCTGGGTGCCGACCACCACGACTACGTCGCCTTCATGCGGGGGGTCGCTGCGTGCTTCGGCGACGACCCCGACCTGACGCTCGAGATCATCCTCGGCCAGTACGTCAACCTGTTCCAGGGTGGCGAGCCGGTCAAGATGAGCAAGCGGGCCGGGACCTTCGTGACCCTCGACGACCTGGTCGAAGCGGTCGGTGTCGATGCGGCCCGCTACTCGCTCGTGCGGTCAAGCACCAACTCGACGCTCGACCTCGACATCGACGTCATCACCCGGCAGAGCAACGACAACCCGGTGTTCTACGTGCAGTACGCGCACGCCCGGATCTCGTCGCTGCTGCGCAACGCGGCCGACCTCGGCATCGACCGCGGCGAGGGCTTCGACACGTCGCTGCTCGGCGACCCGCACGAGTCCGACCTGCTGGGCGCGCTGGGGGAGTTCCCGCGCATCGTTGCCGGTGCTGCCGAGCTGCGCGAGCCGCACCGAGTGGCCCGCTACCTCGAAGCACTGGCCGCCACCTATCACCGCTTCTACGACGCCTGCCGCGTGCTGCCGATGGGCGACGAGTCGGCGACCGAGCTCACAGTCGCCCGGCTCTGGCTGGTCGAGGCCACGCGGGTTGTTCTCGCGAACGGCCTGGGGTTGCTGGGCGTGAGCGCTCCGGAGCGGATGTGAGGCCGCACCCGGCGGGTGCGCTGCACGGCGACGTCACGCCGGCACCGCACCAGCTCGGGCCCGCGCCACTCGACCTCGGCGCCCTCGACCCCGCGATCTGGCCGATCGACGCATCTCGTGACGACGGGAGCATCCGGCTCGGCGGGGTTGACGTCCGTGAGCTGGTGCGGCGTCACGGCAGCCCGTCGTACATCGTGGTCGAGGACGACTTCCGCGCCCGCTGCCGCGGCTACCGGGACGCCTTCGGTCCCGACGTCGACATCTACTACGCCGCCAAGGCATTGCTCACCAAGACAGTGGTCCGTTGGATCGACGAGGAGAACCTCTCCCTCGACGTCGCTACCGGCGGCGAGCTGGCGACGGCACTCGCCGCCGACTTCCCGCCGGCTCGGATTCTGGTGCACGGCAACAACAAATCGGTCGAGGAGATCCGGCAGGCAATCGCTGCCGGAGTCGGTCGGGTCGTCATCGACAGCGACATCGAGATCGACCGGTTGGCCGCTGCCGCCGAGGCGGCCGGGATCCGGCAGCCGGTGCTGGTCCGGGTGACGGTCGGCGTCGAGGCGCACACGCACGAGTTCATCGCGACCGCCCACGAGGACCAGAAGTTCGGATTCTCGTTGGCGAGCGGGGCGGCGCTCGATGCGGTACGACGGGTCGTCGCGTCGCCGGCGCTGGAGCTGGTGGGGCTGCACAGTCACATCGGGTCGCAGATCTTCGACACCGCGGCGTTCGAGGTGGCCGCCCACCGGGTGGTGGCGCTGCTCGCGACGGTTCGTGACGTCGTCGGGGTGACGCTCCCCGAGCTCGACCTTGGTGGCGGCCTCGGCATCGCCTACACCAGTGACGACGACCCGGCAGACGTGGCGGACGTTGCCAAGCAGCTCCGCGGGATCGTCGAGCGCGAGTGCGCCGTCCACCGGCCTGGCGGTACCGCGGCTGGCCGTCGAGCCGGGCCGCGCCATCGCCGGCCCCTCGGGCGTGACGCTGTACGAGGTCGGCACCGTCAAGGACGTCGACCACATCCGCAACTACGTGAGTGTTGACGGCGGCATGAGCGACAACATCCGGACCGCGCTCTACGGCTCGGACTACACCGTGGTCCTTGCCTCGCGCGACAGCTCGGCCCGCCCGATGCTGTGCCGAGTCGTCGGCAAGCACTGCGAGGCCGGTGACGTCATCGTCCGCGACGCCTGGCTTCCGGGTGACCTGGCTCCCGGCGACCTGCTCGCGGTCGCCGCGACCGGCGCGTACTGCCGCTCGATGGCCAGCAACTACAACGCCGTACCCCGCCCGCCGGTCGTCGCGGTCCGCAACGGGGACTCCCGCGAGCTGATCCGTCGCGAGTCGGTCGCCGACCTGCTCGACCTGGACGTCGGATGACCAGGCCCGCGGCTGGCGTCGCCGACCGGCCGCTGCGGATCGCGATGCTCGGCTGCGGCAACGTCGGATCCGAGGTGGTGCGGCTGCTCGATCGCCACGCCGAGGACCTGACCCAGCGGGTCGGGGTGCCGCTGGAGCTGGTCGGGATCGCGGTCCGCCGGCCGACCCGGGTCCGTGACCTGCCGGTCGACCCGTCGCTGTTCACCGCGGACGCCGCGGGCCTGGTCGCGCGCGAGGACGTCGACGTCGTCATCGAGGTGATCGGCGGGATCGAGCCGGTCCGCTCGTTGCTCGTGACCGCCCTGGAGCGTGGCGCGTCCGTGGTCACCGCCAACAAGGCGCTGCTCGCCGAGGACGGCGAGACGCTCTACACCGCAGCCGCCCGCGGTGGTGCCGACCTGTACTGCGAGGCCAGCGTCGGGGCCGCGATACCGCTGCTCCGTCCGCTGCGGGAGTCGCTGGCCGGTGACCGGGTCACGCGCGTCATCGGCATCGTCAACGGCACCACCAACTACATCCTCAGCCAGATGGACTCCACCGGCGCCGGGTACACCGATGCCCTCGAGGAGGCGCAGTCCCTGGGCTACGCCGAACCGGACCCGACGGCCGACGTCGAGGGCTTCGACGCCGCCGCGAAGGCCGCGATCCTCGCCGGGCTCGCGTTCCACACCCGGGTGACCGCCGCCGACGTCTACCGCGAGGGCATCGGCGAGGTGACGTCCTCCGACATCGCCAGTGCGCGCGAGATGAACGGGGTGGTGAAGCTGCTGGCCATCGCCGAGCGTGGTCCGGACAGCTCCGGCCGTGACTCGGTCGGCGTCCGGGTACACCCGGCGATCCTGCCGCTGCACCACCCGCTGGCGGGGGTGCGCGACGCCTACAACGCCGTCTTCGTCGAGGCGGAGGCCGCCGGCCAGCTGATGTTCTACGGCCGCGGCGCAGGTGGCGCACCGACCGCGAGCGCGGTGCTCGGCGACCTCGTCGCCGTCGGCCGGAACCGGCTCACCGGCGCCCGCGGCGCGGGGGATTCGTCGTACGCCGCCCTGCGGGTCCGGCCGATGGGAGAGACTGTCACCCGGTACCACGTCAGCCTCGACGTTGCCGACAAGGCGGGTGTGCTGGCCAGCGTTGCCCAGGCGTTCGCCGCGCACGACGTCTCGATCCAGACCGTCCGCCAGGAGGGTCATGGCGACGACGCGACACTGGTGCTGGTCAGCCACGAGGCGAGCGACGCGGCGCTGGCCGCGACCGTCGAGGATCTGCGGGCGCTCGACGCGGTGCGGGCGGTCGCCAGCGTGATGCGGGTCGAAGGAGGGTTGGGATGACTATGACGGCTCGACGCACGACCGCGTGGCGGGGCGTCATCGAGGAGTTCCGCGACCGGCTTCCCGTGAGCAGCGCGACCCCGGTCATCACGCTGCGGGAGGGCAACACGCCGCTGCTGCCCGCGCCCCGGCTCTCCGAGCTGACCGGATGCGACGTGCACCTCAAGGTCGAGGGCCTCAATCCCACCGGGTCGTTCAAGGATCGCGGCATGACGGTGGCCATCAGCAAGGCGGCTGAAGAAGGGTCGAAGGCCGTCATCTGCGCGTCGACCGGCAACACCTCCGCGAGCGCAGCCGCCTACGCCGTGCGCGCCGGCATGCTCTGCGTCGTCCTGGTGCCCACCGGCAAGATCGCGATGGGCAAGCTGGCGCAGGCGCTCGTCCACGGCGCTCGGCTGCTGCAGGTCGACGGCAACTTCGACGAGTGCCTGACGCTCGCTCGGGACCTCGCGGACAAATACCCGGTCTCGCTGGTGAACTCCGTCAACCAGTTCCGGATCGAGGGCCAGAAGACCGCGGCCTTCGAGATCTGCGACGCCCTCGGCGACGCGCCCGACGTGCACTGCCTGCCGGTCGGGAACGCCGGCAACATCACGGCCTACTGGAAGGGATACAGCGAGTACGCCGCCGACTCCATGGCCACCAAGCGACCGACCATGCGCGGGTTCCAGGCCGCCGGCGCCGCGCCCATCGTGTCCGGGCAGGTGGTGGCCCGGCCGACGACGATCGCTACCGCGATCAGGATCGGGAACCCGGCGTCCTGGCAGCAGGCGCTGGCAGCCCGTGACGAGTCGGGCGGCGCGATCGAGGCGGTCAGCGACCGCGCGATCCTTTCGGCGTACCGGTTGCTGGCTCGCGAGGAGGGTGTTTTCGTCGAGCCGGCGAGCGCCGCCGGCGTCGCGGGGATGCTGCAGGCCCGGACCGAGGGGACGCTGGACGCTGGGTTCCGCATCGTCTGCACGGTGACCGGGCACGGCCTCAAGGACCCGGAGTGGGCAATCTCGGGTGCACCGGCCCCGATCACCATCCCCGCCGACGTCACCGCCGCCGCAGACGCGCTCGGGCTGTAGGACCTCGCCATGGCCGGACCGTCGTTCCGTGGTGCTCCGTTGCGTGTACGAGTGCCCGCGACCAGCGCGAACCTGGGTCCAGGCTTCGACGCGCTCGGCCTCGCCCTGACCCTGTACGACGACGTCGTGGTCCGGGTGACGGACGAGCCCGGTCTCAGCAGTCGACGTCGCCGGGATGGGTGCCGCCAGCGTCCCGCGCAACGGCCGCCATCTCGTCGTCAAGGCGATGCGGAACACCTTCAAGGTCCTGGGCGGTGCGCCGCGCGGACTCGAGCTGGTGGCGGCGAACCACATCCCGCACGGTCGGGGTCTCGGATCCTCCGCAGCGGCCATCGTCGCCGGCGTCGTGGCGGCGCGGGCGCTGGTCGTCGGCGGCGCCGAACGACTCGATGACGACGGCGTGCTCGCGCTCGCGGCTCGGCTCGAGGGCCATGCCGACAACGTCGCCGCGTGCCTGCTCGGCGGCGCCACGATCGCCTGGTGCGAGCCGGACGGCGCCGCGCATGCCCTCGGCGTCGACGTCCATCCCTCGCTGGCGCCGGTCGCCTTCGTGCCCGGCTCGTCGTCGTCGACCAAGGTGGCCCGTCGGTTGCTGCCCTGACCTGGTCCCGCACGCCGATGCGGCGCTGCAACGCCTCGCGCGCGGCGCTGTTCGTCGAGGCGCTGCGCACGCGTCCGGACCTGCTTGCTCGCCGCGACCGAGGACCGGCTCCACCAGGACTACCGAGCGGCCGCCATGCCGCGTACGGCGGCGCTGATCGGGGAGCTGCGCGCCGCCGGGATCCCGGCGGTCATGTCGGGCGCCGGTCCCGACCGTACTGGCCCTCACGACGGCCGACGGCCGCGAGCGTGCACTGTGGCTATGCCCGCCGCGGTTGGAGCGCATTGCCGCTGGATGTGGAACGCGCCGGCGCGGCCGTGTCGACGCTGTGAGCACCCGGACTCTGACTCCACGACCCGGACGGCCGGCCGAGCCGGGAACAGACCAATCGGCGCGTTTGTTGGAATGTTCAGCGAGTCACGACTACGATGACATTGCGACAGCCGCCCCGACGGGGCGTGGTCCTCGCTCTCCGCGAAGCTCAGCCAACCGGCCTAGCCCCCATTAAGCCGGATTCGGCAGTGCATCGCGTCTCCGCATTGCTTCTCGATGCGGGCGAGTAGCGGATGGACCCCTCCCGGACCGGCTCCACAAGCACCCGCCGCGAAGGCGGGTCACGGTGCCACGGCGCCCAGCGCCCGCGCACCCATCACAGGGAAGGACCCCTTGGTGAGCCACACTTACGACTCCGAGGCCGGAACCGTCACCATGACGGACACCGACGCCTCGACCACCATCAGCTCAGCTTCCGCCAGCAGCAACGGCCACTAGGCCGCGGCCGACTACTCGACCGACAAACCGCGCAAGCGCAGTGGCTCGCTGTCGAGCAAGCTGCTGCCAGAGCTGCAACAGCTCGCCGGTGACCTCGGAATCTCCGGGACCGCGAAGCTCCGCAAGAGCGAGCTGATCGCTGCGATCCAGGCGAAGCAGTCCGGCGGCGGCGGCGCAGCCGCCGCGTCCGACCACGCGTCCTCCTCGAGCAACGGCTCGTCCGGTGCTGTGGCGGCCCCGGCCGCCGACGCCTCGGCCTCAGGCTCGACCGAGCAGCGACCCCGCCGCGAGCAGCGGCGAACGCGGCGGCGGCAGTGACCGGCAGCAGAACTGACCGACACAGACCGACCGGCAGCAAGGCGACCGGCAGCAGAACAACAACGCCGAGACCGTCAGCAGAACGACAGCGGCGACAGACCGGCAGCAGACCGACCGGCAGCAGAACAACGGCGACCGCCAGCACCGGCGCCAGAACACCAGCGGGCGGCGGCAACCAGAACGCCGGTAACGCCGGTGGAAACAACCAGAACAACGGCCCCGCGACGACGATGGCTCCGGCGGCGGCAACCGCAGCCGGCGTGGCCGGTTCCGCGAGCGCAACCGCGGCCGCGGCGGCAACGCTCCCAGCGCGGCGACCGGTTCTCGCCGAACGAGCCCGACCCGGTGATCGCCGACGACGACGTACTCGTCCCGGTCGCCGGAATCGTCGACATCCTCGACAACTACGCGTTCGTGCGCACCAGCGGCTACCTGCCGAGCCCGGACGACATCTACGTCTCGCTGTCCCAGGTACGCCGGAACGGCCTGCGCAAGGGCGACGCCGTCACCGGCGCGATCCGGCAGCCGCGCGAGGGTGAGCGCAAAGAGAAGTTCAACGCCCTGGTACGGCTCGACACGATCAACGGCCGCAGCCCCGAGGAGGCCAACAACCGCCCGGACTTCGCGAAGCTGACCCCGCTGTACCCGCAGGACCGGCTCCGGCTCGAGACCGAGCCGGGCGTCTTCACCACCCGGGTCATCGACCTGGTCGCTCCGATCGGCAAGGGCCAGCGCGGCCTCATCGTGTCGCCGCCGAAGGCCGGCAAGACGATGGTGCTGCAGGCGATCGCCAACGCCATCACCACGAACAACCCCGAGACCCACCTCATGGTCGTGCTCGTCGACGAGCGGCCTGAAGAGGTCACCGACATGCAGCGCTCGGTGAAGGGTGAGGTCATCGCCTCGACCTTCGACCGGCCGCCGTCCGACCACACGACGGTCGCGGAGCTGTCCATCGAGCGGGCCAAGCGGCTCGTCGAGCTCGGCCATGACGTCGTCGTACTGCTCGACTCGATCACGCGGTTCGGCCGGGCCTACAACCTGGCCGCTCCGGCGAGCGGCCGGATCCTCTCCGGTGGTGTCGACTCGACGGCGCTCTACCCGCCGAAGCGGTTCCTCGGTGCCGCCCGCAACATCGAGAACGGCGGATCGCTGACGATCCTCGCCACGGCCCTGGTCGAGACCGGGTCGACGATGGACACGGTCATCTTCGAGGAGTTCAAGGGCACCGGAAACATGGAGCTCAAGCTCGACCGCAAGCTCGCGGACAAGCGGATCTTCCCGGCGGTCGACATCGACCCGTCGGGCACCCGCAAGGAGGAGATCCTCCTCGCTCCCGAAGAACTCTCGATCGTGTGGAAGCTGCGCCGGGTGCTGCACGCCCTCGACTCGCAGCAGGCGATGGAGCTGTTGCTCTCCAAGATGAAGGAGACGCACAGCAACTACGAGTTCCTGTTGCAGGTGCAGAAGACCGCGTCCGGCGAGGGCTGACCTTCCGCTGCTAATGAGCCCTCAGGCTGCGGGGCCCGGCGGCCGATAACTGGCGGATGTCGGACTACGGGTACTTCGCAGCCGGGGGGCGAGCCCCGCCGTCCCGCCGCCGGATGTCCCGCGGTTGCCGGAGCGGCGCCGCTACAGCGGGCGCCCTGCAGCCACGTGCCCACACGGGCTCGGCGCCCGTCAGCTACCCGACGGTCGGCCGGTTCGGCTTCGGCGCCAGCCTGCGGTCCGGCTTCCAGCTGATGCCGACCTGCTGGTCGGTGCTTGCGGGTGAGCCGGCGCTGCTGCTGGTTCCGCTCGTCGTCCTGGTCGTCACGATCGGAATCCTGCTCGGGTACGCCGAACTGCTCGGCGGCCTCGGTCAGGTCGTCTCGAACAACAAGTACTCGACTGCCGTCCGGGTGTTCCCGGTCCTGCGCTGACCTCGGCGATCGCATCGATCGGCCAAGCCGTGATCGTCAGCGCCGCGACCGAACGGCTGCAGGGTCGAAACCGTCGACGCTGTCCTCGGCCTGGGCAGCCACCTTGGGCCAGCTGCCGCGGCTGGTGTTCTTCGGCATCGTGCTCGCGGGGGAGCGGACGCTCACCGGTCTGCTGCGTGGCAAGCGGTGGAGCGTCGGCACCCTCGCCGCGAACGCCATCGACCGAGCCTGGGACTTCGCGACGTTCCTCGTGATCCCCATCATCCTGTTCGAGGACGTCCCGGTCTTCGCCGCCGTGAAGCGGTCCGGCCAGCTGGTTGCGTCGAGGTGGGGGACCCAGCTGACCGCCCGCTCGGTGCTCGGGCTGGCGCTATTCGTGGTGTGCCTGCCGCTGTTCGTGCTCGGGTTCGCGCTCTGCACGGTGTCCGTCCCGATCGGGGTCGGGTTCCTGATCCTGGTGCTGGTCGCAGACATGGTGCTGGCCGCGGCGATGACCGGCGTGCTCTCGGCCGCGATGTACCGGTTTGCGATGACCGGTCTGGTGGTTCCCGGGTTCCGCGAGGCAGACATGTGGGCCGCCTTCAGCCACCGCTAGTGCCATCTCTGAGCGTGGAACACGCTCGCCGGCAACGGCGTTACAACCTCTGGCACACTGGAACGCAGGTACCGGTTCACACCCGCGCCGCGGGTGACCCGGCGACCGACATGCAGACAGGAGCATCACCCATGAAGCCCGACATCCACCCCGAGTACTCCGAGACGACCGTGACGTGCACGTGTGGGAACACCTTCACCACCCGTAGCACCGCGAAGAACGGCTCGATCCACGCAGACGTGTGCTCGGCCTGCCACCCCTTCTACACCGGCAAGCAGAAGATCCTCGACACCGGTGGCCGCATCGCCCGCTTCGAGCAGCGATACGCCAAGAAGGCCGACAGCGCCAAGGCCGACAGCAAGTAGCGACACCGCGGCGCCGACCCTGGGTTCAGGGTCGGCGCCGTCGTCATGTCGAGTAAGCAAGGCTGGAGAGGAAGACCGGTGTTCGAGCAGGTCGAAGGACTCCTGACGGAGTACGCCGACCTCGAGGCGCAGATGTCCGACCCGGCGCTGCACGCCGACCAGAACCAGGCCCGCACCATCGGCCGTCGCTACGCCGAGCTCGGTCCCGTCGTTGCGACGTACCGGGAGTGGCGCGCCCTCAACGACGATCTCACCGCGGCCCGCGAGCTGGCGCAGGACGACTCGTCGTTCCATGCCGAGGCCGAGCAGCTCGAGGCCAAACTCGCGGTCAAGACCGCCGCGCTGCGCATCCTGCTGCTGCCCCGCGACCCCAATGACAGCAAGGACGTCATCCTCGAGGTCCAGGCCGGCGCCGGCGGTGAGGAGTCGGCGCTGTTCGCGGGCGACCTGCTCCGGATGTACTTGCGCTACGCCGAGCGGCAGGGCTGGAAGACGGAGATCCTCGATGCCGCCGAGAGCGACCTCGGCGGGTACAAGTCGGCAACCATCGCGGTCCGTGGTCGCCACGAGCCGATGCCCTGGAGCCGGCTGAAGTACGAGGGCGGTGTGCACCGGGTGCAGCGGGTCCCGGTCACCGAGTCGCAGGGCCGGATCCACACCAGTACGACGCCGGTCGTGGTGCTGCCTGAGGCGGAGGAGGTCGAGGTCGAGATCGACCCCAACGACCTCCGGATCGACGTGTACCGCTCGTCCGGTCCCGGTGGCCAGAGCGTCAACACCACCGACTCCGCCGTGCGTATCACCCATATCCCGACGGGCATCGTCGTGTCGTGCCAGAACGAGAAGAGCCAGCTGCAGAACAAGGAATCCGCGATGCGGATCCTCCGCGCGCGGATCCAGGCGGCGGCTCAGGAGCAGGCCGACGCCGACGCGTCGGCTGCCCGGCGGAGCCAGGTGCGAACCGCCGATCGCAGCGAGCGGATTCGCACCTACAACTATCCCGAGAACCGGATCAGCGACCATCGTGTGAACTACAAGGCCTACAACCTCGACCAGGTGCTCGACGGGGATCTCGACGCCGTGGTGCAGGCGCTCAGCGACGCCGACACGGCCGCCATCCTCGGCACCGAGCAGTGACCCACGCAGCTGTGACCGGTGTCCGCGAGGCCAGCGCGCGGCTCCGCGACGCAGGCGTTCCCAGCCCGGACCACGATGCGCGCGAGCTCATCCGCTACGCCGAGCGAACCCACCAGGACGTCGACCCGCTGATCGCGGCGCGGGTCCGCCGGGTTCCGCTGCAGCACCTCATCGGCAGTGCCGGTTTCCGCTATCTCGACCTCGCCGTCGGGCCCGGCGTCTTCGTTCCACGGCCGGAGACCGAGCTGCTCGTCGACGAGGTGCTCGCCGCGCTTCGCGACTGCGCCTCGGCGCCACCTGTCGTCGTCGACCTGTGTGCCGGTAGTGGCGCCATCGGGCTATCGGTCGCGCACGAGCACCCGTCCGCGTTCGTCCATCTCGTCGAGGCTTCGCCGGACGCCTTCGACTGGTTGCAGCGCAACGCCGGGCTGGTGCCGGGCCGGGTCGAGCTCCACCTGGCTGACCTCGCCGACGCCCCGAAGCGGCTGGACGGCTCGGTCGATGTCGTCGTCTCGAACCCGCCGTACCTGCCGCCCGAGGATGTCAGCACGGTCGACCCGGAGGTGCGCGACCACGACCCCGCGGTGGCGCTGTGGGCGGACGACGACGGCCTGGCGGTCATCCGGCGAGTGGTGGACCGGGCCGTCACCCTGCTGCGCCCGGATGGGACGCTGGTGGTCGAGCACTCGGAGCGTCACGCCGAGTCGGTCCCACAGCTGCTTCACGCGGCGGGGTTCGTCGACGTCGTGGCGCACGACGATCTCACCCGACGTCCCCGCTACACGACCGGCAGGCGCCCATGTTGACCCGAGTCTTCGACTCCTCGCGCGCCGACGAGCGCGAGACCGGGCTCGAGGAAGCGGCCGCCGCCATCCGGCGCGGCGAGCTCGTCGTGATGCCGACCGACACGGTGTACGGCGTGGCTGCTGACGCCTTCTCGCCTGCCGCGGTCGAGACGTTGCTGTCGGCCAAGGGGCGCAACCGGATGATGCCCGTGCCGGTTCTTGTGGCCTCGGCCGAGATGCTGGACGCTCTCGTCGAGTTCCTGCCGGACTCCGGACGTGCCCTCACGGACGCCTTCTGGCCGGGGGCGCTGACCGTCGTCGTGCGCCATACCCCGCATCTGGCCTGGGACCTCGGCGAGACCCGCGGCACGGTCGCGGTCCGGATGCCCAACCACGAGCTGGCCCGTGAGCTCGTGACGCTCACTGGGCCGCTCGCTGTCTCCAGTGCCAACCGCTCGGGCTACCCGGCTCCCTCGACCATGCTCGACGCCCGGCTGCAGCTCGGTGCCTCGGTCGCCGTGTACCTGGACGGCGGGCCGTCCGGAGAGACGCTGCCGTCGACGATCGTCGACGTCACCTCGGATCGCTCCCGGGTGCTGCGGGAAGGCGCGATCAGCATCGAGCGGCTGCGCGAGGTCGACCCGGAGATCGAGGAGGCCTGGTGAGTGGTCCGGCGTACCGGGTCCTCATGGTCTGCACCGGGAACATCTGCCGGTCACCGATGGCCGAACGGCTGCTGGCCGCGCGGCTGCGCCAGCGGCTAGGCCCCGCCGCGGTGGAGATCGAGGTGGGCAGCGCGGGCACCTGGGGTCTCGTCGGGGAGCCGATCCAGCCGAGTGCGGTCGACGCGCTCGTTGCGCGAGGCGGCGATCCCAGCGGATTCCAGGCCCGGGAGCTCACCGTCGACCTCGTCGCGGCGGCCGACATGGTGCTCGGGATGACGCGGGATCATCGGGCGGCGGCGGTCACGCTGGACCCGCGGGCGTCCTCGCGGACCCTGACGCTGCGCGAGCTCGCCCGGCTGCTCGGGCCGGTGCGCGGCGACGACATTGCCGGGACCGACCCGGTCGAGCGGATGCGAGGCCTGCTGAGCGCCGCCATCGGCAACCGCGGCATGGTCCCGGTCGCCGATCCGCGCGACGACGACATCGCCGACCCCTACGGGCTGTCGCGCGTGCACTACGAGCGAGCCGCGGACGAGATCGTCACCGCGCTCGAGATCCTGCTCGACCGGCTGCAGCCGGCCGGCGCTCGGCAGGTCTGACGCTCAGCCCACCTGTCGCAGGAGCAGCTGGACGCGCAGGGCATCGGCGTGCAGCTTGAGCGCCGCGGCCAGCCGCTCCGGCGAGGTGGCGCGATGGCTCACGAGCAGCCGGACCAGCCGAAGGGTGCTGCGTTGCAGCCCGGACCAGCCCGGTGTCGCCGCCGTCGCGAGGGCGTCGACCTGGCCCGGATCCAGCTGGGCGCTGTCAGCGAGCTCGGCGAGCGCGGCGTCGGTGAGCAGCGCGGCCTCCACGAGCAGGACCGAGACGTCCTCGTCGTCCGAGCCCGGGGGCCGGTACATCCGGCGCCGGGCGGCGACGGTCGTCCGCAGCGCCTCCGCCACCAGCCACCAGACCGTGGTGGGAACCAGCTCCGCCGCCGGCTTGCCCCGCAGCAACGACATCATCGCGGCGTCGCCCGCCACCTCCACGAGCACATCGTCGGAGGGGGTGTTCAGCTGCTGAGCGGTCATCGCTGCCTCCTACGGCATCTCGCGCTGCGTGACACACCGAATGTCGACGGTGGACCTGAGCGCAAGATGAGACCAACCTGACGGCATACAGTGAGGGCCCGCCAAC
This sequence comes from uncultured Actinomycetota bacterium, assembly GCA_963789615.1. Classification (GTDB taxonomy): domain Bacteria; phylum Actinomycetota; class Actinomycetes; order JAFAQI01; family JAFAQI01; genus DATAVK01. The sequence continues at coordinate 695,672 of CAWBLI010000005.1, read as the reverse complement.
GCCCGCGACGCGATGCTGCCGGAGGACACCGATGACCGAGCCGACACCCTTCTGGGGACCAGACTTCGATGCGCTACGCGCCGAGGACCCGGAGATCGCCGATGTCGTGCTGGATGAGCTGGACCGGCTGCGTGGCGGCCTGCAGCTGATCGCGAGCGAGAACTTCACCTCGCCGGCCGTCCTGGCGGCGCTCGGGTCGACGCTGTCCAACAAGTACGCCGAGGGATACCCCGGCAAGCGCTACTACGGCGGCTGCGAGGTCGTGGACCGAGCCGAGAACATCGGCATCGCCCGCGCGAAGGAGCTGCTCGGGGCAGAGCACGCCAATCTGCAGTCCCACTCCGGCGCGAGCGCGAACCTGGCGGCGTACGCCGCGCTGCTCACGCCGGGCGACACGGTCCTCGCGATGAGCCTCCCGCACGGCGGGCACCTCACACACGGCAGCAAGGTCAACTTCTCGGGCAAGTGGTTCAACACGATCGGGTACGGCGTCCGCGAGGACGACGAGCTCATCGACTATGACCAGGTCCGCGACCTGGCCCGCGAGCACCAGCCCAAGCTGATCATCTGCGGCGCCACGGCGTACCCGCGGTTGATCGACTTCGCGAAGTTCCGCGAGATCGCGGACGAGGTCGGCGCCTGGCTCATGGTCGACGCGGCCCACTTCATCGGCTTGGTCGCCGGGAAGGCGATCCCGTCACCGGTGCCCTACGCCGACGTCGTCACGTTCACGACGCACAAGGTGCTGCGGGGGCCGCGCGGCGGCATGATCGTCTGCAAGGAGGAGCTCGGTGCGCGGATCGACAAGGCGGTGTTCCCGTTCAGCCAGGGCGGGCCGCTGATGCACGCGGTGGCCGCCAAGGCGGTGGCGCTGAAGGAAGCGGCGACGTCGGAGTACCAGGCCTACACCCGCCAGGTCATCGCGAACGCCCAGACGCTCACCGACGGACTCGCCGCGGAGGGGATGCGCCCGGTCAGCGGCGGGACCGACACCCACCTGGCTCTTATCGACCTGCGGGGGATCGGCGTCACGGGCAAGGACGCCGAGGCGCGGTGCGGGGCGGCCCGGATCGTGCTCAACAAGAACTCCATCCCGTACGACCCGGAACCACCCTCGATCGGCTCCGGCATCCGGGTCGGCACTCCGTCGGTGACGACGCAGGGAATGGCCGAGGGGGAGATGAAGGAGATCGCGTCGCTGATCGCGAGGGCGGTCCGAGATGCCGACGGCAGCGCCGCCGGTGAGGTGGCGCAGACAGTTTCGGCCCTGGTGACCGCCCACCCGGCGTACCCCCGGGCCTGAGGGGGCCGGCCGTGCGGGAGTACGTCCTCACGGGTGTACTCGTTGCCGCGGTCACCTACCTGCTCACGCCGTACGCCCGGCTGCTCGCGATCCGGTTCCACGCGTTCACAGAGGTCCGCGACCGTGACGTGCACACGATTCCGACGCCGCGGCTCGGTGGCCTGGCGATGTACGTCGGGCTGTGCGCCGGGCTGCTGGTGGCGAACCAGCTGCAGACGCTGCATCAGGTCTTCCGCTACAGCGACTGGAAGGGCGTCGTGTACGGCGGTGGTCTGCTGGTGCTGCTCGGTGCCGCCGACGACCGGTGGGACCTCGACGCGCTGACCAAGCTGGCCGGGCAGATCCTCGCCGCCGGGATCATGGTGCTCAACGGTGTCCAGCTGATCTACCTCCCGATCCCGGACCGGTCGCTGGGATACCTCTCGCTCGGCCACGACCTCGGTGTACCGCTGACCATCGTCTTCGTCGTCGTCACGATCAACGCGGTCAACTTCATCGACGGTCTCGACGGCCTCGCCGCGGGGGTCGTCGCGATCGCTTCGCTGTCGTTCTTCGCGTACTCCTACGAGCTGTCGGTCGTGCACCATCTGGAGCGGGCATCGCCTCCTACCCTGCTCACCGCGGTGCTGGCCGGTGCCTGTCTTGGGTTCCTGCCGCACAACTTCAACCCGGCGCGGATCTTCATGGGCGACTCGGGCTCGATGCTGCTCGGCCTGGTGCTCGCTGCCGCGACGATCAGCCTCACCGGGTCCCTCGACCCCAGCGTGATCCCGTCGTACGACTTCGCGCCCGGGTTGCTGCCGCTGCTGCTCCCCGTCGCGGTGCTTGCGATCCCGTTCGTCGACCTGCTGCTGGCCGTGCTGCGGCGCAGCCGTCGCGGCCTGGCGCCGTGGGCGCCGGACAAGAAGCACCTGCACCACCGGCTGCTCACGATGGGCCACTCCCACGCCCGCGCGGTGGTGATCATGTACATGTGGTCGGCGCTGATCGCCGGCGGCACCGTCGCGGTGGCGCTGTCCCACGGTCGCCCGCTTCTGGTGCTGTCGGTCATCCTCGCGGGTGCCGCGGTGCTCCTGGTCGCGAGCAACATCCCGCGGCTGCGCCACATCCACTCCCACCCCTAACCCCCCCGCCCGCACCAATGGCCCATCAGTGGGCCTATAGCCCCACCAATGGCCCATCAGTGGGCCTCTAGCCCCACCAATGGGCCATGCGTGGGCCTATAGCCCTACCAATGGGCCATGCGTGGGCCTATAGCCCTACCAATGGGCCATGCGTGGGTCTCTAGCCCCACCCATGGGCCATGCGTGGGCTGGTCAGGCCGTGAAGATCGTGCGGTGCCAGGGCTTGCGGGCCACGCCGGTCCGGTCGACCATCACGTGCTTGACGAGGGTGTAGTCCTCCAGCGAGTACCGGCTCATGTCCTTGCCGTAGCCCGACTGCTTGTAGCCGCCATGTGGCATCTCGCTGATGATCGGGATGTGGTCGTTGACCCAGACCACCCCGGCGCGGATCTCGCGGCTGGCCCGGGCCGACCGCACCACGTCACGGGTCCAGGCCGACGCGGCCAGGCCGTAGGGCGTGTCGTTCGCGAGCCGGATCCCCTCGTCGTCGCTGTCGAACGGAACGACCACGAGCACCGGCCCGAAGACCTCCTGCTGGACGATCTCGGAGTCCTGAGCCGCGTCGACGATGAGGGTCGGCTCGTAGTACCAGCCGGCACCCAGCTCTGACCCGGTGGGCGCCCGGCCGCCGCACACCACGCGCGCCCCAGCGGCGCGGGCGCCGTCCACCAGCGTGGCGACCCGCTCCCGGTGGCTGGCCGTGATCAGCGGCCCGAGGTCGGTCGCGGGATCCGCGGTGGGACCGAGCCGAACCGTCGCCCATCAGGTCGGCCACGCCGGCGACGAACGACTCGTACAGCGGGCGCTGCACGTAGGCGCGGGTCGCGGCGGTGCAGTCCTGTCCGGTGTTGATGAGCGAGCCGGCCACGGCACCGTGCACCGCGGCCTCGAGGTCGGCGTCGTCGAAGACGACGAACGGTGCCTTGCCGCCGAGCTCCATGTGGACCCGCTTCACGCTGTGCGATGCGGTGGCGATGATCTGCTTTCCGGCGTGCGTCGAGCCGGTGAACGACACCATGTCGACCTCGGCGTGCGCCACGAGGTGCTGGCCGACGTCGGAACCGGTGCCGGTCACGATGTTGACGACCCCCGGCGGCAGCCCGGCCTCGAGAGCGGCCTCGGCGAGCATCACCGAGGTCAGCGGCGTCAGCTCCGAGGGCTTGAGCACGATCGTGTTGCCGGCCGCGATCGCCGGCAGGATCTTCCAGCCGGCCATCTGCAGCGGGTAGTTCCACGGCGCGATCGACCCGACCACGCCGATGGCCTCCCGCCGGATCGAGCTGGTGTGGTCGGCGGAGTACTCCCCGCTGGCCAGGCCCTCCGGGTGGCGGGCAGCGCCCGCGAAGAACGCGACGTTGTCGACGGTCCCCGGTACGTCGAACTCACGCGCCAGCCGGATCGGCTTGCCAGCCTGCACGCTCTCGGTCGTGGCGTAGTCCTCCGCCCGCTCGTCGAGCAGCACCGCCAGCCGGTTCAGGACCGCCGACCGCTCGCCCGGCGTCGCCGTCGACCACTCGGCAAAGGCGCGCCGCGCGGCGGCGACTGCCCGCTCGACGTCGGAGACGTCGGCGAGGTCGATCTCGACGAGGAGCTCGCCGTTCGACGGATCGTGGCGCGGCAGGGTCAGGCCCGAGCTGCCGGTGGCCGGCTTGCCGTCGATGAACTGCGTGCTCATGGCTGTCTCCTCATCACGGCCGATGTCTCATCGTCGCGCTTCTCATCGCGCCCCCGCCCAGCTGCCGGCTCTCGCCGCCGCGGCCAGCTCACCGGCGACCCGGTCGAAGCCGTCGGCGAGCAGCCCGGTCGTGACTCGAAGGTACGGCGGGGCGTCTCGGCGTACCGCGAACGGCGCCCCCGCAGTCGCGCCGATTCCTGCGCTGGCCAGCCGGAGCAAGGCGGCGGTCTCGTCCGCGACCGGGAGCCAGATGTTCAGTCCGTCGCGGCCCCCGACGCGGATCCCACGGTCGGCCAGGGCGGCGACGACGGCCGACCGGCGGTCGGCGTAGGCCGCGCGGGCGCGGTCGACGGCGGCGCGGCTGTCCGGCTGGGTCAGCAGGTCGAGGAGGACGTGTTGCAGCAGCCGGCTGCTCCAGCCCTGGCCGAGGTAGCGGCGGGCCACCACCGGGTCGAGCAGCCGGGCCGGGCCACCGACCGCGGCGAGCCGGAGGTCCGGGCCGAGCGACTTGGAGTAGCTGCGGATGTGCACCACCCGTCCGGGCAGCCGCCCCGCCAGGCTGACCAATGGCGAGGTTGCAACGGCGCCGGCCGAGTCGTTCTCGACCACGATGGCGGAGGTCGGGCGCAGCACGTCGGCCAGGGCGTCGGCGCGGGCCTCGGTCAGCGAGGCGCCGGTCGGGTTCTGCGCCCGCGGCTGCAGATGGAACACCGCGGCACCGGCCGCGAGTGCCGCGGCGAGCGAGGCCGGCAGCGGTCCGTCGTCGTCGAGGTCGACCGCTATCGCTTCGGCGCCGACCGCGTCGAGCAGGTCGAGCAGCGGCGGGAAACACGGGTGCTCGACCGCGACCCGGTCGCCATACCGGACGGTCGTCGCAGTCAGCAGGTCGAGCGCGTCCATCGCGCCGTCGACGATGGTCAGGGTCTCCGCCTGGAACGGCCAGCTGCGGGTCAGCTCGGCGAGCAGTTCCGGCAGGACCGGTGCGTCGAGGTAGCTGCCGCTCGACGCGACGCCCTGCAGTCGGTGCAATGCCGGGCCGAGGTCGGGCAACAGCGCCGGATCGGGGACGCCGGTCGACAGGTCGACCGCGAAGCTCGCGGTGTGCTCCAGGGCCCGCCGGTAGCGGGTCGAGCCCAATCCGAAGCCGTTGGAGACGACGGTTCCGCGTCGGCCGTCCGTCGCGATCGTCCCCGACCGCACCAGCAGCGCCCACGCCGAGCTCACGGTGGTCGGAGACAGCTCGAGCTCGGCGGCGACGGTGCGGATCGGGGCCAGCCGCTGCCCGCCCACCAGCGACCCGTCGCTCACCGCTCGGCTGACGGCGCGGGCCAGACCGCGCGCGGTGGGCTCGTCGAGGTGCCGGCGTACCTCGTCGATCGTCTTTGTCACAGCACAGAACTTATATTGTGCGGGATCACGCTGTCACGTTACGTTGGACGCCATGACGACTCGGATCAGCCATTGGATCGACGGCACCAGCACTCCGGGCACCTCCGGCCGAACCTCGCCCGTCTACAACCCGGCGACCGGCGAGCAGACCGGCGACCTCGACCTGGCCACCCCGGCCGAGGTCGACGCCGCCGTCGCGGCCGCCAAGGCAGCCGCCCGCGAGTGGCGCAAGTCCTCGCTGTCGCGCCGCGCCGCAGTGCTGTTCGCCTTCCGGGCCCTGCGTCGCCGACCACATCGACGAGCTCGCCGCTGCCATCACCGCCGAGCACGGCAAGACGATGCCGGACGCGAAGGGCGAGGTGCAGCGCGGGCTGGAGAACGTCGAGTTCGCCTGCGGCGTCCCCAAGCTGCTCAAGGGCGGCTACTCCGAGCAGGCGTCGACCGGCGTCGACGTGTACTCGATCCGCCAGCCGCTCGGCGTCGTCGCCGGCATCACCCCGTTCAACTTCCCGGCGATGGTCCCGCTGTGGATGTGCGCGAACGCCATCGCCTGCGGCAACACCTTCATGCTCAAGCCGAGCGAGAAGGACCCGTCCGCGTCGCTGTTCCTCGCCCAGCTGTGGCAGCAGGCCGGCCTGCCCGACGGCGTCTTCAACGTGCTGCAGGGCGACAAGGAGGCGGTCGACGCGCTCCTCGACCACCCCGACATCGCGGCCGTGAGCTTCGTCGGCTCGACGCCGATCGCCCGCAGCATCTACCAGCGCGGCACGGCGAACGGCAAGCGGGTGCAGGCGCTCGGCGGGGCGAAGAACCACATGGTCGTGCTGCCCGACGCCGACATCGACCTGGCCGCCGACGCCGCGGTCTCGGCGGCGTACGGCTCGGCCGGCGAGCGGTGCATGGCGATCTCGGTCGCCGTCGCGGTCGGCGTCGGCCGGTGACGCGCTCGTCGACGCGATCGCCGCGCGGCTGCCGAAGCTGCGGGTCGGGCCGGGCAACGACGCCGACTCCGACATGGGCCCGCTGATCACCGCCGCCCACCGGGACGCGGTGGCCGGCTACATCGGCCAGGGCGAGCAGGCCGGCGCGACCGTCGTCGTCGACGGCCGGACGGCCGACGTCCCGGCCGACGGCTTCTTCCTCGGCGTGACGCTGCTCGACCACGTCAGGCCCGACATGGGCGTCTACACCGACGAGATCTTCGGGCCGGTGCTGTGCGTCGTGCGCGCCGAGACCTACGACGAGGCGCTCGATGTGGTCAACAGCAACCAGTTCGCCAACGGCACCGCGATCTTCACCCGCGACGGCGGCGCCGCCCGCGCATTCCAGTTCGACGTCGAGGTCGGCATGGTCGGCATCAACGTGCCGATCCCGGTGCCGGTCGCCTACTACTCCTTCGGCGGCTGGAAGGCCTCGCTGTTCGGCGACACCCACATGTACGGCCCCGAGGGCATCAACTTCTACACCCGCGGCAAGGTCGTCACGTCGCGCTGGCCCGACCCGGCCACCTCGTCGATCGACCTCGGCTTCCCCCAGACCCGATAGGACTTCTCGTGACGAACCTGCTCGACAGCGCAGCCGGAGCCGACCCCGAGGCCGGGAACGTCGACGAGCTGCAGGTCCGCGCCGACGACCGGCGCCACGTGTTCCACTCGTGGTCGGCCCAGGCGCACATCGACCCGATGCCGATCGCCGGTGCCCGGGGCTCCTACTTCTGGGACTACGCCGGGACCAGGTACCTCGACTTCTCCTCGCAGCTGGTCAACGTCAACATCGGCCACCAGCACCCGAAGCTCGTCGCGGCGATCCAGGAGCAGGCCGGCCGGCTGTGCACCGTGCAACCGTCGTTCGCGAAGGACGTCCGCAGCGAGGCGGCCCGGATGATCGCCGAGCGGGCTCCCGGCGATCTCGACGTCGTCTTCTTCACCAACGGCGGCGCCGAGGCCAACGAGAACGCGGTCCGGATGGCCCGGCTGCACACCGGCCGGCACAAGGTCTTCGCGGCCTACCGCAGCTACCACGGCGCGACGGCCGGCGCGATCGCGCTGACCGGCGACCCGCGGCGCTGGGCCAGCGAGCCCGGCATCGCCGGCGTCGTGCGCTACTGGGGGCCCTACCTCTACCGCTCGGCGTTCCACGCGCAGACCGAGGCCGAGGAGTGCGAGCGGGCGCTGTCCCACCTGCGCGACCTGATCATGGTCGAGGGGCCGCAGACGGTCGCCGCGATCATGCTCGAGACGGTCGTCGGCACCAACGGCATCCTGGTGCCGCCGGAGGGCTACCTCGCCGGGGTCCGCGAGATCTGCGACGAGTTCGGCATCGTGATGATCGCCGATGAGGTGATGGCCGGCTTCGGCCGCTGCGGGGAGTGGTTCGCCGTCGACCGCTGGGACGTCACGCCCGACCTGATCACCTTCGCGAAGGGCGTCAACTCCGGCTACGTCCCGCTCGGCGGCGTGATCATGTCCCAGCGGATCGCCGACACGTTCGCCGACCGGCCGTACCCGGGTGGCCTCACCTACTCCGGGCACCCGCTGGCCTGCGCCTCCGCGGTCGCGTCGATGCAGATCTTCGAGCAGGAGGGCATCCTCGAGCACGCCCGCAGCCTCGGCACCGACGTGATCGGGCCCGAGCTGCAGCGGCTGGCCGAGCACATCCGAGCATCGGCGAGGTGCGCGGCCTCGGCGTCTTCTGGGCGCTCGAGCTGGTCCGCGACCGGAACACCCGCGAGCCGCTAGTGCCCTTCAACGCCGCGGGTGCCGACGCGGCGCCGATGGCCGAGCTCGCGGCCGCGTGCAAGGCCCGCGGCCTGTGGCCGTTCACCCACTTCAACCGGATGCACGTCGTGCCGCCGTGCACCACGACCGCCGACGAGGTCCGTGAGGGCCTGGCAGCGCTCGACGAGGCACTCGAGGTGGCGGACCGCTACGTTGCCGGGGCATGAGCCCCCGCGGCCAGGTGACCGCGTCGCTGGCCGACGCCTCCGTGATCCCGTTCTGGCTCGACACCCCTGACCGACCCGCGCCGCGACCTCCGCTGACCGGGGACGCGACGGCCGACCTGGTGGTGGTCGGTGGTGGCTTCTGCGGGCTGTGGACGGCGCTGATCGCCAAGGAACGGGACCCGTCCGTTGACGTCCTGCTGGTCGATTCCGAGCGGATCGCCTGGGCGGCATCCGGGCGTAACGGCGGCTTCTGCGCGGCAAGCATCACCCACGGCGAGCCGAACGGCCGCAGCCGCTTCCCCGACTCCTACGACGAGCTGGCCCGGCTCGGCGCCCGCAACCTCGACGAGATCGAGGCGGCCGTCGAGCGCTACGGCATCGACTGCCACTTCGAGCGCACCGGCGAGCTGCACGTGGCGACCCAGCCGTACCAGGTCGCCGAGCTGGCCGAGTCCTCCGGCGAGTTCCTCGAGCGCGACGCCGTGCAGGCCGAGGTGGCGTCACCGACGTACCTCGCTGGACTGTGGGACCGCGACGGGGCGGCCATGCTCGACCCGGCTCGGCTGGCGTGGGGGCTGGCCGCCGCCGCGGAGTCCCTCGGCGTGCGGATCGCCGAGAACACCCCCGTGACCGGGCTGTCGCGGGATGGCGCTGGGGTGCGGGTCGCGACGCCGCACGGCGACGTCCGCACCGGCCGGGTGGCCCTGGCCACCAACGCGTTCCGGCCACTGCTGCGACGGCTCCGGCTCCACACAGTGCCGGTCTACGACTACGTCCTCGTGACCGAGCCGCTCAGCGCCGAGCAGCTGGCCTCGATCGGATGGCGGCACCGGCAGGGGATCGGCGACACCTCGAACCAGTTCCACTACTACCGGCTCACCGCCGACAACCGGATTCTGTGGGGCGGCTACGACGCGATCTACCACTACGGCCGCCAGGTCCGGCCGGCGTACGACGACCGGCCGGCGACCTTCGCGAAGCTCGCCGCGCACTTCTTCACGACCTTTCCGCAGTTGCGTGGGCTGCGGTTCAGCCACCGCTGGGGCGGTGCGATCGACACCTGCACGCGGTTCTGCGCGTTCCACGGCACCGGGTACGACGACCGGGTCGCCTACTCGCTGGGGTTCACCGGTCTCGGGGTCGGGGCGACCCGGTTCGCGGCCGAGGTGATGCTCGACCTGCTGAGCGGCGGGGAGACGCCGCTCACCCGGCTCGACCTGGTGAGAAGCCGACCGCTGCCGTTCCCGCCCGAGCCGCTGGCGTGGGTGGGCATCCAGGCCACCCGGCACTCGCTGGCGGCCGCTGACCGCCACGAGGGCCGCCGCAACCTGTGGCTGCGGGCCCTGGACGCCGCCGGCCTGGGCTTCGACTCCTGACCCGTCGGGGGCCGATCTGGCAGTGTGGCGGCCATGGACGATCACGGCGGCCGGCGGACCACTCCGGGTGCAGCTGCGCTGCTTGGTGTGGGGTCGGCGTTCGGGGGTAGCGTCGCCATCGGGGTGTTCCTCGGCGTACTAGGTGATCGGGCCGCCGGGACCTCACCCCTGCTCGCGATCGTGGGTCTGATCATTGGTATCGTCGTTGGCGCTGCCGGGGCTTATGGGGTGATCAGGCCCTTCGTTCGCAGCGAGTCAGAAGGACCTTCACGGAAAGGATGACGGTGGCCCTCGACGCTCAATGGAGCGCCGTCGCGCGTGGGTATCGGAACGCGCTCATCGTCGCTGCCGTACTCGGGCTGGCCGCGATCGGTGTGGGTTTCGCGGCCGGCGAGCCGTTGGTCGGCCCCTTCGTCTGCGTCGGTCTGGTGCTCGGTGCGTACAACGCCCGCAAGCTGTGGGCTGACACCACCAGTCCGAAGGCTGAGCTGCCGGATGCCAAGACGGCGATGATGAAGACCTCGCTGTCCCGGCTCGGGATCATCACCGTGTTCGCGGTACTGGTGGCCTTGCTCTACCGGCAGGACGGTTGGGCCGTGTTCGTCGGTCTCGTCCTGTTCCAGCTGGACATGATGGCGCTGCTCATCAAGCCGCTGCGCCGAGTGGTGGCTCCGTGAGCCCCGCAGGGGGACAGGTCCTCGCCGCCACCATCAAGGTCGGCGATCACCCCACCGTCCAGTTCCTCGGCCTGACCTTCAACGTCGACACGATGTACACGACCATCATTGCGGGCGTCGTCACCGTGAGCTTCCTGATGTACGTGGCTCGCAAGGCAACTAGCGCCGTCCCCAACAAGCTGCAGGTCATCACCGAGCTTGTCATCACGCAGGTGAAGACCTACGTCGAGGACGCCGTCGGTCACGATGTGCCGCCCTGGCTGGTGCCACTGGGTGTCACCCTGTTCTTCTTCATCCTGTTCTGTAACTGGCTGGCTTGGTTCCCGTCCGGTCACAGCCCCGAGCGCCTTGCTCCGCCCACTGCCGACGTCAACCTCGTCTATGCGATGACGTTCGTCGTGGTGGTCCTCTACATCTACCTCGGATTCAAACGCAAGGGCGGGCGGTACGTCGGGGACTGGTTCACGGCAGACCCGCCGATCCGCCGGTTCATCCTGGTGCTCGAGCAGATTGTGAACCCGCTCTCGCTGTCGTTGCGGTTGTTCGGCAACATCTTCGCCGGGACGATCATGCTGGCCGTCATCGCGCTGCTTCCGCCCTATCTGTTCTTTCTCTACGGTCCGTTCAACATCATCTGGAAGCTCTTCGACTCAGGCTTCATCGCGCCGATCCAGGCGTTCATCTACTCGTTCCTGACCATCCTCTACTTCGGCATGGCCGTCGCCGAAGAGCACTGACGTGTCGACGACGACTCGTCCCCACCCAAGGAGAAACAGTGGCCGCAACGACAACAGCTGATGCGATCAAGACCGCCGGCGGTCTGATCGGCGCCGGGCTCGCGCTCGGTGGCGGCGCGATCGGTGCCGGTATCGGTGACGGTGTCGCCGGTAACGCCTTGATCAGCGGCATCGCCCGCCAGCCCGAGGCGCAGGGCCAGCTCACCGGTCAGTTCTTCCTGACCGTCGGCCTGGTCGAGGCGGCGTACTTCATCAACCTCGCGTTCGCCGCGCTGTTCGCCTTCGTCCTCGGCAAGTGAGTTCGCTCGTGCCTGCTGGACACGTCGAGGCGACGAACAACTTCCTGATCCCCAACGGGACGTTCTTCTTCGAGCTGATCTGTTTCGTCGCGATCCTTTACATCTTGTGGAAGATCCCGCTGCCGCGGATCAACGCGATGCTCGAGAAGCGCCAGGAGACCATCCGCAAGCAGTTCGAGGACGCGGAGTCGGCCAAGGCGAGGCTCGAGGCAGCCGAGAGGGAGTACGCCGAGGCGCTCGCAGAGACCCGCCGCGACGCCAGCCGGCTCCGCGAGCAGGCGCAGGCCGAGCGCGCGGAGATCGTCGAGGAGGCCCGGAGCGAAGCGCAGGCCCGCGTCGAGGAGATGCTCGCGGCCGCCGAGGATCGGATCGCGACCGAGCGGCAGCAGACCATCCTGTCGCTGCGCAACGAGATCGGCGAGCTCGCGTTCTCGCTGTCCGAACGCATCGTCCACGACTCGCTGCGCCGGGACGCCCGGCAGCGCAAGCTCGTCGACGACTTCATCGCGGGCGTGGGCGCGAACGAAGAGGTCAGCGCCGGTCAGGACAGCGCCTGATGGAAGGCCCGAGCCGGGCGTCGTTGCGGGCACTGCGTGACGCCGTGTCCGGGCGCGCCGACGCGCAGCAGCTCTCCGACGAGCTGTACGCCGTCGTCGGCCTGCTGGCCACCCAGGGCTCGCTGCGCCGGGCGCTCACTGATCCGGCCCTGGCCGTCGACCGGAAGACCTCGATCGTCGACCAGCTGCTGGGCAAGCAGCTGAGCGCCCCGACCCTTCGGCTGGTCAAGACCGGCGTCGAGCTGCGCTGGTCGGAGTCCCGTGACCTGGTCGACGCGCTCGAGGAGCTCGCCGTCGACAGCGCGCTGGCCGTCGCCGAGGCGGCCGGTCAGCTCGACGAGGTCGAGGACGAGCTGTTCCGGTTCGAACGAATCCTTGACGGCGAGGCCGCCCTGCGTGCCGCGCTGACCGACCAAGCCCTGCCCGATGATCGCAAGCGTGAGCTGCTGCACCGGCTGCTCGACGGCAAGGTCAGCGACGTCACGTTCAGCCTGCTCGAGCGGGCCGTGATCGCACCGCGCGGCCGTACCATCGAACAAGTCATCACCGACCTGTCGGCGCTGGCGGCGAAGCGCCGGGATCGGCTCATCGCCCGAGTGACCACAGCGGTCGAGCTCACCGATCAGGAGCAGACCGACCTGGCCGCGGCGTTGCAGCGCAACTTCGGCAGCGACGTTCAGCTGCAGGTCGTCGTGGACCCCGAGCTCCTCGGCGGACTGACCGTCCGCATCGGTGATGAGCTGATCGACGGCAGCGTGGCCCGGCAGCTGGCCGAGGCACGACGCCGACTGACCGGTCGGTCGGGCTCCGGCTCGAACCGCACCTGACCCGTACGACGACGAGGAGCGAGAACCATGACCGAGCTGACCATCCGCCCGGAGGACATCCGGGACGCGCTCGAGAGCATCGTCTCGTCCTACGACCCCACGACGACGCGCGAAGAGGTCGGCACCGTCACCGAGACCGCCGACGGCATCGCCCGGGTCGAGGGTCTGCACTCGGCGATGACCAACGAGCTGCTCGAGTTCGAGGGCGGCCTGCTGGGCATCGCCCTGAACCTCGACGTCCGCGAGATCGGCTGCGTCATCCTCGGTGACGCCTCCCACATCGAGGAGGGCCAGGAGGTCCGCCGTACCGGCGAGGTGCTCTCGATCCCGGTCGGTGACGGGTTCCTCGGCCGCGTCGTCGACCCGCTGGGCCGACCGCTCGACGGCAAGGGCGACATCGAGTCCACCGAGCGCCGTGTCATGGAGGTCCAGGCCGCCAACGTGATGCAGCGCCAGCCGGTCAAGGAGCCGCTGCAGACCGGCATCAAGGCGATCGACGCCATGACCGCCATCGGTCGCGGCCAGCGCCAGCTCATCATCGGCGACCGGCAGACCGGCAAGACCGCGGTCGCGCTCGACGCGATCATCAACCAGCGCGACGACTGGAAGTCCGGCGACAAGAAGCAGATCGTCAAGTGCGTCTACGTCGCGATCGGCCAGAAGGGCTCGACGGTCGCGCAGGTCGCAGGCGGCGCTCGAAGAGGCCGGCGCGATGGAGTACACGACGATCGTCGCCGCACCCGCGTCGTTCCCGGCGGCGTTCAAGTACATCGCGCCGTACGCCGGCTCCGCGATCGCGCAGCACTGGATGTACAACGGCGAGCACTCGCTGATCGTGTTCGACGACCTGTCCAAGCAGGCCGACGCCTACCGCACCATCTCGCTGCTGCTGCGCCGTCCGGCCGGGCCGCGAGGCCTACCCCGGTGACGTGTTCTACCTGCACTCCCGGCTGCTCGAGCGGTGCGCGAAGCTCTCCGACGACCTCGGCGGCGGATCGCTGACCGGCCTGCCGATCATCGAGACCAAGGGCAACGACGTGTCGGCGTACATCCCGACCAACGTCATCTCGATCACCGACGGCCAGATCTTCCTCGAGACCGACCTGTTCAACTCCGGCGTTCGGCCCGCGATCAACGTCGGCGTCTCGGTGTCGCGGGTCGGCGGCAACGCGCAGACCGCGGCGATGAAGGGCGTGGCCGGCCGGCTGCGCCTCGACCTCGCGCAGTACCGCGAGCTCGAGGCGTTCTCGGCCTTCGGCTCCGACCTCGACAAGGCGTCGAAGGCGCAGCTCGAGCGAGGCGCCCGGCTGGTCGAGCTGCTCAAGCAGCCGCAGTACACGCCGTACCCGGTGGAGCGTCAGGTCGTCTCGATCTGGGCCGGCACGTCCGGCGCGGTCGACGACGTACCGGTCGACGACATCTCGAAGTTCGAGCGCGAGTTCCTCGACTACGTCGGGCGTCAGCACAAGGGGATCTACGACGCCGTGCTCTCCGGCGGGAAGCTCAACGACGACGTCGTCGAGCAGCTCGAGAACGCGATCTCGGACTTCAAGAAGCAGTTCGAGACCTCGGACGGCAAGGGGATCGGCAGCGACGAGGCTCCCAAGCCGAAGATCCAGGACAAGGACTCCAGCGCCGACTCCGACTCCGACTCGGATGACGCGGACAGCACGGAACAGGCGAAGGCCGACACCGAGGCCGCGGAGAACGACGCGGATCCAAGGCCGACGCTGCCTCCGACCGATCCTCCGGCGACGAGTCCTGATCGATGGGTGCCCAGCTCCGGGAGTACCGCCGACGCATCAAGTCGGTGAACTCCACCAAGAAGATCACCCGGGCGATGGAGCTCATCGCCGCGGCGCGGATCGCGAAGGCGCAGCAACGCATCAACGCGTCACGTCCCGTACGCCGAGGCGATCACCCAGGTGGTGCGCACGGTCACGGCCGAGGGGGCCGGGTGACGACCACCCGCTCACCACGCCGCGCGAGAACCCGAGCCGGGCGGCGTTGCTCGTGATCAGCAGCGACCGTGGGCTGGCCGGTGGCTACAGCGCGAACGTGCTGCGCCTCGGCGAGCGGACCTCGAGCGCGCTGCGGGACGTGGCCTGGAGGTCGTGCCGTACCTGGTCGGTCGCAAGGCGGTCAGCTTCTACCGGTTCCGGGGCCGCGACACCTCGCGGTCGTGGACCGGCTTCTCCGAGACAGCCGTCGTACGACGACGCCAAGGCGGTGGGCGACGCGCTGGTCGAGCAGTACGTGAAGGGCTCCGACGACGGCGGCGTCGACGAGATCCACCTGATCTACACCCACTACGAGTCGATCGCGACGCAGCGTGCCACCGCGGTGAAGCTGATCCCGCTCGACATGCCGACGAGGTCGACGACAGGGACGGCGACAGGACGACGGCCCGCACGGCGCTGGTCGAGTTCGAGCCGGAGGGCAACGGCGTGCTCGACGCGCTTGCTGCCCCGCTACCTCACCGCCCGGATCTATGCCGCGATGCTGGATGCGGCGGCGAGCGAGCAGGTGGCTCGCCGACGGGCGATGAAGTCCGCGACCGACAACGCGGACGAGCTCATCAAGAAGCTGACGCGGGACGCGAACTCGGCCCGCCAGGCGGAGATCACGCAGGAAATCATGGAGATCGTCGGCGGTGCCGAGGCACTCGCCGGGACAGGGAGCGAACTGTGACCGCCACGCTCGAAGAAGAGCCCACCACGACGGAGGGCGGCGTCGGGCGGGTTGTCCGCGTCATCGGCCCGGTCGTCGACGTCGAGTTCGGCCCCGAGGACATGCCGGAGATCTTCAACGCGTTCACCTGCGAGCGCACCCTCGGCGATGACACCCGGACCCTGACCTTCGAGGTCGCCGGGCAGATCGGTGACAACGTCGTCCGGGCGATCTCGATGGAGCCGACGGACGGCCTGGTCCGCGGCGCGCCGGTGCAGGACACCGGAGCAGCGATCTCGGTACCGGTCGGCGACGTGACCCTCGGCCACGTGTGGAACGTGCTCGGTCAGCCGCTCGACGCGAAGCCCGAAGACGTCGACATCAAGGAGCGCTGGGCGATCCACCGCCCGTCACCGCCGCTCGACGAGCTCGAGCCCCGCACCGAGTTCTTCGAGACCGGGATCAAGGTCATCGACCTGCTCGCGCCGTACGTGCGCGGTGGGAAGATCGGGATGTTCGGCGGTGCCGGTGTCGGCAAGACCGTCGTCATCCAGGAGATGATCCGCCGGGTCGCGCAGCAGTTCGGCGGTCGCTCGGTGTTCGCCGGCGTCGGCGAGCGGACCCGTGAAGGCAACGACCTCTACCTCGAGATGGAAGAGGCGGACGTCCTCAAGGACACCGCGCTCGTCTTCGGGCAGATGGACGAGCCGCCGGGAACCCGGCTGCGGATCGCGCTGGCCGGCCTGACCATGGCGGAGTACTTCCGCGACGTGCAGAAGCAGGACGTGCTGCTGTTCATCGACAACATCTTCCGGTTCACCCAGGCGGGGTCGGAGGTCTCGACGCTGCTCGGTCGGATGCCGTCTGCGGTCGGCTACCAGCCGACGCTCGCCGACGAGATGGGTGAGCTGCAGGAGCGGATCACCTCGACCCGAGGCCACTCGATCACCTCGCTGCAGGCGATCTACGTGCCCGCCGACGACATCACCGACCCGGCGCCGCACACCACGTTCGCCCACCTCGACGCGACGACCGTGCTCTCGCGGTCGATCTCGGAGAAGGGCATCTACCCCGCGGTCGACCCGCTCGACTCGACCTCCCGGATCCTCGACCCGAGGTTCGTCGGCCAGGAGCACTACGACACCGCTCGTCGTACCCAGGAGATCCTGCAGCGCTACCGCGACCTGCAGGACATCATCGCCATCCTCGGTATCGACGAGCTGTCCGAGGAGGACCGGATCGCGGTCAACCGGGCCCGTCGGATCGAGCGATTCCTGTCGCAGCCGTTCTTCGTCGCCGAGCAGTTCACCGGCATTCCCGGGAAGTTCGTGTCGCTCGACGAGACGATTGACTCGTTCAAGCGGCTGTGCGACGGCGAGTTCGACGAGGCGCCGGAGCAGGCGTTCTTCATGTGCGGCGGGGTCGAGGACGTCGAGGCCAACGCCAAGCGCCTCAACGAGTAACCCCCCCACACGGATGGCCCATTGGTGGTGCTATGACGCCACCGATGGGCCATGCGTGGGCTAGGGGCGGAGCTTGCTGCTGCTCAGGATCGCCAGCAGGTGACCGACGACCACGATGCCGGCGATCACGAGCAGCGTCACGTCCAGGGTTTGGAACCCGAGCCGGGTCCCGCTGATCGCGTCGCCGATCCCAGCAAGTACCGCGAGCATCGTCATCTCGATGGCGAGCAGCGCCCGGTTGAACGGCACCCACCGCGCGACCCGGCGGGCCGTGGCGACGGGGCCCGGCCGTTGCGGGGCCGCGACGGCCGCCGTGTCCGCGACGGGTGGCAGCCCGGAGATGGCGCGTGCCATGTGCACCAGGTCGGTCTCGGCCTTGGAGAGCAAGACCAGCATCCCGGTCCCGAGCCCGATGGTGGTCCAGCCGTTGAGGTGAGTGGGGCCGCCGGCCGCGCTGACTCCGACGGCCGCCGCGAGCCCGGCATCGGTGACGTAGTGCGAGATCCGGTCCAGGTAGACGCCGACCGGCCCGGTATGCCCGCGCCATCGCGCCAGCTCGCCATCGCTGCAGTCCAACAGCTCCTGAAGCTGCACGATCAGGGCCGCGCCGATCGGCGCCCAGAACGACGGCAGCATGAGTACGGCGGCAGCGGCCAGGCCGCAGACCAGCATCGTCGCGGTCACGCCGTTGGGCGTCACTCGGGTCGGCGCTAGCCACCTGGTGAGGTAGATCGACACCCGGCGCATGTAGAGCACGCCGGCCCAGTGCTCGCCGCTGACCCGATGCAGAGTCGTGGGCGGCTGGGCGACCTCCCGCAGCTCAGTGATCGAGGGTCGCGACGAACTCATCGATCTTCTTCCGCGTCGCCTCGGGCGAGAGGTCGAGGTGCTCAAGGATGGTGTAGCGGTCCGGCCGCGTCTTCGGCGCGTGGACGACGGCGGTGGTGAAGTCCTCGGCGGACAGCCCGACGTCGCCGGGCAGCCGCGGTAGCTGATGCCGGGTCAGGCAGGCGTCGATCGCGGCCAGCTCCACCCAGTCCTCGCGCAAGAACGTGCAGAACAACGCGCCGAGCCCCGCCAGCTCGCCATGGTTGCTCGTGCCCGGGAACAGCTCGTCGATGGCGTGCATGATCTCGTGGTCGCCGCCACTGCTCGGCCGGCTGGTGCCGGTCACGGCCATCGCCAGCCCGGACAGGATCAGCGCCTCGGCGAGCGTGGTGAGGAAGTCATCGGACTCGATCGAGTCGGGTCGGTACAGCACCGCGTTCGCGGCGGCACCCGCCATCGCCGCCGCCAGACCGTCGACGTACTCGCCGACGCAGACCGCCGCCAGCCGCCAGTCGGCCAGCGCCGAGAGGTTGCTGATGACGTCGCCGACCCCGGACCGCACCATCCGGGCCGGAGCCCGGCTCACGTAGTCGAGATCGACGATCACCGCCAGCGGGATGTGGACGCCGTACGACGCCTTGCGGCCCTCGTGCACGAGCGAGGCGGTCGGCGACGCGATCCCGTCGTGCGCCAGGTTGGTCGCGACGGAGACCATCGGGAGCCCGACCAGCGACGCGACGTACTTCGCCACGTCCAGCGTGCGGCCGCCGCCGATCCCGACCAGGGCGTCGTATGACGAGCCACGGAGCGAGGCCGCCAGCTCCCGCGCCGCGTCGACGGACGCCTCCGGCACCTCGAGCAGGTCGGCCCCGGGCAGCTGCGGCTGGACGACCTCGGCGAGCTCCTCACCCTGGCCAGTGCCGAGCAGCACCGCGACCTTGCCCCGGCTGGAGAACCCGCCGCCGCTGAGCAGGTCGCCCAGCCCGGCGACCGCGCCCCGACGAACATCCACCGTCAGTGGCGAGGCGATCATCCGGGCTAGTAGCGCCACGCGATCTCCCGAGCCCGAGCCAGGTCGTCGTGGTTGTCGACCTCGACCCACGAAACCTCGCCGATCGGGGCCACCGTCACGGTGCCGCCGTCATCGACGTACGTCTGGTAGCCGTCTTCGTAGTACAGGCCGGTGTCGCGGCGCCAGGTCTTCTCCAGGGCGGCCGCGAGGCCCTCGCCGGCGCTGCCGCTGATCCGGGTGACTCCGATGTACTCGCCGGCTGCGACAGCCGGGTCGATGGCCTTGTTGATGCGCTGCATGTGACCCGAGGAGTCGAGGATGATCTTCATCTCCTCCTCGGCGAGCGACTTCACGTCGTCCATGGCCAGCGTGATCGCGGCATCGGGCGCCGCGAGCAGCGTCCGCTCGACGCTCTTGGGGTGCACGGTGTCGCCGTTGCAGAGCAGGACGCCCTCGGCGAAGAACTCCCGGGCCAGCCAGAGTGAGTAGGCGTTGTTCCATTCCAGCGCCCGCTCGTTGAACACCGTGCGCAACCGTACGCCGTGGCGGGTCTGCAGGGCCTCGAGTCGGGAGTCGACCTGGTGGGAGGACGCGCCCGTGACCAGTACAACGTCTTCGATGCCGGCCGACGGCCAGGTTGTGCAGCGCGATGTCGAGGATCGTGACGTCGTCAGCGACCGAGAGCAGCGTCTTCGGCAGGTCGTCGGTGAGTGGCTGCAACCGGCGACCCGCCCCTGCGACCAGGACGATGCCGATCATCTCAGGTAGCCCTTTCTTCCCGACGTGACCACGGCCCGAGGCGGCACGCGGCCGTCCTGGGCGGACGGGTCACGTTACATGGCAGTGACGGGGCACGGGCTGACCGACGCGGTCCCCCACCGGTAAGATCGCGGGGTGGCCACCATGGACGTCCAGCTCGTCGCGCCCGACCGCATGATCTGGTCCGGTGAGGCCGAAATGGTCATCGCGCGCACCGTGGTCGGGGAGATCGGCATCCTGCCCCGTCACATCCCGCTGCTGGGTGTCCTGGCCGAGGCTCCGGTCCGGATCAAGCGTTCCGACGAGGACGAGCTCGTGGCTGCGGTCCACGGCGGATTCCTGTCGGTCGGTCGCGACGGTGTCCAGGTGTTGGCCGAGGTGGTCGAGCTGGCCGACGAGATCGACACTGCCCGGGCCCGGCACGCGCTGGAGCGCGCCAAGGACGGCGACGACGAGGAGTCGGCAGCCGCCGCACGACGGGCCACTGCGCGGCTGCGCGCCGCCGGCGAAACCGTCTAGCCGCGGACTAGCGGCCCGCCCGCGGTGACCAGGTGAGATCACCGACGGTGCCGTTGGCGACCCGGCCCAGGATGAACAGCAGGTCGGACAGCCGGTTCAGGTAGGTCGCGCACAGCGGGTTGGTCGCGCCCGGCTCGGCGTCGAGCAGCGTCCACACCGCTCGCTCGGCGCGACGCGTCACGGCTGCGGGCCACGTGCAGCGCGGCCGCGGCGGGGGTGCGGCCCGGCAGGATGAACGAGTTCAGCGGCTCCAGCCTGGCGTTGAAGTCGTCGCAGGCCTGCTCGAGGTCTTCGACATACCCCTCGTCGATCCGCAGTGGAGCCCATTTGGGCGCCTCGACGATCGGCGAGCACAGGTCGGCTCCGACGTCGAAGAGCTCGTTCTGGATCCGGGTGAGCAGCGCAGCCACGTCCTCGGGCAGCTCCCCGGTCGCCACCGCGACGCCGATGGCGCTGTTCGCCTCATCCACATCGCCGTACGCCACGACCCGCGCAGCCGTCTTGCGGACCCGGCTCATGTCGCCGAGCGCGGTCGTGCCGTCGTCGCCGGTCCGGGTGTAGATCCGGGTCAGATGGACCGTGGACGACGCCCGCTCGCGATCTGCCATGGTTGCGAGGTTATCCGTCGGGCCGCGGCCCGGCTCCTACGATGCTGGCGTGCAGGCATTCGAGGTGACGGGCGGCGCTCGACTGCACGGTGAGACCCACGTTGCCGGAGCCAAGAACAGCGTTCTCAAGGTGATGGCCGCCTCGCTGCTGGCGACCGGAACGACGCGGCTGACCAATGTGCCCGACATCGCCGACGTCACGATCATGGCCGAGGTGCTTCGGGGTCTCGGCGCGACCGTGACCGGACACGCGCCGGACATCGAGATCAGCGTGCCGGAGCAGCTCGGGCACGAGGCTGACTACGACCACGTCCGCCGGATCCGCGGGTCGATCTGCGTACTCGGCCCGCTTCTCGCGCGGGCCGGTCGGGCGCGGGTCGCGCTCCCCGGCGGCGACGCCATCGGATCGCGTGGGCTCGACCTGCACATCGCCGGCCTCGAGCGGCTGGGTACGACGTTCGACAATGCCCACGGGTACCTGGTTGCCGAGACGTCCGGTCTGCGGGGCGCGCAGGTCTGGCTCGACTTCCCCAGCGTCGGCGCCACCGAGAACATCGTGATGGCCGCGGTGCTGGCGCGTGGCGTGACGACCATCGACAACGCAGCGCGAGAGCCGGAGATCGTCGACCTGTGCCAAATGCTGGTGTCCATGGGCGCGCAGATCGGCGGAGTGGGCACCTCGACCCTCGAGATCCACGGCGTCAACGAGCTGCACCCGACGGAGCACCGCGTGGTTGCCGACCGGATCGTGGCAGGAACCTGGGCGTTCGCGGCCACCATGACCCAGGGCGAGATCCGGGTCCGGGGCGTCGACCACGAGAACCTCGATCTCGCGCTGGACAAGCTGAGCCAGGCAGGCGCTGCGATCTTCACCCACGACGACGGCTTCAGCGTCTCCTGCGAGACCAGGCCGCGAGCTGTCGACATCGTCACGCTGCCCTATCCCGGCTTTCCCACCGACCTGCAGCCGATGGCGATCGCCTTGAATGCGATCGCGGACGGCGTCGCCTTCGTCACGGAGAACATCTTCGAGGGCAGGTTCATGTTCATCGACGAGCTGGCCCGGCTCTCCGCCGATGTGCGCACCGACGGCCACCACGCGATCGTCCGTGGTCGACCGCGGCTCTCCAGCGCTCCGGTGCGCGCGACGGACATCCGCGCCGGGGCGGGTCTCGTGCTCGCCGGCCTCGTCGCGGACGGTGTCACGACGGTCGGAGGCGCCTACCACGTGGACCGCGGCTATCCGTCGTTCGTGGAGACGCTGTGCGAGCTCGGTGCATCGGTACGACGGGTCGACGAGGCGGCCTGAGCCGAGCGGAGACTCAGTGCGAGCGGGTCGAGCGCAGTATCTGCTCGGCAGCGTCCAGGTCGGGCGGGAAGACCAGGACGACCTGGGCCGTGCTCGGCCACGGATGACCGCTCGCGGTGTAGCCGACTCCGGCGGGCGCCACGGTCGCGCGGATGTTGGCGGCCGCCAGCCGGGCGCGGGCCTGCTCGGCCGGCTCGAGGTCGTCGGTCCGCAGCACCGGTGACAGCAAGCCGTAGTCGGGCCGGTGCGTCGACTTCCGTACGCCGCGGGAGCTGAAGACCCACCGGCACAGCAGCGTCACGGTGATGGCCAACAGGATGATCTGTTCGGCTTCCGTCCCCGATCCAGGCACCGCCACAGTCTCAACTGTTTGCCGCGGCGTGGCAACCGGACAGGCGTCTCATGCGTCTCATACGGTGACGAGCACGTACGGTCGGACGAGAGGTGTCACGTGACGCGCACGAAATCGAGCGCCGTGACGACCCCCGGGCCGCGTCACCCCGCCGACATGTCCATCACCATCGTCGACCCCGGGTGCAGCCTCCGACTGTCCGGGCGGCTGTGCGCCGCAACTGTGGCGGAGGTCCGGCTGGCCCTCGGCGACGCGGTCGATGCCGGCGTCGGCGACCTGTTCGTCGACCTGGCCGGAGTCGAGATGGGTGATGCGACCGGGCTCGGCGTACTGGTTGGCACCCACCGTCGGGCGTTGCGCGAGGACCGCAGACTGGTGCTGCGCGACGTCCCCGAACGGATCGAGCGGCTGCTCACCGTCACCCGGCTGCACCGGGTGCTCTCGGTCGAACATCCCGTCAACGTCGCCTGACCGCCGTACCCGTCGACGTGTCAGGACTCGCGCGCTCGCACGTGGGCCGAGCGCCCTGACAGGTGGACTAGAGGTCATCGAGGCTGAACGACCCGCCGGATGCCTCGGCAGCGGGCGGCGGCGGCGTGGTCGGCTCCGAACCCGGAGCCGGCGGAGCCTGAGTCGGCGGAGCTTGAGTCGGCGGAGCGGCTGGCGCGGCAGGCGCAGCCGATGTCGCCGTGACGATCGGTCCGTTGGCGGCCACGTGGGCGTCGACCGCCGCCAGGGCGTCCGAGACGGCCTGGGATGGTCCGCCCTGCCGCTGCTGCGCGTAGTACGCCGCGCCGAGAGCGACGATCAGCGCGTCGCCGGCCCGCTTGGTCTGGATGTCGTCGAGCTTGGTCTGCCCCTGCGCGACACCTTGCTGCGCCTTGACCATGGCCTGCTCGGCCTGCGCCTTCACCTTGTCCATGAAGCCCATGACTACTGCTCTCCTCGAAGAGTTGGTTACAGGCCGAGCCCGGCGAGCGGGCCGCGGTGGTCGTCGCCGGACGTGGTGATCACTCGGCGCAGCGCCTCGCCCAGCGCGTGGATGGAGGTGGACTGCAAGATCACCGCGCCGTCGCCCTTGAAGGTAGCCAGGTTGATGCCCTCACCACCGAACACCGCGGTCATGGCGGCCTGGGCGTTGAGGCTCCCGACCCGCTCGACGGTGTAGGCGACGGTGTCCTCGAAGGCCACGACATTCCCGGCCTCGGCCTGGATCGTGCCGCCGTACTTGGCCGGGTTGAGCTCGATGAAGTTGCCAGCCGCAGCCACGAACACCGTGCCGACGCCGCTGTACTTCTGCAGCACGAAGCCCTCCTGGCCGCGCATCCCGGTCCGCAGTCCCGTGAAGGCGATGTCGAACCCGATCGTCTCCTCGGCCGCGATCATCGCGCCTCGCTCGGCGAACCAGCTGCGCGTCCCGTCCAGCTCGATCGCGCGGAGCTCCCCGGGCAGTACGCCGGCGAAGCTCACCAGCCCGCTGCCACCCTCGGCGCGGTAGTACTGGAAAGCGAACCCCTCGCCGGCGAGTGCCCGCTTGCCGACGTCCATCGCCTTGGCCAGCAAGCCGCCACCGGTGGCGGCGGGTGCGCCGACACCTTGGCCGCCTTGCGGGCGGGTCAGCCGGGTCTCCATGGAGACGTTCGCCGTCTTCCACCGGAACGTGCCTCGATCGCCGTACACCGTCCGCCCAGGCTCGAGCTGTACGACGGCCATCTGGTTGGCGGTACCGACGATCTTGTGCGAGAGCATCGTGATTCCCTCCCCGTGGGAGCTGTCGCGCGGACACTATCGCCGAGGGCTCGAGCCCACCACCATCCATGCCTTCTCATAGGTTGAACCCGTGCGGTTGGTGATTGCTCGGTGTCAGGTCGACTATTCGGGGCGGCTGGACGCCCACCTGCCGATGGCGACGCGGCTGCTGCTGGTGAAGGCGGACGGGACGGTCCTGATCCACGCCGATGCCGGCAGCAAGGCACTCAACTGGATGAGCCCGCCCTGCGTGCTGCATGAGGAGCCCGGGCGCTGGACCGTGACCAACAAGGCCGGCGAGCGGCTGGTCCTCACGATCGAGGAGATCGTCTCCGACGTGACCGCCCAGCTGGGTATCGATCCCGGGCTGGTGAAGGACGGCGTCGAGGCGCACCTGCAGGTCCTGCTCGCCGAGCGGTGCGAGACGTTGGGAGCCGGCTGGCGACTGGTACGCCGGGAGTACCCGACCGACATCGGCCCGGTCGACCTGCTGTGCCGGGACGCGCACGGCGCGACGGTGGCCGTGGAGATCAAGCGACGGGGCGAGATCGATGGGGTCGAGCAGCTGGCGCGCTACGTCGAGCGGCTCGACCGGGACCCGTTGCTCCGTCCGGTGCGTGGTGTGTTCGCCGCCCAGGAGATCAAGCCGCAGGCACGGGTGCTGGCGGCCGAGCGCGGCATCGACTGCGTGATCCTGGACTACAACGAGCTGCGCGGCATCGAGTCCGACGTACCCCGCCTGTTCTGACCCACCAATGGCACAATGCGTGCGGAGCTAGCCGGCGCTGACCTCGTCCACGAGCTGCTGCGCCACAGTCCGGAGTTTGGTGTTGGTGTTCGTGCTCCGCCGCCGCAGCAGCTGGAACGCGTCGTCCGCGCTGAACCGGTGCTCGTGCATCAGGATCCCTTTGGCCTGCTCGATCACGGCCCGCGAGTTGATCGCCTCCTGCAGCTGCTCGGACAGCCGGCGTGCCCCGTCGTACGTCGTCGCGTTCGCCAGGGCGATTGCCGCCTGCGCGCCGTAGAGCGCGATCAGTACGTCGTCAACCACCCCGAAGCCGTCACCGGACCGGCTGTAGAGGTTCAGCGCACCGATCGCGTCGCCGCGCACGATCAGCGGCGCGGCCAGGAAGCTGCAGATGTCGTTGGCCCGCGCCCCGGCGCTGAACTCCGGCCACCGCTCCTCAGCCTCGTCCACCGTCACACGCAGGATGGCCTTGTCGCGCATCGCCTGCAAACACGGGCCTTCGTCCAGCTCGTACTGGCCTCGGTCGACGGCCAGGGTGCGCTCATCGGTGTACGCCGCGGTCAGGTATCCCTTGCGGTCGTCGAGGGTGACGCCTGCCGCGTCGCACCCCTCGATGGTCTGTGCCGCCAGGTCGACGACGCGTTGCAACGTCGTCTGCACGCTCTCCTCGGAGACGAGCAGGTGGGACAGCTCGTGCAGCGCGGCAGCGACATCGTCGGCGTTCGTTTCCAGCACGTCGCTAAGGGCTGCTGAGTCGATGACCGTGCGTTCTCTATCAGCTGTGGTCACGGCTTCGAGCGTAGATCATTAGGGGTAGGCGAGACTGGAAGTGTGACGATCGATTCCGCGGGTGTGGTCGGGCTCGGCGCCATGGGTGCCGGCATCGCGGAGGTGCTCGCCCGAGCGGGCGTGGCGGTCGTGGCGGTCGAGGTCGACGACGCCCTGCTGTCGAACGGTCGGGCTCGGCTGCTCGACTCGCTGCAACGCGCTGTCGACCGGGGCCGGCTCGACGCCTCGGAGCGCGACGCGATCGTCGACCGGGTGCGGTTCACCACCGACCGCCGGCAGCTTGCCGACGCTGACCTGGTCGCCGAGGCCGTTCCGGAACGACTCGACGTCAAGACCGCGCTGTTCGCCGAGCTGGACGAGATCTGCGGGCCGGCCACGATTCTCGCCACGAACACCTCGTCGCTGCCGGTCACGCGGATCGCGGCGGCGACATCCCGCCCGCCACGCGTGGTCGGGATGCACTTCTTCAACCCCGCTCCGGTGATGCGGCTCGTCGAAGTGGTCAGCACCGTGCTGACCGACCCCGCCGTCATCGACGATGTCAGGGAGCTCGCCGAGCGCTGCGGCAAGACACCCGTCGCGGTCGGTGATCGGGCCGGGTTCGTCGCCAACGCCCTGCTGTTCGGCTACCTCAACGCAGCGGCACGCGCCGCCGAGACCGGCCAGGCCGCCATTGTCGACATCGACGCGGCCATGGTCGCGGCGGCCGGGCTGCCGATGGGACCGCTGACGCTGCTGGACCTGATCGGCCTCGACGTGTCCCTCGACATCCTCGAGACGATGTACGACGAAACCCGCGACCAGCGCTACGCCGCGGCGCCGTTGTTGCGGCGGCTCGTGATGGCCGGTCGGTTGGGCCGCAAGTCCGGCGCCGGGTACTACAGCTATGAAGGCCGAGCTGCGACGCCGGCCCTAGGCGTGGTTGCGCCGACGCCGCTGGAATCCCCGCAGACCGTCGCCGTCGTGGGCCGCCCGCGGCCGAGACTGTCGGCGCTGCTGGGAGAGCGGCCGGTGGTCGACCACCACAGCGACGAGGTGGCCACCGCGGACGTCGTGGTCATCGACGGAGGGTCGCTCGCAGCCACCGCCGATCTCACTGCCCGCGTCGGTCACCGGGCCCGCAGCGGCGCGGCCCTCGCGGTCGCCACCGATGACGAGGCGCCGGTCGCCACGATCGCCGCCGGTAGCGGCCGTTCCGACCTCGTGGTCGGGCTGCACCTGCCCCGCGCCCCTCGCGGGCCAGTTCTCGAGGTGGTGCGGACGACGCGCACAACGGAGCAGGCGACCGCGGCCGTTCTGACGGCGTTGCGTGGCAAGGGTCGACTGGTGATCGCCTGCAAGGACCGGCCGGGCCACCTGGTGGACACACTCCTGCTGGCCCACCTCGGCGACGCGGTCCGGATGGTCGACGACGGCTACGCGACCCGCGAAGACGTCGACACCGCGATGCGCCTCGGCTGCGGGTATCCAGCGGGGCCGTGGGAGATGCTGGAGGCCGTGGGAGCCGACGACGTGCGTTCCGGCCTGCTGCATCTCGCGGCCGCCACCCACCTCGCCGCACTTGCCCCGTCACCACTTCTGGACGAGCTGGCGGCCAACGGGTGAGTCCGCGCCGCGCCCGGCGCCGCGACGACGCCGTACCCCCGCTCCGCTCCGGTGTGCAGCCGGTCACCGAGTCGCACCCTGACGGCGACTGGTTCGTCCGTCCGGTTGCCGCGAGCGGGGATGCCAAGCCCTACCGCTGCCCGGGGTGCGAGCAGATCATCGCGCCCCGGCTGGCCCATCTGGTCGCCTGGCGGCCGGGCGCCGAGGACGACCGGCGCCACTGGCACACCCCGTGCTGGCGAGCCCGCGACCGGCGCGCTGCGGACGTGCAGCGATCGAGGAACGCGCCGCGCTATGGCTGACATCCGCGCCAACACGATCCTGCCGGCCCGGCGGCAGGCCGTGACGCTGGAGACGGCGGACGGGCTCGAGCTGGTCGGCGAGCTCGCGCTGCCGGAGTCCGTCGATCCGGTGGCGACGCTCGTGACCCTCCATCCGCTGCCCACGCAGGGCGGCATGATGGACAGCCACCTGCTTCGCAAGATGGCGTGGCGGCTGCCAGCGCTCGCCGATCTGGCGGTGCTGCGGTTCAACACCCGCGGCACCGAGAGCGACGCAGGCAGCAGCGGCGGCAGCTTCGACGAGGGTGAGGCGGAGCGGTACGACGTGGCCGCGGCGCTGGACTTCGTGGAGTTCCACGACCTCCCAGCCCCGTGGCTGGTCGGATGGTCGTTCGGCAGCGACCTGGCGCTGCGCCACGGATGCGACCCGAGCGTCGTGGGAGCGGTCCTCATCTCACCCGCGCTGCGGTTCTCGACCCCCGAGGACCTGCAACGCTGGGCCGAGTCCGGCCGGCCGCTGACGGCCATCGTGCCGCAGCTCGACGACTACCTGCGGCCGGCTGCGGCCCGCGAGCGGTTCGCCGTCGTACCGCAGGCGAAGGTCGTCGCCGTACCAAGCGCGAAGCACCTGTTCGTGGGGTACGCCGAGACCGTGCTCGACGAGGTGGTGAAGGCGGTGCGGCCGGAACGCTCTCCGTTACCCCGGACCTGGGCCGGTCGGGTCGAGACCGCCGCTCACGCCTCGTCCTGACGCGGGTACAGCACCTCGGTGACCAGCAGCTGGATGGCCGCCGCGAACGGTACGGCGATCAGCGCGCCCAGGACGCCGAGCAGCGCCGCCCCGATCAATGCGGCGAGGATCGTCAGCAGCGGTGCCACATCGACGGTCCGGCGCATCACCCGGGGCTGCAGGATGTAGTTCTCGAACTGCTGGTAGACGATGAAGAACACGATCGTCGCGACGCCCGGCACCACGCCGTGGAACAGCGCCACCGCCGACACCACGATCGCCCCGATCGTGGCACCGATCAACGGGATCAGGTCGGTGACCGCGACGAACAGCGCCAGTGCGATCGGGAACGGCACGCCCCAGGCGAGCAGCCAGACGAACGTCGTAGTGCCCGCGACGAGGGAGGTCGCAAGGTTGCCCAGGACATAGCCCCCGACTCGAGCCAGCATCTCGTCGGACAGCAGCCCGACCCGCGCCCGCCGGCTCCGGGGTACGGCGCGATACACGACCCGCTTGATGCCCGGGAGGTTCGCGAGGAAGTAGATCGTGAGGATCACCACCGTGAACAGCTCGCCGACGGCCGACAGGATCGCCTTGCCGACCCCGAAGACACCACCGAGCGCGGTGATGCTCAGGCCCTTCCTGGCGCGCTCCTGGACCTTCGCGATGATGTGGTAGCGGCGGTCGAACCGCGCGATCGTCGCGTTCCTGTCGAGCCGGTCGACGTACGACGGCGCGTCGTGGACCAGGTTCGTGCTCTGGTGCGCGATCGGCGGCGCGACCGCGGCGATGAACCCCGCCAGGACGAGCAGCGCAATCACCACGACGGCGAGCACTGCCTGGCCACGCGAGAGCCCGTGGTGGGTCAGCCAGGTGACGAGCGGGTCGAGCCCGACCGCGACGAACGCCGCAACCAGGATCAGGACCAGCACCTGGCGGGTGTCCGCGATCGTCAGGCCGACCACGAAGGCCAGGAGCACCCCGAGCCCGCCGCTGAAGCCGATGATGAACGGCGAGCGGCGCGAGATCCGACGGCCGGGTACGCCGAACGGGTTCTCCTCGTCGACGCCCGCTTCCGCGTGGCGGACCTCAGGGTCGATGACCGGGTCGTCGGCGGGTGCCATCAGCTCGATCGCGTCCTCGGCGCGCTCGGCCTGGGTCTCCGCCGCTTCCTGCGCGTCCTCGGCGCCGGACTTGGCGCGCTCGGCGTCCTCGGCGGCCTGCTCTGCCTGCTCCGCCGCCGCCTCGACGTCCTCGACGTCGTTCTCGTCCTTCTCGGTGTCGTCCGAGCCCTCGGTCACGTGTGTCATCTCTCCGAGCCGCTACCCACAGCGGGGTCGCCGAACCGTAGGTCGACCACGCGGGCGACCTCGCGGAACCCGATCCGCCGGTACACGCTGTTGCTGGTCGGGTTGGCCTCGTCCGCGAAGAGCGTGACGGCGATGGCGCCCCTGGCCAGGGCGGATTCGAGCCACCGCGGCGGTGAGCGCAGCGGCATACCCGTGGCCGCGATGCTCCGGAGGGGTGTAGACGGGACCGACCCGAGGCACGCCGCCGGCGGCGTTGATGTACCCCGCCATGCAGACCGGCGCCCCCCGGTCGGACCAGAACCACAGCACTCCCCGAGCGAGCCGGGAGGCCACGGCGTCTCGGGTGGGACCGGTTAGCCGCATGGCGCCGGTCTCGGCGACGAAGGCGTCGAACCAGCCCGGCTGCCAGATCAAGGTCGGCGGTCGTGACGATCGGCTGCGGGCCGCCGGGTGGGAGGTCGGGGGGATCGACCTGGTCCAACCGGTATTGCAGCTCCGACATGTACAACGTCACCGGCCGGCCCACCGCGGCGGCGAACGCGTGGGCGGCCTCGGTCGACCCGATCACGCCACCCGCGTCGCGGAACCCGTCCGCCAGCGCCTCGGCGTACGACGGGTCGCCGGTGGCCAGCGAGACGGGGTACGGCGGGGTCCAGCTGGCAGCCGCGAGAACCGCGTCGTTGGCATCGTCGGTGAGCCAGCCGAAGCGTGGCGGCCCGTCCCCGACCGCCGTGCCGGCCTGGAGCTGGGCCACCACGGTCAGCGCGACGGTGTGGATGACCGGGTCATCGAGCAGGTAGCCCTCGGCGGCCGTCACGAAGCTCCCGACGTCCCCCGTCGTGTGGAGTCGGATCATGGCAAACCGACCTGGACCAGCTCGGTGAGCACGCCACCGACGCTCGAGGGATGGATGAAGCCGATGGCGGACCCGCCGAAGCCGTGTCGCGGTGTCTCGTCGATGAGCCGGGCGCCGCCCGCCGCGAGTTGGCGTAGCGCCGCAGCGACGTCGTCCACGCCGTACGCGACGTGATGCATCCCCTCGCCGTGGCGCTCCAAGAACCGACCGACCGGTGTGTCGGCCCGCAGCGGCTCGAGCAGCTGGATGCAGGAGAACGCGCCGGGGCCGCCGGCGACCCGCAGCATCGCCTCCTGCACGCCCTGATCCTCGTTCGTCTCGCGGCCGAGCAGCTCGATGTCGAAGTCGCGCAGGTACCGCGCCAGGCTGGCGTCGAGGTCGCGCACGGCGATGCCGACGTGGTCGATCCGGGTCAGGACGGGCGCTGTCATGCGCCGTATCGTGGCAGCATGCCAGGTTCTGTCATCGTGTCCGGTGCCCGTACGCCGATGGGCAAGCTGCTCGGGTCGTTCGCCGACCTCCCCGCCGTGGACCTCGGCGGCGTCGCCATCGAGGCGGCCCTGTCCCGGGCCGGCGTAGCCGGCGACGCGGTCGATTACGTGATCATGGGCCAGGTGCTGCAGGCCGGCGCCGGGCAGATCACGGCTCGCCAGGCCGCGGTGAAGGGCGGTATCCCGATGACGGTGCCGGCGCTCACCGTCAACAAGGTGTGCCTGTCCGGGCTGGATGCCATCGCGCTGGCCGACCAGCTGATCGGCGCCGGGGAGTTCGATGTGGTCGTGGCCGGCGGGATGGAGTCGATGACCCAGGCGCCGCACCTGCTGCCGGGCTCGCGCCGCGGCTACCGCTACGGCGACGGCCGGCTCGTCGACTCGATGGCGCACGACGGGTTGTTCTGCGCGTTCGACCAGTGTGCGATGGGCGAGTCGACCGAGCGCTACAACGCCAAGCTGGGGATCACCCGCGAGGAGCAGGACGAGTTCTCGGCGCGGTCGCACCAGCTGGCGGCTACCGCCGCGAAGAACGGCGCGTTCGACGAGGAGATCGTCGCCGTACCGATCCCGCAGCGTCGAGGCGACCCGGTGCTGGTGACGGCGGACGAGGGGATTCGCGGTGACACGACGGTCGAGTCGTTGGCGTCACTGCGCCCCGCTTTCGCGGCGGACGGCACGATCACCGCGGGCTCGGCGTCCCAGATCTCCGACGGCGCCTGCGCGGTCGTCGTCATGTCTCGCGAGGCAGCGGAGCGGCACGGAGCGACGGTGCTGGCCGAGATCGGCTATCACGGTGTCGTCGCTGGGCCGGACGCGTCGCTGCAGTCGCAGCCGGCCAACGCGATCGCCAAGGCGCTGTCGCGCTCAGGGGAGACGGTGGCCGACCTGGACCTGGTCGAGATCAACGAGGCCTTCGCCTCGGTGGCCGTGTACTCGACCCGGCAGCTCGGCCTCGACCCGGACCGGGTCAACGTCAACGGCGGTGCGATCGCGCTCGGCCACCCGATCGGGATGTCCGGCGCCCGGCTCGCGCTGACCCTGGCGCTGGAGCTCCGTCGGCGCGGCGGCGGCCTCGGCGCAGCGGCTCTGTGCGGCGGCGGCGGCCAGGGCGACGCGCTGCTGCTCCGCGTCCCCGCCTGACTCAACAGGTCGTAGTGGCCCACTAACGTGCTGCCATGGCCGTCGCGATAGCTGACCTCGTCGCCCAGGCCCGGGAGGGTGACCATCGCAGCGTCGCCCGGCTGATCTCGATGGTCGAGAACGCCTCGCCGCAGCTGCGCGAGGTGATGGCGGCGCTCGCACCGTACGCCGGTCACGCCGCGATCATCGGCCTCACCGGGTCGCCTGGCGTCGGCAAGTCGACGACCACGACGACGCTGGTCGCGGCGTACCGGGCTCAGGCACGGCGGGTCGCCGTGCTGGCCGTCGATCCGTCGTCCCCGTTCAGCGGCGGAGCCCTGCTGGGCGACCGGATCCGGATGCAGGAGCACGCGACCGACGACGGTGTCTACATCCGTTCGATGGGCAGCCGCGGGCATCTCGGGGGGCTGTCGTGGGCAGCCCCGCAGGCGATCCGCGTCCTTGACGCTGCCGGCTGCGACATCATCCTCGTGGAGACCGTCGGCGTCGGGCAGGCCGAGGTGGAGATCGCCTCGCTGGCGGACACCACCGTCGTACTGCTCGCGCCCGGCATGGGCGATGCGATCCAGGTTGCGAAGGCCGGAATCCTCGAGATCGCCGACATCTTCGTCGTGAACAAGGCCGACCGCGACGGCGCGGACACGACGGCCCGCGACCTTCGACAGATGATGTCGCTCGGCGAGAAGCGCAGCCGCGAGGAGTGGACGCCGCCGATTCTCAAGACGGTCGCGTCCCGCAACGAGGGCACCGCGGACGTCGTCGACGCGCTCGACCGCCACCACGACTGGCTGGTGTCCTCCGGGGGCCTCGACGCCCAGCGCAGAGTTCGCGCAGCCGACGAGATCGAGGCGCTGGCGGTGACCGCACTGCGTCGCCGGATGGGCGACCTGCGCGACGGTTCGCTGCTGGACGAGCTGGCCGGGCGCGTCGTGGCCGGGGTCCTCGACCCGTACGCCGCAGCCGACGAGCTGACCGCCCAGATCGCGGATCGCTGAGGATCCGTCGGGTCGTCAGCGGGCATCATGCGACCAGGATGATGAAACCGGGCCGCTCGGACGACACGCTGGCTGAACGCCACGACCAGCGGAGGGCTCCGTTATGGACGACTTCACCCCCATCTCCGACCACGGCCTGATCGGAGACCTGCAGACCAGCGCGCTCGTCACGACCGGCGGCACGATCGACTGGTTCTGCTGTCCGCGCTTCGACTCGCCCAGCATCTTCGCGTCGTTGCTGGACCGGAAGGGTGGCGGGTTCTTCTCGTTCCACCCCGAGGGTGAGGACTACCAGACCAGGCAGCTCTATTTACCCGGCACCGCCATGCTGATCACCCGCTTCATCACGCCCGGCGGTGTGGGGGAGCTGACTGACTTCATGCCGGTGATCCACGGGGGGGCAACCGACCGTCACCGGCTGGTACGGATGATGCGCGTGGTCCGCGGCGAGATGACGTTCGTCACGGAGTGCCAGCCGCGGTTCAACTACGGGCTCAGCCCCCACAAGGTCGAGATCGGTGAGGACGGGGTCGCGTTCCACAGTGACGACGGGATCCAGCTGAACCTCAGTATCTCTCGACGGGAAGGGATCGCCGAGTCCGAGCATGCGAAGGCGGTGCCCCACGGCGACGGCGTCCGTGCGTCATTCACGGCCACCGCGGGTCAGTTCGGCGGCCTCGTTCTCGAGTCTGCGCCCGACGGACCACCGACCGAGCTCTCCAATGAGGAGGTGCTGCGGCTGTTCGAGGACACCCGTGACTACTGGCGCGAGTGGATCGGACGTTCGAAGTACACCGGACGCTGGCGGGAGAGTGTCGAGCGCTCGGCGATGACCCTCAAGCTCATGACCTACAAGCCGACCGGTGCGCTCGTCGCCGCGCCCACCACCGGCCTGCCGGAGCAGCCTGGTGGCGAGCGCAACTGGGACTACCGCTACACCTGGGTCAGGGACGGCTCGTTCTCGGTCTATGCGCTGCTCGGCCTCGGGTACACCGAGGAAGCCGAAGGCTTCCTGAACTGGCTGAGCGACCGGGTGGACGAAGCGACCTCAGCGGACGGCACGGCGTCCCCGCTGAAGATCATGTACCGCGTCGACGGCACCACCGACATCGACGAGACGTCGTTGGAGCATTTCGAGGGCTGGCGTGGGTCACGCCCGGTGCGGATCGGTAACGGCGCCTCGGGGCAGTTGCAGCTCGACATCTACGGCGAGGCCTTCGACTCGGTCCGGCTCGGCGACGAGCACGGCATCCCCCTCACCCACGACAACTGGCGGCGGCTGAGCCGGCTCATCGACTGGGTGTGCGAGAACTGGGACCAGTCCGACGACGGGATCTGGGAGACCCGCGGCGGCCGCCAGCCGTTCACCTACGGCCGCCTGATGTGCTGGGTCGCCCTGGATCGCGCCATCCGCCTGGCCGGCAACCGCGGCCGCCCGGCCCACCTCGACCGTTGGATCCAGGTACGCGACGAGATCTACCAACAGATCTTCGACAAGGGCTGGAACGAGAAGCGGAAGGCGTTCGTCCAGCACTACAACACCGACGTGCTGGACGCCTCGCTGCTCTACATGCCGTTGGTCGGGTTCATCTCCCCTGGTGACCCGATGTGGCAGAGCACGCTGAAGGCGATGGACGACGAGCTGGTCTCTGACAGCCTCGTCTACCGCTATGACCCCGGTGCGTCGCCTGATGGATTGCAGGGATCGGAGGGCACGTTCTCGATGTGCACCTTCTGGTACGTCGACGCTCTCGCGCGCTCAGGGCGACTCGATGACGCCCGGCTGACCTTCGAGAAGATGCTCACCTACGGTAATCACCTCGGCCTGTACTCGGAGGAGATCGGGCCTACCGGCGAGCAGCTGGGGAACTTCCCGCAGGCATTCAGTCATCTCGCGCTGATCAGCGCGGCGATGAACCTCGACTACCAGCTCGACCATGGCGTCGGCACGACCCGTGCGGTCCTCGACACCTAGGCCTGCAACGACCGCAGCTGTCGGTAGGTGCCGGCAGCTGCGGTGAGGGCGCGGTGGGTACCTCGCTCGATCACCCGCCCTCGCTCCAGCACCAGGATCTCGTCGACGTCGTCGAGCCCGTCGAGGTCGTGCGTGATGAGCACCGTCGTGTGACCCCCGACGGCGGCCAGGATGTCCGCGGTCAACGCGGCGCGGGTCTCGGCGTCGAGGTGGGCTGTCGGCTCGTCGAGAACCATCACCGCGGGCGCGGCGAGCAGCGCCCGGGCGAGTGCGAGGCGCTGCCGCTCGCCGCCGGAGATCTGGCTTCCCCGGTCACCGACGTAGGTGTTCCAGCCGGCCGGCAGCGTCTCGATCCAGTCGAGCAGGTGGGCACCGGCCGCCGCCTGTTCGAGCTCGGCTGATGTCGCGCCGGGCTTGGCCAGCCGCAGGTTCTCCGCCAGGGTGGTCGCGAACACGTGCGGATCCTGCGGTACGCCGGAGATGACGCGACGGATGTCGCTCTCGGCGTACGACGACAAGGGCATCCCGTCGAGCTCCACGTGACCCGCGTCCGGGTCACGGAAGCGGAACAGCAAGGCGGCGAGCGAGCTCTTGCCCGCCCCGCTCGATCCGACGACAGCCACCCGGCGCCCGGGCGACAGGTCAAGGTCGACGCCGTCGAGGGCCCACGGCGCATCATCGGCGTACCGGACGCCCACTCCTCGCAGCACGATGTGCGGTGCGCTGCCCGGGCGGCGGGGACGGGTCGGGACCGCTGGTTCGTGCAGCGGGTCCTGGGTGTCGAGCACCTCGAAGAGCCGCCGGGCCGAAGCCCGGGCGGACACCAGCGCGGTGGCCGCGGCCGGGAGTGGGTTCACCGCCTCGAACGTCGCGAGCGCGGCGAGCACCGCTACCGCGAGCGGGACCCGGTGCAGCGTCCCGCCTGCCACCCCACGCACGCCGAGCAGTAGCACTAGCCAGACGGTCAGGCCGGCCGTCAGCTGGGCCCCGCCCGCTCCGATCGCCTCCACAGTCGCCCGGCGACCGGCCAGGCGACGCAGCCGCGAGTCGTGCCGCTCGAACTCGGTGAGCGCGGCCTGGTCCGCCCCGAACGCGAGCAGATCCGGGCCACCGGTGATCAGGTCGACGAGACCATCGGCGAGCTCGGTCCGCTCGCCGGCGCTGCTGACGGCGGTGCGGTGACTCAACGTCGCCACCGAAGCCGGCAGCACGAGCCCGCCCACGGTCAACCCGAGCGCCAGGACAGCCGCTCCGGGCGCAAAGATCAGCAGCAAGAGGACGACCGTTCCGCCGCCCGCCGCCGCGGCGACCAGGGGCGGCCCGATGCCGCGGACGAACAGGTCCTGGATGGCGTCCACATCCGTCACGAGTCGCGACAGCAGGTCGCCGCCCCGCAGCTGCCGGACTCCGGCCGGCGCGATGCGTTCCAGCCGCTGGTAGACGTTCGTCCGAGCCCGCGCCAATGCCCGAAGTGCCACGTCGTGGGACGCGAGTCGCTCGCTGTAGCGGAAGCAGCCGCGGCCCACGCCGAAGGCCCGGACGGCGACGATCGCGACCGACAACGCGGTGATCCGAGGGTGTTCGGCCGCCCGCGCGATGAGGTAGCCGGACGCGGACATCAGTCCCACCCCGCAGCCGATCGCGAGGGCGCCGAGGACGACCGACAGCGCCAGCCGCCGGCGCTGCCCGCGTGCGAGGCGCAGCATGCGCCACAGCGGCCGCGTCACAGGGCCACCTGTTCCCGTGGCCGCTCGCTCAGCCGGCCGGCGTCGAGACTCACCACCCGATCGGTGAGGTCACACCAGCTGCGGTCGTGCGCAGCCACGATGATCGTGCGGCTCACCATGAGCTGTGCCACGGCCTGCTGCACCTGGTAGGCCGACCGCCGGTCGAGGTGGGCCGTGGGCTCGTCGAGAAGCAGGACTGGGGCGTCGCGAAGGAACGCCCGGGCCAGCGCGAGTCGCTGCCGCTCGCCGGCCGACAGCGTCTCGCCGCGCTCGCCCAGCCTGGTCGCGTACCCCTTGGGCAGCGCCATCACGAAGTCGTCCGCCAGGCCGAGCTCGGCCGCCCGGCGTACCTCGTCATCAGTAGCGAGGGGACGGCCGAGCCTGATGTTGTCGGCCACGGTGCCCGCGAACAGGTGCGGTCGTTGCGGCACCCATGCGATGTGCTGGCGCCAAGCGGGAAGGTCGATGTCGGCCAGGTCGACACCACCGCACGACAGCGTGCCGTCGTCCGGCGTCGTGAAGCCGAGCACCAGGGCGAGCAGCGTCGACTTGCCGGCTCCGCTCGGGCCGACGAGAGCGACCGACTCGCCCGGTGCGACGGACAGAGAGACGCCGTCGAGTGCCGCTGTGGCTCGTCCCGGATGCCGCACAGTGACGTCGGTGAGCCGCAGCGCGCACGGGAACGCCGCCGGGACTGCGAGGCTACGGGTGCGCACCGGGGCAGGGTGGTCGAGCACCGCGAACGCTTGGTCGGCGGCCGCGACGCCCTCCATCGAAGCGTGGTAGTGCAGGCCGAGGGCCCGCAGCGGCAGATAGGCCTCCGGGGTGAGAAGCAGGACGAGCAGCGCGGTCTCGTACGGAAGATGGCCGTCGAGCAGGCGCAGGCCCACCTCGACCGCCACGACGGCGGTCGAGAGCGTCGCGACCAGCTCGAGCACGAACGCCGAGAGGAACGCGGTCCGCAGCGTCCCCATCGTCTCCCGACGGTGCTCCTCGGTGACGTCGCGCAACAACGCCACCTGGGCTTTTGCCCGATCGAACACCTTGAGCGTCGGCAGGCCTTGTACGACGTC
The DNA here is from genome assembly GCA_963789615.1 of uncultured Actinomycetota bacterium. Taxonomy (GTDB): domain Bacteria; phylum Actinomycetota; class Actinomycetes; order JAFAQI01; family JAFAQI01; genus DATAVK01. The sequence goes on along the minus strand of CAWBLI010000005.1, from coordinate 657,772 downwards.
GAGGAAGTGGCCGCCCAGCAGGGCCAGTAACCGCCATCGTCGATCCGTCCGCTGCTTGGTGTGGATCCCGACGAGCACCATGAACACCGGGATCAGCGGCAGGGTGACGAGCACGATCACCGCCGACGTGAGATCGGCCACGCCGATCCGGATGATGACCGCGAGCGGCATGACCGCCGCGAGAACCATCGCGGGCAGGTAGCGAGAGAAGTACGCGTCGAGGCCGTCGAGTCCGCGCGTGGTCAAAGTGACGAGCTCACCGCCCCGACGCCCGGCAGACCAGTCCGGGCCGAGCGCCACGGTATGCCGCACCAGGTCGCGCCGGAGCGCGGACTTGACCGCGGCGGACGCGCGAAGCGCCACGGCCTCGCCGCCCCAGGCCGACGCGGCGCGCGCCACGACGACGACGAGAAAAGCGGCGAGCGTGAGTCGCAGCGAGGCGAAGGACGCTCCCTCGGAGGCGCGCGCGATCGCGTGGGCCACGAGCGAGGCCTGAGCCACGACCAGCACCGTGGTGGTGAGGGCCAGGCCGCCGGTCGCGGCCATGCACAGCCGTCCGGCGCGCGCCGACGAGAGCAGTCGGGCCGAGGTCTGCGTCACGGGCCAGGTGCGGGGGCCACGGCTGCCTCCGAAGGCCTCGCGGTCGCTCCGCCCAACCGCTGCCGGAAGACTCGGTAGGTCCATACCTGGTAGACGAGGACGACCGGGAAGAACACGGCAACTACCACCGTGATCGCCTTCAGGGTGTAGGAGCCGGAGGCGGTGTTGTTGATCGTGAGGTTGTACCCGGCCTTGGTGCTGGACACCATGACGTTCGGATACAGCGAGCCGAACACGGACAGCACGATGGTCACGAGCCCGAACGTCGTGGCGAGGAAGGCGAGGCCCTCACGCCCGTGGCGCGCCATTAACCCAGCCACGACGACGACGAGGACGGCCACTACCTCCACGACGACCGCGAAGACCCCGCGTTCCGCCACGACGCGGGTCCAGATCGCGAATCCGACCGTCACAGCCGCGGTGAGCGGGCCGAGCCGGCGGGTCAGTGTCGTCGCCCGGGCCCGGACCGCTCCGGAGCTCCGGAGGGCGAGGAACGTGCCGCCGTGTAGGGCGCAGATCAACGTGAAGGTCACGCCGACGTACAGCGGGTAGGGCTGCAGGAGGCTGGCGAACGAGCCGGTGAACTCCTGGCTGCTGTCGATCGGCACTCCGTGCAGCAGACCGCCCAGCAGCACGCCGACGACGAAGGGGACCGCCACGCTGCTGCCGGTCAGCAGCCCGTCCCATGCCCGCCGCGAGCGATCGCTGTCCGTACGATCGCGATACTCGATCGAGATGCCCCGCGCGATGAGCCCCCCGAGCATGATGACCAACACGAGGTAGTAGGCCGAGAACGCCGTTGCGTACCAGTCCGGGAAGGCCGCGAACATCGCAGCTGCGGCGACGACCAGCCACACCTCGTTGCCGTCCCAGGTCGGCGCGATCGTGCTGATCGCGAGCCGTCGCCCCGCCTCGTCCCTGCCGACGATCGAGTGCAGCATGCCGACGCCGAAGTCGAATCCCTCGAGCACCATGAATCCGCTCCACAGCGCGGCGATCACGCCGAACCAGAGCGAGACGAGGGTCATCAGGCCACCTCAGTAGGACATCGCCGGGAGCGGGGTATCGACGCTGTCACTCGGCGGCGGTGGCTGGATCTCCTTGCGTGCGAACCGCATCATCAAGACGATGTCGACGACAGCCATCGCGGTGTAGACGCCGATGATCGCGACCAGGCTGATGATGACCATCGTCTTGCTCACCGACGGTGACACACCGTTCTTCGTGAGCTCGAGTCCCTGCACGATCCACGGCTGTCGGCCACTCTCGGTGAGCAGCCAGCCGGCGGTGTTCATCGCGAACGGCACCGGGATGGCCCAGACGGCGATCCAGAGCAGCCGACGGGAGCGGTCGAGTCGCTTTCGATGAAGTTGCCACAGGCCACTCAAAGCGAGCAGCACGAGGACCACGGCGGCATAGGCCATGACCCGCATCGACCAGTACTGGATGAAGACGTTGGGCACGTAGTTTCCGGGACCGTATGACTTCTGGTACTGCGCGTTGACCTCGTTCAGCCCCTGGACCTTGCCGTTCCAGGTGCTCGTAGCGAGCAACGAGAGCAGGTGCGGGATCTCGATGATCTGAGTGGGTGTCTCGTCGTTCTTGCCACCGCCGATCTGGAACAGCGAGAACGAGCACGGCTGGCAGGTCGTCCACTGCGCTTCGGCGGCGGCGATCTTCATCGGTTGGTACGTCGTCTCGTTGACCCCGAGCCGGCCGCCGGCGAACATTCCGATGAGGACGGCCGGGAGCAGGACGATGAGAGACACCTTCGCCGAGCGGTGGAACAGGTCGGTCTCGGTGCCTCGCCGCAGCCGCCATGCGGAGATGGCCAGCATGACCACGGCGCCGGTGACCAGTGATGCCATTAGGACATGGAGGTAGCCCCACAGGAACACCTTGTTCGTGAACAGCGCCCAGATGTCGTTGAGCTGAGGGCGTCCGGTCTTCTTGTCGATCGTGTACCCGACGGGGTGCTGCATCCATGAGTTGGCGGCGAGGATGAACAAGGCGGACAGCGCGGCGCCGAACGCCACCGCCCAGATGCACAACAGGTGAACGCGCGGCGACAGTTTGTCCCAGCCGAAGACCCACAGACCGAGAAAGGTCGACTCGAGGAAGAAGGCGGCGATGCCCTCCATTGCCAGTGGCGCACCGAAGACGTTGCCGACGGTGCGTGAATACTGCGACCAGTCCATCCCGAACTGGAACTCCTGAACCAGGCCAGTCACAACTCCCACGGCAACGTTGATGATGAGCAGTACGCCGAAGAACCTGGTCAGCTTGAGGTACGCCTCGTCATGATGACGGTGCCACAGTGTCTGCAGGATGGCGGTGAGGAAGCCGAAGCCGATCGTGACCGGCACGAAGACGAAGTGATAGATGGAGGTCAGGGCGAACTGCCACCGAGCCAGGTCCAACTGGCCCATACTGCCTCCCGAAGGATCTGGCCGGGCAATGGTCGTGGCGCTTCGCCATCGATCATCCGGAGTGTGAGTCGACCGCCGCATCACCCCAGCCGCATGAGACACGCGGTCTTAGCTGACGCGGATTCCCCATTCACCAGTCCAGCTCTCGCCCGGCGGCAGGACGACGAGCGAGTCGCCCGTCGCCAGCGCGTTGGGCGGCGCCGTCATCGGTTCCACGGCCAGGCCCTGTCGTCGCCTGGTCGCGTCCGCAAGCGTGTCGCCGGTGTAGACCTGGACGAAGGGATAGGCGTCGTCGAGCCACAGTGTGGTGCGGCGCCCGTCGGGGAGGTCGAGGCTGACCTCGCAGTGCCCGAGGCTGGTGCGCGTGAGCTCGGTGAAGGCGTGATCCAGCTGACTCGGCCCGATCCGTGCCGGACTCCGGAAGTCGTGCGCAGTGCCCGCCACCGGCTCTCGGCCGGTCGGGATCCCACGGTTGTCGGTTGTCAGCCACTGCTCGGCTGGGATTTGCAGGGAGCACCAGTCGACGGTCGACGTGCCGGCTCGCAGGTAGGGATGGGCTCCTGCGGCGACGGGAATCGGAACGCCGGACAGGTTCGTCATCGACGTCCGCACGGTGAGCCCGGCAGCCTCGAGCAGGTAGCTGTTCTCGACCTCGAGCGGCCAGGGCCATCCAGGCTCAGGCATCAGGCGGTGGCGCAGTGTCACGGTGCTGGCCGACCTCGCGATGCACTGCCAGGTCCGCCAGCGGACCAACCCATGGATGGCGTTGAGGTTCTCGGGCTCGGTGAGAGCGAGCTGCAGCGGCTGTCCCGCCCACGACCAACGGCCGCCGTCGACCCGATTCGGCCAGGGGGCGAGGGTCTGGCCGCGGCCGCCGTTGCACATCTCGTCCGGTCCGTACCCGTCGAGCACCTGCACCTCGCCGTCGGTGAAGCTCCGCAACGCGCCGCCGACCTCGACCGCGACGACCCGTAGCTGGCCGTGCCGGAGCTCGAACTGTTCCCCGCTCGGAGCCACGGCATGAGGCATGACCGACACCGTCAGGCGGTGGGTTTGGTGACGGACTGGGGCGGTACGGCCGGAGTCAGGTCGATCTGGCTCGTATAGACCTCGTGGAGCCGGTCGATCTGCTCCACCGTGTACACGCGTTCGCGTCGTACACCACTGCTCAGGCTGACGGCCCACGTCAGCAGCGCGGTCAATCGGTTCCGGAAGCCGGTGAGGAAGCCGATATGGATGAAGATCCACGCTCCCCATCCCAGGAAGCCGCTGAGATGGATGGGACCGGCCTTGACGACAGCGCGACCACGCGAGATGTATGCCGCCGACCCGAGGTCGTGATAACGGAACGGCTTTGTCGACCCGGATTCAGTCTTGACGCTGTGTCGTATGCGTTTTCCCGCGTAGTGCCCGGTCTGCATGGCGACCTCGGCCATTCCCGGAAGCTTGTCCAGGCTCATCAGGTCGCCGACCACCACGATGTCCGGGTGCCCGGGAATCGTGAGGTCGGGACCGACGGCGATCCGCCCGGCGCGGTCCTGGCTGGCGCCGGTGGCGGCTGCCAGCCGCTTGGCGAGTGGCGGGGCCTCGACTCCTGCAGTCCACAACACGGTGGCCGCCGGATGGCGGGTGAGGGTGCCGTCGTGTCCCTTCGCGACCAGGCCGCCTGGCGCCACGTCAGTGACGATGGCGTTCATCTGCAGCTCCACGCCTAGCCCTCGCAACGCCTTTTCGGCCTTGGCCGCGAGCTTGGGACCGAACGCCGCGAGCGGCTGGCTGCCGCCGTCGAAGAGCAGCACCCGGGCGTCGTCGGGGTTGATGTTGTGGTACTCCTTGCGCAACGTGGTCGTGGCGAGCTCACGGATCTGGCCGGCGAGCTCGACTCCCGTGGGGCCGGCGCCGACCAGGGCGAAGGTCAGCCAGCGCCGTCGTTCATCGGGGTCGGCCGCCGAGTCAGCTATCTCGAACGCACCGAACACGCGCTGCCGGATGGCGAGCGCGTCGGTCATCGTCTTCATCCCTGGGGCATACCTGGCGAACTCATCATGGCCGAAGTAGGACTGCCGCACTCCGGCCGCGACGATCAGGTGGTCGTAGCCGAGCCGGATCGTCGTGCCACCGGGTCGTCGGCAGATCACTTCGTGGTTATCGACGTCGAAGTCAGCCACCTCGGCGAGCACGAAGCTCGCATGGCGGTGTCGACGGAGCAGCGAGCGCAGCGGTAGCGCGATCTGTCCCTCCGACAGGATGCCGGTGGCGCACTGGTACAGCAATGGCTGGAACAGGTGGTGTTCCGAGCGATCGACAAGGGTGACCGCGACGTTGCTCCGTCGCAATGCCCGGACGGCGAACAGCCCAGCGAAACCCCCGCCGATGATGACGACTCTCGGTGTCGAGCTTGAGCCGGCGGCGTCGTGACCGGCCATCGTCATCCGGCCGGGTCGTGCCAGGTCTCGTGATCCGGCAGCAGTGCGTCGGCCTCCTTCGGCCCCCAGGTGCCCTTGCCGTAGGTGTGCAATGGGGTGGCATCATCGAGCACCGGCTCGACGACCCGCCAGGCGGCCTCCACGGTGTCCTGCCGGGCGAACAGCCAGCTCTCGCCGTCCAGGGCGGCGCCGATCAGCCGGTCGTAGGGGCGCATGTCTGCTCCCGGCCGCTGGGCGAACGACAGGTCCTCGACCTGCGGCTGCCACCCCGCTCCGGGCTTCTTGCCGACCACGGTCAGGCCGACCGCGGACTCCGGCCACACCCGGAACCGCAACGCGTTGGAGGATCGGAACGGGTCAAGACCGAAGACGTTCACCGGCGGTGTGCGGAACCGGACGGTCACCTCCGTCGCGGTGACCGGCATGCACTTTCCGGCTCGGATCGCGATCGGTACGCCGGCCCAGCGCCAGGAGTCGACAGCCAACCGGATCGCTACGTAGGTCTCCGTCGTCGACTTCTTGGCGACGCCGGCTACATCGAGATAGCCGTCGTACTGTCCGCGCACCGTCGCATCAGGAGTCAACGGCTCGATAGCGTCGACGAGGCGTGCCTTCGAGGCCCGCCACGAGTCCTGGCCGCCGCCGCTCGGCGGGTCGGCGAGCACGGTGGCCAGCACCTGCAGCATGTGGTTCTGCACGACGTCCCGGATGGCTCCGGTCCGGTCGTAGAAGGCACCTCGGTCGGCGACGTCGAAGGCCTCTGCCATCGTGATCTGGACGCTCTCCACCTGATCGCGGTTGAGCAGCGGCTCGAAGATCGAGTTGGCGAACCTGGCGAACCCGAGGTTGTCGACCGGGTCCAGCCCGAGCCAGTGGTCGACGCGGTAGATCGCTTCCTCAGGGAAGACCTTGCGCATCGTCGCGTTCAGCGCCACCGCGCTCTTGAGGTCGATGCCGAACGGCTTCTCCACCATTACGCGTGCGTTCTCGGCCCTTCCGGCACCGGCGATCCCGTCGGCGATTCGGCCGAACAGCGGCGGTGGCACTTCGAGGTAGAACAGTGTGCGCGCGTTGGCCGGCAGCTTCGCCGACATCGCTTCATAGGTCGCAGGGTCGTCGAGGTCCCCATCGACGTAGTCGAGCAGCTTGAGCAGGCTCGCGGCAGCCTTACTCTTGGGATCGATGCCGTTGTTCGTCATCGACTCAGCGGCGTAGGCCCGGAACTGTTTCAGCCCCCATCCGCTCTTCGCCACGCCGATCACTGGCACGTTCAGCACGCCCCGTTTCACCAGGCCGACCAGTGCCGGGAACGTTTCAAGCTTGGCGAGATCTCCGGTAGCCCCGAAGATCACCAATGCATCCATGCGCTGCGTTGCCATGGCGGTCATCCCAGCCTTTCGAGCAGATGGTCGCCGACCCGCAGCGCGTTCGCGATGGCCGTCAAGGACGGGTTCACCGCACCGATGCTCGGGAAGAAGCTGGTGTCGACGACGTAGAGGTTGTCCAGGTCATGTGCCTTGCAGTTCTCGTCGAGCGCTGAGGTTGCCGGGTCCGCCCCGAACCTGACCGTTCCAGCCTGGTGCGCCGTGGCCCCGATCGGCATCATCTTGTGCATGTAGATGCTGTGCTCGAGGAAATGGCCGTGCATCCCCAGATCTCCGAGCATGCCTTCCAGCTTGTGCTTGAGGCGGTTGAGACCTTCGATGTTGTTCTTCTCGTCGATCGCGAGGTGGATGCGGTCATCGGAGTCCAGGGTGACGCGGGCATCGGGGGAGGGCAGGTCCTCTGCGCAGAGCCAGAAGTCCACGGCATGGTGGGCCACGACCTCGAACGGTACGCCGGGGGAGACCTTGCCGGCCCAGCGTGGGGCATTCGCTCGGATCTGCTCGTCGTCGGACTTGCCGAGCATCTGGACGCCGCCCAGCGGGTACTCCCAGTCGTCCGCGCCGGAGTACCAGTCGTTCATGGCCAGCGTCTTCTGGAAGACGGTGGGGTTGGGCTCCTTCGAGACACCCATCAGCGCCAGGTTGTTGTGGCGCATGTAGTGGCGGCCTACCACGTCGGAGCTGTTGGCGAGCCCGTTCGGGTGCCGGTCGTTGGCCGAGCGGAGCAGTAGCACGGCCGAGTTCACGGCACCGGCGGCGACCACCACGACATCAGCGGTGAACGTTGCCTGCTCGCCGCCGTTCACGGCCGCCAGGACCTTCGTGACAGTGCGTCCGCTCTCGTCTGTCTCGAGTCGATCGACCCTGGCGTTGGTGATCAGGCTGACGTTGTCGTGCTCGAGCGCCGGATCGACGCAGATGACCTGTGCATCGGACTTAGCACCCAGCAGACAGGGGAAGCCGTCTACCCGGTTGCACCGGATGCACGCGCTGCTGCGCGTCGCCCTGCCGTGCTCATCCTGTTGTAGGTCCACCCCGATCGGAAGGTGGAACGGGTGAAGGTTCTGCTTCTCGAGCTGCGCGTTGAGCTCCTGGATTCGCGGCTCGTGCTCAACAGGGGGGAAGGGGTAGTCCGCGCTCGCGTGACCCTCGGTCGGATCCTCGCCGTGCCGCCCATGAACGCGATACAGCCGCTCGGCCTGCGTGTAGTACGGCTCCATCGTGTCGTAGTCGATCGGCCAGGCCGGCGATATGCCGCCGTGGTGCTGGATCGTTCCGAAGTCCTGTGGCCGCAGTCGGAACAGCGCGGCACCGTAGAACTTGGTGTTGCCGCCGACGTAGTAGTTCACCTCGGGAGGGAACTCATCGCCGTGCTTGTCGAGCCAGAACTCCGGAGCCCGGTACTTACCCTGCACGAAGACGGCGGAGGATTCCCAGTTGTCCCTCTCTCGTGGGAGGTAGTCGCCGCGTTCGAGCAGCAGCACGCGCTTGCCGGAGGGTGCCAGCCGGTGCGCGAGCGTGCCCCCGCCTGCCCCCGTTCCGATGATGATGACGTCGTAGTTCTGGTCGGTTGCCACAGCATCCCTCGGGGTTGAGTGGTCTCGGTCACTCAACGGTGCCGTCACGGCGCGAAACCGGGCATCATCCACGAAGGGTGATGTCCGCCGCCCCGTGATCGCGCACTGTTCAGGTGAGACGGATGGAGGCACGCATCATGCCCGGTGCGAACCAGAACGGATTTCAGCTGGATTCTCGGCGTATCGAACGCGGAGCGTGGGTCTTCGGGGCCGGTGCCCTGTTGTCGATGGTCGGGCTGGTCATGACCAGTCGCGAGCTGGCGACGGCAGCCCGGCGTTACGTCCAGCAGATGGAAGTACCACCGAACCAGCTCGCCCGGCAGGGCTGGTCGCAAGCCCGGCTCGCGGCCTCGCAGCTCCGGGTTGCAGCGACGGCGGGCGCCCTGGCAGGGGCCGATGCCTGGCGGCAGTCGAACAATGGCAACGGCGTACCTACGCAGTCGTCGTTCGACCTGCCTCGCGCGGCATCGGTGGCCGCAGCTAGCCGCGAATAGAGCCCCTCGCACCACTCACGCATATCGGCGCTTAACGCATATCGGCGAGCAGGGCGTCCTTGAGCTGCAGGTACTCCGCCGTTGACAGCATGCCGTTGTCATGGAGTCGGCTGAGCAGGTCGAGCCGGTCGGTGACCGACTGGACGCCATCGGACATCCGCGAGAACGACCGGGTCAGCGTGCGAAGCGCGTGCCGGACCTCGAACCCAAGTGCACACAGCAACGTGCCGGTGATGACGGCCCACAGCCCGATGAGGTCGATCAGCAGACCGAGGGTGACATCTGGTCGTCGCATCGCCCAGATGCCCAGGAGTAGCTCGATCACGCCGATGGCGAGCGTCAAGCCCCAGTGGCGCAGTTCTCGGCGCCGCGCGAATGACACCACGATCTGGAAGGCCCCCGAGACGGTGAGCCAGGCACCGACGAAGAACGCGAGGAGCAACAGCGATGGGTTCGGGAACGCGATGAGAACGACTCCGGCGATCACTCCGAGGACTCCTGCGAGAACATGCTCGCCGGAGGACGCCACCGCGTAGGTCGGGCTGAGTGCGAGCGCCAGCCCGCGAATCACGAACAGCACGCCCGTGATGATCGTGAGCGCGTGCACCGTCCAGTCGGTGGCAAGAACCGCGAGACCCAGACAGATGGTCACGATCCCAACCACGAGCAACGTCCACCAGACGTGGCTGAGCTGCTCGCCCAGCTGCCGGAGCGGGGCGCGAACCTCGCCTGCGACCTCGATGTTCTCGGTCATGTCCCACCTTCCAGGCCACTAGGTCACTCAGTGTGACCCTGCCGTCGAGTCAAGCCAAGGGCCGGTTCGGCGTGCGTCGGTCTCGCTGCCGGGGCAGCGGCAGTGGGGCGGCCGCCGCCTGCGGTTGGTCGATGGTGTGGTCGCGATCCGCCAACAGATCACGGATGTCCGCTCGTCCCAGCCGTGACAGGCCGGATTACGATCGGTGCCCATCCATTCCGCGCAGGGTCAGCTCGGCGGCGATCGCCGACAAGTGGCGTAACGGATCTGCGTCCTTGGCAGCGGCGCGTGTCACCCGCTGGCCCGGATCATGCCCAACGCCTCCCCGCGTTCGACTGCCTCGCTGCGGGAACTCACACCCAGCTTGCGGTACGCCGAGATCGCCTGGGTCTTCACGGTGTTGCGGGAGATGAACAGCCGGGCCCCGATCTGCTCGAACGACAGATGGGTCGGCAACAGCTGCAACACTCGGAGCTCGGCGCTGGTGATCGTCGACACCCCGCTGCCCAGGCCGAGCGGTGACTTCGACACCTGCTGCCAGGCCTCCTCGAGGCGGGTGGTCAGTACCTGGGCGTCGGGAGTTGAGGTGAGGTAGCCCTGCGCCTCGGAGAGCAGGATCCGTGCCGCGGCGTTGCTCCCGAGCATCAGGTGGGCGCGCGCCAACAGGTAACGAGACTGTACGGCGCACCACGGGGCATGGTGGGCGATCAGCGCGACCATCCGCATCGCCCGTCTGGCCTCTACCCTCGCTGCCTCGACTCGGCCCTGTTTAGCGGCGATGAGGGTCGACAGACACCAGACCGGGTGCAAGGTGGGGGACTCACGGAGCCGATGCTCGCTGAGCAGTGCAACGGCATCGGCGGTGAGGCCGGCGGCATGGGCCCAGTCGTTGTCCTCGATGGCCAGGACGGCGACCTGTGCCATCGTCAACGCGCGAAGTGCTGGGATGTCGAAGACCAGGTTCAACTGCTCGGCCGTCTCGAGCAGGGAGCGGGCTTCGTTGCGATGGCCGATCAAGTACGCGGCCACTGCCCCGAGGTAGCTGGCCAGACCTCGCCACGGGTCGTCGGGCGTCTGAAGGACCGCAGCGAGCCTGGTGTCGGCGGCCATCCTGGCCACGCCATGCTGCGCCAACGTTGCCCGAAGCAGTGCGATCGCAGCCGCCACCGACTCGGTCTCACCCGGCTGACTGGCGTCGTACCGGCCCCGCTCGGCCGCGGCAAGCCAGTGCTCGACCGGTCGGCCCCGCTCGATCGCGCACCAGGCGGCGGTGAGGGCGAGCCGGGCGTGCCCGAGAACCTGCTCGTTGCTGAAGTTGTCGAGCTGACGCTCCAAGTCGGATCGTCGACCCGTCGCCAATGCGGAGCTCACCTGCCGCCACAGCAGGCCGGCAGCCCGGGCGACCTCACCTGCGCGGCGGGCTTGCTCGAAGGCCTCCTCGATGTGGCCGTTGGTCTCCAGCCATCGGCTGGCCCGGCCATGCAGCCGTTTTGTGGCGCGTGGCTCCAGCCGGCGCTGCTCGGCCTGCAGCATCTCGGCGAGCAGGCGGTGGAACCGATACCAGGTCTGCGAACCGTCGAGGGACACGATGAACATGTTGGAGGCGTGGAGCTCCCGGAGTCGGGCGCCGGAGCCGGTCGTCGACAAGACGTCGTCGCACAGGGCGCCGCAGAACCGCTCCACCATTGAGATCTGCGTCAAGAAGGTCTGATCCGCCGGGGAAAGACCCGCGAGCAGTTCGCGGAGGTAGTCCGCCACGACGCTGTCCGACCCGGTGAAGTCCGCCACGGTCTGCCTCGGTCGACCGGTCGTCGCGGTAAGGAACCGAGCGGCCAGATAGAGACCTGCCGCCCACCCCTCGGTCTGGTCGAGGAGGTCCGCAAGCTGCTCCGGCCCGAGTCTGATACCCATCGCCGCAATGAGGTCAGCGGCTTCGACGGCATCCAGCTGCAGATCGGGCCGCCCGATCTCGAGCAGGCGACGCTGGCTACGCAGTCGTCCCCAGGGCAGATCGGGAGCATGGCGGCCGACGATGGCCAGCTGGCAGCCAGGGAGGAGGTTGTCGATGAGGACGCTCAGAACCTCCACGGCGGCGGGCGAGGTGAGCGAGTCCGCCTCGTCGAGTGCGATGACGAACGGGCGACGGGTTCGCAGCATCCTGCCGAGTCTCGGAAGCAGCACGCCGGAGCTGCGTTCCGCCTCGCCGTTCATCGACGCGAGAATGCTCACGTCAACTGCCTCGAGTCGCTGCAGGGCGATCACGAGGTAGGTGAGAAGGGTTTCGGCGTCGTTGTCTCCCTGATCGAGTGACAGCCATGCGAACGGCCGCTCGTCTTCGCTCTCCCACTGCCTCAGCAGCGTCGTCTTTCCATAGCCGGGAGGCGCTGTCATCAGGATCACCGGTATGTCACGGGACTCACGCAGCTGATCGACCAGCTCGCCCCGCAGGACGAAACCGTCCTGTGCCGGCGGTAGCTGCAGCTTGACCTCGAGCGGGACGAACCCAACTGCGCGAACCACCCGCCGGTCCTCAGGTCGTCTCGGGTGCGGCACGATCAGCCGGGGCAGCACCACGCCCGCTTCGACCGATTCGCTCAGTTCGTCCGCCATCCGGCTCCCGCCTGGCCGATGCGCTCGCTCGGCCAACCCCTATTCGTCGGCCAGCGCGGTTGCATCACCCTGGGAGGGTGAGGACGGGCTACGGGCCGGACTCCGGGGTAGTCGTCATGCGACTGATAGTGACCTGCGCCGCAGCGGTCGGGCTGATGGCACCGTGGCTCGCTGCCGGACAATGGCCGGAAAGCTCCCGTTCATCCGACGCGGATGATGCCGCGGGTGCCGTCTCCTCCGATGGTGATGCGACCGAGCATTCGACCACTACGCGAATCCAGGGGTCATGCTGATCATCGCCCTCATCTTCCCCGTCGCGCTCCTCGTCGTGGCCATGTTGCTGGCGAGCCTCGAGAACTGGGTGGACGGAGCGCCCGTACCGATCCGGCGGTTCGGTGCATCCGCTCTGGAGGATGCCGAGCTGTTCCCCCGCGGAGAACCGTGGGCTCGCGGGATCAGGGAGGGAGCCACCCGATGAGTGAGACCGCGAGCACGCCCCAGGACTATCCGCGTGTGTCGAGTACCGAGCCCGATCCGGGAACGAGCGCCTGGGTCGGATGGATTCTGTTCGCCGGGGTGATGCTGATCCTGGTCGGCATCTTCCAGGCCATGGCGGGCCTCGTGGCACTCTTCGATCACAACTACTACGTCGTTGCGTCCGACCATCTCGTCGTCCGGCTCGACTACACCGGGTGGGGGTGGGTCCATCTCTTCCTGGGGCTGCTCGCTGTCATCGCTGGGTACGGCGTGATGAGCGGCAAGCTGTGGGCTCGCATCTACGGGATTGTGTTGGCGTCCGTCAGCGCGGTGGCCAACCTGGCATTTCTCGCCGCCGACCCGGTCTGGGCCGTCATCATGATCACCGTCGACGTCCTCGTCATCTTCTCGCTGGCGGTGCACGGGAGCGAAGCCAGGTCGGCGGCTCGTGCGGACGGCTGAACCCGCAGTCGGCTGAACCCGCACCAGTGGCGGTGTCGGCGACGATCACGGATCGCTTCCCCATCATCCGCTGAGGATGATGCGGCGCGGACCGGCCCAGGGGAGTGTGCTGGCACGCCGGGTCCGTGAACCCGACCCGGCGGACCAGCGCGTCGAACGGTGGCCGCCACAGACAGGAGCCGCACCGTGTCAACACTCGTTGCCATCGGTTACCCGGACGAGACGACGGCTGCGGCCGCCGGTGACGAAGTCCAGCGGCTGGTGGCCGACCTGGTCATCCAGCCCGACGCGGTCGCCGTGATTCGACGTGACCGGGAAGGAAAGTTCCACGTCACGACCAACCACCACTCGGTGAGCGCAGGCGCGTCCTGGGGAATGTTCTGGGGCCTGCTGTTCGGTGTGCTCTTCTTCATCCCCGTCTTCGGTATGGCCATCGGTGCCGGCCTCGGGGCGATCATGGGGAAGATCGAGAAGACCGGGATCGACCGGACATTCCAGGACCAGGTCCGCGACATGATGCAACCTGGCACGTCGGCGTTGTTCATGGTCGTCGAGAAGGTCACGCCGGACAAGGCTGTCGACGGCCTGAAGCAGTTCGGCGGCACGGTGCTGAAGTCCTCGCTGTCCGCGAAGGCGCAGTCAGAGCTGCAGGACGCCTTGCACGGACCGGCGACGGCCGCCGCATAACCCAGCATCCCAACGACGGATGGAGTGAGTCATGTTCAGGAGACGACGCCCGCTGATGCGGGCCGCGGTTGTTGGAGGATCCGCCTTCGTGGCGGGACGCCACGTCGCGAACAACAACGCCCATGAGGCCGCCCAGGACGAGCAGATCAACCAGATGCAGCAGGCCCAGGCGGCTCCCGCCGCCCCGCCGCCTGCTCCGGCGCAACCGGCGGCTGCAGCGCCGCCCGCCGAATCGGATCGGCTCGCAACGCTCAGCCGGCTCGGCGACCTGCTCCAGTCAGGCGTCCTCACCCAGGCAGAGTTCGACGCGGAGAAGCAAAAGGTGCTCGGGGGCGGGTAACAGCTGAAGCCGGCAGGCGCTGCTCGGCGCGCGAACCTGATCGAACCGCCACAAGGGGGTGCCGTGCCGTGACCGGTCCGACCGACCCCATCTCCGTCATGCGTAGTCGGCGGTATGTCGGTCTGCTCATCTTCGCAGCGCTGCTGGGAGTCGTGGTCTCTGCCGCGGGGTACGGATTCCTGTGGCTGGTCGGCAAGGTGCAGCACTGGGCCTTCACCAGCATCCCGAAGGCCGTGGGCTTCAGTGCGGCACCCACCTGGTGGCCGTTGCCTGTCCTGTTCGTGGCGGGGGTGCTGGTGGCACTCACGATCCGATACCTGCCCGGCACCGGAGGCGAGTCTCCGCTACGCGGCTTCAAACCGGGGGGGACCCCGTCACCTGAGCTGCTTCCCGGCATCCTGCTGGCAGCGCTGGCAACTCTCGCGCTCGGGGCCGTGGTCGGGCCGGAGATGCCGCTGATCGCGCTGGGGGCCGGGTTGGGCGTCCTTGCGGTCCGGCTGGCGAGACGGGATGCGCCGCCGCAGGTCGTCGCCGTCCTCGCTGCGGCGGGAAGCTTTGCGGCGATCAGCGCGCTGCTCGGCTCACCCCTGCTGGGTGCTTTCCTGCTCCTGGAAGCAGCGGGACTGTCCGGGGCGACCCTCGAGCTGGTCCTGATCCCCGGTTTGCTGGCCGCCGGCATCGGGTCGCTGGTGTTCGTGGGCCTCGACGCGTGGACCGGGTTGGGCACGTTCTCGTTGTCTGTGCCGAACCTGCCGCATTTCGCTCATCCCGACATCGCGGAGTTCGGCTACGCGCTCGTCATCGGGGTGTGCGCCGCGTTGCTCGGCACGGGGATCCGTCGACTCGGACTGGTTCTCAAGCCGGTCGTCGAACGCCGGGTGCTGGTATTGACGCCTGTGGTCGGGCTGCTCGTCGCCGGGCTGGCCGTCATCTATGCCGAAGGCACCGACAAGGCGAGCTCGGATGTGCTCTTCTCCGGTGAGTCCGCACTTGGGCCCTTGATCCAGCACAGCGGGAGCTACTCCGTGGGCGCGCTCATGCTCCTGATCGTGTGCAAGAGCCTGGGGTACGGCGTGTCGCTGGCGAGCTTCCGCGGTGGACCGACCTTCCCCGGCATGTTCATCGGGGCTGCGGGCGGCATCGCGATGTCACATCTTCCGGGGCTTCCGTTGGTGCCGGCCGTCGCGATGGGGATCGGCGCGATGAGTGTGGTGATGTTGAAGCTGCCCATGACCTCCGTCCTGTTGGCAACGCTCCTGCTGTCCTCCGACGGGCTTGCCGTCACGCCTGTCGCGATCGTCGCCGTCGTCGTGGCCTACGTCGTGTCGCTTCAGCTCACCGCTGAGCCCGCTGCGACCGAGCCAGCCACGGCGCCGTCGCTGCCCGCTCAGGCGCCCGCCGCAACGCAGCCGCAGACGGCGGCGACTGGCCAGCCGCTCGAGTCCTGACGGTCACCCGGTCGGGGTGATGCCGACGGGGCGCAAAATCGACAGGCTCGGGCAAGGCCTGGGGACACCGATGGTCGTGCTGGGAGACGCCATGGCTGCTGGAACCGGCGGCAACTCCGCTGATGCTGACCCTGCCGAGGTCGAACGATTGCGTCTGCAAGTCGCCGAGCTTCGCAAGGAGCTAGCGACGGCCTCACCCGCCCCGGCGCCGGCTACGCCTCGCCATCCTGGCCGGTGGCGCTCGATGTGTGCTGTCTGCCTCATCGTGATCGGGTGCGGGCTCGCACCACTCGCTGTCGTCTCGGTCTGGGCGAGCAGTGAGGTCTCTGACACGAACCGTTACGTCGATACGGTCGCGCCGCTGGCAGACAATGCTGCTGTACAGGCTGCGGTCACCGACGACATCACCCGGCAGATCTCGAACCGCGTCGACATCAATGCGCTGACGACCCAGGTGCTCGCAGCGATCAGCCGGCAGGGGCTGGACCCTCGGGTCGCGGCCGAGCTGCAGGGGTTGAATGACCCCATCGCCGCCGGTGTCCAGGGATTCCTGCATACCGCGGTGGCGAGGGTGGTCGCCAGCCCGGCCTTCGAGACGGCCTGGGAGCTTGCCAACCGGCGGGCGCACGAGCAGCTGGTCAGCCTGCTCTCGGGCAAGCAGAGCGGCGCCCTGACGTCGCAGAATGGTGCGGTCCAGATCAACCTCGGCCCGTTCATCGCGCAGGTGAAGCAGCGGCTGATCAGCCAGGGTTTCGGCTTCGCGAACCAGATTCCGGTCATCAACACCTCGCTCACGCTGGTCCAGTCACATGACCTGACCAAGCTTCAGCGGGGGTATCGGCTGCTCAAGGCGCTCGGGCTGTGGCTACCCTTCATCGCGCTCGGTTTCCTCGGGCTGGGCGTCTACGTCGCCAAGCGGCACCGCCGGGCGGTGATCGGAGCCGGGCTCGGTGTCACGGTGAGCATGCTGCTGCTCGGCGCCGCTCTCGCCGTCGTACGCCCGCTGTATATCGACGCGGTTCCCGTCAATGTGCTCCCTCACGACGCTGCCGGTGCAGTCTTCGACACCCTCGTGGGCTTCCTACGCAGTGCCCTGCGCGCGACCGCCCTGGTCGGCCTGGTGTTCGCGGCGGGGGCATTCCTGACCGGACAGTCCCCGACCGCCGTCAACACCCGGAGTTTCTTGATCAGGGGTATCGCACGGCTACGCGGCAGCGGGGAGTCGGCTGGCCCGCGCTCTCGTCGGGTTGGTGTGTGGACCTACACGCACCGCCGCGTGCTACGGATCTGTGTAGTGGTCGCTGGACTCGCGATCCTGGCCTTGATCCCGCACTCGACGGTCGCTGCCGTCATCGTCATCACGGTGATCGTCGTGCTGGCGATCGGTGTCATCGAGTTCTTCGCCCGGGCACCTGGGGCGACCTCGGTCACAGGTCCACCGCTCGACGCCGCCACGATCGACTTGGTTCGGGCCAGGGACCCAGCAGACGACGAGATGGGACTCCCCGCATCCGGTGCGCCGGGCGCGCCGATGACGTCTGGGCAGCCTGGGCCCCCCGCGTCGGGTTAGCGCCTAGGCGCCGGGCGCGACCAGGTCGCGAACGTCGACTGAGGTGACAAGGCGCAGTGACCGCTTCTGATAGTGGCTGATGAGCTGCTCCTGGTAGTCCAAGAGCTCGTTGTCCGTGACCGCGGCGCTGCGAACCCAGCTGGCGTCTGGTTGCAGCTCCCACGCCGAGACGTGGGGGGACATGGCCAGATCGAGAACGTCGCTCACTGCTCGACGCGCCTGGGCGTCGCGTAGCTGCACCATCGCTTCGACCCGGTGGTCGAGGTTGCGGTGCATGACATCCGCGCTTCCGATCCAGATCTGGGCGCGCCGACCGACGCCGAACTGCATGACCCGGGAATGCTCGAGAAAGCGACCGAGGATGCTCCGGACCCGGATCGTGTCGGACAGTCCCGGTACACCTGCCTGCAACGTGCACATGCCTCGGATCACCAGGTCGACCTGGGCGCCAGCCTGCGCGGCCCGGTACAGCGACTCGATGATCTCTGAGTCCACGAGGTTGTTCAGCTTCATCCTGATCAGCGCCGGCGATCCGTCGAGCGCTCGCGTCCGTTCCGCCTCCACCAGCCGGATGATGCCCGCCCGCAGGTTGAACGGTGCGACCAGCAAGGATCGTGAGTCCTTCTGTTCGCCGTCTCCGCAGAGGTGGTCGAACAGCGCCCCGACGTCGTCGCCCACGTCGGTTGACGCTGTGAGCAACCCCAGGTCCTCGTGCGATCGTGCGGTGGCCGGGTTGTAGTTGCCGGTGCCGATGTGGGTGTAGCGCCGAAGATTTCCGTCGGCCTCTCGGCGTACGACGATCGAGAGGTTGCAGTGGATCTTCAGGCCGACCGGCCCGTGGACCACTCGGCAGCCTGCCTCCTCAAGGACCCGCGCCCACCGGATGTTCGCCCGCTCGTCGAACCGGGCACGGATCTCGACGAGGACGACGACCTGCTTGCCGGCCTGCGCGGCGCGGATGAGTGCTGCGACGATCGAGGAGTCACCGCTGGTCCGGTACAGCGTCTGTCTGATGCTCAACACGTCAGGATCGGCCGCAGCCTGATGGAGGAAGGTCTCAACTGTGGCCGCGAAGTCGTCGTACGGGTGATGGACCAGCACGTCCTGATCGCGTAGGGCGGCGAAGGCGTCGGAGGCGAAGCGTTCGTCCGTGTGAGGCAACGGGGTGGCCGGGTTCGGTGACAAGAGCGGGTACTTGAGCTCCGGGCGGTCGATGTCGGTGAGCGTCGAAACAGCTGTGCCCATCCCGAGCGGGTTGTGGACGTCGTACGTGTCGGCCGCTCCGAGCGCGAGCTCGCGAGTCAGCACTGCTCGTAGCGGTTGGCTCATGGTCTGGGCCACCTCCAGCCGGACCGCCGGGCCGAATCGGCGGCGCAGCAGGCTGCGTTCGAGGGAGGCGAGGACGTCGGTGTGGGCGCCGGTGTCTTCGTCGAGCTCCTGACTGCGCGTGACCCGGAAGCACTGCGACTCGACCACGGCCATGCCCGGGAACAGATCCGGCAGCTGGGCGGCCACGACGTCTTCCAGGCGGACGAAGCGTAGATCGTCGACGGGCAGCAACGCAGGCAACAACGGCGGAATCTCGACGCGAGCGAATCGGTCCGCGCCCGTGTCCCGGTCACGCAGCCGGATGGCGAGGTTGAGCGAGAGACCGGACACGTGTGGGAATGGATGCGCCGGATCGACGGCGAGCGGGGTGAGCACCGGGCAGATGCTGTCCGTGAAGACGGTTCGAAGCCGGGCCTGCTCGCTTCCGCTGAGCTCCGCCCAACCGGGGACTGCGATGCCGGTCTCGGCGATCGCCGCTTGCACCTCGTCGAGGACCGAGCCGTGGGTCGTGACCAGCTCGTGGATCCGGCGGGAGACGCGGTTCAGGTGCTGCTCAGGTGTGATGTCGCCGAAGCTGGGGGTTCCGCTGCCGAGCGCGATCAGGCGCTTGAGCCGGGCTACCCGCACCATGAAGAACTCGTCGAGGTTGTCCGAGAAGAAGGCGAGGAACCGGAGCCGTTCCAGCAGGGGCGTCCGCGGGTCCGCCGCGAACCACAGAATCCGGCTGTTGAAGTCCAACCAGCTGCTCTCGCGGTCGAGGAACCGGCGAGGCGCGCCCGACTGGGCCGGGATCAGCCCGCTGTTCGGGGTGGCCAGGATCTGGTCTGGCGGCGCGTTAGCAGCGTCGAGACGGGGAAGCCGGCTGACACCCGAACCCTCCGCCATCGCCGCGGTCATCGGTCGCCGTCCCCCGGGGACGGGACGCTCACCTCCGGTTCCATCCGACCTCCGAGCTTGTGCCGAGTACGACGAACCTGCGGCACGAATGACTCCGAGGCCTCACCCGAGAGGCATGATCATCCTGGCCGAACTCGCGAGCGCTACGCGAGCGCAGCCTCGGTGGCTTGATGTTCGCTCGCCTCATCGGCCGTCAAGATCCCGATCTCGACGAGGTCGAGCGGGGAGATGAACCCGTCGCTGATCCGGAAGCCGCCCGCCCGTGCGATGGCTTCCCGCAGCGGGACTGCCCACTGGTGCTCCAACAGGACCAGGGCAGCGGCCGAGTCGTTGGGGATGTCGGCTAGCACGTCCCACGAGTCGGCCGTGGCATCCGCGAGCACGTGCACTCCGTCTGCGGTCTCCGCTGCTCCCACGATGGCACCGGCTTCGGCACCCTCTTCGCCCGCCATGCCGAGGCCGATCAAGGCGCCGATCGTGCTCCCGAACTCGGTGGCTTCATCCGGCGAGAGGTTGCTGATCTCCGCCACCTCCACGTTGCCATCGGCATCCTTGTGGACGGTCAGTGAATCGACCACTCGCACCGTGTCGCTGGTTCGCAACCGCTCCACCTCGGCGAGGATTTCCCCGCTGAAGGTCGGGTTGTTGAACCCCAGCACGATGAGCTGCATAGGTCCGATCGCCATGTTCTCGACCTCTTCATCGACTCGCATCTGTGGACGGGACGATTCATGGTCCACGGGCACGTCGTGGCAACACATCACCCGCTGGGAATGAGGTGGGCCGGGTTTCACCCCTCGGGGGTGATGTCCCAAGCCGGCGACGGGATGACCGTTATCGCATCGGCCGGTCGTTGTGGCACTCCAGTCGATGAAGGGAGCCTTCGGTGATCGTCGTCGTCGGCGTACTGTGCGGGGCTCCGCTGTTCATGTTCTGTGGAGCCCGGCTGTCGGTCCTTCGGACCCGGCGGCTGCTGTTATCGCTGCCCGGCGCCTTTCGCTGCAAAGTGGGCTACCTGGGGGGTACGTCGTCCGAGCCGCGAAGGCGCTGGCCTCGCCGGACGTGTCACGCGGTCTGGCTGCACGACTCACTCATCGTCGTAGACGGCCTCTGGCGGCCCCGGGTGCGCCCGTTCGCGGTTCGGGTGGCGGAAGGTGCCGTCGACAGCGCGCCCCGCGGCGAGGTATCCGGGCTAGGTGCTCACGTCGTCATGATGTCGTTGCGACTCGATGACGAGCGACACGTCATCGTGGCAGCGCCGGAGTCCGCACGTGCCCTCATCTCCGGGCCGTACCTCGCCGCCCAGGTCATGACGACAGCCCGGTCGTCCGGGGAGTCCGGCAACCCCGCCTAGCGCCGAATCGGCCCAGCCGCCCTAGCCTTTCGGTCATGGCCTTGCGTCCCGACGAGTTCTACGACCACGCCCTCGCGGCAGCCGACACTGAGCGAAGGTTGCCGTTGTCACGCATGACCGGGTGGGACATCAGTCCGTTCGAGCCGGACGGCCTGCGAGTCTCGCCGTTGCGGCCCCCCGTGCTGCCCGAGCCGGCACGACAGGGCGACGACGAGGCCGACTGCGACTCCTGCCGACGGCGCGACGAGGGGATCTGGATCGACGAGCACTGGCGGCTGACCCGGATCACCGGGGTCGGCGTACCGCTGGTGCTCATGCTGCATCCGCGTGACCACCACGACCTGACCGACCTTCCTGATGAGCTGTCCGCCGAGCTCGGCGTGTTGACCACGCAGATTGCCCGCCAGATCGAGGCGTTGCCACACATCTCGCGGGCCCACGTCTACCGCATCGGCGACGGCGGAGCCCATTTGCATATGTGGTTCTTTGCTCGCCCAGAGGGCCAGGCGCAGCTCTACGGTTCGTGGCTGGTGGTGTGGGACGACCTGCTGCCGGAGTATCCCGCGGACGTCGCCGACGCCGATGCGGCGACAGTCGCAGCCGGGTTGGCCGCGTCGTACGGTGGGCTCATCCCGACTGGATAGGCCTCGTGGTCTTGCCGTGCTGGTGGCTGGGCGATAGAACGGATTCACGTAGGCCGGTGCCGGGGTTCCGTGGGATCACGGATTGGGGGAAGTTCTTGCACGCGTCGGCCTGACGTGACCTTGTCGACTACCTCCTGGCTTTGGAGCCGTGATGAGCATCCAGGCGAATGACACGTCAGCTGTTGCAGCGACCGACCTCAAGCTCGAGGTCGTCGTCATACCGGTCGCGGACGCCGACCGTGCGAAGGAGTTCTACACCAACCTCGGGTGGCGGCTCGACGCCGACTTCCCCTTCGACAACGGGTTCCGGGTCGTGCAGTTCACGCCACCCGGCTCTGGCATGTCCATCCAGTTCGGTACGAAGATCACGTCCGCTGCGCCCGGCTCGGCACAGGGCCTGTACCTCGTGGTCTCCGACATCGAGGGGGCCCGCCAGGAGCTGCTCGCCCACGGGGCGAAGGTCAGCGAGACGTTCCACCCAGGTACGCCGGGTGCTCAGTTCCAGCCCGAGGGCGCAGACGGTCGCGTCGGCGGCCCGGACCCTGGTCACGCGACCTATGGCTCGTTTGCCACGTTCACCGACCCGGACGGCAACGGGTGGCTGCTGCAAGAGGTGACCACTCGGCTGCCGGGCCGCATCGACGCCGCCGCGACGACGTACCCGTCCGTGTCGGGTCTCGCTGATGCGATGCGCCGTGCCTCGGCCGCTCACGGTGAGCATGAGGCGCGCATCGGCCACGCCGACGCGAACTGGCCGGACTGGTACGCCGCCTACATGGTGGCCGAGCAGGCCGGGACTGACCTGCCGTCGTGAGCGACTACGACGTCATCGTCATCGGCGCCGGCTCTCCGGGCGAGCACTGCGCCGGAGCGCTCGCCGCCGGTGGACTGCGGGTTGCCGTGGTCGAACGGGAGCTGATCGGTGGCGAATGCTCGTACTGGGCCTGCATCCCGTCGAAGACGCTCCTCCGGCCGGGCGAGGCCGCCCATTCCGCGAACGAGGCGGCGGCGGTTGCGCACGTCGACGTGGCCGCAGCGCTCGCCTGGCGGGACTACATGGTCTCGAACTACTCCGACGCGGGCCAGGAGAAGTGGCTCGCCGAGAACGACATCGCGCTGATCCGGGGTCACGGACGCCTTGCCGGCCCGGGAGTCGTCGAGGTGAACGGCTCGCGCCATACGGCGGAGAACGTCGTCGTGGCGACCGGCGCCGACCCGGTCATCCCGCCGGTTCCGGGGCTGCGCGAGCTCGAGGGGATCTGGACCAACCGGGAGGTGACCGGCATGAAAGCCGTGCCGCGTCGGCTGGTCGTCCTCGGCGGCGGCCCGGTCGGCCTGGAGATGGCACAAGCCGTGCGCCGGCTCGGCGGCGAGGTCGTGGTCGTGGAGACCAGCCCTCATGTGCTGTCACACGAGGCCGCGCCGCTCGGTGAGGCGCTGGGCGACGTGCTGCGGCGCGACGGCATCGAGATCCACGTCGGGGTAACGGCAACGGCAGCCCGACGTTCCGGCGACGACTACGTCCTCGAGCTCGACAACGGCGAGACAGTGCAAGGCGACCGGCTCCTCGTGGCCACCGGTCGCCGGCCGCGGCTGCACGACCTTGGTCTTGAGACCGTCGGCATCGCGACCGACGGGCGCGCCGTCCCCGTCGATGCGCGCCTTCGGGCGGCGGATCGCGTCTATGCCATCGGCGACGCCACGGGTATCTGGCAGCTGACGCACGTCGGCAAATATCAGGGCGAGGTGGTCGCCGCCAACCTGCTCGGCGAGCCCCGGGACGCCAACTACGAAGCGGTTCCGCGGGCCGTCTACACCGACCCGCAGGCGGCATCGGTCGGGGAGACGGAGGCGCGCTTCGAGGCGACGGCCTCGCTCAAGGACATCGCAAAGATGGAGACGTACTCCCGCGCGTACGCCAGCAGCAACGGGTTCCTGACGCTGCTCAGCGACGGCGAGCGTCTCACCGGCGCCTACGCCTTCGGCCCCGAGGCGGGCGAGTGGTTACAGCAGGCGACGTTGGCGATCCGCGCCCACATCCCGATCGACGTCATGGTCGACACGATCCAACCGTTCCCGACGTTCTCGGAGATCTTCAGTCTCGCGCTCGGCAGCCTTCGGGCTTCCACCCGTCAACCGGCCGGAACGGCACCCGGATGAGTCAGCCTGGCGGGCCGCTCGCCGGTCAGACGGTCGTCGTGATCGGCGGCAGCTCGGGGATCGGGCTCGCCACCGCGCGTCGCGCCCATGCCCAAGGCGCCCAGCTGATCCTCACGGCGCGAAACCAGAATCGGCTCGGTGGGGTCGGCCGTGACCTCGACGCGACCACCGTCGCCTTCGACGCGCTCGACTTCGACCGGCTGGATCGGTTCTTCGAGGAGATACCGACGCCGATCGACCACGTGCTCATCACGGGCAGCGGGCCCTACTACGCGCCGCTCACCGAGTTCGACTTCGAGGCGGGCCGGCGCGACATCGAGGGCCACCTGTGGCTCCAGGTGCGCGTTGCCCGCAACGCCGTATCCAAGGTTCGCGCGGGGGGATCGCTGATCTTCATAGGTGGCACCGGCGGCCGGCGACCGGCGGTCGGCGGCACGCTGATCTCCGCGCTGACAGCGGCACTACCGGCGTTGGCGAGGAACCTTGCCTTCGAGATCGCCCCGGTCCGGGTCAACGTAATCGCGGCCGGCTTCGTCGACACTGCGTTGTCCGCCACCCTGCTCGGCGACGGCATCGAGGAGCGTCGTGCGGAGCTACGCGCCACCTTGCCGATCGGCCGCGTCGTGGGACCGGACGACATCGCTGCCCTCGCCATCCATCTGATGACGAATACCGCTGTCACTGGGGCGACGTACGACATCGACGGCGGCCAGCAGCTCGTGAACGCATGACCACTGCAGCCAGCCGGATCTGACATGCCGTGGTTTCCGGACTTCGCGAACGCGGCGGAGCTCGCACGTCGAGACACCCGCGAGGTAGCGAAAGCCGACCCAGCGACGGCGTACCTGCATGCTCTGAATGACGGCGGGGCTCGCGACCTGGAGACTGCATGGCCAGGTCAGGTGGTGATCCTCGATCCTCGGGCCGGCGAGATCCGAAGCCGCCGCCGGTTGCGGCGGTTCGTCAGTGACAACCATGCCTGGTTCGCGGCTCACGATGCCCGGATCGAGACCGTGGCGACGACATACGCCAACGGGCGAGCCGTTCTGGAGCTGCTGGTGACACTGACCGGCGATGACGGCGGGTCGGTCAGCTGGCCGGTGGCGGTCGTCGCCGAATCCACGAGCGACCTGTCCATCGTGTTCCGGACATACTGCAGCCAGTGGCCGGTCGAGGGCCGGCGGCCGCTGCGGCCCGCCATCCTGGCTCCCGGTGACGAACAGCCGGCTGGTGTCGTCGCGGGATACCAGGCGGCGTTGGACATCGGCGACGTAGACGCGATCGTGGCCGTCTTCGGTGCGGACGGGTACTACCGCGAACCGATCGGCCCGCACCTGGAGCACCGAGGCACCGCCGAGCTCCGCGCATTCTTCACAGCGCGGTGCAGCAGCGGCGGAATCGGCTTGCAGCCGTGCGCGGTGACCGACGACGGGGTCCGCTGTGCCTTGGAATACAACGCGATCCGGTGGGGGAGCGAGGCGCTGGTCCCGCAAGCAGGTCTGGGAATCTTCGAGCGCGGAGCTGACGGACTGCTGGCAGCGGCCCGCAGCTACGACGACCTCCTCCCGCCCGCAGTTCCTTAGCGGTCGCCCGCCGTCGTCGCGGGGTCGCTGGGGTGAGGTGACAGGGGCGTGACCTCATCGGTGCGCCAGATCCGCAGTGGCATCGAGGCGAGAACCTCCTCGAGCTGGTCGCCATCTGTTGCGGCGAACAGTCCGATCGACCGCCACTCGCCTGGCTGCAACGGGGGTCGCCACAGCCGGAGCAGATGACCCTGGGCGGCGAGCTCGCGCGAATGTGCTGCCTCGCGCTGGCGGATGTCCGCAACGGCCTGCTCCGAGGTTCCCTCGGGCACGTGCGTTGTCATGGTGACGAGAAACTCCATGGTCCACCTGCCTATCAGCCTCGCGGTACGACGAACAGCCGAGGCGTGGCGCCGTCGGGCGGGAACTTCGACCAGTCGACCGCCGTGTCGAAAACGGCGATCGCGCACGTGGGGAACGACTCCGCCAGCCTCACCGACTCATCGGCGGCACCAACATCAGCGCCGGCAGCGAGCGTCACGGCCAGCGCATGCATCGACGGGTTGTGTCCCACGACAGCGACGCACCGCTGGTCATCGCCGGCTTCGCTCAGCACCTCCAGCAGCGACTCGACCGTGTTGTCGTAGATCCGGGAGTCGACCGAGACCGCGGGGCTTGCGTCGAGGCGCGAGCTGATCGCCTTCCAGGTCTGCCGAGCCCGGCGGGCCGGCGACACCAGGACGAGGTCCGGAACCACATCGTGATCGGCCAGCCACTGTCCGGCGGCCTGCGCGTCGCGGACGCCGCGAGGCGACAACGGCCGTTCGGCATCCGAGGCTGCCTCGCCGACTGCCTTGGCGTGACGGATCAGTAACAGCGTGTGGGCCATCGATCAACGTACCGCCGTGTGGTCAGCCTGGGCTATTGCGTTGCACGGGCGGCACGATCATCCTCGGTCGTGTTGAGGGGGGTCAACATGACCGCTGTTCTGGTTTCGTTCCAGTACGCCGATGACTACGACAAGGATCGAGTCGTCCGAGTAGCCCGCGATGCCGCGCCGATGTTCCGTGGGATGCCGGGAGTCGTCTTCAAGTACTTCACGGTCGACGACTCGACGCGACGGGCTACCAACATCTATCTCTGGGAGTCGCGCGAGGCCGCCGAGCAGTTCTTCAACGAGGATCTGCGCGCGATGGTCGTCGAGTTGTACGGCGTCGAGCCGGAGATCAGCTACCTCGACGTCCTCGAGGTCGTGGACAACACCGCGGCTGTAGCCGCGGCTCACTAGCTGAAGTCGCCGGCGACCCGGCGGAACCGTCGCCCGATCGCCGCGATCTGGTTGAGGTCACGGTCGCCGAGACCGAGATCGACGAACACCTCGGTGTTGAGCGTCTTCGTCGCCTGGAACGCGAGGTCACGCCCGGCATCCGTGAGCTCGGCCAGGGTCGCGCGCCGGTCCTCGGGATGTTGCCGTCGGCTGACCAGCCCCTGCTCCTCGAGCTTGTCGACGAGGTTCGTGACGCTCGTCGCATGCACCTGCAGCCGGTCGCCGATCACGCGTAGCGGCAGCGCTCCGGTGCGGCTGAACGACAGCAGCATCAACAGCTCGTAGCGCGCGAACGTCAGGCCGAACGGCTTCAACGTGGCGTCGACGCGCGACAGCATCAGCTGCTGCAGCCGCATCACCGAGGTGACGGCGACCATCCCCGGCGTCGCGTCGTCCCAGCCGCGTGCCACCCATTGCCGGGCGGCGGCGTCGATCGGGTCGAAGGTCAATGGCTTGCGCGCCATGACTGGTCACCCACTCTCCGCTCAGGCGACAGCGTCGGCGCCAGCCACGATCACTTGGATGTCATATAGTAGGACGCCCGAGTAAATCGAGCGCGGAGGCGCCCCGTGGACCCTCAGGAGATCGAGGCCGGCCGCCGACGCTGGCAGGAGCGCTTCGACGCCGTACCGAGCCGTGATGCCGACTTCACGACGCTGTCCGGCGTCGAGGTCGAGCCGGTCTACGGGCCGCCGGCAGGCACGTCGTACGACGGCTTCGAGCGGATCGGGTGGCCGGGCGAGTACCCGTTCACGCGAGGCCTGCATCCGACCGGGTTCCGTGGCAAGCCGTGGACGATCCGGCAGTTCGCGGGGTTCGGCAACGCGTCGCAGACCAACGAGCGATACCGGATGATCCTGGCCGCCGGCGGCGGTGGCCTCTCCGTCGCGTTCGACATGCCGACGCTGATGGGCCGCGACTCCGACGACCCACAGTCGCTGGGAGAGGTAGGGCACTGCGGCGTCGCGATCGACTCGGCCGCCGACATGGAGGTGCTGTTCGGCGGGATCCCGCTCGCCGACGTGACGACGTCGATGACGATCAGCGGTCCCGCCGTACCCGTGTTCTGCATGTACCTCGTGGCGGCGGAACGGCAGGGCGCCGACATCAGCCAGCTCGACGGCACCCTGCAGACCGACATCTTCAAGGAGTACATCGCCCAGAAGGAGTGGCTGTTCAGCCCGGAGCCGCACCTGCGGCTGATCGGCGACCTCATGGAGTACTGCGACGCCGAGATCCCGCGCTACAAGCCGATCTCGGTCTCGGGCTACCACATCCGCGAGGCCGGCTCGACCGCTGCGCAGGAGCTCGCCTACACCCTGGCGGACGGCTTCGCGTACGTGGAGCTGGGGATCTCCCGCGGCCTGGATGTGAACCGGTTCGCGCCGGGTTTGTCGTTCTTCTTCGACGCCCACATCGACTTCTTCGAGGAGATCGCGAAGTTCCGAGCGGCGCGTCGGATCTGGGCGCGCTGGCTGCGCGACGTCTACGGCGCCACTGATCCGCGGGCGCAGTGGCTGCGCTTCCATACCCAGACAGCCGGCGTCTCACTGACCGCCCAGCAGCCGGACAACAACATCGTCCGCACCGCGGTCGAGGCGCTCGCCGCGGTGCTCGGCGGCACCAACTCCTTGCATACCAACGCGCTGGACGAGGTCCTGGCACTGCCGAGCGAGAAGGCAGCGGAGATCGCGCTGCGCACCCAGCAGGTGCTGATGGAAGAGACCGGCGTCGTGAACGTCGCCGACCCGCTCGGTGGGTCCTGGTACGTCGAGGCGCTCACCGACGAGATCGAGGCCGAGGCGGAGGCGATCTTCGAGCGAGTCCGCGGCATGTCCGCCGATGAGACGATGACGTCCGGGATCCTGCGCGGGATCGAGGACGGCTGGTTCATGTCGGAGATCGCGGATGCGGCGTTCACCTACCAGCAGCAGCTGGAGAAGGGGGACAAGAAGGTCGTCGGCGTCAACGTCCAGACCGAGACCGTGGTCGGCGAGCTGGAGATCCTCCGGGTCTCCCACGAGGTCGAGACCGAGCAGAACCGAATCCTCGCGGAGCGACGGGCCGGGCGCGACGATGCCGCTGTCACGGCGGCCCTGGATGCCATGGTCGAGGTGGCCCGGGGGACCGGGAACATCGTGCCCTGCATGCTCGAGGCAGCTCGTCGTGAGGCGACGCTCGGCGAGATCTGCGACGCGCTGCGGGCCGAGTGGGGCAACTACCGGGAGCCCGCCCGCTTCTGAGCCGAGGGCATGATCGTCGCCGTCGGCCGGAGTCGACCTACCCTCGTGTCATGAGCATGCGACCCAACGACATCCGGCTGCCCGGTGCCGTCGACCTCTCCGGGTTCCGTCGGCCGCCGGCAGCCGCGACACCTGCCGGGCCGAGCGCGGGAGCGGGCGGGACTGGGCAGGGCACGGCGGCAGGCTCCGGCGTCGTCGTCGACGTCACCGAGGCCACGTTCGAGGCGGAGGTCGTCACCCGGTCCACGCAGGTGCCGGTCATCATCGACTTCTGGGCGGACTGGTGCGGCCCGTGCAAGCAGCTGTCGCCGATCCTGGAACGGCTGGCGCTGGCCGGCGAGGGCACGTGGGTGCTGGCCAAGATCGACTGCGACGCCGAGCAGCGGCTGGCGCAGGCGTTCCAGATCCAGAGCATCCCCTCGGTGTTGGCGGTCGTCGCCGGCCAGCCGATCCCGCTGTTCCAGGGTGCGCTGCCGGAGCAGGAGGTCGCGGCGGTCATCGATGAGGTTCTCAAGCTCGCCGTTGCCAACGGCGTCACCGGTCGGGTCGCGGTCACGGCCGACCAGGCCGGGCCGGACGAGCCGACCGAGCCGGCTGCGGACCCGGCCTTCGAGCAGGCCGAGGCGGCGCTGGCGGCGGGTGACGCGGATGGGGCTCTGGCGGCGTACCGCTCTATCCTGGAGCGTGATCCGTCGAACCGTGAGGCGCAGGCGTCGGTCGCGCGGTGCGAGCTGCTGCTGCGGATCCGGGACACCGACGAGCGCGCGGCCCGCGTCCGCCGCCGCGGACAACGGCGACGACGTGGCGGCGGCGATCACCGTGGCGGACCTGGACATGGCGACGGGTCACGTCGAGGACGCGATCCTGCGTCTGGTCGATCTGGTCCGTCGTACCTCGGGTGACGACCGGGATCGGGCTCGTGCCCACCTGCTGTCGCTGTTCGAGGTGCTCGATGCCGACGACGAGCGCGTCGTGAAGGGCCGTCGCTCGCTCGCCAACGCCCTCTTCTGAGACTTGTCAGGACGCCTGAGCGGCGGTTTGGGCCGACGGCCCTGACAAGTTGAGGGCGCGGCGCAGCTGGCTGACGGCGTCCGCGTCGTCGGCGTAGATGACGTAACTCGGGAACCGCAACGCCAGCTCCTTTCCGATGGCCAGATCATTCCCGCGCCACATATCGCTCCAGTAGGTCTGGACGACCAGGTGCAGCGCGCCATCGATCTCTACCCGGACCGGCCGTCCACGCGGCGGCGTCAGGGTCGCGTCCAGATACCGGCGGCGGCCGAGTGCGTCTCTTCGGACCTGCTGCAGCTCGGGACGCGGTAGTCCGTGACGGGCGCAGAACCTCACGAAGTCGATCTCGCTGACGGCCTGCGCGCCGCCCTCGATGTCGACGAGGGCACGCGTCATGATCCGCCGATGCCGGATCTGTCCGGCGCCATCGAGGACCTCCATGAGGCGGGCGGCGCTGGTGAGCCGTTGCTGGACACCTGCGGCGAGCAGGCCGCAGGCGCTCCGGGGCCGGGTGATCCAGGCGCCGGCATCGATGAGCGCGCGTTCGATGCCCACCCGCGGCGGCCAGGCCGGGTGGACATCAGCCGCCTGAAACCGCCGAGACTCGTGGACCCTGACCGGAAACGGCAAGTCTGGGTACGTCGTACCCCTCGGCACCAGTACTTCGAGGGCGGGTGGTGCCCAGCCGATGAGTCCCGCCGCGGCTGCCGCGGTGCGCGCCGCCAGTGCACAGACCGTTCCGCCGGCCAGTACTGCCACTCCCCGGCGTTGAGCGTCGGTCAGCGTCGTGTTGTGCAGGACCAGCAGTCCGGGTGGCACGGTTTGCCAGCGTTCGGCGTCAACTCCACGGTCGATCTGGCGATCGGTGATGCCCAGGTCCACCACCTGCTGGCGGCGACAGACCTGATCCTGTCGCTCGGCCAACTGCTGGAGGGCGGAGCGGGTAGGAGCGTCGATGCTACGCGGAGCAGCGACGGCGAACTGGAGAGCGCACATGAGCGAACGGTGCAACGAGAATCGCGACCACGTGCGCTGTGCCGGGTGATCTGTGCACGGCGCGAACCCAGCTGCGGGGTGTGCAACGACTTGTCAGGGTGCTCGGCCCAAGGCTGAGCGTGAGCGACCTGACAAGTTGGAGTTAGGCGGGGGAGGCGAGCCAGAGCGCGCCGAGCGGCGGCAGCACCATCGTCGCCGACGCCGGCTGGCCGTGCCACGGTGTCTCCTCGGCGATCGACCGAGCCGAAGTTGCCGACGCCGGAACCGATGTAGGCGACGGCGTCGGTGTTGACCACCTCGTCCCAGGTCCCGGCTTGCGGCAGGCCGAGCCGGTAGTGTCGTGCGGTGTACCGCGAGAAGTTCGCCACGCAGGCCACGGCTGAGCCGTCCGGTGCCCACCGCAGGAAGGACAGCACGTTGCCCGCGGCGTCGTTGGCGTCGATCCAGCCGAAGCCGTCGGCACTGACTCCTGCGACCACAGCGCCGGGTGCGACTGTAGGCCGCGTTGAGGTCGCCGACCAGCGAGTGCACGCCGCGGTGGTCCGGGAGGTCGAGCAGCCACCAGTCCAGCGACCGCGACTCGGCCCACTCCGCCCCCTGCCCGAACTCCCGCCCCATGAACAGCAGCTGCTTGCCGGGATGCGCCCACATGTAGGCCAGGAAGGCGCGCAGGGTGGCCATCTGCTGCCAGCGGTCGCCGGGCATCTTGCCGAGCAGCGAGCCCTTGCCGTGCACGACCTCGTCGTGCGAGATCGGCAGCACGAAGTTCTCGGTGTACGCGTACATCATCGAGAACGTCATCTCGTTGTGGTGGTACTGCCGATGGACCGGCTCGTGCGAGATGTAGTCGAGCGTGTCGTGCATCCAGCCCATGTTCCACTTGAAGCCGAAACCCAGCCCGCCGAGGTGGGTCGGTCGCGTGACGCCCGGCCACGCCGTCGACTCCTCGGCGATCGTCATCGCACCGGGCACCCGCTTGTAGACGGTCGCGTTCATCTCCTGCAGGAACGCCGACGGCCTCGAGGTTCTCGCGGCCGCCGTACTCGTTGGGCAGCCACTCGCCGTCCTTGCGCGAGTAGTCGAGGTAGAGCATCGAGGCGACGGCGTCGACCCGCAGCCCGTCGATGTGGAACTCCTCGAGCCAGTAGCAGGCGTTGGCGACCAGGAAGTTGCGGACCTCGCGGCGGCCGAAGTTGAAGACGTACGTGCCCCAGTCGGGCTGCTCGCCGCGCCGCGGGTCGCGGTGCTCGTAGAGCGCGGTGCCGTCGAAGCGCGACAGCGCGAAGTCGTCCTTCGGGAAGTGCGCCGGGACCCAGTCGACGATCACGCCGATCCCGGCCGGCGTGCAGGGCGTCGACCAGGTAGCGGAACTCGTCGGGGGAGCCGAACCGTGAGGTCGGCGCGTAGTAGGACGACACCTGATAGCCCCAGGACCCGCCGAACGGATGCTCGGCGACGGGCAGGAACTCGACGTGGGTGAAGCCGGCGTCGACGACGTAGTCGACCAGCTGCTCGGCCAGCTCGGGGTAGGACAGACCCTGCCGCCACGAGCCGAGGTGCACCTCGTAGATCGATCATCGGCGCCGCGTCCAGTCCGTCGCCGCCCGGGCGTCGAGCCAGTCCGCGTCGCGCCACTCGTAGTGCGAGGTGAAGACGACCGAGGCGGTCGCCGGCGGGTCCTCGGTCTGCGAAGGCCATCGGGTCGGCCTTGCTCGCGCCACACCCCGTCGGCGCCGAGGACGTCGAACTTGTAGCGTCGTGCCGTCGCCGACGTCGGGGACGAAGAGCTCCCAGACGCCGGACGAGCCGAGGACGCGCATCGGGTGCGCGACCGGCCCCCACCAGTAGTCGAAGTCGCGGACGACCCGCACGCCCTGCGCCGAGGGCGCCCAGACCGCGAACGACGTGCCGGTCACCGGTCCGGCGGCCGAGTCGTAGGTGCGGACGTGCGAGCCGAGCACCGTCCAGAGGTCCTCGTGCCGGCCCTCGCCGATCAGGTGCAGGTCCATCTCGCCGAGGGTCGGCAGCCAGCGGTAGGGGTCGTCCTGCAGGTGCTCGAAACCGTCGCCGAAGTCGACGAGCAGGCGGTAGTCCGGCACCTGCTCGAGCGGCAGCGTCGCCTGCCAGACGCCTTCGTGCAGGTGTTCGGCGACGTAGCGGTCGTCGCCGACGACGACGGTGACCGACTTGGCGCCGGGGCGCAGCGCGCGGACGGCCACGGCACCGTCGGACGGGTGGGCACCCAGCAGCGAGTGCGGGTCGTGGTGGGCGCCGGCGACGAGCCGCTCGATCTGGTCGGCCGGGGCGGCGGGCAGCGTGACCCGCTCCGGAGGTGGCGTGGTCTTGACGAGCGGCTTGGCTGCCGTCTGCTTCGACGCTGCCTGCTTTGTAGTGGCCTTGCGCGGCTTGCTGGTGGCAGCCGCTTTCTTCGTCGGCGTCCGCTTGCGCGGAGTCTTGTCGGTCATGCGGTCACCTCCACGAGTTTCTCCAGCGATCCCAGCGGAATCGCGACCCAGGTCGGGCGGTTGCGTGCCTCGTACACGACCTCGTACACGGCCTTGTCCATCTCGAAGGCTCGCAGCAGAACGCCTGCCTCGCGAGGATCCGAGCCGGTGACTCTGGCGTAGCCGTCACAGAACGCCGACTGGTTGCGCTCGGCCCACTCCCACGCGCGGTAGGTCAGCTGCGGATTCGCGGTCTGCTCGGCGAGCAGGTGCCGGGCGGCGTAGTCGAACGAGCGCAGCATGCCGGCGACGTCGCGCAGCGGGCTCATCATCGCGCGCCGCTCCGACAGCGGTCGGGCCGGCTCGCCCTCGAAGTCGATGAGCACCCAGCCGGTGTCCGTGCGCAGCACCTGACCGAGATGGAAGTCGCCGTGGACGCGCTGCACCGGGATCCCCGGTGGCAGGAGCGGCAACCTCGTCGTACGCCGACCGGATCCGCGCGGCCAGCGGCGCGAGCTCGGGGACCGCGGTCACCGCGTCGTCGAGCCGGGCCTTCATCAGCTCGGCGGTCGCGCGGTTCTCCTCGGCAGTGGTGACGCTCCGACGCCGAACGCCTCGGCCAGCGCCTGATGGACCTCGGCGGTCGCGACGCCCAGCCGTTCGGACTCACCGGCGAAGTCGCCGCCGACCTCGTCGGCGCGCAGGTCGGCCTCGGCGTACAGGTCGCGGACGCTGGTCACCGCGAGGGCCCAGCCGTCGGTGGCCGAGCGAAGGAACGGCTGCAGCATGCCGAGCGTGGTGGTCTCGCCGTGCAGGTTGCCCTCGAGCCAGCCGAGCGGCGGCACCACGGCGGCGGTGCCGATCTCGGCGAGGGCACGCGTCACCTCGAGGTCGGGGTTCACCCCGGGCGAGAGCTTGCGGAACACCTTGAGGATGTACTCGTCGCCGAACACCAGCGAGGTGTTGGACTGCTCGGCGCCCATGACGATGCTGGTGAGATCGGTGCGGATCTCGGCGCCCGGCATGTGCTCGAAGTGCAGCGCCGACGTCGCGCTCGTCGTCCGCGGCCACGAGCTGAAGCAGAACGTTCGTCAGCTCGCTGTCGTACACCGCGTCGTACCGGAACCCGTCGCCGGCCGACGCGTCGATCACGGCGTGCCCGAGCCGCTCCGGCAGCTCGGTGCGACGTCCGACCAGCAGCTGGTAGGTCTCGGTGTCATCGCCGAGGTCGACCTCGATGACGAGATGGGTGCAGCTCGGGTCGCCGTCGACGAGTCGGCGCTCACCCAGGATCGACAACTCCTTGATCGGTCGGCCCTTGGCGCCGAACCAGCGCTGCTGCGGCAGCCAGTCGGCGAGCGAGCTGAGCAAGTCGGTCATCGGCCCTCCACGCTGCTCAGCTGGAACCAGTAGAAGCCGTGCCCGGGCAAGGTGAGCAGGTAGGGCAGCTCGCCGACCCGCGGGAAGTGCACGCCGCCCACCAGCTCGACCGGTGTGAAGCCCTCGAACCGGCGCAGGTCGAGCTCGACCGGCTGCGGGAAGCGCGACAGGTTGTTGACGCACAGCACGACGTCGTCGCCGAACTCCCGGACGAACGCCAGCACGCTGGGGTTGCTGCCGGTCAGCTCCTCGTAGCGGCCCATACCGAAGGCGGGGTGTTGCCTGCGTACGTCGATCATGCGCTTGGTCCACTGCAGCAGCGACGTGCCCGACCGCATCTGCGACTCGACGTTGATGACCTGCGTAGCCGTAGATCGGGTCCATGATCACCGGCAGGTAGAGCCGCTGCGGGTCGGCCGTGGAGAACCCGGCGTTGCGGTCGGGGGTCCACTGCATCGGCGTGCGAACGCCGTCGCGGTCACCGAGGTAGAAGTTGTCACCCATCCCGATCTCGTCGCCGTAGTACAGGACCGGCGAACCCGGCAGCGACATCAGTAACGCGGTGAAGATCTCGATCTGGTCGCGGCTGTTGTCCAGCAGCGGAGCCAGCCGTCGCCGGATGCCGATGTTCGCGCGCATCCGCGGGTCGCTGGCGTACTCGGCGTACATGTAGTCGCGTTCCTCGTCGGTCACCATCTCGAGCGTCAGCTCGTCGTGGTTGCGCAGGAAGATGCCCCACTGGCAGTTGTCGGGGATCGCCGGGGTCTGGGCCAGCACCTCGGAGATCGGGTAGCGGGTCTCGCGGCGCACGGCCATGAAGATGCGCGGCATCACCGGGAAGTGGAACGCCATCTGGCATTCGTCGCCGTCGCCGAAGTACTCGACCACGTCGGCCGGCCACTGGTTCGCCTCGGCCAGCAGCACCCGGTCCGGGTAGAGCGTGTCGACCTCCTTGCGCACCCGCTTGAGGTAGGCGTGGGTCAGCGGGAGGTTCTCGCAGTTGGTGCCTTCCTCCTCGAACAGGTAGGGCACCGCGTCGAGCCGGAAGCCGTCGATCCCGAGGTCGAGCCAGAACCGCAGCACCTCGAGCATCGCGTCCTGGACGACGGGGTTCTCGAAGTTCAGGTCCGGCTGGTGGGAGAAGAAGCGGTGCCAGAAGTACTGCTGGCGCACCGGATCCCAGGTCCAGTTCGACGTCTCGGTGTCGACGAAGATGATCCGCGCATCCGGGTACTTGTCGTCGGTGTCGCTCCACACGTAGAAGTCACCGTACGGTCCGTCGGGTTCGCTGCGTGAGGCCTGGAACCACGGATGCTGGTCGCTGGTGTGGTTCATGACCAAGTCGGCGATCACGCGGATGCCGCGCGCGTGGGCCTGCTCGATGAGGTCGATGAAGTCCGCGAGGTCGCCGAACTCCGGCAGCACCTGGAAGAAGTCAGAGATGTCGTAGCCGCCGTCACGCAGCGGCGAGTCGTAGATCGGCAGCAGCCAGATGCAGTCGACCCCGAGCCAGTGCAGATAGTCCAGCTTCGAGGTCAGGCCGCGGAGGTCACCCGTGCCGTCGTTGTTGCTGTCCGAGAAGCCGCGGATCAGGACCTCGTAGAAGACGGCGCGTTTGTACCAGAGCGGATCGACGGACTCGTCGAGTGCTTCTTCAATGGCGTCTGAGGCGAGAAAGTCTTCGGTCATGGGGTGGGCCGTCGCACCGTGAGCACGTGCGCGGGCTCGACGAACGGGTCGAGCCGGACGTAGTTGTGCTCGCCCCACGTGTAGGAGGCGCCGGTCACCTCGTCGACGACGTCGAAGGTCTCGCCGGGATCGAGGCCGATCGCGGGCAGGTCGAGATGCACCGTCGCCTCCCGGGCGCCGTAGGAGTCGAGGGTGAGTACGACGATGACCGTGTCGTCCCCGACATGGCGGCTCCAGGCCAGTGACCTGCTCGGTGTCGGCGTGGTGGACGTGCAGCGTGTGGCAGCGACCTCATCGCCGGGTGTTCCCGGCGTACCCGGTTGAGCATCGCAAGGTAAGGCGCGAGGCTGCTGCCCGCGGCTTCCGCGGCGGCGAAGTCGCGGGGCCGGTAGGCGTACTTCTCGGAGTCGAGGTACTCCTCGCTGCCGGGACGGACGGCGACGTGCTCGAACAGCTCGTAGCCGGAGTAGACGCCCCAGCTCGGGCTCGACAGCGCCGCGAGCGCTGCCCGGATCTTGAACATCGCGGGGCCGCCGTACTGCAGCGACGCGTGCAGGATGTCCGGGGTGTTGACGAAGAAGTTCGGCCGGACGAAGTCGACCGTCTCCTGGCTGAGCTCGCGGAGGTAGGCCTCGATCTCCCAGCCCTCGGTGCGCCAGGTGAAGTACGTGTAGGACTGCGTGAACCCGACCTTGCCGAGGGTCTGCAGCATCGCCGGCCGGGTGAACGCCTCGGCCAGCCAGACGACGCCGGGCTCGGTCTCGGCGACCTTCGCGATCAGCCACTCCCAGAACTCGACCGGCTTGGTGTGCGGGTTGTCGACCCGGAAGATCCGCACGCCGTGGGAGATCCAGAGCATGACCACGTCGAGCACGGCCTGCCGGATGCCGTCGGGGTCGTTGTCGAAGTTGATCGGGTAGATGTCCTGGTACTTCTTGGGCGGGTTCTCGGCGTACGCGATCGTGCCGTCGGCCCGGACGGTGAACCACTCCGGGTGCTCGGTCACCCAGGGATGGTCCGGCGAGCACTGCAGGGCGAGGTCGAGCGCCACCTCGAGGCCGTTGGCGTTGGCTGTCGGCCACGAAGTCGTCGAAGTCGGCGAACGTGCCCGAGGTCCGGATGGATCGCGTCGTGGCCACCCTCGCGGCCACCGATCGCCCACGGGCTGCCGGGATCGTGCTCGGTCGGGTCGAGGGAGTTGTTGGCGCCCTTGCGGTACGACCTACCGATCGGGTGGATCGGGGGCAGGTAGACGACGTCGAAGCCCATCGACTTGATCGCGGGGAGTCGGGATGCGGCGGTCGCGAAGGTGCCGCTCTGCCAGCGACCCGTCGGGCCGCTGGACGGCGCCGACCGAGCGGGGGAACAGCTCGTACCAGGCGGAGTAGCCCGCGCGCTCGCGCTCGACCCGGATGACGAACGGCTCGCTGGCCGTCACCAGCTCGCGCAGCGGATGGCGGTCGATCAGCTCGGTCAGGTCGGGATCGAGGACGGGCGCGATCCGGTCGATCGGGGAGCGGCCGGTGTCGCGCAGCGCCTGGACCGCCTTGGCCACGCCGCCGCGAGCCGACTTGGGCAGCTCGGGTTGGCGACTCGTTCGTGCAGCCGGGCCCCTTCCTCGCAGACCAGCTCGACGTCCTGCTCGAGCGGGATCTTGATCTCGGCGTCGTGTCGCCAGGTGCCGATCGGGTCGCTCCAGCCCTCGACCCGGAAGCGTCCAGTCGCCCTCGAAGGGCAGCGTGATGTCGGCCTGCCAGCGGTCGGTGCCGGGCGCGAGCATCCGCATCCGGGCGACGACCGCCTTGTTCCCGGCGGTGGCTGGCGGCGTCGCGACGACGGTCGCCGCCACGGCGTCGTGACCCTCGCGGAAAACCGTGGCGGTCACGGGCACGGTCTCGCCGACGATCGCCTTGGCCGGCCAGCGGCCAGCATCGACCGAAGGCCGGATCTGCGTGACAGGGATACGTCCGATCATCGCTCTCGAACCTACCCAGGCCTCCCAGCCTTACGCGCAGCTGGCGACGCGATGGCCGTTTATCGATGCTCTAGCCGTGTCAAATGGCCATCGCAGACCGGCGGGCGCGGGGAACGCAGTGATCACGGCAGCCGACTGGCTGATTAGGCTCATGCCGCGTGAGAGCTCTGCGCCGATTCACCGTCCGGGCCGCCTGCCGGCACCGCTGGAGCCGCTCGGCGACCTCGTCGCCAACCTGCGGTGGTCATGGAACCCGGACTCGCTCGACCTGTTCGACGCCGTCGATCCGGACGGCTGGGAACGCTGCGAGCACGACCCCGTGAAGCTGCTCGGCGAGGTCGGCGCGGACCGGATGGCCGCCCTGGCCAAGGACCGCCGGTTCCTCCGCCGGCTGGGCGACGCCCACGACGACCTCGACGACTACCTCACCGCCGACCGCTGGTACCAGGGCATCGGCGCCAGCGCACCCAAAGCGATCGCCTACTTCTCGCCGGAGTTCGGCATCACCGAGGTGCTGCCGCAGTACTCCGGCGGCCTCGGCATCCTCGCCGGCGACCACCTCAAGGCCGCCAGCGACCTCGGCGTCCCGATCATCGGCGTCGGGCTGCTCTATCGCCGCGGGTACTTCAAGCAGTGCCTGAGCCCCGACGGCTGGCAGCAGGAGCGCTACCCGCCGCTGGACCCCAACGGCCTGCCGCTGACCCTGGTGCACACCGAGGCCGGCGACCCGTTGAAGATCGCGGTCGGCCTGCCGGGAGGCCGGGAGCTGCGCGCCCAGGTCTGGCGGGCGCAGGTCGGCCGGGTGCCGCTGCTGATGCTCGACTCCGACGTCGAGGACAACGCGCCCGATCGAGCGCGACGTCACCGACCGGCTGTACGGCGGCGGCAGCCGAGCACCGCCTCGCGCAGGAGCTGCTGCTCGGCATCGGCGGCGTGCGCGCTGTCCGCGCCTACTGCGCGCTGACCGGGCATCCGGCGCCGGAGGTGTTCCACACCAACGAGGGCCACGCCGGTTTCCTCGGCGTCGAGCGCATCCGCGAGCTCACCGAGGGCGACGGGCTCATCGTTCGACGATGCCCTGACGGCGGTGCGCGCCGGCACCGTGTTCACCACCCACACGCCGGTCCCGGCCGGCATCGACCGGTTCCCGGTCGAGCTCATCGAGGCGCAGTTCGGCGGCGAGAACGACTCACCGGCGGTCCCGGTGGACCGCATCGTCGCGCTCGGCGCCGAGGCCGACCCGACCAAGTTCAACATGGCCCACATGGGGCTGCGGCTCGCGCAGCGCGCGAACGGCGTGAGCAAGCTGCACGGCGTCGTGAGCCGCGAGATGTTCGGCTCGCTGTGGCCCGGTTTCGACGCCGCCGAGGTGCCGATCACGTCGGTCACCAACGGCGTCCACGCGCCTACCTGGGTGGCGCGCGAGGTGCTGGAGCTCGCCGAGCGCGAGGTCGGTCCGGCGCTGGTCGAGGACGGCACCGACTGGGACGGCATCGCCAAGGTGCCCGACGACGCGATCTGGTCGACCCGGCGGCTGCTGCGGACCCGGCTGGTGCAGGAGGTACGCCGACGCGTCCACGACTCGTGGTTGCAGCGTGGCGCCTCGGAGGCCGGCCTCACCTGGGTCAACGGCGTCTTCGACCCGGACGTGCTGACCATCGGGTTCGCCCGCCGGGTCCCGTCGTACAAGCGGCTGACCCTCATGCTGAGCGACCAGGATCGGCTGACCCGGCTGCTGCTCGACCCGGATCGGCCGGTGCAGCTGGTCATCGCCGGCAAGTCGCATCCGGCCGACGACGGCGGCAAGGCGCTGATCCAGCAGATGGTCCGGTTCGCCGACGACCCGCTGGTGCGGCACCGGATCGTCTTCCTGCCGGACTACGACATCGGCATGGCGCGCTCGCTCTACCACGGCTGCGACGTCTGGCTGAACAACCCGCTCCGCCCGCTCGAGGCCTGCGGCACGTCCGGGATGAAGTCGGCGCTCAACGGCGGCCTGAACCTCTCGATCCGCGACGGCTGGTGGGACGAGATGTACGACGGCGACAACGGCTGGGCGATCCCGTCCGCCCGGACGGCACCGACCCCGACGCCCGGGACGCCCACGAGGCGCTCGCGCTCTACGACCTGATCGAGAACCAGGTCCGCGCCCGCTTCTACGACACCGACGGCGACGGCCTGCCGCGCCGATGGATCGAGATGGTCCGCCACACGTTGCAGTCGCTGGGCCCGCAGGTGCTGGCCAGCCGGATGGTGCGCGACTACGTCACGGAGCTCTACACCCCGGCGGCGGAGTCCTCGCGGCGGATGGCGGCGGACGGCTACGCCGGCGCCAAGGAGCTGTCCGCCTGGATCGCGGGCATACGCGAGCACTGGCCGCAGGTCCGGATCGGCCACGTCGAGGCGACCGGTGTCGGGAACGCCCCCGAGCTGGGCCAGCAGCTGGAGCTGCACGCGGTCGTGTCACTCGGCGAGCTGGCACCTGACGACGTCACCGTGCAGGTCGTCTACGGCTGGGTGGACGACGACGACGAGCTGCGCGACGCGGAGCACGCCGAGCTGACGAACGCCGGGCCGGTCGACGGTCAGCCGGGGGACTGGCGCTTCGACGGCACCGTGCCGATGCAGCGACGGGGCCCGTTCGGCTACACCGTCCGGGTGCTGGCGCGGCATGACGCGCTCGCCTCCGACTGCGAGCTGGCGCTGCTTGCGGTCGCCGATGACGCGAGCGGGTACGACGCCCGATGAGTCGAGCGACAGAGCCGTTCGGCAGCTGGACGTCACCGATCCTGGCCGCGGACGTGGCCCGCAGCGGGCATCCCGTCGGTGGCGGCAGGTTCGTCGCCGGCGAGCCCTGGTGGTCCGAGCTGCGGCCAGCGGAGGCCGGCCGGCTCGCGATCCGCCGCCACGGTCCGGGCGGTGAGGTCGTCGACGTGCTCCCGGCGCCTTGGAACGCGCGGACCCGGGTCCACGAGTACGGCGGCGGTGCCTGGACCGGAACGGATGACGGCGTCCTGGTCTTCGCGGAGTTCAGCGACCAGCGGCTCTACCGGCTCGATCCGGGCGCCGACCAACCGGTCGCGATCACTCCCGAGCCGGTGCGACCGGTCGCCCTGCGCTACGGCGAGCTGTCGCTGGCACGAGCCGGCGACGCGGTCTGGTGCATCCGGGAGTCACACGATGACACCGGCGGGGTCCGCCGTGACATCTGCGTCGTACCGCTCGACGGGTCGGCGGTCGCTGACCCCGCACGCATCGTGTCGGTGGTGTCGGGCTCGGACTTCCTGGCCAACCCACGGCTGTCGCCGGACGGCACGCAGCTGGCCTGGGTCGCGTGGAACCACCCGCAGATGCCATGGGACGGCACCGAGGTCCGGGTCGGCGGCGTGAGCGATACCGGGCAGGTCACGTCGTACCGCACCCTGATCGGGTCGACGACGGAGTCGGTGGTGCAGCCGGAGTGGGTCGGCGACGACGCGTTGTACGTCGTGAGCGACCGGACCGGGTGGTGGAACTTCTATCGGCTCGAGGTCGCGGCGGGCAGCCAGCCCGAGCCGCTGTACCCGGTCGAGGCGGACATGGCGGGCCCGATGTGGCAGCTCGGCTACCGGTTCTACCTGCCGCTGGACGACGGCCGGCTGCTGACCCTGCGCACACTGGGCAACGACCGGCTCGGCGTGCTCGACCCGACTACCGGGCGGCTCGACGGCATCGACCTGCCGGGCCTGGGCCGGATCGTGATCAATGCGGTGCAGCACGGTCGGGTGCTGCTGCGCTGCGGCGGCCCGAAGCTCCCGGACGGGCTCCGAGCGCTGGACCTCGCGACCGGTGACCTCGTCGACATCCGGCTCGGCGTCGACGAGCTTCCCGACGTCGGTTACCTGTCCGAGGCACAGCCGATGACGTTCGCGGGGCCGGGCGGCCGCGAGGTCCACGCGATCGTCTACCCGCCTCACAACCGTGACGTCGAGGGACCCGACGGTGAGCTACCGCCCTACGTCGCGTTCGTGCACGGCGGGCCCACCGCGCACGTCTCAGCCGTCGTCGACGTCGAGAAGGCGTTCTTCACCAGCCGCGGCATCGGGGTGGTGGACGTCAACTACGGCGGGTCCACGGGGTACGGACGGGCTTACCGCGAACGGCTCCGCGGCCAGTGGGGTGTCGTCGACGTCGAGGACACCGTCGCCACGATGCGCGGGTTGGTCGAGGCCGGCCTCGCCGACGGCGACCGGCTCGCGATCCGAGGCGGCTCGGCCGGTGGTTGGACCGTGCTCGCGTCGCTCACCTCGACCGATGCCTTCGCGTGCGGGACGTCGTACTTCGGGGTGGCCGAGCTGGTGTCCTTCGCCGAGACGACCCATGACTTCGAGTCCCGCTACCTCGATGGTCTGATCGGCCCGCTGCCGGAGCGACGCGACCTCTACGACTCCCGCGCGCCGCTGAACCACGTCGACGAGCTCTCGTGCCCGGTGCTGCTGCTGCAAGGGCTCGACGACCCGGTCGTGCCACCCGCTCAGGCCGAGCTGTTCCGCGATGCCATGGTGCGCAACGGAATCCCGCACGCCTACCGGGCCTACGACGGCGAGTCCCACGGGTTCCGCCGAAGCGAGACCGTGATCGACGCGCTGCAGTCCGAGCTGTCCTTCTACGGCCAGGTGATGGGGTTCGTGCCGCCCGACGTGCCCAGGCTCGACCTGTGGCGACCGTCGGAGTCAGTCGAGAACGCGTAGCACCGACCACCGCTCTCGGCGACAGGTCGAGCGGATCGCCCGCCGCCAGAGTCGCCGGCCCGGCTGAGTCGGTCCGTAGCTCCACCAGGTACGACGATGCCCACGGCCGGCCCGGCAGCATGAAGGCGCACCGGGCGGTTCCGGCATGCAGCACCAGCAGGAACGAGTCGTCGACGATCGGCTCGCCGGCCGGCCCGCGATCCGGGATGCCGAGGCCTGGACAGGTACATCCCGATCGATGTGGCTGCCGGATGCCCGGAACTCCTGCTCGGTCATCTCGGTGCCGTCCGCGTCCGAACCACGCCGCGTCCTTCACTCCGTCTCGCGTCACGGCGCGGCCCTCGAAGAACGAACGTCGACGGAACACCGGATGCCGACGTCGCAACCCGATCAACTGCGTGACCAGGTCGACGTACGACGGGGTGGCAGGCGACGGATCCCAGTCCAGCCACGAGATCTCGTTGTCCTGGCAGTACGGCGTTGTTGTTGCCACTGCTGGGTCTGGCCCAGCTCGTCACCGGATCGAAGCATGGGTACGCCGGTCGACAGCAGCAGCGTTGCGAGCAGGGTCCGGGCTGACCGATCGCGGCGTTCGAGAACCGCCGGGTCGTCGGTCTCGCCCTCCGACGCCGCAGTTCCACGACCGGTTGTCGTCGCTGCCGTCACGGTTGTGCTCTGCCGTTGGCCTGGTTGTGCTTGTGCTCATAGGACACCAGGTCCCGCAGCGAGAAGCCGTCGTGACAGGTCACGAAGTTGACCGAGGCCCACGGCCGCCGCCCGGCTCCCTGATACAGGTCGCTCGACCCCGCCAGCCGGGACGCAATCTCCGCGACGCCGGCCGGGCCGCCGCTTCCAGTACTCGCGGACCGCGTCGCGATACCGCCCGTTCCACTCCGACCACGGCGCCGGGAACTGGCCGACCTGATATCCGCCCGGCCCGACGTCCCACGGCTCGGCGATGAGCTTGACCTGTGAGACGACCGGGTCCTGTGCGATCGCGGTGAGCAGCGGCGCCCGCAGGTCGACGTCGGGTGTGGCGCGGGCCAGTGCCGAGGCCAGGTCGAAGCGGAAGCCGTCGACGTGCATCTCGCTGACCCAGTACCGCAGCGAGTCCATGACCAGCGCGGACGACGTGGGGCAGCCGGGTGTCGAGGGTGTTGCCGGTGCCGGTGAAGTCGGCGTACCGGCCGGGAGCCCCGTCGCGGAGCCGGTAGTAGGCGCGGTTGTCGATGCCGCGGAACGACAGCGTCGGTCCGTGCTCGTCGCCCTCGGCGGTGTGGTTGTAGACGACGTCGAGGATCACCTCGATCCCGGCGGCGTGCAGCGCCCGCACCATCGCCTTGAACTCCGACACCTGCTGGCCGAGCGAGCCGGTGGAGCTGTACGCCGGCGTGCGGGGCGAAGAAGCCGTGCGTGTTGTAGCCCCAGTAGTTCGTCAGACCGTGCCGGAGCAGCCGGGGCTCGCTGAGGAAGTGGTGGACGGGCAGCAGCTCGACGGCCGTCACGCCCAGACGCTGCAGATGGTCGATGATCGGCCGGCTGGGCGAGCCCGGCGTAGGTTCCGCGGATCGCCGGCGGCACGTCGGGATGGCGCATCGTCATGCCCTTGACGTGCAGCTCGTAGATGACGGAGTCCGGCCACGCGACGTTCGGCCGTGACTCATCCCCCCAGTCGAACTCGTCGTGCACGACCACCGACTTGGGGACGAACGGCGCGGAGTCGCGATGGTCCGGCTGGGCGTCGCCCCGCCTCGATGCGCCGAAGATCGCGCCGTCGAGGAGCAGCTCGCCGGTGAAGGCGTGGGCGTACGGATCGGCGAGCAGCTTGCTCGGGTTCGCTCGCTGGCCGGTCCCGACGTCGTACCGCCCGTGGACTCGATAGCCGTAGCGCTGCCCGGGGCCGACGTCCGCAACGTGACCGTGCCAGACCTGGTACGTCGTCTCGGTTAGCTCGACCCGCGATTCGGCGCCGGCTGGTAT
Organism: uncultured Actinomycetota bacterium; assembly: GCA_963789615.1. Lineage (GTDB taxonomy): Bacteria > Actinomycetota > Actinomycetes > JAFAQI01 > JAFAQI01 > DATAVK01. The sequence continues at coordinate 612,831 of CAWBLI010000005.1, read as the reverse complement.
CGAACAGACAAAGGTCGACGCGCGCGGCGGTCGGCGCGAACACCGCGAAGTTCGTGCCGTCGCCGTCCCAGGTCGCACCTAGCGGGAAGGGTCGGCCAGGGTGCTGCGCGGGCGTGGAGTCCATTGCCGCAAAGCGTCGCACGTCGCGGTGGTTACGCTCGCGGCCATGGCTGACTACGTGACGCTCGAGGTCGACGGCGCGATCGGGACGATCCGCCTCGACCGCCCCAAGATGAACGCGCTCAACGGGCAGGTGCAGCAAGAGCTGCGGGCTGCCGCGATCGAGGCGACCGAGCGGCCCGAGGTGCGTGCCGTGGTGATCTACGGCGGCCCGAAGGTCTTCGCGGCCGGTGCGGACATCAAGGAGATGGCGCCGCTGGGCTACCCCGAGATGGCGGAGCGATCTACCGCGCTGCAGGCATCGTTCAGCGCCGTCGCTGCCATTCCGAAGCCGACCGTCGCTGCGATCACGGGCTACGCCCTCGGCGGTGGGTGCGAGCTGGCGCTGTGCGCCGATCGTCGGGTCGCGGCGGCGGATGCGAAGCTCGGCCAGCCCGAGATCCTGCTCGGCATCATCCCTGGGGCGGGTGGCACCCAGCGGCTGTCGCGGTTGGTCGGACCTGCCCGAGCCAAGGACATCTGCTTCACCGGGCGTTTCGTCGCCGCGGACGAGGCGCTCGCGATCGGCCTGGTCGACGAGGTGGTGCCGGCCGAGGAGGTGTACGACGCAGCCCTGCGGTGGGCGGCGCAGTTCTCGGACGGTCCGGCCTTCGCCCTGCGCGCCGCCAAGCAGGCGATCGACCTGGGGCTTGACGTCGACCTCGACACCGGTCTCGCGATCGAGCGGCAGGCCTTCGCGGCGCTGTTCGCGACCGAGGACAAGACGATCGGGACGGAGTCCTTCATCGCCAACGGGCCGGGCAAGGCGCGCTTCGTCGGCCGCTGACGCGGCGGCCCGGGGGTGTTCGCGTAGGGCGGGACTCGGCTGGGCAAAACTGGTGGTGCCTCCCGGTAACGTCGCAGTATGGCCGCCAGCACGGAAACTCAGCACGGCCATGCCCCGATCCCGGTGGAGGGAGCGGCGCGGCGGTCGCGCTACGCCGCGTTGTGGTGGTTGCGCCGGTACGCCGGTCCCTGGCGTTGGCAGATCACGGTCATGTTCATCGCGGCGTTCCTGGGGGTGGCCGCCAGCACCGCGGTCCCGCTGGTCATCGCCGCGATCGTCGACGGCCCGATCAAGCGCGGTGAGAGCTCTGAGCTGATTCCGCTGTTCCTTCTCGTGCTGTTCCTCGGTGTCGCCGAGGCCAGCCTGATCTGGCTCCGCCGCTGGATCCAGTCGACGGCGGTGCTCTCGATCGAGCGCGACATCCGCAACGACTTCTACGGCCACCTGCAGCGGCTCTCGGTGGCCTTCCACGACAAGTGGGGGACCGGCCAGCTGCTGTCCCGCGCGACGACCGACCTGTCGACGATCCGGCGGTTCTTCGGGTTCGGCGCGATCTATCTCGTGATCAACATCGTGCAGTACGTCGCCGTCCTCGATCCTGCTCATCGCCGTGTACTGGCCGATCGGGCTCATCGTCGCGGCCACGACCATCCCGGTGGTCATCCTGTCCCGGGCCTTCGGGGCCGGTTACGCCAAGGTCTCTCGCGAGATGCAGGACCGCTCCGGCGACCTGGCGACGCTGGCCGAGGAGGCCGCGAGCGGGATCCGGGTCACCAAGGCGTTCGGTCGTGGCCCGTGGCTGACGACCCGGTTCCTCGACCAGTCCGCCATGGTCCGTGACTCGCAGCTCGGCATGGTGCGGCTGCTCGGCCGGTTCTGGTCGCTGCTGCAGCTGATCCCGAACCTCACCATGGCCATCGTCGTACTGCTCGGCAGCCTGGCGGTCGCCCATGACTCGATGAGCCTGGGCGACCTGGTCGCGTTCGTCACCCTGCTCGTGCTGCTGCAGTGGCCGGTGATCGACATCGGCTGGATCCTCGCGATGGCCGAGGAGGCCGCCACCGCCGCCACCCGGATCCTCGAGGTCTTCGACACCGAGCCGGCCATCACCGACCCGCCGCACCCGGTGCCACTGGTCAAGGTGCGGGGCCGGCTCAGCTTCGAGCACGTCGCGTTCCAGTTCGACGACGCCGACGAGCCCACGCTTCGCGATGTCACGCTCGACATCGCGCCGGGGGAGACGGTGGCGATCGTCGGGGCGACCGGGTCCGGCAAGAGCGTCATGACCGCGCTGCCGTCCCGGCTCTACGACGTGACGGGTGGTCGGATCACGCTCGACGGGATCGACATTCGCGACCTTTCCCTCTCGTCGTTGCGCCGCGAGGTCGCCACGGCTTTCGAGGACCCGGTGCTGTTCTCGATGAGCGTCCGGGAGAACCTCGTGCTCGGGCGCCCCGACGCCACCGACGATGATGTGCAAGCGGCCCTCGACCTGGCTCAGGCCGACTTCGTGCTCGACCTGCCGTGGGGTCTCGACACCCGAATCGGCGAGCAGGGGCTGTCGCTGTCCGGCGGCCAGCGGCAGCGGCTCGCGCTGGCCCGGGCCGTCGTCGCCCGGCCGTCCGTCCTGGTCCTCGACGACCCGCTGTCGGCGCTCGACGTCCACACCGAGGCCCTGGTCGAGCGCGCGCTGTCCGCGGTGCTCGGCGACACCACGGGGCTGCTCGTCGTCCATCGACCCTCGACCGTGGCACTCGCCGACCGTGTCGCGCTGCTGGCCGACGGCCGGCTCGTGGCGGTCGGCACCCACACCGAGCTGATGCAGTTGCCGGCCTACGCCGAGATCCTGTCCGTCGACGACACCCGGGCGACCGCATCATGACCGCCGACACCGCCAACGCCGCGGACATCGACCCCGACGCGGTCGATCTCGAAGCGTGGCGCGGGGTTGCGGCCGAGGATGACGAGTCGTTGCCGGCGGCTGTCTCCCTGCTGCTGCAACACCGGACCCGGGCGCTGCTGTCCTCGCTGATCCGGCCGCACAAGCGGCCCGCGTTGTGGGTGTGCGTCGCGATCGTCCTCGGCACTGCCGCCAACCTCGCCATCCCGTGGCTCGTGAACGTCGGCATCGACTCCGGAATCAGCAAGGCCCGCCATGGCGACAACACGGTGGTCATCACCGTCGTCGTGGCGATCATCGGGTGCGCCCTGCTGCAGGCGTGGCTGACCCGGGTGTTCCTGCTGGGCGCCGGGCGGATCGGTCAGGACGTCGTCATCGAGCTGCGGCGTCGGGTTTTCACCCACTTCGAGAAGCTCAGCCTGTCGTTCCACGAGTCCTACACCTCGGGCCGCGTCATTAGCCGGCTGACGTCGGACTTCGACGCCATCAACGCGCTGCTCGAGGCGGGGCTCGACTCCCTCGCGACCGCGGTCCTGTCGATCGTGAGCGTGACGGTGATCCTGCTGGTGCTCGACTGGCAGTTGGCCCTGGTCGCGCTCGCGGCGATGATCCCGCTGCTGTTCCTGAGCCGGTGGTACCAGCGGCACTCGACCGTGGCGTACCGGCGTACCCGGGAGTCGATCGCGCTCGTCATCGTGCACTTTGTCGAGTCGCTGCGGGGGATCCGCGCGGTGCAGGCCTTCCGTCGTGAGCCGCGCAACGACGAGATCTTCGTCGGCCTCGACGAGCGCAACCGCCGCGCCATGACCGCGTCGTTCCAGCTACTGACGATCTACTGGCCGGGCATCATGCTGATCGGCAACGTGACGACCGCGGTCGTCCTGCTGTACGGCGGTGACCGGGTCATCGACGGCAAGATGGGCGTCGGGCTGCTGGCCGCGTTCGTCCTCTACCTGCGGCAGTTCTTCGAGCCGATGGCCCAGGTCAGCCAGTTCTACGACGCCTTCCAGGGTGCTGCTGCCGGCATCGAGAAGCTCGCCGGCGTGCTCGACGAGACGCCGACCGTGGCGATCCCGGAGGTGTCGCGCCAGCTGCCGGACGGGCTGTTTCGCGGCGAGGTCGAGATGGACCACGTCGGATTCGGGTACCGCACCGGCCGGGAGATCCTGCACGAGTTCTCACTGTCCATCCCCGCCGGCCAGACCGTCGCCCTGCTGGGCAGCACCGGCGCGGGCAAGAGCACGGTCGCCCGCTTGCTGACGAGGTTCTACGACCCGCGAGCGGGCGTCGTCAGGATCGATGGCATCCCGCTGGCCGATCTCGCCGAGACCGATCTGCGCCGGGCTGTGGCGATGGTGACGCAGGAGTCGTTCATGTTCGGCGGCACCGTCGCGGACAACATCGCCTTCGGCCGTCCGGAAGCGACGCGCGAGGAGATCGAGGCCGCCGGTCGCGCGATCGGTGTCGACGTCGTCGTCTCCCACCTGCCGGCGGGCTACGACACCGACGTCGGCAAGAACGGCGGCCGGCTCTCCGCCGGCCAGCGGCAGCTGATCGCGCTCGCTCGGGCACTGCTCGCCGACCCCGCCGTCCTCATCCTCGACGAGGCGAGCTCGTCGCTGGACGCGCCGACCGAGCGGCTGGTGCAGCGAGCGCTGCAGACCGTGCTGGCGGACCGGACGGCGCTGATCATCGCCCACCGGCTCTCGACCGTCGGCATCGCCGACCGGGTGCTCGTCATGGCCGACGGCCAGATCATCGAGGACGGCGACCCGGACAGCCTGCTCGCGGCCGGCACCGGGGAGTACGCCGCCTTGGCCAGGGCCTGGCGCGACTCGCTGGTCTGACCCGGCCGAGTGCGACGTACCTCGCGTCCAACCGCGTTGAGTGCGACCTTGATCGCCCCGACCTGCCTTGAGTGCGACGTACCTCGCGCATCCACCCGCGAGGGTGCGACGATCCGCGGTTATGACGACCTCGCTCCCACCCCTGTCGGCGTACGACGTCCTCACGACGACGCGCTCGGTCCGCAAGCGGCTCGACTTTTCCCGACCCGTCGACCTCGCGGTCGTGCGGGAGTGCCTGGAGATCGCCCTGCAGGCGCCGTCCGGCAGCAACCGGCAGGGGTGGCACTTCCTGGTGGTCACCGATCCCGAGCGCCGGGCGGTGATCGGCGAGTACTACCGACGCGCGGTGGCGTCGTACCTGGAGTCGGAGGGCAGCGCGGCGAAGCTGTTCGCCGACGTCCCCGAGCGAGCACCCATCCAGCAGCGGATCGGCGACAGCGTGGCCTACCTCGGCGAGCACATGGGCGAGGCGCCGGTGCTCGTGCTGCCGTGTGTCACCGTGCCGGGCGCGACGTTGTCGGCCGGGAACCAGGCCGGGCTGTGGGGCTCGATCCTGCCGGCGGCCTGGAGCTTCATGCTGGCGCTGCGGCTGCGCGGGCTGGCGAGCGCCTGGACGACACTGCACCTCGAGTACGAGGCCGAGGTCGCGAGCCTGCTGGGCATCCCAGACACCATCCGCCAGGGCGCGCTGATCCCGGTGGCCCACCCGATCGGAGAGTCGTTTCGGCCCGCGGTCCGGACGCCGCTCAATGACGTCCTGCACGTCGACGCCTGGTGAGGCGCAAAGTGCGTCGAGTGCGACGCTATGTCCCTCAGCGAGGTGGCGCGGAGGGACGCATCGTCGCACTCGACGGCGCGGACGGCGCGGGCGGCGCGGGGGCGTGCCGGTCGAGGAACGTGTAGACGTCGGTCGTGTCGACCCCGGGGAAGGTGCCGGGGGGTAGTGCGGCGAGCAGGTGGCTGTGCGCCCGCGCCGACGGCCAGGCCTGCCCCGACCAGCGATCCGCGAGGTCGGTCGGCGGTCGCCGGCAGCACGTGGGCAGCGGGCAGGTGGACCGCCGTCGTCGCTGCGTGTCCGACCCCCGGAACCACTTGGCGTGTGGGAAAGGGACGCCCACGGTCACGGCGAACTCGCCGCCCGAGCTCGGCTCCACGTGGGAGGCGCAGAAGAACGTCCCGGCCCGGGTGTCGGTGTACTGCGCGTAGCTGCCGTAGCGGTCCGGTGAGCTGAAGACGCGGCGCGAGGCGTGCTCCCGGCAGACCAGCTGGCCCTCGATCGCGCCGGTGGCGTCGGCAGGGAAGTTCATCCCGTCGTTCTCGTAGGCCTTGTAGATCGTGCCCGCGGCGTCGGTGCGGGTGAAGTGGACCGGCAGGTCGAGGTGGTGCGTCGCCAGGTTGGTGAACCGGTGGGCGGCCGTCTCGTGCGAGACGGCGTACACGTCACGGATGTCCTCCATGTCCAGCGCCCGGTCGCGCTTCGCCGCGACCAGGAAGGCCGCCGCCGTGCTCTCCGGCACGAGCAGCGCGGCGGCGAAGTAGTTCGCCTCGACCCGTTGCCGAAGGAAGTCGGCGAAGTCGGTCGGGTCGGTGTGGCCGAGGGCGAAGTGACCCAGCGTCTGCAGCATCACGTAGCGCGGGTCGTGACCCGCGGGCCGCTGCGGCAGGTAGATCCGGCGATGGACCAGGTCGGTGACCGAGCGGGTCGACTCCGGCAGGTCGGTGACGCTGTGCAGCGTGAAGCCGAAGTGGGCGGCGAGGTCGCTGATCACCCGCTGCGGCAGCGCCCCGCCGGAGTGTCCGACCGCGGTCAGTGCGGTCGCGGCAGCCTGCTCGATCTCCGGGAAGTAGTTGCCGACGTCCCGCATCCGCCGCCGCAGCTCGACGTTGGCCAGCCGCGCCGCCTCGGGGGTTGCCGCGAATCTCGCGTCGCGACGATGCAGCTCGTCGTGCAGCGCAACGACGTGTTCGAGGACGTCGGTCGGGATCCGCGGGCTCGGGCGCAGCGCGGGCAGCCCCAGGGCGGCGTACGACGGCTCCCGCTGCGCGCGTTCCAGGGCGATCTCCAGCGATGCCCGCCGGCTGGGTGGCTCCGGTCGGAGCAGCTCCTCCAGCGGCACGTCGAGCGCCCCGGCCAGCGACTGAAGCATCGACAGTCGCGGCTCCCGCCGGCCGTTCTCGATCATCGACAGCGCCGAGCTGGCGCCGCCGACCCGCCCGGCGAGCTGAGCCAGGGTGAGTCCGCGAGCCCGCCGCAGGTGCCGCAGCCGCTGGCCGAGCGTCACGGTGTCGAGCGGTCCGGTTCCGGCGCTGTCGCGGGGTTCGGCGGCTGTGGTACTGGTCACGTTGTTCAAGTTACGTGAAGATTCGGGCTTTTTCTAGCCAGGAGCAGTCATGAAAGTCCCCGGAATAGCGGCAGACTGACAACATCAGAGGAAGTTCACTCACTTCAGAGGAGCGATCCGTGGGTACCCCCGACGAGTCCGTGCTCCGCCGCCAGGCGGCGCAGCTGCAGCAGACCTGGGACACCGACCCGCGATGGGCCGGCACCACCCGTGCCTACACCGCCGAGGCAGTGGTCCGGCTGCGCGGGTCGATCCAGGAAGAGCACACGCTCGCCCGGCAGGGTGCGGAGCGGCTGTGGGACCTGTTGCACAGCGAGGACTACGTCAACTCCCTCGGTGCCATGACCGGCAACCAGGCGGTCCAGCAGGTGCGGGCCGGACTCAAGGCCATCTACCTGTCCGGTTGGCAGGTCGCGGGGGATGCGAACCTCGCCGGACAGACCTACCCGGACCAGAGCCTGTACCCCGCCAACTCGGTGCCGGCCGTCGTACGCCGGATCAACAACGCGTTGATGCGCGCCGACCAGATCACCTGGTCGGAGGAGCTGGCAGACGCCCCGCACTGGTTCGCGCCGATCGTGGCCGACGCCGAGGCGGGGTTCGGCGGCGCCCTCAACGCCTTCGAGCTGATGAAGGCGATGATCAACGCCGGCGCAGCCGGCGTGCACTGGGAGGATCAGCTGTCCTCGGCCAAGAAGTGCGGCCACCTCGGCGGCAAAGTGCTGATCCCGACCGGTCAGCACATCAAGACGCTGTCGGCTGCGCGGCTGGCCGCCGACGTCGAGGGTGTGCCGACGCTGGTTGTCGCCCGGACCGACGCGCAGGCCGCGACGCTCATCACGAGTGACGTCGACGACCGCGATCAGCCGTTCGTCACCGGCGACCGTACGGCGGAAGGCTTCTACCGCGTCACCAACGGGATCGAGCCGTGTATCGCGCGGGGCATCGCCTATGCGCCGTACGCGGACCTGCTCTGGATGGAGACCTCGAAGCCGGACCTCGAGATCGCACGGGAGTTCGCCGAGGCCGTGAAGAAGGAGCATCCGGACCAGATGCTCGCCTACAACTGCTCCCCGTCGTTCAACTGGAAGCAGCACCTCGACGACGACACCATCGCGAAGTTCCAGCACGAGCTCGGCGCCATGGGCTACAAGTTCCAGTTCATCACCCTGGCCGGCTTCCACGCCCTGAACTACTCGATGTTCGAGCTGGCGAAGGGCTACGCGGAGCGCGACATGGCCGCCTACGTCGAGCTGCAGGAGAAGGAGTTCGCGGCCGAGAAGATCGGCTACACGGCGACCAAGCACCAGCGCGAGGTCGGTGCCGGCTACTTCGACCTGGTCGCCACCGCGATCGACCCCGAAGCCGAGACCCTCGCGCTCAAGGGTTCCACCGAAGAAGAGCAGTTCCACTAGCCGACCGATTCACATCCGCATCGACCTGCACCACGGTCTTCCCGGCTCGACCGGGCCGGGAAGACCGCCGCAGCCCGTCGGGCCCGACCGGCCCGGCGCACTGCCGTACCTGCGACACCCGCCGCTGACCTGCCCGCCCGATCTCATCCAGCAGCGATACCCGGAGGACGACATGCGCCACTGCAACGGACGACTTTTCGACGGAAGCGCCTGCAACAACCCGACCCTCGACTGCCCGACCTGCGAGACCTCGGGCTGCCTCGGTGACGGCTGCGACGCCCAGCTCGCCACGTCGCAGACCTGCGACGAGTGCGGCGGCTCGTTGACCGGCGTCAGCATCGCTGCCTGACAAGCGCACCTCCTGACGGCGGTTGGGAGCCCCCGCAGTACAAGATGTCTGCGTGACCCCCTCCGCCGCCCGCCAGGGCCTGGTCGCTCTGGTCCCCGGGATCATCGTGGGGGTGCTTTTCGCGGTCTTCGTGATCCCGGGACTCGGCCCGCTTGCCGGGTACGACGCCGCGGTCGTGGTGTACGTCGTGCGGTTATGGCGCAAGATCGGGCCGCTCGACGCGGACGCCACGTCCCAGCTCGCGGCCCGCGAGGACCCGACCCGGCCGACCGCCGACCTGGTACTGCTCACGGCGGCGGTCGTCAGCCTCGGAGCCGTGGTCGTGGCCATGGTGCAGTCCCACTCCAGCAGTGGGACCACCAAGGGCATCGAGGTGGGCATGGCGGCCGGCTCGATCGTGGTCTCGTGGGCACTCGTGCACACGATCTTCACGTTGAAGTACGCCCGGTTGTACTACGGACCTGGCGGTGAGGGCGGCGTCGACTTCAAGCACAAGGTGCGGCCGCCGTACTCCGACTTCGCCTACCTGGCGTTCACGATCGGCATGACCTTCCAGGTCTCCGACACCGATCTGCAGAGCGCCGACTTCCGTCGGCTGGCGCTGCTCCACGCGTTCCTGTCCTACCTGTTCGGCGCCGTGATTCTCGCCGCCACCATCAACCTGGTGGCCAGCCTGGCCAGCTGACCGTCGTACCCCCCGACTTGTCAGAACGCGCGAGCGCGGCTTTGGGCCGAGCAGCCTGACAAGTCAAGCCCCGGAGATCGAAGCTGATTCGGTCCTTGCTAGATTTAGCAAGCGCTCCTTGGGGAACTGACGCGCTAACCCACTACTTGCAGGAGGTCGGCCGCCGGCCATGAACATCGTCGTGTGCGTGAAGCAGGTGCCTGATACCTGGGCTGAGAAGAAGCTCAGCGACTCGGACAAGACCGTCGACCGTGAGGGCGTCGAGGGCGTCATGAACGAGCTCGATGAGTACGCCGTGGAGGAGGCGCTGAAGATCAAGGAGGCGCATGGCGGCGAGGTCACCGTGTTGACGATGGGTCCGGAGAAGGCGGTGGAGACGATCCGCAAGGCGCTGTCGATGGGCGCTGACAAGGCGGTCCACATCGTGGATCCGGCGCTGCACGGCTCGGACGCGTTGGCGACGTCGTACGCGATCGCGCAGGCCCTCGGCACGGTGGACCACGACCTGGTCATCCTCGGCGTGGAATCGACCGACGCCCGGATGAGCGTGCTGCCGGCGATGTTGGCGGAGCGGCTCGGGGCGGCCCAGCTGACGTTCGCCCGCAAGGTCGAGGTGGGTGACGGCAAGGTCACCATCGAGCGGCAGACCGACACCGGGTACGACGTCGTGGAGGGATCCACCCCGGCGGTGGTGTCGGTGGTCGAGAAGATCAACGAGCCGCGCTACCCGTCGTTCAAGGGGATCATGGCGGCGAAGAAGAAGCCGCTCACGACATTGACGCTCGCGGATGCGGGGATCGACGCGGCCCGGGTCGGGCTGGATGGGTCGGGCACGTCGGTGGCGGATGTCACCGCGCGGCCGCCGAAGGCCGCGGGTCAGATCGTCAAGGACGAGGGCGACGGCGGGTCCAAGCTCGCTGAGTTCCTCATCGCGCAGAAGATCGTCTGAAGGGTCGGAACAACACCATGGCTGAGATCCTCGTCCTCGTCGATCACCTCGACGGGACTCCGAAGAAGGTCACGCTCGAGCTGTTGACGCTGGCCCGTTCCCTCGGTGAGCCGTCCGCGGTGTTCGTCGGACCGGGGTTCGACACCGCGAAGGCAGCGCTGGCGGAGTACGGCGCGCAGAAGGTCTACGTGGCGGGTGACGCCGAGCTCGACTCCTACCTGGTCGCGCCGAAGGCCGAGGTGTTGGCGCAGCTGGTCGAGGCGGTGTCGCCGGCCGCGGTGCTGATCCCGTCCGGCCCGGAGGGCAAGGAGGTCGCCGGTCGCCTCGCGGTCAAGGTCGACTCCGGGGTGATCACCGACGCGGTCGGCGTGGCGGACGGCCTGGTCGCCCAGCAGTCGATCTTCGGTGGCGCGTTCACGGTCGGGTCGACAGTGACGAAGGGGACGCCGATCATCACGGTCCGCCCGAACAGCACCGCTGCCGAGCCCGCTCCCGGACCGGCGACCGAGGAGCAGGTGACCGTGAGCCTGTCGGAGGCCGCGACCAAGGCGAAGGTCCTCGACCGGGTCACCGAGAAGAAGGGTGGCCGCCCCGAGCTGACCGAAGCGGCCATCGTCGTCTCCGGCGGCCGTGGACTCGGCGGCGCCGAGAACTTCGCGATCGTCGAGAAGCTCGCGGACACCCTCGGAGCCGCGGTCGGCGCGTCGCGCGCCGCGACCGACGCCGGCTGGTATCCGCACCAGAACCAGGTCGGTCAGACCGGCAAGACCGTCTCCCCGCAGCTCTACATCGCGGTCGGTATCTCAGGCGCCATCCAGCACCGCGCCGGCATGCAGACCTCCAAGACCATCGTCGCCATCAACAAAGACTCCGAGGCACCGATCTTCGAGCTGGTCGACTTCGGCGTCGTCGGTGACCTGTTCACCGTCGTCCCGCAGCTCGGCGAGGCGATCGAGAAGCACAAGGCCTGACCGAGCCCGGGCCGGCACTCGGCCTTAGGCTGCGAGTCCATGACTTCCGGACTAGGCCCCTTCGGGGACATGGATGACTACCTGCGGGTGCCGCGGGTCCAGGACCTCACCCTGTCGCCGTCGGGCGATCGGCTGGTCGCCACGATCTCGCAGCTCGACGACGACGCTCATGCCTTCGTCGAGTCCCTGTGGCAGGTCGACCCGGCGGGACGCGAGCCAGCCCGCCGGCTGACCTGGTCCGACAAGGGCGAGTCCGGTCCGGTGTTCACCCCGGACGGATCGCTGCTGTTCCGGTCCCGACGAGCCGGCGAGGACGACGACGACCCCCCCGCACTGTGGCTGCTCCCGGCCGGCGGCGGCGAGGCACGGCAGCTGCTGCGACCAGCCGGCGGCGTCGGTGGCGTCGCGGTCGCCCGCGACGCGGGCACGGTCGTCATCGGGTCGTCGCGCTTCGCCGACTCGAAGGACGACAAGCAGGAGAAGGAACGCCGCAAGGCGCGCAAGGACGCCAAGGTCGCGGCCGTCCTGCACGAGTCGTCGCCGATCCGCTTCTGGGACCACGACCTCGGACCCGATCAACCGCACCTGTTGCTGCTCGACTCACTCGAGCCGACCGACGTGGACGACGCGGACCCGACCCGTGACCTCACCCCCGATCCGGGGCCGGCGCTCAACGAGCAGCAGACTTTGCTGACGCCCGACGGCCGCACCGTCGTCACGGGGTGGTCCGAGCTGGACACGCCCGGATACCGGCGGTCGGCCATCATCGCGATCGACGTCGCCGACGGCGCCCGCCGGACGGTTGCCGGCGACCCGGAGGCCCACCTCGGGTTGTTCGACGTCTCCCGTGACGGGCGCAGCGCGGTGTACGTCCGCGAGACCGACCCCACAATCGACCTGGCACCGACAATGAGCCTCTGGCTGGTCGACATCTCCTCCGGAGAGCGTCGAGAGCTGGCTGCGGACGCGAACCTGTGGCCCGGCTCGGCAACCTTCTCGGTGGACGGCACCGCCGTGTTCGTGACCTCCGACGATCAGGGTCACCACAACGTCTTCCGGGTCGACCTCGAGACCGACCAGGTCCAGCGCGTGACGCGCAGCGGCCACTACACCTCACTATCCGTCGCCCCCGACGGCGAGACGCTGTTTGCGCTGCGCGACCACATCGACTCGCCCGCTCGCCCGGTCCGCATCGACGCGACGGCGGTCGACCGCGACCCGGTCGAACTGCTCGCGCCGGGCCGGGTCGAGATACCCGGGCGGCTGGAGGACATCAGCGTCACCGTCGAGGACGGCACCACCGTGCGGTCCTGGCTCACGCTGCCGTCGGATGCGTCCGCCGAGCACCCCGTGCCACTGCTGCTGTGGATGCACGGCGGTCCGGTCAGCTCCTGGAACGGCTGGTCCTGGCGGTGGAACCCCTGGCTGATGGTGGCCAAGGGCTACGCCGTCGTCCTGCCCGACCCGGCGCTGTCGACCGGATACGGCCAGGCCATGGTGCAGCGCGGCTGGAAGCAGTGGGGCGGTGCGCCGTACACCGATCTGATGACGGTCACCGACGATGTCGAGGCCAGGCCGGACATCGACGCGTCCTTGACCGCCGCCATGGGTGGGTCCTACGGCGGCTATCTCGCCAACTGGGTCGCCGGCCATACCGACCGGTTCAGATGCCTGGTCACGCACGCCAGCCTGTGGTCGCTCGACGCCTTCCTCGGTACGACGGACGGCCCGGCGTACTGGGCTCGGGAGTGGGGTCTGCCGGCCGAGGCGCCCGAGCAGTACGAGCGGTGGTCGCCGGACCGCTACCTCGACGCCATCACGACCCCGATGCTCGTGATCCACGGCGACAAGGACTACCGGGTGCCTATCGGCGAGGGGTTGCGGCTGTGGTGGGACCTGCAGCGCACCGGCGTCGAGGCGAAGTACCTCTACTTCCCGGACGAGGGTCACTGGGTGCTCAAGCCGGACAACGCCCGGGTCTGGTACGAGACGGTATGGGCGTGGCTGGGCAGCCACGTCCACGGTGAGGACTGGAAACGACCGGCGCTGCTCTGACCGGAAGTTAGGCTGGCGAGCGATGTCCTACCTCGACCACGCGGCGACGACGCCGATGCTGCCCGCGGCGGTCGACCTGATGGCCGAGCTGCTGGGCCAGGTCGGCAACGCCTCCTCGCTGCACGCGTCCGGTCGCCGTGCCCGCAGGATCGTCGAGGAGTCGCGCGAGACGGTGGCCGCTGCGCTCGGCGCGCGACCAAGCGAGGTGCTGTTCACCAGCGGGGGGACCGAGAGCGACAACCTCGCGGTCAAGGGGCTGTTCTGGGCTCGCCGCGACGCCGACCCTCTGCGGAGCACGCTGCTGGTCAGTGCCGTCGAGCACCACGCCGTGCTCGACGCCGCGGTGTGGCTCACCGAGCACGACGGGGCCGAGCTGGGCATCGTCCCGGTCGACTCGAACGGCCGGGTCGAGCCGGCTGCGCTCCGGGAGCAGCTCGATGCCGCGCCGGACGGCACTGCGCTGGTCTCGGTGATGTGGGCCAACAACGAGGTCGGGACCGTCGCGCCGATCGCCGAGCTCGTCGCCGTCGCAGCTGAGTACGGCGTCCCGCTGCACACCGACAGCGTGCAGGCGGTCGGCCAGCTCCCGGTCGACTTCGCAGCGAGCGGGGTAGCCGCCATGACCGTCACCGGCCACAAGCTCGGCGGCCCGGTCGGCGTTGGCGCGCTGCTGCTGGGTCGTGACATCGAGTGCACGCCGCTGCTGCACGGCGGCGGCCAGGAGCGCGACGTCCGGTCCGGGACGCTCGACGCGCCGGCGGTCGCGGCCTTCGCGCTGGCAGTCGAGACCGCGGTGAAGGAACAGGCGGAGCGCGCGGAGCGGCTCGGTGCGCTTCGTGCCGACCTGGTGCGCCGTGTCCTCGACGCGGTGTCGGATGCGCAGCTCAACGGCGAGACGTCGCTGGCCGCCGACCGGCGGCTGCCAGGCAACGCGCACTTCTCCTTCCCCGGTTGCGAGGGCGACGCCCTGCTCATGCTGCTCGACGCGCGCGGCGTCGAGTGCTCGACCGGGTCCGCCTGCTCGGCCGGAGTCGCCCGCCCGAGCCACGTCCTGCTCGCCATGGGTCACGACGAGGAGCGGGCTCGCGCGTCGTTGCGGTTCTCGCTCGGCCACAGCACGCAGCCGGCGGACATCGATGCTCTCGCCGCGGCCATTGGCCCGGTCGTCGAGCGGGCCCGGATGGCCGGCCGAGCCGCCCGATGAAGGTCATCGCCGCCATGTCGGGCGGCGTCGACTCGGCGGTCGCTGCCGCCCGCGCGGTCGACGCCGGCCACGACGTCACCGGCGTCCATCTGGCGCTCTCGCCGTCGCCCGCGTCGTACCGCGAGGGTGCCCGGGGCTGTTGCTCGCTGGAGGACTCCCGCGACGCCCGGCGCGCTGCCGACGTGATCGGCATCCCGTTCTACGTCTGGGACGTCGCCGAGCGGTTCTCCCGTGACGTGGTCGATGACTTCGTTGCCGAGTACGCCGCCGGCCGGACCCCCAACCCCTGCGTGCGCTGCAACGAGAAGATCAAGTTCGCCGCGGTCCTCGACCGCGCGCTCGGGCTCGGCTTCGACGCGGTCTGCACCGGCCACTACGCCCGGGTCGTCGACGGCGCTCTGCACCGCGCCGCCGACCCGGCGAAGGACCAGTCGTACGTGCTTGGGGTGCTGCGACCGGACCAGCTCGTCGCCGCGATGTTCCCGCTGGGCGAGTCGTTGAAGTCGCAGGTGCGCGATGAGGCGGCCGACCGCGGCCTGGCGGTGGCGACCAAGCCCGACAGCCACGACATCTGCTTCATCGCGAACGGCGACACGTCGGGCTGGCTGCGGGAGCGACTCGGCCCGCAGCCCGGGCAGGTGGTCGACCAGGACGGCAGCGTGGTCGGGGCGCACGACGGCGCCTACGCCTACACGGTCGGGCAGCGCCGCGGGCTGGCGTTGTCGACACCCGCGACCGACGGCCGCCCCCGCTACGTCCTGTCGGTATCCCCGGTGTCGCGGACTGTCACGGTCGGGCCGCGCGAGCGGCTGGCAGTCGACCGGCTGGAATGCGGCAACCCGACCTGGTGCGGCGAGGCGCCCCCGCTGCCCATGACCGACGTGACGGTCCAGGTGCGGGCCCACGGCGAGCCGGTGACAGCAGCTGCAGACGTGCTCGAGGACCGGCTGGTCGTCGAGGTCCGCGGCCGGCTGAGTGGCGTCGCACCCGGGCAGACCGCGGTCCTGTACGCCGGTGACCGGGTGATCGGCTCGGCGACCATCGACAGCGCGGCCTGAACGGGTCGCCGTGGATCGGATGGCGGTGCTGTTGCGCGGCGTCAATGTCGGCGGCCACAACAAGGTGCCGATGCCGCGGCTACGCGAGCTCGCCGAGGGACTCGGCTACACCGACGCCGCGACCTACCTACAGAGCGGCAACCTGGTCGTATCGGCCGACGCCAAGCCGGCCAAGGTCGAAGCCGCCATCGCTGACGCGCTCCGCACCGACCTGGCCGTCGACGTCGCCGTGATGGTCCGCACCAGCAAGGAGCTGGCAGCCGTGATCGCCGCCAACCCGTTCGACGATGACACGGACCCGAAGCGGCTGCTGGTCAACTTTCTCGCCGCGAAGCCGGCAGCCAAGAACGTCCGGGCGCTGGATCCGGATGAGTTCGACCCGGAGCGCTTCGAGTTCGGCGACCGCTGCATGTACCAGTGGCTGCCCGACGGCGTCGGTCGATCCAAGCTGGCCGCGGCGCCGTGGGACCGCCGGCTGGGGGTGAAGGGGACCGGACGCAACTGGCGCACCGTCCTCGCGCTGCGTGACCTGCTGGACCGTCACTGACAGGTCCTAGGCTGACCGGCGTGGGTGACGCACCGGTGGGAGTCGCGACCGGGATCGGGTCATTGCCCGGTGACGACATCGATGCGGCTCTGGCCATGGTGTTCGACGCGCTGCCGGACCTGCCGCATCTCCCGGAGCTGCCCGACCGCGGGCCGGGCAGCGACCTGATCGGCCGCACCGCGACCAACCTGGCCGACCTACCGGTCGACCTGCAGCCCGCCGGCTGGCGGCTGGTCGGGCGACCTGGCCTCGACGGCCGGCGCGGGCGCGAGCGTCTGGACCGCGACCTCGACGCGCTCGTCCCGGTAGGCGGCCCGGGGTACGACGGCCGGCTCAAGGTGCAGCTCGCCGGGCCCTGGACGCTGGCGGCGGCGTTGGAGCTCCCGCGCGGCGGGCCGGTGCTGCGCGATGCCGGCGCGGTCGCAGACCTCGTGGAGTCGCTCGCCGAGACCGCCCGACGGCATCTCGACGATGTGCGCCGCCGGTTGCCCGGAGCGTCGCTGGTGCTGCAGCTCGACGAGCCGAGCCTGCCCGCCGTACTCGCCGGTCGGATCCCGACCGCCAGCGGGTTCGGCCGGATCCATCCGGTCGAGGAGCCCGAGGCCCGAAGCGCGCTGCACCAGGTCATCGCGGCCTGCGGGGAGACCCCGGTGGTGGTGCACTGCTGCGCCGCCGATGTCCCGCTCCAGCTGCTCCGTGAGGCCGGCGCATCCGGCGTCAGCGTCGACGTGACCGGTGGCCGGCGGCTGCCCGAGAACCCGGTCGGCGAGCTGGTCGAGGCGGGGGTGGCGCTCTGGCTCGGCGTCGTACCGTCGATCGGCCCCGGCGTGGCGCCCACCGCCCGCGACGTCGCCGACCCGGTGCGCGAGTGGTGGCGGCAGGTCGGCTTCACGGCGGACCTGCTCCCTGGCTCCGTCTCGTTGACCCCGGCCTGCGGCCTGGCCGGAGCGTCGATCGGCTGGGCCCACACCGCCTACCGGCTGCTCCAGCAGGCGACCCGACGGCTGGTCGAGGCGCCCGACGGGACGGTCGTATGAGCACGCCGGATGTCCCGCCGAAGGTGATCCGGCGCCACGCGCAGCTGAGCCAGGAGCTCGAAGACCTCGCCTACCGCTACTACATCAGCAACCAGCCCACCGTCTCCGACGCCGAGTACGACGCGAAGATGCACGAGCTGAACGCGATCGAGGACAGCCACCCCAGCCTGCGGACGCCGAACTCACCGACCCAGAAGGTCATGGAGACGTTGTCGACGGACTTCGCCGAGGTGCGTCACGTGCAGCGACTGCTCAGCCTCGACAACGTCTTCACCGACGCGGAGTTCGCCGCGTGGGCCGCGCGGGCGACCCGCGAGGTCCCGGTGCCGCAGTGGTTGTGCGAGCTGAAGATCGACGGCCTGGCGGTGGACCTGGTCTACGAGGACGGCCGGTTGGTGCGCGCCGCGACCCGCGGCGACGGCGTCACCGGCGAGGACATCACCTACAACCTGCGGACCATCGAGACCGTCCCGGACCGGCTGAACGCCAAGCGCCCGCCCAAGCTGCTCGAGGTGCGCGGTGAGGTCTTCCTGCCCCATGCCGCCTTCGAAGGCATCAACGCCGCACTGGTCGCCGAGGGCAAGCAGCCGTTCGCCAACCCGCGGAACTCGGCGGCCGGCTCGCTGCGGCAGAAGGACCCTCGGGTCACCGCAACCCGACCGCTCGCGCTCACGCTGCACGGGATCGGTGCCCGCGACGGGTTCGACCCGCCAAGCCAGTCCGCCGCCTACGCCGCCCTGCAGGAGCTGGGGCTGCCGGTCAGCAACCGCTACCAGGTGGTCGACGACCTCGACGGCATCCACGACTACGTCGCGTACTGGGGTGAGCACCGCCACGACATCGAGCACGACATCGACGGTGTGGTCATCAAGGTCGACTCGTTCTCGCTGCAGGACCGGTTGGGCGCGACCTCGAAGGCACCGCGGTGGGCGATCGCGTGGAAGTACCCGCCCGAGGAGGTCACCACCCGCCTCAACGACATCACCGTCAACGTCGGTCGCACCGGCCGGGTCACGCCGTTCGCCGTGCTGGAGCCGGTGCAGGTCGGGGGCGTGACGGTCGGCACCGCCACGCTGCACAACGAGGACGAGGTCCGCCGCAAGGGCGTGATGATCGGCGACACCGTCGTGGTACGCCGTGCCGGCGATGTCATCCCTGAAGTGGTCGGGCCGGTCGTGGACCTGCGGCCGAAGAATGCGAAGCCGTTCGTGATGCCGACCAGGTGCCCGGAGTGCCAGACTCCGCTGACCCGGGCCGAGGGCGAGGTCGACTGGCGCTGTCCCAACACGCTCGGCTGCCCGGCGCAGCGTCGCGAGGCGATCTTCCACATCGCCGGGCGCGGCGCGCTCGACATCGACGGTCTGGGCTATGAGACCGCGATCGCGCTGCTGGACAACAACCGGGTCACCGACATCGGTGACGTCTTCTCGCTCACGCCCGAGTCGTTCGACGGGCTGCGCGGTTTTGGCCCCAAGAAGATCAAGCAGATCCTCGACGGCGTCGAGGTGGCCCGGCACCGGCCGCTGTGGCGGCTGCTCGTGGGACTGTCGATTCGCCACGTGGGACCGACGGCCGCGCAGGCGCTGGCTCGCGAGCTTCGCTCGCTGGACGCCATCGCCGCCGCCTCCGCGGACCAGCTGGCCGTGGTCGACGGGGTCGGGCCCACGATCGCTGCTGCGGTCGTCGACTGGTTCGCCGACGATGGCCACCGCGAGATCGTCGATCGCCTCACCAAGGGTGGCGTCCAGGTCCGCGACGAGGGTGAGGCAGCCGGGCCGGGTCCGTTGCAGGGCGTGACCGTGGTGGTGACCGGCTCACTCGCCGCCTACAGCCGCGACGTCGCCGCCGCTGCGGTGCAGGACCTGGGCGGCAAGGTGAGCAGCTCGGTGAGCAAGGCGACCGGGTTCGTGGTGGTCGGGGAGGCGCCCGGTGCCTCGAAATATGACAAAGCGGTCAAGCTCGGCGTGCCGCTGCTCGACGAGGCCGGTTTCCGGGTGCTGCTCGAGCGTGGGCCGGAGGCCGCAGCGGCGGTCGCCCAGACGGCCGAATCGGACTCCTGAGAGCGGTTTCTCAAGAACTCCGCTGCGCTGTCGATCATGACGGGACGGCGGGTGTCGGTCGAGGCCAGCGATTGGGGGTGACATGTCCGGGGACGACGACGACCGGAACAATGTCCCGACCGCTGGCGCGTCGGTCTTCTGGAGCTACCTGGGCGTCGTGACAGTGGTCGGCTTCGGTCTGCTCATCATGCAGGTCTCGATGCTGTCCGCGCACGACTTCACCGCGCTGCGCACCGCTCTCATCGTCGTGGCCGCGCTCGTCGTGATCGGCGAGGTCCGCCCACTGGTCATCGCCGGTATGGACGTCAACGGCGTGAGCACGTCCACCGCCTTCATCTTTGCGTTGCTGCTGTACGCCGGCCTCCCGTTGGCACTGCTCATGCAGGCCATCGCGATCGCGGTGGCCGACATCACGGGTCGCCGAGCCCCCTGGCGGACCGGATTCAACATCGCGCAGTTCTCGTTGTCCTTCGGCGCCGCGCAGCTGGCCCTCGTCGCGCTGGGGCGCCATGCCACGGCGATGCATCCGCTGAACGTCAGCGGCAAGGACCTGCCGGCTGTCGCGCTCGCCGCCGTCGCCTATTTCGTGGTCAACAACGTCCTGGTGTCCGGCGCGTTGGCGCTGCGGACCCGGACGTCGTTCCGCAGCGAGCTGTTCGCCGACTTCGAGTTCCAGACGCTCGCGACCAGCGCCCTGCTCGGCCTCTCACCGATCATCGTGGTCGTCATGCAGAGCGGTCCTGCGCTGCTGCCGCTGCTGCTGTTCCCGCTGGGCGCGGTGTACGCGACCGCCGGGCTGACCCGGGCACGTGAGCAGCAGAGCCTCGAGGACTCGCTGACCGGGCTGCCCAACCGACGACACCTGGTCGCCGCGACCCAGGACGCGCTGCGGACCGCCAACGAGAGCCACACCCACCTCGCGCTGTTCCTGCTCGACCTCGACCGCTTCAAGGAGATCAACGACACCCTGGGCCACCGGGTCGGAGACGAGCTGCTCCAGTGGGTCGGGACCCGGCTGACCGCAGTGATGGGCCAGGGAGCGGTCGTCGCCCGGCTCGGAGGCGACGAGTTCGCGGTGCTCGTGACCGACCTCGCCGAGCCCCGCGCCGCCCTCGACCTGGCCGAGAAGGTGGGGGCCGCGCTGGCCGAGCCGTTCCGCCACGAAGGGCTCTCCCACGAGATCGACGCCTCGCTCGGCATCGCGTTGCACCCGCAGCACGGCAGCGACTTCGAGACGCTGCTGCAGCGCGCCGACGTGGCGATGTACGTCGCCAAGGAGAACGGCACCCGGGTGCAGGTGTACTCCAGCGAGATCGATCGTCACTCCACCGCCCGGCTCGGCATGCTCGGCGAGCTCCGGACCGCGCTGGAGAACCGCGACCTGTCGTTGCACTACCAGCCCAAGGCCGACCTGCGCACCGGAGACGTCGTCGGGGTCGAGGCGTTGCTGCGCTGGACCCACCCGGAGCGGGGCAACATCCCGCCCGATGAGTTCCTGCCGCTGGCCGAGCAGACCGGCCTGATGCGCGTCATCACCCAGTTCGTCCTCGACGAGGCGCTGCGCCAGCTCTCCGAGTGGTGGCACCAGGGACTGCGGGTCCAGACCGCCGTGAACGTCTGCGCCCGCGACCTCTACGACCGCAGGTTCGCCGAGATGCTGCAGCGCAGCATCGAGCGGTACGACGTACCCCCTCGGGCGTTGATGATCGAGGTCACCGAAAGCGTGCTGATGACCGACCCGGCCCGCGCCGCCTCGACGTTGCTGTCGCTCGCGTCGCTGGGGGTCGGGGTCTCGCTCGACGACTTCGGCACCGGGTACTCGTCGCTGGTGCACCTCAAGCGGCTGCCGGTCAGCGAGGTCAAGATCGACCGCTCGTTCGTGATGCGGATGGACGTCAACGAGGACGACGCGGCGATCGTGCACTCGATCATCGACCTGGCCGGCGCGCTCGGGCTGCGCACCGTCGCCGAGGGCGTCGAGACCCGCGATGCGTGGGACCGGCTGGCCGTCTACGGTTGCGACGCCGCGCAGGGCTGGTACCTGTCGAAGGCCATGCCGCCCGCGGTCGCCACCGCCTGGCTCCAGAACTTCAACCACACCACGATGGGTCTCAGCGTGGTTTCCGAGTCCGCCGGTTCTCAGACCCTGCCGCTCGCCGGCGACAGCTTGCTCGCCTGAGCCGCGACCCCGGTCGACCGCACCCGCCCACCTAGGATGGGCGGCGTGGCTGCCATCACCCGCACCGACGTCGAGCATCTCGCCCGGCTCGCGCGGATCGCCCTGACCGACCCCGAGCTCGACGCGCTGGCGGGCCAGCTCGACGTGATCCTCGATGCCGTCGGGCGGGTGCAGGAGGTAGCGGCTGACGACATCCCGCCGACATCCCACGCCGTGCCGGTCACGAACGTGCTGCGGTCGGACCAGCCGGTCCCGTGCCTGACCGCCGAGCAGGCACTGGCGGCGGCGCCGGCGGTCGAGGACCAGCGGTTCCGGGTGCCGCGGATCCTGGACCAGGAGTGAACGAGCTGCTGCGGTGCAGCGCCTCGGCGCTCGCCGCCCGGATCGCTGCGCGTGAGGTCTCCGCGGTCGAGGTCACCCAGGCCCACCTGGACCGGATCGAGGCGGTCGACGGCGCGGTCCACGCGTTCCTCCACGTCGACGCCGACAACGCCCTGGCCACCGCCGCCCGGGTCGACGCCGGAGAGCTCACCGGCCCGCTCGCCGGCGTACCGCTGGCCCTCAAGGACATCGTCGTCACCCAGGGCGTGCCTACGACGGCGGGCTCGCGCATCCTCGAAGGCTGGATCCCGCCCTACGACGCGACGATCGTCACGCGGATGCGCGAGGCGGGGATCGTGATCCTCGGCAAGACCAACATGGACGAGTTCGCGATGGGCTCCTCGACCGAGCACTCGGCGTTCGGGCCTTCGCACAACCCGTGGGACCTGACCCGGACCCCTGGCGGGTCCGGTGGCGGCACCAGCGCGGCCATCGCGTCGTACCAGGCGGCGCTCGGGATCGGGACCGACACCGGCGGGTCGATCCGCCAGCCCGGCGCCGTGACCGGGACGGTGGGCGTGAAGCCGACGTACGGCGGCGTGTCCCGTTACGGCCTGGTCGCGTTCAGCTCGTCACTTGACCAGGCGGGGCCGTGCGCCCGCACCGTGCTCGACGCCGCGCTGCTGCACAGCGTGATCGCGGGCCATGACCCGATGGACTCCACGTCGATCGACGGGCCGGTCCCACCGGTGGTCGAGGCCGCCCGAACGACCGACATCAGCGGCATGCGGGTCGGGGTCGTCAAGGAGTTCGGCGGCGAGGGCTATCAGGTGGGCGTGACGGCACGCTTCGACGAGGCCGTCGCCCTGCTCGAGGCGCTCGGCGCCAAGGTCGTCGAGGTGTCCTGCCCGCACTTCGACTACGCGCTGCCGGCGTACTACCTGATTGCGCCCAGCGAGGCCTCGAGCAACCTGGCGCGGTACGACGCGATGCGGTACGGCCTGCGGGTCGGTGACGACGGGGAGGCCTCCGCCGAGGAGGTGATGGCGGCGACGCGGGCGGCCGGGTTCGGCGCCGAGGTGAAGCGCCGCGTGATCCTGGGCACCTACGCGTTGTCGGCGGGGTACTACGACGCCTACTACGGCCAGGCGCAGCGGGTGCGCACCCTGATCTCCCGGGACTTCGCGGCCGCGTTCGAGTCGGTGGACGTGCTGGTCTCCCCGACGACGCCGACCACCGCCTTCGCGCTGGGGTCGCGCGTCGATGACCCGATGGCCATGTATCTCGCCGACCTGTGCACCATCCCGTCGAACCTCTACGGTGGCCCGGCACTGTCGGTGCCGTGCGGGCTGGCCGAGGACGGCCTGCCGGTCGGGCTGCAGGTGATGGCGCCGGTCCAGGCCGACGAGCGGATGTACCGGGTGGCCGCGGCCGTCGAGGCGGCCCTCGGCACCGATCGGCTGCTCGAGCAGGCCCCGGAGATTCCTTAGATCAACGCCTTCTTTGGTAAAGAATTGGCAGCGATTCGATCCCAACACGGTGTAATCGGCTCCAAATCGTTGTTCTGCCGACCGACCTGCGATAGAACGGCGCATGGCCATTCGACGTCACCGCGCCCTGCTCGCACTTGCCGCCGGAGGTCTCGTTCTCGCAGCCTGCAGCTCGACTGCGTCCAGTGGTGGCCACAGCTCCGCGCCGAGCGGCGCCACCAGCACGACCGCAGGGCAGTACGGCTCGTTGCCGGCTGAGTCGGGCACGCCGATCAAGGGCGGCACGATCAGCTACCCGATCATCGCCGGCGCCCAGCCGACGTACATCATGCCGGTGTTCCCAGGCTCCGCCTGGACCGCGGTCAACTACCAGTTCCAGATCTTGATGTACCGGCCGCTGTACCTCGAGACCATCGGCAACCGACCGGTCATCAACTACCCGCTGTCGCTCGCATCGGCCCCGGTCTACTCCAACGGCAACAAGACCGTCACCATCAACATGAGCCACAACTACAAATGGGCCGACGGTCACCCGGTCGACGCTCAGGACGTGCTGTTCTTCATCGACGAGGTACGCGCCGCCATCAAGGAGAACGCCCAGAACTTCGGGCCTTACTCCAAGGGCGACTTCCCCGACAACATCGTCGGCGCGAAAGCCGCTAGCACCTACCAGGTCGTGCTCACACTCGACAAGGCCTACAACCCGAGCTGGTTCACCGACACCCAGCTCACCTACATCACCCCGATGCCCTCGACCTCCTGGAACGTCGCGGCAGCCGGCGGCTCGCACCTCGACTTCAGCAACCCCGCGAACGCGAAGAAGATCTTCAACTACCTCAATGCGCAGTCCGGCGTGCTCAAGACGTACGGCACCAACCCGCTGTGGCAGGACGTCGACGGTCCGTTCAAGCTGACGAGTTTCACCCCGACCACCGACGCCAACACGATGGTCCCCAACCCGACGTACGGCGGCCCGCAGAAGGCGCGGTTCTCGGTGCTGAAGGCCGAGTACTTCGCGTCGACGACGGCGCAGTTCAACGCGATCCTCTCCGGGAAGCTCAGCCAGGGAATCGTCGCCGCCGAGGATCTGCCTCAGGTGCCGAAGATCAAGGCGGCGGGCTACAACGTCTACGGCTATCCCGACCTCGGTTTCGAGTACGCGGTCTTCAACTTCAAGGACACGACCAACAACTGGGACAAGGTGATCGCCCAGCTCTACATCCGGCAGGCGCTGGCTCACCTGTCCGACCAGGAGGCGATCATCCACGGCGCCTACGGCGGTGCCGCGGCCCCGGCGTATGGACCGATCCCGGCGATCCCGCAGACCCCGTACGTTCCGTCGAACGCTGCCACGAACCCGTACCCGTACAGCATCTCGGCCGCCAGCCAGCTCCTCAGCTCGCACGGCTGGCACGTGGTGCCCGGCGGTGTCACCACGTGCCAGAATCCCGGCACCGGCGCCAACCAGTGTGGTGCCGGTATCCCCAAGGGGCAGACGATCGCCTTCACCGACTACTACACCAACGACCCAGCGAGCGCGGGCCAGGAAACGACGCAGTGGGCGTCGGCCGCAAGCCAGGTGGGGATCAAGATCACGCCGACGGCGAAGACGTTCAACTTCATCGTCGACCAGTACGACGACCCGGTCGCACCCCAGAACAACAACAAGTGGGAGTCGGAGAACTACGGCGGGTTCACCGAGAACCCGTACCCGACCACCGACACCATCTTCAACACCGGCGGGAGTGGCAACGAGGGGGACTACAGCAGCCCCGAGGCCGACAAGCTGATCAAGGCCTCCAAGTTCAGCGCAAATCCGACTGCTGTGAAGGACGAAGCCGCGTTCATCACCAAGGACCTGCCCGCGGTCTTCTTGCCGAACCCGGACCTGATCTTCGCGTGGAAGGGGATCTCGGGGCCGCCGGACTCCTTCGCGAACCTCACTCAGTACTCCTTCACGCCGGAGTACTGGTACCTCACGAGCAAGTAGGCGGTCATCGAACTGGCGAGGTGTACGGACCTCACTGACCAGCCGGGCGCAGGATGATCTCCTACATCCTGCGCCGGTTCGTCAGCGCTGTCATCGTCGTGTTCGGCATCATGTTCGTCACGTTCACGATGCTGCACATCATCGCGCCCTCGCCGGCGCGCGCGGTCCTCGGCATCAAGGCGTCGCCGGCGGCGATCGCCGGCTTCAACCATGCCCACGGCTACGACCGGCCGTTCCTTCGCCAGTTCCTCACCTACGTGAACGAGACCCTCCACGGGAACCTCGGCTACTCCTACAAGCTCAACCAGTCGGTGAGCGCGCTGTTCAAGGAGAACGCCGGACGCAGTGCACTGCTGTCCGGGGTCTCGCTCTTCCTCGCCGTGGTCATCGCCGTACCGCTCGGGATCTATCAGGCGGTCAAGCGCAACTCGATCAGCGACTACGTCCTGACCGGGGTCAGCTTCACGTTGTACTCGATGCCGATCTTCTTCCTCTCGCTGATCCTCATCGACCTGTTCGCCCTGAAGTGGCCGATCTTCCCCTTCGAGGCGAGTCAGGCTACGACCGTCATCGGCGTATTGAAGGATCCGCGTTCGATGGTGCTCCCCATCGCGTCACTGGTCGCCCTGACCGTCGCGGGCTACTCCCGTTACATGCGTTCGTCGGCATTGGACAACCTGGCGCAGGACTACATCAAGGTTGCTCGGGCGAAGGGCCTGCCGGAGCGTTCCGTGCTGCGGCGGCACCTGATCCGCAACTCGAGCCTGCCGATGGTCACCCTGGTCGGGCTCTCGATCCCCGACCTGCTGGCGGGCAACCTGGTGACCGAGCAGGTCTTCAACTACCCGGGGCTCGGGCTGTTGTTCTTCAACAGCCTGCTCAGCGAGGACTATCCGATCCTGCTCGCCTACACGCTGGTGGGCGGCATTCTCGTCGTGTTCGGGAACTTCGTCGCCGACATAGCGCTCACCGTGACCGACCCGCGAATCCGGCTGACATGAGCGGGCTGACGTCGTGACGATGACGCCGGGTGGGCTCGGGCCGGGCTCCGACGTCCTTGTCGCCGAGTCCGAGGGTGGCGAGGTCTACACCCAGGGCAGCGGCTGGCGGATGACGCTGAAGGCCTTCGCAGAGAACCGGCTCGCGCTGGTGGGGGTCGCCGTCGTCATCTTCTTCCTGGCGTTCTGCTTCCTCGGGCCGCACGTCTACCACACCAACCAGGTGTCCGGAGACCTCGGCGCCAACAACCTGCCGCCGGGCCCCGGCCACCCACTGGGGACCGACAGCAACGGGTTCGACGAGCTGGGCCGGATGATGCTGGGCGGCCAGTCGTCCCTGGAGATCGGCCTTCTCACGGCGATCATCGCGACCGTGGTGAGCACGATCTACGGTGCGGTCGCCGGTCTCGTCGGTGGTGTCGTCGACGGATTCCTGATGCGCATCGTCGATGTGGGACTGTCGATTCCCACGTTCCTCATCATCCTGATCTTCTCGGCGCGCTACGGCGCGACGGTGGTCACGCTGTCGATCATCATCGGGTTGAACGCGTGGTTCGTTCCTACCCGGCTGGTGCGCGGCGAGGTCCTGACGCTGCGCACCCGGGACTTTGTCTCCGCGGCGAAGGCGATGGGTTCGACCCAACGACGGCAGGTCTTCCGTCACCTCATCCCGAACGCGCTCAGCGTGGTCATCGTGAACATCACGTTCCAGATCGCTGACGCCATCCTGATCGTCTCGTTCATCGGCTTCCTCGGCTTCGGGCTGCACTATCCGCAGGTCGACTGGGGCGATCAGCTCTCGGACGGCGTCACCTACCTCCAGGACGGATACTGGTGGCTGATCTACCCCGTAGGTGCCTGCCTGATCGCAACGGTCATGGCGTTCAACTTCATGGGCGACGCGTTGCGTGACGCCGTCGACGTCCGGCTCCGGAAGCGCTGACATGGCCGAGCGGATCCTCGACATCACCGGGTTGAAGACGCATATCCAGCTGTCGTCCTCGCTGGTGCGCGCCGTGGACGGCATCGACCTGCATCTGGACGCCGGCGAGACGCTCGGGCTGGTGGGCGAGTCGGGGTGCGGCAAGTCGATGACCGGGTTGTCGATCATGGGACTGCTGCCACCCGGCGGCAGGGTGGTCGAAGGCGCCATCAGGTTCGGGGACACCGACCTCACGTCGCTGTCGCAGGACGAGCTCCGGAAGATCCGCGGGAACGACATCGCGATGGTGTTCCAGGACTCGCTGACCGCGCTCAACCCGACGAAGTCGATCGGGTACCAGGTCGCCGAGCCGGCCTGGCTGCACCGCGGAATGAGCAAAAAGGAAGGTCTGGACCGGGCCGCCGAGGTGCTCGACCTGGTGGGAATCCCGCGCCCACGTGAACGACTCGAGGACTTCCCGCATCAACTGTCGGGCGGACTGCGGCAGCGGGTTCTGATCGCCATGTCGCTGGTGTGTGCGCCGAAGGTCCTCATCGCCGATGAGCCGACAACGGCACTCGATGTCACGATCCAGGCGCAGATCCTGAGCCTGCTCGACCGGCTCAAGGAAGAGCTCGGCATGGCGGTGTTGCTCATCACCCACGACATGGGGGTCGTGGCGGGGCGGGCCGACCGCATCAACGTGATGTACGCCGGCAAGATGATCGAAGCAGCCGGGACGCGCGATCTGTTCGCCCACATGCGCCACCCGTACACCCAGTCGCTGCTGGGGTCGATCCCGCAGCTCGACCAGGACGCGAACGCGGTGCTGTTCTCCATTCCGGGGCTGCCGCCCGATCTTTCCGATCCACCCGACGGGTGCCGGTTCGCCCCTCGCTGTCACCTCGCCACCGAGCGCTGTCGCGTCGAGGAGCCCCCGCTGACGGGTGACAACCCGTCGCACGCCTTCGCCTGCTGGCATCCGGTTGATGGTCTTGGTGAGCGGCCGACCGCCGTCCGCAGTCTCGAGCGCTCCCTTGAGGTCGATACCGCCGGGCCACCACTGCTGCAGATCCGTGACCTGGTCAAGGAGTTCCCGGTCGGCAGCTCGCTGCTCCCCGCGAAGTACCGCGGCTCGGTCAAGGCCGTGTCAGGGGTATCTGTCACGGTCCGGGCCGGCGAGACCTTCGGGCTCGTCGGGGAGTCGGGGTGTGGCAAGACGACGCTCGGCCGGCTGATCGTCGCCCTGGATCGACCCAACTCGGGCGAGCTGCTGCTCAACGGAGACGACGTCGCGAAAATGGGAGGGCGTCGGCTGCGACGGCGACGTCGTGACCTGCAGATGATGTTCCAGGATCCCTACGCGTCGCTCGACCCTCGGATGCGGGTCGGCACCATCTTGTCCGAGCCGTTGGTCATCCAGGGCGTCGGGACACGCAAGTCTCGGCGCGCCCAGATCGCCAGCATGCTCAAGGAAGTGGGGCTCCCGCTGTCGGCGGTCGACCGCTTCCCCCACGAGTTCTCGGGCGGGCAGCGGCAACGCATCGGGCTGGCTCGCGCGTTGATGCTCAACCCCGCGGTGATCGTGGCCGACGAGCCGGTGAGCGCGCTCGACGTGTCCATCCGGTCGCAGGTGCTCAACCTGATGAAGCGGTTGCAGGCCGAGCACAATCTGACCTACGTCGTCATCTCGCACGATCTGGCGGTGGTGAAGTATCTGTCCGACCGGATCGGCGTGATGTACCTCGGCCGGCTGGTCGAGACCGGCAGCGGTGACGACATCTACAACCGAGCGGCTCACCCCTATACCGCGGGCCTACTCTCGGCCATTCCGATCCCGGACCCCACCATCGAGCGGACGAGCGAGGAGGTCGGGGTCCGCGGCGAGCTGCCGAGCCCGATCAACCCGCCGTCGGGCTGCCGATTCCGCACCCGGTGCCCGCGCGCCCGGGAGCTGTGCGCAGAGGAGACTCCACAGCTGCGGTCCTTCGGGCCGGCCCACGCCGCCGCCTGCCACTTCCCGTTGATCGACCCGGTGCCCGTCGACGCCAATGGCGCCGGTACGGCCCCGACGGCTGCGGGCTGAGCGGCGGGTGGAGGTTCCCCGACGGGAGTACGGACCCGATGTGCTGGGCGAACGGCATCGGCCCCGACGAACTGTCCGGACGGTTCCCGTCGAAGCCGGGATGGTGGTTGAGGACGCCGACTCCGGCTTCTGCGGCGCGGTCGTCGAATGGGACCGCGCGACGCTGACGCTCGAGGACCGTCACGGCCGGCATCGGCTGTTCCCCTGGACGAAGGCCGGCTTCCTGCTCGATGGCGAGCGGGTGACGCTGGAGCGGCCGGCCACCGCCTCGCCGGTCGCCTCCCGCCGCACCGCATCCGGCTCGATCGCCGTCCACGGTCAGCGTGCTCGCGTCGCCCGGGCCGGCCGGATCCTCGTGGAGGGCCGGCATGACAGCGAGCTGGTGGAGCAGATCTGGGGTGACGACCTGCGGGTTGAGGGGGTCGTCGTCGAGCTGCTGCAGGGCGCCGACAACCTGCCCGAGGTGGTGCGGTCGTTCGACCCCGGTGACGACGCGCGGCTCGGCGTACTGCTCGACCATCTGGTGCCCGGAAGCAAGGAGAGCCGGATCGCGGCGGCGGTCGCGGGTCCGCACGTCCTGGTGCTCGGCCACCCGTTCGTGGACATCTGGCAGGCGGTGAAGCCGGCCCGGCTCGGGCTGGCGGCCTGGCCGGAGATCCCGAAGGGGTTCTCATGGAAGGACGCGATGGCCGCCCACCTCGGAGCCCCCGACGCCTCGGCGGCATGGTTGCGGGTACGCAAGGTGGCACGAAGCTGGACCGATCTCGAGCCGGAGCTGCTCGGCCCGGTTGAGGCCCTCATCGACTTCGTCACCACTTCGACCCGTCAGGAGCCCTGACAGGTCAGAGGTCGCGGGCGGCTCGCAGCGCCTCGCGGCGCAGGTCACCGGTCAGCCGGTCGATGTACAACATGCCGTCCAGGTGGTCGCATTCGTGCTGCAGGCAGCGCGCCATCAAGCCGGTGCCGGACACCCGCAGCGGTGCGCCGGTCGCGTCCACACCCTCGACCGTCGCTGCCTCCGCGCGTACGACGGGAAACCACAGACCCGGCAGCGACAGGCAGCCCTCGTCGCCGTCCTGCTCCCCGTCGGTCGAGACCACGCGCGGGTTCACGACGACGCCGAGGTCGCCGTCGACGTACCAGGAGAAGGCCCGCAGCCCGACGCCGATCTGGTTCGCGGCCAGGCCGGCTCGGCCGTCCTCCGCGGTCACCGTGTCGATCAGGTCGTCGCACAGCCGCTTGATCCGGTCGTCGAAGACGGTCACCTCGTCGCACGGCGTCCGCAGCCCGGGGTCACCCCAGCGTCGGATCTCCCTCACGGCCATGACGTGACAATCTAGAGGCATGACGCTCACGACCGGTTACGACGAGGTGCTCGACCGCTACGACCCGGTCTTCGGCCTGGAGACCCACGTCGAGCTGGGCACCGCGACGAAGCTGTTCTGCGGCTGCTCCACCGTCTTCGGTGCCGCTCCCAACACGCACGTCTGCCCGGTCTGTCTCGGGCTGCCCGGCTCGCTGCCCGTGACCAACGAGAAGGCGATCGAGTTCTCGATCCGGATCGGTCTCGCGTTGCACTGCACCATCGCTGAGTGGTGCCGGTTCGCGCGGAAGAACTACTTCTATCCGGACATGCCGAAGGACTACCAGATCAGCCAGTACGACGAGCCGTTGTGCATCGACGGCTACCTCGACGTGACCGTCGACGGTGAGGTGTACCGGATCGAGATCGAGCGGGTCCACCTGGAGGAGGACACCGGCAAGTCGCTGCACGTCGGTGGCTCGACCGGGCGGATCCACGGCGCGACCCACTCGCTGGTCGACTACAACCGGGCCGGCATCCCGCTGGTCGAGATCGTCACCCGGCCGGTCGCCGGTACGGGCATCAAGGCTGCGGCCGTCGCGAAGGCCTATGTCACCGAGCTGCGGGACGTGTTGCGGGGTCTCGAGGTCTCCGACGTCCGGATGGAGCAGGGATCGTTGCGCTGCGACGTGAACCTCTCGCTGACGCCGCGGGGCTCCACGACCCTGGGAACCCGGTCGGAGACCAAGAACGTCAACTCGCTCCGGTCGGTCGAGCGGGCGGTCCGCTACGAGGTCGAACGGCAGGGCGAACGGCTCGCCGCCGGGAAGCGGATCGTGCAGGAGACCCGGCACTTCCACGAGGACAGCGGGACGACCAGCCCGGGGCGCAGCAAGGAGGAGGCCCAGGACTACCGGTATTTCCCGGAACCCGACCTCGTGCCGCTCGCACCGCCGGCCGACCAGGTGGAACGGATCCGGACGTCGCTACCGGCGCCGCCGAGCGAGCGACGCGCGGCGTTCGCCGCGGAGCACGGCTTCACACCGGTGGACATCGAGCAGCTGACGAACGCCGCGGTACTCGACCTGGTGGCCGACAGCATCGCGGCCGGTGCGTCGGCGACCAAGGCGAAGGGGTGGTGGCTCGGCTACCTGGTCGGCCGCGCGAACGAGCTTGGCGTGGACGTCGCGGAGCTCGCGGTCGGCCCGGCGGACGTGGCACGGATCAGCGAGCTGGAGGACGAGGGGACCCTGACGAACAAGCTGGCGCGTCAGGTCATCGACGCCGTGCTCGCGGGAGAGGGCGACATCGACGCCGTCATCAAGGCGCACGGCTGGCAGGTCGCCGGCGAGGACGAGCTGGTCGCCGCGGTCGACGCCGCGATCGCAGGCCAGCCCGACGTGGCCGAGAAGGTCCGCTCCGGCAACCCGGGAGCGCTCGGCCCGCTGGTCGGTGCCGTGATGAAGGCGACCCGCGGCTCGGCCGATGCCCGCCGCGCGCGCGAGCTGCTCAGCCAGCGGCTGACGGGCTGAGGTCGTCGGCCAGCCCGGTACGCCGGACCAGCGCACGCAGCTCGTCCGCCAGCTCGTCCGGGAACTCCAGGGGCAGGAAGTGCGACCCCGGCAGAATAGTGAGCTGAGCATTTGGGATCCGGGTCGCGGCCGAGCGCATCGCGTGCAGCGAGGCCAGGACGTCGTACCGACCTGCCACGAACGACACCGGCACGTCGACGAACGACGTGTCCATCGGGGGATGTGACGCCGCGGCGAGTGCCAGCGTGAAATACCAGCGGAAGTCGTGCTCCCGGAACTCCTCGAGCGTCGGGAGCAACCGGTCGGGCGTCGCCCGGGGCAGCACGAAGCCGCTGTGGCTGATGACCTTCGCGGTCGCCCGGGACAGCGGGATGTGACGCGAGACCCATCCCAGCGGCCGGCCGATCACGTGACCGGTGTGTGCTCCGGTGAGTCCGGCCAGGTGGCGGAACGGGCGCGGGATCCCGAGCGGTGCACCCATCGCGGCGAACGTCCCGCCCGGGACGCCGGCGACCGCCAGGATCCCGGCGACCCGGTCCGGGTGCCGGCGCAGCAGCTCGAAGCCGACGTTGACCCCCAACGACCAGCACGCCAGGACCGCGGAATCGATCTGCTCGCTGTCGAGGACAGCGAGGGCGTCGTCGGTGTGGTCCGCGACCGTCACCCTCGTCGGGTCCGCCGGGCGCTCGCCCCCCGCCGTCCCGCGGTAGTACCAGGTTCTGACGTCGAAGCCGCTGTCGTCGGCGATGATGCCGGGCCAGGCGATCGGGGGCGTGCCGAGACCGTTGCAGATGAGAACCGGCGGTCCGGCGCCGTGGTTGCGCCACGCCGTCACTCGGGTGCCGTCCGCACTGACGACCTCGAAGCGGGGCACCGGCGCATCATGCCAGCCCGCCTCGGCTCGGTCCTCGGGCCCGCCGGGCCGTAGGCTCGCGGCGTGGACAGCAAGCCGCGCAGCCGCGATGTCACTGACGGGTATGAGCGAGCTCCGGCGCGAGCGATGCTCCGGGCCGTCGGCCTGACCGACGAGGACTGGGACAAGCCGCAGATCGGCGTCGCCTCGTCGTGGAACGAGATCACGCCCTGCAACCTCTCGCTCGACCGGCTCGCCAAGCGCGCCAAGGACGGGGTCCGCGAGGCCGGGGGAGTGCCGCTGGAGTTCGGCACCATCTCGGTCTCGGACGGCATCTCGATGGGTCACGAGGGGATGCACGCCTCGCTGGTCTCCCGTGAGGTCATCGCCGACTCGGTGGAGACCGTGATGTTCGCCGAGCGCCTCGATGGCTCGGTCCTGCTTGCCGGTTGCGACAAGTCGCTGCCCGGCATGCTGATGGCCGCCGCCCGCCTCGACCTGGCGTCGGTCTTCCTGTACGCCGGGGCGACCTTGCCGGGCCGGTTGGGTGACCGGGATCTCACGATCATCGACGTGTTCGAGGGCGTCGGCGCCTGCGCCGCCGGCCGGATCACGCGGGACGAGCTCGACGCGATCGAGCGGGCCACCTGCCCCGGTGAGGGCGCGTGTGCGGGGATGTACACCGCCAACACGATGGCCGCCGCGGCTGAGGCGCTAGGGATGTCGTTGCCCGGCAGCGCCGCGCCCCCGGCCGTCGACCGCCGCCGCGACGAGTACGCCGTGAAGTCGGGCGAGGCCGTCGTCGGGCTGCTGGCCCACGGCATCACCGCGCGGCAGATCCTCACGCTGGAGGCCTTCGAGAACGCCATCACGGTGGTCATGGCCCTCGGCGGCTCGACCAACGCGGTCCTGCACCTGCTCGCGATCGCCCACGAAGCCGGCGTGCCACTCGACCTCGACGACTTCAACCGGATCGGCGACCGGACCCCGCATCTCGCCGACGTGAAACCGTTCGGGCGCTTCGTGATGAGCGACATCGACCGGATCGGCGGTATCCCCGTTGTGATGCGCGCGCTGCTCGACGCCGGCCTGCTGCACGGTGACTGCCTCACGGTCACCGGGCGCACGATGGCCGAGAACCTCGCCGACATCACCCCGCCCGACCCCGATGGCACCGTGATCCGCGCGATGTCCGAGCCGATGCACCGCACCGGCGGCCTGTCGATCCTGCGCGGCTCGCTCGCTCCGGACGGCGCCGTCGTGAAGACCGCCGGATTCGACCGTGCGGTGTTCGAGGGCAAGGCCAGGGTCTTCGACACCGAGGCTCCCGCGATGGCGGCCGTCACCAGCGGCGACCTCGGAGCCGGCGACGTCGTCGTCATCCGCTACGAGGGACCGCGCGGCGGCCCCGGGATGCGGGAGATGCTCGCGGTCACGGGAGCGATCAAGGGCGCCGGGCTCGGCAAGGACGTGCTGTTGCTGACCGACGGTCGGTTCTCCGGGGGGACGACCGGCCTGTGCGTCGGCCACGTCGCACCGGAAGCCGCGGACGGCGGCCCGATCGCGCTGGTGCGCGACGGCGATCCGATCCGGCTCGACGTCACTTCCCGCCGGCTCGACCTGCTCGTCGACGACGAGGAGCTCGAACGTCGCCGCGCCGAGTGGCAGCCGCGGCCGCCGCGCTACCCGACCGGCGTCCTCGGCAAGTACGCCAAGCTCGTGGGCTCCGCCGCCCAGGGCGCGGTCTGCGGCTGAAATAGCCGCGCCTCGGGACCGGTGCGGCGGGATACTGGGGACATGGGCAAGCAGTACGACGGCATCGACGGCCGGCTTCGCGAGTGGATCGAGGCGCAGCACGTCTTCTTCGTCGCGACCGCGCCGCTGGCGGCCGAGGGGCACATCAACGTCTCGCCACGAGGCCTGCGTGACACCTTCCATGTCGTCGATGAGCACACGGTGGCCTGGCTGGATCTCACCGGCAGCGGAGCGGAGACCATCGCGCACCTGCGGGAGAACGGCCGGATCGTGGTGATGTTCTGCGGATTCGAGGGGCCACCGAAGATCGTGCGACTGCACGGCCGCGGGCACGTCGTGACGCCGGAGGATCGCGGTTGGACCGAGACCGTGGCGCCGTTCGGCGATGCCCACCCGGGGGTCCGGGCCGTCATCGTGGTCGACGTCAGCCGGGTCTCCGACTCCTGCGGGTACGCCGTCCCCACCCTCACGTTCGAAGCCGAGCGCGACCTCCTCGACCGGAGCAACGCGCACAAGGGTGAGGCGAAGCTGGTCAGATACCGGTCCGAGAAGAACGCGGCGAGCATCGACGGGCTGCCGGCTCTTGAGCCTGTCTCAGCCAGTGAGACGGCCGTCTCTCATCCTTGACACGCCACAACCCGTGGGTGATTCTTTAGTTGTGCGTATCAGCATCGTAGTTAGCCAGCGCGCGGCCTGATCCCGGTCCGCGCGCTACCCCTCCGTGCTTTGCACGAGGGGTTTTTTGTTGCCCAGGTTGTAATCGCAGAGCAGTGTGATGGTGGAGCAGTGTGATGGCGGAGCAGGAGTTCACAGTGACAGAGCAGGTGACCGGGGCGCAGGCGTTGGTGCGTGCACTCGAGGAGCTTGACGCGCAGGTCGTGTTCGGCATCCCGGGCGGCTGCATCCTTCCGGCGTATGACCCGCTGTTCGACTCGACCAAAGTGCGCCACATCCTGGTCCGCCACGAGCAGGGCGCAGGTCACGCTGCGACCGGGTACGCGCAGGCCACCGGACGGGTCGGGTTCTGCATGGCGACGAGCGGTCCGGGAGCAACCAACCTGGTCACCCCGATCGCCGATGCTTACATGGACAGTGTCCCGCTGGTCGCGATCACCGGCCAGGTGCCCTCGGCCGCGATCGGGACGGATGCCTTCCAGGAGGCCGACATCTGCGGCATCACGATGCCGATCACGAAGCACAACTTCCTGGTGCAGAAAGCCGACGACATCCCGCGGACGCTCGCCGAGGCCCATCACATCGCCTCGACCGGCCGGCCCGGGCCGGTCCTGGTCGACATCGCCAAGGACGCCCTGACGTCCATGACGACGTTCGACTGGCCGCCGGAGCTGCAGCTGCCCGGCTACCGCCCGGCGGCGAAGCCGCATGCCAAGCAGGTGCGCGAGGCCGCCCGGCTGTTCACCGAGAAGCAGCGCCCGGTGCTCTACGTCGGCGGCGGCGTGATCAAGGCCGGCGCCACCAACGAGCTGCGCGAGCTGGCCGAGCTGACCGGCGTACCCGTCGTCACGACGCTGATGGCCCGTGGCGCGTTCCCGGACTCGCACCCCCAGCATCTCGGGATGCCCGGTATGCACGGCTCGGTGTCGGCCGTCACGGCGCTGCAGCGCTGCGACCTGATGATCGCGTTGGGAGTGCGCTTCGACGACCGGGTCACCGGCAAGCTCTCGACGTTCGCCCCCGAGGCGACCGTGGTGCACGCGGACATCGATCCGGCCGAGATCTCCAAGAACCGCACCGCTGATGTCCCGATCGTCGGGGACGTGCGGGACGTCATCACCGACCTCATCGCCGCGATCAAGGCGGAGCAGGCGGCCGGCCGCACGGGCGCGTACGCCGAGTGGGCCCGCCAGTGCGAGTCGTGGAAGCGCACCTATCCGCTCGGGTACGACGTGCCCAGCGACGGGGCGCTGGCGCCGCAGTACGTGATCGAGCGGATCGGGCAGATCTGCGGGCCGTCGACCATCGTCGTCGCCGGCGTGGGCCAGCACCAGATGTGGGCCTCGCAGTTCATCTCCTTCGAGCAACCCGGGACCTGGATCAACTCCGGCGGACTCGGAACGATGGGGTTCGCCGTACCGGCCGCGATGGGAGCGAAGGTCGGCCGGCCCGACGCGCTGGTCTGGGCGATCGACGGCGACGGCTGCTTCCAGATGACGAATCAGGAGCTGACGACCTGCGCCATCGAAGGCATCCCGGTGAAGATCGCGATCATCAACAACCAGTCGCTCGGCATGGTGCGGCAGTGGCAGACGCTGTTCTACGGCGAGCGTTACTCCAACACCGACCTGAAGGCGGGTCGCGCGAAGTACCTCCCAGACTTCGTCATGCTGGCCGAGGCGATGGGATGCGTCGGACTGCGGTGCGAGACCGCCGCCGATGTCGATGGCACGATCGAGAAGGCGATGGCGATCAACGACGCGCCGGTCGTCATCGACTTCGTGGTCGGCAAGGACGCCATGGTGTGGCCCATGGTCGCGGCCGGCACCTCCAACGACGAGATCAAGATCGCGCGCGAGACCGCTCCCGACTTCGACTACGAGATGGGCGAAGTGGTCAGCGACGAATCGGAGCTGCAGTCATGAGCAGGCACACCCTGTCGGTGCTCGTCGAGAACAAGCCCGGCGTTCTCGCCCGGGTCGCCGCGCTGTTCTCCCGGCGCGGGTTCAACATCGACTCACTCGCGGTCGGGCCGACCGAGCACGACGATGTCTCGCGGATGACCATCGTCGTCAACGTCGAGGACCTGCCGCTGGAGCAGGTCACCAAGCAGCTCAACAAGCTGGTCAACGTCATCAAGATCGTGGAGCTGGACAACAACGCGTCGGTGCAGCGGGAGCTGCTGCTCGTCAAGGTCCGCGCGGATCTGGCGGCTCGCTCCCAGGTCCTCGAGGTCGTCCAGCTGTTCCGCGCCAAGGTCGTCGACGTCTCCGCCGACGCCGTGTCCATCGAGGCGACCGGCAACGCCGACAAGCTCGAGGCATTCATCCGGGTGCTCGAGCCGTTCGGCATCCGCGAGCTCGTCCAGTCCGGGATGGTCGCGGTCGGCCGCGGCTCCCGCAGCATCACCGATCGCACTCTCCGCCCTGTCGAAAGGACCGCCTGAGCCATGCCCGAGATCTTCTACGACGACGACGCCGACCTGTCCCTGGTCCAGGCGCGGAAGGTCGCGGTGCTGGGCTACGGCTCGCAGGGCCACGCCCACGCGCTGAACCTGCGCGACTCCGGAGTCGACGTCCGGGTCGGCCTGCCCGAGACCTCGAAGAGCCGTGAGGCGGCCGAAGCCGAGGGGCTGCGCGTCGTGACGCCCGCCGAGGCGTGCGCCGAGGCCGACCTGATCATGGTGCTCGCACCCGACACCGTGCAGCGGCACCTGTTCGCCGACGCCATCGCGCCGAACCTCAACGACGGCGACGCGCTGTTCTTCGGTCACGGCTTCAACATCCGGTTCGGCTACATCACCCCGCCGAGCAACGTTGACGTCTGCATGGTCGCGCCGAAGGGCCCAGGACATCTGGTACGCCGGCAGTTCCAGGAGGGTCGCGGCGTACCGTGCCTGGTCGCCGTCGAGCAGGACGCGAGCGGCAACGCGCTGGCGCTCGCGCTTGCGTATGCCAAGGGCATCGGCGGCACCCGCCCCGGCACCCTCAAGACCACGTTCACCGAGGAGACCGAGACCGACCTGTTCGGCGAGCAGGCGGTGCTGTGCGGCGGGATGTCGGCGCTGGTGCAGGCCGGCTTCGAGACCCTCACCGAGGCGGGTTACCAGCCCGAGGCGGCGTACTTCGAGTGCCTGCACGAGCTGAAGCTCATCGTCGACCTGATGTACGAGGGTGGCCTGTCGAAGATGCGCTGGTCGATCTCGGACACCGCGGAGTACGGCGACTACAGCCGCGGCCCGCGCGTCGTCAACGCCGAGACCAAGGCCGAGATGAAGCGCATCCTCGGGGAGATCCAGGACGGAACGTTCGCCCGCGAGTGGATCGCCGAGGACGACGCCGGCCGCCCCGCCTTCGACAAGTACCGGGCCGAGTCGGCCGCGCACCCGATCGAGAAGGTCGGAGCCACACTGCGCGGCCTAATGAGCTGGATCCGCACTGACTGATCCGGACTGGAAGCTCCGTCGGCTCACCGCTGCGGACGGCACCGGCCTGGCTGTCCACGTGGCGGGCGAGGGGCCGCCGCTGCTGTGCGTTCCAGGCGGCCCGGGCCGGGCATCGGCGTACCTGGGCGACCTTGGCGGCCTGTGGCAGCGGCGGACGCTGTGGCGGCTCGACCTTCGAGGAACCGGATACTCCGAGCTGCCGGACGATCGGGATTCGCTCGCCTTCCCGCGGCTGGCAGACGACGTCGAGGTGGCCGCGGCGGCTGTGGGCACGCCTCCGGTGGATGTGCTCGGGCACTCCGCCGGCTGCCACGTCGCGATGGTCCACGCGTCGCGGTATCCGGATCGGGTGCGCAAGCTCGTGCTCGTGACGCCGTCGGCCAACGGACTCGTGCCCTTTTCCGAGATCTCGGCTGACATTGCGCGGATTCGGGCGCTGCGTGCGGACGAGCCGTGGTACGCCGCGGCTGCCGAGATCGAGGCCGAGGTCGCGACGTTGCCGCCCGAACGCCAGCGGCGGCTTGACCGCGGGCTGCGGCCGTTCTTCTACGGTCGCTGGGACGACGCCGCGCGGGCTCACGCGGATGCAACCGATACCCAGATGTCGTTGCGGGCCACGGCTGCGTTTCGGCCGGAGAACGGCGACCCGGCTCAGCTGGCCCAACTGTTACGGGGGATCGTGGCGCCGACGCTGGTGATCGTGGGCGGCCTCGACGGTGGCACCGGCACGTCGCCAGGCCGGATCGTCGCGGCTCACCTGCCCAACGCTGCCTCGACCGATGTCATCGAGATCCCCGGGGCCGGTCACTACCCGTGGCTGGACGAACCCCTCGAGTTCGCCCGCGTCGTGGCGGACTGGCTAGCGGCCTGAGGTTTTCAGTTCCCGGCCGGGTACGCCGATGTGGCAAGGGTGAGCGATCTCGCGCTGGCTCCCGGCTGGGTGTGCGTCGGCTGCCGTGCGCGCGTGCCGATGGCCGAGAACGTCTGCCCGGCGTGTGGGCGGCCCTTCGGTGAGGGGCTCCAGATCGGCCCTCCGGCCGGTCGCACCCTGGCCCGCTGGGTGGTCGTCCTCCGCGAGTTGGTCGTCCTCAACATCCTGTTCGTGGTCTGGCGTCTGGTCGGGGGAGTGTCGCTGCTGCACGCCTCTGGCGCGTTCAGTCGCGGCCGCTCGCTGTGGCAGGCCGAACGCTGGTTGCACCTGCCGAATGAGGCCGCGTTGCAACGAATGGTGTTGCCGCACGCGACGTTCTCCAGGATCTGCAACGGCTACTACGAGTGGGCCCACGCGCCGCTGCTCGCCCTCACGCTGATCTGGTTGCTCTGGCGCCATCGCGAGGCCTACGGACGCTGGCGGAACCTCGTCGTCGTCTTCACCGGCATCTCGCTGGTGGTCGGCTTCCTGCCGATCGCGCCGCCGCGGCTGGTGCCTGGCCTCGGCATGGTCGACCTCGCCGACCGCTATCACCAGTCGGTGTATGGCGCGCTCGGTTCGGGCATCACCGACCAGCTGTCGTCGATCCCGTCCGTCCACATCGGCTGGGCTGTCATCGTCGCGGCCGCGATCGTCGCGGTCAGCAGCAGCCGTTGGCGCTGGATCGCCGTACTGCACCCGCTCATCACGCTCTACGTCATCGTCGTCACCGCCAACCACTACTGGCTGGACGCGGTCGCTGCCGTCGTACTGCTCGGCATTATCGAGGCGGTCCGCCGCTGGTTTGTGCAGACCTGGCGGCCACCGGTCACGGCATTGTCTGCACAAACCTCACCGGCCGACCTGGTACCGTGACGTCGATGAGTTCGTTGCTGCTCCTTACCCGCCCGTAGCGGGGTCGCGACCACCGGCCCCCCGCTGCGGGGCCTGTGCTGCGCGCACGTGAAGCCGGTGCTCGTCTCTTCTTCCGACTGGAGCACATCCCATGACCGGCATGCCGAAAGCATCGCGATACACGTCGTACCCCCCGATCGACCTGCCCGACCGCACCTGGCCGTCGACGGTCATCACCGTCCCGCCGCAGTGGTGCAGCGTCGACCTGCGCGACGGAAACCAGGCACTCATCGACCCGATGGACGCCGAGCGTAAGCGTCGGATGTTCGACCTACTGGTTGCCATGGGCTACACCGAGATCGAGGTCGGGTTCCCGTCTGCGAGCGCCACCGACTTCGACTTCGTCCGATCCCTGGTGGAGGAGGACCTGGTTCCCGAGGGCGTCACCATCCAGGTGTTGACCCAGGCCAGGGAGGAGCTGATCGAGCGGACCTGCGAGTCGCTGGTCGGCTTCCGGGGCACTGCCCTGATCCACCTCTACAACTCCACGTCGACGCTGCAGCGCGACGTCGTCTTCGGTCTCGACAAGGCGGGCATCACCGACATCGCGGTCCGCGGCGCGCAGTGGTGCGTGAAGTACGCCGAGTCGCTGCTGCCGGATACGACGGTGCGCTGGCAGTACAGCCCCGAGTCGTTCACGGGCACCGAGCTCGACTACGCGCTCGAGGTCTGCAACGCCGTCATGGACGTGTGGGGCCCGACACCCGAGAACAAGGTCGTGCTCAACCTGCCCGCGACCGTCGAGATGGCGACGCCCAACGTCTACGCCGACTCGATCGAGTGGTTCCACCGCAACCTCTCGCGTCGCGACAGCGTCATCCTGAGCCTGCACCCGCACAACGACCGCGGTACGGCCGTGGCCGCAGCGGAGCTGGGTGTTCAGGCCGGCGCCGACCGGGTCGAGGGCTGCCTGTTCGGCAACGGTGAGCGGACTGGCAACGTCTGCCTCGTCACGCTCGGGCTGAACCTGTTCAGCCAGGGGATCGACCCGGGCATTGACTTCTCCGACATCGACGAGCTGCGTCGTACCGTCGAGCACTGCAACCAGCTGCCGGTCCACCCCCGGCACCCGTACGGCGGGGATCTCGTCTACACGGCGTTCTCCGGATCGCACCAGGACGCCATCAAGAAGGGTCTGGAAGCGTTGCAGCGCAAGGCAGACGCGGCCGGCGTACCCGTCGACGACTACCCGTGGGGAGTGCCGTATCTGCCGATCGACCCGTTGGACGTCGGCCGCAGCTACGAGGCGGTCATCCGGGTCAACTCGCAGTCGGGCAAGGGCGGAGTCGCCTACGTGCTCAAGCACGACCACCACCTCGACGTGCCGCGTCGGATGCAGATCGAGTTCTCGCGGATCGTGCAGGGGGTCGCTGAAGGTGAGGGCGGTGAGGTGTCGCCGGACGTGATCGGCGAGCTGTTCCGTCGGGACTACCTCGAGCGCACCGAGCCACTGCGGCTGCTGCACTACTCGGTAGACAGCGGCGACACGGACCGGATCCATGCCACGGTCAGCTACTTCGGGGTCGAGCGTGAGATCACAGGTGAGG
This sequence comes from uncultured Actinomycetota bacterium, assembly GCA_963789615.1. Classification (GTDB taxonomy): domain Bacteria; phylum Actinomycetota; class Actinomycetes; order JAFAQI01; family JAFAQI01; genus DATAVK01. Next base: position 570,545 of record CAWBLI010000005.1, on the reverse strand, counting down.
GCAACGGTCCGATCGCTGCGCTGGTCCACGCGCTCGGGGAGATCGACGTCGACGCGCGCGTCCTCGACTACCACGAGCACGCCACCGGTGCCGGCGAAGAGGCCCAGGCGGCGGCGTACCTAGAAGTCGCGGTGGCCGGTCAGGTGCTGTGGGGGTGCGGCATCTCGCCGAGCATCACCACGGCGTCACTGCACGCGTTGGTGAGCGCGATCAACCGGTCGTAACGTCGCGGCTGGTGCCTGGCGGCGGCCGGTGGCGAGCACCGACCCCAGCAGGACCAGCGGGAAGCCGACGGCCATGCCGCGGGTCACGTGCTCGCCGAGCAGCGTCACGCCAAGCGCGAGCGCGACGGCGGGGTTGACGTAGGTGATGACCACGGCGCGGGTCGGCCCCACCTCGGCGATCAGTGCGAAGAACACGATGAACGCCAGCGCAGTGCACACCGTCGCCAACGCGAGCATCGACCACACCACCTCGCCCGAGACGTGGTGCGGCGGGCGAGCGACCGCGAACGGCGTGTAGACCAGCGCGGTCAGGCCGAGCGACACCGTCACTACGCCGAGGGCCGGTACGCCGGTCAATCGCCGGGAGGCGATGATCGGTCCGATCGAGTAGCAGAGCGCGACCCCGAGCACTTCCAGCGTCGCGGCGATGTCGAGGTGCCCGATCTGCAGGCCGACCAGGCAGGCGACCCCGGTCAGGCCGACCAGCAGTCCCGTCATCCGGCGGGGACCGACGGCGCCTTCCAGGCCGCCGATCCTGGTGACGGCAACCCCGAAGAGCGGCGTGGCCGCGACCAACAGGCCCGCCAGCGAGCTGGACAGGTGCTGCTCGGCTCGGGTGAGCAGCAGCCACGGCACCGCGACCTCGATGGCGGTGTAGGCCAGCAGCCAGGGCCAGTGACCCCGCAGCCCCTTCAGCACCCCGCGGGACAGCGCCAACGGCAGCAGGATGACCGTTGCGATCGCCGTGCGGGCGAACACGACGAAGGTTGGATCGAGGTCGCGGACGGCGACCCGGATCAGCAGGTAGGGCAGCCCCCAGATGACGCACATCGCCGCGAACAGAACCCAGCCTCGGCGCGACACAGCCATGACGTTACGTCGCGATGTCGCCGGCGTCTGGCGAGTATCGGCTGCGGCGTTCGCAGCGGACCTCGGTAGGGTCGCGCATCGTGAGCAGCAGCGTGCGGATCGCGGTCATCGGTGGCGACGGGATCGGCCCGGAGGTGGTCGCCGAGGGCGTGACCGTGCTGCGCGCCGCGGTCGAGCCGGACGGCGTCGCCATCGAGACGACCGACTACGACCTAGGGGCCGGCCGGTACCACCGCACCGGCGAGACGCTGCCCGACAGCGTGCTCGAGGAACTGCGCGGTCACGACGCGATCCTGCTCGGCGCCGTCGGCGACCCCAGCGTTCCCTCAGGCGTGCTCGAGCGTGGCCTGCTGCTGCGACTGCGCTTCGAGCTCGACCATGCGGTCAACCTGCGCCCGGTGCGGCTGTATCCGGGCGTCAGCACGCCGCTGGCCGATGTGGCGCCGGGTGACATCGACATGGTGGTGGTCCGCGAGGGCACCGAGGGCCCGTACGCCGGCGTCGGAGGGGCGCTGCGTCGCGGCACGCCGCACGAGGTGGCCACGGAGAACAGCGTCAACACGCGGTACGGCGTCGAGCGCGTCGTGCGGGACGCCTTCGCCCGCGCCGCGGCGCGACCTCGCCGGTCGCTGACCCTGCTGCACAAGACGAACGTGCTCGCCCACGCCGGCTCGCTGTGGCTCCGCACCGTCGAAGCGGTGGGTGCCGAGCATCCCGACGTGGCGGTGTCGTACACGCACGTGGACGCGGCCTGCCTGTACTTCGTCACCCAGCCGCAGCGCTTCGATGTCGTGGTGACGGACAACCTGTTCGGCGACATCATCACCGACCTCGGCGCTGCGATCGCCGGGGGCATCGGGCTGGCGGCCAGCGGCAACCTGAACGTCGACGGCACGGCCCCCAGCATGTTCGAGCCGGTGCACGGCAGCGCACCGGACATCGCCGGACAGGGCGTCGCGGACCCCACCGCCACCGTGCTGTCCGTGGGGTTGCTGCTGGAGCACCTCGGGCTCACTGACGCGGCGACCCGGGTCGACTCGGCCGTCACGGCCGACCTTGCCGAGCGTGGCCAGCAGCCCCGTCGTACCAAAGAGATTGGGAACGCGATAGCCAATCGATTGGCCTGATTTGTAGGCTGCGGTCATGGCACTCGAGTTCTCGGTCACCAGCTCCGACACCCCGGCCAGCCCGCAGCGGCTGCAGGAGGTCCACTCGGCCCCCGGTTTCGGGCAGATCTTCACCGACCACATGATCACCGCGCGGTGGACGCCCGAGCAGGGCTGGCACGAGGCGCGCCTGGTGCCCTACGGCCCGCTGAGCCTCGACCCCGCGACCCACGTCTTCCACTACGGGCAGGCGATCTTCGAAGGCTTCAAGGCCTACACGCAGCCGGACGGCGGCATCGCGACGTTCCGGCCCCACAGCAACGCTGAGCGGTTCAACCGCTCCGCCGCGCGGCTGGCGCTGCCCGCGCTGCCCGTCGAGGACTTCGTCGCGGCCGCCGACCTGCTGATCCGACAGGATGCCGCCTGGGTGCCGACCGGCGGCGAGACCAGCCTCTACGTCCGGCCGTTCATGATGGCGACCGAGGTGGGGCTCGGGGTGCGGCCCGCCCGCGACGTGACGTTCCTTCTGATCGCGTCTCCGGCCGGCTCATACTTCGCCAAGGGATCGAGCCAGTTGGCGCTGTGGCTCTCGGAGGACTACACCCGGGCGGCGCCCGGCGGCACCGGAGCCGCGAAGTGCGCCGGGAACTACGCCGCCAGCCTGCTCCCGCAGCAGGAGGCGATCGAGAACGGCTGTGAGCAGGTGCTGTTCCTCGACGCCGTCGAACGACGCTGGGTCGAGGAGATCGGCGGGATGAACCTGTGGTTCGTCCTCGACGACGGCACTCTCGTCACGCCCGAGCTCACCGGCACGATCCTCGAGGGTGTCACCCGCGACACGATGAAGACGCTGGCCCAGGACCACGGCCACCGGGTCGAGGAGCGGCGCATCGACATCGACGAGTGGCGCAAGGGCATCGACGGCGGCCACATCACCGAGGTCTTCGCGTGCGGGACCGCTGCGGTGGTCACCTCGATCGGCACGTTGCGCTGGCGTGGCGGCGAGCTCACGATGCCGGCCGAGACGCCCGTCGCGGAGACGCTGCGCGCCGCGCTGGTCGATCTGCAGCACGGTCGCGCGCCGGACACGCACGGATGGTTGCACCGCGTGCCATGATCGGGCACATCGGCTGACCCGGGGAGGCCGTCGTGCGAGTCCGTGACGCCATGTCGACCGTCGTCCTCACGATCGGTCCTACCCACACACTGCGCGACGCCGCGCGGGAGATGTCTGCCCGCAAGATCGGTGCCGCTGTCGTGATGGACACCGATCGCGCCACCCCCGGCATCATCACCGAGCGTGACGTGCTCGATGCCGTTGGTGCCGGCCAGGACCTCGACATCGAGCAGGTCGGAGCCCATCTGACCGAGGACATCGTCGCAGCGTCGCCCGAGTGGTCGCTGGACGATGCGGCCACCGCGATGGTCTCGGGCGGCTTCCGTCATCTCGTGGTGTGCGAGGGCTCTGAGGTGGTCGGGATGCTCTCGGTCCGAGACGTCGTACGGGTGTCGTTCGGCGTGACGGCGCCCGTGACGTCGACCACGGCCTGAACCGCCATCGGCGCCGGTGGGCTGGCCCAATAGGGTCGAGCCATGCGGATCGCGCGGTACTCCTTCGACGACGAGGTGTCCTTCGGTGTGGTGACCGAGGACGACGTCATCGCCCAGATCAGCGGCCACCCGTTCACCCCCGTGGAGTTCACCGGGGTGCGGACACCCGTCGATGCGGTGCGGCTGCTTCCGCCGGTGCTGCCCAGCAAGGTCGTCGCGATCGGCAAGAACTACGCAGACCACGCAACCGAGATGGGTGGTGAGGTCCCCGAGCAGCCGTTGATCTTCCTCAAGCCCTCGACGTCCGTTGTCGGGCATGGCGACGCGATCGCCTACCCGCCGTCGTCGTCGCGGGTCGACTTCGAGGGGGAGCTCGCGGTCGTGATCGGGCGACTCTGCCGCGACGTGCCCGAGGCAGTCGCCATGGAGGCGGTCTTCGGCTACGCGTGCGCCAACGACGTCACCGCCCGTGACCAGCAGCGCTCGGACGGGCAGTGGTCGCGTGCCAAGGGCTACGACACGTTCTGCCCGTTCGGGCCGTGGATCGAGACCGACCTCGACCCGTCCGACCTGCGCATCACAACGACGCTCGAGGGGGAGACCAAGCAGGACAGCCGGACTTCGCTGATCGTCCACAAGATCCCGGCGCTCATCGCCTACATCACCGCGTGCATGACCCTGCTCCCCGGCGATGTGATCCTCACCGGTACGCCGGAAGGCGTGGGCCCGATGCAGGTCGGTGACGAGGTCAGCGTGGAGATCGAGGGCATCGGCCGGCTCACCAACCGTGTGACCAACCGGTGAGCGTCCGGCTGCGGGTGGCACCGTCGCCGACCGGCGACCCGCATGTCGGAACGGCGTACATGTCGCTGTTCAACCTCGCTTTCGTGCGTCGCGAGGGCGGCCAGTTCGTGCTGCGGGTCGAGGACACCGACCGGGCCCGGTTCCAGGCGGACAGTGAGCAGCAGGTCTACGACACGTTGCACTGGCTGGGTCTGGACTGGGACGAGGGTCCGGACATCGGCGGGCCGTTCGCGCCGTACCGGCAGTCCGAGCGGCTGGACACCTACCAGCCGGTCGTCGATCGGCTGCTCGCGTCGGGGCACGCCTACCACTGCTGGTGTACGCCGCAGCGTCTGCAACAGATGCGGGAGGAGCAGCAGCGGGCCAAGACCCCGACCGGCTACGACCGGATGTGTCTTGGCAAGACCCGCGAGCAGCGGGCTGAGCTGCCAGGGTTCGCGGACACGCCAGTCGTGCGGATGCTGATCCCTGACGACGCGCCGCTGAGCTTCATGGACCTGATCCGAGGCGAGGTCAACGCGCCCCGCCCGGACGACCAGGTGCTGATGAAGACCGACGGGTACCCGACGTACCACCTGGCGAACGTCGTGGACGACCACGAGATGGGCATCACCCACGTCGTGCGTGGTGAGGAGTGGATCGCGTCGACACCCAAGCACGTGTTGCTCTACCTGTGGTTGGGCTGGCCGTTGCCGCAGTTCGCCCACATGCCGCTGCTGCGCAACGCCGACAAGTCGAAGATCTCCAAGCGCAAGAACCCAGCAGCACGGCTTACCTGGTTCGTCGATGAGGGCTTCCTTCCCGAGGCGCTGCGTAACTTCCTTGCCCTGATGGGCTACTCGCTGCCCGACGGTCGCGAAGTCTTCAGCTTCGAGGAGATGGTCGACAGCTTCGACTGGTCCCGCGTGAACGCGGTCGGGCCGGTCTTCGACGTCGACAAGCTCCGCTGGCTCTCCGGGCACTACATGCGCGAGCTGCCGGTCGACGACATCGCCGAGCGGATCGTGGCGACGATGGGCGCGACGGGGGAGCAGGCCGACCTGGTACGCCGAGCCACGCCGCTGGTCACCGAGCGCGTCACGACGCTGCGTGAGGCCGCCGACATGCTGCAGTTCCTGGTCGAGGACGACGCGAGCTTCAGCGTCGATCCCGACAGCGCCGCCAAACAGCTCGGGCCGGAGCAGCTGCCCACCGTCCAGGCGGCGCGGACGACGCTCGTGGCGCTCGAGTCGTTCACCGCAGCTGACATCGAGGCGGCGCTGCGCGAGGCGTTGGTCGACGGGTTGGGGCTCAAACCGCGGCTTGCGTTCGGACCGGTCCGGGTGGCCGTGACCGGGCGGACGGTGTCGCCGCCGCTGTTCGAGTCGATCGAGCTGCTCGGTCGCGAACGCACGATCGCCCGGCTGGATGCGGCCCTGGGTTAGACTCGTCGCCGCTCGCGCTTCGCGCAGTCCCATGGGGTATGGGGTAATTGGCAGCCCGGCTGATTCTGGTTCAGCTAGTCTAGGTTCGAGTCCTGGTACCCCAGCGAGTCCAGAGACTCAGCAAGGCTTGGCCCCGTCGTCTAGCGGCCTAGGACACCGCCCTCTCAAGGCGGCGGCGCCGGTTCAAATCCGGTCGGGGCTACTCGAACCATCGTGAGAGACATCGCTCGTCCAGCGCGTCTCTGTCAGGCGCTCCGGCGCGTAGCGTCGCAGGATCTCTACCGCGTAGTCGACCTTGTCGGTCACTCGACGGCCGCGCGGCTGCCAGCGGGACCACAGCTCCAGGTTCTCGATCCTGTTGTCGAGCCGGTCGCCGTTCTTGTGGTGCACCGACTCATCCGACTGCAGCGGGCGACCAAGGTGTCGCGCCATGACGAACCGGTGCTCGAACTCGGGCGTGGCACCACCCGTGAGGTATCGCAACTCCCGCGGGATGGGCACCCGAAAGTAACCGTGGCTGACGAACCCGACCGAGCAGACCGTGTTGATGCGTCGGCCGAGCGCGCGTGCGGCCTGGACGTCACCGAGCCGCACCCAGCGCAGGTAGTGGGCGTGGCACCAACCTCGCTCCGTCGCCTCACGCCCGCAGCTGCGGACCGAGCACCGCCGTGGCATGTCGCACCTCCCGCTCGAGAATGCACGGCCGGGCCGACAAAGCGGTCGTGTAACTGGGGTCGGCTGTGGACACTGGTGGCGTCATGGACGCCGGCTGGTACGACGATCTGGTGGCGCGGATCCGGGCGCTGCCCGGTGAGGTGCGGCTGGTCGCCGTGGACGGCTGCGGGGGAGCTGGCAAGTCCACCCTGGCTGCGCGTCTCGCCGCGGACCTCGACGGCGCCCCGGTCCTCCACACCGACGACTTCGCGTCGTGGGACCACCCGCTGGACTGGTGGCCCCGGATGCTGGCCGAGGCGATCCACCCGCTCGCTGATGGCGCGGCTGCCCGGTTCCTGCGCTACGACTGGGAGGCGAAGCGGCTCGGCGAGGTTGTGGTGGAGCCGGCGCCGGTGGTCATCATCGAGGGCGTGTCTGCCGGCCGGATCGAGTGGGCCCACCTGCTCAGCTTCACGATCTGGGTCGAAACTGCCCGCAAGATCAGGTTGCAGCGCGGCCTGGCGCGCGATGGCGAAGCCGCCTTGCCGCTGTGGGAGCAGTGGATGGCCGATGAGGACGCCTACGTGGCGCGGGATCGACCTGACGCCCGTGCGGATGTGGTGGTGGACGGTACGTCGGAGCGCTGAGTACCGGCCGCGATGGACAGCGCCCGGGCAGCAGCGACGACGGCGGCCGCATGCAGCCGACCGGGTGTTCGGGTCAATCGGTCGAGCGGCCCGGAGACCGACACTGCCGCCACCACCCGTCCGTCCGCACCCCAGACCGGGGCTGACACCGATGCGACACCGGACTCGCGCTCGCCGACGCTGGCCGCCCAGCCCCGGCGGCGGACCGTCGCCAGCGTGGCGGCGGAAAACCGTGCCCGCCCGGCGATCGCCGTGAGCTCGGCGGCTGGTTCCCACGCCAGCAGCACCTGTGCGGCCGAGCCGGCCGTCATCGGCAGCTCGGCCCCGACCGGGACCGTGTCACGCAGCCCCGTAGCCCGCTCAGCGGCCGCCACGCAGCGTCGTACCTCACCGGCCCGGCGGTAGAGCTGCGCGCTCTCGTGGGTGCTGTCACGGAGGCGCTCGAGGACTCGGTCAGCCGCCCGCAGCAGCGGGTCGCCACCGGCAGCTGCTGCCAGCTCGCTGATCCGCACTCCGAGCCGGAACCGACCCGACTGGTCGCGCTCCAGGAAGTGGTGCGCCTCGAGCGCCACCGCCAGCCGGTACGCCGTGGGCCGCGAGAGCTCAGTGCGTTCGACGAGCTCGGCGAGGGACGCCGGAGCGGCCGCCACGCAGTCGAGCACGGCAACCGCTTTGTCGAGAACGCCAACTCCGCTAGTGTGTGTCACACAGCGATACTGCCGTCTCACATAGCGAGATGCAAGTCTGGACGCACGGCACTGTCGCCGATCCGAGGAGGGACGCCATGGGCCGCACGCTGGCGCAGAAGGTCTGGGACGCGCACCAGGTGCGCACCGCTGAGGGGGAGCCCGACCTGCTCTACATCGATCTCCATCTGGTGCACGAGGTGACTAGCCCGCAGGCCTTCGACGGGCTCCGGGCGGCCGGTCGCCCGGTCCGCCGTACCGATCTCACCATCGCCACCGAGGACCACAACGTGCCCACCACGACCGGGCCGATCGTGGATCCGGTGAGCCTCACCCAGGTCGAGGCGTTGCGCCGCAACTGTGCGGAGTTCGGGGTCCGGTTGCATCCGATGGGTGACGCCGGGCAGGGCATCGTGCACGTCATCGGCCCACAGCTCGGGCTGACCCAGCCCGGCATGACCGTGGTGTGCGGCGACAGCCACACCAGCACCCACGGGGCGTTCGGTGCGCTCGCGTTCGGCATCGGGACGAGCGAGGTCGAACACGTCCTCGCCACCCAGACACTGCCGCAGCAGCGACCGCGGACGATGGCCATCGAGGTCGACGGTGCGCTTCCAGACGGAGTGACCGCAAAGGACCTGATCCTCGGGATCATCAGCCAGATCGGTACCGGCGGCGGGCAGGGGCACGTCATCGAGTACCGCGGCGAGGCGATCCGGGCGCTGTCCATGGAAGGCCGGATGACGGTCTGCAACATGTCGATCGAAGCGGGTGCCCGAGCCGGCCTGGTGGCTCCCGACGAGACGACGTTCGCGTACCTGCGTGGCCGGCCGCACGCTCCGGCCGGCGCCGCGTGGGATGACGCCGTGACCGCGTGGCGATCGCTGGTCACCGACGACGATGCCGAGTTCGACACCGTGGTCCACGTCGAGGCAACAGCGCTCTCACCGTGGGTCACCTGGGGAACCAACCCCGGGCAGGGAGCGGCGCTGGCGGGAGCGGTGCCAGAGCCGGTCGACGCAGCGGCGGAACGAGCGCTTACCTACATGGATCTGGCGCCCGGGACGCGGTTGAGCGACATCACCGTCGACACCGTCTTCATCGGGTCGTGCACCAACGGCCGGATCGAGGACCTACGAGCCGCTGCTGACGTGCTTCGCGGGCGTCAGGTAGCCGCCGGGGTCGAGGTCCTGGTCGTCCCCGGCTCCGCCGCAGTGAAGGTCGCCGCCGAGTCCGAGGGCCTCGATGAGGTCTTCACAGCGGCCGGAGCGCAGTGGCGAGGAGCCGGCTGCTCGATGTGTCTTGGCATGAATCCCGACAAGGTGAAGCCCGGAAACCGCAGCGCGTCAACGTCGAATCGAAACTTTGAGGGCAGGCAAGGTCCGGGCGCTCGAACGCACCTGGTGTCGCCCCCCGTGGCCGCCGCTACTGCCATCACCGGTCGCCTTACCGCACCGGCGAATCTGTAGGGAGTCGACAAAATGGAGCCTTTCACCACACACAGCGGCACCGGTCTGCCGTTGCGACGCAGCAACGTCGACACCGACCAGATCATCCCTGCGGAGTTCCTCAAGCGAGTGACCCGCACCGGCTTCGCGGACGGGCTGTTCCACGCCTGGCGCGACGACCCCTCGTTCGTGCTCAACGACAACCGGTACGACGGCGCCACCGTGCTCGTCACGGGCCGCGACTTCGGGATCGGGTCGTCGCGTGAACATGCGGTGTGGGCGTTACAGGACCACGGTTTCCGGGTCGTGATCGCGCCGCGGTTCGGCGACATCTTCCGGGCGAACTCCTTCAAGTCCGGTTTGCTCACCGTGGCCCTGCCGGAGACCGTCGTAGCGAGTCTGCAGGACCTCGTCGAGTCCGACCCGGGAGCCGAGATCACGGTGGACCTGGTGCAACGACAGGTATCGGCGCCGGGCCTGGTCACGGACTTCGACATCGACGATTACGCACGGTGGCGGCTGATGGAGGGTCTCGACGACATCGCCGTCACGCTGACGCACGCCGACGACATCGCGAAGTTTGAGTCGAAGCGCCCCGCTTGGCTGCCCGTCACGACCTGATTTCGGTACGACACAAAGAAAAAAGTGTCGAGGATCGTTGTGCCCGGGCTGTTTTCGCCCTAGCGTCCAGCGTCAGGTCGAGGGCGGTCCTCGACGCGACAGCGGAGGGTGCAGTGAACAGGGCCGAACTCATTGATCAGATCCGGGACCGGTTGGGTGCGGACAAGAAGACCGCCGAGAGTGCGGTCGACGCGGTGCTCGACACGATCCAGCGGGCCGTGGCCAGAGGCGAGCGAGTCGCCATCACAGGTTTCGGCGTGTTCGAGAAGGTCGACCGGGCAGCACGCACCGGTCGCAACCCGCGGACCGGCGAGACGGTTCGCGTGAAGAAGACCTCGGTGCCGAAGTTCCGCCCCGGCACGCAGTTCAAGGGCGTGGTGAGCGGCACCATCAAGCTGGGCAAGGTCGCGGACGCGGCCACCAAGGCTGCCGCGAAGTCGACGGCGACAACCGCACGTAGCGCCGCCAAGACCGCGGCAACGGCGCCGGCCAAGGCAGCGACGGCGGCCCGCAAGGCCGCGAAGGCAGCCCCGGCGAAGCGCACGACGGCCAAGAAGACGGCCGCGAAGAAGAGCACGGCAAAGAAGGCGACCGCGAAGAAGACAGCTACCAAGCGGGCGCCGGCGAAGAAGAGCACCGCGAAGAAGACGAGCGCGAAGCGGACGGTCGCCGCTAAGCGGGCACCTGCAAAGAAGGCGACCGCGAAGAAGACAGCCACGAAGCGGGCGCCGGCGAAGAAGAGCACCGCAAGGAAGGCGACCACGAAGAAGACCACAGCGAAGCGCACTGCGAAGAAGACCACCGCCCGGCGTTAGTCGGCGGCGAGCACCAAGGATCGACTAGTCCGCGGGGTCGCGGAAGGTCGCCAGTGTCAGGAATGTCACGGCGCCTTCCGCGTCCACCCGCACTTTCATGCGCTGCCCGAGTCGCAGCAGTCGCAACCCCGACGCGTCGAACGCGTCCGCGCCGAAGCCAAGCACCGATCCGTCGTCGAGCAACAGGTCTCCGGACCGGCTGGTCGGGTCGTAGTTGCGGACGGTCGCCTGCACGGGCGTCAACCTAACTGCTCGCGCAGGCGTGCCACGAGAGCCTCGGTGGCAGGGCCGACGCCGAGCCGCCTGGCATCACGAAGCTCAGCAAGCGTGTCGACGTCCCGTCGTACCGACGCCGCTGCTATCGGTGTCAGGTCCACTGCTTTCGCGTCGCGGTGAGCCTGGAACGACGTCGCGCCGAACTTCGGCACCAGCTCAGCTGCGGACGATGCGGTGAGCACTGTCGTCCCGGTTCCGGCCTGGTCGGCCACGACGCCGCGCGAGAATCCCGCAGCAGCCGCCAGAACCGCCTCGAGCGCCACCGCGGTCAGTGCCGGCAGGTCCGCCGACAGCGCAGCGACTCGACCCCCGCCTGCTGCGAGGGCACCGTGTCGCAACGCGGGATTGAGTCCGGCATCCGGCACGTCCGGCACGATGACCACACCAGCGCCGGCCAGCGCCGAGGCGGCCCGCCGGTCATCCGTCACGACGATGACCCGTCCGACCAGTACGCACGCCGCAGCGGCGGCGACCGTGTCTGTCGCCATGGCGATCGCCAGGTCGGCGCGATCACGTGGCGGCAGCTCGATGCGGGACTTCGCGACAGCGAGTCGTTTGACCGGGATGACCAGCGACCATGGATCGTTGCGGGCCGCCATGTCTGGCATCCTCGCAAGGCAGCAGTCGCAACGTGGCGGCGGACCGGAGGTGAGCAGTGCGGCACGGTCGGATCGGCTTCTGGTATCGCCTCACCGTGAGCATCGTTCGTCCCTCATCGACGCTGCTGACGAAACGAGACTGGCGCGGCATGGAGAACATCCCGGCCGAGGGCGGCGTGATCATCGCTGCCAACCACCTGAGCTACGTCGACCCGATGACCTTCGGGCACTTCGTCTACGCCACCGGTCGGACTCCTCGGTTCCTGGCCAAGTCCTCGCTGTTCGAGACGCCGGTCCTCAAGCACGTCGTCCGAGGGGCTCACCAGATCCCGGTCTACCGCGGGACCTCCGACGCCGCGCAGGCGTTATCGGCCGCGGTCAAGGCCCTGCGTCAGGGCGAGTGCGTCCTGATCTACCCGGAGGGCTCGGCCACTCGTGACCCCGACGTGTGGCCGATGCGCGCGCGCACCGGTGTCGCCCGGCTCGCGTTGTCCTCGGGGGCGCCGGTGATCCCATGCGCCCAGTGGGGACCGCAGGAGGTCTGGCGCTATCGCACCAAACGTCCCCGTCCGTTCCCGCGGAAGCTGATCCAGGTCACGGCCGGGCCACCCGTGGACCTTTCCGCCTACGTCGGTCGACCGCAGGACGGCCCGCTGCTGCGGGAGGTCACCGAAGTCATCATGGCCAGGATCACGGACCTGCTCGTCGAGCTGCGCGGCGGACACCCGCCGGCTGAGCCCTATGACCCGAGGATCGCGGCATGACACGCGCGGCCGTTCTCGGCGCCGGCTCGTGGGGTACGGCGTTCACCCAGGTCCTCATCGACGCCGGCACCGAGACGTTGCTGTGGGCCCGGCGTACCGAGATGGCGGACCACATCAACGAGCGGCACGAGAACCGCCAGTACCTCCCGGGGATCGTCCTGCCGCCGACGCTGCGGGCGACGATCGATGCCGAGGAGGCTCTCGCCGGCGCTGACATCGTCGTCCTGGCGGTGCCGTCGCAGACGCTGCGGACGAACCTCGGCGAGGTCCGGCACCTGATCCCGCCGAAGGCCACGCTGGTGAGCCTCATGAAGGGTGTCGAGCTCGGCACCGACAAGCGGATGAGCGAGGTGATCCGCGAGGTGGCCGACGTACCGGAGAGCCGGGTCGCGGTCATCACCGGCCCCAACCTCGCTCGCGAGATCGCCGACCGCCAGCCCGCCGCGTCCGTGGTCGCGTGCACCGACCTGGACGTCGCCACCCGGGTGCAGGCGGCCTGCCACGCCGGGTACTTCCGGCCGTACACGAACCACGACGTGATCGGGTGCGAGCTCGGTGGTGCGATCAAGAACGTCATCGCGCTGGCGGTTGGGATAGCCGCGGGCCTCGGTTTCGGCGACAACGCCCGCGCGTCGATGATCACCCGCGGCCTTGCCGAGACGACCCGGATCGGCATGGCGCTGGGCGCAGACCCCATGACGTTCGCCGGTCTCGCGGGCATGGGCGACCTGATCGCGACCTGCTCGTCGCCGCTGTCGCGCAACCGCACCTTCGGCGAGAACCTCGGTCGCGGGCTCACGGTCGACCAGGTCCTGGCCATGACCACGCAGACCGCTGAAGCGGTGAAGTCCTGCACCTCGATCCTCGACCTGGCGCGCAAGCACGACGTGGCAGCGCCCATCACCGAGCACGTCGTCAAGGTGGTCCACGAAGGCATGACGGTGCAGGAGCTGCTGCTGTCGCTGCTGGCGCGCTACCCCAAACACGAACAGGACCCGGATGTCTGAGTTCCCTCCCAACCTGCCCGTGATCGACCCGACCGCTCCAACCGGATCTGGATCTGAGCCCGCGGTCGACCGGGGTGAGGGCACCCGCGCCGTTCACGGTCCGGCGGCGCCGACTCCGGCCCAGCGTCCGATGGGCCTGCCGACGTACCGCAGCACGGCCTTCGTCTTCGAGTCCTCCCAGGACTACGCGGACGTGTTGGGGGACACGACACCGGGATACAGCTACAGCCGGATCGACAACCCGACGGCAGACGCATTCGCGCTCGCCCACGCGGCGCTGGAGGCGCACGGCCTCGACCGACCGGTCGCCGCGCAGCCGTTTGCCTCCGGGATGGCGGCGATCTCCACGGTGCTGTTGTCGCTGTGCGGCGCAGGCGGCCACGTCGTGGCCCCAGCAGCGGTGTACGGCGGCACCTTCGGCGTCCTGCAGTCGGTGCTGTCGCGGTTCGGGGTCACCACCAGCTTCGTCGACATGACCGACCACGGCGCGGTGCGGGCGGCGTTGCGACCGGAGACGGCGCTGGTGTGGGCGGAGACGATCGCGAACCCCACCACGGCTGTCACCGACATCCCGGCCGTCGCCGCAATCGCCCACGCGGCCGGCGTACCGCTGTGCGTGGACGGCACCTTCGCGCCTCCCGTGGTCTGCCGCCCGCTCGAGTGGGGAGCCGACATCGTCGTGCATTCCGCGACCAAGTACGTCGGCGGCCACTCCGACGTGACGGGCGGGATCGCCGTCGGCGACGTGGACCTGCTGGCGCGGGTCCGGCTCGCCCGGGTGAACCTGGGCGGCAGCCTCGCGCCCGACGAGGCGTTCCTGCTCCACCGCGGCCTGGCGACGCTGCCGCTGCGAGTCGCCCGGCAATGCGCCTCGGCGCTGACGCTGGCCCGGTCCCTCACCGACCATCCGGCGGTCGAACGAGTCGACTATCCGGGGCTGGCGACGCACCCGCAGCACGCCGTCGCCGAGCGGTTGTTCGACAAGGGCCCCGAGGGACACCGGTACGGCGGCATCGTCACCGTGACGCCGCGGGGCGGCCGCGCCGGTGGGATGCGGCTCGCCGACGCGCTGCGGGTCGGCGCGGTCGCCACGAGCCTCGGCGGGACCCACACCGTCGTGAGCCACGTGGCGTCGACCACCCACCGCCAGCTCGACGATGCCGCGTTGCTCGCGGCTGGCATCCTGCCGGGCGCGCTGCGGATCAGCGTCGGTCTCGAGGACACCGAAGACCTGGTCCGTGACGTCCGTCAGGCCCTCGACGGCGGGACCGATGGTGACGACATGAGTCCCATCAGGCACTAGAGTCACATCCGTGTCAGTCCGCCGCACGGCATGGGTGGGGGCTGTGAGCGCAATGCTCGCCTCCGCCCTGCTCGTCGCGCCGGCCGTCGCAGCGCAAGGTGGACACGGTCCGAGCTCGAAGCAGATCGCCCACAGCAAGCAGGTGGTGGGCAGCCGTGAGCACCAGGTCCGGGTGGCGGCCACGGCTCTCGCACTCGGGCGGGCCGAGCTCAACCGACTCAACCTGGTCGCCGAGGTCGCCTCGGAGTCCTACGACGCGGCGCAGGTCAAGCTGCAGGCGGCACAGCAGGCGCTGCAGACCGCCAACCTGGTGCTGGCCGGAGCCAGCAAGCGGGTGACCCGCGGCCAGAGCAAGGTGACCGCCTTCGCGACCGAGGCCTACGAGGGCGGTGGGCTGTCCACGATCGATGCGTTCCTGTCGGCCGGCGGGACGGCGACATTGCTGCACCGGTTCGGTGCCCTGGATGCCATCTCGGTCTCCGAGCGCGACACCCTGCAGCAGCTGCACGCCGACCAGATCTACCAAGGTGTCGTCCGCCGCAACGCCCAGCAGCTTCATGTCCGCGCAGCCGCTGCCGCCGCCGCAGCCGCCCGGGCCCGGCAGGCCGCTGCCGCCGCGGTGAGCCGGCAGACCGCGCTGCTGGCGTCGCTGCGGCAACGACAGCGGACGCTCACCACGCTGCTCGTGACGGCGCGGGCCCACGAGAGTCGGCTCCAGCGCGAGCGGCTGGCCGCGATCGCCCGAGCTCGGGCTCGGGCCGTCGCCCGCCGCGAACAGCAGCGGAGCTCGCCCGTCGTCGAGCCGCCGCCGACCGCGATCCCACCGACCGGCGGGAGCACCGCCGGCACGGTGTCCGCTGCGACGGCCGCCGCCGCGGTCCACGTCGCCGAGGCGCAGATCGGGAAGCCGTACGTTTGGGCGGCTGCCGGTCCGAACAGCTTCGACTGCTCCGGCCTGACGATGTACGCCTACGCCCAGGAGGGTGTCCACCTCGACCACTTCACCGGCGATCAGTGGGACGAAGGGGTGCACCTGAGCCGGGCTGAGCTGCGTCCGGGTGACCTGGTCTTCTTCGCCTACGACACGTCCAACCCGGCGACCATCCATCATGTGGGGATGTACATCGGCAACGGCGAGATGGTCCAGGCCCCCGAGACCGGCGAGAACGTGCAGATCAGTTCTTACGATCGACCGGACTACATCGGCGCGGTGCGGCCCTACGCCCAGTGAGCGGCACCGGTCGGCTGCGCGTCGCCGTCGTGTTCGGCGGGCGTAGCAGCGAGCACGCGATCTCCTGCGTGACGGCGGGGAGTGTTCTCGGCGCGCTCGACCCGGAGCGCTTCGAGGTCGTCCCCATCGGGATCACCACCGAGGGCCGATGGGTGCTGTCCAGTGATCGCGCCATGCTCGCGATGCAGGGTCGGGAGCTGCCCAGCGTTCCGGACGCGGGCACGTCGGTCGCGCTCTCGGGCGACCCCACCGCGGTGCCGGCGGCGCTTGCCGGGGTCGACGTCGTCTTTCCGCTGCTGCATGGCGCCTACGGCGAGGACGGCACGTTGCAGGGCCTGCTGGAGCTGGCCGGCATCCCCTACGTCGGCTCGGGCGTCTTCGCCTCCGCCGCCGCGATGGACAAGGCCCACATGAAGCGGCTGCTCGCGGCCGCGGGCATGGAGGTTCCGCCGTACGTCGTGGTGCGTGAGGGTCACCCGGTGCCGGCCGGAGTGCTCGATCTCGGGTTGCCGGTCTTCGTCAAGCCCGCGCGCGCCGGGTCCAGCATCGGGATCACGAAGGTCACCCGCTCGGAGGAGCTCGAGGCGGCGCTCGACCTCGCGCACTCCCACGACCCGAAGGCGCTGGTCGAGACGGCGATCGTCGGTCGAGAGATCGAGTGCGGCGTGCTCGCCGGGCTGGACGGCGGCCCACCCGAGGCGTCGCTGCCGGCCGAGATCCGGATCGCGCAGGGGACGGCCTTCTATGACTTCGAGGCGAAGTACATGCCGGAGTCCGGCACCGAGTTCGACATCCCGCCCAACCTGCCGTACGACGTCATCGCGCGGATCCAGGACGTGGCGCTCGCCGCCTTCGAGGCGCTGGACTGCGAGGGTCTCGCGCGGGTCGACGTCTTCCTCACCCCGGAGGGCCGGGTCGTCGTGAACGAGGTCAACACCATGCCCGGATTCACGCCGGTGTCGATGTTCCCCCAGATGTGGGCGGCGAGCGGCGTCGACTACTCGACGCTCGTCGCCCGGCTGCTCGACGACGCGGTACGCCGAGGCACCGGCCTGCGCTGACCCAACCTGTCAGGGTCCTCGGCCCAAACGCGAGCGTGCGCGTCCTGACAGGTCAGGGGAAGGCCCGCTTCAGCGGTCCCGCCAGGTCGACGAGATACGCCGCCTGCGCCTGGTACGACGTCGGGATGGCGAGCTGCACGTACCTGCCGTGTGGCCGCAGCGCGGTCCAGATGACGGCATGCCGAGCCCGGCCGCTCCAGCCATCGCACCCCGTTGACCACGGTCAGCTCGGCGCCGGCCACGCCGGGCGGCGCGGGCACGCCGCAGCGCAGCACCACGGGGGGCTTGCCCCAGGCGTGCACGAGCCGCGACTTCGGGCTGATCGAACGGGCGGACATCCCCTCGAGCCGGTCCGGTAGCCCGGTGGCGAGCCGGTTGCAGCCGGCAAGGACGGCGGCGGCGGGGTGGGGCGGGTCCACCTCAACCGAGGCCGAGGAGCACCCGGCCGCCGTGAGAGCGACGAACCCGACGCCCAATACGGCGCTGCGGCGGCCCTGGGTAGGCGGATCAGAGGTGGACGACGGGACAGGTCAGGGTGCGGGTGATGCCGGGAACGCCCTGGATCTTGGCGACGACCAGCTTGCCGAGCTCGTCCACGTTGCGGGCCTCGCTCCTGACGATCACGTCGTACGGGCCGGTCACGTCCTCGGCGATGGTCACGCCCTTGAGCGCAGCGATCTGCGAGGCGACGGCGGCGGCCTTACCGACCTCGGTCTGGATGAGGATGTAAGCCTGGACTGTCATGTCACTCCTCGGCGTCGAGGCGGGCGTGCTCCGTGCGGCCAGACCGTATCCGACCCAAGGGGGTGTTCGTCATCTCGGTATCCGACGTGGGGGAGTTCGGGGCGATCGCGCGAGTTGTGGCCAGGCTGGCCAACGGTCGAGGCGTGCTGCTCGGACCGGGCGACGACGCGGCGGTGGTCGCCGTGCCGGACGGCCGGGTTGTCGCCTCCACCGACGTCCTGGTCGAAGGCCGCCACTTCCGCCGCGACTGGTCGTCGGCGTACGACGTGGGCCGCAAGGCCGCGGCGCAGAACCTCGCCGACATCGCGGCCATGGGGGCCATCCCGGTCGCGCTGCTGGTCGGACTCGCCTGCCCCGTCGACCCTGCCCGTCGACTGGCTCGAGGAGCTGGCTGACGGCCTGCGCGACGAGTGCGAACTCGTCGGCGCGACCGTCATCGGTGGCGACCTGTCCGCCGGCGAGTGCGTGATCCTGGCCGTGACGGCGCTCGGGGAGCTGGCGGGCCGCTCGCCGGTCACCCGTGCCGGCGCCCGGCCCGGTGACTTGGTCGTCGTGGCGGGTGGCCTGGGTCTCGCCGCCGCGGGCCTGGACCTGCTCCTCGCCGGGTACGACGACGATCCCGCTGGCCGCGCGCACCGGCGGCCGAGCGTGGCCTACCAGGACGCGATGCGCCTGGCCGTCGAGTTCGCCGCGACCTGCGATGATCGACGTGTCCGACGGGCTGGTCGCCGACCTCGGGCACGTCGCGGCGCCTCCGGGGTACGGATCGAGCTGAGGTCTGCCGACCTGCCGCTGGACCCACGCCTGGAGGCGGCGGCCCGGCTGCTGGGTACCGACCCGCGGAGCTGGGTCGCCGGCGGTGGCGACGACCATGCCTTCGCCGCGACGGTGCCGCCCGGGACTTCGCCGCCGTACCCGGTGGTGGGGCGCGTGCTGGAGGGTGAGCCGGGCGTGGTGTTCGCCGACGCGGTGCCGCCGGGCCCGCCGGGCACCAGCACTTCCGCTCGTAGGCTGGCGCTATGACCGCGACGCCACCCCGGGTGCTCACCGTGGCCGGCTCGGACACCGGCGGCGGGGCGGGCATCCAGGCCGACCTCAAGACGATGCTGGCGCTCGGTGTGCACGGCATGAGCGTCATCACGGCCGTGACCGCCCAGAACTCGCTCGGCGTGCAGGGTTACTGGGAGCTGCCGGTTGAGGCGGTCGAGGCGCAGCTGGCCTCGGTCCTCGATGACATCGGGGTCGAGGCGGTGAAGACCGGCATGCTCGCGTCCCCCGACCTCGTCGTCGCGACCGCGAAACGGCTTCGCGACGTCGACGCCCCTCTGGTCGTCGACCCCGTATGCGTGTCCAAGCACGGCGACCCGCTGCTGGTGCCCGAGGCCGTCGAGGCGATCAAGGCCGAGCTGCTCCCGCTCGCCACCGTCGTGACCCCGAACCTCCCCGAAGCGGCCCGACTGACCGGCCTGACCGTCGACGACGCCGCCGGTCAGCGACGGGCCGCCGTCGCCCTCCTGGAGCTCGGTCCGACCTGGGTCCTGATCAAGGGTGGACATCTGTCCGGCGAGCCGGTCGACCTGCTGACCGACGGTGACGTCGCGCTGGAGCTGCGTGCACCTCGGCTGGAGAACCGGCACACCCACGGCACCGGGTGCACACTCGGTTCGGCGATCGCATCGCGGCTGGCGCTGGGCGACGACATGCCCACTGCCGTGCGCGCCGCGAAGTCCTACGTCACCGCAGCGATCCGCAGCGGCTTCCCGCTCGGCGCCGGGATCGGGCCGGTCGACCACGGCTGGGACACCGGTGACCCTGCAGGTGCGCTCCGAGTCCTACGGCAGCGAGGCGGCCGCCGTACTGACCGCGAGGGTGCAACAGGAGTACGTCGAGATGTACGGCGGTCCCGACAGCACTCCAGTCGAGCCCGGGGAGTTCTCGCCCCCGACCGGCGGTTTCCTCGTCGGTTACCTGGACGGGGTAGCCGTGGCGATGGGTGGCGTGCGCCGTCACGAGTCGGACGCCATCGAGATCAAGCGGATGTATGTCACGCCCGAGGTCAGAGGTCGCGGGCTGTCACGGCTGATGCTCAGAGCACTCGAGGACCTGGGCCGGGCGCTGGGTGCGCGCCGCGTCGTTCTGGAGACAGGCGAGCGGCAACCGGAGGCGATGCGGCTCTACGAGACGTCGGGATACCAACGGATCGACGGCTTCGGCCACTACCGCTGCCAGCCGCTGTCGGTCAGCTACGGCAAGTCATTGACCGACGTGGAGGCACTCAGCGGGTGACTTTGCCGGCCTTCAGGCACTTGGTGCAGACGTTGATCTTCTTGTGTGTGCCGGGGGCGACGAGCGCCCGCCTCGACTGGATGTTCGGGTTGAAACGCCGACGCGTACGACGGTGCGAGAACGACACATTCATGCCGAACCCGGGACCCTTGCTGCACACGTCACACACGGAAGCCACGAGGAGAGGGTAGCCCGACCCGGCGACTGCCGACAAAGTCCGCGCCATGGTCCACGCGTCCCGGGTGGCTTCCCGCACGACGCCCGTTCGGCACTTTACGCTGCGCCCCGGGAGGTTGGGCGATGGTCGAGGAGTCGGCGCCGGTCAGCGCGGTGGTCGGCGGGAAGACCGCCGCCGTGCTCGAGAAGGTGTTCGGGATCGCCACCGCCGGGGACCTGCTGCGCCACTACCCCCGCCGGTACTACGAGCGCGGCGAGCTGGCCGACCTGTCCACGCTGCGTGCCGGCGACCAGGTCACGCTTGCAGGTCCAGGTCGCGAAGATCACCGGCCGTCAGATCCGACCCAAGTTGTCCAAGACCGACCTGACCGTGACCGACGCGTCGGGGGCAGCCTGCTCGTCACCTTCTTCAACCGGCGCTATCTCGAGCGCCAGCTGGTCGTGGGGGACACCGTCGTCCTGGCCGGTGAGGTCGAGTGGTTCGGCAAGCGGCTCCAGCTCAAGCAGCCTGAGGTGAACCTCGACTCCGATGTCGAGGACGTGGCGGGGACCCTGATGCCGGTGTACCCCGCGACGAAGGGGCTGCAGAGCTGGCAGATCCGCAAGGCGATCCGGACCGCGCTGCCCATGGTCGACGTCCCTGACGTGGTCCCCGAGCCGCTGCGTAAGCAGCGCGGGCTGGTAGGGATCGACGAGGCCCTGCGCGGCATCCACATGCCCGAGGACTGGCCGCAGGTCAACCGGGCGCAGGCGCGGCTGCGGTACGACGAGGCGTTCCTGCTCCAGGTGGTGCTTGCGCAACGTCGGGCACTTGCCGCGCTGGAGCCGACCACGCCACGGACGCCGCGGCCCGACGGCCTGCTGGCCGCCTTCGACGCGACCCTCCCGTTCACCCTCACGGCCGGCCAGCAGTAGGTAAGCGCGGAGCTGTTCGCGGACCTCGCGCGGCCGGAGCCGATGCACCGGCTGTTGCAGGGCGAGGTCGGGTCGGGCAAGACCGTGGTGGCGCTACGCGCCATGCTCGCCGTCGTCGACTCCGGCGGCCAAGCGGCGCTGCTGGCACCAACCGAGGTGTTGGCGCAGCAGCACGCCCGGTCGATCGACGCGCTGCTCGGCCCGCTCGGCCGCCAGGGTGAGCTCGACGCTCACGACCAGGCGACCCGGGTCGCGCTGGTCACCGGCTCGATGGGCGCTGCCGCGCGGCGCAAGACGCTGCTCGACATCGGCGTGGGGGACGCGGGCATCGTCATCGGGACCCACGCGCTGCTGCAGGACACCGTCCAGTTCTTCGACCTCGGGCTCGTGGTCGTGGACGAGCAGCACCGGTTCGGTGTCGAGCAGCGCGACGCGCTGCGCAGCAAGGCCGCAACGCCGCCTCACGTGCTCGTGATGACCGCCACTCCGATCCCTCGGACGGTCGCCATGACCGTGTACGGCGACCTCGAGACCTCGACCCTCACCGAGCTCCCGACCGGCCGGCAGCCGATCGCGACGACCGTCGTCCCGGTCCTGGACCAGCCGCTGTGGCTGGAACGGGTCTGGGAGCGGGTGCGCGAGGAGGTCGAGGTCGGCCGGCAGGTCTACGTCGTGTGTCCGCGGATCGACGCCGACGACACCGACGACCCGGACGGTGCGGAGCCGCTCGTCGCGACCAGCGCGGTGGAGGAGCTCGGACCCGAGCTGGCCATCCGGATGCCCGGCGTCCGGTGGACCTGCTTCACGGCCGGCTCGCCCCTGACGTCAAGGAGGACGTGATGCGCCGGTTCGCGGCCGGCCGGATCGATGTCCTCGTCGCCACAACGGTCATCGAGGTGGGAGTCGATGTTGCGAACGCCACCGTGATGGTCGTCATGGACGCCGAGCGGTTCGGGATCTCGCAGCTGCACCAGCTTCGCGGTCGGGTGGGTCGCGGCGGACACCCCGGCCTTTGCCTGCTGGTCACGAGCACGGAAGCCGGCAGCCCCGCCCGGACCCGTCTCGACGGTGTGGCTGCGACCTTGGACGGCTTCGAGCTGGCCCGGCTCGACGTCGAGCAGCGCCGGGAGGGTGACGTCCTCGGAGCGCGGCAGTCGGGTCGTCGTACCCAGCTCAAGCTGCTCCGGCTGCTGCGGGACGAGGACGTCATCACCCAGGCCCGCGCCGACGCCCAGGCGCTGCTGGCCGAGGACCCGGCGCTCGAACGGCACCGTCCACTCCGGCTGGAGGTGGACGCCTTGTCGGCGCGGTCGCAGGCGGACTTCCTGGAGAAGACCTGAGCCGCGTCGTGGCCGGGAGCGCCCGCGGGCGCCGGCTCCTGGTGCCTGCGGGCGCGGCGACACGGCCGACCGCCGACCGGACCCGCGAGGCGCTGTTCTCCAGCCTGACATCGCTACGGGGGTCGCTGGTCGGCGCTGGCTTTCTCGACCTCTACGCCGGATCCGGGGCCGTCGGCCTGGAGGCCGCCAGCCGGGGCGCCGACCGGGTGGTGCTCGTCGAACGGGCAGCCGGAGCGCTGCGGGCGCTGCGGGCGAACGTCGAGTCGTTGGCACTGCCCGGGGTCGAGGTGCGCGGGGAGCCGGTCGAGCGCGTGCTTGCGACCGCGCCGGATCATCCGTACGACGTGGTGTTCTGCGATCCGCCGTACGCCGATCCGGTCGGTTGGGTCCTCGACGTCCTCGCCGCTCCCGGCTGGCTCACCGGTGACGCCGTCGTCGTCGTGGAGCGCTCCAGCCGCGACCCGCAGCTGCGATGGCCGGACGGTCTGGAGCCGGTCCAGGTCACGCCGTTATGGCGAGGGAACCCTCTGGTACGGTCGCCGATCATGAGACGGGCCGCGTGTCCTGGCTCCTTCGACCCCATCACCAACGGTCATCTCGACATCATCGAGCGGGCCAGCAAGCTCTTCGACGAGGTCGTGGTGGTGGTCGGGGTGAACAACTCCAAGAACCGCCTCTTCGAACCGGACGAGCGGATCGAGATGATCCGCGAAGCGACCGTGGAGATTCCCAACGTCAGCGTCGACGCGTTCCGCGGACTGCTGGTGGACTTCTGCCGGGCCCGTGGGATCCAAGCCATCGTCAAGGGCCTGCGCGCCGTGAGCGACTTCGACTACGAGCTGCAGATGGGCCAGATGAACCGCTCGCTCGCCGACGTGGACACGTTGTTCATGCCGGCGGACCCGCATTACAGTTTCCTGTCATCAAGCCTCGTCAAAGAGGTGGCGACGTACGGCGGTGACGTCTCGGGCCTGGTTCCAGGGCCGGTACTCCGCCGGTTGCAGCAGCGGCTCGATCATGGCTGATCAGCCACCGCTACAGGCAGTGCTGCGGGGCGAACGGAAGGCAGGCGTGGAGACTCAGCCGAGCAGGAACGTGATGGAGGCACTCGACGCCCTCGAGGACGCCGTCGAATCAGCCCGTGCGATGCCGATGTCGGCGTCCTGCATCGTCAACCGCGCCGAGGTGATCGAGGCGATCGAAGCCATCCGTGCGGCTCTGCCCCGTGAGCTGGTCGCCGCACGCAAGGTACTGGCCGACCGTGGCGCCGTTGTCGAGCAGGGCCGCGTGGAAGCCCAGGCCATCATCGACGCGGCCACCGCCGAGCGAGCCCGACTGGTCTCCCGCACCGAGGTCGCTGCGCAGGCGGCCCAGGAGGCCGACCGGATGCTCGACGCGGCCCAGGCTCAGATCGACCGGATGCGCCTCGAGGTCGACGAATACGTCGACGCCAAGCTTGCGAACTTCGAGATCGTCCTGCACAAGACGTTGGGCGCGGTCGAGCGCGGTCGGGAGAAGATCAGCGGTCGCCACGACGAGCTGGAAGCACTCGCGAGCCCCGAAGCCGTCGCCGAGCCGCTCCCGGGCTGACCTCGGGTAGGCTGGGCCGTCGGTCACCGGCCCGACGCACCGGCTGCGGACCGTCCCCGAACTCGATCGAGAAGGCCGTCGTTCACATGCCCGCCCGCCCGTCCGTGCACTGCGACCCACGCTCGCCGATGGTGCTCGACACCCGTGAGCTCGGCCGGCGTCCCGGATCCATGCGCACGTTGCATCGCGGGCTCGCCGCCCCCGACGGCTGGGGACTCGAGCTGGTCGCCGTACCGGCAGGCACACCGGTGGACCTCGATGTCCGACTCGAGTCGGTCATGGAGGGCGTCCTGGTGACCGGCACGGTCCAGGCCCGGGTGGACGCCGAGTGCGGCCGTTGCCTCGACCCGCTGACCACGACCCTCGAGGTCGAGGTGCAGGAACTGTTCGCCTACGAGCCCGAGCCGCAGGTCGACGACGACGTCCTGCTCGTGGACGGCGACTACATCGACCTCGAGCCCGTGCTCCGCGACGCCGTCGTCCTGTCGCTGCCCGTCAACCCCGTGTGCGACATCGAATGCGCCGGCCTGTGCGCGGGCTGCGGCCTGAAGGTCGCCGAGCTGCCTGCCGACCATGCCCATGACGCCCCCGACCCCCGATGGGCGGCGCTGTCGTCGCTGTCCCGCGACCCCGATCCCGAGGAGAGCTGACCCGTGGCCGTCCCGAAGCGCCGTACGTCGCGCGCCAACACCCACTCCCGCCGCTCGCAGTGGAAGACGTCGGCACCCACGCTCGTCGATTGCCCGCGCTGCCGCCAGCCCAAGCTGCCACACGTTGCGTGCTCGGTCTGCGGGACGTACAACGACCGCCAGGTTCTCGAGGTCTGACCCCGTGTCGAGCGAGGCCGCGGCCGGCCGTGCCGGCGACGCCGCGCTCGACGCCGTCCGGGCGGCGTTCGCCGTCGTCCTGGAGATCGACTCGGCCGGCCTCGAGGCCTCAACCACGTTCGCCGGCCTGCAGGCCGACTCGCTGACCCTGGTCTGCGTGGCTGACGAGGTCGAGACGACGCATCGGCCACGACGCCGGCTTACACATCGACGACGCGGCGCTCGCCACGATGACCACCTTGGGCGAGCTGGCCGCCTACGTCACGCGTGAGACGGTGCAGTGATGGCGGTCGCGGATGGTGTGGGCAGGGCCGCCGTCGGCAGGGACGGCGCGGGTAGGGGAGAGAACCCCGCGACACTGGTGACCGCCCTCGGCGGCCCGATCGACGCGGAGCTGCTCGACCTCGCGCTCACCCATCGCTCCTACGCCTACGAGCACGGCGGGCTCCCCACCAACGAGCGGCTGGAGTTCCTCGGGGACTCCGTACTCGGCCTGATCATCACGGAGGCGCTCTACCGCCGGCACCGTGATCTGCCGGAGGGTCAGCTGGCCAAGCTGCGCGCCGCAGTCGTGAACTCCCGAGCACTCGCCGGCCTGGCTCGCCAGCTCGGCATCGGCGCCTATATCAAGCTCGGTCGCGGCGAGCAGATCAGCGGCGGCCGGGACAAGTCCTCGATCCTCGCCGACGCCGTCGAGGCGGTGATCGGGGCGTTCTACCTCGATCGGGGCACCGAGGCCACCCGGGAGCTGGTGCTCCGCCTGTTCGCGGAGCTGCTCGACGATGCCGCCACGCTCGGGGCCGGCCTGGACTGGAAGACCTCGCTGCAGGAGCTGGCGGCTGCGCAGGCGCTCGGGGTGCCGGAGTACGTGGTCGTCGAGAGTGGCCCGGACCACGAGAAGAGCTTCGAGGCGACGGCTCGGGTGTCGGGTCAGGACGTCGGCGAGGGCGCCGGGCGCAGCAAGAAGGAAGCCGAACAGCGCGCCGCCGAGCAGGCGTGGAACGCCCTGTCGGCTGCCCCAGCCGCCGGCTGAGCCGTGCCGGAGCTTCCCGAGGTCGAGACCGTACGGCTCGGACTGGAACAGCACGTGGTGGGGCGGCGGATCGCCGAGGTCGAGGTGTTCGGCGCCCGCACCCTGCGCCAGTACCCGCCCGGGGCGGCCGACTTTGTGGCCCGGCTCCGTGGTCGCCGGATCGAGGCCGCCCGCCGGCGGGGGAAGTTTCTGTGGCTCCCGCTCGACGACGAGGCCAACCTGCTCGCGCACCTCGGCATGTCCGGCCAGCTGCTCGCCTGCGAGCCGGGTACGCCGGACCAGGCTCACCTGCGCGCCCGGTTCCGCTTCGACGACGGCGGGCTCGAGCTGAGGTTCGTCGACCAGCGCACCTTCGGCGGACTCGCGCTGGCGGATCCGGCGCTGACCGAGGACGGCGTACCCGCGGTGCTCGCCCACGTCGCGCCCGACCCGCTGGAGCCGGCCTTCGACCCCGACCGGTTCGCGGCCGCGCTGCGCCGTCGCAAGACCGGGCTGAAGCGGGCCTTGCTCGACCAGGACCTGATCTCGGGGATCGGCAACATCTACGCCGACGAGGCGCTGTGGCGGGCGAAGCTGCACTACGCCAGGGCGACCGACGGCCTGCGGCGACCGGAGATCGACCGGCTGCTGCTCGCGATCCGTGACGTGCTGATGGCCGCCATCACCGCCGGCGGCACGTCGTTCGACGCGCTGTACGTCGCGGTCAACGGCGACAGCGGATGGTTCGACCGGTCGTTGCAGGTCTATGGCCAGGAAGGCGAGCCGTGCTCACGGTGCGGCACGCAGATCGTCCGGGAGAAGTTCACCAACCGGTCGTCGTACCTGTGCCCGCACTGCCAGCCACGGCCGAGGCGCGCCCGCTGGTGAGCGCCGTACGGCTCACCGCCTGGGTGAGCGGTCGGGTGCAGGGCGTCGGGTTCCGCTGGTGGGTGCGTTCGCGCGCCCTTGGCCACGGCGTCCAGGGTTGGGCTCGCAACCTCGAGGACGGTCGGGTGGAGGTGGTCGCCGAAGGAACGAAGCAGGCCTGCGAGGCGTTGCTGGCCGATCTCGGTGGTAGCGGTACGCCGGGCCGGGTCACCGGCGTGGTCGAGCGGTGGTCCGAGGTCCGGGGGGTCCCGTCCGGCTTCCACGAACGTTGAGTGCAACGACGTTGACGCTCGATCGCGTCGACTGTGACGACGAACGCGACCCGGCGACTTGAGAGCGACACGCGAAAGCCTCGAGGCGAGGTCGAGGCTTTGGGCTGCCATTCGTCCGATCGGCTCTTGACCGGCGGTGGCCGCGAGCGCCACACTGGAGGCACCGCGACGGGTGATCCGTCGAAGGATCCGAAGATCGGCCGGCTCCATCCCTGTCTGCCGACATGTCCTCACTGTGGAGGATCAGCAACGATGGCGAAAGCCCTGCTCGGTCATGTCGGGCGTGGCTCCGACCTGCGACTTCTTTCCGAACTGGGACGGCTGCGCGATCGCGTGAGCCGGCTCGAGACGGAGAACGCAAGGCTGCGAGCTGCGAACCGTTCCCTTACCGCCAGCCTCACCGTGGACGACGAACGGCTCGCACTGACGGTGCTCGACACCGTTTCGGTGTCCACCGGCGAGTCGATCGACGACCGCGAGCCCGTTCTCACCTGAGACCGGCCCCTGCCGCCCGGTTTGGGCGGTGCAATGCCGCCACTGACGGCGGCCGTCGGCTAGCGTGACAACGGCCTTCCCGCCGTCTGTCCGAGGAACCTGCCGCGTGCATCTGAAGAGCCTCACCCTGCGGGGCTTCAAGTCCTTCGCATCGTCGACGACGCTGCGCTTCGAACCGGGAATCACCGCTGTCGTGGGTCCCAACGGTTCGGGGAAGTCCAACGTCGTCGACGCCATCGCCTGGGTCCTCGGCGAGCAGGGTGCCAAGTCGCTGCGCGGCGGGAAGATGGAAGACGTCATCTTCGCCGGCACGTCCGGCCGCGCTCCGCTGGGTCGGGCGGAGGTCGTGCTCACCATCGACAACACCGACGGCGCGCTTCCCGTGGACTACGCCGAGGTCACGATCTCGCGGATCATGTTCCGCAACGGCGGCTCGGAGTACGCGATCAACGGCGCGCCGTGCCGGCTGCTCGACGTCCAGGAGCTGCTCAGCGACTCGGGCATCGGTCGCGAGATGCACGTGATCGTCGGCCAGGGCCAGCTCGACGCCGTCCTGCACGCCGCGCCCGAGGATCGCCGGGGGTTCATCGAGGAGGCCGCCGGCGTCCTCAAGCACCGCAAGCGCAAGGAGAAGGCGCTGCGCAAGCTGGAGGCGATGCAGGCCAACCTCGACCGGCTGCGCGACCTGACCTCCGAGCTCGGCCGCCAGCTCAAGCCGCTCGGGTCAGCAGGCGGAGGTCGCCCGGCGAGCCGCGATCGTCCAGGCGGACGTCCGCGACGCTCGGCTGCGGCTGCTCGCCGACGACCTGAGCACCCTGCGTACGGCGCTCAACGCCGAGGTCGCCGACGAGACCGCCCTGATCGAACGGCGAACCACCGTCGAGACCGAGCTGGCGGCGGCGACGCGGCGCGAAGCCGAGCTCGACGCCGCCGTGGCCGCCCAGACGCCGCGGCTGGCTCGGGCGCAGGAGACCTGGTACCGCCTGGCGGGGCTGCGGGAACGGCTCCGCGGGACGGTCTCGCTCGCGGGTGAACGGCAGCGTCACGCCAACGCGACCGCCGACCTCGACCTGCCCGGGCGCGACCCGGACGCACTGCAGGCCGAGGCCGTCGCGGTGCGGGCCGAGCAGGGTGAGGTCAGCGCCGCGCTCGAGGCGGATCGGACCAGGCTGGCCGAGGTCGAGGAGCAGCGGGCCGGCCTGGAGCGGCTCGTGGCCGACGAGGACCGGGCGCTGACCGCGGCCCGGCAGGCCGTCGCCGACCGGCGCGAGGGCCTGGCCCGACTGCACGGCGAGGTGACCGCGCTGCGCACCCGTGCCACCGCCGCCGAGGACGAGATCGGCCGGGTGACGGTCGCGTGGGAGGCAGCCAAGGCGCGGGCGGCGTCCGCCCACGCGGAGTTCGCCACCGCCGAGAGCGAGGTCGCGGGCCTCGACGCGGGTGAGGTCGATCTCGACACCAGGTACGAGGCGGCCGCTGCCGGGTTGGCCGAGGCCGAGGAGCGGCTGTCTGCGCTGCAGGACGAGGAGCACGAGACCGAGCGGGCCCGCAGCGCCGCACTGGCGCGACGCGATGCGCTGGCCCTCGGGCTGGCCCGCAAGGACGGCGGCGGCGCGCTGCTCGCCGCCCGCGACCGGCTCCCCGGTGTGCTCGGCACCGTTGCCCAAGTTGTGTCGGTGCGCGGCGGCTACGAGGCAGCGGTCGCGGCTGCCCTAGGCGCTGCCGCGGACGCCGTCGCCGTCACGTCGCTGGCCGATGCTGCGGCCGCGATCGCGCTGCTCAAGGCCGACGACGCCGGCCGGGCTGGCCTGCTCGTCGGCGGTGCCTCCTACGACGGCCCCGACTGGCCGGTGCTGCCGGAAGGCACGCCGTACGCCGTCGACGTCCTCACAGCGCCCGACGCGCTGCGGCCGGCACTCGTCCGGCTACTGGAGCGGACCGCGATCGTCACCGACGTGGTGGCCGCTTCGCGGCTGGTCGCCGCGCACCCGGACGTCCGGGCGGTCACGACCGACGGGGACGTGCTCGGCTCCGGCTGGTCCAGCGGAGGCTCGTCGACATCGCCGTCGTTGCTGGAGGTCCAGGCGGCGTACGCCGAGTCCGAGCAGGCGCTCGCCGAGCTCAGCCACCGTGCCGACCGGCTCCGGTTCGCGCTCTCGGCGGCTGCCGAGGACGTCCGACACGCTCAGGACGAGCACGACGCGGCGGTTGCCGAGCTGCACGAGTCCGATGCCCGGCTGGCCGCGGTCGCCGAGCGGCTGGGTCAGCTCGGAGCGGCGGCCCGTGCCAGCGCGGGGGAGGCCGACCGGCTGGCCCGCACCGTCCAGGAGGCGTCGGAGGCCAGGGACCGCGACCTCGATGGTCTGGTCGCGCTCGAGGAGCGGCTCGCGGCCGCCCAGGCGGCGCCCGTCGACGAGGTGCCGGACATCACCGAGCACGACCGGCTGCGCAGCGAGCTCACGGAGGCGCGTGGGCACGAGGTCGATGCCCGCCTCGCGGTGCGGACCGGCGAGGAGCGCTCCCGGTCGCTGGGCCTGCGCGCCGACCAGCTGGAACGCTCTGCCGCCGCGGAGGTGGCGGCCCGCGAGCGGGCGGCCGCTGCCCGCGAGCGGCGGGCCAGGGAAGCCGAGGTCGCGGCCGCGGTGGGGTACGCCGGCCAGGTCGCGCTGGAGCTGCTCGAGGGCTCGTTGCAGGCCGCCGCCGCCGAGCGCAGCGCCGCCGAGGAGTCGAGGACCGTCACCGAGGGCGAGCTGCTGGCCGTGCGGGCACGCAGCCGCGAGCTGGCCACCGAGCTCGACGGCCTCACCGGGGCGGTACATCGCGACGAGCTCGCCCGCGCCGAGCAGCGGCTGCGGATCGAGGCCCTCGAGACCAAGGCGGCCGAGGAGTACGGCGTCGGCCCCGACGACCTGGTCGCCGACTACGGCCCGGACGTCGCAGTGCCACCCCCTGCCGACGCCCCCGACGGCACCGAGGCCACGCCGTATGACCGGCCGGTCCAGGAGAAGCGACTGCGTTCGGCTGAGCGCGCGCTGGCACTGCTCGGGAAGATCAACCCGCTGGCGCTGGAGGAGTTCGCGGCGCTCGAGGAGCGGCACCGGTTCCTCTCCGACCAGCTCGAAGACCTCAAGGCAAGCCGCAGGGACCTGCTTGTCGTGGTCAAGGAGGTCGATGAGCGGGTCGAGGCGGTCTTCCGAGCCGCGTACGACGACGTCGCGCGCGAGTTCGAGCTCGTCTTCGCCACGCTGTTCCCCGGTGGCACCGGACGGCTGATCCTCACCGACCCCGACGACATGCTGACCACGGGTGTCGAGGTCGAGGCCCGACCGCCCGGCAAGAAGGTGAAGCGGCTCTCATTGCTGTCCGGTGGCGAGCGGTCGCTCACCGCCATCGCGCTGCTGGTCGCGATCTTCCGGGCCCGGCCGTCGCCGTTCTACGTCCTCGACGAGGTCGAGGCCGCCCTCGACGACCGCAACCTCTCGCGCCTGGTGGAGCTGCTCGCCGAGCTGCAGCAGACCAGCCAGCTGCTGATCATCACGCACCAGAAACGCACCATGGAGGTCGCGGACGCGCTGTACGGCGTCTCGATGCGTGGCGACGGCATCACCCAGGTGATCAGCCAGCGACTCCGGGAGCCCGAGCCGGTCTGAGCGACCGATCCGGCCGGCGTCTGCTTGGGTAGTGCCGTGGTCTTCGTCATCATCGGCATCGTCATCGCGGTCGTCCTCGTCGGGGCGATCGTCGGCTTCCTGCGATCACCGAGCCGGCGGGACCTGCCGCCGTCCGGTCAGTCTCCGACCCGCGAGGTCCCGCCGGCTGACCTCGCCGACCTGGCCGACGCCGCCGTCGAGGCGCCTGCCGAACCCGTCGCACCGGGCCAGGCCGTGCCCGCGACGGAGGTGCCGTTGCCGTCCGAGGGACGGCTGGTCCGGTTGCGCTCGAGGCTGTCCCGCTCGCAGGGCTCGCTGGGCCGCGGCCTGCTGCTCCTGCTGTCCCGCGACACCATCGACGACGCCGTCTGGCAGCAGGTCGAGGACACCCTCATCACCTCCGACGTGGGGGTCGGGGCCACCACGGACATCGTCGAGCGGCTGCAGGAACGGGTCCGCGTGCTGGGCACCCGCACCCCGCAGCAGGTCCACGACCTGCTCCGCGAGGAGCTGGTGCACGCACTCGGCCCGGACTTCGACCGATCGGTCCACGCCCAGTCGGACGAAGGCCGCCCGGCGGTCGTGCTCGTGGTCGGGGTCAACGGCACGGGGAAGACGACGACCTGCGGCAAGCTGGCGCGGGTCCTCGTCGCGGACGGGCGGACCGTGCTGCTGGGTGCCGCCGATACCTTCCGAGCGGCCGCCGCCGACCAGCTGGCGACGTGGGGCGAGCGTGTCGGCGCCGGAGTCGTGCGCGGTCCGGAAGGCGGTGATCCCGCCAGCGTGGCGTTCGACGCCGTCCGCACCGGAACCGAAACCGGCGTGGACACCGTCCTCATCGACACCGCCGGTCGGCTACACACCAAGTCCGGCCTGATGGACGAGCTCGGCAAGGTCAAGCGCGTCGTCGAGCGGCAGGGCCCGGTCGACGAGGTGCTCCTGGTCCTGGACGCAACGACCGGCCAGAACGGCCTGGTGCAGGCACGGGTGTTCGCCGAGGTGGTCGACGTGACCGGCATCGTGCTCACCAAGCTTGACGGCACCGCGAAGGGCGGGATCGTCATCGCCGTGCAGCGTGAGCTCGGCGTACCCGTGAAGCTTGTCGGGCTCGGCGAGGGCCCGGACGACCTGGCGCCGTTCGAGCCCGGGGCGTTTGTCGACGCCCTGCTCGACGGGTAACGCCCGGCTGCGACGCGCCTTGTAACGCGACCGAAACACCTTGTGACCGCGGCGAAACGTCGTCGTACGGACTGCGCAACCTGGGTGCAAGACGCTCTCGCCCAACGTCAAACGAGACAAGGAGCGTCATGTATCTGGTGACCCAAGCGGTCGTCCCCGCCCTGCACCTGGCAGCGGCGGCGAGCCCTTACGCGCCACCCAAGATCGATACCGGCGACACGGCCTGGCTGCTGGCCAGCTCGGCGCTGGTTCTGCTCATGACGCCTGGACTGGCGTTCTTCTACGCCGGCATGGTCCGGTCCAAGAACGCCCTCGGCATGCTCATGCAGAACTACTTCGCGATGGGCATCGTCAGCGTGCTGTGGGTGCTGTTCACCTTCAGCCTCGCGTTCGACAAGGGGAAGGGGGCGAGCGGCAACGCCTTTATCGGCGGGCTTCACTTCGCCGGGTTGATGCACCAGCACAGCGGCGTCCCGGGCTACTCGTTGACGATCCCGCTCTACGTGTTCGTCGCCTTCCAGCTGATGTTCGCGATCATCACGCCGGCGCTGATCGTCGGATCGACGGCCGACCGCTGGCGGTTCAGCGCCTTCGTGGTCTTCGTCGCGATCTGGACCATCGTGGACTACTCGGTCGTCGCCCACTGGGTGTTCGACCCTTACGGCTGGCTGTTCCGTCGCGGCGCGGAGGACTTCGCGGGTGGCACGGTCGTCCATGCCAATGCGGGTGCTGCCGGGCTCGCGATGTGCTTCGTCCTCGGCAAGCGCAAGGGCTGGCCCAAGTCACCGATGAAGCCGCACAACGTGCCCTACGTCCTGCTTGGCGCGGGCCTGCTGTGGTTCGGCTGGTTCGGGTTCAACGCCGGGTCGGCGCTCGGCGCCAAGGGTGCGGCGGTCCCGTTCCTCACCACCAACACCGCGACCGCTGCTGCGATGCTCGGCTGGCTGCTGGTCGAGCGGATCCGCGACGGCAAGGCCACTACCTTGGGCGCCGCGTCCGGAGCGGTGGCGGGCCTGGTGGCGATTACACCGGCCTGCGCCTACGTGTCACCGATCGGCTCGATCATCCTGGGTCTGGTCGCGGGCGGCCTGTGCTGCGCGTGTACCCCGTTGAAGTTCAAGCTCGGCTTCGATGACTCCCTCGACGTGGTCGCGGTGCACCTGATCGGGGGTATCACCGGCGCGCTGAGCCTCGGCTTCCTCAGCAACAGCGTGTATGGCGGGTCCGATGGGCTGTTCTACGGCGGCGGTTGGCACCAACTCGGCGTCCAGGCCGAGGCCGTGGGGGCGGTCGTGGCCTACAGCTTCACGGTCAGCTTCGCCCTCGGGAAGCTCATCAACCTGTTCCTGCCGAGTCGGATGAGCGACGAGGAACAGGACCAGGGCATGGACCTCACCCAGCACGGCGAAGCGGCGTACGAGTTCGATTCGATCTCTGCCGGGTCGTTCACCGGCTCGCACTCGCACTCGCACTCCAGCACCGTCACCTTGGACCGTCCGGCCGAGGAGGTGCAGGCATGAAGCTCGTCACGGCGATCATCAAGCCGTTCAAGCTCGAGGACGTGAAGGAGGCGCTCGAGACCTTCGGAGTCCACGGCCTGACCGTGGGGGAGGTCAACGGCTTCGGTCGACAGAAGGGACACACCGAGGTCTACCGCGGCGCCGAGTACACGGTCGACTTCGTCCCCAAGGTGAAGATCGAGATCGTCGTCGAGGACCCTGACGCCGCCGATGTGCTGAACGTCATCGTGAAGTCGGCCGCCACTGGCCAGATCGGTGACGGCAAGGTCTGGATCACGACGGTGGATGAGATCGTCCGGGTCCGGACCGGGGAGCGGGGTGGCGACGCGATCTAGGCGGCTGCCTAGGGTCGACACCGATGAGTGACGACGTGCCGGGAGCGGCGGCGTTGCGCGACGCGCACGCCGCCGCTCTGGCGTGTCCGGAGCTGGTCGGTGCCGCCCTGCGCGAGGCGCTCACCGACGCCGTGGACACCTGGCTGCGGGATCGGCTGGCCGACGCGACCAAGGTCGCCGTCGTCGCGGTGGGCAGCCTCGGCCGGCGCGAGCTGGCCGCCGGGAGCGACCTGGACCTGTTGCTGCTCTACCGCGATCGGCACGCACGACTCGGTCTCCGGGCTGGCTGACGCGCTGTGGTACCCGATCTGGGACTCCGGGATCGGACTCGACCACTCGGTCCGGACCGTCGGCGAGGCGGTGGCGGTCGCGCGCGAGGACCTCAAGGCGGTGCTCGGCATGCTCGACGCCCGTCACGTCGCCGGCGACGCCTTCGCTGACCGCGGAGCTGCGCGAGACCGTCTTCGCCGACTGGCGGAGGCTGTCCTCGCGGCGGCTGCCCGAGCTGGTCGCCGCGGTCCGCTCCCGTGCCGAGCGGTACGGCGAGCTGGCGTTCCTCGTCGAGCCGGACCTCAAGGAGTCGCGCGGCGGCATCCGCGACGTGCAGGCGATGCACGCGCTGGCCGCCGCCTGGGTGGTCGACGCACCGGCCGAGCCGGTGCGGGCGGCGTACTCGTGGCTGCTGGACGTCCGGGGCGAGCTGCATCGGCGGTCGTCGCGCGCCACCGACCGGTTGGTACAGCAGGAGCAGGCGCCGATCACCGCGGCACTCGGGGCCGGCGAGCCCGACGACCTGATGCGGCGGCTCTACGAGGCGGGCCGGACGATCGAGTTCGCGACCGACCACGCCTGTCGCCGGGCCGAGGCAGCGTCGAAGCCGCCCGGGCCGGTGGCGCCGCTCGCGCGGCCCGGCGCGGCAACCGCTGGCCGAGGGCGTCGTCGAGCAGGACGGCGAGGTGCATCTTGCCCGCGACGCGGAACCCGCGACCGATCCTGGACTCGTCCTGCGGGTCGCGGCGGCTGCTGCCGCCGCCGGCCTGCCGCT
Organism: uncultured Actinomycetota bacterium; assembly: GCA_963789615.1. Taxonomy (GTDB): domain Bacteria; phylum Actinomycetota; class Actinomycetes; order JAFAQI01; family JAFAQI01; genus DATAVK01. The sequence goes on along the minus strand of CAWBLI010000005.1, from coordinate 535,179 downwards.
GGGGATGCACACCCTCGAGCCGGCTCGCCGCCGAGTCGGCGACCATGCCGGAGCCGTGGCCGGCCGAGGCCCGCGACGCGCTCGTGGCCACACTCGGAGCCGGCCGGCCGGCGATCGTGGTCCTCGAGGCGCTGGACCAGGCTGGACTGTTGGTCCGGCTGATGCCGGAGTGGGAGCGGGTGCGCTGCCGCCCGCAGCACAACACGGTGCACCGGTTCACCGTCGACCGTCACCTGGTGGAGGCCGCCGTCGAGGCGTCCGCTCTCACCCGCCGGGTGGCCCGTCCCGACCTGCTGCTGCTGGGCGCGCTGCTGCACGACCTCGGGCAAGGGCTATCCCGGCGACCACACTGCCGCGGGTGTCGAGGTCGTCCCGCCGGTCGCGCGACGCATGGGTCTGGCCGAGGCGGATGTCGAGCGCGTCACCGCGCTGGTCCGCCATCACCTGCTGCTGCCGGAGACCGCGACCCGGCGTGACCTCGACGACCCGGCCACTGTCGCCGCCGTGGCCGCCGCAGTGGGCGACCGCGACAGCCTCGACCTGCTGCACGCGCTGACCATCGCCGACGCCGCCGCCACCGGCAAGGGCGCGTGGGGCGAGTGGAAGGCCGGCCTGGTGGCCGAGCTGGTCGCCCGGACCCACGCCGCACTGGCCGGGCGCCTGCCAGAGGTCGCCGACCCGCTGGACGAGGGACAACGCGTCCTGGCCGATGCCGGGGAGCTCGCGGTCGCCCTCGACGGGTCCCAGCTGACGATCGTGGCGCCCGACGCCCCCGACCTGCTGTGGCGGTGGGCTGGCGTCGTGTCGCTGCACCGGCTCCGGGTCCGGTCGGCGGCTGCGCTGACCACGCCCAGCGGCACCGGCGCGCCGATGGCCGTCACGAGCTTGGACGTGGTGCCGCAGTTCGGGACGATGCCCGACCTCGACGCGTTGCGGGCCGACGTCCGGCGAGCGGCAGAAGGTGGCTTCCCGCTAGAGGCGCGGCTGGCGGAACGGGAGCGGGCGTACGCCGACACGCTGCCCCCGCGCACCGCGCCACCGCTGGTGCTCTGGGCCGACGATGACGCCTCCGACGTTGCGAGCGTCGTCGAGGTACGGGCCCACGACGTCATCGGCCTGCTCTACCGGTTGACCCGGGCGCTCAGCGCGGCCGGGCTGACCCTGCTCTCGGCCCGGATCCAGACGCTCGGCGCGGAGGTCGTCGATGCCTTCTACGTCGTCGACGCCGACGGCGGTCGGGTGGCAGACCCGGGACGTCGTGACGCCGTCACCGGGGCGTTGCTGCGGGCCTGCCACGCCGGTGGGCCCCACCGCGGCTGACCGGGCGGAGGTCAGGCCTGCAGCTCGACGCGCAGCGCGCTCGCCGGCATCGCATCGCTGGCGCACAGCAGGACTGCCGCGGCGACTGCCTCGGCCGCGCCGCCGACGATGTGTCGGCTCCGTACGCCGTCCCAGGTCGGTCCAGGTGGATCCGGACCCACCTCGATGACGACGCCACGCCGGCGCGCCGCCATGTCGCCCACGACCGCTGCTGCCACGACGGCGCGGTCTCCTGCGGTCGCACCGATCGTCACCACCACGTCGATCGGACCGAGCCGCTGCTCGACGTGTGGCACGATCCGCGCCCAGACCGTCTCGCTCATCGGGTCCGCGGCCATCGCGAACGCCTGCGCGTCGAGCCCGGCCGTTGCGTCATCGACGACGCCTCGATCGGCTGCGACCACGGCGATCAGGGCCCCGTTGGCGGCGAATGCCCGGACCACGTCGACGAGGATGCCGCCCGGGTCGCCGGCAACGATCACGGCCTTCCCGGCCAGGTCGGCGTACCGAGCGGTCCAAGAAGGTGCCACGTCCGCATTCTCCGTCTACCGTGCCCCAATGCCGACTGCACCCCGCACCGTGCTCGACGGTTTCCTCGCGACGGTTCGCCGACAGCCTGTCGCAATCGCCCTCCGCGAGCTCGACGGCCGGACCTGGACCTGGGCCCAGTACGCCGACGACGTCGCTCGCGTCGCGGGCGGCCTGCGCGCGGTCGGCGTCCGGGCGGGGGATCGCGTCGTCCTCATGCTGCGCAACCGGCCGGAGTTCCACCTGGCCGACCTGGCGGTCCTCGCGCTGCGCGCCACGCCGATCTCGGTCTACAACTCGTCCTCGCCGGAGCAGCTCGAGTACCTGATCGGCCACTGCAAGGCCACGGTCGTGGTGACCGAGGACGGCGACTTCGCCGAACGCGTGCTCGCAGCCGTGCCGAGCCTCCCCGCGGTCAAGGCACTCGTAGTGGTCGGGGACGTGCCGGACGGCGCGACTGCCTGGGCCGAGCTGGCGACGGCCGACCCGATTGATCTGGACAGCGCCGAGCGCGAGCTGGAGCCCGCGGACCTGCTCACCGTGATCTATACGTCGGGAACGACCGGGCCGCCGAAGGGCGTGATGCTCAACCACGCCAACGTGATCGCGTCGGCTGCCGCCCTCGGCTCCTACATCGACCGGCCCGATGACACCGGGAAACGGCTGGTGTCGTACCTGCCGATGGCGCATGTCGCCGAGCGGATGGTGAGCCACTACGGCCACATCCTGCGCGGCAGCGACGTCACGGTGTGCCCGGACATGACCCAGCTCGGGGCGTACCTGGTTGCGGTCCGACCCAACACGTTGTTCGGGCCCCCGCGGGTCTGGGAGAAGCTCGTGGCCGGCGTGCAGGCCTCGGTGGCCGCGCGCGGTGAGGAGACCGCCGCCCGCTTCGCCGATGCGCTGGCCGTGGGTCGGCAGGTGCAGCAGCTGCGGGCGACCGGCGAGGAGCCCACCGGTGAGCTGGCCGATACCTGGGCGTTCGTCGACGAGATCGCGTTCGCTCCGGTCCGGGCCGCCGTCGGTCTCGACGAGTGCGAGATCGCCTTCAGCGGCGCCGCGCCGGTGCCCGCCGAGGTCATCGCCTTCCTGCGCGACATCGGGATCCCGATGAGCGAGGTCTACGGCATGAGCGAGAACACCGGCGGCATGACCTGGCAGCCCTACCTGGTGAAGCCGGGTCGGGTGGGGACGGCGTACCCCGGGGTGGAGGTCGTCACAGCGCCCGACGGCGAGGTGCTCTGCCGCGGGCCGATCGTGTTCGCGGGCTATCTCGACGACCCGGAGCGCACCGCGGAGGCCCTCGACGCCGACGGCTGGCTGCACACCGGTGACATCGGTGAGTTCGACTCCGACGGCTACCTCCGCATTGTGGACCGCAAGAAGGAGCTGATCATCACCGCGGGCGGTAAGAACGTCTCGCCGGCGAACGTCGAGGCGGTGCTCAAGACGGTGCCGCTGGTGGCGCAGGCGATGGCTGCCGGCGAGGGGCGGCCGTACCTGGTTGCGCTGCTCACGCTCGATCCCGACGTCGTCGGGGCCCGGTTCCCCGGCCGGGACGCGGCCGACCTCGCCGGCGACCCGGAGGTCCTCAGCGAGGTTGCCCGCGGCGTCGCCGAGGTGTCCACGCGGCTCTCGCGCGTCGAGCAGCCGCGTCGGTTCACGCTGCTCGCCGAGGAGTGGCTCCCGGACTCCGACCTGTTGACCCCGACGATGAAGCTCAAGCGGCGCGGAGTGCTGGCTCGCTACGCCGAGGCGATCGAGACGATGTATGCGGGACACGGCGTCGAGGTCCCTGCGTTGCCCGACCCGGCGCGGGTCTGAGCCGTCTCCGGTGACGGCGGCCGACGCGCGAGCAGCGCTGGGCTTCGTCGGTCACCGCCTCCATGTTCATCGTCGACTTCGACTTCGTGGCGGTCCGGGTGCGGATCGGGCACGAGCCGCTGTCATGCGAGATCAGCGCGAACTTCGCCCCCACCCCGAGGACCTGACGTCGGGCTGGCCACCGGGGTTCGCAGGGCAACACCCCTGCTCACCGGGGACGACGCGACGTACGACGAGCTGGGCCACCTGAGCCTGCCGGCCGGGGAGAAGCAGGGCGGCGTACTCGCGGTACGAGACCGACCTCACCGTGAGCGAGCAGCGTCGGTTGGCGCTGGCGCGTCGCAGGATCGAGTCCGGCAGCGACGGCGAGAGCTGACCACGGCCTAGGCTGGTCGCACCATGTTCGAGACCCTCTCCGACCGACTCGAGTCGGTCTTCACCAGCCTGCGGGGCAAGGGGCGGCTGTCCGAGTCCGACATCGACGCGACGACGCGCGAGATCCGCATCGCCCTGCTCGAAGCCGATGTGGCGCTGCCCGCGGTCCGGGAGTTCATCGCCGCGGTCAAGGCCCGAGCGCTGGGCGCAGAGGTCAGCAAGGCGCTGAACCCGGCGCAGCAGGTCATCAAGATCGTCAACGAGGAGCTCGTCCGGATCCTCGGGGGCGAGACCCGAACCCTGACGCTGGCCAAGAACCCACCGACGGTCATCATGCTGGCCGGCCTGCAGGGAACGGGTAAGACCACGCTCGCCGGCAAGCTCGGCCGGTGGCTCAAGCAACAGCGCCACGCCCCGCTGCTTGTGGCCGCCGACCTGCAACGCCCCCAGGCCGTCCAGCAGCTCCAGGTGGTTGGCGGCCAGGCCGGCGTCGACGTTTTCGCACCGGAGCCCGGCAACGGCGTCGGGGACCCGGTCGCGGTCGCCCGGGCCGGTGTGGAGCATGCCCGTCGTACCGGGCACGACGTTGTGGTCATCGACACCGCCGGCCGGCTCGGTGTCGACGCGGACCTGATGGCTCAGGCCGCGGCGATCCGCGACGCGGTGCAGCCGGACGAGACGCTCTTCGTGGTCGACGCCATGGTCGGCCAGGATGCAGTCACCACGGCCGAGGCGTTCCGTGACGGCGTGGGGTTCACCGGCGTCGTCCTCACCAAGCTCGACGGCGATGCCCGCGGTGGTGCGGCGCTGTCGGTGGCGAACCTCACCGGACGGCAGATCCTGTTCGCCTCGACCGGGGAGAAGCTCGAGGACTTCGACGTCTTCCATCCCGAGCGGATGGCGTCCCGGATCCTCGGCATGGGCGACGTCCTCAGCCTGATCGAGGCGGCCGAGCGGACCTTCGACGCCGACGAGACGTCGCGGATGACCGAGAAGATGATCGGCTCCGGCGGCGGCGACCTGACCCTCGAGGACTTCCTCGAGCAGATGATGATGGTTCGCCGGATGGGGCCGATCGGGAACATCCTCGGGATGCTGCCCGGCATGGGCCAGATGAAGGACGCGCTGGCCCAGGTCGACGACAAGGACCTCGACCGCATCGCCGCGATCATCCGGTCGATGACGCCGGGGGAGCGGCAGGACCCCAAGATCCTCAACGGATCGCGCCGGCTGCGCATCGCCCGCGGCTCCGGTGTCTCGGTCACCGAGGTCAACCAGCTGGTCGACCGGTTCTACGACGCCCGCAAGATGATGAAGCAGATGGCCGGGAACATTCCCGGGATGCCGGGCATGCGCCGCCCCGGCAAGAAGTCACGCAAGGGTGGCAAGCCGAACAAGAAGCCCGGCGGGAACCCCGGCCGCCCCGCGGCGTCACCGGCTGCGACCCCCCAGCTGCCGCCCGGCATGAAGCTGCCGCCCGGACTCGCTGCGGACCTGTCGAACCTCAAGCTGCCGCCGCACTGAAGTCCGGCTGCCGGCGTACCGATGTGTCGGTATGGAGCAATGTCACTCCTGCGGCGCCACGCTGACCGAGACCATGACCTGGTGCGGCCAGTGCTACGCCCCGCGTGGCCGGGCGGTCATGACCATGGCCGCGCCCCCGCCGGCCGTCGCGGCTGCTGGGACGGCGGAGCCGGCTGGGTCGCAGAGCCTCATGACGCGACCCCACACCGCGATCCCGGTGCTTCCCCCGACGGTACGGCGGAGCCGCTGGCGCAAGACCCAGACCACCTTCGGTCCGGTCGGGCGAGTCTTCTGGACCGTCGCCCTGGTCGTGCCCTTCCCGTTCTTCATCGTCGCGGGGGTCATCGGGGACTTCTTTGCCTTCGGGGTCGCCGTGATCTGGGCAGCGGCGATCATGCCAGCGGGGCTGCGCCATGTCTGGCGGGCGGGCCAGGTCCTCGACGACTGATCGACCTGCGGCACTGATCGACCGGCTTCAGCAGGGCCGAAGGTCGTCAAACGACCCTCGGTGCCCGACTCTGGCAGAATGGCGGGGAGCGCTTGCGTGCCGGCAACTGGCGCGCGCCCCGAAAGCAACTGGAGAACGCACCCTCGTGGCCACCAAGATCCGACTCATGCGGCTCGGCAAGATCCGCGCCCCCTACTACCGCATCGTCGTCGCCGACGCCCGCACCAAGCGTGACGGCCGCGTCATCGAGACGATCGGCAAGTACCACCCGAAGCAGGATCCCTCGCTCATCGAGGTCGACTCCGACCGGGCGCGGTACTGGCTGTCGGTCGGCGCTCAGCCGACCGAGCCGGTGGCGGCCATCCTGAAGATCACCGGCGACTGGCAGGCACACAAGGGCCTGCCCGCACCGGAGCACGGCATCCAGTACGCCGCTCCCAAGGTGGACCGCAAGGCCGTGTTCGAGGCCGCGGCGAAGGAGACCCTCGAGGGCGGGGCCGCGAAGAAGACGCTGGAGCCCGCCAAGGACGTGCCGGCAAAGAAGACAGCCGCCAAGAAGACCGCAGCGAAGAAGGCCGCCCCGACCGACGCGCCTGCCGCGGATGCGCCTGCCGCTGAGGCACCCGCCGCCGAGGCCGAGGCGCCCGCCGTTGAGGCGGCTGCAGCGGAGGCCGAGGCGCCCGCCGTTGAGGCGGCTGCGGACGCGCCGGAGACCGCCACCGAGCCGGAGACCGCGGCGGCGGAGCCGGACACCGCACCGGTCGAGCCCGCCGCAGAAACCAGCAGCGAGAGCTGATGCTCGCCGAGGCTCTCGAACACCTGGTCCGCGGCATCGTCGACCACCCGGACGACGTCACGGTCGACCTGCACGAACGACGTCAGGGCCAGCTGCTCGAGGTGCGCGTTCATCCGGACGACCTCGGCAAGGTCATCGGCCGGGCCGGCCGGACCGCGAAGGCCCTGCGCAGCGTGATGACCGGCCTCGGCGGCAGGGGCGTCCGGGTCGACCTGGTGGACGTCGACCGCGGCCGCTGACGCGGGATCCCGCCGTGCAGCTCGTGGTGGGACGCATCGCCAAGGCTCACGGTGTGGGCGGCGAGGTGTCGGTCGACGTCCGCACCGACGAACCCGATGCGCGGTTCGCCGTCGGCTCTGCCCTGGCGACCGACCCGGCGGAGCGCGGGCCGCTGACCGTCGAACGCGCCCGCTGGCATTCCGGCCGGCTGCTGGTCCGGTTCAGCGGCGTCCCCGACCGCAGCGCGGCCGAGGCGCTGCGCGGCACGCTGCTCGTCGTGGACTCCGCGACCAGCCCGCCGGTCGGCGACCCAGATGACTTCTGGGACCACGACCTGATCGGGCTCACGGCTCAAACCACCGACGGGCGGTCGCTGGGCGTCGTCACCGACGTCCTGCATCCGCCCGGCGCCGACGTACTCAGCCTGAAGGTCGCCGGTCAGGACGTGCTCGTGCCGTTCGTGCGCGAGATCGTGCCGGTCGTCGACCTGGCGGCCGGGCGGGTCGTGATCGACCCGCCGGAGGGGTTGCTGGAGCTGTGAGCGCACCTTCCGGGCTGCGGATCGACATCGTGACCATCTTCCCCGACTACTTCGGGCCGCTGGAGGTCTCGCTGCTGGGCCGCGCCCGCGAGCGCGGCCTGCTCGACGTCCACGTCCACGACCTGCGGGCCTGGACCGACGACGTCCACCGCACCGTCGACGACGCGCCGTACGGAGGCGGACCCGGCATGCTCATGCGCCCCGAGCCGTGGGGCCGCGCGCTGGACGAGATCGCCGGGTCAGCCGAGCCGCCGCCCCGGCTGGTCGTCCCGACGCCGTCCGGACGCCGCATTCGGGCAGGCCGACGCCCAGGCCTGGGCAGGCGAGCCCTGGTTGGTGCTCGCCTGCGGCCGCTACGAGGGCATCGACGCCCGCGTCGCCGAGGACGCGCGGCGCCGGATGCCGGTCGACGAGGTCTCGGTCGGCGACTACGTGCTGGCCGGGGGCGAGGCTGCCGCGCTCGTCGTCATCGAGGCCGTGGCGCGGCTGTTGCCGGGGTTCATGGGCAACGCCGGGTCCACCTCCGAGGACTCGTTCTCCGGCACGTTGTCCGGCTTGCTGGAGGCCCCCGCGTACACCCGGCCGGCGAGCTGGCGCGACCTCGACGTACCCCCCGTCCTCCTCTCCGGTGACCACGCAGCCGTCGAGCGCTGGCGCCGCGAGCAGTCGGAGGAGCGGACCCGGACGTTGCGGCCTGACCTGCTCCGCTGATTACCGCCCGAGTGCCGCCCTGTGGCACAGTGGAAGGACCGCCAGACCTGATCGCGCCGACCCGGTGCGGCCGTATCACGAGGATTCGACACTCATGCAGACGCTCGACTCGATCGACGCCGCCTCGCTGCGCAGCGATGTCCCGGTGTTCCGCCCAGGTGACACCGTGAAGGTCCACGTCCGCGTGACCGAGGGCACCAGGCAGCGGATCCAGGTCTTCCAGGGGGCTGTCATCCGACGTCAGGGCGGCGGCGTCCGGGAGACGTTCACCGTCCGCAAGGTCAGCTTCGGGGTCGGTGTCGAGCGGACGTTCCCGGTGCACTCCCCGATCGTCGATCACATCGAGGTCGTGACCCGCGGTGACGTGCGCCGGGCGAAGCTCTACTACCTTCGCGAGCTCCGCGGCAAGAAGGCGAAGATCAAGGAAAAGCGCGACATCACACCGTCGCGCTGACGGCCCGCGCCACCGCGCAGTGACCGACACGGGCAGCGAGACCCGCCGGCACGCCAAGGCCACGAAACCGGCCCGATCCGGATCGTTCTGGCGCGAGCTGCCGGTTCTGGTGATTGTGGCGCTGGTGCTCGCGCTGCTGATCAAGACCTTCCTCGTCCAGGCGTTCTACATCCCGTCCGCGTCGATGGAGAACACGCTGCAGGGTGGCGACCCCCGCACCATGGTCGCGACGTCCGCGCACCCTTTCGACCGGGTGCTGGTCAACAAGCTGGTCTACGACTTCCGCGATCCGCGGCGCGGCGAGATCATCGTCTTCAAGCGACCGCCACGCTGGCCGGACGAGAACACGTTCACGGTGTCGAGCAACCCGGTCCTGCGGTTCTTCCACGACGTCGGCACCGCCATCGGCATCGCGCCGTCCACGGGCAGCGACTTCATCAAGCGGGTCATCGGGATCCCCGGCGACCACGTCGTGTGCTGCAACGCCCACCACCAGATCGTGGTCAACGGCCATGCCCTGGTCGAGCCCTACATCGACCTCGAGGCCGACTCGCCGGCCGACGCCTACCAGCCGTTCAACGTCACGGTGCCGAAAGGTGAGCTGTTCGTGATGGGTGACCATCGCGACGACTCGGACGACTCGCGGGTCAACGGTCCGGTCCCGATCTCGGACGTCGTCGGGCGGGCCTTCCTCGTGATCTGGCCGATCAAGGACTGGAAGCGGCTGCCCGTCCCCGCGACGTTCCACCAGCCCGGGCTCTCTGCTGCCGGTGCTGCTTCGGTGCCGTACGCCGGTGGCGTCGATCGGTGTGCTGCCGCTCGCCTGGTGGCGCCGCCGTCGCCGACGGCGGGTCTCGTCGTACGCTCGCATGGATGGCTGAGCTGCTCGAGCGCACCGCTGGACGAGTCATCGTCCTCGATCCCGCTGGGCGCGTGCTGCTCTTCGAGGGCATCGACCCTGGGCTGCAGGACGGCCCACGTTTCTGGTTCACGCCAGGCGGTGGCTGCGAGCCGGGCGAGTCGATCGAAGCCGCGGCCCGGCGCGAGCTGGTCGAGGAGACCGGGCTGCGTCCGCTCGAGCTGCATGGACCGGTGCTGGAACGGCGCACGGAGTTCGAGTTCGACGGCGGCCTGCTGCGGCAGTACGAGCAGTTCTTCGTCGCCCGGATGGCCGCCGACGAGCTCGCCGTCGTGAACGAGGCGTTCACCGACCTGGAACGGCGGTCCATCCTCGGCCATCGCTGGTGGGCGGCCGCCGAGCTGCGCAGCTCCGGCGTCGAGGTGTACCCCGAGCAGCTGCCGGACCTGGTCGAGCGCCTGGTGGCGGAGGTCCCGTGCTGAGCGGGACGACCGTACGCCGGGACGCCGGACTCTACGGCTACGAGCGCGCCCTGGCCCGCCGTGGACTGACTCCGGTTGCCGGCGCCGACGAGGCGGGTCGAGGTGCCTGCGCTGGGCCGCTCGTCGTCGCCGCCGTCGTGCTGCCGCCGGGTGCCCGCGGCCAGGTGCCCGGACTCGCCGATTCCAAGCTGCTGACGCCGCTCGCCCGGGAGCGGGTCTACGCCCAGGTCGTCCGCGCGGGCGATGGCCTGGTCCGCAGTCGTGATCCCGCCACAGGACGTCGACCGGATCGGCCTGCACGTCTGCAACATCACCGGGATGAGGCGGGCGCTGGCCCGACTGTCGGTCACCCCGTCGTACGTGCTCACAGACGGGTTCCCGGTGCCTGGCCTCGAGGTTCCCGGCCTCGCGGTGTGGAAAGGGGACAAGGTCGCGGCCTGCATCGCGGCGGCGTCGGTTATCGCGAAGGTCACCCGTGACCGGCTGATGGTGGCGTTGCACGAACGGTTCCCGGTATACGACTTCGCGACCCACAAGGGGTACTGCACCCCCGAGCACCAGGCGGCCCTGCTCGCCAACGGACCGTGCGAGGAGCACCGGTTCTCCTACGTCAACGTGAGAGGGGCGCTGGTCGGACGGCCCGACATCGCGGATCATGAGCCGGACACCGTCGAGCTCGGAGTGATGGCGTGAGCGCAGAGGATCTCGAGAAGTACGAAACCGACATGGAGCTGCAGCTCTACCGCGAGTACCGCGACGTGGTGCGGCTGTTCAGCTACGTCGTCGAGACCGAGCGACGGTTCTACCTCACCAACGACGTACAGGTGACCCGTCATACCGACGGCGGCGAGACCTACTTCGAGGCGGTCATGACCGACGCCTGGGTATGGGACATGTACCGCCCCGCGCGGTTCGTGAAGAACGTGCGGGTGCTCACCTTCAAAGACGTCAACGTCGAAGAGCTGCCGAAGTCGGACCTCGAGGTCCCGGAGGGGCGACCGGGCTTTCCGGAGGGTGAGCCGGGGTAGGGCCTGATCGACAGCTACCACCCACACTTTCTCGGAGGCCAGCCGATGACCGACGACGGCGGTACGCCGCAGCCCAAGACCTCGCCCGAGGATCCGCCGGCCGCGAACCAGCATCAGGACGAGTCGGTGCCGACCACGCCTGACGAGTCGGCGCAGTCGGGTGACCCCGGAGGCGGCGACTCGTCCACGTCGACGGGCGCGGGCAAGGACCAGGTGCCGGATGCCGGTGACGAAGGTCGGCGAGGCGCACGGCGTACCGGTCGCCGCGACGTACGGCGTCGGAAGCTCGGGCGAGGGCGTGTCGGCCGGCGGCGGAGTCCCCGTGGTGGCTCCCTCCGGCAAGCCCGACGGTGAGGTCGACACCCGCGCCTGACCCGTCCACAGCCGGCGGCGATGTCGCCGCTGTCCACCGCTCCCTCAGCGCCCTCGCGGGACCCCGGGCCGGTGACGCACGGTGGCCGCGGAGGTGGTCACGTGAGGCCAAGGACGCGGTCGGACGGTACGGCGAGAACGTTGCCGCCCGACACCTGGTCGAGGTGGGCCTGGAGATCGTGGCGCGCAACTGGCGGTGTGCTGCGGGCGAGATCGACATCGTTGCGCGCGAGGGCGGCGTGGTCGTCATCTGCGAGGTGAAGACCCGCTCCTCGACCGCCTTCGGGGTGCCGGCGGAAGCCATCACCCCGGTCAAGGCCGCGCGGCTGCGTGAGCTCGCCCTGTGGTGGCTGCGTGAGCATCCCTGCGGCGGCGCGCCGGTGCGCTTCGACGTGATCAGCGTGCTCCGCTCACGACAGGGCGCTGCCGCGGTGCAGCACCTGCGCGGGGCGTTCTGATGTCACTCGCCCGGACCGCCTCGGTCAGCCTGGTGGGGTTGGCTGCGCACGTCGTCACAGTCGAAGCGGACATCGCCGCCGGGCTCCCCTCGATGTTCTGGACCGGCCTGTCGGACCAGGCCATGCGACAGGCCGGTGCCCGGATCCAGCGGGCAGTGAGCAACAGCGGCGAGCGCTGGCCCGCCACGAAGGTCACCATCGGGCTCTCGCCGGCCTCGTTGCACAAGTCGGGGAGCGGGTACGACCTCCCGGTCGCCATGGCGATACTTGCCGCCGACGGATCGGTGGCGGCCGCGGCCATCCGCGACGTCGTCATCCTGGGTGAGCTGCGGCTCGACGGGAAGGTGCAGCCGGTCACCGGGGTGCTGCCGGCTGTGATCGGGGCACTGCGTGCGGGCTACGAGCGGTTCGTCGTGCCGCGTGCCAACGCGGGGGAGGCCCAGCTGGTGCCCGGCGCGACGGTGCTGGCGGTGGGGTCGCTGCGCGAGCTGTGCGCCCGGCTGCGGGGAGAGCTCGTCGAGGTCGACGACGAGAGCGACACCGAGCCGGCACGCGCGCCCGGCCGCCCAATGCCGGACTTCGCCGACGTGATCGGGCAGACCGCCGCGAGGCGGGCTCTCGAGGTCGCCGCGGCCGGTGCTCATCACGTCTACCTCAAGGGTCCGCCGGGGGTAGGCAAGACGATGCTCGCGGAAAGACTCCCGGGCCTGTTGCCCGACCTCGGCCCCGATGAGGCGCTGGACGTCACCGCCATCCACTCGCTGCTGGGCCGGCTGGCGCCGGGAGCGCCGTTGGTCACCCGGCCGCCATTCTGTGCTCCGCACCACACCGCCACGGTGCCGTCACTGGTGGGCGGCGGGAGCGGGATCGCCGGTCCGGGTGCGATCAGCCTGGCTCATCGTGGCGTGCTGTTTCTCGACGAGGCGCCCGAGTTCTCGCGCCGAGCCCTCGAGGCCCTGCGCCAGCCGCTGGAGGCCGGCTCCGTGACGATCACCCGGGCACGGGGGGTGACGACGTACCCGGCGCGGTTCCTGCTGCTCCTCGCCGCCAACCCGTGCCCGTGCTCGCGGGGAGGTGAGGCGTCCGATGTCGCCTCGTGCACGTGCTCCGCCGCTGCGAAGCGGGCGTACGTCGGCCGGTTGTCGGGGCCGATGGATGACCGCATCGATGTCCGGGCCCAGCTGCAGCCGGTCAGCCGCGCGGTGCTGTCCGTCGACGCCCGAGGCGAGCCGACGGAGGCGATTCGCGAGCGGGTCGAGGCCGCGAGGGCGCGGGCCGCCGCCCGGTTGCAGGGGACCCCGTGGCGGACCAACGCCGAGGTGCCGGGCCCTGACCTTCGCCGGCACTGGCCGGTGCCGGTCACTGCCATGGCGCAGCTCTACCGGGACCTCGATCGGCATGCGTTGTCCACTCGGGGAGTCGATCGGGTGCTGAAGGTGGCGTGGACGGTCGCCGACCTGGCCGGGCACGACCGGCCGGACAGCGACGACGTGGCGGCCGCCCGTGCGCTGCGGTTCGGGGCCCATCCGTACGAGAGGGCGCTGGAGGCACCGGTCCCGGCGAGGATCGCGTGAGCGACCCGGTCCGCCCCGACGAGCGGATCGCCCGGGCCAGCCTGTTGCGGGCGAGCGAGCCCGCCTCGGCAGAGCCTGGTCCGCCACGTCCGCTCGGTGGGTCCCGTGCAGGCGGTCGAGGACATCCGGCGCGGTCGCCGGATCGGTACGGCGGACGGCGAGGCGATGCTCGCGAGGCTGTCAGTGGGCGGCGGCGAGGTGGATCTCGAGGCGGCCACCCGGTTCGGGATGCGGCTGGTGTGCCCCGGCGACGAGGAGTGGCCGACGGCGCTGGACGATCTGGTCGGCTCCGACGCCGACTGCTTCGGGTTGTGGGTCCGGGGCCCGATGCGGTTGCGAGACGCCTGCCGTCAGGCGGTCGCCGTCGTCGGGACGAGGGCTGCCACCGAGTACGGCGAGCACGTGGCCGCCGAGCTCGGCTTCGGTCTGGCCGAGCGCGGCTGGACCGTCGTGTCCGGCCTCGCCTACGGCGTGGATGCCGCCGCTCACCGGGGTGCGCTGGCGGCCAGCGGCCCCACCGTTGCGGTGCTCGCCAGCGGCGCCGACATCGCCTATCCCAAGGGCAACCTGGGCCTCTACCAGCGGATCGTCGCGTCCGGCGCGGTCGTCAGCGAACACCCACCGGGGGCAGCGCCGCAGCGGCTGCGGTTCCTGGTCCGCAACCGGCTGATCGCCGCGCTCAGCGCCGGCACTGTCGTCGTCGAGGCAGCTCCGCGAAGCGGTGCCCGCTCGACCGCGCGTCACGCCGGCGAGCTCTTCCGGCACGTCATGGCCGTCCCGGGCCCGGTCACGTCTGCCCTGTCGGCGGGCTGCCACCAGCTGCTGCGCGACCGACCGGACACCGTGCTCGTGACCAAGGTCGACGAGATCATCGAACAGGTCGGGCCGATGGGTGCCTTCGCCGACCGTGTCACCGGCCCGGTCCGTCGCCGCGACCTGCTGGGACCGGCAGTGAGCCGAGTGCTGGACGCGGTTCCGGTGGTGCGACCTGTCGAGGCATCACGGATCGCCCGGACCGCGGGCATGCGGCTCGATGCCGTCATCGCGGCCCTGGCTGCCCTGGCCGCCCACGACCTGGTCGGGCAGACCGCCGAGGGGTGGTCGATGACGCCGCTGGGCCGAAGCGAACGGCGATCCACGTGGGCCGATCGGCAGGAGGAGCTGCCGCTGGCCGAGTTCTGATCACCCGGTCGGGCGCCGCGCGGCGCCTTGACGGCGTCCGGTCCCGGCCGCACCGTGGCCCCATGACACAGCCGGCGGGGAGCGAGACGCTGCCGCCGGCGCTGGACAGCGCTCGAGCCCGGTTCGCGGACCATCTCCGACTCGAGCGCGGCCTGTCACCGCACACCGTGCGGGCCTACGACGGTGACGTCGAGGGCCTGCTCCGGCACGCCGCCCGGCTGCGCTGTGAGCAGGTCGGCGACATCGACGTCGGGGTGCTGCGCTCGTGGCTGGCCCAGCTGCACGCCCGCGGCGCGAGCCGGTCGACGATCGCCCGGCGGGCCTCGGCGGCCCGGATGTTCACCGGCTGGGCGCATCGGCGTGGCCTGTCGTCGACCGACCCGGGGGTCCGGCTCGCCTCCCCGAAGGCACGGCGTCCGCTGCCGGAGGTGCTGCGGATCGATGACGCGGCCGCAGTGATGCGTGCCGCGGCCGAGGACGAGTCGCCGCTGGGGCTGCGTGACGCCGCCATCGTCGAGCTGCTGTACGCCACCGGCGCCCGGGTCAGCGAGCTGTGCGGCTTGGACCTCGACGACCTCGACGCCGGCCGGCGTACCGCGCGGGTGCTCGGCAAGGGGGCCAAGGAGCGCACGATTCCGCTGGGTGAGCCCGCCATCGCCGCGGTGGGGTCCTGGCTGGCTCGCGGTCGGCCGGCACTCGCCACAGCGGCGAGCGGGCCCGCCCTGCTGCTCGGTGCCCGGGGCGCCCGGATCGACCCGCGAACCGCCCGCCGTGTCGTCCATCAGCGGCTCGCGGCCGTTGACGGCGTACCTGACCTCGGACCTCATGGGCTGCGACACACGGCCGCCACGCACCTTCTCGAGGGTGGCGCGGACCTGAGAAGCGTTCAGGAACTACTCGGTCACGGTACGCTCGCCACTACGCAGATCTACACACACGTGTCAATCGAGCGACTAAGGGCCACCTATGAGCGGGCGCACCCCCGAGCGTAAGCAGTCGACGCTCGAGGCTGAAGAGCCGACGCCGGACCCGGCGGCGGTCGATGCCGCGATCGCCGCACTGTGGCGCGAGTTCAAAGAGACCAAGGATCCGCCGCTGCGTGAGCGGCTGATCCTGCACTACTCGCCGCTGGTGAAGTACGTCGCCGGTCGGGTCGGAGCCGGGCTGCCGCCGAATATCGAGCAGGCCGATCTGGTCTCCTACGGCATCTTCGGGCTGATCGACGCGATCGAGAAGTTCGACATCACCCGAGCGATCAAGTTCGAGACCTACGCGATCTCCCGCATCAAGGGCGCGATCATCGACGAGCTGCGGGCCATCGACTGGATCCCGCGCTCGGTGCGCTACAAGGCGCGCGAGGTCGAGAAGGCCTACGCCGCGCTCGAGGCTCGGTTGCATCGCACGCCCACCGAGGCGGAGGTCGCCACTGAGCTCGGTATCGCGCTCGACGACCTGCACGCGATCTTCTCCCAGGTCTCGTTCGTCAACGTCATCGCGCTCGACGAGTTGCTGAACGTCGGTGGCGAGCGTGGCGACAAGCTCTCGCTGGTCGACACCCTCGAGGACACCAAGGCCGAGGACCCGGTCGCGGCGTTCGAGAGCGAGGAGACCAAGTACCTGCTCGCGCGCGCGATCAACACGCTGCCGGAGCGGGAGAAGATCGTCGTCACCCTCTACTACTACGAGGGCCTGACGCTCGCGGAGATCGGCCAGGTGCTGGGCGTGACCGAGAGCCGGATCTGCCAGATGCATACCAAGGCGGTCCTGCAGCTGCGCGGCAAGCTCGCGGACCAGAAGGACTGACCCCTCGCCATCCGGCCCCCCCGCGCGACGATCATGACGATCTCGCCGCGACGCGCGGTAGCGGGCCCGGCGTTTTGCGACGAGATCGTCATGATCGTTGGGAAATCTGGGCCGGCGTACGCCGTCCGGGGCGGGTTACGGGCGGGTAACCTGCAATCGTTGTTCTCGCGACGTCCGGCCGTGAAACCGGCCGGATCTCCATCGGGCCGGCAGCTGGCCGCGTCCGTGCACACCCTCGTGAAGGAGTCTGAGTGAAGGCACGAACCACACTGACCGCGGCCCTGTCTGGCCGTTGCGACTGGCGGCGCCGCCCTGGCGATGGCCGCGCCTGCTGGGGCAGCGGCTCCGAAGCAGACGCTGAAGGTCACCGCGACCCCCCACAGCAAGCTCGTCAACAACGGCTCGGTGGCGATCAAGGCCACCGGTTTCGCCGCGGCCGACAACTCGTCGCCGACGGTTGTCGTGGCTGAGTGCGCCGCCGCCGTCGTGAAGTCCGGCAGCACGAACGACTGTGACCTGTCGACCGCGAAGCCCGTCACCGTCGCCAGCAAGGTCGGCACCGGCACCCTGACCGTGCTCACCGGCAAGAACTACAAGGACAACGACGGCGGCAAGTGCAACGCCGCGAACGCCTGCTACGCGGTGGTCGAGAACCTCGGGAACACCAAGGAGGTCGGCGGCGCGAAGGTCACCTTCAAGTCCCCGCAGGCCGCGACCAAGACCAAGGTCGCCTCGAAGAAGACGGTCGCGAAGGGCAAGAAGCTCACCTTCACCGTGAAGACCACGCCCAAGGGCACCGCGAGCTTCAGCGGCAAGGTCACCTTCACTGCCAACGGCAAGAAGTTGAAGGTCGTCAAGGAGACCAAGTCCGGCAAGGTGACGTTCAAGCACGCGTTCAAGAAGGCCGGCAAGTACACGATCAAGGCCACGTACAGCGGCAACAAGGCCTACAAGACCAGCCACGGCACGAAGAAGATCAACGTCAAGAAGTGATCTGAGCACCACCTGCACATCCGTCGGGGGCTGCTCCGGGACCTGCGTCCCGAAGCAGCCCCCGACGCATGTCCGCCGGCTCTAAGCCGAGGCAGGGTCACGGATAGGGCGGGGCGGTGTACGTCGGGTCCAGCGGCAGCAGCCGCACCTGCTCCAGCCCGAGCAGGGCCAGCGGGTCGAGGTACGTCGTACCCCCGCAGCAGCCCCCAGTGCAGGCACGCCGCCGGCCGGCACTGCGATCCGGTCAGCACCAGCCGGCCGATCACCTGGCCCGGTCGTACCGACTGGCCGGCCCGCACCAAGCGGCGTACCGGCTCATAGGTCGTCCGTAACTCCCCGCTGGTCACCGAGACCGCACCGATCCCGCCGACCGGCCCGGCGAAGCTGACGACCCCGTCGCCGGCCGCGAGCACCCGCTCGCCGACGTGACCCTCGAGATCGACGCCGCGCTGCCCGGGCAGCCACGGTTCGGCCGGGCGGGTCGAACCCCTGGACGACGTGATGTGGCGGCGGCAGCGGCCAGCCCCAGCCGGGCAGCGAAGGACCCGGGCTCGCCGCCCCTGGGGCGATGAGCCCGCCGACTGAGAACCGGCACGAGCAGCCCAGCGAGCGCAGGGCCTTGGTTCGACCGAGCATCCGTGTCACCTCCCCGCCCAGCGTGGTCCCGTCGGGCCCCGGCAGAGCCGGTCCTGACCGCGGCTGTGGACGCAGCGGCGCCCTGTGGACGTAGACTGGACCCAGCGGCCCGCCACGGCGGGTCGACTTCGCACGTCTGCAGTCCGCTCTGAGTGTCGATGAGCGGGGCTGGCCGAACGGTCCCTCCGGGGTCCGGCCCGCCGCGGACGTCAGGCGCGAGACCACCCGGTCGCGCGGACAACCGGGCACGTTGCCCAGCGGATGCTGGTTGCGTGCGAGAGGAGCACGACCCATGGCCGTCGTCACGATGCGCCAGCTGCTGGAGAGCGGTGTCCACTTCGGACACCAGACCCGTCGCTGGAACCCGAAGATGAAGCGCTTCATCTTCACCGAGCGCAATGGCATCTACATCATCGACCTGCAGCAGTCGCTGACCTACATCGACACGGCGTACGACTTCGTCAAGGAGACCGTCGCCCACGGTGGGACGGTGCTGTTCATCGGCACCAAGAAGCAGGGTCAGGACACGATCAAGGAGCAGTCGACCCGAGTCGGCATGCCGCACGTGAACCAGCGGTGGCTCGGCGGCATGCTCACCAACTTCCAGACCGTGCACAAGCGGCTGCAGCGGCTCAAGGAGCTCGAGCTCATCGAGTCGACCGGCGGCACGACAGTCACGACGAAGAAGGAAGCGCTCGTGCTCTCCCGGGAGCGCGAGAAGCTGGCTCGCACGCTGGGCGGCATCCGTGACATGAACAAGCTGCCGAGCGCCGTCTGGATCGTCGACACCAACAAGGAGCACATCGCGGTCGCCGAGGCGCGCAAGCTGGGCATCCCGGTCGTCGCGATCCTCGACAGCAACTGCGACCCGGACCTGGTCGACTACCCGATCCCGGGCAACGACGACGCGATCCGGTCGGTGGCCACGCTGACCCGGGTGGTTGCGGATGCGGTCGCCGAGGGTCTCATCCAGCGCGTCTGCCGCGGCCGCCGGCGACGAGAAGCCCGAGCCGGGCGCGCTGGGCACCGACGAGCCGCTCGCCGACTGGGAGCGCGAGCTGCTGCAGGGCGAGAAGGTGCTGACCGAGGACACCGTGGTTGCGATCGACCTCACGCCAGCTGCGGACACGGCACCGGCAGCCGAGGCACCGGCGGCGCGAGGCACCGGCGGCGGAAGCACCGGCGGCGGAAGCGCCGGCGGCGGAAGCACCGGCGGCGGAAGCACCGGCCGAGACCGAGACGCCGGAGGCGGCCGCACCGCAGCCCACCACCGAGTCCTGAACCGACGGACGACGAAGGAAGAGAGAGCACCGAGATGGCAGTCAGCGCTGCTGACGTGAAGAAGCTCCGCGAGCTCACCGGCGCGGGGATGATGGACTGCAAGCGCGCCCTCGAAGAGGCCGACGGTGACATCCAGAAGGCCGTCGAGATCCTCCGGGTGAAGCAGGGCGCGAAGGTCGCGAAGCGCGGGGCCGAGCGGACCGCGTCCAACGGGTTGGTCATCGCCGCAGACGGCGCGATGATCTCGCTGAACAGCGAGACCGACTTCGTCGCGAAGAACGAGGAGTTCCAGTCCCTCGCCGCCGACATCGTCGCGCTCGCAGCCCGTACCAAGCCGGCCGACACCGTCGAGCTCGGCCAGCAGACGCTGGCCGACGGTCGCACCGTCGACACGGCGATCGAGCAGACCGCGGCCGCCATCGGCGAGAAGATCGCGCTCGGCGACGTCGCGGTCTTCGACGGTACGACGACCACCTACCTGCACCGCCGGGCGACGGACCTGCCACCGCAGATCGGCGTACTGGTGCAGTTCGAGGGTTCCGACGCCGAGACCGCGCGAGGTGTGGCGATGCAGGTGGCGACGTACAACCCGCCGTACCTGCGTCGCGAGGATGTGCCTGAGGACGTCGTCGCGAACGAGCGACGGATCGCCGAGGCCACGGCCCGCGAGGAGGGCAAGCCCGAACCGGCGCTGCCCAAGATCGTCGAGGGTCGGGTGAACGGGTTCTTCAAGGACGCCGTCCTGCTCGACCAGGCCTACGTGCGCGACAACAAGAAGACTGTCGGCAAGGTGCTCGAGGAGGCCGGCGTCACGCTGACGAAGTTCGTGCGGTTCGCGGTCGGGTCCTGAGAGGCCCGGGGCGATGACTGAAGGCCGCATCCCCTGGAACCGAGTGCTCCTCAAGCTCGGTGGCGAGATGTTCGGCGGTGGCCAGGTCGGTGTCGATCCCGACGTCGTGGCCGACGTGGCCCGACAGATCGCGGACGTCGTCCGCAGCGGTGTCCAGGTCGCCGTCGTCATCGGGGGCGGCAACTTCTTCCGCGGTCAGGAGCTCTCGGAACGCGGGATGGACCGCGCCCGCGCCGACTACATGGGCATGCTCGGCACCGTCATGAACTGCCTCGCGTTGCAGGACTTCCTCGAGAAGGCCGGCGTCGAGACCCGGGTGCAGACCGCGATCACGATGGGTCAGGTCGCGGAGCCCTACATCCCGCGTCGCGCGATCCGGCACCTCGAGAAGGGCCGGGTCGTCATCTTCGGAGCCGGGCTGGGAGCGCCGTACTTCTCCACCGACACGTGCGGCGCGCAACGGGCGCTGGAGTGCGGAGCCGAGGTGCTGCTCATGGCCAAGGCGGTCGACGGCGTGTACGACGACGACCCGCGCACCAACCCGGACGCGAAGCGGTTCGAGCGGATCAGCTACTCCGAGGTAGTGGAACGTGGCCTGCGGGTCGCGGACGCGACGGCGTTCACCCTGTGTCGTGACAACGACCTCCCGATCGTGGTCTTCGACCTGCTCGTCGATGGGAACATCGGTCGAGCGGTCCGCGGTGAGACCATCGGGACGCTGGTGGCGAACGACAGCACAGCGACGGGAGTGCGCGGATGATCGACGACACCCTCCTCGAGGCTGAGGAGAAGATGGACAAGGCGGTCAACGTCCTGCGCGACGACCTGGCCACGATCCGCACCGGGCGCGCCACGCCTGCGATGTTCTCGAAGATCGTCGTGGACTACTACGGGGCGCCCACACCGGTGAACCAGCTCGCGTCATTCAGCGTGCCGGAGCCCCGGATGGCGATCATCTCGCCGTACGACAAGTCGTCGTTGAACGCGGTGGAGAAGGCGATCCGGGACAGCGACCTCGGCGTCAACCCGACGAGTGACGGCTCGATCATCAGAGTCGTGTTCCCGCAGCTCACCGAGGACCGGCGTCGCGATCTCATCAAGGTCGCCAAGACCAAGGCCGAGGACGGCCGGATCTCGATCCGCAACATCCGCCGGCACGCCAAGGAGACGCTCGACAAGCTGGCCAAGGACGGCGAGGTCGGTGAGGACGACGTGACTCGGGCGGAGAAGGAGCTCGAGAAGACCACGCACCGCTACGTCGAGGGCGTCGACGAGGCGTTGCGCGCCAAGGAATCCGAGCTGCTCGAGGTGTGACCAGGGGCCACGAGGTGATCGACCTGAGCGAGCCACCGGAGGCAGCAGCGCCGGCCGGCGGTCACGGTCGAGCCGGGCGCAACCTGCCCGTCGCCATCGCCATCGGCCTCACCATGGGCGCAGTCGTCCTCGTGTCGCTGTACACCTTCAAGCCGGCCTTCCTCGCCGTGGTCGTCCTGGCGATCGGCTACGGGATGTGGGAGCTGGTCCACGCGCTCGCCGCCAAGGACTTCCACGCCCCCTACATCCCACTGCTGCTGGGCTCCACGGCGATCCTCTGCACGTCGTACGCCCTCGGTCGTGACGCCATGACCGACGCGATGCTCTTCACGCTGCCGCTGATCGTGGCCTGGCGAGTCGTGAAGGGGACCGACGGCCTGGTCGGCGACCTGGGCACCTCCGTGCTGGCCCTGCTCTATCTCGGGTACCTCGCCGGCTTCTGCGGCCTCATGCTGGCCGCGCACGACGGCGACGACCGGGTCGCGACGTTCGTCTCCACCGTCGTGGCCAGCGATGTCGGCGGGTACGCCACCGGTGTGCTGTTCGGCAAGCACCTGCTCGCCCCGAGGATCAGCCCGAAGAAGTCCTGGGAGGGTCTCGGCGGATCGGTGCTGCTCTGCGCTGTTGTCGGCGCCGTCCTGTGCACCACCCTCGTCGGCACGCAGTGGTGGCAGGGGGTCATCTTCGGGCTCGCCGTGGTCACCTCCGCCACGCTCGGGGACCTGGGCGAGTCGATGGTGAAGCGGGACCTTGGAATCAAGGACATGGGGACGCTCCTGCCTGGCCATGGCGGCGTGCTGGACCGGCTGGACTCGCTGCTGCCCACCGCCCCCGTGGCCTGGGCCCTGCTCGCGGCGTTCGTGCCCGTGCACTGAGTGCACGCCGAGACCGAATCGCTCTGAGTACGACGGAGAACGCCCGGCCACCCCGACGGTGGAGCCTGTCCTTGGCCCTCGTCTACCTGTGCCTCGGCGCCGAGAACGCCAGCTGGCTCAGCCGCATCCCGTCGATGCAGTCGAACCTGCACCTCGGTGCCGGGCGGCTCGGCCTCGCGCTGCTCGGGCTCCCGCTCGGGTCGATGCTCGCGACGACGGTGCTGCCCCGGCTGCTGGCGCGGTGGGGGAGTCGCCGGGTCATCCGCGTGTCGCTGTTCGCGTCAGCGATCATGCTGGCGTTGATCGGCCAGGCGGGGAACCTGCCGGAGCTGGCAGCCGTCCTGGTCGGCTTCGGCGCCGCGACCGGCGCACTCGACGTCTCGATGAACGCCAACGGCGTCGCGCTGCAGAACCGGTGGGGGCGCTCGGTGTTCGGCCGGTTGCACGCGATGTGGAGCCTCGGGTCGTTCGTGGGAGCCGCCGTCGGTGCGCTCGCCGCCCACCGTGGGGTGAGCGTCGCCGTTGCGCTGCCGGTCGCCGCCGCCGTGATCCTGGTCGTGGGGTTGACGGCTGCCACCGGGCTCGACGAGGACCCTGCCACAGGGACCGGCCGGGCCGGGTCGACCTCGTGGTCCCGCGACCCTCGAGTCTTGGTGCTCGCGGCGGTGTCGCTCGCGGGGTTCGTGATCGAGGTCGGGGCCGGCGACTGGGGCGGGGTGTTCCTGCGCCACAACCTCGACGCCTCGGTCGGTGTGGCCGCGGCAGCGTACGCCGCGTTCTCCCTCCCGCACTTCCTGGTCCGAGCCACCGGCGACCCGGTCGTGGACCGGTTCGGTCGCCGGCCGCTGCTCGTTGGCTGTCTCGCGATCGCGGCGGCGGGCTATGTCGTCGTCGTCCTGTCCCAGAGCCCGACCGTGGCGCTGATCGGCCTCGGTATCGTCGGCGCCGGTGTCGGCCTGGTCGTACCGGTCGCGTTCGTCGCTGCGGGATCGGTCGAGGGCGTGCCCGCCGGCTCCGGCGTCGCGACGGCCGCAGGAGTGTCATACGCCGGCTGGACGACGGCGCCGCCCGTCATCGGTGGCCTGGCGGCGCTGTTCGGCCTGCGGGTGGGACTGTTGCTGCCGCTTGTGCTGGCCGCCGTCGCGGCAGCCGCGCTCGCCCTGCGCCGGGACGTCTGACCGCCGCGACGTGTGACACTGGACTGTGACCGCTCTGCCGCTGGTGTTCGACGCGCCGCGGCGAGGCAAGCCGCCGCGGCACCTCGCCGACATGGATCCCGCGGAGCGACGCGAAGTCGTGCTCGCTGCCGGGCAACCGGCGTTCCGGGCGGATCAGCTCTCCCGGCACTACTTCGCGCGAGGGGTCCGCGACGTCGGCGCGATGTCGGACATCCCGGCGTCAGCGGCGCGGGATCTCGGCCAAGCCCTGCTGCCACCGCTGCTGACCGACGTGCGGTCGCAGGAGTGCGACGACGGGCGAACCCGCAAGACGCTGTGGCGGCTGCACGACGGTGCCCTGGTCGAGAGCGTCGTCATGCGCTACCCGGACCGGGTCACGATGTGCATCTCGTCGCAGGCCGGTTGCGGGATGGCGTGCCCGTTCTGCGCCACCGGCCAGGCCGGGTTGACCCGCAACCTCTCGACGGCCGAGATCGTCGAGCAGGTCGTCGTCGGCGGTCGTGGCGAGGTCGACAACATCGTGTTCATGGGGATGGGTGAGCCGCTCGCCAACTACAACGCGTTGGTCCGGGCGCTGCGCCGGATCACCGACCCGGCGCCTGACGGGCTGGGGATCGGCCGCCGGCACCTCACCGTGTCGACCGTCGGGCTGGTTCCCGCGATCGACCGGCTCGCCAGCGAAGGGCTGCAGGTCACGCTGGCGGTGTCGCTGCATGCGCCGGACGACGAGCTGCGCAACACCCTGGTTCCGGTGAACACCCGCTGGCCCGTGGCCGAGGTGCTCGAGGCGGCCTGGCGCTACGTCACCGCCACCGGTCGGCGGGTGTCCATCGAGTACGCCTTGATCCGCGACATCAACGACCAGCCCCAGCGCGCCCACCTGCTCGGGCAGCTACTGAAGGGCCGGTTGGTGCACGTCAACCTGATCCCGCTCAACCCGACGCCGGGGTCGAAGTGGACGGCGTCCCGGCCGGAGTCCGAACGCGAGTTCGTCCGGGTGCTGCGTTCCTACGGTGTCGCCACTACGGTCCGCGACACCCGCGGTCGCGAGATCGACGGTGCCTGTGGCCAGCTCGCAGCGACGTCGCTCACCGATGATTGATCGCGGTCTGGCTGGGTAACCGACACTCCAGGACAAAGCCGTCCAAAGGGAGTCGTGATGCCCACAGCCCGTCAGCGCCCTCCGACGTTCCGCGAAGCGCCGGTCACGTACCTGGTTGTCGCCGCCCTGCTCCTCGTCACGGTCGTCGCGTTGCTGGCGGTTCCGACGTACGCGCATCTGACGCCGTCGCTGGGCGGCATCCCGTTCTTCTACTGGTACACGCTGCTGTGGTTGGTGATCAACGCGGTGCTGCAGACCGTGGCCTACCAGCTGTTGGCCCGAGCCAGCCGCCGGAGGGCCTGAGCGATGAGCACCAACCTGCAGGCCGTGCCGCTGATCGTGTTCTTGCTGCTGTTCGCGCTGGTGACTGTGCTCGGCTTCGTCGCGGCGCGATGGCGCCGGACGACCACGCTGGACAGTCTCGACGAGTGGGGGCTGGGGGGTCGCAAGTTCGGCGGGTTCGTCACGTGGTTCCTGCTGGGTGGCGACCTCTACACCGCCTACACGTTCATCGCGGTGCCCGGCGCGATGTACGCCGCTGGTGCGGTCTCTGGCTGGTTCGCGGTCGCCTACACAATCCTGGTCTGGCCCATCGTCTTCGTCTTGATGCCGCGGCTGTGGTCCGTCGCGCATCGTCACGGCTACGCGACCCCGGCCGACTTCGTCCGCGGTCGGTTCGGTTCGCGATCGTTGTCCGTCGCTGTGGCGTTCACCGGCATCCTGTCGTTGCTGCCCTATGTGGCCCTGCAGCTGGTCGGCATCCAGTCGGTGCTCGACGTGATGGGTGTGGGCAACGGCCACACCGGCATCGTCAAGGACCTGCCGCTCATCATCGCGTTCGTGATCCTCGCGGCGTACACCTACACCGCGGGGCTGCGAGCGCCGGCCATGATCGCGTTCGTCAAGGACTTCCTCGTCTACGTCGTCGTCCTCGTCGCGATCACCTACATCCCGATCCGGCTCGGCGGGTTCGGGCCGATCTTCCACGCGGTCGAGCATCACGCCACGGTGGTCAATGCCAAGGCCGTGAAGGCCGGGCAGAAGCCAACGTTTGCCGTGACCCCGGGCCCCACGTCGTACTGGGCCTACGGGACGTTGGCCCTGGGCTCCGCGATGGCGCTGTTCATGTACCCGCACTCGATCACAGGCGTGCTGTCCACCGCCCGCCGCGACACGATCCGTCGGAACTCCGCCGCGTTGCCGCTGTACTCGCTGGCGCTCGCATTCATCGCCCTGCTCGGCTACATGGCGATCGCGTCCGGCATCACCACGACGAACAGTCGGCTGGTCGCGCCGCTGTTGTTCCGGCAGATGTTCCCGCCGTGGTTCGCCGGAGTGGCATATGCCGCGGTCGCCATCGGTGCGCTGGTGCCGGCCGCGATTATGTCGATCGGGGCCGCGAACCTGTTCACGCGCAACATCTATCGCGACGTCTTCCGGCCCCAGGCGACTCCGGCAGAGGAGGCGCGGGTGTCGAAGCTGGCCTCGCTCGTCGTGAAGTTCGGCGCGCTCGCGTTCGTGCTCGGCATCAACACCCAGAACGCGATCAACCTCCAGCTGCTCGGCGGCATCTGGATTCTCCAGACCTTCCCGGCCGTCGCGCTGGGACTGTTCACCAAGCTCTTGCATCGCTGGGCGCTGCTCGCCGGATGGCTGGTCGGCATGGTCTACGGCAGCTACGAGGCGTACGGCGTCTCAAGCCCCGTGACGAGTCACTTTGGTGGCGCCACCGCCAACGTGCCGGGACTCGGACACACGGCGTACATCGGCCTGACCGCACTCGTCCTCAACCTCGCGATCGCGGTCGTGGGCACCGTCGTACTCCGACTGTTCCCGGCGACGGCAGGCAGTGACGAGACCGAGGCGGGGGACTACGTCGTCGACGCGGACGACGAGCACATCACCGAGACCCCCGTTCTCGTGTAGTGCCCGGCACGGGATAGTGACGCCATGGCAACGACTCGCTTCGGCATCGACATTGGCGGCACCGGGATCAAAGGCGCCGAGGTCGACATCTCGACCGGCGAGCTGACCACGCCGCGAGTTCGGGTCCTGACGCCGCAGCCGGCGACCGTCGACGCAGTCGTCCCGCTGGTCGCGGGCCTGGTCCGCGATGCCGGGTTCACCGGACCAGTCGGCTGTGCCTTCCCCGCGGTCATCAAGGACGGTACGGCGCTCACCGCGGCCAACGTCGATCCCTCATGGGTGGGGGCCTCGGTCGAAGATGCCGTGACCAAGGAGCTGGATGGATCCGTGGTGACGGTCGTCAACGACGCCGACGCGGCGGGCGTGGCCGAGATGGCATTCGGCGCCGGCCGTGGCGTGGCCGGCGTCGTCGTGATGCTCACGGTCGGCACCGGCATCGGCTCGGCGGTCTTCCTGCACGGCGTACTTGTCCCCAACACGGAGTTCGGGCACATCGAGGTCGACGGTCACGACGCTGAGAGCCGAGCCTCGGAAGTGGCGCGCGAGAAGAACGACTGGTCGCGCGAGCACTGGGCGAAGCACTTCAACCACTACCTCAAGGCCCTCGAGAAGGTGCTCTGGCCGGACCTCGTCATCATCGGCGGCGGCATCAGCAAGGACCCGGACAAGTTCCTGCCGTTGCTGAAGTCCCAGGCGCCTCTGGTCCCCGCGAAGCTGGCGAACGAGGCCGGGATCGTCGGCGCCGCGCTGGTGGCCCGTGACAAGACGGAGCACTCGTCGCGGATCGGTGCGGCGCGTCCGATCGACCACATCAGCCGCTGACCCGCCAACCTGTCAGGACGCCCGAGCGCGGACTTGGGCCGAGCGCCCTGACAAGTTCGGGCTGGATCAGTCGTTGGCGGGGGTGTGGATCAACTTCTTGTTGACGAACTCATCGATGCCCAGCGGTCCGAGCTCGCGGCCGACGCCGGATCGCTTGGTGCCGCCGAACGGGAGGTCCGCGCCGCCACCTTCGGGCTCGTTGATCCACACCATGCCGGTGTCGAGCCGGTCCGCGAGCTCGAGCGCGGCCGGAACGTCCGTGCTGTAGATCGCTCCGCCGAGCCCGTACGCCGAGGAGTTCGCCAGCTCGATCGCCTCGTCGGCGCTCGACACCCGATACACCACGGCGGCGGGCCCGAAGAGCTCCTCGCTGTACGCGCGCATCCCCGGCGTGACGTCGGTGAGAACGGTGGGTTCGATGAACGCACCTGGCCGGTCGAGCCGGTGGCCACCGGTGCGCACGACCGCGCCCTTGCTGATCGCATCCTCGATCTGCGACATCAGGTTGACCGCTGCCTGCTCCGACGACAGCGGGCCGTAGTTCGTGTCGGGGTTCGTGGGGTCACCGGTCTTCTGGTCTGCCATCGCCTTGGTGAACGAGTCGACGAAGTCGTCGTACACGTCGTCCATCACGATCATGCGCTTCGCCGCGTTGCAGGCCTGGCCCGCGTTCTCCATCCGTGCGGCCACGGCCTCCTCGACGACCTGCTGCAGGTTGTCGGTGCTGAGCACGATGAACGGGTCGGAGCCACCGAGCTCTAGCACGACCTTCTTGAGGTGTTGGCCGGCGACAGCGGCGACCGCGGTGCCGGCACGCTCGCTCCCGGTCACCGAGACGCCGGCGATCCGCGGGTCGGCGATGATCGTGGCCGCTTGCTCGTTGCTCGCGAACACGTTGATGTAGGCGTCGCCTGGAAGCCCGGCGTCGTGGAAGATCGCCTCCATGGCGAGTGCCGACTCCGGGCATTGCGGGGCGTGCTTGAGCAGAATGGTGTTACCGATCATCAGGTTCGGTCCGGCGAACCGGGCGACCTGGTAGTAGGGGTAGTTCCACGGCATGATCCCGAGCAGCGCCCCGACCGGCGACTTGCGTACCCATGCCTCGCCCGGCGTCTCCGACGGCAGTGGCTCGTCCTTGAGCAGGTCGGCCGCGTTGTTCGCGTAGTACCGGTAGATCGACGCGGAGAAGTCGACCTCGTCGAGAGCATCCCGCGTGGTCTTGCCCATCTCGCGGGTGATGAGCGCAGCCAACTGGTCGCGCCGCTCCTCGTACAGGTCAGCCACCCGGTTGATGATGTCCGCACGGTCGGTCCTCGAGGCCTGCCGCCAGCCGGCATACGCCGCGTGAACCCGGCCGAGGACGTCCTCGATCTGCGCGTCGGTCGCGGTCGGGAACTCCTTCTCCACCTCGCCGGTTGTCGGGTTGACGACCTTGTACTCCATGGTTGCGCTCATCTACGACCTCTCAGAACAGTCCCGCTCGGACGCGGGTGTTGGCATCGTTGCCCACCATTCACGTGCATGCACCTCAGCCGCCGACCAAGCGGTCGAGCAGCCTCGCTCGTCGCGCCGTCCGTCCGGTCCGCTGCTCGACCTTGTCGGCCGAGGCCATGACCGCGGTCATGGTCTGGATCCCCAGCCAACGTAACGGCTCCGGCTCCCAGCGCTTCCAGCGGTGCCCGACCCACGGCAGCCTGGTCTCGTCGGTGTCCCGGCCGAGCAGCAGGTCGGCGAGCGTCCAGCCGGCCAGGCCGCTCAGCGCGACGCCGTCGCCGACGTACCCTCCGGCCCATGCCAGCCCCTGCGACCGGTCGATGGCGACGGCGGGCATCCAGTCGCGCGGTACGCCGAGAACCCCACCCCACTTGTGGGTGATCCGGGCGTCGCGGGTCTGCGGCAGCAGGTCGTGCAGCGTCCGCTCGAGCAGGTCGTACGTCGCGTCGTGCCCGGACGACCCGGCGGTGCCCGACCCGTAGAGGTACGGCGCACCCCGGCCACCGAAGACGATCCGGCCGTCCGCGGTGCGTTGGGCGTAGATGATCAGGTGCCGGCCGTCGGTGACGGTCTCGCGCTCCCGCCAGCCGATCGATGCCCACACGTCGTCCGGCAGCGGCTCGCTGGCGATGATCAGCGACCACAGCGGGGCCAGGTCCCGGTGCGCCGACGGTAGATCGGCCGTGTACCCCTCGGTGGCGCGCACGACGAGCTCGGCGCGGACCGTCCCGTGCTCGGTCAGCACCTGACCGGGCATCACGTCGATGACCCGGGTCTGCTCGTAGACGGTCGCGCCGAGACCTTCGACGACGCGCGCCAGACCGCGCACCAGCCGGGCCGGGTCCAGCGCGGCGCAGTGCGGCGTGTACTCGGCCCCGAGCAGCGACGTCGCGGCGAGCCGCTGTTGCGCCGCGGCCGGATCGAGCCACTCCTGGTCGCCGTACCGCCGGTCGAGCTGGGCCTGGCTTCGGACCAGTGACAACGTCCCGCCCTTGGCGAAGCGCGCGTCGACGTCGTGCTCGACGCAGAACCGCCCGACGTCGTCGACGGCCTCCCGCAGCCGGAGCCGGAGCCGGTCCGCGGCGTCCTTCCCGTGCTCGGCGACGACCCGCGGCCACGCGGCCGGGAACAGCGCCGAGCACCAGCCGCCGTTGCGGCCGGAGGCGCCCCATCCGGCGATCTCACGTTCCAGCACCACCACGCGCAGCGTCGGGTCGCGCCGGAGCAGGTGGTACGCCGTCCACAACCCGGTGAAGCCGGCTCCGACGATGGCGATGTCGGCGTCGATGTCGCCGGCCAGCGCCGGTCGCGGGGTCAGGTCGTCGCCACACTCCTGCAGCCACATCGACGGTGCCGCCGGCGAGGTCATCGGTGCCACTCCGTGACGTATGACGGTGGCTCCCCGCCTTCATTCGTCACCGGTACGCCGGGTGCAAGGTGCAGCGGGAGCAAGCCGGTCCAGGGTGACCAGCCGGCGTCGTCCTCGACGACCTCCGGCTCGCCGCTGCTCACCTTCACCGACCACTCCTCGAGCGGTACGGCGACGACCGACGTTGCCGCCAGCTCCTTGCGGGTGGGTGGACGCGCGTCGGCACGGCGGCCGGGAAGCAGCGCGTCGGCCAGCACGTCGAGTGCGGCGGCCTTGTCGGCACCCTTCACGAGGACGCCCTGACCCAGCACGATGACGCAGCGGTAGTGCATCGAGGACTCGAACAGCGACCGGGCGACAAGCAGCCCGTCGAGCAGCGTCACGGTGACGCACAGCGGCGCGCCGCTGCCGATGGCCCGAAACAGCCGACTCCCGCTTGATCCGTGCAGAAACAGCCGTTCACCGTCTCGCGCATGGCCGACCGGCATCACGAACGGCTGCGTGCCGTCGGCGATCCCGACATGGGCGACGATCGCCGCGTCGAGGATCGCGTGCATGACGTCGCGGTCGTCGACCGCCTTCTCGGGCAGCCGTCGAACTCGCGTCCGGGGGGTGAGGGCTACAGCCGGCTCCAAGCCTCGGAGAGCACCGACCGCAGCACCTGGGCGATCTCGTCGAACTGCTGCTGCTCGCAGACCAGCGGCGGCGCGAGCTGGATCACCGGGTCACCACGGTCGTCGGCGCGACATACCAGGCCGGCCTCGAACAGCGCGCCAGAGAGGAAGCCGCGGAGCAGCCGCTCGCTCTCGTCGTCGTTGAAGGTCTCCTTGGTGGCCTTGTCCTTGACCATCTCGATGCCGTAGAAGTAGCCGGCGCCGCGGATGTTGCCGACGATCGGCAGGTCCGCCAGCTCTCGTTCCAGCGTGCCGCGGAAGGCATCCTCGTTGGACCGGACGTGCTCGAGCAGCCCCTCGCGTTCGAAGACGTCGAGGTTCGCCAGCGCTACCGCCGCCGACACCGGGTGACCGGCGAATGTGATGCCGTGCAAGAAGGTCTCGGTGTTCTTGAGGAACGGCTCCATCAGCCGGTCGGAGACGAGCATCGCGCCGATCGGTGAGTAGCCGCTGGTCATGCCCTTGGCCACCGTGATGATGTCCGGCTGGTAGCCGTAGCGCTGGGCACCGAACCAATAGCCGAGCCGGCCGAACGCACAGATGACTTCGTCGCTGACGAGCAGGACGCCGTACCGGTCGCAGATCTCGCGGACCTGGGTGAAGTAGCCGTCGGGCGGCGTGAAGCAGCCGCCGGAGTTCTGCACCGGCTCGAGGAAGACCGCACACACCGTCTCAGGGCCCTCACGGAGGATGGCGCGCTCGATCTCGTCGGCCGCCCACTGCCCGAACCGCTCCTCGGTCTCGCCGTGCTCCGGCGCGCGGTAGTAGTTGGTGTTAGGCACCCGGACGCTACCGGGGACGAGTGGCTCGAACATCGACTTGATCCCCGGCAGTCCGGTGATCGACAACGCGCCCATCGTGGTGCCGTGGTAGGCCAGGTCACGGCTCAACACCTTGTAGCGGGTGTGCTCGCCGATCGCCTTGAAGTACTGGCGGGCCAGCTTCCAGGCACTCTCGACGGCCTCGCCACCTCCGGTGGTGAAGAACACCCGGTTGATGTCGCCGGGCGCGTACGAGGCGAGCCGCTCGGCGAGCTGGACCGCGGACGGGTGCGCGTACGACCACAGCGGGAAGTAGCCGAGCTCGGCGGCCTGCTTGCCGGCCGCGTCGGCCATCTCGTGGCGCCCGTGGCCCGCCTGGACGACGAACAAGCCGGACAGGCCGTCGAGGTAACGCTTGCCGTGCGAGTCCCAGACGTACGGACCCTCGCCGCGGGCGATGATCGGGATGTCGTGATCGGCGTACGACGACATCCGGGTGAAGTGCATCCAGAGGTGGCGGCGCGCCGCATCCTGCAGCGCCTGCTCCTCCGCAGTGCTGCTTCCCGTGGCGGGAGTCGGATCCTGCGGTGTCGTGGTCATCAGGTGCCCCAGGTGTAGGTCTGTTTGGCGAGCTTGAGGTAGACGAAGGTCTCGGAGTCCCGAACACCGGGCACCGAGCGGATCGAGTCGTTGAGCAAGGACAGCAGGTGGTCGTCGTCGTTGCAGACCACCTCGACGAGCAGGTCGAACGAGCCGGCGGTGACGACGACGTAGTCAACTTCGGGGAGTGCGGCGAGCTTGTCGGCGATGTCCCGCAGGTCGCCATCGGCCCGTACGCCGATCATCGCCTGGCGGGCGAAGCCAAGCTGCAACGGATCGGTGACCGCCACGATCTGCATGATCCCGGCATCCAACAGCCGTTGCACCCGCTGCCGGACCGCGGCGTCGGAGAGCCCGACGTCGGACGCGAGCGCCGCGTACGAGCGGCGCCCGTCGGCCTGCAACGCCGAAATGAGCGCACGGTTGACCTCGTCAAGCAGAGGCGAAGCCGCGGTCATGTCTCGACTGTGCCGGGTATCCACTCCAGTTGGCAAGCGAATCCAATCCCCAAGCGTCACAAAACGCTGGATTCCCTTGCTGAGCGCCTATCGGGATGCGACAGTGCTCGGCATGTCAGTCGAGGCGCTCAGCAACTTCATCGGCGGTGAACGGGTTCCCGCCGCCGACGGCCGCACCAGCGACGTGATCGATCCGACGACCGGTGAGGTCTATGCGCAGGCGGCGGTCTCGGGTGACGCCGACATCGACCGCGCGATGAAGTCGGCCGCGCAGGCCTTCGAGACCTGGCGCGACGCGACGCCGGCGGACCGGCAGCGGGCGCTGCTGCACATCGCGGATGCGCTGGAGAGCCGGGCCGACGAGCTCGTCGACGCCGAGTGCCGCAACACCGGCAAGCCGCGAGCGCTCACGCTCTCGGAGGAGATCCCTCCGATGATCGACCAGATCCGCTTCTTCGCCGGTGCCGCTCGCGTCCTCGACGGCCGCGCGGCGGGGGAGTACCTGGCCGGCCACACCTCGTTCATCCGGCGGGAGCCGGTCGGGGTCTGCGCCCAGGTGACGCCGTGGAACTACCCGATGATGATGGCGGTCTGGAAGTACGCGCCCGCCATCGCGGCCGGCAACACCGTCGTCATCAAACCGTCGGACACTACGCCCGTGAGCACGCTGCTGATGGCGGAGATCTCGGCGGAGTTCCTTCCCCCGGGCGTCTTCAACGTCGTCACCGGCGACCGTGACACCGGCCGCGGCCTGGTCGCGCACCCGACGCCGCAGATGGTGTCGATCACCGGCAGCGTCCGGGCCGGCAAGGAGGTCGCGGTGGCGGCCGCCGCCGACCTGAAGCGGGTGCATCTCGAGCTCGGGGGCAAGGCGCCGTGCGTCGTCTTCGACGACGCGGACCTGGAAGCGGCGGCCGAGGGCATCGCCGCCGCGGGCTACTTCAACGCCGGCCAGGACTGCACGGCAGCGACCCGGGTGCTCGCTGGCCCTGGGGTGTACGACGACTTCGTCGCCGCTATCACTGACCAGGCCAAGGGGCAGACCGTCGGCGGACCGGACGACGGCGCGGATCTCGGTCCGCTCAACAACGCCAACCAGCTCGCTCGGGTCAGCGGGTTCATCGACCGGCTGCCGGACCACGCCTCGTTGAAGACCGGGGGAGCCCAGGTCGGCGACCGCGGCTACTTCTACTCGCCGACGGTCGTCTCGGACCTGGTGCAGGGCGACGAGCTGGTCACCGACGAGATATTCGGTCCGGTCATCACGGTGCAACGCTTCACCGACGAGGACCAGGCGCTCGCCTGGGCCAACGGCGTGGAGTACGGTCTCGCGTCGTCGGTCTGGACGCGGGATCACGGTCGCGCGATGCGGATGGCGAAGCGTCTCGACTTCGGCTGTGTCTGGATCAACACCCACATACCGCTGGTGGCCGAGATGCCTCACGGCGGCTTCAAGCATTCCGGCTACGGCAAGGACCTGTCGATGTACGGCTTCGAGGACTACACCCGCATCAAGCACGTGATGAGCGACATCAGCCGATGACGGCAGCCACCGACGAGGTCAGGGCGCCGCAGGCAGCTCGGGCCGGGCAAGATTCCGCGGGGGGCGGCGTACCAGCGATCGAGCTGGTGTCGGTGGCGAAGGAGTTCGTCCTCAAAAGCGACCTGGTCACCGCGGTCGACCACATCGACCTGGCGATCGACCAGGGCGAGTTCTTCTCGATGCTGGGCCCGAGCGGGTGCGGCAAGACGACGACCCTGCGGATGATCGCCGGGTTCGAGGAGCCGACCAGCGGCAAGGTGCTGCTCTACGGCTCGGACGTCACGTCGGTGCCGCCGAACAAGCGCGACGTCAACATGGTGTTCCAGAACTACGCGCTGTTCCCGCACATGTCGGTCGAGGACAACATCGCCTTCGGCCTTGAGCGCACCGGGGTTGCGAAGGCCGAGGTCAAGAGCCGGGTCGGTGACGCGCTCGACCTCGTTGAGCTCAGCGGGCGCGGTCGTCGGCGCCCGAAGGAGCTCTCGGGTGGTCAGCAGCAGCGGGTGGCGCTGGCGCGGGCGCTGGTTAACCGGCCCCGCGCGTTGCTGCTCGACGAACCGTTGGGCGCGCTGGACCTCAAGCTGCGACAGACCATGCAGATCGAGCTG
Organism: uncultured Actinomycetota bacterium; assembly: GCA_963789615.1. Lineage (GTDB taxonomy): Bacteria > Actinomycetota > Actinomycetes > JAFAQI01 > JAFAQI01 > DATAVK01. The sequence continues at coordinate 500,197 of CAWBLI010000005.1, read as the reverse complement.
AAGCGGATCCAGCGTGAGGTCGGCATCACGTTCGTGTACGTCACGCACGACCAGAGCGAGGCGCTGACGATGTCGGATCGGCTCATCGTCATGCACGACGGGAGGATCGAGCAGCTCGGATCTCCGAAGGAGATGTACGAACAACCGAAGACCCGGTTCGTTGCCGGTTTCATCGGCACCTCCAACATCGTTCGGGGCACCGTCGCGTCGGTCGACGACGGGCACGCGCTGCTGAGCACCGGCAGCGACGAGACCGTGCTGATCCCGACGCGTGCCCCGGTGCAGGTGGGGGAAACGCTCGAAGCCACCGTCCGCCCGGAGAAGATGCAGCTCAACCGGGAACGACCCGCCGGCTGCTGCGCGCTGCGGGCGACCGTCCAGGAGATTGTCTACCTCGGAACATCGACGAACTACACCGTCGCGACGGCCCTGGGGGAGCTCGTCGTGTACCAGCTCAATGCCGGCGAGGACCTCATCGCGCCCGCTCGCGGTGAGCAGCTGTGGGCGACGTGGCCCACCCACAACGGTTACCAGCTACTCGACACCGCCCCGCACCAGGAGGACGACAATGCCTGAGCTCCCCCAGTTCCCGATGGGTCGCGTCGGCCGACGCGACTTCCTGCGACTCGCAGGCGGTGGCGTGGGCATGGCAGCGCTCGCCGCGTGCGGCGTGAGTGGCCAGGCGAAGGCACAGCCGAAGGGCAGTGCGCTGGCCAAGGACGTCAACTCGTTCTGGGCCGGGAAGCAGAAGACCAGCGAGGTCAACTGGGCCCAGTGGCCGTTGTACATCGATGTCGGCAAGAACAAGAGCGACCACCCCTCGATCGACCAGTTCACCTCGAAGACCGGCATCAAGGTGCATTACGACGAGGTGATCCAGGAGGACGACACGTTCTTCGCCAAGGTGCAGCCGTCGTTGTCCGCCGGGCAGTACAGCGGGTACGACATCGCCACCATCACCAACGGCGTGTATTTCGACAAGTTCCGCCAGCTGGACCTGTTCGTGCCGCTCGACCACGCCTACCTCAAGAACTTCGAGAAGTACGCCGGTTCGTCGTACAAGACCTCGGCGTACGACCCGGGCAACGTCTACAGCGTGCCGTGGCAGTCGGGCATCACGGGGATCGCCTTCAACACCAAGAAGGTGCCCAAGCCGTTGACGAGCTTCTTCGACCTCTGGGACCCGGCGCTCAAGGGCAAGGTCGGCATGTTCGGCGACAACGAAGACCTGCCGAACGCCGCGCTGGTCGCGATGTTCGGAGATCCCTCGAAGACCACGGAGTCGCAGTGGAAGCAGGCCGCCGCCAAGCTCACCCAACAGCGCAAGTCGGGCATCGTCCGCAAGTACTACGACCAGGGCTACATCGACGACCTGTCGAAGGGCGACATCTGGGCGTGTCAGGCCTGGTCCGGTGACATCTTCCAGGCGCTGGCCTCCGGGGCCAAGGACCTGGTGTTCATCACTCCCAAGGAGGGTGGGGTGCTCTGGACGGACAACCTGGTGCTGCTGAAGAACATCAAGAACCCGGTCTCATCGATGATGCTGATCGACTGGTACTACCAGCCGAAGATCGCCGCTGAGGTTGCGGAGTACGTGAACTACATCACTCCGGTTCCCGCCGCCCAGCAAGCAGTTCAAGCCGACGCCGCCGCCGCGTCGGGCTCGGACAAGGCGGCGCTGAACATGCTGTCGAAGAGCCCACTGATCTTCCCGACGGCCGCCGACTACAGCAAGCTGTACCGGTACAAGACCCTCAGCAACAGCGAGCTCGAGATCTGGGACAACATCTTCGAGCCGGTCTACCAGTCGTGATCCGACGGGCACGAGCGGCGAGCGGGCCTTATCTGGCGATTCTCCCCGGCGGTATCTGGCTGGCCGCGTTCTTCATCCTGCCGTTGTTCATCATGTTGTCGCTGTCGACGCAGACCGGCAACCTGATCACGGGCTTCGAGCAGACCTTCCACTTCGCCAACTACTCGAACATGCTCTCCGAGTACCGCGCACCGCTGATCCGCTCGCTCGTGTACGGCGGGATCGCCACGCTCATCTCGGTGATCATCTCGTACCCGATGGCGTACTGGATCGCGTTCTACGGCGGCCGTAACAAGTCGACGTACCTGTTCCTGGTGCTGCTGCCGTTCTTCGTCACGTTCGTGCTGCGGACCGTCGCGTGGGAGTTCCTGCTGGGCGATCAGGGCCTGGTCCTGAGCTGGTTGAAAAGCACCGGCCTCGTCGGGTCGGACTTCCACGTCCTCGCGACCGGCCCGGCCGTCATCGGCGGCCTGGTCTACAACTACATGCCGTTCACGCTGCTGCCCATCTATGTGGCGTTGGAGAAGGTCGACGTGTCGCTGCTGGAAGCGGCCGGTGACCTCTACGCCAGCCGGCGCCAGGCGTTCCTGCGCATCGTGTTCCCGCTCACCGTGCCCGGCATCTTCGCGGGCGTGCTGCTGACGTTCGTGCCGGCGGTGTCCGACTACGTCAACGCCGCGATCCTCGGCGGCACCGACCAGACGATGATCGGCAATGTCATCCAGACGTTGTATCTCACCAACAGCGACTATCCGGATGCCTCGGCGTTATCGATTGTGTTGATGGCGATCCTGCTGGTCGGCATCTTCATCTACGCCAAGGCTCTGGGCACCCAGGACCTGCTCGATGCGGCGGCCGGCTGATGGCGGCGATGACGCTGCGCTCCGGCAAGTCCCGGACCCTGCAGGCCTACACCTGGCTGATCATCCTGTGGCTGATGCTGCCGATCTTCGTCATCATCGCCTTCGGTTTTAACAACACCACGGGCAAGTTCAACTACACCTGGCAGGGTTTCACGCTGCACTGGTACCACGACCTGTTCGGGATCAGTGACCTGACGAGCGCGCTCGTCAACTCCATCACCATCGCGCTCATCGTCACCGCGGTCTCGGTCCTGCTGGGAACGGGGATGGGGTTCGCACTGGGTCGGTGGAAGTTTCGCGGCACCGGAGTCACCGAGATCACGCTGTTCTCCAACATCGCGGCACCTGAGATCACCCTCGCGACCGCCCTGCTGTCGCTGTTCGTCACCCTCGACGTCGCTCGTGGCTACTGGACCATCGTCGTCGCCCAGGTGATGTTCGACATCGCCTACGTCGCGGTGACCGTGCGCGCCCGGATGGCGGGGTACGACGTACATCTCGAAGAAGCCAGTCGCGACCTCGGTGCCGGCGCCTTCACCACGTTCCGGCTGGTGACGCTGCCGCTGCTGATGCCGGGCATCGTGGCCGGCGGCCTGCTCGCGTTCGCGCTGTCGATCGACGACTTCGTGATCACGCAGTTCAACGCGGGTCAGACCGTCACCTTCCCGCTATGGGTGTACGGCGCCACCCGAGTCGGCGTCCCGCCCCAGGTCAATGTCATGGGAACGCTGATCTTCGTGGGCGGAGTTGCGATCGCGTTGACGAGTGTGTTCGTCGCCCGGCGGCGGGTCTGACCGGCTGATGTCGACCGTCCTGTTCTTCCCCGAGGGCGCGTTCGGTCCCACGAACAACTGCATCGGGATCGGCGACGTGCTGCGGGGCCGCGGCCACCGCGTCGTGTTCCTGGTCGAGGAGTCGTTCGCCGGCACGCTCGAGGCGCGGGGCTTCGAAGAGCGCCTGATGCGACTGGCGCCACCTCCCACCGAGCCAGAGGTGCCCGGCCAGTTCTGGAAGGACTTCGTCCGCGAGACCTCGCCGGTGTTCCGGCGGCCGACGCTCGAGGCGCTCGAGGGCTTCGTGGCACCCACCTTCCAGGCGCTGTGCGAGGGGGCGGCGTACGTCGATCCCCGGTTGCGTGCGGTGATGGAGGAGCTCGACCCCGACGTCGTCGTCGAGGACAACGTGGTCGCGTTCCCGGCGATCTCGGCGGCCAGCCGGCCCTGGGTGCGGATCATGTCGTGCAACCCGCTCGAGGTCCCGGATCCGGATCTGCCGCCGGTGTTCTCCGGCTATTCGAGCCGGTCGCGCGAGGGGTGGGACGACTTCCGGGCCGAGAGCCGCCGGACCCTCGGCACAATCCATGGCGACTTCGACACGTTGTGCCAGGACCTGGGCGCGCCGGCGCTGCCGCCGCTGGATTCATGCACGCCTCGCCCTGGTTGAACCTGTCGTTGTTCCCCGACGAGGTGGAGTATTCGCGCGCGCAGCCGCTCGACCCGACCTGGCACGCACTGCAGAGCTGCGTCCGTGACAGCGACGCGCCATGGTCCCCGCCCGACGGTGACGGCCCGCTGGTCTACCTCAGCCTCGGCTCGCTCGGCAGTGCGGACCTCCCGCTGATGCAGCACCTGGTCGACTCGCTGGCCGGTACGCCGTACCGCGTGGTCGTGTCGAAGGGTCCGCTCCACGACCAGCTCGAGCTGCCCGACGGGATGACCGGCGCGGAGTTCCTGCCGCAGGCCTCGCTATTGCCGCTGGTCGATCTCGTCATCACCCACGGCGGCAACAACACCGTGACCGAGTGCCTGCACCACGGCAAGCCGATGGTCGTGCTCCCGTTGTTCTGGGACCAGTTCGACAACGCGCAGCGAATCGACGAGTCCGGGTTCGGACGTCGACTGCCCACCTATGAATGCGGCCGCACCGAGCTGGTCGCAGCAATCGAGGAGTTGTTGGCGGACCGGGTGTTGGCCGACCGGCTGGCCGCCGTGTCGAGCCGGCTGCAGCAGGTGCCGGGCACGGTCACGGCGGCGGACTTGATTGAGCGAGTCGCCACGACGAAGGAGCCGGTGTACCCGATGACACCTCCGATGTTCGGCCCTGACGTGACGTTCCTCGGCATCGAGCGATGCGACCTCGCCGATCCGTCGTCGTACGCCGGCGCCGATGTCATCATCGTCGGTGCGCCGTACGACAGCGGGACGTCGTACCGGTCCGGTGCGCGGTTCGGGCCGATGGCCATCCGATCGACGGACTACCTGCCGCACGACGGCTCCCGGCCGCACCTCGCGCTCGGCGTCGACCCGCTGGTGGACATGCGGGTGCTCGACGCAGGCGACGTGGTCATGCCGCCGACCGAGACGAAGCAGTCGCTCGATCGGCTCGAGGACGCGGTGGCCTCCATCTGTGCTGCGGGTGCGATCCCGGTGATCCTCGGCGGCGACCACACCATCGCGTGGCCCGACATCGCGGGCGTCGCGCGGCACCTCGGGCAGGGCCGCGTCTCCGTCGTGCACTTCGACGCGCACGCCGACACCGGTGAGGAGCAGTGGGGGTCGCTCTACGGCCACGGCACGCCGATGCGGAGGCTGATCGAGAGTGGTGCCGCTCGGGGAGACCGCTTCCTGCAGATCGGGCTGCGCGGCTACTGGCCGGAGCCGCCGACCCTGGCGTGGATGGCCGAGCAGGGGATGCGCTGGTTCGAGATGTCCGAGGTCGTCGAGCGCGGCCTGGATGCGTGTCTCACCGAGGCCGAGACGATCGCGGTCGACGACTGTGACGGCGTGTTCCTGTCCATCGACGTCGACGTCGTCGACCCCGGGCATGGCGCCAGGCACCGGCACGCCGGAGCCCGGCGGGCTGACCGGCCGTCAGCTGCTGGACTCGGTCCGCCGGCTCTGCCTGAACCTGCCGGTCGTCGGGATCGACGTGGTCGAGGTTGCTCCGGCGTACGACACGTCCGACGTGACCGCGATGCTCGCCAACCGGGTCGTTCTCGAGGCCCTCTCCGGTATCACGGCTAGTCGCCGCCGCCGCCCACCCGGTTAGGCCCGGTCGGCGGGTCGAGCTCCGGCGGCACCAACGGCGCATTGGGCGGCACGTCGCCGCGGCCGATCTGGGGCGGGTAGCCAGCGGGAACGCCCGTCGTCTCGGGCACCAGGGTCGGAGTGTCCTTGTTCAGCACCTCACCGCGGAAGAACGCCGGCCGCACAATGCTGTACGTGACCATTGCGACGAGCGCCGACGATCGCGGCGCCGATGACGAGCACCCCCGCGCCGCCGATCTGCCAGTGCGGCGGGAAGGTCATGTGCCACCCGGTGAAGCTCGCTTCCGCCGGGTTGGGGTCTTCGAGACGTACGGGCTCAGCCAGTCCAGGTAAGGCTCCAGCCGAGAATGATGAACAGAATCAGGCCGCCCGTCACGGGGATGATGCCCTGCATGAACAGATCACGGGTGTTCTTGGTCAACGTCTTGCGGTACCACCAGGCGCAGGTGAAGCCGGTCATGCCGTAGTAGAGCGCGATGAAAACACCACAGGCGGTGACCGAGTCGCTGATGACCTGTCCGCCGGACACGTAGTTGAAGATGACGTACAGGACCGCAGAGATCAGACCCATCGCGATCGTCGAGTTGGTCGGGGTGAGGTACTTCTTGTGCACCTTGGCGAACGTCGTCGGGATCGCGCGGTAGACCGCCATCGCGAGTGAGGTGCGCGCCGTGGGCAGAATCGTCGTCTGGGTCGACGCCGCCGCCGAGCTGAGCACCATGAGCAGCAGCAGCTTCACGCCGACTGTGCCGATCCACGAGCTGCCCGAAGACACCGCCGCCCGAGCACGTTGAGCACGTCGCTGGCGTTGTCGGGGTTGGACAGCCCGATGCCGTGGATGCCGACGCCGGCGAATGACTGCGCGGCCAGGATGACGAGGGCGTAGATCGCGAGCAGCAGAAATGTTGAGATCACCGCCGCCCGGCCTGGGGTCCTCGCGGGATCCTTGGTCTCCTCGTTGACGGTGACCGCGGTGTCCCAGCCCCAGTAGATGAAGATCATCAGGATCAGTCCGGCGACGAAGGACGAGAAGCTGGGGATGTCGAACGGGTTGAACCAGCTCCACGACGGATCGAGGTGCGTCGGCCCGGCGTGGCCGGTCGCCACCTTGAGCAGCGCAACGACGCGAAGACCACCAGCATGCCGGCCTCGATGGCCAGCAGCCCCTTCTGCATGTTGGCCGAGACCTCGATGCCGCGGTAGCAGATGTAGGTCATGACGGCGAGCCAGATCAGGCCGACGAGGAGCACCCAGCCACTCGCTGGGTTGCTGCCGATTCCGTTCGCGCCGAAGAGCAGGAACACGTACTGCCCGGCGATCTGCGCCAGGCTCGCCATGATCAGGACGTCGGAGGCGATGATGCCCCAACCGCCGGCGTACCAGCCGACCCGCGGACCGAACATCCGCGTGGCCCAGGTGAAGGAGGTCCCGCAGTCCGGGTCCTGCTTGTTCAGCTCGCTGTAGCCGACCGAGATCATCCACATCGGGATGAACGCGATGATGGCGACGATCGGCGCCTGCAACGCCGACGAACAAGACGATGAAGCCGAGAGTCGCCGCCAGGCTGTAGGCAGGAGCGGTCGACGCGACGCCGACGACGACGGTCGACCAGAGGCCGAGCGCGCCGCCCTTGAGGCCTTTGTCCGTTCCTGACTGCTGCTGGTCCGGCATCGTGGCTGTCATCCGTTGTCCCCTCCGCGGCCGTCCCGTCCGTGCGTGCCGCTCACGTTCTCACATTATTTCCGGGTGCTGGCAAGCGAATCCGTGGGAAATCTGCACAAGACCTCGTAATCCGTCGTCTGGGATACCCTCCGCCCATGCGAACAGTGGTGATCGGAGCCGGCGGCGTAGGCGGCGCAGCTGCGGCCATCGCCGCCCGTCGGGACTTCTGCTCGGCCGTGGTGATGGCGGACTACGACGGCGCTCGGGCCAGCGCCGTGGCCGAACGAACCGGCGACCCGCGGTTCAGCGGGGTCCAGGTCGATGCGAGCGACCCTGCGGCCGTGGCCGAGCTGCTGCGGGCATCCCAGGCCGACACGGTTCTCAACGCCTGCGACCCGCGGTTCGTGATGCCGATCTTCGATGCGGCGCTGCAGACGGGGACGACGTACCTCGACATGGCGATGTCGCTGTCGCACCCGCATCCCGACGAGCCGTACGCCAAGACCGGGGTGATGCTCGGCGACGAGCAGTTCGCGAAGGCGCCCGAGTGGGAGAGCCGCGGCCTGCTGGCGTTGTGCGGGATCGGCGTCGAGCCCGGGCTGTCGGACGTCTTCGCGCGGTACGCCGCGGACCACCTGTTCAGCTCGATCGACACCCTCGGGGTCCGCGATGGCTCGAACCTCGTCGTCGACGGCTACGACTTCGCGCCGACCTTCTCGATCTGGACGACGATCGAGGAGTGCCTCAACCCACCGGTCGTCTGGGAGAAGGAACGAGGCTGGTTCACGACCGCTGCCGTTCTCGGAGCCCGAGACGTTTGTCTTCCCGGAAGGCATCGGGGCGGTGGAATGCGTCAACGTCGAGCACGAGGAGGTGCTTCTCATGCCACGCTGGGTCGACGCGAACCGCGTCACCTTCAAGTACGGCCTGGGCGAGGAGTTCATCACCGTCCTGTCGACGCTGCACAAGCTCGGCCTGGACTCCACCACGCCGGTGCAGGTCGGCGGAGCCTCCGTCTCACCGCGCGACGTGGTGGCGGCGTGCCTCCCGGATCCGGCGGAGCTCGGCGACCGGATGCGGGGCAAGACCTGCGCCGGCACCTACGTCACCGGGACCGGCACCGACGGCAAGCCGCGCGAGGTCTATCTGTACCAAGTGGCGGACAACGAGCAGTGCATGCGGGAGTGGGGATCCCAGGCGGTGGTGTGGCAGACGGCCGTCAACCCGATCGTCGCGCTCGAGCTGATCGCCGGCGGCGTCTGGTCCGGCGCCGGCGTACTCGGCCCCGAGGCGTTCGACCCGGTGCCGTTCCTCGACCTGCTCGCCGACTACGGCGCCCCCTGGGGCATGGAGGACCGCACCTAACAGCCATTGGTGCGGCTGGGCGGGGCGGGGTCAGCCGGACGTGGCCGCGAAGGCCTTCTCCAGCACCGACAGGGCGTCGTCGAGCAGGTCGTCGGTGATGACCAGCGGGGGCAGGAACCGCAGCACGTTGCTGTAGCTGCCGGCCGTGAGGACCAGCACACCTTCGCCGTGGCACGCCGCCGCCACCGCCTTGGTCAGGTCGGCGGCGGGCGTCACGCCGTCCGCACCGACCAGCTCGATGGCGATCATCGCGCCGCGACCCCGGACATCACCGATCGACGGGTACGCCGAGGCAAGCTCCTGCAGCCGCGGCACCATGACGTCGCCGATCGCGCGGGCCCGGTCCACGAGGCCGTCCTCGCGGATCGTCTCGATCGCGGCCAGCGCCGCCGCGCACGACAGCGGGTTGCCGCCGAAGGTGCCGCCGAGGCCGCCGGCGTGCACCTTGTCGACGAGGTCCGCACGCGCCGTGATGCCGCCGATCGGGAGCCCTCCACCCATGCCCTTCGCCGTCGTCACGATGTCCGGGACGACTCCCTCGTGCTCGCTCGCGAACCACGCACCGGTCCGTGCGATGCCGGTCTGGACCTCGTCCGCGACGAGAACCACCCCGTTGTCGCGACACCAGGCCGCGAGGCCCGCGAGCCAGCCCGGCTCGGGCACGATGAAGCCACCTTCGCCCGCGATCGGCTCCACGACGACGCACGCGATGTTCGACGCACCGACGGTCTTGTCCAGATAGGCAAGCGTCGACGCCAGGTCACCGGTGCCGCGGAAGGGATAGGAGTAGGGCGCTCGGTACACCTCGGGCGCGAACGGCCCGAAGCCCTGCTTGTACGGCATCACCTTGCCGGTGAGCGTCATGGCCAGCAGCGTCCGGCCGTGGAAGCCGTGGTCGAAGGCGACGACGGCATCGCGTCCGGTCGCATAGCGGGCGATCTTGACCGCGTTCTCCACGGCTTCGGCGCCCGAGTTCACCAGGAACGACTTCTTCTCGTGGTCGCCCGGAGTCAGCTCGTTGAGCGCCTCGCAGACCGCGACATAGGACTCGTACGGCGTGACCTGGAAGCAGGTGTGCGTGAAGCGCTCGACCTGCTCCGTGACCGACGCGACGACGCGTGGCGCGGATGAGCCGACCGTCGTCACCGCGATACCGGCGGCCAGGTCGATGAAACGGTTGCCGTCGACGTCCTCGACGATGCCGCCCGACGCCCGGGCCGCGAACACAGGCAGCGTGGTCCCGACCCCGGTGGGCAACGCGGCCTGCCGGCGAGCCATCAGCTCCCGTGAGCGTGGTCCCGGGATCTCGGTGGCGAGGTGACGGTTCTGCACGAGTGAGTCAGCCATAGCCGGAGCGTAAGCCCGCCGCGTCACGATGACGAGAGGAGCACCGCACCCGTTCACCGGCGGGTTCGGCGACAATGGCTGCGTGACGCGCGACGTGATGCTGCTCGGGTCGACCGGCTCGATCGGAACCCAAGCGGTCGATGTCGTCAAGGCGGCGGGGGACCGGCTGCGGATCGTCGGTCTGGCCGCCGGTGGCGGACGCGCGGACCTGCTTGCCGCGCAGGCGATCGACCTCGGTGTGGAGGTCGTCGCGGTCGCCCGCTCCAGCGCACTCGAGGACCTCCAGCTGGCGCTGTACGCCGAGGCGCAGCGCCGCGGCTACAGCAAGGGTGGCTACCAGCTGCCGAAGCTGCTCGCCGGGCCCGACGCGGCCACCGAGGTGGCCGGCTGGCCGTGCGACGTGGTGCTCAACGGCATCACCGGATCGGTCGGCCTGGCACCTACCCTCGCCGCCCTCGATGCCGGTCGGACCCTGGCCCTGGCGAACAAGGAGTCGTTGATCGCAGGCGGCCCGCTCGTGGCCTCACGGGCCAAGCCTGGTCAGATCGTGCCCGTCGACTCGGAGCACACCGCGATCGCGCAGTGCCTGCGAGCCGGTACCCGCGAGGAGGTCCGCCGGCTGGTGGTCACCGCCAGCGGCGGCCCCTTCCGCGGCCGTCGGCGCGAGGAGCTGCACCACGTGACGCGGGAACAGGCGCTGGCCCACCCGACCTGGGACATGGGCCCGGTCATCACCATCAACTCCGCGACGCTGGTCAACAAGGGGCTCGAGGTGATCGAGGCCCACTGGCTCTTCGACGTGCCGTACGACGAGATCCACGTGGTCGTGCACCCGCAATCGATCGTCCACTCGATGGTGGAGTTCGTCGACGGCTCCACGATCGCGCAGGCGAGCCCGCCCGACATGCGGCTCACCATCGCGGTCGCGCTCGGCTGGCCGGACCGGATCCCGGATGCTGCCCCGCCGATCGACTGGTCACAGCCGACGGCCTGGACGTTCGAGCCGTTGGATACCGAGGCCTTCCCGGCGGTCGACCTGGCCCGGGCGGCCGGGCGGGCCGGCGGGACGGCTCCGGCCGTCTACAACGCGGCCAACGAGGCCGCGGTGGCGGCTTTCGTGGCGGGCCGGCTGCCGTTCCTCGGCATCGTCGACACCATCGCCGAGGTGGTCGGATCTCACGAAAACCTCATGAACGTCAGCACACTGGCCGACGTACAGGGTGCAGAGGAGTGGGCTCGTCGCCGGGTCCAGGAGCTGGTCGCAAAGGGGACGTCAGGGTGAGCTACGCGATCGGCGTGATCGCCTTCGTCGTCGCGCTGCTGCTCTCCGTCATGCTGCACGAGGCCGGGCACTTCGCCACGGCCAAGTCGTTCGGCATGAAGGCGTCCCGCTTCTTCGTCGGCTTCGGGCCGACCCTGTGGTCGACCCGCCGCGGCGAGACCGAGTACGGCGTCAAGGCCATCCCGGCCGGTGGCTTCGTGAAGATCGAGGGCATGACCGCGCTCGAGGAGCTCGAGCCCGGCGACGAGGACCGCGCCTTCTACAAGCAACCCGCGCTGCAGCGGACGATCGTGCTGGCCGCGGGATCGGTCGTCCACTTCATCCTGGCGATCGGGATCCTGTTCGCGGTGATCGCCGCCACGGGGTCCGACCCGGTCCACGTCCGGCCCATCGACGAAGATCGACGCGGTCGAGAAATGCGTGCCCCGCAACCCCAACGCCATCGCGTGCGCGACGACCGATCCGGCGGCACCCGCCCACGGCGTACTCAGCGCCGGCGACCGTGTCGTCGCCGTGAACGGCACGCCGGTGTCGACGTACGACCAGATGGCCGCGAAGCTGCGGGCCGCGCCCGGCACCGTCGTCCACGTCACCGTGCTGCGCGATGGCAAGCGGCTGACGTTCGGCCTCAAGACCGTCCCCGTCGAGCAGGACGGCCAGCTCGTCGGCAAGATCGGGATCTCCCCGGAGATCGAGAACATCCCGGTCAGCGTCGCCGGTGCGGTGCCCAAGACGTTCACCACGCTCGGCTACTTCGCCAAGTCGACGGTGACGCGCGCTCGGTGGCCTGCCGCACGAGATCGCCGGCATCGTCGAGGGCAAGCCGCGTAACCCTGAAGGTGCCGCCAGCGTCGTGGACGTCGCCCGGGTCAGTGGCCAGATCGCCGAGGCGAAGGCGTCGGTCGGTGCCCGGGTCGCCCAGCTGATGCTGCTCGTCGCCGAGCTGAACTTCTTCGTCGGCATCTTCAACCTGCTCCCGCTGCTTCCGCTCGACGGCGGGCACATCGGCGATCCTGGTCTTCGAGAAGGTCCGCGGAGCGGCGTACCGGCTGTTCGGCCGCCGCGATCCGGGGCGCGTCGACATCATGAAGGTGCTGCCCTTGACCTACGCCGTCGTAGCGGTGTTCGTCGGGCTGTCGCTGATCCTGCTGTACGCGGGCATCACCGATCCCATCAAGCTGCAGTGACCCGTCGTACCGTGGAGCCATGACGCAGGTCAGTCTCGGGATGCCCGAGCTCCCCCCACCGGTCCTCGCCCCGCGACGCGTGTCCCGGCAGATCGACGTCGGCGGCGTGCTCGTCGGCGGTGGCGCCCCCGTCAGCGTGCAGTCGATGGCCACGACCAAGACCCACGACGTCAACAGCACGCTGCAGCAGATCGCCGAGCTGACCGCGTCGGGCTGCCAGATCGTGCGGGTCGCCGTGCCCACCCAGGACGACGCGGACGCGCTGTCCGAGATCGTCAAGCACTCCCAGATCCCGGTCATCGCCGACATCCACTTCCAGCCGCGCTACATCTTCGCGGCCATCGACGCCGGCTGCGCCGCGGTGCGCGTGAACCCCGGCAACATCCGGGAGTTCGACGGCAACGTCCGCGAGGTCGCGCTGGCCGCGAAGGACGCCGGCACCCCGATCCGCATCGGCGTGAACGCCGGCTCGCTCGACAAGCGCTTCATCGCCAAGTACGGCGGCCCGCGGCCGGAGGCCCTCGTCGAGAGCGCGCTGTGGGAGGCCTCGCTGTTCGAGGAGCACGGGTTCGGCGACATCAAGATCTCGGTCAAGCACCACGATCCGGTCGTGATGGTCTCGGCGTACCGGCTGCTGGCGCAGCAGTGCGACTACCCGCTGCATCTCGGCGTGACCGAGGCCGGCCCGATCTTCCAGGGGACGATCAAGTCCGCGGTCGCGTTCGGCGCGCTGCTCGCCGAGGGCATCGGCGACACGATCCGGGTGTCGCTGTCCGCGCCGCCGGTCGAGGAGGTGAAGGTCGGTACCGCGATCCTCGAGTCGCTCGGGCTGCGCCAGCGCAAGCTCGAGATCGTGTCGTGCCCGTCCTGCGGTCGGGCCCAGGTCGACGTCTACACCCTGGCCGAGAAGGTGCAGGCCGGGCTCGAGGGCATGACCGTGCCGCTGCGGGTCGCCGTGATGGGCTGCGTCGTCAACGGCCCGGGCGAGGCCCGCGAGGCCGACCTCGGGGTCGCGTCCGGCAATGGCAAGGGCCAGATCTTCGTCAAGGGCGAGGTCATCAAGACCGTCCCCGAGTCGCAGATCGTCGAGACCCTGGTCGAAGAGGCGATGCGGATGGCGGAGGAGATGGAGGCCATCGGCGAGGCTTCCGGCGAGCCAACCGTCGCGGTCGGCTAACTGCGCCGATGCGCGTTCTGGGGGACCGCGATGTCCCGGCGGTTCTCGATGTGTTGGAGAGCGACCCGATCGCCAACCTCTTCGTCGCGTCCCGCGTGCGCAGCGCGGGGCTCGACCCGGCTCAGGCTCGGCGCGGAGATGTGGGGCCACGAGGTCCACGGCCGGCTGCAAGGCGGTGTGCTACGCCGGAGCCAACCTGGTGCCGGTGAACGCCGACGAGTCGGCCCTGGCCGGATTCGCGGCGCGGGCCCGCAAGCAGGGCCGTCGCTGCTCCTCGATCGTCGGGCCGGCCCACATGGTCGAGGTGCTGTGGCGCGACCTGATGCCGTCGTGGGGGCCGGCCCGCGACATCCGGCTACGGCAGCCGCTGCTCGCCATCTCTCGCGATCCCGACGAGGCGCCCGACACCGCGGTCACGACCGGTCCGCCTGGACGAGATCGACGTGCTGCTCCCGGCCAGCATCGCGATGTTCACCGAGGAGGTCGGGGTCTCGCCGATCGTGGGCGATGGCGGCGCGCTCTACCGCAGCCGGGTCCGCGAGCTGGTCGCCGCCGGGCGGTCGTTCGCCCGGATCGACGACGGGCGGGTGGTGTTCAAGGCCGAGGTCGGGGCGGCGACCGACCGGGCCTGCCAGGTGCAGGGCGTCTGGGTCGACCCGGCGTGGCGCGGCCGCGGCCTGTCCGCGGCCGGGATGGCCGCCGTCGTCGAGGCCTGCCGGCGCGACATCGCCCCGACCGTGAGCCTCTACGTCAACGACTTCAACGCCCCGGCCCGCCGCGCCTACGAGCGGGTCGGTTTCTGCGAGGTCGGGACCTTGGCCTCGATCCTGTTCTGACCCGGACCGGGCCCGCCGATCCCGGTGTGGGGGACCCTGGCGGCTCGCTAACCTCGTCGCCATGGTCGCCCGGATGTCATCGCTGTTCCTGCGCACGCTTCGCGACGATCCGGCGGACGCCGACCTCGCGAGCCACCGGATGCTGGTCCGCGCCGGCTACATCCGGCGGGTGGCGCCGGGCATCTACTCGTGGCTGCCGCTCGGGCAAGCGGATCCTCGACAACGTCGCGGCCGTCGTCCGCGAGGAGATGGAGCGGATCGGCGGCCAGGAGGTGCTTTTCCCGGCCCTGATCCCGCGCGAGATCTTCGAGGCGAGCGGGCGGTGGGCCGACTACGGCGAGGCGCTGTTCCGGCTCAGCGACCGCAAGGGCGCCGACTATCTGCTCGGCCCGACGCACGAGGAGCTGTTCACGCTGCTGGTGAAGGGCGAGTACTCGTCGTACCGCGACTTCCCGCTGACGCTGTTCCAGATCCAGACGAAGTACCGGGACGAGGCCCGGCCGCGGGCCGGCATCATGCGGGGCCGCGAGTTCGTGATGAAGGACAGCTACTCCTTCGACCTCGACGACGCCGGGCCTGCAGGCGTCCTACGACGCCCATCGGATCGCCTACCAGCGGATCTTCGACCGGCTCGGGCTGGACTACCGGATCGCCTTCGCCGTCTCCGGCGCGATGGGCGGCTCGGCCAGCGAGGAGTTCCTCGCACCGGCCGCCGACGGCGAGGACACGTTCGTGCAGTGCGAGAACTGCGACTACGCGGCCAACACCGAGGCCGTCGAGATCGGCGCGCCCGAGCCGCAGGACCCCGCGGAGCACCCGCCCGCGCGAGGTGCTCGACACCCCGGACACGCCCACGATCGACTCGCTGGTCCGCCGGCTCAACGAGCTGCCGCTGGGCCGGCCGTTCACCGCCGCCGACACCCTGAAGTGCATCGTGCTCAAGACCCGCGCACCGGGCGAGAAGGACTGGGAGCTGCTCGTGGTCGGGGTCCCGGGCGACCGGGACGTCGACCTCAAGCGGGTCGCCGGTCAGCTCGAGCCGGTCGAGGTCGAGCAGGCCGGAGCCTGCCGACTTCGACGCCCACCCCGAGCTGGTCAAGGGCTACATCGGCCCGCAGCTGCTCGCCGGTCTGGGGATCCGCTTCGTCGTCGACCCGCTGCGTCGTTCCAGGCAGCGCCTGGGTCACCGGCGCGAACTACGTCGACCAGCACGCCGCCTTCGTGGTCCGTGGCCGCGACTTCGAGCCGGCCGGCGAGCTCGGCGCGATCGAGATCCGTGACGGCGACCGCTGCGCCCGGTGCGGCGGGCGGCTGAGCATCGCCCGCGGCATCGAGATCGGCCACATCTTCCAGCTCGGCCGCAAGTTCACCGACACCTTCGGCCTGGACGCGGCCGGGCCGGACGGCGAGGCGATCCGCATCACCATGGGCTCCTACGGCGTCGGGGTGTCGCGGGCCGTCGCCGCCGTCGCCGAGCAGACGCTGCGACGAGGCTGGGCTGTGCTGGCCGGCCTCGATCTCGCCGTACGACGTGCACCTCGTCGCCGGTCGGGCGTGGCGACGAGCAGCTGCGCGCCGCCGAGCAGCTCGCCGACGAGCTGGAGGCAGCCGGCCGGCGCGTGCTGCTGGACGACCGGGAAGGGTCGGCCGGCCCGAAGTTCGCCGACGCCGACCTGATCGGCGTCCCGACCATCGTCGTGGTCGGCAAGGGGTTGGCCGAGGGCAACGTCGAGGTCAAGGACCGCAAGACCGGCGAGCGTCGAGTCGTCGCCCTGGACTCGGTCGTCGCTGTGAGCTCTTCGCGGCGCGTTGCTCCCTAGTGGCGATGCCGTCTCGAGCGGGAAGTCGTCGGTGATCGAGGCGGTCATCTTCGACTGGGGCGGGACGCTCACGCCGATCTTCGACGTGGATCCGGTCGCGGTGTGGGTCGGTGCGGCTGGGCTGCTTGCTCCCGATCGGGTCGACGAGCTGTCCGATGCGCTCGCCCGGGCCCAGCAGGACGTGTGGGACACCACGATGGACAGCTTGGCCAGTGGGCGCGTGGTGGAGATCGTCGCGTCCGCCATGGCCGCTTGTGGGCTACCGCGGCCGGAGGACGAGGTCGTTGCCGCGGCGGTCGCGGCGTACATGGGGGAGTGGGTGCCGCACGCGGCCGCGCACGCCACGGCCGTGGAGGTGCTGCGCGCCCTGCGGCAACAGGGCCTGCGCACCGGGCTGCTGTCCAACACCCACTGGCCGGCGGAGTGGCACGAGCAGCGACTGGCCGAGGACGGCCTGACCGACCTGCTGGACGCGAGGGTCTACACCAGCGACCTGGACTACCGCAAGCCTCACCCGGAGCCCTTCGAGGCGGTGCTGTCCGCACTCCGGTCGGCCCGGAGCGTGCGGTGTTCGTAGGAGATCGGTTGCACGACGACATCTATGGGGCGGCAGGGATGGGGATGCGGTCGATCTGGATCCGCAACGAGACCATGCCCGGGTTCGACGTCGTACCGGACGCCGT
Organism: uncultured Actinomycetota bacterium; assembly: GCA_963789615.1. Taxonomy (GTDB): domain Bacteria; phylum Actinomycetota; class Actinomycetes; order JAFAQI01; family JAFAQI01; genus DATAVK01. The sequence goes on along the minus strand of CAWBLI010000005.1, from coordinate 483,115 downwards.
GGTCGATCGCTCGCCGAGGTCGTCAACGTGGTCGCCCGCTGGTCTGGCAGCGGCTAGTCGGGTTGGCCGGGCAGGGCGAGCTCGGCTCCCCAGCCTTCCAGCCGGACCGCCGCATCGGTGAGCCAGTCGACCGCCGACCGGCGAGGAGTGCTCCCAGGGTCGCTGCTCGCGACCAGGTCCCAGGCAGCGCCGGCGCTCGCCTGCTCCAACCGGACCGCCAGCCGTCGCGCGGACGAGCGGTCGGTCACGCGGAACGGCAACTGGTACGCCGGTGCGGCCGCGACCGGGGTCGCGCCGGCGGCGGTGACCATCGCGGCGATCGCGTCCCGGTGGGTCATGTGCTCGGTCAGACAGCTCGTGGCGTAGCTCTCCAGCTTCCCTGCTAGCTGCGCGCCGAGGACGCCGTAGCCGTAGACCACCTGCTGCTCGACGGACAACGCCGCCTGCAGCGCCTCCACCACCGTCATTGGCCCGCCGCAGCGTGCGAGGCGGCGATGCTGGCGAGGATGGCCGCGGTCTTGCCGCCGTGTGCCGTGATGGACAGCTGCCGCAACGATCGAGCGCTGGCCGCCAGCACGGTCGCGAGGTCGTGGATCACAGGCCCGCGGACCGTGACCGCCGGAGCGGTGGCGCCGAGGGCGCTCAGATGCGTCGCGTGCAGGGCGCGGGCGACCTGGAGCAGTAGGCCGATGGCGGGCGGATGCGCGCGCGATCGCGGTGTCGTAGGACTGCAGCAACCGCAGCTCGCCCTGCCTCGCGGTGGCGAGCGCGGCCGCGTCCGGGGCAGCCGGCGTGGGCGTCGGGGCGGCCGTCGTCGAGCCGGCGTGACACCCGGCGACGACCAGCGCTGCGCAGCCGAGCAGCCCACGCCGAGTGATCGTCAGTGATCGGTGGCCCACTGGCCCGAGTCTGACATGTCGTTCCCGACTACTCTGCGCCTCATGGCGGCCATGACGAGTTCCCGGGTGCGCCCCCTGTTGGAACCGGTCGTGACGGCGGCCGGATATGACCTCGAAGACGTCTCGGTCACCGCCGCGGGCCGGCGCAGCGTCCTCCGCGTCGTGGTCGACCGGGATGGCGGCGTCGACCTCGACGCTGTCGCCGAGGTCTCTCGCGCCGTGTCTCAGGCACTCGACGGGACCGACGAGCTCGGTGCCTCGCCGTACGTTCTCGAGGTCACCTCGCCCGGAGTCGACCGGCCGCTGACCGCTCCTCGGCACTGGCGTCGCAACATCGGGCGGCTGGTCCGGGCCGGCGAGCGCACCGGACGGATCGTGGCCGCGGACGATGCGGGCGTCACCCTCGATGTGGACGGTGCGACGGAGCAGGTCGGGTACGACGACCTCGGCGAAGGGCACGTTCAGGTCGAGTTCAGCCGCCGCGACAAGGGGGGCGCCCGATGAACATCGACGTCGCGGCCCTCCGCGGCCTGGTCCGCGAGAAGGACGTCTCCTTCGACACCGTGGTCGAGGCGATCGAGTCGGCGCTGCTCGCCGCCTACCAGCGCACCGAAGGATCCCAGGCGCGGGCGCGGGTCGTCCTCGACCGCAAGACCGGCGAGTGCACCGTCTGGGCGCAGGAGGTCGACGAGAGCGGCGAGGTCATCCGAGAGACCGACGACACCCCGTCGGACTTCGGTCGGATCGCCGCGATGACCGCGAAGCAAGTGATCATGTCCCGGCTGCGGGACGTCGCCCAGGAGACGACCTACGGCGAGTACGCCGGGCGCGAGGGTGACCTGATCAGCGGGGTGGTCCAGCACCACTCCGGGATGCGCCCCGAGGGCCCGGTCTTCGTCGATCTCGGGGACGTCGAGGGCGTGCTGCCGCACAGCGAGCAGGTCCCGGGCGAGCGCTACGTCCACGGCGACCGGCTCCGCTGCCTGGTCATCTCGGTGCACAAGGGGGCCCGCGGTGCCCAGGTCACGCTCTCCCGCTCGCACCCCAACCTGGTCCGACGGCTGTTCGCGATGGAGGTGCCAGAGATCGCGGACGGGACCGTCGAGATCGCGGCCGTCGCGCGGGAGGCCGGCCACCGGAGCAAGGTCGCGGTCCGCTCCAACGACCCCGCGGTCCGCGCGAGGGGCGCCTGCATCGGCCCGATGGGCTCGCGGGTCCGGGCGGTCGTGACCGAGCTGCACGGCGAGAAGATCGACATCATCGATTGGGACGCCGACCCGGCGACGTTCGTGGGGAACGCGCTGTCGCCGGCGACTGTGCGCAGCGTCAGCGTCGTCGACGCGGCCAGCCGATCGGCCCGGGTCGTGGTCCCCGACTATCAGCTGTCGCTGGCTATCGGCAAGGAGGGCCAGAACGCCCGGCTCGCCAACCGGCTCACAGGCTGGCGGATCGACATCAGGCCCGACGACGAGGCCACGACTCCCGCCCGAACGGCGGGTCAGGGATAGACTGGCACGTGACGAAGCGCGTCGAGCCGGTCCGAACCTGTGTCGGGTGCCGGGTCCGCGTCGCCAAGTCGCACCTGTTGCGCGTCGTCGCGGTCGATGGAGTCCTGCTCCCCGACCCGCGAGGTACGTCGCCGGGACGAGGCGCTCACCTGCACCCCGACCCGGACTGCCTCGCGCTGGCGGAGCGTCGGCGGGCGTTCCGGAAGGCCCTGCGGCTCGACGAAATGCCTGATCCGAGCGTTCTGCAGGCGTACGTCGCACGACTAGCCAGCCCGACCGACAGAGCGGAACCAGACGATGAGCGCTCGATGAGCCAGCACCGATGAGCACCGCCGTGCACTGACAACGGCTTGCGGAACCGCCGCGGGCCACCTGAAGGAGAACGAGTGGCCAAGGCCCGAGTATCCGCACTAGCCAAAGAGATCGGACTGCCGTCCAAGCAGCTCATCGAATGGCTCAACAGCAACGGGGAGTACGTCAAGACGCCGTCGTCGACGGTCGAGGCGCCAGTCGTGGCCAAGGTCCACGCCGCGTTCCCGTCGGTCGTCAAGGACGACGCTCCCAAGAAGACCGCCGCGAAGAAGGCCGCCGCCAAGCCGGCGCCGGCTGCGGAGCCTGAGGCTCCCGCCGCCGCGCAACCCGCGGTGACTTCCGCGACTCCGGACAGCTCCGAGCCGGCCGCCGCGCCGACACCGAGCAGCCCGGCGGCCCCGACCGAGGTGCCGGACGTCTTCGCCGCCCCGGCCGCGTTCGCGGCTCCGCCCGCCACCCCGCAGGCACCGACGGCTCCCCGCCCGGGCACCCCCCGCCCGGCCGGGAACAACCCGTTCAGCCCTCGACCGGCCGGCAACAACCCCTTCACGCCGCGGGACCGTCCGGCGGGCGGCCCCTCGCGTCCCGGCCCGGGTGCGGTCCCACCGCGACCCGCCGGCGCGACCCCCGGCTCGATGCCGCCGCGGCCTGCAGCGCGTCCCGGCGGTCCCGGTGCCGGCCGACCGGGTGGTCCCGGCGGTCCGGGTGCCGGTCGACCGGCACCAGGCGGTCGTCCCGGCGGTGGCAGCTTCGGCGGCCGTTCCAGTGGCCCCGGTGGGGCACCCGGTGGCGGCGGCGGGTTCGCCGGCCGTCCAGGTGGTGGCGGCGCTCCCGGCGGTGCACCTGGCCGTCCCGGTGGCTTCGGTGGCCGTCCCGGTGGTCCCGGTGGCCGCGGTCGCGGCGCCCCGACCCAGGGCGCGTTCGGTCGTGGCCCCGGTGGTCGCGCGGTGCGAGGCCGGAAGTCGAAGAAGCAGCGGCGCCAGGAGTTCGACAACATGCAGGCGCCGTCGATCGGCGGCGTGCAGGTCCCGCACGGCAACGGTGAGCAGATCCGGTTGCCGCGTGGCGCCAGCCTGGCGGACTTCGCCGACAAGATCGGCGCCAACCCCGGGTCGCTGGTCCAGGTCGTGTTCACCCAGCTGGGCGAGATGGTGACGGCGACCCAGTCGGCACCGGAGGAGACGCTGCAGCTGCTCGGCACCGAGCTGGGCTGGAACGTCCGGATCGTCACTCCGGAAGAGGAGGACGCCGAGATTCTGGCCCGCTTCGACATCGAGTTCGACGCGGACGAGGACGAGGCCGACCTGGTGTCACGGGCACCGGTCGTCACGGTCATGGGTCACGTCGACCACGGAAAGACCAAGCTGCTCGACGCGATCCGCTCGACCGACGTCATGGCGCGCGAGGCCGGTGGCATCACGCAGCACATCGGTGCCTACCAGGTCCGCGCGAAGGTGAACGACCAGGATCGACTGCTCACCTTCATCGACACACCCGGTCACGAAGCCTTCACCGCGATGCGTGCTCGCGGCGCCCAGGTGACGGACATCGCGGTGCTCGTCGTGGCTGCGGATGACGGCGTGATGCCGCAGACGATCGAGGCGCTCAACCACGCTCAGGCGGCGGACGTCCCGATCGTGGTCGCGGTCAACAAGATCGACAAGGAAGGCGCCGACCCGGCCAAGGTGCGCGGTCAGCTCACCGAGTACGGCCTGGTCGCAGAGGAGTACGGCGGCGACACGCTGTTCATCGACGTGTCCGCGCGCAACGGCGACGGCCTCGACACCCTGCTCGAGGGCATCGTGCTGACCGCGGATGCGGCACTGGACCTGCGGGCCAACCCGAAGCGCACCGCGGAAGGCGTCGCCATCGAGGCGCACCTCGACCGTGGTCGCGGGCCGGTGGCCACCGTGCTGGTCCAGCGCGGCACCCTGCACGTCGGCGACTCGATCGTCGCCGGTGACGCCTTCGGGCGGGTGCGGGCGATGCTCGACGAGAATGGTCAGCCACTCACCGAGGCCACGCCGTCACGGCCGGTCCAGGTGCTCGGGTTCACCAGCGTCCCCGGTGCTGGCGACAACTTCCTCGTCGTACCCGAGGACCGCGTGGCCCGGCAGATCGCCGAGCAGCGCCAGGCGCGTGAGCGGTTCGCCGAGCTGGCGAAGAGCCGCGGTCGGATGACGCTCGAGGACGTCCTGGAACGGATCCAGCAGGGCGAGGTGAACGAGCTCAACCTGATCCTCAAGGGCGACGGTTCGGGCTCGGTCGAGGCCCTCGAGGACGCGCTGGTCAAGATCGACGTCGGCGCCGAGAACGAGGTGGGGATCCGGGTCATCGGCCGAGGGGTCGGTGCGGTCACCGAGAACGACATCAACCTCGCGAGCGCCTCCAACGCGGTCGTCATCGGCTTCAACGTCCGGCCCGAGGGCAAGGCGCGGGAGCTCGCCGACCGCGAGAAGGTCGACGTCCGGTACTACTCGGTCATCTACGCCGCGATCGAGGACGTGGAGAACGCCCTCAAGGGCATGCTCAAGCCGGAGTTCGAGGAGATCCAGCTCGGCAACGCCGAGGTCCGCGAGATCTTCCGGTCGAGCAAGGCCGGCAGTATCGCGGGCTGCATCGTCCGGGACGGGACCATCGTCCGGAACTCCAAGGCGCGGCTGGTGCGCGACGGCGCTGTAGTGGCGGACAACCTCACCATCGTGGGACTCCGCCGGTTCAAGGATGACGCGACCGAGGTCCGTGAGGGCTTCGAGTGCGGTATCAACCTCGGCAACTACAACGACATCAACGTCGACGACATCATCGAGACGTTCGAGATGCGCGAGAAGCCCCGCGCCTAGGCGCTGCTAGGTCCGCCGGGCAACGACCAGGTCACGCACGATGGCCTGGTCGACCCGGTGGGCGAAGCCGTCGTACGGGGGATCATCGAGGACCTCCAGGCCGTGCTGGCGCAGCCGGGCCAGGACCGGGTGACGGCTGGCCACCTTGGTGTTCCAGGACAGTCCCATCGCGCCGCCCGGCCGGAGCACCTCGCACCAGCCGGGCAGCGCCGCGTCCAATAACTCCATCGGGTTGCGGGCCAGGCCCTTGTCGGCGTTGCGGCTGCCGTGCTGGACGCCGTAGGGCAGGTCGGTCACTACCAGGTCGAACGATTCGCGCCGGAACTGCTCGGCGACCGTCGTCGTGTCCGCGGTCAGCACCGTGACCTGCTGCGTCGCGCCGGCATCCCACAGCTCGCGGGTCGCGGCGGTCTCGGCGTCGAGCCGGCGGCCGACGACCTTCCGGTTCACCCGCAGCTGGGCAACGTTGAGGCGATGCTTGAGCCGCTTGCGTTCCAGCCAGGTCCGCAGGAACGTCGCGTAGGCATCGACGTCCGCCCGGTCCAGATCGACACCGGAGGCGTGCCAGCCGTACATCAGCGCCTGGTTGAGCGTCGTCCCACGTCCGCACATCGGGTCGAGCACGCGCAGCGGCCGGTCCAGACCGTCCCGGGTAAGACTGCTCGCCACTGCCGTGACGTTCAGCAGCAGCTTGGTGAACTGCTCGTTGGTCTTGCCGGCGTACTTGAGGATCGTGAGCAGGTCGTCGTCATAGCGGTCCAGTGGAGTGAGCGCGACCGGCCGCAACAGCTCGTCGTCGGTCAGCTCGAACAGGGCGTAGGCCGCCGAGAGGTTCGACAGTCGGGCGATCGAGGCGGGCCGACAGCTCCGGCCCCTCGACGGTGAGGTACGTCGTCCCTGCGATCTCCCGGCTACCGACCACCGTGCCGAACGCGTCGACCCCGGGATCGGCGTCGAGGAAGGCCCGTAGCTCTGCAGCGACCAGCGGCGTGGCCGCGGCGGCGTACACCCGGTTCGCGGCGGGCCGCAGGAGCAGCGCATAGCGGGCCACGACGTGCGAGGCTAGCGGGATGGGCTGGGTCGGTAGCCTCGAGTTCGACGTAGTGCTCGGGGACGTGCACTCGCTCAAGCAGAAGCGCTCACTGGTGCGGCCGCTGGTCGCGGACCTGCGTCGACAGCACGCCGTCGCGGCCGCGGAGGCGGGTTACCTCGATCTGCACCGGCGCGCGTTGGTCGGTGTCGCCGTGGTGGCTCCGGACGCCAAGCACTGCCACGAGGTGCTCGATGCCTGCGAGCGGATGGTGGCGGGACGTCCGGAGCTGGAGCTGGTCAGCACGCGCCGGCGACTGCTCGGGCCCGACGACTGATTCCCGATGACGCAACCGAGACCGAAGGAGAGATGACCGTGGCCGACGAGGGACGCACCCGACGGATGAGCGTGCGCGTGCGCGAAGTCGTGGCGAGCGTCGTCGAGGGCAAGGTCAAGGATCCGCGGCTCGGGCTGGTGACCATCACCGATGCCCGACTGACCCCCGACCTGCGCGAGGCCAAGATCTTCTGGACGGCGTACGGCGACCAGACGGCGGTGTCCGGTAGCGCCGCGGCGCTGGAGAGCGCGAAAGGCGTGATCCGGACCGCCGTCGGCCGCGCGACCGGGCTCAAGCACACCCCGAGCATCGAGTTCATCCTCGACGCCATTCCGGAGACCGCCCAGCAGATCGAGGAGCTGCTCGAGCTGGCCCGGGCGGAGGACCGGCGGGTGCAGAGCATCGCCGAGCACGCGCAGCCCGCCGGTGACGTCGACCCGTACCGGCATGAGGACGAGTGAGCGGGCTTTCGATCGACGAGCCGGTCTGGCAACGCGCGCTGGAAGTCCTCGAACCGGCCGGCGCGGCCACCCTGGTCTGCCACGTCTCGCCCGACGGTGACGCGCTCGGCTCGATGCTGGCCCTGGGTGCCGCGTTGCGCTCTCGCGGTCTCGACGTCACCTGCACCTGGGGCGACAATCCGTTCCGCGTCCCGTCGACGTACTCCTGGCTGCCGGGGATCGATGCGGCTGTCGCCCCTACGGAGGTCGATCCGGCACCGCCCCTGCTGATCGTGCTCGACACTGGAAGCGTCGACCGACTCGGTGTCCTGTCCGGCCTGGCTGACACCGCCGGCGACATCATCGTGATCGACCATCACGCCAACAACGCCGGGCCGATCCGCGGGCAGGCGCTCGTGGATCCGGCGGCGGCCGCCACCGCCGTGATCGCGGCCGAGCTGATCGCGCGGCTCGGGGTCCCGCTCGACGTCGACATCGCCACCTGTCTGTACACCGGCCTGGTGACCGACACCGGAGGTTTCGCCCACTCGGTGACGACCCCGTCGGTCCACGCCCTGGCCGGTCGCCTGCTCGAGGCGGGGGTCAGCCCGGACCAGGTGCACCGGCGGATCTGGGGCACCCAGCCGTTCCGGTACGTCGAGCTGTTGGCGGCGGTGCTCGGCCGGGCCCAGCTCGACGCCGACGCCCTGGGCGGCCGCGGGCTGGTCTGGACCGCCGTGACGCAGGACGACCTGGCTACTGCCGGGCTGGAGCACGAGGACGTCGACCCGGTGATGGACTCGCTGCGCCAGACCGCCGAGGCGGACGTCGCGGTGGTCCTCAAGCAGGACGGCGACGGCTCCTACCGGGTCTCCACCCGGTCCCGTGGTGGGTCGGACGTCGGCGCGGCGTGCGGCTCGCTCGGCGGCGGCGGTCACCGGCTGGCAGCCGGGTTCACCTCGCACCGCGATGCGGAGGCGACGATCGCGTCGTTGCGTGAACGGCTCGAGAGCCTCGAGCGCGCCGCAACGTGACGGAACGTCAGCCGGGGACGAGCGTCCCGGCCGGGCTCGTCGTGGTCGACAAGCCGGCCGGCTGGACCTCGCACGACGTCGTGGCACGGATCCGACGGCTCGCAGGCACCCGCCGGGTGGGACACGCCGGGACACTGGACCCGATGGCCACCGGCGTACTCGTCGTGGGGGTCGAGAAGGCCACGAAGCTGCTGGGCTTCGTCGCCGGGCACGACAAGGACTACCTCGCCACGATCCGGCTCGGTCTCACGACCACGACCGACGACGTCGAGGGGGAGCCGCTGATCCGCTCGGACACGTCCGCGGTGGATGACGACCTGCTGGTCGCGGCGATGGCCAGCCTGACGGGTGACATCGAACAGGTTCCGGCAGCGGTCTCCGCGATCAAGGTCGGTGGCGTGCGCTCGTACGCCCGGGTCCGAGCGGGAGAGCAGGTCGATCTCGCGGCACGGCCGGTCAGGGTCGAGCGCTTCGAGCTGCTGGCCCGTCGCGGTGACGAGCTGGATGTCGCGGTGACCTGCTCGACCGGGACCTACGTCCGTGCGCTGGCCCGTGATCTCGGCTCGACGCTGGGCGTGGGCGGCCACCTGAGCGCGCTGCGGCGTACCCGGGTGGGATCGTTCTCGCTCGATATGGCGAGCAGCCTCGACGCGCTGGCGGAGGATCTCCGAATGGTTCCGTTGGACGTGGCGGTGACATCGACCTTCCCGCGGCTCGAGGTTGCCGAGGACGACGTCCGGCGGATCGGGTTCGGACAGCCGGTGGCGTTCGAGCTGCCCTCAGAGGGGCCGGTCGGCGTGTTCGGCCCGGACGGCGGCCTGGTGGCGCTGATGGCACGCCGCGACGGCGTCCCGCGCTCGCTCGTGGTCTTCACCACACCCTGACCCCACGTATGGCCCATTGGTGCAAGGGGAACGGCTCCGGGAACTCGCGATATGTCTTGACTCTGGGGAAAGACGCGATATAGCGTGACCTCAGATCGAGCTATATCGCGTATCACCGGACCGAGCGAGCGAGGAGTGACCGATATGTCCCTGTCGCCGATACTGGCCGAGCAGCGAGCCGCCGAGATCCGTCGGACCGCGGAGTCGACCCGGCCCCGCCCCGAGCCGAGGCAGGGCCCAGGAGCCGCGCGTGCCGCGCTGGGCCACTCCCTGGTCCGGTTCGGCGAGTGGCTGTCGCGGCCGGCCGGTGTGCCGGTGACCCGGTGACCACCTCGGCTCGAGACGAGTTCCATCACACGTCGACCGCTTTGACAGAGGAGTCTGAAATGTCGCAATGGGAGATCTCCGAGGCCCAGCAGCTCGAGGTTGACGAGCCGGTCCGGATGCTGCACGCGAAGCTGGTGGGTGGCCACATCGATGTGGTCGCCTCAGACAGCCAGACCACGGTGGTCGAGGTGAGCGAGGTCCGAGACGACCCGATCATCGTCACCGTCGAGGATGGGGTCCTGACCATCAGCCACCGCAAGTTCGCGACCGGAACGGTCAAGGGCTGGCTGTACGCCGGGGGCTTCGGCGACCGCAGCGCTGTCGTGTCAGTAGCGGTGCCGGCGGCCTGCGCCGCGCAGATCGATGTGGTCTCGGCCGGCGCGGTCGTCGCGGGTCTGGAGGGTGATCTCCGGGTGCGGTGCGTGTCCGGCGACGTCACGCTCGACGGCGCACGTGGCGACGTGAACGTCGGGTCGGTGTCCGGCGACGTCGAGGGCCGCGGCCTGGCGGGGGAGATGACCGTGAAGACCGTGTCCGGCTCCGTCACCGTCGTGGACAGCGACACCAAACGGCTGCACGCCAAGGGCGTCTCCGGTGATGTGGCGCTCGACCTGCACAGCACCGGCAACATCGAGATCGACGTGTCGACGGTGTCCGGCGACCTGACGGTCCGGATGCCGGAAACCACCGGTACGACGGTGGACGTCTCCAGCGCCTCGGGGCGGCTGACCTCGGCGTTCGATGGCCTGTCGACGACCACCAAGCCTGGGCGGCGTGCCATGTCGGGCAGCATCGGCGACGGGGCCGGCAGGATCCGGGGGCGCACGGTGTCAGGCAGCGTCGCCCTGCTCGTGCGGTATGGCTGATGGCCGCAGTCTTCCGGCATGGCGGCCTGCGGCTGTACCTGCTGCAGCTGCTCGACGAGCAGCCACGGCACGGCTACGACGTGATCAGCCTGCTCGAGGATCGCTTCCTGGGGCTCTACGCGCCGTCCGCCGGCACTGTCTACCCGCGGCTGGCGAAGCTCGAGGCCGAGGGGCTGGTGGAGCATGACGAGGCGGACGGCCGCAAGGTCTATCGGCTGACCGATGCCGGCCGTGAGGAGCTCGCCGGGCACGTGGACGAGCTGCGGGACCTGGAGGCCGAGATCTCCCAGTCCGTCGCCGACCTGGCCCGCGACGTGCGCTCGGAGGTTCGGGCCTCGGTGCGGGGACTGCGCGAAGAGCTCAAGACCGCCGCCCGGGAGGTACGCCGGGAGACCCGGGCCCAGACCAGACGCGACGCGCGGCGCCCCGACTCGCTGGCGAACGGCACGGCGTACGCCCGGCTGGCCGAGGAGGTCGCCGCGTTGACGCGGGACTCGCTGGCCGCGGCGCGGGACGCCGACGAGGCGGGCGTGCTCGCCGCGGTCGTGGCGTTGCAACGAGCCCACAGCGAGGTGCTGGCGCTCCTGGGGGAGCACTCCTGACGCCGACCGGGGTCGCGGGCTCCTAGGGTTGCGGCGTGGCTCCCCGTTCCAGCGTTGTCGCCCTCGGCGTCTTCGACGGCGTCCACCGTGGCCACCGACTCGTCGTCGCGAGAGCCGTCGCCGCCGCCAGGGAGCGGGACCTGCCCGCGATCATCGTCAGCTTCGACCCGCACCCGGCCGCGGTGCTGCGCCCCGGATCCGCGCCCCCGATGCTCACGACGGTCGAGCGTCGGATCACCCTGCTGCGGTCGGTCGGCGCCGACGACGTGGTCGTGCTGCCGTTCACCCTCGAGCTCTCGCAGCAGTCACCGGAGGCGTTCGCGACCGCCGTGCTGCGCGAGGCGCTGCACGCCGAGCGCGTGGTCGTGGGTGCGAACTGGCGGTTCGGGCACCGGGCCGCCGGCGACGTCGCGTCGCTGCGCGCGATGGGCTTCGACGTCGACGGTGTCGAGCTGGTCGAGGACCACGGAGTCGTGTCCTCGAGCGCGGTCCGGGCCATGCTGAGCGCGGGCGACGTCGGCGCGGCCGCCGCCGCGCTCGACCGCCCGCATCTGGTCGAAGGCCCGGTCGTTCGCGGGGACGCACGTGGTCGTGAGCTGGGGTACCCGACGGCCAACCTTGCGGTCGACCCGGGCATCGTCGTACCGGCGGACGGGGTGTATGCCGGCTGGCTGGTGCGTGACGGCGGCGAAGGCTCGCGGCTGCCGGCTGCCGTCAGTGTGGGGACCAACCCGACCTTCGGCGGCGCCGACCGCCGGGTCGAGGCGTTCGTGCTCGACGCCGAGCTGGACCTCTACGACGAGGTCGTCGCCGTCGAGTTCGTCTCCCGGCTTCGCGGGATGGTCACCTTCGACGCGATCGACGCGTTGGTCGCCCAGATGGACCGGGACGTCGAGTCGACCCGCGCCGCCCTCTTCGGCTGACGCGACGTGTCAGAGCGCTCGGCCCAAACCCACGCTCGCGCCTCCTGACAGGTATCTCCGCTATGCTCGGCGGAGTTCGAATCCGTCTGCCCCTGCGGTGTAACCCTGCGGGCTGATGACATTGGGAGACCCTGAGTGCCGCTCGACGCCGCCGTCAAGCAACAGATCATGTCCGACTACGGCACCGGAGACGGTGACACCGGGTCCCCCGAGGTGCAGGTCGCGCTGCTCAGCCGACGCATCTCCGATCTCACAGAGCACATGAAGAAGCACAAGCACGACTTCCACACCCAGCGTGGTCTGCTGCAGCTCGTCGGCCGTCGCCGTCGGCTGTTGCGCTACCTGGAGGAGAAGGACGTGCAGCGCTATCGCGCGCTGATCGAAAGACTCGGTCTGCGCCGGTAGCACGCCAGCCGACCGCGCGCTGGCCGCAATGACGCGAGCGCCGGTCCTCGGTAGTGGCGGCCGGGACGCGTCCTCGTGACGCGACACCCGCCCGCTTCGATCGGAGACCGGTCCCGCACTCAGGCAGCGGCGCGCCAACCTGACAGGAGGCGCCCGTGACGGGCTCCGACATCTCTACCGACGTGCAGTACGCCGAAGCAGTTCTCAAGAGCTCGCTCGGCGAGCGCACCATCCGCTTCGAAACCGGGCGACTCGCCCAGCAGGCCGCGGGCTCCGCGGTCACCTACCTCGACGACGACACGATGGTCCTTTCGGCCACCACGGCGTCGAAGAACCCCAAGGACAACCTCGACTTCTTCCCGCTGACCGTGGACGTGGAAGAGCGCCAGTACGCCGCGGGCAAGATCCCCGGCTCGTTCTTCCGCCGCGAGGGTCGTCCCAGCACCGACGCGATCCTCACCTGTCGGCTCACCGACCGGCCGCTGCGTCCCAGCTTTGCGAAGGGGCTCCGCAACGAGATCCAGATCGTCTCGACGATCCTGGCGCTGGACCCGGACGACCTCTACGACGTCGTCGCCATCAACGGCGCGGCCTGCAGCGTGCTGCTCGCCGGCCTGCCGTTCTCCGGCCCGGTTGCCGGCGTCCGCGTCGCGCTGATCGACGGCGAATGGGTGCCGTTCCCCAAGTACTCCGACCTCGAGCGCGCCGTGTTCGACATGGTCGTGGCCGGCCGAGTCGTCGACGGCGGTGACGTCGCGATCATGATGGTCGAGGCCGAGGCCACCGAGAACACCATCGCGCTCGTTGCGCAGGGCGCTCAGGCTCCGACCGAGGACGTCGTCGCCCAGGGCCTCGAGGCGGCCAAGCCGTTCCTCGCCGAGCTCTGCCGCGCCCAGTCCGAGCTCGCGAGCAAGGCTGCCAAGCCGACCCGGGAGTTCCCGGTCTACCTCGACTACACCGACGACGTCCTCGAGGCGGTCACCGGTGCGGTCAGCAGCGAGTTGTCCGCGGCACTCACCATTGCCGACAAGCAAGATCGCGAGCTCGAGCTCGACCGCGTCAAGGCACTCGCGAAGGAGCGGCTCGCCGAGACCTTCGAGGGTCGCGACAAGGAGATCAGCGCGGCCTACCGCTCGCTGACCAAGACGTTGGTACGACGACGCGTGATCGCCGACGGTGTGCGCATCGACGGCCGTGGCCTGCGGGACATCCGCAGCCTGTCCGCCGAGATCGACGTCGTACCCCGGGTGCACGGCTCCAGCCTTTTCGAGCGTGGCGAGACCCAGATCCTCAACGTGGCGACGCTCAACATGCTGCGCATGGAGCAGCTCGTCGACACGCTGTCGCCGGAGACCCGCAAGCGCTACATGCACCACTACAACTTCCCGCCGTACTCCACCGGTGAGACCGGACGAGTGGGTTCACCAAAGCGCCGCGAGATCGGTCACGGCGCGCTCGCGGAGCGGGCACTCGTGCCCGTGCTGCCGAGCAAGGAGGACTTCCCGTACGCGATCCGCGTGGTCAGTGAGGCGCTGAGCTCCAACGGTTCGACGTCAATGGGCTCGGTGTGCGCGTCATCGCTGTCCCTGATGGCTGCGGGCGTTCCGCTCAAGGCACCCGTGGCTGGCATCGCCATGGGTCTGATCAACGACGGCGACGAGTTCGTCACGTTGACCGACATCCTCGGTGCGGAAGACGCGTTCGGCGACATGGACTTCAAGGTCGCCGGCACCCGGGAGTTCGTCACCGCGCTGCAGCTCGACACCAAGCTGACCGGAATCCCCGCGTCGGTGCTCGGCGGTGCGTTGCAGCAGGCCCGCGAGGCACGGATCACGATCCTCGACGTCATGGCCGAGGCCATCGAGGCGCCGGGCGACATGTCGCCGTACGCGCCGCGGATCATCACCGAGCGGATCCCGGTCGACAAGATCGGCGAGATCATCGGACCCAAGGGCAAGATCATCAACCAGATCCAGGCCGACACCGGCGCGGACCTGACCGTGGAGGACGACGGCACGATCTACATCGCCGCCGTCGACGGGGTCAAGGCCGAGGCGGCGTTGCGCGCGGTTCGGTCGATCGTCTCGCCGCAGCTCCCGGAGGTCGGCGAGCGCTACCTCGGGACCGTTGTCAAGACCACGACGTTCGGCGCCTTCGTGTCGCTGACGCCGGGTAAGGACGGTCTGCTGCACATCTCGCAGGTCCGCAAGATCGTCGGGGGAAAGCGGGTCGAGAACGTCGAGGACGTGCTGCCGGTCGGTACCAAGGTGCAGGTCGAGATCGCCGAGATCGACCCGCGCGGCAAGCTGTCGCTCGTGCCGGTCCTGGCCGACGATGCCTCGGGCGACGCCGCATCGACCGAGGGCGCACCCGAGACCGCCGACAGCGCACGCTGACGTGCCGGTCGATCTCGCCGGCCGGGCCCAGCGTGCGGGGACGACCCGCACGCTGCTCACCGGTCCGGACGGCGGGGTCGTCCGACGTACGGTCCTGCCCGGCGGCCTGCGGGTCATCAGTGAGTCGGTGCCGGGCGTGCGTTCCGTGGCGTTCGGGGTCTGGGTCGGGGTCGGGTCCCGTGACGAGACATCGTCGCTGTCCGGCGCCTCCCACTACCTCGAGCACCTGCTGTTCAAGGGCACCCGGCGTCGGGACGCGCTGAGCATCGCCGCCGAGATCGACGAGGTCGGCGGCGAGCTCAACGCATTCACCGCCAAGGAGTACACCTGCTACTACGCCCGGGTGCTCGACAACGACCTGCCGATCGCCGTCGACGTCGTCGTCGACATGGTGACGTCGTCACTGCTGGCATCGCGTGAGGTCGACAACGAGCGCGGCGTCATCCTCGAAGAGATCGCCATGCACGACGACGATCCGGGCGATGCGGTGCACGACCTGTTCGCCGGCCTGGTGTGGCCGGCGTTGCCGTTGGGCCGGCCGGTTCTCGGCTCGGTCGAGTCGATCCAGGCGATGAGCCGCACGTCGATCCACGGCTACTACAAGCGGCGCTATCGGGCCGAGCAGCTCGTCGTCGCCGCGGCCGGCAACGTCGATCACAAGGACCTGGTTCGCCGGGTACGCCGGGCATTCACCGACGTCGTCGTCGACGACGACCGGGTCCCAGCCGCCCCGAGGGTCGGCGGCCGCGTACCGACCTTCCAGGTCGCGCACGACCGTACTCAACCGACCCACCGAGCAGGCCAACCTGGTGCTGGGCGGGGTCGGCACTCACCCGCGTCGACGAACGCCGGTTCGCGCTGGGCGTGCTCAATACAGCGCTGGGCGGTGGCATGTCCTCGCGGCTGTTCCAGGAGGTACGGGAGAAGCGCGGGCTGGCGTACTCGGTCTACTCCTTCACCTCCCACTACTCCGACACCGGCACGATCGGCGTCTACGCCGGCTGCCATCCGCGCCGGGCCCCGGAGGTGGCCGAGCTGTGCCGCGAGCAGCTCGCGCTCGCGGCTGCGGCCGGGCTCAGCGACGAGGAGCTCGAGCGGGGCAAGGGCCAGATGCGTGGCGGGCTGGTGCTCGGGCTCGAGGACACCGGGTCGCGGATGACGCGTCTGGGCAAGGCCGAGCTGGTCTACGGCGAGCTGATGACCGTCGAGGAGATCCTCGCCGGCATCGACGCCGTGACGCTCGATGACACCCGGGCGCTGGCCGCTGAGCTGCTCGGCGGCCCGCTGTCGCTCGCGGTCGTCGGCCCGTACGACGATGACCAGGTGTTCGCAGCGTGAAGGTCGGCGTGCTGGGCGCTGCCGGGCGGATGGGCTCGGAGGTCGCTCGTGCGGTGGCCGCCGCTGACGATCTTGAGCTGGTGGCCCAGGTCGACGCCGGCGACGATCGCGACCCGTTGCGCGCCGCCGACGTCGTGGTCGACTTCACGACTCCCGCCGCCGTGATGGACAACCTGCACTGGTGCATCGAGGCCGGCCGACACGTCGTCGTCGGCACCACGGGTTTCGATGCGGAACGGCTCGACACCGTCCAGGGCTGGCTGGCCGATCATCCCGACATCGGTGTCGTGATCGCGCCGAACTTCGGGATCGGCGCCGTCCTGCTGATGCGATTTGCCGCTGAGGCCGCTCGCTACTTCGACTCGGCCGAGATCATCGAAATGCACCACCCCAACAAGGTCGACGCGCCCAGCGGGACCGCTCGCGTCACCGCCCAGCGGATCGCCGCCGCGCGGGACGGCAGGCCGTCACCCGACGCCACCACCGAGGCGCTGGACGGTGCGCGTGGCGCCGACGTCGACGGAGTGCGGGTCCACGCGGTGCGGCTGGCCGGCCTCGTGGCCCATCAGGAGGTCCTGCTCGGTGGCCCCGGCGAAACCCTGACGATCCGCCACGACTCGCTGTCGCGGGAGTCGTTCATGCCCGGCGTACTGCTCGCGATCCGCGCCGTCGCGACACGGCCTGGTCTGACCCAAGGCATCGATGACCTGCTGGCGGGCGCGGCGTCGCTAGGGTGACGCAGATGTCAGCGCAGACGCCGACGACGAGCTCGGGCGGCTGGCCGCAGCCGGGCGATCCCGGATCCGGGCCCCACGGTCGATGGACCACGGCCGACGTCAAGCGCCGCACGTTGAAGTACAAAGACGCCTGGTGGACGGTGCTGCTCGTCGACCCGGTGGCCGCGCCGATCGTCGCCTTCATCGCGAACTACACCTCGATCACGCCGAACGCGATCAGCTTCGTGGCCCTGCTGCTCGGGCTGGCGAGCGCGGGTGTGTTCTGGCTCCACACCTGGCCCTGGCTTGCCGCCGGCGCTGTGCTCTACCACCTGAGCTTCGTCGTCGACTGTCTGGACGGCAAGGTCGCCCGGCTCAAGGGCAACGGCTCAGCGATCGGCGGCCTGCTCGACTTCATCTTCGACCAGATCCGGATCCTGGCCGTGACCCTGGGACTGTTCGGCGGCCAGTTCCAGGCGACTGGGCAGGCTCGCTACCTGTACGCGGCCGTGGTCACGATCTTCCTCGTTGCCCTGCGCTACATGGACTCGATGCAGATCGCAAAGGTACGAGGCGACATGAGTGTGTCGATCCTGGCGTCCCGGGAACGGGTGGGCGATGCCGCGGACTGTCTCGAGCGGGTACGACGGCTGGTGGGCGGTGCCGGACACGTCGACGAGCACCTTGTCGACGCGACGTTGACGGAGGCTCGGGCCAGCCTGGCGGCCGCGTCACGGGTCTCGACGCGACTTGATGAGGAATCGGACGACGACGGGGCGCCCGGCCTTCAGGCGCAGCCGCTGGGGCGGTCGCCTGTGCCGACGGCCGAGCTGGGGGTGAACCGGGAGATATCTACCGGCTTCAACCGCCGGGTGCCGTGGTATCCGGCGTTGCGCGACTGGATGCTGCGTCGCCGGATCCGGACCCACCTGGTGAGCGGTATCGAGTTCCAGATGTTCGTGTTCATCGTCGGGCCGCTCATCAACCAGGTGCTCCCGGTCATGATCGCCGCGGGGGTCGGACTGCTTGGCTTCGAGCTCGTCATCCTGGTGAAGCTGGGGATGGCGACACGCGAGTTCATGCGGCTGAACGCCGCAATCCGGGAGCTCGCGGCCCGCCTCGACGAGGTGACCGCGGGCCTGGATCCCGACGGGACGTTGCGGCGCGAAGTGGCCGCCACCTCGTCCTGATCCGAGCTGGCAGGCCGGTGGCCTTCTGGTCGGCGGCGCTCACGTAGGTACGCCGAACGGTCGAACCGCCGGTCTGTCGCTGCCGCAACCGGGGTGACCCGGCGATACGGTCGGGGGATGCCGGACAGCCCCAACCCGCAGTTCCGCTCGGACATCTCGGTCGAGCTGGTCAAGGCCAGCGCCCAGGACTCGGACGTGGTCTGGGCGGCGCGGGTGTCGACCGCTGGGGAGACCTCGCTGGAGGCGCGCGACGAGGATCCTGAGCGCAGTGCCGGGCTGATCCGCTACCTGATGCGCGATCGGCACGGGTCGCCATTCGAGCACAACTCGATGACGTTCTTGATCAGCGCGCCGATCTTCGTCTTCCGGGAGTTCATGCGGCACCGGGTGGGCTGGTCGTACAACGAGGAGTCCGGCCGCTACCGGCAGCTGCAGCCCGTGTTCTACGTGCCCGGTCCGGCTCGCAAGCTGATCCAGGAAGGCAAGGCCGGCCAGTACCACTTCGTCGACGGGACCGAGGCGCAGCACAAGCTCGCGGTCGAGGCGATCGAGGAAGCCAGCCGGCAGTCCTACGCGGCGTACCTCGAGATGCTCGATGCCGGGATCGCTCGCGAGGTGGCGCGCACCGTGCTCCCGGTCGGGACCTTCTCCTCGATGTACGCCACCTGCAACGCCCGGTCGCTGATGCACTTCCTCGGGCTGCGCACCCAGCGCGAGGACTCCCGGTTCCCGTCCTTCCCGCAGCGGGAGATCGAGATGGTGGCCGAGGGCATGGAACGTCACTTCGCTGCGCTGATGCCGATCACCCACGCCGCATTCGAGATCAACGGACGGGTCGCTCCCTGAGCGTTCGACCGTGAGCAGCCAGGGAGCACTCGGCCCCGGAAGCCGGCGGTGGCGGCTGGTCGCGACCGTTGCCGCGGTTGGATGCCTGGCCTACGGGACCGTCCGCGGCGCCGAGAAGATGTTCCCGGCCGGGCCGATGACGCAGTACGCCTTCTACGTCTCCCCGAATGGCTCGGTCGACTCGATCACCGTCTGGGCCGACACCACCGCGGGCACCCATGTGCCGGTCGGGCTCAACGCCGGCGGAGTCGGCATCAAGCGGGCGGACATCGAGATCCAGCTGCCCCGGATCGAGGCCGACCCCTCGCGGTTGCAGGCGATCGCCGATGCCCAGTCTCGGCTCCACCCGTCGCAGCCCGGCTACACGAAGCTCTACGTGATCGACACCGGGGTGAAGCTTCACAACCGAGTCCCTGGTGCCAAGACCTCGCGCGTGCTCGTGACCTGGACGGTCCCGTCATGAACCCGCTGACGCGCTGGCTGTTCCGGCCCGGACCGCTGGGTCGGGTCGCGATCCTGCGAGTCCTGGTCTACCTCTACCTCCCGATTGACCTGTTCACCAGGACCCAGCAGGTCGTGCCGCACGCCTACGGGTCGGCGGCTCTCTACGACCCGGTCGACCTGCTCGCCACACTGCACCAGCCGAGCCCGCCGCCATGGCTGGTGCAGACGCTGCGCGTCGTCATCATCGTGGCGGCGCTGGTGGCCGCGACGGGGTGGCTGCCGCGGCTGGCCGGCTGGGTGGTGGCTCTGGCCTATCTGGACTGGGTCTGCCTGGCGATGTCCTACGGCAAGATCGACCACGATCACCTCGGGCTGCTGGTGGCGTTGTTCGTCCTGCCGACGGTTGGCGTCACCCGGATCGGGTCAGACCAGCGCTCCGAGGCCGCGGGATGGGCGCTGCGCTGCATCGAGCTCGCCGTCGTGGCCACGTACGTCCTCGCTGCATACGCCAAGGAGATCCGGTTCGGCGGTGCTCACTGGGTGGTGGGGGCGACCTTCGCGTGGGCGGTGATCCGTCGAGGGTCGTCGCCGGTGAAGCTGTTGCTCCACCATCCGCTGGTCCTCGTGCTCGGCCAGATCGGTGTCTTCTGCATGGAGGCCTCGACGCCGTTGCTACTGGTCGTCGGTCGTCGGGCCCGGATGGTCGGGGTGGCGATGCTGCTGGCCTTCCACCTCGTCACCTGGGCCTCGATCGGGATCAACTTCGCCCCGCTCGTCGTCTGTCTCGGCGTCTTCCTGCCGCTTGAAGACATCCCCGGCTGGGTGGCGAGACGACGCCGACCTGGTGTCCACGCGGTAGCGTCGCAGGCATGAACGCACCCTTCGGGCGCGTGCTGACCGCCATGGTCACGCCGTTCACCTCGGACGGGGGCCTTGACGTGGACGGCGCCCAGAGCCTGGCCACCACGCTCGTCGCTGACGGCAACGAAGGACTCGTCATCAGCGGTACGACGGGGGAGTCCCCGACGACCACCAACGACGAGAAGGAAACCCTGATCCGGGCCGTCGTCGAGGCGGTAGGTGATCGGGCGAGTGTGGTCGCGGGGGTCGGCACCTACGACACCGCCCACACCGTCGAGCTCGCGCGCCACGCCGAGAAGGCCGGCGCCAGCGGCCTGCTGCTCGTCACGCCGTACTACAACAAGCCGCCGCAGGCCGGGCTCATCAACCACTTCGCGACCGCGGCGGACGCGACCGACCTGCCGGCGATGCTGTACGACATCCCGGCGCGCACCGGGACCGCGATCCACACCGACACCTTGCTCCGGCTCGCGGAGCACCCGCGGATCGTCGCGGTGAAGGACGCCAAGGGCGACCTCGCGGCCACGACGAGGGTGCTGGCCCAGACCGACCTGGCCTACTACTCCGGCGAGGACGCGTTGAACCTCCCGCTCCTTGCCATCGGGGCGGTCGGTGTCGTGAGCGTCGTCGGGCACCTGTTCACTGCGCGGTACGCCGCGATGATCGACGCCGTGGAGCGCGGTGATCTCGCTGAGGCGCGACGGATCAACGCGGCTCTGGTGCCGGCCGTGATCGGGATCATGACCCGAACCCAGGGCGCGATCATGGTCAAGGCGGCGCTCGAGCTGGTCGGCCGGATCCCCAACCGCACCACCCGCCCACCCCTGCTCGATGCAACGGAAGCGGAGATCGCCGTGCTACGCGAGGACCTGTTGGCAGCCGGTCTCGACCTGTGAGCCATCCCCACCCCGATCTCGGGACACCGCCGCCGCTGCCGGACGACGGGCTGCGGATCGTCGCCCTCGGTGGGATCGGCGAGATCGGCCGCAACATGACGGTGTTCGAGCACCGTGGCCGGCTTTTGATCGTCGACTGCGGCGTGCTTTTCCCGGAGACCGAGCAGCCGGGCGTCGACCTGATCCTGCCGGACTTCAGCTACCTCCGCGACCGCTGGAACGACGTGGATGCCCTCGTCCTCACCCACGGCCACGAGGACCACATCGGTGGCGTGCCGTACCTCCTGCGGGAGAAGCCTGACGTCCCGGTCATCGGCTCGCGGCTCACCCTCGCGCTGGTCGAGGGCAAGCTCGCCGAGCACCGGATCACGCCGTACACCCTCGAGGTGCGCGAAGGGGTGACCGAGCAGTTCGGGCCGTTCTCCTGTGAGTTCTTCGCGGTCAACCACTCCATCCCGGACGCGCTCAGCCTCGCCATCCGGACCTCCGCCGGAACCGTCCTGCACACCGGCGATTTCAAGATGGACCAGCTGCCGCTCGACGGCCGGGTGACCGACCTGGGCGGGTGGGCCCGGCTCGGCGCCGAGGGCATCGACCTGCTGATGGCGGACTCCACAAACGCCGAGGTGCCGGGTTTCGTCACGCCCGAGCGTGACATCGCCCCGGTGCTTGACGAGATCTTCCGCACCGCGAAGCGCCGCGTCATCACGGCCTGTTTCGCCTCGCACGTGCACCGGGTGCAACAGGTGCTCGACGTGGCCCACACCCACCACCGCCGAGTGGCCCTGATCGGCCGCTCGATGGTGCGCAACATGGGAATCGCCCGCGACCTGGGTTATCTGCGGATCCCGCCCGGGCTGATCGCCGACCTGCGTGAGATCGAGGACCTGCCGCCGGAGCAGGTCTGCCTGGTGTCCACCGGGTCGCAGGGTGAGCCGATGTCAGCGCTGGCCCGGATGGCGAACCGCGCCCACCGACAGATCCGGATCGAGCCCGGCGACACCGTCGTCCTCGCCTCATCGCTGGTCCCGGGTAACGAGAGCGCGGTGTTCCGGGTCATCAACGGGCTGAACCGGCTCGGTGCGCAGGTGGTGCACAAGGAGACAGCGCTGGTGCACGTGTCCGGGCACGCACCCGCCGGCGAGCTGACCTACGTCCACACCGTCACCCGGCCGTCGAATGTGATGCCGATCCACGGCGAGTGGCGTCACCTGCGGGCGCACGCCGACATCGCGGTCTCGACCGGCGTACCGGCCGAGAACGTCGTCCTGGCCGAGGACGGCGTCGTGGTCGACCTCGTCGACGGCCGGGCGTCGATCGTCGGTGCGGTGCCGGCCGGATACGTGTACGTCGACGGGCTGGCCGTGGGCGACGTGGGGGAGAACTCGCTGCGGGACCGGCTGATCCTCGGCGGCGACGGCTTCGTCAGCGTCGTGATCGTCATCGACTCGGTGACCGGCAAGGTGAGCGCCGGGCCGGAGCTGCTCGCCCGCGGCTTCTCCGAGGATGCGGCTGCGTTCGAAGGCGTGATGCCACTCGTCGAGGAGGCGCTGGCCGAGTCCGGTCGTGAGGGCGTCAGCGACCGTCACGAGCTGGAACAGCGGGTACGCCGGGTCATCGGCAAGTGGCTGAGCGACAACTACAAGCGCCGGCCGATGATCGTTCCGATCGTCATCGAGGTCTGACCCGACCGTCTCCTTAGCACGTGGAGCGCGGTCGTGTGGTGGCTATGCCGCACATGTAACCGATCGTCCGGCCGGCGTGGTCCCAGGGGGCGTACCGGACTTGGTCCGAACGGGTCTACCTCCGCCCTGCCCTGCCGTCGACCCATGTGAAGACCACTCATCCACGTGTGGTCGTGAGAGGGGGAGACACATGTCTCGGATTGTGAGAGTCCTTCGCTCACTGGTCAGGGATGCCGCTTCGGCGGCGTCGAACGGGAGCGGTCTGCGGTACTGACCGCGCTACCGGTGAGTCGGGGACATGGAAGGAGGTGGGACGGATGAACGCACGCGCAAAGGTTCGGCTGTTCAGCGCGGTGGCCGCGGTCACCACGTTGGTGGTCGTCGTCGGGGCTGGCTACAAGTTCTGACCTAGGCGTCGGGGTCAGCTCCCCAGGCTGACCCCGACTCCGCACCACACACCGCCCATCACAACGACCCCGTTCGGGAGGAGATCACGTGAGATCGCGTCAGCTCACGGGTTACCTCCTTGCCGTCTCCGCGATCGGTCTCGCTGTCTTTGTGGCCGTCGTGGTGCACCCGGACGCGGTCTCGGTGACCACTCGTCCGCTGGTGGTTATCCCGCTCGCCATCGTCATCATCGTCGGTGAGATGCGGCCGATCTCGATCGCCCGTGGCAGCGCCGAGGCCGAGGAGGTGTCGATTTCCTCCACGATGGGCATGGCGATGCTGTTCCTCGCCCCCCTCGGCGTCGTCCTGATGACCCAGACGATCGCCCTCGCCGTCTACGAGGCGCGCACCACCAAACAGCGCAGCCAGGCGGGGCTTCGGCTGACCTTCAACATCGGGCAGTACACGCTGGCCTTCGTCGCCGCCCGGGCGGTGTACTGCGCGCTGACCGGAATCCCGTTGCTCACGACCTCGGTGCACCTGTCGCCGAGCGACGTGCCGGCCGCCTGGGTGGCGGCACTGGCCTTCTTCCTGGTCAACAGCAGTTTGACGAGTACGGCGATCGGGCTGTCCCGGGGCAGTCGACTGCCGAACCAGCTACGCCATGACATGCGCTGGCAGCTGGCCAGCTCGTCGATGTTGTTGGGCCTCGCTCCGGTCGTCGCACAGGCGGAGCTGTGGTCACCGCTACTGCTGCCGTTCCTGCTGTTCCCGATCGGCGTCATCCACAGCTCGACGACGCTGGCGGCGAAGCGCGAGTTCGAGGCGCTCCATGACGGTCTGACCGGACTTCCCAACCGGACGTTGCTCATGACCCACGTCGACCAGCTGCTGCAGACCCGGTCGGACGACACGTCGGTGGCGTTGCTGCTGCTCGACCTGGATCACTTCAAGGAGGTCAACGACACCCTCGGCCACGCGGTCGGCGACCGCCTGATCCAAGAGGTGGGCAGCCGGATCCGCTCGGTGATCGAGCCCTCGGACATGGTGGCTCGCCTCGGCGGCGACGAGTTCGCGGTCGTCGCCGAGCTGCGCGACGACCGCACGCCGGCAGATGTCGCGCGCCGGCTGAGCACCGCCCTGGAGAAGCCGTTCATCGCCGAGACGGTGATGCTCGACATCGGGTGGAGCGTCGGCATCGCGACCGCACCTCGGCACGCGAACACCGTCGACCTGCTGCTGCAACGAGCCGACGTGGCGATGTACGGCGCCAAGGAGACCCGCGGCTCGTTCACGGTCTATGACCCGGAGCGTGACCAGAACTCCTTGCAGCGCCTCACGTTGGCCCTCGACCTCCGCCGGGCGCTGGAGTTCGGCGAGCTCGAGGTGCACTTTCAGCCGCAGGTCGACGCCCGGACCCTCACACCGGTCGGGGTCGAGGCGCTGGTCCGCTGGCATCACGTGTCGCTGGGCTGGATCGACCCGGAGACGATCGTTGCCCTGGCTTCGAGCACCGGCCTGCTCCAGGCGCTGACCGAGCAGGTCCTCGACGCCGCGCTCGCTGCGGCGAGCGAGTGGCGGCGCGGCGGCCACCACCTGGCGATCGCGGTCAACCTGATGCCGCGACAGCTCGCCGACAAGGGCCTGCCGGGGCTCGTCGCCAATCTGCTCGGTCGTCACGACGTCCCGTCCGACGCCCTGGTCCTCGAGGTGACCGAGTCGACGGTCATGTCCGACGGGGTGTCGACCCAGACCGTGCTGCGGGCGTTGCGCGCCATCGGCGTCCGGCTCTCGATCGACGACTTCGGGACCGGGTACTCCTCACTCGCGCAGCTGCAGGCCCTCGCCCCGGATGAGATCAAGATCGACCGGTCGTTCGTCACCGCGATGAATCCTGACAGCCGCGAGCTCGTGATCGTGAACTCGACAATCGACCTGGCCCACGGTCTCGGGATGCGGGTTGTTGCTGAGGGGGTCGAGACCCAGGCCACCATGACCGAGCTGCAGCGTCAGGGCTGCGATGTTCTGCAGGGCTTCGCGATCGCCCGGCCGCAGAACCGTGAGGCGCTCACCCGATGGCTGGGCGCCCGACCCTTCGAGCACGGTCGGTCGCGGACCGTCGTCGCGTTGCGGGGGAGTGGCTGATGTTCCTCGGCCTGATGACACTGCTGATCCTCGCGACCGTTCCGCTCGCTCGGGGCCGGCTGGAGGCACTTGCCGAGGTCCGGCTGGCCTGGCTCCCGCTCCTGCTCGCGGCGCTGCTCGCGCAGATCCTCATCACGGTCACGCTCCCGTCGCTGCCCGATGCGGTGCTGGCGACCACGCACATAGCGACCTACGTGGCCGCTGGCTGGGTGCTGTGGGTGAACCGACACATCGCCGGCATTGCGCTGATCGCGTTGGGTGCGGCGCTCAACGCGTTGCCGATCATCGTCAACCGTGGCACGCTGCCGGCGACCCCGACGGCGGAGTCCGCCGCCGGGGTCCACGCCACGCACCACTTCGCGAACTCCGGCGTGCTCGCTCACCCGCACCTGGCGTTCCTCGGGGACACCATGGCGTCCCCGGCGTTCCTTCCGCTGCGCAACGTGGTCAGTCCCGGCGACCTGGTGATCCTGGCGGGTCTCGGCGTACTGGCCCATGTCACCTGTGACTCCCTCATCGGCCGGTGCCTGGTCCGGCTCTGGCGACGTCGGCTGCAGGCGCTGCCCATCCTGCGCCGGCGTCTCCGCTCGTCCTCCGCCCCCCACCCGACGCCGGGGGAAGCCACGCCCTAGTCCCGCGTGGCTGGTGTGACGGATGGGACGGACCGGCTAGAGTTCGAGCGTGGCGACCAGGACCGCATCCCGGCCGCGTGCCGCCTCGACGGGCGGGACGCGCAGCTCATCACGGTCGCCCAAGCCACCGGTACGCCGGCCGTCGAGTCCACCACGGTCCCGGACGTCGAGCTCCGCTCGCTCCGGGAAAGTGACACGCCGGTCTGCCTCCACCCGCCGCCCGTCTCCCCGGTCACGCAACCGCGGGCCGGGTCTCGGCGCACGGCTGGTCCGCGCCGTCGGCCGGGCCTTCATCGGCATCTGGATGTTGCTCGCGCACGGCGTGGGCGGCACGGTCCGCCACCTGGGTCGCGGCGCCCGGTCCCTCGAGCGCGAGCAACGCCGCGACGGGCTCGGGCTGTCGTGCATCGCCGTCGCGCTGGTCGTGGCGCTGGGCGCGTGGGCCGACTCGGCCGGCCCGGTCGGCCACTACCTGACCATCGGGCTGCGCGGGCTCATCGGCTCCGGGGTGCATGCTGCTCCCGGTCGTGCTCGCCGCCGCGGCGTGGCGGCTGCTGCGCCGGCCGTCGCTCGACGCACCGCGCGGCCGGGCGGCCGTCGGTTGGTTGCTGGTCGCCGTCGGCGTCCTCGGCATCCTCGACCTGGTGCACGGCGACCCGAGCGGGGCAACCGCCCGGCGCGCCGCGGGTGGAGTGATCGGTGTCCTCGCGGGATCTCCGCTGGGCGACGGCCGTGACGGCCTATGTGGCGGTGCCGCTGCTGGCCCTGATCGGCATCTTCGGGCTGCTGGTCGTGACGGGTACCCCGTTGCACGCGGTGCCCGACCGGGTCCGGGGGCTCCGCCACGGCGGGGAGACGTCGACACCGAGGAGTCCTCCGACCTGCCCGAGACCACAAAGGTCCGCCGCGGTCGACCTGTGGTGAAGACCGACGTCGACGCGCCGTTCGCCGGCTCACCCGTGCTGGGAGACGGCGCGCTGGGCGATGGAGAGAGCGCCGGCGTGCCAGCCCCACCCGTCCCGGTCGCTCCGGCCCCCCGGCAGGGCAAGCAGCTGCGCCTCGGCGACGGCAGCTACGCCCTCCCCGGCATGTCCTTGCTCGGCCAAGGCGCGCCGGCGAAGGCGCGCAGCGCCGCCAACGACCTGGTCATCGCCGCGCTGACCGGGGTCTTCGAGGAGTTCGACGCCGGCGCCACGGTGACCGGGTTCACCCGCGGCCCGACGGTCACCCGCTACGAGGTGGAGCTCGGGCCGGGGGTCAAGGTCGAGCGGATCAAGGCGCTGGCACGCAACATCGCCTACGCCGTCAAGAGCCCCGACGTGCGGATCATCGACGTCATCCCCGGCAAGACGGCGATCGGGATCGAGATCCCGAACACCGACCGCGAGTACGTCATGCTCGGCGACGTGCTGCGCGCGCCGGTCGCGGCCGGCGACCACCATCCGCTCGTGGTCGCCCTCGGCAAGGACGTCGAGGGCGGATTCGTCGCCGCCAACCTCGCGAAGATGCCGCACATGCTCGTCGCCGGCGCCACCGGCGCAGGCAAGTCCAGCTGCATCAACTCCCTGATCACGTCGATCCTCTTGCGCGCCACGCCCGACGAGGTCCGGATGGTGCTGATCGACCCGAAGCGGGTCGAGCTCGCGCACTACCAGGGGATCCCGCACCTGATCACGCCGATCATCACCAACCCGAAGAAGGCCGCCGAGGCGCTGCAGTGGGTCGTGCGGGAGATGGACCTGCGCTACGACGACATGGAGGCTGCCGGCGTCCGTCACATCGACGACTTCAACGTCAAGGTCGAAGGCGGGCAAGCTCGTCCCGGAGCCGGGCAGCGACCGGACGTTCGCGACGTACCCGTACCTGCTCGTCATCGTCGACGAGCTGGCCGACCTGATGATGGTGGCCCCGCGCGACGTCGAGGACTCGGTCGTTCGGATCACCCAGCTGGCCCGCGCGGCCGGCATCCACCTGGTGCTCGCGACGCAGCGCCCCAGCGTCGACGTCGTCACCGGCCTGATCAAGGCCAACGTCCCCAGCCGGCTGTCGTTCGCGACCGCGAGCCTCGCCGACTCCCGCGTGATCCTCGACCAGCCCGGCGCCGAGAAGCTGGTCGGCGACGGCGACGCGTTGTTCCTGCCGATGGGCGCCAGCAAGGCGATGCGGTTGCAGGGCGCCTACGTCGCCGACAGCGAGATCGAGACCGTCGTGGCCCACTGCATCGGGCAGATGCAGCCGATCTACCGCGAGGACGTGACCGACGGGGCCGCGGTCAAGAAGGAGGTCGACGAGGACGTCGGCGATGACCTCGACCTGCTGTGCCAGGCGATCGAGCTGGTAGTCACGACCCAGTTCGGCTCGACATCGATGCTGCAGCGCAAGCTGCGGGTGGGTTTCGCCAAGGCCGGCCGGCTGATGGACCTGATGGAGAGCCGGGGCGTGGTCGGGCCCAGCGAGGGCTCCAAGGCCCGCGACGTGCTGGTCCGGCCTGAGGAAATGGACGCGATCCTGATGACTCTGCGTGGCGAGGGCTGACCTGGCCCGGCGAGATCCCTCGTGCAGCCCTTTGCGACCCGTTTGCAACGGTTCTAGAATGACGGCGGTTGCACCCGTCCGCTACGAAGGTCGTTCCCCGTGTCCGTCGGACAAGAACTTGCCTCGGCCCGGCAGGAGCGACGCCTGTCGGTCGACGAGGTAGCGGCTGACACCCGGATCCGCGCGACCCTGATCCGCGCGATCGAGAACGACAACTTCGATCCTTGTGGCGGCTCCGTCTACGCCCGGGGCCACATCCGCAGCATCGCCCGGGTCGTCGGCATCGACCCCGAGCCGCTCGTTGCGGAGTTCGATCGGAGCCACGAACGCGCCGCCCCGCCCTTGACGATCGTCGCCCAGCCCACGGATCACGAGGCGGTCGCCCGCTCGGAACGGCACGGCCCGAACTGGGCAGCGGCGATGGTGGTCGCGCTCGTCGTCGTCTGCCTCGCCGCGCTGATCCCGGTCGTCGCCCACCTCCATAACTCCGGAGGCGGTCACTCGCCGACCGCCGCCAACACGCCGTCCACTCCACCCGTCGACCCATCGACACCGACGCACAAGCGCACGTCGAGCCCGCCCAAGAACTCCACCGCCCAGCTGCCCGCCA
Source organism: uncultured Actinomycetota bacterium (assembly GCA_963789615.1). Classification (GTDB taxonomy): domain Bacteria; phylum Actinomycetota; class Actinomycetes; order JAFAQI01; family JAFAQI01; genus DATAVK01. The sequence goes on along the minus strand of CAWBLI010000005.1, from coordinate 454,024 downwards.
ACCAGGCCAGCATGCTGATCAAGGTGACCCACGACACCACCTGGATGTCGGTGACGAACGCCGCCGGATCGGTGCTGTTCTCGGGACTGCTCCCGGCCGGCCAGCAGAAGCTGTTCACGGCCAAGCACGGGCTCAGCTTCGTCATCGGCAACGCCCCTGCGGTCGACATCGTCGTCAACGGGCACGACATCGGCTCGCCCGCACTCGTCCGGCAACGTCTCCCGAGGCACCATCACGCCCGGTGTCGACACGGTGCAGTCGGCCTGACGCCAGCCCGATCGTCGCGGCGCCGCTACTAGCCTGGGATGCGTGCCCCGATCCGTTGCCCTCGTCACGCTGGGCTGTGCCCGCAACGAGGTCGACTCGGAGGAGCTCGCCGCCCGGCTCGAAGCCGGCGGCTGGGAGCTGACCGAGGACGCCGCGGCGGCCGACACGGTCCTGGTCAACACCTGCGGCTTCGTCGAGGCCGCCAAGCGCGACAGCATCGACACGCTGCTGGCTGCCTCGGACACCGGTCGGCCCGTCGTCGCCGTCGGGTGCCTTGCCGAGCGGTACGGCGGACAGCTCGCCCGCGAGCTGCCGGAAGCCGCCGCCGTCCTCGGATTCGACGACTACGAGCAGATCTCCGATCGCCTCGACGACGTGCTGGCCGGCCGGCCGACCGCGCTTCACGAGCCGCGCGACCGACGTACCCTCCTGCCGCTCACGCCCGTCGAGCGACCCGCCAGCGCGGTGGACGTCGGCATCCCTGGGCACGCCGGGGGCCCGCGCTCGGTGCTGCGGCGGCGGCTGGCCGACGGTCCGGTCGCGCCGTTGAAGCTGGCCTCCGGGTGCGACCGGCGCTGCAGCTTCTGTGCCATCCCGTCCTTCCGTGGCGCGTTCGTGTCCCGCCGGCCGGACGAGGTGCTGGCCGACGCCGAGTGGCTCGCCGCCCGTGGTGTTCGCGAACTGGTGCTGGTGAGCGAGAACTCCTCGTCGTACGGCAAGGACCTCGGTGACCTCCGGCTGCTCGAGACACTGCTGCCCGCAGCTCGCCGCGGTGCCCGGGATCGTTCGGGTCCGGGTGTCGTACCTGCAGCCCGCCGAGGTGCGACCCTCTCTCGTCGAGGTCATGACCTCGACGCCCGGCGTCGCGGCGTACTTCGACCTGTCGTTCCAGCACGGCAGCGAGTCGGTGCTCCGCCGGATGCGGCGGTTCGGCGGCCGGGTGCGGTTCGTGGAGCTGCTCGACGCGATCCGTGAGCGGGTCCCCACCGCGGGGGCGCGCAGCAACGTCATCGTCGGATTCCCGGGTGAGACCGCGGCAGATGTCGAGGAGCTGGAACGGTTTCTCATCGAGGCCAGGCTCGACGCGGTGGGGTGTTCGGCTACTCCGACGAGGACGGCACCGAGGCCGAGGGCATGGCCGGCAAGGTTGAGCCGGACGAGGTAGCGCGCCGGGTTGAGCGGGTCAGTGGCCTGGTCGACGAGCTCGTCGCGCAGCGGGCCGAGGACCGGATCGGTGAGTCCGTGAGCGTCCTCGTCGAGGCGATCGACGGCGCCGTGGCCGAGGGTCGTGGCGAGCATCAGGCCCCCGAGGTCGACGGGTCGGTCACGCTGCCGGCAACCGGACTGCGAGTCGGCGACCTGGTCGAGGCCACCGTGACGGGTGCGGCGGGTGCCGACCTGACTGCTCGGCGATGAAACCGCCGTCATCGCCTCGAGCGATGCCCGCGATGCCGAGCCTGCCGCCGCCCAAGCCCGACCAGATGGGCGACGCGACCGGTGGCGCACCGGTCGTCAACATCGCCAACGCCCTGACCCTGCTGCGGTTGCTGCTGGTCCCGGCGTTCGTCGTCCTGATGCTGGCTGACGGTGGTCACTCCAGTGGCTGGCGGATAGCGGCGTTCGTCGCCTTCGCGGCGGCCTGCATCACCGACGTGGTCGACGGCGACATCGCCCGCAACCGGGGCCTGGTCACCGAGGTCGGCAAGATCGCCGACCCGATCGCCGACAAGGCGCTGACCGGTGCGGCCTTGATCTGTCTGTCGGTGCTCGGTGATCTCAGCTGGTGGGTCACGGTCGTGATCGGGATCCGCGAAATCGGGATCACGGCGCTGCGCATCGTCGTCATCCGGCACGGCGTCATTCCGGCCAGCCGGGGCGGCAAGGTCAAGACCCTGCTCCAGAACGTCGCGATCGGGTTGTACGTGCTGCCGCTGTCGGGCTGGCCGGCGACGCTGCGGACCTGGGTCATGGCGGCCGCAGTGATCATCACGGTGGCCACGGGCATCGACTACGTGACCCGCGCCGTGAGGTTGCGGCGAACCAGCGAGCGGGCCGCGTGGAAGCGCTCGCGTCGCCGGAGAGCGGACGACGGGTCGTGACCTCGACGGCACGAGCGGTGCACGAGCTGCTCGTGGCCCGCGGCGAAACCGTCGCAGTCGCCGAGTCACTGACCGGTGGCCTCACCTCGGCAGAGCTGACGGCAACCGCGGGGGCGTCGGCGAGCTTCCGCGGCGGCCTCGTCGTCTACGCGACCGATCTCAAGGCCGCGCTGGCCGAGGTGCCTCAAGAGCTGCTCGAGCGCCACGGCGCCGTCCATCCCGACGTCGCCGCTGCCTTGGCAGCTGGGGTGCGCCGTCGGCTCGGCGCCAGCTGGGGGCTCGGCCTGACCGGCGTCGCCGGGCCCGACCCCCAGGACGGGCAACCGGTGGGCACGGTGCACATCGGCGTGGCGGCGCCGCTGGGCGAGCCAGCTCGTCCGATCCAGTCTGCTTGCCGGGGATCGCGCCGCGATTCGGGCGGCCGCGGTCGACGCCGCTTTGTCCATGTTGTGGGACAGCCTGCGTGGGCGCGAGTAACGTAGATCCATGGTGTTGCTGCGACGACTGCTGGGGGATGTCCTCCGCCGCCACCGGATCCGACAGTCCCGCACCCTGCGGGATGTCAGCGCCGCGGCAGGGGTGTCACTCGGGTACCTCTCCGAGGTCGAGCGCGGTCGCAAAGAGGCATCGAGCGAGCTGCTCGCCGCCATCTGCAGCGCCCTCGACATCTCGCTCTCCGAGGTGCTGCGCGAGGCCGGGGACGATCTCGCCCGCGAGGAGCGCCGTCGTCGTCTGGTGCCCGTGGGCTTCGGTCGCGCCAACGGTCCCGCACCGTCTCGCCCGGTGCCGAGCCACCCGGCCGCACGTCGTCCGATCGCTGCGCCGCGCCCGGTGGCCGGGGTCCCGCCCATCACTCCCGCTCGGCCGGACCGGGCCACCCCGGTGCCGGCCGCCCCGGTCGCCTCGCTGCAGGCCGCCGCGGTCGTGGCCGCCTGACCTCATTGACCATGACCACACCGAACGACCCGTCAGCCGCTCCGGTTCGCGAGCCCGGCGTCCGTAGCCGTGCGGGCAACGCGATGGCCCGGACGCGCAGCGCGGTGCTGGACGGCGCTTCCCGGGCGGTCGAGAAGCATGGCGCCCGCAAGGCGACCATGGCGGACATCGCATCGCTCGCCGGCATCGCGAAGGGCACGCTCTACAACCACTTCCGGGCCAAGGAAGCGGTGTACGCCGCCGCGCTCGACGCGGGGATCCGCGCCCTGACCGCTGAATGCGTGGCGGCGGCGCGCGAAGACCTCGGTGAGGCGCTCGGCCTGGCCGCGGATCGGGTCGGCGGGCATCCGGCGCTGCGTCGGATCTCGGCCGACGAGCCGCTCGCACTGGCCGCGTTGGTCACGCCGAGCGACTCCCCCCTGTGGCTGCTGGCCCGCTCCGGCGTGCGCGACATGCTGCTTGCCGCCGACGTCGATGCCGGTTCGGTGTCCGTCGACCTCGTGCTCCGTTGGGTGGTCAGCTTCGTCGCCTCGCCGGCGACCGATTCCGTCCAGCAGGCGACCCGGCTCGCCGCCGGGCTGGCGTCGTCGGAGTAGCCGCCGGGCCGACCTGGCAGTACGGGCACCAGTAGCAGACCCGCTGGCGGCCGGCGTCACCCTGCATCGCCTCGAGGACCGGGCTGCCGCAGCGCCGGCAAGGCAGGCCGCTGCGCTCGAAGACCCAGTGGTGCTCGCCGCGACGCAGGCTTCCGGTCGTGGCCTGTTCCCAGCGGTCGCGGTTAGCCAGCAGCAGCCGACGGGCCCGTCGTACCAGCCCGGCAAGGTCGGGCACGTCGGCGACCGTCGTCCACGGCGTGATTCCGTGCAGGAACAGCGCCTCGGTCTTGTAGAGGTTGCCGATGCCGGCGAGATTGCGCTGGTCGAGCAGCGCCGTACCGATCTCGCGTTCCGGCTCCACGACCAGCCGGCGCACCGCCTCGTCCTGGTCCCAGTCGGGCCCGAGCAGGTCCGGGCCCGAGATGTCCGACGGCGTCGCCCTCCCGGGCGGTCTCGACCAGCTCGACGACGGCGAGCCGGTAGCCGACCGCCTGCCAGTGCTCGTTCTCGAGAACCGCCCGCACCTGCCAGGCCGGGCCTCCTGACCACGCGGTCCCCGGCCGGTAGAGGTGCCAGCTGCCCTCCATCGCGAAGTGGGTGTGCAGGGACAGGCTGCCTGCGATCCGAGTGAGCAGGTGCTTGCCGCGCGCCACGACCTCGAGGACCTCGCGGCCGGTGAGGTCGGTCGTGGCCAGCTGCGGCACCCGGAAGTCGCTGCCGGTCAGGGCGTGGCCGGCCAGCGCGTCGTGCATCCGCCGGGCGGCGAGCCAGACCGTGTCTCCCTCGGGCATCGCCCTATCGTCGCCGATGCCTCTACAGGACCAGCTCGAGCTCCCACTCGTCGCGGATCGGCGTCCCGTCCTCGGCGTGCGTCGGGATCGCGGGTTTCAGCCGGGCCCGGGCGTCGTCGGCCGCGCCCAGGTGGATCGCCACCAGCCGCATGCCCTCGCGTAGGTAGAAGCGCAGCGCCGGCACGTTGTCGTTCGTCGTCGTCAGCCACACCCGGCGGGATCCCGCCTCGCGAGCGGCGTCGATGGCGGCGAGCAGGAGTGCTCGGCCGATACCTCGGCCCGGCGTACCGGCCTCCAGGAGCACGATGACCGTCTCGCCCCGGGCATGCGCCATCGCGACCAGACCGGTGGGTGCGCCGTCGACATCGGCGACCAGGCAGGGCAGCGTCGTGACGTTGAACAGCCGGTACTTCGCGGTGACGGCCGTGCCGTGCCATCGCTCGACGAGCAGCCGTCGGATGAAGTCTCCGTCGTCTGGATGGGCCGGACGGACGACGAGGCTCACGCGCGCAACCGTAGCCCCCGCGGTGTCGGATGGAAGCCGGCCGACTCCAGCGCCGCGCCGAGCGGTGAGCTGAGCACCGCCGCGCCATCGGCCCGCTCGACGGCGAGCCGCCCGAGCGCGCCGTCGCGGACCGCGAGCGCGAGGGCGTCGACCGCCGGCTGCACCAGCGCCGGGTCGTCGCTGAAGGACAGCAGCGACTTCCCGCCGCGCTCCACGTAGAGCAGCAGCTCGCCGTCGACGAGGACGACCAGCGCGCCGGCCTTGCGACCCGGCCGGTGGGTGCCGTCGTGGCTCGGGCCAGGGGAGTGCGGCACCGAACGGGTTCGCCGGATCGGTTGCGGCCAGCAGCACCGCGCCGGAGTCGTCGCGCCGGGCCGGTTCGCGCCAGCCGCCGGGGACCGGGGTCTGCCAGGCCGACTCAGCGCGGCGCGGAGCGGCCAGCGCGCGCATCCGGTCGACGGCACCGGGCAGGGCGAACTGGGCGCCGCCGAGGCCGTCGACGAAGTAACCCCGGCGACAGCGGCCGGTCTCCTCGAACGCTTTCAGCACCCGGTAGACAGCGGCGAAGCCGCCCGGGGTGTGCTCGGCGACGACGGTACCGCGGGTCACGATGCCGTACCGGTCGAGCAGCGCTTCGGCGTTCGCATGGGCCCGGCGCGTCGGGTCGGGGTCGCGCGCCACCACCTGGGACCAGCGTCCGGCAACGTCGGGCGGGCCGTTGCGTGCCGGCATGACCGGTCGACCCCGCCGGCGGGTTCGCGTGATCGGCGTGGCACGGGTACGGCCACGTCCGCCCGCCGGTCAGGGCCCGCAGCGGCGCGAGGGTGTCGTTGGTGACCCGCCCCGACCAGACCAGGTCCCACAGCGCACCGGCGAGGGCTGGATCGTCGGTCGAGCCAACCCGCTCGGACAACGCCCGGAAGAACAACGCGCCGCCGCCGTCGAGGGCGTCCAGAAGTGCTCGGTGTACCGGAGTGAGCGCCGACCCGTCGTCGAGGTCGGGGAGCAGCAGCGGAGCGGTATCGGCCAGGTGCAGGGACACCCAGCCGTCGTTGCCCGGCAGCGCGCCTTGACCGACCCACACCACGTCGCCAGTGGAGGTGAGCTCGTCGAGCATCGATGGCGCGTACCCGGCGACCCGCCCGGCCAGCACCACCGGCTCGAGCATGCTGGCGGGCACGGCGGCGCCGGCGAGCTGCTCGATCGTGCGCAGCAGTGCGTCGATGCCTCGGCCCGCATGGACGCCTACGCCCTGCCAGGCGGGCAGGAAGCGTGCCAGTGCCTGCGGCGGCGCGGGCTCGACCTCCTGCCGCAGCTTGGCCATCGACCGTCGACGCAACGCGCGGAGGACGTCGGCGTCACACCACTCCATCCCGACGCCACCGGGTCGGAACTCACCCTGCACCAGCCGGCCGGTCGCGAACATGCCGATGCAGGGCGGGCTCGACCACGGCCAGGCCGAGCCCGAACCGGGCGGCGACGTCCACGCCGTGGAACGGGCCGTGACGCCGGGCGTAGCGGGACAGCAGGTCGCCGAGCGGGTCGGCGACCGGCTCGAGAAACGCCTGCGGGATGCCGACCGGGAGCGGCGTGCCGAGCGCGTCCCGGACCCGTGCCGCGTCCTCGATCGCGATCCAGCGCTCCTCACCGGCCAGTCGCACCCGGATCGCGCGCCGCTGCTCCTCGAGGTCGGCGAGCATCGCGGGAGTCGCGCCCCGGGAGACGAGCTCGTCGGTGCCGAGGTCGCCCAGCACGCGCAGCGCATCGGCGACGGATTCGGCGTCGCGGAGCCGGCGTTGCTCGTTCAGCCAGGCCAGCTCGGCCTCCACCTCGGCCACCGCGTCCGGGTCGAGCAGCTCGCGCAGCTCCGCTGTACCCAGCAGCTCGGCCAGCAGCGTCGAGTCGAGGGCCAGCGCCGCCGCCCGGCGCTCGGCGAGCGGCTGGTCGCCCTCGTACATGAACTGCCCGATGTAGCCGAACATCAGGCTGCGGGCGTACGGCGAGGGCTGCGGCGTCTCGACGTCGACGATCCGCACGCTGCGCTCCGCCGACGTCCCGCATCAGCTGCACCAGCCCAGGGAGGTCGAAGACGTCCTGCAGGCACTCGCGCATCGTCTCCAGTACGACCGGGAACGAGCCGTACTGGCTCGCGACGCTGCAGCAGCTGCGCCGACCGCTGCCGCTGCTGCCACAGCGGGGTACGCCGGCCGGGATTGCGCCGCGGCAGCAGGAGAGCGCGCGCGGCACACTCCCGGAACCGCGAGGCGAACAGCGACGAGCCACCGACCTCGGCGGTGACCATCGGCTCGACGTCGTCGGCGTCGAACACCGCAAGGTCGGGTGGCGGCGGTGTCCTCGGTCTCGGGCAGGCGCAGCAGGATGCCGTCGTCGGAGTGCATCACCTGTACGTCGACCCCCGTGCGCTCCCGCAGCCTGGCCTGCAGGGCCAGACCCCACGGCGCATGCACCTGTGCCCCGAACGGTGAGTGGACGGCAACCCGCCAGTCGCCGAGCTCGTCACGGAACCGCTCGACCACGATGGTCCGGTCGTCGGGGACGTGACCGGTCGCCTCGCGTTGCTCGGCGACGTAGGCCAGCGGTGTTGTCCGCCGCCCAGTCATCGAGCCCGATCTCGCGCAGCTGGGCCCGGGCCCGCTCCGGCCCGGCTGCCTGCAGCTCGCGGACGAAGCCGCCGAGGGCTCGACCCAGCTCGACCGGCCGGCCGGCCGCGTCGCCGTGCCAGAACGGCAGCTTTCCGGGCAGGCCCGGGGCGGGTGAGACGATCACCCGGTCGTGGGTGATCTCCTCGATCCGCCAGCTGGTCGAGCCGAGGGTGAACACGTCACCGGCGCGCGACTCGTAGACCATCTCCTCGTCCAGCTCGCCGACCCGGCTTGGACCTTCTCGCCGACGAGGAACACCCCGAACAGCCCGCGGTCGGGGATCGTCCCGCCGCTGGTCACCGCGAGCCGCTGGGCGCCCGGCCGGCCGGTGAGGGTGCCCGCGACCCGGTCCCAGACGATGCGTGGCCGGAGCTCGGCGAACTCGTCGCTGGGGTAGCGCCCGGCGAGCATGTCGAGGACGGCATGAAGCGCGGAATCGGGAAGTGCGGAGAACGCCGCGCTCCGTCGTACCAGTGACGCGAGATCGTCGAGTGGCCACGGCTCCATCGCCACCATCGCCACGATCTGCTGGGCGAGGACGTCGAGCGGGTTGCGCGGTGGCCGCACCGCTTCGATGCTGCCGGCGGTCATCCGCTCGCTGACCACGGCGGCCGGCAGCAGGTCACCCCGGTGCTTCGGGAACATCACGCCCCGGCTGACCGCACCCACCTGGTGACCGGCCCGCCCGATCCGCTGCAGTCCGGAGGCGACCGACGGCGGTGACTCGACCTGGACCACCAGGTCGACGGCTCCCATGTCGATGCCCAGCTCGAGGCTGGATGTCGCGACGACGCACGGCAGGTCGCCGCGCTTGAGGGCCTCCTCGCGTCAGCAGCGCTGCTCGCGGCTGACGCTGCCGTGATGTGCCCGGGCGATCTCGACCTCGGCGCCCCTGCTCGCGCCGGCCTGCGCCATCTTCTCGGCCGGGATGCTGAGGCTCTCGGTGAGGTGCTCGCCGTACTCTGCGTTCCGTGGCGATCTCGTTGAGCCGTGCGGTCAGTCGCTCCGCCAGCCGACGGGAGTTGGCGAAGACGATGGTGCTGTGGTGCGCCTCGACCAGGTCGACGATGCGCTCCTCGACCGCCGGCCAGATGCTGAGGCGCGGCTCGGCCCCGGCCGCCGATCCCGCGTGCTCGCCGGTGGGCTGGCCGAGCTCGGTCATGTCCTCGACCGGGACGACGACCTCGAGCTCGATGGTCTTGGCGCTCGGCGGCTGGACGATCGTCACCGGCTGCTGACCACCGAGGAAGCGGGCGACCTCCTCGACCGGCCGCACCGTCGCCGACAGCCCGATCCGCTGGGCCGGCCGCTCCAGCAAGCGCGTCCAGCCGCTCCAGGCTCAGCGCCAGATGGGCGCCGCGCTTGGTGCCGGCGACGGCGTGAACCTCGTCGACGATGACGGTCTCGACGCCGCGCGAGGGACTCGCGCGCCCGGCTGGTCAGCAACAGGAACAGTGACTCGGGGGTGGTGATGAGGATGTCCGGCGGTGCGGTGGTGAACGCGCGGCGCTGGTCGGCCGGGGTGTCGCCGGAGCGCATCGCCACGTCGACCGCGCCGATCTCGGACAGCCGAGCCGGGTCGCGGCATGACGGATACCGGCGAGCGGAGACCGCAGGTTGCGCTCGACGTCGACAGCGAGCGCCTTGAGCGGGCTGACGTAGAGCACCCGGCAGCGGCTGCTGCGCTCGGCCGGCCGTGGCGTGGTGAGCAGCCGGTCCAGCGCGTGAGGAACGCGGCCAGCGTCTTGCCGGAGCCGGTCGGTGCGACGACCAGCGCGTTGTCGCCGCCGGCGATCGCGGCCCAGGCCCCTGCCTGGGCGGCGGTGGGCTCGGCGAAGGCACGCCGTGAACCAGTCACGGGTCGCTGGGGAGAACCGGTCGAGCGCGCTCATCGTCGTTCCATTGTCACCTCCGGGTCCGACAGTGCCGTCCGGTCGAGCAGGGCCTCGGAGTCGTCGGCGCCTCGACATACCGTGGCGGAGTGCGGTTGACGGTCTTCTGGGAGCGGATGCGCGAGCAGTTCGGGCCGCGCTATGCCGACTCCGTTGCTCGCGACCAGGTGATCGGCAGCTCGGCGACCGGACCGTCTACGAGGCGCTGGCCGACGGCGACGACGTCCAAGGTCGATCTGGCGGGCGGTCTGCGAGCACTACGAGATCCCGGTCAGCGCCCGTCACTGAGGCCGGTCACGGAGCCTCACTCATCGGCACCGGCGTGTCGGCTGGACTCGAACAGGTGTTCGCCTACTGTGGACGACGCAGCGATCGTCCACAACCAGGTTCTGGGCCGGAGAAACTGTCGGTCCCGGCGCCCTAGCGTCGCTCCCGACCGCATCACTTCAAGCCACTCGGAGGGTCTCAACATGGCAGGCATGGATCGCGACAAGGCGCTGGCGAACGCGCTCGCCAGATCGAGCAGTGCGCACGGCAAGGGCGCCGATCATGCGGCTCGGCGACGAGACCCGGGTGCCGATGGAGGTCATCCCGACCGGCTCCATCGCCCTCGATGTCGCGCTGGGCATCGGCGGCCTGCCGCGGGGCCGCGTCGTCGAGATCTACGGGCCGGAGAGCTCCGGCAAGACGACGGTGGCGCTGCATGCGGTCGCGAACGCGCAGGCAGCCGGTGGGATCGCCGCGTTCATCGACGCCGAGCACGCCCTCGACCCCGACTACGCCAAGGCGCTCGGTGTCGACACCGACGCGCTGCTGGTCTCGCAGCCCGACACCGGTGAGCAGGCGCTGGAGATCGCGGACATGCTGATCCGCTCCGGCGCGATCGACATCATCGTCGTCGACTCGGTCGCCGCGCTGGTGCCGCGGGCCGAGATCGAGGGCGAGATGGGCGACTAGCCACGTGGGCCTGCAGGCCCGGCTGATGAGCCAGGCGCTGCGCAAGATCACCGGCGCGATCTCAGCACGACCGGCACGACCGCGATCTTCATCAACCAGCTGCGCGAGAAGATCGGGTGTCATGTTCGGCTCGCCCGGAGACCACGACGGGCGGCAAGGCGCTGAAGTTCTACGCCTCGGTCCGGCTCGACGTCCGGCGGATCGAGACGCTGAAGGACGGCACCGGACGCGGTCGGCAGCCGGACCCGGGTCAAGGTCGTCAAGAACAAGGTGGCGCCGCCGTTCAAGCAGGCCGAGTTCGACATCATGTGCGGCACCGGGCATCAGCCGTGAGGGCAGCCTCATCGACCTCGGTGTCGAGCAGGGCATCGTGCGCAAGGCCGGTGCCTGGTACACCTACGACGGCGACCAGCTCGGCCAGGGCAAGGAGAACGCCCGCGCGTTCCTGCGCGACAACCCGGACCTCGCCAACGAGATCGAGAAGAAGATCAAGGAGAAGCTCGGCATCGGGCCGCGGGTCGACCAGCCGGCCGAGCCCGTGGTCGACATCGACGCTCCGATCGACCTCACCGCTGACATCGGGCCGACTCCCGTCGACTTCTGATGGCCGGGCGGCGCTGGGGCGACCCCGTCGAGGTCGACCCCGACGCCGACCCCGAGGCGGTGGCGCGGTTGATCGCGCTACGGATGCTCGAGACCTCGCCCCGGACCCGGGCCGAGCTGGCGACGGCGCTGACCCGCCGTGGCGTGCCTGACGACGCGGTCACCGCGGTGCTCGACCGGTTCACCGAGGTCGGGCTGGTCGACGACGAGGCGTTCGCCACCGCCTGGGTCGACAGCCGCCACCGCGGCAAGGGGCTGGCACGGCGTGCCCTGTCCGCGGAGCTGCGCCGCAAGGGGGTCGACCCGCAGACGACGACGGACGCCGTTGATCGAATCTCGACCGACGACGAGGCGGAGGCGGCGCGCGCCCTGGTCCGCCGCCGAGCCGCGACCATGCAGTCGTTGTCGCTCGAGGTCCGGACCCGACGGCTGGTGAGCATGCTCGCCCGCAAGGGCTTCGGTGCCTCGTTGGCCTATCGCGTCGTGCGCGAGGTCTGCACCGAGCTTCCCGGCGACCTGGAGGCCTCCACCTGAGCAGCCCCACGCGCCTTCGACTCCACATGTCTTGCCTTGCCGCTGCCCATTCCGGCGCTTAGCCTGGCGTTAATGGTTCATTAACGCGTCGCCTCGGGCGCACGGACCGAAAGGGGCGTGCGACATGGCCGTGCTCGTCGGCCTGCTCGTCGCCGTCGTTGCGATCCTCGCGGTCCTGGTCGTGCAGGTGCTGCGCCGCTCGACCACCCCCGTCGCCGTCGTCACCACTCCTGCCCTCGATCCAGCGCCCGCGATCGCTGACCTGGCGGAGCGACGCCAGCAGCTGGACCGACGCGAGCAGCGGCTCACCGAGCGCGAGGAACGGCTCGAGGCCGAGCACCACCGGATCGACGAGCGTGACCGCGCGCTGGCCGACTCCGAGCGTGAGCTGCTGACCCGCCACCAGACGGTGGAGCGCGCCGAAGAGCAGCGCGTGGCCGAGCTGGAACGGGTCGCTGGCCTGACCAGTGCCGCGGCCCGGGTAGAGCTGGTAGCAGCGATCGAAGCCCAGGCCAAGCGCGAGGCCGCGCTGCTGGTCCGTGACATCGAGGCCGCCGCCCACGAGGACGGCGACCGCCGCGCCCGCGCCATCGTGACCTCCGCGATCCAGCGGATCGCCAGCGAGCAGACCGCGGAGTCCGTCGTCACGGTCTTCCACCTGCCGAGCGATGACATGAAGGGCCGCATCATCGGCCGCGAAGGTCGCAACATCCGCGCCTTCGAGTCGATCACGGGCGTCAACGTCATCATCGACGACACCCCCGAGGCCGTGCTGCTGTCGTGCTTCGACCCGGTCCGCCGGGAGGTCGGCCGGCTCACCCTCGACAATCTGGTGCTCGACGGCCGGATCCACCCCCACCGGATCGAGGAGCAGCACGCGCTGGCAGTCGTCGAGGTGCAGAAGCAGTGCATCCGGGCCGGCGAGGACGCTGTCCTCGACGTCGGGCTCGCCGACATCCATCCCGAGCTCGTTACCCTGCTTGGTCAGCTGCGCTACCGCACGTCGTACGGGCAGAACGTTCTCAAGCACCTGGTGGAGTCGGCTCATCTCGCTGGGATCATGGCCGCCGAGCTCGGGCTGGACATCGAGATCTGCAAGCGATGCGCCTTCCTGCACGACATCGGCAAGGCGCTCACCCACGAGGTGCAGGGTTCGCACGCGATCATCGGTGCCGAGCTCGCCCGCAAGTACGGCGAGGCCGAGGACATCTGCCACGCCATCGAGGCCCACCACAACGAGGTCGAGGTCCGCACCGTCGAGGCGGTTCTCACCCAGGCCGCGGACGCGATCAGCGGCGGCCGGCCAGGCGCCCGACGCGAGTCGCTCGAGCACTACGTGCAGCGGCTGGTCCGGATCGAGGAGATCGCGGGCGGGCAGGCCGGCGTCGAGAAGGTCTTCGCGATGCAGGCCGGCCGCGAGATCCGGGTGATGGTCAAGCCCGAGGAGGTCGACGACATCGGCGCCCAGGTGATCGCACGCGACGTCGCCAAGCAGATCGAAGAGGAGCTCACCTACCCCGGTCAGATCAGGGTCACGGTCGTCCGCGAGTCGCGGGCGAGCGAGGTGGCGAAGTAGCCGCGCTCACTCCCACGTCGTGGCGTGTTCTTCGAACGATGCCCTGATCTGGACCGGTACGACGCAGAAGACGGTCCCGACCGGGTCGCGCATGATGACCCAGCCGTGCAGCCGCTCCACCTCGGTGGCGCCGAGTGTCGCCAACCGGGCCACCTCCGCCTCGACGTCGTCGGTCTCCAGGTCGATATGGATGCGCGCCGTCGACTCACCGACCGACTGGACGTCGAACAGGATGCCCGGGGTGACCTCCCCGAGCTCGGCGTACTCGGGATAACCCGCCGGATGGTGGGGCTCACGGCCGAGTGCGGCCGACCAGAAGCCGGTTTCTTCCGCGTAGTCGGCGGGCGGAACGTCGACGATGACCTGGCACAACCGGCTTCGATGCGTCACACCCGACGATGATGCCGCAGACGTACCCTGGCCGCGTGGCGCAGCGGACGTATGAGGTGCGGACTCACGGCTGCCAGATGAACGTCCACGACTCCGAGCGGATCGCCGGGATGCTGGAGTCGGCGGGTTATGCCATCCCGTCACCGGGCGACCAGGCCGATGTCGTGGTCTTCAACACCTGCGCGGTCCGGGAGAACGCCGACAACCGGCTGTACGGCAACCTCGGCCAGCTCGTGCCGGTGAAGCAGGCGCATCCGGGGATGCAGATCGCGGTCGGCGGCTGCCTGGCCCAGAAGGACCGCGGGCTCATCATCGACAAGGCCCCCTGGGTCGACGTGGTGTTCGGCACCCACAACCTCGGTGCCCTGCCCGCCCTGCTCGAACGCTCGCGGGTCGAGCAGGAGTCGCAGGTCGAGCTGCTCGAGGCGCTCGAGACGTTCCCGTCGACGCTGCCGGCCCGCCGCGAGTCGGCGTACCGCGCCTGGGTGTCGATCAGTGTCGGGTGCAACAACACCTGCACGTTTTGCATCGTCCCGGCGCTGCGCGGCCGCGAGAAGGACCGGCGGCCGGGCGACATCCTCGCCGAGATCGAGGCGATCGTCGCGGACGGCGTGCTGGAGGTCACGCTGCTTGGCCAGAACGTCAACTCCTACGGCGTGGAGTTCGGTGACCGCGAGGCCTTCGGCAAGCTGCTGCGGACCTGCGGCACGGTCGAAGGTCTGGAGCGCGTCCGCTTCACGTCGCCGCATCCACGGGACTTCACCGACGACGTGATCGCCGCGATGGCCGAGACACCGGTCGTCATGCCGAGCCTGCACATGCCGCTGCAGTCGGGCAGTGACCGGCTGCTCAAGGCGATGCGACGCTCCTACCGCGCCGAGAAGTACCTCGGCATCATCGACCGGGTCAGGGCTGCGATCCCCGACGCCGCGATCACCACCGACATCATCGTCGGGTTCCCCGGGGAGACCGAGGCTGACTTCGCCGCCACCCTCGACGTCGTCCGGGCGTCACGCTTCGCGGGGGCGTTCACCTTCCAGTACTCGCCGAGGCCGGGTACGCCGGCCGCGACGATGCCCGATCAGGTGCCGCCGGAGGTCGTAGCGGAGCGCTACGGCCGGCTCGTCGAGGTCGTCGAGGACATCGCCTGGACCGAGAGCAAGTCCTCTCTCGGCGCGAACGTCGAGGTACTGGTCTCCGAGGGGGAGGGCCGCAAGGACGGCGCCACCCGGCGGCTGTCCGGCCGGGCCCGCGACAACCGGCTGGTCCACCTCGCGGCCGGCGTCGACGCGCGCCCGGGCGACATCGTCACCGCGCGGGTCACCCACGCCGCGCCGCATCACCTGGTGGCCGATGACGTCCTGGCCGTACGACGGACCCGCGGGGGCGACGCGTGGTCGGCCCGACGCGAGGGCTCGGTTCCCATCCCTGGTGTCTCGCTCGGCATGCCCACCGTGGGCGCTCCACCGACCCGGTGACGGCAGCGTGACGAAACGAGTCGTCGCGGTCATGGGACCGACCGCGACCGGCAAGTCCTCGCTGGGCATTGCCGTCGCGAAGGCGCTCGGCGGCGAGGTCCTCAATGCCGACTCGATGCAGCTCTACCGCGGCATGGACATCGGTACCGCCAAGCTCCCGCCGGAGGCGCGCGACGGGGTACCGCACCACCTGCTGGACCTCTGGGAGATCACGCGCGCGGCCTCGGTCGCCGACTACCAGCAGCGCGCGCGGGCGTGTATCGACGAGCTGCACGGCCGAGGCGTGACGCCGGTGCTGGTGGGCGGCAGTGGGCTGTATCTACGCGCGGTGCTCGACCCGATCGAGTTCCCCGGCACCGACCCGGAGCTGCGAGCCGGGCTCGAGGCGGAGCTGGCTAGCGTCGGCGGCGCCCGGCTGCACGAGCGGCTGACCCGGCTCGACCCGGTGACCGCCGCCGTGATCCCTCCCGAGAACGGCCGCCGCGTGGTGCGGGCGCTGGAGGTCATTTCGCTGACCGGCCGGCCTTATACGTCGGCGCTCCCGGCGTACGAGTCCGTGTATCCGACCGTCCACATCGGGCTGGACCTGCCCACCGACGTGCTCGACGAGCGGATCAGCCGCCGGGTCGAGCAGATGGTGGACTACGGCCTGCTCGACGAGGTACGCGGGCTCGACCGGATCGGTCTGCGCGACGGCGTGACCGCGTCCCGGGCGCTGGGGTATGCGCAGCTGCTCCCGGTGATCGACGGCCGGACGTCGCTCGAGGAGGCCGTCGCCGTGACCGCACAGGCGACTCGCCGTTTCGTGCGCCGGCAGCGGTCGTGGTTTCGCCGCGACCCGCGGATCCAGTGGCTCGACGTCGGTGACGACCCGGTGCCCGAGGCGCTGCGGCTCGTGGCCGACGCAGCCTAGGCTCGACGGCGTGAGGTTCCTCAAGGGTCACGGCACGGAGAACGACTTCATCGTGCTGCCCGACACCGACGAGGGTGCGCTGGACGCCGACCTGGTGCGGGCCTTGTGCGACCGGCGCGCTGGCATCGGCGCCGACGGCGTGCTCCGGGTCCAGCGTGACGACCGTGACGGCGGCTGGTTCATGGACTACCGCAACGCGGACGGCAGCGTCGCGGAGACCTGCGGCAACGGGATCCGCGTCTTCGCCCGCTATCTCGTGACTGCAGGCCTGGCCGAGCCCGGCCGGCTCCGGCTGGGCACCCGGTCCGGGGTACGTCGGGTCGACGTCCCGGTCGGCGGCGGCGACATCACCGTCGACATGGGTCCGGCGACGCCACTTCCGCGCGCCACCGTCACAATCGACGGCCGGGGCTGGCCCGCCGAGGGGTGGTCGATGGGCAACCCGCACCTCGTCGTCCTCGACGCTGCGCCGATCGATGGGCTGGACCTCTCGAAACCGCCGCCGGTCGACCCGGTCACCGACTACCCGGACGGCGTCAACGTGGAGGTGGTCGAGCGGGTCGGACCCGACCACATCCGGATGCGGGTGCACGAGCGTGGATCTGGAGAGACCCGCTCGTGCGGCACCGGCGCCTGCGCCGCGGCGGTCGCCGCCATGGCGGTCGACGGCAGCCGGACGTCGTACCAGGTGGACGTCCCAGGCGGCCGGCTGCAGGTGGAGTGGCGCGACGACGACTCGGTGCTGCTCACCGGACCGGCCGTGATCGTTGCTGCCGGCGAGGTGGACCTGGCATCAATCGGGTCGCCACCGCGTTGAACAGGTGCGACCATGACACACCACATGACTGCTGACCCCTTTGACGTGACACCTCTCGACGAGCTCGACGGGCTCGAGCTCGAGGAACGCCGCGCACTGCGCCGCGTCGCCGGCATCTCGACCGAGCTCGAGGACGTCACCGAGGTCGAGTACCGCCAGCTCCGGCTCGAGCGGGTCGTCCTGATCGGCGTTTGGACCGAGGGTTCGGCGGACGAGGCCGAGCGGTCGCTCGTCGAGCTGGCTCGGCTCGCCGAGACCGCGGGATCGCAGGTGCTCGAAGGCCTGATGCAGCGCCGGGCCCGACCTGACACGGCGACGTTCATCGGCTCCGGCAAGGCGCGCGAGCTCCGCGACATCGTCGTCGCGACCGGCGCCGACACCGTGGTCTGCGACGGCGAGCTCAGCCCCGGGCAGCTCAGGCAGCTCGAGGACATCGTCAAGGTCAAGGTGATCGACCGGACCGCTCTGATCCTCGACATCTTCGCCCAGCACGCTCGCAGCAAGGAAGGCAAGGCCCAGGTCGAGCTCGCCCAGATGCAGTACATGCTGCCGCGGCTGCGGGGCTGGGGTGAATCGATGTCCCGCCAGGCCGGTGGTCGCGTCGCCGGCGGCGGCGGGATCGGCACCCGCGGACCGGGTGAGACGAAGATCGAGACCGACCGGCGCCGGTTGCGCACCCGGATGGCGAAGCTCAAGCGCGAGATCGCCGGGATGCAGAACACCCGGGTGACCAAGCGTCAGGAGCGCCGCCGGCACAGCGTGCCCAGCGTGACGATCGCTGGGTACACGAACGCCGGCAAGTCCTCGTTGCTCAACCGGCTGACCGGGGCGGGAGTGCTGGTCGACGATGCGCTGTTCGCGACCCTCGACCCGACGGTACGGCGCGCCGAGACGACGGACGGCCGAGTCTTCACGCTCGCCGACACCGTCGGCTTCGTGCGGCATCTCCCGCATCAGCTGATCGAGGCGTTCCGGTCGACCCTCGAGGAGGTCGGGCAGGCCGACCTGGTGCTCCACGTGGTCGACGCCTCGGACCCGGATCCGCTGTCCCAGCTGCGTGCCGTCCGCGAGGTGCTCGCCGAAATCGGCGCCAACGACGTCACCGAGCTCGTTGTCGTCAACAAGTGCGATGCGGCTGACGCCGCGACCCTGGCGATGCTGCACCGCGAGGAGAAGGGCTCCGTCGTCGTGTCCGCGCGCACCGGCGAGGGCATCGAGGAGCTCCGGGAACGGATCGGGGGGCTGATTCCGCGCCCCGACGTCGCCGTGACGTTGCTGGTCCCGTACGACCACGGTGAGGTCGTCTCCCGCGTCCACCGCCATGGTGAGGTAGAGGCCGTGGAGCACACCGAGGTCGGCACCCGGCTGCAGGCGAAGGTGCCGGGCTGGCTGGCCGGCGAGCTGGCCAGGTACGCCGCCGAGCCCGTGCTCGGCGGCTAGCGCCGTGAACATCACCTACGCACTGTCGCTGCCGACCGAGGCCGAATCGGTCCCGACGGCACGGCTGATCTGCCGGGCCAATCTCGAGCTGCTGGGGGTCGCCCGGAGCAGCATCGACGATGTCACGCTCGCGCTCACCGAGGCCTGCGCCAACGTCGTCAAGCACGCGGGCGGCCACCGCTACCAGGTCCGGGTGTCCATCGAGGACGACCGCTGCCGGATCGACGTCCTCGATGAGGGGGGCGGCTTCGACCCCGGGGCCATCGTGCAGTCGGATCCAGACGCGCTGCTGCCCAGCGGACGCGGCCTGATGCTGATCGAGTCGGTCGTCGACAAGCTCGCCTTCATCAGGCGCGACGGCGAAGCGGGCACGGTGCTGTCGCTCGAGAAGCGGCTGGACCTGGATCCAGGCTCCCCGCTGGCGGTGTCGAGCGTTACCTGACTGGGCGAGTCAGGATCTCGCCGTACCGGTCGATGATCGTGGGATGAGCAGCCGCCTGCCCAGCGCTTCAGCGCGGCGCCGATTCGCCCTGACGGGGGTCAGTGTCGTCGCTGCCGGCGTACTGCTTCCGTTCCTGGCCGGCGGTGCCGCGGCCGCGGCTCGATCGGCTCAGGTGCCGCAGCGTCACCAGGTGACCTCCGCCGCGTCGATGTCGCGTCGCGACCCGGCCCACAGCGTCCCGCCGAGCCAGAGCTTCTTCAACGCCTGCTTCAACGTCTCGTCGTCGGCCACGTCGCAACGGGCCTGCGACCGAGCGGCCCTGCCCGACTTCGACAAGGTGCGTGCGAGCGAGGGGCTGGCCCGGATGTCGCTGCCGCACTCGTTTCCGAAGCTGTCGCCGGCCCACCAGCTCCTCGTGCTCGTCAACATCGAGCGCGCCGACCGTGGACTCGCGGTCTTCCCCGGGCTGTCCAAGCGGCTGGACTCGCTCGCCGCCAAGGGAGCGCGAGCCGGCACCGACCCGCCGTTCCCGTCGCCGTTCCCGGGTGATTTCGCGGGCGCGAACTGGGCCGGCACCGGGACGTCCACGCTGCTCGCGGACTACGTCTGGATGTACGACGACGGTGCCGGCTCGCCCAACGCCGACTGCCGGTCGGCCGCCGACTCGGGTTGCTGGGGCCACCGGCACAACATCATCCACGGCTACGACGGGCCGCGACGGATGGGTGCCGCGGTGGCACAGCACGGCGGTTCGATGGCCGAGGAGTACATCGGTGGCGACAAGACCGACCACACGATCGCACCGCGCTGGACGACGCTTGCGAAGACATTCACGGTGGGCGTGACCCCTGGCCATTCGACGATGAGGGCTGCGGTCGGCGGCTCGGCAGGGGTCAGGCTGACGGTATGGGCCTCCGGAAGGGCGATGCGCCCCCACGTGAGCCTCGCGTCCGGCCGACCGATCTGGTCGTTGTCGCGCTTGTCGTGTCGCCTGAAAGCCGGAACGTCGTGCCGGGTGACGGTGACCGTGAGGCCGACCACGAAGGCCACCCATCACGCGACCGTCACGCTCACCGGCCCACACGGCTCGCGCGTTGTCAGGCTTACCGAGCGGCCGGCAGGGTAGACTTGTTCACATAGACGGCAATCACTGCCGTCCCTCATGCGGGCGAGCCGCCCGCGAGGTCGCACGTAACACTGGTTGCTCCTCGTCTGCGATGGGCTTCATTACACGAACGCGGCCCCCGCACCACTGGAGCCAGTCCTTCCATGCCTAGCAATCCGCGTGGCCGTTCGGCCATGCCCTCACGTCAGAACCGCCCCCACCGTCGACGACCGTCCTCCGCTGCACCGCGCACGCCTCGCGTCGTCGCACCGTCAGCCCTCGAGCTCGCGCTGGACGAGGCGCTGCTGCGTCCCGAGCCGGCTGCGCGCAGCTTCGGCCAGTTCGGGCTGCCCCAGTCGCTGGTGACCGTGCTGGCCCGGCGTGGCATCCACCAGCCGTTCGCGATCCAGTCGCGCACCCTGCCGGACGCCCTCGCCGGCCGCGACATCCTGGGCCGAGCCCAGACCGGGTCCGGCAAGACCCTCGGTTTCGCCATCCCGATGCTGACCCGCCTCGCCGCCGACACCGAGACCCGCCGGGTCCCCAAGGCGCCGCGCGGCCTCGTGCTGGTCCCCACCCGCGAGCTGGCCCGCCAGGTCGCAGATGAGATCGCACCGCTCGGCCTGCCACTACAGATGCGCGTCACGACGGTGTACGGCGGCGCCCCGATGGGCCGCCAGATCGAGGCGCTGCGTCGCGGCGTCGACATCGTGGTCGCCACACCGGGCCGGTTGATCGACCTGCTCGAGCGCCGTGACGTCACGCTCGGCTCGGTCGAGATCACCGTGATCGACGAGGCCGACCACATGGCCGACCTCGGCTTCCTGCCGGCCGTCACCCAGATCATCGACCAGACCCCGTCCACCGGCCAGCGGATGCTGTTCTCGGCGACGCTCGACCGTGGTGTCGGCAAGCTCGTCGACCGCTACCTCGACGAGCCCGCGGTGCACGCCGTCGCCGCCGCGGTCTCGCATGTCGAGGCGATGGACCACAAGGTCTTCACCGTCCGCGGCGAGGACAAGGTCGCGCTGGCCACCGAGATCGCCGCCCGCCCGGCCCGGACCCTGCTGTTCGTCCGCACCAAGCACGGCGCCGACCGGCTCGCCAAGCAGCTCAGCCGCGGCGGCGTCGACGCCCAAGCCATCCACGGCAACCTGAATCAGGGACAGCGGCAGCGAGCCCTCGACAGCTTCGCCGCGGGCCGCACTCGGGTGCTGGTCGCGACGGATGTCGCTGCCCGTGGCATTCACGTCGACGACGTCGACCTGGTCGTGCACTACGACCCGCCGAACGAAGCGAAGGACTACCTGCACCGGTCCGGGCGCACCGCACGGGCCGGCGCCAGTGGCACGGTCGTGAGCTTCATCGAGCCGGGTCAGACCCGTGACATGGAGCGGATGCTCGCCACGGCGCAGGTCGACGCCACCATTGCGGCGGTTCGACCCGGCGCTCCCGAGGTGCGCGTGCTCGCCGAGTCAGGCGAGCCGATCGTCGTCGTACCGATGCCGGAACGGTCCTCCCGACCGGCACCGTCCGGTCGACCCCCGCGCTCTCGCAACCCGCGCCGCCACACCGGCGAGCGGCAGGCGGCGCACCACCGCGGCTCGACGCGCTAGCTCCGCGTCGCGCCCGGCTAGAGCCGGCGCAGTACGGCGGTGACGCGGCCGAGAATGGTCGCGTCACTTCCATCGATGGGGGAGTAGTCGGGGTTGTGTGGCATCAGCCACACCTTGCCGTCCTTGCGCTGGAACGTCTTGACCGTGGCCTCTGAGTCGAGCAGGGCGGCGACGATGTCGCCGTTCTCGGCCGTCTGCTGCTGGTGCACCACGACCCAGTCGCCGTCGGTGATGGCGGCATCGACCATGGACTCGCCCTTGACCTGCAGCAGGAACAGCTGGCCGTCGCCGACCAGCTGACGCGGGAGCGGGAAGACGTCCTCGACGACCTGGTCGGCCAGGATCGGCGCGCCCGCGGCGATCGCCCCGACAACCGGCACGTACGCCGGTGTCGGGCGCGCGTCACCCTCACCGGTCACGTCGTCCGGCACGGCGGGCACCATGACCTCGACGGCCCGCGGCCGGTTCGGGTCGCGGCGCAGGAATCCCTTGCGCTGCAGGGTGCTCAGCTGGTGGGCCACGCTGGAGGTGCTCGTCAATCCCACCGATTCGCCGATCTCGCGCATTGACGGGGGGTAGCCACGTCGCTCGACGGAGTCACGGATGACCTCGAGCACCTTGCGCTGCCGCGGGGTCAGACCGGTCTCGTCGGGAGGGCCGTCGGGGATCTCGCTCACGCTCGCCATGGGCTGACCGTAGCCGCGGACGCAGCCGGATTCAAACACCTGTTCGATCGTGTCGCGGCAATCCCGGCACGAACACCTGTTCGATCAATCGTGGATTCTGTCGCGCCCGGGTGATACAACTCGTACATGCGTTCGATCGAACGCATGTACGAGGAGGATCGCCCGATGAGCGCCACGATGACCACCCCGGTTGCCCAGCGACTGTCGACCGCCGACCGCCGACGTCGCCCGACCGCCCGGTCGGTCCGACCTGCACCGGTCCGGCTCACCCGCCGGGGTCGGCTGATCATCGTGCTGACCGTCATGGCGTTGCTGGTCGCGGTCGGCCTGGTGCTCGGCCACGGGTCCAGCCAGGCCGCCGGCCGGGGGACCGCGGCAGCAACCTCGCAGACGCTGACCGTGCGGCCGGGCGAGACACTGTGGGCGGTGGCGGCCCGCATCGCGCCACATTCCGACCCCCGCCTGGTCGTGGCCGACATCGAGTCGCGCAACCACCTCCACGGCGTCGAGGTGCGCGCCGGCCAGCAGCTGCGAGTGCCCCGGATCGGCTGAGCCGGTCCGCTGAGCGGGCTCCGGAGACGACACGCCGGAGTTTGCGCGAAGCCCTTGCATCGACGTACTTCTCGGCCTACTGTCACGCCACAACATCTTGTGTTACACCGTTGTAGTTCTATCCACAGAGTGTGGATGGAGGTGTCCACAGGGTGTGGACCCGCAGCTTGGTGGCCGGCGACAGGGAGAGCGCGAGATGCATTGCCCGTTCTGCCGGTACCCCGACTCCCGGGTGGTCGACTCCCGTGAGGCCGATGAGGGTGCCGCGATCCGGCGCCGTCGTTCCTGTCCGGAGTGTGGCCGGCGGTTCACGACGCTGGAGACCGCCAGTCTCACAGTCACCAAGCGATCCGGTGCGAGCGAACCGTTCAGCCGGGTCAAGGTGATCGACGGGGTGCGCAAGGCGTTCTCGGGGCGACCGGTGGACGAGGATGCCCTCGCTCGGCTGGGCCAGCAGGTCGAGGAGACGGTCCGGGCGACCGGCGCCGCCGAGGTTGCGGCGCACGAGATCGGCCTCGCGATCCTCGAGCCGCTCGGCGAGCTCGACGAGGTGGCCTTCCTGCGGTTCGCGAGCGTCTACAAGTCCTTTGCCTCGGCCGAGGACTTCGCGGCCGAGCTGGCGGCTCTGCGGTCCCGTCGCGAGCAGCTGCACGACCGTCCCGAGGCCGCCGTTGTCGGGCGGTTCGCCGGGGCCCACGACCCGGCGCCGCCCTCGGAGGTGAGTGTCGCGGCGGGCGGGGAAGCCCATCGTGAGCTCGCCCCGCTGTCGCCCTAGCGACCCCGCGGGCCCCAGTCGCCCGAGGGCGGCGCCGTCCCACCGCACCACCCGCACCGCTTCACCAAAACTGTCGGAGCCGAGCGCTCCACTGGCACTTCGAGACCTTCCCGGGGCAGATCCGGGGCCTGTCAGGCGTTGATACAGATGAACGACGAGAGGACTTCCATGACCGAGACGGTGAGCGACGCGACGCGCGGCGCCGGCACTTCCGGATCGACCCGCCGAGCCCGCGGACTGCGTCTGGAGCGCGTTTTCACGCGCCCCGGCGTCCACCCGTACGACGAGCTCACCTGGGAGCGTCGCGACGTCGTCATGACCAACTGGCGGGACGGCTCGGTGAACTTCGAGCAGCGGGGTGTCGAGTTCCCGGACTTCTGGTCGGTGAACGCCGGGAACATCGTCACCACCAAGTACTTCCGTGGCGCCGTGGGAACGCCACAGCGCGAGACCGGCCTGCGGCAGCTCATCGACCGCGTCGTGCAGACCTACCGTCGGGCGGGCGAGGAGAACGGGTACTTCGCCACGCCGGAGGACGCCGAGATCTTCGACCACGAGCTGACGCACATGCTGGTGCACCAGATGTTCAGCTTCAACTCGCCGGTCTGGTTCAACGTGGGGACCAAGTCCCCGCAGCAGGTGTCGGCGTGCTTCATCCTGGCCGTCGACGACACCATGGACTCGATCCTCAACTGGTACCGCGAAGAGGGTCTGATCTTCAAGGGCGGCTCCGGTGCCGGCCTGAACCTCTCCCGAATCCGCTCCTCAAAGGAGCTGCTGTCCTCGGGCGGCACCGCGTCCGGCCCGGTCAGCTTCATGCGCGGCGCCGACGCCTCCGCCGGCACCATCAAGTCCGGCGGCGCCACCCGGCGGGCGGCGAAGATGGTCATCCTCGACGTCGACCACCCCGACATCGAGGAGTTCGTGGAGACCAAGGCGCGCGAGGAGGACAAGATCCGCGCGCTGCGTGATGCCGGCTACGACATGGATCTCGGTGGCAAGGACATCGTTTCCGTGCAGTACCAGAACGCGAATAACTCGGTGCGGGTGAACGACGAGTTCATGCGGGCCTTCGAGGAGAGTCGCGAGTTCGGGTTGCGGGCCCGGCAGACCGGTGAGGTCATCGAGACCGTCGACGCCAAGGAGCTGTTCGGCAAGATCGCCGAGGCAGCATGGGCCTGCGCCGATCCCGGCATGCAGTACGACGACACGATCAACGACTGGCACACCACTCCGGAGACCGGGCGGATCACGGCGTCGAACCCGTGCAGCGAGTACATGCACCTGGACAACTCCTCGTGCAACCTCGCCTCGCTGAACCTATTGAAGTTCCTCAAGGACGACGACACGTTCGACGCGCCGACCTTCGCGAAGGCCGTCGATTTCATCATCACCGCGATGGACATCTCGATCTGCTTCGCGGACTTCCCGACCCAGGCGATCGGCGACACGACCCGCGCCTACCGTCAGCTCGGCATCGGCTACGCCAACCTCGGCGCCCTGCTGATGGCGACCGGCCATGCCTACGACAGCGACGGCGGCCGCTCGCTCGCGGCAGCCATCACCTCACTGATGACCGGTACGGCGTACAAGCGCTCCGCGGAGCTGGCGGCGATCGTGGGGCCCTACGACGGGTACGCCCGCAATGCCGACGCGCACAAGCGAGTGATGCGCAAGCACGCGGCTGCGAACGACGATGTGCGGCCGGTCGACGCCGATGCCGCCCGGGTGCTGCACGTGGCGACCAAGGCCTGGCAGGACTGCCTGGCGATCGGTGAGAAGAACGGCTGGCGCAACGCGCAGGCCTCGGTGCTGGCTCCGACCGGCACGATCGGGCTGATGATGGACTGCGACACCACGGGGATTGAGCCCGACCTCGCGCTGGTGAAGTTCAAGAAGCTGGTCGGCGGCGGGTCGATGCAGATCGTCAACCAGACCATTCCGCGCGCGCTCAAGAAGCTGGGCTACCAGCCCGAGCAGGTCGAGGCGATCGTCGAGCACATCGCCGAGCATGGCAACATCGTCGACGCGCCCGGGCTGCGGCCCGAGCACTACACGGTGTTCGACTGCGCGATGGGCGAGCGTTCGATCTCCCCGATCGGGCACGTGCGGATGATGGCGGCGACGCAGCCGTTCATCTCCGGTGCGATCTCGAAGACGGTCAACATGCCGGAGACGGCGTCCGTCGAAGAGGTCCTCGACATCTACTACCAGGGCTGGAAGCTGGGCCTGAAGGCGCTCGCGATCTACCGCGACAACTGCAAGGTCGGCCAGCCGCTCACCGATGCTCGGGCCAAGAAGGCCGAGGTGGCGACCGTCGCGGACGGCGAGCACCGCCCGGTCCGACGTCGGCTGCCGAAGCGGCGCCCCTCCCAGACGGTGTCGTTCTCGGTCGCCGGCGCTGAGGGGTACATGACGGCGGGCTCGTACCCCGACGACGGTCTCGGCGAGGTGTTCCTCAAGCTGGGTAAGCAGGGATCGACGCTGTCCGGCGTCATGGATGCCTTCTCGATCGCGATCTCGATCGCGCTGCAGTACGGCGTACCGCTGGAGACCTACGTCCAGAAGTTCACCAACATGCGGTTCGAGCCGGCCGGCATGACCGATGACCCGGACATCCGGATGGCGCAGTCGGTGATGGACTACATCTTCCGCCGGCTCGCACTCGACTACCTGCCGTACGAGACCCGGTCCGAGCTCGGGATCTTCACGGCCGAGGAGCGGGTCGCGGCGGTGTCGGCGTCGTCGTACGGGTCATCGCCGGCCGCGCCCGCGGTCGATGACGACGAGGTCGACCCCGAGACGCTGCGTGGCAGTGTCCCGGTCGAGCCGGGCGCCGCAGATGCGGTGGCGGCACGACCGGCGCCGGTCGAGGTGCGGTCGTCGATGGAGCTGCTCGAGGCGAAGCAGGGAACCGCGGCGGATGCGCCGCTGTGCCTGTCCTGCGGCGTCAAGATGCGGCCGTCCGGCAGCTGCTACGTCTGCGAGTCCTGCGGTAGCACCAGCGGGTGCAGCTAACCGAACCGATCGACCCTAACCGTCGGCTGATGAAGCGGCCCGGCTCCCCGAGGGGCGCCGGGCCGCTTCATGTCACGGCTTGCCCGACGTCTGCTCACCACTGGAACGTGGTGTCGCCGCCCGTGCTGTAGGTGTACTGGTCGCGCTCTTGTTGGAGTACGTGGCGGTCGTTGTGTGGACCAGGGAGTCAAACTTGCCACCCGAGCCGCCGACAAAATGTGATGTCCTGGAAATCGTGGGTGCACCGCTGGACGTTCTTCTTGCAGGTGTTCGCGTAGGTGTATCGAACCGTCTTGGACGACGAACTCGAGGTGAAGGACGACTTCACCGCAGAGAGACCTCATCTGAGACCTCCCCGTTAATCCCTCGGATCATAAGCATGAATGCAATGGACGCTACGGGCGCGCAAAACGCAGCGAGCACGGGAAGCGCGACAATCCGAGGGTGACGCCTAGCCGCGATGACGGACCCGGCTCGAGGCGACTGTTCGCCGCTATCGAGGTTCCGGACGAGGAGCGAGCGAGGACCGGCGAATGGCTCGCCGGAGCGGGTCTCGACCGGGACGACCTCCGGCTCGTAGCGTCGGAGCACTGGCACATCACGCTCGCCTTCTTCGGCGACGTGCCCGAGGCCAAGATCGCCGACCTGACCGAACGACTCGGCCGTGCCGCGACCCGAACATCGGCCTTCCGCATCCGACTGGCTGGCATCGGCACGTTCCCGACGAGCGCCGCGCGGGCCCGCGTGCTGTGGCTCGGCGTCGCCGGCGACACCGTCACGCTGGAACGTCTGGCCGATCGCTGTCGCGCCGCCGGACGACGGCTGGGGCTGTCGATGCCTGAGGAGCGGTTCCGCCCACACCTGACCATCGCTCGGGCACGTCGCGGATCGGTGGACCTGGCTACGTCCCTGTCGGCAGTCCCTGGGTACGACGGATCGGCCTGGCCCGTGACGTCCGCTCGACTGGTCCACAGCACCTTGGGACCGAGCGTGCGGCATGATCCGGTGGCGGAGTTCCGGTGGGAAGGGGGCCGATGACCGCGACTCACCCAGCCGCGACGACCCCTGCGCCGTCGGCCTGGGTGCCGCTTCGCAACCGGGCCTTCCGGATCCTGTGGCTGGCCCAGCTGGGATCCAACATCGGCACCTGGATGCAGACGGTCGCCGCGCAGTGGCTGCTCGTGATCCATGCTCATGCTGCTCTGCTGGTGTCGTTGGTGCAGACCGCGAGCCTGCTCCCGGTCGTCCTTCTGTCGCTGCCTGCGGGCGTCCTCGCCGACACCGTCGACCGGCGGCGGCTGCTCTACGTGACCACGGTGGCGATGGCGGCCTGTGTCGGCGTACTGGCCCTCATCACCGGGATCGGCTCGATCAGCCCGGCGGTGCTCCTCGGCTTCACCTTCCTGGTCGGCTGCGGAACCGCGCTCACCAGCCCGGCATGGCAGTCGATCCAGCCAGACCTGGTCCCGCGCGACCAGATCCCGGCAGCAGCGGCGCTGGGCAGCATCACCGTGAACGCCGCCCGAGCGGTCGGGCCGGCGCTCGCCGGCTTCCTCGTGGCGTGGATCGGACCGGCACCGGTGTTCGCGCTCAACGCGGTTTCGTTCCTGGGGATCGCAGCCGCCACGTACGCCTGGCGCGAGCCGGTCAGGAGCCGGGTGCGCGAGCCCGAGCGTCTCGGCGAGGCGTTGGAAGCGGGGTTGCGCTACCTGCGTTCCGCACCCGGCGTGCAGCGCGTGATCCTGCGCTCTCTGCTGTTCGCCGCGCCTGCGAGTGCGCTGTGGTCACTGCTGCCCATCTCGGCGCATCAGCACTACCACCTCGGCGCCTCCGGCTACGGCCTGATGCTCGGTGCGCTCGGTGTGGGGGCGGTCGGTGGTGTCGCCGTCCTGGCCTGGCTACGCGCCCACCTCGGTGCGAATCCCATCCTCGCGCTGTCGGCGTTGACGTTCGGGCTCGCCACCGTTGTCCTCGCCTACCTGCCACTCGCCGTCACCGTCGTCGCCCTGGTCCTCGCGGGAGCGGCCTGGATCGCCACGTTGTCCACCCTCAACGCCGCGATGCAGGTCGCACTGCCGGCCTGGGTGCGGGCCCGCGGGATCTCGGTCTACCTGCTCGTCTTCATGGGCGCCCAAGCGGTCGGCGCGGTGCTGTGGGGCCTGCTCGCCTCCCACACCAGCCTCGCGACGGCGCTGACCGTGAGTGCGGTGTTGCTGGGTCTCGCGGCCGCAAGCGTTCGCGTGCTTGGGCTCCACGCCCGCACCACCCACCTCGACCGCACCGTGGTCACCGACTGGCCGACCCCCACTCTCGCGTTCGAGCCGAGTCCCAGTGACGGCCCGGTCGTCGTCACGGTCAGCTACCGCGTGAGGCCTGCCGACGTCCCGGCCTTCGTTGCCGCGTCGGCCAAGCTGGAACTGGCGCGCCGTCGAACCGGGGCCCGTCGCTGGCGGCTCTACCGCGACGGTGCCGACGGCGACCGCTATATCGAGTCGTTCACGGTCCGCTCGTGGAGTGAGCACCTGCGTCAGCACGACGAGCGCTGGACTGGCTACGAGCGCGAGGTCCTCGGCGATGTCCGCTCGCTGTCGGTCGACGAGCCGAGCGTGGAGCACCTGTTCCCGCAAGACGTTCCGCGCAGCGCGGCGGCTGACGAGCTCACGACGACGGGAGACCTTAACGATGACCGGACCTGAGTCTCGTCCACGGAGTCGCTGGGCCGAGCACGGCTCAGCTGTATCCGGCGCGGAGTACGCCGCATCCTTCGACGCGCTGGCGGCCGCGGGTACCGATCCCCACGGTGAGGCGTCGCTGTGCGCCCGGCTGGCCGCCCCCGGATCGCGGATCTTGGACGCCGGTTGCGGGACCGGTCGGGTCGCCGTGCGGCTCGCCGAGCTCGGATACCGCTGCGTCGGGCTCGACAGCGATGAGGCGATGCTCGCTCATGCCAGGACGCTGTCGACCGCGATCAGATGGGTGCTCGCCGACCTGTCCGAGCCGGTCGACCTCGACGGGGCGTTCGACCTCGTCGTCGCGGCCGGGAACGTCATCCCCCTGGTCGCACCCGGCACCGAGCCGGCGGTGCTGCGCGCCGTGTCGTGTTACCTGGCGCCGGACGGCCTCCTGGTCGCGGGCTTCGGGCTCGACGCGGCACACCTGCCGCTGCGCGCAGCGCCGTTTGGACTGGCCGAGTACGACGAATGGTGTGAGGGCGCTGGCCTGGTGCTGCTGCGTCGCTTCTCGACCTGGGATGGTGCGGACTACGACGACGGTGGCTACGCGGTCAGCGTCCATCGACGCATCTGAGGACGGGCTCGCCGGTCAGGCCGAGGCACGAGCCTTTCCCGGACGCCTCAGCGAGTGCTTGGTGCAGGCGCAGGGTTGGGGCGCCTGGCTCATCAGGCCATCCATGAGCAGGGACAGCAGGGTCTCGAAGATCTCGTCGTCCTCGAGCTCGGGCAACGCCGTGCGGATCTTCCAGATGTTGGGGTACTCCGGCCGTTTGACGCCGAGGTATGCCTGGGTCCACGCCGACCGGTCGTAGCGCTGCAACGGCTCGTCGAGTGACAGGAACGTCGCCTCCGAGCCGGACCAGAACAACGTGAAGTCGCCGAATGCCCGGTACACCCTGGCCGCGGCCACGCCGGTGAAGCCCGCCTCCAGGATGGCGCCGACGATCAGGTCAACGGCCCGCATCTCGGCTGGACGCCGCGTCGTCCGGCAGGCCGACAGCGAGGCCGCGGCCGGGTGGGCCAGATAGGTACCCCGGAGCTGGCGGACGACGTCGAGCAGTGTCTCCACCCAGCAATCGTGCGGTGAGAGATTGGCGGTTGACTCCTCGACCAGACGATCGGCGATCGCGAGCAGCAGGTCGTCCTTGCTGGCGAAGTGCCGGTAGACCGCTGTCGGGTCAGCGCCCAGCGCTCGTCCGAGCTTGGGCAGGCTGAAGCCGGAGACACCTTCGGTGTCGAGCAGCCGCAGGCTTTCGGTGACGATGAGCCCCGCGGTGAGGCTGCCACGACGGCGGCGCCGCCGGCCGCGTGGCTTGGGCTCAGTGGGTCGCTGTGCCATGCGGTGCCCCTCCGACTGGCCGTTTCCGACATACCGATGCATTCCCATGCGGGCATAGTCCAAGCCCTTGACAAGCATGATGACACAGTGGTTCGGTTCC
Source organism: uncultured Actinomycetota bacterium (assembly GCA_963789615.1). Lineage (GTDB taxonomy): Bacteria > Actinomycetota > Actinomycetes > JAFAQI01 > JAFAQI01 > DATAVK01. The sequence continues at coordinate 423,202 of CAWBLI010000005.1, read as the reverse complement.
GTCATTCCGGTGGATGCGAGGGTGCGGTGCAGGGCAACAGCCAGAACACTTTCTTCAGCAACGGCACCGTCTTCGACGGGCACCGATTCCTCGACGCTGGCACCGGCATTCTGGTGCGCGGTGGCCGAATTGCCGCTGTCGGCAGTGCACCGCCAGCGTCGTCGGAACCGGTCGACCTGCAGGGCGGCACCCTGGTCCCGGGGTTCATCGACTCACACGCTCATCCGGTTTTCGCCGGCAACCAGATCCGGCACTGCGACCTGCGCGACGCGAGCACCGCCAGCGGGTATGTCGAGCTGGTTGCGGCCTACGCCGCACAGCATCCGGATGAGGCGTGGATCACTGGTGGCGGCTGGTCGATGGACGCCTTCCCGGGTGGCATCCCCACCCGTCAGCTGCTCGACGCGGTCGTGCCCGACCGGCCCGTCTTCCTTCCGAACCGCGACGGCCACGGCGCCTGGGTGAACAGCCGGGCGCTGGAACTCGCTGGGGTCGACGCCAGGACGCCCGATCCGGCAGATGGACGGATCGAACGCGAGCCGGACGGCAGCCCCGCCGGAATGCTGCAGGAGGGCGCCTCGGAGCTGGTCGGTCACCTGCTCCCGATGGTCACCCCTGACGAGTGGTACGAGTCGCTGCTGATTGCGCAGCAGCATCTGCTCAGCCTCGGGGTCACCGGATGGCAGGACGCGATCCTCGGGGACTACCAGGAGGGAGCCGACCCGCTGCCGGCGTATCAGCGAGCGGCGGGCGACGGGTCGCTCATCGCGACGGTGGTCGGCGCGCTGTGGTGGGACCGTAGCCAGGGCCTCGACCAGCTCGCCGGACTGATCGATCGACGCGGCCAATGGCACAGCGACCGGTTCCGGGCGACGAGCGTCAAGATGATGCTCGACGGCATCGTGGAGAACCACACGGCAGCCATGCTCGAGCCGTACATCGCGACGGACGGGTGTGCAGGGGACCACACCGGACTGGATTTCATCGATCCCGAGGAGCTACCGCGCTACGTCACGGCGTTGGATGCGGAAGGCTTCCAGGTGCACTTCCACGCACTCGGTGACCGGGCGGTCCGCAACGCGCTCGACGCCGTCGCCGCCGCCCGGCAGGCCAGCCACTCGACCGAGCTACGGCACCACCTGGCGCACCTGCAGGTCGTGCACCCCGACGACATCCCGCGGTTCGCGGAGCTCGCTGCGACCGCCAACCTGCAGGCGCTGTGGGCGGCTCACGAGCCGCAGATGGACGAGCTCACGATCCCGTTCCTGGGGGAACGGCGATCCGGTTGGCAGTATCCGTTCCGATCGCTGCAAGCCGCGGGTGCGGCGCTGTGCGGTGGCAGTGACTGGCCGGTGAGCAGCCCGGACCCGCTGCTGGCCATCCACGTCGCGGTGAACCGCGCGCTCCCGGCCGACGCCGGCGGCGGCGGCAACGAGGCGTTCCTCCCCGAGCAGTCCATCGACCTGGTGTCGATGCTCGGGGCGTACACAGCGGGGAGCGCCGCTGTGAACGGCGTGGACGACCACGTCGGATCAGTCCGCGCCGGGATGGACGCCGACTTCGCAGTCATCGACGCGGACCTCAGGGTTGTCGATCCTGGTGACATCTGCCGAGCCACGGTCCGACAGACCTGGGTCCGCGGCCAGCTCGTCCACGACAGCAAGTGACATCGCAATCCGGCCCGAGTCTCGAGGAGAGACCATGAACCGCAACCGTCTCGCCAGCAGGGCCGTCCTTCCCGTCCTCGTGCTCGCCGTCCTCGCGTCGGCGTGTGGGCGCTCCGCGTCGTCGGGCGGTACCGAGGGCCAGGTCTCACCGACCAAGGGACTCGTCACCACCACACCGGCCGGGACCACGTCGGTGCCGTCCATCACCTGGGCGGTGTACCGCGATGTCAACTCCCTCGACCCGATCTATGCCTTCGACTACCCGGAGAACACCGCCGTCTCGCTGATGTGTGAGTCGCTGCTTCGCCAGGCTCCGGACGGCTCGTTGCAGCCCGGACTCGCCACGCTGACCAACCCGTCACCTACCACGATGGTGTTCACCCTCAAGCCCGGGGTGAAGTTCTGGGACGGCCGTCCCGTGACGCCGGCAGATGTCGTGTACAGCCTGGAACGCAACACCAACACCGCTCTCGGCGGTTTCTACTCCGCGGTATTCACCCGGGTGAAGTCGATCACGGCGACCGGGTCGAACCAGGTGACCGTCACCTTGAAGCAGCCTGACTACTGGCTGCCGGGCGAGCTTGCATCGATGGCCGGCGTCATCATCGAGAAGAGCTTCGCGCAGCGGGAGGGCAAGAACTACGGAACTCCGGCCGGCGGCATCATGTGCACCGGCGACTACGAGTACAAGTCGTGGTCACCAGGCGTGGGCGTGACCGCGGTGCTCAACCCCCACTACTGGAACCCCGCGGTCCACCCGATGGTCCAGAAGATCCTGCTCAAGGGCGTTCCCGACACGTCGTCGTTCACCTCCGGACTGATCACGGGCGGAATCCAGGGCGGCTACTCCTTCGGTCTTGCGACCCTGACCCAGCTCGAGCAGAACAAGAACGTCAAGGCCTACCAGGGGCCCGGCGGCTCGACCGACGCCCTCATCGTGAGCAACCCCAAGGGCGTGCTCGGCGACGTTCGGGTACGCCAGGCCCTCTCCGACGCCCTCGACCGGCAGGGCATCATCCACTCGGTCTACAAGGGTGCCGCGCTCATGCCCCGTTGGCTGGCCAACCCCGGTGCATTCGGCTACGGCCAGTCGGTGTTCACCAAGGCCTACAACGCGTCGCCGTTCCTGAGTCAGAACCTCAGCAAGGCCAAGCAGCTCGTGCAGCAGGCCGGGGCCGCTGGCAAGACCTTCACGATCGGTACGTCGAGCCAACTGTCGAACATCGCCGCGGTGACCGGTGCCTATCAGGCCGCCGCCGAGGCGATCGGCTTGAAGGTGAAGCTCAAGTCGGTGTCGGCCAACAACTACATCAACTTCTTCACCGACGCGAAGGCACGCGCCGGCATCGACGGCTTCCTCACGGTGAACTATGGCGACTACGCCGACCCGGCCGCGCTGCTCGCTACCGTGGTCCTCCCGGACGGGTCGCAGAACTACGACGGGTACAACAACCCCAAGCTGACCTCGTTGCTCGAGTCCGCCCGCAGCACGGCGGACCCGAACAAGCGGGCCGAGCTCGTGGCCGAGGCCGAGAAGATCGCAGCTGTCCAGCTGCCCTGGATCCCGGACGTGCAGCCGACCAGCATCCTGTTGCTGCACAAGGGACTCACCGGCGCTGTGGGCTCGTTCTCGTACATGTTCGCGCCGTGGGCGGACCACCTCGGTGGGACCGGCTGAGGTGGTGCGGCTGCGCTTCTTCGGCCGCCGGCTGCTGATGCTGGTGGCCAGCCTGTTCGTCGCCAGCTTCGTCATCTTCGGATCCATGTACCTCGCACCCGGCAACGCCGTCGCGGCGCTGTCCGGCGGCCGGCCGCTGCCCGCCAGCAGCCTGCGGGTGCTCGAGGCCCGCTATCACCTCAACGCCCCGTTCCTGAGCCAGTACTGGTACTGGCTGAGCAACGCAGTGCACGGCAACCTCGGCGTCTCGATCATCTTGCGGGAGAACGTGTCGACATTGATCGCCTCACGAATCTGGACCACGGCGGGCCTCGTGCTCTACGCCTCCCTGATCATCGTCGTGATCGGTATCGGGCTCGGAGTGCTCGCTGCCCTACGTCCGGGCGTCGTTGACACCGGCACCCTGGTGACGACCGCTGTCACGGCGGCCGTCCCTGCCTTCGTCGCGGCGATCGGACTGATCCTCGTCTTCGCCGTGAAGCTCGGGTGGTTCCCTGCGCTCGGCAACGGCACCGATCTGCTGAGCAACATTCACCACTTCACGCTGCCGGCCATCGCGCTGGCCTTGTCCTCGCTCGCCATCGTCGCGCGGGTCACCCGCGCGACGGTCCGGGCCGAGAGCGGACGTGAGCACGTGCAGACGGCCGTCAGCCGCGGCATCCCCACCCGCCAGCTGATCCGTCGGCACATCCTGCGTAACGCCGCCATCCCGATCACGACCATCACCGGGATCACGATCGCCTCGCTGATCGCTGTCTCCGCGGTGGTCGAGACCGCGTTCAGCCTCAACGGCCTCGGCGCCTACCTGGTCCAGTCGGCGGAGTCGAAGGACCTGGCCGTCGTGCAGGGGATCTCGCTGGTGCTCGTCCTCGCGTTCGCCGCCGTCAACGTCATGGTTGACGTGCTGTACGCGCTGCTCGACCCGCGGGTGGTCCTCGGGAGCCGAGCCCAGTGACCACCGCCATCGCGCTCCCCGTCACGACCCCGCCACGCGGTCGGGCGTTGGGCCGGATCCGGGCGACCGGCGTACCTGGTATGGCGTCGGTCGTCGTCCTTGTGGTTGCGGCGATCGCGGCAGTCTTCGGCCCCGTGATCGCGCCGTACGACCCGAACCTGCCCAACCTCTCGCTCGCGTGGGTCGGGCCGACAGCAGGGCACCTGCTGGGGTACGACTACCAGGGCCGCGATGTTTTCTCTCGGCTGCTCGTCGGTGCGCGCTCGTCGCTGATAGGCCCGCTGGTCGTCGTCGCAATCAGCATGACGCTCGGTTCGGTGCTGGCGATCATCACCGCGTGGCGGCGGGGGGCGGTGGACTCCTTCATCTCCGCCGGCCTCGACATCCTGTTTGCCTTCCCGGGGATCCTGCTGGCGGTCCTCGCCACGGCAGTCTTCGGGCCGGGACTCACGGCTGCTGCGTTGGCATTGTCGGTCGCCTACATGCCGTACGTCGCGCGGGTATTGCGAGGAGCCGCGCTGCGCGAGCGCAGCCAGCCGTATGTGGCAGCGCTCGAGGTGCAGGGCGCGTCGGCCGTCTCGATCTGCCTGCGTCACCTCATCCCGAACCTATCGTCGCTGATCGTCGCTCAGGCGACCGTGATGTTCGGCTACGCCATGGTTGACCTCGCCGCCATCTCCTTCCTTGGCCTCGGCGTGCAGCCACCGACCGCCAACTGGGGCGTGATGATCTCTGAGAACCAGACGGGGATCGCGCAGGGCTACCCGCTTCCAGCACTCGCCGCGAGCGCGTGCATCGTCAGCGTCGTCATCGCGCTCAACGTGCTCGGCGAGCGCCTGTTCGAGCAGGCCTAGTGGTCGACGTGAACAGTTCTTCCCAGCCGCTGCTGGATGTCACTGGCCTCACTGTGCGGCTGGATGTCGGCGGTGTCCACCGACCCGTGCTGCATGACGTCTCGCTCACTGTGCGCCAGGGCGAGGCACTGGGCCTGGTCGGCGAGTCGGGCTCCGGCAAGTCGATGACGGCCCGGGCGATCGACCGGCTGCTACCGCGGGGGGCCGAGGTCGACGGATCGATCCGGTTCGACGGCGAGGAGGTCTCGTCGCTGTCCGGCTCGGCGCTGCGGAGCTACCGCAGCCAGGTGGCCATGATCTTCCAGGACCCACGGGCGCACGTGAACCCGGTACGACGCATCGGTGACTTCATGACCGAGGCGTTGCGCACGAACCTCGGGGTATCCAGCGACGACGCGCACCAGCGGGCCGCCGAGATGCTCGCGCAGGTCGGGATCGACCACGGCGAGAAGCGGCTGAGGCAGTACCCCCATGAGCTGTCCGGCGGCATGTTGCAGCGGGTCATGATTGCCACCTCGCTGCTCACGAACCCCCGGCTCCTGCTCGCCGACGAGCCGACGACGGCGCTCGACGTCACCACCCAGGCCGAGGTGATGGCCATCCTCGACGAGCTGCGGCGCGACTTCGGGCTGGCCATGCTGTTCATCACCCACGACCTCGAGCTCGCAGCGGCGATCTGCGACCGGACCGCGGTGATGTACGCCGGCCGGATCGTCGAGAATCGCAACTCGGACCTGCTGCACACCGACCCGTTGCACCCGTACACCGCCGCCCTGTCGGCCGCGCGGCCGGACATCGAGCGGACGACGGCCCGGCTCCGCGCGATCCCAGGGCGGCCGCTGTCCGCGTTCGAGGCGCCATCCGACGAGTGCGCCTTCGCGCCGCGCTGCCCCCACGCCAGGGACGAGTGCCGAGTTGGGCTGCCCGACCTCGTCGAGCTCGACGCTGGGAGCTCGCGCTGTGTTCGGGCCTACGAGCTGCGCGGCCAACTGGGGGCGACCACCCATGGCTGAGGCGACCGTGCCACCGATCCTCGAGGTGTCGGGGCTGCGCAAGGAGTTCGGTGACCTGGTCGCCGTCGACGACGTGTCGTTTCGGCTCCCGGCCGGCCGCTCGCTCGCCATCGTGGGCGAGTCCGGCTCCGGGAAATCGACGATCGCCCGGATGATCGTCGGGCTGGAGCGTCCCACGACGGGGTGCATCCACGCCTGCGGTACGGACCGGTCGCGGCCGGCCAGGACAGCAAAGGACCGGCGTCGCCGTGGCCGAGAAGTGCAGATCGTGTTCCAGGACCCCTACACCAGCCTCGACCCGCGCCAGAGCGCGGAGGCCACCATCGACGAAGTATTGCGCCTGCACCAGGGCTGGCCCGCCGAGCAGCGCCGGCGCCGCATCGCCGAGCTGACCGAGCTCGTGGGTCTTGACGACCGGCAGGCACGTGCGTTGCCGCGGGCACTGTCCGGCGGACAGCGGCAACGGGTCGCCATCGCCCGGGCGTTGGCCGCCGAGCCGCAGGTTCTCATTCTCGACGAGTCCGTCGCCGCTTTGGATGTCTCCATCCAGGCGCAGGTGCTCAACCTGCTCGCCGACATCCGTGACCAGACGGCCGTGTCGTACGTACTTGTCAGCCACGATCTCGCGGTGGTCCGCCAGCTCACCGACGACACGATCGTGCTGCGCCAGGGGATCGTCGTCGAGCAAGGGCTCACCGCCGATGTGCTGGACAACCCGCAGCACGCCTACACCCAGCTGTTGCGGTCCAGCGTGCCGCGTCCTGGCTGGACCCCCCGTCGACGCCACCTCACCCATCAGGAGGACAACACGCCATGACCGACCTCTGCTATCTGCCGGCGACCGATGCGTTGCGGCTGTTCACCGCGCGCGAACTGTCACCCGTCGAGCTGGTCGAGGCGGTCCTCGCTCGTGCAGCGGCGGTCGAACCGACGATCAACGCCTTTGCCGAGAGCTTTCCCGACCTTGCGTTGAAGCAGGCGCGGGAAGCCGAGGCTCGCTACGCCGGCATTGGGCCGGAGCCTCGCGCACTCGAGGGGATTCCGGTCGCCGTCAAGGAGGAGGCTCCGATCTCCGGGCACCGGTGGACCCAGGGCTCCATCCCGCTTCGTGACGAGATTGCCGACCACACGGCGGTGTTCGTGCAGCGAATCCTGGACGCCGGCGGCATCGTGCACGCGCGCACCACGACCCCGGAGTTCTCGTGTGCTCCCGTGACGTGGACGAAGCTGTGGGGTGTCACCCGCAACCCCTGGAACACCGACTTCTCTCCCGGGCGGCTCGAGTGGCGGGTCAGCCGCGTCGCTGGCGGCCGGCACCACCACGCTGGCCACCGGCTCGGACATCGGCGGGTCGATCCGGATCCCGTCGTCTTTCTGCGGTGTTGTCGGCTTCAAGCCGCCGTACGGCCGGGTGCCGGAGGTCGAGATCTTCAACCTCGACCACTACTGCCATGAGGGCCCGATGGCTCGGACCGTCGCCGACTGCGCAGTGTTGGAGAACGTCATCGCCGGCCCGCACCCGAGCGACGTCGTGTCGATCCGGCCGAAGCTCGAGATCCCGAGCCAGCTCGAGCCGATCGCTGGCATGCGGATCGCGTTCAGCCCGGACCTCGGCTGCTACGACGTCGACCCGGATGTCGCCGCCGCGACCGAGCTGGCGGTGGAGCGGCTGCGCGACGCGGGTGCCATCGTCGAGCGGGTCACCCTGCCATGGCGGCTGGCCGACATCAGTCGGGCGGTTCGGATCCATTTCGGAATGATCTTCGGGGCGTCGATCGGTGAGGTCTACGACCCGTCGAGCGATGCGTTCACGTCGTACGTCACCGAGCTCGTCAAGGACTCGGCGTCGGTCACGAAGGACGACCTCGTCGCGGGCCTCGCCCTCGAGGGTGCGATCTACCGGCCGTTGGGGGATCTGCTCGACGCGTACGACGCCCTGGTCTGCCCGACTTTTGCGGTCCCGGCGCTGCCGGCTGAGTGGGGACCGGGTGCCCCGGTGACGTCCACCGGTCGCAACCCGGAGGACTGGCTCGACCTCATGATGACGCTGCCGTTCAACATCGCGAGCCGCTGCCCGGTGATGAGCGTCCCGTCGGGCCGCTCACGCGATGGTGTGCCGACCGGACTGTCCATCGTCGGCAAGACCTTCGACGACACCACGGTGTTCCGGATCGCAGCCGAGCACGAGAAGCGGATGATCGGGTGGGAGTCACCCGCGGGCAGGCCGCCGCTATGACCCGGCCGGGCTCCGAGCCGAGGATGATGCGAGGCGCGCCGCCGTTCGCACCGGACGCTCTCGTCACCCTCGCCAACTGGCAGGACCCGCCGTACAACCGCTGGTCGTTCCAGCATGTCCGCGAGCTCGTGCCGACCGTCAGGATCCGTCGCGGCGACGGTCCGGTTCGGTCGCTGCCGCGCGCCGAGCGGGACCTGCTCGACGTGCGGTTCCGTTCCGGAGGTCGCGAGCTCTCGGTCGGGGAGCTGCTGCTCGAGACCTACACCGACGGCTTCCTGGTCCTGCATCGCGGCCAGGTGGTCGCCGAGCACTACCTCAACGGTATGACCGCGGATGTTCCGCACCTGCTGATGTCGGTGTCGAAGTCCGTCGTCGCCACGGTTGCGGGCATCCTCGCCGGTCGGGGCAAGCTGGATGTGTCGGCCGCCGTGACCGACATCGTGCCCGAGCTGAGTGGCACGTCGTTCGACGGCGCCAGCGTCCAGCATCTGCTGGACATGCGGGCCGGAACCCGGTTCGACGAGACCTACGACAACCTCGACGCCGATGTGCGCAGCTTCGAACGGGTGTACCTGTGGCGGCCGGCCGACGGTGTGCCGCACCCACCCGACGCCCTGTCCTACTTCGCGACGCTGGAGAACGACGGCGAGCACGGCGGCCCGTTCCGCTACCGGTCGGTGCTCACCGACGTCCTCGGATGGGTCGTCGAGAAGGCAGCCGGCGCGCGGCTGCACGAGCTGATATCGCGGGAGGTCTGGCAGCCGATGGGGGCGGAGTTCGACGCGGAGATCAGCGTCGATGCCCACGGGAACGCGATGGCGGACGGCGCGATGTGCGCGACGCTGCGTGACCTCGCGCGCTTCGGAGCGCTCTACCTACCCGATGGCGGCGCCGGCGTCGTCCCGGCTGCGTGGATCGAAGACACCGTGCGCGGCGCCCGCGACGGCGCCGAAGCCTTCGTCGCCGGCCCGGATCCGGCACCTGATCCGCCACGCGGGGCGCACTACCGCAACTGCTGGTGGATCCGTGACCCCGCCTTACCGTTCTTCCACGCCTCCGGCATCAACGGCCAGAACATTTTCGTGTACCCGCCGGCTGAGCTGGTCGTCGCCAAGTTCTCGACCTGGCCGACCGCGTTGAGTCCGGAGTTGCGGCAGCTGACGATCGACGGCGTGCTGGCGCTCGCCGCCACGCTCGGGGCGACGGACGGCTGAGGGTCCGCTGCCGCTGTGCCTGGGACGAGCGCCGTTGACCGAACTGGTCACGCTGGTTGACTCAAGGTTTGGCCGTTTTCGGACGATAACCACTACGATGCCTGACTTGACAGTCACGGGCGGTTTCACGGGAGGCGGGCTGATGCTGGACACGGACTACGAGCAAGCGTCCAGCACGGCGAACGCCTCAGAGCGCGCCTACCTCGAGGCCGTCCGGGTCGGTGAGAGTCGCGAGCGGTTGGTCACGCTGGCCACCGAGCTTCGGGACCGGTGGGCCGACGTCGCCAGGATCTGCGCTCTCGGCGAAGACACCGCGCGTAGCCAGATCGACGCGCCGCGCAACCGGCACCGGCAGAACGCGATCCATGGCGCGTGGCTCGACCGCCGCAACTGGGCCGTGCTCGGCGAGGACGCCTCGGCTCGCAGCGACTTCGCTGCCGCCCTGATGACGGCCCACCGCGGAACGACGGTCACCCCGCTGCGGACGCTGCGCCTGGTGTCGATCGAGGTCTGATCCGGCTCGCAAGCCGGACGACACGAGAGCGGGCGGCGTGGCAGGCTCACGTTCGTGACGTCGTACGAGGACCTGGCGCATCTGCGCCGAGCCAAGGATCTGATGGACCGGGAGTACGCGCGCCCGCTCGACGTCATGGCGATCGCGCGAGCCGCGCTGATGTCGCCCGCGCACTTCTCCCGGCAGTTCCGAGCGGCGTACGGCGAGACGCCCTACGGGTACCTCATGACCCGTCGGATCGAGCGCGCCAAGGCGTTGCTGCGACGTGGCGACCTGTCGGTGACGCAGGTCTGCCTCGAGGTCGGCTGCACGTCGCTCGGGTCGTTCAGCTCACGGTTCCGGGAGCTCGTGGGGGAGAGTCCGAGTGCCTACCGCGCCCGTGACCATCGGGCGGCGGCCGTCGTACCGGGCTGCGTGGTCAGGGAACGGAGTCGACCGAGCAGGAATCGAGAAGCCCGCGAGCCCGCGCGGGCCTAGGTTTCTCGCATGACTATCACTGTGTCGCACACGTTCATCACCGTCCACGACCAGGACATCGCCCTGGCCTTCTACCGCGACGTCATCGGTTTGGAGGTGCGGGCCGACGTGCCCTTCGAAGACTTCCGCTGGCTGACCGTCGGTGCTCCGGGTCAGGAGGGTGTCGAGGTCGTCCTGGAGGTTCCCGAGATGGGCCGTGGCGAGGCGGCCCCCGAGATCCGCGAGATGATGGCCAAGGGGAACCTGGCCGGCGCGATGTTCCAGGTCGATGACCTCGACGTCACCTTCGAGCGGGTCCGCGCGTCGGGCGCCGAGATCACGCAGGAGCCCACCGACATGTTCTACGGCGTGCGGGACTGCGGCTTCCGCGATCCGTCCGGGAACCACCTGCGGATCTCGCAGCGACCGAGCTGACGGGCAGCCCGGCATGACCGGCAAGATGGGGGCATGCCGGTGCGCAGCGCGGGGATCCTGCTGTGGCGGCGATCCGCGCCGGATCTGCTCGAGGTCCTGATCGGGCACATGGGTGGCCCGTTCTGGTCGCGCAAAGATGCCGCCGCGTGGTCGGTGCCCAAGGGCGAGTACGACGAGTCCGAGCCGCCGCTGCAGGCGGCGCTGCGGGAGTTCACCGAGGAGCTCGGCGTCACGCTGCCGCTGGACCCGGCCGACCTGGTGGGGCTGGGCGAGATCAGGCAGCCGAGCGGGAAGCGGCTGGTGGTCTGGGCCGGACCGGGTGACCTCGACCCGGGCACTGTCGTGCCTGGCACGTTCCTCATCGAGTGGCCGCCCCGATCGGGCCAGCAGATGGAGTTCCCGGAGCTGGACCGCGTCGAGTGGTCCACCGTCGAGGAGGCCCGCGACCGGCTGGTCGCCGGGCAGCGGGTCTTCCTTGACCGGTTGCTCGACCGGGTGGGCTGAGCCGGTTGCCCGACGGCCGGATCGTCTCGGTGCCCGCGGAACGGGTCGTGGGATTCCTCGCCAGGTTTGGCGAGCGGCACGGTGAGCTGACCTGGGAGGCGGAGCCGCGCCTGGTCGTCGTGACCTCGGGCGACGGTGCCCAGGCCCGGTGCCGGGTGCCGTTCCCGCCGCTCGCCGTCGATCCGGCCGCGGCCTACGGCGGCCTGATCGACCATGTCGAGCGGGATCGGCGGGTCGGCGTCGTGCTGGTCCGCCGAGGTGGGTATGCCGCCGGGATCTTCGACGGGTCACGTCTGGTCGCCTCGAAGGTCGGTAGCCGTCATGTCCAGGGACGGAGCGCTGCCGGTGGCTGGTCGCAGCAGCGGTTCGCCCGCCGGCGGGAGGGTCAGGCGCGGGTCGCCGAGCAGGCGGCCGCCGATGTGGCCGCGGCGGTCCTGCTGCCGCACGCCGCGTCGCTCGACGCGGTGGTGGCAGGCGGTGACCGGGTTTCCTGCGACCGGGTCCTCGCCGATCCGCGGCTCGCGCTGCTGCTCCGGCTGCTCGTCGACGACCGGATCACGGTGCCGGATCCCCGCCAGCGGGTCCTGGCGGCGAGCGCGGAGGCGTTCCGGGCGATGCACGTCCAGGTCATCGACCCCGATGCCTGAGTCCTCGCAGGGTGGCTAGGTCGCGATCTCGTCGGCGCAGCGATGTCCGCTGCGCAACGCGCCTTCGATATAGCCCTGGAAGTTGACCGAGGTGTGTTCACCCGCGAAGTGCAGCCGCCCCTCGCGCCGCCCCTGCAGCCCGTTGAAGGCGGTGTACTGGCCCACCTTGAGGTAGGAGTAGGCACCGCGGATGTGCGGGTCGCCCGACGACCACACGTAGAACGCCTTCCCGTTGTACGCCGACCGGCTCCCCGGGAACAGCTGCTCGAAGCTCGCCAGGTAGTCCCGCACCATCCGCTCCGGTGGCCGGCCCCGGTGATGGTGCAGGCCGTATCGCGACCCCCAGTCCTGCCCGACGTGGCCGCCGGGCAGCGCCGCGAGCACGCCGGCCCGCCCGGGCTGGTACCCCGTCGCGTCCCAGCTGCCCTGGACATTGCCACGGGTGTAGGCGTTGCCGGTCCGGTGGTGCTCGTCCCACACCCGCCGGGAGTACTGCAGGAAGAACTTCGCGTTGCTGCCCAAGGGCTCCTCGCGAATCGCGCGGCGGTGCAGCGGGCCGATTCTCACCCGACGGGTGTCGACCTCGCGCAGGGTTGTGAACGGCAGCGCAAGGACGACGTGGTCGGCCATGACGTCCTTGGTCCGGTGGTCCGAGCTGAAGCTGCACGTGACCTTGCCATTGCCGTGCTCCCGCATGGCGACGAGCCGCTCGTCGAGATGCACCGTCCCGGCCGGAAGCCGGTCGATGATTCCGGTGATCAGCTGGTCGTTCCCGCCATGTACGTGCCATTTCTCGTCCGCGCCGCCGAGCTGTGGCGCCGACCGGGGCTGCAGTCCGCTGTTCGTGCTCGCGTCGCCGCCGAGCAGGTAAACCAGGTTGAGCGACGACTGCTCGTCGGCCGGTCCGCCGTACTCGTCGAGGACGGCGGAGATGCACAGCTGACCGAAGTCGCTGTCGGCGCCGCCGGGCAGGTAGGCATCGAGCCAGTCCCGGACCGACATGGCGTCGAACCGGCGTCCCCACTCGCTGCTGTGCCGGTAAGTCGTCGGCCACGGCGCCTTGTGCACCGCCGCGTTCTTGAACAGGTGGTACCCGAACCGGTGCCAGTCGCGGTTGACGACGCTCTGGAGCCAGTGCCGGCCATGGAAGCGGAAGGTCTCCTGGTCCGGGCTCGGGCCCGGCGGGTAGCGGTCGCAGTTGTCCAGGCCGAGCCCGAAGTGCTTGGCGAGTGCCAGGGTCACGGTGTGCTCGGGATTGATGAACTCGCCGTGCTCCTCCACCAGCTGGTCGTCGTCGAAGTGGCCACGCAGGGTTCGGATCCGGCCGCCCGGGCGCTGCGCCCACTCATACACGCGTGAGCGGATCCCGCGCTTGTGCCAGAGCCGGTAGGCGCACCCGAGCCCGGCGATGCCGCCGCCAACGATGACGACTCGGGTATCGGGATCGGCGGCGGCTCGCGCTGGTGTCGGCCACGCGGCGGGAACGGCCAGGGCGAGCGCTGCGGCGCCGGCGCCCTGCAGCACGCGGCGCCGGCTGAGCCGGTCGCCGACGATCGCGGCGGATTCGGAGAGATCGGCGCCGGTCGCGCGCGCGTGGGCGCTGGTGAGCTGAGCCAGCCGCAGCTGGTCCAGAGCGGGTCCCGAGCGAGCGCCCATGTTTCCTCCGAGGTTGCGGCGATCCTCCCAGAGGCACGCTCGTCCCAACCAGCGCGGCGGCGATCCGATATCGGACCGGTCGGTTGTGGTGTCATAACTGATCCGAACCGGATTCGGGTTTGTGCTTGACATCGGCCCTCCCGGCGTCAAATGTGGGCCCTCCCGTCCCGGCGCGACTTTTTCTCGAAATGAGGCAAGACGATGGCATTGAGGCCTTCGAAACGGGCACGAACCGCGGCTCTCGCCGCAGCGTGCGCGAGTGTCACCCTGATCGGCGTTGCTGGCTCGTCCAGCGCGATGCTGGCGTCCGCCAGCCCGGCGGCCAGCCATCACGTGGCCAAGAAGCCGGCAGCCCAGAAGCCCGTCGTAGCGGGCAGCCGCTATCTCGCGCTCGGTGACTCGGTGACGTTCGGCTACCGCGAGTCCAACGCCATCCCGACCAGCCGCAACAACTACAACAAGCCGAAGACGTTCGTGGGCTACCCAGAGGTCATTCAGCGAGCCCTCGGGCTCAAGGTCGCCAACCTCGCCTGTCCGGGCGAGACCTCGGCCAGCCTGATCAACCCGAAGAAGCCCAGCAATGGCTGCGAGAACACGCCGTCGGCCTCCGGCCAGACCCCGGGCGGGTACGCCACGATGTGGCCGCTGCACGTGAAGTACAAGGACAAGGCGGCGAAGAACGGCCAGCTCGCGACCGCTGTCAAGTACCTGAAGGCGCACCCGAACACCCGTCTGGTCTCGCTGATGATCGGCGCCAATGACGGGTTCCTCTGCCAGGAGAAGGGCGGCTGCACGACGCTGGCTGAGTTCAACGCGGTGCTCACGAAGATCAGCAAGAACGTGACGCACACGCTCAAGGCGATCCGTGGCAAGGCTCATTACACCGGGCAGATCGTCATCGTGCAGTACTACTCACTCGACTACTCCAACTCGGTCGACACCCTCCAGTCGAGCTCGCTCAACGGCGCGATGCAGAACGCCGCCAAGCCGTTCCACGTCCGGGTGGCCAAGTCCTTCGCGCTGTTCAAGAAGGCCTCGGCTCAGGCGGGTGGCGACGCCTGCAAGGCTCAGCTGCTCACCCAGCTGAAGAACGGTGCGACGCCATGCGGCGTACACCCCAGCGTGTCCGGGCAGGCCCTGCTCGCCCAGGCCGTCGAGGCGGCCATCAAGAAGTAACCGGTCCGAGCTGACGAACGGCCCCGCGACTGTCGTAGCCGCGGGGCCGTTCCTCGTCGGTGACCCTGATCATTTCGCTGCGACCAGGCCACGCATCGCGGCCCGGCACGGCAGGATGTGCGGATGCCCGACGATGTGCGCTCCCTGGCCGACAGCTTGCACACCCGACTGCTGGGGGCCTCCCCGTTTGACGCCAGCCTCAGGGGAATCCCCGGGTACGATGCTCTGGTCCCGGACGCCAGCGTCGAGGCGGACGAGGCGCTGCGCGCGGACGTGCTGCGGCTGGCGGCGGGGGCCGCAGCGATCGACACCGACGCGTTGTCGACGGCCGATCGCGTCACCCTCGACTGCGTCGCCGACACCGCCGAGCGGACCGTGCTTCACCTCGACGCGGCGCCGGGCGACCTGACCGTCACCCCGATGCCGATCACCGGTCCACCGGTCCTGCTTGCCGTCGCCGCGCGCACGGTCATCGGGAGTCCGGCCGCGGCCGAGGACTACCTCGAGCGGCTCCGTAGCGCGTCGACCTGGCTGGGCCAGGAGGACGACCGGCTGCGCGACGGAGCGAGCCGGGGCCGGGTGCCGGTGGCAGTGCTGGTCGAGGCGGCGATCGAGTGGGCCGACGGCGAGCTCCGCGACGGAGCGCCGAGCGCGCTGTTCGTGCCGCAGCCCCCCGAGGGGTGGGACGGCGCCGAGCGCTGGCGTGCCGACCTGGAAGACGTGGTACGGGAGATCGTCACGCCGGCTATCGCCCGGTGGCGGCGGCTGCTCGCCGAGGAGCTGCTCGAGATGTCCCGACCCGAGGACCGCCCCGGCCTGGTGTACGTCCCGGGCGGCGAGGCGGACTACGAACGCATGATCCGGGCCCACACCACGCTGCCGCTCACCGCCGACGAGCTGCATCGCACCGGGCTCGAGCACATCACCGCACTCGAGGATCGGATGCTGGAGCTCGGCGGGGAGCTCGACCTGGCCGACCTCGCGGCGGTCCACGAGGCCATGCGAGAGGCGGCCGCCGCCTCCGACCCCGACGACGCGATGGCGGCGGCCGTCGCCGCGATCCGGCGCGCCGAGGCGCGCGCAGGGGAGGTCTTCCCCGACCCGCTGCCGCCGCCGTGCGAGGTGGCCGCGATGCCACCGAGCGTCGCCGAGAGCGGCATCGCGCCGCACTACACCCCTCCGCGGCTCGACGGGGGCCGGCCCGGGACGTACTGGTACAACACGATCCGACCGACGGCCGGAGGTGGCTGGGACCTCGAGGGCGTCGCCTTCCATGAGGCGGTGCCCGGTCATCACCTACAGCTGTCCCGCGAGCAGCTGCTCACCCACCTGCCCGCGCTGCAGCGTCAGCGCAGCATCACCGCCCACGCGGAAGGATGGGGACTGTACGCCGAGCAGCTGGCCGAGGAGATGGGCCTCTACAGCGACACCCGTCAGCTGTTGGGCGCTGTCAGCGCGTCGTTGATGCGGGCCGCGCGGCTCGTGGTCGATACCGGGTTGCACGCCCGAGGATGGAGCCGGAAGCAGGCCCTCGACTACATCGTCGAGCACGTGCCGATGCCGGTCGAGTTCATGCGCAACGAGGTCGACCGCTACATCGCGATGCCGGGACAGGCGTTGGCGTACCTCACCGGCCGGCTCGAGATCCTCCGGCTCCGCGACGACGCGCGGGCGTCCCTCGGCGACCGGTTCACGCTCCCGGGCTTCCACGCCGCGGTGCTCGACCACGGGTCGCTGCCGCTGCCGGTGCTGGCCCGCAGCGTGCAGGCGTGGGCGTCGTCGTGAGACTCAGGCGACCGGCTCGTCGAGGTCGTTGCCACGCAACAGCACCAGCAGCGTCATGAGCAGGCTCACCACGACGACGATGGTGACTCCCACGCTGAAGTGGTAAGCGTCGCCTTCGACGGCCGTGGTGAGGGTGAACGACGGGTCGTGGACGGTCAGATAGTGCAGCACCCGCACCGCCTCGAAGCCGGCCGTCGCGGCCGCGACCAGCCAGACCACGCCCAGCAGCGCCAGCGCCACCCGATGGTGCACACCCTCGTCGTACCCGATGGGTCGCCATCTGCTGAGGATCGCCGCGACCGTGGCGACCGCCGCGAAACCCAGCAGTGCCGCGCCGATCGCGTCGCTCGGTCGATGCCAGCCGGCCGTCTGCACCTGGGCCGCGGTGATCCAGGCGTAGCTCCCACCGATCACGGCGGCTGCTCCCCGCCATCGCGGGGCCGTCACCATGACGAGCGCCAGGGCGCACGCGATCGCCGTCGCGGTGTGCCCGCTCGGGAACGTGTTGGCGGTGATCAGCGGGGTGTTGCGGGCCAGCTCGGGGCGGGTGAGGACGAACTTCTTCAGGACGTCGACCCCGACCACCGCCACGCCGGCGGCGAACGCCGCGCCGATGCCCAGGCGGGGACGGCGCCGAAGGATCCCGATGACAGCCAGGATCACGAGCACGACGGCGAACGAGTCGGCCGTGATCCGTTGCAGCTGCGAGATGTCGGTCGTGCGGGTCGATGTGGTCTGGAGATGTGAGCCGGCGAGTGCGGCGTTGTCGAACCGCTGCCCCAGCGACGTGCGCACGAAGAGGAGGTACGTCGCGGCGGCGACAGCGGTAGCCAGGGCGGCAGCAGCCAGCAGCCGCCACGTGGGGGGGTCGGCTGGACGGCTCACTGTCGTCCGCAGCGGATGTTGGCCGACGACAGACACCCCTCTATGAAACCCGAAAGTCAGGTCGAGGCGGTCTCGAGCCAGGTTGTGGGGACGCCGTGAGCAGCGGCGACCGCGAGCCGTCGCCGGGTGGCGCCCGGCCAAGTCGTGACGATGACCTCGGCGAAACCGCCGTCGGCAGGCGACGCGGGCTCGAGGAAGACGTGCGCGAACGGTGCATCGGGCGGCGCCTCCACCCCAACTGCCGTGATCGCTGCGCCGAGCGCGTCCCGCTCTGTCCGGCTCAGGTACTGCTGGAAGATCGAGTGCCATAGCAGCGTCCAGGTGCCGGGCGTCGGCGTGAGTCGACTCACCGTGGCGACGGCGGTTTCAGCGCGAACCTCTGCGGCGACCTCTGCGGCGATGGCCAGCGCTCCGCGTAGCCGCTCGACTCGTGCGACCTGGTCGGCCCAGACGTAGGCAGTGAGTGTGAGTCGTCCTTCGGTGGTTGTGGGATCGATCGGGGCCAGGTCACCCCCGCTGCGCTCCACTACCCGCAGCGGTACGTCCGGCGGGCGAACCCCACGCCAGGCATCGAGGAGCTGCACGCGCGACGTCGGATCGCCGTACGACGTACCGGCACCAGTGACGTGGAACCGGTCGGCGCGCAGGTTGAGCCCGGCGCTCGCGCCGACCTCGATCAGCCGGATTGGGAGGTCCTCAAGCGCCACCAGATGGCTCATCGCCCCGACCAGCGCCGCGCCGCGACCGACCTCATTGGTCTGGGGGGCACGGTCCAGCCAGGGTCGGAGCGCGTCGGCCTGCCCAGCCAGCACGTCGCGCAGCGCGGGCCACGCCAGGTCTGCGTCGACTCCAGGATCGGCCGTCCCGCCGACCGACGGGTAGTAAAGCGCGAGCTGCGGTGTCTGACGCGACAGCACCAGTGCATGGACGCCGCCCAGCAGTCGTAACGGCAACAGCCCGTCGCCGCGGTCGGCTAGATGCTCGGCCAGCAGGTCCGAGCTGACCCCGCCGCCCTCGAGGTCGGCGGCGATGTGATGGAGCAGGCCCGCGTAAAGCACGCTTCCCAGCTCGCGGCAGTCGTCTCCCTGAGTGCGGAAGTGGCGGGCGGTGTGCTCGAACCGATCCGCCATAGCGAAGATGGTGACATGCGCGCTGTTGTTGTCACCAGCCATGGTGGGCCCGAGGTGCTCAAGCTGGTTGAGCGCCCGGATGCGACGCCGGGTTCGGGAGAGATCGCCGTCGAGGTCGCTGCGGCTGGCGTGAACTTCATGGACATCTACCTGCGTGAGGGCAGGCCGCCGTACGCCCAGGATCCGCCGCATGGGATAGGCGGCGAGGGCGCCGGCCGCGTGATCGCGGTCGGTCAGGGTGTCACCGATGTCGCGGTCGGGGACAACGTCGCGTGGGTCGGGGTGACCGGCAGCTACGCAGAGCGGGTGATGGTGCCGGCAGATCGTGCGGTCCCGATTCCTGACGGCGTCGACCCGGTTGTTGCAGCCGCGGTGCTGCTCCAGGGCATCACGGCCCACTACCTATGCACGAGCACCTACCCGGTGGCCGAGGGTGACGTCGTCGTCCTCCACGCTGCCGCCGGAGGGGTCGGGTTGCTGCTCACGCAGCTGGTCGCGCGCCGCGGCGGTGTCGTCATCGCCACCACGTCTGGCGGCGACAAGCACGACCTCGCAGCCGCAGCGGGCGCGACGCACGTCACCGACTACGAGAGCTTCGTCGACGTAGCGCTGGAGGTGACCCATGGCGACGGCGTACCGGTCGTCTACGACGGCGTCGGCGCGTCGACGTTCGATGACAGCCTGCGCGCGTTACGCCGACGGGGCATGCTCGTGCTGTACGGCGGCGCGAGCGGACCGGTCCCGCCCGTCGACCCGCAGCGGCTGATGCGTGGCGGATCGCTGTACCTGACCCGGCCGACGATGGGCGACTACATCGTGGGCCGTGACGAGCTGCTGGCCCGGACCGGCGACCTGTTCGGCTGGATCGCGGCCGGCGAGCTCGATGTGAGGATCGGGGCCAGCTACCCGCTCGAGCATGCCGGCCGGGCCCACGAGGACCTGGCTGCCCGGCGTACGACGGGCAAGCTGGTGCTTCGGCCCTGACCGATCAGTCGGCTACCGGCTCGACGACGAACACCGGGATCTCGCGGTCGGTCTTGGTCTGGTAGTCCGCGTAGTCGGGGTAGGCGGCCACCGCCCGCTCCCACCAGGCCGCGCGCTCGTCACCGGTGACCAGCCGGGCGGTCATGTCCTGCTTGACCGGGCCGTCCTGCAGCTCGACATGGGGATCGGCGACCAGGTTGTAGTACCAGACCGGATGCTTCGGCGCGCCGCCCTTGGAGGCGATGACGGCGTACTTCCCGTCGTGCTCGACCCGCATCAAGGGCGTCTTGCGCAGCTTGCCGGACTTGGCACCGCGGTTGGTGAGAACGATGACGGGCATGCCGCGCAGCGTCGCTCCCTCGGTCCCGCCGGAACGCTCGTAGGTCTCGACCTGGTCCCGGACCCACTTCTCGGTGCTCGGTTCGTACTCTCCGTCCAAAGGCATTTCTCCATCACATCACCCGGGCGGTGGGTCAGGGCACGGAGGGGCGATGGGTGGACCCCGCTCAGCGCGCTCGGGCGCCGATGCGACGCTTGGAGGGTGCGGCTCTCACGCGGTTGGTCGGTCTTCCTGGTGGCGTTCGGCGTCTGGTCGTGGGTGATCTGGCCGACGTTCCTGAAGAACATCGCGCAGGATCCGCGGTCCTTCACCGGAGATCGGCCACACGCCTTCTTCGTCGTGCACCTGGTGCTGACGGTCGTCTCGCTCGTTCTGGGCACGGTCATCGGCTGGCTCGGCGTCAACGGCTGGCGCCGCGCCGTCTAAGCCCGACTTGTCAGGACGGGCGGTGCGCCGGCACCTGCTTCGCCGTCAGTGCCGGGTCGTGAGTCACCGTGTCGCCCAGGGCCTCGTCGATCTTCTTCAGCAGGTCGGCGTCGAGCCGGACCCCTGCGGCTTTCACGTTGTCACTGACCTGCTCCGGTCGGGTGGCGCCGACGATCGCGGACGACACGTTCGGGTTCTGCAACACCCATGCCACTGCGAGTTGCGCCATCGACAGACCGGCCTCGGCGGCGAGCGGCTCGAGCCGCCCGACGGCCGTCAGGGTGTCGTCGCTGAGCCAGCGCTTCACCATGTTCGCGCCGCCCTTGTCGTCCGTCGCGCGCGAGCCCTCGGGGTGCGGCTGACCCGGCTTGTACTTGCCGGTAAGCACACCCTGGGCGATCGGCGACCAGACCACCTGGCCGATGCCGAGCTCCTCGCAGGTCGGGACGACCTCGCCCTCGATGACCCGCCACAGCATGTTGTACTGCGGCTGGTTCGAGACGAACGGGATGCCCAGGTCGGTCGCGAGCGCGTGTCCCGCCCGGATCTGGTCGGCGGTCCACTCCGAGACGCCGATGTAGTGCGCCTTGCCCGACCTGACCACGTCCGCGAACGCCTGCATGGTCTCTTCGAGCGGGGTTTCCACGTCGTACCGGTGGGCTTGGTAGAGGTCGATGTGATCGGTCTGCAGCCGGCGCAGCGACCCCTCGATCGACTCCCGGATGTGCTTGCGGGACAGGCCCGAGTCGTTGGGGCCGCCGGGTCCGGTCGGCCAGTAGACCTTGGTGAAGATCTCCAGCGACTCGCGCCGCTCGCCGGTCAGTGCCTTCCCGAGCACGGTCTCCGCGCGCGTGTTGGCGTACACGTCAGCGGTGTCGAAGGTGGTGATCCCCTCGTCGAGAGCGCGGCGGACACAAGCGAGCGCCGCGTCCTCCTCGACCTGTGAGCCGTGGGTGAGCCAGTTGCCGTAGCTGATCTCGGAGACCTTGAGACCGCTTGAGCCGAGGTGTCGGAAGTCCATGCCTCGACCGTAGCGAGCGGGCCGTCAGGCCTCGAGGGCGGTCTCGATCGCCGTCCGCAGCGCGTCGTCGTCGGGCTCGACCATCGGGCGGAACCGGCGGAGCACCTGGCCATCCGGGGAGACCAGGAACTTCTCGAAGTTCCACTGCACGTCGCCTGCCTCGCCCTTGTCGTCGGGGCTGGCGGTCAGGACGTCGTACACCGGATCGCGGCCTGGGCCGTTCACCTCGATCTTCGCGGACATCGGGAAGGTCACGCCGTACGTCGTCGAGCAGAAGGTCTCGATCTCCTCGGCACTGCCGGGCTCCTGCTCGCCGAACTGGTTGCACGGGAAGCCGATCACGGTGAACGGTCGGTCGGAAAGCTCGCGGTGCAGCTCCTCGAGGCCGGCGTACTGCGGGGTAAGGCCGCATTTGCTCGCGACGTTGACGACGAGCGCGACCTTGCCACCGGTGAGAGCGGCGAACGTCGTCTGTTCATCGTGCAAGGTCGTGACGGGGGTGGTGAGCAGTTCGGTCATGCCTCCATCCAACCAGCGGGCAAGATGGGCGGCATGTCGTCGGACCCACTGACCTATTCGACCGCGACTCCGGCCGACGTCGACGAGGTCGTCGCGCTGGTCGAGTCGGCGTACCGCGGCGAGTCCAGCCGGGCCGGCTGGACGACCGAAGCCGATCTGCTCGACGGGCAGCGCACGGACGCCCAGGCGGTTCGAGCGGTCATCGCCGCGCCCTCGTCAGTCGATGCTGCTGGCCCGCGACGCGGCCGGCGAGCTGGTCGCCTGCTGCCAGCTGGATCGACGCGACGTTGGCGTCGCCTACTTCGGCATGTTCGCGGTGCGGCCGGGACAGCAGGGTGCCGGCCTCGGCCGCGTGGTCCTGGCCGAGGCCGAGCGTCGGGCGCGAGCCGAATGGCAGGCCGACACCATGGAGATGACGGTCATCGCGCAACGGCGCGACCTGATCGCGTGGTACGTCAGACGCGGGTACGTCGAAACCTCCGACACGCATCCGTTCCACTACGGCGACGCAGCCTTCGGGCTGCCGCGGCGCGACGACCTGTACTTCGTCGTCCTCAGGAAGCGGCTGGCTTGACGGCTCGCTTCGTGCTCTTGCGCCGCGGTGGGGTTGCCGTCAGGTCGATCTCGGGCCGGCCGACGACGGCGGCGGTCAGCACCTCGAGCTCGTCGGCGATGTAGCCCGCCATGGCATCGAGATCGGGCACCAGATCCCGGTCCGCGATCAGCCCGAAGTGCAGCTGGCCGCCGTAGCTCATCACGGTGATGTTGAGTCCCTGCCCATCGGTGATGGCCGACAGCGGGTAGTAGGCCAGCAGCCGGTGGCCGGCGTAGTAGAGCGGGATGTTCGGCCCAGGCACGTTGGAGATGATGAGGTTGAACAGGTTGATCGCTCCAGCAGCCGAAGCCTTGCGGACAGTCTCGCCGCCTGACCGGCCAGGGCCGGCATCGCGAACTGCGTGACGTCGGCGAGCAGATCCGCCGGCAGCGCACCGTGCTGCTCCTTCGCGACCCGCATCGCCTCGTGCGAGGCCGTGAGCCGCTCGGCAGGATCCTCGAGGTTGGTCGGGATCGCAGCGATGATGCTCGACACCCGGTTGCCGCCGGTGCCCTGCTGCTCCTCGGTCCGAACGGAGACGGGCACCGCGGCGACGAGCGGGCCGTCGGGCAGCTCGTCGTGCTCCGTCAGCCAGCGTCGCAGCGCGCCGGCGCACATCGCCATCACGACGTCGTTGACGGTTGCGCCGGACGCGGTGCGGACCGCCTTCACGTCGGCGAACGGCACGCTGCGGAACGCCCAGCGGCGGTGCGGTCCGATCGGCTTGTTGAACGGAGTGGCCGGCGCGCGCAGGCCGGGCGACGAGAGCACGGCGGTCGTGTTGCGGGGAAACAGCCGGTCGATGATCGGGAGGGCCGGTCGTGCCGTGCTGCCGGCAAGGCTGGGGATCGACCGGCCGAGCGACACGCTCAGCCGCGCCGCGCGCACCGGATGTCCGGCCAGCGAGACGGCGCTGCGCGCCAGCATCTCCCAGGAGCTCGGCTCGCTCTCCGAGGTCCACCGCGGGGTCTCCTCGGGCGGCCGGCCATCGGGGGACAGGTCCAGCAGCGCGGCGAGGATGTCGTTCCCGGACACGCCGTCGATCGCGGCATGGTGGACCTTCGTGTAGATCGCCGATCCGGCCACCCTCGAGCCCATGGATCAGGTAGAGCTCCCACAGCGGGCGTCGCCGGTCCAGATGGCGGGCGTGCAGTCGCGCCGCCTGCTCGGCGAGCTGCTGGTCGTCGCCGGGCGCGGGCAGCGCCAGCTCGCGGACGTGGTACTCGATGTCGAAGTCGGGGTCCTCGATCCAGTACGGCTGGTCCAGGCCGAGCGGCACCTCGACGAGGCGGCGCCGGAACGGCGGGATCAGGTGCAGCCGCGACTCGATCAGGTCCGTCATCGACTGCAGGGTGAGCGGCAGCTCTGCGGTGCTCGGGTCGAGGACGCAGATGCTTCCTACATGGCCGTACGTCGCGGGGGTCTCCATCGCGAGGAACGCCGCATCGAGACCGGTCAGCTGCTGCATCGACCACCTCCGGGTTGGAGCAGACGGTGACAGTGAATCACCGCGTCAACGCGAACCTGCTTCGCCGATCGCTCTCGGATGCCACCATCGTGCGACGACGATGGCGTCCCATCGCGTTGAGTGCGACGACGATGGCGTCCCATCGCGTTGAGTGCGGGATCGACGATGGCGTCGCGCATCGCGTTGAGTGCGACGACAGCGACGCCTGCATCAGGCGCCAGGTAGGTCGCACCCAACGTAATGGGGCGGGCGTACGTCGTAATGGGGCGCGGCGTACGTCGTCCTCAACCGGGTGGTGAGGTCAGCCAGGCGGCGGTGTCGCTGGGGAGCGACCGCCCGTCGATCGCTGCGCTCGCGAGCAGGATGTCGCCAGCAGGCAGGTCGACCACGTCAGCGCCGAAGTTGACGATGCATCGGATGCCCGGGTCGCCGGCGATCGTGATGTCGAGCACCGAGTCCCGGCGGTTCCAGACCAGCGGCGCGCTCGGGTCGAGCGCCCGCGGCCGGCGAGCCAGTGCCTCCTGGTAGAAGCCCAGCATCGACGTCGGGTCATCGGCCTCCGCCTCGACGGTGCGCGGACCCCAGTCCTCCGGCTGCGGTAGCCAGGTCCGCGGTCCGGAGGTGAAGCCGTACGGCGGCACGGTCCCCGACCACGGCAGTGGGACCCGGCAGCCGTCGCGACCTCGCACGGTGTGGCCCGAGCTCTCCCAGATCGGATCCTGCAGTGCGTCGTCGGGCAGCTCGACCTCTTCGAGACCGAGCTCCTCGCCCTGGTAGAGGAACGCCGCGCCGGGCAGCGCCAGGATCAGCAGCAGCGCAGCGCGTGCTCGTCGCAGACCGGAGCGGCCGCCGCCGTAGCGGGTCGGATGCCGGACGACGTCGTGGTTCGAGAGCACCCAGGTCGAGGCGGCGCCGACGGCGCGCAGCTCATCGGTCGAGCGTTCGATGGCCATGCTCATCTCGGCCGGCTCCCACGCGGAGAACAGCAGCCGGAAGTTGAACACGAGGTGCAGCTCGTCGGGCCGGACGTAACGCGCCTGCTGAGCCGCGTCCCCGATCCAGACTTCACCGACGAGCATCGGATCGTTGGGGTACTGTCGCAGACCTTCCGCCAGCGGCGGTACACGTCGTGCACCTCGGGCTGGTTCCACATCCCGGTCGGCTCGGCCGTCTCCGACATCAGGTCCGGCGCCAGTCCGTCTGGGTTGTCCGGCAGCCCCTCGGCCTTGTACAAGCCGTGCGCGACGTCGATCCGGAAGCCGTCGACCCCGCGATCCAGCCAGAAGCGCAGTGTCGCCTCCATGTCGTCGCCGACCGCGGGATTGCGCCAGTTGAGGTCGGGCTGTCCGCGGCGTGAACAGGTGCAGGTACCACTGGCCATCCGGCACCCGGGTCCACGCCGGGCCCCCGAACGTCGACAGCCAGTTGTTGGGCGGCTCCGACCCGTCCGGGCCGCGGCCGTCGCGGAAGATGAACCGGTCCCGGGCGGCGCTCCCGGGCCCGGCGGCCAGTGCCTCGACGAACCACGGATGCGCGCTGGAGTAGTGGTTGGGCACGATGTCGACGGTCACCCGCAGGCCGCGTTCGTGCGCCGCGCCGAGCAGGTCGTCGAAGTCCTGCAACGTCCCGAACATCGGATCGACGTCGCGCGGGTCGCTGACGTCGTACCCGTGATCGGCCATCGGGGAGGGATAGAACGGCGTCAGCCACAGCGCATCGACGCCGAGATCGGCGAGGTGGTCGAGGTGGTCGTGGATCCCGCGCAGGTCGCCGACGCCGTCGCCGGTCGAGTCGGCGAAGGACCGGACGTAGATCTCGTAGAAGACGGCTGTCCGCCACCAGGGTGCGCTCACGTGGTCCGGCATGGGCACGACCCTACGGACCGGCGGCTTCGACCGAGCTCGTTGCGGTACGGCGGGTCGGCTCCCGTCCGGCTGCAGGTGATCGCCGCGGCGGCACTGGCATGCCGAACGCGCCGCCTCGACGTCCGACGACCGGTCAGCTCGGCCAGCCGTCCCCCGAGCCGCCCGGCGCGGTAGAGCCAGTCGAGCAGCGCGCCGGCGAACGTGTCGCCGGCGCCGATCGTGTCGACGACCGTCACCGGTTACGGCGGGCAGGCACACCTCGCCGGCGCGCGTGATGGCCCGCGATCCTGCCGCCGCCGTCGGTCACGACCACCAGCGCGGGCCCGCTGCGCACCCATCGGTGCGCCACATCGGTGGCCCGCTCGCCCGGGTGCAGGGCGTCGAGGTCCTCCCGGCTCACCTTCACCAGGTCGGCCGCCGCCACGCATCGTTCGACGGTCGCTCGATGCGCCGGCAAGTCGGCGACCAACGCCGGCCTGATGTTGGGGTCCAAGCGACACGGTGCACGTGCTCGCGGGCGCGGATCAGCATCCGTTCCACCGCGGCGCTCCCGGGCGCGAGCATCAACGCGAGCGACCCGCGCGTGCACGGCGAGCGGAGCCCAGGGGCAGCTGGCCGAACTCGCTGTCGGTCCAGCCCCAGTCTGCGGTACCCGCAACCAGAAAGCGGTAATCCGCGCTGCCGTCTGCGGCCAACGTTGCGATCGCGACACTGCTCGGCTCCGACGCGTCGACGCAATGCGAGACGTCGACCCCGTTGTCGACGAGGTGGCGGCGGAGCAGCCGGCCGAAGCCGTCGTTCGACAGCCGCGCCAGCATCGTGACCGGCGATCCCAGTCGCGCCAGTGCGACAGCGGTGTTCGCGGGGCTTCCACCGGCGCGCGCGTCGAAGCGTGTCCGGGTCGTCGGATCGGGCACCAGGTCGACGAGCGCCTCACCGCAAATGACGATCACATCGGAATGCTGCCTTATCTCCCGTCTTGCCGGAAACGTGTCGTGGACGTAACGTTCGCGTGTCCAGCGGGGAGATAACCCGCCGAGTGCTCGATCGGGAGCACGCGGTGGGCCCTAAGGAGGGCAAACGTGCCAGAACGCGCATCGCCGTACCAGGCTGGCTCGTACCGCCGGTGTCGCTGCCCTCCTGGTGGCGGCACCCCTGCTCGCGTCCTGCGGTGGCAGCGCCAACGCCGGCCGGCACGGTCACCCTGAACTTCTACTCGTTCCCCGACAACTCCGGGGCGATCCAGCAGGCCGTCGACGACTGCACGAAGGCCAGCAACGGCAAGTACCGCATCAGCTACAACAAGCTGCCGAACGCCGCCGACGGGCAGCGGGACCAGTTGGTTCGCCGGCTCGCGGCCCACTCCAGCGACATCGACATCATGGGTCTCGACGTGACCTGGGAGCCGGAGTTCGCGCAGGCCGGCTGGATCCTGCCGTGGACCGGCGCCAACAAGGCGGCGGCCGAGCAGGGCACCCTGAAGGGTCCGCTCGACACCGCGATCTGGAACAACCAGCTCGTCGCGGTTCCCTACAACAGCAACACCCAGCTGCTGTGGTACCGCTCGGATCTGGTGCCCAAGCCGCCGACGACCTGGGCGCAGATGATCGCCGACAGCGAGCAGCTCGCGAAGGAGGGCAAGCCGCACCTGATCGAGATCCAGGGCGCGCAGTACGAGGGCGTCGTGGTGTGGTTCAACACGCTGCTCGCCAGCGCCGGTGGCAGCGTGCTGACGCCGAACGCCAAGCACGTGTCGATGGGTGCAGCCGGCGCTCAAGGCGCTGGGCATCATGCAGCAGCTGGCGCACTCGCCCGCCGCGGACCCGTCGCTGCCGGTGCAGATGGAGGACCAGAACCGGCTCGCCATGGAGGCCGGGACCGCGGCCTTCGAGCTCAACTACCCGTTCGTCTACCCCTCGATGAAGGCCGACCAGCCGAAGCTGTTCAAGAGCTTCAAGTGGGCGCCCTACCCGTCCGTCAACGCCGGCCAGCCGGCGAAGGTGACGATCGGCGGCATCGACCTCGCGGTCAGCACCTACTCCAAGCACCCACAGGACGCGTTCCAGGCGTCGCTGTGCCTGCGCGACGCGGCTCACCAGAAGGTCGCGGCGATCAAGGGTGGCCTGCCACCGACGCTGGCAAGCGTGTACGACGACCCGTCGCTGCAGTCCGCCTATCCGTTCCGGGCTCTGATCAAGCAGCAGATCCAGAACGGCGCGGTCCGGCCCGAAGACGCCGGTCTACCAGAGCCTGTCGATCGCCATCTCGCATGCGATCTCGCCACCGAGCAAGATCAACCCGACCAGCACCGCTCAGGTCGCTCGACGGCCAGTTGAACGACGCCCTGCAGTCGAAGGGACTCATCCCATGAGCACCACGGCGACGGCCACCACCGCCACCACCGAGCGGCCCGCCAAGAAGCGCAAGGCGCCGTTGTCCGAGGGCGCCAAGGCGGAGCGGCGGCTCGGGTGGCTGCTGTGCGCCCCCGCAGTCATCATCATGGTCGCCGTCACCGGCTACCCGATCCTCTACGCCGTCTACCTCTCGTTCCGGAAGTACGACCTGCACTTCCCGAGCCAGGCGCACTTCATCGGGTTCGGCAACTACACGGCAGTCCTGAAATCGCCGTACTTCTGGCAGGCGTTCTGGGTCACGCTCATCATCACGGTCGTCTCGGTCGCTATCGAGTTCGTGCTCGGCATGGCCCTCGCGCTGCTGATGCACCGCACGCTGGTCGGCCGCGGCGACCGTGCGCACCACCATCCTGATCCCCTACGGCATCGTGACCGTGGTCGCGGCGTACAGCTGGCAGTACGCCTGGACGCCCAACCTGGGATACCTGTCCTCGGCGTTCGGCAGCGCCGCGCCGCTCACCCACCGAGGCGAGCGCCATCGCCGTCATCATCCTGGCGGAGATCTGGAAGACCACGGCCTTCATGGCCCTGCTGCTGATGGCGGGCCTGTCGCTGGTGCCGGAGGACCTGCAGAACGCCGCGAAGATGGACGGCGCGACCGCCTGGCAACGGTTCATCCGCATCACGTTGCCGCTGATGAAGCCGGCGATCCTCGTCGCGCTGCTGTTCCGGACGCTTGACGCGTTCCGGGTCTTCGACAACATCTTCATCCTGACCCAGGGGAGCAACGGCACCGGATCGTTGTCGATCCTCGGCTACGACAACCTGTTCACGGCGCTGAACCTCGGCATCGGATCGGCCATCTCGATCATCATGTTCATCTGTGTCGCGATCATCGCCGTGATCTTCATCAAACTCTTCGGCGCGTCGGCACCCGGCGCGGGATTGGACGACTGATGGCAGTCACCACGAAACAGAAGCTGGCGTGGGGCAGCGCCAACACCATCGTGATCCTCATCGTCGCCGTGCCGGTGCTGTGGATCGTCTCGCTGTCGTTCAAGGCGCCGTCGACGATCACCGACTCCCACTTCATCCCGCGACAGTGGACCTTGGAGAACTACAAGGGGATCTTCCAGACCTCGCTGTTCACGCGGGCCCTGATCAACTCGATCGGCATCTCGCTGATCTCGACGGTCATCGCGGTCGTCTTCGCGTCGATGGCGGCGTACGCGGTGGCCCGGCTGACGTTCCCCGGCAAGAGCCTGCTCATCGGTATGGCCCTGCTGATCGCGATGTTCCCGGCGATCTCACTGGTGACGCCGCTGTTCAACATCGAGCGGGTGCTCGGGTTGTTCGACACCTGGCCCGGGCTGATCATCCCGTACGTCACCTTCGGCCTCCCGCTTGGCATCTACACCCTGTCGGCGTTCTTCCGGGAGATCCCCTGGGAGCTCGAGAAGGCCGCGAAGATGGACGGCGCCACGCCGTTCCAGGCCTTCACGAAGGTCATCGCCCCTCTCGCCGCGCCCGGCATGGTCACCACCGCCATCCTGGTCTTCATCATCTGCTGGAACGAGCTGCTCTTCGCCATCTCGCTGACCGCCACCGACCGGGCGCGGACCGTGCCGGCGGCTCTCACGTTCTTCACGGGTGCCTCGCAGTTCACCGCACCAGTCGGTTCCATCGCAGCCGCGGCCGTGATCATCACGATCCCGATCATCTTTTTCGTGCTGTTCTTCCAACGTCGAATCGTGGCCGGGCTCACCTCCGGCGCGGTCAAGGGTTAGGAGCCCCGCTCGTGGCCGACATCGTCCTGGACCACATCACCAAGCGCTATCCCGACGGCGCGCTCGCCGTCGACGACATCAGCATGGAGATCAAGGACGGCGAGTTCGTGATCCTGGTCGGACCATCCGGCTGCGGGAAGTCCACGACGCTGAACATGATCGCCGGCCTCGAGGACATCACCGAGGGTGAGCTGAAGATCGGCGGCAAGGTCGTCAACAACAAGGCGCCCAAGGACCGCGACATCGCGATGGTGTTCCAGAGCTATGCGCTCTACCCGCACATGACGGTGCGGCAGAACATGGCGTTCGCCCTCGAGCTGGCGCACACGCCCGACAACGTCATCAAGGAGAAGGTCGACGAGGCGGCGCGGATCCTCGACCTCACCCAGCACCTGGACCGCAAGCCGGCCAACCTCTCCGGTGGCCAGCGGCAGCGGGTCGCGATGGGCCGGGCCATCGTCCGAGACCCGGCCGCGTTCCTCATGGACGAGCCGCTGTCCAACCTGGATGCGAAGCTGCGGGTCCAGACCCGCACCGAGGTGTCACGGCTGCAGAAGCGGCTGGGGACGACGATGGTCTACGTCACCCACGACCAGACCGAGGCCATGACGCTGGGCGACCGGGTCGCCGTGATGCGAGCCGGGAAGATCCAGCAGTACGACTCGCCGCAGACGCTCTACGAGCGCCCCGACAACCTGTTCGTTGCCGGCTTCATGGGATCGCCGTCGATGAACTTCATGTCGGCGACCGTCGAGGAGGGGAAGGTGCGCAGCAAGCTCGGCGACATCCCGCTCTCTGATGAGCTCCGCCGTTCGCTCGAGGCGGCGAACGGCCGATCGAGGTGTCATCCTCGGGGTCCGGCCGGAGAACTTCGAGGACGCCGGCGCTGGTCGACGCCACGATCCGGCAGTACGGCGTCACCTTCAACGCAACCGATCGACGTCGTGGAGTCCATGGGCTCCGATGTCTTCGCCTACTTCACCCCTGCCGGGCAGGACCCGGAACGCAGCGCCGGCCCGGGCCACGCCGAGCTGGATGAGCTGGCCGAGGACTCCGGAGCGACGGACACCGGCGGCGCCAACGACCAGGTGACCGCTCGCCTCGACGCCGCGACGAAGATCCATGAGGGGGACACCGCCGAGCTGTGGGTGGACTCGCGCAAGATCCACGTCTTCGACTCGGAGTCCGGCAAGAGCTTCAACCCAGCTCTTGACGCAGTCGGCTGATCACCTCGTCGTTCCACTCGTGGGTGCGCATCAGTCGGTAGCGCTCGCGGGCGATCCGCAGGTAGGCCTCGGCGTGGGTGCCTGATCCGAGCAGGTCCGCCTGCTCGATCATCCGCATGACCGGTCGGTACTCGTCGGTGTACCAGCGCTCGGCGATCTGAGCGCGGTCGAAGTACTTGCCTTCGTGGTGCATGAAGCGCAGCCCCCCACGCCTCGACCGCTTCGCCGAGCTCGGCGTACGACCACGGGTCGGAGAACTCGATGTCGGCCCGGGCTTCGGGTGAGAGTGGCACGCGGGCAAGGAAGACCCGCTGGTAGCTCTTCATCAGCAGGTCCGAGCGGCGCAGGATTCCCTTGGCGGGCAACGTGGTCCGCACCTCGTGACGTATGCCTCGATGGTCGTCTGGCCGGTGGCGAGCGCGATCGAGACTCGGTGATGGCCGTCCCGGACGAAGTGCAGGGTTCCGACACGGTAGACATCGATCGGCGGCATCGACTCCCCGCGCCGTTGGGCGAGCGCGATCCGCTCCCATCGTTCCCGCACCCGGGCCGAGGTGGGACGGAATCGACGGTCGAAGTCACGGTGCCCGTCGACGGTCCCCACGATGGTCTCGAGCTTGATGGTCTGCAGGCCGATGTACTGCTCGCCCTCCATACCGACCGCCGCGATCACCTCGCTGAACGGCAGGATCATGTTGATGTCGTCCGGCTCGCGCATCAGCCGCTGGGCGATCCTGACATCGCCTGCCGCCGCCGGGCCCGGAGGAAGTCGTTCTCCACGTCGGCGCGTGGGAACCCGGTGTCACGCGCCATGTCGCACGTCCGTCGCGTCGCGCTGGCCACCGAAGGCCACGTCGAACAGGTGCCACCCCACCACGTTCCGGACGGTAGTCGTGCCGATTTTGAGATCCGGGGTGTCGGCGCCGTACGGGTGGACGTGACCATGCAGCAGCAATGGGGGAGCGGTCCGCGCGATGAGCGGGTGCAGCGCGCGAAAGCCGCGGTGCGCGGCGTCCTCGCCGTCCCCGACGCCGAGCGGCGGCGCATGGGTGAGCAGCACATCGATCGGACCGCGGCCGCGGACGGCTCGCCATCGCTGGATCGCTGCCAGCCGGCGGGCCCGCCGACCGAACTGCCGCTGGGTGTACTGGTTGGGTCCGTCCCGGTAACGCAGGCAACCGCCGAGCCCGGCGATCGTCAGGCCGGCCACTTCGGTGATCCGACCGTCGACGTTCACGGCCCCCGCCGGCCAGGGCAGCTCGACCGGGATCCCGGCCCGCATCCCCAGCCCGGCCCGAGAGGTGCGATAGCCACTGATGTCGGGGTCGTGATTACCGGGGACGAAGACCAGCGGTACGTCGAGGCGCGCCATGAGCTGGATCCGAGATAGTCGAACGGCAGGTCGCCACAGGCCAGGATGAGATCCGCCGACGCGACCGCGGACGCGTTGTGAGTGAGCCCTTCGTCGACCTCGTCGGATACCGCTAGGACCCGAACCGAATCGGCCGTCAACTCAATGCAACGCCGTCGGACGCACGTCGAGACCGCGGTCCCGCAGCGCCGACTCGAGCCGATAGATCTCAGCCGTCGTCAGGCGCGACGGGTCGGTGGGCGCGTCCGGGACGTCGAGCGATCGGCAGGCGGCGAGCAGGGAGTCGCCGTACGCCGCTCGGGTGGCCCTAACGCGCAGCCCGCGGCCGGGAGTGCCGTCCGGCGCGTCCTCGAGGCGGCTCGAGCTGACGGTGGAGGCGTCGCAGCTGAGCGGCCAGGTCCTCCAGCGGCACCACCGACGCCCGGACCCTGGCCGATGGATCCGATGACGACGCGCGAGATATCGGCTCAGCCGGAGCAGGCCGATCAACCCCATCCCGACCAACGTCGGGATCAGGAGGATCAGCACGATCTCCGAAACCTTGAGCACGGTCACAGTGTCGCCCCATCACGGGTCTACCTCAACTGGTGAGCTCTAGGACATGATGCGCAGATGGATACCCGCGCGTTCACGCTGACGACGGCCGACGGGCGCGACCTCGAAGTCGTGTTGGACGGCCCCGAGCACGGACCTGTCCTGGTGTTCTACCCGGGTACGCCGTCAGGTGCCGTGTCGTGTCCGCTGCTGACCGGTCCGGCCGCCCGGCGGGGGATGCGGACCGTGACCTGGTCGCGGCCGGGATACGGCACGTCCACGAGCCAGCCGGGTCGTGATGTCGTCGATGTCGTGAGTGATGCCGTCGATGTGCTCGACCGCCTGGAAGCCGACAACCTCGTCACGATCGGCTGGTCCGGGGGCGGGCCGCATGCGCTGGCCACGACAGCGCTGCTCGCGGACCGTTGCCGAGGAGCAGCCCTCATCGGGGGGGCCGCGCCGTACGGTGCCGACGGCCTGGACTGGTTGAGCGGGATGGGACCGGAGAACCTCGAGGAGTTCGCCGCGGCGGTCGCCGGCCAGGCCGCGATGGAGGATTTCCTGCGGCCGATGCGCGATCCGCTGCGCGCCATGACCGCGAGCCAGGTCGCGGAGACCCTGGGCGAGCTGATCGACGATGTCGACCGGGCCGCCGCGGCCGGGGAGCTCGCGGCCTTTCTCGCGGCGAGCATGCGACGTGCCGTCGCTACCGGCACCGACGGGTGGCGGGACGACGATCTCGCCTTCGTCAAGGACTGGGGCTTCGACGTGTCGATCGATCTCGCGGCCGGTCACGATCTGGCAGGGCGTCCACGACCGGATGGTGCCGGACTCCCACGGCCGTTGGCTGGCCGAGCACATCCCCGGCGCGACGCTACGACTCGAGCAGACCGAGGGCCACCTGTCGCTGATGCACCGCGCCGAGGAGATCCTCGACGACCTGCTGTCCGGTCAGGCCACCGCGGCCTGAGGCGGCAGCGGTCCTCGATAGGACGCGAGCTCCTCGCGGGTCGGGCGCTTGGTCGGGCGCGGCGGCTCCGGTGTCACGTCGCTTCCCCGGTTGGGCAGGGTCAGCCGCATGATGGTCCGCAACGTCTGGCCGTACTGCTTGTAGAGCGGCCCGGTGGTGTACGGCAGGTCGTACTTCTCGCACAGCGCGACGATCCGCTCGGCGATTTCGGGATACCGGTTGCACGGCAGGTCCGGGAACAGGTGGTGCTCGATCTGGTAGCCGAGGCTGCCGGACATGATGTGCGTGAACCTGCTGCCCTCGAAGTTCGCCGAGCCGTAGAGCTGGCGCAGGTACCACTCCGCCTTGCTCTCGTCCTCGAGCTGCTCCTCGGTGAACTTCTCCGCGCCGTCGGGAAAGTGACCGCAGAAGATGATCATGTAGGACCACAGGTTGCGGATGATGTTGGCGGTCGCGTTGGCCGACAGCGTGGTCGCCCACGACGGGCCGGCGAGTGCCGGGAAGATGACGTAGTCCTTGGCGACTTGCTTGCGGATCTTGCGCCAGATCCCCTTGAGCTGCCGCTTCATCTCCTTCGGGTCCTTCTTGCCCTTGCGGATGCTCTCGAGGTCCAGGTCGTGCAGCGCGACGCCCCACTCGAACAACAGCGCCAGCATCGCGTTGTACACCGGCTGGCCGAGGTTGACCGGGTGCCACTTCTGGTCCTTGGTCACGCGCAGGATGCCGTACCCGACGTCATTGTCCTTGCCGATGACGTTGGTGAACGTGTGGTGCAGGAAGTTGTGCGAGTGCTTCCACTGCTCGGCCGGGCAGGTGGTGTCCCACTCCCAGGTGCCGGAGTGGATCTCGGGATCGTTCATCCAGTCGAACTGGCCGTGCATGACGTTGTGGCCGATCTCCATGTTCTCGAGGATCTTGCCGGCGGCGAGCATCGTCGTACCGGCGACCCAGGCGGGCGGGAACGCGCTCGCGAACAACGTGACCCGGGCGGCCACCATCAACCGGCGCTGCCAGGAGATGACGTTCCGGATGTATGCCGCGTCCTCGGCACCGCGGACCTCTTCGATGTCGCGGCGGATCTCGTCCAGTTCGCGGCCGAGTGCTTCGACGTCGGCCTCGGTCAGGTGAGCGAACGCAGTGATGTCAGAGATGGCCATGTCAGCCCTTCAGATCTCGATGACGCAGTCGCCGGCGGCTGCCGTGACGCAGGTCTGGATTCCTTGGTTCTCCTGGTATTCCGCGCCGTTGCGGAGGTCCTTCACGAGCCCCTTCTTCAACGGGACGATGCAGGTGTGGCAGATGCCCATCCGGCAGCCGAACGGCATCTGGATGCCGGCCGCCTCGCCTGCCTCGAGCAGGGTGGTTGCGCCGTCGAGGTCGGCTTCCTTGCCGGACTCCTCGAAGACGACGTGGCCGCCCTCGGCCGATGCGGTCAGCGCGGCGGAGAACCGCTCCAGGTGGAGGGCCTTGGCAACGCCCGCGCGCTCCCAGTGCTGGCTCGCCGCGTCGAGCATCGGCCCCGGGCCGCAGACCCAGGCCTGGCGCTCCTTCCAGTCCGGGACGATCTCCGTGAGCCGTGACACGTCGAGCCGGCCGTCGACATCGTCGGCGTTCTCCACCAGCGTGAGTGACGGGTGACGTTCGGCGAGAGCATGCAGCTCGTCGCGGAAGATGACCTCGTCGCGACTGGGCGCGGAGTGCACGTGAACGACGTCGGGGACGAGGCCGCGGCGGTTCATCGTCCGCAGCATCGACATGACCGGGGTGATGCCGCTCCCGCCGGTCCAGAACAGGATCTTCTCGGGCGGCGGGTCCGGGAGCACGAAGTCTCCCTGTGGAAGCGCCAGCCGCACGATGGTGCCGGGCTCCAGGCCGCGGACCAGGTGCGCCGACATGAAGCCCTCCGGCATCGCCTTGACCGTGATGGCGATGTGGCGGGAGTCGCGGCCCTCGCCGGGTGGCACCGAGCTGATCGAGTAGGACCGCCAGTGCCACTTGCCGTCGAGCGAGACCCCGATCCCGGCGTACTGCCCGGCCTGGAAGTCGAAGCGCCAGCCCCAGCCCGGCTTGATGACGAGCGTGGCCGCATCGTCGGTCTCCGGGATGACCTCGACGATCTTGCCGCGGAGCTCGCGCGCCGTCCATAGCGGGTTGATCAGGTGCAGGTAGTCGTCCGGGAGCAGCGGCGTCGTCATCCGCGACACCACCTGCCGCAGCATGGCGACACGCTTCGAGTTCTCGGCGCTCACTTGGCTGCTCCCCATGATCGATGGCATTCCCCGATTCCGAGAAAGTATGTGTTACTCATCGTACCAGTTACCATAGGGACATGGCGCCAACCCGGTCAAGTCAGGTGAAACCGGAAGTTCGTGTCGACGGCCGCCGGGAGCGATGGCGCCAGCACCGTGAGTTGCGCCGCGACGAGCTGATCGAGGCCGTCGTCCAGGCAGTGTCGATTCGCGGCGCGTCGCTGGGCATGGACGACATCGCCGCTGCGTCCGGCATCGCCAAACCGGTCTTCTACCGCTACTTCGCCGACAAGGCCGACCTCTACCTCGCGGTCGGCCGTCACGTCGCGGAACAGGTCGTCGCCGAGGTCACGACGGTGATCGACCAGGAGACCTCGCCGCGCCGGATGCTGGTCGCGGGGATCGAGACCTGGTTGCGGATCGTCGAGGAACGGCCTGAGATCTACCAGTTCGTCGTCCACCACAGCGTGCTCGGCGACCGTACGGCGGGTGACCCGGTGCTGGACTACTCCAGCGTTGTCGGGCGTCACCTGTCCCGTGTCATCGGTGACGCGATGCGGGCAGCGGGCCGCGACGCTGGCCCGGCCGAGCCCTGGGGCTACGGCATCGTCGGCATGGTGCGGGCCGCGACCGACCGTTGGCTCGAGCAACCCACGATGACCCGCGAGGCGTTGGCCGGCTACCTCACAGACCTGGTCTGGCCGGGCCTGTCCCGCCCGGCGCCGACCCGGTCCGGCCGGTCAGGCGCCTCGGCCCAAACCTCCGCTCGCGGCTCCTGACAGGTCGACGTCGGGCCAGTACACCGTTGCGACTCGGCCGCCTGCGACCGTGAAGTGGGTCGTCGGGCCGTCCGGGTCAGCGTGGCGGACCCGGATCTCGTAGTCGCCCGCCTCCAGCGTCGGGAACAGCGCTGCCCACACGGCGGCGTCGGGCAGCTGCCGCTCGCGGACCGCCACGTGGCGACCTTCCCACGGCTCACCGTCGCGTCGGATCTCGATCTCGAGACCGGCGCGCGACGCCGGCACGAAGACTGCTGCCGCTCCGATGTCACCGCCGATGTCGAGGATCACCGACCCGACGCCACTCGGCTCCGGCAGGACCTCGGTCGCG
This sequence comes from uncultured Actinomycetota bacterium, assembly GCA_963789615.1. Lineage (GTDB taxonomy): Bacteria > Actinomycetota > Actinomycetes > JAFAQI01 > JAFAQI01 > DATAVK01. Next base: position 385,577 of record CAWBLI010000005.1, on the reverse strand, counting down.
ACGTTTCCGGCCATCAGTGGGTGTGCCCAACAGGAGTGGCCGACGGCGTCGAGTAGCCGCTGTACGGCGTCCCCAGATACGGGAACGACGGCAGGTACTTCTCGGTGCCCTTGGCCGTGGTGTCGCTCGGGCTCGACGTCAGGCTGAAGTCCACGGCGCCAGCCGGCCCGTCCGGCGTGAAGCTGGGATCCACCAGCGGAATCGTGGCGCCGGCCACCGCGCGCAGCTCGATGGTCGCAACGTCGTCGAAAACGCGGCGGCCGTTGGGGAACCCCGCCGGGTCGCCGCCGAGGTAGCCCAGGTTGGAAATCTTCTTGGCGTTCGTGGTCGGCCGCTGCGCGACGTTGAGGCGCAGTTGATCCGCCAGTGCCTTGCCGCCCACGTTGGTGGGGGGAGCACCGAGAGCAGCGGTCACCGAGTCGGGGATGCCGGAGAGCAGGATCGCGACCAGGTCCGGCCGAGCCGGCTTGGCCCTGGTCGTGCCGGTGTGCGAGGCGTTGTACGCCGCCAGGTTGGGGAAGATCGTCGGGCCGCCGGCCGTGCCGTTCGCGGTGTAGAGCGCCGGCAGCAGGTCACCGAGCAGGGGATGCGCGAAGTATTCGAAGAACGCGTGGCCGTCGGCGGTGGGCCGCTCGAGGTTCCAGCGGTCCTTGTCACCGAGTCCGATCAGCAGCTCGTTGACGAGCGGGTTGCCGAGCCGAGACACCTGGACGAACGGACCGCTCGCCGCGTGCCCGGCCGACCCGTGCGGGTCCTGGATCTGCACCTTCTGCCGCGAGGCAGTCGTCCACACGCCGATCACGGCGTGCGGCGACGTCGTCGAGGTAGGGCGCCTTCCGCCCACCACCAGGTCGGCGATCGGAACCTGCAGCGCAAGCGAGTGGACGTTGACCGCAGCTGAGGAGTTGACGCCCGGCATCCCCGCCATCAGTCCGGCCGCTGGACCGCCGACATGGAAGTTCTCGAAGCCGCGAAGGCCACCGAGATCGAACACGGCACCGAGGTCGACGTAGAAGCCCTCGGCCCGCTGGCCGGCAAAGACCGTGCCGGTGTGGCTTCCCGCCTTGAAGCGCTGCACCGCGGAGTTCCCATGACTCGGCAGGTACGTCGCGGCGTAGTGCGGCGTCGAGAGCGGGCCGATGTTGCACGGCGGGACCAGCAGGTCCTTGCCCAGGAGGGTCTTGTGCGTCCTGCCGTTGTGCATGGTGGTCGACCCTGGTCAGCGTGTAGGTCTGCTGCCGGTTCCAGTTCGTTCCCTTGGTCCCGGGTCGCGTGAACGGCGTGATCGGACCGTCGTTGTAGAGGAACGACGACGGGATGTTGTTCACCGTCTTGAACCGGAAGTGGAAGCTGATGTCCGCGACCGCCGTCGCCGTCGTTGTCGACGTGGATGGCGTAGAGGACGTCGTCCGCGAACTCGTAGAAGTTCGGGCCGCCGTCGGGCGCCTGCAACGGAATGTAGTTCGCGATCAAGGTGACGGTCGACGGCTTGTCGGGGCTGACGAACGCGTACAGGTCTGTGCTGTCAGCGGTCGGGTCCTTGGAGATCTGTGGTGCCTCGCGGTGGGAGGACATGGTTCACCTCGGCTGTTCGGTGGGCGGGACGAGCGACACGTTCGGGGACGAGCTACTTGACGGCGTGGAACAGGCGGGCGGCGAGCGCCGGATCGCGGAGGATGACCTCACGCTCACCGGCGTAGAGGCTGATCTCGCCGCTCTGAAGATCGGTGACATGGGCGACCAGCGGGCCGGCCAACGAGTCGGCCTCCGTGATCGCCTGGTTGGCTTCCGGTGCCTCGGACTCCGCCGTTGACACGGCTGCGGGCAATGCGGGAAGCGCACTGACCAGGCCGGCGGCTGCGACCGTCAGCGAGCTCCGGGTGATGAACAATCGTCGGCTCAGACCGGACACGTGGACCTCCTCGGATGGGCACCGGGAGACATCACCCGCGCCGGGATGACGTCCTGATGGGAGTTCGTCGCCGAGTGGCTTCCCGGATCGGTGACAAATCGGGCGACTTTTCCGGCGTACCGAGACGAGAGCGGACGTTTGTCACTAAGCGTGACGGTTTTGCTACCGCGGGGGCATCTAGGCGTCATGATGTGCCCGTGGCCACACCGGACGGGGGCGGGCGCGCCTTCGCGCTGCGCACCGTGTCCGCTGTGGCCCTGGTCCTGGCACTCGCGGTCACGGCGGTGGCCTCGTGGGCAACCAGGGTCGTGGTGCACGACCAGGAGCACCGGCTGCTCAAGGAGCGGGCGGGCGAGGTCGGTCTGTTGCTCACCAGCGCGATCGGTGCGATTCCGTCCGAGCTGGCGGCGCAGGGCGGCATCCTGCAGGCGACCCACGGGTCCCGGGTCGCCTACGAACAGTCCGCTGCCGCCACGGTCGCCGCGGGTCCGGGGCATCTCAGCTTTGCCTGGCTGCGGCAGCAGCCGTCCGGCTCGGGGTTCGTCGTCATCGCTGCCGCCGGCGCGAACCTGCACCGGGGTCAAGTCCTGACTGGCACCCGCGCCGCGACCGCCCGGCGGCGCTGCGCGCGAAGCAGATGGTCGCGACCCCGGTGATGGGCACCGGTCGCACGCTCGGTTTCGCGCTGGGACCGCCGGGTGCGCCGGCGGGAACCGTGCTGTACCGCGAGTCCGCGCTCGGGCCGGTGGTGTCGCCGCCCCGGCAGGCCTCGACCGCTCCGTTCGCCGAGCTCGATGTCGTGCTCTACGGCGCCGCGAACGCCGACCCAGCACCAGGTCCTCGTCAGTACGACGCACCACCTGCCGCTGTCGGGTGATGTCAGCACCCAGGCCTTGCCCGTCGGCGCCAGCCACTGGTTCGTGTCGATCTCGGCTCGACGACCGCTGGTCGGGAGTGTGGCTGCCAACGCCCAGTGGCTGGTGCTGTTCGGCGGGATCCTCGCGTCGCTGCTCATCGCCGCCGTCATCGAGGCGGCGGCGAGCCGGCGGGACGCGGCGCTGGCCCTCTATGAGGGCGAGCACCAGATCGCGGAGACGCTCCAGCGCAGCCTGCTGCCACGGCTTCCCGCACTGCCCGGTCTCGATCTCGCGGCTCGGTACGTTGCTGCGGGTGCCGGCCAGGAGGTGGGTGGCGACTGGTTCGACGCGTTCCCGATCGCCGGCGGACGGGTGGGTCTGGCCATCGGTGACGTGATCGGCCACGACCTCACCGCCGCGAGCGCGATGGCACAGATCCGGGCGTCGCTGCGCGCCTATGCGGTGGACGGTGCGTCGCCGGCAGCGGTGATCAACCGGCTCGACCATCTGGTCGACGCCCTCGGCCTGACCCAGTTGGTCACCGTGTTCTACGCCGTGCTCGAACCGGTGGATGCCGACGGCAGCCGGATCCTGCGATTCACCAACGCAGGGCACCTCCCACCCCTGCTGCGCGACCCTCACGGACCGGTGCGGCCCCTTGCAGGCGGCGACTCGATCCTCATCGGTGCACCCATCGACGTGAAGCACTCCGAGGCCGAGGTCCGGATGCAGCCCGGGTCGATGCTGCTGTTGTTCACCGACGGTCTCGTGGAGGTTCCAGGGGTGCCGCTGGGCGAGTCGCTGGACCTGCTCGCCTCCAACGTGGCGCTGCACGACGACTCGACGGACGTCGAGGCGATGTGCGAGCACGTCCTGGCCATGACGACGGACCGAGAGCGCCGCGACGACGTCGCGCTGCTCGTCGTTCGGACGGCGTTACCGCACCACGACGAGTCCGACGACCTGCGTCCGGGCCCGGCCCACGAGCACGCCTGAGCCCGCGGAGTCGTCGGCGGCCACGTAGCGTCACCGGGTGGTACGACGCAACCCCTCGGCATTTGTCAGGGAGCACACCCGGTTGGCCGCCGTACCGTTCGTGCCCGAGATCGTGTTGCATCTCGCGGTCGATGACGCGGTCGACCTGTGGGAGTCCACGCAGGAGTCCGGCGAGGTGGACGGTGCCGATCCGCCGTTCTGGGCGTTCGCCTGGGCGGGCGGTCTGGCGCTGGCGCGCTACCTGCTGGACTCGCCCGAGGTGGTTCGTGGCCGCCGGGTCATCGACGTGGCGACCGGCTCGGGGCTGGTCGCCGTGGCGGCCGCGCTCGCCGGTGCGAGTCAGGTGCGGGCGATCGATATCGACCCGCTCGCCGTCGTGGCGGCGCGGCGAAACGCCGAGTCCAACGGAGTGCGGCTGTCCGCGACGGTGGGCTCGGTCACGGACGTGACAGCCGGGCCGGGCGACCTGGTGGTGGCCGGTGACGTGTTCTACGACCGGTCGATGGCCGAGCAGATGCTCACGGCACTGCGCCTGCTCCGTGACTGCGGTGCCGAGGTGCTGATCGGTGACCCGTACCGCTCCCGGCTGCCGGAGCATGCGATGTCACCGGTGGCGACATATCGAGGTGGAGGTCGATCCCGAGCTCGAGCAGGCGCCGGTCGTGGCAGCGATGGTGGCGCGGCTCACGAGCTGAGCTCGAACCACACCCGCTTGCCCAGTGGCTCGTCGTCGACGCCCCAGCGGGCCGCCAGCAGCTGGACGATCTGCAGCCCGCGGCCGTCGCAGCGCCTCGGCGTCGAGCGGTTGCGGTTGCGGGTGCCGGGAGTTGTCATCGGTGACATCGACGCGCAACAAGCCATTCTCGACACTGACCTGTAGGGAGACGTCGCTGCGGCCGTGGATGACGGCATTCGTGACCAGCTCGCTGGTGAGTAGCTGCGCGGTCTCGATGACGTCGCTGTCGAAGGTGGCGCAACGTTCGGCGACGATTTCGCGCGCCCTGCGGGCAGCGATCGGCGTCGCGGGGAGTACCACCCGCGCAACATTCCGCGTCATGAGTGCGCTGCCGCCATCCCACGTGCCCCCGTGTTGCCCGTGATTGTGCTTCGTATCGTAGCCAGCGTCGGAGAGCGGCTCAGTTCAGGGACAACGGCGCGCCGAGCAGTCCGGTCGAGGGCACAGCGGACAACTGTCGCAACAGCATCGTCTCTCGCCGTAACCAGCCCATCAGTCCTTCCAGGCGGGCGGTCGTCGTTGCCTGCTCGAGAAAGGCCTGTCTATCGGGCACCGTCGCCACGACCGCAGCCGCTACCAGGTAGGACAGCTGGCGCGCGTCCGGCGGCAGCTCCGGCAGCTCCGGCGTGCGACCGTGCAGTCCCGCGAGCACCGCGAGGTACTCGGCGTACCGACGGGCCACCGCGACCGACAGCGGTCCGGACTCGCAGCCCGGCTCGTCGAGCCACTCCACCGTTGCCGTCAGGTACGACCGGGCGTGGTCGACGGACGTGACCCGGAACCTCGTCGTGCCAACGGATGACACGGCGATCGTCCCGTCCGGCGCCGGGGTGATGTCGGTGACCAGGGCAAGACAGCCCACGTCGTACATCGCTCGGACACCCGCCTCACCGACCTCGTGCCCCTCCTGGATCGCCACGACACCGAAGCCCCGGTCACCGGCCGGTAGCTCCAGCAGGTCCGCGATCAGCGCGCGGTACCGCGGCTCGAAGACCCGCAGCGGCAGCGGTGAACCGGGCAGCAGCACCGTTCCCAACGGGAACAGCGGCACCGACCGGCTCGACACGCGCCCCACCGTAGGACCGATCCCTTGCCGCCGCCCGTCGGAGATGGCCACAGCGGGCCTTCAGGATGGTCTCATCGACGCGATCATCAATGGACGCATGACGAACGACGAGAACGAGTCCCCCCGGTCCATCGGCGACGACCACGACGCCCCTGATTTCACCGACCACGAGTACGAGGCGCGCGAGTTCACCTTCGACGCCACCGAGTTCACCGACGACGACGCGGCGGTGCCGGCCGTGCCGCTCATCCGCCGCCACCCGTTCCGGTTCGTGGCCGGCGCTACCGTCGCCGCGACCGGTCTGGCGCTCGGCGGCTGGGGGATGGTCTCGGCGGCCGCCAGCGGCTCACCGACGGCGGGCTTCCCGTCCGTGTCCTCGCTTCACGCGGACAGCACGATCGACGGGTCGTCGGTCGCATCGAGCGTCGACAAGTTCGTCGTGGACATCACGGCGTACGACGGCGAGACCGGGGATGAGGACGCCGGAACCGGAATGGTCGTGACCTCCAACGGTGAGGTCCTCACCAACAACCACGTCGTGGCAGGAGCGACCAAGCTGCAGGGGAAGGTCATCGCCAACGGCAAGACCTACACCGCGAAGGTCCTCGGGACCGACGCGACGGACGACGTCGCGCTGATCCAGCTGGAGGGCGTGTCCGGGCTGACCACCATGTCCGCCGGAGACACCTCGTCGGTCACCTCCGGCATCGCGGTCGCGGCGATCGGCAACGCAGAGGCCAAGCCCGGTCTGCCGTCAGTGGCGACCGGGAAGATCACCGGTACCGGTCAGAGCATCACCGCCGGCGAGGATGACGGCTCAAGCGAGCAGCTGCATGGCCTGCTCGAGACCGACGCCGACGTCATCGCGGGTGACTCCGGTGGTCCGCTGGCCGACTCGAGCGGGCAGGTCATCGGCATGGACACCGCGGGATCCGCCTCCGACTCAGGCGACGACTCGCAGTTCGGCGACTCGGAATCCTCAGGCACCACGGCCGGCTTCGCGATCCCGATCACTCGGGCGCTGAACATCGCCAAGCAGATCGCTTCCGGCAAGGCCAGCTCGACGGTCGTCATCGGTACACCGGGTCTGCTCGGTGTCGAGGTGGCTCCCGACAGCACGTCGCAGGGTGACAGCGGCGGCGAGTCGCAGCAGTTCGGCGGCGAGGGCGGTTACGGCGACGAGGGCGGCGACGGCGGATACGGGTACGGCGACGAAGGCGGATCCGGCCAGTACGGCGACCCGTACGGCGACGAGGGCGGCTTCGGCGACCAGAGCGGTTCCGGTGACGAGGGTGGCTTCGGCGACGAGACACCGGGCGACAGTGGCTCCACTGGTTCGCAGTCGTCTGTGAGCGGTGCGGCGGTGGAGCAGGTCGTGTCCGGCAGCGGCGCGGCAGCGATCGGGCTTGAGCGCCGGCGACGTGATCACGTCTGTGGGCGGCCACACGGTCACCTCTGCCACCGACCTGTCGACCCTGCTCGCCGCGACGCACTCCGGCGACACGGTGTCGGTGGGCTGGACTGACAGCAGCGGCGCGTCCCACGTGGCAACCGCGACACTCGGCGCGGGCCCCGCAGCCTGAGGGCTAGGCCGAGAGGGTGGGAGGGTAGGCCGAGCGGGTACGACACGACGGGAAGCCGCCGAGATGGCTTCCCTTGCGGACAACTGGGACGTAGAGTGCATCCTATGACTGCATTATCTCGATCAGATCGGTCGAGTTTTGCGATCGTGGGTGCAGGAGCCGCGGGAACCCTCACCGCGGCCCGGTTGCTCGACGAATCGTCCCGGCGCGGCCGCGCGATCGAGATCACCCTGATCGACCCCCGGCCCGCTACGGGCCGGGGGGTCGCCTATTCGACCATCGACGACCGGCATCTGCTCAACGTGCCGGCCGAGAAGATGTCGGCGTACCCGGAGGACGGGAACCACTTCGTGCGTTGGCTCGAGGCCGATGTGGAGGGCGGCGTCGACCCTTGCGACTTCGTGCCCCGACGCCGCTTCGGGCGGTATCTCGAGGACGTGTTGACGACCGCCCTCAGTCGAAACCCGTGGGCCCGGCTTCGCCGGCTGCAGGACCGGGTCGTCGACCTGGTCGAGCTCGTTGACCTGGTCGACGGGGCGCCAGGCTGTCGGCTGGTCCTCGCCGGAGGCGAGAGCCTTGACGTTCACGCCGCGGTGCTGGCGATCGGGCATCTCGGGCCGGAGCTGAGCTGGGTACCCGAGGAGCTGCGCGAATCGCCGGCCTTCGTCGCTGACCCCTGGTCGCCGGGCAGCTTCGACGACATCCCGGATGACGGTGACGTTCTCCTCGTCGGAACCGGCTTGACGATGGTCGACACGGTGTCGAGCCTTGACCGGCCGGGACGCACCGTGCACGCGATCTCCCGGCGCGGCGAGCTGCCGCGCGCCCACGTCGCGGGTCGGCTGCCGGACATGGAAGCCATCGAGCTGTCGTCGCCGACACCGACGCTGGCAGAGCTGCGCACCGTCGTCGCCGGCCACGTCGCGAAATCGCAGGCCCGCTACGGCGACTGGCGACCGGCGATCGACAGTGTCCGCTCGATGTTCCAACAGCTGTGGCGCGGCCTGTCCGACAGTGATCGCGAGGAGTTCGTCGCCGTCGACGGACGGACCTGGGACACGGCCCGGCACCGGATCCCGCCGCGCAGCGCCGACGTGATCCGGCAGGCACGCGACGACGGTCGGCTGGTCACGCACACCGGCTCGGTCGAGACCGTGACCGCGCTCGGATCGGACCTCGACGTCACGCTGTCGGACGGCACCGTCCTGAGGGTCGCGGCGGTCGTCAACTGCACCGGCCCGTGCCACAGCCCACAGCGCAGCACGGACCCATTGGTGCGGGCATTGGCCGACCGCGGGCTGGCCGTGACCGGGCCGCTCGGGCTGGGTGTCGACACCGGCGACGACGGACGGTTGCGCGACGCCGCCGGCCGATGTCAGGCGCCGATCTGGACGCTGGGCTCGCTGCGTCGCGGAAGCCTCTGGGAGACCACGGCGATCCGGGAGATCCGAAGTCAGGCGGTCGCGCTCGCGGAGTGCCTGCTGGGGCCTGCGCTCGAGCCCGACCGCCGGCCGACGGATCCCTACGGTCTGCCGCTGTCCACGACGCCCGAAGCGGCAACGCAGTGGTGTACCGCGCTGGACGCGGTACGCCGGCTGCAGGGCGGCGCCGAGCAGGCCCTGGAACGCGCCGTCGAGGCGGACCCGGGCTTCGCGATGGGGCATGCCGCGCTGGCACTGGTGGGATACGAGTGGGGCGTCGAGATCGACGTCACCGCGGCGCTGTCGCGGGCCATCGATGCGGCCGCGGTTCGGGCCGACCCGCGAGAACGCAGCTTCGTCCAGACCGTGGTCCGGCGGGTGACCGGAGCGCGCGAGGCGGGGGACGCCGCCCTGCTGCGGCACGTCACTGAGCACCCACGCGACGCGCTGGCGCTAACAGTCGCCATTCCCACGATCGCGTTCGGCGGCCTGGCGCAGCCGGTCGAGCAGTCCTGGGCACTGATGGACTCGCTCGCCCCGGCGTACGGCGATGACTGGTGGTTCGCGGGACTGCATGCATTCGTGTGCCAGGAGCAGGGCCGGTACGCCGACGCCCAGCGGCTCGCCACCCGGTCGTTGACCGAGCAGCCGGCAGCCGGTCATGCCGCCCACGCACTCACCCACGTCTACTACGAGACCGGCGACCACGTCGGCGGCCTGTCCTGGCTGGACGGCTGGATCCAGGACCACGGTCCGCGCGCGACGTACCGGGCGCACTACGCCTGGCACGCCGCGCTCCACGAGCTGTCGCTCGACGACGCTGCCGCGGTTCGCCGCCGCTACGCCGAGCAGCTGGCCCCGCCCGCGGTGTCGGGCGCGCGAGCGCTGGTCGACTCAGCGTCGATGCTCTGGCGCTCGTGGCTGGTCGGCGCGTGGGAGGGACAGCTTCCGGTCGAGGAGATCCTCAACGACGTGCCGAGCTGCCTGCTGGAGCATCCAGGAACGGCGTTCGGCGCGTTGCACGCCGCCGTCGCGATGGCCGCGGGCAGCGACGTCGAGGGTCTGGAGCGGTTGCGTCGCTACGCGGCAGGCCACGCGGAACCGGTGTTCACCGAGGTGGTCGTGCCGTTGTGCACCGGCCTCGCCGCGCTCGTTGACGGCGACGCCGAGCGTGCCATCCCACCGCTGGCAGTCGCCGTGCAGGGGGCCCATCGCCTCGGCGGCAGCGCCGCCCAGCAAGAGGTCGTGCTGGAGACGCTCGTCCACGCGCTCGTCATGGCCGGACGCAACGTCGCGGCGTGCGGTTTGATCTCGGAACGGCTCGACCGCCGGCCGAGCCCGGTGGATCGGCGCCGCTTGAGCCAGCTCTCAGGCCCGCTGCTGACTGGCCACGGCTGAGGGCTGGCTGTCCGCCGGCGCCTCCAGCGGCCGCGCGCTTGGTGGGGCCTTTCGCTGAGCCGGAATGATGAAGGTGGCGAGCAACGCCGCGAGTGCTACCCCCGCACTGATCGTGAAGGCCCGGTCGTACCCCGCGGCGAGCGCCGTCCGGTATGCCTGGCTGTGTCCACCGAACGATCCGAGGCCGCCGGGCAGGCTTCGGGTGTGGGCGCTGGCGACCGTCGCCAGGATCGCGAGCCCGAGCGAGCCACCGACCTGACGTGCCGTGTTGAGCACACCGGAAGCCAGTCCCGCCTGGCTCCAGTGCACACCGGTCGTCGCGGCGGTGGCCAGCGGCGTGAAGCACAATCCGACGCCGACGGTGATGAGCAGGGTCGGACCCAGCACTCCCGCTGTGTAGCCGCTCGACGACGCGTGACCCAGCCACGCGAAGCCGACGACCATGAGCACGATGCCGACCAGCAGCAGCGCGCGCGGCCCGAATCGCCCGATCACGCGGGCACTGATCTGGGCGCCCACGATGATGCCGAGGCTCATCGGCAGGAACAGCAGGCCGGTCTTGAGCGGTCCGTCGCCGTACACCTCCTGCAGGTACAGCGAGAGGAAGTACCACATCGAGAAGAAGATGACGCCCATCAGCAGCATCACGACGTTGGCGCCGGTCACGAATCGAGATCGGAACAGCGACAGCGGCATCAGCGGCGCCTTGGCAATCCTTGCCTGGCCGTAGACGAACGCGGTGAGCAGCACCAGCGACACCGCGAGCAGGCCGAGGGTCCGGGCTGAGCCCCATGGATGGGTGTCGGTGCCGACGATCGCATACACACCAATCGCGAGGCCCAGCGTCACGAGGACCGCGCCCATGATGTCAAGGTTCCGCCCGGCGTCGGGCCGCTTGCGCTCGGTGAGGTAGCGGCCGGCCGCCACGGCGGTAAGCACGCCGATGGGCACGTTCACGAACAGCACCCAGCGCCACGACAGGGTCGAGGTGAGGACACCGCCGAGGATGACGCCGAAGGCGCCACCCGCGCCGGCTACGGCGCTCCAGGCGCCGAGCGCGCGGTGCCGCTTCGGGCCCTCGCTGAAGGTCGTCATGATGATCGTCAACGTGGCGGGCGAGAGCACTGCGCCACCGAAGCCCTGGGCGGCTCGAGCCGCCGTGAGCTCGGCCGAGCTCTGCGCGAGGCCGCCGAGCAGGCTGGCGAGGGTGAACAGCCCGAGCCCGGCGAGGAAGACCCGACGTCGGCCGAACAGATCGGCAGCGCGGCCACCCAGCAGCAGGAATCCCGCGAAGGTCAGCACATAGGCGTTGACCACCCACTGCAGACCGGTCGTCGAGTAGTCCAGGCTGCGCCCGATGTCGGGCAGTGCGACGTTCACGATCGAGACGTCGAGCACCACCATGAACTGCGCCACACATACCAGCGCGAGAAGGATGTTCTCGTGGGTGGTCTGCTCCGGCGCACCGCTGCCAGCAGTGGTAGGGCTCGAGGACACATTGGCTCCTGGTCGATCGGAGACCGTCACTTAATCGGCAAGGTCTGACAGTTCTCAGATGTTCCGTACTGGCCGAGTTGATCGCCGGGCAGTATTCACCGGCGGACGGTACGACGGAGACTCGGTGGTGGTGCTACTTGCTGACGCGGCCGCGGGCGTTGCGGTCTTCGCGCAGCTTGGCGAGCGCTTCCTCGAGCAGCTCGTCGCCTTCGGCCATGGTGCGACGCATCATGAGGAACTCGAAGGGGGTCTTCGGGGGACCGCCCGCCATCCGCTCGCGCGGCGGCGGCTCATCCTGTACCGGACCGGCCGGCTGGCCGCAGACCTGGCAAGCCCAGGTCTGCGGCAGCTCGACATGAAGTGCGAACGCCGGGCGTGACTCATGCCCGGCGTGACACCAGTAGGAGACCTGACGACGCGGTTCAACGACACCACCGCGATCGACTTCCGATCCCGGCGCGCCGCCGAGACGCCCGCCACGAATGGTGGAACGACGCGAGCCCATCGTCAGATCTCCTTACCGGATGTCAGGTTGTGCTGGGAACTAGAGCGCGCGGACGTTTTCCGCCTGCGGACCCTTCTGACCCTGAGTCACATCGAACTCCACGGTCTGTCCCTCATCGAGCGAGCGGTAGCCGCTGCCCTGGATAGCGGAGAAGTGGACGAAAACGTCCGCACTACCGTCGCTCGGCGCGATGAAGCCGTAGCCCTTCTCGCCGTTGAACCACTTGACGGTGCCCTGAGCCATTGAATCTTTTCCTTCGACTAGCTCGCCCCGATATTCGGGACTCGGTCGACGCGGTGCTCTCGAGTGACAGCAGGACGATCGCGTGTAAATCCTCGCGAGCTGCGCACGACGAGAACCTCGACCTCGCTGGCGAGGCTAACACCGATCCTGCGTGACGACGAGTAATCGGTGGACTTGTCCGAATACTCGGTAACACCCGCGGCGTAGCGCCGGCCGGAACTGGCCGGCGATATTCAGCCGCCCGACACCGCCAGATCGGCGCCGAGCGGGGGTGTCGGGTCCGCCGCGGTCTCGCGCCAGCGCTCCGGAAGCGTGACCTTGCGTGGCCCCTGGGTATGGCCGCGAGCGAACCGCTCCGAGCCGGGCGGGAGCGTGGCGTCGGGGTCGAGCTCGGCAAGCCGACCGTCGAGCTCGGCGAGCGACGAGGACAGCGCGAGGTCGCGGCGGGCACTGCCGCCGACCGGATAACCGGTGAGATACCAGCCGACGTGCTTGCGGAAGTCCCGGATCGCGACGTGCTCGTCCTGCTTGACGTCGACCAGCAGCCGGGCGTGTTGGCGCATCACGTCCAGCACCGCGCCAAGGCGCGGTTGTGGGGCCACGGGTCGACCCGCGAAGGCGTCGACCAGGTCGCGGAACAGCCACGGCCGGCCCAGGCAGCCGCGTCCCACCACGATCCCGTCGCAGCCGGTGTCGGCCATCATCCGGACCCCATCTGACGCGGTCCAGACGTCGCCGTTGCCCAGCACCGGCACCGACGTGACGGCTTGCTTGAGCCGGCTGATCGCGTCCCAGTGCGCGCGACCGGAGTACAGCTGCTCGGCGGTTCGCGCGTGCAGCGCCACTGCGGCCGCGCCCCCGTCGGCCGCGGCACGCGCGGCCTCGAGATAGGTCAGAGTCTGCGGGTCGATCCCCATCCGCATCTTGACCGTGACGGGTACGTCGCCCGCGGCCCGAGCGGCCGCGGACACGATCCTGGCAAACAACACCCCGTGCAGCGGGAGCGCGGCACCACCGCCGAGACGCGTCACCTTCGGCATCGGGCACCCCATGTTGAGGTCGATGTGGTCGACTCCCACCTCGGTCACCAGGATCCGGATGGCACGGTCGATCGTCGTCGGGTCGACGCCGTACAGCTGGATGCTGCGGACCGTCTCGTCGGCGCCGAACTCGACCATCCGGCGGGTCTTGTCGTTGCCCTCCACCAGAGCCCGCGCGGAGACCATCTCGCTCACGTACAGGCCGGCGCCGTAGGAGCGGCAGAGGGTTCGGAACGCCGCGTTCGTAACCCCGGCCATCGGTGCGAGGACGACAGGCGGGTCGAGCGAGAGCGGTCCGATGCTCAGCGCCACAGGTCCACCAGGGGTACGCCGAGCCGCGCCAGCAGGTCACGCAGCAACGGCAACGACAGCCCGATCACGGTGGATGGATGCCCCTCGATCCGCCCGACGAACGGCGCCGAACGGCCGTCGAGGGTGAACGCCCCGGCAACGCCGAGCGGCTCGCCGGAGGCGACGTACGCTGCGATCTCTTCGTCGGTCACGTCAGCGAACTGCACGACCGCATCGGCGACGCCGCGCTCCGAGCGTCCGGAAGCCGTGTCGATGACGCAGTGTCCGGTCAGCAGCGTTCCGGCCGCGCCCGCGCATCCGTGCCCAGCGCTCGGTTGCAGTCGCGGCATCGGCCGGCTTGCCCAGCGTCTCGCCGTCGAAGACCAGCATCGAGTCGCAGCCGATGACGATCGCATCATCGGCGTCCACCGCGACCGCTGTTGCCTTCGCCACCGCAAGGGTCTCCACCAGTTCCCACGCGTCGGGCAGCTCGACCGCGGTCTCGTCGACGTCGCTCACGACGACCTCGGGATCGAGGCCGGCGTCGCGCAGCAGTCGCAGCCGCGCGGGCGACGCGGACGCGAGCACGACACGGCGGACCATGCCTCGATGCAAGCATGTCGCCGCAACCTGGTCCGGCGCGCCGGGCCCGGGCTGCCCTAGTTGAACGTGTCGGGGTCGGGCCCGATACGCCCTTGGCCGGTCAAGTCGGTGAGTGCCGCCATGTCCTCGTCAGAAAGCTCGAAGTCGAAGACGTCGATGTTCTCCTTGATCCGAGACGGGGTCACCGACTTGGGGATCACGACGTTGCCGTGCTGGATGTGCCAGCGGAGCACAACCTGCGCCGGTGTGCGGTCGACGCGTTCGGCGATCGACCGGATCGTCGGGTCCTCGAGCAGCCCCTGACCCTGCCCGATCGGGCTCCACGCCTCGGTGAGCATCTCGTTCTCGGCGTGGAACGCCCGCAGCTCGAGCTGCGGGAAGCCGGGATGCAGCTCGACCTGGTTGATGACCGGCTTCACGTCGGTCTCGGCGAACAGCCGGTTGAGGTGGTTGGTCTGGAAGTTCGAGACGCCGATGCTGCGGACCCGGCCGTCGGCGTACAGCTGCTCGAAGGCCTTCCAGGTGTCGACGTAGTCGTTCCGCTTCGGTAGCGGCCAGTGGATGAGGTAGAGGTCGACCACATCAAGGCCGAGCTTCTTCGCGCTCACGTCGAACGCCTTGAGCGCGCGGTCGTACCCGTGGTCGGGATTGTTGAGCTTGGTCGTGATGAACAGCTCGTCACGTGGCACGCCGGACTGCGCGATCGCCTTGCCGACGCCTTCCTCGTTGCCGTACATGGCCGCAGTGTCGATCAACCGGTACCCGGCCTCGATCGCCGTCAGCACCGGGTCGATCACCTCGTCAGGCGGCACCTGGAACACGCCGAATCCGAGTTGCGGGATCTCGACGCCGTTGTTGCACGTGAGGTTCGGGACCTGTGGCATGGCGGTTGCCTCTCCGTTGCGACGTACCGACTTCCGCCCCTCATCCTCTCCGGTACGCCGAACCGATAACCGTCGGGGCGGCCGCGATCAGCCGGCCAGCATCGCCAGGGCGACATCGCGGTGCAGCGCGGCGCCGGTGGCGAGCACCGAGTCGTCGAAGACCGCCTCGGGTGAATGGTTGTAGGGCGCGGTGGTCGGGTCCGCTCCGGCCGGTGTCGCGCCGAGGAACACCATCGCGCCCGGAACCTCGTCGAGCACGCGGCAGAAGTCCTCGGACCCGGAGACCGGTGTCGGCTGGTCGATCCAGTGATCCGCGCCCAGGGTGGCCGTCACGACGGAGCGGATCTGAGCCACCGCTTCCGCGGAGTTGATGGTGACCGGATAGCCGGGCTCGAGGACGGCGTCGACCTGCAGGCCGTGCGCCGCCGCGATGCCCTCGCAGACCCTCGTGATCCTGGCGGCCACGCGGTCCTGAGCCTCACGGGAGAACGACCGCACGGTGGCGGAGAAGGTCGCCACGTCGGGGATCACGTTCGCGATCGTGCCGGCGTGGAACTCGCCGACGGTCACCACCACCGGGTCGAACACGTCGAAGCTCCGGGTCACAAAGGTCTGCAAGGCCGTCACCATCTCGCACGCCGCCGGGATCGGGTCCAGGGCCCGGTGTGGTGAGGAGCCATGACCGCCGGCGCCGCGGACCGTCACCCGCAGGGTGTCCGCGGCGGACAGGGCCGTGCCGGCCCGGCCCGCGACGAAACCCGCCGGCAGCAGCGCAGAGACCACATGGATCGCGAAGGCGGCATCGATCCGGCGGCCGGCGACATCGAGCACACCTTCGGCGACCATGTGGCTCGCGCCGTCATCGCCCTCCTCGCCGGGCTGGAACATGAACACCACGTCGCCGGGGAGGTCAGCCTGGTCCGCGAGCAGGTGCGCCGCGCCCATCAGCATGGCGACGTGCAGGTCGTGGCCGCACGCGTGCATCGCGTCGCCGGTCGCGGCGAACGGCAGGCCGGTCCGCTCGACGACCGGCAACGCGTCCATGTCGCCGCGTAGCAGCACCGCCCGGCCGCCGGGAGCCCCGCGTAGGACCGCGACGACCGAGCTCGAGGACCGACCGGTCGTGATCTCCAGCGGCAGGCCGCTGAGCGCGTCGAGCACCGCGCGCTGGGTGCGGGGGAGCGACAACCCGATCTCGGGGTCAGCGTGGAGCGTGCGGCGGAATCGGACGAGCCGGTCCTGGAGGGCAGCGTCGGAGACTAAGACGGTCATGTCGGCAGCCTCGCATGAGATGATGTGGGGCCGATATCAACAGCCCAGAGGACCCCACCCGTGAAGCGCGCCGCTACTGCCGCCGTCCTGCTCGCCACCGCCGCAACCGTGATCACCGGCTGCGGGAGCTCCAGCTCCGGGTCAGGAGGGACCGGTGCGGCTGCGCAGCCGTCCACCTCGGCGTCCGCAGCCGCGGCCTGCACGCCGTCGACCTTGAAGACCAAGACGCCGGGCATCTTGACGATCGGTGCCGACCGCCCGGTCTACCCGCCGTGGTTCCTCGGCAACAACCCGAGCAACGGCAAGGGCTTCGAAGGAGCCGTCGACGCCGCGATCGCGAAGCAGCTCGGGTACACGCCCTCGCAGGTGAAGATCGACCGGGTGTCGTTCAATCAGGCCATCCTGCAGGCATCCGGCTTCGACTTCGACCTCGACGAGTACTCGATCACCAAGGCCCGTGAGCAGCACGTCGACTTCTCGGCGCCGTACTACAACGTCAGCCAGGCCGTCGTGACGGTGAAGGGCTCCAAAGCTGCTGGCGTGACGACGCTCGCCGGTCTGAAGTCTCTCAAGATCGGTGTTCAGGTCGGCACCACCGCCATCGATGCGGTGAACGACATCGTCAAGCCGTCGCAGTCGCCGGCGGTCTTCCCGAGCAACGCCGCGGTGCTGCAAGCGCTGAAGAATGGTCAGATCGACGCGCTCATCACCGACCTCCCGACCGCGTTCTACATGACCTCGGCCCAGCTCAGTCACGGGCTCATCGTGGGCCAGCTCCCGCCGACCACCGGCAAGCAAGAGCAGTTCGGCGCCTTGCTCGCGAAGGACAGCCCACTCACCAGCTGCGTGAGCAAGGCGATCAACACGCTGCGCAGCAACGGTGAGCTCGCGCAGATCCAGGACAAGTGGCTGGCCAAAGAAGGCAACGCCCCGGTCCTCCAGTGACCGTCATCCCGCCAACGAGCGCGCCGTTGCCGGAACTCAGTGACGTCGAGCTCTGGCGGCGGGACTTCCGACGTCGGCAGGGCCGCCGCTCTGCGCTGATCGCGGCGGTGAGCTCGGTTGTCGTCCTCACGGTGCTCGTTCTCGGCGTCATCAACTCGCCGGGCTGGCCGGAGGTGCACAAGACCTTCTTCGACGTGCACTACGGCTGGTCGGTCTTCCCCGCCATCCTCCGTGGTTTCTGGCTCAACGTCCGGATTCTCGTGGTCGCCGAGATCCTGATCCTGCTGGTGGCGCTGCTGGTTGCCGCGATGCGGACGGTGTCCGGTCCGGCGCTGTTCCCGCTTCGGGCCCTGGCCACGATCTACGTCGACTTCTTCCGAGGCGTGCCGCTGATCGTGCTGATCCTGTTGATCGGTTTCGGTGTCCCGAACCTGCACATTCACTGGCTCCCGAAGTCCACCCTGATCTTGGGTACGGCGTCGCTCGTCCTCGCCTACAGCGCGTACGTCGCCGAGGTGTTCCGGGCCGGGATCGAGTCGGTGCACCCCAGTCAGCGCGCCGCGGCCCGCTCGCTGGGACTGAGCCAGAGCAAGACCTTACGGATCGTCGTACTGCCGCAGGCCGTCCGCGCCGTACTGCCGCCGTTGCTCAACGACTTCGTCGGGCTGCAGAAGGACGTCGGGCTGGTGTCCCTGCTCGGTGTCGTGGACGCCGTCCAGCAGGCAACGATCCTCAGCGACTCGAGCTTCAACTTCACGCCGTACACGATCGCCGCCCTGCTGTTCGTCGCGCTGGCGATCCCGAGCGGGCGGGTGGCGGACCGGTTCGCCGCACGCGCGAACCGCCGGCAACGCGCGGGGGCGGTCGTGTGAGCGCGCCGATCCTCACGGTCCGGGGCCTTCGCAAGGACTTCGGCGAGCACGCCGTGTTGCGGGGCATCGACCTCGACGTGAACGAGGGCGAGGCCGTCGTCCTGATCGGCGGCTCGGGGTCCGGCAAGTCGACGTTGCTGCGCTGCCTGAACCTGCTCGAGCAGGTGACGGACGGCGTGATCACCCTCGACGGCGAGGACATCACCGACCCCCGCGTCGATGCGGACGCGGTACGACGACGGATCGGTGTCGTCTTCCAGGCCTACAACCTGTTCCCGCACATGTCGGTGCTGCACAACGTGGCGCTCGCGCCCCGAGTGGTGGGTGGGCTGTCGAAGCAGCAGGCCGAGGCGCGGGCGATGGAGCTGCTCGACCGGGTCGGGTTGGCGGCCAAGGCCCATGACTACCCCGACCGGCTCTCCGGCGGGCAGCAGCAACGGACCGCGATCGCGCGGGCCCTCGCGAACGAGCCCCGCCTGTTGCTGCTGGACGAGGTGACGAGCGCCCTCGACCCAGAGCTGGTCGGGGAGGTGCTCCAACTGATCCGTGAGCTCAAGATCTCAGGCATGACAATCGTCATGGCCACTCACGAGATGGGTTTCGCCCGAGACGTCGCCGATCACGTCTGTTTCCTCGACGACGGTGTCGTCGCCGAGTCCGGCCCACCGTCGAACGTGCTCGAGACGCCGACCAACCCTCGGCTGCAGCAGTTCCTGCGCCGCATTCTGGCGCCAGGC
Source organism: uncultured Actinomycetota bacterium (assembly GCA_963789615.1). GTDB lineage: Bacteria > Actinomycetota > Actinomycetes > JAFAQI01 > JAFAQI01 > DATAVK01. The sequence goes on along the minus strand of CAWBLI010000005.1, from coordinate 366,719 downwards.
GCCGCGTGAGCTGATGGCCGGGCGTGGGCCATACTCGTCAGTAGGAGGTAGCCCCCAATGACGCAGCTCGCCGACCACGGAACGCTGGCCATCCCGGAGCCTTCGGTGTCCCATCCGCCGACATCGCTGTCCGACTGCGACCAAGCGCTCGCGGAGCTGCGAGGGTCCGCCCAACCATGGTTCGCCGAACGACCGGCTGACCTAGTCCCGCTGCTCGAGCGGCTGACCGTGTCGCTGATGGATCACTCCAAGGACTGGGTTGCGGCGGCGAGCGCCGCCAAGCGGATCCCGGACTCGTCCCCGGCCGTCGGCGAGGAGTGGACGTCGATCGCGGTCACCGCCCGCTACCTGCGCCTGCTGGCCGCCGCGCTGCGCGATCTCGCGAACGGCCAGCCTCCCTCGGCCCCCTCGCGCCCGCACGACATCACGGGCAACCGCATCGCCGTACCGGTCTTCCCTGTCGACGTCTATGACAAGGCTGCGATGGCCGGCTTCACGGTCGATGTGTGGCTCAAGCCCGGAGTCAGCGTCGAGCAGGCGAACGACCGGCAGGCGGCTGCCTGGTCCGGGGGCGGCTCGGCGGGCGTCTCGCTGGTCCTCGGCGCCGGGAACGTCGCCGCCATCCCGATCACCGACGCGCTCGACCGGTTGTTCATCGCGCGCCACCCGGTGGTGCTGAAGATGAACCCCGTCAACGACTATCTCGGCCCGATCTTCGAGCAGGCCTTCGGAGAGCTGGTGCGTCGCGGCGTCCTCCGGATCGTGTATGGCGGGGCAGAGGTCGGCCAGCACTTGGTCCATCACGCCGAGGTCGATGACGTGCACGTCACCGGCTCGGACAAGACGTTCGAGGCCATCGTCTTCGGCGGCGGTCCCGACGGAGCCCGCCGCAAGGCGTCCCGTCAGCCGGCGGTCGACAAGCCGGTCACCGGCGAGCTCGGAAACGTGTCGCCGGTGATCGTCGTACCAGGCCCGTGGAGCGAGAAGGATCTGAAGTTCCAAGCCCAGAACGTCGCGTCGATGCTGACGAACAACGGCGGGTTCAACTGCATCGCGGTCCGCGCCATCGTGACGTCGCGCGGCTGGGAGCAGCGCGACACGTTGATCGGCGGGATCCGGGACGTGCTCCGCGACGCTCCGGACCGTTACCCGTACTACCCGGGCGCTCGCGACCGCTGGCAAGCCTTCGTCGACGCCCACCCGGACGCCGAGCGGCTCGGTGACGACGCGCCGGAGTGCGTGCCCTGGACGCTCATCCCCGATCTCAAGCCCAACGCCGACGACGAGATCGCCTTCACCACGGAGGCGTTCAACGCCGTGGTCGCCGAGGTGGGGATCGACGCCAGCGACACGATCGACTACATCCGGCAGGCGGTGACCTTCGCGAACGAGCGGTTGTGGGGCACCCTCGGTGCCTCGATCATCGTCCATCCGAAGTCATTGGAGGACCCGGCGGTCAAGCAGGCGGTCGAGCAGGCCGTCGCTGACCTGCACTACGGCACGGTGGCGGTCAACCACTGGTCGGCGATCAACTTCCTGATGGGCTCCAGCCCCTGGGGCGCGTATCCCGGGCACACCATCGACGACGTCCAGTCCGGCATCGGGTGGGTCCACAACGCGCTGATGATCGCCGAGGACGACATCGAGAAGGCGGTCGTGCGCGGACCGTTCCGGATGCCACTGAAGCCGCCGTGGTTCGTCACCAACAAGGCGGCTACCAAGGTCAACCGGCGATTCGCGGCGCTGCAGGCGGACCCTTCCTGGTTCCGGCTGTCGCGGGTTGTGACGGCCGCGCTCCGAGGGTGAGCGCGGCAGCCGTCCCGTCCGACCGCACAGCTCATCCGCTGCTGGACATCCTGCTCGCCGCGGCGGCGGGTCGTTTCCCTCCGGTCGACGGCGCTGTCATGGTGCTCCCACCGCTGGCTTGCGGGCTGGAGCTGATCGCCGCGTTCACCGGGCATGCCGTCATCGCGACGAGCCTGAGTGCCGACGACCTCGAGCGCGCCGGTGCCGACGGCTACGGCGGCGCCGTCACGCCCGACGTGCAGCGGCTGATCGCGGGCGACGACGGCTGGATCGGGACCCAGGACCTGATCCTCGTCGGTTCGGGGCTCGGGGACGACAGCTCGCGGCCGTCGTTGCGGCCTCGCGACGACCTGGCGGACCACCCTCGGGTGGCGCATGCGCTGGCCATCCGCGGCGACGTCGAGGTGTACGCCGACGAGCGGGGTCTCGTGACCCTCGCTCGTGGCGCGGCCGGCCGACGTGAGATCAGCCTGGAGCTCGAGCCTGCTCGGCAGGGAACCGGCGCCGGGCATGGACTGCTGGCTGCGGCGCTGCGCCTGGTTCCGGCCGCTACGACGGTGTTCGCGGCGGTCGCGCCGGGGAACGCCCGGTCGCTCAGGCTGTTCCTCAAGCAGGGCTTCACGCCGATCGGCGCGGAGATCGTGATCCGTCCCCACCGGCGGCCACGATGACGTACGTCATCCTCGGCGCCGGTGGTGTAGGCGCCACGATCGGGGGCCTGCTCGCCGACGCCGGCTCGGACGTGGTGCTTCTGGCTCGTGGCGAGCATGCCCGGGTGATGTCGCAGGCGGGCCTCCGCCTCGCGATGCCCGACCGGGTGCTGACGATCCACCCGCCGGTTGTCGACGACGTGGCCGCGCTAACCCTGCAACCCGGTGACGTACTGATCATCACGACCAAGACGCAACAGACCGCTGACCTGCTCGAGCGCCACGGCGGGGCTGCCGAATGCGGATCAGGTGGTCGTGATGTGCGCGCAGAACGGCGTCGAGAACGAGCGGATCGCCTTGCGGCTGTTCCCCCAGGTGCTCGGATGCTGCGTGATGCTGCCCGCCGTACATCTCGCGCCCGGGCGGGTCGACGCACAGGGAATCCCGCAGCCCGGGATGCTGGAGATCGGCCGCTATCCGGACGCTGCGACTCGTCCGAGTGGGGCCGTCGTCGACGCCGTGGTCGACGACCTGTGCGCGGCCGGCTTCCTGGTCACCGCACGCGACGACGTGATGCGCTGGAAGTACGCGAAGCTGTTGCGCAACACCGGAAATGCCCTCACTGCGCTGTGCGGTCCGGATCTCGACGACGACGGCGACCGGATCGTCGGCCAGCTCGATCGGATGGCCCACGACGAGGGTGCCCGGGTGTTGGAGCGGGCAGGGATCGACTACGTCTCGGACGCGGATTGGGCAGCACATCGCGGGGACCGAGTGCGCGTGGGCACGGTCGAGGGCCGGGCACGGGGCGGCGGCTCGTCGTGGCAGAGCATCGAGCGCGGGACGGGCAACATCGAGTCGGACGCTCTCAACGGCGAGATCGTGCTCCTGGCCCGCCTGCACGGGACGGTGGCGCCGGTCAACGAGGTGCTGCAGCGGGAGGCGAACGACCTGGCACGGCGCCGCGGCCGGCCCGGCGAGATGTCCCCGACGGTGCTGATGAGCAGGGTGGTCGAGTGGGAGGCCCGGGTATCGGAAAGACTGGAGTCATGACGCTTCCGACGAAGACACTCGGCCGAGACGGCCTCACCGTTCCCATGCAGGGGCTCGGTTGTATGGGCATGTCGCAGTCTTATGGCGCTGCGGACCCGGAGGAGTCGCGAGCGACCATCGACCGTGCGCTCGAGCTCGGCGTGACCTTTCTCGACACCTCCGACGTGTACGGCAGCGGCCACAACGAGGAGTTCGTCGGCCGCGCTATCGCGGGACGCCGCGACGATGTGATCCTGGCGACGAAGTTCTCGTTGAGCCACGACGGGTCCGGCGGGATGGCCATCAACGGCCGGCCCGAGAACGTACGGGCCCGCATCGACGCCAGCCTGCAGCGGCTGGGCACCGACCACGTCGACCTGTACTACCAGCATCGGGTCGATCCGGAGGTGCCGATCGAGGACACGGTCGGAGCGATGGCCGAGCTGGTCGCGGCCGGCAAGGTGCGCTATCTCGGCCTGTCTGAGGCGAGTTCCGCGTCGCTCGAGCGGGCATCAGCGGTCCATCCGATCGCCGCTTTGCAGTCGGAATGGTCACTGTGGACCCGTGATCTCGAGAGCGACGTGCTGGCGACGGCCCGGCGGCTGGGGATCGGCATCGTCCCCTTCAGCCCGCTCGGTCGTGGCTTCCTGACCGGCGCCATCACAAGCCCCGAGGACTTCGGCGCGGACGACTTCCGGCGCAACAACCCGCGGTTCCAGGGCGAGAACTTCGAGACCAACCTGCGGCTCGTGGACGAGGTGCGGGAGATGGCAGCCGGCAAGGGCTGCACCGCGGGACAGCTGGCACTGGCCTGGGTCATGGCCCAGGGCGACGACGTCGTACCGATCCCTGGCACGAAGCGTCGCAGCTATCTCGAGGAGAACGTCGCCGCCTGCGACATCAGCCTGTCCGAGGACGACCTGGCCCGGCTCGACCGGCTGGCGCCGGCGGGAGTCGCCGTCGGCGACCGCTACCCGTATCAGTGGCAGTACAGCGACAGCCCCCAACCCACCTGACACGCCATGCGTGTGGGGATGTCGTAGGGCGGACGTAGCGTCGATGACGTGGAGTGGCAGCCGTCGCTGTTCGACGCCGGCCCGGCCCGGCCGGATGTGTCGTACGCCGGATTGCGTCGAATCGTGCTCGACGAGGGGTCCTGGGTGGACTACTGCCCCGGTTGGCTGCTCGGTGCCGACGCCCTGCTCCACACCCTCGCGGAGCAGACGCAATGGCAGCAGCGCACGGTCACGATGTGGGACAAGACGCTTCCCGAACCACGGCTGACGGCCGGATGGTCGACCGATCGGGACGACGTCGAGGTGCCCGATGTACTCCGCACCCTGTGCCAGGCCCTCTCCGGCAGGTACGACGTGGACTTCGACCGGGTCTGGGTGAACCTCTACCGCGATGGGCGGGACAGCGTCGCCTGGCACGGCGACCGTAACCGGCACGTCATGACCCGCCCGCTGGTGGCCACGGTGTCGCTCGGCGCCCGTCGCCGGTTCCTGTTGCGGAAGCGGGGTACGACGCGCGCCGCGCACGTCCTCGAGCCGGGCGGCGGCGACCTGGTCGTGATGGGCGGCGCATGCCAGGCCGAGTGGGAGCACACGGTGCCGAAGACGGCCCGCCACGTCGGCGTGCGCATGTCCGTGACGATCCGGCATTCCCAGCCGGCACCGGGGGAGCGCTGGCTGAAGCGGCCCAGTTCGGAGCAGCCAGGCCACGCCTGGTGAGATGAGTCAGCGGCAGCGACCGCTCAGCAACACAGACGACGAGGGAGCAACTGTGGCAGGACGGCTGGAGGGCAAGGTCGCGCTCGTGACGGGCGCGTCATCGGGCATCGGCGAGGCGACAGCCATCGCGTTGGCCGCGGAAGGCGCGAAGATCGCGCTGGCAGCGCGGCGTCAGGATCGGCTCGAGGCGCTCGAGCACAAACTCGGCTCGAGCAGTGCCCAGGTGACGACAGTGTCGCTCGACGTCACCGACGAGCAGGCGTGCCGCGACGCGGTGGCCGCGACCCGGGACCGGCTCGGCGGCCTCGACATCGTCATCAACAACGCCGGCCTGATGCTCCTGGGACCGATCCTCGACGCCGACACCGAGGACTGGCGCCGGATGATCAACACCAATGTGCTGGGCCTGATGTACGTCACCCACGCGGCGCTGCCCCATCTGGTCGAGCAGGGCAGCGGCGACATCGTGAACATCTCCTCGGTCGCCGGCCGGGTCGCCCGCTTGGGCTCGGGCGTCTACAACGCCTCGAAGTGGGGCGTCAACGCCTTCACCGAGTCGCTGCGGCAGGAGGTCACCGAGCGCGGAGTGCGGGTCAGCGTGGTCGAGCCGGGTCTCGTCGACACTGAGCTTGGTGACCACATCACGAACGCCGAAGCCAAGGCGGCCACCAAGGAATGGAAGGCGTCGATCCGAAGCCTGAGCGCAGACGACATCGCCCGAGCCATCGTGTACGTCGTGAGCCAGCCGGACCACGTCGCGATCAACGAGGTGTTGGTGCGGCCCACCGACCAGGCCCGGTGACTCGCGAGTACCGGCAGTACCGCTTCACGCCGCCGCCGGGCGCCACCGATCTCCTCGTCATCCGTCATGGCGAGTCGGCTCCCTATCGCTCGGGGAACCCGGTGCCGAGCTGGCAGGGTCACACCGACCCGGAGCTGGCACCGGAGGGCCGCCAGCAGGCGCTGCTCTTGGCCGACCGGCTCGCCCACGAGCAGATCGACGCGATCTACGTGACGCCGCTCCGGCGTACCTCGGAGACGATCGCTCCATTGGCGGATCGGCTTGGCCTGACACCCGTGGTCGAGCCCGACCTTCGCGAGGTCTACCTCGGTGAGTGGGAGAAGGACGGCAAGTTCCGCCGCTTCACCAGCGAGGGTCACGAGGTGGCGCTGCGGATGTTCGCCGAGCAGCGCTGGGACGTGATCCCCGGCGCCGAGCCGACCGCTGATTTCGCGGCGCGGATCCGCCGCGGCATCAGCCGGATCGTCGGCGCCCATCCCGATCAGCGGGTCGTCGTCGTGGTGCACGGCGGCGTCATCGGCACTCTGCTGTCGACCGCGACGGGAGCCGAAGGGTTCGCTTTCATCGGCGCCGACAACGCCTCCATCTCGCAGCTTGTCGTGGCCGGTGACCGCTGGATCCTGCGCCGTTTCAACGACACCGCCCATCTCGAGTCGATGCCTGCGACTCCGGTCCCGGACTACGCGGAAGGTGCGCCATGACCCGCCACAACTTCGCGACCCACGGTGCGGACGGCAAGCAGCTCCGCGGCTACCTGGCAACGCCGGCGACCCCGGGACCGTGGCCCGGCGTCGTGGTCCTGCACGAGGTGCTGGGGCTCACTGCCGACATGGCCCGGCAGGCGGACCGGCTCGCCGAACACGGCTACCTCGCCCTGGCACCCGACCTGTACGCCCACGGCTTCACCCCAGCGTGCCTGGTCTCAACGGTGCGGCAGGCCATCACCGGCCGCGAGGGCCGCGCGCTTCGGGACATCGACCGGGCGCGCACCGCACTGCTGGACCACGAGGGCAGCACCGGCAAGGTCGGCCTCATCGGGTTCTGCCTGGGCGGTGGATTCGCCATCCTGGCTGCCGGGCGGGGCTTCGACGTGTCGGCACCCAACTACGGACCCGCCCCCAAAGATCTGCACGCCGCCCTCGAAGCCAGCTGCCCGATGGTTGCGTCGTACGGCGCGAAGGACAGCAAGTCGTTGCGAGGCACCGCGGAGCGACTGGAGGCGACGTTGACCGCGCTAGGTGTCGAGCATGACGTCAAGGAGTACCCCGACGCGGGCCACAGCTTCATGACGGAAGGCACCGGACCGTGGGCGTGGACCGAGCACGTGTCCGGCCTGCGCTATGCACCCGACGCGGCGGATGACGCGTGGTCCCGCATCTTCGCGTTCTTCGACCGGCAGCTTCAGCCCGCGGAAAGGTAGAACGCCACGATGAGAGTCGCCACCTGGAACGTCAACTCGGTTGGGGCAAGGCTGCCGCGGCTCAACGAGTGGCTCGAGCTGGCCGAGCCGGACGTCTTGTGCCTGCAGGAGACCAAGTGTGCGGCCGATGTGTTCCCCGGCGAGCGCGCGGAGGACCTCGGCTACGAGATCGCAGCCAACGGAGAAGGTCGCTGGAACGGCGTCGCGATCCTCTCCCGGATCGGCCTGGCGGACGTGTCGCTCGGATTCCCGGGTCAGCCGGCGTATGACCCGCCACCGGACGAGGACGACCCGGCGCTGATCGGCGCGCCGCCGACCGTCGAGGCCCGCGCCGTAGGGGCGACCTGCGGTCCGCTGCGGATCTGGTCGGTGTACGTACCTAATGGGCGGACCCTCGACAGCCCGCACTACCAGTACAAGCTCGAATGGCTCGCTGCCCTGCGGGACGCGCTGGAAACTGAGGTGAAGGCTGACAAGCCGTTCATCGTGACCGGCGACTTCAACATCATCCCGACGGACGACGACGTCTGGGATCCGGCCGCTTTCGTGGGCTCGACCCACGTGACGGACGCCGAGCGTCAGGCGCTCGCGAAGCTCCGAGATCTGGGGCTCACGGACGTGATCCCGCGCGCGATGAAGTACGACACGCCGTACACCTATTGGGACTACCGCGCCGGAATGTTCCACAAGAACCAGGGCATGCGGATCGACCTGGTCTACGCGAGCGAGGCCGCGGCGTCAGCGGTGACGGACGCCTACGTCGACCGCGACGCGAGGAAGGGGAAGGGTCCGAGCGACCACGCACCTGTCGTAGTGGATCTCGACCTGTAGCCGGACCGCGATCTTGCGACCCACTCCGGGATCAAACCCGGTGGTCAACGTGTCGAGAGAGAAGCGTGCGCCCTGAACGGATCAGCCAGCGGGCCGGTCGCTCGAGCCGAGCGCCGGCGCGTGTCGTCGGGCTGGCCCGCGAGCTCGACCGACGTCACAACTCGCCGCTCGCGACGGTCAGCGCGCTCGCCAGGCGCCCCGCCGCGGCTGTGCAGACGGCGGGGTATCTGGCCCGGCTGCCCACCGTCAGCGTGTCGCTGTCCGACGGGCCGGCGGGTCACGCGATCCGCTCGTTGCTGGCTGCCCGGACGCTCAGCCTGCTCCCGACCGGCCGGCTGGCACAGGCCGTGCTGGTGTTGGACGGCGACGTCGAGGCCGCGAACGGCGGCCCGCAGCGGCAGGCGCTGCGGACCAACCTCCGCCGTGGGCACGCCATCGGCCTGGCCGTCCACCGCGTTCCCGACCTGGACTGCTTCCTCGAGCTGGCCTACGACGTGGGCATGCGGCGCGGCGACGACACCGCGACCGACGACGCCATCGGCCCGATTGACCCCGCGGTCCATCGGGGGTACGTCGTCACCGACCCGCGGGGCGTCCCCGAGGGCTATCTGCTGCTGGCGGTCGACACCCATACCGCCTGGATGCTGCGCAGCGTCGGAGCCCAGCCGGGCAAGGGCGCCGCGCTGTGTCATTACCTGCTGCATGCCGCCGCGGTCCGCGACCTGGTCCAGTCGCGGGTCCGGTGCCTGGTCGCGGACGGCGGCCTGTCGGTTCCCGACGGCATCGGCTACCTGCAGCGGCGGCTCGGCTACCGGGTATGCAACATCCGGATCGCCTGACCGACGCGGGACGATGCTCGGGTGAGCGTGACGACCCGGGACCCGGTGACGATCACCGGCGAACCGGACCTGTGCGCCCTCCCCAAGGCCCACCTGCACCTGCACCTCACCGGCGGCATGCGGCACTCGACCCTGCTCGAACTGGCCCGCATGGCCGGCGTACACCTGCCCGAGCGGCTCGCTGACGAGGTCTCCGACGACTGGCGGGTGGTCGGCTGGCCCAAGTTCCAACGGCTCTACGACCTGGCTCGAGGCGTCCTGCGCACCCCGGCCGACATCGCCAGGCTGATCCGCGAGATCGCCGAGGATGAGGCGGCCGCCGGGTCGCGCTGGCTGGAGCTGCAGGTCACTCCCACCGGGTACGCCGTACGGCTCGGCGACCTGGTGACCGCGACCGAGGTCTTCTGTGACGCGGTCGCCGCGGCGGAGCGGGCGACAGGCGTCGGGATGCGGCTGGTTATCGCCGCCAACCGGACCCGGCCGCCCTGGGAGGCGGAGACGCTCGCCCGGCTCGCGGTGCGGTTCGCGCCGTACGGCGTGGTGGGGTTCGGGTTGTCCAACGATGAGCGGCGAGCGATGCCCGAGGACTTCGCCAAGGCGTTCCGGATCGCGCGGGAGGGCGGGCTGATCTCGCTCCCGCACGCCGGCGAGCTGCTCGGCCCGGAGGCTGTGGCGCGCACGGTCGTCGCCCTCGAGCCGACCCGGATCGGGCACGGCGTGCGCGCCGCCGAGGACCCCGCCACGATGCGCCTGCTCGCCGACCGTGACATCGCCTGCGAGGTCTGCCCGGCATCGAACCTCGCGCTCGGAGTGGTCGACGAGCTCGAGGCGGTGCCGTTGCGGACCCTGGAGGACGCGGGGGTTCCCGTCGTACTCGCGGCGGATGATCCGCTGCTGTTCGGCGCCCGACTGCTGGCGCAGTACGCGACGGCCAGGGACGTTCACGGGTACACCAGGGCCGACCTCGCGCGGCTGGCTCGAACCTCGGTTCGGGTCTCCACGATGCCCGCCGAACTGGCCGTTGCGACGCTGGCGGACATCGACACCTGGGAGGCTGAGCCGCCGCAGCCGTAGCCTGGACTGTTGTGGCTACCCGCACTGATCTTCGAAACGTCGCGATCATCGCGCACGTCGACCATGGCAAGACCACGCTCGTCGACGCCATGTTGTGGCAGTCCGGCGCCTTCTCGGCGCACCAGGCGGACGAGGGATCGGTCAACGAGCGCGTGCTCGACTCGATGGATCTGGAGCGTGAGAAAGGCATCACGATCCTCGCCAAGAACACCGCGGTCCGCCACGGCGACCTGACGATCAACATCATCGACACGCCCGGTCACGCCGACTTCGGCGGCGAGGTCGAGCGCGGCCTGTCGATGGTCGACGGCGTCGCGCTGCTGGTCGACGCGTCCGAAGGACCGTTGCCGCAGACCCGGTTCGTGCTGCGCAAGGCACTCGAGCAGGACCTGCCCGTCATCCTCATCATCAACAAGGTCGACCGCTCCGACGCGCGCATCGCCGAGGTCGTAGACGAGACCTACGAGCTGTTCCTCGACCTCGACGCCACCGAGAAGCAGATCGAGTTCCCGATCGTCTACTGCCAGGCCAAGACCGGGCAGGCCTCCCTGAACCGACCGGCCGACGGCGAGAGCCCGGACAGCCCCAACCTCGAGCCCTTGTTCGACGTGATCCGCAGCACCATCCCAGCTCCGGAGTACGACGAGAACGCCCCGCTGCAGGCCCACGTCACGAACCTTGACGCGTCGCCGTACCTGGGCCGGATCGCGCTGTGCCGGATCTACAACGGCTGGCTCGCCAAGGGCCAGACCGTGGCCTGGTGCAAGCAGGACGGCAGCGTCGAGCGGGTCCGGCTCACCGAGCTGCTCGGCACCGAGGCCCTCGAACGGGTCCCGATCGACAAGGCCGGCCCAGGCGACATCGTCGCGATCGCCGGCATCCCCGACATCACCATCGGCGAGACTCTCGCCGACCCCGACGACCCGAAACCGCTCCCGGTCATCACGATCGACGAGCCGAACATCTCGATGACGATCGGCATCAACACCGCGCCGCTCGCCGGCCGTAGTGGCAAGAAGCTCACCGCCCGGCTGGTGAAGAACCGGCTCGACGCCGAGCTCGTCGGCAACGTGTCGATCCGGGTGCTGCCGACCGAGCGGCCGGACACCTGGGAGGTGCAGGGCCGCGGCGAGCTGCAGCTCGCGATCCTCGTCGAGATCATGCGCCGCGAGGACTTCGAGCTGACCGTCGGCAAGCCGCAGGTGGTCACGAGGGTCGTGGACGGCAAGGTGCACGAGCCGATGGAGCGCCTCACCATCGACGCACCGAGCGACTACCAGGGCGTGCTGATCCAGCTGATGGCGCTGCGCAAGGGCCGGCTCGAGCAGATGGTCGACCACGGCACCGGCTGGATCCGGATGGAGTACGTCGTCCCTGCCCGCGGCCTGATCGGCTTCCGGACCGAGTTCCTGACCGAGACCCGCGGCACCGGGCTGCTGCACCACATCCACGAGGGCTACGAGCCGTGGCACGGCGAGCTGCGGACCCGACCCACCGGATCGCTGGTGGCCGATCGGACCGGGCCGACGACGGGTTTCGCGCTGTCGAACCTGCAGGAGCGCGGCACCATGTTCGTCGGGCCGGGGACCGAGGTCTACGAAGGCATGATCGTCGGGCGAGAACTCCCGGTCGGACGACATGGATGTGAACCCGACCAAGGAGAAGAAGCTCACCAACATGCGGCAGTCCTCTTCCGACGTGCTGGTGCCGTTGATCCCGCACAAGCAGCTCAGCCTGGAGCAGGCCCTGGAGTTCTGCCGGGAGGACGAGTGCGTCGAGGTCACGCCCGCCACGGTGCGGATCCGCAAGGTGATCCTGGACGCCCAGCAGCGCTACCGGTCGACCAAGCGACGAGGTCCTCAAGGATGACCGGTAGTCGTGCCGATGCCACGGTGTGACTACCTCACGACTGACTGCTGAGGAGGACGCCGAGCTGCGGAGGCTCCACGTCCTCGCACGTTTTGGTGCGGTCGCGGGCGCGGTGAAGCTGCGCTATACGGAGCTGCGCCAGCGCGACCGTCGCCGGACGGTCCGAGACCCGGCCGACCAGAGCGCCGCCCCGACCTGGGGCACGCGCCGTTAGTAGCGTTCGGCAGCGGATACCGTCACAACTGTGACGTGGGACGGTCAGGGACTGCCACCGGCCGCCCGCGCGCGAATCGAGCGGGCGCGCACCGATCGCGTCGCGTCCTCGTTGCTGTCGCCAGGCGGCCAGGCTGCCGTCCAGTCGGTCGGTCTCGACCCGGTCGGCGAGGTGATGGGCTGCATCGTCGAGCAGATCGGCTGGTCCGGCTGGGGCGGCTGCGGCGTCATGAGCTTCGGCGGCCGCGGCTACATGACCTCGGCCCCCACGGTCACCTCGAGTCAAGGCGGGTACGGCGGGTACCGGCCATACGTCGACGCGCTCTACCGCGGTTATGACACCGCCCTGTCCCGGATGCTCATGGAGGCCCAGGCGCTCGGGGCGGACGGCGTCGTCGGGGTCCGGTGGACCCAGGAGCGGCTCGGCGAGGGCGGTGCCCAGGAGTTCGTCGCCCGAGGTACGGCGGTCCGGGCCCGATCGAGCATTCGCCCGGCGTACCTGTTCTCGACCGATCTATCCGGCACCGAGGTCACGCGGCTGATCCATGCCGGATGGATCCCGGCCGGCCTGGAGCTCGGCATCTCCGTGTCGATCCGCCACGACGACTACGCGACCCGGATGGCGGCTCGATCGTGGTCGGGCCAGAACGTCGAGGTCCCGGGATACACCGAGCTGGTGACCTACGCCCGCGCAGACGCGCGGGATCGCTTCGAGCAGCGGGCCGCCCGGCACGGCGCCGACGCCGCCACCGTGAGCGACATGTCGCTGCAGGTCTACTCGATCGAGCCTGGCGAGGGACACGTCGACCACGTCGCCCACGCGACCGTCCTCGGGAACGCCGTCCTCCGCTTCCACACCGGCCGTGACGCGCCGACCCGCTCGCTGTCCGTCCTTCCGCTCACCACGTGATTCCCCCACTCACCAGGAGCCGCCCGTGACGACCGACGACACCTCGCAGACCCCGCCGCAAGACGCTGCCTCATTGGGCGTCCCGCAAGACGCCATGAAGCGGCTGGCGGAGATGCGGCCGGGCCAGTCGACGTCGCTGTTCACCTCCGACCTGTCGGTCAACGAGTTCCTGCTGGTGCGCGAGGCCGGCTTCCGGCCGCTCGGGCTGGTACTCGGCTCGTCGATCTACCACGTCGGCTTCCAGATGGGGAAGTGGAGCCAGAACCAGGAGCTCGGCACCCTGACCCAGGCGATGTACCACGCCCGGGAGCTGGCGATGACCCGGATGGAGGCCGAAGCCGACCTGCTCGGCGCTGACGGGATCGTCGGCGTCCGGCTCGACATCGAGTTCAAGGAGTTCGGCAACGACCTCGCCGAGTTCATCGCGGTCGGCACCGCCGTTCTCGGCGACGACCCGCCGGCGACCGGCGGGACCTGGAAAGCCAACACTGGCAAGCCATTCACGTCTGATCTGTCCGGCCAGGACTTCTGGACCCTGCTCGAGGCCGGCTACGCGCCGCTCGGGCTCGTCATGGGCTCGTGCGTCTACCACATCGCGCATCAGCGGTTCTGGCAGTCGATGGGCAACGTCGGGCAGAACGTCGAGATCCCCCAGTTCACCGAGGGTCTCTACGACGCCCGCGAGCTGGCGATGTCGCGGATGCAGGCGGAAGCCGAGGCACTAGGCGCCGAGGGCATCGTCGGGGTGCAGCTGCTGTCGTTGCCACACAAGTGGGGCGGCCACACCACGGAGTTCTTCGCGATCGGTACGGCGGTACGACCGCTGCGCCCGGACCACGTGATCAGCAAGCCGCAGCTGACCTTGCCGCTGTCGGGCTGAGCGATGAGCCAGCCTCCCGCGGTGCCGCCGAGCAGCCCCGAGCCCGACGACGTCAATGCCCTTGCCGCCGCGCTGCGCGCGGACAGTGCGGACCTCGACGTCTACGCGCGGGTGCTCACGACATCGCTGGCGGAGGCCCTGCCGGAGGGCATGGTCAGCGTCGAGCGCGACCGGTCGATGGGGGACCGGATGGCGGGCCGGCCCGGCATCGTGCGGTCGCTCCGGGTCGACACCGGCGAGACGACGTTGGAGCTGGGGCGGGGTCGCGGCGGCGTACCCGTGGCCCGGATCGCGCGCGCGGTCCGGGGCGTCGTCATCTCCAGCAAGGAGGTGCCGATCGAGACGTGGGTGCAGGCGCTCGCCGACCATCTCGCGGCCCGTGCGCGGGAGTCGGCGGCCGCCCGGGAGGCGCTGTCCCGGCTGCTCGGCGCCGGCTGAGTCAGGCGCGCAGCGCGTCGTACCGGACGCCGGTCAGGTCCTGTGAGATCGACCACAGCCGCGCCGCGAGCTCCGGGTCGCGGGACGTCGACGTCGACGTGACGCGCTTCGGGTAGCCCCGGCTCTCGCCGAACCCGCTCGGCCCGTAGTACTCGCCGCCGTGGACGTCGGGCGCGGTGGCGGCGTACAGCTGCGGAAGGGCCCCCTGCTCGTCGGACTGGCCGATGATGCGCACGCCGAGCCGCATCACCCGTTCCTTGAGCCGGTTGCCCTCCGCACCCGGTGCGACCAGGTTGGTCGACGCCGTACCGGGATGGGCGGCGAGGCTGATCGCGGGCGCGTCGATCGCCGACAGCCGCCGCTGCAGCTCGAAGGCGAACAGCAGGTTCGCGAGCTTGGACTGGCTGTACGTCGGCCACCGCGAGTAGCTCTGCTCGCGTTGCAGGTCGTCGAACCGGATCTTCCCGGTCTTGTGCGCGTTGCTGCTCACCGTGACGATCCGGGCGCCGGCGACGTCGACCAGCGTCGGGAGCAGCAGCCCGGTCAGCGCGAAGTGCCCGAGATGGTTGGTGCCGAACTGCATCTCGAAGCCGTCTGTCGGTCTCGCGGCGCGGGATCGCCATGACACCGGCGTTGTTGATCAGCAGGTCCAAGGTCGGGTACGACGCCATGAGCTCGGCGGCGAAACTCCGGACGCTCGCCAGGTCAGCCAGGTCGAGCTCGCGCAGCTCGACGTCCGCGTCGGGGACGTCCTCGTGCAGCCGGCGCGATGCGTCCGCCCCGCGCGCCGGGTCGCGGGCGGTCATCACCACCCGTGCCCCGTGGCGGGCCAGCTCGCGCGCCGTGATGAAGCCCAGCCCGCTGTTGGCGCCGGTGACCACGGCCGTGCGCCCGCTCTGGTCGGGTATGTCCGAGGTCGTCCAGTGGGTCATGGACGAATCGTGTCACGCTGCGGAATGTCCGGCGGGTGGGATACGTTTTGAGGTGGACGTCGAGAGACGTCCGCCGGCTCGATCCAAGCCCCCGGTCCCAACCTTTGTCGCTTCGAGCGAATCTGTGCCGAGAGGCAGTCCTGGCGGGTCGGCGAGCTTCATCGCCACAGCCCCGGGTCTTCACCGACCCGGGGCTGTTGCGCGTTCAGGGCCCGGCTGCGTCGGTGCGGCGCTCACTCCACGCCGGGCCGGCGACCGTGCCGCCGGGGCAGCTGCCCGTACGTCGCGGGGTCGTCGAGGTCGATGTCCCCCAGCTGGCCGCGGAGCAGCTGCACGGCGTTGCGCGTGATCGCGTCGGCGTCGGCCAGGTCGAGGTCGAGCTCGACGGCAGCTCCGGCAGGTCCCTCGCCGAGCCCGATCGCGACCACGGCCGCGGCCCGCTCGGCCGGGCGGCAGCGTCGCAAGCGCGTCGTAGAGCCGGGCGATCAGCTCGGCGTCGGACGCCCCTCCGGGGAACGGGACATTGTCGGAGATGGTGCCCGGCGACATCGGGCGCAGCCGGGGAGGTTTGTCCTGAGGCACGCTCCACGGTACGTCGGCTCCCGACCTGGCTCGTCCACAACGGCTGGCGCCGGCCCGGTTGTCCACAGATGACCCGCGACGGCGGCCCGATCCGCCGCGGACCCGGACGACCGTGGTCGGATGTCCTGCGAACAGCCCCGAAGTCGTCACCCTCAGTGGTCCCGGCGACCTCGCCGCCGCCCTCCCGCACCTGTTCGGGTTCGTGCCCTCCGAGAGCGTCGTGCTGCTCGGCCTGCATGGACCGCGGAAGCGGATCAACCTGAGCCTGCGCCTCGACCTTTACGCACCCGAGCACGATCACGTCATCGCCGAGGACCTCGGCCAAGCGCGTCCTGCAGACCGAGCCGGACGCCGTCCAGATCATCGTGCTGACCGCGAGCCCCGGACGAGGACGGTGACCTGCCTCGACGGGACCTGGTGGACGAGCTTCTGCTGGCGGTGCGATCGCCGGTGGTGGACGCGCTGCTGGTCCGTGACGGCCGCTGGTGGTCCTACCTCTGCCACGAGGGATGTCATTGCCCAAGGACGGGACGGCCGTGAACCGCGAATCGGGCGGAGCGGTCGCGGTGGCGGCCGCCCACGCCGGGCTGGGCCGGTCGGTGTTGCCCGACCGCGAGGCGGTGGTCCGTTCCGATCGCCGCGCCGCGCGGGATCGCGGCGATCAGTGCCCGGCAGGCCATGGACCGGCTCTGCCACGTCTGGAGCTGGGGTCCACGCCCGGACATGGCGGCCCGGGCGCTCGCCCGGGTCCGCGACCTGGTGGCGTCTACGCCGACCCTCGGATCACGATCCGCTGCCGACGACGCCGCCCTCATCATCATGCTGTGCCACGATGTGCCGAGCCGCGACGCGATTCTCGGTCTCGACCTCGACGATGACGCTCCGGCAGCTGCTCGGCTGATGGGCGACTGCGTCCGCCGGGCGCTGCCCCGATGGACGCACCGGTGTGCGCGACGTTCGCGTGGCTCGCTTACGCGGGCGGTGAAGTCCGTCCTGGCCAGCGCCGTCCCTCGACCGGGCGCTGCGACCATATCCGGATCTCTCCCTCGCCCGATTGCTGGCCGACGCCATCCACCAGCAGGTGCATCCGCAGCTGCTGCGCGAAGCCGCCAGGCCGGCCGCGTGCGACTCGCTCGCCCGGAGATCCCGAGCGACCCGCGGGCTAGCCGACCCGCCGCCGGCCAGCGGCCGACCAACAGCGCTCGGGACCCACGACCAGCAGGTCGGCCAGCGTCGGAGGGCGTGCCGATGAGCCGCTGCTGCAACGCCTGGAACAGCAGCCGGTCGATTCGGCGGGCATGGCCGCCGGGCCGCACCGAGGCGAGAACGACCGTCGGCGCCTCGATCTCCCCGACCAGTGCGAGCAGGTGGCGCACGAACAGCTCGTCGACATGCCGGGTTCCCTCCTCGAGGGCGACCTTGAGGATGATCTGGCCCGACCCGTCGAGGAAGAACGCGAGCAGTGCACCCTCGAGCAGCGCGGCGAGGCGCGGACCTCGGTGATGATCGTCCGTACGGCACCGCGTCGCCGCGCACCGCCGCGTTGTCGTGAGTCATACCCGCAGGGTGCTGCCGGCGCGGCGGCTCGGCGGTCCTCCCCGCGCTGGTTGTGGACGCGCGCGACCTACCGGCGTCCCGTGGACAGCCACCGTCGGCAGGTAGCGTCCGGGCTGTGCGCCGACGCGATGTCCTGCCGGCTCCGGTGCTCGTCGTGGCCGCCGTCGCGAGCGTGCAGACCGGAGCCGCCCTCGCGACCAAGCTGTTCCCCGCCGTCGGGCCGGCGGGCGCGGTCTTCCTGCGGCTGGCGTTCTCCGCCCTCGTGGTCATGGCGGTCGCTCGACCCAGCGTCCGCTCGCATTCCCGGTCGGCACGCGGCCTTGGGCGTGGCGTTCGGCCTGGTACTCGCCGGCATGAACCTGTGCTTCTACCTCTCCCTGAACCGGGTACCGCTCGGGGTCGCCGTCACGATCGAGTTCCTCGGCCCGCTCGGGGTCGCGATCGCCGGGTCCCGGCGCCCGATGGACCTGCTGTGGGTCGGGCTGGCCGCCGCGGGCGTCGCGCTGCTCGCCGGCGGAGGCGGCCACTTCGACTCCGTCGGCATCCTGCTCGCCGCGATGGCGGGCGTCCTTCTGGGCGGCGTACATCCTGCTCTCCCAGCGCGTCGGCCGGGTCATGCCCGGACTGAGCGGCCTCGCGATCGCCCTGACCGTCGGTGCCGTGGTCATGGCACCGCTCGGCATCGCGGTCGGTGGTACCGCGCTGTTGCATCCCAGCAACCTCGGCTCGCGGCGCGGCCATCGGCGTCCTGTCCTCGGCGGTTCCCTACGGGCTCGAGCTCGCTGCCCTGCGGCGGCTGCCCGCGGCGGCTTTCTCGGTGCTGATGTCGATGGAGCCGGCGATGGGGGCACTTTCCGGCCTGGTCTTCCTCGGCCAGCGGCTGCGCTGGGAGGACTGGCTCGCGGTCGGCTGCGTGATGGTGGCCTCGATCGGTGCGACCCGTCGGATGGGCGAGCCGGTCGCTCTCGACGTACCGGTCGACGGGCGCGACGAGGTTCGCGGCATGACGGCCGAGCTGATCCGCGACCTCGACCGGCCCGACGGGTGGTGGCTGCTCGTCGACGGCTCCGAGCAGTCCTACGTGGACGTCGAGAACCCGAGTCATCTGGAGTTCGAGTACCTCCAGATGGCGGCCTACGTCATCGACACGACCTGGCCGGACGAGTGCGCCGCTCGACGCGCTGCACCTCGGCGGCGGACTGTGCACGCTGCCGAGATGGCTCGCCGCCCGCCGCCCGGGTCCCGCCAGCTGGTCGCCGAGCGATCCGCGACGATCGCTGCGATGGCGCGCAAGCTAGGAGCGATCGACGGCACCGAGTTGCTCCAGATCGACGCCGCCGAGCTGGTCACCCAGCAGCCCGGAGACGCCGCCGACCTCGTCGTCTGTGACGTGTACGACGGTCCGGACACCGTCACGTCGCTGTTCACGACGACTGCGCTGACCGAGCTGCGGCGGGTGCTGCGCCCGGACGGCTGCTACGTCTGCAACCTCTCCGACGCGGCGCCGTTCTCGCTTGCGAAGGTCGTCATCGCCACGATCCAGGCGGTGATGGGCCCGGTCGTGATGCTGGCCGAGCCGCCGGTCCTGCGAGGCCGCCGGTCCGGCAACCTGTCGTCGCCGCTGGAGCAGCGGCCGTTCCAGCACGACGATCTGGTGCGCCGGGCCGCCGGCGGCCCGGTCCGGGTCCGCGTGGTGAGCGGCGAAGGGCTGGCTGCGTTCGTCGGAGGCGCCGAGCCCGCGTCGGACGAGTCCCAGCTACCCGCCTCAGGCGAGTCTCTCGGCCTGCGCTGGACGTGATCCGACATGGGCGGCGGTGTCGATGCTGTCGACCAAGGGGTCGAGGTGCGCTGCGACGACGCCCAGCCGCCGGCTCACCAGCGACGCCGTGTCCTCGCGGGCCCGGTCCTCCAGCCGGGCCTGGTGCTCCCGAAGCGCGCCGACATCGGTCGGGCCGCCCGTGGCGACGGTGGACAACGCATGGGTCAGGGCCCGCCGCGCCGGTTCGACCTCGGGCAGCGGGACGTGCTCCTCGGCGTCCTCGACCGTCGTCCGCAGCGCATGTAGCGAGATCACGATCCGACGGGCCGCGGCGAGCAGTCCGGCCGCCCGCTCGGTATCCGCCCTGGCGCGGTCGGGCTCGGCGAGCGCCCGGTCGTAGGACGCGTTGGCGTCGACCCGGGCCGCGGCGCGCCGCCGCCGCAGCCTGATCGATCGCCGCGGGGTCGATGTGCTCCGGGTCGACGTACGCCGACAGAACAGCGTCGCAGTAGTCCGCGAGCGCGGAGTACAGCCGCGAGACCGCCACGTCGAGCGCCTTCGCCCTCCCACGTCGGCCACATGACGTACCCGATCATCGCGATAACTCCACCCGCCAGGGTGTCGAGCCCGCGGTCGGCGACCGTCGCGAGCGAGGTGGGGCCGGTCGGCGACAGCAGCATGACCACCAGTGAGGTGATGGCGAAGGAGTAGAGCGCGTACGACGCGGAGAACACCAGGTAGGACGCCCAGGCGAGCAGCGCGACCAGCACCGAGTCACGACGGCGCCGAGCGGATGGACAGCGACGATCAGAAGCCCGGCGAGAACGACACCCAGCCCGGTGCCGATCACCCGGGCGAGGCCACGCTCGACGGTGGCGGCGTAGTCCGGCTTCAGGACGACGGCGACGGTCAGGGTCACCCAGTAGCCGCGCTGGCCGGGGAGCAGATGGCTGGCCTCTTCTGCGACCGGGAGCATCACCGCGAGCCGCACCGCGTGGCGAAACGCAGGTGACGAGGGTGTCGTCGCAGCAGTCACGAGCCCCAGCGCGATGGTGCGCGCGCGTCGCGGCAGCTCCAGGACATAGGTCGGCGTGGCAGCGTGCGGCAGCTGGAACCGGCGGACCCCCGCCAGCGCCGCGAGCATGCGGTCGACGGCCCGCAGCTGTCCGAGAAGCGCGGCGCCGCGGGCCGCCGTGTAGCGGGTCCCGGTGCCCGCCGGCCCGCCAGGCGCCTGGTTGCGGGCCTCGCGCAGCGTCTCGACGGCTCGGGACAGGGCGGGATCCTCCGGTGGCGGAGGCTCGAGCTCGGCGAGCGAGCGGGCCGCCGCGAGCAGCCAGCCTCGGGCCGCCCGCCGCACTTCCTCGGCAGCCGGCTGGTTCGGGAGGGCGCCGAGCGAGTGCAGCTCGAGCCGAATCCGGGTCGCCTCGTCGGTCAGGGCGCGAAGCAGGTCCGTCTCGTCGCTCGACACTCGGCGGCCGACCAGGTCGGCGGCGCTCGCTATCGCGGTGGCGGCCGCGATGCCCGGCCGGCCGGGGTCCGCCGCGATCCGCGGCCAGCTCCTCGAACGCCTCGGCCAGTGCCCGGCGTTCCGCACTGAACCGGTGCGGTGAGCGGATCAGCTCGGCGAGCACGGCCTGCAGCGCACCGCCCGCCAGGACGAAGCCGGCATGGGCGGCCGAGGCTTCGATGCTGCTCGGGAAGCGTCCGAAGACTGCGAGGCCGATGAGCGCCTGGGTGCCGACGATGCTCGCCTCCTGGCCCAGCGCGACGGCGAGACCGGCACCGAACCCCCATGCCGCGAGCACCGCGAGGGTGAGCGGGAGATGACCGGCGACGAGCCCTCCGATGAAGGTGCTCAGCGCCATGCCGACCGTGGTCGCCAGGATGAGCCCGGTGCGGCGGCGGCCGCCCCCGACCATCCCGGCCACACCCGCAGGCAGCGCACCGGCCGCGGCGATCGACCCGTAGACCGGTTGCTTGACCGCGATGCCGATGGCGAACGGGATCGTGACGCCGAGCGCTGCCCGGATCGCTGCCACCGGTTGCAGGCCGCTGCGGTTCACCGCCAGGGCTCGACCGATGACGACGCTGGCGCCCCCGGTCGAGCTCACGGATCGAGCAGCCGCGGCACCAGCGGAGTCTCACGCACCCCGTCGCCGTCACGCTCCACCCGGTACGCCGTCGGCCCGGGTCGGTCGGCGACAACCTCGTGCAGCTCGGTGCCGATGTAGTGCAGGCCCACCCCGTCGTCGGTGGCGTAGCCGTCGGGCAGGGTGCCGTCGCCCACCAACCGCTGGAACAGCGGTCGCCGCTGCGCCTCGGAGTCGTAGTGCACGCCGTTGGAGTACGGCAGCAGCGCCAGCCCGTTCGTGATCGGTCGCAGGTCCGGGCCGAAGGAGTCCGTCGTACCGCCGTGGTGCCAGCAGATCGAGCCGGCCGAGACCCCGGCGAGCACGATGCCGCGTTCCCAGGCCTCCCGCATCACGTGGTCGAGGCCATGCGCCCGCCACACGGCGAGCAGGTTGACGACCGAGCCGCCACCGACCCAAATCACGTCCTGACTCAGCAGGTGGGCGGCCGGGTCCGGCACGTTCGGCATCGCGAACAGCTCGAGGCTGCTGACCACGACGTCGTCGCTGCCGGCGAACGCCGATGCAACGCCATGGGTGCTGGTGAGTGAGTCGCCGCTGGCGGTCGCCAGATGGCACAGCCGAGGCCGGCTCTTCCCCGTCAGCCGCAGCGCGTGCTCGATGATCGGCCCCCGCCGCCAGGCGTAGGGCCCAGTCGGTCCGGGCAGGAACCCGCCCGATGTGGCCAGGATCTGTCGCGGCGATGTCATGGTGGCCGATCGTACGGACGCGTCCTAGCGGTCGATCGACCAGTTCGGCCGGCGGACAAATCGGCCGTCGCCGGATGATTCCTTCGCAAACTGCGCCGTGGAGGTCATGCCAGCCACCTACCCTGCCGATAGTCGTTCTATGAGTGTGCCCACATCGCGGCCACAGTCGATGTCGGCTGCCCCGGGACTGGACGTGCTCGCCCTGCTGACCCGGATCGGGTGCCACGTCTACACCGGCGAGCTGCACCCGGACGGCGGCTACCAGGAGATCTTCACCGGTCCCGGACTCGAGCTGCTCATCGGTGGCCACCCGGGACCCGACGAGGATCTGTCCACGCTGTGGAACGCCTACGTCCACCCTGACGACCTGGAGCGATACCGCGCCGAGGGCAACCTCGGTCAGCGCAGCTCGGTCACCATGGAGTACCGGATGCGCGGCAAGGACGGCGTCGTGCGCTGGGTGCTGGACCAGATGTGGCTGCGGGAGGTGACCGCGGACGGCCGTCGGCTGGTGGACGGTGTCGTCACCGACGTCAGCGAGCTGCACCGCAGGCGGCAGCAGGTCGACGAGGCGCGGGCCTGGCTCGACGCCTCTGTCAGCATGTCGCCGGCGGCCATCGTCGTGATGGACCGGGAGTGGCGGGTCCAGCTGTGGAACCCCGCCGCGGAGCGGATGTTCGGGCTGCGCGAGTCGGAGGTCCGGGGGACCGTGGCCCCACACATCCCGGCCGAACGCCGCGAGGCGTTCGCCGAGCTCGTCGACCGGATGATCCTCGGCGGCGAGACCCTCGTCGAACACGAGGAGACTCGGGTCGGCCGAGACGGCCAGACCCAGGAGGTCTCGGTCGCGTCGTCGGTGATGTTCGACGAGAACGGCGAGGTCACCGGCCTGATGGGCCTGATCACCGACATCTCCGCCCGCAAGGAGTCGGAGCGTCGGCTGCGCCAGCTCGCCCTCAGCGACCCGCTGACCGGGCTGGCCAACCGCAACCTCGTCAACCAGCGGATCGACGCGGCGGTCACCGCCCTGGACGCTCGTTCCCCGGGCGTCGCGGTGTTGCTGCTGGACCTCGACGGGTTCAAGTCCGTCAACGACAGCTTCGGTCACGCCGTGGGCGACGAGCTGCTGCTCGCGGTGGCTCGCCGGCTCCGCTCGTGCCTGCGCGACGGCGACATCGCCGCTCGGCTCGGTGGTGACGAGTTCGCGCTCCTGCTGGAACGGATCGACAGCACCGAGACGGTGGCGGTCGGGCGTCGCGTCCTCGAGGCGCTCTCAGCGCCGTTCTCGCTGCGCCGTGGCCAGGTCGTCGTCACCGCCAGCGTCGGCGTGGTCCATGCCGCCGAGCAGCTCTCCGGCCACGACCTGCTCCGCGACGCCGACGTGGCGATGTACAAGGCGAAGGCAGACGGCAAGAACCGCCTGGTCGTCTTCGAGCCGTCGATGCACGAGCGGGTCGTCACCCGGCTTCGGCTGGAGAGCGAACTGCGGACTGCCGTCGAGCGAGGCGAGTTCGAGCTGTACTACCAGCCGTACGTCGATCTCGAGAGCCGGATGATCGTGGGGCTCGAGGCGCTCATCCGTTGGCATCACCCGAACCGGGGTCTCCTGCTGCCGGGCGAGTTCATCGAGGTGGCCGAGGACACCGGGCTGATCGTGCCGCTCGGCCAGTGGATCGTGACGGAGGCCTGCACCCAGGCCGCGCTGTGGCGAGCCGCGGACCCCGACCGACCGCTGACCATTTCCGTCAACCTCTCGCCACGACAGCTCTACGACCCCGACTTCGTCGACGTCGCGGCCCGGGCGCTCGAGAGCTCCGGTCTACCGGCGGGCGTGCTCACCATCGAGATCACCGAGAACCTGCTGCTCGGCGACGCCGTTCTCGCCGGCACCCGGCTCGCGCAGCTGCGGGCGCTCGGCATCCAGCTCGCCGTCGACGACTTCGGCACCGGCTACTCGTCGCTGGCCTACCTGCGTCGCTACCCGGTCGATGTCCTGAAGATCGACCGGACCTTCGTCGACCCCCTCACCGATGGCCCCCGGCAGGCGGCCCTGGTGCGCTCGATCATCGATCTCGCGACCGCGTTGGACGTGGACACGGTGGCCGAGGGCGTGGAGCGGCCCGAGCAGGCCAGTGCGCTCAGCACGCTCGGCTGTCACGTGGCGCAGGGCTTCTACTTCGCCCGGCCACAACCGGCCCCGGCAATCTCGCGGTTGCTCGAGGTCGGTGGCCTCGGGGTTCACGAGCAACTGCCTACCCGTCGGGACTCCGTCGACGCCCCCTGACACCGCACACCCACACGCATGGCCCATTGGCGGGGCGGGGATCAGCGGGGGTCGTCCCGGTCCAGATAGAAGTGCCGGGCCAGGGACGTGATCCAGCTGCCGTCGCGCACCGGCGTGAACATGAACAGCGAGATGGTGCGCTGCCCACCCTCCATGTCGCCGTAGAGCAGCTCGAGGTACATCCGTCGCCGCTGCTCGGCCGCGGCCCGGACAGTCGCGAACAGCGGCTCCGACGGGTCGCGTAAGGCACCCTGCCAGAAGCTGAAGTCGTTCGGCGGGACGTAGATGTCGCGGGTGAGCCGGCGGAACGCGCTCTGCGGTGAGCGCTCGACGTTTTGCGTGTCGATCTCATCGCGGACCACCCACCGATCGAGCACCGCCAGCCCGGAGCCGACGTTGCGCAGCGTCATCGCGAGGTAGATCGCGCTGTCGGTCACCTCGACGACGGCCCGACCTCCCTCCACGACGACGAAGTGGGTGTCGGAGAACCCCACCTTTTCCGACGGGTCGCCGAGCCGCGTCGGGAACAGCATGGGACGAAGCCCGGCGAGCAGCGAGCGTTCCGCGATCCTGGCGGCCCGCTGACCGCTGCGGATCGAGGCGAACGTCGCGATGGCGAGCACCAGCGTGCCCCCAGCTGTGGCCAGCTCCGCTCCGGTCGCAAGATTCATGGCAGCTCAGCGCGCCTCGGCGCGCCAGGTCTCGAGCAGTCGGAGCCAGATCTCACTGACCGTCGGGTACGACGGAACCGCATGCCACAGCACGTCGAGCGGCACCTTGCCGACAACCGCGACCGTCGCGGCGTGCACCAGCTCGGCCACGTCCGGACCGACGAACGTCGCCCCCGCGAGCGTCTCGTCGGAGGTGTCAACGACCAGCTGGGCCCGGCCCACGAAATCGTTGCGCAGCAGCGCCGCGCCGGCAACCCTGCCGATGTCGTAGCTGACGGTCCGGACCGGCGTACCGGCCTCCCGCGCTTCGGCCTCGGTGAGGCCGACGGAGGCGACCTGTGGTGTCGAGAACGTCACCTGCGGGACGGCACCGTGGTCGCTGCTGGCCCGGAACCGCCGGGCGTCCGTGGCAGCGCCATGTGCTCGCGCCGCGATCACATCGCCGCAGACCCGGGCCTGGTACTTGCCCATGTGCGTGAGCAGCGCCCGGCCGGTGATGTCACCCACGGCGTAGAGCCAGCTACCGGTCACATCGTCGACCAGCATCGTGTCGTCGGTCGACAGAAAGCCGCCGGACGTGAGACCGACCGACTCGAGGCCGAGATCGACGCTCTTGGGGGTGCGTCCCGCCGCGATCAGCACCTCGTCGGCGACGATGGTCTTTCCATCGGCCGTCACCGTCACCTCGCTGCCGCGCGGCTCGCCTTCGTCGGTCGTGGTGACCGGCCCGCGGCGGACCCGCTCGGTCGTGACGCTGAGTCGGACGTCGGCGCCGTCCTGGCGCAGCCGGTCGGCCAGCAGCTCACCGGCGAACGGCTCGTTGTTGGGCAGCAGCCGCTCGTCCCGGCACAGCACCGTCACCTGCGCGCACAGCCCGATCAGCCAAGTGGCGGCCTCGCACGCGACGACCCCACCGCCGATGACCACGATCCGCTCCGGCACGGTGCGCAGGTTGGTGACGTCGCGCGACGTCCACGGCTGCGCGTCCTGGAGGCCGTCGATCGGCGGGATCGTGGCGCTGGTCCCGGTCGCCACGACCACGGCGTGACGAGCGGTCAGCGTTCGGGTGGCGCCGTCGGGTCCGGTCACGTCGACCCGCTTCTCGCCGGCGAGCCGGCCATGGCCGCGGATCACGGTGATGTGCGCGCCCTCGGCCCACTCGACCTGTGAGGAGTCGTCGTGGTGATGGGTGAACTCATCGCGGTTGTCCAGCACCGGGCCGATCTCGAGCCGGTCACCGACCGGTACGCCGGGGACGTGGTGGGCAAGGTCGAGCGTCTCGACCGAGCGCAACAGCGCCTTGCTGGGCATGCAGGCCCAGTACGAGCACTCGCCGCCGACCAGCTCGACCTCGACGAGCGCGGCGCTCAGTCCACCCTTGACCGCGTAGTCGGCGGCGTTCTCGCCGGGCGGGCCGCCGCCGATCACGACCACGTCGAAGGTGTCGGACGTCGTCGGCTCGTCGGTCATGGTCATCTGGGTATCACCGACGTCAGCGCAGTGAGACGGCTGGCATGCTCAACGGCCCACCCGCCGGCAGCCCCAGCGACGACGCGACGCCTGAGAGGTCTCCCCAGCCGGCGAGGTGCATCGACGCCGCCCGTGGGTCCTCGCTGGACGACGGCGGTGTGAGCCGGGCCAGTAACGGAACCCGTACGGCGGGTCGCATCGGTGCATCCGCGACGAGCCCGGCCCGCTCCCGGGCGATCCGCAACGCGTCGCGCAGCCCACCCAGGGAGTCGACCAAACCGTTGCCGGCAGCGTCGGCGCCGGTCCACACCCGGCCCTTCGCGATCTGGTGCACGGCGTCGCGCTCCATTCCCCGGCCCGACGCGACCTTGCCGACGAAGTCGTCGTACACCGTGTCGAGCCAGACGGAAAGCCGCTCCCGCTCGTCGTCGGTGAACCCGACCCGGGCCGAGAACATCCGGGCGTGACGCCCGCGGGAGACCGAGTCCGTGGCAAGCCCGAGGCGCTCGGTGAGCTGCGACACGACTGCCTTGCCGCCGAATACGCCGATCGAGCCGGTCATCGTCGACGGCTGCGCCACGATGACGTCGGCGGGACACGCGACGTAGTAGCCACCCGACCCGGCGAGCGCTCCCATCGACACGACGACGGGCTTGCCGGCCTCGCGGGTGACCACCACCTCCCGCCAGATCGTGTCGGACGCGACGGCCGAGCCACCCGGGGAGTCGACGCGGAAGACCACGGCGCGGACCCGGTCGTCCTCGCGCGCGGCCCGGAAGGCGGCGGCAACGGTGTCGCTGCCCATCACCGGGCCCTGGAACGGCATCCGCCGGCTCCGGCCGGTGACGATGGCACCGTGGCCCTCGATGAGAGCGACTGCTCCGGCGCGGCGCTGCGTAACGGCCGCGGCGACCCGCTTGGGGACCGGACGCCGTGGCGACCAGCGGTCGGCGAAGCGCAGCGTCGGCTCGGCTCCGACCCGGCGCCGCAGATCGGCGTACACCTCGTCGCGGTAACCGATCCGGTCGATCAGGCCGGCCTCGAGCGCCTCGCTCGGGGTGATGGGGCCGTTATCGACGCGCTCTGCGAGCGCGTCGGCCGTGATGCCTCGTGAGCTCGTGATCGACGTGACGACGGTGTCCCAGACGGACTCGGCGAGCCGGTCCATCGACTCCCGGTGGGCGTCCGTGAAGTGGTCGTTCATGATCCGGTCGGCCGCGTTCTTGTACTCGTAGCGCTTGTCCAGCTGCGGCTCGATACCGGCCTTGTCCAGCGCTCCTCGCAGGAAGGTCACCTCGGCTGCCACGCCGATCAGGCCCAGCTCACCCGACGGCTGCAGCCAGATCTCTGAGAACCCGGTGGCGAGCAGGTACGGCACCACGCCGTTGGCGGACTCGCCGAACGTCTCGGCGTAGGCGACGGCCGGCTTCCCGCTCGCGACGAAGACCGTGACCGCGTCCCGCAGCTCCTGCGCGATCGCGATCGGCATCGCGATGTCGCCGACCCGGGCGATCAGACCGACGACCCGCGGATCGTCGCCCGCCTCGTGCAGCGCCCGCAGGGTGGCCTTCAGCCGGGGTCGGCCGCGGCTTCGCAGCTTGCCGACCGGGTCCTCGGGCTCGGTCTCGATGAGGGCGCGGGTGAGGTCCAGCTCCAGCAACAGTGGCGGCGCTCGGTGTGGGAGATGCGGCATGGTCGTGAGCCTAAGAGGCGGGACCGACTCCCGCATGTGACCAGTCGCGAAGCCGGGCGACCGCATCGTCGAGGACGTCGTCGCGCTTGCAGAAGGCGAACCGGACATACGGCCGGCCGACGTCCGCGTGGTCGCAGAAGGCCGAGACAGGAATCCCGACCACCCCCACCTCGTGCGGCAGCCGGCGGGCCAGCTGCTCGCCGTCGTCGAGACCGAGCGGACGGCCGTCGGCGAGCACGAAGTACGTGCCCTGCGACCGATGTACTTCGAACCCGGCACTCTGCAGGCCGGCCGTCAGCCGATCCCGTCGCGACTGCAGCGATCGGCACGACTCCGCCACCCAGTCGCCCTCGTCGTCGAGCGCCTCGGCGACCGCAATCTGCATCGGGCCGCTGTGGGTGAAGGTGAGGAACTGCTTGACGGTGGACACGGCGCGGATCAGGGCCGCTGGTGCGCAGACCCAGCCGATCTTCCAGCCGGTGACGCTGAAGGACTTGCCCGCGCTGGAGATCGACACCGTCCGGTCGCGCATCCCTGGCAGGGTGGCCAGCGGGATGTGGCGGGCGCCGTCGAACGTGAGGTACTCGTACACCTCGTCGGTGACAGCGATCAGGTCTCGCTCGCGGCAGAGCTCGGCCACCGCCTCGAGCTCGGCGAGCGTCAGCACCGTGCCGGTCGGATTGTGCGGCGAGTTGATCAGGATCAGCCGGGTCCGTGGCGACACGGCAGCGCGCAGCGCCTCCGGGTCGAGGGCGAAGCGGCCGCCAGCCGGCTCGGGACGGAGCGGGACCGCGACCCGGACCGCGCCCGCCAGCGCGATCGCGGCGGCGTACACGTCGTAGTAAGGCTCCAGGACGACGACCTCGTCGCCCCGCTCGCAGAGCGCAAGGATGGTGGCGCTCACCGCCTCGGTCGCGCCGACCGTGACAAGGATCTCGCTGTCCGGGTCGTAGTCGAGCCCGTAGTCCCGGGCCCGCTGCCGGGCCACGGCCTGTCGCAGCGCCGGGATGCCGGGACCGGGCGGGTACTGGTTCACCCCTTCCGTCATCGCGGCGGCAGCCCGCGCCAGCATGGCCGGGGGGCCGTCGGTGTCGGGGAAGCCCTGCCCGAGGTTGACGGCGCCGGTGCTGAGCGCCAGGGCGGTCATCTCGGCGAAAATCGTCGTCCCGAACCCGCGCATCCGCTCGACCAGCGGGGACGTCATGCCCGGCAGCGTAGTTGGATGAGGGCATGCGCATCGCAGTGGCTCAGCTCCGGTCCGGCGACGACAAGCCCGCCAACCTGGGCAAGATCCGGGAGGCCGTGGCGGATGCGGCTCGGCTGGGCGCCGAGCTGGTGGTGTGCCCCGAAGCCGCGATGCACGACTTCGGTCCGCCCGAGCTCCCGCTCGCGCCGGTCGCCGAGCCGCTGGACGGGCCCTTCGTGTCGGGGCTGGCCGCCCTGGCCCGCCAGCACCAAGTGACCGTGGTGGCGGGAATGTTCGAGCCGGTGGATGGCGACGGGTCTCGGGCGTACAACACGGTCGTCGCGGTCGGGCCGGCCGGCGACCTGGTCGGTCGCTATCGCAAGCAGCACCTCTACGACGCGCTCGGCTGGCTGGAGTCCGACCGGCTGGTCGCCGGTGACGCCAACGAGTTGTTGCTGGTGCCACTCGGCGATCTGCAGGTCGGCGTGATGACCTGCTACGACCTGCGGTTCCCCGAGCTGGGTCGGGCCCTCATCGACGCCGGCGCGACGGTGCTGGCGGTGCCGTCGGCCTGGGTCAACGGCCCGGCCAAGGAGACCCAGTGGACGGCACTGGCCACCGCCCGGGCGATCGAGAACGTCTGCTACGTCGCCGCGGCCGGCCAGCCGCCCCCGACGTACTCGGGATGCTCGCGGATCATCGACCCGATGGGGGCACCGCTAGCGTCGCTGGCCGAGGTCGAGGGGGTCGTGGCGGCCGACATCACGGCGGCCCGTGTCGAGCAGTGTCGGGCCCGGATGCCGTCGCTGGCCAACCGCCGATGGACGGTCACACCGCGCCGGAGCTAGCGGCGGTTGCGCCACCAGATGTCGGCGTTGAGCAGGAGGGCATAGGTGGTCCAGGCGAGGTACGGGAGCAGCAAGCCGGCTGCCAGCTTGTGCCGTTTGGCGAACTCCCGGATCGTGATCCCGATCGCGATCCACAGGGCGCAGATGTCGAGCAGGGCGAGGGCAGGTCGGCGTACGCCGAAGAACAGCAGCATCCAGGCCAGATTCAGTCCGAGCTGCACGCTGTAGGACGTGAGCGCCGGAACGTCGACGCCGTCGTGGTCGTCGCCGGAGCGCCATACCAGCCAGGAAGCGACGGCCTGCTGGGCGTACAGGATGGACCAGACCGGACCGACGGCGAGGTCCGGAGCAGCCCACCGCGGTCGGGCCAGCGAGCGGTACCACCCGAGCCGGCGCCAGGCGACGAAGCCGCCGGTGGCCGCCACGGCGCCGACGGTCGCGAACGAGCTCGCGAAGGTGCCGGCGCGGACCGCGGTGCTCGAAGGCATGCCGCGAGTCTGCCACCCGGCGCGCGTCCACGGACATGGCATCGGCACAATGTGGGTAACGCCTACTGACGAGTAGCGACCATCCGATCACCCGTGAGCAATGGAGTGCAGCGTGTCTGAGATCACCTTCGACGGCCGAGTCGCCATCGTCACCGGCGCCGGTGGCGGGCTGGGACGTACCTATGCCCTCGAGCTGGCCCGGCGCGGTGCGCAGGTCGTCGTCAACGACCTCGGTGGGTCCGTGAACGGCGAGGGCGGTGACGACGCGGCTGCGCAGAAAGTCGTCGACGAGATCAAGGCCGCCGGCGGCGAGGCCACCCCCAACTACGACTCGGTCTCCTCACCCGAAGGCGGCGAGAGCATCGTCAAGACGGCGGTGGACGCCTACGGCAAGGTCGATGTCGTCATCAACAACGCGGGCATCCTGCGCGACAAGTCCTTCGCGAAGATGAGCTGGGAAGACCTCGACCTGGTTCTCGACGTACACCTCAAGGGCGCCTTCTACGTGTCGCAGCCGGCGTTCAAGGTGATGAAGGAGAACGGCTACGGGCGTTTCGTCTTCACCTCGTCGAACTCCGGCGTCTTCGGCAACTTCGGCCAGGCGAACTACGGCGCCGCGAAGATGGGCCTGGTCGGTCTGTCCAACGTGCTCGCGATCGAGGGCGCGAAGGCGGGCATCCTGTCGAATGTCGTCTGCCCGGTCGCCGGGACCCGGATGACCGAGGAGCTGCTCGGTGACTTCGCCAAGCTGCTGAAGCCGGAGACGGTGACGCCGCTGGTGACGTTCCTCGCGTCCGAGGCATGCACCTTCACCCACGAGGCGTTCTCGGCAGCGGGCGGCCGCTACGCGCGGGTGTTCGTCGGGCTCGCCCGCGGTTGGTACGGCGGCAATGACACGCATCGCCACCGCCGAGGATGTCCTCGACAACATCGACGAGATCGAGAACCAAGAGGGCTACATCGTCCCGACCCAGTCCGGTGACGAGCTGGGCCAGCTGTTCGAGCTGCTCTCGAAGTAAGACTCCATCGCGGATCGTTCCATCCGCGATCAAGCGGGAGTCTCGTTGGCTCCTGCTTCGAGCTGGTCTCGCACCCATAGGACGCAGGCGCGGTAGCTCGGGAAGTCAACGAGCGGGTCGTACATGCTGGCCATGTCGTCCATCAGCCAGCGACACCGATCTTCGTCATCGCCCCCGGCGAGGAAGTCTCGCATCTCGGCGAGGGCGTTGGCGCAGCCTCCGGCGTTCCAGTCCTGGCCCATCACATGTGTGAAGGCTTTCTGGCCGCGGAGTCGGCCTGGTGGGTCGTTCATGCTCGAGAACGCTGCTGCGAGCACTGACCACAGCGCAACCGGATACGTCATCGGCCGGGCTCCGGGAAGCTTGTGACAAGCACGAGATGGCCGTCCTCCTGCTTCAGGATGACGACGACACTCCGGGTCAGCTTGATGCGCCCTCGCTTGGTCACTGTGAATCCCACGTCATCGTTGCTCAGGTAATCAAGCCGAAGGTGTTGCAGATCGTTGCTGGTCAACCATTGTCTGATCGTTGCGCTGTTTGCTCTAACTGCTTCTCCCACGGCCTTCTGCGCAACAGGCTCGTCCCAGTACGTCGATGCCCGGGGGAGTCGTTCCCGTCGGATTCGTGTCATCAGCTGCCGGGTGGTCAGGCCGAGGTGCCGGCTCATGGTGTGACCGGGGCCTTCGTGCAGGGCCAGATCGACGTCGCCGCGGACCACCTCGTCGAGCGGCTGCCGAAGCAGTGCCATCTCGTGGGCGAGCTCGGGATCGAGGATCCGGCCTGGCTGCCGCAGTGCCGCGATCAGCGCCAGCCGGTGGTAATCGGTCTTCGGCCGGAACACCAGACCGTGTTCCTGCAGCAGGTCGTGGGCGGTGACGCCGCTGCTCGTGAGCAGCATTGCCTCGACCATGTCGATGCCGTCGACCTGACCCTCGACGATCCGGTCGTCGAGCCCGGCGATCCCGGCCCACAGCGTTCCTTGCGCCAGGCCGTTCGCGGCATGTTGCACGACGGGTGACGCACCGGCGTACCACTCGGACGTCGCGACCCGGCCGCCAATCCCGTCAGCGACCGACGAACCGGCGAAGCTCAGTCCGCTCGCCACGCCGATCGCGCGCCAGTCCAGCTTGCCGGCTGTGGCTTCGTCGTAGCCGGCGACAGATCCGGCCGACCACTCCACCTGCAACAGGTGAGGTACGACGAAAGCCCCCAACGGCCGCAACCACGAGACGCTGCCCAGTGCACCGGCGAGCCCCTCACCGACGGCGAGGTCGGCCGTGACGGCGTCGGCGGCGGCTTCAGTCGCACCGGCGACCGCGGCCGTCGCCGCGCCGGCCTCGACGACGGCCGCGGCGCCGACGGTCACCGTGATCGCTACCGCGGAGACGACCACGACGGCACCGATGGCGACCAGCTTGTGCAACGAGA
Source organism: uncultured Actinomycetota bacterium (assembly GCA_963789615.1). Lineage (GTDB taxonomy): Bacteria > Actinomycetota > Actinomycetes > JAFAQI01 > JAFAQI01 > DATAVK01. Next base: position 333,466 of record CAWBLI010000005.1, on the reverse strand, counting down.
ACCCGTGGTGCTCGTGCGCCTTGGCCAATGACGCGGCGTAGCGAGACATGTCGTCGCTGGCTGCGAGCAGCGCGCGGGACAGCGCGGCGGCGTCGTGGCGCACCTTCTCGACCGGCGCCATCGACCCGTCATTTCCCGCGCCGGTCCACGTCGCCGTCAACGCAACCATGATCCCGGCGACCTGGGCGCTCGCCGCCTCGACCGCGTCGGCCAGGTCGGCGTACCCCGCGGCGAGCCGGCGGGCGGCCGCCGCGTCTCCCGTGATCTTCGGGATCGTGAAGTGGGCGGGCGTCGCCTGCGCGCCGACGATGGGAGGGGCGACGCTCATCGTGGGACCGCGGTCGCGTCGAGGCGCTCGTAGACGTGCGCGAGCACCCGCAACGCTGCCGCGAGATGCCGGATGTCGTCGACGACCATCTCGGTTGCCTGGGCCGCCGCATGCGAGGCGCCCTCCGCCGTTGCAGTGGCGTGAGGACCCAGTGCAGGGATCACGCTGGCGGAGATCGAGGCGAAGTCATCTCGGGCCGACTCGAGGCGATGGGCGCAGCCGTCGACGGCGACGGCGGCCGCGTACAGGTCGTCCGGGGAGACGGTCAGCTCCATGGCGGCAGTCTGGCTCGGCGCGAGGCTTCCCTGCTGGCGTCGTCCACAGGCGGCGACAAGGGTCAGGGACAAGGGTCAGGGACGAGGGTCGGTCAGGTCAGGTAGCCACGCACCGTCGCCAGCGTGTCCGCCTCGACGGCCGACTTGTCGTGGCGGTAGCGCACGATGCGCGCAAACCGCAGTGCGACTCCGCCCGGATACCGCGTCGACGCCTGCACGCCATCGATGGCCACCTCGACCACCAGCCGAGGCTCGACGAACACCTGCCAGTCATTGCGGGACACCTCGATCTGTTGCAGCTGCTCGGTCTGCCAGCGGAGCACCTCGTCCGTCATCCCCTTGAACGTCTTGCCGAGCATCACGAACCCTCCGGTCTCCGGATCGCGGGCACCGAGGTGCAGGTTCGACAGCCAGCCACGCCGCCGGCCGCTGCCCCACTCCGCCGCCAGCACCACGAGATCCAAGGTGTGCACCGGCTTGACCTTCAGCCAACCCGCGCCCCGGCGGCCGGCGTCGTAGGACGCGTCCAGAGACTTCACGACTACGCCCTCGTGACCCCGCGCCAGCGCATCGGCGAGCACTCCTGATGCCGCCTCGACGGATGACGTGATGACCCGCGGCACCAACAACTCTTCCGGTACGACGGACACCAGCCGCTCGTGCCGCTGCGACAGTGGCAGGTCGAGGATGTCCTCCCCATCGAGATGCAGGGCGTCGAAGATGAACCAGGACAACGGAACCGGCGAGCCGGTCGACCTGGTCGCCGTCCGAGAACCGGTCTCCTGGAACGGCCGCGGCCGGCCGTCGTCGCGCAGTGCAATCGCCTCGCCGTCGAGCACGGCAGTCGTCACGGGGAGCTGGCGCGCCAGCTCCACGAGTTCGGGCACCCGGCGCGTGATGTCGTCGAGCGAGCGGGTGAAGACCGCGACGTCGTCTCCATCGCGGTGCACCTGCACCCGGATGCCGTCCAGCTTCCAGTCGACGGCGACGGGGGCACCGCCGAGCGTCTCCAACGCGGCCGGCACGGACGCCGCGGTCGAGGCCAGCATCGGCTGCACCGGTCGGCCGACCTGCAGCCGGAACTCCGCCAACGCCGGCTCGCCACCGGCAAGGGCGGCGGCGGCCACCGGGGCGACGGCACCGCGCAGCATGACGGCCCGCCGTACTGAAGGCAGCGGTACACCGGCCGCCCGTGCCACCGCGTCCACCATGACCCCCTCGAGCGCCCCCTGTCGGAGCTCGCCGGAGACCAGTGCCCGCAGGAAGCCCTGCTCGTCGTCGGTGGCTGCGCCGAACAGCTGGCGACGATCCGCTGCCGTTCGCCGGCCGACCCCGCCCCGGCCGCGTCCGCCGCCTGCCCAAGAAGTCGGTCGACCACGGCGACGGTCAGAGTCGGAGTGCCCGCCGGCGTCGGCAGATTCCGGAGCGACGCCCATCCGATCCCGGTACGCCGTTGTCGCAGCTCACCGGAGAGCCACGGCACCACGACGGCGACCTCCTCCGGCCCGGCATCCCGCAGCGCGGAGGCGATGAGGTCGACCTTGGCGAGTCGCCGAGTGGTCGACGACACCGCTCGCGACACGGTGACGACCTCACTCAGCAGCACGACTGCATCTTGCCTCGGGCAGGATGGTGCGGTGATCGCGGTGCGGATCCTCGGCGTGCTGGTCGGTCTCGCGCTGATCGTCGCGACCTCGTTAAGCGTGGTGCGCCAGCTTGTCATCCCCAGGGCACGGGTCGGCCCGATCGGCCGGACCGTCGACCGGGTCGTCGACATGGGCTTCCGGATCGCGACGATGCGGGTGAGGAGCTACGCCGACCGCGACAACATCCTCGCCGCCCAGGCGGCCGGCTTCCTGGTGGTCCAGCTGGCGGTCTGGCTGGCGGCGTACCTGGTCGGGTTCGCGCTGCTGATCTGGCCCGCGACCGACCACATCGGGATCGCGTTCCGGGAGGCCGGATCCTCGATGTTCACGTTGGGGTTCATCGCGCCGGTGGGTAACCAGACCACGGCGCTCGACGTCGCCGCGGCGGCCTTCGGGCTCACCGTCATCGCGGCCCAGATCGGTTACCTGCCGACGCTGTACTCCGCGTTCAACCGACGGGAGACCGACGTCACGCTGCTCGGATCGCGCGCCGGCGCGCCACCGTGGGGACCGGAACTGTTGGCCCGAACCAAGTACGGCATCGCCGGCGACCGGGACGACCTGCCAGCCTTCTACTCCGCGTGGGAGCGCTGGGCTGCCGATCTAGCCGAGAGCCACTCCAACTACCCCGTCCTGATGCGTTTCCGGTCGCCACAGCCGCACACGTCATGGCTGGTCGGACTGCTGGCCGTGATGGACTCCGCTGCCCTGCTGCTGTCACTCAGCCCGAGCCGCGACCGGTTGGAGCCTCGGCTGTGCCTGCGGATGGGTTTCGTCGCGTTGCAGCAGATGGGCAGTGCGGTGGGGATCGTCGTGGAGACCGATCCGGACCCGGACGGCGAGCTGCAGCTGAGCTACGAGGACTTCCAGGCCGGCGTCCAACGGCTGCTCGACGTCGGCTTCGAGACCGAGCGCAGCGCCGAGGAAGCGTGGCCGCACTTCCGCGGATGGCGGGTGAACTACGAGGCTGTCGCCTATGCCCTGGCGTACCGGCTCGACGCCGTACCTGGCTTGTGGTCAGGGCCACGCCGGTTCCCCTCGCAGCCGATGCCGCCGAAGCGCCCGGCCAACCGTCAGCCGGGCGGCGCGGTCGCGTCGATGTACAAGCCCAAGACCAAGTAGTCGGGTCGAGGAGCGACGGCTCAGCGGGTCCTCGCGACCGCAGTGGTCGCGAGCGGTCGCCCATCGCTATCGAGTGCCTGCACGGCGACGACGCGCACCCCTTGTGGGATAGGCAGCGTGGCCTCGAAGCCGTGGCGATCCACCACCGTCGAGGTGGCGACGAGATGGCTCGAGGTGGAGCCGACGAGCAGCCGCCATCGGGACGTTCTAGTGTCACCGTTCCAGCTCACGTGGGCCCGCGCGCCGTGCCGCGTCCTCGTCACGGCGATCACGGGAGGGCTCGTGGGCGAGCCGACCCACCGGCTGCGGTAGGCGCGATAGCTAGAGACACCCCGGGGAAGCGTGGCCTCGAAGACCACCCGGCCGGTCGGGTCGAACTCGGTGATGTGTGACTCCGCCCCGAAGCCGACCAGCAGGTCTCCGTTCGCCAGCACCTGGACGTTGCCCTGGCTGTCGGAGACGACCGGCTCGGGCCGGTGGGGCAACGACCGGGCGACGGTCACCGTGTCGGTCGCCCAGTGCAGCGTCAGCTCGAGTGCCCGCGACTGCGCCTCGCGGCGTGGCGGGCCGCCGCCGTCGTCGAACAACGTGATGTGCCGGCGTCCGAGGAACCGGGCGTCGTGCTGGTAGTAGAACCGGGCTCGTCGAGACAACGTGAACGTGCTGTCCCGGCCGCCCAGCGTCCAGCGCAGGTTCCCGGTTCGTCGGTCGACGTCATACAGCCCGAAGGTGTGCCGCGACGACAACAGCAGCCCGTCGTCGGGGGCGGGCGTGACGCTGTTGAGATGGATGAAGTCCCAGGCCGTCGTGTCGTTCTTGACAACGCCGGCCGTCGACGAGCTCAGCGGCACGTGGTCGAGCGACCCCCACTCGAACATCACGAGCCCAGTCGGGACGTCGATCTCCTGGATCAGGTCATCGATGACGATCCCGTTGACCGGGCCGCCGATAGCGCTGAGGTTCCAGCGGATCGGAGCGGCCACGGTGATCAGGGCGGTCCCGGCTCCGGTGAGCTCGAAGTCGTGCAGGTCAGCGGACCACCCGTTGCCGGCGCGCACCGTCGCGATGCGCCGGTACGACGAGTCCACGATCACGTCCGCTCCGTCGCCGTACCCGTGCGGGGTGTTCTGATGGCCCTGCCACCAGGTCAGCACCCGCCTGCCCTGATAGCGCTGGACGTGGACGTTCTCGACATCAAGCGTGCCCTCCGGGTGGTACCAGACCAGCTTTCCGTCGCCGTCCACGATCGTGACGGCGTGCGGGAGCCCGCCGCCCTTGGTCCCGAGAAAGATGTCGCCGCTCGCGGCCGACCGCCGGTGGGTCTCGACCGTGACGACGGGGGCGTGGATCGATCGAGCGGAGACGCTGTGTGTCACGGATGCCGGGGGAGTGGGCGCCACAACCGGCTTCGGCGTCACGGGCGGAGTGGTCTCGGTCGCCGGTGTCGCAACTGTGAACGAGAAGACCCCGTCGTGGCCGCCGCGGATCGCGAGGCCGGTGCTCACCGTGACGCGTTCCGCCGGCACGAACGGTCGGTTGGGCAGGAAGCTCGCGCCGGTGCCGGTGGAGAAGTCCTCGACTCGCCCGGTGTGCGGTCCCGAGGCGCTGCCCGTCACGGTCACCCGCGACAGCTCAGGGCCGGAGGCGCCGTCAAAGCTGATCTGCGTCTCGGGGGAGGCGGTCGCCGACCCGGGCTCGGGGAACGCGCTCACGGAGCCTGATCCGAGGCGGATCGGCGCCAACGGCGCAGGAGCAGCGGCGGGCGGCGCCGGCGCCGGCCGGGAGCCGCAGCCGGCGATGGCCAGCGGCACGACGAACAGGAGGACAGCAGCACCGGCAGCGCGGCCCACCCATGCCCTCACGGGCTACACCTCAGCACGCCCGGCTGAAAGCCGTCAGCGGACGGTACGCCGGCTCGGCTTCGCCTCGTAGTCCTTGAGCGCCGCCTCGGCCTCCTCGAGCTGGGCCCGCAGCGCCTCGGCCCGTTGCTCCACCACGGCGCGGCAGGACTCGACGGTCTCGACCAGTGCGTCGCGGATGGGCTCGTCGTCGACGTGCTCGGCGAAGGCTGACACGGCGCCAGGTCGTAGCGGACCCGGCTTCGACAGTCGCCGGGCGCCGCGCTGCGCCTCCACGGTCCACTCGTCGTTGCGGAAGCGCAACGTGACGGTGAGCGGTGCAGCGGAGCGACGGGCGGGGGTAGACGAGCGGCGGCTGCGGGACGGCGCGGCGGCGGCCGGACGCTTGGCCGCGGTCGCGGGCTTGTGAGCTGCCGTCTTGGTTGCCGTCGCCCGTGGTGATGCCGTCCTGGCTGGAGTAGTCGCGGCAACGGGCGATGGCGGCGCGGCGGCCGTCGTCGCTGCTGCGGCCTTGCCGCGAACCGACAGGGCCAGCTCCGATGGCGCGAACGGCACCTCGTCACGGCCGAGGCGGACCACGACGTACTCGTTGTCCTTCGGGTCGCCGAGCCGCACGACGTTGCCACGCGTGCCAGCGGCTACCGATGCGGACGGAGTCCGGACGACGACGCGAGGTTTCTCACCGGCGGCGACACGTGAGCGCAACACCGCAACGTCGGCCTCGGTGAGCGTCGGGGGACCAGGGCTGGTTCGGCGGCTCGGCAGGATGCCTCCTCGATCGTGCGGACGTCGCGATGGTAGGCGTTACGGTGACGTGAAGGAGGCGCGCATGGCGTTCTACCGGCAGTTGGGAGATGTCCCGCCGAAGCGACACACCCAACATCGTCGTCCCGACGGCGGGCTCTACGCCGAGGAGCTGATGGGCGAGGAGGGGTTCTCCTCGGACTCGTCGCTGCTGTACCACCGGGGGATCCCGTCCGCCATCGTCGACGCCCGGACCTGGGACCTCAGCGGGCAGAGCACGACGCCCAACCATCCGCTGAAGCCCCGCCACCTGCGGCTGCACGCGCTGGTCGGTGACAACGAGTGGAAGGCGCTCGACCCGGTCAACGGGCGGCGGCTGGTGCTCGGCAACGCCGACGTACGGATCTCGTACTCGGTCGCCGGCGAGACCTCGCCGTACTACCGCAACGCCCTCGGCGACGAGTGCGTCTACATCGAGGCCGGGAACGCGGTGGTCGAGACCGTGTTCGGCGCGCTGGCGGTCGGTCAGGGCGACTACGTGATCGTGCCGCGTGCGACCACCCACCGCTGGGTGCTCGATGGCAGCGCCCCGCTGCGCAGCTACGCCATCGAGGCCAACAGCCACATCACGCCGCCGCGGCGCTATCTGTCGAAGTTCGGGCAGCTGCTCGAGCACTCGCCCTACTGCGAGCGCGACCTGCGCGGTCCGACCGAGCCGATGCTGGTGGATGGCCAGGACGTCGAGGTGTTGGTGAAGCACCGCGCCCCCGGCGGCAGTGGCGTCGCCGGCACGGTCCACGTCCACGCGACGCATCCGTTCGACGTCGTCGGGTGGGACGGCTGCCTCTACCCGTACGTCTTCAACGTCTCCGACTACGAGCCGATCACCGGGCGGGTCCACCAGCCGCCGCCGGCCCATCAGGTGTTCGAGGGCGGCAACTTCGTGATCTGCAACTTCGTGCCGCGCAAGGTCGACTACCACCCGCTGTCGATCCCGGTGCCCTATTACCACTCCAACGTCGACAGCGACGAGGTCATGTTCTACTGCGGCGGCGACTATGAGGCCCGCAAGGGCTCCGGGATCGAGCAGGGGTCGATCTCCTTGCATCCGGGCGGCTACGCCCACGGCCCGCAGCCGGGAGCGGTCGAGCGCAGCCTGGGCGCGGAGTTCTTCGACGAGCTCGCCGTCATGGTCGACACGTTCCGGCCGCTCGAGCTCGGCGCCGCTGGGGTCGAGTGCGAGGACGAGGGCTACGCCTGGTCGTGGGCCGGTCGGCGCCTGACGTGAGCGAGTGCTACCCGTACGGCCTGGCGGTCGGCCGGGGTGGCGACGGGCCGCCGCGGGTGGTGGTCCGGGTCGGAGACCAGGCGCTCGACCTCGGACCGGTCGCCACCGAGATGTCGCATCCGCTGGCTGCCGAGCTCAGCGCGCCGACGCTCGACCCGTTGCTGGCCGCCGGCCCGGACGCGTGGGCCGACGTCCGACGTTCGGTCCTCGAGTGGGTCGCCGACGATCCGCCGCTCACGTGGCTGGACGACCTGGACCTGCTGCTGCCGTTCACGGTCGCCGACTACGTCGACTTCTACACGAGCGAGAACCATGCGGTGAACGTCGCCGGGATCCTGCGGCCCGGGCGGCCGGGGCTGCAGCCCAACTGGCGGCACCAGCCGATCGGCTACCACGGTCGGTCCGGCACCGTGGTGGTGAGCGGTACGCCGGTGGTCCGGCCCTCCGGCCATGTCGCCGGCAGCGGCGACGACGACCGGCCGACCTACCAACCGAGCGCTGCGCTCGACCTCGAGGTCGAGGTCGGGTACGTCGTCGGAGCCGGTTCGAGACGCGGCGAGCCGGTGCCGGTATCCCGCTTCGAGCGACCACGTCTTCGGCCTGGTGCTGCTCAACGACTGGTCGGCGCGCGACATCCAGATGTGGGAGACGGTGCCGCTCGGCCCATTCCTCGGCAAGTCGTTCCAGACCTCGGTATCGCCCTGGGTGATCCCGCTCGACGCGTTGGCCGCCGCCCGGGTCCCGGTCCCGGCAGCGGGCAGCGACCTGTCGTCGTACCTGGTCGAGATCGAGCCCTGGGGCCTGGATCTGGACTTGGAGCTGCGCATCAACGGGGAGCTGGTGTCCCGCCCGCCGTACCGCACGATGCACTTCTCGCCGGCCCAGATGATGGCGCACCTCACCGCGAACGGCGCGTCGCTGCGCACCGGCGACCTCTTCGCGTCGGGCACCGTCAGCGGGCCGGACCGCGACCAGGTCGGGTCGCTGCTCGAGCGATGGCGCAACCAGCGCTACCTGGCCGACGGTGACGAGGTGGTCATCACCGGGACCGCCCCCGCCGCGGACGGGTCGCGGGTCGACCTCGGATCGGTGTCGGGCCGGGTGGTCGCTCAGCCGTAGCGGGCGATCCGCGAGACCGCAGCGTCCAGGTGCGACTCCGCCGTCGCGGTGGAGCGGACCTTGCTCAACAGGAACGAGAACGTCACCAGCTGACCGGACCGGGTGTGGGTCCAGCCTGACAGCGCGACGTCGTGATCGAGCGTGCCGGTCTTCGCGTGCACCCGGCCGGCGACGTGCGCCCCGCAGAGCCGGAACTCCAGCGTGCCGGTGCGGCACGACGTCGGCACCGACGTGTAGATCTCGTGCCACTGCTTCGATCCGTGGATGGCGTGCAGCCATCTCGTGATGTCGTGGGGCGACTCGGCATCCAGGTAGGACAGGCCGGAGCCGTCCTCGATCCGCCCCAGCTTGACGTGCAGATGGCTGGCCTCTGTCCGGATCGCCGCGATGCCGCTGCTCCGGGTGCCCTTGCCGGAGGCCTGGAAACCTGCTTCTCGCAGCATCATCTCGGCGTTGTAGTTGTCCGACACGGTCAGCGTCTCGCGGACGATCTGGCTGAGCGTGCCGGATCGGTGGACCCGGAACTGAATCGCGCCGGCCGGCAACCGACCCGCCTTGTCGCTGCCGGAGATCGCGACGTGCGCGTGATGCAGCTCCTTGCGCAGGATGTTCGCATTGGCGAGGGTCGGATCCGCGAGGTACGACGAGGAGTGCGCGTGAGCGTCGCTGTCGACGGAGAACGCGTCGATCGGGCCGCTCTCGTCCGGCAGGAAGCCGTGCTTCCATCCCGGCGCGGTGGTCCAGTGGTTGTACCGCGAGTCGTCGATCACCAGGTTCCCGGTGACCCGGTGCAGGCCATCCCGGTGCAGGTCCTTGCCGAGCAGTCCCAGCTCGCTGCTCGTCAGCGTGGGGTCGCCGCCCCCCACCACGATGAGGTCCCCATGCTCGACTCCGTCGGACCCCACGGGTGCCGTGACGTAGAACGTGGTGCGGTACTCAAAGCCGGGCCCGACCTGCGCAAGCAGCGTCTCGGTCGTGATCAGCTTCTCGTTGCTGGCCGGGCGGGACGTGAGGTTCGAGTGTCGGGTCAGCGTTGGGCCGCCCGCGATCTGGACGTTGTAGTGCACGTCGCGGGCGGTGCTGCCTCGGAACGACGCGCTGACCTGGTGCCGCAGCCGCGAGCTCGGTGACGCCGATGCAGGAGCCGCGGTGGCGATGGACACGGCGATGCCGGCGACCCCGACGACGACTGCTGCCCCGAACGGACGGTGTGACACGGTGCGCATCACAGGCACTGTAGGGGGACTTCCTGGCAGAAACCGGCATCCGAGGCCGTCAGACCGGGTGAAATCCGCTGGTGGCGCCGGGAGAGAATGGCCGCGTGGACCAGGTGGGTGTGGGGCCGCATCCCAAGCCCTGGCCCGACGATCCGCGGCTGGACGCGTCCCTGCTGGCTGAGGGCGACCGCCGCAACGTCGTGGACCGTTACCGCTACTGGAGCCACGAGGCGATCGTCGCCGACCTGACCGCCCGTCGCCGGCCGTTCCATGTCGCGATCGAGAACTGGCAGCACGACTTCAACATCGGCACGGTGGTCCGCAACGCCAACGCGTTCCTGGCCGAGGCGGTCCACATCGTCGGCAACCGGCGCTGGAACCGTCGCGGCGCCATGGTCACCGACCGCTACGTCGACGTGCGGCACCACCCCGACATCGACGACCTGGCCGGGTGGGCGGCTACCGAGGACCTCCCGCTCGTCGGGATCGACCTGCTGCCCGGGTCCGCGAGCATCCTCGACGCCGACCTGCCGCTGCGCTGCGTGCTGGTGTTCGGGCAGGAAGGGCCCGGCCTGAGCGCGGCCGCGCGGAAGGCGGTCGGGCAGGTGCTGCACGTTCCGCAGCTCGGGTCGACCCGGTCGATCAACGCCGGGGTTGCCAGCGGGATCGCGATGTTCGAGTGGCATCGCCGCCACGCCCCGGGTAACCGACAGGCGAGCGAGTGAGGTCGCGGGGCTACCTCGAGCTCCTGCGCACCGAACACGTGTCGCGGCTGTTGTTCACCTCGCTGGTTGCCCGGTTGCCGCAGGGCATGGTCAGCCTCGCGATCCTGCTGCTCCTCGCGCCGCGCGACGGTTACGGCCGCGCCGGTCTCGCCACGGGGGCGGCGGTCATCACCGGGGGCATCTCCGGCGTACTGCTCGCCCGAGCCGTCGACCGGCGCGGCGCTCGGCCGGTGCTGGTGTTCGCCTCGGTCTGGTACGCCGCCGCCTTGGTGGCGTTGGCCGTGGACGGAGACGGCCGGTTCGACGGACAGCTGGCCATCTGCGCGGCTGTCGGGATCGCGACGCCGCCGATCACGGCCGTGACCCGCAGCATGTGGGCGCGCGTGCTCGACCCGTCGCTCTCGCAGCGGGTGTTCGGTCTCGAGGCCACGGCGCAGGAGCTGGTGTACATCGCCGGGCCCGCTTTGGTCGCCGTGATCGCCGGCACGGCGGGACCCCGTGCCGCGGTGGTCGTGACCGGCGTACTGGGGCTATTGGGGGTCATCGCCTATGTCTCCGCACCGCCGTTCGCGGCGATCCGGCGGACCGTGCGACCGCCACGACACCGGGTGCTGCGCGGGACCGGTGTTCTCGGCTACGTCGCGACCGGCTTCTGCCTCACCGTCTGCTTCGCGATGACGGAGATCGCGACGGTCGCCTTCGTCGGTGGCCGGGAGGCATCGGCGAAATCCGGAATCGTACTGGTGATCTGGAGTGCTGGATCCCTGGTCGGTGGCCTGTGGTTCGGCTCCCCGGCCGGTGTCGTCACCGACCGGGGGCTGGCAGGGACCGTCACCTGTTTCGCGGCGCTACTCGCCTTGTCGGCTCTATCACCAGATGACGTCGCGCTCGCGGCTGTGCTGTGGTGCAGCGGTCTCGCGTTGTCACCATCGCTGGCCCGGCTCTACACCCGGATCAGTGCAGTCGCACCGGAGGGATCGACGACGGAGGCCTTCGGCTGGCTGAGCACGGCGTTCTTGATCGGTACGGCGGCCGGATCGTCGCTCGGCGGTGTCAGCGTCGACGGCCTGGGCGCCCGTCCGACGTTTGTCATCGCGGGAGGCGTCGCCGTGCTCGGGGCGGCCGTCGCCGCGGCCAAGGCAGCCCGGCCGACGCTGGTGGTGGACCGGTAACGTCGTGGCGTGCCTGCGGAGAAGCTGCCGATCCAGATGCTGCACGATCGGGTACTCGTCACCATCGACGACGAGGCCGGCGAGCGGCGGTCCAACGCCGGCATCGTCATCCCCGCCACTGCGCAGCTCGGCAAACGACTGGCCTGGGCCGAGGTGACCGCCACGGGCGGCAGCGTCCGCACCCTGCAGGTCGGCGACCGGGTGCTGTTCGACCCGGAGGACCGGGCCGAGGTCGAGCTGCACGGCAGCATGCACGTCGTACTCCGGGAGCGGGACATCCACGCCGTCGCCAGCGAACGGCTGGAGGACGCCGCGCCCGGGCTTTACCTGTGACCGACCCCGTCACCGGCTCTGAGACCGGCGCTGTGACTGGATGGCAGCTCGACCCGCAGATCACGTACCTCAACCACGGCAGCTTCGGCGTACTCCCTATTCCGGTTGCCGAGGCGGCGGCCGAGCTCCGGCGTGAGGTCGAACGCAACCCGGCGGACCTGCTGGTACGACGGCTGCCGGGCCGGATTGACCAGGTCCGGAGCCGGGTCGCCGAGCTGCTCGGGGCCGACGCCGCGAACATCGCGTTCGTCGACAATGCCACGACCGGAACCGCAACCGTGATCGCCGCGCTCGCCGCCTCGATGTCGCCGGGTGACGAGGTGCTGACGACCGACCACTGCTACCCGGCGGTGAGCGCCCAGCTCGCCGTCGTCCGGCAGCGGTACGGCGTCGAGGCCGTTGTGGCGCACGTGCCGATGGATGTCGCGAGCACATCGGATGTCGTGGCGGCGATCCTGGAGCGGGCGACCCCCTGCACCAGGCTGCTGGTCATCGACGGCATCGCGTCGCCCAGCGGCCTGCACTTCCCAGTCGCCGAGATCGTGGCGGCCGCCCACGACCGCGGGATCCCGGTGCTCGTAGACGCCGCGCACATGCCGGGTCAGGTCGCCGTCGACCTGCGGGCCACCGACGCCGACTTCTGGGCAGGGAACGTGCACAAGTGGGTCTGCTGCCAGCGTGGTCTCGCGGTGCTTCAGGTCGCGCCGAGCTGGCAGTCGCTGATCCGGCCGCTGGTGGCCTCGCACGGGTACGTCGAGGGATTCCAGCCGGCGTTCGACTGGACCGGGACACGCGACCCGGTACCCCTGCTCAGCGTGCCCGCGGCCCTCGACTACTGGGACCAGATCGGCTGGGACACCGCCCGGACTCGGCAGCGGGCGCTCGTCGACGCCGGGGCGGAGGTTCTGGCCGCGTCGCTCGGCACCTGGTCACCGAAGCCGCCCGGGATGACCGCGGCGATGCGGATCGTGGCGCTGCCGGTCGAGCTCGACCTGGCGGCAGGCCATGTGGTGCGCGATCGGCTGCACGACGAGCATCGGTTCGAGGTCGCCGTTCTGCCCCTCCACGGACGCTCCTGGTTGCGGGTCTGCGGCCAGATCTACAACACCCCGGGTGACTACGAGCGGCTGGCGTCCGTGCTGCCAGAGCTGCTCACAGCCGTGCCCAGGTAGCCGCAAACCCTGGATGAAGCGGGAGCCGTCGTACCTCATCCCGTCGTACCCACCTGACCTCGGCGGTCTCCCGACTCTGCCCATCGGCCGGGACCAGATGCGGCGCCGTGGCCAGCACGGTCCAGTAGGTCCACCCGCCGTGGTCGTCGGTGTGGAGACCGTCGATCGTCACCTCGGACAGGTCGACGTCGACCTCCTCGCCGATCTCTCGCCGGGCCGCCTGCTCCGGCGTCTCGGTGGACATCCGGGCGCCGCCGGGCACGCCCCAGCTGTCGCCGTGATGGGTCCACCAGGCGCGCCGCTGCAGCAGGACCCGCTCGATGCCGTCGTCATCGGGTGCGCGGACCAGCAACCCGGCCGCGCCGTGGACGCCCCAGTGCTTGTGGCCTAGGGAGCAACGCACCCACCCGTCACCGTCGAGCCGCAGTGGGGTTGCGGGAACGTCGACCACCCCTTCACTGTTGCACTAGACACACCCGCAACGAGAAGGTGGGCACATGTTGTTCTCACACCACAAGACGACCATCGTCGACCCGGAGCACGCGCTCCCGGGACGCGAGGAGCGGCGCTTCGCCGTGCCGGAGCGTCATGAGGTCCTTGGGACCCCGCTCGAGCCGCCGTACCCCGACGGTCTTGAGGTCGCGTACGTCGCCATGGGGTGCTTCTGGGGGGCCGAGAAGGAGTTCTGGTCGATCCCGGGGGTCTACACCACGGCGGTCGGATACCAGGGCGGCCTGACGCCGAACCCGACGTATGAAGAAGTCTGCTCCGACCGGACCGGGCATGCCGAGACGGTCAAGATCGTCTTCGACCCGGCCAAGGTCAGCTACGCGCAGATCCTCAAGACCTTCTGGGAGGGCCACAACCCGACCGAGGGCATGCGGCAGGGCAATGACGTCGGCACGTCGTACCGCTCCGCGATCTACGTCACCTCCGACGCGCAGAAGCAGACCGCGATCCAGACCCGGGATGCGTTCCAGCCGGCGCTGACGGCGATGGGGTACGGCGAGATCACGACCGAGATCGCGCCGGCCGGGGAGTTCTACTACGCGGAGGGTTACCACCAGCAGTACCTCGCGAAGAACCCCAACGGCTACTGCCCGGTCCACGCGACGGGCGCCAGCTGCCCGGTGGGCGTCGCGACGCTGTAACCACCGCCTGACGCAACGAAACGGCGGCGAGGTCCCTGTGAGGGGACCTCGCCGCCGTTTGCCGTATCTGCAGAGTCGGGGACTCAGACCGCCGGGGCGATGACCTCCGCGCCGTCGCCGTCCACCACGGTGAGGGTGATCGAAGGTGGGGGTGTCGGTGCGCTGCTTAGCTCCGAGCCGATCGAGAGCCCGTTACGCCGGGCCAGGGAAAGCAGGTTGTCGAGGTGGTTGCGGGCGACGTCGACGGACAGCGCGTCATCGCTGCTCTCGGCCTCGCGAACCGCGACCTCGGCGGCCTGGACCTGCTCCACCATCTCGGACTCGAACAGCGACCTCGTCGAAAGCTTCACGGGGGCTCCTCGGTCGTCGTTAGGCAGAGTGTTTCGCAACGTACCCAATAGACGCTTTGGACAACCTACTCGTTGCCTGTGAGTTTCGCGCACCCGAGGTGCCGGGCGTTACAGCCAGGCTTTGAGTGCCGCAGCGTCGTCGCTACGACGCAGCTCACGCAACGTGTCCCGCTCGATCTGGCGGATCCGCTCCCGGGTCAGACCGAGCGCCCGACCGACCTCGTCGAGGGTGCGCGGACGGCCGTCGTCCAGGCCGAAGCGCATCCGCATCACAACCGCCGATCGCTCCGGCAGCGTGCCGAGGACGTCGCGCAGCCGGTCCTGCAGCAGCCCGAAGTCGACGACGTCGGCGGCAACCGGCGCGTCCATGTCCTCGATGAACTCACCGAACGTCGCGGTGCCGTCGTCACCCACAGGGGTCTCGAGCGACAGCGTCTCGCGGCCGTAGCCGAGGATCTCCTCGACGCGCTCGGCGGTCATCTCGAGCACCGCACCGATCTCGCCGAAGGTGGGCTCGCGGCCGTACTCGGTGGCGAGGTCGCGCTTGACCCGCAGTGCCTTGTTGATCTGCTCGACCATGTGGACAGGCACCCGGATGGTGCGGCCCTGGTCGGCGATGGCGCGCTGCAGCGCCTGGCGGATCCACCACGTCGCGTACGTCGAGAACTTGTAGCCCTTGGTGTAGTCGAACTTTTCGACCGCTCGGACCAGGCCGATGTTGCCCTCCTGGATGAGGTCGAGCAGCGTCAGGCCCTTGCCCTGGTAGCGCTTCGCGAGTGACACGACGAGGCGCAGGTTGGCCTCGAGCAGGTGGTTGCGGGCGCGGGCACCGTCGGCGGAGATCAGACCCAGGTCGCGGCGTACCGCGGGGGTCAGCTTCTTGATCTCCTTGGCCTCGGAACGGCGGATCTTCTCCGCGGCGTACAGCCCGGCCTCGATCCGGCGGGCCAGGTCGACCTCCATCTCCGCGGTGAGCAGCGCCACGCGGCCGATGTCGGTGAGGTACACGCGGACCAGGTCCGTGGTGGGGACTTCGTGGTCCCAGGTGTCGTCCGCCGCCTCGTCGTCGTCCGTAGCGGTCGCGCCTGCGGCCGCACCCGGAGCGGTCGAGCCGGAGTCAGCCCCGATGGTCACCCCGCGCCGGCGAATGTCGGCGATGACCCGCTTGGCCTCGACCGGGCCGACATTGGCCTCGTCGAGCGCCTTGCGGACCTGCGCGAACGTCAGGGCGCTCGTCGCGGAGGCCTGGTCGAGAAGCTCCTCGACCGGCGCAGGCAACGTCTGCTCGGAGTCAGCGCGGGCGATGGTGGCGGTGCTCATGGGGGACATACATCCTTGGCTAGTCGTGGTCAACCTGGCATATCGTGCTGAGTGCGTCGTGGCGGTCCGACCCGGAGGGGATGACCTGCCAGACGGTGCAACGTGCACAGCGCCCAATGTGTTCCTGAGGCGCGACCCACCATGATGCCCTACGCCAGGCCGGTTGTCACGGCAGGGGGGTAGCCCGCGCGCCGCAACTCACTCCGAGCGGGTCGTTGCCGCCTGCGGCAGCGCCCCGGGACGTCCGAACAACGCCCCGCGAGCCAGAACGCATCCCAGGTCGACCGCCACGGCGCGAGCGGCCTCGCTGTCGACACCGAGCGCCATCACCTGGGCTCCGGTGTCCGCCGCCAGGGACAGCAACCGCCGAGCCCCGAGGGGAAGCGCGCCGGGCGACCGGCGAGGCAGTCTGAGGTCGATCTGGACGATGTCCGGGCGGACCGCCGCGGCTCCGTCGACGGCAGCCGGGTCGTCGGCGACATCGGCGAGGACGACCCGCCAGCCCCATTCGCGGATCTCCCGCAGCCCCTGGTCGAGCGCCACACCGGCGCCGAAGGAGTCGGCGTGGATCTCGGCAGCGACGGTCAGTTCGCGGCGGCCTCGGGATACGGAGCTCGCGAATCGCGGCGGGCACG
The DNA here is from genome assembly GCA_963789615.1 of uncultured Actinomycetota bacterium. GTDB lineage: Bacteria > Actinomycetota > Actinomycetes > JAFAQI01 > JAFAQI01 > DATAVK01. Next base: position 317,010 of record CAWBLI010000005.1, on the reverse strand, counting down.
CCGTACCGAAGGTCTCCGGCTCGGGGGTCAGGTGCAGCTCGAGGTCATCGCGGCCGTGCAGGTCATCGAAGCTGAGGGCTCGAAACGCCCAGTCCAAGCGTTCGACGAGACCGAGCGTGCGGGCTCCGTCGAGCAGCGTGAGGGTGTCCGCGAGCTCAGTGCCGGGCGAGCCGCGGCCGGTGGCCTTGACGCCGACCATCTTCCGATCGGCCAGCCGCACAATCGGCTGGTAGTCGGGGCCGAGCTGCCGGGGGTCGTTGATGAGCTGCTCGACCAGCTCCCTGATGCGGTGAACTCGCTCCATGTCGGCACTCAGCGGCATGTCGTGGTCCTCGGCAGCCACTTGGGCAAACCTGAGCGGCGTTCGGTTTTCTCAGCGAGGTGTCACGAACAGCGACTGCGCCCCACTGCCCACCTGACCGGTTTGGTCGTAGAGGCGGGACGCGGCCAGCCCGAACCCGTGGGCCGGGTCCAGGCTGGTCTGCGCCTCGAGGCAGAGCCACTCGCCCACCGGTTCTCGTGCCAGGTGAACCGTCAGATCGGGGTTGATGAACATCCACGATTCGATCGGCAGTCGGCTCGAGATGCCGTTCCCACAGTCGGCGAGGACCATCAGCCGCTGCAGCCCGGTGGGCTGCTCGCCGGCCACGAGCGGCCCGCGCATCCGGGCCCACATCGTCGCCGGCCCGGGGGAGTTCCAGCCGCCTTCGCTGAAGCGGGCCTGCAACGAGTCGATGAAGCCACCGGCCCAGCCCGGTGCGGATGGCGTGTCGGTCTCGGGAAACGGTGGGGGTGTCCGAAGCGCGTCCGCGCCGGCCGGGAGGTCGAGCGCCTCGCTCCGTAGCCGCCAGGCCCGGGCCCGGACCGCGACCCGGTCGCCCGCGCTGAGCTCCGCCTCGACCAGCTCCACCTTGCGTCCGGGACGCAGTACCCGGCTGGCGAGCTCCACCTCACCGACCGGGACCGGACCGAGCAGGTCGACGGACATCCGGACGACGACCCGAGGGTCGTCGGCGACGATTCGCTCCAGCTCCCGTGCCAGGAGCGCCGACGGGGGGCCGCCGTGCTGCAGGCCGCGGTCCCACGGCCCTTGGGTGTGCTCGGTCGCGGTGTAGCGGTCGTCGCCGAGCGGGAGGTAGTAGGCATCCGGCACGACGGGCACCCTACGCTCAGCCGGGTGCTGCACCCGCTGATCATCCTGGCGGTCGGCGCTGGTCGCCGGGATGGTCAACGCGATCGTCGGATCCGGGTCGCTGCTGACCTTCCCCACCTTGCTCGCGCTCGGCTACCCGGCCGTCCTGGCCAACGTGACGAACAACGTGGGTCTGCTCGGCGGATCGGTGAGCGGTGCCGTGGGGTACCGGCGGGAGCTCGTCGGGCAGCGGCGCCGAGTCCTGCTGCTGCTGGTGCCGGCGCTGACGGGTGGGCTGGTAGGGGCGATCCTGCTGCTCGCGCTGCCCAGCTCGGTGTTCGAGCGCGTGGTCCCGGTCCTGATCCTGCTCGCGGTCGGCCTGGTGCTCATCCAGCCGCGGCTCGCGCAACGACGGGCGGAGCGAGGGATACGCCGTACCGAGCCTGGCCCGTTGCTCTACGGCCGGGGGGTTCGGGTCCGCGGTGTACGGCGGATACTTCGGGGCGGCGCAGGGCGTGATCATGCTCGCTTTGCTCGGGATCACCCTCGACGACGACGTCCAGCGCCTGAACGGAGCGAAGAACGTGCTTGTCGCGGCGAGCAACGCGGCCGCCGCGGTGGTGTTCATCGTGTCGAGCCATGTCGCCTGGGGGGCCGCGCGGAACTGCTGGTGGGGTCGTCGATCGGTGGACAGATCGGAGCCCATTACGGGCGTCGACTGCACCCGTCGGTGCTGCGGACGATCATCGCCGTGGTGGGCACCGGTGTAGCGATCAAGCTGATCGTCACCGGCTGAGTTGTCAGGGCCCTCGGCCCAAACGCGAGCGTGGCCGGCCTGACAGGCCTACTCGAGGTAGTCGCGCAGCTTCTGTGACCGGCTCGGGTGGCGCAGCTTCGACAGTGTCTTCGCCTCGATCTGGCGGATCCGCTCGCGGGTCAGCCCGAACTCCTTGCCGATTTCGTCGAGCGTGCGGGGCTGGCCGTCGGTCAGCCCGAACCGCAGCGCGACCACGGCGGCTTCGCGCTCCGGCAGCGTCTTGAGCACGCTGTCGAGCTCGCGCTGCAGCAGTCCGAAGGACACCACCTCGGCGGCGATCGGAGCGTCGGCGTCCTCGATGAAGTCACCGAGCTGGCTGTCGCCCTCGTCGCCGACGTTCTGCTCGAGCGACACTGGCTCCCGCGCGTAGCCCTGGATCTCGACGACCTTGTCCGGGGTCATGTCGAGCTCCTTGGCGAGCTCCTCCGCCGTCGGCTCGCGGCCGAGGTCCTGCAGCATCTGCCGCTGGACCCGGGTGAGCTTGTTGATCTGCTCGACCATGTGCACCGGGATCCGGATGGTGCGGGCCTGGTCGGCCATCGCCCGCGTGATCGCCTGCCGGATCCACCAGGTGGCGTACGTCGAGAACTTGTAGCCCTTGGTGTAGTCGAACTTCTCGACCGCCCGGATCAGGCCGAGGTTGCCCTCCTGGATCAGGTCGAGGAACGCCATTCCGCGCCCGGTGTAGCGCTTGGCGACCGACACGACGAGGCGCAGGTTGGCCTCGAGCAGGTGATCCTTGGCGCGCTGACCGTCCGCGGTGAGCCAGATGTAGTCCTTGCGGATCGTCTTGGTGAGCTTGGCCTCGCCGGCGTCGCACTGTCGCAGCCGCTCGGCCGCGAACAGCCCGGCCTCGATCCGCTTCGCCAGCGAGACTTCCTGCTCGGCGTTGAGCAGGGCGACGCGGCCGATCTCCTTGAGGTAGGCCCGGACCAGGTCGGTCGACGGTCCGGAGGTGTCCTCCTCAGGAACGATGTCGGCCTCGTCCTCCTCCTCGGCGAGCTCGCTCTCGGCGGGCTCCTCCGCAGCAGCAGGCAGCGTCGTGCTGTCGACGACCGGGCCGCCACTACCGGTGGCCGGGGAAGCGGCGCTCGGTTCGACGTCGGGATCGACGACGGACATCGACGCCGTCGGGTGGTCCGTCGTGGTGCCGCCGGACTTGGTGTCCGTGTCACCCTTGGTGGCGTGAACGGACGCCGAACGTGCAGTGCTCACGTGGTGTCTCTCCCGTGCTCGGCCAGCCAGGCCAGACTAGCGCGGGTCACGGAGTGCAACCGGCGATGCGAGGAACCGATTGGGTGAGATCCGGGTCGGGACCGCGTCGTGGACCGACAAGACTCTGCTCGCATCCGGCTGGTATCCCGCTGACGCCAGCTCGGCCGAGGATCGGTTGCGTTACTACGCCGAGCAGTTCCCCGTGGTCGAGGTCGATTCGACGTACTACACCCCGCCGAACGAGGCCAACAGCGCGCGCTGGGTCGCCCGGACGCCGGCCGGCTTCCGGTTCGACGTCAAGGCGTTCTCTCTGCTGACCCAGCACCCCACCCGCGCCGCCGCGCTCTACAAGGACCTGCGACCGGAAACCGACAAGACGAACGTCTACGCCAAGGACCTCGACCCGACCGTCGTGGACGAGGTCTGGGAGCGGTTCCTGTCGGCGCTGGCGCCGCTGCACGAGGCCGGCAAGCTCGGCGCGATCCTGTTCCAGTTTCCGCAGTGGTTCACCCTCAAGCGCGCGAACAAGGACTACCTGTTGCAGTGCAAGGAACGGGCTGCGCCGTATCGGATCTCCGTCGAGTTCCGTTCTGCGACCTGGTTTCGGGACCAGGCGGCTACCGAGGAGACGTTGGATTTTCTGCGGTCGTATGCCCTTCCCTTCGTCTGCGTCGACATGCCGCAGGGCTACGCGTCCTCCGTGCCGCCGATCGTCGCCGCGACCTCCCGGGACATGGCGGTGGTGCGATTCCATGGCCACAGCGAGAACTGGCAGAGCCGCGACATCTACGAGCGGTTCGGCTACCGGTACGACGAGAAGGAGCTGCGACCGTGGGCGCCTCGGCTGCGCGAGCTTGCCGGCCAGACCGCTGAGACTCACGTCCTCCTCAACAACTGCTACCGCAACTACGCGCAGGTCAACGCGCGTCAGCTGGCCGACCTGATCGGGACGGATCGGGTTTGAAATCGTTCCCAAACGGTGACTCTCAGGGTGTGTGGAGCCCACCTACACGACATGGCCCGGGCCGTGTCTTCACCGGCCTTCAGGCCCTGTCTGGATAGTCTGCCTCAATGCCCTCATCTCAGCCCACGAGATCTGTCCGGCGCCCCCTCCTCCTTCTGGCGACCGTCCCAGCCGTCCTGGCGATCGCTGCGCCACTGACGTTGTCGGCCGCGCAGGCCACTCCACGGACGCGTGATCATGCCGCGTCGAGGACCGGCAACACGCATCACAAGTCCCAGGCGATGCCTCCGAGCAGTGCCGTCCTGTTCGGTCTTGACGACCACTGGGAAACCGACATCACGGTCGATGACGAGCAGGACCAGGCAAAGTCCGGCATCGTCGGGACGTTCCTGAGCTGGAAGCAGTCGGGCGTGAGCGCGGCCACCGAGGCTCAGGAGGTCGTCAACTACTCGCAGTGGGCGCGGCATCGCGGCGCGATCCCGATGATCGACCTGAGCCCGCCGACGTCAGTCACGCTCCGGTCGATCAACGCCGGCAGCCAGGACTCCACGTTGGCGGCGTACGCGAAGGCGTTGCACGCCTGGAACCACCCGTTCCTCTTCCGGTTGTTCCCGGAGATGAACGGCAGCTGGGAGAGCTACTCCCCAGGCGTCAACGGCAACACGACCCTGCAGTTCAGGAAGGCGTTCCGCCATGTGGTCCGGCTGTTCCGCCGGTACGGCGCGACGAAGGTCAAGTTCGTCTGGAACCCCGACAAGGTGCTGACCCACCCGCGCGAGACGCTGCGCTCGTTGTGGCCGGGCAAGAAGTACGTGAACTGGACCGGCATCGACGTGTTCGACCGTGAGGACAAGGCTCACGGCGCCTACCCGAACCCGGCGAAGGCCATCCGCACGACCGCTTTGGACATCCGCAACATCACGCGCAAGCCGATCATGATCGCCGAGGCGGGCACCGTGACGTCGTCCCGCAAGCCGAAGTGGATCCGGCAGTTGTTCACGCGCACTGCTCACTTGGGTGTCCGGGCCGTCGTCTACTTCAACGAGTCGATCCCCGACCGCACCACCGGTGTCATGGTGAACTGGCGGCTGAACTCCACCAGCACGTCGCTTGCGGCGACCAAGCGCACGTTGGCGGGTACGGCGGTCGCATGGCCCGGCCACAATCACGGCACGCTGGGGCACGACGAGCGCTTGATCGCCCGCGGTCACTGGTAGGCGGCGGCGTACCTCACAGGTCGATGGCGACGTACTTGGTCGTCAGGTATTCCTCGATGCCCTCACGGCCGCCTTCGCGACCGAAGCCGGACTCCTTGATGCCGCCGAACGGCGCGGCCGCGTTGCTCACCAGCCCCTTGTTGAGCCCCATCATGCCGACCTCGAGGCCCTCTGCGACCCGCAGCGCCCGCCCGATGTCGCGGGTGAACGCATAGGCGACGAGACCGAACTCGGTCGCGTTGGCCGCCGCCATGGCCTCCTCGTCGGTCTCGAAGGTCTTGACCGGTGCGACCGGGCCGAAGATCTCCTCGGTCAGTAGCTGGCTGCCGTCGGCGATACCCGAGAGCACGGTCGGGGAGTAGAAGTAGCCGCGATCGCCGACGGTGCTACCGCCGGTGAGGACCTTCGCGCCCTTCCCGACCGCGTCGTCGACGAGCTCGGCGACCTTGTCACGCTGGGTGGCGTCGATAAGCGGTCCGACCTGGGCGCCGTCCTCGGTGCCGCGGCTGACCTTCATCGCGGCCAGCTTGTCGCTCAGCCTCGCGGCGAACTCGTCGGCCACGGACGAGTGCACGTGGAACCGGTTGGCCGCCACGCATGACTCGCCGCCGTTGCGCATCTTCGCGATCACGGCCTGGTCGACCGCATGCTCGAGGTCGGCGTCGGCGAAGACGAGGAACGGCGCGTTTCCTCCCAGCTCCATCGAGCACTTCACGAGCTTCTTCGACGCCAGCTTCATGAGGGTCTTGCCGACGGGCGTCGACCCCGTGAACGACATCTTGCGGAGCCGGCTGTCGTCGAACAGCGGGCCCGTGACGTCGGAAGCCTTGCTGGTAGTGACGACGTTGAGGACGCCGTCGGGAAGCCCGGCTTCGCGCAGCAGCGCGGCGAGCGCGAGCATCGACAGCGGTGTCTGCTGCGCGGGCTTGACGACCATGGTGCAGCCCGCCGCGATCGCGGGCCCGATCTTGCGGGTTCCCATCGCCGTCGGGAAGTTCCACGGCGTGATGAGCAGGCACGGCCCGATCGCCTGCTTCATGGTGAGCAGTCGACCGGCGCCGGCCGGGTTGATCGCGTATCGGCCGTCGATCCGAACGGCCTCTTCGGAGAACCATCGGAGGAACTCGGCGGCATACGTGATCTCGCCCGCCGACTCGGCGAGCGGCTTCCCCATCTCCAGCGTCATCAACAGGCCGAGCTCGTCCGCCCGCTCGGTCATCAGCTCGAACGCGCGACGCAGGATCTCGCCGCGATCGCGCGGCGGTGTCGCGGCCCAGTCGTCCTGCGCTGCACAGGCGGCATCCAGGGCGGCCTTGGCGTCGTCGGGAGTCCCGTCGGCGATCTGGCAGAGCGTCTCGCCGGTCGCGGGATCCTCGATCCCAAGGGTTTGCTTCGTGCTGCCATCGCGCCACTCGCCGCCGATGAACAGCTGATGCGGCGCGGCGTCGATGACGCGCTTCTCGTCCTGTGTCGTGGTTGCCATGGCACCGTCGTACACGACCGCAGGCCCGACGTCGAACACCGGGGTCAGTCGCGGCCTCGTCGGCCCACCCACACCACGTCCGGCTCGCCGCGGGCGACCTCGACGCGGAGTCCGCGGACGTCGTGGAGATGTCGGCTCAGCAGCGCCTGGTACGACGGGTCGGGCGCGGCGCCCCAGACCGACAAGGCGCCTCCGACGCGGAGCCGCGACACGACCAGGGCGGTGCCGGCGTCGGAGTACAGCGCGGAGTTGGAGTCGGTCACCGTCCAGCCGGGCCCGTTGTCGATGTCCAGGCAGATCGCGTCGTACGACGTCGCGTCGTCACGCAACAGGTCGAGGATGTCCCCGGTCACGACCCCGACCCGCGGGTCGTCCACGGCTCGGTCCGTGACGTCCGCCAGGTGGCCGCGATGCCACTCGACGACGGCAGGCTCGATCTCGGCGACCACGACCGCCTCGGTCCGCGGGTCGTCGAGCGCGGCCCGCAGCGAAAGACCGGCGCCGAGGCCACCGACGAGGATCCGGCGAGCGACGACGGCAGCGTCGAGTGCGGCCCGGACGAGCAACCGCTCCGAGCGCCCGTCCGCGGTGTCCATGAGGAAGACGCCGTTGCTGATGATCTCGAAGACCGCGTCTCGGCGTCGCAGGACCAGCTCGCCGCGCGGCGAGTGCCGCCGGTCGATCACGAGCGGGTCGGACACGCAGCCACCGTCCTGTCAGCGCCAGGCGCGCGGGGCCTTGTCAGCCTTCGGTGACGCGGACGATGCCCACACGCGGCGCCAGTTCGCGGTGGGCGGGCCGGAGCTCGGCGGGGTCTCACCAGCGGCCGCCCGGCGGGCCGCGGAGTACCAGTCGGTGCGGTCCTCGTCGAGCAACGCCGAGACGGCGTCGGCGATGCGTGCGTTGAACGCCAACGTGTTCTCGTCCGGTGCGGCCGAGAGCGGCCGGCCGTAGCGGACGTGGACAGGGGGCCGTCCCGGCGCCGGCCAGCCTCGACCGCGTGGCATCGCCGCGTAAGACCCGACCAGGCCGACCGGTACGACGGGAACGCCGTTGGCGCGGGCCAGCGCGGCGGCGCCCGGCCGGAACCGGCGGGTCCAGCCGTCCGGCGACCGGGTGCCCTCCGGGAACATCACGACCGACCAGCCCTCGGCGAGCAGCTTCTCCGGCGTGCCGGACAGTCCCACGCCGTGCCGCTCGATCGGGAAGGTGCCGAAGACCAGGGCGGATCCGACGGCGCGCCACCAGGCGTCGAAGAAGTAGTCGGCGGCCGCGCCGACGGTGACCCGTCGCTGCCAGGCGGGAGGCAGCGTGGTCAGCAGCAGCGCGGTATCGATGTGCGACGCGTGGTTGGCGACGAAGACCGCCGGTCCGGTGAGGTCGTCGAAGATGTCGAGCCCGGCAACCTGCACGGCCGTCTCGCGACGGACCAGCGGGCCGAGACCACCGCGGAGGATCACCTCACGGGCCGCCTGCGCGGGGCGAGAGCGGGCCCAGTCGGTCGAGAACTCCTTCTTCTCCAGGAAGGTGAAGTGCGGCTCGGCAGACTGCGGCGGCAACGGCCGGTGGGCCCACCGCCAGCCCTTCGCGACCTGTCGGACGTCGCGCGCGACGCTCACGTCGTGACGTCTCTCATCGGACGTCCGCGAGGACGTGCGGCGGCGAGTGCATGTAGGTGATCGACGGGCTGGCGCCGACCGTGTCCCGCGCCAGCTCGAGGGCGTCCGCGAATGTCGACGCTGACCGCATCCCCATCCGAGCGACCGCGCGCCGGTCACCACCGACCCAGATGACCTGACCGAGATGGTCGAGCGCGTGGGCGCACCAGTACCACATGTAGAACGGGTGAACGCCGTGGTACGCGTTCGACGTCCGATACAGGTGCCGGTACCACGGATCGGTCGCGTACTGCTCCTCGAACTTCGGCCCGATCACCTTCGGGTCGGTGCTCTCGGCCAGCACCTCGTCGAAGAAGTCGACGTACGACGGATGGTGCAACGTCGAGAACTCCCATGGCACCGGGTGGTGCAGGATCAGCACCCCGCCCTTGCGTACCAACGGTTTTCCGACGTACATGTTGAACAAATAACCGAGTCCGAGGCAGGCGGCGAGAATCGGGTTCATGACGCTGTTCACGTTGTAGGGGCACAGGTACGGCAGCCCGAGCACCATCACGTCCGACTGACCGTCGACCTCGACGAGCTGCTGCTGGTGCACCTTCGCCAGCGTCCGTTCGTGAACCGGCTCGACCGCGCCCGCGGTGACGCCGGTGATGCCGTACGGCGCCTCCATCTTCTGGAAGGTGTTGCGCCGCAGCTTCGCCGGCATGACGTCGATGCCCTGCTTTGCGCCGAGGAACATCGCCTGGTCGCGCAGCGACCACTCCCACTCGCGCTTCTGCAAGAAGCCGTAGCGCGACGGAAAGGCGTTGTTGTTCAACGTCGTCTCGATCTGGAAGACCTTGACGTGGTCGTTGATGATGTGCCCCATCCGCCAGGCGGAGGAGTGAAGCTGCGAGTGCTTCGGGTCCATGAACGACCGCGAGTTCACCATGGTGTGCGCGTTGTGGTGATGCTTCAGCGACTTGTACGACGCGAGCCCGACGGCCGTGGACTTCCAGCCACCGTCCATCGAGACCAGGTTGACGTTGACATAGACCAGCAGGTCGGATTCGGCCGCACGCTTGGAGATCTCGACGTCCTCTCCGCTGTCGGTCGTGCCCAGATGCGCGAGCGCCTCGGGGTCCTCGGCATCGAAGTTGTAGAGCTGGTCCGGCCAGAACGATCGGAACACCCGCTCGCCGACGACGGCTTTGATCTCCTCGCCGGTCATCCGGCGGTGCAGCGCCGTCGCCACGATCAGCTCGACGTCGTCGACACCGGCGTCCGCGGCGTACTGCAGGACGTGCTCGATGACCTTCTGCCGGATGTCTGGCTTGCGCATCTGCGGCAGCGGCAGCGACAGGTCGTCGAAGGCGATCGTCAGCTTCATTCCGGCATGAAGCAGGGCCGGCAACGGCTCACTGTCGACGGGGTGCAGCAGCGCGTCCTCGATCGCCTCGTCAAGATCCGGGACGGCAGGCAGCGACTCGGCGGGATAGATGACGCGGGTGCCGAGCGGGAACTCCTGGAGCCGGAACGACTCTCCCGAGTGAACGAGCAGCGGAGGCGTCCGCTGGTCGACGTCGAGGACAAAACCCGGTCTGCTCATGCTGCGTTCCTCAGGTCGAATGCCACTTTCAAGGTTCCCAGCCGGCCGGCGTCGTGCGCGTGGTCCAGCGCTTCCCGCCACCGGTCGAGGGGGTATGCCACGCCGAGCAGGTCGTCGATCGGGGCGGTGGCGGCGAGCCGAATCGCTACGTCGAACGCGTCGCCGCCGCTTGCATATGCACCGGCGATGTCGAGCTCGCGGAACCACGCGGGGGTCAGGTCGACGCCGTCGCCAGGCACGCCGCCCAGCACGACGCGGCCGCCGGCTCGGGTGAGGCGCAGCGCGGTGTCGACCGAGCTTCGTGAGCCGACGGCGTCGATCGCGACGTCGACGCCACCCAGCAGGTACGGCGCGCCGCGTTCCGGCTCAAGTCGCAACGCCCGGGTCGACCGACGCACGGCGGCGGCTACCTCGCCCGGGGTCACGACGGCGGTCGCGCCGAGCCGGGCCGCGAGCTCCTGCTGCTTGCGGTGCTTGGCGACGACCGTGACCTGTGCGGCGGGCGCCAGCTCGCGCAACGCCAGCGCGACGAACAGCCCGACGGCACCGGCACCGACGATCAGGGCCGAGCCGCCTTCGGCGAGCTGGGCGCGGCGCGCGATGTGGACCGCGCAGGCGAGTGGCTCGACGAGAACGGCACGGTCGTCGCTGAGCTCGTCGGGGACCGCGTGCAGCTGGGAGACGTGTGCCACGAGCTCGCCGCTCCAGCCGCCGCCCGTGTCCCGGCAGAAACCGGTCTGCAGGCCCGGGGACAGGTGACCGACGGTGACCCGGTCGCAGCGGTTGCGCGCGCCCCCACTGCAGGCGTCGCACAGCTCGAGGCCGCGCGCCGCGCAGCCGAGCACCGGGTCGAGCACGACCCGGGTGCCCTTGGGCATCCCCGGGGCGTCGTCGCGCAGCTCACCGACGATCTCGTGGCCGGGGACGAACGGCATCGACACCAGCGGCGTGAAGTACAGCGAGGTGTGACCCGACAGCGTCGCGAGGTCGCTCCCGCAGATGCCGGAGAGCCGCGGGCGCACCCGCACCCAGTCCTCGCCCGGAGACCGTGGCGCATCATGGTGCATCAACCGCAGCGGCGCGAGCGGACCGGCCAGCAGGCCCGGGAGCCGCGGGCCGATCGCGCGGGCGGCGACGTACCGCGGCAGTGAGCGGTAGACCTCCAGGGCCGAGATCACGGCAGGCTCCTCATCGGGCACGCACCAGGCTCCGGCCGACCGGCGCACCGGCGTGCCACCCCTCGACCGGCCAGCGCTCCTTGTGGGCGACCCGGGACAGGATCACGTCCGGGTCGACCGCCACCGGGTGACCGACCGATCGCAGCAGCGGCAGGTCACTGGCGGAGTCGGCGTACGCGTAGCTCACGGACAGGTCCCAGCCGTCCTCCCGGGCACGGTGGCGCAGCCAGGCGGCGCGGGCCTCGCCGACCAGCGGCGGGCGTGCCAGGTGGCCCGTGCAGCGGCCCCCTCGTCGACCTCGAGCTCGGCGGAGACGATCTCGTCGAACAACGCGGCCACCGGCCGGACCAGCGGCGACACGGCGCCGGTCACCAGCACGACCCGGTAGCCCGCGGCCCGATGCTCGCGGACCGCACGGACCGCGCCGGGGGACAGCCGCCCGAGCACGGTCGTTGTCACGTCGGCATCCACGATCTGCTCGAGCTCGCTGAGCCGGGCGCCCTCGTAGCGACGGTAGACGGCCCGTAGGAACGCTGCCTCGGTCGCGGCGCTGGGTCGCGAGCCAGCGGGGCAGGGCTCCCGCGACGTCCACGACCTCGCGGGCCCGCTGGCCGGTCGGGAGCTCGGGCAGCCGGAGCCACAGGTAGGACTCGACGACGTTGCTCGGCAGCAGTGTGCCGTCCATGTCGAAGACCGCCACGGCGTTCTCGGCGGGCGTGACGTCGCGCTTCGGGTCGGGCCGCGGCGGCCGCGAGGTCGTGAACGCGCGCATCGGCTCGACGACACCCGGGACGTGGATCCCGATCAGGTACTCCGGCCAGTCGATGACGGCCGCGTCGAACCCGAAGGTCGCGACGTCGTCCGGGTGCAACGACTCGTGCAGGGCCAAGGTCCGGCTGTCGTGGAAGATCAGCTCGGCGTCGGCGTACGGCCGGTAGAGGTCGAAATAGCGGCGCAGGAAGTCGATCCGGCGCTTCTGCCGGTCCAGCGAGCGGGCCCAGCCGCGGCTGCGGTCCGAGCGTGGCAGCGACGTCACGACCCGGTCGACGACCTTGTGTGCCTTCTCGCCCAGGTCGAGCAGCTGCCCGACCCGTGCCGACCCGGGCCACTGCCACTCGGGCACCCGGACGGCGCCGCGGTCGGGCTGGACCAACGGGTTCTCGGTGAAGTAGCCGCGCACCAGCTGGTAGAGCCGGTGGAAGGTGAGCGGGTTGCGGGCCCCGGAGCAGATCGTGAAGTACGCCGGGTCGCCGGGCTCGGGTGTCTGCGCCGCGGCGGCGAGGGTCGCGTTGACGACCAGGTCGACCGGGATGATGTCGATCGTGCCGTCGGGTAGGCCGGGGAAGTCCGGCAGGTCGCCGCGGCCGAAGGCCAGGATGATCGGCTCCGCCATCTTGAAGCCTTCGATCCACCCCGGATACGGCTGCTCAAGGGCGCTCTCGATGATGCTCGGCCGGAGGATCGTGACTGGCAGGTGCGCGGCGGTCTGCTCGACCGCCCGCTCCGCCATCGCCTTGGTGAACGTGTAGCAGTCGGTCCAGCCCAGGGTGCGCGCCCGCTGCCGGCCGGCGTCGACCATGGCCTTCGACGCCCACTCACGGCGCCGGCGCTCGGCGTCGGCGCCGACGGCGGTGTGGCCGGAGTGGCCGTGCTCTCGCTCCGCCCCGGCGATGAACTCGCCTAGCTGGTCCGGCAGCCGGCTGTCGGTCTCGAACCGTTCCCGCATCGTCGCCGCGATCGCCGCTTCGGCTCGCCAGTCGATGTCGTGCTCGAGCCGGCCCTCCCTGACGTGGCCCTGCTGGCGGCCCGCGACGTACGCCGTGGACACGTGCAGGTAGTGCGGCCGGCTTCCGCTCGCCTCGACCGCGGCGAGCAGGTTGAGCGTGCCGTGGACGTTGGTGGCGAACCCCTCATCGATCGGCGGATCGAAGGACACCTCGCCGGCGCAGTGGATGACGATGTCGAGGTCGGCGGGCAGCGGCGGGATGTGGGTGAGATCGCCCTCGAGAACCGTGACGCGTGACCCGACGAGCGCGTTGATGCCGGCCTCACCGAGCTGCTCGCGGAGCCGGCCGTACGCCGGGCTCTGCAACTGCAGCGCGACCCGGTCCTCGGCGCTCTGACCAGGGCGGCTGCGCACCAGGACGACGACGGTCGCATCCGGGAGGTCGTGCAGCAGGCGCTCGAGAATCGCCTCGCCGACGAAGCCGGTGGCTCCAGTCAGCAGGATTCGCCGGCCGGCAAGGGCCTCGGCAAGCCGGGAGGTCACGACTGCGCAGTCAACCATGACCGCTCTATTGTCCTGATCGTGAGTGCCTGGGCGCAACGGGAGCGGGCTGTCCTCGTCGAGCTGTTCCGGACCCTCGGGCCCGGCGCCGACGTGTTGTGCGAGGGCTGGACCACGGCCGATCTCGCGGCGCATCTCTACGTGCGCGAGCGGCGCCCGGACGCCGCTCCCGGTGTCGTCCTGTCTGGCCCCGCCGCGGCGTACACGGCTCGGGTGATGGCGAGCGTGCTTCGGGTCAGCGGGTTCGACAACGTGGTCGACGTCCTGGCAGCCGGCCCGCCGCGGCTGCTGCGGCCGCTCGACGAGCAAGTGAACCTCGTGGAGTTTTTCGTCCACGTCGAGGACGTCCGGCGAGCTCAGGGGGATCCGCCGCGATCGCTGCCGCCGGGGATGGAGCGGGCGCTGTTCGAGCGGCTGCGGATGCTGCTGCGGGTGTCACTACTGCGGCTGCGGGACGTGCAGGTGGACGTGGTCACCGCGCACGGCGAGCGCGCCAGCTTCGGCCATGGCCCCGTGGTGCAGCTGCGGGGCCCGGTCGGCGAGGTGACGCTGTGGGTCTTTGGTCGCAAGACCGCTGCGGAGGTGGATCTCAGCGGCGACCCGGAGTCGATCCTGCGGCTCGAGCGGCTTCGGCTCAGCGTCTGAGATCCGTGAACCGCTGCTGATCGCCGGCGGTAAGCCACGGTTCACAATCCGCCGTGGCGCTCAGGAAAGCTGAGGTTATGGCCCGACGTACCGGTCTGGCCGACGTACCGCGTGGGTCAGGAGGCGTGACGGCGCTGCTGTAGCTCCTCGACGCGCTCCTGATGGCTGTCGTCGAGCTGATCGATGGCACGCATCAGGCGATGGGCGCCCGTGATCAGGGCGGGATCGGGCTCGGTGCTGACGTCGGTCTCGAGCAGTTCGCTCAGGTCGATGTCGGGTTTATCCATGCTTTCGAGCCTACGTCAGGCGCCATGACCGTTGTGAGCCGCAAGCTCCGTGCGCAGCTCATGCGAGCCATCGGGCCGGGTCGACTCGTAGTAGAGCCGGCGTGACCCGTCCGGCAGGTCGAGCACGCTGATGTAGCGCAGCCCGCCCAGCGACCACGGCGATCCCACCGGTGGGATCTCATCGGCCAGCAGCTCTCCGAACCGGCCATCAGCGCCCCGAGGGCCGCGGGCCAGGCCGCTGCGCTCCTCCCAGTTGGTCTCGGCCGAGTCGCGGCCGTCGTACGCCATGACGAGCGTGTCGCCCGCGAGGGTGACCGCGGCCGGGCGGACGCCACGGGAGTCCCAGGCGTGCTCGCGCCCGCGGAGCACCGTGCCGTGCCAGGTCCAGTCGCGACCGTCGTCACTGGTGGCGTAGTCGACCGTCATCCGGTCGGTGGCGTTCGGGTCGTCCAGCGGATGCACGGACGCCCACAGGTGCCAGCGGCCGCCGTCACGGAGCACGACCGGGTCCTTCACCGCGATGTTCTCGTCACCGGGCAGCACCGTCAGCGGCGTCGCGGTCGCGAGACCTTCGGGCGACGACGCCTCGAGCAGGATGACCTGCCAGTGCTTCGTCTCTCGGGTGGCGACGCTGAGGTAGAGCCGCCAGCTGCCCTCCTCGGTGACGACGAGGCAGGGCCGCTCGAGCGACGCGCCACCGAGGCTGTCCTTGTGGACCTCGACCACGGGAGTGAACGACACGCCGTCGTCCGACCGGGCGATCAGGTTCGCGAACCCTCGGCCCTCCCCGATCGGCTTCCGAAGCCGGTACGCGAGGTAGACCACACCGTCGACAACGACAGCGCTCGGGCCGCCGGCCCACGCTCCGGGCTTCGGTTCCGGTGGCTCGACGACAACGCTCGACCCCTCCCAACGTGGCAGCATGCGCCACAGCCTAGGCAGGAATCGGCCACACTCTTGGAATGACGTCGACCCACGAATCGTTGGTACGCCGCCCACTCGAGGACGTTCGCCGGCAACTGGCCGACGCCGACCGGGTCCTCGCGTCGTTGCCGGGAGCCACGTTGCAGCGCGACGAGGACGGCGCGTCCGGGTCGCTGAGGCTCAAGCTCGGCACCCTGCAGATCACGTATCGCGTCACGGTCCGCGCCACCGGGCCGGAGGGCGGCGCGCACGCCGCGACCGTCGCCGTGGCCGGCAAGGAGGCGCGCGGCGCGGGCACCCTCGCCGCGACCGTCGACCTCCAGCTGCTCGAGGCCGAGGGCGGCACGCTGGTGCAGGCACTCCTCGACCTCACGGCGACCGGGCGTGGCGAGACCGTCTCGGACGCGGCCTGGCAGTCGGCGGCGGAGTCGCTGCTCGGCGGGGTCGTCGCCGGGCTGCAGGACGCGGCGTCCGGCACTGACGACCCGCCGGCCGCGCGCCCCGCTGCGGGTACCACGAACCCGGCCCGGGCGGCCTCGAACGGCGTCGCCGCCGCCGCCGCGCCCGCGTTGCGACCGCTGCCGACACGCGATCCTTCCGACTCGGTGCGCTGGTCGGGGGCCGATGTGGCGGCCACGTCGTCGGCCCCGTCTCCCCGTCGTCTCGCGGCTGCCGCGGGCATCCTGCTGCTGCTTCTCGTCGTACTTCGTCGCCGTCGACGGCGTCGATAGCCGGTCACCCGGGTACGCCGACCTCTGTGAGGTGCACCAGACTTGGGCACCGAGGACGAGGAGGACGTGAATGTCGGGCAGTGACGCACCGCAGGTGACCGGGGCCGTCGAGGGACGGTTCGACGAGGTCCTGACCACCGAGGCCCTGGCGTTCGTTGCCGACCTGCAACGTCAGTTCGGGCCGCGGCGTACCGAGCTGCTGGCCGCGCGTCGCGAACGTCGGCAGCTGGCGGCCGACACCGGCCGGCTGGACTTCCTGGACGAGACCAAGGACATCCGCGAGGACGCCGACTGGCGGGTCGCGCCGGTCGCCGACCTGCAGGACCGGCGGGTCGAGATCACCGGGCCGACCGAGCAGAAGATGCTGGTCAACGCGCTGAACTCCGGCGCGAAGGTGTTCATGGCCGACTTCGAGGACGCCTCCACGCCGACCTGGCACAACAAGGTGCAGGGTCAGATCAACCTGATCGACGCCATCGAGCGGCAGATCGACTTCACGACCCCGGAGGGCAAGGAGTACCGCCTGAACGAGACGGTGGCCGCGCTGATGCCGCGGCCGCGCGGCTGGCACCTGCCGGAGAAGCATGTCCTGGTCGACGGCGAGCCGATCAGCGGCGGGCTGTTCGACTTCGGGATGTTCTTCTTCCACAACGTGCGGCGGCTGCTCGACAAGGGCACCCGTCCCTACTTCTATCTGCCGAAGATGGAGTCGCACCGCGAGGCGAGGCTGTGGAACGACGTCTTCGTCCACGCGCAGCAGTCGCTGGGCATCCCCACCGGGACGATCCGCGCCACCGTGCTGATCGAGACGATCCCGGCGGCGTTCGAGATGGACGAGATCCTCTACGAGCTGCGCGACCACTCCTACGGCCTCAACGCCGGCCGGTGGGACTACATGTTCTCGATGATCAAGACCTTCCGCGACCGCGGTGAGGAGTACCTGCTCCCGGACCGCAACAGCGTGACCATGACGGTGCCGTTCATGCGGTCCTACACCGAGCTGCTGGTCCAGACCTGCCACAAGCGCGGTGCGTTCGCGATGGGCGGGATGGCGGCGTTCATCCCGAGCCGCAAGGACGCCGAGATCAACCGGGTCGCCTTGGAGAAGGTCAAGGCCGACAAGGAGCGCGAGGCTGCGGCCGGCTTCGACGGCACTTGGGTGGCCCACCCCGACCTGGTCGAGACCGCGATGAAGGAGTTCGACGCCGTGCTCGGCGACCGGCCGAACCAGATCGACAAGCAGCGTCCTGACGTCCACGTCACTGCCGACGACCTGCTCGCCGCGGACCAGACGCCGGGGGAGAAGACCAGCGCCGGGCTGCGGACCAACGTCGACGTCGGGATCCGCTATCTCGAGTCGTGGCTGCGCGGCAACGGCGCCGCGGCGATCCACAACCTGATGGAGGACGCGGCCACCGCCGAGATCTCCCGGTCCCAGGTCTGGCAGTGGGTGCAGGCCGGGGTGAAGCTCGACGACACGGGCGACACGGTCACCGCCGACCTGGTCCGCTCGGTTGCCGACGACGTGATGCGGGAGATCCGCGAGCAGGTCGGTGACGAGGCGTACGACAAGGGCCGCTGGAACGAGGCCCGGACCGTCTTCGAACAGGTCGCCCTGGCCGACGACTTCGTCGACTTCCTGACCCTGCCGGCCTACGAGCTCCTCGATTGAGCGGTGATCATGACGAAATGAGTCCTTCAGCCGGCTCGAACGGCCCTTTTCGTCATGATCACGGCGGAGAGGGGGGTGAGCTTGCTGCGCTCGCCGCCAACTTCCGGGCCACCCTTGGGCCCGACGCCGTTATTACTGACCGCGCTGAGCTGCGGACGTACGAGTGCGACGGCCTCGCGGCGTACCGCTGCATCCCGGGGCTGGTCGTGCTGCCCGAGACCACCGAGCAGGTGGCCCATGTTGTCGCCGCCTGCGCCGAGCGCGGCGTCCCGTTCGTCGCTCGCGGTTCCGGGACCGGGCTCTCCGGGGGCGCCCTGCCGGTGAGCGAGGGCGTCCTCGTCGTGCTCTCGCGGATGAAGCGGGTGCTCGCGGTCGACGCCGCCGACGAGCGGGCCGTCGTCCAGCCCGGCGTCATCAACCTCGACGTCACCCGGGCCGCTGCGCCCGACGGCTACTACTACGCGCCGGACCCGTCGAGCCAGCAGATCTGCTCGATCGGCGGCAACGTCGCGGAGAACTCCGGCGGCGCGCACTGCCTGAAGTACGGCTTCACCGCCCATCACGTGACCGGGCTCGAGATCGTGCTTCCCGACGGGTCGGTGGACCGCGTGGGCGGTCGAGCACCCGACCAGGTGGGGTACGACGTGCTCGGCGCGATGGTCGGCAGCGAGGGAACGCTCGGCATCGTCACCGAGGTGACAGTGCGGCTGATGCGGGCGCCACAGGCCGTGCAGACGCTGCTTGCCGGCTTCCGGACCATCGAGGCGGCCGGGGCGGCGGTCAGCGCCGTCATCGCGGCCGGGGTGCTGCCGGCCGCCATCGAGATGATGGACGCGCTCGCGATCGAGGCGGCCGAAGCCGCTGTCAACTGCGGCTATCCCGACGGCGCCGGTGCGGTCCTCGTCGTCGAGCTGGACGGGCCGGCCGGTGAGGTCGAGGCCGAGCTTGCCGACGTGGAGCGGCTGTGCACCGACGCCGGCGCTTTCGAGCTGCGCGTCGCCGCCGACGCGACCGAACGCGCGCTGATCTGGAAGGGCCGCAAGTCGGCGTTCGCCGCGGTCGGCCGGATCAGCCCGGACTACATCGTGCAGGACGGCGTGATCCCGCGCACGGCGCTGCCCGAGGTGCTCCGCGCCATCGAGGCGGTCGCCGCCGACGCGGGCGTGAGGGTGGCGAACGTCTTCCACGCCGGGGACGGCAACCTGCATCCGCTCGTGCTCTTCGACGCCTCGCGCGGCGAGACCGAGCGCGCCGAGGCGGTGTCGCAGGAGATCCTCGCGCTCTGCCTGGAGTACGGCGGATCGATCACCGGGGAGCACGGCGTCGGGTTCGACAAGAAGGCCTACCTGGGACGGCAGTTCAGCGCGGTCGATCTCGACGTCATGCAGCTGGTCCGGTGCGCGTTCGACCCGGACGGGATCTGCAACCCGGGCAAGGTCTTCCCGACGCCGCGGCTGTGCGGTGAGCGGCCGGGCCGGCGTACCGGGGCCCATCCGCTGCAGGAGGCCGGCCTTGCCGACGTCTTCTGAGCTCGCGCCCGGCTCGGTGAAGGAGCTGTCGGCCGCGCTCGCGGAGCTGGTCGCGGCCGGGCCGACCGTCGCTGTGCGAGGTGCTGGCAGCAAGGCGCGATGGGCCGTCCCCGCGCAGCTGGCCGAGCCGGCGGTCGTGATCCGCACCACCGGCATGGACCGGATCGTCGAGCACGCTGCGGGCGACCTGGTCGTGACCGCCGAGGCCGGGGTGCCGCTGGCGGCGCTCCAGGAGCACGTCGCCGACGCGGGGCAGTGGCTCGCGCTCGACCCTCCTGAGCCGGAGGCGACGGTCGGTGGGGTGGTCGCCGCCGCGGCTAGCGGGCCGCGACGGCTGCGCTACGGCACGCCTCGTGACCTGGTGATCGGCGTGACCGTCGTTCTCGCCGACGGCACCGTGGCCCACTCCGGCGGCAAGGTCGTGAAGAACGTCGCCGGCTACGACCTCGGGAAGCTGTTCACAGGGTCGTTCGGGACGCTGGGCGTGATCGCGCAGTGCACCTTCCGGCTGCATCCGCGCGCGCGGGCAACGCGCGTCGTGACTGCCCACCCTGACGACCCCGCCGACGCCGCCCGCCGGCTCGGCCCGACGGGTGCGGTCCCGACCGCGGTCGAGTGGGACGGTACGTCGCTCACCGTGCTCGTGGAGTCGATCGAGGCGGGCGCCGACGCCCAGGCCGAAGCGCTCGCTGCCGCCGTGGGCGGTGAGGTGGGGGACACGATCCCTGCCGGCTTCGGCGAGCGGCCCTGGTCGACGGGCGGGATCGGCCTCAAGGTGACTCATCGGCTGGGCGCGCTGCGCGAGACGCTCAGCGCCATCAAGGACGTGCTGCCCGCCGGCCGCATCACGGCCCACGTGGGCTCCGGGGTCGTGTGGGTGGGCGACGACGGCGCCGACCTGTCCGGCCTCCAGGCACTGCGCGACGCGGTCGGCCGGTACGACGGCCAGATCGTGGTCGTCGAGGCGCCAACCGGCGTCACTGGTGACATCGACGTGTGGGGACCGGTCCGGGGCCTGGAGGTCATGCGCCGGCTCAAGGAGCGCTTCGATCCCGATAACCGAATGTCACCCGGCCGCTTCGTGGGAGGCATCTGAGATGACCGACCTCGACATCACCAAGGGCGACCTGGGTGCGGGCGGCTTCGACAGCCATCACCCGCCGTCCGCCGAGCTGGTCTCGGACTGCGTGCACTGCGGCTTCTGCCTGCCGACCTGCCCGACGTACCTGCTGTGGGGTGAGGAGATGGACTCGCCCCGGGGTCGGATCCAGCTGATGAAGCAGGTGCTCGAGGGCGAGCCGCTGGACGACGCGACGATCGGGCACTTCGACGCCTGTCTGGGCTGCATGTCGTGTGTGACCGCGTGCCCGTCGGGAGTGCAGTACGACGCACTCATCGAGGCGACGCGTGGCCAGGTGGAGCGCAAGGCAGACCGACCGGTCGAGGAGCAGGCGTTGCGGCGGCTCGTCTTCTCGCTGTTCCCGTACCCGCAGCGGCTGCGCTTGCTGCGGGGGCCGCTGCGCGCGTATCAGCGCAGCGGTCTTGACAGCTGGCTCCGTGCAAAGGGAGTTCTCGACCGGCTCCCTCCGAGCCTGGGCGCGATGACGGACCTGCTGCCCGAGCTCGGGCCGGCCGAGCCGGTGCCGGCCTTCACTCCTGCAGTGGGGGACCGGCGCGCCCGGGTCGGGATGCTGCTCGGCTGCGTGCAGCGCGAGTTCTTCCCTGGCGTCAACGCGGCGACCGCGCGAGTGCTGGCCGCCGAGGGCTGCGACGTCGTCGCTCCGCCGGGTCAGCAGTGCTGCGGGGCGCTGTCGCTGCACGCCGGCCGGGAGCCGGAGGCCCTGGCGCGCGCGCGCCGGCTGATCGCGGTGTTCGAGTCGCAGGGTGTCGATGCGATCGTCGTCAACGCCGCCGGCTGCGGGTCGGCGATGAAGGACTACGGCCGGCTCCTCGCCGACGACCCGCACTGGGCCGAGCGGGCCCGGCGGTTCTCCGAGAAGTGCGTCGACGTCAGCGAGCTGATCGCCTCCCTGGGGCCGGTCGCCACCCGGCACCCACTGCCCGTCGTCGCGGCGTACCACGATGCTTGCCATCTCGCGCACGCCCAGGGCATCCGGGCGCAGCCGAGGGGCCTGCTCGCCGGGATCCCGGAGCTGGAGGTCCGCGAGATCGCCGAGCCGGACATCTGCTGCGGCTCGGCCGGTGTCTACAACCTGCTCAACCCGCAGCCGGCTCGGGAGCTCGGCGACCGCAAGGCCCGCAACGTGGTCGCGACCGGCGCAACGCTGCTCGTCACCGCGAACCCGGGATGCTTGATGCAGGTGCACGCTGCCCTTCGTCGTACCGGTCGGTCGATTGCGCTCGCGCATACCGTCGAGGTCCTCGACGCATCTATCCGCGGGCTTTCGTCGGAGGCCCTGGGTAGGGTTTCGAAGCGTGGCGACCGACAGCGCGATCGTGGTCGAGGGGCTCCGCAAGTCCTTCGGTGACGTCCATGCCTTGGCCGGGATCGATCTCGATGTGCCGCGCGGAACCGTGCTCGGCGTGCTCGGTCCGAACGGCGCCGGGAAGACCACCGCGGTCAAGGTGTTGACGACGCTGATCCTGCCCGACTCCGGGACAGCTCTGGTCGACGGCAAGGACGTCGTCAAGGATCCGGCTGGGGTACGCCGGTCGATCGGGCTGGCGGGCCAGTCGGCGGCAATCATCGACGAGCTCTCCGGTCGCGAGAACCTCGACATCATCGGCCGGCTCTACCACCTCCGGAAAGCGCACGTGAAGGCGCGCACTACCGAGCTGCTCGAACGCTTCGACCTGATTGACGCTGCCGACCGCCGAGCCAAGACCTACTCCGGCGGCATGATGCGCAAGCTCGACCTGGCCGCCAGCCTGGTCGCGAGCCCCCCCGTTCTGTTTCTCGACGAGCCGACGACCGGGCTCGACCCCCGCGCCCGCAACGACATGTGGGAGGTCATCCGTGATCTGGTGGCCGGCGGCACGACGCTGCTGCTGACGACCCAGTACCTCGACGAGGCCGATGAGCTCGCCGACGACATCGTGGTCGTCGACCACGGCAAGATCATCGCGCAGGGCACGGCCGACGAGCTCAAGGACCGGATCGGTGGTGACGTCATCGAGTTCGTGGTCGCGGACGTGGCGGCCCGGGCGCGAGCGCTCGACGCCGTCGCCCTGCTCACCGACGCCGACCCGACGATCGCTGACGACGGGACGATCTCGCTGCGGGTGGGTCATCGTGGCTCTGAGGTGCTGATCGAGGTCGTGCGACGGCTGGACGCCGAGCGAATCGATTCGCGGGGCCTCGCCGTACGCCGCCCGTCGCTGGACGACGTGTTCCTCGCACTCACTGGTCACGCCGCCGAGGAACCGGCGATGGAGCCGGCCCGATGAGCGACCTGACGATCGGAAACCAGTTCCGATGGGGCGTCGCGGACATCGTCACGATGACCCGCCGGAACCTCACCGTCTGGCTCAAGGTCCCGGCGTTCATCGCCTTCACCGTGATCCAGCCCGTCATGTTCACGCTGCTGTTCGCCTACGTGTTCGGTGGCGCGATCCACACCGGCGCCCAGGGCGGCTACATCGACTTCCTCATTCCCGGCGTGATCGGTCAGACAGCGGCCTTCACATCGTTCGGGACCGCGATCTCGCTCGCTCAGGAGTTGCAGAAGGGGAGCATCGACCGGCTCCGTTCGATGCCGATCGCTCGCAGCGCGGTCCTGCTGGGCCGGCTCGCCGCCGACACGGTGCGGCTGCTCATCACCGTCCTCATCATCATCGGGGTCGGGTACCTGGTCGGCTTCCGCTTCCACGGCGGGCTCGACGGCGCGATCGGCATGATCCTTCTCGCGCTGGTGCTTGGCGTGGCCGTCTGTTGTGTTTCGGCGTTCATCGGGCTGGCGATCAAGGACGAGGAGTCGGTGCAGGCGTTCGGCCTGATCTGGGTGTTCCCGCTCACCTTCGTCAGCTCCGCGTTCGTCCCGGTCGCCTCGATGCCGGGCTGGTTGCAGGCGTTCGCGAAGAACCAGCCCTTCACGCAGATGATCGACGCGATGCGGGCGCTGGCGCTCGGCGTCCCCACCGGCAACCATGTCTGGGTCGGCCTGCTCTGGATGGCGGGCGTGCTTGCGGTCTTCGGCCCGCTGGCCGTGCGCGCCTATCGCCGCGCGTCCTGAGCATGACCGAGCCGCCGGTCGACGTACCGATCCGGGAGATCGGGATCCGGCTCGGGCAGTTCCTCAAGCTGGCGGGCGCCGTGGACTCCGGTGCCGATGTCAAGGCGTTGCTCGCCGACGCGGCCGTGACCGTCAACGATCAGGTCGAGGTGCGCCGGGGTCGCCAGCTGGTGCGCGGCGACGTGGTCGGGTATGCGGGGCAGCGGTGGCGGGTTGGCTGACACCGTCCCCGTGACGGCCGCCCTCGGCAACGACGCCTACGCGCGGCGTCGGCTGCGGCGGGCGAAGGCGATGGCCACGGGCTTCCTGATCCTGGCGGCGGTCCTGTACGCCGTCACCTTCCTCGTCCACGACGGCGGGTCGGGCGCCTGGGGCTACCTGCGGGCCGCCGCTGAGGCCGGAATGGTCGGCGGTGCCGCGGACTGGTTCGCCGTGACGGCGCTGTTCCGGCACCCGCTCGGCATCCCGATTCCGCACACGGCACTGATCCCGGAGCGCAAGGACGCGCTCGGCCGGACGCTGCAGGACTTCGTCGGCGACAACTTCCTCGCCGAGTCGATCGTTCGCGAGCGGCTCGCAGCAGCGCGGGTGCCGGAGCGGCTCGGCGCCTGGCTGGTGGTCCCGGAGCACGCCCGGCGTACCGCCGACGAGCTGGCCGACGTCGCCGCCGCTGCGATCCGCCGGCTCGACCCCGGCAAGATCAGCGATGTCGCCGACGTCCTGAGCCGGGCGATCGAGGCGCGGCTGCCCTTCGACGCGGTCTCACCGTTCCTGGGCCAGATCCTGGACGCCGTCGTCAACAGCGGCGGCCACCGGCTCCCGATGTCCCGGCTGCTGGATCGGCTCGCCGACTGGCTCGACCGGCCGGACGCCCTCAAGGACACCCTGGTGCAGCTGGGGCTGAGCAAGGACACGTTCCTGGGCAACCGGTTCATCGACGTGGTCGAGCTGTACCTGCGCAGCAAGGTCCGTGACCTCGCCGCCCGCTCGGACGAGCAGACCTGGAGCGGCGTGGACGACCTGCTCCGACAGGTCGCCGAACGGCTCCGCACCGAGCCCGACACGATCACGACGGTGTCGAACCTGCTCCGCCAGACCCTGACGGCACCTGAGCTGCGCACCGCGGTCCGCGGCTCGGCCGACTTCTTCCGGACCATGCTCGCGGAGCTGCTCGCCGACCACGACGGCGAGCTGCGGGCGCAGCTCACCGAGGCGGCCATGAGCATCGGCCGTCGGCTGCAGGACGACGCCGACCTCCGGGACGACATCGAGCAGCGGCTGGGTCACGCCGTCGCGAGTGCCGTCACGACGTACCGGGGGGAGATCACCACCGTCATCAGCGCCACCGTCGACCGCTGGGACGGCAACGAGACGGCCCGGCGGATCGAGCTGCTGGCCGGCCGCGACCTGCAGTTCATCCGGCTCAACGGCACGGCGGTCGGTGCCCTCGTGGGCATCGCGATCCACGCCATCAGCACCTTGTAGCGTCACCGTCATGGCGAGTCGAGCCGAACGATCCGGATCCTTTGGCGCGATTGCCGAGGACTACGACCGGCTCCGGCCACGACCCGCCGAGGCGGCCGTCGACTGGCTGGTCCCGGCCGACTGCCAGGTTGCCCTGGACGTGGCAGCCGGTACGGGACTGCTGACCCGGGCGCTCGCCGCTCGGGTGCCCGAGGTGATCGCGGTTGAGCCGGACCAGCGGATGCGTGCCGTCCTCGACCGAGCGGACCCCGGGCGTACGCGCCGTGGCCGGGTACGGCGAATCGATCCCGCTGCCCGACGGCAGTGTCGACGCGGTGTTCGTGTCGTCGGCATGGCACTGGATGGACGAGGCGCGGGCGATCCCCGAGATCGCCCGGGTGCTGCGCCCGGGCGGCCGCTTCGGGCTGATCTGGACCAGCCGCGACCGCGAGGTCGACTGGGTCCGCGAGCTCGACCTGCTACGGACCTCCGAGACCCAGGAGTCGCGGCAGGAGGTCGCGGCGCAGCGTCACCGCCACCGGACCATCAACCTGCCCGAGGGCAGCAGTTTCCGAGATGTCGCGACCGCATCATTCGGCTACACCCGCGAGATGTCGGTGGCTGACCTGGTCGCGTCGCTCGGGACCTACAGCGGGATCATCACGGCCTCGGAGGCCGATCGACGAGCCGGGCTCGAGCGGGCGCGAGCCGCGGTCGAGGCGCGGTTCCCCGACGCCGAGACGATTGACGTGCCGATCCGCTCCTGGTGCTGGCGCGCCGAGCGGGTCTAGCCAGTCAGGGCGCTCGGCCCAATCTCACGCTCGGCCGACCTGACAGGTTGGGCGGGCGTGTCACGAGAGGGTGGGCCCGGCGGCTCCCACTAGGGTCGGTGGCTCCGCCATGACTGCTGCTTACGACCACGTCGCGCTGCCCGACGACCTCCGTTCCTGGCAGCGCGCGGCCCTGTCGACGTACCTGTCCCGCTCGCCTCGGGACTTCACGGCGGTCGCGACACCGGGTGCCGGCAAGACCCGGTTCGCCTTGGTCCTTGCCGCCCACCTGATCGCCACCCGGGAGATCGCCGCCGTGACCGTGGTCACGCCGACCGACCACCTCAAGCGGCAGTGGGCCGACGCCGCGCACGCGGCGGGGATCCGGCTGGACCCGGGGTTCCGCAATGCCGCCGGCGCCACCGGGCGGGAGTACGACGGCACCGTCGTCACCTACGCCCAGGTCGCCGCCGCTCCGCTGTTGCACCGGGCTCGGACCGAGGCACGACGCACCCTGGTCGTCCTCGACGAGGTCCACCATGCCGGCGACGCGCTGACCTGGGGCGACGGGATCCGCGAGGCCTTCATGCCGGCCGCCCGTCGGCTCGCCCTGACCGGTACGCCGTTCCGGTCCGACGACAACCCGATCCCGTTCGTCACCTACGCCCCGGATGGCACCGGCGCGCTGCGTTCGGTCGCCGACTCGACCTACGGGTACGGCGAGGCGCTGCGGGACGCGGTGGTGCGGCCGGTGATCTTCCTGGCCTACTCCGGCGAGATGCGCTGGCGGACCAACGCCGGGGCCGAGCTCGCGGTCCGGCTCGGCGAACCGTCCACCGCTGATGTCACCGCACACGCCTGGCGCACCGCGCTCGATCCCTCCGGGGAGTGGATCGGCGCGGTCCTGCGAGCCGCCAACGAGCGGCTGACCGTCAAGCGGCGCGAGATGCCCGATGCCGGCGGCCTGGTCATCGCCTCCGACCAGGCCACGGCACGGGCGTACGCGGTGCTGCTGAAACGGATCACCGGCGAGCCCGCCACGGTCGTGCTCTCCGACGACCCGCAGGCGAGCCGACGGATCGGCGAGTTCCACCGGTCCCGCGACCGGTGGATGGTCGCGGTCCGGATGGTGTCCGAAGGTGTCGACGTGCCCCGGCTCGCGGTCGGCGTGTTCGCGACGAGCGTGTCGACGCCGCTGTACTTCGCGCAGGCCGTCGGCCGGTTCGTGCGGGCCCGGCGACGAGGCGAGACGGCCAGCGTCTTCCTGCCCAGCATCCCGATCCTGCTCCAGCACGCCGCCGAGCTCGAGGCCATCCGCGACCACGTGCTCGGCCGCCCGCTCACCGGCGAGGACGGCTTCGACGACGCCGCGCTCGCCGAGGCGGCCAGGGCCCGCGACGAGGTGGGCATCGACGATGGCCCGGGCTTCGAGGCGCTGGAGGCATCGGCGTCGTTCGACCGAGTGCTCTACGACGGGGCGGAGTTCGGCGGGTACTCCGATGGAACCAGCGACGACGAGCAGGACTATCTCGGCCTCCCCGGCCTGCTCGACGCCGACCAGGTCTCACAACTGCTCCGGGACCGGCAGGCGCGCCAGATCGCGCGCGGCCGGCGCGCCCAGCCGGATCCGGACGGTACGCCGGAGCCCGACGTCCCCGTCTATGAGCAGGTGGCGGCGTTGCGCCGGCGGCTCGGCAGCCTGGTGGCGGCCTACGCCGCCCGGACCGGACGCCCGCATGCGGCCGTGCACGCCGAGCTGCGCCGGGCCTGCGGCGGCCCGCCCACCGCCCAGGCGACCCTGGACCAGCTCGAGGCGAGGATCGCGTCGCTGGCCCGACTTGGGGGCTGAGCGACCCGCACGCGGCTTGGCAGCTGCCTCGGCGTGGCATCACAGGGCACAGGCGTCCCGCCCATACCGTGATGTGCCGTGACTCTCGCTCTGCACGACGTACCCGCTTCGACCGTCGCCTCGTTGTCCGGAGTCAGCGTGCGCCGCGGCGACGTGACCCTGCTCGACGACGTCGACTGGACCATCGACGAGGGCCAGCGCTGGGTCGTCCTCGGTGCCAACGGTGCCGGGAAGACCACGCTTCTGCAGGTCTTGGCCGGATCGATCGTCCCTGACGACGGCGAGGTCACGCTGCTGGGGGAGCCGCTGGCCGACGCCGACCTGGACGACGTCCTGCCTCGGGTGGGGTGGGCGAGCGCGGCGCTGGCCGACCGACTCCCTGCCGACGAGCGGGTCCTGGACGTCGTGCTTACCGCGTCGTACGCGGCCGTGCGACGCGGGGTGGAGTTCTACGAGGGCAGCGATGACGCGCGGGCCAGGCGTCTGCTCGGCCAGATCGGCTGCCGCGATCTGGTGGACCGACGCTTCGGGACGCTGTCCGAGGGGGAGCGCAAGCGGGTGCAGCTGGCCCGGGCGCTGATGACCGATCCCGAGCTGTTGCTGCTCGACGAGCCCGCTGCCGGGCTGGACCTGGGCGGCCGGGAGGCGCTCCTGCGGCTGCTCGGCCGGCTCGCGGACGACCCGAGAGCCCCGGTGCAGGTGCTGGTCTCGCACCACGTCGAGGAGGTGCCGGCCGGGATCACTCACGCGTTGCTGCTGCGCTCCGGGCAGGTGGTGGCGGCCGGACCGGTCGAGTCGACGCTGCACTCGGCGTCACTGTCTGCGGCGTTCGGACTCCCGTTGCGGGTGCTCGCCTCGGATGGTCGCTGGACCGCGCGGATGGCCTTCGGCGCCCCGCTCAGGAGGGGTTGAGCTCAGGAAGGGTCGAGCGTCCCGGACTCGTCGTGGATCTCGATCGCAACCTCGCGTAGCTTCGCCGCGTGCTCGCGGCCATGGTGCGCGCAGAAGTACAGGTCGCCGCCGCCGGGCATCACGGCGCGCACCTGCGCTTGGGCGCCACACCGGTCACAGCGGTCGGCTGGTGACAGGGGAGGTGCTGCGGTCGTGGTAGCCATCGTCCCTAGTCAACACCCTCCGTGTAGCCGCTCATTCCAGACTCCCCCAGCCGGGGGGCATGTACACCCGTATGACACGCCGATGACCCGAGTTGTAACACGCCAGGGACCCCGGTTGGCCTAGTCCGGGACGCAACGGCGAAGATAGGGACGATCACGGCGGGCCGGACCGCCAGATCCCGCCAGCGCGACATCGCAGGCGGACGTGCGCGAGGGGAAAGGACGGCCGCCACAACATGGCGATGCAGACGGCAGGGACCGAGCAGCGCGATCCCGTCGGGCACGGCGGTCCCCGGGCCGAGATCGCGGCGAAGACGCTCCGCACCGACCGCTGGTGGATCCAGCCCTTGGTCACCGCGATCGTCTTCGCGGCCTTCATCGCCTACGCCACCTGGGCGGCGTTCGACCACAACAACTTCTACGCCGCGCCGTACCAGTCGCCGTTCTACTCGCCGTGCTTCGCCGACGGCTGCCCCTCGGCGATCGCCTGGGGCCACGTCGACATCTGGCACTGGCTGTCGCCGGCGCTCTACATCCTGATCTTCCCGCTGAGCTTCCGTGCGACCTGCTACTACTACCGGAAGGCCTACTACCGGTCGTTCTGGTTCTCGCCGCCGGCATGCGCGGTCTCCGAGCCCCACTCCACGTACTCCGGCGAGACGCGGTTCCCGCTGATCTTCCAGAACATCCATCGGTACACCTGGTACTTCGCGGTGATCTTCGCCGGCATCCTGACCTACGACGCCGGCCGTGCCTTCAACTTCCACGGCAGCTTCGGGATCGGTGTCGGGACCCTGGTCCTCGTGGTGAACGCCTTCCTGATCCTGGGCTACACCCTCGGCTGCCACTCCTGCCGACACATCACCTCAGGCCGGATCAACAACTTCTCGAAGCACCCGCTTCGGTACCGGTGGTGGACGCTGGTCTCCAAGCTCAACCGCCGGCACATGCAGTTCGCCTGGGCCTCACTCGTCTGGGTGGCCGTCGCCGACCTCTACATCCGGCTGGTCGCGAGCGGCACCATCACCGACTACCACCACATCTTCTAGAAGCGGGTGAGAGAGCACTCCCATGGCTGACCACGAGAGCCACGACTACGACGTCGTCGTCATCGGTGCGGGCGGATCCGGGCTTCGGGCCGCGATCGCTGCGCACGAGGCGGGCGCCCGCACCGCGATCGTCACCAAGTCGCTGCTGGGCAAGGCGCACACGGTCATGGCCGAGGGCGGCCTCGCCGCGTCGATGGGCAACGTCTGGCCGGAGGACAACTGGAAGGTCCACTTCCGCGACACCATGCGCGGCGGCAAGATGCTCAACAACTGGCGGATGGCCCAGCTGCACGCCCAGGAGGCTCCCGACCGGGTGTGGGAGCTCGAGGAGTGGGGTGCGCTGTTCGACCGGACCTCCGACGGCAAGATCAGCCAGCGCGACTTCGGCGGTCACCGCTACGCCCGACTCGCCCACGTCGGCGACCGCACCGGCCTGGAGATCATCCGCACCTGTCAGCAGCGCGTCGTCCAGCTCGGCATCGACGTCTACATGGAGTGCAACGTCACCCGGCTGCTCAAGGATGGCGACAAGATCGCCGGCGCCTTCGGCTACTGGCGCGAGACCGGGTCGTTCATCCAGTTCAACGCGCCTGCTGTGATCCTCGCCACCGGCGGCATCGGCAAGTCGTTCAAGGTGACGTCCAACTCCTGGGAGTACACCGGCGACGGGCACGCGATGGCGATGTGGGCCGGCGCGTCGTTGCTCAACATGGAGTTCGTCCAGTTCCACCCGACCGGGATGGTCTGGCCGCCGTCGGTGCGCGGGATCCTCATCACCGAGGGGGTGCGAGGCGACGGCGGCGTGCTCCGCAACAGCGAGGGCAAGCGGTTCATGTTCGACTACATCCCGGAGTTCTTCAAAGCCGAGACGGCAGACACCGAAGATGAGGCCGACCGCTGGTACGACGACAAGAAGAACAACCGGCGGCCGCCTGAGCTGCTGCCCCGCGACGAGGTGGCCCGGGCGATCAACTCGGAGATCAAGGCCGACCGCGGCTCGCCGCACGGTGGCGTCTTCCTCGACATCGCGAGCCGGCGGGACGCGGCCTACATCCAACGTCGGCTGCCCTCGATGTATCACCAGTTCAAGGAGCTGGGCGACGTCGACATCACGAAGGAGCCGATGGAGGTCGCCCCGACCTGCCATTACGTGATGGGCGGCGTCGAGGTGAACGCGGACACCCAGGCGGCGTCGGTCCCTGGGCTCTACGCCGTCGGCGAGGTCTCGGGCGGGATGCACGGCGCCAACCGGCTCGGCGGGAACTCCCTGGGTGACCTGCTGGTCTTCGGCAAGCGCGCGGGTGAGAGCGCCGCCGACTATGTCGCCTCGCTGCCGGCCCGTCCGACCATCGCCCAGACCGACCTCGAGGCGGCGGTCGCTGAGGCGCTGAAACCGTTCTCGAATACCGGCGCCGAGAACCCCTACACGGTGCAGCACGATCTGCAGGACGTCATGTTCTCGCTGGTCGGGATCATCCGGACCGCGGACGAGATGACCCAGGCACTCAAGGAGATCGAGGCGCTCAAGGAGCGTGCCGAGCACACCAGCGTCGAGGGCGGCCGGGCCTACAACCCGGGCTGGCACACCGCGCTGGACCTGCGCGCGATGCTGACCGTCTCCGAGAGCATTGCCCGAGCGGCGCTGGAGCGGACCGAGAGCCGGGGCGGCCACACCCGCGACGACTACCCGGCCACCGACCCGTTCTGGGGGACCATCAACCTCGTCGTCAGCGAGCGGAACGGCAAGGTCACGCTGGAGCGCAAGCCGTTGCCGGAGATGCCGGACGAGCTCAAGGAACTGTTCGAGGAGAGCCACTAGATGACCTACGACCTGCACATGCGCGTGTGGCGCGGTGATGCCGACGGGGGCGACTTCGTCAGCTACACCGTGCCCGTCGAGGACGGTGAGGTCGTCCTCGACGCGATCCACCGGCTGCAGGCCACCCAGGCCGGCGACCTCGCGGTGCGCTGGAACTGCAAGGCCGGCAAGTGTGGCTCGTGCAGCGCGGAGATCAACGGCAAGCCCCGGCTGATGTGCATGTCGCGGCTGTCCAGCTTCGACGCGACCGAGACGATCACGGTCAACCCGATGCGGACGTTCCCGGTGATCCGTGACCTGGTCACCGACGTGAGCTTCAACTACGAGAAGGCCCGCGAGATCCCGGCGTTCGCCCCCCCGAGCGACAACGCTGGCGGCAAGTTCCGGATGCAGCAGATCGATGTGGAACGCAGCCAGGAGTTCCGCAAGTGCATCGAGTGCTACCTGTGCCAGAACACCTGCCACGTCGTCCGTGACCACGAGGAGAACAAGCCGTCGTTCGCCGGCCCGCGGTTCTTCATCAGGATGGCCGAGCTCGACATGCACCCGCTCGACACCCAGGACCGCAAGCAGCTGGCGCAGGAGCACGAGGGTCTCGGGATGTGCAACATCACCAAGTGCTGCACCGAGGTGTGCCCCGAAGGCATCAAGATCACCGACAACGGGATCATCCCGTTGAAGGAGCGCGTGGTCGACACCAAGTACGACCCGGTGCTGTTCCTCGGCTCCAAGATCGGCCGTCGCAAGGAGCGCCGTACGCCGGTCGGGCCCGCGGTCAGTGGTGGCGTCAGCCCCATCAAGCACCCGACCCCCACCGCCGACGTCGCGGCCGTTGCCCAGCCCTCCGGATCGGGGTCGGGTCTCGCTCCCGCGCCGCCGAAGAGCCCCAGCACCGCCGACCGGGCGGTGTCCGCGGTCAGCCATGCGACGTCGAGTGCGGCGACCGCGACCGCCTCGGCGGCCACCGCGACCGCGCGCAGCAACAAGACCCTGCCCGCCGCGGGGGCGGCGGCCAGCGTCGGCCTGCTCGCCTGGGTGCTGCGGCGCCGTCATCGGGGCTGACCACGCCCGAGCCTGAGGTTCTCCTTGAGCTGGCCGGCCGACTGGCCCGCGCCGCCGCCGAGGTGCTGCGCGATCGCCCGGCCGACCTGCAGGCGAGCAGCAAGTCGACGCCGACCGACACGGTGACCGTGATGGACCGCCGGGCCGAGCGGGTGATCCTCGACGGCCTCGCGGCCGAGCGACCCGACGACGCCGTGGTCACCGAGGAGAGCGCGAACCGGACCGGCAGCAGCGGAGTGACGTGGTACGTCGACCCGCTCGATGGGACGGTCAACTACCTCTACGGGATCACTCAGTACGCCGTGTCGCTGGGCGCCGAGATCGACGGCGAGGCGGCCGTGGGGATCGTCGTCGACGTCGCGCGCGACGAGGAGTACGCCGCGGTCCGCGGTGGGGGGGCCTGGTGCAACGGCAGGCGGCTAACCTGCTCGACGCAGACCGAGCCGGCCCTCTCGCTGGTCGCCACGGGCTTCTCCTACTCCGCGGCGCGCCGCGGCGCCCAGGGGCGGACCGTGGCGCAGCTGCTGCCGGCGATCCGCGACATCCGGCGGTTCGGGTCGGCGGCCCTCGACCTGTGCGCCGTGGCGGCCGGTCGCATCGACGGCTACTACGAGGCGGGCATGTCCCCCTGGGATTGGGCGGCGGGGGCGCTGATCGCGCGGGAGGCCGGTGCCCGGGTCGATGGGCTGCTGGGCAAGCCGCCGGGCGGCCACACCACCCTGGCCGCCAACCCGGGGCTTTTCTCGGCGTTGCATGATCTGCTCGTAGCGGCCGACGCGGACGCCGCGGCTCCGGATGCGCCCGTGCCCGTCGTACCGGGAGACTGACCGGGGGTGATCGAGGGCAGGAGTTGGATGTGACCAGCAGGCGGCGAGTCGTGATCGCCTCGCTGCTGACCGCAGGCACCCTGGCCTCGGCCGGTGTCGTGGGGGTGGTGCTGGCCGCTCATCACCAGCAAGGCGCTGCGGCCGTCGCAGCGGGGAGTTCGCCCGGCGGCTCCGGCGCCAGTCCCTCTGCAGGCACCGGGTCGGCGAGCCCGGGGGGCACCTCGGCCCAGGCCGGCACCGATATCGCCAACGGCGGTACGACGTCGCCGGTCGTGCCCAAGCTCCACGGCCTCACCCCGCCCGACATCGCGGTCGACCTCCGTCACTCGGCGACGCCCCGGCAGCTGCGGCGGCTGCGCCGGATGTCCGGCGTCCATCACGTCGCGTCGCTGGCCCGGGGTGAGCTGCGGCTGAGTGGTCACCGGATCCAGGTGGCCGGCGTACCGCTGTCCAACATCAGGGGGTTCACACCGAAGCTGACCGCGGTGTCGAACCCGCTGTGGCGTTCGATCGCCGATGGCGAGCTCACGGTCGCCTACACCAGCTCGCGGCCGCTGAAGCACGAGCTCGGCGCCACGCTGCAGGCGGCTGTGGGAGGCGCCGTGCCCTCGCCGCTGCGGGTCGGGGCCTTCGCGACGATCGCGTTGCCCAGCGTCGACGGCATGGTGTCCGCCACGCAGGGCAAGTCGTTGGGCCTGCCGGCGAACCGGGAGGTGTTGGTCGACGCGCCGAATGTGTCTCTCGACGACCTGCGTGCGGGCGTCAAGACCATCTTCGGCGGGTCGGCTCAGGTTCACGTGACCCGCCCGTTGGAGGTCGACCAGAGCGAGGCAAGCAGCTACGCGCTGTCGGTCATCCCGGCGTCGTACCTCGAGCTGTATCGCCGGGCCGCGCCCACCTGCCCGGGACTGCCGTGGACCGTGCTGGCTGGCATCGGCACGGTCGAGACCGGCAACGGCAGCAACGTCCATCGCTCGGTCGCCGGCGCCGAGGGCCCGATGCAGTTCGAGCCGTCGACCTGGGCGCTGTACGGCATCGACGCGGACGGCGACGGCAAGGCGAACATCGACGATCCGACGGACGCCGTGTTCTCCGCTGCGCGCTACCTGTGCGCTGCGGGCGCCGGCCGTGGAGCGACCGGCATCGACCAGGCCGTCTTCTCCTACAACCACGCCTGGTGGTACGTGAAAGAGGTTCTCGAGCTCGCCAACCGCTACGCCTGACCGACCCCGTCGAGTGCGACGCTTCGTCCCTAATAGGGGCCGTCGAACGGGCAAGAGCGTCGCACTCGACGTGAGGTCGGGCTTGACATGGGGGCGTGTGGTGTCAAGGTGGGCGGATGGCTGACTACGTGATCGTCGGGGCGGGCTCGGCCGGCTGTGTGCTCGCCGCCCGGCTCAGCGAGGACCCGAGCGTCTCCGTGACGCTGCTCGAGGCAGGCGGGCGTGACAGCTCGCGGAACATCGCGATCCCGGCGGCGTTCGGGCAGCTGTTCCGGACGGTCGACGACTGGGACTACGCGACCGAGCCGGAGCCGGCCTGCAACGACCGTGCCATGTACTGGCCGCGCGGCAAGGTGCTCGGCGGCTGCTCCTCGATCAACGCCATGATCTACATCCGCGGCAACCGGCTGGACTACGACGGCTGGCGCAACGCCGGCTGCGACGGCTGGGGGTACGACGACGTCCTGCCCTACTTCCTTCGCTCGGAGGGCAACACCCGCGGGTCATCGGCGTACCACAACGGCAGCGGTCCGCTGACCGTCTCGGAGCAGCGCTCACCCAGCCCGCTGTCGCTGGCCTACGTCGAAGCGGCCGCGCAGGCCGGCTTCGCGCGCAACCCTGACTTCAACGGAGAGCGGCAGGACGGTGTCGGTCTCTACGCCGCGACCCAGCGCGACGGTCGGCGATGCTCGACGTCGAAGGCGTTCCTGCGCCCGGCCATCAAACGCCGCAACCTCTCGGTGGTGACCGGCGCCCTGGCGGCCCGGGTCATCACCGAGCGAGGGCGTGCGCTTGGCGTCGAAGCCGTCGTCGATGGCCGCCGGCAGCTGTTCCGGGCCGACCGTGAGGTAGTGCTCGCCGGCGGTTCGGTCAACACACCGCAGCTACTGTTGCTGTCGGGCATCGGGCCGGCCGATGACTTGCGTGAGCACGGGATCGACGTGGTCGTCGACTCGCCGAACGTCGGTCGCAACCTGCAGGACCACGTAAGCGTCGGTGCGATGTGGAGCTGCCCGGATCCGGTGTCGCTCTTCGAGGCGGACAAGCGGCTCGGCAACGTGGCCGCGTACATGCTGCGGCACCGAGGCCCGTTCACCTCGGTGGTGGCCGAGGCCGGCGGCTTCATCCGGACCGATCCCGGGCTGGAGGCGCCGGACCTGCAGCTGCTGTTCGCCCCTGCGATGTTCCTGGACCATGGCTTCACCGACCCGCCTGGGCACGGCATCACGCTGGGGCCCTACCTGCTGACGCCAAAGAGCAGGGGCACGATCACGCTGCGCTCGACCGACCCCTCGCAGCATCCGGTCATCCGGGCGAACTACTACAGCGACCCGGTTGACCTCGACCGGATGGTGGCCGGGCTGCGGGCGTGCCTCGACATCGTGGCGCAGCCGGCCCTGGCGAGGTACAAGGGCGAGCGGTTCCTGCCGGCTCCCGGAGACGACAGCGACGAGGCACTGCGTGCGCATGCACGGGCCCGCAGCGAGACGATCTACCATCCCACCTCGACGGCGGCGATGGGTCCTTCCGACGACGACGTCTGCGACCCCGAGCTTCGGGTGCGTGGCGTGCGAGGGCTGCGCGTCGTCGACGCGTCGGTGATGCCGACCGTGCCTCGCGGGAACACCAACGCACCGACCATCATGATCGCGGAGAAGGCCGCCGACCTGCTCCGGGCGGATCAGGCCAGTGGCAGTACGACGTCCGCATTGCCTCGGACGGCGTCGCGGTAGGACTCAGGCCGCCGACTCGGACTCCGTCGTCACCGGCAGCGTCGTCTCCGCGACACCCTCACCCTCACGCCGATCGAGCAGCTCGGCCGCGATGACGCCGCGCTGCGCCCGACCGTTGCCGTCAAACGCGTCGATCCACTGCGCCCGCTTGTAGTACCGGTGAAGGATGTGCTCGTAGGTGAAGCCGATGCCGCCGAGCGCCTGGATGCCCTGCTCGCAGGCGAAGACCGCGCCCTCACCCGCCGCGGCCTTCGCGCCGGCGACGGCGAGATCGGCCTGCGGGTCGTCCTCGCTGACCGTCCAGGCCGCCCAGTAGGCCATGGAGCGCGCCAGCTGCAAGGCGACGAAGGTGTTCGCCACCCGATGTGAGACGCCCTGGTAGGTCCCGATGACGCGGCCGAACTGCTGCCGCTCCTTGGTGTAGGCCGCCGTGATGTCCAGCACCCGCTGCGCGACGCCGACCGCCTCGCAGGCCAACAGCGCCAGGGCTCGCCGTCGTACCTCGGTCAGGGTGTCGACCGACGCCTCCAGCGGGCGGGCCGGCGTGCCGTCGAGCCGGAGCTCGCCCAGCCGCCGGGTCAGGTCCATCGTCGAGCGCGGTACGACGACATCCGGGTTGGCCTCGAGGTCGACGACGTACAGACCCTCCGCCGTGACGACCACGACGTCGGTGACCGACGTCAGGTCCGGGACCAGCACCTTGCTGCCGGTGAGCCGGCCGTCCGCGTCGGCACGGGTGCTGCTGCGGTGGGCGGCCGTGAGCAGGGTGGCGGGGGCGTCCGGCTCGGCCCACGCCAGGGTCGCCGATCGCCGCCCTGCGCTGATCGCCTCACGCAGCTCGTCGTCGAGCAGCGGCCACGCCAGCCCCACCGTCGCGAACCACGGTGCCGGGAGCAGGGCACTGCCGGTCTCCTCGGCGAGCACCGCATGCTCGAGCAGCCCGAGCTCGGGATCGAGCCAGCCCAGCTCGGCGAGCTGGGACCAGCTGTTCGGGTCCCAGCCGGCCTCGGACTCGGCCAGGGCGACGACGCGCTCCTCGGCGTACCGGTCGGCGAGGTAGTCACGGGCGGCCGCGCGCAGCAGCTCCTGATCCTCGGAGAAAGCGAAGTCCACGAAAGTCTCCTAGCGAGAGCGGGGCAGGCCGACGATGCGCTCGGCGATGATGTTGCGCAGCACCTCGGAGGTGCCGGCTTCGATGGTGTTGCCGCGGCTGCGTAGCTGCTGGTAGGCCCAGTAGCCGTCCCAGACGCCGCCTTCGCCGTCGAGCTGACCGGCCAGCCCGGAGATCGACTGGGCGAGCTTGGTGAGGCGCTGGTTGCTCTCGCTCCAGTGCAGCTTCGCGACCGACCCCTCCGGTCCGGGTACGCCGGTCTTCTGCAGCGCCGTCAGCGACCGGTAGTTGGTGAACCGCAGCGCCTGCAGGTCGATCCACTGCTGAGCGATCTCATCCCGGATCACCGGGTCGTCGGCGGGACGCGTCCCGTCTGGTGCTGGCGCGGTCGCGAGCTCCAGCAGCCGGTTGACCTGTCGCTCGAGCGCCGCGGTCAGCGCGAAGCCGAGCGTGCCGCGCTCGTGCAGCAGCGTGGTCATCGCGACGTTCCAGCCGTCCCCGGGCTGGCCGAGGATCGACTCCCGGGGCACCCGGACGTCGGTGAAGAAGATCTCGTTGAACTCCGGGTCGCCGGTGATCTGCCGCAGTGGCCGGACCTCGACGCCGGGGGAGTGCATGTCGACGAGCAGGTACGACAGGCCGCGGTGTTTCTCGGCGTCCGGGTCAGTGCGCACGACGAGGATGCACCAGTCGGCGATGTGGGCGTAGGACGACCAGACCTTCTGGCCGTTGACCACCCACTCGTCGCCGTCGATTACGGCGCGGGTCTTGGCGCCGGCAAGGTCCGACCCGCTGCCCGGTTCCGAGAAGCCCTGACACCAGATCTCCTCACCGGACAGCAGCGGCTCGAGGTGGCGCTTCTTCTGCTCCTCGGTGCCCCACGCGATGATGGTGGGGCCGGCCATGCCCAGCCCGATGACACCGATGTGGTCGGGGGCGCCGATCCGCGCGGTCTCCTCGAGGTAGATGCCCTGATGGGTGTACGGCGCACCCCCGCCGCCGTATTCCTTCGGCCAGGTCAGTCCGACGTACCCGGCGTCGTAGAGGGTGCGGGTCCACTTTCGCGTGAATCCCTCGTCCCAGCGGCCGACCGACGGCGCGCGGCTCGTCCAGTCGTCGGGGAGGTTGTCCGCCAGCCATTGCCGGAGCTCACTGCGAAAAGCTGCTTCATCCGGTGTGTCGCGAAAGTCCACTGTGTTCACCTCGCTGTGGTGACCGACACGCAATCTCAGACAAGAAAACGTGTGGCCGATGTTCACGTCAGAACGCCGTTCGGTGCAGAGTAGTCCCCATGACGACGACTCTCGCCACCACACCGACCGGTCACAGCCTGCAACGCCTCGCCGAGGCGTCGTGGGATCGACACGGCGACGCTTCGACGCTGATCTTCGAGTCCGAGCGCTGGACCGGCGACCAGCTGGCCGACCGGGCACGCCGGGTGTCGGCCGGGCTGCGAGAGGTGGGCCTTCGTCCCGGCGAGCGCGTCGTGGTCTGCATGTCGAACTGCAGCGAGGTCGGTGTCGTCTACCACGCGATCTGGCGGGCGGGTGCCGTCACGACGCCGGTCCTGTTCCTGCTCAGCGAGGACGAGCTGCGGCATGTGCTGGCCGACAGCGAGGCGGCCTACGTCGTCACCACACCGGAGTTCCTGCCGAAGGTCGAGGCGGCCGCGAAGGGCGTAGACACCTTGCGAGGCATCGTGCTCGCCGGGCCCGAGACGCCAGCGACGATCGCTTTCGCCGAGCTGGAGGCGGCCGCGCCCGGCGACCTTCTCGATCGCGACCCCAGCGAGCTGGCGGCCCTGCTCTACACCGGCGGGACGACCGGGCGGTCGAAGGGCGTGATGCTCAGCCACGACGCGATGTCGACCTCGGCCTGGGCCGCGGTGACCATGGGCTACGACCCGGAGCAGACGGTCAGCCTGGTGCCGCTCCCGCTCTCGCACGCCTACGGACTGCTCGTGCAGACGCTCGCGCTCCACGCCCCCGATCCCGGCACCGCGGTGCTGATGCGATGGTTCGACCCGGTCGGCTGGCTCGATCTGGCCGAGCGGCACGCCGTGAACCTCGGCGCCGTGGTCCCGTCGATGCTGCAGATGTTGTTGGCTCAGCCGCTTGAGGACCGCGACCTGTCCGCCCTCCGCCGGATCTCCTCCGGCGCCGCCCCGCTGTTGGCAGAGACCCGGGAGCAGTTCCAGCGGCGGCTGCCGTGGTGTGAGCTGGCCGAGGGCTATGGCTGCACCGAGAGCGCGGCTCTGATCTCGACATCGCCGTTAGGTGGGATCCGCCCCGGCAGCGTGGGGAAGCCGGCACCGGGCGTCGAGGTCCGGATCGAGCTCGCCGACGGCTCCGACGGCGCGGTGGGCGACAACGGTGAGATCTGCGTCCGGGGCGCGAACCTGATGACGGGTTACTGGCACTCCGACGCCGAGACCGCGCACGCGCTCCGCGACGGCTGGCTGCACACCGGTGACATCGGCCGGCTGGATGATGACGGCTACCTCTACGTCGTCGACCGGCTCAAGGACCTCATCATCCGCAGCGGCATCAACGTCTACCCCCGCGACGTCGAGGACGTCATGCTCACCCATCCGGACGTCGTCGCCGCCGCGGTCGTGGGACGGCCGGACGCCCGGTACGGCGAGGAGGTCGTCGCGTTCGTCCAGCTACGGCCCGGAGCCACCGTCACGGACAGTGACCTCGTCGAGTTCGCGCGTGAGCACATCTCCCGGGCGAAGTACCCGCGCGAGGTCCGGATCATCGACGCGATCCCGCTGACCAGCGTCCTGAAGACCGACCGCAAGGCGGTCCGCGCGCTCCTGGTCTGAACCAATGGCCCATTGGGTCGGCTGTCCTGGCCCCACCAATGGGCCATGCGTGTGGGGTGGGTCAGTCGAGGCGGCGCAGGTCGCGGCGGTAGCGGGCGCCGTTCTCGACGTACAGGTCGGCGCTGATCTGCAGCACACCCTCAGGGACCGCGTCGGGCTTGATCCTCGCGGGCACGCCGAGGGCCATGGCGCGGGACGGCACCTCCATGTCGTTGGGTACGACGGCCCCGGCGCCGACCAGCGCACCGGTGCGCACCACCGCCCGGTGCAGGACGACCGAGCCGGAGCCCACCAGGGCGCCGTCCTCGATGGTGCATCCCTCCAGGTGAGCGAGGTGGCCGATCGTGCAGTCGCTCCCGATCCGGGTCGGGTGATCAGCCGTGGCATGAATGATGCTGCCGTCCTGGATCGAGGTGCGGGCGCCGACGCTGATCTCGCCGTAGTCACCGCGCAGCACGGCGCCCGGCCAGATCGTGGCCTGCGGCCCTACGGTGACCGCGCCGATGACGACGGCATCGGGGTGGACGAAGGCGCTGTCGTCGATGCTCGGAGTCCGGTCGCCGAGTGCGTACTGAACCACGGGAGCCCTTCTCTCGAAGTGTGTGGGGAGACGATTCGAAGGGCATGGTGACAGGCGTCGATGAGCTCATCGCGGCCGGCCGTCACGCAGGCTTCATCGGTTTCCGGTACCGTGCGCGGCGCGCGAGTGGGGCGACGGGCAAAACTGCCGCAGTGATCCGGGCATAAAACCCGGCTGGGGCGTTAGTGCTCGCGCAGGGCTTCAACCAGAGAGCAGGACCTCATGGCTACCGATTACGACCAACCACGTACGACCGACGACGACACGACCGAAGACAGCATCGAGGAGCTCAAGGCGCGACGTGACGCCCAGGCGGGCGCCGTCGACGTCGACGAGGCCGAGTTGGCCGAGTCGCTCGAGCTGCCGGGCGCTGACCTGTCCGGTGAGGAGTTGACCGTCCGGGTAGTCCCGCGACAGGCTGACGAGTTCACGTGCAACCGGTGCTTCCTGGTGCGCCACCGCAGCCAGCTCGCGGACGTCAAGAAGGGCGTCTGCCGGGAGTGCGCCGCCTGAGCGACCGACGCAGCGGAGCGGCGGTCGGTCGCTCCGGAGCACGAGATCCCGGCTGTCATCCATGAGCTGCTCAGCGGCGGGATGACGGACCGGGCCGCCCAGCTCGGCCTGCTTCGGCGGTTGTCGGTGGATTGGGGGGCAGCGCGCGACGGGCCGGCGCCTCGGCCGTCGGTAGCGGGCGATGGATCTCCGACAGCGTGACCGAGATGGCGCCGCACGTCCCGATCCGTGACCTCCCGACGCTCATCGAGCATCACGGCGGCTTGCGTGGCGACGCCCTCGCGGCGGCCCTGGTCGCGACCGCCGCCCGGTCCACCGGCGCGGTCGGCGTGGCGGGTGGGCTGGTAGCCACGCTGGAGTTCGCCACCCCGCCGTTGCTGTTGACCACCCCCGTGCAGGTCGTCGCTGAGACCTTCGCCGTCGTCGCGATCGAGCTGAAGCTGGTCGCCGAGCTGCACGAGGTCTACGGCCATCCCGCCGCTCGG
This sequence comes from uncultured Actinomycetota bacterium, assembly GCA_963789615.1. GTDB lineage: Bacteria > Actinomycetota > Actinomycetes > JAFAQI01 > JAFAQI01 > DATAVK01. The sequence continues at coordinate 275,099 of CAWBLI010000005.1, read as the reverse complement.
CACCCCGGCCGGTCAGGACCGCGGCCTACCTGGGCGCCTGGACCCGGCGCCACGCGCTGGTGCACGGCCCGGGCCGCGGCAGTGTCGTCATCACCCTGACCGCCGGTCGGCGCGAGCTGAGGCGGCGGATGGTGCGCCGGGCCGGCACCAACATGTCGACGATCATTCCGTTGTTCGGCGGTGCGGTGGCCGGCGCCACGCTCAACTCTCGCGAGACCAAGCGACTGGCTGAGCAGATGGTGCGCGAGCTCGGCGGCTGGCTGCCCTAATCGGCCGGCTCAGCCGGCGAGGAACTCGCGGACCAGCTCGATTGGTTGCCTCCGGATGCTCGAACTGCGGGACGTGACCGCAGTCCGGCAGGACGACCGACTGGGCGTCGGGGACGGCCTCGACGACGTGCCGCTCGAACGACGACGGCACCAGCCAGTCCCGGTCGCCCCACACGAACAGCGACGGCGTCGCCAGCTGCGGCAGCCGATCCCAGAACCCGTCCTCGCCGTACGCCGGATCGAGGTAGATCTCGCGCATCGTGGCGTAGAACGCCCGGCGGTGGCCGTAGCGACGCATGATCCGGATGTACTCGTCGGCCGCAGCGTCGTACCACGGGTCGGGTAGCCGGTCGGGCTCGGCGAAGAAGCTCCGGATCGCCGCACCACCAGGCAGTGCGGCATCGGAGTCCGCACCAGCACGGCGTCCGGGGTGAGCAGCTTGACCAGCGGCACGAACTGCCGCATCCGCCGGAACGCCGGCGACGGGCACAGCAGCACCATCCGGGTGACCGAGACCGGCGCGGTCAGCGCGGTCTCGATCGCCACCCGGCCCCCGAGGGAGTTGCCAACGAAGGCTGCCCGCGTTGCACCGAGCTCTGACTTGGAACGCCTGCACCCAGCCGGCCAGGTCGCTCGGGCGATACCGCCAACGCGGCGCCCCCGACCCACCGAAGCCCGGGAAGTCCGGCGCGAGGACGCGGTGGTCGCGGGCCAGGTCGGCGATCAAGGGCAGCATCGAGGCGTTGGTGCCCCCGAGGCCGTGCAGCAGCAGGACAGCGGGCGCGTCGGCCGGACCCGCCTCCAGGTAGGCGCAGTGCACCCCCATGACCTGTCGGGTCTTGGCCACCGGCTGGGTGGCGGCGCGTTCGCCGACGTCGAACGCGCCGTCGATCTGCAGCGCGAACGCCAGGTCGCCGCGCACCGTCAGGCCGTGGTCGAGGAACGCCTCCACCCCGCTGATGCGGCCCTTCGAGGACGGCAGCGAGTGTCGAGGCATCGGCCGTGATCGTCGCGCGGGCCCGCGAGTCACGGCCCCGAAGCAGCCGCACCCGGCCGTCGTGGAACCGCACCGTCCACGCCCCGACCGGGGGAGCGTCGAACACCACCGATCCGCGTTCTTCGGCCAGTGCCATCCCGACGCCCTGGCGCACCCGGGCGCTGAACAGCCCGTCGAGGTTCGGTATCGCGGCGAGGGTACGTATCGCTGCGCCGCGGTGCGTCACCTCGTCACGGTAACGAGCGCACCGCCGGACGTCCCTCGACGCGCCGGTCGAGCCAGCCCGCCACCGGCTCGACCGCAGCCGCGACCTGGAGAAGCAGCGCCTCGCTGCCGAGCGGACCGACCAGCTGCACCCCCACCGGGATGCCGCTCGGCGTCGACGAACACGGGCAGGTTGAGCGCAGGGAAACCGCAGGCGTTCCACGGGCTCGTGTACGCCGCGCAGGGCGTCATCAAGCGTCAGGGTCCGGGCCAGGCCGCGCCCGGCCAGGCTGCCGGCCCACCGCGGCAGCACCGGCATTGTCGGTGTCAGCAGCAGGTCCACCGAGTCGAAGAAGCCGGCCATCCGGGACCCGAACTCCGTCCCCTGGGCTCGCGCGCCCACGGCACCGACGTCTCGGGCAGCCGCCGACCGATCGCGGCCAGCGACCGGGTGCGGGGCTCCGTCGCCCCGGGATCGGCCAGCTGCGAGACGTCGTGGGCGACCCCGGCGAGGTAGCGGGCGGAGACCGACTGCGGCAACGTCCGACCGTACGGCGGGTCCCGGTCGATGACGCTATGGCCCAGCCCGCGCAGCATGCCGACCGCGACGTCGAGCGCGGCCCTGATGGCGCCGCCTGGGCGCACGGGTGTCGCGGCGTGGCTGGTCGACCGCGATCCGCAGGCCGGTCGGTGTCTCCTCGAGGCCTTCGGCCAGCCGGGTGGCGCCGGCGGTGGCGATGTCGAGCAGCACGGCGGTGTCGCGAACCGATCGGGTCAGGAAGCCCGCGTGCGACATCCCGTTCCAGTGATCAGGGTCGGGGCCCAGCGGAACCAGGCCGTGGGACGGCTTGAGACCGACCAGCCCGCAGGCCGATGCCGGGATCCGGATCGAGCCGAGCCCGTCCGTGGCGTGCGCGGCGGGCACCATCCCGGCGGCGACGGCGGCCGCGGAGCCACCGCTGGACCCGCCCGGGGAGCGGTCGGGGGCCCACGGGTTGCGGGTGATCCCGAAGCATCGCGACTCGGTGGCCGCCCACAACGCCAGCTCCGGCAGGTGGGTCTTGCCCATCACGATCAGCCCGGCCGCCCGGAGCCGGCGTACCAGCTCGTCATCCGACGGTCGCGACCGGCTCGGGGGAGCCGCTGCCCAGAAGCGAGGGTTGCCCTGCGAGGGCGACGTTGTCCTTGAGCGCGATCGGGACCCCGAGCAGCGGCCGGGTGTCACCCTCTCGTCGGGCGGTGTCGGCCTCGACCGCGGCCTGCCGGACCTGGTCCGCGAGGACCACCCGGAACGCGTGGGTCCGCAGGTCGAGCCGGTCGATCCGACGGAGCAGCAGATCGACGAGCCCGACCGAGTCGATCCGGCCGTCCCGCAGCATGCCGGCCTGACCCACGACCCCGGCGTAGGCGATCGCGTCCTCGTCGATCGGCGCCGCCGTCGTGGTCACGCCGCGGTCTCCTCCATGCCGGGTGGCAGCTCGCCCCGACGCCCGCCGCCAGGTCGCGGCGACCTGACGCTGGGCGACCAGCTTCACCAGGCCGACGACCACGCCGGACGCCACCGCCCAGGAGGCCGCCTCGCCCCAGGTCACGTTCGGGTCCTCCGGGTTGGCGGGCGGCTCCTTGCCGGTCGCGGTCTTCCAGCCGATGGTGAGGATCTTGCGGGCGACGGCCGCTCCGAACAGCGCCGCGGCCATCGCCATGATCTTGTACCCGAACTTGCCGTCATCGTTGCCCGTGTCGTCAGCCATGCCGCCATCGTGCCCCTCCGAGCCGCCGAAGCAACACCGGCGGGCACCGGAAGTGTCCGGACGGGGTGGCACGATGCGCCGGTGCAGACCCTCACCGCGGCGGCGGCACGCCGGCTGGCGGTCGTCGCTCAGGGCCTGAACGCGCCGCGGCCGACGGTGACCCCGGACCGTCAGGCACCTGCGTCGGGTGCTGCGTCACACGTCGCTGTTGCAGATCGACAGCGTCAACGTGCTCGCCCGGGCGCACTACCTGCCGTCGTTCTCCCGGCTCGGGCCGTATCCGACCACGCTGCTCGACCGGATGGCCTACCGCGACCACGAGCTGTTCGAGTACTGGGGCCACGAGGCCTCGCTGCTGCCGATCGACCTGCACCCGCTGCTGCGCTGGCGGATGGAGCGGGCCGAGGCCGGTTCGGGACCTGGCAGGCGGCATCGCGCAGGATCGCCCGCGAGCGCCCCGAGTACGTCGAGGAGATCTACGCCGAGGTCCGCGACCGCGGGCCGATCTCGGCGGGCGAGCTCGCCACCGACGAGGTCCGCAGTACACCAACGGACTGGGGCTGGAACTGGAGCGACGCGAAGACCGCCCTGGAGTACCTGTTCTGGACCGGCCGGATCGCGGCGGCCAACCGCCGCAACTTCGAGCGTCACTACGACGTGGCCGAGCGGGTGATCCCGTCGCGCAGTGCTCGGTCGGCCGACCCCGGCTCGAGGCCGACGCGCACCGCGAGCTGCTGCTGGTTGCCGCCCAGGCTCACGGGGTCGGCACGGTCGGCGACCTCGCCGACTACTTCCGGATCACCGTGCCGCAGGCCCGGCCTCGGGTAGCCGAGCTGGTCGAGGACGGCGCGCTCGAGCAGGTCGCGGTACGTGGCTGGGCCCAGCCGGCGTACCTGCTGCCCGGGACGATCCTGCCGCGCCGGATCACCGCCCGCGCCCTGCTGGTGCCGTTCGACCCGCTGGTCTTCGAGCGGGCCCGGACCGAGCGGATCTTCGGCTTCCGCTACCGGGTCGAGATCTACGTGCCCGCCGCCAAGCGGATGCCACGGCTACTACGTGCTGCCGTTCCTGCTCGGTGACGCCCTGGTGGCCCGCGTCGACCTCAAGTCCGACCGCGACGCCGGCGTCCTCCGGGTCCAGTCGGCCTGGGCCGAGCCGGCCGCGCCGCCCGAGACGGCCGAGGAGCTGGCCGCTCGAGCTCCGCGTGATGGCCGACTGGCTCGGGCTCGACGACGTCATCGCGATGCCACGCGGGGACCTCAGCGTGGCGCTTGCGAGCCGCCCTGCGCCGAGTGTGACGCTGATGCCCATGTCGAGCGCCCGGATTGGCACGCAACGTCACACTCGACTCGCTGGCGCCGCCGCCTGCGGCGCGCTCGCCGCGATGGTGCTCGGTGCGGGCGGGGCGAGCGCCGCGCCGGACCCGTCGCACTGCGGCCAGACTGTTCTCGCAGCCTATGAGGCCCAGCTGCAGCGACAGTTCCCGGACCAGCGGGTGACCGCAGCCGTCTTCGACACCCGCACCCAGTGCTGGTACCACCTGCACCTGCCGATGCGGATCACGACCGCCTCGGTGATCAAGGCGCAGGTGCTGGGCGCGGTCCTGCTCCACGCGCAGGACGAGCATCGTCGGGCTCGACTCACCGCGAGCGCAGCCTGATCCATCCGATGATCGAGTACTCCTTGAACGACCCGTACGTCTCGGACCTCTACGAGGAGGTCGGCGGAGTCGCCGGCATGAACGCCTTCGACCGTCGGATGCACGCGACCTCGACCACCAACACGTTGGAGTACGGCGCCACCGTGACGACCGCCGAGGACCGCACCCGGATCGCGTTGCGGATGCTGCACGGGCGCGGACCGCTGCAGCCGGCCGCGCGGGCCACGGCCTGGCACTACATGGCGCACGTCGTCAACCCGACGCAGCGGTGGGGGATCACCGCCGGGGTTCCCCGCGGCTGGCACGTGGCGCTGAAGAACGGCTTCTACCCGATCCCCGGTCCGGCCCGATGGCGGGTTGGGTCCACCGGTTTCGTCCGGGCGACCGGCAAGTCCGGCGGGTACGCCGTGACGATCATGACCGACCATGATGCGAGCCAGCACGACGGCATCACGCCTGGTCGAGCGGGTCTCCCGACATGTCGCGGCGTTCCTGACGCTCGGGCCGACCGGCGCCCCGGATCGTCAGCCGTGCCGTATGCGTGACGACCCACGCCGGGCAGAGCTGGGAGACGGTGGCCCGGCGGGTCGGGCGAGCCCGGCGTCGCACTGGGCCGCGGTCCGGCTGGTGTCCGGGCGGCAACCCCGACCCGCTGCAGGGGCAACGGGCCTGCTCACCCAGGCTGCGCAACGCCGGCTAGCGCCCGCCCCGCTGCCGGGCGGCCATGATCGCCGCGGCCAGTTCGTCCGGGTGACGGGTGGAGACCATCCAGTACGGCACCGGATTCGGGCTGGCCAGCCGCAGCATCACCGACGGGCCCGATCCAGCCGCGCACGACGTGATGCGCGGCCGGGTCGGCGCCGCGGCCCGAGCCGGATCCGGGTCGCACGCCGGTCGAGCGGGGTCACGTCCGTGATCGACATGACGGGCAGCTCGTCCTTGCCGGCCCGCAGCACGCCGTCGGCGAGCCGGATCCGCAGCAGCCCGCTGATCACCAAGCGGACGATGAAGAAGCCGACGAGGAAGCACGCCACGATGGTGAGGATCGGCCAGGTGAAGCCCGAGCCCGACCTCGAAGACGCCCAGCAGTACGACGAAGGTCAGGACCGGCCACCACGTCCACGGCACGTGGAGCCGCTCGTCATGTCCGGTCACCCATCCAGCCTCGCACGCCGGTCGCCAGGCCCTTCACGACGTCGGTCACCATCGTGGGGATCAGCCGCTCGCCCACCACGCCGCCGACCGCGTCCGCTCCGATGAGGTAGCGCGCCAGTGGCTCCGGGCTGGCCAGCGCGAACCGCACGGTTCGCGCCACCCACACCGGATCGGGCATCAGCCGGGAGCCACCAGCCGTGGTCCGCCGCGGCCCGGTCGTAGGCATCGGCGTACCGCTGGAGTGACGGCTCGGGGTAGCGGGCACCATCCCAGATCCCGGTTCCGAAGCTGCCCGGCTCGACCAGAACGACCTTGATGCCGTCGGCGGCGACTTCCATCCGTAGGGCGTCGGACATCGCCTCGAGGCCGTGCTTGGAAGCCGCGTACCACCCCAGCAGCGGAAGCGAGACCCGTCCGGCGATGGACGAGACGTTGACGATCCGGCCGTCGCCGCGCTCGCGCATCCCAGGCAGCACCAGTCGCGCGACCCGGGCCGGCGCGACCAGGTTGACCTCCAGCTGGTCGCGAACGGCCGCGTCGTCGACGTCCTCGATGGCGCCCGCCTGCGCAAAGCCGGCGTTGTTCACGACCGCCCACGGCCCGCCGTCGGTCAGCTCGTCGATCTCGGCGAACCCCACCGCCGTCGACTTCGCATCACCGACATCGCAGACGACGGTGCGCACCGTCACCCCCTTGGCCGCGTGCGGCCTCGTCGAGGTCGCTGTGCCTTCGCCGCCGAGCGTGCGGTGCCGATGACGTCGTACCCCGCCCCTGCCAGCTCGAGGCACGTCACCAACCCGATCCCGGAGTTCGCGCCGGTCACCACCACTGTTCCGCTCATGCCGGTAGGGTGCCGCCGACCATGCAGACGCCGCAACGCCACCCCCTCGCTCCGCCCCGGGGACGCGTCCTCGGACCGCACTACAGCTGGTGTTTCGCATGCGGGGACGAGCACCCGACCGGACTGCGGGTCCGGATCGAGGTCCTCGAGGGAGTCGCCGTACGGTCCCGGTTCACCGTCGGCGAGCATCACATGGGCGCGCCGGGGCTGGCACACGGCGGCATCCTGGCGAGCGCGCTCGACGAGGCGCTGGGGTCGCTGAGCTGGCTGATGCACCGAATGGCCGTCACAGCTCGGCTGGAGGTCGACTTCGTCGCGCCCGTCCCCGTCGACCGGACCGTCGTCATCGACGCCCGATGCACCGGCGTCGACGGGCGCAAGATATACACCGAGGCAGTCGGTCGACTCGACAGTGAGGACGGGGTGGTGGCGGTGCGAGGCACGGGCCTGTTCGTCGCGGTGTCCCCCGAGCACTTCACCCGTAACGCCGGTCCGACCGGTGGCCACGCGGCCGGTGACGGGCCCTTCAACCCGTGATGCCACCGAGCGACCCCTCCAGGTCCCGGTACGCCGGCTGGACCCCGATCTTCCGCTGCCGACGTACGCCCACCTCGACGACGCGGGCGCCGACCTGGTCACCTCCGTCGACGTCGACATCGCACCCGGCGAGCGAGTGGTGGTGCCCACCGGGACCGCGGTCGCGCTGCCCGATGGGTACGCCGGCTTCGTGCACCCGCGTTCGGGTCTGGCCGCGCGTAGCGGCGTGAGCATCGTCAACGCGCCGGGGACCATCGATGCGGGCTATCGCGGCGAGATCAAGGTCATCCTCATCAACCACGACCCCGCGACGCCGGTGCGGCTGCGCCGCGGCGACCGGATCGCGCAGCTCGTCGTGCAACGGGTCGAGCGGGTCGAGTTCGTGCCTGCCGAGACACTGCCCGACAGCGAGCGCGGCGAGGGCGGCCACGGGTCGACCGGCGGTTGGGGCGATCATGGACGCGCAATGCCCGAAAGGAGCTGAGACGGTGTTCCGACGCCGCAGCAAGGTCGAGGACGTCGAGCAGACCTTGACGACGACGTGCCCGCCGACGACTCCGCTGACGGGTCCGACGGCTCTGCTGGTGCGCCGGACGGCGAGGACACCGACCCGGGCGCGACCGTTCCCGGCTATCCGGTGCCCGCTGCATTGGGGCCCCCGCCGCGCCCGACCGGACCGTACGACGTCGAGGACCTGCCGAAGGACGACGAGACGCCGCGGTGGACCTGGGCAGCCTGCAGGTACCGGTCCCGGAAGGCATCGAGGTCAGGGTCGACGTCCAGGACGACGTGATCGTCGCCGCGACCCTCGTCGACGGCCGGAGCGAGCTGCAGGTCCATGCGTTCGCGGCACCTCGCTCGAGCGGGCTATGGGCCGAGGTGCGCGCCGAGATCGCCGAGTCGCTGCGGGGTTCCGGTGGGAGCGCCGAGCAGGCGGATGGTCCGTTCGGGCCGGAGCTGCGGGCCCGGGTCCCGGTGGAAGGCGGAGGTCCGCAGCCGGCCCGATTCATCGGTGTCGACGGCCCACGTTGGTTCCTTCGCGGGTTGCTCACCGGCCCGGCGTCCACCGACCCGGCCCAGGCGAGCCGGCTGGAGCAGGCGTTTCGTGGCGTCGCGGTCCACCGCGGCGGCGAAGCCATGGCGCCACGCGACATGCTGCCGCTCCGGCTGCCTCGCGACGAAGCGGGCGACGTGGCGCTGCCGGACGCGGATCGGCCTACGCTGGAGCTCCCCGAACGGGGCCCCGAGATCACGGAGATCCAGTGAGTGACGACGCGAAGACCGGCCTGCTCCGCCGAGCGGTTCGCCGGATCTCCGCGGCGGACGAGGACATCGACGCCGCCGAGCTACAGGAGCAGGTCGAGTCCGCAGGCGCGACCTCGGTGATCCGGTGCAACGCCAGGACCGTCGTCACCGTCCTCGGGACGGTCCGGTCAATGACGCTGCGACCGCGCGCCGGTACGCCGACGCTCGAGGTGGAGCTCTACGACGGGACGGCGGTTGTCATGCTGGTCTGGTTGGGCCGCCGAGAGATCGCGGGCATCTCACCCGGACGAAAGCTGCGGGCCACCGGCCGCATCACCTCCAACGACGGACGCCGCGTCATCTTCAACCCGCGGTACGAGCTCGTCGTCGACTGAGTGCGCCGTGGCGGCGCCGGGCGACAGCACGTCGTGCAGCGCCTCTTCCTGGTCCGGCGCCGTGACGAACATCAGCTCGTCCCCGACCTCGACTGGGTCGTCGGGGCTCGGGACCAGCACGCGGCCGTCACGCAGGATCGCGACCAGCGCCACGTCCGGCGGCCAGGTGATCGAGCCGACCCGATGCCCGGCCAGCTCCGTGTCCGGCCCCAGCGTCACCTCGACCAGGTTCGCCTCGCCGTGGCGGAACGACAGCAACCGCACCAGGTCGCCGACGCTGACGGCCTCCTCGACCAGGGCCGACAGCAGCCGAGGCGTCGACACCGCGACATCAACCCCCCAGGCCTCGTTGAACAGCCACTCGTTCTTGGGGTGGTTGACGCGGGCGACGACCCGGGGGACGCCGTACTCGGTCTTGGCTAGCAGCGAGACCACGAGGTTCGACCTTGTCGTCGCCGGTGGCGGCGACGGCGACGGTACAGTCCTGCAGCCTGGCCTCTTCGAGGGTGCTGAGCTCGCAGGCGTCGCCGAGCAGCCAGTGCGCGCCCGGCACGCTCTCCGCCTTGAAGGCCCTGGGCTCCCGCTCGATGAGAACGACCTCGTGTCCGTTGCCGATCAGCTCGGCCGCGATCGACCGACCGACGTTGCCGGCCCCCGCGATCATGACCTTCATTCCTTCTCCTCGGGCGGCCGCGCGAACAGCTCTTCGATCCGGTTGACGTTCTCCCGCTGGACCAGGATGTGCAGCTGGTCACCGTCCTGGATCACGGTCTGCCAGGTCGGCAGGACGGCCTCGCCGTACCGGGTCAGGAAGGCGATCCGCGCGCCCTCCACGACGTTCTGCACCTGACGCACCGACCGGCCGACCCAGCCGACGTCGTATGCGACCTCGACGAGCAGCAGATGACCGGTCGGGTCGCTCCAGGCGCTGTGGGCGCCTTCGGGCAGCATCCGGCGCAGCATCTCGTCGGCGGTCCACCGCACTGTCGCCACCGTCGGGATGCCGAGTCGGGTGTAGACCTCCGCCCGGCGCGGGTCGTAGATCCGGGCGATGACCATCTTCACGCCGAAGGTCTCGCGCGCGACCCGGGCCGAGATGATGTTGGAGTTGTCGCCGCTGGACACGGCCGCGAAGGCCGCTGCCTGCTCGATCCCGGCCTCGACCAGCGTGTCGCGGTCGAACCCGACCCCGACGACCTGTTTGCCGACGAAGTCCGGTCCGAGCCGGCGGAACGCCGTCGGCGTCGCGGTCGACGATCGCCACCGAGTGGCCAGCGGCCTCGAGGCTGTGTGCGATCGTCGAGCCGACCCGACCGCATCCCATAATCACCACGTGCACGCGGGGGACGCTACACGCTGCCGCAGGCCGTAGCCTTGCCCGCGTGCCGTCGCTGGGTGACATCTCGAAGCGCCTGTTCGTAGGGCGCCCGTTACGCAGCACCCAGCTGGGGGAGACGCTGCTCCCCAAGAAGCTCGCCCTGCCCGTCTTCGCAAGCGACGCGCTGTCCTCCGTGGCTTACGCCACCGAGGAGATCCTGATCGTTCTCTCGCTCGGCGGGCTCGCCCTGATCCACCTCACCTGGTACGCCGCCCTGGGGGTCGCGTTCCTGATGCTCGTGGTCGTCGCGTCGTACCGACAGAACGTCCACGCCTACCCAAGCGGTGGCGGGGACTACGAGGTGGCGACGACGAACCTCGGCAAGTACGCCGGGCTCACCGTGGCCGCCGCGCTGATGGTCGACTACGTGCTGACGGTCGCGGTGTCGGTGAGCTCCGGGGTCGCGAACATCACCTCGGCCGTCTCGGTGCTCGAGGGTCACGCGGTCATCGTCTCGGTCGTGATCGTCGTCATCATCACGGTGCTGAACCTGCGGGGGATCCGTGAGTCCGGCGTGGCTTTCGCGATCCCCACGTATGCCTTCATCGCCGGGGTCACCGCGCTGATCGTGTTCGCAGCGGTCAAGCTGGCCGGCGGCGGCCACATCACCGCGCAGAGCGCGCACTACCGGATCCGGCCGTCGGCGCACTACTCGGGCCTGGTGCTGCTCTTCCTGCTGCTGCGCGCCTTTGCCTCCGGCTGCACGGCCCTCACCGGTGTCGAGGCGATCAGCAACGGCGTGCCGGCATTCAAGAAGCCGAAGAGCAAGAACGCGGCCACCACGCTGGCGCTGCTCGGTGGCATCGCGGTCAGCATGTTCCTGGCCATCACCGCCTTGGCGATCATCAGCCATGTGCACGTGACGGGACCGAGCAACAGCGGCGACCTGCTCGGCGCGCCGCACGGGTACGTCCAGAAGACCGTCATCGCGCAGATCGGTGCCGCTGTCTTCGGCGGGCACTCGTTCGGCTTCTACTACCTGCAGACGATGACCGCGCTGATCCTCGTCCTAGCGGCGAACACGGCCTTCAACGGGTTCCCGGTGCTCGCCTCGATCCTCGCGAAGGACGGCTACCTGCCGCGGCAGCTGCACACCCGCGGCGACCGGCTCGCGTTCAGCAACGGGATCCTGCTACTGGCCGGTTTCGCGATCCTGCTCATCATCGCGTTCGGCGCGTCGCCGACCCGGCTGATCCAGCTGTACATCGTCGGTGTCTTCGTGTCGTTCGTGAACAGCCAGACCGGCATGATCCGGCACTGGAACCGCCACCTGCCGAACGAGAAGGACCCGGCACGGCGCCGGCAGATGAAGCGCTCGCGGGTCATCAACACGATCGGCGCGATCGTGACGGCGCTGGTGCTGGCCATCATCCTGATCTCGAAGTTCACGGAAGGCGCCTGGATCGCCATCGTCGCGATGGGGGTGCTGTTCATGATGATGCGCGGCATCAGCAAGCACTACGACCGAGTCCGGAAGGAGCTCGTCCCCGAGGACGACGAAGATGTCCTGCCGTCGCGGGTCCACGCCATCGTCCTGGTCTCGAAGGTGCACAAGGCCACGCTGCGGGCGGTCGCCTACGCCCGCGCCACCCGGCCATCGACCCTGAACGCAGTCACCGTCGACGTCGACCCCGACGAAACCGCGGCTGTCATGCGGGAGTGGGAACGCCGCGCAGTCCCGGTTCCGTTGCAGATTCTCGACTCGCCCTACCGCGAGGTCACCCGACCTGTCATCAAGTACATCAAGCAGCTCAAGGCCCGATCCAGTCCGCGCGACGTGGTGTCCATCTTCATCCCCGAATACGTCGTGGGCCGCTGGTGGGAACAGCTGCTGCACAACCAGAGCGCCCTGCGCCTCAAGGGCCGACTGCTGTTCGTGCCCGGCGTCATGGTGACGAGCGTGCCCTACCAGCTGGCGTCGTCCGACCGGGTCGTGCAACGCAACCGTTCGATGGCCGGCGACGTCCGACGCGCCGTTGACATCAAGCCGCGACCGCCCAGCAAGCCGTGATCCTCGACGTCGGGGCGGTCGGCCACGGCGGGATCTGCATCGCGCACGCCCCCGACGGGCGAGCCGTCATGGTCCGCCACGCGCTGCCCGGTGAGCGGGTGCGGGTCGAGGTCACCGAGGAGCGGTCGTCGTACCTGCGGGCGGACGCCGTGGAGGTGCTCGTCGCCTCCGACCAACGGGTCACGCCGCCCTGCCGGTGGGCCGGCCCCGGCCGGTGTGGTGGCTGCGACTGGCAGCACGTGGCACTCGACGAGCAGCGTCGCCTGAAGGCCACGGTCGTCGCCGACCAGCTGCGGCGCATCGCCGGGCTCGACGTACCGGTCGTCGTCGAGCCGGTGCCGGGCGACCAGGCAGGGCTGCACTGGCGGACCCGGGTGCGGCTGGCGGTCGACGAAGCCGGCGTGGCCGGTCTGCACCGGCACCGCTCGCACGAGGTGGAGCCGATTGACGACTGCCTGATCGCCCACCCCTCGCTGCCGGTTGCATCTGTTCTCGCGCAGCGCTGGCCGGACACCGATGCGGTGGACCTGGTCACCTCCGACGTCGAGCGCGCGATCGACCGCGACTGGAGCGTCCCTGACGGCGGGTTCTGGCAGGTGCACCCCGGTGCCGCTGACACGCTCGCCGCCGTCGTCCTCGCCGCGGCCGACGCCCGGCCCGGCGACGTGGCGCTCGACCTGTACGCCGGTGTCGGGTTGTTCGCGGGCGTGCTCGCGCCGGTGGTCGACCCGGGACGGGTGCTCGCGGTCGAGAGCGACCGGGCCGCGGCGGCAGCCGCCGTCGCGAACCTCGCGGACCTGCCGAACGTCTCGGTGAGTGCAGCCCGGGTCGACCGCTGGCTGGCCCGGACCCGGCCGACGGCGGATGTCGTGGTCCTCGACCCACCCCGCAAGGGAGCCGGCAAGGCCGTCGTTGACGGGATTGCGGCCGCGGCACCCCGGCGAGTGGTGCACGTTGCCTGCGACCCGTCGTCGCTGGCCCGCGACGTGGCATTGCTGGCCGGGCATGGCTACCGGCTCGACGCGCTGCGGGCGTTCGACCTGTTCCCGATGACGGCGCACGTCGAGTGCGTGGCGACCCTGGTGCGTCAGGACGGCGCGGCCAGCGAGGACCGGGCGTGACCCGGCCGCCGGTGGCTCCGCCGGGGTGGCCCGACGAGGTACGGGCTCCCGGGATGCCGGACTGGGAGCGCACGGCGCTGGTCTGGCTGTTCGACCTGTGCCCGCCTGAGTTCCGCGGCTACGACGTACTGCGCCGGTATCCGGTCGTGCTCGCTCATCTCGCCGGCAGCTGCGTGGATGGAGCCGTCATCGCGACCGAGCAGGGGATGCGGACGGTCCGGCACGACCTGCGCGAGGTGGTGCCGCCGGAGACGGTTGACGCCGCGGTCGCCACCTATGAGCGAGAGCGATTGCGGCTGCAGGCCTGCGCCCGCTCGGTGGACCTGGTCGGGCGGGCACTGCGGGGGGAACGCTGGGCCGCCCGACTCTAGGTCGTCGTACCCGAGTCGTCCTACCCAAGACCTGTCAGGGCCGCCGAGCGGGGGTTTGGGCCGGAGGCCCTGACATGTGAGGGCCCGATTGCGGCTCTACACTCCGAGAGGTGAGCACAGTCCTCGCCTCGTTGAGTGGGCCCGACGACCTGCGACGGCTCCCGGTCGCCGATCTCGACGGCCTGGCCCAGGAGATCCGGGACTTCCTGGTGGACTGCGTGTCGCGGAACACCGGCCATCTCGGGCCCAACCTCGGCGTCGTCGAGCTGACCATCGCGCTGCACCGGGTATTCGACTCGCCGCGCGACGCGATCGTGTGGGACACCGGTCACCAGGCCTACGTCCACAAGCTGCTGACCGGCCGGCAGGCGGACTTCGAGGGGCTGCGCCAGGAGGACGGGCTCTCCGGCTACCCGTCCCGAGCGGAGAGCCCGCACGACCTGGTCGAGAACTCCCACGCGTCGACGGCGTTGTCGTACGCCGACGGCCTGGCTAAGGCGATGGCGGTCCGCGGCGAGACCGGTCGCTCGGTCGTCGCGGTCGTCGGTGACGGCGCGCTGACCGGCGGCATGTGCTGGGAGGCGATGAACAACATCGCCGGTGCTCCCGACCGGCCGGTCATCATCGTGGTCAACGACAACGGCCGCTCCTACTCGCCGACCGTCGGCGGTGTGGCACGGCATCTGGCTGCGTTGCGACTCTCCCCGTCGTACGAGCACGTCCTCGAGGCGGTGAAGGTCTCGCTGGCCCGCACGCCGCTGGTCGGCGGACCGCTCTACGACGCGTTGCACGGCGCGAAGAAGGGCTTGAAGGACTTCATCCAGCCGCAGGTGATGTTCGAGGATCTCGGGCTGAAGTACGTCGGGCCGATCGACGGGCACGACGAGCAGGCGCTGGAGCACGCTCTGCGGCAGGCCCGCGACTTCGGCGAGCCGGTCATCGTGCATTGCCTGACCGAGAAGGGCCGCGGATACGCGCCAGCTCGCCAGGACGAGGCCGACCAGTTCCACCAGGTCGGCGTGATCGACCCGGTCACCGGGCGGCCGGTGGGGGTTTCGCCACCCACCTGGACACACACCTTCGCTGAGGAGATGGTCCGGATCGGGCACGAGCGCCCCGACGTGGTCGGGGTCACGGCGGCGATGCTGCGATCGGTGGGCCTGGAGCCATTCTCGGTCGCGTTCCCGGACCGGGTGTACGACGTGGGGATCGCTGAACAGCACGCGGTGACCTCGGCGGCCGGGATGGCGATGGGCGGCCTGCACCCCGTGGTCTGCATCTACGCGACGTTCCTCAACCGCGCCTTCGACCAGGTCCTGATGGACGTGGCGCTGCACCGGCTCCCCGTGACGTTCGTGCTCGACCGGGCCGGGGTCACCGGGCCGGACGGAGCCTCACACAACGGCATGTGGGACATGTCGATTCTCGGCATCGTTCCCGGCATGCGAGTCGCCGCGCCCCGCGACGCCACCCGGCTGCGCGACGAGCTGCGCGAGGCCGTGGACTGGTCCGACGGTCCGACTGCGCTGCGGTTCCCGAAGGCTGCGGTCGCGGACGACGTGGCCACCATCGCCCACGTCGGTGGCATGGATGTGCTGCGCCGCGATGAGGCCAGCGACGTGCTCCTCCTGTCGGTCGGAGCCTTGGCCGGCTTGACGCTGGACGTGGCCGAGCGCGTCGCCCGGCAAGGCCTGGGCGTCACCGTGGTCGACCCGCGATGGGTCATCCCGGTCGATGAGTCGCTGCCGGCACTCGCCGCGACGTTTTCGCTTGTCGTCGTCATCGAGGACGGCGTCGTCGCAGGCGGCGTGGGGTCGGCCCTGTCCCGCGAGCTGCGGGCTCGCGACATCGACGTACCGCTGCGGGAGATCGCGCTGCCGCAACGCTTCCTCGCTCCAGGCGAGCGGCCGGCCGTGCTGGCCGCCGCGGGTCTGTCGGCACAGGAGATCGCCCGCCGCGTCGTGGAAGCCGCTGCCCGAGCGGACATCGACGTCATGTCCCGCGGCTGAGCCGCGTGGCTGCCAGTCGCGAGATCCGGCTCGCCCGGCGCCCCGAGCCAGGTGCCGACGCCACCGCCGAGTGCTTCGAGATCGTCGAGGTCGCGCTCCCCGAGCCCGCCGACGGCGAAGTCGTGGTCGAGAACCAGTTCTTCTCGGTGGACCCCTACATGCGCGGCCGGATGAACGACGTCCGCAGCTACGTCCCGCCGTTCGCTGTTGGCGAGCCGCTGCAGGGCGGTGCGGTGGGCGTTGTCGTCGCGAGCCGTGATCCCGGCCTGCCGGAAGGGTCGCTCGTCCTGAGCATGTTCGGGTGGCGGGAGCGCTACGTCGTCGCCGGCTCGGCGCTGCAGCCACTGCCCCCGCCGCCGCCCGGCGTCAGCCCGAGCGCCTATCTAGGCGTACTGGGGATGCCTGGGCTCACCGCCTGGGTCGGGGTGACGCTGATCGCACCGGTCGCCGAGGGCGATGTCGTGTTCGTGTCGGCCGCCGCTGGGGCCGTGGGATCGATCGCGGGCCAGCTCGCCCGGGTCCGCGGCGCCAGCCTGGTCATCGGGAGCGCCGGCTCACCAGCGAAGGTGGCATCGCTCACCGACGAGTTCGGGTACGACGCGGGATTCAGCCACCGCGACGGACCGCCGGGCGACCACCTGGCCCGGCTGGCGCCGAAGGGTGTCGACGTCTACTTCGACAACGTCGGCGGTGAGCAGCTGCGAGCAGCCATCGACGCGCTGCGACCGTTCGGCCGGGTCGCTATGTGCGGGTCGATCTCCACCGGGTACCACGGCGGAGCCGGCGCCGCGATCGACAACCTCGGGCTGGCGGTCGGGAAGCGGCTCACGTTGCGCGGCTTCATCGTCAGTGACCACATCGACCGGCAGCCGGAGTTTCTCTCGGAGGTAGGTGGCCTGCTGGCCGAGGGCAAGATCGCCAGCCGAGAGACCGTGCACGACAGCCTGGATGCGGCGCCGGACGCGTTCATGGGGCTGTTCGCCGGCGGCGACCAGATCGGCAAGGTCGTGATCAGCTGCGGTGGTACAGGACGTCCCGAAGGTCGATGACCGGTGCGAGGCGGTCCTCGGTGGCCGCGCGGACCACGTCGCCACCCTCGCGGGCAAGTGCCAGCTCGTCGCGCGTGACCAGGAGCGGCCGGTCGAAGCCCCGGTCCTCGACGGGGGTGAGCCGGGCGGCCGCCGCGGAGAATGCCGGATCCACCCGGTTGAGGTCGAGCCAGCCTCGAGAGCGCATCGGTACGGCGACGGTCCGCATCCCGTCGAAGACCCCCTTGACGATCGCCTGGCGAAAGGTGCGAGAGCCGAGCAGCGTCAGGACGTCGCAGTCACCCATCGGCCGCAGCGGGGCGTTCGGCGAGCGGTGCATCCGCTCGGCCGCCATCTCTCCCATCCGCTCCAGGTAGACGATGGATGTCGACCACCACGGAGTCGGGTCGACGCCGGCGGCACGCAGCAGCTCATGCGGGACCGGAACCACCCGGTCGACGTCGACCGGATCGATCCCGACGAAGCCGAAGCCGAGGTCGAGGGCGTCCCCGAGCACCCGCCGCCGGACCCAGTCCAGCCCCGGGTGCAGCGGCGAGGTCACGCTCGCGCCGTACGGCCGGGCGCGCTCCACCAGGTCCTCGATCGGCCGGTCTGCCAGCCAGCGCCGCATCGCGAACCATCGCGCGACCCGGATCCTGCCGTCGTCGGACTCTGGGTCGGCGCCGGCCAGCGCCCGGCGACATTCGGTCCAGCTCACCTTGATCTGGGGCGGTCCAGGCAGCACGACGCCGTCGGTGGCGGGCACCACGTCGATGTCGTTGAGGACCGCGACGCCCAAGGCGCAGCGCCGTAGCTGCGGTGGCTCGGGCCAGGTGGGCATGACGTGAATTTACCGAAGCACCCCCGCCACTTGATCCGCCATGCGAGTGAACTGCAAGAGTGATCGTGTCGGGCGAAACCGGTCACTTGGTGACGTCGAGGCCGTACCGGAGGTATCCGACCGCAGAGTCGTCGAGCGGGATCAGGCCCTGACGTTCGACGACTCGCTGTGACGGGATGTTGTGGGCGTGGACCTCGGCCTCGATCCGGCGTACGGCGGGCTCGTTGCGAAGCAACGCCACCAGAGCTGCGACCGCCGCGGTTCCGAGGCCGCGCCCGCGGCTGCCGGTGCCCAGCCCATAGCCGATCTCGACCATGCCGTCGGCATCCGGCGGCGCCTTGGTACCGCACTCCCCGGCGATCCGGCCGTCGTCGTCGATGACGAGAAAGGCCTCACCGCCGTGATCGACGAACGACAGTCCGGGGGCGGTGTCCTCGTGCGGCCAGCCCGGCGCCGTCTCCCGCCCGCCCAGGTCACCCGCCAGCAGGGCATGCGCGGTCGCCGCGTCGAGCCGTTCCAGCCTCATGGGCCGTCGATGTCCGGGTCAACCTCGGGGGTCTGGTCGTCCAGCTCGCCCGAGTCGTCGAGCTCGTCCGGCTCGTCCACCGCGGTCATCGCCTGGGTCAGCGGCCCGGCCGTCAGGGCGATCTGCCAGTTCCTGGCACCGGCGCGCCGGAGGTACGCCGCGACCGTCTCGTCGTCCGCCGGCTCCGGCGGCGACCAGCTCAGCCGCCGGACCAGGTCGGGGGTCAGCAGGTTCTCGGCCGGCAGGGAGTGGGCTGCCGCGATCTCGGCGAGTGCCGCTCGGGCCCGGCCGAGCCGGGCAGCTGCGACCGGATCCCGGTCCGGCCACCGGCTCGGTGGCGGCGGGCCGTCCCCAGGGATGGAGTGCCGTGGCAGCTCGGTCTCCGGCAGGTTGAGCGCTGCAGTGATCACCGGGAACAGCTCGGGCGCGAGCCGGCGGGTCGAGCGGCCGCCCCAGCCGGGCAGCCGAGCGAGCCCCTCGACGGTCGTGGGGGAGGCGGTGGCGGCAGCGACGATCGCGCTGTCCGGCAGGACCCGGCCGGGGGCGGTGTCGCGTTGCCGGGCGATCCGGTCTCGGGCTTCCCACAGCCCGCGTACGACGGCGAGCTGGCGGCGGCTGCGGACCCGGTGCATCCCGCTGGTCCGGCGCCATGGATCGGCGCGAGGGGTCGGCCCGGGCGCGTCGAGGACGGCCTGGAACTCTTCCATGGCCCACTCGAACTTCCCTTGCCGGGTGAGCTCCTCGGCGACCGCGTCACGCAGGTCGACGAGGATCTCCACGTCGAGCGCGGCGTACCGCAGCCACGGCTCGGGCAGCGGACGGCGGCTCCAGTCGACGGCGGAGTGCTCCTTGGCGAGGCCCCGCCCGAGCAGCAGCTCGACCATGGTGGCGAGCCCGACCCGCTCGTAACCGGCCAGCCGGGCGCCGAGCTCGGTGTCGAAGATCCGATTCGGGTTCAACCCGGTCTCCCGCAGCGACGGCAGGTCCTGCGAGGCTGCGTGCAGAACCCACTCGGCGTCGGCGAGCGCGGCGGAGAGCTCGGAAAGGTCGGGGACGCCCATCGGGTCGATGAGGATCGTCCCGACGTCCTCGCGGCGAAGCTGGACCAGGTAGGCGCGTTGGCCGTATCGAAACCCGGAGGCGCGCTCGGCGTCGACGGCAACGGGTCCGGTCCCCGAAGCCATCCGTTCGATGCCTTCGGCGAGCTCTCGGCGAGTCGCGATGACAGGGGGCACCCCGCCGCGGGGCTCCAGCAGCGGGACCGGCGGCGAGTGGCCGTCGACGACCTCGCTCACACCCAGACGGTAATGCCCGGTGGGCTCGGCGAGGGGGAGGCGCGCTGCGGGGGGTGCTGGCGGGTGGCGAGCGGTCAGGTCAGCGGATGACGCCCGCGCGCATGGCCATGGCGACCATCTCGGCGCGATCCCCGGTGCCCAGCTTGCGGGCGATCCGGGCCAGGTGGCTCTTCACGGTGAGCGCCGAGAGGCCGAGGGTCTCGCCGATCTCTTTGTTGGAGCGACCGTCGGCGACGAGGTGCAGGACCTCGATCTCGCGGCCGGACAGCTCGGCGACGCCATCTTGCTGCGGGCCGCCCCGAAGGCCGGCGGCGAGCAGGGAGGCGACGGAGGGATCGGCGTACACGCCGCCGTCGAGGACCCGCCGTACGCCATCGGCGACGACGAGCGGAGACGCGGACTTCAGCAGGTAGCCCTGGGCGCCGGCGACGAAGGCTGCGCGGACGGAGTAGGGGTCATCGGCCGCTGAGAGGACGACGAGGCGGGGCCAGCCGGTGGCGCGCAGGTCACCCAGCAGGTCGAGCCCGGAACCATCGGGGAGTCCGACATCGAGGACGCACAGGTCGCGGATCCCGCCGGAGTGAGCGCGGGCGCGGGCCTCGGCGACGCTGGCGGCCTCGGCGACGTCACGGGCGCCCATCGCGGTGAGGCGGGCGACCATCGACTCGCGCACCAGCGGGTGGTCGTCGACGACCATGGCGGTGAAGCCTGGCCCCGGAGCGGGAACCGACGTCGCGGTCTGCTCGGCGAGTGCGGACACCGTTCCTCCTGGACTGAAAGACACCGACTCGTGCCGGCTGGCACCGGGGAGCAGGTGCCTAGTGACTGTGTCGGCCAAAGCGTCCGGCTCCTGTAGCCCGACAGCCCAGAAGGTTGGTCCGTCCAGCCCATCGGCATTCGGCCTAGCCGCCACTACTCCAAACGGGTTAATGACGGATTTGCCATCAAAGTCAGGGTGCTGACATGCCGAAGAAGGGTGTGGGTCGTCTCAGACCCAGGACATAGGGAGACCGCGTGCCGCGTCGTCGCGCCGCCATGGTGTCGGTTCTGGCTGTACTCGCCACGTCCGCAGCGCTGGTCGGGACGGCCGCTCCAGGCAGCGTCGCCGCAGCAGCCGGCGGCCCGGCGGTTCGCGCCGTGGTGAGCGTTCGTGCCGCGTCGAACCTGCCGATTCGAGTACCCGGAGGCCGCGTCCTCCAGGTGCTGCCTGCCGTCGACGCGGAGGTCGTGACCGCCCCCGCGTCGTCGTACGCCGCACTGTCGCGCGATCCTCGGGTCGCCGGGATCGCCCCGGACGCGCCTGGACA
Source organism: uncultured Actinomycetota bacterium (assembly GCA_963789615.1). Classification (GTDB taxonomy): domain Bacteria; phylum Actinomycetota; class Actinomycetes; order JAFAQI01; family JAFAQI01; genus DATAVK01. Next base: position 254,158 of record CAWBLI010000005.1, on the reverse strand, counting down.
CCTGACTGGCTGGCGCGATCGCTCCGACTCGTCCAGCGAGCACGTGCTCGCCGCCGACGCGGTGGGCGGGTCCGCCGGCGAACCCGGAACCGGCGCCGGCGTCACGGTCGCGCTGCTCGACACCGGCGTCAGCAACACCTCCGCACTCAACCGCGCGTCAGGCCGCCTCATCGACGGCGTCGACGTGTCCCGATTGGCCGCGGGCGGGCCCGCCTTGACCTCAGGGCAGTTCACCGACGGATACGGACACGGCACGATGATGGCCTCGCTGATCGCGGGTGGCGTCGTACCGGGCAGCGGATCGCGTGCGCTGGGCATTGCGCCGGCCGCTCACGTCGTCGTCGTCAAGGTCGCGAACGCCGCAGGCGTGACCAGCCTGTCCGAGGTGCTGGCCGGTCTCGACTGGGTCGCGGTGCACGCACCGACCATCCAGATCGTCAACCTGTCGCTCGCGATCCAGCGCCCGACCGGACCCTGGTACGGCGCCGACCCCCTCAGCGCTGGGATCGAGCACGTCCGCGCCGCCGGAGTTCTCGTGGTGGCGTCGGCGGGCAACAGCTCGGATCAGGTCGGCGACCCGGGCGACGACCCGCAGTCGCTCACGGTGGGTGCCAGCGACCTCAATGGCTCGCATCCGACCGTTGCGTCGTTCTCCGGCCGCGGCCTGGTCGACGGCGTGGTCAAGCCTGACGTTGTGGCCCCCGGCGCCCACGTGCTCGGCGCCGAGGACCCGAACAGCCTGGTCGCGCGGCAGAACCCCTCCGCGTGGACCCGTGACGGCCTGTTCGTCGGCTCCGGCACGAGTGAGGCGACCGCGGTCGCGAGCGGCGTGGCCGCGGCGTACCTGTCCACACACCCAGGCGCCAGCCCGGTGCAGGTCAAGACCGGGCTGCGGACCTCCGCTACGCCGCTGTGCAGCTGGGGCTCCGGGGCCGGCTCGGTGACCGCCGGCGACTCCCACGGATCTCGTGGTGGCAGCGGCCGCTGCGGTTGGTCGAACGCCAGCGGCGTCAATGTCCGCTCCGACCCGAGCGGTGAGGCGCGCTTCGACGCGGCTCGCTGGCAGGCGCACTCCTGGCTCGGTGGTTCCTGGGTGCAGCTGCTCGCCTCGTCGTGGTCGGCGTCGTCGTGGAGCGCCAGCTCGTGGTCCGCGTCGTCGTGGTCCGCCAGCTCCTGGTCCGCCAGCTCCTGGTCGGCGTCGTCGTGGTCGGCGTCGTCGTGGTCCGCCAGCTCCTGGTCCGCCGAGGGCTGGGGGGACGGCGGATGAGTGCGCCGTTCAAGATTCGACTGATCGGCGCGGTTGCTGCGGCGGCCGCTGTCGTCATCGGCGCGTGCATCGGCTGGCACTCGCCGACCTGGTACGCCGTACCCCTGCTCGTGGCGGCGGTCGTCATCACGGAGGTCGCCGTCGTTCATCTGTCGTTCGGTCGTCAGCGCTGGACGTTCAGCCTGACCGAAGCGGCGATCGCCATCGCCTTCGTCCACTCGCCGTACGCGTGGTCGATCGCGTCGGTCGCAGTCGGGGTGACGGCCGCGCAGCTGATCCGGCGTCAGGAGCCGCTCAAGCTCCAGTTCAACGTCGCCCAGTTCGCCGCGGCCACCGCGCTCGGCGCGGGTTTCGCCAGCCTGGTCGGTGGCGGCATCTGGGGAGCGGTCGGCGGCATGGGCGTGTTCTGGCTCGCCAACAACCTGCTGATCGCCCTTGCGGTCTCGATCATGACGAACCAACGGTTGCTGGCGCTGCTGTGGGCGAGCGCGCCGCTCGCGGCGGTCAACTCCTTCGGCACCTCGGGCCTGGGCATCCTCGCGGCGTGGCTCGCGATGAACGCACCGATCGGGCTGCTGGCGCTGGTCGTCCCGTTGCTGCTGCTGTGGATCTCCTACGACGAGCAGACCTCGCGTGCCGCCGAGGCGCAGCTCTACGCCGAGCTGGCCCGGCTGCAGGAGCGTGCCAGCGGGCGGTCGGTGGACGTCTCCGCGCAGGTCGTGCTGACCGCCGCTGCCCGGTTGTTCGGCAGCGACGACGTCGAGATGGTGCTGATGGCGGGGGACGGCCCGGTCCACTACGGCGGCGACGGCCACGGCCTGACCCGGCGGCGGGTTGAGCGCGAGGCGCTGGACACGCCATGGGTGCTGCGGGCACTCGGTGGCAACGGCGTGGCAGTCGGGACCGACAATGGCCAGCCGTGGATCTCAACGGTCCTCGGCCGCTCGGACGAGCCGCTGGCCGTGCTGGTCGCGCGGCGAGCGGCCGGCTCGATGGGCTTCGGCCGGCGCGAGGCGCAGCTGGCCGACGTCCTCAAGCAGCAGGCGGAGTCCTGGCTGTCGATCGCGGAGCTGGCGGCGTCGCGGGACGAGGCCCTGGCGCACGCCGAGGCGGCCGAGGACGCCGCCCGCGCGCTCGGTGACATCGGTGCCGACACCGCCCCGTCGCTCGTCACGCTCCGGGAGTCGGCGAACCGACTGGCCCGGCTGGCAACGACGGACGGCCCCGCATCGGTCCACGAGATCGTCGACGAGCTGTACGCCGTCGAGCGGGCGGTGGCGTCGCTGCTCGGAGCGATCGCGCTCGCCGCCGAACCCGACATCGGTCGCCATGCGTCGACCGGGACGCAGGAGACGAACACCTGGTGGGCCACCGACTGGACGACGACCGGAGTCCTGTCGTCGTGACCCTGACCAAGACCCGGGCCGCTTCGGTCGCCGCGCTCGTCGTGCTGATGACGCTGGTGGCGAGCAGCTGCGTGCTGGCGGTAGCCGCGGCGCTGTTGCGTGGCACCGGTCGGACCACCGCGCCGGTCTGGCAGGTGGTTCTCGACGGAGCGCCCGCCGCCGTGGTGCTCGGTCTGCTCGCCGCCGCCGCGGCGGTCGTGGCCACCCGGCTCTGGCGCCGGATCCGCGGGCAGGCCCTGACCGTCGACGCGCTCGCGCTGCGGGTCCGAATGGCCGACGACGCGGCCGAGCATCATCGGCGTACCGCGGAGAACGCCAGTGCAGGCGTCTTCGAGCTGCTGTCCGGCCTCGTCGCGGCCGAGGAGGGCGCCCGGGGCCAGCTTGCGGCGGAGCTGCACGACACCGTGGCGCAGTCACTGAACACCGCCCGGATGATGCTCGACACGTTCACCGTTGAGTCCGCGGCACGCGCCGGCGAGCTGATCGCCGAGGCTGAGGAGCAGGTGCGCGCCGTCATGGCACGGACCAGGCCTCCGGCGCTTCGTGACGGCGACCTCGCGGCGGCGGTGTCCGCGTTGCGCGACGACCTGCGCAACCGGTACGGGTTGGAAGTCCGGCTCGGCTGGCCGACCGACCCGTACCCGCTCCCGCTGGTCACCGCGGTGACGGTCTACCGCTTCTTCCAGGAGGCCATGCTCAACGTCGTGAAGCACGCCGACGTCGACGTGGCGAGTGCGACGCTGCGGGTCGACTCCGAGGACGTGATCGCCGTGGTCTCCGACGACGGGGTCGGCTTCGACCCGCTGTCCGTGCGGTCGGAGGGCGGTCGCCACGTCGGCCTCGGGCTGCTGCGCGAGCGGGCTCGCCTGGCCGGCGGCTCGCTCGAGGTGGCGGCCTGGCGGCTCGGGGGTACGACGTTGACCTTGCGGCTGCCGCGGATGTCGGTCCCGCCGACCAGCGTGCTGGCCGGACATTCCGGGGTGTCGGTCAGCGAACCCGCCGGCTGAGCCGACGGGACGGAATCGGCACGACGCCGGGCGGCATCGGCGGCAGGCCGGCAGCCACGCAGAGCACCTCGCCGAAGGCCACCAGGTGAGGGCCGAGGTCACCGATCGGTGACCAGGACGCCCGGATCTCGATGTCGCACGAGACGGGGTGGTCGGTGAGGGCCCCGAACCGCTCGGAGGTGGTCCGGGTGACGGTGCCGCCTTCCGCGGCGTACTGCGCATCCGCACTCTGCAGCGCTTCGGTCAGCCAGGCCCAGCCGACCCCGAGCAGCAGCGGGTCGTTGGCCATCTCGACCTCGACGTCGGCCTGGATGTAGGCGACGCAGCGGGTGTCCCCGGCCCAGACGTCCTGCCCGTCCGGGTCGTGGAGCAGGACCAGCCGGCCCTCGGCGAGCTCCTCGTCGCCGACCACAGCGGCAGCGTGCAGCGCGACGGCGAACGGCGCGAGGCGCTGCGGCGCCGGCAGCTCGCGAACCACGAGCTCCGGTCGCAGCTCGACCGCCGCCAGACCGTCCAGTGCCGACCGGAAGGCCGGCGGCAGGTCGGTCGGTGTGGACAGATCCACAGACACGTTCGTCACTGTAAGCGCCGGATGGCGGCGTCCGGTTACGACACGCGACCGTCGGTGACCGGACGACCTGTCGTCGCGGGAACCTAGGCTGCGCCCAGTGGGTCTGGTCCTGGCGCTGCTCTCGAGCGCCCTGTGGGGGACCGCTGACTTCCTTGGGCGGCACGGCGTCGCGCCGGCTCGCCTCCCGTAACGGTAGTGATCTGGAGCGAGGGCGCGGAGCTCGTCCCGCTGCTGGTGATCGCCTTTGCGCTGGGCGGTTTCAGCTGCGCCGACCGACTATCTACCGTGGGCGGTACTCGGCGGGCTGGCCGGGATGCTCGGCATCGTCGCCTTCTATCGCGCTCTCGCTACCGGCACCATGGGAGTGGTCGCCCCGATCGCCGCGCTCGGAGTGGCGCTTCCGGTCTTCGCAGGGATCGCCGCCGGGGACCGGCCGAGCGTGCTGCAGGATCTGGGCCTCGCGGTCGCGATCTTCGGCGTCGTGCTCGCCAGCGGACCGGAGCTGCGGGTCGGTGCGGATGCGCCTGCCGGCTCCCGCCGTACCTCGGTGCAACCGCTGCTACTCGCCTGTGTCGCGGCGGTGGGATTCGGGCTCGTGTTCGTGGCGCTCGACCATGGGGCCCAGTCGAGCACGGTGATGACGCTGTTGGTGATGCGGTCAGTCAGCCTCGTGGTGCTTCTCGCCGCCGCGCTTCCGACCCGGATCTCGCTGCACGTGGTGACCCGTGACTTGCCACTGCTCGCTGTCATAGGGGTTCTCGACGTCGGCGCCAACGCGATGTTCGCCATTGCGACGCAACACGGCCTGCTGGCGCTGGTCGTCGGTGCTCTCATCGCTCTACCCGGCGATGACGGCCGTCCTCGCGGCCGTGCAGCACGGTGAACGGCTGGGACAAGCGTGCAGTTGATCGGCGTCACGGGAGCGATCGCCGGAGTCGTCCTGATCGCGTCCGGCGGGGGTGGCTGAGCGAACCCGTCGGCTCAGGCGGCGTGGACGAGCCGCCGGGACCGGTGTGGTGCGTCTGCGACACTCCAGCCGGCAACGATGACGGTGTCGCAGTCCAGGCAGATCCACTCCGGGCAGTCGACGTGCCCGTCGACGCACGGTGGCTGCTCGACCGCACGCTGATCGCGACAGGTGGGGCAGTAGATCCTGATCATGCCAACCAGGCTGACACGGTGCTCGGACAGTTCCTGAGTGCCACGCCGGATCGGTCCCCAGCGATACTCGACGGATGACCGATCTGCGCGACAGCGCGTTCCTGCGTGCCTGCCGCGGGGAGCCGGTTCCACACACCCCTGTTTGGTTCATGCGGCAGGCCGGCCGCGCGCTCCCGGAGTACCGCAAGATCCGCGAGGGCGTGGCGATGCTGGAGTCCTGTCTGCGGCCGGACCTGGTCCACGAGATCACCATGCAGCCGGTACGCCGCTACGGCGTGGACGCCGCGATCCTCTTCAGCGACATCATGGTCCCGGTCAAGGCTGCTGGCGTCGATCTCGACATCACGCCGGGCGTCGGCCCCGTGGTCGCCGAGCCGGTGCGAAGCGCCGCCGACCTCGCCCGGGTCCCGGCGCTCGACCCCCAGGCGGTGGCGCCGGTCGCGGAGGCGATCAAGCTGCTGACCGCCGACCTGGGCTCGACACCGCTGATCGGTTTCGCGGGCGCGCCGTTCACGCTCGCGTCGTACCTGATCGAGGGCGGTCCAAGCCGCGACCATGTCCGGACCAAGGCCCTGATGTACGGCGACGAACGGACCTGGCACGCACTCGCTGACCGGCTCGCCGACATCGCCATCACGTTCCTGCGCGTACAGGTCGACGCGGGTGTCAGCGCGGTGCAGCTGTTCGACTCCTGGGCGGGGTCGCTGTCGGCGGCCGACTACGAGCGCTACGTCCTGCCCCACAGCAGCCGGGTCCTCGGATCGGTCACCGGCGTACCCAGGATCCACTTCGGGGTGGACACCGGCGAGCTGCTCGGCCTGATGGCCGCAGCCGGAGCCGACGTCGTCGGTGTCGACTGGCGGATCCCGCTCGACACCGCGGCCGGACGGGTGCCGGCGGGCACCGCGCTGCAGGGCAACCTCGACCCGGCCAGCCTGTTCGCGCCCTGGCCGGTCGTCGCCGAGCGGGCCCGCGACGTGCTGCGCGCCGCCTCTGGGCTCAGCGCCGGCCACGTCTTCAACCTGGGTCACGGCGTCCTGCCCGACACCGACCCCGACGTGCTGGCTCGGCTGGTCGACCTGGTGCACGAGGAGTCGGCCCGGTCGTGACCCACGTAGTGGTGGTCGGCGGCGGCATCGCGGGCCTGGCGGCCGCCGACGCCCTGCTCGCCGGCGACGCGACCGTCACGCTGGTCGAGGCGACCGCAGTCGTCGGCGGGAAGCTACGGGTTTCCGTCGTGGGCGGCATCGCGGTCGACGAGGGCGCGGAGTCGTTCCTGCGCCGACGGCCCGAGGGCGTCGCACCTGGTCACGTCGCTCGGCCTCGCCGACGACCTGGTCAGCCCCGCGGCCACCTCGGCGTCGGTGTGGGCGCGCGGTGCGCTGCGGCCGATCCCGGCGCGCACCCTGATGGGTGTGCCGGCCGACCCCGTGGCGTTGCGAGGCGTGCTGTCACCGCTCGAGGTCGCCCGGGTGCGGGCGGACCGCTGGCTGCCCGGGCAGCCACCCGACGGCGAGGACGTCGCTGTGGGGGACTGGGTCGCCCGTCGGCTCGGCCCGGCCGTCGTCGACCGGCTGGTCGACCCGCTGCTCGGCGGCGTGTACGCCGGACGGGCGAGAGAGCTCTCGCTGGCCGCGACGCTGCCGCAACTACCCCGTGACCAGCGCTCCGCGTTGGCGGCCGTCCGTCGGGCGCTGCCTCCGTCGGGGCGTCCTTCGCAACCTCCCGAGCCGGTCTTCGCGACTCTGACGTCCGGGATGGGCTCGCTGCCGGAGGCCCTCGCCGACTCGATCACCCGACGGGGTGGGGTGATCGTGACCGACCGCGCGGTGCGCCGGCTGGAGCGCATCGCGTCCGGCTGGCGGACGGTGCACGGCCCGACCACCGACGAACAGGCGATCGACGCCGACGCGCGTCATCCTGGCGCTGCCCGCTACTGCCACCCGCCGGTTGCTCGCCGACCCGGTGCCGGTCGCCGCGGCCGAGCTGGCCGGGATCGACGCCGCGAGCATGGCGATCGTCACGACGGTCTGGCGTCGCGAGCATGCCCCGGCGCAGTCCAGCAGCGGCTACCTGGTCCCGGCCGCGCCCGGGCGACCGGTCAAGGCGGTCACCTTCGCCTCGGCCAAGTGGGCCCATCTCGACCGCGATGGGCTCGTCGTCGTCCGCGCCTCGATCGGTCGCCACGGCGATGTGGCCGACCTGCAGCGCGAGGACGCCGACCTGGTGGCAGCCGCCGCGACCGAGCTGAGCGGATACGCCGGCTTCACCGGCACGCCGGTCGCATCCCGGGTGACTCGCTGGGGCGGCGGCCTGCCGCAGTACGCCGTCGGGCATCTGGGCCGGGTGACGAGGATCCGTGCCGCGGTTGCCGCCGTACCCGGCCTGGCCGTGTGCGGCGCCTCCTACGACGGCGTCGGGATCCCGGCCTGCATCAAGACCGGTCAGCAGGCCGCCAAGCAGATTCTTGCCGCCGTCACGAGGCCTTGAATGTGCTCACCCCGTCCAGCGTGCCGACGAAGACACGGCCACCGTCGACCGTCTCCGACGGGAAGTGGGGAAGTGACCCGGCGCTGAGTCGTTGTAGCACCTTGCCGGTCGCCAGTCCGAGTACCACAAGGTCCCCGCTGTTGAGATCCGCGGCGTACACCTTCTTGCCCGCGATCACCGGTGAGGCATAGACGCCCGACGCCGTCCAGGACCACTTCAGCGAATGCTTGCCGACCTTGAGCGCGCGGATGGCGTTCTGGCCCTTGCATGGCATGAGAACGGTGTGGCTCGCCACGGCCGCGCCGCCGAATGCCTGACAGTTGGTAGCCGTGGCGATGGCCGACCCGACGCCACCCAGGCTGGGCTTCAGCAGGTAGACGGTGCCACGCTTGCCGGCGATAACGATCCGGTGGTTGACCGGTACGGGGGACGACGAGCCGAGGTCGAGGTCCTGCTGATTGTCCTGCGGCCAGGTTTTCGGTGCGAAGACCGCCACCCGGTGAAGCCGGGTCGGGGTGAGCTCGGTCACCGAGTCGCTCTTGTCCCATTTCCCGTTCAGCTCGGCGCCGTTCCCACTCGCGACGTACACGTTGCCGTTCGCTCCGACGACCGGACCCGCCGGGGACCACATTCCGGCTTCACGGGAGGTGGGGACGGCGTAGTGGTGAGTCGCGCCTGTGCCTGATGTCGCAGTCGAGGTCACATACCCGACGTAGTTCGCGCAGTCACCATCGAGACCGCCGTACGTGGTGATGATCCGATTGTTGGCGACGAGGAGTGCCGAACGTTCCTGTTCCGCCTGACGTTCCCGGTTCTTCAGCACATCCATCGAGCGATGCCAACGTCGGTGACCGTTCTTCGCGCTGAGCGCCCACAGAGTGTGATGCCCGCCGGTGGTCTCCGCGACCACGAACACCGAGCCGGTTTTCGCGTCGTACGCCGGCGTTCCGGTGATCCCGAGCGGATCGATGTCGCCACACGGGAGGCTGCTCAGTGGGGCGGGGGCGCCGAGGTGGCGGCGCCACCGATGCTTGCCATTGCCGGCGTTGAGCCCATAGACCGTGTCGTTCTCCGTCGCGACGATCACCGTGCGGCCGACGACGAGCGGTTCGCCGTACACCGCGCCATCCAGAGAGTCCTTCCAGCCGTGGCGCAACCTTCCGACAGCACGCGTGGCGTGTGCTGACCTAGCCGCTGTCCGCCCGTAGGTCGGCCATGTCGTGAATCCGGTCGTGGTGGCCGGTGCCGTCGCTGCGGTCGTGGGAGTCACCGAGTGGGATCTGGCTCCTGAGGCTCCGGCACTGCCGCCGCCGCACGCGATGGCGGTGAGGAGGACGGGCAGGCTGACAATCGCCGCGTAACGTCGCATGTCGCCGAGTCTGCACCCTGAGGGACAATGGCTGCATGTCGGAACAGCCGTCGGCGGGCAAGCGCGCCAAGGAGCTCAACCAGACCATCCGCTATGTCATGTACTCCGTGTTCAAGGTGCGGAGCGGATTGCCGGACGGTGAGCGCGAGGCGATCGGGAACGAGCTCGGGGAGCTCATCGACCAGCTCGCCGAGAAGGGCGTCGTGACCCGCGGCCTATACGACGTGGCCGGCTTCCGTGCCGACGCCGACCTGATGATCTGGTGGGTGGCCCCCAGCTCGGACGACCTGCAGGAGGCGTGGTCGCGGTTCCGGCAGACCGGTCTCGGGCGTGCCTGCGAGCCGGTGTGGTCGGCGATGGCGTTGCACCGCCCGGCCGAGTTCAACAAGAGCCATGTCCCGGCGTACCTCGCGGGCGAGGACCCAGGTCGCTTTGTCTGCGTCTACCCGTTCAACCGCTCGTACGAGTGGTACCTGCTGCCGGACACCGAGCGCCGCGACATGCTCAAGGAGCACGGCATGATGGCGCGGACCTTCCCGGACGTGCGCGCCAACACTGTCGCGGCTTTCGCGCTCGGCGACTACGAGTGGATCCTGGCGTTCGAGGCCGAGGAACTGCACCGCATCGTGGACCTGATGCGAGAGCTGCGCGGGGCTCGGGCGAGGCTGCACACGCGCGAGGAGATCCCGTTCTACACGGGCTCACGGAAGTCGCCGGCCGACCTGGTCGCCGCGCTGCCCTAACCGCGTCTTAGCCGACGAGGCTGCGGTCGACGGCTTCCGGGCTGGTCGCTCCGGCCAGTGCCAGGGCATGGGCGAAGTCGGATGACAGCGCCGTGAGCGTGGCGGTGACGCCGTCAGCGCCGCCGGCTGCGAGGGCCCAGATGACCGGTCGTCCGACGAGCACGGCTCGGGCGCCGAGTGCGAGGGCGGTGAGGATGCTGACACCGTCACGGATCCCGCCGTCGGCGTACACCTCACCGCGATCGCCGACCGCCGCGGTGATGGCTGCGAGCGCGTCCGCGCTGGTCACCGACCGGTCGAGCTGGCGGCCGCCGTGGTTGGACACCACGATGCCGGCCGCGCCGGCAGCCAGGCAGGCCAGCGCGTCATCGGGGCGGAGCACGCCCTTCACGACGACGGGCAGCCCGGAGAGCTCGCCCAGCCACGCGATGTCGGCCGTCGTCGTGGCCGGGTCCTGGTCCATGCCGAGCCAGGGGTCGGCGCCGGGCCGCAGGTGATCCGCGACGTTGACCAGCGACTGCTCGTCGGTGAGCGGCAGGTTGCCGAGGGGCCGGTGCTTGATCCCGGTGTACGGCGTGTCACCGGTGAGGACCAACGCGGTCGCGCCGGCCGCAGCGGCCCGGCGCACCAGGCCCTCGGTGAGCGCGCGGTCGCGCATCACGTAGACCTGGAACCACCACGGCCCCGCCACAGCCGCCGCGACGTCCTCGAGCCGGGTCGAGCACCGCGACGAGACGGCCATCAGCGAGCCGGCGGCCGCCGCCCCGCGCGCTACCGCCACCTCACCGTCGGGGTGGGCCATCACGGAGTACGCGGTCGGCGCGACCAGGACCGGTGAGGCGACCGGCGTACCGAGCACCGTGGTGGCGGTCGTCACCGTCGCGACGTCACGCAAGACGCGCGGCAGCAACCGGTGGCGCTGCCACGCGGCGGCTGCCTCGTCGAGGGTGATCTCGAGCCCGGAGCCGCCGGCGTAGTAGTCCCAGACGCCCGGCGGCAGCAGCTCGCGCGCCGCCCGCTCGGCGTCCACCAGCGTGGGCAGACCGGCGATTGCCACGAATCCGAGCCTCCCACGCCGCGCCGGGGCACTATAGGCGCGTGACCGCGCCGATCGAGGGCAAGTTTGAGCTCGGGACGGACGGCCCGAACGTCATACTGGTCGGCCTGGACGGGTCCCGCACGTCGTGGCGCGCGACAGCATGGGCGGTCGGGCTGGCGCGGCGGCAGCGATCCAAACTGGTCATCGTGCACGTCCAGAAGCCTTCTGCGAGCGGCGCGCTGGCCCCCGGACTTGCCGGCGCGATGTCGACCGTGGCGGGTGAGATCTCCGACGAGCTAGAGCACTACGTTCTGTCGCGCACCGATGAGATCGGCGTATCGACGCAGTTCGTCTCGGTGGTGGGCGACCCGTGGACCGAGCTGACACGGGTTGCGGACGACCTGCGTGCGGACGTCGTCGTGGTGGGCGCATCCGAGAGCGCCGGGCACCGGATCATCGGATCGCTGGCCGGTCGGCTGGTGCGCGCCGGCCGCTGGCCGGTCTCCGTCGTCCCCTGATCCCGACTTGTCAGGACGCTCGAGCGTGGGTTTGGGCCGAGCACCCTGACACGTCGGCGGCTACGCCTCGTCGACGGGCGCGAAGGTCAGGCTGATGGAGTTCATGCAGTACCGGTCGCCGGTCGGTGTCTGCGGAGCGTCCTCGAAGACGTGGCCGAGATGGCTGCCGCAGCGCTTGCACCGAACCTCCACTCGCGTCATGCCCAACGAGCGGTCCTCGATCAACTCGACTGCGTCGGAGTTCGACGGGTCGTAGAACGATGGCCAGCCGCAGTGCGACTCGAACTTCGTGTCGCTCCGGAACAGCTCGTTGCCGCAGGCGCGGCAGGAATACACCCCGACGCGGTGCTCCTCGAGCAGCGGCCCAGTGAATGGGCGCTCGGTTCCGGCCTGGCGGAGCACGGCGTACTCCTCGGGACTCAGTTCCTCGCGCCACTGTTCGTCGGTCTTCTCCACAGCATGAGTCACGCCTCAATCGTACGGCGGAATCCTCAGTGGGGCGTCACGGGAAGGCCGAGCTTGGTGCAGTCGGTGATCACCTTGATGCTGCCGGTGCTGCCGAGGTTCTCGGCGTTCGTGAGCGAGCCGAGGCCGCCGTCACCGCTGCCGTCGGACTGCTCCGCTTCCTCGCCGGCTTCGGTGGCGGCGTTGGCGTGCTCGTCCGCCGACAGGGTGGCGTAGATCGAGTTCGCGGCGGCGGCTTGCGACGCCAGCGAAGCGGCGGTGGCGCCACCGCTCTGACACGCCTTGGCCGCGAGCGCGTGGCCGGCGGGCGGGCCGCTCGAGCCGCACCCAGCCAGGACGACAAGCAGGGTCGACGTGGTGAGCACCGTGACCGACCAGCGACGCGTCATGCTCCTAGTGATCGGCAGATCCGGATGCCGGGTTGACGGGCGGTACGGTCCGACTATGGCGTCGCCATTCGTCGAGGTCGAGGTCGGCCCTCGCACCGTCAAGGTGACCAACCCGGACCGGGTGTATTTCCCCGCCCGCGGTGAGACGAAGCTCGACCTCGTCAACTACTACCTGTCGGTCGGCGACGGCATCGTCCGAGCACTGTACGAGCGGCCCTGCATGCTGCACCGCTACCCGGAGGGGGTCGGCGGCGAGAAGATCTACCAGAAGCGGCTGCCCAAGGGCGCCCCGGACTGGGTCGAGACCGCGGAGGTGAGCTTCCCGTCCGGACGCACGGCCGACGAGATGTGCGTCACCGAGCTGGCCTCGGTGGCGTGGGCGGTGCAGATGTCGACGGTCGAGTTCCATCCCTGGCACACCCGCCGCGACGCGGTCGAGATGCCCGACGAGCTGCGGATCGATCTCGACCCGCAGCCGGGCACCGGGTTCGCCGAGGCCAAGCAGGTCGCGCTCATCGTGCGCGACGTGCTGGCGGAGCTCGGAGCGGTGGGCTGGCCGAAGACGTCCGGCAACCGCGGGATCCACGTCTACGTGCGGATCGAGCCGCGGTTCGGCTTCCGCGAGGTACGCCGGGCTGCGCTGGCCTTCGCCCGCGAGGTCGAGCGACGGGTGCCCGAGCAGGTCACGACGGCCTGGTGGAAGGAGGAGCGGGGCGAGCAGATCTTCTTGGACTACAACCAGAACGCCAAGGACCGCACCATCGCTGCGGCGTACTCGGTGCGGGGGTTGCCCCACGGCCCGGTGTCCGCACCACTGACCTGGGAAGAGCTCCCGGACGTCGAGACTGCCGACTTCACGATCGCCACCATGCCGGAGCGCTTCGCCCGCCTCGGCGACGTCCACGCCGGGATCGACGATGTGCACTTCGACATCCAGCCGCTGCTCGACTGGGCCGAGCGAGACGAGGTTGATCACGGCCTAGGTGAGGCGCCGTACCCGCCGAACTTCCCGAAAATGGAGGGGGAGCCGATGCGGGTCCAGCCGAGTCGCGCCAAGCGGGGAAACGGTTGAGGGCGCGTGGTCCGGACCCCGACAAGGCTGGCTGCTTAACGTTGCCGTTCCGCGGAGCCTCAACCTGACCCGGTGCTGGTGCCGACCGGGCTGCTCCGACGTTATCGATCTTCGTGGCCTTGGACAACTCGATGGCGGTCCCATCAACCAAGACATCGTTGGGCCGATACGGTTTGGGAGTGGCGAGATACGAGCTGAGGCAGGAATCGGGTTGTGAGTTCCTGGCGTGGCCCGAGGTGAGCGACAAGACCTCGGCGGAAACAGTCGTGGTGAACAGCCGCACCGACCTGGTCGCGCTGCAGCAGGCCGGCCACGTCGTGACGCTCGATGAGGTCACGCAGTCGCTGTTCGACGACTGCTTCCCGCCCGACTAGTCAGACGTGGCTGGTCGCGAGTGTGGCGTGGACCTGCGCGATCGAGGAGTACGCCGTGGCGAGCCGCACCGCGAACTCACGCGCGCGGTCGTCGATCTTCGCGTCGTCGCCCTCGGTGGCCATCGCGGTCGTCAGCAGTTGACGGGCGTCGGTGGCCAGCTCTTCGGCTGCGTTGTGGTGCTCCTGGGTGTTCATGACCTGCACCTGCCCACCTGGTGACGCTTCGAAGCGTCGGTTACGACGTTCGGGTCAACCCGACGGATCCGGAATGTGCTCCGAATGGCGCTACGGCTCGACGACTCGAGGCTGCAGGATGAGGAACATGCCCAACGTCATCGATCGATACATGCAGGCCGACGCCGCCTTCGCGGCGTTGCACCGCGACGCCACCCCGGGAGTTCCGCGAAGCGAGGAGGAGTGGCGGATCTACCGCGAGTGGGCAGATGCCACTGCCGACTACCTGCAGTTCGTCGATGCCCACCAGGATCCGACCGAGGCGGTTCCCCGTGCGCTGGCTCGGATCCGGCGCGTTCTCCGGGCTCGGCCGGCACCGGAGTCGAAGGCGTCCTAGCGAGTCGATCGGGTCAGACGGTCACGCGATGCGGCACGTGCAGTAGGCCCTCGACCTTAGCGACCCGGACCGCGGCGGCCACTGTCACAGCTGCGCCGCCGATCACCACGGCGAGAACGAAGACGCTCTTCGCTTCGACGAAGCCGACCGTCGACATGTTCTCGAGCAGGAACACGGTGACGATCGACTTGATCAGGCACAGTCCGGCCCAGAACAGGGTCAGTCGCCAGAACAGCTTCTGGATCCGCGGGCGTCCCGCGACTTCGTCGTTCATCGGGTAGAAGTCACCGGCGAGCCTGGCCACGACCGGCCGAGCGGTCGCCAGCGATACCAGGAACAGGACTGCCACGATCCCGTCAGTGACGGCAGGCTGCAGGAAGTAGATGAAGGTGCTGCCACTGGCGAGCGCGAGGACGGTCTTCGCCGTGAGGCCGACCATGCTGATCATCAGCAGGCCCGACGCCCGACGCTTGGTCCGCAGCCGCCAGGCCATGGCGCCGTAGCACCAGACGAGGGCGGCGATCAGAGCGGTCCAGACGTTCCCGGCGCGCAGGCACAGGAAGAACAGGACGCTGGGGATCACGTTGGCCATCAGCAGGCTCAGGCCCAGGTGCCGCATGATCATGGCCAGCTTCGGGGAGTGGTGATGCGACTCCGAGTGGCCCTGGGGGGCGACGTCCATCGCACGGTCGAGCATCGACGGAGCCGCGACGAGCACGGGTGCGGCTGACGTCACGCGATGCCTCCTGGTCGACGGTGGATTGCTTTCTCTAGTAGTCGGTACCCAGACTGGCGACCTTGATGTCGCGGATGATGAACGCACGGGTGAACTTCGTTGGGCCATTCGTGAACACCAGCTCGGCAGGGGCCTCGCCGCGACCTCGTCGACGGCCGGCGTTGAGCGGGCCCGTATAACGGGTGCATGGCGAGCGCGATCCCTGACGAGGCGAAACCATCGATGCGGCTCGCGCTGGAGTTGCTCACCGCATGGTACGCCGCGGACGACGAGGACTTCTCGTTGCTCGAGGAGCGACTCGACGCGCTGTCCGCGCGTGGTGGGCCGGGCGACCGGATCGCCCTCGACGGTCTGCTGCAGCTCACCGGCATACTGCTGACCGGGTACGCCGAAGGCGCCGGGATGAGCACGCTGGAGGTGTTGGCGCTGCTCGGTCGCTGGCTCGCCTGATGACGCAGCGTGACGACCTCTAAGGTGATCCAAATGTCGTCGATGTCGTTGCGCCGGGCGCCGGCCAAGCTGCTCGGCCTGCTCGCGACCCTGGTCGGGCTGGCCAGCGTCGTGGCGGCCGCGATCCTCGTGCTGTACATCGTGCTGGTCGTGTTCAAAGCCAACCCGCGCAATGTGATTGTCCGCGACATCAGAGAGATTGCCCGCCCGCTCGCCTGGGTCTTCAAGGACCTGTTCACGCCGAAGTCGTACCGGCTGCGGGTCCTCGTCAACTACGGGATCGCCGCCATCGTGTACTTGCTGGTGGGGCGCCTCATCGTCCGGGTCCTCAACCTCGGCGGCGCAGCCGACTGAGGTCCGCCACGGGCAAGGACACGCTCGCCGGGCCCCGCCCCCGGGGGGTGAGGTGGGACGAGCCGGATCGGTAGCTACTCCGGCGAGCGCGCCCTGCAGCCCTCAGAGAAACGCGTCAACCTGAAGACCTGCTGAAACCCGCCGGGTCCCTGGGCTCAGGTTCGGCCAGAATGACCGATATGAAGCTGCCCGTGATGCCTCCAGTCGCCCCGATGCTCGCGAAGTCGGTGCCCGACGATCCCGCCGACGGGCTCGTACGAGCCGAAGTGGGACGGCTTCCGGTCGGTGATCTTCCGGGACGGCGACGAGGTCGAGATCGGGAGCCGCAACGAGCGGCCGATGACGCGTTACTTCCCCGAGCTGGTCGCGGCGTTCCGCGCCGAGCTGCCCGAGCGCTGCGTCGTGGACGGCGAGATCGTCATCGCCACCGACTCCGGGCTGGACTTCGAGGCGCTGCAGCAGCGCATCCATCCGGCGGTGTCCCGGGTGAACCTGCTCGCCGGGCAGACCCCGGCGGCGTTCATCGCCTTCGACCTGCTCGCCCTCGGCGACGAGGACCTCACCGGTGAGCGGTTCGAGGACCGGCGGGCGCGGCTCGAGCAGGCGCTGGCTTCGTCGCACCCGCCGGTGCACGTCACCCCGGCGACCACCGACCGTGACACGGCGCTGCGGTGGTTCGCGGAGTTCGAGGGCGCCGGGCTGGACGGCGTGGTCGCCAAGCCGCTGGACGGGACCTACCAGCCGGACAAGCGGGTGATGTTCAAGATCAAGCACGAGCGCACCGCGGACTGCGTCGTGGCCGGCTACCGGGTGCACAAGTCCGGCCCGGACGCGGTCGGCTCGCTGCTGCTGGGGCTCTACACCGACGACGGCTCGCTCGCATCGGTCGGCGTGATCGGCGCCTTCCCGATGGCCCGGCGTCGTGAGCTGTTCACCGAGCTGCAGCCGCTGGTCACGACGTTCGAGGAGCATCCGTGGAACTGGGCGGCGCCAGAGCGACACCGCGCGCGAACCCTCGATCCGGTGAGACGTCGCGCTGGAACGCCGGCAAGGACCTGTCCTTCGTGCCGCTGCGGCCGGAACTGGTCGTCGAGGTGCGCTACGACCACATGGAGGGGGCGCGGTTCCGGCACACCGCGCAGTTCTCCCGCTGGCGACCGGACCGTACGCCGCAGTCCTGCACCTACGAGCAGCTGGAACGGCCGGTCACCTTCGAGCTCGGCGACATCGTGCCGGGGCTGGGCTAGTGACGGCGATGCTCGCCTGAGGGCCCCGGTGCCGGCTCGAGCGACTCGGCCAGCTCGCGGATCGCGGCGAGCCTGGTGTCCCATTGCGCCGCGACCTGGGTCATCCACCGTGCCGTCGCAGTCAGCGGCTCCGGACGCACCGTGTACCACCGTTCCCGGCCGCTTCGATGGCTGGCGACCAGCTCGACCTGCCCGAGCCGCGCGAGGTGCTGGACCACGGCCTGTCGAGACACCGGCAGCTCGGTCGCGAGCACCGTAGCGGTGGTCTCGCCATGGGCCGCGAGACGGTCGAGCAACCGGCGTCGCATCGGGTCGGCCAGCGCGGTCAGGACCTCGTCGACGGTGTCAGTGGTGGTGGTCACTGCGTCATTGGGTTTCTGCGTACGTGCGCAGGTTCCCCAGGACCTCGGTCCAGCCCCCTGAGTGGCTCTCGTAGCCAGCGGTCGGGACCCGCTCCGGGGGGATGCTCAGCGTCGCGAAGCCACTCTCGCTCAGCGTGAGCCGGGTGCCGTCCCCGTCCGGGGTGAGGGTGAACTCCACGAGGGTCGAGTTGGTCTCTGTGGCCGGCTCGCCGGGATAGGCGCTGGCCCAGCGATAGGCCAGATAGTGCGGAGGGTCGACCTTCTCGATCCGGGTGGGGAACACGCCGTACTGGCCGTGGTCGAGCACCATGGTCCCGCCGGGGCGCAGGTCCACCTCGGCCGGCGAACCCTGGCCGAACCATGAGCCGACATGCTCGGGTTCGGTGAGTACGGCCCATACCCGGTCCACCGGGGCGGCGATGCTGATCTCTCGGTCGATGCGGTCTGCTGTCATCACGTGTCTCCTGGTCGATGTCGATCTGCAAGTGCAGACTTGCACATCGTTCCAACATGTGCAAGCCCACACTTGCGGATCACGGATTCGCTCGTGCTTTCCGCGCGGATTAACCGGCCAGATTCACCCGGAGGTGTGATGCTGAAGGTCTTGTCGAACGGTCACCTCACTGATCGAATCGACGCTGGTTGAGTCGAGTCGGCTGGGGGGCCGCCATGTCGGGTACCGAGGCACTGTTGAGCGACGTCATCTCCCACCATCGGGGTGCGTGGGGGAAGTGGGACAGGCTGGGTCGCGCCGAACAACGTCGGCTGTTGGCCTATGTCGATGAGGCGCGGCTGCCGTGGTCCCGTCGGCAACGGGCACACGAGCTGGCGTTCTATCTGACGCTGGACCGGGCCGGCATCGAACGGTGGCTACGCGGTCAGGAGACCCGAGCGGCAGGCTGACCCCGGCGCGACGGTCAGAACGCCGCCGTCCCATCGGGAGTGCCCCAGCCGGTCGGCCCGTCCCAACCGCTTCGAGCGATACACCAGCGGGCCGTCGGGCAGGTGCCGTTGCTCCCGCGCTTCACGTCGTGCAGCGCCTTGTGGTGAGCCCACAGCGACGAGGCATCGGTGATGGAGTCGGTGTCGCCGGCCAGGGCATACACCGCGGCGATGATCGGGGACGAGGCACTGGTGCCGCCGAAGGTGAGCCAGCCACCGGTGCCCTGGTAGCTGTCGCTGTCGTACACGGCGACGCCTGTCGCGGGGTCAGCGACGGCCGCCACGTCCGTCTCAGCGCGCCCCCCGCAGCCGGTCAGCGACTGTTTCTGCCACGAGGCCGTGTTCTTGGTCGAGCACCCGCTGCCGCCGTCGCTCCACGCGGTCTCGGTGAACCCGCGAGCCGTGCTAGAGCGCGTCAACGACGTACCGCCGACCGCCGTCACCCATTTCGACGAGGCAGGGTACGACGCGCCGTACCCGGCGTCCCCGGCCGACGCCGTGATCGCGACGCCGCGGTGGTGGAAGTAGCGGCCGTAGTTCGAGTCGCTGGCGTCCGCCCCGCCGAAGGAGTTGCTCACAGCGTTGGCCCCGAGCTGGACCGCCGTGTCCTCGGCGGCTCCCAGGTTGGCCATCGAGGCCGAGTCGGCCTCGACGAGCAGGATGTGGCACAGCGGGCAGGCCGCACTGACCATGTCCACGTCGAGCGAGATCTCCTGTGACCAGCCGCCGTCGGCAGCCGGGTAGCTGGTGGTGCCGGTCTGGCTGACCTTGCGGAAGCAGCCGTTCGCGCTGGTACATGCCGGCAGTCCGTACTGCGACCGGTAGACCGACAGGTCGTGTCCGGCGTCGGGGTCGTCGTAGGCGTCGACCACAGCCACGGTCTCACCGGTGCCGCGAGTGGCGGACGGCAGGTCGTATGCCTGCTGGAGCGCCGGGGGACCGTAGCCGACCGGCGACGACTCGTGTTTCACCCGACCTTTGACGGTGTGGTCCACCCGGATCGCGAAGCAGTGGTTGCGCGCGCCGTGCGCCCGCTTACAGACGGTGACGTGCTTGGTCTTCTTGGCGGCGGCCTTCGCCGCTTCCCCCGCCGCGCGGGCGGTCGCGGGGCGGCCGTGGGCGGCCATCGGGTTGAGCTGGCCGGCGGCGAGCGCAGCGAGGATCACGGCGCAGCCAAGCAGGGGTCGGAATCGGTGATGCACGGGCGGGACCTCCGGTCGGTGGGAGCTGACCGGGCGAGCCTGGCGCCGAACCTGACGGTGAGGTCGGCGCCGGCCCAGGTTGTGGACCACGCCGACGTGAGGCTGGCCTGTGGGCTCAGTCGCCGGTGGCGAGCTCGACGATGACCGTTGACTCCGGATCGAGCTCGACCACCCGGTCGCGGTACACGAAGCCGGCCTCCGACGCCATGACCACCGAGGTGGGCGAGCCCTCGACGGACACCTCGAGCCGCTGACCGGACAGGTTGCAGACCACGGCCACCCGGCCGCGGTACAGGACGAACCAGCGGGCGTCCTCGTCGAAGCCGCAGTGCACCTCGTCGAGCCGGTCCTGGGTCAGCTCCGGCCGCTCCCGCCGCAGCGCGATCAGCTTGCGGTACCAGTCCAGCAATCCGGCATGGGGATCCTCGTCGAGCTCGTCCCAGTCGAGCTTCGAGCGCTCGAACGTCTGCGGGTCCTGCGGGTCCGGGATGTCGTCGGCCGCCCAGCCGTGCGTGGCGAACTCCGCCTGCCGACCCTCGCGCACCGCGGCCGCGAGCTTCGGGTCCGGGAACGACGTGAAGTACTGCCACGGCGTGGATGCCGCCCACTCCTCGCCCATGAACAGCATCGGGGTGTACGGCGAACACATCAACAGCGCGGCTCCGACCTTCAGCAGCCCCGGGGTGAGGATGGCGGACAGCCGGTCACCGGTGGCGCGGTTGCCGATCTGGTCGTGATCCTGCAGGTAGGCGACGAAATGGGAGCCCGGCGTACTGCGCCGGTCGACGGCGCGACCGTGGGTCCGGCCACGAAAGCTCGACCAGGTGCCGGCGTGAACGAACGCCGACGACAGTGCCGTCGACAGCGTGGCCAGCGACCCGAAGTCTTCGTAGTAGCCCTGCCGTTCGCCGGTCAGCGCGGCATGCAGCGCGTGGTGGACGTCGTCGCTCCACTGCGCGTCCAGGCCGAGGCCGACCGGCGGCGCCGCCACGGTCCGCGGATCGTTGAGGTCGCTCTCCGCCACGAGAAACAGCGGCTTCCCGACCTGGGCGGCGAGCTCGTGCACCCGTTCGGCCAGCTCCTCGAGCAACGGGAACGCGCGGGTGTCGACCAGGGCGTGCACGGCGTCGAGCCGGAGGCCGTCGAGATGGAAGTCCCGCAACCACCCGATCGCGTTGTCGATGATCCACGCCCGGACCTCATCCGAGCCTGGCGCGTCGAGGTTCACCGCCGATCCCCACGGTGTGGTGTGCCGGTCGGTGAAATACGGGCCGAACTCGGCCAGGTAGTTCCCGCTCGGCCCCAAGTGGTTGTAGACGACGTCGAGCACCACGCCGATGCCGCGGTTGTGACAGGCGTCGACGAACCCCTTGAGCGCGTCCGGGCCACCGTAGGGCTCGTGCACGGCGTACAGCGCGACCCCGTCGTACCCCCAGCCTCGCGGCCCGTCGAACGCGGCGAGTGGCAGCAGCTCGACCGCGTCGACGCCGAGCTCGACGAGATGGTCGAGCCGGGTCAGGGCAGCCGACAGGGTGCCTTCGTCGGTGAACGTGCCGACGTGCAGCTCGTAGAGGACGCTGCCCGCGAGCGGCACCCCGCGCCAGCTGCCGTCGTGCCACTCATACCGGTCGTGGTCGTAGACCCGGGAAGCGGCATGGACGCCATTGGGCTGCCACAGCGACCGGGGGTCGGGGCGCGGATCACCAGCGTCCACCCGGAATGCGTAGTCGGCGCCGTGCTTGAGGTCGGGCGCTGCCAGCTGCCACCAGCCGCCGGAGCGTTCCGCCAGCTCACGGTCGGTCTCACCGTCGTGGAGCGCCACCACAGCGGCGTCGGGCGCCCACACCCGGAACGTCGTCACGTCCTCTGCCTACCCGTCATCGGACCAACAAGGCGACCGGCAGCCGGTCGAGCAGTGTGGCAAGGCTCACATCGGCGATGTCGCGGCCGGTGAGCAGATCGCGCCAGCCGTCGCCGGGCAGCTCGACGCGGGTATCGCCCCAGCCACCGCGCCGAGCCAGCCGGACCGGGAGCCGGGTGACGACCGTGGCAACGTTTTCGCCGCGTCGGAAGGCGATAGTGTGCTCCGCCGCATCGACCGTCACCTCGACCGGGAGGTACGACGCACCGACCAGCCCCGGCCGGTCCCGGCGCAGCCTCGCGGCCGTTGCCGTCACGAGCAGCTTGGGGTCATCGAGATCGGCCAGCTTGAGGCGGCGCTGCGTCGTAGTCCACCGGCCGTCGGTTGTCGGGGTCGACGAGCGCGTAGCTCTCGAGCTCGCAGCCCTGGTAGATGTCGGGGACGCCGGGCATCGTCAGCTGCAGCAGTTTCTGCGACAGGGAGTTCGTCAGCCCGGGCGCGTGGACGTGCTCGTCGACGAACCGGTCGATCTCATCGGTCAACCCGGGGCTCGCGTAGATGCGAGCGATGTGGTCGTGGACCAGCCCCTCATATCTCGGGTCCGGCTCGGTCCAGGTGGTGTGCACCTTGGCCTCGCGGTTGGCCTTACTCGACGTAGTCCTGCACCGTTCCTCCGATTCGGCCAGGCGGCGACCAGGTTTTGCCAGATGAACGACTGGTCGCGGCCACCGAGGCGTGATCCGACTGCCTCACTCCAGGACGTCACCGTGGCCTGCCACTCGGTCCGCAGCTCGAGCAGCGCCATCAGCCGGGCTCGCACGTCCTCCGAACGCTTGGTGTCGTGCGTGGACAACGTCGTCATCGTGGCCGGCCAGTCGGACGCGATCCGAGCACAGAACGCATGCCACACGTGACTGCCGAGAGCCCTCAGCGTTGAAGAAGAGATCGTTGCCGACCTCCTCGAGTGCCAGCACGCCGGGGTCGCGATAGAACGCGGTGTCCTCGACCCCCTTCGCCATCACGGGGCCGGCGGTCTGCATCAGACGGACCGACGACAGCGCGTGGTCCGCCACCCAGTCGATCTCGCGGTCCGCGGCGCTGATCGCCGGGACCCGGGCACGTGCCCTTGTTGGCGCTTCTGCCGGCCTCTTCGATGACCGCCGCTGCCGCGGCCGGCTCCTCCGGGTACGCGCGATAGACGTCATGTGCACGAGGAAGTCTCGAGCGCCTCCGCGGCTCCTGGAGTTAGATCAGCACCCCGCCGCGTCGGGATGGGCGAGCAGTTCCCGGACGACGCGGTCCACTTCGGCGCCCAGTGACCGCTGCACCATGTGCCGCTTCGCGGCATGAAGACGTCGAAGGGGAACTCGTCGACGTCGATGCCCGGGCCGCCCTCGGGCTCGTCGATCAGCACGGCGGTGATCATGTTGAGGGCGTCGTACCCGGTGGTACCGGCGCATTTCCATGACCGCGGCAGCGTCTCCTTGCCGCCGAGGATCTTCTCGACGACGACCCACGTGTCGGGGCTGGCCGCGGCGAGGTCGTCGAGGTAGCCGCCCGGGTCGGCGAGGCCGTCGGGGTGATCGATCCGCCAGCCGTCGACCGGGCCGGGGAGATCCAGCAGCGTGCGGTGGGTCGCCTCGAACACGTCGGGCAGCTCGACCCTGACCCCCATCAGCGTCGCGATGTCGAAGAACCGGCGGTAGTTCAGCTCATCGTTGCCGGTGCGCCAGTGCGCCAGCCGGTAGTGCTGCTCGTCCAGCGTCAGCGTGCCTTGCGCCATCGGGAACTCGTGGTCGTAGTAGCGGACCAGCTCGGCGTCCCGGTCGACGACGACCTCACCGTCCGCCACCGCCTCGCGTAGCGGTTTCCCGAGCACCGGCAGCAGGATCTTGCCATCCTGCGCCTCCCAGTCGATGTCCAGCCAAGTCCGCGTACGCCGATGCCCGGCCATAGCGCAGCACGTCCCACAGCACCGGGTTCAGCCGCTCCGGGGTCGGCCACGCCATGTGGTTCGGCACGATGTCGATGACGAGACCGAGTCCGTGGCTCTCGCAGGCGGCGACGAGCTCGGCCCATCCCGCCTCGCCGCCGAGATCCTCCGACAACCGTGAGTGGTCGACGACGTCGTACCCGTGGGCGGAGCCCGGGGCCGCCTGCAGCACCGGAGAGCAGTAGACGTGGCTCACACCGAGGTCGCTCAGATAAGGCACGACGGCCGCCGCATCACCGAAACCGAACTCGGCCCGGAGCTGCAGTCGGTACGTCGTGGTGGGTGTCTCACCGTCAGTAGAGCCGCTGCAGCACGACGATCGACTTGGGCTCGACGGCGAAGCTCTCGCCGGACTTCATGGCACGTTCTTCGGCCTGGTCGACCATCGGCGCATGGGTGTCGATCACGACCTTCCAGCGTTCGGTCGCGTCCAGGGCAGGGAGGGTGAACTCCAACGGCTCGAAGAACCCGTTGAACAGCAGGAAGAACGAGTCGTCCCTGACCGGCTCACCGCGGGCGTCCGGCTCGCGGATGCCGTCACCGTTGAGGAAGACCGTCAGTGACCTTGCCGCACCCGACTCCCAGTCCTCGTCGGTCATCGGCTCGCCGTTGGGCTGGAACCAGCCGATGTCCTGCAGGTCCGAGCCACGGACCTGGCGGCCGTTGAAGAACCGGCGGCGCCGGAAGACGGTGTGCTCCTTGCGGAACGCGACCAGCTTCGCGACGAAATCGGTGAGCACCTCGAACTCGCGGGCGCGCTCCCAGTCGACCCAGGAGATCTCGTTGTCCTGGGCGTAGACGTTGTTGTTGCCGCGCTGGGTCCGGCCGAGCTCGTCGCCGTGCAGCACCATCGGCACCCCCTGCGACAGCATCAGCGTGGTGAGGAAGTTCCGCTTCTGCTGCTCCCGCAACGCGATGATCTCGATGTCGTCGGTCTCACCCTCGACGCCGCAGTTCCAGGACCGGTTGTGGCTCTCGCCGTCCTGGTTGTCCTCGCCGTTCGCCTCGTTGTGCTTCTCGTTGTAGGAGACCAGGTCGTGCAGGGTGAATCCGTCGTGGGCGGTGACGAAGTTGATCGACGCGAACGGCCGGCGCCCGTCGTCCTCGTAGAGGTCCGAGGATCCCGTGAGCCGAGAGGCGAACTCCGCGACCGATGACCCCTCACCGCGCCAGTAGTCGCGGACGGTGTCCCGATACTTGCCGTTCCACTCGGTCCACAGCGGCGGGAATCCGCCGACGTTGTAGCCACCTTCGCCGACGTCCCAGGGCTCGGCGATCAGCTTGACCTGGCTGATCACCGGATCCTGCTGCACCAGGTCGAAGAACGCCGACAGCCGGTCCACCTCGTGGAACTGCCGGGCGAGCGTTGACGCAAGGTCGAACCGGAACCCGTCGACGTGCATGTCGAGCACCCAGTACCGCAAGCGAGTCCATGATCAGCTGCAGCACGTGCGGGTGCCGCATCAGCAATGTGTTCCCGGTGCCGGTCGTGTCGTAGTAGTGCTCAGGGTCACCGTCGACCAGGCGGTAGTACGACGCGTTGTCGATGCCGCGGAAGGACAGGGTGGGCCCGAGCTCGTTGCCCTCGGCGGTGTGGTTGTAGACGACGTCGAGGATGACCTCGAGGCCCGCCTCGTGCAGCGCGCGCACCATCGCCTTGAACTCCTGGACCTGCTGACCGCGCTGGCCGGCGGAGGAGTAGTCGTTGTGCGGCGCGAGGAACCCGATCGTGTTGTAGCCCCAGTAGTTCCGCAGCCCGCGGTCGTTGAGGAACGAGTCGTGGATGAACTGGTGCACCGGCATCAGCTCGATCGCGGTGACGCCAAGCTTGTGGAAGTGCTCGATCATCACCGGGTGGGCCAGCGCCGCGTAGGTGCCCCGGATCTCCTCCGGGATCCCCGGGTGCGTCATCGTCAGCCCCTTGACGTGGGCCTCGTAGATGACCGTTTCGTTGTACGGCGTACGTGGATGGCGGTCGTTGTCCCAGTCGAAGAACGGGCTCACCACCACGGACTTCGGCATGTGGGGTGCCGAGTCAGTCTCGTTGAGCGCCTCGTGGTCGTCGAACTGGTAGGAGAAGCACGACTCGTCCCAGTCGACGTCACCTTCGATCGCCTTGGCGTATGGGTCGAGCAGCAGCTTCGTCGGGTTGCAGCGATTGCCGTGCGACGGGTCGTAGGGCCCGTAGACCCGATAGCCGTAGCGCTGACCCGGGCCGACGTTGGGCAGGTAGCCGTGCCACACCAGGGCGTCCCGCTCGCGCAACCTGGTCCGGGTCTCGGTCCCCTCGTCGTCGAACAGGCACAGCTCGATCTGCTCGGCGGCTTCGCTGAACAGCGCGAAGTTCGTCCCCGACCCGTCATACGTGGCGCCAAGCGGGTACGGCGAACCTGGCCAGGGAGTCATCTCGGCAACGCTAGTAGACCCGTGCCACGGTGATCACGATGACCCGAGACGCAGCCGGCGACTGGGACTGGCTGCCGCCCAGCTGGCGTCGATCGTTCTCCGCAGCCGTCAGGAGGTGGAAACCAGCCGGCTCGACGACCCGCGGTGGTGGGGGGGCCGATCGACGACGAGCGCTACGTGCTCGTCTCGCGGGTCTGAGGTTGCTGCGGGTAGATCGTCTCGCCGCGCTCGAGCATCTCGACGAACGATGTCAGCCGACGCGTCCGCGTCTCGGCCCGCTTCGCTCCGGCGAGCCGGAACAGGATCGCGTAGCGGTTCTGGCTGGTCAGGGTCTCGAACATTGCCGCCGCCTCGGGTGATGCGGCGAGTGCGTCGATGAGATCGGCCGGCACGTCGATCGTGGCGGGTCCCGCGTAGGCCGTCTCCCACCGGCCGTCCGCCTTGGCGCGATCGACCTCGGCCCGGCCGGCCGGGTGCATCCGATTCTGCGCGGCGAGACGTTCGACATGTCCGACGTTGCGCATCGACCACGTACTGCGGGCGCGGCGTGGGGTGAAGCGCTGCCGGAACGTGGCGTCGTCGATGCGCTTGGTCTGACCGTCGATCCAGCCGTGACACAGTGCCTCGTCGAGCGCCTCGTCATGGCTGAGCGAGGTGGGCGACACGGTGCCCTTCTTGGCGAGAACCAACCAGACTCCCGCGGGTGTCTCGTGGTGATGCTCCTCGAGCCAGGCCCGCCAGGCCGAAGCGTCGGCGACGACCAACTCTTCCGGTTCAGCTGGCACGTCGGCTCCGCTCAGGCCACCTTCGGGGTCGCGCGCTCGACAATGGCGCCGCTGTCGACCCCTGCCGGCAACGTCCCGAACGCATAGCCCCAGTCGCCACCGAGCCGCGAGGCGCAGAAGGCATCGGCGACGTATGGCGGGGCGCTGCGGACGAGCAGTGACGCCTGCAGCACCAGCGCCATGCGTTCCACCAGCCGGCGGGCGCGGACCTCGATGGACGAGGTGTCGGCCAGCTCGGTCTCCAGGTCGGTGAAGGCCGCGTCCAGGCGAGCATCGGCACCGAGCGCCAGTCCCACCTCGGCCCGGAAGGCCTCCCAGGCGCCAGGGGAGCGGCTCAGCGCCCGCAGCACGTCGAGGGCGTTGACGTTGCCCGACCCCTCCCAGATGGAGTTCAGCGGCGCTTCGCGGTACAGCCGGGCCATGGGGAAGTCCTCGACGTACCCGTTCCCGCCCAAGCACTCGAGTGCCTCCGCCGCGACCGCCGGCCCTCGCTTGCACACCCAGTACTTCCCGACCGCAGTGGCGATTCGGCGGAAGTCGCGTTCGTCGTCGTCGACCGCGGCCGCGAGCCGCAGCATCAACGATGTGGCGGCCTCGGACTCGACCGCGAGGTCGGCGAGAACGTGACGCATCAACGGTTGGTCGGCGAGGCGCTGTCCGAAGGCGCGGCGGTAGGCGGCGTGGTGGGTGGCCTGCGCCACGGCGGCACGCATCAGCGACGTCGACCCGATGACACAGTCCAGCCGGGTCGCGCCGACCATCTCGATGATGGTGGCGACGCCGCGGCCCTCGTCGCCGAGGCGCCAGCCGACCGTGTCCTCGAGCTCCGGCTCGCTGGAGGCGTTGGACCGGTTCCCGAGCTTGTCCTTGAGTCGCTGGATCCGGAACGTGTTGCGGTTGCCGTCGGGCAACACCCGAGGTACGACGAAGCAGGTGAGACCGCCCGGCGCCTGCGCCAGCATCAGGAATATGTCGCACATCGGCGCCGAGGTGAACCACTTGTGGCCGGTGAGCCGATACGTCCCGTCGGCCGCGGGCACGGCGCGCGTCGTGTTGGTCCGGACGTCCGAGCCGCCCTGCTTCTCGGTCATGCCCATCCCGGCCAGACAGCCGAGCTTGTCCTGCGGGGCGCGCAGCCCAGGGTCGTAGGTCGTCGAGAGCAGTCGAGGCTCCCACTCGGCGGCGAGCGCGGGATCGGTTCGCAGCGCGGGGATCGCGGCGTGCGTCATCGAGACGGGGCAGCCGTGGCCTCCCTCGACCTGTGACCAGACGGCGAAGCCGGCGGCCCGGGCGACCTGGGCTCCGGGACCCGGCGACAGCCACGACGATGCGTGCAGCCCTTCCGAGATGGCGACCGTCATGAGCGAGTGCCAGGCCGGGTGGAAGTCGACCTCGTCGATACGGTGCCCGTAGCGGTCGTGGGTCCGCAGCACCGGCGGGTTCACGTTGGCCAGCCGGCCCCATTCCTGCGCCTCATCGCTACCGGCTCGTCGGCCCAGCGCGCTCAGCCGGTCCGTCGCCCAGCCGGCGGCGTGCCGGTCGAGACCCTCTACCAACGCCGCATCGGTGGCAAAGACGTCGTACCCGGCCAGCGGGGGCGGCTGGTTGTCCACGTCGTGCGTCGCAGCCATTGCACCAGTGAACCAGCCGGTTGGCTCTACCGTTTGCGGATGGCATCAGTCGCTGAGCCGGCGGAGCGCGCCTCGGGGCCGCCCCGCAAGCTCAGCTTTCCGGCCGCCGTCGGCACCCTCGCCGTCTCGACGATCAAGCGGGCCTGGCACGACAGGGTGCTCGGCCTGGCTGCAGAAGCCGGCTTTTGGCAGCTGCTGTCGTTGCCGTCGCTGATCCTCGCCGTCCTGGGCACCATCGGGTGGTTCACCGGCCTGCTCGGCCAGAAAAACGTCAACGACCTGCAGCGCACCATCGACAACGGCCTGGGCCACGTGATCGTGCAGAGTGCAGTGCAGTCCACCGTCGCGCCGGCACTGCACCGCGTGCTCGCCGGCGGCCGGGCCGACGTCGTATCGATCAGCTTCGTGGTGTCACTGTGGGCCGGCTCATCGGCGATGGCGACGTACGTCAACACCATCACGATCGCGTACGGGATGCGCGGTCGTCGCAGCGCTGTGAGCAGCCGGCTGCTCGCGTTGCGGCTCTATCTCGGGTTCGTGCTCGCGACGATCGTCCTGCTGCCGTTGCTGGTGCTCGGGCCCGGCCAGCTGGTCGACCTGTTCCCGCCGCGCGAGCACGGCCTGGTCCACGGAATCGTCGCTGTCGCGTACTGGCCCGTGGTTATCGGGGTCAGCCTGACCCTGCTCACCACGCTGTACCACCGAGCGGTACCGGTCCGGGCTCCGTGGCGGCGGGCGCTGCCCGGCGCGGTGACGGCCATGGCGATCTGGTTGGTCGGTTCGGTGCTGCTCCGCGAATGGCTCACCTGGGCCTTTCGCCGCACCGCGACGTACGGACCGCTGTCGGCTCCGGTCGCCGTGCTGTTGTTCCTGTACCTCACCGCCCTAGCAATCCTGCTCGGAGCCGAGCTGAACACCGAGATCGAACGGATGTGGCCCAGCGCGCAGACCCAGGTGCTGCGTCTGGGCGATAAGGACGCCACGTAGGCTTCGGGCGACAGGGGAACTCGCAGGAGGACACGGGATGGCCGGGAACGGGCACGGGGCAAGCGGTGCGACCTGGTTCGCCACGGCCGTCATCATCGCCGGGACCATCGTGGGTGGCATCGCCTTGATCGAGTGGAACTGGGTGATGTTCTGGATCGGCGTCGGGTTGTTCGTCGCCGGCTGCATCGGTGGGTACTTCGCCGGGATCATGGAGTCGGTCACTGAGTTCAAGCCGGTCGAGTCCTCCGCCGGCGCGGGCACGACCACCAACCGCTGAGCATCGGGCGGCCCGGCCCCTCACGATGAGCATGACTTCCCCGGTACGCCGGGTCGCCTTCACCCTGATCGGCGTAGTGACGCTGGTCTGCGCAGTCGCTTGCTCCGGGAATGGCCCGTCGGCCGGCTCGGGGGGTTCAGACCCATCAGGCCCCAAGACCCCACCCCACCTGATCAACAGCATCGCCGCTGACAGCGGAACGGTAACCGTCTTCCCGGAACCAGGCAGCCGCACCGCTCTGCCGGCCAGCCAGATCACCTTCCGCGGGGTCAACCCCAGCCGGCTCAACAACCTGGTGGTTCGAGGGTCGGTCAGCGGTCGACACAGCGGTGAGGTGGAGGCCGACTCAGACGGGCGAGGTGGGAGCTTCCTGCCGACAGTGCCGTTCACGCCGGGGGAGAAGGTCACCGTGCACACCGACCTCGCTATCCGCGGGGTGCAGCGGGCCGGGGTGTTCGCCTTCTGGGTCGCGCAACCTGCCGTTGAGACGAACCCCATCACACACGCCGTCAAGAAGGCCAAGGCCAAGACGCTGCCCGTGGCACCCACCTCGCAGTTCGCCTCGGCACCGGGCCTGCACCCGCCCGTCATCACAGTCACCAGGGACCTGCCGAGCGCCGACCACCAGGACGTCGCGATGGCGACCAAGCACGGCGGTCTACCGGGTCAGCTGCTCATCGTCGACGACCGCGGGAACCCGGTTTGGGACCACGCCCTAGCCGACGGGACGGGAGCGAACGACCTCCACGTCCAGCAGTACGACGGGAAGCCGGTCCTCACCTACTGGCAGGGTTACACCCAGGGCTCGCACGGCTACGGGCTGGGCGTGGCGGAGATCCTCAACTCCCATTACCAGGTCGAGGCGACGATCCGCGCCGGCAACGGCGCCATGGTCGACCTGCACGAGTTCCAGCTGACTCCGCGGGGTACGGCGTTCGTGACGGCGTACGAGGCGATCCGGTGGAACCTGACACCGGTCGGGGGCAAGGCGAACGCCATCGTGCTCGACCCGGTAATCCAGGAGATCGATGTCAAGACCGGGCTGGTGGAGTTCGAGTGGAACAGCCTCGACCACATCCCGCTGAACGCCTCGGTCCTGCCGCCGCCGAAGAACACCACGCGTGCCTGGGACTACGTCCACCTGAACAGCGTCGACTTCGGGCCGCACCACACATTGCTGTTCTCCGCTCGCAACACCAGCGCGCTGTACGACGTCGATCGGACGACCGGTGACGTGCTGTGGACGCTGGGTGGGAAGAAGAGCAACTTCAGCCTCGGACCGGGCGCCGCCTTCCACTTCCAGCACGACGCTCGCTGGCACGGCCCCACCGAGATCTCACTGTTCGACGACGGTGGTGGCCCACCACGGGTCGAGCCGGAGTCGCGGGGGTTGCTGCTGCAGGTGGACCAGGCCAATCGCAGCGTCTCCGTGCTGCAGTCCGACGAGCATGCGCCGCCGCTCATCAGCGGCAGCCAGGGCAACATGCAGGCGCTCCCGAACGGCGACTTCATGGTGGGCTGGGGCGACCAGGAGGCCGCCACGGAGTTCAACCCCGCCGGGCAGGAGGTCTGGAACGCCGTCTTCCCGCCGACCGTCACGTCGTACCGGGTCTTCAAGATCTCGTGGACCGGTGCGCCCACGACTCGGCCCTCAGTGGCCGTGACCCAGCGGTCGGGTCATCGGGTCGTGGCCGTCAGCTGGAACGGCGACACCCGCACGCAGCGCTGGCGGCTGCTCACCGGCACGAGCGTGTCGACGCTGCATCCGATCCGGACGGTCAAGAAGTCAGGCTTCGAGACCTACCTGCGGTTGCGGCGCCCGACCGGCACCGTCGAGGTGCAGTCGCTGTCCGCGACCGGCCAGGTGCTCGGCACCAGCGCGCCCGCCCAGTTCTGACGTCAAATCGCGTCGAGTGTCGCGACCGCGATGGCCGTTCAAGGCGGCTAGAGCAGCGCTCAACGGCCATGGATTGTGGTGGTGGTGGTCCTGGACGTCGCACTCACGCGGTTTGGGCGCGCTGATCGTCACTCTCGACGTAATGGTGGGCGATACAGGACTTGAACCTGTGACCTCTTCCGTGTCAAGGAAGCGCGCTACCAGACTGCGCCAATCGCCCGAAGGGTGTTACGAGGCGGGAGCGGGAATCGAACCCGCGTACAGGGCTTTGCAGGCCCTTGCCTAAGCCACTCGGCCATCCCGCCATTTAGTGGTAAGACGACGCCACGAGGACGTCATCGAGCGGACGACGGGATTCGAACCCGCGACCCTCACCTTGGCAAGGTGATGCGCTACCAGCTGCGCTACGTCCGCACGCACAGGGCCGGATTGCGGCCCTTCAACGCGACGACGATGCTACACGGACGGTGGTCGTGCCAGCATCGCTGCGTGGGTGGACCGGCGGTGGCAGGGGACGGTTGGGCCGTCGTCGACCGTCGGCTGCTGACGGGGGTGGCCGACGTGACCGACGACCCGGCCGCGCTGGACTCCACGGGGCTGTGGGTCGTCGTGATGACCTTCGAGGGCCGGCTGCACTGCCTGCGGTTCGCCGCGGTCAGGCCGCTGGACGACTGGTACGACGCGGCCCCGCCATGGCAGCCGCCGCCGGCCCCGCAGTGGGCCTCGACGCTGCCGCGCGACGCCTACCTGGCCGGTGTACGCACGATCCGGGAACGGATCGCGGCCGGGGACGTCTACCAGGTCAACCTGTGCCGGGTGCTCTCGTGCCCGATGGATCCGGACCCGCGTGCGCTCGGCGCTGCGCTCGCTCGCGGCAACCCCGCGCCGTACGCCGCCACGGTGTCGGTGCCGAGCCTCGGCCTGCACGTCGCCTGCGCCTCGCCGGAGCTCTCGCTGCGGCGGGACGGCCGCCGGGTGGCGGCCGGGCCGATCAAGGGGACCGGCGCGACGGCCGCCGACCTCACGGCCAAGGACGCGGCGGAGAACATCATGATCGTCGACCTGGTCCGCAACGACCTCGGCCAGGTGGCCGAGACGGGCTCGGTCGCCGTCACCGGCCTGCTACGGCAGGAACACCACCCGGGGCTGGTGCACCTGGTGTCGACGGTCGAGGCGGAGCTCCGCGACGGCCTGGGCTGGGCTGACCTGCTCGCCGCCACGATGCCCGCCGGCTCGGTGTCCGGAGCTCCCAAGGCTGCCGCCCTCACGATCATCCGCGGCCTTGAGGCCGAGCCTCGCGGCGTCTATTGCGGGGCGGTGGGCTGGGTGGACGCGGACGCGACACGGGGTGTTCTGGCGGTGGCGATCCGCACCTTCGAGTGGCAGGAGGGCAGACTCCGTCTGGGCACCGGCGCCGGGATCACCTGGGGCAGTGACCCGGACCGTGAGTGGGACGAGACCCGGCTCAAGACCAGCCGGCTGCTGGAGGTGCGATGACGCTGTGGGTCGACGGGTCGCTCGTGGCCGAGGACGCGGCCGTCATCCGGGCCAACGATCACGGCCTCGTGGTCGGCGACGGCGTGTTCGAGACCTGCAAGGTCGTCGACGGCGAGGTCTTCGCGCTGAGCCGGCATCTGCGCCGGTTGCGCACGTCGGCGACCGGCCTCGGCCTGCGATACGACGAGTCGGCGGTGCGAGCGGGGGTCGCCGCGGTCACGGCCGGCCTGGTCGGGCTGAGCCGGCTCCGGATCACGGTTACCGGCGGCCCCGCGCCGTACGGCTCCGGTCGGGGGGAGGCGTCACCCAGCCTGCTGGTCGCGTCCGTCCCCTGGCACGGTTGGGACGCCACCGCTGCCGTCGCGGTCGTCCCGTGGACCCGCAACGAGCACTCGGCCACCGCAGGCATCAAGACGACGTCGTACGCCGAGAACGTTGTCGCGCTCGCCCGGGCGGTGGATCTGGGCGCCAGCGAGGCGATCTTCGCCAACACCCGTGGCGAGCTGTGCGAGGGGACCGGCAGCAACGTGTTCGTCGGGATCGGTGGTCGCCTCGTCACGCCGCCGTTGGGCAGCGGCTGCCTGCCGGGCATCACCCGCGAGCTGATCCTCGAATGGCTCGGTGACGTCGACGAGCGGGCGTTGCCGGTGTCGGCGCTGGCCGCCGCCGACGAGGCGTTCCTGGCGTCCAGCACCCGGGACGTGCAACCGATCCGGACGGTCGACGGCGATGCAATGCCCGCCGCTCCCGGTCCGCTCACCACCCGCGCCATCGAGGTCTTCGCGACCAGGAGCAAGGAGATCGACCCGTGACTGTCGTCATCAGTACCCAGCCGCTGCCTGCGGAGGCCGTGGTCGCCGTGGCCCGCCACGACGAGGTCGTCCACCTCTCCGACGAGGCGTTGGCCGCGATGGCGGAGTCCCGAGCGCACGTCGAAGCCCTCGCGGCGTCCAACCAGCCCGCCTATGGGATCTCCACCGGCTTCGGTGCCCTGGCCACGACACACATCCCGCTCGACCGGCGCGCCGACCTCCAGCGATCGCTGGTCCGCTCGCATGCAGCGGGCAGCGGTGACCCGGTCGAGCGCGAGGTGGTGCGGGCGATGATGCTGCTGCGGCTCCACACCCTCGCGACCGGACGCACCGGCGCCCGGCCCCGGACCGCTGCGGCCATGGTCGGCCTGCTCAACGCCGGCCTTACCCCCGTCGTCCCGGAGTACGGCTCGCTGGGCTGCAGCGGAGACCTGGCGCCGCTCGCGGCCTGCGCCCTGGCGCTGATGGGTGAGGGCCACGTGCTCGGGCGCGCCGGCGCGCTGGTGCCTGCCGCCCAGGCCCTCGAAGCCGCCGCTCTGGAGCCGGTCACGCTCGCCGAAAAGGAGGGTCTCGCGATGCTCAACGGCACCGACGGGATGCTCGGCATGCTGATCCTCGGCTGCACCGACCTGGGCCGGCTGATCACCACCGCCGACCTCGCGGCGGCGATGAGCATCGAGGCCCTGATGGGCACCGACCGGGTCTTCGCAGCGGACCTGCAGGCGTTGCGGCCGCAGCCCGGCCAGGCGGTCTCCGCCGCCAACCTGCGGACCTTGCTCGACGCCTCGCCGATCGTCGCCTCCCATGCCGGGCCGGACGACACCCGGGTGCAGGACGCCTACTCGCTGCGCTGCGCCCCCCAGGTCGCCGGCGCCTGCCGAGACACCCTGGAACACGCTCGCCGGGTCGCGTCGTACGAGCTGGCCTCGGCCATCGACAACCCGGTCGTCCTCCCGGACGGCCGGGTGGAGTCGAACGGCAACTTCCACGGAGCTCCGGTGGCCTACGTCCTCGACTTCCTGGCCATCGTGATCGCGGACCTGGCCTCGATCTCGGAGCGGCGTACCGACCGGATGCTCGACCGGGCCCGTTCCCACGGACTGCCGCCGTTCCTGGCCGGGGAGCCTGGCGTCGACAGCGGCCACATGATCGCGCAGTACACCCAGGCGGCGATCGTCAGCGAGCTGAAGCGGCTCGCCGCTCCCGCCAGCGTCGACTCGATCCCCTCATCGGCGATGCAGGAGGACCACGTCTCGATGGGCTGGTCGGCCGCGCGCAAGCTGAGGCGCTCACTCGACGGCCTGACGCGGGTGCTGGCGATCGAGGTGCTGACCGCGGCCCGGGCGCTGGACCTGCGCTCGCCGCTGCAACCCGGACCCGCCTCGGCAGCGGTGGTCGCCGAGTTGCGGCGCACGGTGGACAGCGTCGGGCCGGACCGCCACCTCGCGCCGGAGATCGAGTCAGCGGTCGTGGGCGTTCGAGACGGCTCGCTGCTTGCTGCCGCCGAAGGAGTGACAGGCCCGCTGGGCTGACTACGCTCCGGGCTATGGACGGAGCCCGACCCGTGCGCGCGCCGCGCGGCACCCAGCTGACCGCTGCTACCTGGGGCGCCGAGGGCGCCCTGCGGATGCTGCAGAACAACCTCGACCCGGAGGTCGCGGAGCGACCCGACGACTTGGTCGTCTACGGCGGGTCAGGCCGGGCCGCGCGCGACTGGCGCAGCTTCGACGCGATCGTCGAGTCGCTGCGCACGATGGGCCCCGAGGACACGTTGCTGGTGCAGTCCGGCAAGCCGGTTGGGGTGATGCGCACCCACGACATGGCACCCAGGGTTCTGATCGCGAACTCCAACCTGGTGCCGAAGTGGGCGACCCCCGAGCACTTCCGCGAACTCGAGGACCTGGGCCTGACCATGTACGGCCAGATGACCGCCGGGTCGTGGATCTACATCGGAACCCAGGGGATCCTGCAGGGCACCTACGCCACGTTCGCCGAGGTGGCGAAGCAGCACTTCGGCGGGACCCTGGCGGGTCGCTGGGTGCTCACCGCTGGTCTCGGTGGCATGGGCGGCGCCCAGCCGCTCGCCGTGACGGGCAACGGCGGCGCCGCGCTGTGCGTCGAGGTCGACGCGACCCGGGCGCAGCGCCGGCTCGACCACGGCTACCTGGACGAGATCGCCGACTCTCTCGACGACGGCCTCGACCGGGTGAAGGCCGCGGCCGCCGAGGGTCGGGCGCTGTCGGTCGCCGTCGTCGCGAACGCCGCCGACGTGTTCCCCGAGCTGGTCCGCCGTGACATCGTCCCCGACGTCGTCACCGACCAGACCAGCGCCCACGACGCGCTGCACGGCTACGTGCCGAACGGCATGACGTTCGAGGAGGCGGGCGAGCTCCGTCGTTCCAAGCCGTCGGAGTACGTCGAGCGGGCCCAGCACGCGATGGCCGAGCACTGCCAGGCCATGCTCGACCTGCAGGCCAAGGGCGCGGTCGTCTTCGACTATGGCAACGGGCTGCGCGGCCAGGCGCAGGACGCCGGCGTCACGAACGCCTTCGACTATCCCGGGTTCGTGCCCGCGTACATCCGGCCATTGTTCGCGCGTGGCGCCGGACCGTTCCGGTGGGCCTGCTTGTCGGGCGACCCCGCCGACCTGGCGGCCACCGACGACGCGGTGCTGAAGGCGTTCCCCGACGACGACCCGCTGCAGCGCTGGGTCCGGTTCGCCCGCGAGAAGGTCAAAGGCCAGGGGTTGCCGTCACGTATCTGCTGGCTCGGGTACGGCGAACGGCACGTGGCCGGTCTGGCCTTCGACGACCTGGTGGCCCGTGGCATCGTCACCGCGCCGGTCGCGATCGGTCGGGATCATCTCGACTCCGGGTCGGTCGCCTCACCGGAACGCGAGACCGAGAGCATGCGCGACGGCTCCGACGCGATCGCCGACTGGCCGCTGCTCAACGCGATGCTCAACACCGCGTCCGGGGCATCGTGGGTGTCGATCCACCACGGCGGCGGCGTCGGCATCGGCAAGTCGATCCACGCCGGCCAGGTTGTTGTCGCCGAGGGCACCCCCTCGTCGCGGCGCCGGGTGGAGCTCGTGCTCACGAACGACCCCGGCACGGGCGTGATCCGTCATGCCGACGCCGGTTACGACATCGCGCTCGACACCGCCCGGGACGTGGGGGTCCGGATGCCGCTCGAGCCGGGGACGCACGCGCCCGCCTGGCAGGAGTGAGCGGCCTCGTTGTCCGCCGCATCGGTCGGCTGACGACCTGGGCGCAGCCCCGGCTCTCTGCCGCGGCGGTCGTGATCCGCGACGGCCGGGTGGTCTGGGTCGGGGCCGACCAGGACCTGCCGGCGGGGCTCGGTGAGGTCGCCGAGGTCGATGCCGGGGGAGCCGCGGTGCTGCCGGGCTTCGTCGACTCCCACACCCACCTGGTCTGGGCCGGAAGCCGCCGCGACGACGTCGTCGGCCGACTGGCGGGCGAGTCGTACCAGCCGGGCGGCATCGCGTCGACGGTCGGCGCCACCCGCGCCGCCGGCACCGAGCAGCTGAGCACGCTGGCGCAGGCGCGGGTCGATGCCGCGGTGGCGGCGGGCACCACCACGATGGAGATTAAGAGCGGATACGGCCTCACACGGGTCGACGAGCTCCGGCTGCTCGACGTCGCCGGCTCGCTCACCGGGCCGAACGTCACGACTACCTACCTCGGGGCGCACGTCGTCCCTCCCGACCGCGCCCGTGAGGACTACATCCGCGAAGTGGTGACGCAGCTGCCTGCTGCGGTGGCCCACGGCGCCCGGTGGTGCGACGTGTTCTGCGACGAGGGGGCGTTCACCGTCGCCGAGGCCCGCACCGTCCTCGAGGCAGCTCGGGCCGCTGGGTTGGGTCTGCGGATGCACGCGGAGCAGCTGTCGGCGAGCGGTGCCGCGCTGCTCGCCGCCGAGCTGGGCTGCGCGAGCGCCGACCATCTCGACCACGTCACGTCCGAGGGCGCCACCGCGATGGCGGCTGCCGGGGTCGTCGCCGCGCTGGTCCCGGTCACCTCGCTCTACACCCGCAACGGCCGCTGGGGGCACGGCCAGATCCTGCGCGACGCGGGGTGCACGTTGGCCATCGCCACGGACTGCAATCCGGGTACCGCGTGGTGCGAGTCGATGCCCTACGCAGTGCAGCTGGCCTGCCTCGGGATGGGCCTGGAGGTGGACGAGGCGCTCCGCGCCGCGACGCTCGGAGGCGCGGCGGCGCTATGCCGCGGCGATGTGGGTCAGTTGGGGCTGGGCGCCCGGGGGGATCTGGTCGTGTTGGCGAGCGATCACGAGGCCGATCTGGTGGCGCATCTCGGTGCGCCGGCGGTGACGGCGACCGTGGTTGGCGGTGTGGTCGTGAGCTAGGAGGGGTCCGTCCAGAGCAGCATCGCGAGCTCGACATCGACGTCGACGTACTCGCTCTCTTGCCCGACAGGCACGGTCTCGTAGGTGTGGTTCAGGAACTCCACCAGGCCGGACAGCGGCGCCTCGAACAGCGCCCGGCCGGACGGGCTCGACAGCGACAGGCACACCGTGGAGACGCCGCCCGTCCTGGACGGCCAGACCTGCACGTCACCCTCGCCGACCGGGTCGTTAATGCCGTCGGTGAGAAGTGACCGGGCGAAGGTCCACGCGACGACCTCGTCCATACCGGTATGGAACGTCACTCGAACCGCGTAGGGATCATCAGACGTGTACTCGATGTCCGCGCGAAGCGGTAGCGAGGGACCTGCGGTCACCAGCAGACGCAGATCGATGGCTGCGCACACCGTCTGCTGCGAGGGGGTGTCCATAGTCGGCAAGGTCCTCCGTGGTTAGGGTGAGTCACCTAGAAGATGCCCGCGCACGGCACCCGTCTAACGTCGTAGCCGAGGAATCTCCACGTGTTCTCCACGCGCTACGCTGACGGGCCCGCCGCCCGGGCGATTAGCTCAGTTGGTTAGAGCGCTCGCTTCACACGCGAGAGGTCACAGGTTCAAGTCCTGTATCGCCCACTATCGCCCCCGACATCCGGGACAGTTGGTGCTGTTGGCCGGAAATCCGGACGCGGTCCGGTCGAGTAGGAAACACTGCCGACGTGCTCACGCGTCTCGAGGCCGGCGGCATTGTCGAAACCGTTGCCGTTGACGGTGATCTGTCACTCTCCGTCCGGTTCGAGAAGTGCCCAGCAGGGTGGCAGGCGTCGTTCTCGCTCACCCATCCGGCCGTGGACGACCTCGCGATCGTGCACCGGCTGATCGCGCCCTCCCTCGCGGAGGCGCGTGCCGCGGTGCCGCCGGCCGTCATCTACCTGCTCGGTACGCCGATCGACGACGACACGATCGCCGACTGACGGATTTGCAGTTGGCGCCGCTGGATAGCCTCGGCGCATGCCTGACATCCGCCTGACCCTCGACGGCTCGCCGCACGTTGTGCCCGCCGGGACGACGGCGGGCGACGCGTTCTCCTCGGCCGGCATCGGCGGCATCGTCGTACGGGCGAACGAAGAGACGCTGCACGACCTGTCCTGGGTTCCCGAGGACGGCGATGCGCTGGAGTCGGTGCCGTTCGACTCGCCGGAGGGGCTCGCGGTGCTCCGCCACTCGACGGCGCACGTGCTCGCCCAGGCCGTGCAAGGCTTGTTCCCGTCGGCGCGGCTGGGGATCGGGCCGCCGATCGAGAACGGCTTCTACTACGACTTCGACGTCGACGCGGCGTTCACTCCGGAGGACCTCGAGCGCATCGAGGCTCGGATGCGCGAGATCCTCGCGGAGGACCAGCGGTTCGTCCGCCGGGTGGTCAGCGACGACGAGGCTCGCGTCGAGCTGGCGGCGGAGCCGTACAAGCTGGAGCTGATCGGCCTCAAGGGCGCTGCGGCCGAGGTGGCCGAGGGCGCCGACGCAGAGGTGGGCGGCAGCGAGCTCACGATCTACGACAACGTCCGTCCGGACGGCTCGCTGGCCTGGAAGGACCTGTGCCGGGGACCGCACGTGTCCTCGACTGCGATCATCCCCGGCGCCGGCTTCCGGCTGACCCGGATCGCCGCGGCGTACTGGCGCGGAAGCGAGAAGAACCCGCAGCTGCAGCGGGTCTACGGCACCGCCTGGCCGTCGGGCGCCGAGCTCGACGATTACGTCGAGCTGCTCGCCGAGGCTGAGCGGCGGGATCATCGCCGGCTGGGAGCCGAGCTCGACCTGTTCTCGTTCCCCGACGAGCTGGGGTCGGGGCTGGCGGTGTTCCACCCGAAGGGTGGCGTC
The DNA here is from genome assembly GCA_963789615.1 of uncultured Actinomycetota bacterium. Lineage (GTDB taxonomy): Bacteria > Actinomycetota > Actinomycetes > JAFAQI01 > JAFAQI01 > DATAVK01. The sequence continues at coordinate 214,017 of CAWBLI010000005.1, read as the reverse complement.
GTACGGCGGGTCATGGAGGACTACTCCCGGAACCGCCACGAGGCGGCCGGCTACTCCTTCGTCAACACCCCGCACATCTCCAAGCGCGGGCTGTTCGAGACCTCGGGCCACCTGCCGTACTTCGCCGAGGGAATGTATCCCGCCGATGCAGCTCGAGGGCGCGGAGTACTACCTCAAGGCGATGAACTGCCCGATGCACAACCTGGTGTTCAAGGCGCGGGGCGGTCCTACCGCGAACTGCCGATGCGGCTGTTCGAGTTCGGGACGGTCTACCGGTTCGAGAAGTCGGGCGTCGTGCACGGGCTGACCCGGGTGCGCGGGCTGACGCATGGACGACGCGCACATCTACTGCACCACGGGAGCAGATGCCGCGGCGAGCTGACCTCGCTGCTGACGTTCGTCCTCGACCTGCTCCGCGACTACGGCCTGTCGGACTTCTACCTCGAGCTGTCCACCCGGGACGACTCGCCGAAGTTCATGGGCGACGACGCCGACTGGGAGGAGGCGACCGCGGCGCTGCAGCGGGCCGCCGACGAGTCCGGCCTCGAACTCGTCCCCGACCCCGGCGGTGCGGCGTACTACGGCCCGAAGATCTCGGTGCAGGCCAAGGACGCCATCGGGCGGACCTGGCAGATGTCGACCATCCAGGTCGACTTCAACCAGCCGAAGCGGTTCGGGCTGGAATACCAGGGCGCCGATGGCGAGCGACACATGCCGGTGATGATCCACCGCGCGCTGTTCGGGTCGATCGAGCGGTTCTTCGGGGTGCTGACCGAGCACTACGCCGGTGCGTTCCCGGCCTGGCTGGCGCCGGTGCAGGTCGTCGGGATCCCGATCCGCTCGGAGAACGTCGAGTACCTCGAGCAGGTCGCGGAGCGGCTGCGCGGCGAGGGGATCCGGGTCGAGGTCGACGCGGCGGACGACCGGATGCAGAAGAAGATCCTGCGCGCGCAGCAGCAGAAGGTGCCGTTCATGTTGGTCGCCGGGCCGCGCGACGTCGAGGCGAACGCCGTGTCACTGCGCTATCGCAACGGCGTGGAGCGCCGCGGCGTACCGATCGACGACGTGATCATCGAGATCGCCCGCAACGTCGCCTCACGCCAGGTCGAGCCGGACGCCTTGAACCCCGATGACGTCGTCGCCTGAGACGCAGGCGCGGTGCCGGCGTACCCGATGGTTGGCAGCGGCTGTGGAAGCCGGAACGGATGGCCTACATCCAGGGCGAGGGCAAGGGCGACGGCTGCGCGTTCTGCACGATCCCGACGATGAGCGACGAGAACGGCCTGATCGTCCACCGGGGTGAGACGGCGTACGTCGTCCTCAACCTCTACCCGTATAACTCGGGACACCTCATGGCCGTGCCGTACCGGCACGTCGCCGACTATCCGGGTCTCACGCTGGATGAGACGGTCGAGGTCGCGACGCTGACCCAGGCGGCGATGCAGGCGTTACGCCGGGCCAGCGGTGCGCAAGGGTTCAACCTCGGCATGAACCAAGGCAGCGTGGCGGGTGCCGGTATCGCCGAGCACCTGCATCAACACGTCGTACCCCGCTGGGGCGGCGACACCAACTTCATGCCGGTCGTCGGCCACACCAAGGTGCTGCCGCAACTGCTGCGAGACACCCGCCAACTGGTCGCCGACGCCTGGGCCGAACCAGATTGACCCGTGCGAGACGATTCCGGCATGGCCAAGCCGTTGCAGGGTCGCTACAGCGCCACCATCGAGGGCGATTTCGTGGTCTTCCTGATCGGGACCCGCCCCGATCCGCGGCACCCGATCCGATGGTGGCGCGACGTTGCCGGCAGGCGCGGGATGAACTACATGCTGAAGTACCTCTCGAAGCATCCGGAGAAAGGTCTGCTCGGCTACGAGTTCGGGTACCCGGTCATCGTGCAGTACTGGCGCTCCTATGAGCACCTCGAGGCCTTCGCGCGCGACGAGTCCGACCCCCACCTGCAGCCGATGCGCAACTACTGGCGCCGGGTCGGGCACGACAACCGCAGCGGCATCTGGCACGAGACCTACCTGGTCCGCGCCGGCGAGTACGAGTCGATCTACGGGAACATGCCGCCGATCGGTCTCGGGAAGGCCGGCACGCTCGCGCCGTTGGCCGGCTCGAGCAGCGCGCGCTCCCGGATCAACCGGTAGGCCACGACCTGTCAGATGTCGATGATGCGGTGCGGGGTGTTAGCCCGGATCATCTTGCGGTCGTGACGCGACCACACCAAAACGGCGGCCGCGGAGATGCCGACCTCGATGAGCAACGTCGCCCAGTGATGTGAGTGAGCTCCAGACGATGCGACCGATCACACCGCCGATCAAGGAGCCGGCCCAGCCACAGATGATCGTGGCCAGGACACCGATCGGCTGCTCGCCCGGCACGATGAGCCGGCCGAGCGCGCCCAGCACCAGTCCAACCAGTGCGGTGCTGATGACGAACCACAGGGCGACGCCGACCAGCGGCAGGACCACGAACAGAACGATCAGTACGGCGAAGACTGCGAGCACCATGGTTCAAGCGTAAGCCCGCTCAGTGAGTAGACCCTGAACTCGCCAGCCGGGCGGCGACATGTGACGGCATCGGCTCGTAACGCAGCGGTTGCCGGCTGAAGGTCCCGGTGCCGTGCGACAGCGACCGCAGGTCGATGGCGTAGCGGGTGACCTCCACTTCGGGCACCTCGGCGCGCACCAGGGACCGACCGGTGCCTACCGGCTCGGTGCCGGTGACGCGACCGCGCCTGGTGGACAGGTCGCTCATGACCGCGCCCACGTAGTCGTCCGCGACCAGGATCGACATCTCGAGCACGGGTTCGAGCAGATCCACCTGTCCGCTCGCGGCGGCATCCCGCAGCGCGAGACCGCCGGCGAGCTGGAACGCCATGTCGGAGGAGTCGACGGAGTGCGCCTTGCCGTCCCGCAGCGTCGCACGCAGGTCCACGACCGGGTACCCCTGGGCGACACCGTGCTCCATCGCGGCGCGGATGCCCTTCTCCACCGAGGGGACGAACTGGTGCGGCACCGACCCGCCGTAGATCTTGTCGACGAACTCGAACCCGCTCCCCGCCGGCATCGGCTCGAAGTCGACGTCACAGACCGCGAACTGACCGTGGCCACCGGACTGCTTGACGTGCCGGCCGTGACCCGAGGCTGGCGGCCGCGAAGGTCTCCCGCAGCGGCACCCGCAGCTCGACCTGGTCGACTGCGACGCCGTACTTGGTGGCCAGTCGGTCGACCAGGACGTCCGCGTGGGCCTCGCCCATGCACCACAGGATCAACTGCGAGGTCTCGACATTGCGTTCCAGCCGCACCGTCGGTTCCTCGGCGACGATCCGTTGCAGGCCGGTAGAGAGCTTGTCCTCGTCGGCCTTGCTCCTCGCCTGGATGGCTACCGGGAGCAGCGGCTCCGGCATCTCCCACGGCGCGACGAGCAGCGGCTCGTCCTTGGTCGACAGGGTGTCGCCGGTCTCGGCGCGCGACAGCTTCGCGATGGCGACGATCGAGCCGGCGATCGCGTGGTCCACCGGGCGAAGCGTCTTGCCCAGCGGGCTCGCCAGCGCCCCGACCTTCTCCTCGACGTCGTGGTCGTCATGGCCGCGGTCGGACAGCCCGTGCCCGGACACGTGGAGGACGGCGTCGGGTGTGAGCGTCCCGGAAAACACCCGCACCAACGAGATCCGTCCGACGTACGGGTCGGTGGTGGTCTTGACCACCTCGGCGCAGAGCAGACCGGCCGGGTCGCAGGTCAGCGGCTCGACCGGATCGCCGTTGGGCCGCGAGACCGGCAGCAGCGGGTGCTCCAGCGGCGACGGGAACGCGCTCGTCAGCACCTCGAGCAGCTCGGTCATCCCGACCCCCGTGCCGGCGCAGACCGGGAGCACCGGGTAGAAGCTGCCCCGGGCGACCGCGGTCTCCAGGTCGTCGATGAGGATCTTGACGTCGATGTCCTCGCCGCCGAGATAGCGATCGAGCAGGGTCTCGTCCTCCGACTCGGCGATGATCCCCTCGATCAGGCTGTCGCGCTGGGTCGCGATGAACGGCAGATGTTCCGCGTCCGGGTCACGCTCGACGCGGGCACCGGAGGAGTAGTCGGCGATGCGTCGCGACAGCAGGCCGATGACCCCGCCGATCGAGCCGTCGTCGGCATGCAGCGGCAGGTAGAGGGGCAGCACGGCGTCGCCGAACTCCGCCTGGGCGGCGACCAGGGTGTCCTCGAAGTCCGCGCGGGCAGAGTCCAGGCGGGTCACGACGACAGCGCGCGGCATGCCGACGGCGGCGCACTCGTCCCAGATCATCCGAGTGGTCCCGTCGATCCCGTCGGCGGCGCTGACCACGAACAGCGCGGCGTCGGCGGCGCGCAGCCCGGCCCGCAGGTCACCGACGAAATCGGCGTACCCCGGTGTGTCGAGCAGGTTGACCACGACGCCGTTGTGCTCGAACGGGGTCAGGGTCAGGCTGATCGAGCGCTGCTGGCGGACTTCCGCCTCGTCGAAGTCGCTGATCGTCGTGCCGTCCTCGACGCGACCGGCGCGGGGGATCGTCCCGGTCGCCACGAGCAGGGCCTCGACCAGTGTGGTCTTCCCGGCTCCGGAGTGGCCGACGAGCACGACGTTGCGGATCCGTGACGGCTCGTCGGCCATCGGTGCTCTGCTGGCCGCTCCCGATGTCTTGCCGCCGGGAGCTGGTGCCGTGGACTTCTCGGCCATCTGGTGCCTCCTCGTAACGGGGTGTTCCGGGCAGCGTCCACCCGTTCGGCGCGCAGGACAAGAGGTGAGGAGGATCGGTCGCTATCCTCGCCGGACAATGCTGGGGATTCACGCGCGGCCACAAATCAACCGCGTGGTCGAGCCACTGGCCCATCGCCTGGTGCGGCTAGGCGTCACGCCGGACGCCCTCACCATCGTCGGAACCATCGGAGTGGCTGGCGGCGCTCTCGGCTTCTACCCACGCGGCTCGTTCTTCCTCGGCACCCTCGTCATCACCGCCTTCGTCTTCAGCGACATGCTCGACGGCGCCGTCGCCCGCGCGCGCGGCACCAGCGGCCCCTGGGGTGCCTTTCTCGACTCCACGCTCGACCGGGTCGGTGACGGAGCCGTCTTCGGCGGGCTGGCCCTCTGGTACGCCGGAGACGGGAACAACCTCACGCTGTGCGCCGTGGCGATCTACGACCTGGTCGCGGGGGTTGTCACGTCGTACGCGAAGGCGCGGGCGGAAAGCCTCGGTATGACGGCCAACGTGGGCATTGCGGAACGCGGCGAGCGGCTGATCGCGATCCTCGTCCTGACCGGGCTCTCCGGATTGTTCTCGCTCCCGATCCTGCGGGCGATCGGGCTGTGGGGTCTCGCCGCCGCAACCACCGTCACGGTCGGGCAGCGGATGGTCGAGGTCTACCGGCAGTCCCGGTCAGGTACGCCGACACCGCCCGCACCGGTGCCACCGACAGCGCCACCGACGGCGCCACCGGCCCCACCCGTCCCGACGTCTTCGCCGTGAACGACGGGGTCGTCGACGTCGCGTACGCGGCCGGTTGGTCGGTCGTTCGTAGCATGCCGGAGTCGGTGGCCCGTGCCCAGTTCGACGCCGTCGCCGACGCGGCCTGGCTGCGTGGCGGCAAGGGCGTGGACCGGCTCCGGGCCAACCTGCACCGCGTGAAGCCGGAGCTCGACGACCACGACCTGCGACTGCTCACCCGGTCGGCCATGCGGTCCTACTTCCGGTACTGGTGCGAGGTGTTCCGGCTACCACGGATGTCGGTGTCCGAGGTCGTCGCCCGGATGTTCGTCGTCGACGAACAGCGCCTCCGCGACGCCGTTGCCGCGGGTAACGGCGTCATCCTTGCGCTGCCACACATGGGCAACTGGGACCACGCCGGCGCCTGGCTCGCCGGCACCGGAGTGCCCTTCACGACCGTCGCTGAACGGTTACAGCCAGAGTCGCTCTTCACTCGTTTCGTCGCGTTCCGCGAGTCCCTCGGCATGGAGGTAGTTCCGCTGACCGGGGGTCAGCAGCCGCCGTACGCGCTGCTCGCCGACCGGCTGCGTTCCGGCGGTGTCCTCTGCCTGCTCGCGGACCGGGACCTGACGACGACCGGCGTCGACGTCGACTTCTTCGGCTCGGTGGCCCGGATGCCGGCAGGCCCGGCGGCGCTGGCGCACGACACCGGCGCTGCCCTGCTCCCGGTCACGCTCTGGTATCCCGACCGGCGGCGCTGGCACGGTCGGATCCACCCCCAGGTGCTGGTGCCGGCGCAGGGCGACCGCGCGGCCAGGGTGAGGGCGATGACGCAGCAGACCGCGGATGCGTTCGCCGAGGCGATCGCGTCCCATCCGGCCGACTGGCACATGCTGCAGAAGGTCTGGGTCGACGACCTGGACCGGTCTCGGCTACCCGCCGCGCAGGGGGTCTGAGCCGATGCGCGTCGGGCTGGTGTCGCCGTACCCATGGGATGTCCCGGGAGGTGTCGTCGCGCACATCAGCGATCTGGCCGAGGCGCTGATGGCACGCGGTCACGACGCACAGGTGATCAGCCCCGTCGACGACGACGAGATCGCGCTGCCGTCGTGGGTCACCCGTGCGGGGCGCAGCGTGCCGGTGCCCTACAACGGATCGGTGTCGCGGCTGCTGCTCGGGCCCCTGAGCCAGGCCCGAGTACGACGGTGGCTGCACGACGGCCGCTTCGACGTGCTGCACGTGCACTCACCTGAGACGTTCTCGCTGTCTCTGCTCGCGCTCGGCAACGCCCGTGGCCCGATCGTGGCGACCTTCCACGCCTCGAACCCGCGGTCCCGGATCATGGCCTGGATGCAGACTCCGCTGCAGGTCTACCTGGAGAAGCTGGCGGGCCGGATCGCTGTCTCCGACGCGGCCCGCAAGACGATCGTCGACCATCTCGGCGGTGACGCCGTGGTGATCCCCAACGGCGTCCACGTCGCGCGCTACGCCGGTGCGCGCCCGCTTCCCGGCTGGCCGGGGGAGGACGGCGCCGTCGCGTTCGTAGGCCGGCTCGACGAGCCACGCAAGGGTCTGGCGGTCCTTCTCGCCGCGTGGCCGCTGATCCGCCGGAAGCGCCCGGGGCTCCGGCTGCTCGTCGCCGGACCGGGCGAGCTGGCGGCCGACGTCCCCGAGGGAGTGACGGTGCTCGGGCAGGTGTCCGAGGCGGACAAGCCGCGGGTGTACGCCGCGGCAGACGTGTACGTCGCGCCGAACACCGGCGGCGAGAGCTTCGGCATCGTGTTGCTGGAGGCGATGGCTGCCGGTACGCCGATCGTGGCGAGCGACCTCGAGGCGTTCCGGCGGGTGCTCGAGGACGGGCGGCTCGGCGTTATGACGCCGGTGGGGGACCCAGTCGCGCTGGCGGGCGCGGTCGACGGGCTGCTCGAGGACGCCGACCGTCGTACCGCGCTGGTCGCGGCCGGGAACCAGGCCGTGACGCGCTACGACTGGTCGGTGGTGACCCGGCAGATCCTGCGCGTGTACGAAACCGCGATCGCGGCGTCGACCGGGCGGGTCGTCGAGGAGCAGGACGGTGTCGACACCGCAGTGCTGGGCTCGCACGTGGCGGCCGATAACGTCGTTGAGTGATTCCCAAGATCGTTGCGGTTGCGGCGATTCTTGCTGACGTCCTGCTCTACGTCTACTTCACCGCACAACGCCTCGACCGACTCCATGCCCGGGTCGACGCCGCCGCGGCCGCCCTCGACGCCCAGCTGCAGCGACGGAGCGCCACCGCTGCGGTGTTCGCGGCACGTGTGCCCCTCGCGCCGTACCTGGCTCTCGCCCTGTCCGGCGCGTCGGCCGAGGCGAGCGTCATCACCGGCCTCGGCCATGACCGCGAAGCCGCGGAGAGCGCGTTGTCGCGAGCGCTCGCCGACGTGGCCACTGCCGCGCCCGAGGTCTTCGTGGCAGCCACCGGCGCAGGGACCGAGATGCACGACGAGGCGCTGCGCGCGACGTTCGCGCGCCGGTTCCACAACGACGCCGTCCGTGACGCGCTCGTCGTGCGGGACCGCCGGCTGGTGCGATGGCTGCATCTCGCCGGATCCGCGCCACACCCGCGATATTTCGAGATGGACGACGAGGAACTGCCAATGCCGGCCTTCTCACTTGCACTTCGGCCGTAGAATCGACGGGTGAGCGAGGAACAGACGACAGGTACCGCACGGGTCAAGCGCGGTATGGCGGAGATGCTCAAGGGCGGCGTCATCATGGACGTCGTCACCCCGGAGCAGGCGAAGATCGCCGAGGACGCCGGCGCGGTGGCCGTCATGGCGCTGGAGCGCGTGCCCGCCGACATCCGCGCCGAGGGCGGCGTCAGCCGGATGAGCGACCCGGACATGATCGACGGCATCATCGCGGCGGTGTCGATCCCCGTGATGGCCAAGGCGCGGATCGGTCACTTCGCTGAGGCGCAGGTCTTGCAGTCGCTCGGTGTCGACTACGTCGACGAGTCCGAGGTCCTGACCCCGGCGGACTACTCGCATCACATCGACAAGTGGCGGTTCACGGTGCCCTTCGTCTGCGGCGCCACCAACCTCGGTGAGGCACTGCGCCGGATCACCGAGGGTGCGGCGATGATCCGCTCCAAGGGCGAGGCCGGCACCGGCGACGTCTCGAACGCCGTGACCCACATGCGCACGATCCGGGCCGAGCTGGCCCGACTGGCCTCGTTGTCCCACGATGAGCTCTACGTCGCGGCCAAGGAGCTGCAGGCGCCGTACGACCTGGTCGTCGAGGTCGCTCATACTGGCTCGCTGCCCGTGGTGCTGTTCACGGCAGGCGGTATCGCCACCCCCGCTGACGCGGCGATGATGATGCAGCTCGGCGCCGAAGGCGTCTTCGTCGGCAGCGGCATCTTCAAGTCCGGCGACCCAGCCGCCCGCGCCCGAGCGATCGTCGCCGCCACCACGATGTACGACGACCCCGACGTGGTCGCCAAGGTGTCGCGGGGTCTGGGCGAGGCAATGGTGGGCATCAACGTCGAGCAGCTGCCTGTGGATCACCGGCTGGCTTCGCGCGGCTGGTGAGATGAGTACCCCGCGGGTCGGGGTCCTCGCGCTGCAAGGTGACGTCCGCGAGCACCGCCGCGCCCTGGAGTCCGCAGGTGCTTCCGTTGTGGCGGTTCGCCGCCCCGGTGAGCTCGACGAGCTCGATGGCATCGTGCTGCCGGGTGGTGAGTCCACGACGATGGGCAAGCTGCTGGTGACCTTCGAACTGCTCGAGCCGCTGCGCAAGACGCTGGCCGGTGGCCTGCCGGCGTACGGCTCGTGCGCGGGAATGATCCTGCTCGCCGACCGGCTGCTCGACGCGACGCCCGACCAGGTGTGGCTCGGCGGCCTCGACGTCACGGTCCGGCGCAACGCGTTCGGTCGACAGGTCGACTCCTTCGAGGGCGACCTCACGTTCACGGGCGTCTCTCCCAAGCCGATGCACGCGGTGTTCATCCGCGCGCCATGGGTCGAGTCGGCCGGTCCGGAGGTCGAGGTGCTGGCGCGTGCCGCCGATAGGATCGTTGCGGTACGGCAGGGGCCGCTGCTCGCGACATCGTTCCACCCGGAGCTGACCGGCGACCCGCGGGTCCACCAGTTGTTTGTGTCGATGGTCAGGGAGCGCACACCATGAGCGGCCATTCCAAGTGGGCGACGACCAAGCACAAGAAGGCGGTCGTCGACGCCCGGCGCGGCAAGCTGTTCGCGAAGCTCGTGAAGAACGTCGAGGTGGCCGCCAGAACCGGTGGGGGCGACGTGGCGGGCAACCCGACCCTCGCCGACGCGATCGCTAAGGCCAAGGGCAGCTCGGTCCCGAACGAGAACATCGACCGCGCGGTACGCCGCGGCGCCGGCGTCGACGCGGGGGGCGCCGACTACGAGGCGATCACCTACGAGGGCTACGGGCCCGGTGGCGTCGCCGTACTGGTGGAGTGCCTCACCGACAACCGCAACCGCGCCGCCTCCGAGGTGCGCACGATCTTCTCCCGCAGCGGTGGCTCACTGGCCGACCCCGGCAGCGTGGCGTACCTGTTCAGCCGCAAGGGCGTGGTGCTGGTGCCCGCCGACGGTCTGGCCGAGGACGACGTCCTCGGGGCAGTCCTCGATGCGGGCGCGGAGGAGGTCAACGACCTCGACGACACCTACGAGGTGATCTCCGAGGCAACCGACATGCACGCGGTGCGGGCGGCGCTCGAGGCGGCCTCGATCCCCGTGGAGTCCTCCGACGTCTCCTTCCTGCCGTCGGTCTCCGTGCCGCTCGACGACGAGACCGGGCGCAAGGTACTGCGACTGGTCGACGCCCTCGAGGACTGCGACGACGTACAGAACGTATGGGCCAACTTCGACGTCAGCGACGAGGTCCTCGAGTCCGTCTGACCGTCCCTGGACGGCCCCATCATCGCGAAGGGGGAGGGGGACCGGCGCGTCATGCGCGGCATCAGCCCGACCCGGCCATAGGCTCCCGAACACACGTTCGGATCTGGAGGTACGGCGGTGCGGGTGCTCGGGGTCGACCCTGGACTGACGCGTTGTGGCCTCGGGGTGGTCGACGGCCGGGCCGGGCAACGGCTCGTGCCGGTGGCCTACGACGTCATCCGGACGTCGGCGACCGATGACGTCGCGCTGCGGCTGCTCGCCCTCGAGGTCGAGATCGTGGCCTGGCTCGCCCGGCATCAACCGGACGTCGTAGCCGTCGAGCGAGTCTTCAGCCAGCACAACGTGCGCACCGTGATGGGTACGGCGCAAGCTGCGGCGGTCGCGATGACCTGCGCTGCCCGCGCCGGGATACCGGTGGCGCTGCACACGCCGAGCGAGGTCAAGGCAGCGGTGACCGGCTCCGGGCGGGCCGAGAAGGGACAGGTGGGAGCCATGGTCGCGCGGCTGTTGGGACTCGCGGGTCCACCGACCCCGGCAGACACCGCGGACGCGCTCGCGCTCGCGATCTGCCACGTCTGGCGGGGCAGCGCGATGACTCGGCTGCAGCAAGCGGCGGCGGCTGCCCGATGATCGCCAGCATCAGCGGCGAGGTCGCGGCGGTGGGTCCGGACAGCGCGGTGGTCGAAATGGGCGGGATCGGGATCGCCGTGCAGTGCACGCCGGGCACCCTCGCGACGCTCCGGGTCGGTGAGCGCACCCGGCTGGCGACCTCACTGGTCGTGCGCGAGGACTCGCTCACCCTGTTCGGGTTCGCCACGGACGACGAGCGGGTCGTGTTCGACACCCTGCAGGGCGTCAGTGGTGTCGGGCCCCGGATCGCGCAGGCCGTGCTGGCGGTGCACTCGCCGGACGCGGTACGGGCAGCCGTCGCCAGTGAGGACCTCGGCGCACTCACCCTGGTGCCAGGGATCGGCCGCAAGGGCGCCCAGCGGCTGGTGCTCGAGCTCAAAGACAAACTCGGCGCTCGCCGTGGGTCGGCGTCGGAGGTCGTCCGGCTCCCCGGCGCGCCCGATGTCGGTGCCTGGCGGGAGCAGCTGCGGTCGGCGCTCACCGGGCTGGGCTGGTCGGCCCGCGAGGTCGACGAGGCGCTGGTCGCGGTCGGTCCCGAGGCCGAGGCCGCCTTGGCGCTCGGGGAGCAGCCGGCCATAGCTTCCCTGCTGCGCTCGAGCCTGCGGGTCCTCAGCCGTGCCTGACGAGCCCGACCTCACCTCACCGCTCGCCGACCTTGACGACGAGGTCGTCGATGCCGCGCTGCGGCCCAAGCGGCTGGCCGACTGCGTCGGCCAGGACCGGGTACGTGAGCAGCTGTCGGTCGTGCTGGACGCTGCCAAGGCCCGAGGCCGGCCGCCGGACCACGTGCTGCTCTCGGGTTCCCCGGGGCTGGGCAAGACGACGTTCGCCATGATCATCGCCGGCGAGCTCGGGGCGCCGTTGCGCATCACCAGCGGCCCAGCCATCGAGCGGGCGGGCGACCTGGCCGCGTTGCTCTCGACGCTCACCGAGGGCGAGGTGCTCTTTCTCGACGAGATCCATCGGATGGCGCGCCCGGCGGAGGAGATGCTCTACGTCGCCATGGAGGACTTCCGGGTCGACGTCGTCGTGGGCAAGGGTCCCGGCGCCACGGCGATTCCGCTCGACGTCGCGCCGTTCACGCTGGTGGGCGCGACGACCCGGGCCGGCATGCTGCCTGGGCCACTGCGCGACCGCTTCGGCTTCACCGCCCATCTGGACTTCTACGCCACCGACGAGCTCGAGGAGCTGCTGCGACGCAACGCCTTGCTGCTCGGCGTCGAGCTCGAGCCTGACGGAGCCGCGGAGATCGGGCGACGGGCCCGCGGTACGCCTCGGATCGCCAACCGGCTGCTGCGGCGGGTCCGTGACTTCGCCGAGGTGCGCGCCGACGGCGTGGTCACGCGTGAGGTGGCTCGTGCCGCGCTGGCGGTCTATGAGGTCGACGAGCTCGGTCTCGACCGGCTCGACCGGGGGGTGCTGTCGGCCCTGCTCACCCGCTTCGGCGGTGGCCCGGTGGGCCTCACCACGCTCGCGATCGCCGTCGCCGAGGAGCCCGAGACGGTGGAAACCGTCGCCGAGCCGTTCCTCGTGCGAGCCGGCCTGCTGGCTCGGACACCGCGTGGCCGGGTGGCAACCGCGGCGGCGTGGAGCCACCTCGGGATCCGACCGCCAACACCGTCCGCTGCCGACGCCGCACTTTTCAGCCTTTCGCCAGACGACGACACGTAGACTGCGATCCCGGTCGCCCGGCCGTCCGGCCGGCGCCCTATGACGTTGATCAACGATGGGACCGGGACTCAATGACGCACCTGCTGGCAACCGGGCTGCTTGCCAAGAGCGGCTCCGGCGGGGGAAGCAGCCCGATCGGGTTCCTCGTCATCATCGGGATCTTCGCCGTCGTCTACATCGTGTTCCTGCGGCCCGCCCGGTCACGGTCGAAACAGGCCGCCGCCCAGCGCGGCAAGGCCGAGGTGGGGGACCGGGTCACGACGACGGCGGGCCTGATCGCCACCGTTGTCGCGGTCGGCGACGACGAGGTCACCCTCGAGGTGGCTCCTGGCGTGTACAGCCAGTACATCCCGGCGGCGATCCTGCGCGTGATGGACCCGCCAGAAACACTTGAACACGACGGCCACGATGACCTCAACGACGAGGCGGACGGCGACAACGCCGTCGAGGCGCACGGCGAGTCCGAGCAGCCGCCCGCCGTCGACGAGCCGACCGACAGCTGAGAGGACACGCACGTGGCTCCCGCCGCTAAGTCAAAACCGGGCAGGTACCTGGCTGTCGTTGCCCTCGTACTGGTCGGCCTGTACCTCGGCCTGTTCCTCGGGCCGTCTCAGACCCCCAAGCTCGGTCTCGACCTGCGCGGCGGGACCGAGGTCACCCTGACGGCTCATCCGATCAACGGCGACAAGGTCAGCAAGGCGGATCTCAACCAGGCCGTGAACATCATCCGGCAGCGCGCCAACGGGCTCGGTGTTGCCGGGGCGGAGGTCAGCACCCAGGGCGGCAACAACATCGTCGTCGACATCCCGGGACAGGGCTCCCAGGTCGTCAACACCATTGGCCAGACGGCTTTGTTGCGCTTCCGTCAGGTTCTGGCGGCGGCCCCTCCGCCTCTCGCCGCCACGACGTCACCGACGCCGTCGTCGAGCGCGAGTAGCACCAAGAAGGCGACGCCCAAGAAGTCGAGCACCAAGAAGCCGAAGAGCAAGAAGTCGTCGTCGCAGGGTCGCCCGCTGAGCTCGGCGCTGACCAAGAGCACGAAGTCTCCGAGCCCATCGGCCACTCCGACCCCAACCCCGACACCGACCGCCACGGGGTCGGCCGGATCGGCGGCAACGTCCGGTAACACCGACACTCCGCTGCCGAACTCGCAGTCCCCAACTCTCACCACGGCGTTCGAGAAGGCCTACCAGAGCTGGGACTGCACCAAGCCCGGGTTCGGCAACCCCACGAACGGCGCCGACAACCCCGATTACTACATCATCTCCTGTGACGCCAGTGGCGACGGGCTGAAGTACCTGCTCGCGCCGGCCACCGTCGAGGGCACCGACATCAAGTCGGCAAGCAACGGTCTCGACCCGTCCGGAACTGGCGGCTGGGACGTCAATCTCAACTTCAACGGCAGCGGGGCGTCGAAGTGGCAGAAGCTGACGGCCAAGGCCTACGCGGTGAACAACGGCGCCTCATCGACCCCCGGCCAAACCAGCTGTAGCCCGCCCACCGGTTGCAACAACGTGGCGATTGTTCTGGACGGCCTCGTCCAATCGGCACCCGACATCATCACGCCGGGCGGTATCCCTGGCGGGCAGGCGCAGATCACCGGCAACTTCACGCAATCGAGCTCGGCCCAGCTTGCCGACATCCTTAAGTACGGATCGCTCCCGCTGCGTTTCACCGCGCCGAGCATCCAGTCGATCTCGCCGACCTTGGGCTCCCAGCAGCTCCGCGGTGGCCTCATCGCCGGCGCGATCGGCCTCGCCCTGGTGATCCTCTTCTCGCTGCTGTACTACCGCGCTCTCGGCCTGGTGACGATCGGCAGCCTCGCGGTCTCCGGGCTGATCCTGTACGCCGTGACGACCTTGCTCGGTCACTCGGCGGTGGGCTACACGCTCTCGCTGCCGGGCATCGCCGGATTCATCGTGGCGGTCGGCATCACGGCGGACTCCTTTGTCGTCTTCTTCGAACGACTTAGAGACGAGGTCAGAGAGGGGATCCGGCTCCGCAGCGCCGTTGAGCGGGCCTGGCCCCGAGCCCGACGCACCATCATCTCGGCGGACTCGGTCTCATTGCTGGCCGCGGTGATCCTCTACATCGTGTCGATCGGAGACGTCCGCGGCTTCGCCTTCACGCTGGGCCTGTCCACGATCTCCGACCTGTTCATCGTGTTCTTCTTCACCAAGCCGCTGCTGACGTTCCTCGCCCGGCAGCCCGCCTTCGACAAGGGCAAGAGCTGGACCGGTGTCGGACGGCCGCGCGACGGTGCCCGGGTGCGCGACGACGACATCCCGCCGACGAGGCGCCGGCCCCGACGGACGAGGGAGGCCTGAGATGGACGTCAACTCCAACGAGTCCTGGGCCACCCGGCTCTACCGCGGGGAGAAGTCCTACCCGATCGTCGCCAAGCGTCGATGGTGGTACACCGGGTCCGCGGTCGTCATGGTCATCGGCATCATCAGCATCATCGTCTTCGGCCTCAACCCGTCGATCGACTTCAAGGGCGGCGCGGTCTTCCAGGGCCCGCTGAACGGGCACTCACTGAGCGAGGTCGTCAGCGCCGTCGAGAGCACCGGCATCACGCCGGAACTTCAGCAGACGACGGGCACGGGCAAGGCCGAGCGGTTCCGGATCGAGACCGCGACACTCACGACGCTCGGCGGCCAGAGCCAGGCTGACAAGATCGAGAACGCGCTCGACGCGAAGCTCGGCATCAGCCCGAACTCGTTGAGCGTGCAGACGATCGGCGCGACCTGGGGCGGCCAGATCACCCACAAGGCGATCCTGGGTCTGGTCATCTTCCTGATTGCCGTCACGGGCTACATGACGGTGCGTTTCGAGTGGAAGATGGCGCTGGCCGCCATCATCGCGTTGATCCACGACCTCGTCATCACGGCCGGCATCTATGCGTTGTCGGGGCTGCAGGTGAGCCCGTCGACCGTGATCGCACTGCTGACCATCCTCGGGTATTCGCTGTACGACACCGTCGTGGTCTTCGACAAGGTGCGTGAGAACACGGCTGGGATCACCGGCGGCAGCCGGATGACATTCAGCCAGGCCGCCAACCTGGCGGTGAACCAGACCCTGGTCCGCTCGATCAACACCTCCATCATCGCGCTGCTCCCGGTCGCCGGTCTACTGGTCATCGGGGTGGGCGTGCTCGGAGCCGGCTCGCTGCAGGACCTGTCGTTCGCGTTGCTGATCGGTCTCGCCTCCGGTGCTTACTCCTCGATCTTCATCGCGACGCCGCTGGTCTGCGAGTTCAAGGAACGGGAGCCGGCGTACCAGCAGCTTGCCCGGCGAGTTGCGGCGCGACGCACCAAGGAGTCGACCGGCACTGACGCCGGTGCCGTTCCCGCCACCGTCGGCGCGCCACTGGCGGCCGCCGGCGCACGGGACGACTCGCCGGCGTCGGCTCCGCCAGCCGCAGAGCAGACCGGCGATGCGTCGGCCGACCAGGCGGCCCAGCCGAGTCAGCCTGCCCCGGCCGCGCGCCCGGCTCGCCCAGGTCAGCCGTCCCGTGGATCGTCACGAAACGCCCGACGGGGCCGCCCGAGCGGCCGTTCGAAGTCGCGTAAGCGCCGGTGAGCCCCCTCGACCTCGATGCGCTGATGCGCGCCGAGGTCCGCGACGTCGAGGACTTTCCCGAGCCCGGTGTGAGGTTCAAGGACATCACGCCGCTGCTGGCCGACCACACCGCCTTCGCCGGGGCGATCGACGAGATCGTCAGCCACCACGGGCGCGGCACTATCGACAAGGTCGCCGGGATCGAGGCGCGCGGCTTCATCCTCGCCGCCGCGGTCGCCTACCACTTCGGCGCCGGGTTCGTGCCGGTGCGCAAGGCCGGCAAGCTTCCCAGCCCGGTGCACTCCGCGACCTACGCGCTCGAGTACGGCGTGGCCACGCTGGAGGTGCATCGCGACGCCTTCGTGCACGGCGAGCGGGTGCTCATCGTCGACGACGTCCTCGCGACTGGCGGAACGGTTGCGGCGGCAGCGGATCTGGTCGCGCGCGCCGGCGGCGAGGTCGCCGGCTGCAGTGTGCTGCTCGAGCTGACCGCGCTCGGGGGCCGAGCCCGGCTCGGAGACCTCGACGTCCACGCCCTGCTGAGCTACTGAGCCCGGCTGTCCCTAGGCGCGGCGGAGGGAAGGTCGGAGCCCGCCAAATCGTTACACTGGCAACTACCACAGTGATCAAAGGCGGGTGACGAGTGGCCAACGACGTCGTACCGGTTAAGGATGACGTCGCCGTGCCCGAGCCTGCGACGGCCGCGACGCCCACCCCGGCGAAGGCCGCCTCACCACCGCCACCCACGCGAGTCCGTTCGCGACTGGGCCGGCTGTCCGGCACCCGCAGCAGCACGCCGCCCGCTCTCGACCCGGTGCTCAAGACGCTGCGGGCCAACCATCCCAAGGCCGACGTCCGTCCCGTGGTCCGGGCCTACGAGGTCGCTGAGCGTTGCCATCGCGGGCAGACCCGGCGCAGTGGTGATCCCTACATCACGCATCCCGTTGCGGTCGCCGGCATCGTCGCCGAGCTCGGCATGGAGGCGCCGACGCTGTGCGCGGCGTTGCTGCACGACACCGTCGAGGACACGGCGCTGTCGCTGGCCGACATCGCGCGCGACTTCGGTGACGAGGTTGCCCGGCTCGTCGACGGCGTGACCAAGCTGGACAAGGTCCGTTACGGCGACTCGGCCGAGGCTGAGACGATCCGCAAGATGGTGATCGCGATGGCCCGCGATCCCAAGGTCCTCATCCTCAAGCTGGCCGACCGGCTGCACAACGTCCGCACCCTCTCCTGGCTGCCGCCGGACAAGCAGCAGCGCACCGCGAAGCAGACCCTCGAGATCTACGCCCCGCTGGCGCACCGGCTGGGGATGAACGCCATCAAGTGGGAGCTCGAGGACCTGTCGTTCGCGACGCTCTACCCGAAGCGGTACGACGAGATCGTGCGGCTGGTCGCCGAACGCGCGCCGTCACGCGACACCTACCTGTCGACGACGAGCGACATCGTCATGGCGGAGCTCAAGGCCGCGAAGATCAAGGCGACGGTCACCGGTCGACCGAAGCACTACTACTCGATCTACCAGAAGATGATCGTCCGAGGTCGCGACTTCGCCGACATCTACGACCTGGTCGGGCTGCGCATCCTCGTCGAGAGCGAGCGCGACTGCTACGGCGTACTGGGCATCATCCACACGTTGTGGTCGCCGGTTCCCGGCCGGTTCAAGGACTACATCGCGATGCCGAAGTTCACCCTCTACCAGTCGCTGCACACGACGGTGATCGGGCCGCAGGGCAACCCGATCGAGGTCCAGATCCGCACCTCCCAGATGCACCGCCGAGCCGAGTACGGCATCGCAGCCCACTGGAAGTACAAGGAGTCGCAGGGCGCCGCTGGTCAGGACATGACCTGGCTGCGGCAGCTGGTCGACTGGCAGCGCGAGACCCAGGACCCGGGGGAGTTCCTCGACTCGCTCCGCTTCGACCTGCACGCGCAGGAGACGTTCGTCTTCACCCCCAAGGGCGACGTCATCGCGCTGCCGGCGAACGCCACACCGGTGGACTTCGCGTACGCGGTCCACACCGAGGTGGGGCACCGTTGCATCGGCGCTCGGGTCAACGGTCGCCTCGTGCCACTTGAGTCGCAGCTGGACAACGGCGACGTCGTCGAGGTCTTCACCTCCAAGGCGGAGTCCGCCGGGCCGAGCCGCGACTGGATGTCCTTCGTCACCTCGCCGCGGGCCCGGAACAAGATCCGGCAGTGGTTCGCCCGCGAACGCCGCGAGGACGCGATCGACCTCGGCAAGGACGCGATCAGCCGCGCGATGCGCAAGGCCGGCCTGCCGCTGCAACGCCTGATGGGCGGCGACGCCCTGGTCACCCTCGCCCGTGACCTGCGCTTCGCCGACGTCTCGGCCTTGTACGCAGCGGTCGGGGAGAACCATCTCTCGGCGCAGTCGGTGGTGCAGCGGCTCGTCGCCGGGCTGGGCGGTCCCGAGGGTGCCGTCGAGGACATCGCCGAGACCGCGACCCCGACCCGCAGCACCACTCGGGTGCGGCCGGGCGGCGATCCCGGCGTACATCGTGAAGGGCGCTCCTGACGTCTGGGCGAAGCTCGCGCGATGCTGCACCCCGGTGCCGGGCGACACGATCGTCGGCTTCGTCACCCGCGGCAACGGCGTCTCCGTCCACCGCACGGACTGCCCCAACGTCGGCAGCCTGTCGACCCAGCCGGAGCGGATGCAAGAGGTCGAGTGGGCGCCGACCTCAGGATCGGTCTTCCTGGTCGCGATCCAGGTCGAGGCGCTGGATCGCAACCGGCTGCTGTCCGACGTCACCAGGGTCCTGTCGGACGCCCACGTCAACATCCTGTCCGCGGCCGTCTCGACCACCCGGGACCGGGTGGCGATCTCGAAGTTCACCTTCGAGATGGGAGACACCAAGCACCTGGGTCACCTGCTGCGGCTGGTTCGGGGTGTCGAAGGTGTGTACGACGTCTATCGTGTGACCTCCGGCGCCTAGCCCGGCGCGATCACGCCGGACAGGCAGTAACCGTCTTCGGCTGGAGACCACCGAGGGCGCTGTTGTAGACCCAGGTGGTGCCCGAGGCCGAGACGGCCGACAGGCAGTAGGCGACGGTCGCCGCGGTGGTGGACGCGGTGCCCGTCGAGTTCATGAACTTGGCGGTCATGGTGACGGTGCTGTTGGTGTAGTCCGAGCTGTTGGAGAACTTGAACCCGGCCGAGCTCAGCGGGTTGGAAGCCGGAGTGATCGTGCCGGCCACGTAGGCGTTGTTGTCGGTGAGGTAGGTCTCCTCGGCCGTGGCAGCGTTGTCCAGGTCGGACTTGATGCCGGCGTCGTAGCCCTTCTGGCGCTGGTTCAGGAAGACCGGGATCGCGATCGCGGCGAGGATGCCGATGATGATGATCACGACCAGGAGCTCGATGAGGGTGAAGCCGTCCTCGTGGTCAACCGGGAGCCGGGAGAACCGGTCGAGCTGCAGTCGGTAAAGGTGATCCAGCCGAAGCCGGCTGAGGCGGTTGAGCATGGGGTTCTCCATTACGTCCGATCCGACACGACGTACTAGGGGTCGACAGGTAGGCGGCCGTTCTGAAGATGATCTTCGCGAGCATGGTCAGACAGCCGTTGCATCACTAGGGTCAGCGCCGTGCGAAGGCCCCGAGTCGTCGGTGTGGTGTCCCTGGGTGCCGCGTTGTGCTTGGCCTGGGCGGTCCCGGCGGCTGCCGGTGCCGGGGCACGGGCCGGCCGGCCGGCGAACCACGGCGGATCTTCCGCCGCGCAGCTGCGGGTGGGGACGCTGGTACTGAAGCGCTGCAACGTGCTGCCGCACGCCTACTGCGGGCACATCCGGCGGGCCTGGGACCCCAGCGGCCAGGTCAAGGGCGACCTGTCGGTGGG
Organism: uncultured Actinomycetota bacterium; assembly: GCA_963789615.1. GTDB lineage: Bacteria > Actinomycetota > Actinomycetes > JAFAQI01 > JAFAQI01 > DATAVK01. The sequence continues at coordinate 193,938 of CAWBLI010000005.1, read as the reverse complement.
CTTCGCCTACGTTCCCGCGAGCGACCACAACGCCACGGTGCTCGGCACCGTCGTACCGCACGAAGGTGGCCCGGGATACAGCACGACCGGCTCCGGGGTGGATTACGCCGCGATGTACGGGAAGCTGCTCCGCCGGCGCAACCTGCTGCTCGTTGACCAGCGCGGGACCGGGCGCAGCGCACCGATCAACTGCCCCGAGCTGCAGAACCTGCACGGCGCGTACGACGTCGCAGCGCGCACCTGCGGTCGCTCGCTGGGCTCGCACGCGGACCTCTACGGCAGCACGCTGTCCGCCGATGACGAGTCGGCTGTGATCACGGCGCTGCAGCTTGGCAAGGTCGAGCTCTACGGCGACTCCTACGGCACCTTCTACACCCAGGTGTTCGCCGGGCGGCACCCGGACCAGGTGCGCAGCATCGTGCTCGACAGCGCCTACCCGCCCACCGGCGAGACCCAGTGGTACCCCACGCAGACACCCGCGATGCGGCACTCCCTCGACACCGCCTGCCGCCGAGCACCGGCCTGCCGTTCCGCCGCCGGGACGCCGGTCGGGTCTGCTGCGCAAGGTGCTTGCATCGGGTACGCCGATCGCCGTACCGAGGGATCGCCTATGACGCGGACGGCGTGCGCCACCACGCCGTCGTGACCGGGGCGGCGCTGGTGGCTGTCGCTTTCGGCGCGACGTACGGTCCGGAGTACTACCGCGAGTTCGCGGCGGCGTTGCGGTCCGCGCTGCACGGCGACCACGAGCCGCTGTTACGGCTGGTGGCGGAGAACGTCGACGCCTCGTCGTACGACGGTGCGGCATCGGCGTACAGCGAGGGACTCGACGCCGCCGTCACGTGCGCGGACTACCCGCAGCTGTACAACATGGCGGATCCGCCGGCGCAGCGGCTCAAGGAGTACCGGGCGGCGGTGCGGCTGGAGCAGAAGAGGCACCCGCATGTGTACGCGCCGTTCACGATCCAGGAATACCTGCACTCGGTGTGGGAGGAGGCGAACTGGTGCCTGAAGTGGCCGTCGCCGTCCGCCCAGCACCCGGCCGGGCCGCCGGCGCCGCCGTCCGGGCACTATCCCGTCCGTGCCGACCCTGATCCTGTCCGGCGAGCTCGACTCGATCACGACGCCGGCCGAGGGCGCCCTGGTCGCGGCGAACTTCCCGCAGTCGCGTCAGGTGATCATCGCCAACAGCTTCCACGTGACGGCGGAGGACGACACGGACGGTTGCGGCAGCTCGATCCTGCGCCATTTCGTCGCCCATCCCGAACCGGCCGCTGACGGCTGCGGACCTGCAGTGCGCGCGTCGCGTTCCACCGGTGCGAGCGCTGGGCCGCTACCGCCCGTCGTTCACGGCGAGCTGCCGCTGCGACCGCCCGCTCCGGCAACCAGGTCGACGTGCTGGGGCGTCGGGCCGCAGAGACCGCAGCCGAGACCGTTGCCGACCTGCAGGACCGCTGGTTCAACAACTACTCCGGCCATCGGCGTCGGCCTGTACGGCGGCATCGTGGAGCTATGGCGGCGACCACGTGGTACGGTTCCGGCTGCACCGGGTCCGGCTGACCCGCGACCTCGCCGTGAGTGGGCGGGTCGTCTGGTCGACCTACGGGCACCGGCTGACGTGCCGGCTGACGCTGCAGCGGCTAACGCGCTCGGGTCGCAGTGTGCCCGGCTCACCTGTCGACGGCACGATCTCCAGCCACTGGAACACCCGCAAGCGAGGCGCGATCGCGCTCCTTACCGGCGACCTGGGTGGCACCGACTCCATGCCAGCATGCGGGCGCCCTGAGCATTTGTGATGATTCCCAACCGATTCACTCGGTATAACGTCCGGCTGCCAGTGCTGAGCCGGATCGCACCACACGAAAACGGGACAAGTCATGATTTCCCGTCCGCTGCGCAATGCCCTGCTCGTCATCACCGCCAGCATCTTGTGTGTCGCGACCGCCTTGTCGGTGCCGGGCATCCGCGAGAACGTCTTCGGTCACCAAAGGTGACCGCAACCCGAGATGAAGCCGTTCACCGTCGGCGCATCGACTTGAGTGGCGGGAACGTGTGCCATCATGCCCAACGGCAGTTGCTGGTGGCGTACGACATCCCGGCCGCCGATGACCGGGGGGCGACGGGTCTGCCTCCTGCCCGTTGCCGCCGTGCCTGTTCACTCTCACCGACGATTGTCCCTCACCCGCGCGCGGCGACGACACGTTCGACGTCCCGCAGGTATTCGCGCGTCGACCAAGCATCGTGGTGTTGCAGAATACCTGTTGCGACGCGACACCACGGCGGCGATCTGCTGTTCACCTCCACGGACGGCGGCGAGTGTCTTCGGCCCACCGGTTCGCGTCGGCTCTCGACGTCGACGAGGCGGCCACGCTGGTCGGGAAGCACGATCGTGTTCACCCGGCGCAACGGCCTATCGGCGCCCAGGTGGAGAGCATTCTCGGCCGACGCACCTGCCGCTCCCGGCACCACGGCCACCGTCAAGACAACGCCGAGCCGCCCGACGTCGGGATCGGCAGCTACAAGAGCGGCGCGCTGGTCGCCAACGACGTTTCGGCAGCGACGACACGACCACGTCGAATACGCCGCCGCCGGCAAGAACTTCGACGCCACGCGTCGTACCAGCCAGGTGGCGAGCTACAGCCACGAGTACTTCGTCGGGATGTCGGGCGACGCTCTGCTCACCCGGCAGACGACCGGGAAGGAGGACGCTCATCCGGCGGTTCTTCAACGGTACGAGCTTCGGTGCGGCCCATGACGTGCCGCGGCTACGCGGGCCACACGTTGGGGTCGTGGACCACGATGGACCGCGATCCCGCGGGGGTGAGCACCTGTTCATCGAGGCCAACTACATCAGCCCGACTACGACCTGCAGGAGACATCCACCACGACCGGCGCACACTGGACACGGCGGACCGTTCTGGGCAACGCGATCGACAACGACGCTTCGGCGGCCGCCTCGACGCTACGGGCAGTGGTCTGGTGCTGGGTGGGGTCGAAAGCCATCGGTTATCCCGGTCTCGCCCCGCAGCGGGTGTAGTTCAAGCTCAAGAAGTCGAGCATCAAGAAGGGTCACGGACGGTCGGGCCGGGCAAGGCGTGACGAAGTCGACGGCCGCAAGGTCGACCCTGCAGATCGAGCGAAGGGACGCTGGTTCGACGTCAGGTCGACGCACGAGTCGAAGCAGCGGCGCGTTCCCGTTCCGGATCAAGGGCAAGTCCGTCGGCAAGCACAAATATCGGGCCGTTGCCGCCGATCGGGCCGGCTACGTCCAGTTCGGCTACTCCGTCGGGCGCTCGCTGAAGGTCAAGAAATAGCCGACCGCGAGGTTGTGCGGGCGGCGCCGCCACGAGTCGCGGCGCCGCCCGCACCAACCCCGGAGGTCAGGCCTTGACCGACTTCACCGTCATCAGGAACACCAGCGTGTCGTTGGGAGCGATGGCACCGGACCCGCTGGAACCGTAGGCCTCGGACGCCGGGATCACCAGCTCACGAACACCGCCTGCCTTGACCCCGATCAAGCCCTTGTTCCACCCGGTGATGACCGCGGCCTTGCCGAGCGGCTTCACCGTGAACGGCTTGCCGCCGTCCTTGTACGTGGCGTCGAAGACCTTCCCGGTGTCACACGACACACCGATGTAGTCGACGGCCAGCGTGGACCCCGCCTTGGCGGCCGGCCCGTGGCCCTCCTTGACGTCGGTGATGACCAGCTTCTTCGTCAGCTTGCCCTTGACCTGCGGGATCTCCGGCTGCCCCTTGGCGGTGGGGTCGGGCTTGATCTTGGCGCATTTCACCGGTGCCTTGGCTGCCGCAGCCGAGCCGTGGGCGTCGCGGCGGGGTGGGCGCGGCCGCCGGCGACACCGAGGCGCTAGGCTGCTTCGACGAGCCACCCCCGGCATAGTGCACGACCAGGAAGATGCCGACGGCGAGCACGGCCGCCGTACCGATGGCTGCCCCCGCCCAGGTGCTGCGTTTCTTTGCCTTCGCCCGTCGCTCCAACTCGCGCTGTCGGCGGCGTTCATGTCGGCGGCGGGCGAGCTCGCGCTCGCGGCGGCGGCTGGTCGCCACGGTGGGTCCTCCAGAGCTCAGGGAAACGGCCGCGCCGATTCTAGGAGGCGCTCGCTAGGCTGACCTGAAGCCTCCCTGAAAGGATCTTGTGTGCTCGTCGCTGGCTTCCCTGCCGGCCCCTGGCAGACCAACTGTTGGGTGGTCGCTCCCGATCGCGGCGAGCAGTGCGTCGTCATCGACCCCGGCCACGGTGCCGAGGGGCCACTCGACGACGTGCTCACGGAGTTCCGCCTGCAGCCCGTCGCGGTCCTGCTGACCCACGGCCACGTCGACCACACCTGGTCGGTCGCCCCGGTCTGCGGTGCCAAGAACGTCCCGGCGCTGATCCACCCGGCCGACCGCGGCATGCTCACCGACCCCAACTCCGCGTCTCGGCATGCCCCCGGGTACGCCGATCCTGGGACGGCTGGAGTGGGCCGAGCCGGACGACGTTCGGGAGCTCGCCGACGGCGAGGTCCTCGACCTCGCCGGCCTGTCGCTGCGCGTCGATGGCACGCCTGGCCACACGCCGGGATCGGTCACCTTCACGTCCGGTCTGGAGTTCTTCTCCGGCGACCTGCTCTTCGCCGGGTCGATCGGGCGCACCGACCTACCGGGCGGCTCGTTCGAGCAGCAGCTGGCGTCGCTGGCGGCGGTCCCGCTCGCGCTTCCCGACGAGACCGTCGTACGTCCCGGTCACGGCCCTGACACCACGATCGGGCGTGAGCGCGCGGCCAACCCGTTCCTGGCGAACCTCGTCGCCGCCCCGCCCGTCAGCCGCGGCCTGTGACCTGATGGCCCGTCCCACGCCGATGTCCGGCTTCCCCGAGTGGCTGCCGCGCGAGCGACTGGTCGAGCAGCACGTCATCGATGCCGTGCGTGAGGTCTTCGAGCTCCACGGCTTCGCGTCGATCGAGACCCGCGCGGTCGAGCCGCTCGACCAGCTGCTGCGCAAGGGCGAGACCGACAAGGAGATCTACCTGCTGCGCCGGCTGCAGGCGGAGGACGACTCCGACAGCAGTCTCGGCCTGCACTTCGACCTGACCGTGCCGTTCGCCCGCTACGTCCTCGAGAACGCCGGCAAGCTCGACTTCCCGCTGCGGCGCTACCAGATCCAGAAGGCGTGGCGGGGTGAGCGCCCGCAGGAGGGTCGCTACCGCGAGTTCACCCAGGCCGACATCGACGTCGTCGACCGCGACACGCTGCCGTTCCACTACGAGGTCGAGCTTCCGCTGGTCATGGCCGATGCGCTGGCCAGGCTGCCGATCCCGGCCGTGTCGATGCATGTCAACAACCGCCGGATCCCCGAGGGCTTCTACCGCGGCATCGGCATCGACGACCCGATGGCCGTGCTTCGTGCCGTCGACAAGCTCGACAAGGTCGGCGCGCGCGGGCATCCGCAGGGTCCTCGTCGACGACCGTCGGCTGTACGCCGGCGCAGGCCGACGCCTGCCTCGCGCTCGCCGAGATCCGCACCGACGACGGCTCGTTCGTCGACCGGGTCAAGGCCCTCGGCGCGAGCGACGACGCTGCTCGACCAGGGCCTCGAGGAGCTGGCCCGGGTCATCGAGGCGGGGCGCGAGCACGCGCCCGGCCTGCTCGTCGCCGACCTGTCGATCGCCCGCGGCCTCGACTACTACACCGGCACCGTCTACGAGACGACCATGGTCGGCGCCGAGAAGCTCGGCTCGATCTGCTCCGGTGGCCGGTACGACGCGCTGGCCAGCGACGGCGAGACCACCTATCCCGGCGTGGGGCTGTCGTTCGGCGTGACCCGGCTGCTGTCCCGGCTCATCGGTCAGGGCACCGCCCAGGCCAGTCGGTCGGTGCCGACCTGCGTCCTGGTCGCACTGCCCGACGAGGAGTCCCGGCCACGCTGCCAGCGGATCGCTGCCTCGCTGCGCTCCCGCGGTATCGCGAGCCACGTCGCGCCGGCGGCGGAGAAGTACGGCAAGCAGATCCGCTTCGCCCAGCGTCGCGGCATCCCGTTCGTCTGGTTCCCGCAGCCCGACGGCGGCGAGCAGGTGCGCGACATCCGCAGCGGCGAGCAGGTCGACGCCGACAGCGCATGTCTGGGAGCCGCCCGCGACCGACCGACGGCCCCAGGTCACCGACGTCAGCAGTCATCCAGGAGGAGTCATGATCCGCAGCCACGACGCCGGCGGCCTGCGCGCCGCGGACGTCGACGCCGAGGTCGTCCTCGCCGGCTGGGTGGCGCGACGTCGCGACCACGGCGGCGTCACCTTCCTCGACATCCGCGACGCCAGCGGGGTCGTGCAGGTCGTCTGTCGCGACCTGCCCGAGGTCCACGACCTGCGCAGCGAATGGTGCGTGTCCGTCGCCGGCCGGGTGACCCTGCGCGGCGAGGCGAACATCAACCCGAACCTCGCGACCGGCGAGGTCGAGGTGGTGGCCTCCGCGGTGACCGTCCTCAGCGAGAGCGACCCGTGCCGTTCCCGATCGACGGGGTCGACGAGATCGAGTCGGGCGTCGACGAGATGCTGCGCTGGAAGTACCGCTATCTCGATCTGCGCCGCAGCGGTCCCGCCCGGGCACTGCGGACCCGGTCAAGAATCGTCTCGCTGATCCGCCGCGTGATGGAGGCGCACGACTTCGTCGATGTCGAGACGCCGTACCTGACCCGGTCGACGCCGGAGGGCGCGCGCGACTTCCTGGTGCCGGTCCGACTGCAGCCGGGTCACTGGTACGCCCTGCCGCAGTCGCCGCAGCTGTTCAAACAGCTGCTGATGGTCGCCGGCCTGGAGCGCTACTACCAGATCGCGCGCTGCTTCCGTGACGAGGACAGCCGCGCCGACCGGACGCCGGAGTTCACCCAGCTCGACATCGAGATGTCCTTCCTCGACGAGGAGGACGTCTATGCCTTGGCGGAGGAGCTGCTCGCAACGCTGTGGCGTGAGGTCCTCGGCGTCGAGCTGCCGGTGCCGTTCCCTCGGATGACCTACGCCGAGGCGATGCGTCGCTATGGCTCGGACAAGCCCGACCTGCGGCTCGACCTCGAGCTGGTCGACCTCACCGACCACATGTCGGGAACCGAGTTCCGGGTGTTCCAGGCGGAGCACGTCGGCGCCGTGGTGGTTCCGGGTGGTGCGTCGTACACCCGCAAGGAGCTCGACGCCTGGCAAGAGTGGGCTCGGTCCCGGGGCGGCAAGGGGATCGCCTGGTTGCTGGTGCCGACCGACGGGGAGCTGCGCGGTTCGGTCACCAAGCTCGAGCCGGACCGGCTGGCGGCGTTGCCCGAGGCCGCCGGAGCCAAGCCCGGCGACGCCATCCTGTTCGCGGCCGGACCGCGGCGGAGCACGGTCGAGCTGCTGGGAGCGCTGCGGCTCGCGGTCGGCCGCCAGCAGGGACTGGTCCGCGAGGACGAGTGGCGCTTCCTGTGGGTGAACGAGGCGCCGATGTTCGAGCCCACGTCGGAGGACAACCAGGGCCTGGGTGGCTGGACGGCGGTGCACCACCAGTTCACCGCGCCGACCGACGAGTGGGCCGAGCGCTTCCAGGACGACCCCGAGCACGCGTTGGCGCGGGCGTACGACGTCGTCGGCAACGGCATCGAGCTGGGCGGCGGGTCGATCCGTATCCATCGCCACGAGATGCAGCAGCGTGTCTTCGACACCATCGGGCTTGAGCCGGGACGAGGCGCAGTCGAAGTTCGGCTTCCTGCTCGAGGCGTTCAAGTACGGGCCGCCGCCGCACGGCGGCATCGCCTTCGGCCTTGACCGGCTGGCTGCGGTGCTCGCCGGCACCGACGCGATCCGCGAGGTGATGGCCTTCCCGAAGGCGTCCAGCGGCGGTGACCCGCTGACCGGCGCACCGACGCCGATCACGGCGGAGCAGCGCAAGGAAGCCGGCATCGACGCAACCCCCGACGCCGACTGACTTGTCAGGACCGGTCACGTTCGTCGAAGGGCCGACGGCCCTGACAAGTCGGCGGCGGATCTAGGCTCGTCGGCGTGGCCGGGGACCTTTTCACTGCGGCCGCCGACGATGCGGCGGCCGCGACCGCTCCGCTGGCCGCCCGGATGCGCCCCGCCACGATCGACGAGGTCGTCGGCCAGCAGCACCTGCTCGGCCCTGGCGCGCCGCTCCGTCAACTGGTCGAGGGCGGCGGCACGACGAGCGTCCTGCTGTGGGGGCCGCCGGGCAGTGGCAAGACGACCATCGCGAGGTTGCTGGCCCACGGCCGGTTGTTCGTCGAGCTCTCCGCCGTCACGGCCGGGGTCAAGGACGTCCGAGCCGCGATCGACGCCGCCAAGGAGCGGCTGTCGTTCCACGGCGAGCGGACCGTGCTGTTCGTGGACGAGGTACACCGGTTCTCCAAGTCGCAGCAGGACGCGTTGCTCCCCGGCGTCGAGGCCGGCCTGGTCACGTTCGTCGGGGCGACCACCGAGAACCCGTTCTTCTCGGTCATCTCGCCGTTGCTGTCCCGGTCGCTGCTGCTCACTCTGCAACCGCTGACCGACGACGACATCCGCGAGCTGATCCAGCGCGCTCTCGTCGACCAGCGGGGCCTTGGTGGGCGGCTGACGCTGTCCGACGAGGGGCTCGAACACCTGTTGCGGCTCTCGGACGGTGATGCCCGGCGCGCTCTGACCGCGCTCGACGCCGCAGCCGGCGCCGCGCTGGCCCTCGACCGGGAGACCATCGATCTCGAGCTGCTCGAGCAGGCGGTGGACCGTGCGGCCGTGCGCTACGACCGGCAGGGCGATCAGCACTACGACGTAACTAGCGCCTTCATCAAGTGCATCCGGGGCAGCGACGTCGACGCCGCGCTGCACTACCTGGCCCGGATGCTCGAGGCGGGTGAGGACCCGCGGTTCATCGCCCGTCGGCTGGTCATCCTCGCCAGCGAGGACATCGGCCTCGCCGAACCGCAGGCGCTACTTGTCGCGGTGGCTGCCGCGCAGGCGTTGGAGCTGATCGGGCTTCCCGAGGCGCGGCTCAACCTCGCGCAGGCGACGATCCATCTCGCGTTGTCACCCAAGAGCAATGCCGTGATCACGGCGATCAACGCCGCCCAGGCCGACGTGCGCGAGGGTCTGGCGGGGTCGGTCCCGGCGCACCTGCGCGACGGCCACTACCCAGGGGCAAAGCGGTTACAGCACGGCGCCGGCTACCGATACCCTCATGACGCCCCGGGCGGCCTGGTCGAGCAGCAGTACCCACCCGACGAGATCGTCGGCCGGGACTACTACCGTCCCTCCGGCAGGGGCGCCGAACGGGCCGCGGCCGAGCGGCTCGAGGTGCTACGGACCGCGGTCCGTAGCGGCGACGACGATGAGGAGCGGTAGCGCATGGTGGTCCAGGCGAGCAGCGGGCTGTCCGGTGGCGATGTCGCGGGACTGATCGTCGCGGTGTTCTGGGGCGTGCTGGTGTGTTTCCTGGCTTACGTCCTGATCAAGCTCGGCAAGGTCATCGGCGAGGCGGCCAAGCTCGTCTCTGGCGTCGCCGACCAGACCGTGCCGCTGCTCGGCGAGGTCACGACGTCGGTCGTCCATGTCAACGCTGAGCTCACCCGGGTCGACACCATCACGGCGAACGTCGAGGACATCTCCAGCAACGCCAAGGCGCTGACCTCGTTGTTCGCGGCAACGCTGGGTTCGCCGATCATCAAGGTGGCAGCGTTCTCCTACGGCGTACGACGGACGTTCAGCAGCCGTCGCGAGGAGGATGTCCGCAAGCGGGTGAAGAGCGAGCTCAAGTCCGAGAAGGTCAGCAAGCGCACGGCCCGCAAGGCCGGCCGATGAGACGGATGTTCTACGTCGCCCTCGGAGCGACGGTCGGGGTGCTCGTCGTACGCCGGGTCAGCAACGCGGCGGCCAAGTGGACGCCCGAAGGCCTGGCCGTGCAAGCGAGCGGCGTGGGTGACCGGGTGACCCAGTGGTGGGCGCTGGTCCAGCAGGGCGCGGCCGAGCGTGAGACCGAGCTGCGCGACTCCCTCGGCCTGGACTCCAGCGCGGAGGACGCCGGGCCGTGAACTCCGCCGAGATCAAGGAACGCTTCCTGCGTTTCTTTGCCGACCGCGGACACGAGATCGTCCCGTCGGCATCACTGGTCGCCGACGATCCGACGTTGCTCCTGGTCAACGCCGGGATGGTGCCGTTCAAGCCGTACTTCCTCGGTGAGCAGCCGCCGCCGTGGCGCCGGGCGACGAGTGTCCAGAAGTGTGTCCGGACTGGCGACATCGACATCGTGGGAACCAACACCCGCAACTCGTCGTTCTTCCAGATGGCGGGCAACTTCTCCTTCGGTGACTACTTCAAGGCTGGCGTCATCCCCTACGCCTGGGAGCTGCTGACCTCGACTGTCGACGCCGGCGGCTTCGGGCTCGACCCGGAGCGGCTCTGGGCGACCGTGTACCTCGACGACGACGAGGCGTTCCGGATCTGGACCGAGGTCGTGGGGCTCCCGCCGGAGCGGGTGCAGCGCCGCGGCAAGGAAGATAACTACTGGCACATGGGCGTTCCCGGCCCGGGAGGCCCGTCGTCAGAGATCTACTACGACAGAGGCGCTGACCGGGGCGCCGAAGGCGGCCCGATCGCCGATGAGGAGCGCTATCTCGAGGTCTGGAACCTCGTCTTCATGCAGGAGGTGCTGAGCGCGGTCCGGAGCAAGGCCGACTTCGACGTAGCCGGCGAGCTCCCCACCAAGAACATCGACACCGGGCTCGGTGTCGACCGGATGGCCATCCTGCTGCAGGGCGTCGACAACATCTTCGAGACCGACCTACTGGCCCCCATCCTCGACCTCGCGGCGACGATCACCGAGGTGCCCTACGGCGACGCTCACGACTCCGACGTGCGACTGCGGGTGATCGCCGACCACACTCGGACCGCGACGATGCTCATCGGCGACGGCGTGGCGCCGAGCAACGAGGGCCGCGGCTACGTGCTGCGCCGGATGCTGCGCCGGGTGGTCCGGATGCTGCGGCTGCTCGGTGCGGATCAGCCGGCGCTCGGCGAGCTGGTCGGCAAGGCGTGCGAGGTTATGGCGCCGTCGTACGCCGAGGTTGGCGAGTCCCGCGAGCGGGTCGTCAGCGTGGCGGTCAAGGAAGAGACGACGTTCCTCGCGACGCTGCGCAGCGGCTCGGCGCTGTTCGACCGGATCGCCGACGAGGTCCGCTCCGGCGGCGGCTCACAGCTGCCCGGCGACCAGGCATTCCAGCTGCACGACACCTTCGGCTTCCCGATCGACCTCACCCTGGAGATGGCGCGGGAGCAGGGCCTGAGCGTCGACGAGGACGGCTTCCGCCGGCTGATGGCCGAGCAGCGCCAGCGCGCCCAGCGCGACACCAGGGAGCGCAAGAGCGGGATCGCCGACGTCGCCGTCTACAAACAGCTGGTCGAGAGCAGCGGGCCCACGGAGTTCACCGGGTACGCCGAGACCGAGGCCGAAGGACACCTGCGCGGGCTGCTCGTCGATGGGCACATTGCGGAGTCCGCCGCCGAGGGTGACCACGTCGAGCTCACGCTGGACCGCACCCCGTTCTATGCCGAAGGCGGCGGCCAGCTCGCGGACCACGGCCGGCTCCAGTTGGCCGACGGCACGGTGATCGAGGTGTACGACGCGCAGAAGCCGGTCGGTGAGCTCGTGGTCCATCGGGGCCGCGTGGTCTCGGGCACCGCGGTGATCGGCGCCGCCGGGCACGCCATCGTCGATGTCGAGCGCCGCAAGGCACTGTCGCGGGCACACACCGCGACCCACCTGGTGCATGCGGCGATCCGCCGCGCCATCGGCGACGAGGCCACCCAAGCCGGCTCGCAGAACGACGCCGGTCGGTTCCGGTTCGACTTCTCCTCGCCGGCCGCCGTCCCCGCGAGCGTCCTCGCCGACGTCGAGGCCGAGGTCAACGACGTCCTGCTCGCCGACATGGCGGTGCATGCGTTCGTCACCACCCAGGACGAGGCCCGACGGATCGGCGCGCTCGCCAACTTCGGAGACAAGTACGGCGACGCCGTGCGGGTCGTGGAGGTCGGGGAGTATTCCCGCGAGCTCTGCGGTGGCACCCACGCCGCCCACTCCGCCCAGCTCGGGCTGGTGAAGCTGCTCTCCGAGGCGTCGATCGGCACCGGGAAGCGGCGGATCGAGGGGCTGGTGGGGGCCGACGCCTACACCTACCTCGCCCGGGAACACCTGCTGGTGTCGCAGCTCACCGACCTGCTCAAGGCGACGCCGGATGAGCTTGTCGACCGGGTCGGTGCGGCGATTACGCGGGTCCGCGAGCTCGAGAAGGACCTCGAGAAGCTGCGCGGCGCGGCGGTGCTGTCCTCCGCCGGCGACATCGCCGCCGCGGCCGTCGACGAGGCGGGGGTGGCGGTGGTGGTGCACCACGCCCCGGACGGCGCGACCGCGGACGACCTGCGCTCCCTCGTCATCGACGTGCGCAACCGGATGCCCACTGATCGTCCGGCGGTGGCGGCCGCGGCCGCGGTCACCGACGGGCGGCCCGTGGTCGTCGTCGCCACCAACGAGCTCGCCCGGGAGCGGGGGCTGTCTGCCGGCGCACTCGTCCGCGAGGCCGCCGCCGTGCTCGGCGGGGGTGGCGGCGGTCGCGACGACGTGGCCCAGGGGGGCGGCAGCCGTCCCGAGGCGGTCGCGGACGCGATGGCCGGGCTGCGGGACGCGGTCGGCCGCCAGGCCACCTCCGGCTGATGAGGGCTGGGGTGCGGGTCGGTGTCGACGTGGGCAGCGTTCGGGTGGGAGTAGCCAGCTGCGATCCGGCCGGCGTGCTCGCGACCCCCGTGACAACCCTTCGCCGTGACGTCCGCAACGGTCGCGATGTCGACCAGCTGCGCGGGATCGTCGCCGAGCGCGAAGCCGTCGAGGTGCTCGTCGGGCTGCCCCGAACTCTGGCCGGTCGCGACGGAGCCGCCGCGGTCGCGGCCCGCGACTACGCGACGACGCTCGCCGACCAGGTGGCCCCGGTCCCGGTCAGGCTCGTCGACGAGCGGTTCTCGACGGTGGAGGCGACTCGAAACCTGCGCGCCGCTGGGGTCCGCGGTCGGTCGATGCGTGCGGTCATCGACGCCACCGCCGCCGTGATCCTGCTGCAGGCGGCGCTCGACACCGAGCGGGCCACCGGGATCCCGCCCGGGGAGGCGCTGGCATGACCAAGCTCTCGCGCCGCGGCCGTCGGCTGGCCGGGGGCAGCGTCGCGCTCGCCGTCCTCGTCGTGCTCGTCGTCGCCGTACTGATCGTCGTGCACCTCGCCAAGGGCCTCGTCGGCTCGTCCGGGGACTACACGGGGAGCGGCACCGGCACCGTCCTCGTGGTCGTGCACCCCGGCGACAGCAGCACCGCGATTGCGGACACGCTCGTCACTGACAAGGTGGTGCGCAGCGCCGGGGCGTTCACGAGCGCCGCCGACGCCGATCCGCGCTCTCGCCAGCTCGGTCCGGGCACCTACAAGCTCCACCAGCACATGAAGGCGTCGCTGGCGCTGTCGCTGATGCTCCAGCCGAGCAGCCTGGTCGACTACAAGGTCACCATCCCGGAGGGCTTCACCGCCAAGGCGATCGTCGCCCGGATCGCGAAGGACACCCCGATCACCGCCTCCGCGCTGAACGCCGCGCTCCGCTCGCCGGCTTCGCTGGGGCTCCCGAGCTACGCGGACGGCCACCCGGAAGGGTTCCTCTACCCCGCGACGTACGACGTCCAGCCCGGAACGACCGCGACGCAGCTGCTGAAACAGATGGTGGCCCGCTACCAGCAAGAGGCCACGACACTGCACATCCCCGCGACGGGCAAGGTCAGGGGTCTCTCGGCGTACCAGATCGTCACCCTGGCCTCGATCGTGCAGCGTGAGGGCAGGCTGGTCCAGGATTTCCCGAAGATCGCCGAGGTCTTCACCAACCGGTTCTCCCAGGGCCTCCCGCTGGGGTCGGACGCGACGTTGTACTACGTGCTCGGGCCCAATCACGGGCCGCTTACCCAAGCCGACCTGTCGTCACCGTCGCCGTACAACACCCGGTCGCGGCCCGGGCTCCCGCCGACGCCGATCAACTCACCCGGTCAGGCCGCGCTCGACGCGGTCCTCCACCACCCGAACGGCCCGCTGATGTACTTCGTGACCATCGACAAGGCGGGCCATACCGCGTTCGCGACGACCCAGGCCGAGTTCAACCAGCTGGTCCAACAGTCCCGCGCCAACGGGGTGTCGTGACCCGCACCGGTGCTGCCGTTCTCGGCGCGCCGATCGCCCACTCGCTCTCACCGGTCCTCCACCAGGCCGCCTATGACGCGCTCGGGCTGACCGACTGGACCTACCGCGCGGTGCACTGCCTGCCCGACAACCTCCCGCAGGTACTCCGGGAGCTGGCGAACGAGGGGCTGGCCGGCGTTTCGCTGACGATGCCGCTCAAGCAGGCGGTGGCGCCGCTGCTGGCCCGGATCGATGGCACGGCGGCACGGATCGACGTCGTCAACACCGTGCTGTTCGAGAGCGACGAGCAATGGTGGGGGAGCAATACCGACATCCACGGGATCGTGGCTTCGCTGCAGGGTGCGGGCGTAACGCTCACACCGCAGGACAGGGTGTGGATCATCGGTGCCGGCGCTACAGCGACGTCCACGATCGCCGCGCTCGCGCAGCTGGGCGTGGACCGGGCTGTCGTCTCAGCCCGTCGACCCGCCGCGGGTTCGCAGCTGGCCGAGCTGGCCCGGACGCTGGGCGTGCAGGTCGAGGTCAGCGACTGGCCACGGCTGCCTGGCCGCGCCGCTGCGTCGCTGGTCATCTCGACCGCTCCGGCGGGGGCAACCGACGAGCTGGCGGTGGGCCTGGGACGCGTGATGGGGACGCTCCTGGATGTCGTCTACGCGCCCTGGCCGACGCCGCTCGCGGCGGCCTGGAAACGCGGCGGCGGGCAGGTCATCGGCGGTCTGGAGCTGCTGGTGGAGCAAGCCGCCGAGCAGGTCAGGCTGATGACCGGCCAGCAGCCGCCGGTGGAGTCGATGCGCGCCGCCGGACGGGCGGCACTCGCGTCCCGCCCGATCTACTAGCGTGGCGGCTTCGGCGCGTTCACACGGAGGAGACCAGCGTGACCACTCGGGTGGGCATCAACGGGTTCGGACGGATCGGCCGGAACTACTTCCGGGCCATCCTCGCCGGCGGCCACGACATCGAGCTCGTGGCCTACAACGACCTCGGTGATCCCGCGACCATCGCGCACCTGCTGAAGTACGACAGCGTGCTCGGCCGGCTGGGCGAGCCGGTCACGGTGACCGAGGACGGGATCGACGTCGGCGGTCGCCTGATCCGCGGTCTGGCCGAACGTGGTGGACCCGGGGCGCTGCCCTGGAAGGATCTCGGGGTCGACGTCGTCATCGAGTCGACGGGGCTGTTCACGAAGGCCGAGGACGCCCGCCAGCACGTCGATGCCGGCGGCGCGAAGAAGGTCATCATCTCGGCGCCGGCCAGCGGCGAGGACCTCACGATCGTGCTCGGCGTGAACGACGACGCCTACGACGGGTCCCAGACGGTCATCTCCAACGCGTCGTGTACGACGAACTGCCTCGGTCCGATGGCGAAGGTGCTGCACGAGACCTTCGAGATCCAGCGTGGCCTGATGACCACGATCCACGCCTACACCCAGGACCAGAACCTGCAGGACGGTCCCCACAAGGACCTGCGTCGCGCCCGCGCCGCCGCTATCAACATCGTCCCGACCTCGACCGGGGCCGCGAAGGCCATCGGCCTGGTGCTGCCGGACCTCAAGGGCAAGCTCGACGGGTTCGCGTTGCGGGTCCCGATCCCGACCGGCTCGGCGACCGACCTCACCGTGACGCTCGGTCGCGAGACCACTGTCGATGAGGTCAACGCCGCCATGAAGAAGGCCGCCGACGGCCCGATGACCGGCATCCTGCGCTACACCGAGGACCCCATCGTCTCCTCCGACATCGTCACCGACCCGGCGTCGTGCATCTTCGACGCTGGTCTCACGAAGGTCATCGACGACCAGGTCAAGGTCGTGGGCTGGTACGACAACGAGTGGGGCTACTCCAACCGGCTCGCCGACCTCACCGTCCTCGTCGGATCGTCGCTGTAGCACCCGTGGCGGGAGAGATCTCCGGCGTCGACACGCTCGGCGACGTGGCGGGCAAGGTTGTACTGGTGCGATCCGATCTGAACGTCCCGTTGGATGCGGGCCGGATCACCGACGACGGTCGGATCCGGGCCAGCGCGCCGCAGATCCGCGCGCTGCTGGACGCGGGAGCCCGGGTCGTGATCATGGCGCACCTGGGCCGGCCGAAGGGTGCTCCGGACCCGGCGTACTCGCTGGCGCCGGTGGCCGTTCGGCTCGGCGAGCTGCTCGGCGAGCCGGTGAACTTCGTGCCCGATCCGGTCGGCGAGGTCGGCGACGCCGCTGTCACGCTGCTGGAGAACGTCCGGTTCCATCCGGGCGAGACCTCGAAGGACGACGCCGAGCGCGGCGAGCTCGCCGACCAGCTGGCGGCAGGGGCCGATGTGTACGTCGACGACGCGTTCGGTGCCGTCCACCGCAAGCACGCCAGCGTGTACGACGTCGCGCAGCGGCTGCCGCACGCGGCCGGCGACCTGGTCAGGCGAGAGGTCGAGGTGCTGACCCGGCTCACCGAGGCGCCGGTGCGGCCCTACCTGGTCGTGCTGGGCGGCTCGAAGGTCTCGGACAAGCTCGCGGTCATCGACGCCCTGCTGCCGACGGTCGACCGGCTGCTGGTCGGGGGCGGGATGTGTTTCACCTTCCTGGCCGCTCAGGGCCTCGAGGTGGGCGACTCGTTGCTCGAGCCGGATCAGCTGGACGCCTGCCGGGGCTTCCTGGCGACCGGCAAGGTGGTGCTGCCGGTGGATATCGTCGTCGCCGCCGACGTCGTGGCGGACGCCGCGACCCAGGTCGTGCCGGCCGCGGCAATCCCGGTCGGGATGAAGGGGCTGGACATCGGCCCGGCCAGCGTGGAGCTGTTCACGGCGCAGCTGAAAGGAGCCCGCACGGTGTTCTGGAACGGCCCGATGGGGGTGTTCGAGCTCGAGCCGTTCGCGGCCGGCACCCGCGGGGTGGCCGAAGCCATCGCGGCGCTGCCCGACGCGCTCACCGTTGTCGGAGGCGGTGACTCGGCCGCCGCGGTCCGGGCGCTGGACGTCGGGGAGCACCGGTTCAGCCACATCTCGACCGGCGGCGGGGCCAGCCTGGAGTACCTCGAGGGCAAGGCGCTGCCCGGCCTGACCGTGCTGGTGGGCTGAGATGGCCCGTCGTACTCCGCTGATGGCGGGCAACTGGAAGATGAACCTCAACCATCTTGAGGCCATCGCGCTGGTCCAAAAGCTTGCCTTCAGCTTTACGGACAAGGATTACGACGCCGTCGACGTGGCGGTCCTGCCCCCGTTCACCGACATCCGGAGCGTCCAGACCATGGTCGACGGCGATCGGTTGCGGCTGCGGTACGGCGCTCAGGACCTCTCACCCCACGACTCGGGCGCGCACACGGGCGACATCAGCGGGTCGATGCTGGCCAAGCTGGGCTGCACGTACGTCACGGTGGGCCACTCCGAGCGGCGCCAGGAGCACGGCGAGAGCGACGAGGTCGTGGCCGCCAAGCTGAAAGCCGCATACCGCCACGGCCTGACCCCGATCCTGTGCGTCGGTGAGTCGCTGGAGGTACGCCGGGCCGGTGACCAGGTCGACCACACGATCAGTCAGCTGCGGGCGGCGCTCGACGGCGTGACGGCCGCTCAGGGGCGCAGCCTGGTTGTCGCTTATGAACCGATCTGGGCGATCGGTACCGGCGAGGTGGCGACCCCGCAGGACGCCCAGGAGGTGTGCGGGGAGCTGCGCTCCACCCTCGCCGAGCTCTACAGCGGCGATCTCGCGGACGGGGTCCGGATCCTCTACGGTGGCTCGGTCAAACCAGACAACATCGCAGACATGATGGCGGTGAGCGACGTGGACGGGGCACTTGTTGGCGGCGCGAGCCTGGAGCCGAAGGATTTCGTCAGAATCGTGCGGTACGACGCGTACTCTCCGGCATGAGCACGGATAACGGCAGGATCACGATTGTGTTGAGCGTTGTCTACATACCTACCGATTCACCACTCGCACGGCTTAGTCTTTGCCCGCTAGGTGCGGCTGAGGTGTGCGGACGGAAAGGAGCCTCATGACGACTCCGCTCGAATCCATGGGCACCGCTGCCGATGTCGAGCCCTCAGCCATCCTGGAGGGAAGCTCCGCGAAAGCGATCGAAGGCCGCTCGCTCGGCCAGATCGCCCTGCTGCGCTTCAAGCGCGACAAGGTCGCCATCGTCAGCATCGGCGTGCTCGTGATCCTCGTCTTGTTCACCGTCCTGGCCCCGGTGATCAACCGGTTCGTGGGGGTGGACCCCTTCTCCGACAACATCGCCGCCCTGAACTTCAATACCGGCATCGGGACACCGGTCGGGCACTTCGGCGGGATCAGCGGCGCGCACCCGTTCGGAGTCGAGCCGATCAACGGGCGTGACCTGTTGGCGCGCATCGACGTCGGGGCCCGCTACTCGCTGATCATCGCGCTGGCCGCGACCGCCCTCTCGGTGGCCATCGGGACCTTCTTCGGAGCCATCGCCGGGTTCTTCGGCGGCCCAACCGACACCCTCATCAGCCGGTTCATGGACATCCTGCTGGCGTTCCCGTCGATCATCTTTGCCATCGCGATCGCTGCGGTCATCGAGGCCACCCCGTCCGGCGGCGGCCTCTGGACGCACATCCTCCTGCTGATCGGCATCATCGGCTTCCTGAGCTCGCCGTACTTCGGTCGCATCATTCGCGGCCAGGTGCTGTCGCTGCGCGAGAAGGAGTTCGTGGATGCGGCGCGCGGCATCGGCGCGAGCAACGGCTACATCATGTTCCGCGAGCTGCTGCCCAACATGTACGGGCCGATCCTGGTGTACTCCACCCTGATCATCCCCACGAACATCCTGTTCGAGGCAGCCCTGTCCTTCCTTGGGGTCGGCATTCCGCTGCCGAACCCGTCGTGGGGCAACATGCTCTCGGACGCCACGGGCAGCAACCTGTACCAGGTCGACCCGTGGTTCGCGATCATTCCCGGCGTCGCCATCTTCGTCACCGTGATGGCGTTCAACCTCTTCGGGGACGGCCTTCGGGACGCCCTCGACCCGCGGAGCAACCGATGACCCGCCACAAATGGGCCGTTCGGGACACAGTTGGTTCGGCGATGAGCGCCGGGCCTGTCATCAAGGAAGGGACCGCGACCAGACATGCTCGATAAGAGTTGGGCGTTACGAGGAGGAGTCGCGCTGGCTGCGTTGGCCCTCGGCGCCACCGCCTGCGGCAGCAGTAGCAGCGGTGGCAGCAAACCCAGTACGGCACCCGCGGCCACCATCCAGGGCAACGCGCAGGGCACCGGTAACGGCTTCCCGGCAAAGACGCCGTTGAACCCGTCGACGGCGAAGGGCGGCACGCTGAACGTCGGCTCGGCCGGCGACGTCGACTACCTGGACCCGGCCCGGACCTACTACGCGTTCAGCTGGGACATCCACCAGCTGATCAGCCGCACCCTGCTGACGTTCCCGGACGGGACCGGCTCGAACGCGCTGTCGCCGACCGGTGACATCGCCACGGGTCCGGCCACGCCGACCAACGGTGACAAGACCTGGTCCTACACCCTCAAGAAGGGCATCAAGTTCCAGGACGGCACCCCGGTCACCGCGCAGTCCATCAAGTACGCGATCGAGCGCACCTTCGCGACCAGCGTCATCAACGGCGGTCCGTCGTACTTCGCGACGTTCCTCTGCCCCGGTGGCGAGAACAAGTCCGGAGCATGCACGACCTACGGTGGCCCGTACACCGACAAGTCGGCTGATCACCTGGGTCTCTCGACGATCCAGACGCCTGACGCGCAG
The DNA here is from genome assembly GCA_963789615.1 of uncultured Actinomycetota bacterium. Taxonomy (GTDB): domain Bacteria; phylum Actinomycetota; class Actinomycetes; order JAFAQI01; family JAFAQI01; genus DATAVK01. The sequence continues at coordinate 174,009 of CAWBLI010000005.1, read as the reverse complement.
CACATCACGTTCAACCTGAACCAGCCGTTCTCGGAGTGGAACTTCGTGATGACGCTGTTCGGGACGTCGCCGGTGGAGTCGAAGATCGACCTCAACCCCAAGACCGGTGGCGCGAACTACAACAACCACGTCCAGGCAACCGGTCCGTACGAGATCTCGTCCTACGTGGCGAACAAGCACATCGACATGGTGCGCAACCCCGAGTACAACCCGGCAACCGACGGAACCCGGCCAGCGCTCCCGAACAAGATCGACATCACGACGAGCTACGACTCGCCGACGCTGGACAACGCGATCATCTCCGGCGCTGCTGACCTCGACATCGGTGGTACCGGTGTCCAGCCGGCAACCCAGGCGAAGATCCTGCAGACGCCGTCGCTGAAGGCTCGGGCGCTCGACCCGATCACCGGGTTCACCCGGTACGTGTCGATCCTGTCCGAGAGCCCGCCGTTCAACAAGCTCGCGTGCCGTCAGGCAGTCGAGTGGGCATTGAGCAAGCCGGAGCAGCAGGACGCTCGTGGTGGCACCTACGGTGGCGCCATCGCAACGACCCTCGGGCCGCCGACCCTGGCGGGCTGGAAGAACTTCAACGAGTACCCCGGCACCCAGACCGGGCCGAACATCTCGAAGGCGAAGGCTGCGCTGACCTCGTGCGGCGAGCCCAACGGCTTCAAGACCACGATCGTCACGACCAACCAGGGCAAGGCCCCGCAGCAGGCGCAGTTCCTGCAGCAGGACCTCAAGAAGGTTGGCATCACCGCGACGATCAAGGAGTTCGACCCCGCGACGTACTACTCGTCCGTCGTCGGTGTTCCGGCGAACATCAAGAAGGACGGCTACGGCCTGGCGTTCGCAGGCTGGGGTCCGGACTGGCCGGCACCGTACGGCTTCTTCGAGAACATCGTGGATCCCCGCAAGATCCTGCCGCAGGGCAACAGCAACTACGGCGCTTGCAGTGACCCGAACATCACCTCGCTGATCCAGACGGCCCTCAAGCAGACCAGCCCGTCTGCTGAGTACCCGTACTGGCAGCAGGTGGACCAGCAGGTTCTCAAGGACGCCTGCGATGCACCGTTCACCTACGACAAGGCCCTCGACCTCTTCAGCAGCCGGCTGAAGAACGTCTACATCGAGCCGCAGTTCGGCATCGTGGACCTTCGCACCGTCGGTGTTGCCTGATCTGATACACCATGGTCTGCGGGGCCGGCCCTCGGGTCGGCCCCGCAGATCGCTTAGTCATCACCCGTCCGCAGCAGTAGTGGCCGTGAGGGATCCGCGTTGATCCGTTTCCTCCTCCGCCGAACCGTCGGCGGAATCGTGGTGTTGCTGGTCATCAGCATCTTCACGTTCTGGCTGTTCTACGCGCTGCCCAAGCTCCTCAACTCCAACCCGGCCGCGCTGTACGCCGGGCGGAGCCCGAGCCCCGCGACCATCGCCGCGGTGTCCCAGAAGCTCGGCCTCGACAAGCCGTTCTGGACCCAGTGGTGGGAGTTCACGAAGGGCATCTTCGTCGGTCGGACCTACGGGACCGGTGTCACGGCGGTGCACTGTGCCGCCCCGTGTCTTGGCTACTCCTTCATCAACAACGAGCCGGTGTGGTCCGAGATCATCTCCGACCTGCCGGTGGATATCTCGCTGGCGATCGGCGCGGGCATCATCTGGCTCGTCTCGGGCGTCGCTGTCGGCGTGCTGTCCGCGCTCCGGCGCGCCACCTTCTTCGACCGCTCCGCCATGACGGTTGCCCTGGCAGGCGTGTCGCTGCCGGTCTACTTCACCGGGCTGCTCGCGCTGTCGATCTTCAGCTACGGCCCGCACTGGCTGCAATGGTTCCCCAACGTCCATTACGTGACGTTCTTGCCCAACCCGTTCCTATGGGCGCGCAACTTGTTCTTGCCGTGGGTGTGCCTCGCGTTCACCTATGCCGCGCTGTATGCGCGGTTGACCCGGTCAACCATGCTCGAAACCATGTCCGAGGACTACATCCGCACGGCTCGGGCCAAGGGCCTGCCGGAGCGGACCGTCATCATCAAGCACGGCCTACGCTCGGCGATCACCCCGATCGTCACCATCTTCGGGCTGGACCTCGGTCTGCTGCTCGGCGGCGCGGTTCTGGCCGAGGTGGTCTTCGGGTTCGTCGGAATCGGTAAGCTCGCCATCATCTCCATCGGGACCCGGGACATGCCGGTCGTCATGGGTGTGACGCTGTTTGCCGCCTTCTTCGTGGTGGTTGCGAATATCATCGTCGACGTGCTCTACGCGTACGTCGATCCCAGGGTCACCTACTCCTGAGCGAGGTCAGCCATCACTTCCCGATCTGACGAGTCGCCGAAGGCGTCCGTCGAGGACGTCCGGTCGTCCTTCGGCACGCCGCAGGCCTTCGTCGACGTCAAGGACCTCCATATCCGCTTCCCGACCGACGACGGGCTGGTCAAGGCCGTCGACGGCCTGTCCTTCACCGTTGAACGGGGCAGCACGCTCGGCATCGTGGGGGAGTCCGGGTCCGGCAAGAGCGTCACGAGCCTGGGCATCCTCGGTCTGTACAACACCCGCAACTCCCAGATGTCCGGTGAGATCTGGGTCGACGGCAAGGAACTGGTGACGGCCGATCCCGAGTCGGTCCGTGCGATGCGCGGCAGCACGATGTCGATGATCTTCCAGGACCCGCTGTCGGCACTTCACCCCTACTACAAGGTCGGCTCGCAGATCGCCGAGGCCTATCGGGTCCACAACAACGTCTCGAAGAAGCAGGCCAGGGCGCGTGCGGTCGAGCTGCTCGAGCTGGTCGGAATCCCCGAGCCCGGTCGTCGGGTGGACTCCTACCCGCATCAGTTCTCCGGCGGCATGCGACAGCGCGCGATGATCGCCATGTCGCTGTCGTGCAACCCGTCGTTGCTGATCGCGGACGAGCCGACGACGGCCCTGGACGTGACGGTCCAGGCCCAGATCCTCGACCTGATGAACGACCTGCAGAAGGAGTTCAACTCCGCGATCATCATCATCACCCACGACCTGGGGGTGGTGGCCGAGGTCGCCGACGACGTCCTTGTGATGTACGCCGGTCATGCGGTCGAACACGGCAGTGTGCAGGACATCTTCTACCGGCCTGAGCATCCCTATACCTGGGGCCTGCTCGGCTCGATGACGAGGTTGGACCGGGTGGGAATCGAGCGGTTGCAGCCGATCCCGGGTAACCCGCCGTCGTTGATCAACGTGCCGTCCGGGTGCCCGTTCCATCCTCGTTGCGCATACGGCGAGCTCAACGGTGGAAAGGAGCGTGAGGTGCGGCCCGAACTCGTCGAGAGCCAGCCCGGGCACCTGGTCGCGTGCCACCTCGACGCGGAGCGCCGACGAGAGATCTTCTCGACCGAGGTGGCGACGCTGCTATGACCAACACCTCCAAGACCGAGTCCGAGGGCGGAGATGTGGTGGCGACCGCGCCGGCGGGCGATGTGACGCAGACTGCCCCGATCGAGTGAGGTGCTGCTGAAGGTCGAGGGGCTCGAGAAGCATTTCCCCGTGACCCGTGGCGTCTTCGTCCGGCGCAAGGTAGGCGCGGTCAAGGCCGTTGACGGCCTCACCTTCAGCGTCAACAAGGGCGAGACGCTGGGTGTCGTCGGCGAGACCGGCTGCGGCAAGTCGACGATGGGGCGACTGCTGAGCCGACTGCTTGAGCCGACCGGCGGCTCGATCACCTTCGACGGCACCGACATCACCCACGCCGGCACCCGGAAGATGCGCCCGTTGCGGCGCGAGATCCAGATGATCTTCCAGGACCCGTACTCCTCGCTCAACCCACGTCACACGATCGGCACCATCGTGGGCGCGCCGCTGAAGATCCAGAAGGTGAAGAGCGAGCACGGCACCAAGCGGGCCGTGCAGGACTTGATGGAGCTCGTCGGTCTCAACCCGGAGCACTACAACCGGTACCCGCACGAGTTCTCCGGCGGCCAACGGCAGCGCATCGGCATCGCCCGTGCGCTGGCCCTGCGACCCCGAATGATCGTGGCGGACGAGCCGGTGTCGGCGCTCGACGTGTCGATCCAGGCCCAGGTCGTCAACCTGCTCTCGGACCTGCAGAAAGAGTTCGGGCTGACCTACGTGTTCATCGCGCACGACCTGTCGGTGGTGCGCCACATCTCGAACCGCGTGGCGGTCATGTACCTCGGCAAGATCGTCGAGATGGCCAGCGACATCGACCTGTATGAGCACCCGCTGCACCCGTACACTCATGCATTGCTGTCCGCGGTCCCCCTGCCGGACCCCGATCGCGAGAAGAAGCGCGACCGGATCCTGCTCAAGGGGGACGTGCCCAGCCCGCTCAACCCGCCGGCTGCGTGCCGGTTCCACACCCGTTGCTGGAAGGCCCAGGAGATCTGCCGGACGGTCGAGCCGCCCTTGGTGGAGCTCGCACCGAACCATCAGGTCGCCTGCCACTTCCCAGAAGAAAGAGTCCTGGTCTAGTGACCATCGCGTTGTCGGTCCTGCTCATCTTGATGAGCATCCTGCTCATCCTGCTGGTGCTGCTGCACCGGGGTAAGGGCGGCGGCCTGTCCGACCTGTTCGGCGGGGGAGTGTCCTCGACGCTCAGCGGCTCGTCGGTGGTCGAGAAGAACCTGGACCGGATCACGATCGTGGCCGGCCTGGTGTGGATCGGCTGCATCATCGGCATCGGCCTGCTGCTCAAGCACCAATCCGGCTGAGCGGCTTCTGCCCTGCTCGGCTAGAAGCTGGCCGGCCTCGCGATGTCGGCGGGCAACCGGCTCGCGGCGGCGCGGTCGAGCAGCCAGCGGGTCGCCGCTCGCCCCCTGGCTCCGGCCGCCGGTACGGCTGTGGGCTCGGCGCCTGACAGTGCCAGCCTGACCGCGCCGGCCTTCTCCTCGCCGGCGGCGACCAGCCAGACCTCCCGGGCGCAACCGATCGTCGTCAGGGACAGCGAGAGCCGGGTCGGCGGCGGTTTGGGGGCACCGCGGACCGGAATGACCAAGCGCTCGTCGGAGAGCGACGGTGACTCCGGGAACAGCGACGCGACATGCCCGTCGGGGCCCACTCCGAGCAGCAGGATGTCGAAGGTCGGTGCCAGGCTGTGATCGTCGGAAGGTGAGGCTGCCGCGAGTGCTGTGGCGTACCAGGCAGCGGCCGCGTCCACGTCGTCACCGGCCGGGCCGTCGCTCGCCGGCATCGGGTGGATCCGGCCCGGATCCAGCGGCACCGCATCCAGCAGCGCCTCGCGCGCCTGGGTCTCGTTGCGCTCCTCGTGCCCGCTGGGCAGGAACCGCTCGTCCCCCCACCACACGTCCAGCGCGGCGAAGTCGATGGCGTCGCGGGCCGGGGACTCCGCGAGCTCACGCAGGCTGGCCCCCCCGATGCCGCCGCCGGTGAGGACGACGGAGGCATGCCCGCGCGCCGCCTGGGCGTCCGTCAGGCCGGTGACGAGCCGAGCCGCCACCGCCCGGGCGAGCAGCGTGGCGTCACGGTGGACGACGACGAGTGGCGGGCTCATGACGCGGCGGGCGAGGCGTCGGCGCTGGCGGCGGCCTGGCGGGCCGGGTCACGCCAGACCAGGGTCCGGGAGCGCTGGGCCTCGGTGACCGTGATCCCGGTGGCCCGCGCCAACGCCTCCGCGTAGACGAAGTCCGGGTCCATCCGGCGCAGCTCCTCGGCGAGCAGGTCGCCCAGCTCGCGTCGTGGCAGCGGCAGCGCCCGGGGCTGCTCGTTCCCGCGGGACAGCGTCGCCGAACGGCCGTCCGGCCGCTCGATCCGGACTAGGTAGCTGTCGCCGTCCTCGGCGGTGGTCCGCAGCTCGGCAGCGCTGATGCCCGGTGCGTTGCTCTCCTCGACCGTGGTGGGGATGTCGAGACGTGCCGCGATCCACCCGGACAGCAGCGCCGCGCTCGGGTTTCCGGCTTCGGCGGTGACCGTTGCGCTCAGCGGCGTGCATCGCACGGCGTCGAGCGCCGAAGCCAGCAACGACCGCCACGGGGTGGTCCGTGCCCAGGCCAGATCGCTGTCACCCAGCACGAAGTCGGCTGCCCGGCGGCGGAGCGCCTCCATCGGTGACGCGCTCTGCGCGCAGTCGGTGACCCGCCGGGTCGCGAGCACGCCGAGCGCGTCGGCGGCGATCTCATCGGGGGGCGGTCCGTGCCACCACGTCACGACGGGCGCGTCGGGAGCCAGCAGCGGCAAGCATGACGGACTCGGCGTGCAGCGCGAGCCGGCCGTACATCCGCATCACGACGGCCTCGGTCGCACCGAGCCGACCGCCGACCTGGACCTCGGCATCCAGCCGGGTATCGGCCTCGATCGAGCGGCGTACGACGATCAGCACCCGGCACGGATGGGCTGCCCCGGCGATGGCCGCCGCCTGCTCCGCGACCTGGACCTGCTTCTCGTCGACCACGACGACGAGCGAGAGCGCCAGCCCGGAGGCCAGCGCTCCCGCTGCCCGGCGTTCGGCGAGCAGCGCCTGCGACGACCTCGCTGCCGGTGGTGTCCCACAGAGTCGATGCCATCTAGGGCCGCCTCCAGACCCGGCCGTCGCGCGCCAGCATCTCGTCGGCGCCGCGCGGGCCCCACTCGCCGGCTCGGTACTTCTCCGGAGCTCCGACCCTGCCAGAACGCCTCGAGCGGGTCGACCACCCGCCAGGACGCGTCGACCTCCTCGTTGCGCGGGAACAGCGTCGCGTCGCCGAGCAGGACGTCGAGGATGAGTCGCTCGTAGGCCTCCGGCGAGCTCTCCGTGAACGACTCGCCGTACAGGAAGTCCATCGACACGTCGCGGACCTCCATCGCCGAGCCGGGCACCTTGGAGCCGAACCGCAAGGTGACGCCCTCGTCGGGCTGGACCCGGACGACGAGCTGGTTCTGGCCCAGCTCGACGGTGTCCGTGTCGTCGAACGGCAGGTGCGGCGCCCGCTTGAACATGACCGCGATCTCGGTGACGCGTCGCGGCAGCCGCTTGCCGGTGCGCAGGTAGAACGGCACGCCGCCCCAGCGGCGGGTCTCGATGCCCAGCCGCACGGCGGCGTAGGTCTCGGTCAGGGAGTCCGGCGGGATGTCCTTCTCGTCGAGGTACGCCGGAACCCGCTCGCCGGCCAGCCAGCCCTGGTCGTACTGGCCGCGGATCGCGTAGTGCTCGTGGTCCTCGGGCAAGCGAGACGGCGTTGAGAACCTTGATCTTCTCGGTCCGGATCGCCTCCGGGTCGAACGACACCGGCTCTTCCATCGCGGTCAGCGCGAGCAGCTGGAAGATGTGGTTCTGCAGCACGTCGCGGGCGGCGCCGGCCGAGTCGTAGAACGCGGCGCGGCCACCGATGCCGACGTCCTCCGCCATCGTGATCTGCACCGAGTCGACGTAGTGGGAGTTCCAGATCGGCTCGAACAGCGTGTTGGCGAAGCGCAGCGCCAACATGTTCTGGACCGTCTCCTTGCCGAGGTAGTGGTCGATCCGGAAGACGTCCTCGGGGGTGAAGACCTCGTCGACCAGGGCGTTGAGCTCGCGCGCCGACTCGAGGTCGTGGCCGAACGGCTTCTCGACGACGACCCGGCGCCAGCCGCCGGTGATCGAGTTGTCGGCCATGCCGGTGCGCTGCATCTGCTTCAACACGATCGGGAACGCCGACGGCGGGATCGACAGGTAGAACGCGGCGTTGCCCTGGATGCCGTGACTGGCCTCGAGGTCGATCAGGGTCGAGGCCAGGGTGTCGAACGCCTCGTCGTCGTCGAACGCGCCGGGCAGGAACACGAGCGAGTCGGCGATCCGCCGCCAGACGTCGTCGCGGAACTCGGTGCGGGCGTACTTCTTGGCCGCTTCGCGTGCCAGCGACTCGAAGTCCCCGACGTCCCAGTCGCGCCGGGCGAACCCGAGCAGCACGAAGCCCGGCGGCAGCAGGCCGCGGTTGCCCAGGTCGTAGATCGCCGGGATCAGCTTCTTGCGTGACAGGTCCCCGGTGACCCCGAACACGACGACGGCGCACGGCCCCGGCACTCGCGGCAGCCGCCGGTCGCGGGGATCGCGCAGCCGGTTGCCGGCCTCGCCTGGGCTCGCCGTCACACCGGATCACCACCGGCAGCGTGGCGCAGCTGGGCGATCCCCGCCGCCCGATCCGTCAGGTGCAGGTGCAGCAGCGGCCGGTGGCGCTGGCCAGCGCCTGCCGATCACCGAGGGCCTGCGCGAGCTGCAGCTTTCCGAAGCTGAACGGCCGGCCCGGGATCGCGAGGTCGCGGACGTGGCCGCCGGTGATCTGCAGGAAGGCGCCGACCTGCGGGCCGCCCTTGTGGAACTGCCCGGTCGAGTGCAGGAAGCGTGGCCCCCAGCCGAACGTCACCTGACGCTCGGTACGCCGGGCCAGCTCGTCCCGGATCCCGGCGGTCGCGGCGTCGTGGAGCCGGTCGAGGTAGGCCATCACCGCCAGGTAGCCGCGGTCGGGGATCGCGGCGAGCAGGGCCTCGAGGGCCCCCGCGAGGTCGGTGGCGCCGGCCAGCAGGGCCGCCTCGGCGGTGACCTCGACCGCGCCGTCGACGAGGCTCGGCGTCGCGTCGCCGGGAGCGGCCCGTCACCGGCCTTGTCGAGCACGGCGTTCGTGTTGTCCTTCGACTCCTGGACGTTGGGCTGGTCGAACGGGTCGATCTCCAGCGCCCGGCCCGGCCACGGCCGTCGCGAACTCCCAGACCATGAACTGGGCACCGAGCGGCCCGGCGACAGCCGTGCCGGTGGCTCGCCGGCGCACCGCCCAGCGACACCAGGTGGGTGTCGGCGCGGTCGGCGTACCCGGGCGAGCCGGTGTCGGTGACCACGACGGGCAGCAGCCCCCTGCCCTGCTTGCCGGTCGACTCGGCGATCAGCTGCTCGGCCCAGTCGCCGAATCCGGGGATCCCCGACCCGGCGTCGGCGAGGACGACCTTGTCGTGGCCGACGCGGCCGAAACCGCCCAGAGCGCCGCACCGAGGTCGAGGCCGGGGTTGCCGGTGTCGCCGGACGAGGCCGTCGAGGGCCTCGGCGGCCTGGTCGAGCAGCTCGTCGACCGGTACGCCGGCCAGTCCGGTCGGGACCAGCCCGAACGCGCTCAGTGCGCTGTAGCGGCCGCCGATGTTCGGATCGGCGAGGAACACCTGGTAGCCCGCGTCCTCAGCGGTCTGCTGCAACGGCGAGCCGGGGTCGGTGACGACCACGATCCGCTGCGCGGGGTCGAGCCCGGCGTCGCGGAACGCCTGGTCGAAGGTGCGCCGGTGGCTGTCGGTCTCGAGCGTCCCGCCGCTCTTGCTCGACACCACGACGACGGTGCGGTGCAGCCGGTCGGAGACGGCGGCGGCCACCTGGCCCGGGTCGGTCGTGTCGAGCACGGTGAGCTCGACCCCGTAGGTCGCGGCGATGACCTCGGGTGCCAGCGACGACCCGCCCATCCCGGCGAGGACCACGTGGTCGACACCGTCGGCGCGCAGCGCCTCCCGTAGCTCACCGATGCGCTGGATCAGCTGGCGGGACACGGCCGGTGCGTCGAGCCAGCCGAGCCTGGTCGCGGCCAGTTCGGCCGCGTCCGGGCCCCATACCGTGGCGTCCTTGGCGGCGATCTTGCCGGCCAGCCCGGGGACCTCGGCCAGGAAGCCGTCCCGGGCCTTCAGCAGGTCGTCGCCGGACGACGAGACGGCGACCTGACTCACTTTTTCGACCCGGCGGCGGGACCCGAGGTGTTGACCTGTTTGGCGAGCTTGTCGAGCTCGCCCTGGATCGAGTCGATCAGCTCGGACCACGAGGCGTCGAACTTCTCGACGCCCTCGTCCTCGAGAACCTGGACGACGTCGTCGTAGTCGATCCCGACCTCGGCGAGCTCGTCGAGCACCTGCTGCGCCTCGACGTAGTGGGTCGTGACGGTATCTCCGGTCATGACGCCGTGGTCGGCGACATCGCGTGCATCGTCGCCTCGGGCATCGTGTTGACCACGTCCCTTCGCGATCAGGTCGTCGACGTACATCGTGTCCGCGTACGCCGGATCCTTTGTCGAGGTCGATGCCCACAGCGGCCGCTGCGGCTTGGCGCCGGCCGCCGCGAGCGCCCGCCACCGGTCGCTGTCGAACTTCTGCTCGTAGAGCTTATAGGCGAGCCGGGCGTTGGCCACCGCCGCCTTGCCGCGCAGTGCCTTCGCCTCGTCGCTGCCGATCTTGTCCAGCCGCTTGTCGACCTCGGTGTCCACGCGCGAGATGAAGAACGAGGCGACGGAGCCGAGCCGGGACAGGTCGTGGCCCGCCGCCCGGGCCCGCTCCAGGCCGGTGAAGAACGCCTCGATCACCTCGGCGTACCGCTCGAGGGAGAAGATCAGCGTGACGTTGACGCTGATGCCCTCGGCCAGCGCCTGGGCGATCGCGGGCACGCCCTCCGGGGTGGCGGGGATCTTGATGAAGGAGTTCGGGCGGTCCACCAGCCACCACAGCGCGCGGGCCTCGGCGACCGTGCGCTCGGTCTCGTGAGCGAGCCGCGGGTCGACCTCGATCGAGACCCGCCCGTCGATGCCGTCGCTCGCGTCGTAGGCGGGCCGGAGTACGTCGCAGCCCCACCGCACGTCGTAGGTCGTGATCGCCCGAAGCGCTTCGCCGACGTCAACGCCGCGGCGGGCCAGGTCGCGGATCTGCTCGTCGTAGGTCTCGCTGCCGCTGATGGCCTTCTGGAAGATCGTCGGGTTGGTGGTCACACCGACCACGTGCGAGTCCCGAGCCAGCGTCGGCCAGGCCGCCGGTGACGAGCCGCTCTCGCGAGAGGTCGTCGAGCCAGATGGCGACGCCCGCCTGGGTGAGGTCCTTGAGGGGATCGGACATGGAGTGCTCCTCAGTTGCCGGTGGTGGAGCCGAAGGTCGCGCCGACCTTGGACAGGCTGGCGTGCGCGGCCGCGACGATGCGGTCCGGAGTGATGCCGAACTGCTCGTACAGGATCGGTACGGCGCGCTGGCGCCGAAGTGCTCGAGCGAGATCGACTCGCCGTCGTCGCCGACGAAGTCGCGCCAGCCCAGCGCGACGGCGGCCTCGACGGACACCCGCGCGCGGACCTCGGGCGGCAGCACCTGCTGCCGGTACGACGGCTTCCTGCGCCTCGAACCACTCGCGGCACGGCATCGAGACGACCCGGGTGGGCGTGCCCTCGGCCTCGAGCAGTTCGCGCGCCTCGAGCGCCAGCGCTCACCTCGCTGCCGGTGGCGATGAGGATGACCTTCGGCGTACCGCTGCCGGCCTCGGCCAGGATGTAGGCGCCTTGCGCGACGCCCTCGGCGGACGGGTAGGTCGACCGGTCGATCACCGGCAGTTTCTGCCGGGTCAGCACCAGCCCGGCGGGTCGGTCGGTGTGCTCGAGGATGGTCCGCCAGGCGATCGTCGTCTCGGTGGCGTCGGCCGGGCGCACCACGTCGAAGCCGGGCAGCGCCCGCAGCGACGCGAGCTGCTCGACCGGCTGATGGGTCGGGCCGTCCTCGCCGAGCCCGATCGAGTCGTGGGTCCAGACGTAGGTGACCGGGATGCCCATCAGTGCGGACAGCCGGATCGCGCCGCGCTTGTAGTCGGAGAAGGTCAGGAACGTCGCGCCGAACACGCGGGTGCCGCCGTGCAGCGTGATGCCGTTGAGGATCGCGCCCATCGCGTGCTCGCGGATGCCGAAGTGCAGCACCCGGCCGTACGGCGACCCGCCGTGCGCCTCCGGCAGGAACGAGTCGGCGCCCTTGATCGTGGTGTTGGTGGAGCCGGCCAGGTCGGCGGAGCCGCCCCAGAACTCCGGCATCACCTCGGCGATCGCGTTGATCGCCCCCTCGCTGGCGATGCGGGTGGCCATCGACTTCTCGCCGGCGAAGTCCGGCAGCTTGTCGGTCCAGCCCCTCGGGCAGCCGGCGGTGGCTGATCCGGTCGAGCTCGGCCGCCTTGTCCGGGTGCGCGCTGGCCCACGCGTCGAACCGCGTCTGCCACTCGGCGTGCAGCTCCCGGCCGCGGTCGACGACCTCTCGGGTGTGGGCGAGGACGTGGTCCGGGACGTAGAAGCTGACCTCCGGGTCGAACCCGAGGATCTCCTTGGTGCGCGCGACCTCCTCGGCGCCCATGGCCGCTCCGTGCACCTTGCCGGTGTTCTGCAGGGTCGGCGCCGGCCAGCCGATGATCGAGCGCACCGAGATGAAGCTCGGCCTGGAGTGCTCGTCGCGGGCCTTGATCAGCGCGGTGTTGAGCGCCTCGACGTCGCGGACGTCGTCGACGTGCTGGACGTGCCAGCCGTAGGCCTCGTACCGGGCGGCGACGTCCTCGGAGAACGCGACCTTGGTGTCGCCCTCGATCGAGATGTGGTTGTCGTCGTAGAGCAGGACCAGGTTGCCGAGCTGCTGGTGGCCGGCGATCGAGCTGGCCTCGCCGGAGATGCCCTCTTCCATGTCGCCGTCGGAGGCGAAACACCAGATGGTGTGGTCGAACACGCTCTCGCCGGGAGCGGCGTCGGGGTCGAACAGGCCGCGCTCGTAGCGCTGCGCCATCGCCATGCCGACCGCGTTGGCGACGCCCTGGCCGAGCGGGCCGGTGGTCACCTCGACGCCGAGCGTGTGACCGTGCTCCGGGTGGCCGGGGGTGAGCGAGCCCCACTGCCGGAGCAGCTTGAGGTCGTCGACGGTCAGGCCGTAGCCGGACAGGAACAGCTGGATGTAGAGGGTCAGGCTGGAGTGCCCGCAGCTGAGCACGAACCGGTCCCGACCGAGCCAGGTGGGGTCGGTGGGGTCGTGGCGCAGCAGCCGCTGGAAGAGCAGGTACGCCGCCGGGGCAAGGCTCATCGCCGTACCGGGATGCCCGCTGCCGGCTGCCTCGACGGCATCCATGGCCAGACCACGGATCACGTCGACGGCGAGCTTGTCGTCGTCGGTCCACTCGAGTTTGTGCTTGGCCGTAGGACTCACGTCCGGCTCCTCAATGTCGCGCTGTCGGTACCGAGCCTAATGAGGCGGTGCAACCGCCGTCGCCCGGCATTGACCCCTTTCCCGGTAGGACGTCCCGCATTCACCGCGGATTCGCCTGGCAGGGTCGCCGTGGGTGAGCCGTAGGCCGCGAACGTAGACTTCCGCTGTGCCGATGACCGCTGTGCCTGTGGCGGTCGGTGGCAACCCCGAAACCCTGTCGCGGCGCCATGTTCTGGGCGCCTACGTCGCCTTGACGAAGCCCCGGATCATCGAGCTGCTGCTCGTCACCACGGTGCCCGCGATGGTGCTGGCGGCACGTGGCGTCCCTGACCTGTGGACGCTGCTCATCACCCTGGTAGGCGGGACGCTCGCGGCGGGAAGCGCCAACGCGATCAACTGCGTCGTCGACCGCGACATCGACGAGGTCATGGTCCGGACCCGGCGGCGGCCGATGGCCCGGCACCAGATCCCGCCAGTCGCGGCGCTGCGGTTCGGCATCGTCCTCGGCGCCGCGGCCACGCTGCTGCTGGGCTTCGGCACGAACTGGCTGTCGGCGGCGCTCGGCGTCGGCCGCGATCGCGGTGTACATCTTCGTCTACACCCTCGGCCTGAAGCGGCGTACGCCGTCGAACATCGTGATCGGGGGCGCGGCGGGCTGCTTCCCGGTCCTCATCGGCTGGTCGGCGGTGCGAGGCGACGTCGGCTGGCCGGCGATCGTGCTGTTCGCGATCGTGTTCCTGTGGACGCCGCCTCACTTCTGGGCGCTGGCGATGCGGTTCAAGGACGACTACGCGGCGGCCGGCGTGCCGATGCTGCCGGTGGTGGCCTCCGCCTCGGCGGTGACCCGGCAGATCGTCATCTACTCCTGGCTGATGGTCGCGGCCTCGCTGGCGCTGGCTCCGCTCGGTGGCGGCTGGATCTACGCGGGGTGTGCCGTCGTACTCGGGGCGGTGTTCCTCACCGAGGCGCACCGGCTCGACCATCGGGTACGCCGGGGCGCCCCACCGAAGCCGATGGCGCTGTTCCACCTGTCGATCACGTACCTGACGCTGCTGTTCGCCGCCGTAGCGCTCAGCCAGTTCGTCTAGCCCAACGCATGGCCCATTGGTGGGGCTATGAGCCCACGTATGGCCCATCGGTGGGGCTATAGGCCCACTCATGGGCCAAAGGTGTGTCGATCGGGGCGGGGGCCGCGGCGGTGGGGCCGAGGGCGAGCCACACCGTGGCGCACCACAGCGCCGTCGCACCCGCGATGTGCAGCTCCACCACGCTCGGGGGCAGGTTGAGGAAGTACTGGGTGTAGCCGATCACGACCTGCAGCCCGACCATCGCGGCGAGCCAGCCGGCCCGCCGGCGTACCAAGGCAGTGGTGTCGGTGAGCCGGACGGCGAACAGCGTCGCGACGACCAGCCCGGTCAAGAACAACGCCGAGTCGGCGTGCAGCTGGGTGACCCGTTCGAGCGGGAAGTGCAGCCGCCGCACGTGCGCGCCGGATCCGGCATGGGGCCCGGTTCCTGTTGTGACGGTTCCGAGGAACAGGACCACTCCCGCGGTGGCGACCAGCAGCCGGGTCAGCAGCACCAGCTCCCGCCGCGCGGCAGGGGGCTGGGGTCGCCAGGCCGGGTCGGCACGATGCACCAGGACCAGCGCGGCCCACAGCATGAGCATTGAGAGCAGGAAGTGGGCCATCACCCACGGCGGCGAGAGGTGGTAGAGGACGGACAGGCCGCCGACGACCGCCTGCCCCAGGAAGCCGAGCACCAGGGTCCACGCGAGGAGGGTGAGGTCCCGGCGCCGCGGGGAGCGCAGCAGCGACGCGATCGCGACCGCCCCGATGAAGATGCCGACCAGCGTGGTGACCATCCGGTTCACGAACTCGACGAGTGCGTGGTAGCTGGCCGGCGCGACGACGGACGTCGAGGTGCAGCGCGGCCAGGTCGGGCAGCCGAGCCCGCTGCTGGTGAGGCGGACAGCTCCGCCGGTCACGACGATCACGGCGAGGAGCACCGCTGCCAGGTAGGCGAGGCGGCGGAAGCCGGTAGGGGAGATCCGCGGGACCGTCATGCCGGTCCCGATCGTAGAGGGGGTCAGGCGTGCGGTGTACGGCGGCGCAGCAAGGCTCGGCCGAAGACCTGCGCGACGGCCTGCCGCTCGGCCTGACGCCACTGTGCGGAGCCGGAGAACGACGCTCGGCTGCGCTGGGCGGAGGCGTGGCCGCTCAGTGCGGCCCGGACCAGCAGGACGAAGGGTGCGATGAAGGGGAGCGGTGACCACATCGGGCCGACGGTGAGAGCGAGCGCCACCGCGGCAGCAGCGGCGAGCACCATGGTGAGCAGTGCATCAGCACTCGCGGAGACGCTGGACCAGAAGTCGCTGTCGCTGCGAAACGGCTCGGCAACGTCCCCCGTCAGGTCGGTCCGGGTCCAGGCCGGTGTCGTCATGTGTGAGGTATCGACGGAAACCCGGATTTCCCGTTGGCCCGAGCGGCTCAACCCCATTAGTCCGGTCGACGACCGTTATGCCGGACGTCGCCTCATAGGCGGGTCCAGCTGCGGGTCCAGTTAGTGGGCGGGGGAACGGCCCTTCTGGACGGCCGTGGCATCCAGCGTCCCGTGGTTGCAGGCATCGATCTGGAGCCGGATGGTCCGGTGGTGAAAGGCGTTGGGCGGTGTCACCTCGAGGAAGGTGGACGTCCGGCAGGCGCTGTTCCCCGTCGTCACGTCGCTCCAGGCCAGTCCGAACGACGCCCGGTGACCCGGTCGCAGCACGATCCGCTTCGGACCCGGGTCGTTGTAGATGGTGCTGCCACCGCGTACGACGGTCGTCTGCATGCCGTGCCGGTGCCGGTTGAGCCGGAGCGCGCCCGGGTAGCCGGTCAGCTCGCAGGTCCGCCGGCCGATGTTGTGGAAGACGATCGCGGTCCCGACGGTGCCCGCGGCGGCGCCGACCCGGCCGTGGTGGACGTGGAGCTGCCCGAGGTGGCAGCGGGGTGTTGCGCCGGCCGGGCGAGCGGATGCTGCGGTGGCCACGACAGGCACGAGGGCGGACCCGGCGAGGGCAAGGGCGGCAACCGGGCCGGCGACGATCAGTGTGAGCCTCATGGAGGGAAGACGACGCAGCACGACAAATGGTTGGTGGCTACTCCCACCGGAACAGCCGGGCGGCGGCGACCGCTCCCGCGATGGCCCACACGAGCAGCGTCACCCAGTCGTGCAGCGGCACCGGCGCGCCGAAGCGAAGCACCGCGCGCAGGCCGCCCGACAGCGCGCTGATGGGGAGCAGCTCGACGACTCGACGCAGCCCCGGCGAGAAGTCGGTGAGCGGGAAGGCCACCCCACCCAGCACCAGCAGCACCAGGTAGATCAGGTTCGCCGCGGCCAGCGTCGCCTCCGCCCGCAACGTCCCGGCCACGAGCAGGCCGAGCGCGCTGAACGCGACCGTCCCGAGCAGGAGAAGGCCCACCACGGCGAACGGCGAACCGTGCGGTGACCAGCCGAGCGCCAGGCCGACCACGCTCAGCAGCGCTACTTGCAGGATCTCCACGCCGAGTACGCCGAACGTCTTCGCGGCCAACAGCCCGGGCCGCGACAGCGGCGTGGTCCCGAGCCGGCGCAGCACGCCGTACCGCCGCTCGAAGCCGGTGCCGATCGCCTGCCCGGTGAATGCCGTCGACATCACCGCGAGGGCCAGCACGCCCGGAACCAGGAAGTCGACCCGCGGCTTCGGGAGCGAGAGCACCGGCGCGGCCGAGAACAGCAGGAGCAGCACGGTGGGGATGACGACAGTCAGGAGCAGCTGCTCGCCGTTGCGGAGCATCAGCCGGAGCTCGATCCCGGTCTGTGCGCGCACCCGCCGCCCCGCCGGTGCCGCTCCGGCCGCGGGCGTCAGGTCGAGCGGTACGACGGTCACGAGCGCAGCCCATGGCCGGTCAGGTCGAGGAACACGTCCTCGAGCGTGCGGCCGCCGGTCGAGAGTCGGTCCGCCATGACGCCCCGGCCGGCGCACCAGCCGGTCACGGTGGCCAGGAACTGCGGGTCGACGTCGCCGTCGACCTGATATCGCCCGGGGCTGAGCTCCCGAGCCCGGGATCCGGCTGGAAGCGCCGCCAGCAGCTCGTCGAGCGGCAGCCCCGCCGGTCCGTCAAAGCTCAGTGCGCGGGCGGTGGCCTCGGCGCGGGTGAGCGCGGCCGGCGCACCCTCGGCCACCACTCGTCCCTGATCCACGATCACGACGTGGTCGGCAAGCTGCTCCGCCTCGTCCATCGCGTGGGTGCACAGCAGCACGGTGACGCCCGCGCTGCGCAGGTCACGGACCAGCTCCCAGGTGGCGTGCCGGGCCTGGACGTCGAGCCCGGCGGTCGGCTCATCGAGGACGACGAGCTCGGGTCGCCCCACCACGGTCAGCGCCAGTGACAGCCGCTGCTGTTGGCCGCCGGAGAGCCGTCGCCACGGGGTCCGGGCCGACTGGCTCAGGCCGAGACGCCCCAGTAGCGGGTCGATCGGCAGCGGATCGGCGTACATCGCTGCGAACAACGCGAGCATCTCGCCTGCCCGCGCTCCGGGGTAGACGCCGGCGGCGCCGGACCCCCCGGTCTGCGGCATGACACCGAGCCTGGTGCGCAGTGCGGCACCGGCCCGACGGGGGTCGAGCCCGAGCACCGTCACCGAGCCGGCGTCGGCGGTCCGCAGGCCGCAGCAGATGTCCATCGTGGTGGTCTTGCCGGCGCCGTTCGGGCCGAGTACGGCGGTGACGGCTCCGGCGGCGGCGGTGAAGGACACGTCCGCGACCGCGAGCGTGTCGCGGTAGGCCTTCCGCAGGTTCCAGACCTCGACCGCGGGCACGCTGGGAAAGTCTAGAGGCGCGCCGCCGCCCGGTTTGCACCCCCAGGGCATTTACGCAAGAATGGTGTTGTGAAAACCGGTGGCGTGACTCTCGATGCTGCCGACCGGCGTACCCGCGACCGGGTCAGCCGCACGCTGCTCGAGTGCGGCCCGTCGACCGCGTCCGACCTCGCTGAGCGGCTCGGACTCACGCCTGCCGCGATCCGCCGCCACCTCGACCTCATGCTCGCCGACGGCACGATCGTCGCCCACACCGATCGCAGCCACGGTCCGCGCGGCCGCGGTCGCCCGGCCCGACGGTTCGCGCTGTCCGACGCGGGTCACGCCGCCGGGCCCACGTCGTACGACGACGTGGCGGTTGACGCGCTGCGCTACCTGCGCGAGCTCGGCGGCGACGCGGCGGTCGAGAGCTTCGCCCGGAACCGGATCGCCCAGTGGGAGGCCCGGTACGCCGACCGGATCGCCTCGCTGCCGCTCGACGAGCGACCCGCCGCGCTCGCGGAGGCGCTGGCCGACGACGGGTACGCCTCCACGGTCCACGACACCGCCCTCGGCGTCCAGGTCTGCCAGCACCACTGCCCGGTCGCAGCACGTCGCCGAGGAGTTTCCTACCGTGTGCGAGGCAGAAACCGAGGCGATCGGGCGTTTGGTTGGACGTCACGTCACCCGACTGGCCACCATCGCCCGCGGCGACGGTGTCTGCACGACGCACATCCCGCTCACCGACGTCTCCATCACCGCACGTAACCCGTCCGGAGGGACTTGTTCATGACCGACCTCGCCCGCCCCGAGATCGACGGTCTCGGCCGCTACCAGTTCGGCTGGGCCGACTCCGACGCGGCCGGTTCCATCGCGCAGCGGGGGTTGTCCGAGGACGTCGTCCGCAACATCTCCGCGCTGAAGAACGAGCCGCGACTGGATGCTCGACATGCGGCTGAAGGGCCTGCGGCTGTTCGAGCGCAAGCCCATGCCGCACTGGGGCGCCGACCTGTCCGGCATCGACTTCGACAACATCAAGTACTTCGTCCGGTCGACGGAGAAGCAGGCCACGACCTGGGAGGAGCTCCCGGCCGAGATCAAGGCGACCTACGACAAGCTGGGGATCCCTGAGGCCGAGAAGCAGCGGCTGATCTCCGGTGTCGCGGCCCAGTACGAGTCCGAGGTCGTCTACCACCAGATCCGCGAGGACCTCGAGCAGCAGGGCGTGCTCTTCCTCGACACCGACACCGCGCTCAAGGAGCAGCCTGAGCTGTTCCGCGAGTACTTCACGACCGCGATCCCGATCGGTGACAACAAGTTCTCCGCGCTCAACACCGCGGTGTGGTCCGGCGGCAGCTTCATCTACGTCCCGAAGGGCGTGCACGTCGACATCCCGCTGCAGGCCTACTTCCGGATCAACACCGAGAACATGGGCCAGTTCGAGCGGACGCTGATCATCGCCGACGAGGGTTCCTACGTGCACTACGTCGAGGGCTGCACGGCTCCGATCTACTCCTCGGACTCGCTGCACTCGGCCGTCGTCGAGATCATCGTCAAGAAGGACGCGCGGGTCCGGTACACCACGATCCAGAACTGGTCGAACAACGTCTACAACCTCGTCACGAAGCGGGCGATCGCCCACGAGGGCGCCACGATGGAGTGGATCGACGGCAACATCGGCTCCAAGGTCACGATGAAGTACCCCGCGGTCTGGCTGGTCGGCGAGCACGCCAAGGGCGAGACGCTGTCCATCGCCTTCGCCGGCGAGGGCCAGCACCAGGACGCCGGCGCCAAGATGGTGCACGCGCGCCCGCGGACCTCGAGCACCATCATCAGCAAGTCGGTGGCGCGCGGTGGCGGCCGGACGTCGTACCGCGGCCTGATCCAGGTCAACGAGGGCGCGCACCACTCCAAGTCCACGGTGAAGTGCGACGCGCTGCTCACCGACAGCATCAGCCGCTCCGACACCTACCCGTACGTCGACGTCCGCGAGGACGACGTGCAGATGGCGCACGAGGCGACGGTCAGCAAGGTCGGCGAGGACCAGCTGTTCTACCTGATGAGCCGCGGCATGACCGAGGACGAGGCGATGGCGATGATCGTCCGCGGCTTCGTCGAGCCGATCGCCCGCGAGCTGCCGATGGAGTACGCGCTCGAGCTCAACCGGCTCATCGAGATGCAGATGGAAGGGTCAGTCGGCTGATGGCAGTCGAAGTAGCCCCCGCCGGAGTTGCGGGGGACAGATCGTCGGGTCCGGGTGCACCCGCCGCGGCGCTCGGTGGGCGACCGGTTGCAGACCACCGACGTTGCGGCGTTCCCGGTGCCCACCGGCCGCGAGGAGGAGTGGCGGTTCACGCCGCTCAAGCGGTTGAGTGGGCTGCTCCAGCCGCTGCTCGACGGTGGTGACGGCAAGCTCGTCGTCGACATCGACGCCGCAGCGGGCGTGACCACCCGGTTCGTCGACATGGACGACCCGCTGGTCGGCAGCGTGCTCACCCCGGACGAGCGGGTCAGCGCGCTGGCGCGGTCCGGCAGCCGTGGTGCGCTCATCGTCGAAGTCCCGGCCGAGACCGTAGCGACCACGCCCACCTGGGTCACCAGCCGCGGGGAGGGCGGGTCGACGTACGGCCACGTCGTCATCGACGTCGGCCATCACGCGCAGGCTGTCGTCGTCCTCGACCACGTCGGGAGCGTCACGCTCGCCGCCAACGTCGAGGTCCGCGTCGGAGACGGCGCCATGTTGACGCTGGTGAGCCTGCAGGACTGGGACGACGACGCGGTGCACCTGGCTCATCACGCAGCGCTGGTCGGCCGGGACGCGACCTACACCGGCGCGGTCGTCACGCTCGGCGGCGACGTCGTACGCCTCAACCCGACGGTGCGCTTCGGCGGACCCGGCGCGAACGCCGAGCTGCTCGGCCTGTACTTCGCCGACGCCGGGCAGCACCTCGAGCACCGGTTGTTCATCGACCACGACCAGCCGAACTGCCGCAGCCGGGTCACCTACAAGGGCGCGCTGCAGGGCGAGGGTGCTCACACCGTCTGGATCGGTGACGTGCTGATCCGCGCCGCCTCGACCGGCACCGACACCTACGAGGAGAACCGCAACCTGCTGCTCTCCGACGGCGCCCGCGCGGACTCCGTGCCCGAACCTCGAGATCGAGACCGGCGAGGTCACCGGCGCCGGCCATGCCAGTACGACCGGGCCGCTTCGACGACGAGCAGCTGTTCTACCTGATGTCGCGCGGCATCCCCGAGGACCAGGCCCGCAAGCTGGTCGTGCGGGGGTTCTTCACCCAGATCGTCGAGCGGATCGGCGTCCCCGAGGTCCGCGACCGGTTGATCGCGGCGGTCGAGGACGAGCTCGGAGCCCGCTCGTGAGCTTCGTCAAGGTCTGCCCGCTGTCCTGAGCTGGCCGGACGAGAGCGCGGTGCACGTCGACGTCGACGGCGTACCCGTGTGCCTGGCTCGTTCCAAGGGCGAGGTGTTCGCGATCTTCGACGAGTGCTCGCACGCCGAGGTCCCGCTGTCCGAGGGCGAGGTCGAGGACGGCACGGTCGAGTGCTGGCTGCACGGCTCGCGCTTCGACCTGCGTTCCGGCAAGCCCACCGGGTTGCCCGCCACCGAGGCGGTTCCCGTTTATCCCGTAAGAGTCGACGGCGACGACGTGTTCGTCGCCGTGAAGGAGTAGCAGCTATCGATGGCAACCCTCGAGATCAAGAACCTGCACGTCACCGTCGCCGGCGACGGCCAGGAGGAGCCCCGCGAGATCCTCAAGGGGGTCGACCTCACGGTCAAGCAGGGCGAGACGCACGCGCTGATGGGCCCGAACGGCTCCGGCAAGTCGACCCTGGCGTACTCCATCGCCGGTCATCCTCGTTACACCGTCACCGAGGGCAGCGTGACCCTCGACGGCGAGGACGTGCTCGCGATGACCGTCGACGAGCGGGCCCGCGCCGGGCT
The DNA here is from genome assembly GCA_963789615.1 of uncultured Actinomycetota bacterium. Lineage (GTDB taxonomy): Bacteria > Actinomycetota > Actinomycetes > JAFAQI01 > JAFAQI01 > DATAVK01. Next base: position 152,323 of record CAWBLI010000005.1, on the reverse strand, counting down.
GTTCCTCGCGATGCAGTACCCCGTCGAGGTCCCCGGCGTCAGCGTCGCGAACTTCCTGCGTACCGCGGTCACCGCCGTGAGCGGCGAGGCGCCGAAGCTGCGGACCTGGATCAAGGAGCTCAACGCGGCGTTCGAGCAGCTCGCGATCGACCCGTCGTTCAAGGACCGGTCGCTGAACGAGGGCTTCTCCGGGCGGCGAGAAGAAGCGCTTCGAGGTGCTGCAGCTCGAGCTGCTCAAGCCGAAGCTCGCCGTCCTCGACGAGACCGACTCCGGCCTCGACGTCGACGCGCTGCGCATCGTGTCCGAGGGCGTCAACCGGGTCCGCGAGCACCGGCGACCACCGGCACGCTGCTCATCACCCACTACACCCGGATCCTGCGCTACATCCAGCCCGACCACGTGCACGTGTTCGTCGGTGGCCGGATCGTCGCCGAGGGCGGGCCGGAGCTGGCCGACACGCTCGAGGCCGAGGGCTACGAGAAGTGGACCGCCGCATGAGCCCGAGGACCGCCAGTCATGAGCTACGACGTCGAGGTCGTCCGCAAGGACTTCCCGATCCTCTCGCGGATCCTGCCGAACGGTAAGCCGCTGGTCTACCTCGACAGCTCGAACACGTCGCAGAAGCCGCAGCAGGTCATCGACGCCGAGCGTGAGTTCTACGAGCAGCACAACGCCAACGTGGCCCGCGCCATCCACACCCTTGGCGCCGAGGCGACCGAGGCCTACGAGGCGCGCCCGTTCCACCGTCGCCGAGTTCCTCGGCGCGGCCGACGAGCGCGAGATCGTGTTCGCGAAGAACTCGACCGAGGCGCATCAACCTGCGTCGCGCGCGTTCTCGGCGACGCCGGCCGGGTCGGGCCCGGCGACGAGGTGCTCATCACCGAGATGGAGCACCACTCCAACATCGTGCCGTGGCAGCTGCTGTGCGAGCGCACCGGCGCGACGCTGCGCTGGATCGGGCTTGACCGACGACGGCCGGCTCGACCTCGACGACCTCGACACGCTGCTCAACGAGCGGACCGCGATCGTGTCGTTCGTCCACATGTCCAACATCCTCGGCACGATCAACCCGGTCGAGACCGTCGTACGCCGGGCGAAGCAGGTCGGGGCGCTGGTGATGCTCGACGCGTCGCAGTCGGTGCCGCACCTCGCCGTCGACGTGCAGGCACTCGGCATCGACCTGCTCGCCTGCACCGGGCACAAGATGGTCGGCCCGACCGGGATCGGCGTGCTCTGGGGCCGCTACGACCTGCTCGCGGCGCTGCCGCCGTTCCTCGGCGGCGGCGAGATGATCGAGGAGGTCGCCATGACCGGCTCGACCTTCGCGCTGCCGCCCGCCCGGTTCGAGGCCGGTACGCCGCCGATCGCGCAGGCCGTCGCCCTCGGCACCGCTGTCGACTACCTGACCGGCCTCGGCATGGACGCGATCGCCGAGCACGAGCACCGGCTCACGGCGTACCTGCTGGACGGCTTGCAGCACGGTCGACGGGCTGCGGATCATCGGCCCGGACACGACGGTCGATCGCGGCGGGATCGTGTCGTTCACGCTCGGCCGGCTGCATCCGCACGACGTCGGGCAGGTGCTCGACGAGCAGGGGATCGCGGTGCGGGTCGGTCATCACTGCGCCCGACCGGTCTGCGTGCGCTACGGCGTACCGGCGACGACGCGGGCTTCGCTGCACCTGTACTCCACGACGGCCGACATCGATGCGCTGGTGGCCGGCGTCGAACACGTGAAGCGGTTCTTCGGATGACCGCCGGCTCGATGGAGTCGCTGTACCAGGAGATCATCCTGGATCACTACCGCATCGCCGCATCACGCCGGTCTCCGGCAGCCGTTCGAGGCGCAGGTGCACCACGTGAACCCGACGTGCGGTGACACGATCACGCTGCGGGTGCACCTCGACGGCGACACCGTCGCAGGACGTGTCCTACGACAGCGTGGGCTGCTCGATCTCGCAGGCTTCGGCGAGCGTGATGAGCGATCTCGTCATCGGCAAGACGCTGCCGGACGCGGTCGCGGTGCACGAGGAGTTCCTCCGGCTGATGCAGTCGAAGGGTCAGGTCGAGCCGGACGAAGAGGTCCTCGAGGACGCGGTGGCGTTCGCTGGCGTCTCGCGTTACCCGGCGCGGATCAAGTGCGCGCTGCTGGCATGGATGGCATGGAAGGACGCGGTCGCGCAGGCGGCCGCCGACGAGGGAGATTCGGCATGACCGAGACCACGAGCACCGTCCCGACGAACGAGGACATCCTCGAGGCGATGCGTGACGTCGTCGACCCCGAGCTGGGCATCAACGTGGTCGACCTCGGGCTGGTGTACGGCGTATCCCTCGACGAGGACCGCAAGGCGATCATCGACATGACACTCACCTCCGCGGCCTGCCCGCTGACCGACGTCATCGAGGATCAGGCCATTGCGGCTCTTGACGGGCTGACCAACGGGCTGGCGATAAACTGGGTCTGGATGCCGCCGTGGGGTCCCGACAAGATCACCGATGAAGGCCGCGAGCAGCTCTCCGCCCTGGGCTTCAACGTCTAACCTGCTCCGCTGTCGACGGCCGGCGCGACCCGTCGGGTGGCGAGTGCTCCGAGCAGGGCAACGGCGGCCAGTCCAAGGTCGGTGACGACCAGCGCCGAGCCGAGGCCCGTCGCCACCGCCGGCGTGATGATCGCGCCCGCCGCGGCGATCCCGAGGACGTCCCCGGTCATGTCGCTGACTTGCAGAGCGGCGGAGTTGACGCCTTGATCAGCTACCGGTGAGAGTTCGATCGTCAGCACCGAGATGATCGGCATCCCCAGCCCCATGCCGGTGCCGGCGATCAGCCAGGCCGGCGTGGCGAGCCACAGCGACGTCGCCGGCGTCGCGACGATGAGCAGGGCGGCCACCCCGACGGCGACCAGGATGAACGCCAGCCGCAGCAGCACGATCCGTTCCTGTCGCTGCCGGCCCTGCCACCAGGATCCGGCCGACCAGCCGAGCGCGCCGAGCGTGAGTGGGATCCCGACGACGCTGGGGGAACCGTGGTGCAGTCGCGTCAGGGTGAGCGGCAGGAAGGCCTCGGCGCCGAAGAACCCGAACGTCAGCATGCCCCGCAGCATCACGACGGTCGGCAGGCCCGCGCGTAACCGCAGCGCGCCCGCCGGCAGCAGCCTGCGGAGCGGCGGGACTCCGATGGCGAGCCCGGCCGCGATCAGCAGCGGACTCCACCAGCGCACCGGCTGCACCGCCACCTGGACCAGCCCCAACCCGACCGCCAGCACCAGACCACCCCAGGTGCCGAGCCGCACTCGACCCGACCCCTCGGCGGCGTCGGTCTCGACGTGCGGCGGCAGCGAGCGCAGCACTGGCAGGAGCAGCACCACTCCGGCGACCGCCAGCGGAACGATCCCGGCGAAGACCCACCGCCAGCCGAACGCCGCCGTCACGACGCCCGCCAGTGCCGGGCCGACCAGCGCCGGAACCACCCAGGCGGCCGACAGCGCGGCGAACACCCGAGGCCGCAGCTGGGGAGCGACGCCACGAGCGACCACGACGTACACGGCCACGATGAGCTGGCCGCCACCGAGGCCCTGCAGCACCCGACCCACCAGCAGCATCCCCATGTCCTGCGCCGTCGCATCGACGACCAGACCCGCTGCGAACAGCAACAGGCCGCCCAGCAGCGACGACCGGGGACCGCTCCGATCGGTACGACGTCCCGCGTCCACCATGCCGACGACGTCCGCCAGCAGGTACGCCGTGAACGGCCAGCTGTAGAAGCGGATCCCGTGCAGGTCCCGCACGACGGTCGGCATGATCGTCGCGACGGCCATGGCCTCGATCGCGACCACCGTGATGACGACGACCAGCCCGAAAAGGGTCAGCCGGGGCAGCCGCTGGCCACCCGGTGGCGAGGTACCTGCCGTTCCCGCGGCGTCGGGTGCGGCGTACGTGGTCACGGTCCATCATCCTGCATGCTCAACAGGACAAGAGGTCAACCGCGCGGCAAACCGCTGGAACTCGCACGCCCGCGACGTACACTGGACGCGTGACCTCGACGGATTGACCTGGCCTGTTGTCTCCGGCCGTTGTCGTCCGTCGTCTCGAGGAGTCCTTCCGTGATCACCGCCACAGGTGTGGAGCTGCGCGCCGGCGCCCGGCTGCTGCTCGACGGCGCCACCTTCCGAGTGGGGGACGGCGACCGGATCGGGTTGGTCGGCCGTAACGGGGCCGGCAAGACCACGCTGACCCGTGTCCTGGCCGGTGAGTCGGCTCCAGCGGCTGGGCAGATCGAGCGCCGCGGCAGCATCGGATACCTGCCCCAGGACCCGCGAACCGGCGACCTCGACGTCCTGGCGCGCAGCCGGGTCCTGTCCGGTCGCGGTCTCGACGTCGTCGTATCCGACCTGCGCGCCGCCGAGCTGGCGATGGCCGACGGCAGCAACCGGGCGATGAACTCCTACGCCGAGGCTCAGGAGCGACTGCACGTGCTGGGCGGGTACGCCGCCGAAGCCGAGGCCGCGTCGGTCGCTGCCAGCCTCGGGCTTCCCGACCGGGTGCTGGGACAGCCGTTGCGGACCCTGTCCGGCGGGCAGCGGCGCCGCGTGGAGCTGGCACGCATCCTGTTCAGCGGCGCCGACACGCTGTTGCTCGACGAGCCCACCAACCACCTCGACGCCGACTCGATCGTCTGGCTGCGTGACTTCCTGCGCAGCCACCGGGGCGGGCTCATCGTGATCAGCCACGACGTCGAGCTGCTCGAGGTCACCGTCAACCGCGTGTTCCACCTCGACGCGAACCGCGGTGCGCTCGACGTCTACAACGTCGGGTGGAAGAACTACCTGCTGCAGCGCGAGACCGACGAGCGCCGCCGCCGCCGGGAGCGCGGCAACGCCGAGAAGAAGGCGGCGGTGCTCAACGCCCAGGCCGACCGAATGCGTGCCAAGGCCACGAAGGCGGTCGCCGCCCAGCAGATGGCCCGTCGTGCCGAGAAGCTGCTCGCCGGGCTGGAGGACGAGCGGCGCTCCGACAAGGTCGCGAAACTCCGGTTCCCGGAGCCCGCGCCGTGCGGCAAGGTGCCGTTGCACGCCGAAGAGCTGTCGAAGTCCTACGGCTCGCTCGAGATCTTCACCGACGTCGACCTCGCCATCGACCGGGGCAGTCGTGTCGTCGTCCTTGGTCTCAACGGTGCCGGCAAGACGACGTTGCTCAGACTGCTGGCCGGGGTCGAACCACCTGACACCGGAGCGGTGCACGCCGGCCATGGGCTTCGCCTCGGCTACTACGCGCAGGAGCACGAGACGCTGGACCCGGAGCGCTCCGTCCTCGAGAACCTCGCGGCCGTAGCCGTGAACCTGCCGGAGGTCGAGCAGCGCAAGGTGCTCGGGTCGTTCCTGTTCAGCGGCGATACCGTCAGGCAGCCGGCCGGGACCCTGTCCGGCGGCGAGAAGACCCGGCTCGCGCTCGCCCTCCTGGTGGTGTCGAGCGCGAATGTGCTCTTGCTCGACGAGCCGACCAACAACCTCGACCCCGCCAGCCGCGAACAGGTCTTCAACGCGCTGCGGTCCTACGGCGGCGCTGTCGTCCTGGTCACCCACGACGAGGGAGCGGTCGAGGCGCTGGAGCCGGAGCGCGTCCTGTTGTTACCAGATGGTGTCGAGGACCACTGGAGCGCGGCCCTCGCGGACCTCGTTGCGCTCGCCTGACCCCGACCTGGCGTCCCTCGACGCCTCGGGTTGATGTAAGGATGGTCGCGGAAAGACCCTCTTTTCCAAGGCGCTCGAGACCGGAGGTGCCACCGTGGTGGAACTGAAGAAGGGGAGCAGGGTGACGGGAACGGCCCGTGACCAGCTCACCGACGACCTGAAGAAGCAGTACGACGGCGGGGCGAGCATCCGCTCGCTTGCCGAGTCGACCGGACGGTCGTATGGCTTTGTCCACCGCATCCTGAGCGAGTCCGGGACGACTCTGCGGGGGCGTGGCGGCGCGACCCGCGGCAAGAAGTCGAGCTGAGCAGCGACCCGGCGGTCGGCGGCGTCCGCCTTGCCGTCGACGCCGGGGTTGCTCGCATCACGTTATGCAGACCCGAGCGTCGTAACGCCCAGACACCGGCCACCTGGAACGCGCTACGAGAGATCGGTGACAGCCTCTCGCCCGATGTGCGGGTCGTGGTCGTCAGCGGCGAGGGTCCGGCATTCAGTGCCGGGCTCGACCGCCGGATGTTCACCGAGGGCGGGGTCCCCGGTGAGGGGTCCTTTGACGAGGTCTCGACCGACGACGACGAGGCGGCCGTTGCCGTCATCGCGTCGTACCAAGCAGGGTTCTCGTGGCTGCGCCGGCCGGAGCTCGTGAGCGTCGCAGCGGTTCAGGGTCACGCGATCGGTGCCGGCTTCCAGCTGGCCCTCGCCTGCGATATCAGGATCGCCGCCGACGACGCGCAGTTCACCATGGCCGAGCCCTCGTTGGGGCTGGTGCCCGACCTCACCGGGACCCAGCCGCTGGTGCTGGCGGTCGGCTACGGGCGGGCGTTGGAGATCTGCGCCACCGGTCGCCGGGTCGGCGCCGCGGAGGCCGAGCGGATCGGCCTGGTGAACGTTGTGGTGCCGGCTGCTGAGCTCAACGCCGCGACCGAGGACCTGGTGCTGTCGCTGTCGGCGCACCCCCACGAGGCGGTCACGGCGACCAAGGCCCTGCTGATCGCCGCGGCCGGACGCACGTACGACGCGCAGCTTGCGGCGGAGCGGCGAGCCCAGATCGAGCGGCTTCGCGCCCTGCGCTGAGCGCTCGCGGGTCGGTTGCGTAGTACCGCCGACCGCGCCACGCCGCCCGGTCATTGCCGAAAGCCCAGCGTAGTGGCACTGTATCGCTGTTCGTTCGGCTCGGATCGCGCCGAACCCGGAGTCAGGAGCAATGCATGACGACGTCGTCGTTCACGGAAAAGCTCGGTAGCAAGGAACTGAGACGTGAAGTCGGTCTGATCGGGCTCGCCTGGGCCTCGATGGGCTCCATCATCGGGTCGGGGTGGCTGCTGGGAGCGAAGCGCGCACTCGTCATCGCGGGACCGTCGGCGATCATCGGGTGGGGCATCGGCGCCGTGGCCATCATCATCCTCGCCCTGATCCATGCCGAGCTCGGTGCGATGTATCCCGTCTCGGGTGGCACCGCCCGCTTCCCTCACTTCGCGTTCGGCGGATCGGCCGGAGCGTCCTACGGGTGGTTCTCCTGGCTGCAGGCGGCAACCGTCGCCCCCATCGAGGTGCTCGCGACCATCGGCTACATGACCCACTTCTCGTGGGCGGACGGGTTCCTCAAGTCGAACGGTGCACTCTCTGGCCAAGGTCTGCTCGTCGCGGTCGCTCTGATGGCGGTCTTCACGGTTGTCAACATGCTCACCGTCAGACTGCTGGCCAACACCAACAGCACCCTGACCTGGTGGAAGATCGGGGTCCCGATCGTCACCATCATCGTGTTGCTCACCAAGTTCCACGGCAGCAACTTCCACGCGGCCGATGGTTTCGCCCCGGCGGGAACCCACGGCATCTTCGCGGCCGTCGCCTCCGGCGGCATCGTGTTCGCACTTCTCGGCTTCGAGCAGGCCGACCAGCTCGCAGGCGAGAGCAAGAACCCCAAGCGTGACATCCCGCTCGCGATCATCGGGTCGATCGTGATCGGCGCGATCATCTACGTCATGCTCCAGGTCGTCTTCATCGGGGCGTTGCCACACTCACTGATCCCGACGCACTGGACGAACCCCAACTCGACCCTCGCGTTGCTCGACGGCCCGTTCGCGACCGTGGCAACGGGCGTCAGCCTGGGATGGCTCGCCACGCTGCTCTACATCGACGCGGTGATCAGCCCCAGCGGCACCGGTCTGATCTACACCACAGCGACGTCACGGGTGTCCTACGGGTTGAGCCGTAACGGCTACTTCCCGACCCAGTTCGAGAAGGTGACCAAGCAGCGGGTTCCGTGGTTCGGCCTGATCGTGTCCTTCGTGGCCGGCTGCATCATCTTCCTGCCGTTCCCGAGCTGGAACAACCTGGTGAACCTCATCACCTCGATCAGCGTGCTGATGTACGGCGGGGCGCCGCTCGCACTCGGGGCGCTGCGTCGCCGGATGCCGGACGCCATTCGTCCGTACCGGATCCCGGCGGCGGAGGTCCTTGCCCCTCTCGGCTTCATCGTGGCGAACCTGCTCATCCTGTTTGCCGACTGGGATACCTACTGGAAGATGGCCGTCGCGATCGGGATCGGCTATGTGCTGTTGGCCGCCACCCGGATCTTCAACCTCAACCCGGTCAAGCCGAATCTGCATCTTGAGAAGTCGTGGTGGATCCCGGTGTATCTGGTGGTGCTGGGCCTCATCATCGAGCTGAGCAGCTTCGGCCACAACCCAACCAACCCGGTACTACCGTTCGGCTGGGATGCCCTCGTCGTCGCCGCTTGGAGCCTGGTGATCTACTACACGGCTCTGAACTACGCACTGCCGAGCGAGGAGATCGCCGCCATGGTCGACGAGACCGTGGTCGAGGAAGACTCGTTGCTGACGGAGCTGCCCGCCTGACTATGGCGCAGTGATGGACAGCTAGATCGGGCCCGACGCATCCTCGCGTCGGGCCCGATCGCCGTTCATGGCAACCTGTCTGCATGGACCTTGCCCTCAGCCCTGAGCAGGAAGCCGCCCGTCGTGCCGTCCGCGATTGGGTGGACGCGGTCGTCGCGCCCGCCGCGATCCGCAACGACCGCGAGGAGCGGTTCCCGCAGGAGGCGCTGGACGGCCTCATCCGGGACGGCTGGATCGGCCTGACGATCCCCGAGGAGTACGGCGGCGGCGGCGCCGACCCGCTGACCTACTGCCTCGTCATCGAGGAGCTCGGCCGGGGCGACGCGAACGTCCGATCGATCCTCTCCGTGCACCTCGGCCTGGTCGCGGGCGCGATCACCCGGTGGGGGAGCGACGAGCAGAAGCAACGCTGGCTGCCGATCATGGCCACCGGCGAGGCGCTCGGCTGCTTCTGCCTCACCGAGCCCGACCACGGGTCGGATCCGGCGACGCTGGAGGCCTCGGCGGTCCGCGAGGGCGACAGCTACCGGATCAACGGTTCGAAGATCTTCATCACCAACGGTGACATCGCGGGCGTCGCGCTCGTCATGGCGCGCACCGGCGGTCCAGGCGCCCGGGGTGTGTCGGCGTTCCTGGTGCCGTGCGACGCCGACGGGTTCACCCCCAAACCCATCCACGGCAAGCTCGGCCTGCGCTCCTGCGACACCGCCGAGATCACCCTCGACGACGTCGTCGTACCGGCCGATGCGTTGCTGGGCCAGGAAGGCGACGGCATCAAGGTCGCGCTCTCCGCGCTCGACGACGGCCGGATGTCGCTCGCGGCGTCCTGCACCGGCCTGGCACAGAATGCCGTGGAGGTCATGACGGCGTACGCCAAGCAGCGGGAGCAGTTCGGCAAGCCGATCGCCGGCTTCCAGCTGGTCCAGGAGCTCATCGCCGACGCCGCCGTCGAGACCGAGGCGGCTCGGCTGATGACCTGGCGGGTCGCCGACCTCAAGGCGCGGGGCGAGAAGTACACGCTGGCCGCGTCGCAGGCGAAGTACTACGCGTCCGAGGTGTCCGTGCGGGCCGCCAACGCGGCGGTCCAGGTCCACGGTGGATACGGCTACGTCGACGAGTTCGTCGTCGGCAAGCTGCTTCGTGACGCCCGCGTCACCACGCTGTACGAGGGGACCTCGCAGGTCCAGAAGCTGCTGATTGGTCGCGCCCTCACCGGGATCTCCGCCTTCTAGCGCTGATCGACGCGTCTACAGGGCGGTCCGGAGCTCCCAGAGCAACGGGTAGAAACGCAGGTCACGCCGGGAACGCAGATAGCTTGCGCCGGTCGAGCCGCCGGTACCTGACTTGTAGCCGATCTGACGTTCCACGACCGTCGCGTGCAGCGCCCGCCACTGCGCGGACAGCTCGTCGTGCGAGAGCAGACCTTCGGTGACGTCCCAGAGGTCGCCGTACGCCTCCCGGTCTCTCGCCACCGCCAGCAGCGAGTCGCCCACCTGGCTGTCGTCGTCGACGGGCAAGCCGCGGGCCGCCAGCGAGGCCAGCAGGCCGTCCCACAACGACGGCTCGTCGAGCCGGCGCTGCAGGCGGGCGCGTTCGGCGGCGGTCGCGGAATGCAGCCGATCGAGGTACGCCGGATCCTTGGCACCTGAGAGGAACTCGAGCTCGCGGAACTGCACCGACTGGAACCCTGATGCGGGAGCCAGCAGCGCTCGGAAGTCGAGGAAGTCCTGCGGTGTCATCGTCTCGAGCACCGGAAGCTGGGCGATCAACACCTGCTCGACCGCGACGACCCGGCGCATCAGGTGACGGGCCTGCCACATCATCCGGGGTTCGCCCGCGCCGAGGAGCAGGTCGCGGACCGTCTCCACCTCGTGCAGCAGCAGCTTGAACCACAGCTCGTAGACCTGGTGGATCGTGATGAACAGCAGCTCGTCATGGGCCGGCGGGTCGGACTCCGGCAGCTGCTGTGCCAGCAGCGCGTCGAGATGCAGGTAGCTGCCATAGGACAGCCGGCCGCCTTCTTCGCCGAATGAGGTGCTCACACCGGCACCCTAGGCGCGTGCAGGGTTCAGGAGGGGTAGGGCGCCGACTCGCTGTCCTCGGAGGCCTCGTCCTGGCCGATCGCCTCACGGACCTGGTCGGCCGGCATCGCGAGGTGCACCGCGAGGGTGTAGATGCCGAGCGCGAACGCCGCGACCACGGCGAGGTCCCACCAGAACGGGATCAGATGGCGCGATCCGTCGTACTGACCCAGCCAGGTGATGATGGCGATCCCGATCAGCCACGGCGGCACCCATGCAGCGGACCGCGGGTTCGTGACGGGTCTCCGCTGCGGGCTCGCCACCCAGGTCACGGCGAACAGCAGGACGCCGATGCCCAACCCGATGTAGAGCTTCCACAGGGTCGTCCAGCCGGCCCAGTAGACGATGTAGTTGGCCATGACGAACGAGACCGGGCACAGCACGCCGGCCATCGGCAGCCGATACGGCCGCTCGCGGTCGGGGTCGCGGTGGCGTAACGCCATCAGTGACACCGGACCGAACGCGTAGAGCAGGGCGCTCGCCGAGCTGATGACGCTCACCAGCGATGTCCAGCTCGGGAACGGCAGGAACGCGAGCTCGCCGACGATGAAGGACAGGAGGATCGCGATGAGCGGTACGCCGCGCTTGCTCACCCTCGACAGGATCGGCGGCAGGTAGCGGTTGTCGCTGAGTGCGTAGGCGACCCGCGATGACGTGCCGATGTAGATCAGCCCGGTGCCGGCGGGGGAGACGAACGCGTCGACGTAGAGCATGACCGCGAGCCACGTCGCGCCGGCCGCCGTGGCGATCGTCGCGTACGGACCGAAGTTCCCAGCCCCGATCGGGTTCTTCCAGCCGTGCACCAGGTTCGCGGGATTGAGCGAGCCGATGAACACCAGCTCCAGCAGCAAGTAGATGACGACACCGATCGCCATCGAGCCGATGACCGCGCGTGGCATGTCGCGCTGCGGATTGCGGGCCTCACCACCAAGCTGGGTCGCCTGCTCGAAGCCCTGCAGCGAGAACACGACCCCAATCGGGATCGCGAGGAAGACACCATGCACGCCGTACGGCGAGAACCCACCGCCGGCTGTGAAGTTGCTGGGGTGGTGGACCAGAATGAACAGCGCGACGATCGTGATGATCGGAACGGCCAGCTTCCAGATGACCGTGACGGTGTTGGAGTCCGACATCCGGCGGATCCCGACGATGTTGATCGTCGTGAAGAGCAGCATCAGGCCGGTCGCCGCCGCCAGCCCGCCGGGCGTCAGGGTCCCGTTCGCATGCACCAGGCCCGGAATCTTGTTGTTGGCGTAGGTGAGCGCCGCCTCGACCTCGACCGGAGCGATGGCGGCCGTCCCCAGCCAGCTCATCCAGCCGCAGACGAAGCCCGGGATCGCGCCGAAGGCGAAGTGCGGGAAGCGGGCGGTACCGCCCGTCACGGGGTAGGCGCTTCCGAGCTCGGCGTGGACCAGCGCCAGCGTCGAGAGGATGACGCCCCCGATGATCCAGGAGATCAGCGAAGCCGGGCCGGCCACTACCGCGGCGTTCTGCGCACCGAGCAGCCAGCCGGACCCGATGATGGCGCCCAGCGAGACGCTGGTCAGGCCGAGCAGACCCACCTCGCGGCGGAAGCCGCCGGCACCGGTGGTGCCCGATGACGTCTGCGTGCTGCCGGCGGTCTTGAGGTCGGCCATGACGGTCCCTCCCGTAGGTTGGTTTCCGCCGTACCCGATTTGTCCCGGGATACCCCTGGGAAGCCATCGGGGCGCGCGAGCGTTTGCCGTACGGAGGACTTGACACATGTCGATGAACGCGAACTGGCACCTTGCCGCGTCGTTCCGACGTGACCGCTCGGTGACCGAGCAGAAGCTGCCGCCGGGCACGGTACGACGGATCGTCCGGTTTGCAGCGCCGTACAAGCGGCTGCTGGTCTGGTTCCTGGCCCTCGTGGTTCTCGACGCCGTGATCGGAGCGGTCAACCCGCTGATCGTCCGCGTGATCATCGACGACGGCATCAGCAAGCACCGCGTCGGGCTCACCTTGATACTGGCCGGCCTCATCGCCGTGCTCGCCCTCGTCGACGCCGCCGACTCGCTGGCCAACCGGTGGTTCTCGGCGCGGATCGGCGAGGGCCTGATCTACGACATGCGCTCGAAGGTCTTCGAGCACATCCAGCGGATGCCGATCGCGTTCTTCACCCGGACTCAGACTGGCGCTCTGATCAGCCGCATCAACAACGACGTGCTCGGCGCGCAGTCGGCGTTCACGGGGACCCTGTCGAACGTCGTGAGCAACATCATCAGCGTCGCGCTGGTGCTCGGGACGATGTTCTACCTCTCCTGGCAGATCACGCTGATCGCCCTGGTGCTGTTGCCACTGTTCATCGTGCCCGCTCGGATGATGTCCAGCCGGCTGCAGGCGATCACCCGGGAGAGCTACGTCCTCAACGCCGAGATGTCCAACCAGATGTCCGAGCGGTTCAACGTCGCCGGGGCGATGCTGGTGAAGCTCTTCGGCCGGCCATCCGACGAGGACGCGGCGTTCCGGAACAAGTCGCGGCGGGTCGCCGACATCGGCGTGCACCAGGCGATGTATGCCCGCGTCTTCCTCGTCTCGTTGTCGCTCGTCGCGGCCCTGGCCACAGCACTCGTCTACGGCCTCGGCGGCTGGTTGGCCATCCGCGGGAATCTCACGGTGGGCACGGTCGTCGCTCTGACCCTCTACCTCAGCCGGCTCTACGGCCCCTTGACGTCGCTGTCGAACGTGCAGGTCGACGTGATGACGGCGCTGGTCTCCTTCGACCGGGTCTTCGAGGTGCTCGACCTCGCGCCCTCGATCGTCGACGCGCCTGACGCCACGCCGCTGCAGGTCGCCGACAACGTCCCGGTCAGCGTGGAGTTCCAGCACGTCGACTTCCGCTACCCGACGCCGTCCGAGGTCTCGCTGGCGTCGCTGGAGTCGGTGGCCGTCCTCGACAACGCCCCGGAGCGCCAGGTGCTCCACGACGTGTCGTTCCGGGCCGAGCCAGGGCAGCTGGTCGCGCTGGTCGGGCCATCGGGTGCGGGCAAGACGACCATCAGCCAGCTCGTCACTCGGATGTACGACGTCCAGGCTGGCTCGGTGCGGGTCGGTGAGCGCGACGTCCGCGGAACGACGTTGTCCTCACTGCGCGACGTCGTCGGCGTCGTGACCCAGGACGCGCACATGTTCCACGACACGATCCGGGCGAACCTCAGCTACGCGGCGCCGGAGGCCTCTGAGACCGAGCTGTGGACTGCGATCGACGCGGCGTACATCGGCGACCTGGTGCGGTCGCTGCCGGACGGACTGGACACCCTCGTCGGTGACCGCGGCTACCGGCTCTCCGGCGGGGAGAAGCAGCGGCTCGCGATCGCGCGGCTGTTGCTCAAGGCGCCGTCTGTCGTGGTTCTGGACGAGGCCACAGCGCACCTGGACTCCGAGTCGGAGATCGCGGTGCAACGGGCTCTCGCGACGGCGCTGGCCGGTCGTACCTCGCTGGTCATCGCGCACCGGCTGTCCACGGTCCGGCAGGCCGACCAGATCCTCGTCGTGGACGACGGCCGCATCGTCGAACGCGGAACCCACGAGTCGCTGGTCGCCGAAGGCGGGTTGTACGCCGAGCTGTCACGGACCCAGTTCGGCGCCCCCGACGCTCCCGCCGATCTTCCCGACGTACCGCTGACGTCCGGCACCGCCTGACCTGTCAGGCGTCGAGCAGGCTGCGCAGCACGTACTGCAGAATCCCGCCGTGGCGGTAGTACTCGGCCTCGCCAGGAGTGTCGATCCGCACCGTCGCGGTGAACTCCTTGTCGTCGGCCGTCACGGTGATCTCGCGCGCGATGCTGTCGCCCTCGAGGCCGGTGATCTCGAAGGTCTCCTCGCCGGTCAGCCCGAGTGACTCACGCGACTCCCCCTCGGCGTACTGCAACGGGAGGACACCCATCCCGATCAGGTTCGACCGGTGGATCCGCTCGTAGGACTCGGCGATGACGGCGCGCACACCGAGCAGCGACGTGCCCTTCGCCGCCCAGTCCCGCGACGATCCCGAGCCGTACTCCTTGCCGGCCAGGATGACCAGTGGCACGCCGTCGTTGATGTAGGCACGCGACGCCTCGTAGATCGTGGTCTGCGCGCCGTCCGGCAGGTGACGAGTGACGCCGCCCTCGGTGCCGGGAGCCAGCTGGTTGCGCAGCCGGATGTTGGCGAACGTGCCCCGGATCATCGTCTCGTGGTTGCCCCGACGAGACCCGTAGGAGTTGAAGTCCCGCGGCTCGACGCCGTGCTCCGTGAGGTACTGGCCGGCCGGCGAGTCCTTCTTGATCGAGCCCGCTGGCGAGATGTGGTCGGTCGTCACGCTGTCCCCGAGTACGGCGAGAACCCGTGCCCCGTGGATGTCGGTGATCGGTGTGGGTTCGCGCTGCATCCCGTCGAAGTACGGTGGCCGGCGCACGTAGGTAGACGCGTCGTTCCACTCGAAGGCGTCGCCCTCGGGGACGTCGAGACCCTGCCAGCGCTCGTCGCCGGCGAACACGTCCTCGTAGGACGCGGCGAACCCGGCCGAGGCCAGCGTCTCGTTGATGACGGACTGGATCTCGCTCGGGCTCGGCCACAGGTCGTGCAGGAAGACGTCGTTGCCGTCGGTGTCCGTGCCGAGCGGCTCCTCGAGCAGGTTGATGTCCATGGTGCCGGCCAGGGCATAGGCAACGACCAGCGGCGGAGACGCGAGGTAGTTCATCTTCACGTCCGGGTTGATCCGGCCCTCGAAGTTCCGGTTGCCGGACAGCACCGAGACCACCGCGAGGTCGTTGTCGTTGACGGCCTGGCTGACCTCGGGGATCAGCGGGCCGGAGTTTCCGATGCACGTGGTGCAGCCGTAGCCGACCAGGTCGAAGCCGAGCTTGTTGAGGTACGGCGTCAGTCCGGACTTGTCGTAGTAGTCGGAGACCACCTTGGACCCGGGGGCCAGCGACGTCTTCACCCACGGCTTGGACTGCAGCCCGAGCTCGACCGCCTTCTTGGCGAGCAACCCCGCGCCGATCATCACGAAGGGGTTGGACGTGTTGGTGCACGAGGTGATGGCGGCGACCACGACGGCACCGTGGTCGATCTCCGCCTGCTCGCCGTTCAGCTGCACCGTCGCCGGGTTGCTGGGTCGACCGTCGCTCGAGGTCGCGGCCCGCGCCGGCCCGTCGTGGGAGCCGTTACGGCTGACCGCGGGCGGGTCGCTTGCTGGGAAGGACTCCTTGGACGCCTCGTTCGCGCTGTCGCCATTGGTGTCATCGTCATCGTCGTCGGCGTAGTCGGCCAGCGATGCGCGGAACGCATCCTTGGCGCTCGTCACCGGGACCCGGTCCTGCGGGCGCTTCGGCCCGGCCAGCGACGGCTCGACGCTAGACAGGTCCAGTTCGAGCCGCTCGGAGTAGTCCGGCTCGTGGTCCGGGTCGTGCCACAGGCCCTGCGCCTTCGCGTAGGCCTCGACCAGCTCGACGCGCTCGGCGTCGCGGCCGGTCAGCCGGAGGTAGGTGAGGGTTTCGTCGTCGATCGGGAAGATGGCGCAGGTCGAGCCGTACTCCGGGCTCATGTTGCCGATCGTGGCGCGGTTGGCGAGCGGGACCGCGGCCACGCCAGGCCCGTAGAACTCGACGAACTTGCCGACCACGCCGTGCTGGCGTAGCTGCTCGGTGATCGTGAGGACCAGGTCGGTGGCCGTCGTACCGTCCGGCAGCTCTCCGGAGAGCTTGAACCCGACCACGCGCGGGATCAGCATCGAGACCGGCTGGCCGAGCATCGCTGCCTCGGCCTCGATGCCTCCGACGCCCCAGCCGAGTACGCCGAGCCCGTTGATCATCGTGGTGTGCGAGTCCGTGCCCACGAGCGAGTCGGGGTAGGCCGTTCCCTCATCGTCGAACACCACGCGGGCGAGGTACTCGAGGTTTACCTGGTGCACGATCCCGGTGTCCGGCGGGACGACCTTGAAGCCGTCGAAGGCGTTCTGACCCCAGCGCAGGAACTGGTAGCGCTCCTCGTTGCGCTCGAACTCCAGCTCTGCGTTCTTGCGGAACGAGTCCGGGGCGCCGAAGTAGTCGGCGATCACGGAGTGGTCGATGACCAGCTCGGTCGGCACCAGCGGGTTGATCTTCGTGGCGTCGCCGCCGAGCGCGGTCATCGCCTCACGCATCGCGGCGAGGTCGACGACGCAGGGAACACCGGTGAAGTCCTGCATCACGACCCGGGCCGGGGTGAACTGGATCTCGGTGTCAGGCTCCGCGTCCGCGTCCCAGCCGGCCAGCGCGCGGATCTGCTCGGCCGACGACGTTGTGGCCGTCCTCGTTGCGAAGCAGGTTCTCGAGCAGCACCTTGAGGCTGTAGGGGAGCCGCGCGCTGCCCTCCACTGCGTCGAGCCGATACAGGGTGACTTCGCGCTCGCCGACCGTGATCGTGGATCGGGCGTCGAAGCTGTTGTCGCTCATCGAGAAAGGCTCCTTGCGTCGTTGCCTGGAGTGTGTCGGACTCGGCCGGGCGTCTCGCGCACGGCCTCCTCGGCGAGGTCGAGCACCCCGTCGAGATGGTGCACCGGCATGCCGGTCGCCAGCTGGGTGACGAGCCCGTCGTACACCAGCGTCAAGAACGACGCGAGCGTCTCGATCGGGATGTCGTCGCGGACCGCACCGGCATCCCGCTGCCGGGCGAGCCGGGCCTGGGTCGCCCGCATGATGGAGCGTAGGTGGTGCTGCCAGAGCGAGGCGAAGTGCGGGTCGGTCCGGACCCGGCGGGACACCTCGAGCTGGACCCCGAGCCAGCCGGCGTCCTTGTCGCGCAGCTTGTGCATGGCGCCGACCAGGCCGAAGTCGTCGACCAGAGTGGCGACCTCCTCGGCATCCTCCTGGGCCAGGGCCAGGAACAGCGCGTCCTTGTCGGCGAAGTGATGGAAGATCGCGCCCCGGGACAGCCCGGTCGCCTCTTCGAGCCGGACCACGGTGGCACCCTCATAGCCGTGGGCGGCGAACGCGCGGCGCGCTCCGTCGAGCACCCGACGCCGGGTCGCGGCGAGTCGCTCAGGGCTGATCTTGGGCATGCCCGAACTTTACCAAACCGTACGTCCGTCTTGCAATAGGGTCTGAGCGCCGTACCGAAACGATCATGACGCTGTCGTCGCAACGCACCGGAGCGGTCGGCGTTTCGCGACGAGAACGTCATGATCATCGCGAGAACTGCTTGGGTGGGGCGACTTGGCCGGCGGCTCACTGAGCGACTCACGGGCAAGGCGGGGAGGGAGCGGTCGTGGACGATCTGGTCGACGTGCTCCCGTTCCTGCTCCTTGCCGTCGTCCTGGTCGCCGGGCTGGGCTACACCCGACGCGGTCGAGCAGCCCCGGAGCGGGGGGCGCCGATTCCCCGGCGTACCCCGGGCTGGCGAGAGCGGCTGCGGGTGGCATGCGTCTGTGTGGGGATCGTGCTGCTCGCCCCCACGGTGGGCTACGGGCTCGGGACTGCGCTGTCGCTGTCACCGACCGCGGCCAGCCGGCTCGCCGTCGCTGGCAGCGGCAGCCGCCCTGGTGGGGGTACTGCTATGGCGGAAACTGTGGTTCCGGCGGAAGATCGGGTGATACACCACGCGCCGACCCAGGAGGACACCAGTGCCTACTCGTACCGCCCGCACCGCATGGACCGGCTCGCTGCAGGAAGGCTCCGGCAAGGTCGAGCTCTCGAGCAGCAAGCTGGCCACGTTCGACGTGAACTTCCCGAAGCGGGCGGCGGACGAAGCGGGTGGCGTCACGAGCCCCGAGGAGCTGATCGCGGCCGCCCACTCGGCGTGCTTCGCCATGCAGCTCTCGGCGTTCATCGCGGAAGCCGGCGGCACGCCGCAGGCACTCGATGTCAGCGCCGACGTCACGCTCGGCCCAGATCCCGCGGGTGGGTTCGCCATCAGCGGGATCGTTCTGACCGTCGAGGGCGAGGTCGACGGCCTCGACGCCGACGGGTTCCAGAAGGCCGCGGAGGCGGCGAAGGCGGGCTGCCCGGTCAGCAAGGCACTCGCCGGTACGACCATCACCTTGAAGGCGTCGCTCGCCTGACCGGAGTGGTTCGGGGTACTCCCGTGCCTTCCCGGTCGCTGCGTGCGACACTCGCCACCACCAGCCGAGGAGACTGACATGGCTCAGAAGAACAAGGGTGGCCGGGAAACCCGCAAGCCCAAGCTGGACAAGAACAAGAAGCAGAAGGGCCAGACGCCCGCGCCGGCGACCGCGACGCTCAACGCGGTGAACGACGCGGCGCACTCGCCGAAGCGGTAGCCGAGGGCTGACAGGTCGCCGAGGCGTCGGGTGCCAGGTGGTGGACGAGGGCGATAACGTCCCGGCATGAAGGTGCCGCTGACGACCGCTGACTTTCTGGACCGCGCGCAGACCACGTACGGCGCCCGGGTGGGCGTCATCGACGAGCCGGATGCGCCGGACTCGCTGGGTGAGCTGACCTATACCGAGGTCAGCCGCCGCGCCAGAGCGGTGCAGGCCGGGCTGGACCGGCTCGGCGTCGCAGCGGGCGAACGGGTTGCCGTGGTGTCCCCGAACGCGGCGCGGCTGCTCGACCTGTTCTACGGCGTACCGTCCTCGGGTCGGATCCTGGTCCCGATCAACTTCCGGCTGAGCCCGGCCGAGGTCACCTACATCGTCGAGCACAGCGGCTCGAAGGTGTTGCTGGTCGATCCCGAGGTCGACCGGTCGCTCGAGGGGGTCAAGGCCGAGCACCGGATGGTTCTCGGCCCGGAGACCGACAGCGAGCTGCTGCGGTTCGACGTCGAGCCGGAGCCCTGGTCAGCCATCGACGAGGACGCGACCGCGACGATCAACTACACGAGCGGTACGACGGCGCGTCCCAAGGGCGTGCAGATCACCCACCGCAACATCTGGGTGAACGCGGTGACGTTCGGGCTGCACGCCGGAGTCACGGACTGGGACACCTACCTGCACACGCTGCCGATGTTCCACGCCAACGGCTGGGGCATGCTCTACACCGCGGCCGGGCTCGGCTGTCCGCAGGTCGTGCTGCGCAAGGTCGACGGCGGCGAGATCCTCCGCCGGGTCGAGCGGCACAGCGTCACCTTCATGTGCGCGGCGCCTGCCGTGGTCAACGCCACCCTCGACGGGCTCTCGGGCTGGCAGGGCGACGTTCCCGGCGGCGACCGGGTGACGCGGGTCATCTGTGCCGGCGCCCCGCCACCGTCGAAGACCATCGAACGGATCGAGACCGATCTCGGCTGGGAGTTCTGCCAGATCTACGGGCTCACGGAAACCTCGCCGCTGCTCACGATCAACCGCCGCCGCCGCGAGCAGGCAGGAGTCCCGGTCACGGAGGTCTCGCACGATCTGAGCCGGGCTGGAGCGCCGGCGATCGGCGTCCGGCTCGACATCAGCGACGCCGGCGAGGTGCTGGCCCGGTCCAACGTCGTCCTCGAGGGCTACTGGGACGCGCCGGAGGCGAGCGCCGACGCGCTCGCCGACGGCTGGTTCCACACCGGGGACGGCGGGTCGATCGATGACGAGGGTTTCCTCACGATCTCCGACCGCAAGAAGGACATCATCATCACCGGCGGCGAGAACGTGTCGTCGATCGAGGTCGAGGACTGTGTCTACTCCTGCGACGGCGTGGCCGAGTGCGCGGTCATCGGCGTACCGGACGAGAAGTGGGGCGAGACGATCAAGGCGATCGTCGTCCGGACGGCCTGACTCGGAGCTGACCCAGCAACAGGTGATCGCACACTGCAAGTCACGGATGGCCGGCTTCAAGTCGCCGACGTCGGTCGACTTCGTCGACGCTGATCCCGCGCACTGCCACCGGCAAGGTGCAGAAGTTCAAGCTGCGCGAGGAGTTCTGGCAGGGCCGCGACCGCCAGGTCAACTGACACAGTCCTGACGCCCATATGCTGACCAGCGTGCCGACCTTGCCCCGTTACCCGCACCGACTACACACCCTCGACAACGGCCTGCGCGTTGTGATCAGCGAGGACCACCTGGCTCCGGTCGTGGCTGTGAACGTCTGGTACGACGTGGGATCGCGGCACGAAGAGCCCGGGCGCACCGGCTTCGCGCACCTCTTCGAGCACCTGATGTTCCAGGGCTCGGCGCACGTGAAGCGGGGCGAGCACTTCGCCTTCGTCAACGCCGCGGGCGGCACGCTGAACGGCACCACGTGGTGCGACCGGACGAACTACTACGAGACCGTCCCGTCCCAACATCTCGCTACCGCGCTGTGGCTCGAGGCCGACCGGATGGGCGGCCTGCTCGACGCCCTCGACCAGGCGAACCTCGACAACCAGCGCGAGGTCGTGAAGAACGAGAAGCGGCAGAGCCGCGACAACCAGCCTTACGGCTCACTGCTCGAGCACGTGCACGAGCTCTGCTATCCACCGAGCCACCCGTACCACCACACGACGATCGGGTCGATGGCCGATCTCGACGCGGCGCGGCTCGAGGATGCGCGCGGCTTCTACGAGACCTGGTACGCGCCCGACAACGCGGTGCTGTCCATCGTCGGCGACATCGAGACCGCGGCCGCCCTGGATCTGGTCCGTCAGTACTTCGGCGGCATCCCGGCGAAGGGTGGTTTCCCGACGCCGCCGGACACGACCCTGCCGATCCGGATGACCGCCGAGGCCAGGCGTACCGTCCCGGACCGGGTGCCGGTGCCTCGCACCGTCCTCGCCTACCGCACCGCTCCCTTCGGTACGCCGGAGTTCGACGTGCTCCAGGTGCTCGGCGCGGTGCTGGGCGGCGGCCGCGGGAGCCGGCTCTACCGGTCGATGGTCCTCGACCGGCAGCTGGTGCAGCCGGACGAGTCGATGATCGACTCCTGGCCGTTCATCGGCGGCGCGGCGCTGATGCTCGCCGACCTGCCGGCGCGCGAAGGCGTCGACAGCGCCGTCGTCGAGGCGGCGTACGACGAGCAGGTGGCGCTGCTCGCGGACGGTGTCCGCGCCCGACGAGATGGAGCGGGCACGCGCCTTCATCACCGGACGCTGGCTCCATCATCTCGCGAAGGTCGATACCAGGGCCGACACGTTCGGGCAATACACGACGCTGCTCGATGACCCCGGACGGCTGGAAGCAGGCGCTGCCGCGGGTGCTCGCCGTCACCGCCGACGAGATGGTCGCCACGGCATCGGACGTGCTGCGCCCCGAGAACCGCGCGGTCGTGACGTTCGTGCCCGAGCTGGACCCGGCCGGCGAGGTGGCGGCATGACGCTCGTCGCCGAACGGCCGGTCGGCGGCGCGCCCTCGACCATGGACGTTCCCGACCTTCCAGCGCCTCGAGGTGGCCGGTGGCCGGGTCCTGGCCGCGCACCTGCCCGGCCGGCCGCTCGCCGTCGTCCAGCTGGTGGCCGACGCCGGCGCGATGAGCGAGGCAGCCGGTCAGCAGGGTGTTGCTGAGCTCGTCGTACAGGCATTGTCCGAAGGCGCCGGTGACCGCGACGCCTACGCCTTCGCGGTGGCAGGCGAGCGGCTCGGCGCCAGCTGGCTGGCCAGCGCCGACTGGGACTCGCTGCGCTGCGGTTTCGAGGTGCCGGTCGGCGATCTCGCCGCCGCCACCGACCTGCTGGCGGACGCCGTACGACGGCCCCGACTCGAGGCGGCAACCCTGGCCCGGCTCCGCGACGAGCGGCTCGACGAGATCAGGGTGGAGTACAGCCAGCCCGCCTCGCGGGCGATGATCGCGTTTGCCGACGCCGTCTTCTCCGATTCCAGCAGGTACGCCGTGCCCGAGGGCGGGAACCTGGCGTCGGTCACGGCCATCACCGACGCCGACGTCGCGGCGTTCCACGCCGGTCGACTGGGCCCGTCGACCGCCACCCTGATCGTCGTCGGTGACCTCACCGAGGTCGACGTCGAGGACCTCGGGCGCCGCGTCTTCGACGGCTGGATCGCCGAACCGACACCGGTGCCGGCTCCCGTGGTCGCGGCGGGCGCGAGCGGCCGTCGGTTGCTCATCGTCGACCGGCCTGGCTCGGTCCAGTCGATCCTGGTCTGCGGCCACCCGGGACCACGCCGGGACATCCCGGACTACGTAGCGATGACGACGATGGCGATGGTCCTCGGCGGCATGTTCACCTCGCGGCTGAACCTCAAGCTGCGCGAGGAGAAGGGCTACGCCTACGGCGCTTTCGGCGGCTTCGACACGCGCCGGGACGGCGGCGTCTTCGTGGCGCGGGCCGCCGTGCAGAGCGAGGTGACCGTGCCGGCGCTCGCCGACCTGGTGCACGAGATCGTCAGGACGCACGACCAGGGTGTGGAGGTCTGCCGAGCTCGAGCAGGCCCGCTCCTACCGGGCCGGCGTCTTCCCGATCAGCTTCGCGGGCACGGGCTCGGTCGCGTCGGGTTTCGCCGATCTCGTGACCCATGGCTTCCGGGACGACCACTTCGACCGACTGCGCGCCAGCATCCTCGAGGTGACGAAGCCGGAGCTCGACCAGGCTGCCGCGACCCCGGTTGGCCCCGGACGACCTGCTCACCGTGGTCGTGGGCGACGCCGCGCAGTTCGCGACGCAGCTGCAGGATGCGGGGCTCGGCCCGGTCGAGATCGTGCCCGACGAGGACTGAGCATCCGCCGCGCCGCCGCGGGGCTCGCGGTCCTGGTCGGTTGTGCCGCGGCGCTCGCCGGCACCGCGCCATCGGCCGCCGCCGCCGGATCGGCCACCGCGCCCAGCGAGGTCCTGGTCGTCTCGCTGCCCGGCCTGAGCTGGTCCGATGTCGCCGCGATGCCGACCTTGAACGCGCTGATGGCTCGCGGGTCGGTCGGCTCGCTGACCGCCAAGGCTGGCGGGTACCACCACCCGGTGCCTCGCCGGTGCAGCTCACCGTTCTCGGCCGGGAACCGCGCGCAGCCAGCCGGCATCGGCTGCAGCATCCCGGCTCAGCGCCGGGGCCTGGCCGCGGCTGCGTGACGTCAACCTGCACAGCCAGTACGCCGCTGACATCGGCGCCCTCGGCTCGACGTTGCAGGCGGCAGGTGTCGGCACCGTCGCCGGCTCGGCGCAGTCCCGACCGATGCTGGTCGGCCGCGACGGGGCCCTCGGTCCCGCCGTTGGCCGCTCCGGCGTCCCGGGTCGCTGCCGTCGTCGACACCTCGCTCTATCGGGCCGCGGTCCGACCGGTACGCCGAGCCGGGCGGCGGCGGCGCGTGCCGCCGACCAGACGCTGCGACGGGCGCTGACCGGCCTTGCACCCGGCGGCATCGTGATCGTCACCTCGACCTCCGATGCCGCCACCGGGCCGCATCGCTGCACCCGCTGGTCATCGCCGGCGCCGGCTGGCCGCATCGCGAGCTCCGGTTCGCCGGTGCTCACGCGCCGTACGCCGAGACCATCGACCTGGCGCCGACCATCCTGCACGCGCTCGGCATCTCGGTGCCCGCCACGATGGTCGGGAAGCCGCTGCAGGTCTCGGGTGTCGGCGGTGCGTCCGGTCTCGTCGTACCTGCGACGACGACCGTCACGCCCGCGACCGACGAGCTAGTGCAGGCGCCGTTGCTGCTGGCGTTGGGCTGGATCACGATCCTGGTCATCGTGCTGGCGGCCATCGGGACGGCCGGAGGTGCGGCTGCCGGCCCGGCTGCTCGCACCCGCACCGCTCGTGTGTTCCTTGTGAACCTGCTGCCCTGGTGGCGTTGGGACCGGGCGGTGTATGCCCTCGGCCCTGGCCGCCGGCTGCGCGGTGATCGCGATCGGGACCACGCTCCTCGCCCGGAGCCCGCCGCTCGCCGCGGTCGTGGCCGTCCCGCTGGCATCCCTGTCGTCATCGCGGTCGACCAGCTGGCCGGTGCGCCGCTGCAGCTGTCGTCGCCGCTCGGCTTCGATCCGATCGACGCCGGCCGGTTCGCCGGGGTGAGCAACCTGGACTTCGCCGTGCTCGCGGCGGCCGCAGTCGTCGTCGCGTCGCTGGCCCCGTGCCGGCTGCCGCGGCGGCCAGGGCTGCGGTGGCCACCGCGCGTCCTGCTGCTCGCGGTCGTCGTCGACGCCGCGCCACCGTTGGGAGACGACGCCGGCGGCCTGCTCGCGTTGGTCCCGACGATCGGTCGTGGTGATCGGGGTGCTGGCGGGGGTCAGGCTGTCATTGCGGTGGCTGGTCGCGGTGCTCGGCGGGACGGCGCTGCTCGCGGTCGCGGTGGCGCTGGCCGACTACTCGCGACCGGCGTCGAGCCAGACCCACATCGGGCAGTTCGTCGGGCAGCTGCTGCACGGTGGCGCCGGCACCGAGGTCGGACGCAAGGCGCACGCCGCGCTCGCGACGGTCGGGCTCACGGTCTCGACCGCCGTCGTGGTCGTGGCGATCGTGGCGGCGGTCCTGCGCCGCCACCGGATCCGCAGCGCCGTCGACGCGGACGCCGGGCTGCTGGCCCTGCTGGCGGGCGGGGTGACGGTCGCGGTCCTCGGCTCGGCCCTCAACGACTCCGGGCTCAACGTCGCGGCGATGGTGCTGACCGTGGCGGTGGCCGCACGTATGCAGTGGTCAGTGGCCGATCCGTACGCCGGTGCGCCACGAGGCGAGCAGCAGCCCGGCGGCGACCACGACGACGAGCAGTACGCCGGCCACCGACAGACCCGACAAGCCCGGGAGATAGACCAGGGCCGCCGCCGTCATCAGCGGTGGCAGCCAGCGACGTGGCGTGGGGACCAGTCCCGGCAGCCCCCAGGTGAGGTACCAGGGGTAGACGACAGGCGCTCCGATCACGATCGCGAGCAGCGAGCCACCGATCGTCATCGGTGCCGGCCGGTTGCGGGCAGTGGCCACCAGCCAGCCGATGACCGAGACGGCCAGGATCACCCCGATCGTGCCGGCTACCGCGTTGGCGACGTGGGAGCCGCCCAGCAGCCTGCCGACCAAGCACGCTCGGCGCGGCCAGCGTGTGGTTGCCGGTCGGGGTCGTGACCGTGCGCAGCAGGCCGGCGGGGTCCCCGACGAGGGCCGCCGGGACGACGTACCCGGCTGCGGCAGCCAGCGAGCGGGTCACGATCGCTCGGAGCGCCTGCCGTCCGCCGTCCGGCAGGTCGACCAGGACGATGGCAGGAAGCGCCGCGGCCGCAGGCACCTTCATCGCCGTACAGACGCCGATGGCGAGCGCTGCCAGAGCCCACCGGCGATGTCGGGCGGCGAGGCAGCCCAGGGCGACCAGCAGCGCCATGACGTCATCGAGGTGGACGCCACCCAGGAGGTGCAGCAGCACCAGCGGGGACGGCAGCCACAGCGCGAGCGCGACGGCGCGGTCCTGGGGCCGGCACAGCCGCTCGATGATCACGGCGACCGCGACGACGCATCCGGCCGCGAGGACGGTGAGCAGAGCGACGCCGCCGGCCGGGCTCCCGGCCGCGACCCCGAGCCGGGCGACGAGCAGACCGGCCGGACCGTACGGCGCCTTGAGGTGCAGGAACTGCGGGTCGACGTGCTGCGCCCACGGGTTGCCGAGCCCGAGCGCCGCCGGACCCGGAGGCGTACGGGTCGTGACCGCTGGCCATCAGCTTGCCGTAGGCCAGGTAGGAGTACACGTCGAAGGACAGCAACGGCGCGGCGACGGCCAGCGGGAGCGCCCAGGCCGCCGCGACGCGCTCACCCCACGGCGGCCCAGGAAGCCGGCGTGGGTGGCGGCAACCAGGGCCAGCCAGCACCCGACCATCGCCGCGGAGCCCGCGGTGGCGAGCCGGGGTCGACCCGTCCCCGGCGCCCCCGTGGCTGCGACGAGCAGGGCGGCGGCGAGGCCGGCGATGGCGACCGCGCCGACGACGGTGCGGTCACGGGTCAGGCGCTGCGCGCGGGGGGCCGCCACTGCCGTCGCCACCAGGTCCTCCGTCCTCGTCGTAGGGCCGCCAGCCGTTCTCGGCGCAGCTCTTCTTCCTCGCCGTCATCAAGCGCGGTCAGGTCACCGACGACCCGACGCAGCAGCTCGTCGGCGAGCGCCGGGTTGCGCGCGAGCGCGGGACCATGCAGGTACGTCGCGACGACGCTGCCTTGCACGGCTCCGTCGACGCCCGCGTCGCCGTTGCCGATCGCCGGCCCGCACGGTGGCGAACGGCCGAGCATCCGGACCGAGCACGGTGCGGCCGCCGTGGTTCTCGTATCCCGTGACCGTCTCGACCCCGGGCACGGTCGAGCCGCCGAGCAGCTCGCCGACGGCGCGGGGGCCGACCAGCCGGTCGGTGCGGCAGTCGATCAAGCCGAGCCCTGCGTGCACCGCGCCGGTGCCGTCAAGGAAGCTCTCGCCAAGGATCTGGAAGCCCGCGCAGACGGCGAACACCGTCGCGCCGGACCCTGCGGCGCGCGCCAGGGTGCCGTCGCCGAGCCGGCTCACCGCCAGGGTCTGCGCCGTGTCCTCGCCACCGCCGAGCACGTAGAGATCGGCTTGCGAGGGCAGCGCTTCGTCTATGCCGACATCGATGGTCTCCGCATCGATGCCGCGCCAGCGCAGTCGTTGGGCCAGCACGCTGGCGTTCCCCCCGTCGCCGTACGTTCCCAGCACCGAGGGGAACACCAGGGCGATCCGCACCGGGTCAGCCATCGCCGACCACCCGGCGGAACGCCTGGAATGCGGTGTAGTTGGCGAGGACGTCGACCGGATTGCCGGCCCCGGCGGCGTCACCCGCCCGCGCGAGTGCGGCCGCCGGCTCGTCCACCCGCACGTGCTCGACGCCGGCGTAGCGGAGCCTGACCCCGACGTCGCGGGATCGCTCGCCGGTCGCGACGGCGAACCGCCCCCGCATCACCTCGAACGGCGAATCCCACAGCCATGACGGGTCCCGGCCGTCGGCAGCGCGGGCATTCACCGAGATGACGACACCGGCCGGCTCGGGGCGCACCATCGACAGCGACTCGACCCAGCCGGCCGGGTTCTTCGCGAGCAACAGCCGGACCGTGTGACCGGCGTACGACGTCTGCAGGTAACGGCCTTCCACCGACGGGATCGACGCCATCGCCATGAACGCGTCGGCGGGTGTCACATCCCACAGCGACGCGGCGGCGGCAGCCAGCGCGGCGTTGCCGATGTTCACGGCGCCCGGGATGGCCAGCGCGACCTCGTGCTCACGTCCGGCCGGATCCATCACGGTGCTGCCGGACACTGCCCACTGGGGGGTCGGGCGGCGCAGGCCGCAGCCGCTGCTCCAGTCCTCCCTGTCACGACGGATGACGTCGCCACAGGCAGGGCACACGGTGGCGTCGTCGCGCCAGCGCTGGCCGGCAGCGACCCAGATCGCCCGCGGTGCGGCGCTCGCCGCCCAGACCACCAGCGGGTCGTCGACGTTGGCGACGGCCGTGGGTGCCCCTGGGTGAGCCAGAGCCTCTCGCCAGATGCCGGCTAACCGGCGTACCTCGGCGTAGCGGTCGAGCTGGTCGCGACTGAGGTTGAGCAGGACGACCGCCCGGGGCAGCACCGCGGCAGCCACCCGTGGGAGGTACGGCTCGTCGACCTCGAGTACCCCGATCCGCGCCGTCCGGTTCGCGGCGAGCGCCGCAGTCAGGCCGGTCGGAAGGTTCGCGCCACCACCGTTGCTGACGACCGGACCTCGGGTCGCCAGCGCAGCGACGAGCAGGCTGCGGGTCGTCGTCTTGCCGTTGGTGCCACTGACCAGCGCCAGGTCACGACCCGCGGCCGCCCGCTGCAGCGCGGACGGGTCGATGGCAAGGGTGAGACGACCGCCAACGGTCGTCCCGCTGCCTCTGCCGGTCGCCCGGGATAGCCCGGCGGCACCGGCACCGACAGCACGCGCAACCGCGAACCGTGCGGAGCTCACCCCTTGACGTGCGAGCGTGCGATGTAACACGAGCGTGGCGTAGCAGGCGCCGGTGATGGCGGCCGCGACCGGCCACACGGTGCGGATCACCCGCGGCGGTGCGCTGGCCAGCCGCCGGGCGAACAGGCTTCCTACGATGAGCAGCAGCACGCTGAACGCCGCGAGCACGAGGACGAACTTGGTCTCGGTGGTCACTTGCCTCTCCCGGTCGCCGTTGCTGAGGGCAGCCTACCGACCGGCTTGCGCGAGCCCGGGACGCGGATGGGGTTCGCGTCGGGAGACCCGCCCGACGCCGGTCCCGGTCCGGGACAGCGCCCGCGCGGTGTTCACGAGGGGGACGTGGCTGAAGGCCTGGGGAGTGTTGCCCAGCTGGCGACGAGCGACCGGGTCGTACTCCTCGGAGAGCAGGCCTACGTCGTTGCGCAGGTCGAGCACGCGCTCGAAGGTCTCCCGGGCCTCGTCCTCGCGACCGATGAGGTGCAGGTCGTCGGCGAGCCAGAGCGTGCAGGCGAGGAACGCCCCCTCGCTGCCGGTCAGCCCGTCGGCGGCAGCCGCGGTGTCGTAGCGCAGCACGAAGCCGTCGTGCATCAGCTCGCGGGAGATGGTGTCGACGGTGCCGATCACCCGCTCATCGGTCGGTGGCAGGAAGCCGACCTGCGGGATGAGCAGCGTCGCCGCATCGAGTGCCTCCGACCCGTAGGACTGGGTGAAGGTGCCTCGCTTGGCGTCGTACCCCTTCTCGCAGACCTCCGCATGGATGGCGTCACGCGACGCGCGCCAGCGCTCGACCGGTCCCTTCATCCCGAACTTCTCCACGGCCAGCACCGCGCGGTCCAGCCCCACCCAGGCCATCACCTTCGAGTGGACGAAGTGTCGCGGGTCGCCACGCATCTCCCACAGCGACTGGTCGGGCGCGTCCCACCGCTTCTCGAGCTGGGCGAGGACGCCGAGCTGGACCGGCCAGGTCTCCTTCGGGTCGCTCATGCCTGAGGTGCGGTCCAGGTGCAGTGCGTCGAGAAGTTCGCCGTACACGTCGAGCTGGAACTGGCCGGACGCCTGGTTCCCGACCCGGACCGGCGACGAGCCCTCGTAACCCGGCAGCCACGGCAGCTCGTACTCGTCGAGCCGGCGCTCGCCCGCCAGGCCGTACATGATCTGGATGTCGGCCGGGTCACCGGCCACCGCGCGCAGCAGCCAGTCGCTCCAGGCCTTGGCCTCTTCATGGCAGCCGGCGTAGAGCAGGGCCTGCAGCGTCATGGTCGCGTCGCGCAGCCAGCAATAGCGGTAGTCCCAGTTGCGGTTCCCGCCGATCGCCTCCGGCAACGATGTCGTGGCCGCCGCGACAATCCCGCCGGTCGGAGCGTAGGTGAGCGCCTTGAGGACGATCAGGGACCGTACGACGGCGTCCCGCCACTCGCCGTCGTACTGCACCTGCTCGATCCAGTCGCCCCAGAACCCGAGGGTGTCCTTGAGTGCTTCTTCGGGGCGCACCGGGCGCGGACGGGGCAGGTGCGACGCCTGCCAGGTGAGGACGAACGGCACCCGTTCGCCCGCCGAGATCAGGAACTCGCCGCGATGGGCGCGGTCGGTGGCGCGCATCCTCACCTCGGTCGCGAGATGCAAGGAGTCGGGGCCGGCCACCATCCTCAGCCCGTCGTCCACCTGGCGGGCCCACGGCAGCACCGAGCCGTAGTCGAAGCGGACGGTCAGCTCGGTCACCATCTCGACCTGGCCCCGAACCCCCTCGACGATCCGCACGATGTCCGGGGCCTCGCCGCGAGGCGGCATGAAGTCGGTGACCCGGACCGTGCCGCCGGGCGTATCCCACTCGGTCTCGAGGATGAGGGTGTCGTCGCGATAGCGGCGCCGGGTGCACTCGCCGCCCGCCTTCGGGGCCAGCAACCAGCGACCGTTGGTCTCGTCGCCGAGCAGGGCGGCGAAGCACGCGCCGGAGTCGAACCTGGGGAGCGCGAGCCAGTCGACCGAGCCGAGCCGGCTGACCAGCGCCGCGGTCTGCATGTCGCCCAGCAGGGCGTAGCTCTCGATGGGCTGCGAGACGTGGGGTGTCACCCCCGTAGGCTGACACGGTGCACATCCGCCGGCTGGTTGCGACCTGCGTTCTCGCTGGTACGGCCATCGGCGCCCTGAGCGGCTGTAACACCTCGGCGCTGACCAAGCAGGAGCTGGTTGTGTACTTCCAGCCCGGGACCACGGCGACACAGAAGCTCACCGCGTTGCACAACTGCGAGCACGTGACGCCGGCGGCGGTGGCCGAGCCGGTCGACAAGTCGTCGCTGGGCGCCGACCAGGTCGGTGACATCCGGTTCCGGATCGACCATGCCGACGACAAGCAGCTCAGCCTGCTCGAGGACTGTTTCCATCACCAGGTGGGGATCCAGGGCGTCGACATCCCCGACCTGACCGACTGACGGTTTTCTCGGCCACTGGTCCGGGCACCACCTCCGTCACGCGGGACACCGACGTCCCAGACGGAGGTTCCCCCGATGTCCTCGACCACCACCGCCGACACGCGCTCTGCCAGCGACAACGACGGAGCCATCAGTACGCTTATCCCGGCCCGGCTGGACCGGCTGCCCTGGTCCCGCTTCCACACCCGGGTCATCTCCGCGCTCGGCGTGGCCTGGATCCTTGACGGGCTCGAGATCACCTTTGCGAGCAACTTCGCGCCGAACCTGCAGAGCAAGGACTCGCTCGGCCTGTCGTCACGGGCCGCCTCGGATATCGCGAGCGTCTATCTGGTAGGTCAGGTGTTCGGTGCCCTCATCTTCGGCCGGCTCTCTGACCGACTGGGGCGCAAGAACCTGTTTGTCTACACACTGGGCCTGTATCTCGTCGCGAACGGGGTGGCCGCGTTCGCGCCGGGCCTGATCTGGCTCGACGTGTGCCGGTTCATCGCGGGCATGGGGATCGGTGGTGAGTACGCCGCGATCAACTCGGCCATCGACGAACTCATCCCCTCGAAACACCGGGGCCGGGTCGACATCGGCATCAACGGGACCTACTGGGCGGGCGCGGCCATCGCATCGCTGGCCGGCGTCTACCTGCTCGACCCCAACCACGTTGACGTGAACCTCGGCTGGCGCATCACATTGCTCATCGGTCCGGCGCTCGGTGCCACGGTGTGGTTCGTGCGGCGTACCTTGCCGGAGTCGCCGCGATGGTTGATCACGCACGGCCGCACGGACGAGGCAGAGCACAACATTGCCGAGATCGAACAATGGGTCCGCGACAACGGGCACGAGTTGCCCGACGTCGACGAGGACAAGGCGATCGAAATCGACCCGTCCCGCGCGCGAGCAAGCCTGTGGGAGGTCACGAAGACGCTGATTGCCGTCTACCCGAAGCGTTCGCTGCTCGGTGCGTCACTGATGATCACGCAGTCGTTCCTCTACAACGCGATCTTCTTCACCTACGCGCAGGTGCTCACCACGTTCTTCGGCGTGTCAGCCGGGCACACGGCGTATTACTACATCGCGTTTGCGATCGGGAACCTTGCCGGGCCGCTGCTGCTCGGCCCGCTGTTCGACACGGTCGGCAGGCGCGTCATGATCTCCTCGACGTACCTGATTGCCGCGCTGCTGCTCGCGGTCACAGCGGTCGCGTTCGATCGCGGCCTGCTGTCGGCGACCACACAGACGCTGTGCTGGACCGTGGTCTTTTTCTTCGCCTCGGCGGGCGCGTCCGCGGCGTACCTGACTGTCAGCGAGATCTTTCCGATGGAGCTGCGAGCCCAGGCGATCGCGGTGTTCTTCTCGATCGCTCAAGGCTTCGGCGCACTTGGCCCCGCGGTCTACGGCGGATTCATCGCGTCCGAGTCGACCCACCAGCTGATGCTCGGGTACTTCCTCGGCGCGGGCGTGATGGCCGTCGGCGGCGTGATCGCTGCGGTCTTTGGGATCAGCGCCGAACGAACCTCGCTGGAGGACGTCGCCAACCCGCTGTCTCTGGTCAAGGGCTCGCCCGCCGGCCAGGTGGCTCCGGCCGCAGCCGCAGGGTAACGTCCGAGCTGTGGGCGCGAAAACGTGGCTCGAGGGCTGGCCGGTGTACCGCCAGGTCACTGGCACCGACCCGCTCGGTCGCGGCGCCGCGGCCAAGTCCCCGGTGAGCGACGCGCTGCAGCCGCGTACCCGAACGGCCGACAAGGTCGTGAAGTCCGTCTGCCCGTTCTGCGCCGTTGGCTGCGGCCAGTCGGTCTACGTCAAGGACGACGAGGTCGTCCAGATCGAAGGTGACACCGACTCGCCGGTCAGCCGCGGTCGGCTGTGCCCGAAGGGATCCGCCAGCCTGCAGCTCACCACCGGCCAGAACCGCGAGCGCTTCGTCCTCTACCGCAAGGCGCACGGCACCGAGTGGGAGCGGCTCGACCTCGACACCGCGATGGACATGATCGCGGACCGGGTCATCAAGAGCCGCCGCGACGGCTGGCAGTGGAAGGACAAGGACGGCAAGCAGCTCCGTCGTACCCTCGGCCTGGCCGGCCTCGGCGGCGCGACGTTGGACAACGAAGAGGCCTACCTCATCAAGAAGCTGTTCACCGCGATGGGGGCCATCCAGATCGAGAACCAGGCCCGAATATGACACAGCAGCACGGTGCCCAGTCTGGGTGCCAGCCTCGGTCGCGGTGGTGCCACGTCGTTCCAGCAGGATCTCGCCAACTCTGACTGCATCCTCATCCAGGGCTCCAACATGGCCGAGGCCCACCCGGTCGGTTTCCAGTGGGTCGTCGAGGCGAAGGCCCGTGGTGCCACCCTGATCCACGTCGACCCGCGGTACACCCGCACCTCGGCGTTGGCGGATATCCACGTGCCGCTGCGGGCCGGGAGCGACATCGCGTTCGTCGGTGCGCTGATCAACCACGTGCTGAGCAACGACCTGCAGTTCACCGAGTACGTAAAGGCGTACACCAACGCATCCGTCATCCTCCGCGAGGATTTCGCGGACACCGAGGACCTCGACGGACTGTTCAGTGGCTACGACCCGCAGACGCGCAGCTACCTCAAGGACACCTGGCAGTACGACGGCATGACGGTCGGCTCGGCCGCCGGGCAGCGCGAGTACCGGCCGGCCGAGATCGACCCGGAACGGACGCATGGCGGCGAGGCACGCACCGACCCGACGCTGCAGCACCCGCGGTGCGTCTTCCAGGTCCTCAAGCGGCACTTCGCGCGGTACACGCCCGAAGTCGTGGAGACGGTGTGCGGCGTACGCCCCGAGGAGTTCGCGAAGGTGGCCGACGCGGTCACCCGCAACAGCAACCGGGAACGGACGACGGCGTTCGTCTACGCCGTGGGGTGGACCCACCACACCGTGGGCGTGCAGTACATCCGAACCGCGGCGATCCTCCAGCTGTTGCTGGGCAACATCGGCCGCCCCGGGGGCGGAATCATGGCAATGCGCGGACACGCCAACATCCAGGGCGCCACCGACATCCCGACGCTGTTCGACATCCTGCCCGGCTACATCCCGATGCCCCAGGCGAATGCGCACACCAAGCTCGACGAGTACCTCGAGAGCATCACGCCCGACAAGGGCTTCTGGGGCAACATGCGGTCGTACACCGTGAGCCTGCTGAAGTCGTGGTGGGGTGACGCGGCGACCGCGGACAACGAGTTCTGCTTCGGCTACCTGCCGCGGTTGACCGGCGATCATTCGACGTACGCCACCGTGCAAGCGCAGATCGACGGCGCGTGCACCGGCTACATGCTGATCGGTGAGAACCCAGCGGTCGGCTCGGCCAACACCAAGATGCAGCGGCTCGGGATGGCGAACCTCGACTGGCTCGTGGTCCGCGACTTCTCGCTGATCGAGAGCGCGACCTGGTGGAAGGACGGGCCTGAGATCGAGACCGGCGAGATGGTCACCGAGGACATCAAGACCGAGGTCTTCTTCATGCCGGCCGCGGCGCACACCGAGAAGAGCGGCTCGTTCACCAACACCCAACGCATGCTGCAGTGGCACCACAAGGCGGTCGAGCCCCGCGACGAGCAGCGCAGCGACCTGTGGTTCATGTACCACCTCGGGCGGATCATCCGCGAGAAGCTCGCGGACAGCACCGACGAGATGGACCGGCCGATCCTCGACCTGACCTGGGACTACCCGACGGAGGGCAAGTACGACGACCCCGACGCCGAGTACATCCTGCGCGAGGTGAACGGCACCGACGCCGACGGCAAGGCGCTGTCGTCGTTCGGCCAGCTCAAGGGTGACGGGTCGACGCGGTCCGGCTGCTGGATCTACGCCGGTGTGTTCGCGGACGAGACGAACCTCGCCGCTCGTCGTCGACCCGGTCGGGAGCAGAGCTGGGTGGCGCCGGAGTGGGGTTGGGCATGGCCCGCCAACCGTCGGATCCTCTACAACCGAGCATCCGCCGACCCCGAGGGCAAGCCGTGGAGCGAGCGCAAGGCCTACGTCTGGTGGGACGAAGCGGCGAAGAAGTGGACCGGGCACGACGTGCCGGACTTCCAGGTCGACAAGCCGCCGTCGTACGTCCCGCCCGAAGGCGCCAAGGCGCAGGACGCGATCCGTGGCGACCAGGCGTTCATCATGCAGGCGGATGGCCGGGCCTGGCTGTATGTGCCGGCCGGGATCACCGACGGGCCGATGCCGACGCACTACGAGCCGCACGAGTCGCCGTTCACGAACCCGCTCTACGGCCAGCAGTCCAACCCGGCCCGACAGGTGTTGCGGAAGCGGCACAACCTGGCGAACCCCTCGGGCGGCCACCCGGGCAGTGATGTCTTCCCCTATGTCTGGACGACGTACCGGCTCACCGAGCACCACACCGCGGGCGGGATGTCGCGCTGGGTGCCGTACCTGTCGGAGCTGCAGCCGGAGTTCTTCTGCGAGGTCTCACCTGAGCTGGCGGCGGAGCGCGGCCTGGAGCACATGGGGTGGGCGACCATCATCACGGTGCGGACGGCGATCGAGGCTCGCGTCATGGTCACGGACCGGATGGCGCCGCTGCGGGTGCAGGGCCGGGTGATTCATCAGATCGGGCTGCCGTATCACTGGGGCCCCAACGGCTTCGTGACGGGCGACGCGGCGAATGAGATCGTCCCTGTTGTCATGGACCCGAACGTGCACATCCAGGAGTCGAAGGCCGGCTCGTGCGACATCCGGCCTGGCCGGCGGCCGCGCGGGCCAGCACTGCTCGAGTACATCGATTCCTACCGGCGCCGGTCCGGCGTGACCGAGGAAACCAGCCAGGAAGCCAACACCGTTCCTGCTCCGGACGGTGATCCGTCGTGAGCCCGCGACTGAGCGGGCCCGAGCCGGAGGTCGCCCGCAACGCGGGGTACGACGAGCCGCCCCAGCGGATGGGTTTCTTCACCGACACCTCGATCTGCATCGGCTGCAAGGCCTGCGAGGTCGCCTGCAAGGAGTGGAACGAGGTCCCCGACGACGGCTACAACCTGCTCGGGATGTCCTACGACAACACCGGGAGCCTTGGCGCATCCACGTGGCGGCATGTCGCGTTCATCGAACAGTCGAAGCCGATCGGGTTGCAGGACGCCGGGTATGCCGGCCTCCCGATGGGCGGCCCGATCAGCGGGCCGGCCGAGCAGCAAGTCGCGGACGCGATGTCGATGCTCCCGACGTCGAAGCTCGGCACCGACACCGGCGGGCTGGACATCCTCGGTGCGTTCTCGCAGACCACGCCGGCCGCTGCGGCCCCGGGCGAGGTGCGGGACTCGATGCGATGGCTGATGTCCTCCGACGTGTGCAAACACTGCACGCACGCTGGTTGCCTCGACGTGTGCCCGACCGGGGCGATCTTCCGTACCGAGTTCGGCACCGTCGTCGTCCAGGAGGACGTCTGCAACGGTTGCGGCTACTGCGTTCCGGCGTGCCCCTATGGCGTCATCGACCGACGCGAGGAGGACGGCCGGGCCTGGAAGTGCACCCTGTGCTACGACCGGATCGGTGAGGGCATGAAGCCGGCGTGTGCGCAAGCGTGCCCGACCGAGTCGATCCAGTTCGGCCCGCTCGACGAGATGAGAGTGCGGGCGGGCCATCGGGTGAACGAGCTCGTCGAGGCTGGGGTCGACTCCGCCCAGCTGTACGGCGAGAACCCGGACGACGGCGTGGGTGGCGCCGGCTCGATCTTCTTGCTGCTCGACCAGCCGGAGGTCTACGGCTTCCCGCCGGATCCTGTCGTCCCGACGGCCAACCTGGTGTCGATGTGGAAGCACGCGGCCGTCGCGGCCGGCGCGCTGATCGGCATCACCGTGGGAGCATTCGCCACCGGGCGGCGACCGTGACCGACGCCCCGATGTGGGACCACGGTGGTGGCCGGCGCAAGCGCGGCGGCAGTGGCGGGCGGCGCGGCGAGCGGATGATGGTGCCCGAGGCGACCTTCCAGTCGTACTACGGGCGGGCCGTCCTCAAGAGGCCGGTCTGGGAAGAGCGGGACATTGCGGGCTACCTGTTCTTCGGCGGCCTGGCGGCCGGCTCGTCGATGCTCGCGGCAGGTGGGGACCTCACCGACCGGCCGGCGCTGCGGCGCTGCGGGCGGCTGGCCGCGGTCGGCGGCCTGCTGGTGTCGACCGTCGCGCTGATCCACGACCTCGGTCGCCCGGAACGGTTCGGCAACATGCTCCGGGTGCTCAAGCCGACGTCTCCGATGAGCGTGGGGTCGTGGCTGCTGAGCGGGTTCGCAGCACCCGCGGGGCTCGCGGCGGCATCCGAGCTGATGCCGGTGGTGCCGAAGCCGTTACGCGGCCTGGTGCGGGCGGCATCGACCCCGGCCGGCGTCGCGGCCGCTTCGGTGGCGCCGGCGATCGCGGCGTACACCGCCGTACTGCTGGCGGACACAGCAGTCCCGACCTGGCACGAGGCGTATCCCGAGCTGCCGTTCGTCTTCGTGGGCTCCGCTGCGGCGGCTGCCGGCGGACTGGCGATGGTGTTGGCACCTCTCGACCAAGCCTCTCCCGCGCGGCGGATGGCGGTGACCGGCGCCGCGCTCGATCTGGCGGCGGCGACACGCATGGAGTCCAGACTCGGACTGGTCGGCGAGCCGCTGCACATCGGCCACGCCGGGAAGCTGATGCGCGCCGCGAGGGCGCTGACCATCGGCGGCGCGGTGCTGACGGCTGCGGCCGGGCGGCGGTCACGCTGGGTGTCCGCGGTCGGGGGAGCTGCGCTTCTCGCCGGCTCGGCCTGCACACGGTTCGGCATCTTCGAGGCCGGCGTCGTCTCGACCGAGGACCCGAAGTACGTCGTGACGCCCCAACGCGAGCGCGTCAAAGCCCGCGAGAGCGCAGAAGGGCAGTAACCCGCGATCTGTCAGCGTCGGGTGGTTCGCTCGTTCCGGCTCCCCCCGAGCAAGCCGCGATCGTCCTGCAGGCCCTCGAGACACTGATGCAGCGCGTGCCGCCGACGCGCCGGTCGCGGTCGCGACCAGCTACCTCGACACCCACCGCGACCTCGCCTGACGTGTCAGGGCGCTCGGCCCAAACGCGCGCTAGCGAGTCCTGACAAGTCAGCGGAGGGCGATCGTGATGCCGTCGCCGCGCGCCGGCACGAACTCGCCGATCAGCGTCGCGTCGGCGATCTCGCCGGCGACGAGCAAGCCGCCGGAGGTCTGAGCGTCGGCGAGCAGCAGCAGCTCGCTCTCGTCGTACCGACCCGTGTCGAGATGGGGTCGCACCCAGTCGAGGTTGCGTCGGGTGCCGCCGGGCACGAAGCCCTCCGCAGCCGAGCCTCGTGCGCTCGCCAGGTACGGGACAGCAGCAGCGTCAACGATCGCTGTCACCCCCGACGCCCGCGCCAGCTTGTGCAGGTGCCCGAGCAGACCGAAACCCGTGACGTCGGTCGCGGCGCGGATGCCCGCGGCCAGGGCCGCGGCGGAAGCCGCCGCGTTCAGCGCGGTCATGGTGGCGATCGCCTCGTCGAAGACCTCGCCCGTCGACTTGTGACGGTTGTTGAGGATTCCGAGGCCGAGCGGTTTGCTCAGCGACAGCGCATCACCGGCGCGGGCCGCGTCGTTGCGCAGCAGCCGGTCGGGGTCACCGATGCCGGTCACGGCCATCCCGTACTTCGGCTCGGGGTCGTCGATCGAGTGCCCTCCCGCCACGTGGCAGGACGCCGAGCGGGCGATGTCCACGCCGCCGCGCAGCACCTCGCGGGCCAGCTCGAACGGCAGGACGTCACGCGGCCAGCCGAGCAGGTTCACGGCGACCAGCGGCCGGCCGCCCATGGCGTACACGTCGGAGAGCGCATTGGCGGCTGCGATCCGGCCCCAGTCGTAGGGGTCGTCGACGACCGGCGTGAAGAAGTCGGCGGTGGCGATGATTGCGACGTTGCCGTCGATCCGCACCGCCGCCGCATCGTCACCGTCGTCCAGCCCGACGAGCAGCTCGGCGGCGTCCGGCCCGGACGACGCGCCGATCAGGTCGGCGACGACGCTCTCCAGCTCCCCGGGCGGGATCTTGCAGGCGCAGCCGCCGCCGTGAGCGAGCTGGGTCAGCCGGATGGTCTGCGTCATCGAGGAGCTGACGACGCGAGGTACGCCGTGGCCGCTTTGCTGCCGTTGTCGTAGAGGCCCTGCTGCTGCTCGGTCGTGAGATGGAAGTCGGTGGCGGACAGCCCGAGGCTGTCGACGAACACCGTGCGCTTGGCCTTGTCGGGCGGCACGTAGTAGCGGTCGGCGTTGTCGAGCGCGGTGCGGGCGCAGGCGACCGCTTCCTCGAGCGCGTTGTCGGCGTTGTGCGGTGAGCTGGCCAGTGGAGCAGCCGCCGACAGCTTGACGCCGATCGTCGGCCAGCGCGACGGCTGCCCGTCGCTACGGTCGAACACCTCCACCGGGAAGTTCGACAGCAGCCCACCGTCGACCCAGGTGACGGGTCCGGCAGCGAAGTTGTCGGCCGCTTCGGCGAGGGCCGGCGCGTCGATGCGGACCGGCTGGAAGAAGAACGGGATCGACATCGAGGCGCGGACCGCGTCGACGATGAGGGTCGTGTCGGTCGTCACGCCGTACCCCGCGTAGTCCCACGGGAGTCGGACCAGCTTTCGTCGGGTGATGTCGGCGGTGTGGACGACGAGGGAGTAGCGGCACGACTCCGGCAGCGACGTGCCTGGGTCGTCGGTGATCTTCAGGTCGCCGAACGTAGTGACGCCGAGATCGGCGAGGGCGCCGCCGAGCCACTCGACGAGGTAGTCGCCGCTGTACATGCCCTGATGGAAGGCGAGGTGTCCGATCTCGCCGAACCTGCCGAGGTGGCGCTCGGCCCAGTCGCCAGCCATGAACTCGCCGTAGTCGATGGTCTGCATGATCTGGCGCAGCTCCGACATCGGCTTGCCGGCCCGCTCGAGCGCCGCGACCAGCGCGGCAGCGATCGCGCCTGCGCTGGTGCCCGC
This sequence comes from uncultured Actinomycetota bacterium, assembly GCA_963789615.1. Classification (GTDB taxonomy): domain Bacteria; phylum Actinomycetota; class Actinomycetes; order JAFAQI01; family JAFAQI01; genus DATAVK01. Next base: position 112,582 of record CAWBLI010000005.1, on the reverse strand, counting down.
GACCCGCGGGAACGTGAGGCCGGCGTCGGACAACGTGATGACCGCGCCGACCAGCCCGATCCCCTTGACCCCGCCGCCTTCGAGAACCAGATCCGCCCGGTTTGTCGCCATGCGGCTGACGCTAGTCGGTGTGTTGACGTTGTCCAGCCTGAAAAAATTGTTGCAGGGGGATTGCGCACCGAGACGCCAAGTCGTATAACGGGCACGCTCGGCCGATCTCGTCAAGGGGGATGAGATGAGACGTGCCTTGGGCGTCAGTCTTTCGGTCGCAGTAATCGTCGGGCCATTTGCGCTTGTGACGAGTGGGTTGGCATCCACTCCCTCGGCGCCCGTTCATGGTGTGACGCACGCGAATCGGACGGTGAAAGCTGCCGGGCCGCAGCACTTCTGCGGCTCGAACGGCATCGAGTGCACGGAGCCGGCGCTGGACTGGGACGAGTTCGCCGGGTTCCACAAGGCTAAGACCGAAGGCGCCAACATTCAGGGCTACATCGGGCACGACGAGCCGGCCACGCTGTTCTACTCGAACCGGCCCGGCTCCGGAAACAATGTGACCTACCAGCTGCGATTGCCCAAGGATCCGCCCACCGCCCCGCGCCAGAACGGCAGCGGCGGCACGGACAACTTCCAGGATCGCGCGACCTTCTGGCTCGGCATGGTGATGTGTGACGACCAGGGGTCACCCAACCCGGACGGTACGTCGTTGGACGGCCACGCGACGGTGCCGTGCAAGCCCGACAGCAACTCCAACATCTACAACAGCCAGAACCCGTCGAGCCCTCGATACTTCGGCCTCGGACCGGGCCAGGCCTACGAAGAGATGCAGTTCTACCCGCCGGGCTGGGTGCCCTGGCCGGCCGGCATTGGGTGCACGGGCAAGCAGTGGTGCGCGGCCCTCAACATCGACACCTTCTCCGAGAACGACAACACCGGCCAGTTCAACAACACCGACTGCTTGAACACCGTCGGCCCGGAACCGGTGAACTTTGCGTTCCTGACCAAGAACGGGGTGGCGAGCTCGCCGGCCAACCCCAACCACCCAGAGCACTTCACCCCGGACCTGGCCCACGACTTCCTGATGAACCCGGGCGACAACCTCACGGTCAGGATGTTCGACACGCCCAACGGGTTCCGGGTCGTCGTCACGGACCACACCACGCACACCCACGGCTCGATGACGGCGGGCACCGCCAACGGGTTCGGCAACGTGGTGTTCGACCCCAACGCCTCGAGCTGCACAGTCCAGCCGTACAACTTCCATCCTGAGTTCAGCACGTCGACGCCCGCGACACGCAATGTCACTGCCGCGCACACCTACAACGTTGCGTTCTCGGACGAGATCGGTCACTTCGAGTACTGCGGCAAGGTCGGAACCGACCCTGACAGCACGTGCCTGGAGCCGCTGGGCGCGGACACGAATGACGGGGACACCGCAGGACCTGATCCGGCAGGCGACGACGACCTCTGCTTGCCGGCCTCGGCGTCGTTGAAGGTCAAGATCGGAGGTTGCCTCGATATCGACGGCGACTTCGATGGCGTGTCTTACAACTTCACCTGGCCCGGATCGATCAGCAATCCGGTAGCGGACCACCTGCTGAATCCGCAATCGTTCCTGTTCACGAGTCCTACCGTCAACGGCCACAACTTCTCGTCCATGGCCTTCGAGTCGGACATCTCTCGAGACGAGTCGGACGACACCGCGTTCCGAGTGGACACGACCTGTCAGCGACACCTACTCAACCCGAGCGATCCGAGCCCGGGCACCGGTTGCGTGAACCCCCCGCCGAACTCCGTCTTCTACCCCTTCTACAGCACGCGCAACACCGCTCTCGGCTGCGAGTGGCAAGAGGGCGGGCCCTACATCCCGGGCACTACGCACCTGTTCGGCGGCAGCGCACACGCCGAGTACGGGCCGTTACGAGCGATCTCTTACCCGTCGAATCCGTTCGGGACGATAACCAAGCGATTCAACGACTTCAGGAGGGACATGACCGGGCTCCCGTGCCTGGCCAAGTAACCACGGCTAGGGTCACCGACGGAGGCGTACCCGTCCTGGTGGGCGGCGCGGTCTTCAACACCGACGAGGCCGAGGATCTCGGTCTGGCGGGTTCGATTCCCGTCCGCCTCCGCTGACGTGGCCTGCCGGTTGTTCAGGATTTCCTCACGGCGGGCAGCGACCATCGCTGACCGGACATGAGTGCGTTGCCCCCCAGCCGCGCTCATGTCCGGCTCGAGAACGGTCCGGTCGCGGCAGCTACGGGCGCGGCGCGAGGTCGTCGAGACCGAGGGCTTCGAGCACTGCTCTGATCTGCTCGACGCGTTCCCCACGACCACCCATGACGCTGCAGACGCAGAGAGCGGCTCGTCGCAGTTGCTCGTCGGCAACCGGCCGCAGTTCCATCGCGTCGATGTGTCTGTTGATGATCAGGCTGTCCGGCATTGATTCCCCCCAGTCCATCCCACCCTGCAGCGAGGCCCGACGGTTGCCTGCGTCAACGGGTGGGACCGGAAGAATGGTCTCGGCTCACGGCCCGGTTTCATTCACCCCGCAGGGATGAGAGCGCAGGAAGCGGTGCCCGCGAGCCACCCCAGGGCGGATAGCCCGTGGTCGGTTACGGACCGTAGCCGTCCGGACACTCCGCGGGCAGCCCCCCTGAGGGTCAGGCCGCTCCGCGTAGCGCCGTGTCCTCGAGCAGCCCAAGCGCCTCGAGCAGCTCCCGGGCGTCGGCGGCAGACTCCGACCGGGCGCACACGGCCAATGCCGCGCGCCGCCGGTCCTGCGCCGGGACCGGCGTGAGGGTGAAATCGGTCAGCAGGGATTCGCGTCGCGGCTCGGTTGCCGACTTGCGTGTTGTCGTTGTCATGGTGGCACCATTTCGATCGAATCTGAGAGCCATGTGAAAACGGCCCGTCGAACAGGTGAACCATTGGGGGTGCCTTGGGATTCCACGCTCCGGGGACCCGGTTTCACCCCACCCCTACGCTGGCCCGGTGACCGACGGCACCGACGTGGACCCCCGCCGAGCCGTGCCTCGCACCGACACCGTCCTGTCCGATGTCCGGCTGGTCGCGGCGGTGGAACGCCTTGGCCCGGGAATCGTCAAAAGGGCGGTAGTCGCGGCCCAGCAGGCGGCTCGCGACGGTGCGGTGTCACCGGATGCAGTCGCCGACTTGGCGATGTCGGGCCTGCCGCCGGCCGCAACGTCGCTCCGGCCGGTGATCAACGCCACGGGCGTGATCGTCCACACCAACCTCGGGCGCGCGCCGCTGTCCGCTGCCGCCATCGACGCGATGGTGCGGGCGGCTGGATACGTCGACGTGGAGTACGACGTGACCACCGGCGGCCGTTCCCGGCGCGGTGGCGGAGCCCTGCAGGCGCTGGCCGCTGCCGTCCCCGACGCCGAGGCGGTCCATGTCGTCGGCAACGGTGCGGCCGCCCTCGTCCTCGCGGCGACCGCTCTCGGCGCGGGGCGTGAGGTCGTCGTCAGCCGAGGTGAGCTCGTCGAGATCGGCGACGGATTCCGGCTTCCCGATCTGATCCAGTCGACCGGTGCCCGGATCCGTGAGGTCGGCACCACCAACCGCACCGTCGTCGCCGACTACCACAACGCGCTGGGGCCGCAGACCGGCTTCGTGCTGAAGGTGCACCCGTCCAACTTCGTCGTCGCGGGCTTCACCGGGGGAGTCGACACCGCGCAGCTGACCGGCCTCGGCGTCCCCGTCGTCGTCGACATCGGGTCCGGTCTGCTCGCGCCCGACGGCTCGCTTCCGGACGAGCCGGACGCGACCAGCACGCTGCGCGCCGGCGCGGACCTGGTCACTGCCAGTGGCGACAAGCTGCTCGGCGGACCGCAGGCCGGCCTGATCCTCGGCCGGGGCGACTTGGTCGAGCGGCTGCGACGACACCCGCTGGCCCGGGCACTGCGCGTCGACAAGACGACGCTCGCTGCGCTCGAGGCGACACTGCGAGGCCCCCGCCCGCCGGTGCACACGGCACTGCACGCTGACATCGAGGAGCTTCGCCGTCGTACCCAGCGGATCGCCGACGCGACCGGGGGAGACGTCGTCGCCAGCACCGGGCTGGTGGGCGGCGGTGGCGCACCGGCGGTCAAGCTGGACGGTTGGGCGGTGTCGCTACCGGCCTCGGACGCCGAGCGACTCCGGCTCGGCGACCCGTGTGTCGTGGGACGAGTCGAGCGCGACCGGTGCCTGCTTGACCTGCGCTGTGTGCCGCCGGATCTCGATGACACCGTGATCGCGGCGGTGCTCGGGCGCTGATGGACGTCGTCGCGACCGCCGGTCACGTCGACCACGGGAAGTCCGCCCTGGTGCGGGCGCTGACGGGCCGGGACCCGGACCGGTACGCCGAGGAACACCGGCGCGGGATGACCCTTGACCTCGGTTTCGCGTGGACCACGCTGCCGAGCGGCCGCGAGATGGCGTTTGTCGACGTACCCGGCCACGAGCGGTTCGTCGCGACCATGCTCGCCGGGGTGGGTCCGGTGCCGGCCGTGCTCCTCGTCGTCGCTGCCGACGAGGGCTGGCAGCCGCAGACCGGGGAGCACGTGGCCGCGCTCGACGCGCTGGGCGCCGGCGAGGGGCTTGTCGTCGTCAGCAAGTCGGACCGGGCCGACCCGCGGCCCGTGATCGAGCAGGTCCAGGAGCGGCTCGCGGGGACGACGCTCGCCGACCTGCCTGCCGTCGCCGTGAGCAGCCTCACGGGCGCGGGGATGGTCGAGCTGCGCGAGGCCCTCGACGAGCTGGCCGACCGACTCCCCGCGCCTGACCCGGCGGCCCCGGTACGGCTCTGGGTCGACCGGTCGTTCACGATCCGGGGCGCCGGGACGGTCGTGACCGGGACCCTGGGAGCCGGCTCGCTGTCGGTCGGCGATGACCTCCTCGTCGTACCCAGCGGGCAGCGAGTCACGGTCCGGGGCCTGCAATCCCGGGAGCGCACCGAGCCGCGCCTCGCCCCGGTGTCCCGGGCCGCCGTCAACCTGCGCGGCGTCGACCGTGACTCCATCGGCAGGGGGGATGCACTCGTGACGCCGGGCGCGTGGACGGTGACCGGCGAGGTCGACGTCCTGCTGGCCGCCGGCCGCACCCGGCTGCCCGCCGAGCTCGTCGTCCACATCGGCTCGGCCGCGGTCCCGGCGCGGGTGCGTCCGCTCGACCCGGCCGTGACGCGGCTGCGGCTGCGCCATCCGCTGCCGTTGCACGTGGGGGACCGGCTGCTGCTCCGCGATCCTGGGTCCCGGGTCGTGACGGCCGCCGACGTCGTCGACGTTTCCCCACTCCCGCTGGCCCGGCGCGGTGCCGCCGGCCACCTCGCCGAATCACTGGCCGCCGATCCGTCGGCCGCCGGCGCCGTCCGTCGACGTGGCGCGGTCCGAGCCGACGAGCTGGTCGCGGCGGGGTACGACGAGACCCTCGCGCCCGCAGGCGACCGGCTCGGCGGGTGGTGGGTCGACCCCGCGATGCCGGCCCGCTGGCGAGACGCCGTGGCCAAGCAGCTCGCCGGGCTCGACACCGAGGCGGCCCTCATCGGCATCCCCACGGAGGAGCTGCGGCGACGAGCCGGGATTCCCGCCCCGGCGCTCCTCGACGAGCTGCTCACCGACCCGCGCTGGGTGGTCGTCGACGGCCGGGTGCGACCGGTGGCTGCGATCGAGCCGGAGTTACCCGAGCTCACGGCCCTGCTGGACCGGCTGCGCAGCGACCCGCTGGACGCGCCGCCGGCGGACCAGCTCGAGATCGCCCCCAGCGTCCTGGCGCACGGGGTCCGCAGCGGGCTGTTGCTGCACCTGGGCCGTGGCGTCTATGTCTCGCCGCTCGCCCCGGACCACACCGTCGATGTGCTGGCCGGGCTCCCGCAGCCGTTCACGATGAGCGAGGCCCGCCAGGCGCTCGGGATATCCCGCCGGGTCTGCGTTCCGCTGCTCGAGCACATGGACGGGCTCCGGCGTACCCGTCGGGTCGACGACACCCACCGGCAGGTGGTCGGGCGCGACTGAGACAGCAGCCGGTCAGCCCAGCCCGAGGCGTTGCTGACCGGTGTAGACGTTGTACGACGTACCACGCAGGAAGCCCACGAGCGTCATGCCTGACTCGGCCGCGAGCTCGACAGCCAGCGAGGACGGCGCCGACACCGCTGCCAGCATCGGGATCCCTGCCATCACGGCCTTCTGGACTAGCTCGAACGAGGCCCGACCGCTGACTTGCAGGACGGTGCCCGACAACGGCAGCCGGCCCTCGCGTGCCGCCCAGCCCACGACCTTGTCGACCGCGTTGTGCCGCCCGACGTCCTCCCGCAGGCACAACAGGTCGCCCGCCGGCGTGAAGAGCCCGGCCGCGTGCAGCCCGCCGGTCCGCTCGAACATCCGCTGCGACTCACGGAGCCGGTCGGGCAGCGAAATCAAAACGTCAGGGTCGAGGCGCAGCGGGTCGTCGGCTACGGGCCACCGGGTGCGGGTCCGGATCGCGTCGATGCTGGCCTTGCCGCACACGCCGCACGAGCTGGTCGTATAGAACGCCCGCTCAGCTGAGGGCGCCGGGGCGGGCACGCCGTCCGCGAGCGTGACGTCCAGGACGTTGAAGGTGTTCACGCCGTCGTCGGTGCTCCCGGCGCAGAACCGAGCGACCGACACATCGTCCCCGCCACGGATCAGGCCTTCCGTGAGCAGGAAGCCGATCGCGAGGTCGACGTCGTCGCCCGGAGTGCGCATCGTGACGGCCATCGACCGGCCGTCAACCCTGATCTCGAGCGGCTCTTCGACGGCAAGCGTGTCGGGGCGGGTCACGACCCGGCCGTCGTCGACCCGGACGACACGCCGGCGATCGGTCATCCGTCCCACGAGCACCACCCTGTCACGTGCGTCACGCGCCGGCTGCGCGTCACACGATTGTCATCGATTTCACCTGCTTCGGCGCGCCCGAATGTCGCTGATGGGCCCTAACATTCGCACCGTCAGACCACCTTCGAAGGGCCTGCCTGAGATGACGACCCTGGCCGACGACGCCGCCATTACACCGACCACCGAGATCCGTGAGGGTGAGTACGGCGACAAGGTCGCCGTCATCGAGCCCGGCGGCGCCGAGTTCATCCCGCTGAACGAGCGTCATGGCAAGCCGCTCCAGCTGTTCTGGACGTGGATGTCACCGAACTTCGAGTTCGCGACCGTCTTCGTCGGCGTGATCTGTGTACTGTTCTTCGGCCTGAGCATCGCTCAGTCGCTCGCCGCAATCGTGCTCGGGACGGTGCTCGGCTCGGTGACCCAGGGCGTGCTGTCCGCGCGTGGCCCGCAGTACGGCGTCCCGCAGATGATCTTGTCGCGGATCTCCTTCGGCTACTGGGGCAACACGCTGCCCGCCGGCATCAACGCGGTGATCGCGGGTGTCGGGTGGTTCGCGGTCAACAGCGTCTCGGGCGCGCTCGCGCTCAACACCCTGCTGCACCTGAACAAGTACGCCTGCCTCGTGATCATCGTCGCGGCCCAGATCACGATCGCGCTGTACGGCCACAACCTGGTCCATGTCTTCGAGCGCTACGCCTTCCCGCTGCTCGTCTTCGCCTTCGTGCTCGGCTCGATCTGGACCTTCTCGAAGGGCAACTACGGCGGCCACGGCACCGGCGGCTTCGGTGGCTTCACGCTCGCGCTCGGTGCCACGTTCGGCTACGCCTGCGGCTGGAATCCCTATGCCTCGGACTACACCCGCTACATGGCGCCCGATACGAGCAAGAAAGCCACCGCGCTGTGGAGCGGGCTCGGCGTCGCGCTCTCCTGCATCTTCCTGGAGTTCGTCGGTGCGGTCTCGGCCACCATCGCGACCAAGTCGGGCCTGAGCCCGACCGCGGCCTTCACCTCGCCGTACCCGACCGTAGTGCGCGACCTGGTGCTGCTCGCGATCGCGGTGGGCGCAGTGGCAGCGAACGTCCTCAACATCTACTCCGGCGCGATGTCGTTCACGACGCTCGGGATCAGGATCTCGGTGAAGTTCCGGCGGGCTCTGATCGCCGGGGTGTTCGGCATCGCCGGGTTCATCGTCGCGCTGATCGGCCTGAACGACATCGACAAGTACGAGAACTTCCTGCTGATCATCGCGTATTGGATCGGCCCGTGGCTCGCGGTCTTCTTCGTCGACCAGCTGATCAACCGCGGTAACCATGCAGCGGTGCTCTACGACCCGAAGCACAAGAACCTTGCCGGCCCGATCGCGATGCTGATCGGCATGGTGGTGTCGATCGGGTTGTTCGCCAACCAGCCGCCGCGGTTCACGGCGTACTTCCCGAAGCACCACCCGAAGATCGGTGACCTGACCTTCGAGGTCGGCTTCGTGGTGACGGTGGTCGTCTACTACGCACTGGTGCTCGCCGGGCTGGGCAAGCGCAGCCGCAAGACCGTCGTCCTGCCGAGCTAGTGACCCTGTCGGAGACGGACCGTCGCTGGCTCGACGTTGCGATCGCTGACGCCCGGCTCGGGCGTGACGAGGGTGGTGTCCCAATCGGTGCGGCGCTGGTCGCGGACGGGGCGCTGCTCGCCTCCGGCCACAACCGGCGGGTGCAGAGCGGCAGCGCGATCCGTCACGGCGAGACGGACGCGCTCGAGAACGCCGGGCGGCAGCCGGCCGCCGTCTACCGCCGGGCGACGATGTACACCACGCTGTCGCCCTGCGACATGTGCACCGGCGCGATCCTGCTGTACGGCATCCCGCGCGTCGTCATCGGGGAGAACGCGACGTTCATGGGTGCCGAGGACCTGCTGCGCAGCCGTGGTGTCGAGGTCGTGCTCGCCGACGACGAGCAGTGTGTCGGGCTGATGAGAGAGTTCATCGCAACCAGCCCAGAGCTGTGGAACGAAGACATCGGCGAGGAGTCCTGAACCCGTGCGTGTGACCGTCGTCAACCATCCGATCGTCGCCGCAAAGCTGACGGCACTGCGTGACGTGTCCACCGACACTCCGACGTTCCGCCGACTTGTCGACGACCTCGTGACCCTGCTGGCTTACGAGGCCACCCGCGACGTTCCGGTCGAGGTGGTGACCGTGACGACACCGCTGACGACGACACAGGGGGTACGGCTGACGTCGCCGCCACCGCTTGTCGTTCCGGTGCTTCGAGCCGGCGTGGGCATGCTCGACGGGATGACCCGGCTGTTGCCGGACGCCGAGGTGGGCTTCGCCGGGCTGGCCCGCGACGAGAAGACCGCCGAGGCGTCCTGGTACGCCGAACGGCTCCCGAACAACGCCGCCGGCCGCGGCGTCGTGGTGCTCGATCCCATGCTCGCGACCGGAGGCACATTGTCCGCCGTGGTGCAAGCGTTGATCGCGCGAGGCGCCGAGTCGGTCACCTGTGTCTGCCTGCTGGCGTCCCCGGAAGGGATCGCCCGGCTGGACAACGAGTTCCCGGGCGACCAGGTGTCCCTGGTCGTGGCGGCCGTCGACGAACGCCTCGACGACCGCGCCTACATCGTGCCGGGGCTCGGCGACGCGGGTGACCGACTCTTCGGGATCTCGCCCTAGCTCGACGTCAGTGGTGGCCGATGAGGGCGAAGCCGATGACGAAGGACAGCGCGGTGGCCACCACCGAGACGACGATCGCGACCCAGCCCAGCCGATTGCCCTTGGCGGCGCCAATGATGCCGAGGATCAGCCCGGGGATGCCGGTGAGCCAGCTGAAGAGCAGCGCGAGCGCGCCGAGCACGATGCCGACGATGCTGATGGTGCGGCCCGGACCGTTATCGCGCACGGCAGCCGAGGTCTGGGGTGTCGTGGTGGTGGTCATGCCTACTCCCTAGGGCTCAGGATCTGGTCTCTGACCCTCGTACCCAGTCATGATCGTTTGTCACCTGTGAGTTTCCTGCGCAACCGTCGGGCACGATGGTTCGGTGCGATACCCACTGATGCTGGACCTCGCCGGACGCCCGGTGCTGGTCGTGGGCGCCGGTCGGGTTGGGGTTCGGCGTACCGCCGATCTGCTGGCGGCCGGCGCGCTCGTCACGGTTGTCGCACCCGACGTCGCGGCCGACATCGATGCAGCGGCCGCGAGCGTGCTGCGCCGGCCGTTCCGCGCCACCGACGTCGACGGGCAGTGGCTCGTTCTTGCGTGCACCGACGACGCCGAGATCAACGCCGAGGTGGCCCAGGCCGCCGAGGCCCGTCGGATCTGGTGCGTGCGCGCCGACGACGCCGAGCACTCGGCGGCGTGGCTGTCCGCGGTCAGCCGCGTCGACGACCTCACCGTGGCCGTTAGCGCCGGGCGGGACCCGCTCCGGGCCCGGCGGCTCCGGGACGCCATCGAGGTCGCAGTGCGCAGCGGGGAACTCGCGGTGCGGCGGGGCCGCGGCGCGGGCGGCAAGGTGGTGCTGGTCGGCGGCGGCCCCGGCGACCCGGATCTGCTGAGCCTGCGGGGAATGCGGGCGTTGCTCGACGCGGACGTCGTCGTCACGGATCGGCTCGGCCCCACCGACCTGCTCGCCCGGCTCCCGGCCGAGGTCGAGGTGATCGACGTCGGCAAGACGCCGCGCGGTCCGGCCACCTCCCAGGAGTCGATCAACGCGCTGCTGATCGACCAGGCCCGGGCCGGGCGGACCGTGGTGCGGCTCAAGGGCGGAGACCCGTTCGTGCTGGGCCGGGGCACCGAGGAGGTCGACGCCTGCATTGCCGCCGGCGTCGAGGTCGAGGTCGTCCCCGGCGTCACCAGTGCCACCGCCGCGGCGACGATCGCTGGGATCCCACTGACCGAGCGAGGCACCGCGCAGCAGTTCACGGTCGCGAGCGGGCATCTCCCACCGGGCGACCCGCGGTCAACCGTCGACTGGGACCTGCTCGGCCGCGGCACCGGCACCGTCGTCCTGCTCATGGCTGTGTCGAACCTCGAGAAGATCGCGGTGTCGTTGATCGAGGGCGGCCGCCCAGCAACCACGCCCGTCGCCGTGGTCGAGAACGCCTCGCTGCCTCAGCAGCGCGTGATCCGCGGCCGACTCGACGAGATCGCCGAGCTCGCGGTCGCCCACGCGATCGTCCCGCCGGCCGTCGTCATCATCGGAGACGTCGTCCGCCTCCCGTGATCTGTCAGCTCGGGCGGATGCAGCCGGGCGACGACGCGGGGGACCAGGCTGCGCGGTGCGATCCGCAGCGACTCCATCCCGATCCGGTTGAGTACGCCGGGAACGACAACTGCTCGGCCTCGCATCATCCCGTCGTACCCCGCTCGGGCGACGATCGGAGCCGCCTTGGCGCCCGGCGACCGGGCGATGGGGGAGCTGCGGTCCACCCCCGCGACGTCGAAGAACTCCGTCTCGACCGCTCCGGGGCACAGCGCCGTCGCCGTCACGCCGGTGCCGCGCAGCTCCTCGGCGAGCGCCTCGGTGAAGGACAGCACGTAAGCCTTCGACGCGTAGTAGATCGCCATGTAGGGCCCAGGCTGGAACGCGGCCGTCGACGCCAGGTTGAGGATGCGGCCCCGACGGCGCTCCAGCATCGGCGGCAGGAAGGCCTTGGTGAGCCGGGTCAGCGCGAGGATATTGACGCGCAGCTGCTGCTCGTCGGATGCCGGATCGGTCTGCGCGAAGCGGCCGTGGCCGCCGAGACCGGCGTTGTTGATGAGGACGTCGACGTCGATCCCGGCTGATCGGACCGCTTGCTCGACCGTCGCCACGGCGTCGTCGGTGGACAGATCAGCCGGCACGACCAGCGACTCGGCACCGTGCCCGGCCGTGAGCTCGCGACCGAGCGACTCGAGCTGGTCGGCCCGACGGGCGACCAGCACCAGGTCGTGACCCTCTTCGGCGAGGACGCGGGCCAGCTCACGGCCGATGCCGCTCGAGGCGCCGGTGACCAGGGCGACGGGGCGGGTGGTCATCTCAGTCTCCTCGGTCCGGGCGGCGATCGGGGGCCATCATGCTCCACTGCCAGGCCCGCTCCTACCCTGGCGCCATGCCGGGCGCCGGGTACGACGCGATCGTCCTCGCCGGCGGCTCGGGCAGCCGGATGGACGGTGCCGACAAGGCGTCGCTGACGATCGCGGGGACGACCCTGCTGGACCGAGTGCTCGCCGCGGTCGGCGGAGCCGCGACCGTCGTCGTGGTCGGGGCCGCCACGTCCCACCCAACGGCCGGTCACGTGGACCCGCGAGCACCCGGCCGGCACCGGCCCGGCGGCGGCCACCCGCGCCGGGCTGGAGCTGATCGACGCTGACCTGGTACTGCTGCTCGCCGCCGACCTCCCGTTCCTGACCGTTGCGACTGTCGAGCGGTTGCTCGCTGCTGCCGCGCCCGCCGGGGCGGTGCTCGTCGACGACCGCGGCAGGCCGCAGTGGCTGGCCAGCGCCTGGCCGACCGATGTCGCTGCGCGCAGCCGATCTCACGCCGGGCGGATCGCTTCGAGCCGCGCTCGGGCCGTTGCAGCCCGCCGAGCTGGCTGTCGACGGCCGCGAGGTGCTGGACTGCGACACCCCCGATGATCTGGCGAGAGCGAGGGAGCTGGCATGAGCGTGCTCGAGGACTGGACGCGACCGGGTCTGTGAGGCGCTCGGGCTCGACGCCGGCTCCGTCGACCAGCGGCTGCTGCTCGACCTCACCCGCGATGTCGCGCACGGGGTGGCGCGGCCAGCGGCGCCGCTCACGTCGTTCCTGGTCGGCTTGGCTGCCGGCCGCGACGGCGGCACCGCGGACGACGTCCGTCGTAGCCGTCGCGACGGTGGCGGCGCTCGTCCCCGAAACCGACGTGGTGGAGTGAAGTCCCCAACCCCGACAGGAAGAGGTAGTCATGCCCGACAACACCTACGGCATCAGCGAGATCGTCGGGACCAGCCCGGACAGCATCCACCAGGCGGTCCGCAACGGCGTCGAGAAGGCATCGTCGACGGTCCGCAACCTCGACTGGTTCGAGATCATGTCGGTCCGCGGCCAGATCAACGACGGCCAGGTCGCGCACTTCCAGGTGCAGATGAAGGTCGGCTTCCGGATCGAGTAGACCCCCGTGGTCACGAGGCCTGGCTCACCGAGCTCATGTTGAAGCCGTCGATCCGCATCGCGGGCATCCGGGTCCGGGTGAAGTAGTCGCCGAACTCGCGGGCGAGCGTCGCCTCGGTGTGTGAGACACCGCAGGCGCGCTTGAGCATCCCGATCGGGCTCTCGTTGAAGCGGAAGTTGTTCACCGCGCCGACGACCTCACCGTTCTCGACCAGGAAGACCCCGTCGCGGGTCAGCCCGGTCAGCAGCATGGTCTGCGGGTCGACCGAGCGGATGTACCACAGGCAGGTCAGCAGCAGCCCGCGCTCGGTCGAGGCGACCAGGTCGTCGAGGTCACCGGCGGCGTCGGCCCCGACCAGCTCGAGGTTGTCGCTCCACGGCGTGAACGGCAGGCCGGTCAGCCGAGCCGAGTAGCGGGTCTGGATCAGCGCGGCCAGCTCGCCGTCGCGGATCCAGTCCGTCGGCCCGATCGGGCACCCGTTGTCGAACACCGACGACATCCGGCTGGACGCCCCCGTCATCACGTACGGCGACGCCAGCTGGCCCGGCATCGACGGGTCGGAGCGCAGCGTCAGCGGCAGGTCGGTGAGCCGCTCACCGACCCGGGTCCCGCCGCCCGGCTTGGAGTAGACCGACTGCCCCTCGTGCGCGTCGAGGGCGCTCGCGCTCCAGTAGGCGTCGATCATGAGGTCGGCGACCGCCGTCGGCGGCAGGATCGTGTCGTATCGGCCGGCCTCGAGCGAACGGGTACGGCGACTCCACTGCAACCGCTTCGCGACGTCGGCCTCCAGCGCGGCCAGGTCGATCGCGGCCACCTCCGACGCCCCCTGCCCGGCCCACGCCGAGCGGGCGCCGTCGGCCGACCGGCCGGTGAGCTCGACCCGTACGGCGGGCTGCGCGTGCCGCAGCCGGGCGCCGGTCGAGGTTCCGAGGTACGCCGTCGAGATCGAGTGCTCGGCGTACCCGTAGCGGCCCTCGTCGGCGGCGCGTGCGGTCGCGAAGCGTCTCACCCAGCCAGGTCGCGAGGTCGCCGAAGGCGCTCACCGGCGCCTCGTCGGGCTCGGCGTCCCAGTCGGGCGAGCTGGTCGCTGGCGACCAGCTCGGCCGCGTCGTCGGCCACGACGGTGGCCTGCGCGGCCGCCTCGGCCTCGGCGACCAGCGACTCGACGCCGTCGGAGTCGGTGACGACCCGGCTGACCGACGCTGCCCGGGTGCCGTCCGACCCGCCGATGATCGCGACCACCGTCAGCTCCAGGCTCTGGGCGACGCCGTTGGTGGTCAGCGTGTTGTTCGCCCACCGGAGGTTCGCGGTCGACTCGCTGCCGGCCAGTGCGATGCAGCCGTCGGTCGTCGACGCGGCGAGCGCGCGCTCGACGAGCTCCTGGGGGCTCAGCGGGACGCTCACGCTGCGGCCTCCTGGGTCGTGTTGAGGATCCGTACGCCGTTGAACAATGCGATCGGGCAGCCGTGGCTGACCGCCGCGACCTGACCCGGCTGGCCCTTCCCGCAGTTCATCGCGCCGCCGAGGACGAACGTCTCCGGGCCGCCGACGCCGACATCGACCGCCAGAAGTCAGTGGTCGTGGCCTGGTACGCCGCGTCGCGGAGCTGACCGGCCAGCTGGCCGTTGCGGATCCGGTAGAACCGCTGCCCGGTGAACTGGAAGTTGTAGCGCTGCATGTCGATCGACCACGACTTGTCGCCGACGACGTAGATGCCGTCCTCGACGCCGCCGATCAGGTCGGCGGCGGACGGGCCACCGGCCACCGGCTGCAGCGAGACGTTCGCCATCCGCTGGATCGGCACGTGCAGCGGCGAGTCGGCGTAGGCGCAGCCGTTGGAGCGCTCGATCCCGCGCAACGCCGCCGTACGCCGGTCCAGCTGGTAGCCGACGAGCACGCCGTCACGGATCAGGTCCCAGGTCTGGGCCTCGACGCCTTCGTCGTCGTACCCGACGGTCGCCATGCCGTGCTCGACCTGGCGGTCGCCGGTCACGTGCATCAGGTCGCTGCCGTATTGCAGCGTGCCGAGCAGGTCGGGTGTCGCGAACGACGTCCCGGCGTAGTTCGCCTCGTAGCCCAGCGCCCGGTCGAGCTCGGTCGCGTGACCGACGGACTCGTGGATCGTCAGCCACAGGTTCGACGGGTCGACGACCAGGTCGTAGCGGCCCGGCTCGACGGACGGAGCGGTGCTGCGCTCGGCGAGGTACTCGGGCAGCCGGTCGATCTCGGTGTCCCAGTCGTAGCCGCTCGGTGAGGTACTCCCAGCCCCTGCCCGACCGGCGGCGCGACGCGTGCGCATCGTCTCGAACCGGCCGCTGGACTCGTCGACCCACAGCGCCTGGACCTGGACCTGCAGCCGGACCCGTTGCTGGGTCGTCACGGTGCCGGACAGGTCGGCGTAGAACTTGTTCTCGCGGGTCTGGCGCAGATCGGCGTCGACGTGGGTCACGGAATCGGCAGCCAGCACCCGGCTCGACCAGTCCGCGAGCAGCCCGATCCGGTCGCTCTCACTCACGCTGAACGGGTCGACGTCGTACGCCGAGACCCAGGTCTGCTCGCCGTGACCGGGCTCGGCCGCCAGCTCGATCCGCTCACCGGTCACCGGCTTGGAGACCTTGGCCACCGCGATCGCCCGGTCCACCAGGTCTCGCGCAGCCGTCGGATCGAGCACGATCCCTCCCGCGAATCCCCACGTGCCGTCGTGCACGACCCGCACCGCCAGGCCCCGCTCGTCGTCGTCGATGGCTGGTCTCCAGTCGCGCGTCGTGCAGGGCCAGCGCGCTGCTGCGGATCTTCTCGATCCGCACGTCGGCGTGCTCGACCCCGAGCTGCTGGGCGCGCTCGAGCACGGCATCGGCGATCTCGCGGAGCGGCAGCGCGCTGAACTCGGGGTCTACCTCGTGGGTCATGGGCGGCGATCAGCTCCTCGGGTCGAGACACAGCTTGCCGGTGCTCCGGCGGGCCAGCAGGTCCTCGTGAGCACGGCGGGCATCGGCGAGGGGGTACGCCGGCCCGACGATAGGACGCAACCGGCCGTCGGCAGTCAGGTCGAGCAGCTCGGCCATCGGTGGTCCCAGCAGCTCCGGCCGGCCGAAGCAGTGCGCCAGCCAGAACCCGATCACTGCGCGGCTGTGCTGCATCAGCGAGGCAGGGTCGATCGGCGACGCCGGCGTCCGGGAGGCCATGCCGAACGTCGCGATCCGGCCGAACGGCGCGAGCGCCGCCAGGCTGGCATCGAACGTGCTGCCACCGACCATCTCCAGGACGAGGTCGACCGGCTTCCCGTCGTTGGCTTCCCGCAGCGCGCCCCTGAGGTCATCCGCCCGAGCGTCCACCGTGACGTCGGCGCCGAGCGAGGCAGCCAGGTCGCGCTTCTCGGCGGACGACGCGACGCCGATCACCCGGCCGGCACCCCACGCTTCGCGAGCTGGACCGCCAGCGTCCCGACGCCACCGGCGGCGGCGTGCACAACGACCGACTCACCGGGAGCCAGGTGACCGCAGGTTCGCAGCAGGTGCCATGCGGTCAGTCCCTGGACCAGCAGCGCGAGCGCTGCCGCATCGGTCACCGCGTCAGGCAGCGGAAACGCTGCGATCGGATGGACGAGCGCCTGCTCGGCGTACCCGCCACTGCTCACGAGTGCCGCGATGCGACGACCGACCAGGCCCTCGGCCGAGGCCGGAACCGAGCGGTCCTCGACCACGCGGCCGACGACCTCGCTCCCGGGCAACAGCGGCAGCTGCTGCGCCGACAGGTAGGAGTTCTCGCTCTGGTGCGTGTCGGCGAAGTTCACCCCCGCGGCGTCCACGGCAACCTTGAGGAAGCCGTCCGGGGTCTCGGGTTCCGGCACGTCCTCGACCTGGAGGACTTCGGGCCCGCCGAAGGAATGGATCACGACCGCTCTCACAGATCGGCACCCTAGCCCGTGTGATTCGGTGCCGACCCGCCCGGACTTCGGGTCCTGGCTGACGGCTGCGAGCCCATCCTGAGAGAATCGTGGCTAACGTCGTGGCCCACACGCGTGTCAAGTAGGAGGTCGGCAGTGCCGGAGACGACCAAGGTCATCAGGCCAGCGGCGATTCTCCGAGAGGTCGAAGCTCGGCGAGTGGTGGCGGCCCTGACCAACCTCGACGTCTCGGACGGCGGCACCTGGAACATCACGCCGGGCGTCTGGCAGCGCTACGACAAGCCGTGGGACGGCGCGAGCGGCATGGCGGGCAGCGCGAAGCTGATCGGCACCATCGGCTCGACCTACGGCGCACCGACGCGGTACGAGATCACGCTCTACCGGGTCACTGTGACGGCTCACGGCTCCGAGCTCGGCTGGACCACCGACTCACTGTGTGACGACGCCTTCGGGTACGCCGGGCTCACGCTCGCGAGCTGCGCCCGGGCCGAGTTGAAGACCCCGCCGACGTCGGACCCGTTCCGCGCTTGATCGGCCGCCGTACCCTGGAGTCGTGACCTCGATGACCACCCACACCGTGACCGAGACCGACACCGACACGGTCACCACCGGTCGCACCGACCTGCAGACCAGCCACGGCGACCACGAGCGGTTCTCGCACTACGCGGACCGCGACAAGATCACCGAGTCGATGGTGACGGGTACGCCGGTCGTAGCCCTGTGCGGCAAGGTCTGGGTGCCCAGCCGGGATCCCAAGAAGTTCCCGGTGTGCCCGGACTGCCAGCGGCTTTACGAGCTCGGCCCGGAAGGCCGGATGAACGAGTGGCGGGAACGGGCCGGGGAGTCCTGACACCTGACGCCGTCGGCCGGGCGCGCGCATAATCGGGTCATGGCTACCGAGAAGTGGTTCCCGACCCCGCCCAGCTTCGACTCGCTCGAGGACGAGCAACGACACCGCAAGGAACGGCTGGCCGCCGGCTTCCGGTTGTTCGCGAAGTTCGGGTTCGAAGAAGGAGTCGCCGGTCACATCACGGCTCGTGACCCGATCGACCCGGAGACCTTCTGGGTGAACCCGTTCGGGGTGCCGTTCGCGCACGTGTCGGTGAGCAGCCTGATCCGGGTCGACCACGACGGCGCCGTGGTCGAGGGGGACTACCACGTCAACGAAGCGGCGTTCGCCATCCACTCGCAGGTCCACGCGGCCCGGCCGGACGTGGTCGGCGCGGCTCACAGTCACTCGACGTACGGCCGGGCGCTCTCGACGCTCGGTGAGACGCTCGAGCCGATCACGCAGGACGTCTGCGCCTTCTACGACGACCACGCGCTGTTCGACGACTACACCGGGGTCGTCACCGACGTGCAGGAAGGCAAGCGGATCGCCACCGCGCTCGGCACGAACAAGGCCGTCATCCTGCGCAACCACGGCCTGCTCACCGTCGGAACCTCGGTCGACGCGGCGGTCTTCTGGTTCATCTCGATGGAGCGCTCCTGCCAGGTGCAGCTGCTCGCGAAGGCAGCCGGGCAGGTGGTTCACATCGACCTGGCACAGGCCAAGCAGACCCACGACTACGTCGGCACGGAGTTCGCCGGCTGGTTCTCCTTCCAGCCGCTGTGGGCGAAGATCTCCCGCGAGCAGCCCGACCTGTTCGACTGACGCTCTCCCGTCCCGTCATGGGTCCCGTCATCGAGATCCATGACGTCGCCGACGAGCGGCTGGCCGACTACCGCGAGCTCACCGACGTTGCGCTGCGCACCAAGATCGAGGGGCCGCACGGGCTGTTCATCGCCGAAGGCGCCCGCGTCATCGAGCGCGCGATCACCTCCGGTTACCAGCTGCGTTCCGTCGTCATGACGCCCGAGTGGCTGGAGCGCACCGGAGCGTTCCTGGCGGGCTCAGACGCCCCGGTCTACCTGGCACCCGAGCCGGTGTTGCACGAGCTCACGGGCTTCCACGTCCACCGCGGGGCGCTAGCGTCCGTGCGCCGTCGGCCGCTGCCTGACCTCGACACCGTGCTCGCGGGCGCCCGTCGGATCGCACTCATCGAGAACTTGGTCAACCACACCAACCTCGGGGCGGTGTTCCGGGCCGCGACGGCCCTCGGGATCCAGGCCGTCATCCTGTCGCCGTCGTCCGCGGACCCGCTCTACCGGCGTTCGGTCCGGGTGTCGATGGGAGCGGTGTTCACATTGCCCTACGTCCGCGCCGCCAGTTGGCCCAGCGACATCCGACGGATCCGGGACGCCGGCTTCACCGTGGCTGCGCTGACCCCGGCACCGGGCGCGCTGTCCCTCGACGAGGTCGTCATCGCCGACGACGACCGGCTGGCCGTGATGATCGGCACCGAGGGCCCTGGCCTGTCCGAGTCCGCAGTCGCCGCCGCCGACCTGTCAGTCCGGATCCCGATGTCGCCGGGGGTCGACTCGCTCAACGTCGCCGCCGCGGCTTCAGTGGCCTTCTGGGCGTTGCGAGACCGGACCCGCCCGACCTCCGAGGTGTAGGAGCCCCCTGCCCTGGCGAGACTGTTGCTATGGCAACTTCCACTTCACACCACCGATCGCCGCGAGCGGCACGTTCACGCTCGGCGGTGACCTGACCGTTCACCGGCTCGGCTTCGGCGCGATGCAGCTCACCGGCCCCGGCATCTGGGGGCCGCCCAAGGATCATGACGAGTGCGTCCGGGTGCTGCGGCGCGCCATCGAACTCGGCGTCGACCTGATCGACACCGCCGACTCCTACGGGCCGTTCGTCTCCGAGGACCTGATCTACGAGGCGCTGTACCCCTACCCGGACGGTCTCGTCATCGCCACCAAGGGTGGCCTGACCCGCGCCGGACCCGGCGACTGGCGGCCGTGTGGGACGCCGGCATACCTCCGGCAGTGCGTCGAGATGTCGCTGCGCCGACTAGGCCTCGAGCGCATCGACCTCTACCAGCTGCACCGGGTTGACCCCGACGTACCGATGGCTGACTCGCTCGGCGAGCTCAAAGCGATGCAGGACGAGGGCAAGATCCGTCACATCGGGGTCTCCGAGGTGGACGTCGACACCGTCAAGGCGATGCGGGACGTCGTGGACGTCGTCAGCGTCCAGAACCTTTACAACCTCACCGACCGGCAGCACGAGGACGTCGTCGACTACTGCGAGGCGGAAGGGATCGGGTTCATCCCGTGGTTCCCGCTCGCGACCGGGAAGCTGGCCGAGGACGGCGGCCCGCTCGAGGAGGCGAGCAAGCGGCACGGGCGCTCGCCCTCGCAGCTGGCACTCGCCTGGCTGCTGCGGCGGTCTCCGGTGATGCTGCCGATTCCGGGCACGTCCTCCGTCGCTCACCTCGAGGACAACTGCGACGCGGCCACCATCGAGCTCTCGGACGACGAGTACGACGCGCTGACTGCGGTCTCCGGCTGATCGGCCACCTCCGATGATCGATGACGCTATCGGCGTGGCTCACCGGGGGCCCGCCGGCGCGTGCCGACGAGAGCGTCATGATCATCCGATGGGGATGTCGGCCGCACGCCGTTCGACGTACTGAGCGACTCGACGTCGGTACGCCGGGCCAGCCGCGGCGAGATGCTGACGTCATCGAAGGCGTTGGAGGGCTCGCGCCCTCGCGGAGCCGCCCCGGCGTGGCCGTCGCGTGCATCCAGGACGTGCGGTTCGCGAGCCGGCGGGCACGCGAGGTGTGGCGGGAACTCGCCGCCGCGGGCACCGCGTCACGGTGCTACGGCCGGGACCTTCCGGCGTACTCGCTGACGGCGTACCTGGGGTGAGCCTGGACGAGGGCGTCGCGATCGTGGACTCTGGGCCTTTCTGGCGGACTCTGGCCGGATGCTCGGTCCGCCGGCCTCGACGGGCAACGACGTGGGCCGGGGTCTGCGCCGGGACCGTCCCGTCGGGGCCGCACTTCGACCTGGCGGAGACCGAGGATCCGGCGCCGTCCGGCCTGTCTGGGCGAGCTGGGGCTGTGCCCCGAGCCCGAGCCCTCCCCGTAGAGTCGCCGCCATGCCGGTGCTTCCCGATCGGGTGGACCGCGACGCCCCGGACTACGGTGCGCGCCGCGCTGCCCTGCTCGAGCTGCTCGCCGAGCATGATCGGCAGCTGGCGATCGCCAACGCGGGCGGTGGCGAGAAGTACGTCGAACGACACCGGTCGCGCGGCAAGCTGCTCGCCAGGGAGCGGATCGAGCTGCTGCTCGACCCCGACTCGCCGTTCCTCGAGCTCTCGCCGCTGGCCGCCTGGGGAACGGACTACCCGGTCGGCGCGAGCGTCGTGACCGGGATCGGAGTGGTCGAGAACACCGAGGTCATGGTCGTCGCGAACGACCCGACGGTGCGCGGTGGGGCCGTGAATCCCGTTCACCGCGAGGCGGCAGGGCCGGGCCGCCCAGATCGCCGAGGAGAACCGGCTGCCGGTCGTGAACCTGGTCGAGTCCGGCGGCGCCGACCTGCCGACCCAGAGCGAGATCTTCATCCCGGGCGGCCGTGGCTTCCGCGACCTGACCCGCAAGTCCGCGGCGGCGATTCCGACCATCTCGCTGGTGTTCGGGAACTCGACGGCCGGCGGTGCCTACATCCCGGGCATGAGCGACTACGTCGTCATGGTCGAGGGTCGCGCCAAGGTGTTCCTGGGCGGGCCGCCGCTGGTGAAGATGGCGACCGGTGAGGAGTCCAGCGACGAGGAGCTGGGCGGTGCCGAGATGCACGCCCGCACCAGCGGCCTCGCCGACTACCTGGCTCACGACGAGTACGACGCGATCCGGCTCGGCCGCCAGATCGTCCGCCGGCTCAACCGGCACAAGCTCGGCCCGCGGCCGGCGCCGACGTACGCCGAACCCCGCTACGACCTCGACGACCTGCTCGGCGTCGTCCCGACCGACCTCAGGGAGCCGTTCGACCCGCGGGACGTGCTGGCCCGGATCCTCGACGGGAGCGAGTTCGACGAGTTCAAGCCGCTGTACGGCGCGTCGCTCGTCACCGGCTTCGGCCAGCTGCACGGCTACCCGGTCGGCATCCTCGCGAACGCGCGCGGCGTGCTGTTCGCCGAGGAGTCGGAGAAGGCGACCCAGTTCATCCAGCTCGCGAACCAGAGCGACACGCCGCTGATCTTCTGCCAGAACACGACCGGCTACATGGTCGGCAAGGACTACGAGCAGCGCGGCATCATCAAGGCCGGCGCCCAGATGATCAACGCCGTCTCCAACAGCGACGTCCCGCACCTCACGATCACGATGGGCGCGTCCTACGGCGCCGGGAACTACGGAATGTGCGGGCGGGCGTACGACCCCCGGTTCCTGTTCACCTGGCCGAACGCCAAGTCGGCGGTGATGGGTCCGGCGCAGCTCGCGGGCGTCCTTTCGATCGTCGCCCGGGCGTCGGCCCAGGCCCGCGGCCAGGACTACGACGAGGCCGGCGACACCGGCGATGCGGGAGCTCGTCGAGACCCAGATCGAGGCGGAGTCCAAGGCGCTGTTCCTCACCGCCCGGCTCTACGACGACGGCATCATCGACCCCCGCGACACCCGCACGGTGCTCGGCCTGGCGCTCTCCGTCGTTCACAACCAACCCGTCCAGGGACGCCGCGGCTACGGCGTCTTCCGGATGTGAGCGCGATGAAGTTCGCTGCTGGTCGCCAACCGGGGCGAGATCGCCCGCCGGGTGTTCCGCACCGCCCGCGCAGATGGGCATCGGCACGGTCGCCGTCTTCAGCGACGCCGACGCCGATGCTGCCGTTCGTCCGCGAGGCCGACGTCGGCGATGCGGCTGCCGGGGAGCGATCCCGGCCGACACCTATCTGCGGGGCGACGCTGGTCGTCGAGGCGGCGTTGCGGGCCGGCGCCGACGCCGTCCACCCCGGCTACGGCTTCCTGTCCGAGAACGCGGCATTCGCCCAGCAGGTGCTCGACGCCGGCCTGACCTGGGTCGGGCCGCCGCCCGCCGCGATCGCCTCGATGGGTTCCAAGCTCGAGGCGAAGCGGCTGATGCGCGACGCCGGCGTGCCGACCTTGCCGTGGAGCGAGGACGCCGCCGGCGCGGCCGAGGTCGGCTACCCGCTGCTGGTCAAGGCCTCGGCCGGCGGCGGCGGGCGCGGGATGCGGGTCGTCCGCGACCCCGACGACCTGGCGGCGGCGCTCGAGTCGGCTCGGCGCGAGGCGGCCGGTGCCTTCGGAGACGCCACCGTCTTCCTCGAGCGGTACGTCGACGCCGCGCGGCACGTCGAGGTGCAGGTGCTGGCCGACAGCCACGGGCACGTGGTGTCGCTGTTCGAACGCGAGTGCTCGATCCAGCGCCGCCACCAGAAGATCGTCGAAGAGGCGCCGTCGCCCGCTGTCGACCCGTCGCTGCGGGCCCGGCTGGGTGAAGACAGCGGTGGCGGCCGCCACGGCCGTCGGGTACGTCGGAGCCGGGACCGTGGAGTTCGTCCTGACGGCCGACGGCAGCTACTGGTTCCTCGAGATGAACACCCGGCTGCAGGTCGAGCACCCCGTGACGGAGGCGGTCACCGGGCTGGACCTGGTCTGGCTGCAGCTGACCGTGGCGCAGGGCCGGCCGCTGCCGCCGGAGTCGCTGTCGCCGACCATCACCGGCCACGCCATCGAGGTGCGGCTCTACGCGGAGGACGCCGAGCACGGGTTCCTGCCCTCGACCGGGTTGCTGCGCGAGTTCGTCGTACCGGGGGAGGGCTCGACTGGACTCCGACTCGATAGCGGCGTCGAGACCGGCAGCGTCGTGTCGAGGCACTACGACCCGATGCTGGCGAAGTTGATCGCGCATGCGCCGAGCTCGAGCCGAGGCGGCGGCGCGACTCGGCTTGGCGTTGCGACGCTCGAGAATCCATGGAGTCACGACCAACCGTGACCTGCTGACACGGATCCTCAGCGAGCCCGAGTTCCTGGCCGGCTCCACCGACACGGCGTACCTCGACCGCCATGACGTCGCCGCCTTGGCGGGATCGCTCCTCGACCGCGTCCGGACACACCGCCCATGCCGTAGCGGCAGCGATTGCCGTTGCAGGCGGCACACCGCAGTGATGCCACCGTCGTCGCCGGGCTGCCCAGCGGTTGGAGGAACAACCCGTCGCAGTCCCAGCAGGTCCAGCTGGTCGACGGCTCCGACGACGATGAGCGTCGAGTACCGCTTCGACCGTTCCGGGCGGTCTCGCGGTCTCGGTCGACGGTGAGGTGGTCGACGACCGAGCTGCACCCGCGCGGCGAGCCGGAAGGTCACGCTCTCGATCGACGGCGTACGGCGCAACTACCGCGTGGCCATCACCGGCAGCGTCGTCGATGTGAGCTCGTCGCTGGGGTCATCGTCGTACCACGTGCTCGACCGGCTGCCCGACACGGCAGCCGCCGTCACCGCGGGATCCCTGGTGGCCCCGATGCCCGGAGCCGTCGTCCGGGTGCTGGTCGGTGTGGGGGACACCGTGGAGGCGCAGCAGCCGCTCGTGGTCCTGGAGGCGATGAAGATGGAGCACACCGTCGCGAGCCCAGCCGCCGGCTCGGTCGTCGAGCTGAACGTAGCCGCCGGGCAGCAGGTGGATGCGGGTATGGTCCTCGCCGTCGTGACCGCCGAGGACACTGACGGCGAGGCACCCGCAGCGCCCTAGGAGAGGACGCAGAACCATGCAGATCGAGAACTGCTCGGCCCTCGTGACCGGCGGTGCCAGCGGACTAGGGCTCGCCACCGCAACGGAGCTCGCCGCCGCCGGCGCTCACGTCGTCATCGCCGACCTGCCTCACTCCTCCGGTGCCGACCACGCGTCGCGGTTGTCCGGAAGCTTCGCCGCCGTCGACGTCACCGATCCGGCCGCCGTGCAGGCCGCCGTCGACATGGCGGTCGCGCGCCGGGCCGTTGCGGATCGTGGTCAACTGCGCCGGCGTCGGGACACCGGGGCGGGTTCTCGGCAAGCAGGGCGTGCTCCCGCTCGAGCAGTTCGAGTTCGTGGTGCGGGTCAACCTGATCGGCACCTTCAACGTGATCCGGCTCGCCGCCGCGGCAATCGCCGACACCGAGTCCGTCGACGGCGAGCGCGGCGTCATCGTCAACACCGCGTCGGTCGCCGCGTACGACGGGCAGATCGGGCAGGCCGCCTACTCCGCATCCAAGGGCGGCATCGTCGGGATGACCCTGCCGATCGCCCGCGACCTCGCGACGGCGCAGATCCGCGTCGTGACGATCGCCCCGGGCATCATGGACACGCCCATGCTGGCCGGTCTTCCGGACGAAGCTCGCGAGTCCCTCGGTCGCCAGGTGCCGCACCCGGCCCGGCTCGGCCGGCCGGGCGAGTACGCCGCACTGGCTCGGCACATCGTCGAGAACCCGCTGCTCAACGGTGAGGTCATCCGGCTCGACGGAGCGATCCGGATGGCACCGCGCTGACCTGGTTTGACCGTGACCTGACCTGGCCTGACCGAACGCCGCTCGGCTCGCTTCCTATGCTGAGCGGATGCAGCGCGACCTCTACACCCAGGACCATGACGCGTTCCGTTCCACCGTTCGCGGTTTCCTGGAGCGCCACGTCGTTCCCCATCACGCCGAGTGGGAGAAGGCGGGGATCGTCGACCGCGGCGTCTGGCTCGAGGCGGGCAAGCAAGGACTGCTCGGCTTCGAGATCGACGAGGAGTACGGCGGCGGCGGAGTCAGCGACTTCAGGTTCAACGCCGTACTCAGCGAGGAGATCGTCCGCGCGGGTGCCAGCGGCATCGGGTTCGGTCTGCACAACGACGTGGTGGCGCCGTACCTGGTGCGCCTGGCCACCGACGAGCAGAAGGCGCGATGGCTGCCCGGGTTCTGTTCCGGCGAGCTGATCACGGCGATCGCAATGAGCGAGCCGGCCGCCGGATCGGACCTTCAGGGCATTCAGACCACCGCCGTTCGCGACGGCGACGTCTGGGTGCTCAACGGCTCGAAGACGTTCATTACCAACGGAATCAACTCCGATCTGGTCATCGTCGTGGCGAAGACCGACCCCTCGCAGGGAGCTCGCGGCATCTCCCTGATCATGGTCGAGCGCGACATGCCCGGTTTCTCGCGCGGCCGCAACCTCGAGAAGGTCGGGCTGAAGGCCCAGGACACCGCCGAGCTGTTCTTCTCAGACGTTCGGGTGCCGGTCACCAACCTGCTGGGCGAGGAGAACCAGGGCTTCATCCATCTGATGGAGAACCTGCCGCAGGAACGGTTGTCCATCGCGGTGGGCGCGGTCGCGGTGGCCGAGCGGATCCTCGAGCAGACGCTGGAGTACTGCAAGACCCGGACCGCGTTCGGTCGTCCGATCGGGTCGTTCCAGCACTCGCGGTTCGTGCTCGCGGAGCTCGCGACCGAGGTGGAGATCGCGCGGGTGTACCTCGACAAGAGCATCAGCGAGCACAACGCCGGCCGGCTGACGGTGACCGACGCAGCGATGGCGAAGTGGTGGACGACCGAGCTGCAGAAGCGGGTCGTTGACGCCTGCGTGCAGCTGCACGGCGGGTACGGCTACATGCTCGAGTACCCCGTGGCCAGGGCCTACCTCGACAGCCGGGTGGCCACCATCTACGGCGGGACCACCGAGATCATGAAGGAGATCATCGGCCGATCCCTCGGCGTCTAGCCACGTCGCACTCAACGAGGTGGCGGGCCTAGCGGTTGAGGCTGGACATGTTGGGATAGCGGTCGCCCACGATGCTGCCCCTGGGGGCCACCTCGTCGATCCGTCGCAGATCGTCAGCACTGAGCGTCACGTCGGCCGCGGCCAGGTTCTCCTCGAGATAGCTCAACCGCTTGGTGCCGGGGATCGGCACGATGTCGTCGCCTTGGGCGAGCACCCAGGCGAGGGCGAGCTGTGACCCGGTGCAGCCCTTCTCGGCAGCGATCTCGTTGACCCGGTCGACCGTCTCGAGGTTGCGGGTGAAGTTCTCGCCGGTGAAGCGTGGATTAGCTCGGCGGAAGTCGTTCTCCGGCAGGTCTTGGGGGGAGCGGATCTGACCGGAGAGGAAGCCGCGTCCGAGCGGGGAGTAGGCGACGAACCCGATGCCCAGCTCTCGCACCGTCGCGAGGATCTCGTCCTCCGGGTCGCGCGACCACAGGCTGTACTCGGTCTGGAGCGCCGTGATCGGGTGCACTGCGTGGGCCCGACGGATCGTCGCAGGCGCCGCCTCGCTGATGCCGAGATGACGGACCTTGCCGGCTTGAGCGATCTCCGACAGCGCGCCCCAGGTGTCCTCGATCGGTACGTCGGGATCGACCCGGTGCTGGTAGTACAGGTCGATGTGATCGACGCCGAGCCGCTGCAGCGAGGCATCGACGGCCAAGCGGACGTACTCCGGCCGGCCGTTGATGCCCTTGTGGCTGCCGTCATCGCCACGCTCATTGCCGAACTTGGTAGCGACGACCACGTCATTGCGTCGGCCCGCGATCGCCTTGCCCACCAGGATCTCGTTGCTGAACGGTCCGTACATGTCTGCCGTGTCCAGGAACGTGCACCCCGAGTCGAGCGCCTGGTGGATGACGGCCGTCGACTCGACGTCGTCACCGGCGCCGTAGAACTCGCTCATTCCCATGCAGCCGAGGCCGAGCTCGGAGACCTCGAGTGCCGCGTCGCCCGAGCCAAGGATTCGTGTCCGCAGTGTCATGACTCCACCCAATCACGGGTCCGCTAAGGTCCCGAACGTGGTTCGCTACGGCATCACCTTTCCCTTCGATGACATCCCGCTGGTCGATCAGCGGGCGCTCATCGAGTCGCTGCCCGATCTCGGCTACACCGACCTGTGGTCGGCGGAGTCCAACGGCGCGGACGCCTTCACGCCGCTCGCCCTGGCGAGCGTGTGGGCACCGCAGCTTCGACTGGGTACGGCGATCGTGCCCGTCTACACGCGCGGTCCCGCGACGCTCGCGATGAGCGCGGCGACGATGGAGCTGGCCGCGCCGGGTCGGTTCGTGCTGGGCATCGGGTCGTCGTCGGACGTCATCGTCGAACGATGGAACTGCATGGACTTCGACCAGCCGTACCAACGGGTCCGTGACACGGTCCGGTTCCTGCGTGTTGCCCTGTCCGGCGCGAAGGTCAGCGAGGACTACGAGACGTTCAGCGTCAAGGGGTTCCGGCTGACCTCGCCACCGCCCGAGCCGCCGCCGATCCTCGTTGCGGCGCTACGTAGCGGCATGCTCCGGTTGGCCGGACGGGAGGCGGACGGCGCCATCGTGAACTGGCTTGCACCGGAAGACGTCGCCACTGTCACGCCGTACGTGCACGAGGGCGGATCTGGCAAGGAGATCGCGGCGCGCATCTTCGTGGCCCCGACAGAAGACGCCGACACTGCCCGGGCGGTGGCAAGGTTCGCGATCGCGGCGTACCTCACGGTGCCGGTCTACCGCGCCTTCCACGAGTGGCTCGGTCGCGAGGAGCTGATGGCTCCGATGCAGGCCGCGTGGGCGGCCGGGGATCGCAAGGGGGCGCTCGAGGCGATTCCGGACGAGCTCGTCGACACGCTCGTCGTGCACGGCGCGCCGCAGGCCTGCAAGGAGCGAATCCAGGCCTACGTCGACGAGGGGGTGACGACGCCCGTCCTAGCGCTGCTTCCGGTCGGCGTCGACAGCGCGACCGCAGTCTCCGTCCTGGCGCCGGCGTCATGACCGACTCGGTGCTGTACAGCACTGCCGGCGGCGTCGCGGTGGTGACGCTGAACCGGCCGGATCGGCTGAACGCCTGGTCGCCGGACATGACGGCTGGGTACCTCGCGGCACTCGATCGAGCCACCGCTGACTCGCAGGCCCGGGTCGTCGTCGTCACCGGGGCCGGCCGCGGGTTCTGCGCCGGCGCGGACATGTCGCTGCTGCAGGGGCTGTCCGAGGGTGGCCCTCGGATCGCGGTCGCGGAACGCCCGCCGTACCAGATGGAGCCGGCTGTCCCCAAGCCTGTCATCGCGGCGATCAACGGCGCCTGCGCCGGTCTGGGCCTGATCAGGGCGCTCTACTGCGACCTGCGCTTCGCCGTCCGTGGCGCGAAGATCACCACGTCGTTCGCGCGCCGCGGCCTGGTCGCGGAGTACGGGATCGCCTGGCTGCTGCCCCGGATCGTCGGGCTGCCGAATGCCCTCGACCTGCTGATGTCCGGGCGGACCCTGCTCGCCGAGGAGGCGGCAGAGATCGGTCTG
This sequence comes from uncultured Actinomycetota bacterium, assembly GCA_963789615.1. Taxonomy (GTDB): domain Bacteria; phylum Actinomycetota; class Actinomycetes; order JAFAQI01; family JAFAQI01; genus DATAVK01. The sequence continues at coordinate 83,578 of CAWBLI010000005.1, read as the reverse complement.
GTCGATCGTCTCGTCGACGACGACGTCGTGGGCGCGGCGACCGAGTACGCCGGTGAGCTCGCCCGGCTGTCCTCGCCGACCTCGATGCGGGACGTGAAGCGGCAGGTGTGGGGCGACTTGACGGCCAGCCTCGAGGAGTCGGTCGAGCGCGCCGAGTCGCTGATGGCGGCGTCTTTCGACCGGCCTGACCTCGCCGAAGGGGTGGCGAGCTACCTGGAGCGCCGCGATCCCCAGTTCCCGCCGCTGTCCTAACCCCCACGCATGTGGCGGCCGGGGGTCAGCGGGCGGTCTCGAACCAGCGCCGTGGGTTGTCCACGAGCATGGCATCGATCTGAGGCTGGGTGACGCCCTGCTCCAATAGTGCCGGCAGCACGTCCTGGACCACGTGCAGGTAGTGCCAGTTCGGCAGGAACGGCAACACATCCGGATCGATCCAGTCGATGTAGCAGGACGCGTCCTGGGAGAGCACCATCCGCTCCGCATAGCCGCGCCGGACCAGCTCGACCACGATGGCGACCCGCTCGTCGAACGACATCGCGTTGTCGATCCCGAAGCGGTCCATGCCGAGCAGGTAGCCCCGCTCCGCCAAGCCGCTGAGGTGGTCGGCGTCGCTGCTGTCACCGCTGTGCGCGAGCAGCACGCTCGACGCCGGCACCCCTACCTCGGTGAGGACCCGATCCACGTCCAAGCCGGTCCGATGTCGCGGCGCAGTGTGCACCATGACAGGTGAGCCCGTCCGGGAGTGCGCGCCTGCGACGGCGCGGAGCACCCGCTCGACGCCGGCGGTCATGCCCGGCTCGTCGATCGCGCACTTGAGGAAGCCGGCACGAACCCCGGTGTCCGCGATGCCCTCGGTGAGGTCGCGGACGAACAGGTCCGTCATCGGATCGGGGAGGTCGAGACCGGTCCCGGGGCCGCGGATCCGAAAGTAGTTGGGGACATCCGTGTACGTGTACGCGCCGGTGGCTACCACGATGGTGAGGTCGACCTGTCCGGCGACCGTCATGATCCGGGGGATGTATCGGCCCAGACCAATCACAGTCGGATCGAGGATCGTGTCGATCCCCGCCGCCTTGACCGCGCGCAGCTTCGCGACGGCGTCGTCGATCCTGGCCTGCTCGTCCCACTCGCCGGCCAGGTTCTGCTGGACATCGGGAGTGAGGACGAAGACGTGCTCGTGCATCAAAGTGCGGCCGAGGGCACCGGAGTCGATGGTGCCCCCGACCGTGGGGACGTCGGTCAAGCGATCAAGCGTTGAAGGGGAACAGCGGCAGAACGATGCGCTTGAACGTCGACTCGAGAACGATCGCGAATGACGTGTACCAGGCGGCCGCGGCCGTCGCGACGCCGAGCCAGCCGCCGAGCTTGTTCCAGCCGCTGGACGAGTGGAAGGCGCCAATCGTGAGCGCGACGAACGTCAGCGTCAACAAGAAGAACACCACAAGCAGGGCGCCGTTGAGCCTCAGCGTGGCGACCGTCATGTAGGCCGTGAAGATCGTCCAGCCCATGAGGAACGTGCCGACGACGACTGGAGCCGCAATGGCCGGGATCGTCGAATGCGTCTCGAGGTACCAGAAGGACAGCCAGAACGCGCCGTACGACGAGAAGGCCGTTGCCCCGAACGTGTTGCCCCGCTTGAACTCCCACATGCCGGCGAGCAGCTGAACGGCGCCGCCGTAGGCGAAGGCGAGCGCGACCGCCGAGATGGCGCCGGCCGGCCACGTCGTGGTGTTGGCCAGGCTCAGGAGAAGCGTGGTCATGGCGAACGCGGCCAGCCCGAGTGGTGCGGGATCGGCGATGCCGACGACGGGCGCAACCGGTGCCGGCGAACTCGCGACCGGCTGGCCCTCGGTAGTGGTGGTGGACATGCGCTACTCCTCCTTGTCGGAACTGCTGGACAGATTGGATCGGATTGCCTCGGTGACGGTGGGGTCCAACAGGGTGGTGACGTCGCCCAGCTCGCGGTTCTCAGCGATGTCACGAAGCAGCCGGCGCATGATCTTGCCGCTGCGGGTCTTCGGCAGGTCAGGGGTGATGAGGATCTGCCGGGGTCGTGCGATCTTGCCGATCTCCTTCGCTACCTGGTCTCGGAGCGCCTGCACGAACTCCTCGCCCTTGGTCTCGTCCTCGGCCACGTTCCCCCGCGGCGTGACGAAGGCGACGATGGCCTGGCCGGTGGTGGGATCGCTGGCCCCGACTACCGCGGCTTCCGCGACCGATGGGTGGCCGACCAGGGCGTGTTCGACCTCGGTGGTCGAGATGCGGTGGCCGGAGATGTTCATGACGTCGTCGACCCGGCCGAGGAGCCAGATGTCGCCGTCGTCGTCCTTCTTCGCGCCGTCGCCGGCGAAGTAGATGCCTTCGAACCGCGACCAGTAGGTGTCCTTGTACCGCTGGTCGTCACCCCAGATTCCTCGGAGCATCGATGGCCACGGCTCGGTGAGCACCAGGAACCCGCCGCCGCCGTTGCCGACCGGCTTCGCGTTGTTGTCGACGACCTCGGCGCTGATGCCCGGGAACGGAGTCATGGCTGCACCGGGCTTGGTCGCGGTCACCCCGGGCAGCGGGGTGATCATGATGGCTCCGGTCTCGGTCTGCCACCAGGTGTCGACGACCGGAGTCCGCCCGCCGCCGACGTACTCGCGGTACCACATCCACGCCTCGGGGTTGATCGGCTCTCCTACCGACCCGAGCAGCCGCAACGATGACAGGTCGTAGGGCTCGAGGACTTCCTTGCCCCACTTCATCAGCGTGCGGATCGTGGTCGGGGCGGTGTAGAGGATCGAGACCTTGTACTTCTCGATCAGCTTCCACCACCGGTCCTTGTCGTCCGGGTGCGGCGTGCCCTCATACATCAGCGACGTCGCGCCGTTCGCGAGCGGACCGTAGACGATGTAGCTGTGGCCGGTGATCCAGCCGATGTCGGCGGCGCACCAGTAGACGTCGGTGTCCGGCTTGAGGTCGAAGACATTGCGATGGGTGCAGGTGACCTGAGTGAGGTAGCCGCCGGTGGTGTGGAGGATGCCCTTCGGCTTGGCCGTCGTACCTGACGTGTACATCATGAACAGCGGCTGCTCGGCGTCGAACGCCTGCGCCTCGTGCTCTTCGGACGCGGAGTCGACGGCGTCGTGCCACCACACATCGCGGTCGTCGTTCCATTCGACGTCTGTCTCGGTGCGACGAACCACGAGAACCTTGCTCACGTCGGGGCATTTCAGCAGCGCCTCGTCGACCATCGGCTTGACCGGCGTCGCTGAGCCGCGGCGGAACTGGCCGTCGGTGGTGACGACGGTGTGGGAGTCCGAGTCGAGGATCCGACTGCTCAGCGAGTCGGCCGAGAACCCACAGAAGACGACGTTGTGCGGCGCACCCAGCCGGGCGCAGGCCAGCACCGTGATCACCGTTTCGGGGATCATCGGCATGTAGATGGTGACGCGGTCGCCGGCGGACACGCCGAGATCGGTCAGGGCGTTCGCGGCCTTGCAGACCTCACGCTTGAGGTCCGCGTAGGTGACGTCACGACTGTCTCGCTCGCCATCCCCCACCCAGTGGAACGCGACCTTGTCGCCCTTGCCGGCGTCGACGTGGCGGTCGACCGCGTTGACACAGGCGTTCAGCGTGCCGCCGATGAACCACTTGGCGAACGGCGGCTGCCAGTCCAGCGCCTGGTCCCACGGGGTCGCCCACTCCAGCGCGCGAGCCTGCTCCTCCCACCAACCGATCCGGTCCGCCGCGGCATCGTCGTATATCGATGCCTTTGCGTTCGCGTTCTCCGCGAGCTCCTTCGGGGGTTCGAAGCGCCGTGATTCGTGGAGCAGGGCATCAAGCTCAGGTTCGATTGCCGGACTCGAGTTGGAACTCTCCGTCATCGGGCGTCATCCCTTCGTAACACGGCCGAGTGTCGATCACCGAGGGGACAGTCGCAATGACCTGCCTCACCCAGACGCCGAACGCGGCGAAGTCTGCGCCGAGCGGCGCATCGGATGCGACGAACGGTACGACGATCCTCAGCCGGTGTCGCGTGCCAATGTCGGCGGGGAGGTCGGCCAGCTCCGCGACCCGCCGCCGCGCAGCCGCTCGGGCAGGTGCAGGACGAGCATTTTGCCCTTCACGTCGTCGGGAAGCGACCCGGGCGTGAGCAGTGACACGACGATCATCACGAGGAAGCTGGTGGGCACGCTCCAGATGGCGGGAAGCCCGAGCAGCACCGCCGCCCAGCCGGACTTGCCCGCCCCGAGCATGGTGGCCACGATCGCTGTTGCGGATGCCACGCCACCGACCAGCAGGCCGCTGATGCATCCGATCCGGGTCAGCCGGCGCCACCAGATCCCGAGGACGAGCAGCGGGCAGAATGTCGAGGCGGCGATGGCGAACGCCCAGCCAACCAGCAGGGTGAGGGAGAACCCCGCAACGCGCAGTCCGGCCAGGGTCGCGAGCACACCGGCGGCGACCGCGCACCAGCGGAACGCGCGGACGGAACCCCCCAGCAGGTCGTGTGACAGCGCCCCGGCCACGCTGACGAGCAGGCCGGACGAGGTCGAGAGGAACGCAGCGAACGCCCCAGCGGCCACGAGTGCTGCGAGCACGGCGCCGCCGGTACCCGCTACCGCGATCTTCGGCAGGACGAGCACCACCGAGTCGGTGTCGGAGGTCAGGTACAGCCCGGGTGCCTCGAGCCGGCCGAGCACAGCGAAAATGACGGGGAACAGGTAGAAGACGCTCACCATGCAAAGCACGATCGCCGTCGTCCGCCGTGCGGCCCGACCGTCGCGGTTGGTGTAAAAGCGGACCAGGATGTGGGGGAGACCGACCGTCCCGAGGAAGGTCGCGAGGATCAATCCGTAGGTGGCGGCGAGCGGGTGCTGAGCCCCGTCCCCGGTCCGGGCGAACGGCATCGACCAGGTGGAGCCGTTGAGCTCGTCGAGGCCTACCGCGCTGGGGGTGGCAGCGCCCGCGGGGAAGCGCAGCCGGGTTCCACCGCCCACCTGGTGCCGCCCCGGCTGAAGTGCCACCGGCCCGTCGACGGCGCGACCGTCGAGCCGGCCCGAGGCTGTGATGTCGACCGGTTGCCGGACCGTGAAGCGGACGGGTTCGGTGATCGAGACGGTCGTCGCCACCGGGAACGTGGCACCGACCGGGCGGTCGAGCGAGGTCGTGTTGGCGTGCGCCACGGCGAGCAGCACGAGTGCCGGAACGGCGATAGCAACGATCTTCAACCAGAACTGGAACGCCTGGACGATCGTGATCCCCTTCATCCCCCCGGCCGCGATGTTGGCAGTCACGACCACACCGAGGATCACGACGCCCACCCAGTACGGCGACCCCACGACGACCTGCAGCGTGATGCCCGCGCCCTTGAGCTGGGGGAGCAGGTAGAACCAACCGATGACGAGGACGAAGCCGGTGCTGATCTTTCGGAGGGCGCGGGAGCCGAGTCTGCCCTCGGCGAAGTCGGGGATCGTGTAGGCGCCGAACCGGCGCAGCGGTGCGGCGACCAGCAACAGCAGGACCAGGTAGCCGGTCGCATAGCCGACCGGGTACCACAGAGCGCCGACGCCGTTGACGTACACCAGACCCGCCACCCCGAGGAACGACGCGGCCGAGAGGTACTCGCCCGAGATGGCGGAGGCGTTGACCAGCGGGGGCACCTGCCGCGCGGCGACGAGGAAGTCCGCGGGGGTCCGGGCGACCCTCATGCCCCGAGCCCCGAGCAGGATCGTCACCAAGGTGACGAGCGCCACCGCTGCCAGGGCGGGCAGGTTCACGACGGCCGGCTCAGCAGCTCGTCGAAGCGACGTTCGAGCCGCTCGGCGAGGTGCACGTACCACCATCCCAGCACGCAGAGCACCGGGTAGATCCCGACGCCCAGCACGACCAGCGGAAGCGGGAACCCGGCGACGTGGATCCGATCGACGCCGGGCAGCAGCGCGGCGACCAGCGGAAGCGACCCGATGACGGCGACCGTCAGGGTCAGGAACCCGAGGGTCAGTCCCAGCTGGGCCCGGATCAGGCCCGCGATCAGCACATCGCCATACGGGCTGTCGGCGTGCAGGTCCGACACGTCCGGCAGCGGCGTCGAGTCGGGCGATCCGGAGCTGGGTGCCCGTACGACGCGCCGGCCGGGACGCGTGGGCTGCAGGCTCATCGCAGCCCCCCGCGACGTGCCGCCCGTACCAGCCGGTCGCGCAGCTCCCTGGTATGCCGCCGGGAGACCGGGAGCTCGGTCCCGCCGATCCGCACGACCGAGGTCCCGCCCTCGCTACTGATCTCGGTGATGTGGCCGATCGCCACCAGGTAGCCGCGGTGGATCCGCACGAAGCCGGCGTCGGCCCATCGCTCGGCGAGCGTCGAGATCGGCAGCCGGATCAGGTGGTTCGCCCCGCCGACGACGTGCAGTCGCACGTAGTCGCCCTGTGCCTCGACCCAGGCGATGTCGGATCGGTCGATCAGGCGCGTCGTACCCCCGATGTCGACCGGCACGATGTGCAGGTCGTCCGGAGGAGTCCGGGCTTGCGACCGGGCCAGGCACACCCGCTCGAGGGCTTCCGCGAGCCGGTCCGCGGAGGGCGGCTTCAGCAGGTAGTCGCTGGCCCGGACCTCGAACGCCTCGACCGCATGCCCGTCGTACGCCGTGACGAAGACCACCGAGGGTGGGTCGGAGAACCGCAGCATCAGCCGAGCGAGCTCGAGGCCGTCGAGGTGCGGCATCCGGACGTCGAGCATCAGCAGGTCGTAGGTGCGGTCACGGAGCATGTGGAGGGCGCCGGTCGCGTCGTGCGCCACGTCTACGGACGCGACCCGCTCGTCGGCCTTGAGCAGGAACACCAGCTCGTCTAGTGCCGGAAGCTCGTCGTCTACCGCCAGGACGGCGAGCCCCCCGTGGTCCGTCGTCATGAGGCGCGGACCCCCACCTTGAACTTCGGAACCCGCAGGATCACACGGGTTCCCAGCCCGACTTCGGTCTCCACCTGGACGCCGTACTCGGCTCCGAACACCCGACGGAACCGCTCGTCGACGTTCCGCAGTCCGACACCTTCGGAGATCCGCCCGGCCAGCTGCCGGCGCAGCCTCTCAGGATCCATTCCGACGCCGTCGTCCTCGACCGTGATGAGGGCCTCGGAGTCGCTGTCCTGGACGATCAGCGAGATGTGCCCGTTGCCACCGGCCTGCTCGATCCCGTGGCGGACCGCGTTCTCGACGAGCGGCTGGAGCGTGAGGCACGGCATCGCGACGGACAGTACCTCCGGCGCGACCCGCAGCGTCACCTGCAGCCGGTCCCCGAACCGCGCTCGCTCCAGCTCCAGGTAGGTCTCTACCAGCTGCAGCTCCTCGGCGAGCGTCGCGTACGGCCCCTGGGCCCGGAAGCTGTACCGGATGAAGTCGGCGAAGCCGACGAGCAGTTCCCGAGCGCGTTCGGGATCGGAGCGTACGTAGGACTCGATCGCGGTCAGCGCGTTGTAGATGAAGTGCGGCGAGATCTGGGCGCGCAGGAAGTTCAGCTCCGCCTGGATCGCTCGGGTCTTCGACAGGTCGAGCTCGGCCAGCTCCAGCTGTGACGACACGAACCCCGCAACCTCGCCCGCAGCACGGAGCAGGTCAGGACGGGCAGTCTCACCGAGCACCGCGATCGCCCCGACCACGGCGCCGGAGACCTGTAGCGGTACGACGACACCCGCCGTGAGCCGGCAGTCATACGTTCCGCAGGCCAGCTCCCCCGACTGGATCACCCGCGCCCGGCCGTGACTGACCACCTGGTTGACCGTGTTCGTGATGAGCTCGACGTGACGTTCGTCGGTCCCTTCAAGGGCCAACGGTCCGGCGGCGTCGGCGATCACGATCGCGGGAGTACCGAGCAGCCGTCGCAGCGGTGCCGTCGAGCGGGCTGCGCTCTCAGCTGTGAGACCCGATCGCAGGCCGCTGGCCGCGATGATGGCGGTGTGCAGCGTCGCGTACGTCGTGCGCTGGGCAGGGGTTCCGAGGTTCCGGCTGCCACGGAAGAAGTACTGAGCGGCGAAGACCATGGCCAGGGCCACGATCGCCAGCACCGTGACGAGAACGAGATCCTTCACCGGACGTCGATCCGGCGCTCGACTCGCCGGCCTCCCGGCGCACCCTAACCCGCCAGGCGGGCCCACGGCGGCGGTTCGCGTCGGGTCCGCTCCGGCGCGCGCTCAGCCCGACCAGCGTCGACCCGCCCGGACCGCGCCGAAGCCGGCCCAGATCACGTCCATCATGTGCCGGGTCAGCGTGTCGACCGACGGCGTTTCGGTGCCGGGTCGCGTCACCAGCCGCTCGCAGGCGCCGACGACGACCTGCGCGTAGAGCCGGGCGCGGGGCAGGTCGCAACCGGCCACGTCGGTGCTGATCATCGTCGCGATCAGCTCGGCCTGGCCGTCGCGCACCTGCTCGAGCGCCGCCGCGGCGGCCGAGCCCGGAACGCCGGCTTCGGCGAGCAGCGACAGCCATGAGGCGCGTCGACGCAGGATGAACCGGAAGTAGGCGCGCAGGCCGCGGGCCAGTGCGTCCTCGGGTCCCGACGCCGAGGACACCGCGGCGAGTGTGGCGGCAGCCAGCTCTTCGCCGGCCCGGAGGACGACCGCCGCGAGCAGGCCGTCCTTCGAGCCGAAGTGGTCGTAGAGCACCGGCTTGGTGATCCCGGCTCGCTCGGCGATGTCCTCCATCGAGGCGGCGGCCACGCCGCGCTCGGCGAAGACCATGTCGGCGACGTCGACGAGCTGGCGGGCCCGTTCGTCGCGCGGGAGCCGACGCCGGGCCGCGGACGGCGCCATGGCCGAGGTCACACCGGCTGCTGGCATGAGCGTTACTTTACATCAGGTAGGTTACCGAGGGTAGGTTTGGGCACACCGCAGATGTGGAGGAGATGGCTGTGGCGGCCGACGGCGCAACCGAGATGTTCACCGAGCTGCCGGAACACATCGAGAACCTGATCGTCGGCGCCGGCTTCGGCGGGATCTGCGCGGCGATCAAGCTCGGTGAGGCTGGGCGCGACTATCTGGTCATCGAGCGGGCGGCCGATGTCGGCGGAACCTGGCGCGACAACTCGTACCCGGGCTGCGCCTGCGACGTACCGAGCCACCTGTACTCCTACTCCTTCGCGCCCAACCCGGACTGGCGCCACTCGTTCTCCCGACAGCCGCAGATCCTCGCCTACCTCCGCGGCGTGGCCCGCGACCACGGGGTGCTGTCCCAGGTCCGGCTGCGGACGACCTTGACGGCGGCCAGGTGGGACGTGGCTGCCTCGGTCTGGGCGGTCGAGACCAGCCAGGGCAGGCTCACCGCGGACCGCCTGGTGCTGGCGACCGGGCCGCTGTCCGAACCGAGCATCCCGGCAATCCCGGGGCTGGCCGACTTCCAGGGCGAGACGTTCCACTCCGCGACGTGGAACGACGACCACGACCTGTCCGGCGAGCGGGTGGCGGTGATTGGCACCGGTGCGTCCGCGATCCAGTTCGTCCCTCACGTCCAGCAGTTGGCGGGCCGCATGACGTTGTTCCAGCGCACGGCGCCGTGGGTGCTGCCGCGCCGCGACCGCCGTTACGCCGGCTGGGAGCGCCGCCTCAACCGGGTGCTGCCCGTCGTACAGCGGAGCCTGCGAACTCTGATCTACGGCGCCCGGGAGCTGATGGTGATCGGCTTCGTCCGGCCCCAGGTGATGCGTCGGGCGGAGCGCATCGCCCTTCGGCACCTGAACACGCAGGTGTCGGACCCCGAGCTGCGGGAGAAGCTGACGCCGTCGTTCCGGCTCGGCTGCAAGCGGGTTCTGATGAGCAACACCTACTACCCGGCCCTCGCCGCCGACAACGCCGAGGTCGTCACGGAGGCCATCGTCGAGGTCCGGCCGCACGAGATCGTCACCGAGACGTCAGACGGCAGCCGCAGCGAGCATCCGGTCGACACGATCATCTTCGGGACCGGCTTCCGGGTCACCGACCCACCTGTCGCCGAGCTGATCTGCGGTCCGGATGGGCGGCGGCTCAGTGACGTCTGGGCCGACGAGGGCATGACGGCGTTGCATGGCCTCGCGATCGCCGGCTTCCCGAACCTGTTCATGCTGGTCGGGCCCAACACCGGTCTCGGTCACACCTCTATCGTGCTGATGATCGAGGCCCAGGTGCGGTACCTGGTCAAGCTGCTCGAGTCGGTCGATGCAACCGGAGGTCGCGTGGTCGAGGCCAGACCCTCGGTCCAGGCCGCCTACAACGTCGACCTGCAGCAGCGGCTGGCCGGAACCGTGTGGAACGCGGGCGGCTGTCAGAGCTGGTACCTGGACCAGCAGGGTCGCAACACGACGCTGTGGCCGACGTTCACGTTCAGCTATCTGAAGGAGATGCGGTCGGTGGACCTCGCCGAGTACGACGTGACCCGGACCGCGGGCTCCCGGACGGTCGTGCCCGCATGACCCGGCGTTCCAGCGTCGCCGGCAAGCGGATTCTCGTGACCGGAGCGGCGAGGGGAATCGGCAAGGCGACCTCGGCCGAGCTGGCACGACGTGGCGCGCGGGTCTCGCTCGTCGGTCTCGAGCCCGACCTGCTCGCCGAGAACGCTGCCGAACTGGGTCCACAGCACATGTACGCCGAGGCCGACGTCACTGACCAGGCGCAGCTCGACGCCGCCGTGGCCGCGACCGTCGAGCGGTTCGGCGGGATCGACGTCGTCGTCGCCAATGCCGGCGTCGCCAACTTGGGCACGGTCCGAACCGCCGACCCGGACGCGTTCGCAAGGACCGTCGAGGTCAACCTCGTCGGTGTGTACCGGACCGTGGCCGCGGCGGTTCCCCACCTGGCGGCGCAGCACGGGTATGTCCTCATCATCTCCTCCAGCGCGGCCTTCGCCCCCATGCCGGGCGGCGCCGCCTACGGCGCGAGCAAGGCCGGAGCGGAGTCGCTCGCCTCGACCCTTCGCCTCGAGCTGGCGCAGTACGGCGTGGCCGTGGGCAGTGCTCACCCGGGATGGATCGACACCGACATCGTCCGAGGCCCCGAGCGCAGCCTGCCGTCGTTCGCGAAGGCGCGTGGCCAGATGCCGTGGCCGCTGAACACCACGATGCCGGTGGAGGAGTGCGCCTCGCTGCTTGCCGACGCCGTCGAAAGCCGGTCGCAGCGGGTCTACATCCCCGGTGGTATTCGGCTGATCTCGATGCTCCGGCCGCTTTCACTGTCCGGCGTCGGCACCCGGTTGTTCGCCCGGCGCAACGGTGCGGACCTGCGCCAGCTGGACCGCGAGAACGAAGCACTGGGAGCCACATGGCGCTGATGTCTCCGACGGACTCGATCTTCCTGCTGCCGGAAACCCGAGACCAGCCGATGCACGTGGGCAGCCTCCAGCTGCTGCACAAGCCCGAGGGTGCCACCGCCGACTTCCTACCTGAGCTGTTCCAGCGACTGCTCGCCGTCGATGACGTCGCCCCGACGTTCCGGCGGCGCGCCTACCGCTCGGTCACGACGCTCGGCCAGTGGGCCTGGCGGCAGGACCGTGACATCGATCTGGAACACCACGTCCGTCACTCGGCGCTACCCCGTCCCGGTCGGATCCGTGAGCTGTTGGCCCTCGCGTCCCGGCTGCACAGCACGCTGCTCGACCGGCAGCGACCGCTGTGGGAGATGCACCTCATCGAGGGTCTCGATGACGATCGGTTCGCGATCTACACCAAGGTGCACCACGCGATGATGGACGGGGTCTCGGCCCTGAAGCTGCTGTCGGAGTCCTCCGCCCACTCCGCCGACGATCTCGAGCTCCGGGCGCCGTACCTGCCGGTCACCGACGGACACGGCAGCCGCGGTAGGCCCCAGGCCGGCGGGGATCTCCTGTCCTCGCTACCCGGGATGGCGGCGAGCGCGGCATCGGATCTGCTGGGCGTGGGGCCGGCGGCACTTCGACTGGCGGAACGGACGCTCCGCGAGCAGCTCACCGGCCCTTCGACGCGGGCGCCTCGCACCATCCTCAACGGAGGGATCACCGGCTCCCGCCGCTTCGCCGCACAGTCCTGGCCGCTGGAGCGGTTACGTTCGGTCGCGGACGCATCGTCGCTGCGCCTCAACGACATCGTGCTGGCGATGTGTTCCGGCGCGTTGCGTGACTACCTGCTCGACCTGAACGCGTTGCCGGACGCCTCACTGACGGCGATGGTGCCGGTGTCGTTGCGGGGACTGGGGTTGGACACCTCGTCGGGCAACGCGGTCGGAGTGATCATCGCCAATCTGGCCACCGACGAACCCGACCCGGCGGCGCGGTTGGCGGCTATCGCCGACTCGATGCAGGAGGGCAAGGAGCTCCTCGACGGCCTGAGCGTCCTGCAGGTCAGCGCCCTGTCGGCCCTGGCGATAGCGCCGCTCGCCCTCAGCTCGGTGTTCGGCGCGAACCGGCTCCTTCCGCCACCGTTCAACCTGGTCATCTCGAACGTCCCGGGCCCGACCGAGCCGCTGTGGTGGAACGGTGCCCGCCTCGACGCGATCTACCCGATGTCCATCCCGGTCACCGGCCAGGCGCTGAACATCACGGTGACCAGCTACGTCGACAACATGGAGTTCGGGCTGATCGGAGACCGCCGTAGCCTGCCGCACCTGCAGCGGCTGCTCGGCCATCTGGACCACGCTCTGTCCGACCTCGAGCGCGCCGTCCGATGACCCATCTCGTCGTACGCTCTACGTCGACATGCGCTCCGACCATGGATTCGCCGTCGGAGACGCCGACGTTGTGACGGTGCTCGACGCCCGGCGCTCGGCCCGTAGCCGACCGGGCAACCGCGACGACGGCCACCGGGTCGTGCTCGTCGTCGAGGGCGGCGGGATGCGCGGCGTCTACACGGCCGGCATGGTCCGCGCGCTCGGCGGCCTCGGGCTGCGCGACAGCTTCGACGAGATCGTGGCGGTGTCCGCGGGTGCCCTCGCGGGAGCTGCGCTGGTGGTCGGCAACACCGACGGCCTCCCCGCCGTCTACCACGAGGATCTCTGTGACCGGGCCTTCATCGACCTCCGCCGTGGCCTGCAGTCCTCCCAGCAGGTCGTGTCGCTGGACTTTCTCTTCGACGTGGTGATGCGGGGGCGCCACGGCTTCGATCCGGCGAACCTGCTGGACGCCGACATCCCGCTGCGCCCGGTGGCCACCTGCCTGGACCAGCTGGAGTGCCGCACGCTCGACGGCATGGTCACGGCGCAGGAGTGGCGGCTCGCGCTCCGCGCCTCGGCCTGTATCCCGCTGTGGGCGGGACCACCGGTCGAGCTGCACGGCCGGCGGCTCGTCGACGGCTATGTCAGCGATCCACTCCCGGTCGCGCGGGCCATCGCCAGGGGGGCCACCCACGTGTTGGTCCTGCTGGCTCGCGGCGCGGCCGAGCGGACCTCACCGACGGGGCGGGTCTCACCGTTCGTCCGTTCGAAGCTCGACCGGCTCGCCCCGGGGCTGGCCCACCTGATGTCGCGACGCGGCTTGCGCCACGCCGAGTCGATGGCGCTCGTGACCGGCCACGTGCGCAATGGAGCCGCCCGGGTGATGGGGCTGCGACCGTGGGGCGGCGGGGGCATCCGGTCGCTGACCACCGATCCACGCCGGTTGCGGTTGGGTGGCGAGGCCGGCGAAGCGGCGGTGCACCGGGCGATGCGTCTCGTCAGAGGCGACTCGTAGCGGGCGACTAGCCGGGGACAAAACCATCGATGTGGTGGCGAGTGGTAGGCCAGAAGAGTGAACCGAGGAATCTGTCGGTCCGTGCCACAGTCGAGACCAGAACCTGAGGAGGTTCCGATGACGATCGGGTCCACACGCCGTCTCCCTGCCGTGGCGATCGGCGTTGTCTCACTCGCCGCGGGGCTCACCGCATGCGGCGGCGGAAGCTCCGCGGGGACATCGGGCGCGAGCACGCCGGCCGCATCGCCACCTGCCGCCAGCAGCTCGAGCGGTGGCGCTGGTGGCGGTGGTCAGACGGTGACGGCCACCGAGACGGAGTTCAAGATCGCGCTCAGCACCAACTCGGTGAAGCCGGGCACCTACACGCTCAAGGCGGTGAACGGCGGCACCATCACCCACGCCCTGGAGATCAACGGGCCCGGCGTGAGCGACAAGAGCACCGGTGACATCTCGCCCACCAGGTCCGCCACGCTCACGGTCACGTTGAGCAAGGGCAGCTACGAGATCTGGTGCCCGGTCGCGGACCACAAGGCGATGGGCATGGACACCCATCTCACGGTCTCCTGAGATGCCGGAAGATTCTCGGCCGGCGTCTGCTTGGCTTTACCGGCGGGCCGCGGCGGCCGACGACATTGGTGTGGTGGTTCTCACCGCCGTACCCGCGCCCAGGGTGAACCGTCGGCCCGCTCGGGCCGTAAGGAAGGTGTGACACAAACCGTGGATCCCGAGGCGGAGGAAACGCTGCGCACCCTGTACGACGCGCACGCGGGCGCCATCATGGGATTCGCGCTGCACCTCACCGGTGGCGACCGCGGTCGTGCCGAGGACATCGTGCAGGAGACCCTGTTGCGGGCCTGGCGGCAGCGTGACTCGCTCGACGAGGAGCGAGGGTCGCTGCGTCCCTGGCTGTTCACGGTCGCCCGGCGGATCGCGATCGACGCCCACCGAGCCCGCGTCGTCCGCCCCACCGAGGTCGGCGACAGTGTGCTCGCGGTCGTCCCCGCCGCCGATGAGATCGACCGCAGCCTGGACCGGCTGCTCATCGTCGAGGCTCTCCAGGCGCTCTCGGTCGAGCATCGCGCCGTCATCGTCGAGACCTACTTCCATGGCCGCTCTGTCAGCGAGGCCGCGGCGCTGCTCGGCGTACCGGCCGGCACCGTGAAGTCCCGCTCGTTCTACGCGCTCCGCGCGCTCCGGCTTGCCCTCGCCGAGCGGGGGGTGACGGCATGACCTGCGACTACGTGTCGATCTCACTCGGCGCCTACGCGCTGGGCACGCTTGACCTCGTTGACCGCGCCGTGGTCGAGGAGCACCTCGATGGCTGCGAGTCCTGTCGCGCCGCGCTGGAAGAGATCGCCGGACTGCCCCAGCTGCTGAGCCTGCTCACCGTCAGTGACATCGCCGTACTCGGCGACCACGACCCGACCAGGTTCGAGGTCGGCGACGAGCTCTACCAGCGGCTCGCTGCGGTGGCCAGCGAGGACATCGTGCACGAGAAGGAAGCCACCGCCCGGCACCGCGGTCGGCGCTGGTTGGCAGCCGCTGCGGCGGCGGTCATCGTGGCCGGCACTGGTACGGCGGTCGGACTCTGGGCGACCCAGCAGCACCACTCACAGTGGCGGACCGTCTCCGCCACCAGCACCGCCGGGGTCCGGATGAACGTTGGCCTCGACGCCCAGGCGACTGGGACTGCGTTGCGGGTGTCGGTCACCGGCCTGCGCAAGGACGAGCAATGCTGGCTCTACGCGGTCGACCGCAACGGTCATCGGGACCTGGCCGGAACATGGACCTCGACGTACAAGGGGAACGCGCAGCAGACCGGATCCACGGACATCCCCAGTAGCCAGCTGTCGCAACTGGTGCTCGTCGGCTCGAACCACCAGACGTTGGTCTCAGTCCCGGTCTGAGTTGCCCCTGCCACTCTGGGTGTGGGAGTCAGACACCCCGGGCATAATCAGCACTACGCTGGTTCAGGGGTGAGCTGGCGCGCAACAGGAAGTCGCGCCGTGCCCGCAGAAATACATCGTGTCGTGGAGCTCGAGCCCACGTTGGCCGCCCCAGCAGAGGCCCGGCGTTTCATTAGGAGCGCCCTCGGGGATGAGGTCGACCGCGAGACGATCGAGCTGGCCGAGCTGCTGACGTCCGAGCTGGTGACCAACGCGATCCGGCACGGCTCCGGCCACGTCAGCGTGGAGCTGCGGAGCCAAGCCGGCACCGTTGCGGTCAGCGTGAGTGACGATGACGCCGCCATGCCGGTGGCCCCGCCCGAGGAGCCGTTGGCTGTGGGAGGCCGAGGGGTCCGGATGGTGCAACGGCTGGCACAGGACTGGGGAGTCAGCCCTCGCGAGAACGGGCCCGGAAAGGTCGTCTGGTTCCGGCTGCCGGCGTGACTGCGTTCTTACGGTCAAGTTCGGCGGCGATGGCGCCGACATCTTGCGTATGACCACCCATGTCGCCCTCGCAGGTCTGTCGCTCTCCTCGATGTCCGGACGGCTGCTGCTCCTCGTCGTCCTGCTCGCGCTGGTCGGCCTGCTGCTGCTCAAGCGCTCCCGCGATGCCCGCGCCGGTGAGCAGCCCAGCGAAGCGATCCACCACCACGCGGCCGAGCCGCTGGCAACCGAGCCCGCCGAGCCCCGGTCGCTGCGCTCACGGTTCGCTCGCTCCGCCCCCGCCCCCGCCGCCGAGTCACCGGCTCCGGATGCCGTGCCCGAGGAGTGGCAGCAGCCGGCGGCCCCTAAGCGACCTTCGTTCGGCGACCGTCTCAAGGCCTCGCGTGCTGCTTTCTCGGAGCCGAGTCTGGTCCTGTCCCACGAGGTCCCGGTCGACGACCTGTTTGCTGCCCCGATCGCCGCCGCTGCGCCCGTAGCGCCGCCCGCCGCTCCGGCTTCCCCCGCTGCTCCGGCCCCAGCTGCGCCGCAGCCTCCGGTCGAAGCGCCCGTGCCCGCAATGGCCGGAGCTCCGGCGATGGCCAACGTGGCGACCGAAGCGGCGAACGCCGCCCCGGCGCAGGCACCGCAGCAGCAGGCTCCTGCTCCGGCCGCTCCTGCTCCGGCCCAGGCAGCGCGGCCGGCCACTCCCGAGCGTCCGCCGGGCCTGTTCGCCCCCGTCCCGGCCGGCTCGCCGGCCGCTGGCGGCCGCGCGCCCGGCGCCACCGTCGTCCCCAAGCTCTAGGACTGCCGGTTTCGCAGTTTGATGGCCGGACAACGCGGCTCTAGAGTCGTCAAACGGCAATGGTGACGACGTTCAGTCGCCGCGGTTCGTGATGCGCTCACGGACATGCTCGAGGCCGTCCTCGTGGTGCTGCCACCAGTGCCATCCCCACAGCAGCTCGTGACATTCGAGGTCGGAGCCCAGCGTCGCGAGGACCTCGACGTCGATCTCTGACGTCGCGAGGTCCTGATCCCCGAGAACCCGCCCGGTCCCGTAGCCGGAGTCGACGAAGAGCTCGAGCCCCTCCGACAGCGCAACGTCCCGGTTCAGCTTGCCAGGACCGAGTCGGTCCCAGTCGTAGGTGATGAAGTACGCGACCAGCTCATGGGTGGCTCCGAACCACATCAGCTCGATCACGTGACTGGAGTCGGTCCAGGGCGGCTGCTGCCACGCGCTGCCGTAGCTCAGGACGTGGCTGTGCTGCCTGCGCTCGTCCTGCCGGTAGAACTCCTCGCGCGGGATCGTGCCCGTCGGTGCCGTCATGAGCCCACTGTCTCAGCCGGTTCGCCGGCTGCGCACTCGGTCAGGTCGAACGCCGCCCGGCCCGCAACAGCTCTTCCCATCGGGCCAGCTTGATCCGTGGGCTCTCCCGGCCGGCACCGAGCTGGATTTCCGCCGCGTCGATCGCGGACCAGCCGGCCAGGTCCACCCAGTCGACGTTGCGGTCGCGAAGCAGGTCCACCACGCTGCCCGGCGACACCTCGCGGTTCAACAGCTCGGAGGAGTCATCGAGGAGCACCTTGACGGTGTCGGTCGCGTCCGACCGGTTCGTTCCGATGACCCCGGTGGCGCCACGCTTGATCCAACCGGCGGCGTACTCGCCGATCGTCGACGAACCGCCGATCACCCGATGCTCGATCGTGGGGATGGTGCCCGTGGCGAGGTCGAAGGGCACGTCCGGTACGCCGAGGCCGACCGTGCCCAGCGACGGGAAGACCAGCTGGACCGGGATGTCGCGGGTGTCACCGGCATTGTTGGCGAGCCGCAGTCCCTCGACCCGGTCGGCGCCGAGGATCTCGGTCGGTGTGACGCCGAGGTGGACGTGAAGCCGCCGGGGCGCGGTCGTGGGGGAGCGGGTCGCCCATTCCCGGAACACCTCCAAGTTGTGGCGAACGCCGGGCGTGTCGGCCTCGGGGACACCGACCAGGGCGGCAGGGTCGAAGTGGACCGCCACGCCGTCGAGCTCGCCGATCTCGCGGAGCTCCTTGTGCGTGAACTTCGCGTACTGCGGGCCGCGGCGCCCGATGATGTGAAGGTCCGTGAGGGCGGACGCCCGAAGCGCATCGAGCACGTAGTCCGGTACGTCCGTGGGCGACAGCTCGTCCGGCTTGCGCAACAGCACGCGGGCAATGTCGAGCGCAACGTTGCCGAGCCCGATGACCGCGACACCGGTGGCGCTCAGGTCGAAGTGCGCGTCTGCGCTGTCGGGATGGCCGCTGTACCACGCAACGAACGTCGACGCCGGGTGGCTGCCCGGGAGGTTCTCGCCCGGGATGCCGAGCCGGCGGTCGACCGACGCGCCGAAGGAGTAGACCACCGCGTGGTAGTCACCCAGCAGCTCGGCGACGGTGACGTCGGTGCCGATCGACACGTTTCCCAGGAAGCGCACTCGATCGTCGTCGAGGGTGCGCTGCAGCGCCCTGACCATGCTCTTCATCTTCAGGTGGTCGGGCGCGACGCCGTACCTGAGCAAGCCGTACGGCGTCGGCAGCCGGTCGAACAGGTCGACGATGACCGGGGTAGTCGCCCGGCTGATGAGGGCGTCCGCGACGTAGATGCCGGCTGGGCCGGCACCGATCACAGCGACCCGCAGCGGGCCGATCCCGGATGCCACGACACCATTCTCCTATCTTTTGAAGATGCCCGAGTCCATCGACCATGCCCGCGTGATCAGCGACGACTCTGCCCGCTTCGCCGCGGTGCTGCCTGACGACCTCTCCGCGCCGGTGCGCACCTGCCCGGCATGGGATGCGCAGGCGCTGGTCGAGCACCTGGGAGAGGTGCAGTATTTCTGGGCGACCATCCTGGGGCACGGAGTGGAGCGACCGGACAGCATCGAGCTGCCGGACCCACCGAGCGACCGGTCCGGTCTGCTCGAATGGTTCGCCGGTGGCACTGACGCGCTCGTGACCGCGATCGGCCGGGTTCCCCCGACCGAGCCGACCTGGACCTGGTGGGGCGAGCCGGCAACCGCGGGCGCCGTCGCCCGCCACCAGGTACAGGAGGCCGCCGTTCATCGCGTCGATGCGGAGCTGATCACCGGGCCGGCGACGCCGTTGCCGACGGCCGTCGCGGACGACGGGATCGGCGAGTTCCTGGAGGTCATGCTCGACATCCCGGACACCGAGCCGGTTCCCCGGGTCGGGATGCGCGCGACGGACAGCGGCAGCTCATGGCAGGTGGGCGACCCGGCACCAGCGGTCACCGTGAGCGGCTCGGCCTCCGATCTGGTACTCGTCCTGTACGGCCGGATCAGCCTCGACGGACTCACCGTCGACGGGGATCGTGGCGAGGCGGTCAGGCTGTTGCAGATGACCGCTGCCGGGAGCTAGCGAGCAACGTCGATCGACCTGGCGCCGGCGAAGAACCGGTCCAGCGAGTCGCGGATGCCGGCGACGTCCAGCCCGTGGGCACTGTCGTGCTCGGCGACCGTTCCGTACCGCCGCAGCTCGTGCTCTCCGACGCCCAGCCCGACCACGCGGTGCCGGATCTCGCGCAGCGCGTCGGAGACCACCCTCACGGATGTCCCGACTCGGTACGGTTCGACCACTGCGACATCAGGCTCCGTGACCATGGCACGTAAACCGGCGGCATCGAGCGGCCGCACGGTGTGCGTATAAGCCACGGTCAGGTCGCGCCCTTCGGTCGCCCGGAGCACGCGGTCGAGCATCGGGCCGACGGCGACGACGGTGCCCTTCGTGCCATGGCGCACGACCTGGAGCAGGCCGGCCGACTCAAACCGTGACGTCGAGTTGGACTCCGGATCGAGCCGCAGGTACACCCGGCCCTCGGCCGCGGCGGCCTGGCGGAGCAGCAGCTCGGCCTCATCCGGGTGCCCCGGCACGTGCACGGTCCAGCCGTCGAGCGTGTCGACCATCGCGACGTCGCGGGGCCCGAAGTGGGTCTCGCCCCCGACCGGCCAGGAGTACGACGCGCCCGCGCTGACCAGGACCGCGCCGACTCCCTGGTGGTCCAGGTCCAGCTTCACCTGCTCGTAGGGCCGCTCGAGCAAGAACGGCGCGAACGTATGAACGATCGGCCGGATGCCGGTGAGCCCGAGCCCACCCGCCACCCCGATGAGCAGCTGCTCCCTGATGCCGACGTTGATGACCCGGTCCGCCACCAGCGCCACCGCATCGGGATCGAGGTAGTCGACCCCGATGTCGGCGAGTACGAGCGCGAGCCGCTGGTCGGCGTGGAGCAGCTCGGGTACGAGTCGGTAGAACCGCTCACGCTGCCCCTCGCTCGTCACGGTCGTCGCCGTAGTCGCCGTACTCACGCTGCCGCCTTCGGCTCTACGTGCGCGATCACGGCGTTCGGCCGATCGGACTCGCGGTGGCACAGCGCCGTTCGCAGTGATCCGTGATCCCGGCCATCAACATCGACGACCGCCCATCCTGCCGTCGCGAAGCGGGCCGCGATGCCACCCGGCCATCCGAAGGACGCGGAGTCGTTGTCCACGACCACCGCGGTGAGCCGAGCCAGGTGTCGGCGAGCGGCGTACTCGATCGCCTCGGCGTTGCTGCCCTCGTCGAGTTCCGCATCGCCGGTGAGAACGACAACCCGGGACGCACGATGGCCGGTGAGCTGAAGGCCCAGTGCGGTGCCCACTGCCAGGCCGAGGCCGTGGCCGAGAGAGCCGGAGCTGATCTCGACACCGGGGATCAGCGTGTGGTCGGGGTGGTAGCCGAGTGGCGAGTCGAAGCGCCCGAACCCGGCCAGGTACTCGCGGGTCAGGAAGCCGTGTGCCGCGAGAACCGCGTAGTAGGCCATCGGTCCGTGACCCTTGGACATCAGGAACCGATCCCGGTCGGGGTCGTCCGGTTGGGCACTGCTGACACGCAGCACCTCGTGGAACAGCACCCACAGCACATCGAGGGTGGATGTTGCGCTCGGCCCGTGCTTCTCGTCGCCGGTCATCAGCGTCATGAGTGCCGGTAGGTCGTCGTACGTCGCTGTGGTCATGAAAGCAGCGTCGATGTTGAAGTGGACGTGAAGTCAAGCGCTCCGCTCAGTCGCTGACCGCGAGCTCCCCGAGCCGGCTCCAGTCGTCCTGGGGGATCGTCATGTTGACGATGCGCGGCGTGTCCACCAGATGCGGCGGGAGGCTGGTGCGCGCCTGCGCGAAGTGGTCGGACTGGACGTGGGCCGCTCCCGCAGCATCGTCGTGGAACGCCTCCACGAGGACGTACTCGGTCGGGTCGTCGAGGCTGCGGGACCAGTCGAACCACAAGCACCCAGGCTCGGCCCTGGTCGCTGCCGTGAACTCACCGGAGATCGCCGGCCAGTCATCCGCGTCCGCCGGCTTCACTCGAAACTTGGCCGTGATGAAGATCATCGCGGTTCCTCCTGCCCACTGCTGCACCGTCATGAGTGGTCTTCATGATCCCGTGTGAGGGACACTATGGCCATGACGGTGAAGCTCGTGGTGCTTTACACCCAGCCAGACGATCCTGACGCCTTCGACGAGCACTACCTCGGAGTGCACGCTCCGCTCGTGCTGAAGGTGCCCGGCCTGCAACGGTTCGAAGGGGCCCGCATCTCCGGCCCGGCCGATCGTGGCGAGGCGACGTACTTCCGGATCGCCGAGCTCTACTTTGCCGACCCGGCGGCTCTGCAGGCCGGTCTGGGCTCCGATGAGGGTGCGGCGACGGCGGCGGACTACCAGCAGATCGCGCCGCCGGGTTCCCGGATGTTCATCGCCGCCGTCGACGAATAGCCCCCGTTTCGAGCTCGGCCCGAAGAATCTCTCCCTCGTCGTGTCGATTCCGGGGTGACGGGTTCGTAGTCACGGTGAAGGGCCGGTACGGTTCCGGTCCGCCGAGAGGAGACCCCATGACCCAGTACCTGTTGTCCGTGTGGCTGACCGAAGGTGAGGCACGGCCGTCGGACGAGGCGATCCAGCAGTCCTACAAGCGAGTCGACGCGCTCAACCAGACCCTTCAGGACGAGGGCGTCTGGGTCTTCGCCGGAGGGCTGCACCCGCCGGCGACCGCCACGGTTGTCCGGGCGAAGGACGACGAGATCCTGACCACGGACGGTCCGTTCGCGGAGACCAAGGAGCAGCTCGGCGGGTTCTGGGTCATCTCGGTGGCGGATCTCGACGCCGCGCTGGGGTGGGCACGGAAAGCCACCGTCGCGTGCGGTGGCCCGGTCGAGGTCAGGCCGTTCCAGGACATGCCCGAGGACCAGTAGCCCCACTCGATGTCGATCAACGACACCGAGATAGCGGACACCTTCCGGCGGGAGTACGGCCGAAGCGTTGCCACCCTGGTCCGTCTCTTCGGCGACATCGACGTCGCCGAAGAGGCGGTGCAGGAGGCGTTCGTCATCGCCATGGACCGCTGGCCGGTGACCGGCCTGCCGCCGAACCCGGGCGGCTGGATCACGACCACGGCTCGCAACCGCGCGATCGACCACCTACGACGCGAAGCGAAACGCCATGACCGACACATCCAGTCGGCGCAGCTCCTCGAAGGCGCCGAGCCACCCGGGCCGGTGGGCCCGGTGAGCGACGATCGGCTACGGCTGATCTTCACGTGCTGCCACCCTGCACTGGCCCCAGCCAGCCGGGTCGCACTCACGTTGCGGCTGCTCGGTGGGCTGCAGACCCCCGAGATCGCGCGGGCCTTCCTGGTCCCGGAAGCCACCATGGCGCAGCGGCTGGTTCGGGCGAAGCAGAAGATCAAGGCGGCGCGCATCCCGTACCGGGTCCCGGGAGACGCTGAGCTGCCGGACCGGCTGCGCGGGGTGCTGGCCGTCATCTACCTCGTCTTCAACGAGGGGTACGACGCGACGAGCGGTGACACCTTGGTCCGCGACGACCTGTGCGCCGAGGCGATCCGGCTCAACCGGCTGCTGGCCGAGCTGATGCCGGACGAGGCCGAGGTCGTCGGCCTGCTCGCGCTGCTACTGCTCACCGACGCCCGCCGGCCGGCGCGCACCGACGCCGCCGGATCACTGGTGCCGCTGCCGGACCAGGACCGCTCGCAGTGGAACCGTCCGCAGATCGACGAGGGACAGTCGCTGGTCCGCTGGTGCCTGCGTCGCAACCAACCCGGGCCCTACCAGATCCAGGCGGCGATCAGCGCCGTCCATGGTGACGCAGCGACCGCGGCCGACACCGACTGGCAGCAGATCGTCGCGCTCTATGACCAGCTGATGCTGGTCGCGCCCACCCCGGTCGTCGCCCTCAACCGGGCGGTCGCGGTCGCTGAGGTGGCCGGCCCCGATGCCGGACTGGCTGCGATGGCGGACCTCGAGCTGGCGAGCTACCACCTGTTCCACGCCGCCCGGGGCAACCTGCTGCAACGTCTGGGTCGCGACAACGAGGCGGCTGATGCTTACCGAGCCGCGCTCGACACCGCGACCAACGCCGCCGAGCGCGAGTTCCTCGAGCAGCGCAGACAGTCGGCCGGCGGCTGAGATAGCCCGACGTACCCTCCCAGCATGAGCAACGCTCCGCGCGCCGCGACCACACATCGTGTCGTCGTCATCGGCTCCGGCTTCGGCGGCCTGTTCGCGACCAAGGCGCTGCGGCGCGCGCCGGTCGAGGTCACCGTGATCGACCGGACCAGCCACCACTTGTTTCAGCCGCTGCTCTACCAGGTCGCGACCGGGATCCTGTCCGAAGGTGAGATCGCGCCGGCCACCCGCGAAGTGCTGCGACGGCAACGCAACGCGCGGGTGATCCTCGGCGAGGTCACCAGCATCGACCTCGACCGCCGCGAAGTCACCTCCGAGGTGCTCGACGTGAAGACCGTGACGCCGTACGACAGTCTGATCGTGGCGGCAGGCTCGAGTCATTCCTACTTCGGGCACGACGAGTTCGAGGAGTTCGCGCCCGGCATGAAGTCGATCGCGGACGCGATGGAGCTACGCGGCCGGATCTTCGGTGCCTACGAGATCGCGGAGGTCGAGGCAGACGCCGCCGCCAAGGACGCGTGGCTGACCTTCGTGGTGGTCGGGGGCGGCCCGACCGGGGTGGAGATGGCGGGTCAGCTGGCCGAGCTGTCGCACCGCAGCCTGCGCCGCAACTTCGCGACGTTCGACCCCGCGGATGCGAAAGTCATCCTGGTCGAGGCCGCCGGCGGCCTGCTCACGTCGTACGGCGAGAAGCTCTCGCTGCGGGTGAAGCGCGACCTCGAGCGGCTGGGCGTCGATGTCCGGCTCGACACGATGGTCGTCGGTGTCGACGTCGACGGGGTCGAGGTGCGGGCCACGGACGGAAGCACCAGCCGGATCCACGCGAAGACCAAGATCTGGGCGGCCGGTGTTGCCGCGTCATCACTCGGCGGCCTGCTCGCGACTGCCACCGGAGCGCAGACCAACCGCTCGGGACAGCTCGCGCTTGCGCCTGACCTCTCTCTGCCCGGTCACCCCGAGGCCTTCGTGGTGGGCGACATGATCCAGCTGCCGGGGGTTCCTGGTGTGGCGCAGGTGGCGATCCAGGGCGGCCAGTTCGCCGCCGGCCAGATCAAGGCGCGGCTGGCAGGCCGTCCGGTCGCAGCGGAGTTCCGCTACCACGACAAGGGACAGCTAGCCACCATCGCACGGTTCAAGGCGATCGCCGCCGTCGGGCCACTGCGAGTCTCAGGGTTCCCGGCCTGGTTGCTGTGGCTGGTCGTGCACCTGCTCTACCTGGTCGGCTTCAAGAACCGTGTGTCCGTGGTGATGCACTGGGCGGTGACGTTCCTGGGCAACGGCCGTTCGGAGCGCACGTCGACGCTCCGCGAGGCGGGTCAGGACATCAGCGTCTGACGCGTGGTGGCGTCGCGTGGCTGGTGCTTATTCCTCGTAGTGCGTCGGCGGGAACGGATGCTTCTCAGTGAGCGGGTAGATCTCGCCCTCTGACTCCTGCCGCCGCAGTGTGCCTCGTTCTTCGGCGTACTCCTCGGTGGCGGTGATGTCGACGACCGGGTCGACATCGGTCGCGGGCGGGACATCGTCCGGGTCGTAGTCGTCGATCCCGGCAGCGACCCGCTCTTCCTCGGTACGACGGGCCAACGCGTCGTCATCCGGGTGCGCCGACGCGCCGCCGTGCTCACGTCGATCGCGGTGAACCTCGGGGTCGTTGGGATCCGGATCGGTTTCGGACATCAGGCCTCCCGGGGTGCGTCTCAGTGACTCGTACGTCGACGCCAACCGTAGACCCGCCGTACCGCTGACTCAGCCGCGTGTCACTCGATCTCCGGTGGCAGGGCCCCAATCGCTGAGTTAGTGTCCCCCTCGCACCGGCACCTGGGGGTACGGAAGGAACGGTCGGAATGTCGTTCGCCAGGGTGCTGTTGCGGGCTGGGCTGGTCGTCACGCCGCTCGTCGTCGTCAGCGTCGGGGTGGTCCCGGTCGCCCAGGGCCGAAGCCCCAGCGGAACCCAGCGGGCACTCACCGCCGCGCAGGCCAAGGCCCTCTCGACACATGTGACCGACAAAGTCATCGTCGTGTTCAACGACCAGGTGGGCGCGCTGCCGGACACGAAGACCAACCAGGCCGCCCGCACCTCCACCGTCCGCCACGTGCAGCGGTCAGTGCTGTCCGAGCTCACCACGACCCATGCCCGTGCCGTGAAGAGCCTGTCGGTCATCAACGCGGTATCGGCGACGGTCTCCGCCGGTGAGGCGCGGCGCCTCAAGGTCAACCCAGCGGTCGCTGCGGTCGTCAAGGACGAGCCGATCCCGCTGGTCTCATCGACACCCTCACTGCAGCAGAATGCCAAGGCGGGTGGGTTCAAGGCGCCGCCCAAGGCGTGCCCGGCCAAGGGCGGGGTGCAGCTCAACCCACAGGCGATCGAGACCATCCACGCGGCCGGCCAGAACAACTCCGGCAAGACCGCGGAGAAGCTCGGCTACACCGGCAAGGGCGTCAAGGTCGCCTACATCGCCGACGGCGTCAACCCCAACAACCCGGACTTCATCCGCGCCAATGGCAAGCACGTCTTCGTCGACAACGAGGACTTCAGCGGGACCGGCACCAGCGCCCCCACCGGAGGTGGCGAGGCGTTCCTGGACTCGAGCTCGATTGCGGCGCAGGGTCGCCACGTCTACAACCTCAACACGTACGGCACCGGGCTGAAGACCTCATGCCGGATCAAGATCCGCGGCGTCGCTCCCGGCGCCAGCCTGGTCGGCCTGAACGTCTTCGGTTCGGCGGAGGAGGCCTTCAACTCGGTGTTCCTCGAGGCGATCAACTACGCCGTGAACACCGACCACGTCCGAGTCCTCAACGAGTCCTTTGGAGCCAATCCGTTCCCGGATACCGGCAGCCTGGATCTCGACAAGATGGCCAACGATGCCGCCGTCAAGGCAGGTGTCACCGTCACGGTGTCGACCGGTGACGCCGGCGTCACCAACACGATCGGCTCTCCCGCGACCGACCCCAAGGTGATCTCAGCGGGCGCGTCGACGACGTACCGCAGCTTCGCCCAGTCCGACATCGGCGGCTTCGGGGTCAAGGGCGTCACTGGCTGGATCAGCAACAACATCAGTGGCCTGAGCTCGGCGGGCTTCGCCCAGGACGCCTCCACCGTCGACGTGGTTGCCCCCGGTGACTCCAACTGGGCGCTGTGTACGCCGAAGCCGGCGAAGTTCTCCGACTGCACCGACTTCGAGGATCGACCGGCGGCGATCGAGCTGACCGGTGGGACCAGCGAATCGGCACCGTTGACGGCAGGCGTGGCCGCGCTCGTGATCCAGGCCTACGCCAAGACCCACGGTGGGCATCACCCCTCGCCGGCCCTCGTCAAGCGCATCATCGTCTCGACCGCCACCGACATCAAGGCGCCCGCCGAGCAGCAGGGTGCCGGTCTGATCAACGCCTACCGCGCCGCGCGCGCGGCTGCGTCGTACCCCGGCGCCACCAAGGCAGCGACCGGCCACGCCGTGCTGGACAGCGCCACCCAGTTCACGGCGACGGGTCAGCCGGGCAGCTCCCACCAGTTCTCGGAGACGCTCACGAACGACGGGAGCGGTCCGGTCACCGTGAAGCTGTCGAGCCGGGCCCTGTCGGCGTACACGCCGGTGTTGAGCAGGTCGGTGTCGCTCACCGCGGCGAACGGTGACTTTGCGAGAGTCAGGTTCACGGTGCCGAGTGGCCGGGCCCGGCTGAACGCCTCCGTCGCGCTGAAGGGCGGGTTCACCAACCTCAGCCTCATCGACCCGAGTGGCCGACTGGCGGAGAACAACTCCCCGCAAGGGGTATCCAACTACGCCAACTCGCAGGTGGCACACCCGGAGGCCGGGAAGTGGACGGCTCTGATCGAGACCGACTTCGCTTCGAAACCGATCACCGCGGCGTTCCAGGACAGTACGGCGACCTGGCGGTCGTTCGGATCGCTGTCGACCGCGTCACTGACGATTCCGGCGAAGGGCTCCCAGAGCGTCACCCTTACCGTTCCCACGCCCGCGAACCCGGGAGACACTGCCGGCTCGATCGTGCTGCACACGTTCTCGGGATCGACGTCGGAGTCGATCAACACCATCCCGGTGACGCTGCGGTCCCTGGTGGCCACACCCGCGCCGACGACGACGTTCTCGGGCAACCTCACCGGTGGCAACGGTCGGTCGTCAGCCACTGGACAGACGGCCTACTACCAGTTCCAGGTGCCGACCGGGCTTCCGGAGCTCAACGCCCAGATCAGCACGCCGAACTCCGCCAACTCCTTCTTCGCGGAGCTGGTCGATCCGGCCACGGGCCAAGCCGCGTCGACGGCAGCCAACTCCACCGTCGCCACGACGCCCGGTGGTGAGACGACGTTGCAGCCCCAGCAGGGCACGCAGCTGCATGTCCTCACCCCCGCGCCGGGGACGTGGACGCTGATCGTCGACTTCTACAACACGGTGTCCGGTACGGCGGTCAGCCAGCCCTTCACGGTCACGCTCGACCGGACGCCCGCCACGGCCGCCGCGCCGGCGCTCCCGACCTCGACCGCGACGCACCTCACGGCCGGACAGCCGGTGAGGGTGAACGTCCAGGTCACCAACACCGGCAACGCCCCGGAGTCCTACTTCACCGACGCGCGGTTCAACACCCAGACGACGACCTCGCTCGCCGCACAGCACGGAGCGAACGTGCGGCTGCCGAACCTGGCGAACGCCTTGCCGACGTATGTGGTGCCCACGCACACCACAGCACTTGCGGCGGCGGTCTCGGCGAAGAAGCCGTTGTTCTTCGACTTCACCTGGTGGGAGAACGATCCAGACGTGATGTCGTCGCCACCGCTGTCGGCGACAACCGCGACAGGGTCGTTCTCGTCGGCGCGGATCGCCCAGGGTGACTGGTTCATCACACCGTTCCTAACCGGTCCGACCGGTGTGAAGCAGGCGAAGTCGGTCACGGCGAAGACATCGCTGGTGGCGTCGCTCCAGGGCTTCGACCCCGCCGTGACCGCACCGACCGGCGACCTGTGGCTCAGCAGCATCCACGCGAACGCCGGCTTCAGCCCGGTCATCGTCGACCCCGGGCAGACGGCGACCATCCCGGTGACGATCGTTCCCAAGGGTGCGTCAGGCACGGTCGTGTCCGGCACGCTCTACCTGGATGACTCGTCGTTGATGAGCAGCCTCATCACCGGCGGCGTCACCAGCGACCTGGTGCCCGAGGGCAGCGACATTGCGGCGTTCCCCTACACCTACACGATCCAGTAGTCACCACTGCGGTTGTGCTCGGGCGGCGTACCGGGTAGGTGTAAGGCATGCGCGCAGCCGTCTACACCACCACGGGAGGCCCAGAGGCGATCGAGCTACGGGACCTTCCCGTCCCCGAGCCCCCGCCGGGCGAGGTACGCGTCCGGATCTACCGCTCCGGCGTGAACCCGACCGACTGGAAGGCGCGTCAGGGCTCGACGCCCGGGACGCCAGTCGACCCGCCGCAGGTTCCCGGCCAGGACGGCGCCGGGATCGTTGACGCCGTCGGGGAAGGTGTCGAAGCCGGCCTCCTGGGACTCCGGGTGTGGGTGTGGGAAGCCGCCTACCAACGACCGCACGGGACCGCGGAGGAGTACGCGCTGGTGCCGGAGCGGCAGGTCGTGACGCTGCCGGACTCGGCGTCGTTCGACCTCGGCGCCTCGCTGGGAATCCCGTTCCTCACCGCCCACCGGTGCCTCACGATCGCCGAGGAAGGGCCGCGACGGCTAGGACCCGGCACGCTGCAGGGGCGACACGTCCTGGTGTCGGGTGGCGCGGGGGCGGTAGGAAACGCCGCGATCCAGCTGGCGCGATGGTGTGACGCGACGGTGCTGACCACGGTCAGCGATGCCCGCAAGGCCCAGCTGGCGGCGGCCGCCGGAGCCGACCACATCATCACCTACACCCAGCAGGACGTCGCGGCGGAAGTGCACAAGGTCGTCCCGCACGGCGTCGACATCATCGTCGAGGTCGCCGCCGCGGCAAATGCCGGCATCGACGCCGCGGTGATCGGTCGGTACGGCGCGGTGTCGATCTACGCCGACGACGGGAAGCAGGATCTCTCGGTCGCGATCCGGCCGTTGATGGTGCAGAACGCCCGCTTCCAGTTCGTTCTGGTGTACGGCGTACCGCCGGAGGCGAAGCGTCAGGCGGTCGAGGACGTCGACGTCGCCATCCTCGACGGCGCGGTGCGGGTCGGAGCCGAGGTCGGCGTCCCGCTGCATCACTTCCCGCTGGAGCAGGCGGCCGATGCCCAGGTGGCGGTCGAGAACGGAGCCGTCGGCAAGGTGCTCATCGACGTCACTGACTGACCGACGGGGGCTACTCGCCGGTGCTTCCGGCCGCGAGCTCGACGACGATGTCCAGGTGCCCGATGTGTCGCGCGTACTCCTGCACCAGATGGAACAGGACTCGCTCCAAGGTCGCCGGATCGGCGCCGTCCCAGCGCGGGCCCGGCTGGCCGCGCTCGTCCAGATCGTGCGAGGTGACAACGAGTCGGCTGCGCTCGGCCTGCTGGTCGAGGGCGGCCACGAGGTCGTCCAGGGTCTCGTCGGGCGCGACGTACCAGCGGTCGTCGCGGTTGTCGCCCCACGGACGGTCGACCTGCCGCCCCTCGAAGCCCCACTCCAGCCACCGCAGCTCGACGTACCTGAGGTGCTTGAGCAGCTCGATCGGCGTCCATCCCGACGGCAGCCGGCTCCGGCGGAGCTCGTCCGCCGGAAGCTCCCGCAGCTTGCTGATCAGCCGGTCGCGGAAGAACTCCAGGTAACCGAGATGCACCTCGGCGGGGGAGTCGACCTGATCGGTCGGGCTGGGGAACGGCACGCTCATGCCGGCAGCCTCTCGCAGTGACGGGTCTGTCCGGTATATCCGGGTCTCGCGTAGCGTGGGGTTTCCGCTGGCCCCCATGCAAGGAGTTTTCGTGACCACCGTGCTTCGCCGTTCAGCAGTAGCCACCGTTGCCGCCTGTGCCGTTCTCTCGGCCGGAGGCACCGCCGCGTTCGCTGGGTCCGGGACTCCCGCCGCAGCGCGCTCGGCCGCCCACCAGACCGTCGTCGGTGGCAAGACCTCGATCCAGCTGAACAGCAAGACCGTCAACGCGCTGACGCACGACCGGTTCAGTCTCGCCCCGACCGGCAACGCCAAGGTGACGGCGACCTTCGCGCTGGTGTTCCACATCACCGGGGGCACCTACAGCAACCCGTCCGCGGGAACCATCAAGCACAGCGGTGGGATCAAGATCTCCAAGGGATCGAAGCACGTCACGATCAAGAACCTCGTGCTGAAGCTGAAGGCCGGCTCGGGCACGGCCGCCGTCTCGGGTAAGGGCCGGATCTCTGCCCTGAAGATCGGCCCGGCACAGAATGGCAGCCAGAACTCCTTCGGGGGCTACTCGGTGAAGCTGTCGAAGACGGCCATCAAGTTCCTCGATAAGAAGTTCTCGACCAAGGCTTTCAAGAAGCACCCCACGCTGGGGACCGGCACGACCACCCTGAAGTTCAAGAAGTAGCACGCGCCGGATCTCAGGCCGGCGGGTCGGCGGGGTACGGCGGAGCGTCCGAGCTCGGACGATCGTCGTAGCTCGCCGGACCGGTGCCGGCCCACAGATACGCCACCTGGCGCTCCCACCGCCAGGTGCCGTGTACGTCGACATCGCGGGGTGAGGCCGCGAGCCAGGTGAGCAGCATCGTCGCCTGGCTCGCGGGGATGGCATAGGCGGAGTGGTCCAGCGTGGCCTCGATCTCGTCGTCGTACCTGGTGCCGTCGGCCGCCCACACCAGCAGCGTCCACAGCATCCGGAGGCCGGCGACCGCACCGTCGATGGCTATCCACGCCTTGACGGTGCCGAGCTCGGTGCCGGTCATCGGCCGGCGGAACCGCGCCCCGACACCCGTTGCATGGGTCGCCGGCACCACCGCAGGAATGTCGGTCTCACCCGCGAGGACCGGGCCCGTCGGGTCATCGCGATCGTGATCGACGGCCGCCAACGTCCGGCCGAGAACGGCCAGTGTTACCCGGGGTCCGTTCACCGCGGTGACCTGGGCCTCCTGGGTGGGCGCGGACAGCGCCCGCAGCAGCAGGTGTTCGCCGATCGACAGGCTGTCCAGCGAGTTGGCCGGGAGCTCGGCATTGATCGTCGGCGCACCCTCGACCTGGGCGGAACCTACCCAGATCGTGCGCATGGTCCCCATCATCCTCGAAGCTGCCCGGATCGCCGGTATCCGCGAACGGCCTCAGTTACAGCCAGTCGGCGATCTGGATAACGACGGCGACCAGGACAAAGATCGCGAACACGCCGGCGATCACGCTCATCCCCGGAACGAACACCGTGTTGCGGTCCCGGACGGTGACGCCGCCGGCCCGCAGCGCGCGCTTCCAGCCCCGCAGCCGGCCGTCGCGAATGTTGGACCAGCCATTGACGAAGAAGCCGACATAGAGCACTCGCCCGGCCGAGCCGCCGGCTTGCGAGCCAGCATGCGGGTAGAGCGTCACGGCGATACGCCCCTGCGGAAGGTGCAGGTGCAGCGTGGAGTGGTCGATCACGACCTTCGACACGTCGGACAGCGCACAGCTCAGGATCGGCGTGCCACCAGGCTCGGTGAGGCTGAGGCCACCATCAGCGAGCCGGAGGGTGGCGGGCAGGTACCGGGTCGGGCGCGAGTTCGGCAGCCGGTAGTAGACCAGCTCGCTGCGCTGGTCGGTCGCGCTGGCCTCGCCGGGCCCCGTCTCAGCCACGGGTCGACGATAAGCGTTTCCGCGCCGCGCAACCCCGACTACCAGAGCTTGTCGATCTCACCCGAGTGAAGGGTGATCCGGCTGCGGGGGAACGTCGCCTGATGCCGGCGGGCGAGTGGGGAGAAGAACTCGACCATGGTGACCTTGTCGAACCCCTCCTGGTCGCTGGCGAACGGCGCGGCGACGGTCCCGCCCACGAGCACCGCGCCCGGCAGCGGATGCCACCCGGCGCGCTCGTAGAACGGCTGCAACGGCCGATCGCAAGTGAACAGCCCGAGGTCCCAGTCGCCGGCCACCAGGATCATCGTGATCGGCTGCAAGGCCGGATCATGCGTCGGCCACTCGGCCCGCCGGGCAGTGGGGTCGGCGGGCGGCCAGGCCTCGGCCTGGGCCGTGAGCACCTGGCTCCGGAACCGATCGGGGACCCTCGCCTGAGGATACGAATGGACCTGCACGACGTCAGTCTCACCGAGTTGTCGCTGGCGGCCCATAGGGTTGAGCCATGGCTGATCGTCCCCTGACCCTGATGGCGGTTCACGCCCATCCCGACGACGAGGCGACCGGCACCGGTGGAGTGCTGGCACGGGCCGCAGCGGAAGGGATCCAGACCGTTCTCGTCACATGCACCGACGGGAGATGTGGCGACGGGCCGGGTGGCGTCAAGCCTGGTGAGCCCGGGCACGATCCGGAGGCCGTTGTGGCGATGCGCCAGCAGGAGCTCGACGCCAGCTGCGCGATCCTCAAGGTCGGCAATCTCGAGCTGCTGGGGTACGCCGACTCCGGGATGATGGGCTGGCCCGCCAACGACGCGCCCGGATCCTTCTGGTCGACCCCGGTTGCGGAGGCAGCCGAGCGGCTCGCCGAGCTGATCCGGCGCTACCAGCCTGATGTCGTCGTCACCTACGACGAGAACGGCTTCTACGGTCACCCGGACCACATCCAGGCCCACCGGGTGACGATGGCCGCTGTCGCCGCCACCGGGATCCCAGCCAAGGTCTACTGGACGACGACGCCGCGCTCGATGATGGCGGAGTTCGGACGCATCATGCGGGAGCTCGGCGCCGACTGGGACGAGGTCGATGAGCCGGGAGAGTCCTCGGAGCCGGAGATCGGGTTACCGGACGACGAGATCACGACCTGGGTGGACATCACGGAGTTCGCCCAGCAGAAGCGCGACGCCCTGGCGGCCCACGCCAGCCAGACCGACAACGTCTTCTTCCTGCGGATGGACATGGAGACGTTCACCAGGATGATGGGCGTCGAGAACTTCGTCCGGGTCCACGATGTGACCGGCGCCGGCGTTCCCGAGGACGATCTGTTCGCCGGACTGCGCTGAGGCTAAAGTCGCGGCCCCGCAATGCCGACAAAATAGGCGATGTCGCCCGCCCACCGTCATCGCCACGACGTGGAGGGAGAAACGATCATGACGGATTCGCAGGCCGAGCTCGATGCCACCGCCGAGGCCGAGGCCGAGCACACCCAGGAAGCCCTCACGTTGCTGGGCGAACATGTGCCGCTGACCTTGCTCCTCGATCTCGCCGTGACCATCGACTCCGGTGACATCTTCAAGGCCGAGCCGGGCTCGGCCGAATGGCTGCAGGCACCCGAGGCCTGAGCTTCCCCGGCGCCTCTAGGCCGAACGGGTGCTTGTTCCCGTCGGCTTCGGCAAGCCACTGCACCGCACCGTGGCGAGCGCCTATCGTCGCCACAGGTCGTCGTCACGGGGGACGCGGTCCTTGCGAGGTGAGGGTGGCGTGAAGTCAGTCGTCGTGTTCTGTGTTGCCTGCAAGACCGAGGCATCCGTTCGCTCGCGCACGGAGTACAGCGCGTTCGACGATCACCACCGTGACGTGTGCGACACCCGCGTGGTCCTGCACCGGGCGACGCTCGATGACCTGCTCGACCTCCCGCCGCACACCTCGATCGACCTCGCCGGCTACGAGCGAGCTCGTCTCGCCCAGCTGGCGCGCTAGTCGACCGCTGGTATCCCGCCGGTCAGACCGGCGTCCCTACTGACGCGGTGAGTCGCTTGGCCACCAGAACGGCGAAGGCATCCGCATAGCGCAGCGCCTCGGCCCGCGAGGGCAGATAGGTGTAGGTGCCGACGAAGATGTCGCCGTCGTACTGGTAGATCGCCGCCGACCAGAAGCTGGCTCCTCCGGACGTGATCCGCTGCGTCACGGTGAGCTGCGAGGTGACCAGCGCGCCGTTGGTCGGTTGCACCTTCACGCGCGTCACCGTCGCTGAGTCCTCCTTCATCGACTTCGGGCACGTCCGGGCGGCGCGCGTGACCTCGTGGTACGCCGCGATAGCGCCATCACCGGAGTAGCGCACCACCTCCTCACTGGCGAACGTGGCTGCCTTCGTAGGTCCGTAGTCGACCTGATCGCGAGCCGTCCGTTTCGACTCGCTCGGAAACGTCGCGTCGCACAGATCGAGGGTGTCGGCGTTCTTGCCGTGCAGGGCGGTGCCGTCTGGCGCCGGGCGCTGTTTCACCGGCAGGCCTGCCTCCGACGCGGTCTGGCTCGAGAGCACCAGTCTGGCGAGGGCACCGTCGGCGGCCGATCGCGAGGGTGACGGGGACGGCGACGTCGTGGACAGTGCCGACGGACCGGCCGAGCCGCCGGAGCAGCCGACCGCGGCCAGGGCAGCGACGAGGATCGACAGCACGCCAACCCCGTGTCGCCGGAGCGGGAACCGGCGGGAGCGGTGGAGCGGTGAGGACATGGTCCGTCCACGGTACGGAATCGTCACCGTCAGTGGCTTGACGCACCATGCCACTGACTCTATGGTGCCTTCACGCCGTCAGGATCGTGACGGCTCTTATCACTGACGCGAGCGAGGCTCACGATGAGGAAGCTGATCCGAGTCACCGCCCTGACCGCGGCCGTAGTGGGCACCATGGCCACCATGGCCACCATGGCCGTTACGCCGTCTGTTGCGGTTGCCCAGCGGGCGCCCTCGGCGAGCCGCGGTGTGCTGGTCGAGACCGTCAAGGTGCCCGTCGCCGGGCAACGACCGGTGGCGGCGTACCTGGTGCGTTCGGCGGGACCGCTTCGACCGCACAGCCACGCCGGCATCCTCTTCCTGCACTGGCTCGGGCAGATCCACAGTGACCGGACCGAGTTCCTCGCCGAGGCCACCGAGCTGGCTCCCAGTGGTGCGGTCTCGCTGCTGCCCCAGGGCGTGTTCCCGTGGCAGGTCGGCCCCACCGGCAAGCGGCACGACGTGACGGCGGTCAAGGCGCAGCTCACCGTGTTCCGGGCCTGCCTCAACTGGCTGCGGCACCGGAAATATGTCGCCGGATCACGCATCGCGGTGGTCGGACACGACTACGGCGCGATGTACGGCGCCCTGCTCGCCAACTCCGACAAGCACGTGCACGCCGCCGTCCTGGCGACGCCCGATGCGACCTGGGGTCACTGGTTCGTCCAGTACTGGCTGGGATACACCGGGCAGCAAGCGACCAACTACGACAAGCTCTTCGCTCACCTCCAGCCGGTGCACCACGTGGCCCGGCTGGGCAAGCGTGAGCTGTTCCAGTGGGCCGGGCAGGACATCTACATCGGCGCTGGAGTCAGGTCGCGATTTGCGGCAAGCGCACCCAAGGCAACGGTCGACCTGTACCCCACGTCGGATCACCAGCTCACCGATCAGGCGCAGGCCGACCGCGACACGTTCCTGCGGCGTGAGCTGCACCTCGCGAAATAGCGCGCGTTAACCTGCTGCGGGGAGTCCGCCGGCTGTCGGCCGCAGGAGCGAGGGGCGCACGTAGGTGGCGGACTACGTCAATGACTGGCTCGGACGGCGCGACGGAGAACCGGCTTCAGACCTGGATCTGGTCGTTCTTCTCGTCAACTCACTCGACCTGCTGGAAGACCCACCCGACCGGTTGACGGTGGAATGGTTCGCCGACGTGGCGGCCGATGTGGGCCGGGCTGACATCGTGAGCACCCTGGCGGACGACGACCTGGCGGGTCTGCGCCGGCTCCGCGAGGCGTTGCAGGCGGTGTTTCGAGCCGAGACGACGGAGGCCGCAGCCGCGGTCCTCAATCCGATGCTGCGCGACGCCCACGCCGTACCCGAGCTCGTCGTCGTGGCCGACCGGGTGGACCTGGAAGTGGCCCCTGGTGAACGAGGACTCCAGGCGCTCCGCGCCCGGTTGCCGGCAGCTCTCGCCGCGCAGGTCGCAGGACGCGGCGTCGGGAGGCTCGGAACCTGTGCCTCGCCGCCGTGCGAGTGTGCGTTCGTCGACCGCACGCGAGCAGCCACCCGCCGGTTCTGCTGCTCGATCTGCAACGACCGCGCCGCCGCACGGCTCTACCGACAGCGCCGACGGAAGGCCTGAGGACGGCGAGCCGGGGCCTGTTAACCTGCGGCCGTGCCGGCGACGACCTTGCCCACCGGTCGTCCGCTGGTCGGCCGTTGGGTCCGACTCGACCTGCTGGCCGAGTCCGACCTCGACGAGCTGTATCCGATCCTGGCGGACCCCGAGGTCTATGCCCACGGCTACGTGATGCACCGTCGGCCGACGTCGTTGGAGGACGGACGAGAGCTGGCCGCGAGCGGTTTCTGCTCCAGCAAGGTCAGGCCGACGGGAAGGGCTTCGGCCGCACCGCCTACGCGATCCGGCTGGTCGCCGACAGCCACCTCGGACCGGCCGGGACCCTGGTGGGCACGTCGTCGCTCGCTGAGGCGACCTCCACAACGAGAGCATCCACCTCGGGTCCACGTTGTACGGCTCGCGTTGGTGGGGGACCCAGGTCAACCCCGAGACCAAGCTCCTGCTGATGACTCACTGCTTCGAGGACTGCGGCTACGGCCGGGTGAAGATCCAGACCGACGTCCTCAACACTCGATCGCCGGCTGCGATCGCCAAGCTCGGCGCGCATCGAGAAGGGGTCACCCGGCGCGACATGAAGCGCGAGGACGGCAGCTTCCGTGACTCGGTGGTGTTCAGCGTGCTTCGTGACGAGTGGCCCGATGTGAAGCAGCGGCTCGAGCACCGGCGTGACCAGTAAGCCGTCAGCCTTTGGTGACGGTGAAGGACGTGATGACGACGGGCTGCTTCGGGTGGCCGTCCCCCTGGCCGTTGGCGTTGTCAGTGCCTGCCTTTGCGATCCGGCGGAGCACGTCGAGGCCGGCGGTGACGTGGCCGAACGGCGTGTACTGCGGTGGCAGCGCCGTGTTGGCGTAGACGAAGAAGAACTGACTGCCACCGGTGTGGGGTACGCCGGTGTTGGCCATGGCGAGCGTCCCGGCCGGGTAGGTCGCGCCCGTGAGGTTCTCGTCAGGAAGCGTGTAGCCGGGTCCACCCGTGCCGGTGCCCGTCGGGTCGCCGCACTGCAGCACGAAGATCCCGGATGTCGTCAGCCGGTGGCACGGCGTGTTCGTGAAGTAGCCCTTGGCCGCCAGGAAGGCGAAGGAGTTCACCGTTTCAGGAGCCTGACGTCCGTCGAGGGAGACGACGATCGTCCCGCAGTTCGTCACGATGTGTGCCGTGTACGCCGTCCGCGCGATCGTGAGCGCCGGCGGATGGGAGAAGTGCAGGTGCGTGGTCTGCAGGGCCGGCGGCGGCGTGCACCCATTGGCGTTCGCTCTCGCCGGAGCCCCGGCTGCGCTTCCGACACTGCTGCTCGAGCCGCAAGCGGCCAGTACCGCGGCGATGCTCGCAACGCCGAGCGCGCCCGCTAACCGTCGTACCCGTGGGCTACTAGGGACGGCTCGGAGCACCGCACCATTGTGCAGTCCGTCATTCGTCCTTGGTCGGTTGCCGTGCCTGTCCCCGTCGTACCGCGAGGACGAACAGGCGGATGCCGACGCCCACGATCAGCAGATCCAGCATGATCTGACCGGTGACCACGAGCCGCGCGGCCTGGGTTGCGGGCACGATGTCACCGAACCCAACGGTGGCGAAGGTCGTCACCGTGAAGTAGAGCGCATCGTTTCGGGTCAAGTGGGCCAGGTTGAAGCTCGACGGAGTGGTGCTGGCCATCACGATGTACGTCGACGCGAACAGCAGCAGGAACAACGGCACGGCGACGGCGAGGGCTTGGATCGCTCGCGCACCCGGATGTCGCGAGTTCACGATCGACCGCAGCTGCCACGACACCACCACCACCAGCACGACCAGATCGCGATGAGGCGGAATATCGCCGATCCGGTGCGGAAGCCGTTCAGCGGCAACTGGTAATACAGGGTGACGAGCACGACGTCGGCGACGAACGCTCCCGCCAGGCGGGCGGCGAACACCGATACGCGCGCTGGTGCGACCGTGCCCTCGGCTGCCACTACTGGCTCAAGCGCGGTGATCGTCGTCGGGCATGGAGATGCTCCTTGGCCGATCGAACGTCGGACGGGTGGTGACTAGCAAGTCTTCGACGTGACCGGCGGT
The DNA here is from genome assembly GCA_963789615.1 of uncultured Actinomycetota bacterium. GTDB lineage: Bacteria > Actinomycetota > Actinomycetes > JAFAQI01 > JAFAQI01 > DATAVK01. The sequence goes on along the minus strand of CAWBLI010000005.1, from coordinate 44,977 downwards.
GGACGGCTCATCCAAATCGGATGATCCCGACATGCCACCGGTCACCCCGGCAGCGTGAGGCCCAGCCGATGGCCTCGACTGATAGTCGACACCATGGCCACCGCTGAGGCTCCGGCAGTGGTGCGCTGGTTGCCGGGCCTCGGTCGGATACGGCGTTACCGGCGTACCGACCTGCGCGGGGACGCACTCGGTGCGATGACTGCATGGGCCATCGTGGTTCCCGAATCGGTCGCCTACGCGCAAATCGCCGGCGTCCCGCCGCAGAATGCCTTCTACGCCGCGCCTGTCGCGCTCGTCATCTACGCGTTGTTCGGCTCCTCCCGGAACCTGGTTGTCGGAGCGACGTCCGCGGCCGCCATCCTGTCCGCATCGACGATCGCCGCCGTGTCGACCAGTGCCCACGACGCCATCGAGCTCTCCGCGGCGCTCGCCCTCGTCGCCGGCGTCATCCTCATCGTCGCCGGCCTGCTGCGGCTCGGGTTCATCACGAACTTCCTTGCCGAACCGGCGCTGACCGGGTTCCTGTTCGGCATGGCGATGATCATCGTGGTCCGCCAGGCCGGCAAGCTGGTCGGCGCCTCCACCGGTGACGGCGACTTCTTCGCCCGGGTCTACCACCTGCTCGCACACATTGATGAGTGGAGCCTGGCGACCATGGCGGTCGGCCTCGTCGCGATCGCCATGCTGGTGGGCCTGGAGCGGGTGGCGCCGAAGGTGCCGGCCTCGCTCGTCGTGCTGGCGCTGGGCATCGTGTTCTCTGCGGCGTTCCACTTCGACCAACACGGCATCGCGATCGTCGGCACGATCCCGTCGTCGGTCCCGACTCCGCACGTTCCGGATGTCAGCTGGAGCGAGGTCGGTCGCCTCGTCGGCGGCGGGTTCGGTCTCGCTCTGGTCGTGTTTGCCGAGTCCTACTCGATCTCGAGCCGGTTCGCCCGTGCCCACGACTACGAGGTGGACGCCAACCAGGAAATGATCGCGATGGGTGCGTCGAACGCGGCCGTGGGTCTGTTCCAAGGCTTCGCGGTCTCCGGGAGTGCGTCGCGGACCGCGGCGGTGGAGGGTGCCGGCGGCCGGACGCCGCTGGTCTCATTGATCGCGGCCGGGCTGGTTCTGGTGACTGCCGCGTGGCTGACGCCGCTGTTCACCGATCTGCCCGAGGCGGTGCTGGGGGCGATCGTCATCGTGGCGGTCCGCGGCTTCCTGCGCGTCTCGGTCATGCGCGAGTACTGGCTACGAGATCGCCAGAGCTTCGCGATCGCAGCTTCCGCGCTGGCCGGAGTCTTGGTGTTCGACCTGTTGCCGGGGTTGATCATCGCGGTCGGGCTGTCCCTCATCCTGTTCATCGCGCACGCAAGCGGCCCCCGGATGGTCGAGCTTCGGCGCACGCATAGTGGCGACTTCGTCGAGGTCGGATCCACGACCGACCTCCAGGCGATCGATGGGCTGCTCGTCGTACGACCCGACGGCGGCCTGTTCTTCGGCAACGTCGACCGGGTGCGTCATGCCGTCGTCGACTGGGTCCGGACGGCATCGGACCCGCCTGGGGTGTTGTGCCTGTCGTTACGGGCGAGCTATCGCTTCGACCTGCCGGTCCTGGACTCGCTCGGGGAGCTCGACGACGACCTGCAGCGGTACGACGTCGAGCTGTGGCTGGTCGGGGTGCCCAGCGTCTCTCGCCCCCAGCTCGACCGGGACCCACTCGCGACGCGGCTGGGCGAGCATCGGATCTGGCACACGGTGCGTGGTGCGGTCGAGTACTACGAGTCGACTTCTTCGATGGGCCGGACGCCGTGACGGGCGACATCGAGCCGGCTCTGTCGCCGAAGCCGGCGACCGGAGGCCGCAGCCGCCGGATCCTCGGTTGGAGTGCAGCCACCGTCGCCGTGCTCGTCCTGGTTGTCATCCTGTGGAACCAGGGTCAGCAGTTCATCAATGGTGAGTCATCCGGGTCCGCGGCGTACCTGATCGTGGTGGCGCTCGTCTTCGGCGATGCGATCTTCCCGGTTCTCCCCGGTGAGACCACGCTCAACGCGGCGTGTGTGCTCGCTCAGGCTGGCACGCTCACGTTCGGGCTCGTCGTCCTCAGTGGCGCCATCGGCGCCATCGTGGGTGACTCGACGCTGTACTGGCTGGCGCGATCCGCTCACGGTCGGATTCACGATTGGCTCGGTCGCGCAGTGGACGGCAAGGCCGGCCAGCGGATCCTCACGTTGCTGCATGACCACGGCAACGTGTTCCTGCTCTTCGGCCGGTACGTGCCCGGGCTGCGGTTCGCGATCAACGTGACCCTCGGCGGCGTCGTGCGCATGCCATATCGCACGTTCCTCTTCTGGTCGTCGCTGTCCGGTGCGTTGTGGTCGTTGTGGGTATGCCTGTCCGCGTATTACATCTCCTCGGCGTTAGCGGGCTATCCGATCGCCGCGATCGTCGTGTCGACGTGCGCCGGCACCGTGCTGATCGGTTCATGCGTCTGGGTCCAGTCACATCGGGCGAAGCATGGGGCTCACGACGAGACGCCCGCGGCGTCGCCTTGAGTGAACTGTTCGAGATCACCCCGATTCGGTGAGGCCCGCGAGCCGTGCACGATCTAGCGTGCGGCTCCTGACCAGACCGGAGCGTGCATCGTGAGTAGCGACGAGCCAACGGCTGCCGAGCCAACGGCGGCTGAGCTGGCAGCGATCCAAGCGGAGGTCCGTGCGCTGCGGGAGCGCAACCAGGAGCTGGAGAGCGAGGGTGGCCGATCGCCCCGCCGCTCGGTGGGGTCCGTCGCACGGAGCACTGCGGTTGTGGTTCTGCTCGTGCTCGCCACGCTGTGCGTGACGCTGGCGCCGGTCGCGATCTGGGGGCGGAACCTGGTCCTCAACACCGACCGGTATGTCACGATCCTCACGCCGGTGGCGGCGAACCCTGGAGTCCAGGACCTCGTCATCAAGCAGGTGGACAGCCAGGTCGCCTCACACATCGACGTGAAGACGCTCGTCGCCGAGACCCTGCCGCCCAAGGCCGTCATCCTCGCCGCGCCACTGCAGAGCGCGGTCGCCGGCCTCATCAACACAGTGACCACCAGGTTCGTCCGAAGTCCGGCCTTCCAGACGCTGTGGGTCACGGTGAACCGCACGGCCCACACCCAGATCGTCTACCTGCTCACCGGCAAGAACCCGGCCGGATCCGCGGTGACGTTGACCAACGACGGGAAAGTCGTCTTGCAGCTGGCCCCCATCGTCGCGCAGGTGAAGGACCGCCTCGTCGCCGCCGGGCTCACCGTGGCGAAGAACATCCCGGTGGTCGGGGCGACCATCGTCATCGCGCAGGTCAAGGGCCTCACCCAGGCACGGAAAGCGGTGCGGGCGCTCAACACCACCGCAGATGTCCTGCCATGGTTGGCGCTGGTCCTGTTTGGGGGCGCCATCGCAACGGCACGACGGCGACGCAGAGCGCTCACCGCATCCGCCTTCTGCACGGCGGGTGGGATGGTCTTCCTCGGGTTGGCGTTGCTGGTCGCTCGGCACCTCTACCTGGATCGGATCGACCCCACGAAAGTGCCGCACGACACCGCCAAGTTCTTGTTCGACACCCTGGTTCGGTTCCTTCGTGACGGCATTCGCATCGTCCTGGCCGTCGCCGTGGTGGTGGTGATCCTGGCCTGGGTGACCGGACCGTCAGATCGGGCGGTGCGGCTGCGTCACCGCGTGGCATCGGCTCCCCGAGCGGCCGCCACCGCCGCTGCGGACAGCCCACTGTCGCAGCTCGCCAGCGAACACACCCGCGGCTGCCGGATCGGCATCATCGCCACCGCGCTGTTCGTGCTGGTTCTGTTCACGGGTATCAGCCTGCTCAGCGTCGTCGTCCTGGCGGTCATCTCCGCCCTGCTGCTGCTCGCCGTCGAATGGCTCCGGGCGAGTGCGGCGTCGGCCCCACAAGCGCCCGCGTGAACGCCGTTCATGCCACGAAGGTGAGGTCGTCCGCCGGTTCATCCCGGACGCTCAACGTGAACGCGCCGTGGCTCATCGGTTTCCCGGCGCACCCGACCAAGGAGCAGCGATGGCAACACTGAGTGCGTGGAAGTTCCAGGATCCCGCGGGCGCGGAGCAATCGGAACGGATCCTGACGGGCCTGCAGAAGGAAGGGCTCATCGTCGTACACGACGCGGCCATCGTGACGTGGCCGACCGACCGGAAGAAGCCGAAGACCAAGCAGCTCAACAGCCTGGCGGGTGCAGGGGCGCTCGGCGGCTCGTTCTGGGGATTCCTGTTCGGCCTGATCTTCTTCGTACCGTTCCTGGGCATGGCGATCGGCGCGGCCATCGGTGCACTGAGCGGCTCGCTGGCAGATGTCGGTATCGACGACGACTTCATCGCATCCGTCCGCGACCAGGTCGGCCCCGGCACGTCGGCGCTGTTCCTGCTCTCCGAAGGGGCCGTCATGGACAAGGTGCAGGACGCCTTCGCAGGCGTCCACCCCGAGCTGATCCAGACGAACCTCTCCAAGGAGCAGGAAGACCAGCTGCGGGGGGCCTTCGCAGACGCGTAGTCGGCACGGCACCGAATGCCGTTCTGCCGAGTCACCCGGATCGTTCACTCGAAACGGGTGACTCGGCGTCCCCTGTCCCCGGCGATCCTGGGTTGACCCAGGGTTCACTTCCCCAGCACCCGGAGCGAGGACATGACGATCGCGGTGGCGCGCCAGCACAAGAACATGCTGTCGCTGGCGGGCGGCTCGTTCCGGATGGGAAGCGACGCGCACTACCCGGAGGAGCAGCCGGCGCACGACCGGGTCGTGGGGCCGTTCTGGATGGACGCGCACCCGGTGACGAACGCCGAGTTCCGGAGATTCGTCCGTCATACCGGCTATGTCACCGTCGCGGAGCAGCCGCCGGCCGCCTCGGATTTTCCGGGTGCGTATCCGTCGGATCTGGTTCCGGGGTCGCTCGTGTTCAAGCAGACTCCCGGACCGGTGCCCCTCGATGACTGGCGACGTTGGTGGCGGTGGGTGCCGGGGGCCTGCTGGTCGGCGCCAGAAGGACCCGGGAGCACGTTGAACGGCCGCGAGCTGCACCCGGTGGTCCACGTCGCTTTCGACGATGCCTGCGCGTACGCCGAGTGGGCCGGCAAGCAACTGCCCACCGAGGACGAGTGGGAGTACGCCGCTCGCGCTGGCCGCCCCGCCACGACGTACGCGTGGGGAGAGGAGTTTCAGCCGCACGGCCGACCGCTCGCCAACACCTGGCAGGGGCGCTTCCCGTGGGAGAACCGGAGCCCGCACGGCACACCGCGTACCTCGCCCATCGGTCGCTACCGGGCCAATGACTGGGGTCTGGTGGACATGATCGGCAACGTCTGGGAGTGGACGGCGTCACCGTGGACCGCGAGCCACCATGAGGCGGCGACCGATGACCCCCCTCAGCACAGCTGCTGTGCCGTCAGCAGTCAGGGCATGGCGGCGGCGCAGCTCGCCGAGAGTGATCGCCGGGTGATGAAGGGCGGGTCGCATCTGTGCTCACCGGCCTACTGTCTGCGCTACCGACCGCCGGCCCGGCAGGGGCAAGCGGTTCGGAGCAGCACCGGTCATCTCGGGTTTCGATGCGTTCTCAGGTAACAGACCGGTTGCATACCACCACGGGGCGTGACAATGCGGCCACCATCGGTTTACTGCGAGTGACAAACTCGGTCGCGCGTGGTTCGGTGAGTCCAGACCGCCACGGGGGGACTGGAGGCGCCCAGTCAGGTCCGGATAGGGCCTGGCCAGGACCTAGCAGGGGGCAACTGTGATTCCGGTTTCCGATTCGCGCATAGCAGCGCCACCGTTGCCGCCGCGCTGCATCCCGCGGCCCCGCCTCGTCGAGGCAATGACCCAGGCGACCGAGCAGCCATTGACGCTGGTCGCAGCAGCACCAGGCTCGGGCAAGACAGTCCTGCTCACCGAATGGGCAGCGAGCCGGCAGGTCGCGCCCGCCTGGGTTTCAGTCGGTGCGTCCGACAACGAGCCGTCGAGGTTCTGGTCACTGGTCGCGGCAGCGTTCCGGTTCGCCGGCCTGGAACCCGCAGCCGCCGGCGAGCTCGATGTCCCGAGCATCGCGATCGACGAGCACATGCGCCTCGTCGACCCTTTCCTCGCGGCCGCAGCGGCAGAGGGCACTGCGGTGTTCCTCGTCCTCGACGATGCCCACCTGCTCACCCACCCGACGATCCTGTACGGGCTCGACGCGCTGCTGCGGGCCGGACGGCCTCAGGTTCACCTCATCCTGGCTGCCCGGACCGATCCGCTGCTGCCGCTGCACAGGTATCGGCTGGCCGGCCAGATGTCAGAGCTGCGAGCCCACGATCTGGCCATGACCGATGTCGAGGCCCAGGCGCTTCTCCGGGCTCACCACGTCACGCTCTCGCCGCGCGAGTTCAACGTGCTCGCGGCCCGGACCGAGGGGTGGGCCGCCGGCCTGCGGCTTTCGGCGATGAGTATGGAAGGCGCGGAGCGTCCGGAGGAGTTCGTCAGCGAGTTCGCGCTGGACCAGGGCAGCGTCGGCGAGTACTTGATGTATGAGGTGCTCGGCCGCCAGCCGGAGCGGGTTCGAACGCTGCTCATCGAGACGAGTTTCCTGCCTGACCTGGGCGCCGAGCTGGCCGAGGCCGTGACGGGCATGCCGGACGCCGGTGAGATGCTCGCTGAGCTCTCGCGCACCAACGCCTTCGTCGTACCGCTGGACCGCACGTCCGGGCGCTTCCGGTATCACCAGCTGCTGCGGGAGATGCTGCGCTACCTGCTGCGCCGCGAGCCGGAGTCACGTCGACACGAGCTCTACGAACGTGCCTCACGGTGGCACTATCAACAGGGCGAGTACGCCGCGGCGCTGCGCGTTGCCGTCGACGCCCATGACTGGGTGCGCGCGGCGGCAACGTTGGTGCATGGTGGCTACGCGCAGGCGTTCATCAACCACACGGATCTACGCTTTCTTCGTCCGGCCGACCTCGCCGAACCCGGACATCTCGACCGCGAGCCGGCCACCACACCCGAATCGGTTCATGAACTGGCGTTGGCCCGTAGCGCACTGCACGCGGCTGCCGGCAATCCTCACGCCGCGAGGCTTGAGCTGGACACCGCTGCCGAGGCGTACAGCGGAGAGTTGGATCGGGACGTCGCCCTGACATTCGCACTGGCCGAGCTGGTCATCGCGCTAGCCGAGCATCGGGTGCACGATCTCGAGCCGCTCGCGGCGGCCGTGACCGCCTTGTCGGGCGACGACGAGTCGTTGCTGGGGTTGATGGCCGCGGTGGAGCTCGCCTGCGGCGGGGCGCACTTCTGGGTGGGCCACTACGACCCGACCGAACGGCTGCTCCTCGAGGCGCTGAGGCACGCCGGACGGGCCGGTGACCTCCCGCTCGAGCTGCGATGCGTGGCGGAGCTCGCCTTGTTCCACGCCTACTGGGGGCGGTTCCACACGTCGCAAGCTGACGAGGATCGGGCGAGGGTCCTGATGCGCGCCCACCCGGAGCTGGTCGCACCGACCGCGCTCGGTCTCGCGCTCTGCCTCCGCGCCTTCTACCAGGCCGATTTCGATGCGGCCTTCGTGTCCCTGCGCGAGGCCGAGGCAACCGTCGCGGCGGAGGTCGATGCCGACGTGCGAGCCGCGGTGCCGATGTTGCGTGGGCTCTTGCTCGCGAGCGTGGGACAGGTCGGGTCGGCGCAGGTCGCGCTGGCTCCTCGCTCCGACGTGATCGGCACGTTGTTGGAGGACTTCCGGATCACGATGCTGGCTGCGATCGAGACGGCTCTCGGACGCCCGAACGCGGCATTGAAGCTGCTGCGAGAGCTCCCGACCAGCCCACCGTCGCCAGGGATGGCACTCGCAGGCGCCCGGGCCCACCTCGCCCTCGGTCAGCTTCGCAAAGCCGAGGACTGCCTGCGCCCCCTGCTGGCGGCCGCCGACACGTTCGCTCCGCGCAGCGCGATCGTTGAGGGATTGGTCACCCAGGCGCAGATCTCGAGCGCAGCGAACGACGAGGAGCGGGCCGTCGAATGCCTGATCCGGGCGTGTGAGCTGGCTGACGGTGAGATCGTGCACCCGTTCGTTCTCGTCGCGGACGACTTCCGGCAGGTGGTCTCACGCCATTCGTCGCTCGCCGCCCTGTGGCCCGACATTCGGCTGGGGCCAGCGGTGGTCGATGTCGGAACGGACGTGGTCTATCCACCGAGCCCACGCCTGCCGGAGCCGCTCACCGACCGCGAGCGCACCGTGTTGCGGTGGCTGTCGACGACGATGTCGACCAAGGAGATCGCCGACGAGATGTGCCTGTCCATCAACACCGTCAAGACGCACATCGCAGCCATCTATCGAAAGCTGGCTGCCGCCCGTCGTCGGGACGCGGTGCTGCGGGCTCGCACGCTCGAGCTGCTGTGACCCGGGCCCTCAGACGGGGCCGTCTCATCCTCATCGACTGAGGCGGTCGGCTGGCCATCGCGGGAGGCTCGGCCCCAAGGGGCTGCGCGAGAGGACCGTGCCGATGCGCTATGACGTCCGGGTGGTCGGGCCGTGGGGGCCGGCGGTCGCGGCCGACTTCCCGGATCTCGAGGTCACGTACGCGGGAACAGTAGTCGTGCTGTCGGCCGATCTCGACCAGGCGGCCCTGCACGGGCTCCTCGAGCGACTCCGAGTCCACGGAATCGAGCTGATCGAGGTGAAACGCGCCCGCCGGGCGCGGCGGTAGGCCAGATTCACCATCTCCGGATGAGTCGCCATGGACCTCCGAGCGTGAAACTCAGCCGATGTAAACCTCTCGGGACCCCTGGCAGGCCGCATTGACACGATCCGCGTACCAGATCAGGGTTGTCGGCGCTCTGGGGCCGGCTGCCCGCGAGGCGTTCGACGGCCTCGAAGTAGACGTAGAGCCGACCGCGACGGTGCTCTCTGGAGACCTGGAACAGGCTGACCTGCACGAACTGCTCGACCGGATGCGGGGGCTCGGCCTGGAACTGCTCGACATCCGTCGTACCGCGTCCTGAGGCTGGGATGAGGCTCAGGTGACGATGCCGATGCCGTCGCCGATGAGCTTCGCACCGATGACGAAGAACAGCACGGCCATGATCGCCGTGTTGTGGCCCAGGAACCAGTGACGCCATGACTCGAGGGTCGCTGTGGCCCGCTCACCGCTCACGACAACCACCGCCAGCGGAGCCAGTACCCCGAGCGAACCCACGAGGACGAAGACCGCCAAGGCGACCCACTGATCGAGGCTTGACACACCAGTTCCGGCGATCGATGCCGCAGCAGCCACCGTCAGCGTGCCGTTCTTCGGGTTGGCCGCAGCGAGCACCGCGCCCAGCCCGAGTGCCTTGCCCGCCCCCAAGGTGTCAATGCTGGCCATCCACTTCGGTGGGTCCGGCAGCGCGGAACCATGAGGTCGGCCGCGCCACTGCTTGACGGCAAACGCGAGCAGCAGCACACCGAGGGCCAGCTTCAACCATCCGGTCCAGGTAGCGGGCCCCGAGTCGGTGGACGCATTGGCCGGATCGGCGATGGCCAGTACGACGGCGCCGAGGCCAGCCAGTCCGACCAGCCAACCCACAGCGAATGCGGTCCCGGTGCGATGGCCCTGGGGACTCGCGAGCAGCAGGATGATGGCAACGATGGGAAGCGGGCTCACCGCGACGCCCGCGGCGAAGCCGAGCATGGAGCCGATCGCCGCTCCCATGGCACGCCTTTCCGCGAGGGCCGTGCTGTCATCCTGGTTAGGCCGCCCTCCCTGGCCGTCACCCGGCGAGCATGAGGGGCGGGCCGGCCTCCCTCGTAGCGAACGCTGCTCCCATTCGACTAGGGTCCGGCAATCGGGGGATACCAGGCAGGGGAGATCGTGCACGTCCATCGCTACTGCATCACCGTCACGGGCAAGCTCGGCGAGGCGAGTCTTGCGGCGTTCGAAGGCATGAAAGTGACTTTCGACGCGGGTCGCACGGTCCTCGTCGCCGATCTGGACCAGGCCTCGCTGTACGGCGTTCTGCAGCGCATCTACACCCTCACCCTCGAGCTCGTGTCGGTGGTGCGCGAAGGAGACTGACGCAGAGCCGCGGGAGGACCATGAAGTCCAGCAGGGCGTAACGTCCTGACCGCCCATTCCCAGCTGGCTGAGACCTCTGCTGGGGCGAGCGCAGCGCGATGTGCCCCCCATTCAACCGCCCTCGACATGGCCATCGACAGCATTGAGGACCTGACGAAAAGCTGAGAATCCGTTCTCCCCCAGGGCTTTCGACGGCCGGTCGAACCATTGTTCAGGAACTACTCAGGGCACGCGGGTAGCCAGAATCAATGCCCCAGTTCGATTTCGACGCACCATGGCCACTCGCAGAACCGCCGGCCTTTGACCTACCGACCGACATGCGAGCCTTGGTCGTCACCCGCAGCGTCCTCCAAGACGAGTCCGATATTCCGAACGGCTTGCCGCCCGAGTTCGTGATCCTGGCGTCCGCTGACCACGAGATCCGCGCGGCGCATCTTGACCTCGTCGACAACGCGCTCCGTATCCATGTCGGCATCGCCTTGGCGGTCGGATACGACGTCGATGCGTTGGCGGATCTGGGTGTGGACGACGTGTTGTTGCACGATCTCGGCATCTGGGACTACACCCGTTCACAGGTCGAGCCGCCTTCCGGCCCGTGACTCAGGCTTCGGCCGGTAGCTCGGCGACGCTCGTCGGCTGCGGCTGGGCCAGCCGCCGCCGCACGTCGAGGTCGAAGTACAGGTAGGTCGTGGTGATCGCCACGAACGGCAGAACGACGACGTTGATCAGGGCGGCAACAATGTCGACGAAGTCGAAGGACGCGCTCGTGAGGATGAGCAGAAGCGCGCCGACGACTGGGCCGACCAACAGGCCGAGCCCAACCACCAAACCGGTGACCGAGGCGGTCTTCCACCAGTGCCGCTTCGTCAGCTTCGTGCTCCGACGCAACGGGCCTCCGTCTGAGTCCGGCAGCACGGCTGCCTGGGCAAGCAGCGACCAGCGAACCACGAGCCATGCCGCCACAATGGCCCCGATGAACGTCAGGTCGAGCAGCGCCACGATCACGATCACGATCAGCAGGGTCCGGATGAGGAGCGGATCCGTCCGAATCCCGATCCGGTAGGCGGCCCGCGCAGTGATCGAGTGGCTCGCATCCAGCTCTGTCACCGCCAAAGCGGTCGCACCTTGCACGATGGTCAAGGCGACAAGGGTCAAGAAAACGCTGAGTGAGAAGACCAGTATCTGGACGAAAGCGTTGGACGCTCCGACCGAGTCGACCAATGGCGCCAGGAAGCCCACGCGGAACAGCAGGTACTGGATGCCCGCGGTGATCAGGCCGACGGGGATGAACAGCAGCCCGATCCCGAGAAAGACGCGGGATGATCGATGTACATCCGGAACGCCGTCGTCACCAGTGATCCCCACGACCGTCGGCGACGAACCCGGAACGGAGACGCCGGGCGCCACTCGGGTCCGCGAAGCCAGCCAGAGCAACAGCATGATGACGACGGCGAGCGCGATCAGGGCCGGCGACGGGTCACCGACGATGCGTTGTGAGCAGGCTCGAGCCGGCGCTCGATCGCCGAGCAGAAGAAGCTCGTCGTCGTGTGCCCGAGCTGGTCGCCGTCAGGAATCGCGTAGCTGTTGTTTCGCCACGCGTCTGGTCGGCCCACGAGATCGGCGACGTCCACCGGCCCTTGTCATTGGGACCGGTCGGCCCGTTGTAGAAGGCTTGCTGACGCTCACCCCATCGGCCGAGGTATGCCGACCAGGGGAACTGGCCGAGGTAGTCGGTCTGCGGAACCACGACGACGTCAGGCCGGATGGTCTGTGAGGGGCCAACCGTGTCGTCGCATCCCACGCCTTCGGCCGCGCTTCGACCCAGATACAGGCTCGAGGAGTAGTAGTTGGCGTGCGACCCAGCGAGGGATAGACAACCGGGTGGGTGCCGTCGACGATCTGCAGCTTGCTGGCTCCCCACGTGGCACGCTCTGCGCTCTCGTGCTGGCTGTACCCCACCTCGTACGGCGGGGCCTGGAGCGCCTGCTCCGCCGTGTTGGCGTGGAAGTTGAGCTGCACCATCTCCCAGTCGCCCTCGTGCTTGTTGTTCCAGTCGTTGAAGAGGTAGAAGAACCAGTACTGCAACGACAGCTTGCCGGGAGCGTCGGCTTGGGTGGCCACATGGGCGTACACCGTTGGCGGAGAAGTCTTTCGATCTGCTGAGCCCAGTCGACGTAGCTGCAGCCCGGTGACACTGCGCTCCCGGGAAAGTCGAGGTTGTAGCCCTCCAGCCCCTGCGACAGGTCGTCGCCGGTGGGGCCGACCTTCACGAGGTTCGTCGCGTCCCAGGGCCCCCTCAGGGCCACCTCTCGGTTGTCGAGCACGGCGTTGACATTGGTCGGCCGCATCGCGTCGTCGTTGCCGCAGGACCCGGATCGGTCGACCAGGCGCACCACCGGCGCGTAGCGGTCGGCGAGGCTGGTGGCGGCATCCTGGGCGCTGGCCCTCGGCGAGCCGAGAGCCGCGGAGGGCATGAGACCGAGCGCGATGCCGCGCCAAGCACAGTCGCGCTCGTGGCACATCTCTGGTGCGTCTCGTCACGCCCACCCCTCCGGAACGGCGGATTGGACCACCCTTGCACCTCGCGCCGGGAGGTGGGGTCGCCACCGCCCGATGTGGACGTGTCTGTCGAGATATCAGCCAGACCTGGCCGCAGTCTGCCGGCGACCAGGTCTGGTCGACAATGGTCGCCGGGTTCACTGAGAGCCCGATGAGAAGGGGCGCCGGAGCACCGAGCGGCCCCCTGATAGGGCCGAGTCACCCGATAGCTCCCGCCTCGTCACCCGGAAGGCATGAGTCCCGTCTGACCCGCTATGCCTATGGTCGTCCCGGACCCACGGAGCCGATTGACGGTCCCTCGACCCGGCGGAAGGATCTGTACTGCCTTGATCGACCCCGAGGAGAAACGATGAGCGAGACAACCGTGGATCCGTGGTTGGGTCGCGGCGGTACGACGGCGGGCGACGGGCGATGTGACAACGGAGGCCAGCACGGCCACCCGGTGGCGTAAGGAACGGTTGACCGTCGAGGATCGGGTCGCGAGGGGCCGCGCGGCTCGCAAGATCGCACCGCGGTCCAGCCACGCCCGGTGGGCACCCGCGTCGGATCGTCCCGACCCGGTGGAGCTCCTCGAGGAGCAAGAACGCACTCGGCTGCCGCAGCTGGTTCCGATCCGACACGGCCGAATGCTGGTCTCGCCCTTCACGTTCTTCCGCGGCGCCGCACTGGTCATGGCGACCGACTTGGCCGAGACCCCTCGGTCGGGCGTCACCGTGCAACTGTGCGGAGACGCGCACCTGTCGAACTTCGGCCTGTTCGGCAGCCCGGAGCGGCGGATGCTGTTCGACATCAACGACTTCGACGAAACTCTGCCCGGCCCGTGGGAGTGGGATCTCAAGCGGCTGGCCGCCAGCTTCGAGATCATGGGCCGGGACCGCGGCTTCCCCGCGGCGGACCGACGCGACATCGTGATGGCCGGGGTCCGGGAGTACCAGGACCGGATGCGTCGCGCCTCCGAGATGGGGAGCCTCCAGGCCTGGTACGAGCACATGGAGGCCGGCGTACTGCTCAAGCTGGTGCGCAAGGAGGTTCGACTCAAGCGCATCAGTAAGCGCGATGTCCGAGCAACCGACGAGATGGTGTCGAAGGCCAGAACCCGCGACAGCACCCGGGTGCTCGCCAAGCGCACCAACGAGGTGGATGGGGAGCTGCGGATCGTCGCCGAGCCGCCGCTCATCATCCCGATCGAAGACATCACCCGCCCGGGCAGCGAGTGGGAGGACCCTGCGCCGGCCATCAAGCGGCTGCTGAGCTCCTACCGTCGCACGCTGGCCATCCACCATCACCCGCTCGAGGAGTACCGCTATGTCCACGCCGCCCTGAAAGTCGTTGGCGTCGGCAGTGTCGGCACCCGCTGCTACATCTTGCTCTTGCTCGGGCGCGACAGCGATGACCCGTTGTTCCTTCAGGTCAAGGAGGCCCAGGCCGTCCGTCCTCGAGCGATATCTCAACCCGAGCGCGTACTCGCACCAAGGCCAGCGAGTAGTCGCCGGTCAACGACTGATGCAGGGTGCCACGGACATCTTCCTCGGCTGGCAGCGCATCAAGGGTCTCGACGGCGATACAGCGGGACTACTACGTACGGCAGTTCCACGACTGGAAGGGCAGCGCCGACGTGGACACGATGCTCGTCCCCGCTGCCACGCTCTACTCCCGGATCTGTGGGGCGACGCTTGGCACGGGCCCACGCTCGCTGGGGCGACCGGATCGCGATCGCCTCCTACCTCGGGCAAGGGCAGCAACTTCGCCCGCGCGACCGCCAGCTTCGCAGCCGTGTACGCCGACCAGAACGAACGCGACTATGAAGCCTTCGTAGCAGCCGTCGACTCCGGCCGGCTGGCTGCTGAGACCGGCGTGTAGTCCCTAGTGAAAAGGAGCTGACGATGACCGCACTGTCCTCGGAGGGAACGACGGAGCCCAGGCGCCGGGCTTCGAACGGGTGGCTCTCGTTCGCCGCGCTGATCCTGTTCCTCGACGGTTCCTTCAACGTCATCGACGGCCTGGTCGCGCTGTTCAAGAAGAGTGCCTACGGGCATGGCCCGGAGGGCCTGGTCGCCTTCAACTTCACGGCGTGGGGCTGGATCATGCTGATCATTGGGGTGACCCAGGTCATCGTCGCTGTCGCGCTGCCGAAGGGCTCGATGTGGGCACGCATCACCGCGCTGTGCATCGTTTCCATCAGCGCGATCTCTCAGATCGCGTTCATCACCGTGTTCCCGATCTGGTCGGTCATCGTGATTGCGCTCGACGTCCTGGTGGCGTGGGCGATCCTCGTGTACGTCCCGCTCGTTGACGCGTGACGCTTACGGGCTACCGCCCATCCGGTTGGACAGCCGGTCCGGGGTCACGCCCATGGACGCGAAAAGCGCCAGGATCTCGTCCTGGTCGGCCGGGTAGGTGACCTCGCGGATCCGCTTTTTCTCCTCCGGAGACAAGTTGGTCAGCGCAAGGATGTCCTCGACGTACTCCCTGCTCACCTTCACGGTGATCTTCTCCCGTCACTGTGCGCTGGAGGCTCTAGGGAGACGGTCCCCGCTCGTGTGCTTCGGCGTCAAGCGTGAGATGCCTCAGTTAGTTGTGGGTGTATAACGGTTGTATGCCTACAAGCATCAGGGGCCCGGTTCGGCCCACGCTCGTCCTCGCGATCTGCTGCATGAGCCTGTTCATCGTCGGCATCGACGTCACCATCGTGAACGTCGCCCTGCCGTCGATCCAACGCAGCTTCCACGCCTCGGTCAGTGACCTGCAGTGGACCATCGACGCGTACACCCTCGTTCTCGCCAGCCTGCTCATGCTCTCGGGCTCGGTCGCTGACCGCATCGGACGACGCCGGATCTTCCAGACCGGGCTGGCACTGTTCTCACTCGGCTCGCTGCTCTGCAGCGTCGCGCCCACCCTCGGCGCGCTCGTGGCCTTCCGGGCAGTGCAGGCCGTTGGCGGCTCGATGCTCAACCCGGTGGCGATGTCGATCATCGTCAACACGTTCACCGTGCCGAGGGAACGGGCCAAGGCGATCGGCGTCTGGGGCGCCGTCGTCGGGGTGAGCCTCGCGCTCGGGCCAGTGCTCGGCGGAGTCCTGGTCAGCGGCATCGGCTGGCGGGCGATCTTCTGGATCAACATCCCGATCGGTATCGCCGCCATCATCCTGACCCAGCTCTTCGTACCGGAGTCGAAGGCGCCGCGCGCCCGCCGGCTCGATCCGGTCGCACAGGTCCTGATCGTGGTTCTGCTCGCGTCGATCACCGGCGGCATCATCGAGGGCCCGCGGCGAGGCTGGGACTCGCCACTGATCATCGGCATGTTCGTGGTGGGAGCCCTTGCGGCGGCTGCGCTGGTCGCGGTCGAGCGTCGCCGGCGTGAGCCGCTGATCGACATCCGGTTCTTCCACTCGGCCCCGTTCACCGGCGCCGCCCTCATCGCGATCTCCGCCTTCTCGGCGCTCGGCGGGTTCCTGTTCCTGAACACCTTGTATCTGCAGGATGTGCGCGGCTTCAGCCCGATCCACTCCGGACTGCTCACGCTGCCGATGGCCGCGTCGACCGTCCTGTTCAGTCCGCTCTCGGGGCGTCTGGTCGGCTCGCGCGGGCCCAGGCTCTCGCTGCTGATCGCCGGTCCCGCAATCGCAATCAGCGCGCTGCTTCTGACCCGGCTCGGGCCGCACACCTCGATCGGGTTGCTCCTGGTGTCGTACGTCATCTTCGGAATCGGATTCGGGCTGGTCAACGCTCCCATCACCAACTCAGCTGTCTCCGGCATGCCGAAGGAACAGGCCGGTGTTGCGGGCGCGATCGCGTCCACCAGCCGCCAGATCGGCGCATCGCTCGGCGTCGCCATCACCGGTTCGCTGATCGCCGGATCGCAGACCGGCTTCATCAGCGCGAGCCACGCGGCCTGGGGTGTGATCACCGGCTGCGGGGTCGCAGTGTTCCTGCTGGGCCTCGTGACCACAGGCACCTGGGCCAAGCGGACGGCTGAGGACACCCGGCTGCTGCTGCTGGAGACCCCGAAGGAGGCCGCAGATGGCACCCTCGCGCCGGTCGGCTGACCACGCGTCGCAGGTCTGGCAGACGATGCAGACGTTCGTCGAGGCCAATGGGCGCAAGCATGCGATGCAGACGGCGCTTGGGTTCCGCCTAGGTGGTGGTCGCGGCAAGATCCTGTTCAAGCTGCGCGAACGCCCGATGACCCTGACCGAGATCGCCGAGTGTCACGGCATCGACGCCCCCTACGCCACGGTGATCGTCGACAAGCTCGAGTCGCTGGAGCTGGTCGAGCGAACCCCGCATCCCGACGACCGTCGACGCAAGCTGGTGCGTCTCACGCCGGCCGGTCTGGAGGTCGCAACCAAGGCGGACGCCATCCTGGCCGAGCCCCCACCCGCCCTGCTGGCGATGTCAGCCTCCGACCTAGCCCAGCTCGACCAGCTGCTGGCTCGACTGGCCGACGGGCAGAACGACACCCGGTGAGCGTGATCGGCCCGCTACTCACCCACGATGGATGAGGGGGATGGCTCCGGCATCGCGCATACTGGGGCGGCAGGTCGTGGAGGGCACATGTCACAGGCAGCGACCGGTCCGCCTGATTCGCCGTCCAAGGCGCTCGTCGTCATCCCCCGGTCCGGGCGACCCGACGGTTCTGCTCGACGTGGGTGTCGAGGCGGCGGCACGCCTGACCCGTGGTCTGGCGTCGGTGGCACGGACCGGCTTGCATTTCGGCGTACCGGTTGCGGCCGTGGTGCTGCGCCCGCCAGCCGTGCCTCGGAAGTACTGGCCGCAGACCTACCTGCTCGCCATGGCTGACCGCGGCAGGAAGATCCGGGAACACAGCGAAGCCCAGACCCGTGACCAGCTGAGCGTCCTGGTTCCCCTGGTCGTCGACGCTGTGCTCGACCGGATCGATCTGACCCAGCTCGTGCTCGACCGGGTGCGCGTTGGCACGATCGTCGAGAGCGTCGACATCGACGCGATCGCCGCATCCCTCGATCTTGACAGCCTGATCGCCTCGGTCGACATCGAGGCAATAACCGCCCGGGTGGACATCGACGCCATCGCGTCGAGACTCGATCTCGACGCCATCGTCGACCGGCTGGACATCCTGGCCATCGCCCGCGAGGTCATCGACGGCATCGACCTACCCGAGATCATTCGGGAATCCAGCGGTGCGATGGCGTCCGAGACGGTGGTCGGGGTTCGGATGCGCGGGATAGAAGCCGACGAGCGAATCTCTCGGATTGTGGATCGGGTGATGCTGCGACGGCACGGTCGCGACGCTGCGGCCGCCGAGCGGGGGACGGAACCGAGTGGCGCCGGCTGAGCACCTGTCAGTGGTACCGCTTCCGGCCAGGCCCTACCAGGGCCGGCCGGCCGGCATCGCGACGCGGAGCGCGGCTGCGATCGTGGATCTGCTGGTCGTTGTCGCCATCGTGGTCGCGTTGTATCTGGCCTTCGGGGGAGTGGCCTTTGCGCTTCACCCGACCAGCTTCCACTGGCCGCATCACCTCGCCGTGAGCCTGCCTATCGTCAGTTTCCTTGTCGTGGTGCCCTACCTCACGCTGACCTGGTGCGCCACCGGGCGCAGCTACGGCGATGCGCTGTTTGGGCTCCGCGTGGTCAACCGGCACGGTCAACGGATGAGCCTGCCCGGTGGAACGTTGCGGGCGGTCTGTTGCGTGCTGTTCCCCATCGGTCTGTTCTGGGTCGTCATCAGCCGAAGGAACCGCTCGCTGCAGGACATCGTGTTGCAGACCTCTGCGATCTACGACTGGATCCCGGAGCCGGCCACCGCCATGGGAACCGTCCGAGTCCAGGACTGAGCAAGACCAGCTCATTCCCGGCCGAGAGTCACCTCAGGGGTCGAGCCGGGGCGCGTCCACTGCGGCACTGGCCGGCTCGTCTCGCCCCAGGTGGCGACGCCGTCGGCGTCTGAGCGCCAGTACCAGCAAGCCTGACGCCCGGCAGGCCAGCCCTCCGGGTTCTCCTCCCACGACTCGCCGCGACCGTAGGGCGTCATGTCGAGCAGAGCGAAGGTCCCGTTGGCCGGCTCGACGCCACGACCGGTCGTGGAGTACGTGAGGAAGACGCGGTCACCGTCGCGCAGGAAACAGGCGAAGTTCCCCATGTCTCCACCAATCGGCTCCGGCGCGTCCCGCACCGAGTACCAGGGCTGGGTGTAGCCCATGAACTCGACGAAGCGCGCCACCTCCTCCCACCGGCCCGGCGTGAGGACGGCGAACGAGATGCCGCGGGCGTTGAGGTAGGCGGCGTCCCTCACGTGCCAGGCCGAGACAGTGCAGCCCTCGCACTGCCCCTGGTGCGGCGAGCCGTCCCACCACATGTGCTGGTAGACGACCAGCTCGTCGCGGTCCTGGAACAGGTCACGGAACGGAACCGGTCCGTCAGCGCCGGTGACCTGGACGCTGCCGTCGATCTCGACCATCGGTAGCCGCCGCCGGGCCGCCGCGATCGCGTCGCCCTCATGGGTATGCGCCTTCTCGCGGACCAGAAGCTCATCGCGCACCTCCTGCCAGGTCGCCAAGTCGACAACTGGCGGCTTGCGGGGAAGGTCGCTCGGGCTGCCGGGCGTGGCCGTCATGGTGTCCTCCGCTGTCTCGTCGCGTGTGGGCGCGGGGCTCCCAGGGAGCCTGTCACTAGGGACGGCGCAGGGCCCCAAAACTCATCGATCCCAGCGCTGGCGGCCGGAGGGGGCCATAGTGGAGGCATGGAAGACGTTGAGGTGGAGCGCGACGGGAAGTGGTGGCCCGGCACGATGGGTCTGTGGCGCGAGGACAAGCGGGGTTGGGTAGCGACCGTCCGGTACTCCGACGGGTCGCGGTTGTACACAGAGACGATTCCGGCGGACCGGCTCCGGACCATCGTGGCTATGAGCTAGCCACCGCGCGTACTACTCCGTTGAGTCTGCAGGACGCGACCTAGTCGTTGTCGCTGCGATAGCCGAGGTTCGGCGACAGCCACTTCTCGGCCTCGGCGACGGTCCACCCCTTGCGTTTCGCGTACTCCTCGACCTGGTCGCGTCCGATCTGGCCGACAACGAAGTACTGCGACTGCGGGTGGGAGAAATACACACCGCTGACGGACGCTCCCGGCCACATGGCCATGCTCTCGGTGAGCTCGATGCCGGCATTCGCCTTCACGTCGAGCAGGTTCCAGATGGTCTCCTTCTCGGTGTGCTCCGGACACGCCGGGTAGCCGGGCGCCGGGCGGATTCCGACGTACTTCTCGCGGAGGAGGGACTCGCTGTCGAGATCCTCGTCCGGCTGGTAGGCCCAGAACTCGGTGCGGACGCGTTCGTGCAGGCGCTCGGCGAACGCCTCGGCGAGCCGGTCAGCAAGTGACTCGAGCAGGATGGCGCTGTAGTCGTCGAGGTCGCGCTTGAACTCCGTGATCTTCTCGGTGATGCCCAGTCCCGCGGTCACCGCGAAGGCGCCGACATAGTCGTGGAGACCGGTCGACTTGGGAGCGACGAAGTCGGCCAGTGACCGGTGCGGCACGCCGGCTCGGTGCTCGGTCTGCTGCCGAAGCTCGTGCAACGTCGTGAGAACGTCCTGCCGAAGCTCCGTCGTGTAGATCTCGATGTCGTCGTCGTCGACTGTGTTGGCGGGGAAGATCCCGAAGACCCCGGCGGCCCGGAGCCATTTCTCCTTGATCAGTACGTCGAGCATGGCTTGGGCGTCATCCCACAGCCTGCGGGCGGCCTCTCCGGACGCCGGGTTGTTGAGGATGTCGGGGAACTTGCCCTTCATCTCCCAGGCGTTGAAGAACGGTTGCCAGTCGATGTACTCGCGAAGCTCGTCGAGCGGATAGTCGCGGAAGGTCTTGACGAACTGGGTCGCTGACGCGAACTTCCAGTCGCCGTCGTGGTGGACGTCAGGCGCTTGCTGGGCGAGCAGCCGAGGGCGAGGCGGCCGGTAGGCCGTCCAGTCGATCGGTGTGCGGTTCTGACGCGCAGTGGCGATCGGCAGGATGACCTTCGCGTCGGACCGGGCGGCGAACCGCTCGCGCAGCGCCTCATAGTCAGCGTCGATGTCGGCAAGCAGCGCCGGGCGCTGCTCATCGGACAACAGGGCTGCGACGATCGGCACGGAGCGCGATGCGTCCTTCACCCAGATGACGGGACCGTGGTACTTCTTGTCGACCTTGACCGCGGTGTGCGCGCGAGAGGTCGTGGCGCCGCCGATGATGAGCGGGATCTCGAATCCTTGTCGCTCCATCTCGGCGGCGAAGTTGACCATCTCGTCCAGCGACGGCGTGATGAGACCGGACAGGCCGATGACGTCGGCGCCGTGCTCCTTGGCGGCGTCGAGAATCTTCTGGGCGGGAACCATCACCCCGAGGTCGATGACGTCGTAGTTGTTGCACTGCAGCACGACGCCGACGATGTTCTTGCCGATGTCGTGAACGTCGCCCTTGACCGTCGCCATGATAACCGTGCCGTTGCTGCGGCCGGCGTCCTCGGGGGCCTTGCCGGCCTCGATGAAGGGGATGAGATAGGCGACCGCCTTCTTCATCACGCGGGCCGATTTCACGACCTGCGGAAGGAACATCTTGCCGGCGCCGAACAGGTCACCGACGACGTTCATCCCCGCCATCAGCGGGCCTTCGATGACCTCGATCGGTTGACCGCCACGCGCCTCGATGAGCGTGCGCAGCTCTTCGGTGTCCGTCTCGGCGTAGTCGTCGATTCCCTTGACCAGTGCGTGCGTGATGCGCTCGCCGACCTCGCAGCTGGCGCCACGCGTCGTCTGTCGCCTCGGCCTTGGTTCCCGTCGCCGGCGAACTCCGTCGCGATCTCGAGCAGTCGCTCCGCGGCATCGGGGCGGCGGTTGAGGACGACGTCCTCGATTCGCTCCCGCAGCCGTGGGTCGACCTGGTCGTAGACCACGAGGGCGCCGGCGTTGACGATGCCCATGTCCATGCCCGCGGCGATCGCGTGGTAGAGGAAGACGGCGTGGATCGCCTCGCGAACCGCGTTGTTGCCGCGGAAGGAGAACGACACGTTCGATACGCCGCCGGACACCAGCGCGCCCGGCAGGTTCTGCTTGATCCAGCGGGTGCCTTCGATGAAGTCGACGCCGTAGTTGACGTGCTCCTCGATGCCGGTGGCCAACGGCGAAGATGTTGGGATCGAAGATGATGTCCTCGGCCGGGAAGCCGACCTCGTCGACCAGGATTCGGTAGGCCCGCTCGCAGATCGTCTTGCGTCGTTCGAGGGTGTCCGCCTGGCCGTCCTCGTCGAACGCCATCACGACGACGGCCGCGCCGTACTTGCGGCATAGCCGCGCCTGGTCGCGGAACTTCTGCTCGCCCTCCTTCATCGAGATCGAGTTGACGATCGGCTTGCCCTGCACGCAGCGCAGGCCGGCCTCGATGACCTCGAACTTCGAGGAGTCGACCATGACCGGCACTCGGCTGATGTCGGGCTCGCTGGCGATCAGCTTGATGAAGCGGTCCATCGCGGCGACGCCGTCGATCATGCCCTCGTCCATGTTGACGTCGATGACCTGGGCACCGTTCTCGACCTGCTGGCGGGCGACCGACAGCGCGGCGTTGTAGTCGCCGTCGCGGATCAGGTTGCGGAACTTCGCCGAGCCGGTGATGTTGGTGCGCTCGCCGACGTTGACGAACAGCGACTCCGCGGTGATGGTCAGCGGCTCGAGCCCGGAGAGCCGGCAGGCGGCCCCGATCGTCGGCGGCACTCGGGGCTGCGAGGCCGCCGACGACGCGCGGCCATCGCGCGGATGTGGTCCGGCGTCGTCCCGCAGCAGCCGCCGAGGAGGTTCACCAGGCCGCTCTCGCGCGAACTCCTTGACGATGGCGGCGGTCTGGTCCGGCCGCTTCGTCGTACTCGCCGAAGGCGTTGGGCAGTCCGGCATTGGGGTAGCAGGACACGAAGCAGTCGGCGATCCGCGCCAGCTCGGCGAGGTAGGGCCGCATCTCCTGGGCGCCGAGCGCGCAGTTCAGCCCGACCAGCAGCGGTCTGGCGTGGCGCACGGAGTTCCAGAACGCCTCGGTGACCTGACCCGGAGAGCGTGCGCCCGGACGCGTCGGTGATCGTGCCGGAGATCATGACCGGCCAGCGTCGGCCGCGCTGCTCGAACAGCGTCTCGAGGGCGAAGATCGCCGCCTTGGCGTTGAGGGTGTCGAAGATGGTCTCGACCAGCAGCAGATCTGCGCCGCCGTCGACGAGACCGTTGGCCTGCTCGAGGTAGGCCTCGACCAGCTCCTCGAACGTGACGTTGCGGGCGCCGGGGTCGTTGACGTCCGGGGAGATCGACGCCGTGCGGTTGGTCGGCCCGAGCGCACCGGCGACGAATCGCGGCCGGCTCGCGGTCGGCGCCGTCATCGCGTCGCACATTCGGCGCGAGCCAGCCGGGCCGACTCGAGGTTCAGCTCGTAGGCGAGTGACTCCATGCCGTAGTCGGCGAGGGAGATCCGCTGCGCGTTGAAGGTGTTGGTCTCGACCAGGTCCGAACCCGCGTCGAGGTAGGCCCGGTGGATGGCGCTGATCGCCGCCGGCTGGGTGAGCGTCAGCAGGTCGTTGTTGCCCTTGAGGTCGCGATGCCAGTCGGCGAACCGCTCGCCGCGGTACTCCGCCTCGCTGAAGGTGTGCCGCTGGATCATCGTCCCCATCGCGCCGTCGAGGACGAGGATTCGTGACTCCAGCAACGCGGTGAGCGACGCGGTTGCGTCCGGTCGCACGGCTGTCTGGTCGATCACGACACCTTCCTCAGTGAGCGCATATGGCCCACCATTCTCTCATCCAGTGTCGCCCGGATCGACCAGGTTGATCGCGACGTCCGTCACAGCTTCACCCTGGGGCGCCGTCGAGGCGTTCAGGCCTTCGATGGCTCAGGGGTCGGCCCGGCGACCCGCCGGGTGTAGGTGACGGCGCCGAAGAGGAGGGCAGCGGGCACGAGCCAGTTCAAGACGATGTTCAGAACTGACGTGCCATTGTGCGATGCGGCGAGGAAACCGTACGTCATTCGACTTGCCGCGACGACCAAGACGACTATCCCCCAGAAGAGGCTGAGCCGCCGATTGATCGCACGAAACGCCGGCGATCCCCAGTGGTCGCGAGGCACGGTGTCCCGTGCGTACTGCTCCGTGAAAGGGACTACCGCGACCGACCCGAGCATGACGAGCGCAAGGGCCAGGGTTGACGCCCCTCGACCGAAGTTCACGGCATCGATCCGAGCCGAGGCATTCCCCGCGAAAGCCGCTACGGCCAAGATCGAGAAGGTGATGATCCCGGCTAAGTCGATCGACTTGAGACCTGTCCTGCGCTTGATCAGCAACAGGGCCAGCGACAGGGCGCCAGCCAGTAGCGCGGCCACACCGGCGGCTCCGGAACCCTTCCGCTCGACGATCACGCTGAACAACACCCACGGGACGAGGCTGTAGAGCATCGACGTCGAGTACATCGCCGACCCCCTCTCAAAACTGCAGGTCAGAGGCCTGGGTCAGCCAGTGGCTTCGCGAGCCGCGGGACGAAGACCGCGAGGAAACAGACGAACAGAACTCACGCCCCATTGCCGGACCGTCAGGCTGCCCGGCCCAATCGACCCTGCCCCGCGCCAACCGTCCGGCCATCACCCCAGGGGGATGAACGAATCAGGCCGAAGCGTGGAGGACGCGCGCCAGGGCCTCAGGTCTTCATCCCGTCCGGGTGAGGTCAGCCAGGTTCGGCCACGCAACGGTGACCGTCGGGTCATTCACCGGGAGGCACCATCGGTGGCTGAGTCTGTGACGGGTGCCTTGCACTCGTCCTGGTCTTGATGAGGGGTAGGAAGATGACCGCAACACCAGCCAGCGAAGCCGCCGTTCTTGGTCCGATCGCTCGCTACGAGAAGAGCATCACGGATCGAATCGTCGACTTCGACGACCCACGCCAGGAGTGGCGGCGGCTGTTCTCTGAGTTGTTGGGAACGTTCTTCCTCGTGCTCGTGGCAGCCGGTGGCGGCATGATGGGCCACGCGTTCCCTGGCGTGATCAGCCGGCAGGCCGCTGTGGTCGCACCCGGACTGATGGTGCTGGGGATCATCCTGTTCATGGGTAAGGTCTCCGGCGCCCACCTGAACCCAGCGGTCAGCATCGCGTTCGCCCTCCGCCGCGACTTCCCGTGGCAGCGGGTGCCGGGATACATCCTGGTGCAGCTGATCGGTGCCACCTTGGCCGGGCTGTTCCTGCACGCGGTGATCAACGTCTCGGCCAGCTACGGGTCGAACTACCCGGCGGCTGGCTATTCGTCGTGGGCGGCGTTCTGGATGGAACTGATCCTCACCGTCGGACTGGTCAGTGTGATCCTCGGCACGGCGTCCGGCGCGCAGAACGTCGGTCTGTTCGGAGCGCTCGGCGTCGGTGCGTACATTGCGCTGGCCGGGCTGTGGGGGAGCCCGATCTCGGGTACGTCGATGAACCCCGCCCGCACGTTCGGACCGGACCTTGCCTCCACCACCTTCACCGGCTACTGGGTGTATGTGGCCGGACCGATCGCCGGCGCAGCCATCGCCGTAGTGATCGCCTTCGTCCTCCGCGGACCCGGTGGCGACAAGGGAGGCGAGGCGGCCGCGCAAGGGGCTCTCGTGGTAGATGCCGCGGATGCCGACAAACCCGGAAGGCCCTGAAGGCTCTGCCTGCCCTGCCCTGCCATAGCCGTGGGGTTTGGGGGGTTTCTCACCCTGAGCGGGTGATTGCGGCAGTACGGCCCTTCGACAAGGTCGATACGACCGTCGAACTCACTCAGGGAGCCCATGATGGCACCAAAGTTTCGTGGCTCGATTAACATCGATATCCGAGACTCGGTGCCGGACTGGGCGCCATTCGAGCCGGTGAAGGCGCCTGATGGCGCTCCTAGCGTGGTCTACATCGTGCTCGACGATGTGGGGTTCTCCGCGATGAGCTGCTACGGCGGCCCGATCGAGACCCCGAACATCGACCGGATCGCCGCGTCGGGCGTGCGTTACAGCCAGTGGCACACAACCGCGCTGTGCTCGCCGACCCGATCGTGCCTGTTGACCGGCCGCAACCACACCCGCAACAGCATGGCGTGCATCACCGAGGCGGCGATCGGCTTCCCCAACGGCAGCGGCACGATTCCACCCGAGAACGGGATGCTGCCCGAGATCCTTGCGGAGCGCGGCTGGAACACCTACATGGTCGGCAAGTGGCATCTGTGCCCGACCGATGAGATGAGCCTGGCCTCCACCCGGCGCAACTGGCCGAGCGGGCGTGGCTTCGAGCGTTGGTACGGGTTCCTCGGCGCCGAGACCAACCAGTGGTTCCCCGACCTCGTCTATGACAACCACTTCGTCGACCCGCCTCGTACTCCAGATGAGGGGTATCACCTCACCGACGATCTCACCGACAAGGCGCTGGAGTTCATCAAGGACTCCAAGGCAATCGCACCCGAGAAGCCGTTCTTCTTGTACTACGCGCCGGGTGCTTGTCATGCGCCGCACCATGCGCCGAAAGAGTGGATCGAAAAGTTCAAGGGTCAGTTCGACCAGGGCTACGAGGCGATTCGCGAGGAGACGCTGGCGCGACAGAAGAAGATGCGGCTTGTCCCATCTGACACCGAGCTGCCACCGATCAATCCGATCGGTTCGCCGGAGACCCGCACCGGGCCAGACGGCAAGCCATTCCCGATTCTGGACTTCACCCGACCGTGGGACTCCTTGAACGATGACGAGAAGGCGTTGTTCGCTCGGATGGCCGAGGTGTACGCCGGCTTCCTGGGCCACGCTGACTACAACATCGGGCGCCTGCTCGATTATCTGGAGGCGAACGACGAGCTCGACAACACGCTCATCGTGCTGGTGTCCGACAACGGCGCCAGCGGCGAGGGCGGGCCGAACGGTTCGGTCAATGAGATGAAGTTCGCCAACGGCGTGGCGGACGACATGGCCGAAAACCTAGCCCTGATGGACGCGCTCGGCAGCCCGCGCACCTACAACCATTACCCGACCGGCTGGGCGATGGCCTTCAACACGCCCTTCAAAATGTGGAAGCGCTACGAGTTCAACGGCGGAACCTGCGACCCGTGCATCATCTCGTGGCCGGCCGGCTCAGAGGCGAAGGGTGAGATCCGCGAGCAGTACTACCACGCGATCGACATCGTGCCGACCATCCTGGACGTGCTGGACGTCGAAACTCCGGAGACGATCAAGGGGCACACCCAGAGTCCGCTTGATGGTGTGAGCATGCGCTCGAGCATCGACGGCGCTAACGAACCATCGGCGCGGAAGACGCAGTTCTTCGCCATGCTCGGGTCGCGAGCGATCTGGCACGACGGCTGGAAGGCTGTCACCACCCATCCGGCGATCTCTGGCTGGAGCAACTTCAACGACGACGAGTGGGAGCTCTACCACACCGACGTCGATCGCTCCGAGACCCGCAACCTGGCGGCCGAACAACCCGACAAGCTTCGTGAGCTCCAAAGCATCTGGTTCTCCGAGGCAGGGGCCAACGCTGCATTTCCGTTGGATGACCGTTCGGCGGTCGAGATCTTTGACACCCCTCGCCCGCAGCTCACCGCTAAGCGGGACCGTTACGTCTACCGGCCCGGCACGGCACCGGTCGCGGAGTGGCTCGCCGTCAAGACGACCGGCCGATCATTCAGCATCGGCGCTCTCGTTGACATCCCGGAGCCAGGAGCAAGCGGTGTCCTGTTCGCGATGGGCTCCCGGTTCGGTGGCCACGCCCTGTACGTTAAGGACAACCGGCTGCATTACGTGAACAACTTCGTCGGTATCACCGAACAGCTGGTCATCGGTTCCGAAGACGTTCCCACCGGTCACAACCTCATCCTGTCGGCGTCCTTCGACAAGCAGAGCGTGGCGGCCGATCACACCGAGGGAATCCTCTCCCTGTACCACGGGGATCACAAGGTAGGAGAGGCCCAGATCAAGACTCAGCTCGGTGCCTTCGCGATCGCTGGCGCAGCTTTGTACGTCGGTCGACACGGCGGGGAACCGGTCACCGACGACTACCCCGGTGATGCGCCATACACGTTCACGGGAGGCACAATCGACCGCGTCGCCATCGATGTCAGTGGTGATCCCTACATCGATCTCGAGCGCGAAGCGGCCCTCATGCTCATCCGCGAATGACGCGCGGCCACTCGCTGACGCGGCCAAGGCTGCCATTGTCCAGACCGGGCTTACTGCTGCTCCAACCCAGCGGTGCGGGCGACGATGATCGCTTGAGCGCGGTCCGCTACTTGTAGCTTACGGAAGATGTTCGAGATGTAGTTCCGTACCGTCTTCGGAGACAACGACAGCTCGTGCGCAATGGCCACGTTGTTGGAGCCGGCAGCTACCAGCCGAAGCACGTTTCGCTCGCTGTCGGTGAGGTCGGGGAACGGACGCGTGGAAGGAGGCGGCTCGTTGAAGAACTGCATCATCCGGGCGGCGATGCTGCGTGAGAAAAGTGCTTCTCCGCGCCCGACCGTGACGATCGCTCGGGCGAAGTCGTCGGCGTCCATGTCCTTGAGGACGTAGCCGCGCGCACCTGCTCGCATGGCGGCGAAGACTGAGTCATCGTCCTCGAACATGGTGACGACCAGGACATTGGCGGTAGGGGACTGCTCGCTGACAGCGCGGATCGCGGCGAGTCCGCCGCCGCCCGGCATCTGCAAGTCCATCAGCACCAAGTCGGGTGCGAGCTCAGCGGTGAGGATCACCGCGGTCTCACCGTCGGAGGCGTCGCCGACGACCTCGACACCTGGCACGGTCGAGAGCAGCGATCGGACACCGCGACGGAACATGCTGTGGTCATCAGCGATGAGCACCCGCAAGACTTTCTCTGTCATGGCGTTACTGAGGGTCGCAGGGGCATGATGGCGGTCACTGTCGTGCCGCTGTCTCTGGACAGCTCGACGATGCCCCCGAGCTCAGCGGCGCGCTCACGCATGGCGCAGACACCGACACCACCGACCAGTGGCTCGGGCAGGCCGCGGCCGTCATCGCTGATCCGCATGTGGACGTCGTCGGCCGTAGTCATGATGGTGATGGCGCACCGATGGCCGCCGGAGTGGCGGACGGCGTTGTGGATCGCCTCACAGGCGATTCGGTAGAGCGCGACCTCGACTGCGGCCGGAAGGTCGGGCACGTCGTCGGGCTCGACGGTGATGGTCATGCCCGAGTGCGCGGATGGGTGGTTACGAAGCGCCGCGATGAGGCCAAGCTCGTCGATCAGCGGTGGACGAAGCCCGTAGACCAGACGGCGGATGTCTGCGGTGGTCCCGTCGATGCCGTCGCGCACCTCTGTGAGCAAAGTGGCGGCACGTCCGGGATCTGCGTCGAGCATCCGAGCTACCGCTGCGAGCTGCAGCTTCATGGAGGCAAGTGACGGCCCCAACCCGTCGTGCAGGTCGCGCCGAATCCGGCGACGCTCCTCCTCCCGCGCGGTGACGAGCGCTGCTCGCGATGCCTGCAACTGCTCGGAGGCGCGGATGGCGAAGAGCGCGACCGCGAGCTGCTGGGCCAGGTCGGACAGCAGCTTCAGGTCACGGTTCGACAGCGACGTGCCGGCATGACGGGGCGCAACGTAGAGGTGACCGATCTCTACCCCCTGGTACGCCAGGGGCACATCGGCTAGCTCGCGGTCGGACGGGCGGACGCCGACGACGCTGGTCTGGACGTCGCCGTCGACGATGGCGACGTACGGCACGTTCAGGGTGCTGGCGATCATCCGTGCCAGCGATACGTCGCTGGCACTCGAGAGGGTCGGGTTGAGGGTGTCGATCTGCCTGGAGAGCTCGGTGATCACGTTGTAGGTGTCACCGAGGGGGGCGTAGACGACGTCGTCGATTGTCAGTCGCAGCCATCGCCGGACCGGCTCGATGGTGACCGCGACCAGGACCAGAGCGATGACATGCGCCCACCAGTCGATGTGGGAGTTCGTCTCACTGAGCCCGTCCGCGACCAGAACCGCCATGTAGACAGTGGCGACCCACGCGAGCAGGACGAGGTAGACGAGCATCGTCGCCAGCCAGCGCAGGCCGCGCGGTGTCGCCACCGGGTCCGCGAGGCGACGTGCCCGTCGTACCTCGTCAAAGGATGTCACGCGCTAAGTCCCACCACCTGCTGCTCGACCTTGCTCTCGACCGCTCTGTCGCGGCGAAGGAGGAGGTAGATCACTGCTCCGGCAACGATGACGGTGACGACTGCGCTCACCTTGTCAAAGACCGTCGGACCAAACGGAATCCCAGGCAACGAGAAGAGCACGTTGACGACCATCAGCACCAGTGTGAGGACGACCCCCCAGCGCTGCGTCCTGAAGACACCGTAGGCGGCAACGACACCGATCAGCCCGACGACGACCCCGGCCACGACGATCGCGTAGGGCGGCTGGTTGCTGCTGTGGTTGATCTTGGCGGCGCCCTGCGACGCGAGGACCAGCGACGTCACCGCGCCTTCCAGCGACAGCAGGCCGGCGAGCAGGGCAGCGATGACGTAGTTCCGTGAGTGGGGCACAGAAACCTCCGAGGGTCTGGCCGGCGGGTGCCGGCGCACCGGCACGTGCCGGTCCCACCACTGTCATTGTGCCGCCGTCCCGCCGTCAGCGGGCCAGTGTCCCAAACTCGTGGGAACTTCACCCAAACTCGCCCAGAAAAATCTGTCGGGATTGACCCGAGACTCGCTCGATCGGGCCGGGGAGCAGGGCGGCGCACGGACGGCTCTGTGGGGAATGGGTGCTAGGTGCTGGTTAGGCAGGTCAGGCGGCACGACGTGCTCGGTGATCTCGACGACGGGTGCGGTCTGACATAAACGTGCCGCTGGACGGCGTCCGAATCACCGCCGGCACCCGGCGCAGTAGGTCGGGCCCGACTGTGAACCCGAGGCCATGGCGGGCACCTTGCACTTGACCTCGGTCGCGACCGGCTGAGCGAGCCGACGGAACCCACTAGACAGGTGGCGATATGTTCGGTCGCAATGGCTGCCTCAAATCCAGAATGGGCCCCGTGCCTCCCGGGTGATCGGATGTCGAACCGGTGAGTACGCATGGCTCGTAGGCGGTGGGGAGTCCGACGCAATGCGCTGTCGGTGACGACGCCGGTCGAGCATGCGTCCGCCGGGTCAGCAGCGCATGCCGTCGAGCTTGGGAAGACCTACGGGACGGGCCTGGCAGCGGTCGAGGCGTTGTCTGGGGTCAGCGTGACGTTTGAGCGTGGCCGGTTCACGGCGGTGATGGGGCCGTCGGGGTCGGGAAAGTCGACGTTGATGCACTGCATGGCTGGACTGGATCGACCAACGTCGGGTCATTCCTATGTCGGCGGGCTCGATGTCGGGTCGCTCGACGATGCTGGGCTGACGGAGTTGCGTCGTGACCGCCTCGGCTTCGTGTTCCAGTCGTTCAATCTGGTGCCGACGTTGACTGCGGCGGAGAACATCACGCTGCCGTTGGACCTTGCTGGGAAGCGCGTGGACCAGGCGTGGTTCGACGCCTTGGTCACGCAGCTCGGCATCGCAGGCAGGTTGGCGCATCGCCCGACGGAGATGTCAGGTGGTCAGCAGCAGCGGGTCGCATGTGCGCGCGCGTTGATCAACCGGCCTGACCTGGTGTTCGCAGACGAGCCGACCGGCAGCCTCGACTCGAACGCCTCGGCGGAGCTGTTGACGTTCCTGCGGCGATCGGTGACCGAGCTGGGTCAGTCCATCGTGATGGTGACCCACGATCCACACAGCGCGGCGTACGCGGACCGGGTGGTGTTCCTGGGTGATGGCCGGCTGGTCGGTGAGCTCGAGGCACCGACGGCGGACTCGGTGCTGGAGCGGATGCGGGCGTTGGGCGCCTGAGATGTGGAAGGTCACCGTCAAGGGGTTGCTTGCACACAAGCTTCGTCTGGTCCTGACCGCTGTCGCGATCGTGCTCGGAGTGACGTTCATCTCGGGGACGTTCGTCCTGACCGACACGCTGCATAACACGTTCACCCGCTTGTTCGGGACGGTCTACCAGAACATCGACTTCCAGGTGCGGGGCGTCGCGCAGCTGTCGACCAGCGGCGGAAACGCGACCCGTAACCCGATCCCGGAGTCCGTCCTGTCGACGGTGCGTGGTGTGCCTGGCGTGGAAGCCGCCGCCGGGACGGTCGGAGGTTACGCGCAGTTCGTGGCTCATGACGGCAAGGCGATCTCGAACGGGGGCGCGCCCACTGAAGGGTTGGTCTTCGATCCGGACACCCGGATCTCCGAGCTGCACCTGACCGAGGGCCAGCCGCCGACCACGTCGCGCGACGTGGTGATGGATGCAGGTACGGCGCAGAAGTACGGCTTCCACGTCGGGCAGACCGTCCGCGTGCTGCTCCAAGGTCCGTCGCGCACGTTCACGATCACGGGTATCGCCCGGATCGGGACCGCCGATGACATAGCCGGCGCGACTTTGGCGGCATTTGACCTGCCCACCGCGCAGGCGGTGCTCGACGAACCCGGCCGACTCGACGCGGTCAACGTGGTCACCACGCCGAGCGCCGACAAGCCCGAGGTTCAGCGCGCGATCGCGAGCGCGATGCCGCACGGTGTCGAGGTCGTGACCGGGCAGACCGTGATCAGCGAGCAGACCAGTGCCGTCGACCAGGCGCTGTCGTTCTTCTCGACCGCGCTGCTCGTCTTCGCCTTCATCTCACTGTTCGTCGGCGCGTTCACGATCTTCAACACGTTCTCGATCATCGTCGGGCAACGCACCCGAGAGCTGGCGTTGCTGCGCATCGTGGGTGCCAGCCGACGGCAGGTGTTTGCATCCGTGCTCGGCGAGGCCGCCGTCGTCGGTCTCGTGTCCTCAGTCGTCGGCTGCGGACTCGGCGTGCTCGCCGCGGTTGGCCTGCGGGCCCTGCTCCGCGCGTTCAACATCGACCTGCCGTCCGGGCCGCTCGTCGTCGAGGCCCGCACCGTGATCGTCGCGCTCGCCGTCGGGGTCGGGGTGACGGTCATCTCGGCGATCAGCCCGGCTCGCCGCGCGGTGCGGATCTCGCCGATCGCCGCGATTAGCGGCCAGCAGGTCGACACCGCTACCTCGCTACGCCGTCGGCTGATTGTCGGGGCGTCCGTTGGCGCTGCTCGGTGCGGTTGTCCTGGGACTTGGGCTGGCCAAGCCCGTGATCGGTCTCGTAGGCCTCGGCGCGGTCGCGTTGTTCGTCGGGGTCGCCATGCTGGCTCCTGCGCTGGCCCGTCCGTTCTCCAGCGTGATCGGGCGGCCGCTCCGTCCGGCTGCTCGGGGTAGCCGGTGGCCTCGGGCGGGAGAACTCGATGCGCAGCCCTCGACGCACCGCGCAGACGGCATCGGCGCTCATGGTCGGTCTCGCGCTGGTCTCGGCCATGTCGGTCTTCGGCGCCTCGGCTTCGCGGTCAGCGACCAGCAGCGTGGACAGCGCGGTCAGCGCTGATCTGATCGTCAGCTCCAGCGGCAGCAACGTGTCCGGGGCGTTCAGCACCACGGTGCCGACCGTGGCGTCCTCCGTGCCCGGCGTGACCGCGTCCTCCACCGTGTACGGCGGCCAGTTCGAGATCCGTGGATCGCTGCAGACGCTACGAGCCCTCTCACTCGCGGGGCTCGCCAAGACCGTGATCCTGCGGATGACAGCTGGAAGCCCCGCAGCCTTGGCCGACGGCGACCTGCTGATCGACACCACAACCGCGCATTCCGACCATCTCGCGGTTGGTGACACCGTCCCAGTCACCTTCGCTCGTACCGGGGCCGGCAGAATGCGGATCGGTGGCATCTACAAGGCGAACGCGTTGATCACCAGCTACCTGGTCAGCGACGCCTTCTACACCTCGCACTTCCAGGACCCGCAGCCCGGGGCGGTGCTGCTCACCACAACCGGCCCATCCGTCGAACAGTCAGTGACCCGGGCGCTGGCGCCGTACCCGAACGTGCAGGTGCAGTCCCGTGCGCAGTTCGAGAAGGCGCAGACCGCCCAGGTGAACCAGCTGCTCGGCCTGGTCTACGCGCTACTCGGCCTCGCTGTCATCATCGCCTTGATCGGCATCGTCAACACCCTGATGCTCTCGGTGTTCGAACGGACCCGGGAGATCGGGCTGTTACGTGCGGTCGGCATGAAGCGTCGCCAGGTGCGTTCCATGATCCGTTCCGAAGCGGTGATCCTCGCAGTCTTCGGCGCAGTCATCGGCGTCGTCCTCGGTGCCGGGCTCGGAGTTGCGCTCGTGTCCGCGCTGCGCTCCCAAGGCATCACCACCACGGTCGTGCCTACGACCAACCTGATCATCTTCCTGATCCTCGCGGCCCTACTCGGCCTAGTCGCCGCGAGCTGGCCCGCCCGCCGCGCCGCCCGACTCGACATCCTCACGGCTATCACCACCGAGTAGCAGCGGCCCCTCCAGCGAGGTCGCGGGGTAGTGGAACCGGTTTACCTCCACGAGGTTGCAGGCGAGTGTCCGGGCGTCGTAAATCAGGGCTCCGTGGACCGGCGCCATGTAGCGCGGCTCGGCCGGGCCGTTCTCGACGTCACCGGCGACCGCTTTCGTCCCAACCGTGACCGCGCTGGCTAGCGTGAGGACGAGGAACAGCGGATGGACGAACCCGGACGTGAGAAGCTTGTCGGCGCGAAGATGCTCGTCCCGCTGGTGCCCCGCGAACGCGGAGAACAGCGCCGGGGGCGTGCCGGCTGCCGAACGCGTGTCCGAAGCCTTACGAGCCGCCTTACCCGCTGAGGTTCGGCGAGAGCGAGCAAGAGCGTGAACGCGCCTGCAGCAAGTGCAGCGACCGAGTGCCACCGCGACCGCAGTTCGGCGGCGATGAGGTTTCTCATCGGGGCGCCGCCCCATCCGCTAAGTGGGAAAGGTGGCGACAGTTCCCCGTAAGGCTTCTTACGGGGTGCTGAACAAGCGTCCGGCCGGGCCCAGCGGGGCCGCAAACCGGTGTTGGTTCAGGTGCGACGGGTGGTCGACGGGACCGCCGGTTCACCGAAGGAGAAGTCATTGTGAGAACCGTCAAGCTTGCGGCTGGAATCGGCGGCGTCGTGGCGTTGGCCTTCACCGGGCCTGCCGTCGCGGCGCACGCGTCCGGTCAAGTGGGGGCGCACCGCTCGCCGGTCGTTGGCCACGTCTACGTCAACGACAACACGACTGGCACGAACACCATTGGTGGCTTCGATCGTCATGCCAACGGGACACTGACCCGTGAGGCGGGGTCGCCATTCGCTGCTGGCGGTTCCGGTAGCGGAGCCGGGACCGCGTCGCAGGGCGCGCTCCAACTGACTCCGGACGGTCGTTACCTGCTTGCGGTCGACGCGGGCAGCGACCAGATCTCGGTGCTGCGTCTGAGTCGCACTGGTGTTCCGCATCGGGTCGCCGGTGGGACGGTGTCGTCGCACGGCACGACCCCGGTGAGCCTGGCGGTCACGCGGTTTGGCCGCGACGACTTGGTGTACGTCGCGAATGCTGGTGCGACCGGCGGCGACTACAGCGGCTTCCTGTTGACCCGAAGGGGAATCCTGCATCACCTGTCGGGCTCGACGGTCCGTGTCCCGGACGGGTCACAGCTCGGTGACGTCCTGTTCAACTCGACCGGCACGTCACTGGCCGGCACTCGGGTCGCGACGTCGCTCATCGACAGCTTCAACGTCGGACGAAACGGCCTGCTGTATGCGGCTGCGGGCTCGCCGTTCGTCGCGCAGGGGCCTGGCCCGCTCGGCTCGGAGTTCCGACCCACCAACCCGGGCCAGCTGTTCGTCTCTAACGCCCACGGCGGCGCGAACAACGGCACCATCTCGGCCTTCCGGGTCTCCCGAGCGAGCCGGTTGACCTCGATCGGGTCCAGCCCGTTCGCCGACCACCAGACCGCGCCTTGCTGGGTCGAGATCAGTCGTAACGGCCGGTATCTGTTCACCACGAACACCGCGGTCCCGAGCATCTCCCGCTACTCGATCGCGACGAGCGGGGCGCTCACGCTACTGGGCAGCACCCCGCTGAATCCGACCACTCAGGCCGGCCCGATCGACCTTCGGCTGGCCCCGAACGGTAAGGCGCTCTACGTCGTCGATGGTGGCGCCGCCACGGTCAGTGAGTTCGCCGTACACGGCGGCCGACTGACCCCGCTCGGTGGCTCGCCGATCACTATCCCGACGGCCACCGCGCCGGTGGGAATCGTCGTCGACTGATACTCCCGGTCCGCGGGGACGGGCCAGGGCCTGTCCCCGCGGCGGTATCCCACCTCAGGAGGGAAGGGTTACGGAGTCCTTACTGCGCGTCGTCGGCCACGTTGCGGCCCGTAGCCTCGAATGGTGAGTCGCGTCCTCGTCGTCGATGACGACCCGACCGTGAGCGACGTCGTCTCGCGCTACCTCACCCGGGACGGCCATCAAGTCGAAACGGTGAGCGATGGTCTGCAGGCGTTGCGGGCCGCGACGATGTCCGTTCCCGATCTGGTGGTCCTCGACCTGATGCTGCCGATGATGTCGGGTCTCGAGGTCTGTCGTCGGCTCCGCGAACTCGGGCCGGTTCCGGTCATCATGCTGACCGCCCGCAGTGACGAGGCCGACCGCGTCGCTGGCCTCGAGCTCGGCGCCGACGACTACGTCACCAAGCCGTTCAGCCCACGTGAGCTCGCGTTGCGGGTCGATGCGGTGCTCCGCCGCAGCCGCACCGCTGCAACCGGCGACGGATCGACTCGGCTCACCGATGGTGACCTGGTCATCGACCCGGCCGCTCACCAGGCGACGCTCAGTGGCAGCGGGCTGTCGCTCACGGCGCGGGAGTATGACCTGCTCGCGTTCCTGCTCCGTCACCCGCGCGTCGCCTTCAGCCGGGAGCAGCTGTTCGAGCAGGTATGGGGATGGAGCTTCGGTGACGTCTCGACCGTCACCGTCCATGTCCGCCGCCTGCGGGAGAAGATCGAGGCCGACCCGAGCCGACCACGACGGCTGGTCACGGTGTGGGGCGTCGGCTACCGCTACGAACCAGCGGATCCCGCATGATCCAGATGGTCGTGGTCTCCGCCTCCGTTGCGCTCGGCGCCGGCCTCGTCGGCGCCTGTGTGGTCTGGTTGCTACGCCGTCGCATCGGCTCGATGCTTGTCCTCGCGACGGTGGCGGTCGCGATGGTGTCGATGATCGCGGGCGTGATTGCCGCCGTCGCGACCATGGCGATCTCCGACCACGACAGTGCCGTGTTGATCGCCGTCGTCGCGGCATCAGCGATCGTCGCCGGCGGATGTGCGTACGCGGTCGGCCGCGGGGTCTCACGCACCATCGCGAGCAACGCTGCCGCCGTCACCAGATTCGAAGCCGATCGTGCGGTCGAGGCCAGCCGCCGCGAGCTGGTCGCCTGGATGTCGCACGATCTGCGGACCCCGATCGCCGGGATCCGGGCGATGGCGGAAGCGCTCGAAGACCGCGTCGTCACCGACCCGGACACGGTCGCGGCGTATCACCACAACATCCGCAACGAATCGCAGCGGCTGACCGGCATGGTCGACGGACTGTTCGAGCTAGCCCGGCTGCACAGCGGCGCCCTGCACCTACACCTCGAGGCCGTGCCGGTTACCGATGTCATCGCCCAGGTGCTACCCAGCGCAGCCGCACTCGCCGCTGCGAAGCGAGTACGCCTCGTCGACGACGCCACCGATGACGTCATCGATGTCGATGTCAGCGAGTTCGACCGCGTCCTGCGCAACCTGCTGTCCAATGCGATCCGCCACACCCCCGCCGACGGCACGATCCAGATCAGCAGCCGAGCTCTCCACGATGACATCAGCGTGGAGGTCAGCGACGAGTGCGGCGGGATCCCCGCCGATCACCTGCCACACGTGTTCGACATCGCGTTTCGCGGAACCCCCGCTCGCACCCCCTCATCCGACGGCGGCGGCGGTCTCGGTCTCGCGATCACCCGCGCGATCGTGCACGCTCACAACGGACGTATCGAGGCCGCTAACACCGCGACCGGTTGCCGCTTCACGGTGACGCTGCCGCGCCGGGTCACGGCTTAGGCCTGCGGCGCGTCACGACCCGAAGCCTGCGGCCGGATCCATCAACGTGTCACGGATCAGTACGGCGGCAGATCGCCGACCAGGACCACGAGCGTCACTCGAAGAGCTGCTCGCCCCGGCCTCTCACCCTTAAGTGACCGGCCCGCTAGG
Organism: uncultured Actinomycetota bacterium; assembly: GCA_963789615.1. Lineage (GTDB taxonomy): Bacteria > Actinomycetota > Actinomycetes > JAFAQI01 > JAFAQI01 > DATAVK01. The sequence continues at coordinate 7,260 of CAWBLI010000005.1, read as the reverse complement.
GAAGATCCGGCCGGCGGCCTGACGGCCAGACCCGTTCGGCGGCGTCGGCGAACGACGCCATCGAGGCGGCGAGCGCGTCTCTCTGGTCGGCCGGTACCTGATCGACGACCTTCCGCAGATCGCGCCGGCGGCGGGCGTTGACCTGCCGGACGGTCCGTCGCCCGGCCGCAGTGAGCGCCAGGTGGGTGACCCGCCGGTTACCCGGCGGGACGGTCCGTTCGACCAGGCCGGCCGCCTCCAGCCGGTCGACCATGCGCATTGCGGTCGACCCGGCGACGTCGAGGGCCTCGGCAAGCTCGGTGAGATTCGAGGGCCGGGTGTCGAGGACGACCAGCATCCGGTACTGCGGCAGCGTGACGTCCTTGGTAGCCGCGATCGAGCGCGCCGAGAGCGCGACCAGCGCGCGGGAAGACGCGAGCACCGCATCGACCACGGCATCGACCGCCGACGGCGGATCGCCGCGTGCCGGGTCCGGGCCCTTCGATGTCTGCGACATCCACGGTCTCCTCAGCGTCCTTGGGAGCGCTCGGGCGGCGCCGCTGCTCACTCTAACATTTGCATCGTGCAATACTGGCAGTGTGCAAGTAGGCAGCGTCAGTGTGTTCTCAACCCGGTCCGGTCGACTTTTGCTGTTTGGTCTCGCGCTGCTGGTTGGGTGCGGTGCCGGGCTGGGCGCTGTCGCGTTCCGTCACATGATCATTGGGTTGACCGAACTGTTCAGTGGCCACGTCGACTACTCCGCCGCCGGGCACGCCGCGAACCCGCACGTCGAGGGTCTCGGACGCTACTTCGTGATCCTCGCGCCGGTCGCGGCTGGGCTGATCTACGGGCCGCTCGTCCAGTTCTTCGCAAAGGAGGCCCGCGGCCACGGCGTCCCCGAGGTGATGCTCGCCGTCGCGCGCAACGGCGGCCGGATCCGGCCGCAGGTCGCAGTCGTCAAGGCGGTCGCAAGCGCGGTCTGCATTGGTGGCGGCGGCTCGGTCGGTCGGGAGGGACCGATCGTGCAGATCGGGTCCGCACTCGGTTCGAGCGTCGGGCAGCTCGCGAAGCTCGACGAGCGCACCATCCGGCTCCTGGTCGCGTGCGGCGCCGCCGGCGGTATCGCCGCCACGTTCAACGCGCCGCTCGCCGGAGTGTTCTTCGCGATGGAGCTCATCCTGCGCCGCTGGACCACCGACTCGTTCGGGATGGTCGTCGTGTCCTCGGTCACCGCGAGCGTGATCGGCCGCGCCCTACTCGGCAACCACCCGTTCCTCACCCTGCCGGCGTTCCAGGTCGAGCACGTCGTGCAGTACCCGCTGTTCGCGGTCCTCGCCCTGATCGCCGGGGTCGTCGGCGTCGCCTTCTCGCGGGTCCTCTACGGGGTGGAGGACGTCTGCGACTGGGCGTGGCGCGGCCCCGAATGGGCCCGCCCGGCAGTCGGCGGGATCCTGCTCGGCCTGCTGCTCCTCCTGCTCCCCGAGATGTACGGCGTCGGATACCCGGTCCTCGGCAACGCCGTCGCCGACCACTACACGGTCCTGTTCCTGCTCGCCCTCCTGGTCGGGAAGCTCGCCGCGTGCTCCCTCACCATCGGGATCGGCGGGTCCGGCGGCGTGTTCGCGCCCAGCCTGTTCTGCGGCGCGATGCTCGGCGCCGCGTTCGGTGACGGCGTCCACGCGCTCATCCCCGCGACCGGCGGGTCGGTCGGCGCCTACGCCGTCGTGGGGATGGGCGCAGTGTTCGCGGGAGCCGCCCGAGCTCCGATCACCGCCGCCGTCATCATGTTCGAGCTCACCGGTGAGTACACGATCATCCTGCCGCTCATGCTCGCTGTCGTCCTCGCGACCGCCATTTCCAGCGTCATCTCGACCGACACCGTCTACACCCGCAAGCTGCTCCGGCGCGGCATCGACATCGACGAACCCGCCGACGCCATCCTCCGTCGCCGGCCGGTCACCACAGTCATGGTCGACCCGCCGGCCGCGGTACACCCTGACGCCGACCTCGCCGCCGTCGCCGGGCTGTTCGCGGACCGGACTGACACCACACTGCCGGTCGTCGACGACGACGGCCGTTACCTCGGCACCCTCAACTCCCACGACGTCCTCGACGCGCTCGCCGCCGCGAACCCGACTGACGTCGTCGCGCTCACCATCGACACCGCACCGGTAGGGGAGACTGCGTCGTTCGGCGATGTGCTTCGCCGCTTCGATAGTGGTGCCGGCGCAATCCCAGTCGCCGACGAGGCCGGCGCTCTCATCGGCTGGGTACGACAACGAGACGTCCTCGCCGTACTTGCCCCGACCGGCCCGGCTCGGCTTCCACTGCCAGCCTCCACGTCACCGGCAGCAGCAGGTGGTGGCCGACCTGAACGTGTGAACCGTCATGCGTCGTCAAGGCAAGGGTCTTGATCGGATCAGGTGAGTAGTCGAAGCGCACGGCCTCGATCATCAAAAGTCGATTGACGACCCAGTCTCCGGAAACGGGAGGGTTCAGTGGAGTCGATGTGAGGTGCCTGTTGGGGCCTGGTCCTGGCACGCGCACACACCGAGCGTCTATCGGTTAGCCAGTCTCTGCGGGGGCTTCTGGGCCGGCTCGAAGTTCGTCTTCCGCTTGACCCTGTTCTTGCCAGGGTCGCGTGATGAGCAGCCAGGTGGCGACGCTGACCGCCAGAACCGTGCAGAGGATCCAGCCAAGTAGCGTCGTCCCCACTCCCACGTACTTCAAGCCGGAGGCGAAGATCACAAAGGTGATGACCGGTCTGATGTAGCGGTCCGGCGCTCGTGATGACAGGAACGATCCGACCAGTACGGCGGGGACGCTACCGATGATGAGTGAGGTGGTGACGGCGAACACCACGTGTCCAAAGATCAGGGCCCCGAGCGCAGCCGCGAGAGTCAGTGGCACGGCTTGGCTCAAGTCCGTCCCGACCAGCTTGTTGGCTCCGATCGTGGGATAGAGAAACAGCAAGAGAACGATCATCAACGAACCGGACCCCACCGATGTCAGGCCAACGAGCAGTCCACCGATCATCCCGATCGCCACGGTTCGGGCCGGTCGAACTGTCACCTCGCTGACGTCCGCACTCCTCGCGTTGCCGCCACGCTGATCGAGCCCGAAACGAAGCACCATTGCAGCCGCGCCGATCAGCAGCGCCGCACCGAGAACCGTCTCGACGTGCTTTTGCGCCGAGCTTGAATCGCCGAGCTGGTTGAGCAAATAGGCGCCGACCAGCGCCATCGGTACCGACCCGATGACCATCCAACCGACGAGCCGCAGGTTCACTGTGCCCTTGTGCAGATGCACCAGCGCGCCGACCGGGCGCATCACCACGGCGGCAACAAGGTCACTCGAGATCGCGGCCGCCGGCGTCACTCCGAAGAGAAGAATCAGCATCGGGGTCATCAGCGCGCCGCCGCCCGCACCCGTCATTCCCACCAGCAGGCCAATGACCGCACTTCCCAGGACGATGTACGGGTCCAGATGCACGCGCGTCTCCTCGGCCTGTCGGGTCGGCGACCAACCTAGCGACTGACTGGCCGAAGCCGTTAAGGCCGAAGTGGTGGGCTAGCAACGACCTGTGCCTACGGGGGAACCCGGGCGGCGGGGCAGACCAGCTACCGGCCGTCGCCCGCTGCCGGAGTCGCTGAAGAATGGGCAGATGCTGCCGCAGTGGCAAATGCCCGAGCGTGCTCTTCGAGGGCATCGGCGTATGCGGTCAGATCGGGCAGACGTTTGGCGGCTGGCACGCGAGCCTCACTGACCCGCTCGTAGATGATCTGCCACGGCAGGTCCGGGAACTGGTCCGCCAGACGTTGTATGACGTCGAGTTGACGTTGGTGCACGAGCCGGTACAGCGACTGCATGGGAACACGTCGGATCATGCGGAATCCTGCCGCCGGACATGGGTTTCCGGGTCGAACCGCACGCTGTCCGTGACCTGACCCGTCAGCAACATCAAGTTGTGGCGCACGATCAGCTCCGCCGTCGGGACCTGCTCGCATTCGGTCAGATCGAACATTTCCACCGCCGCCCTGGCGCGGTCAATCTCGTCCTCGACTCGCTGACCCTGAACTGTCGGGAACTGGCGTGCCAAGTGGTCTCGTAATGTCAGCCAGTCTCGGTGCGATGGGCAGCAGCGCGGCAGCCGCTGCCGGATCGCCTCACCGGCGGCGGACGGCCGCCGGGAGTCGGGGGATGTCGCAGACATACTCGCCTCAAACTCCGATCGACTTCTTCGGTTCCACGCTTCCATGACGATTCGGACGACGCCCTGACGCTGCTACGAGGATCGATTCCGAAGTCGCGTGGGTTGGTCTAATACCAATGTCGTCGTCCACCGACCTCGCGACCAGCGACGCCGAGGAGCGCGAGGACCGCTCCGATAACCAGCACGATGATGCCGATCGTCCACAGAATCGCGATCTTCGCGATGAACCCGACGATGAGCAGGATGAGACCGAGCACGATCACGGGGTGACTCCCTCCTGGGACTTGAAGCGGCGCGGACTGAACCGGTCAGCGCAACCTACCCACCCCCAGGCACCGTTTCCTACACCCCTAAGGGGGTAACGAGTAGGCTGGGCTTCATGGCATCCGGCGGCACCGGCTCCCCGATCACGGTGGCCCTCGTCGACGACTACGACGTTGTCCTGCTAGGTGTCGCGACCATGCTGAGTGGCTACAGCAAACAAGTTCGCGTCGTCGAGCTCGACGCCAACGAGCCGGTCGAGGACACGGTCGACATCGCGCTGTACGACTCCTTCGCTCAACCCGAATCCGACCACGAAGAGATAGCGGTCCTGGTCAACAACCAGCGGGCACAGCGGGTCGTCGTCTATACCTGGAACTTTCATCCCGACCTCATCGCCAGCGCCCAGCGGCAGGGCGCCCACGGTTATCTGTCAAAGGCGCTCCCGGCCCGTGACCTGGTTGCCGCCTTGGAATCCGTCCACGCGGGCGAACTCGTGGTCAGCGAACCACCCGCACGAACGTACAACGCGCCGGGCTTGGATTGGCCCGGCCGCCGCGAAGGTCTCACCGAACGCGAAGCAGAAATCCTGGCATTGATCGCCCAGGGCAAGAGCAACGCAGACGTCGCACGCATCACCTACCTCAGCCCAAACACGATCAAGTCCTACATCCGCACCATCTACCGAAAGATCAACGTGGCGAGCCGCACCCAAGCCGTCCTCTGGGGCGTTCAACACGGGTTTACACCCGACGTCCAACGCATCGAACGCTGGCGAGCCGGAAACTAACCGCTGACGACGTTGGCTGGCTCGCCCCAATACAGGCATACGTTGTCCTCCTTGCGATCAGGTACGCATCGATCCGCAACGGTCCGCTGTCACCGGCACAGGTGACTTCCGCTACCCCTACAAAGCAACGTCGGGGATTGCGTCACCAGGCATTGATGGTCTCGCCGCCCCAGTGCTCCGGCGAGACATCCGCGATGGACTGGGTGAATGTCCAGTGGTGCCCGGCAGGGTCCGTGACGCTGTATTGGCGCTCGCCAAACGGCATGTCCGCGGGAACGTTCACGATTGTCGCACCCGCTGAACGCGCCGCGTCGTGATGGGTGTGCACGTCATCAACGCGTACGAGGACGGAGTGTGTAACCCCTGAAAGGTCACTGGGCGGCGTACGTCCGTGTGTTGCATCGGCGACGATGACGGCGCCGTCACCGAACCCCAGCTGCGCGCGGTGGTCCCCGATCCGGACATGCTCGACGAAGCCGAACACACGACACAGCCAGGTCACCGCGTCCGTTACGTCGGGGTAGACCAGCACTGGCGTGACAGACACCGGCGGTGCAGACCGATTCTCTCTCATGGCGACATCTTGCCAGCCACGTGCTACGCCGCCGCTTTCGAGTAATCCAAGGCGCTTGCTCTGGTCGATCGGGCCACGGCAGTCGCGCGCGGCGGAGTGCTAGACGAGGCAGAGGAGATGGCCTTCCGGTCAGCGAAGGCGCGGAAGTTGTCTGCTGCTCCGGCCCGCCGGGATGCGCCGAGTCCGGGTCCTCATGAACGCGCGAGAGCGGCCCTCGGTGCTTCGTGTTGGGGCGAGCGAAGCCGTCCTGGTGTGGGTGTCGAGCGTTCTACAAAGGCCGCGGACATTTCGGGATCAATCATCAAGGTCATTTCGATCTTGGTGAGTTACGCTCGGCGCATCCTGTCTGGACCGAGCAGGGCGCCCACTTGACCTGGGAGCCCACATGGTCCGTGAACAGACCCTCTCTTCGGTGCTGAGCGAGTTCGCCCGAACGATGGTGACGGACTTCCCGATCCAAGGCATTTTGGACCACCTTGTGAAGCGCATCGTGGAGGTGTTGCCGGTCACGGCAGCGGGTGTCACGTTGATCGAGCCTGGTGTCGCTCCGCGCTATGTTGCGGCCTCCAACCCTGCCGCGCTTCGCTATGAGCGTCTTCAGACCCAGCTGGCTGAGGGGCCGTGCGTGTTGGCGTATCACTCCGGTCGAGCTGTGTCGGTACCGGAGTTGCACTGCGACCGCCGATTTCCGGTGTTCGCGCCGCAGGCGCTCGCTGAAGGGCTGGGGGCGGTGTTCACGTTCCCGCTCCGCCATGGCAACGGGCGGCTGGGGGCGTTGGATCTCTACCGGGACACTACGGGGGACCTTGACGCTGAGGACATGGTGGCAGCTCAGACTCTGGCGGACGTGGCGTCGGCCTACCTGATCAACGCACAAGCCCGGGAGGACAGCGAGTCCGATGCGAGACGCTTCGAGGCACTGTCGTTGCATGACCCGCTCACCGGGCTGCCGAATCGAGCAATGTTGGAGGCTCGGCTGGAGCACGCCGCGCAGCGCGCGCTGCGCGATCACACGAGTGCAGCCGTCCTGTTCACGGACCTTGATGGGTTCAAGGCCGCCAACGACACATACGGGCATCACATCGGAGACGGTCTCCTGATAGCCGTCGGCCGTCGCCTTGCTGGCCTGGTCCGGCCCGGCGACACGCTCGCCCGGATATCAGGAGATGAGTTCGTGTTCCTCTGCGAGGCACTGGACTCTATCGGTGACGCCAAACGTCTGGCTGTCCGGATCTATGACGCCTTCTGCACCGGATTTGTTGTTGACGAAAAGGTGATCTCACTGACCGCGAGCGTTGGCGTCGCGTATGCGGGTCCGGGCGAAGAGATCTCGCCCGGGCTGATCGCGAATGCTGACGCTGCGATGTATGAAGCGAAAGAGGCTGGCGGAGCCCGCCACAAGATCCTCGACCTACACGACGTCGGCGGAGACAGCCGCTAGGC
>CAWBLI010000004.1:0-166521 GCA_963789615.1 uncultured Actinomycetota bacterium | reverse complement strand
TACATCAATCTGGCGTAAGATGCACATATGGATTCCGGTCATTACGCCGAGGGCGCCATCGACCTGATCAACGCGGAACTGACGAGCTAAAGGGTCGTCGAGGCGTTCCTGGCCCCGCGACCGTGGGTCCGCGACCAGGTGCAGCCCGGCGACCTCCGCGCGCTCAAGCGGCTGCAGAGCGATCTCGCGGCCGTGGTCGACGCGTCGGACGCCGGCGACAAGCCCACCACCGTGTCGCGGCTCAACGCGTTGCTTGAGCAGCACCCGGTTCGACCGCGGATCTCGGGCCATGACGCCCAGACCTGGCACCTGCACGTCAACGACACCAAGGCGTCAGTGACGACGATCCTCGCCGCGGAGGGACTGTTCGGGATGGCGCTGGTCGTGACCGAGCTCGGCGCCGACCGGTTCGGCCGGTGCGCCGCCCAGGACTGCAACAACGCCTATCTCGACAGCTCGGCGAACCGCTCCAAGCGGTTCTGCTCGGCACGATGCGCCAGCCGCACCAACGTTGCTGCCTATCGGTCGCGCCGACAGGCGGAGGCCTGATCGATGCCCGGGAGACAACTGTCGTTACAGGATGAAACCATCGGGGTGACGTGAGCATCCTGACCCGTTCCGCGCCGGCGGAGGACAAGCGCGACCTGTCTGCCGGCTGGCTCCGTTTGCTCTGGGGTTTCGTCGGGCCCGCGCCGCCGGCTGCTGTCTGGTGAGCATCGGGGCGGCGCTGGTGAGCACGGCGGTCATCACCGTGACGCCGCTCGCCGCTCGCCGGATCGTCGACGACGGCCTTGGCCGGCTCGACCGGCGACCTCGACGCCTGGCTGGTCTTCCTGTTCGCGCTCGGCATCGTCCGCTTCGTCGCGACCCGCGCTCGGCGCTGGCGGGCCGGCCGGGTCAGCTTCGACGTGCAGCAGCGGCTGCGTACCCAGCTTTACGAGCACCTGCAGCATCTCGACCCCGCCGCTCTCGACCAGCTGCGCACCGGGCAGCTGGTGTCGCGGGCGAGCGCCGACCTCACGTTGGTGCAGCAGTTCCTGGCGTGGGGTCCGCAGGTCATCGCCAACGCGCTGCAGCTGGTCGCCAGCGTCGTCGTGATGCTCTTCCTGTCCTGGTCGCTGGGCCTGGTCGCCCTGGTCATCGTGCCGCTGACGGTCATCGTGACGGTGCGGTCCCGAGAGACCGTCTTCGCTGCCAGCTGGGACGCGCAGCAGCGCGAGGCCGAGCTCACCAACACGGTCGAGGAAGCGGTCTCCGGCGTACGGGTCGTCAAGGGCTTTGGCCAGGAGGACGCGGAGACGCAGCGGGTCGAGGGCGCGGTCTCCTCGATGTACGCCGGTCGGATGCGGGCGGCCCGCCAGCGGGCGTCATTCACCGCGATGCTGCAGAGCGTCCCGTCGCTGGGCCAGCTCGGCGTCCTGGTCCTCGGCGGCTCTGGCGTTGCACGGCAAGCTCAGCCTCGGCACGTTCCTCGCGTTCACGACGTACCTGGTGCAGCTCGCGGCACCGGCGCGGATGGTCGGCGCGGTGATGGCCCTCGCCCAGCAGGCGCGGGCCGCGGTCGAGCGTCTGGTCGGAGTCCTCGACACCGAGGCCACGCTGACCGAGCGAGCGGACGCCACCCCGCTGCCGGACGGGCCGGGTCGGGTCCGGTTCGAGGGCGTCGAGTTCGGCCACGCCGGGGACGGGCCACCTGTGCTCCACGGCATCGACCTGACGCTCGAGCCGGGCGAGACGGTGGCCGTGGTCGGCCCGTCGGGGTCGGGCAAGTCGACCCTCGCGATGCTGCTACCGCGGTTCTACGACCCGGTGCGCGGGCGCGTCACGGTCGACGGCGGCGACCTGGCCGGCGCGACGTTCGCCTCGATCCGGGGTCGGATCGGGATCGCCTTCGAGGAAGCGTTCCTGTTCTCGGACACGATCCGGGCCAACATCGCCTACGGGCGTCCCGACGCCTCCGACGACGAGGTCCGCGCCGCCGCGGACGCCGCGCAGGCGACAGAGTTCATCGACGAGCTGCCGAGCGGTTTCGGCACGGTCGTCGGCGAGCGCGGTCTGACCCTGTCCGGCGGCCAGCGGCAGCGCATCGCGCTGGCCCGGCTGCTGCTCTCCGACCCGGACGTGGCCGTGCTCGACGACGCGACGAGCGCCGTCGACGCGGCGGTCGAGGCCGACATCCACGACGCGCTGCGGGCGTGGCACGCCGGTCGCACCATGCTGCTGATCGCCCACCGGGGCTCGACCGCCCGGCTGGCTGATCGCGTGGTCGTGCTGGACCACGGCCGGATCACGGCGATCGGGACGCACGACGAGCTGATGGCGACCGACGCCCGCTACCGCGAGCTGCTCGACACCGCCCCGCCCGAGGCCGACGGACTGCTCAGCCCGGCGACCACCCGCTCCGAGCCGGGTGCCGCGGTCGGCCGACCGGCGAGCGCCGTGTCGCGACCCCGGTCGACGGTCGGCGGAGCCAGCGGTGGCTCCCGCTGGGCCGCGATGATGTCGGCGACGCCGTCGCTGCGCCGCGCCCTCGACGCGCTGCCGCCGGCCACCGATGCGCTCCCGGAGGGCCTGCTCGCCGAGTCGGCAGCCGAAGAGCGACCGCTGACCCTTCGTGGCTTGCTGCACCGGCAGCGGATGATGCTGGCCATCAGCCTGGCGCTGGTGCTCGGTGATGCGCTGGCCACGCTGGCGCAGCCCAAGCTGATCGAGGTCGGCATCAACGACGGCGTGGCAAAGGCCTCGACGTCGGTCCTGCTCCTGGTCGCTGCTGCCTTCGCGGCCGTCTCGGCGTACGACTGGTGGGACATGTGGGCCTCGGCGATCGCCACCGGCAAGGCCTCGGAGCGGCTGCTCGGCGCATTGCGGGTCAGGGTGTTCGCCCACCTGCAGCGGCTCGGCATGGACTTCTACGAGACCGAGCTGACCGGGCGGATCCTCACTCGGGTCACCAGTGACGTCGACACCCTGTCGGCACTGGTGCAGAACGGCCTGCTCAACGCGATCGTCTCGCTGGCAACGCTGTTCGGCATCGCCGTCGTCCTGCTGGTGATGGACACCGAGCTGGCGCTGGTCGCGATGGCGGTGCTCCCGCCGATGATCGTGGCGACCGTGTTCTACCAGCGCCGCTCGACGGTCGCCTACGACCATCAGCGCGACACCATCGCGACCGTCAACGCGTCGTTCGCGGAGTCGCTGGCCGGGGTGCGGGTCACCCAGGCCAACGTCCGTGAGGCCCGCGACCTCACCGGGTTCACCCAGCTCAGCGAGGCCAACCGCGAGGCCGGGCTGCGGGCGCTGTCGATCCAGATCTGGTACGTCGCCTCGACGGAGCTGTTCCAGCAGATCGCCACGGCACTGGTGCTCACCCTCGGCGTCAGCCGGCTACAGGACAAGACGCTGTCCGCCGGTGTCCTGGTGGCGTTCGTGCTCTACCTCACCCAGTTCTTCTCGCCGATCCAGCAGCTGTCCCAGGTGTTCGACTCCTACCAGCAGGCCCGTGCCGGGATGCGCAAGCTGCGGACCCTGCTCGCCGAACAGCCCGCCACGCCGGCGCCGGTGCATCCCGACCAGATCGGACGGCTGGCCGGCGAGGTGCGGTTCGACGGCGTGCGCTACCGCTACCGGCGGGCCGAGAGCGACGCGTTGCGCGGCGTCGATGTCGTCATCCCGGCCGGCCAGCGGGTCGCGCTCGTCGGCCGGACCGGCGCCGGCAAGAGCACGATCATGAAGCTCGCCGCCCGGTTCTACGACCCCACCGCCGGCCGGGTGCTGGTCGACGGTCATGACCTGCGCGATCTCGATCCGGCCGCCTACCGCCGCCAGTTGGGGTACGTGCCGCAGGAGTCGTTCCTGTTCACCGGCTCGGTCCGCGACAACGTCGCGTACGGCCGGCCCGACGCCACCGATGAGGAGGTCGACCGGGTGTGCCGCCAGGTCGGCCTTTCCGACTGGCTCGACACGCTGCCGGACGGCGTCGACACCGCCATCACGGAACGCGGACGCTCGCTGTCAGCCGGGCAGCGGCAGCTGGTCTGCCTCGCCCGCGCGCTGCTCGTCGACCCCGCGATCCTGCTTCTCGACGAGGCCACGGCGACGCTCGACCTGTCCGCCGAGGCCGTCGTGACCCGGGCGATCGACGTGGTGGCCAGCGGCCGGACCTCCATCGTCATCGCCCATCGGCTCCAGACCGCCCGGGCTGCCGACCGCATCCTCGTGGTCCATGCTGGGCGAGTCATCGAGGACGGCGACCACGACCAGCTGCTCGCTGCTGGTGGCGCGTACGCCACTATGTGGAGCGCCTTCGACTCGCCGCGGGCTGCGTGACGCGGCCGACCAGAACGGATCCCCATGCCTGTTGACCCACAGATCGCGGCCGCCCTGGCCTTGATGGAGCAGCTGGGTACGCCGGCCCTCTCCGACGGCACGCCGGAACAGGCACGGGCCGGGATGCGTGCCATGACGATCGATATGCGCGACGCCGCCAGCCTCGCCGCGGTTCGTTCGGTCGAGGACTCGACGTTGCCCGGCCCGGCCGGCAACATCGCGATCCGGGTGTATCGGCCCGACGCCGACGGCCCGGTCCCGACCGTGGTGTTCTTCCACGGCGGCGGCTTCGTGATCGGTGACATCGACACCCACGACGACCAGGCCCGCCTGCTGGCACGCGACGTCAGCGCGGTCGTGGTCAGCATTGATTACCGGCTAGCGCCGGAAGCGAAGTTCCCCGCTGGCTTCGATGACTGCCTGGCAGCGACGAAATACGTCGCCGACCACATCGACGAGTACGGCGCCGACCCGTCGCGACTCGTTGTCGCAGGCGACAGCGCGGGCGGGAACCTCGCGGCAGCAGTCGCGATCGCCTGCCGCGATGCCGGCGGCCCCACGCTCGCGGCGCAGCTCCTGCTCTACCCGGTCGTCGACTTCGCGGCGGACGGCCCGTACCCGTCCCGCGTCGAGAACGGTGAGGGTTACTTCCTCACCGCCGACGACAGCGCGTGGTTCCACCAGAACTACATCTCCGACGACTTCGACGACACCGACCGGCGCGCCTCGGTCATCAAAGTCGAGGACCTCAGCGGCCTGCCCCCCGCGGTCGTCGCGACGGCAGAGTTCGACCCGCTGCGCGACGAAGGGGAGGCGTACGCCGAACGACTCCGCGAGGCGGGTGTCGAGGTGGTGCTGCACCGGTTCGACGGGATGATCCACGGCTTCTACGGGATGGGCGCGCTGTCGCCCGCTGCCGCCGTCGCGGTGCGGACACTCAACTCCGACCTGCGAGCACTGCTCGACTGACGTGACGGCGCACGAGGGTGAGACCTTCCGGCACGAAGACTGGTACGCCGCTGTCATCGAGGCGGATCACTACACCGGCTGCTCGTTCCGCGCCGTCGATCTCACCGAAGCAACGACGACCGGCGCCGTCTTCACGGACTGCACCTTCATCGATGTCCGCTTCAACGCCTCGACCCACAGCGACTCGGCGTTCCTGCATTGCCAGTTCACCGGATGCAACCTCTTCGACGCAACGTTCACCGGCTGCAAGCTGACCGGCAGCGTGTTCTCCCGCAGCGAGCTGCGGCCGCTGCACATCAGCGGTGGCGACTGGTCCTTCGTCGCGCTGCCAGGCGCGGACCTCAGCGGCGTCGAGGTAACCGGCGTCCGGATGCGGGAGGCGGATCTCACCGGCGCGAACCTCAGCGGTGGCTCGTTCCGCGACGTGGACCTCTCGGGTGCGCAGCTGCACCGCGCCAAGCTGACCGGCTGCGATCTGCGGGGCAGTGACCTGAGCTCGCTCGACCCGCTCACTGTCGAGGTCGCCGGGGCGATCATCGATTCGGAGCAGGCGGTAGGCATCGCGGGTGGGTTTGGCTTCGACGTCCGCTACGGAGGGCTACCGTCTGGCGGGTGAGAGCCGTCATCTGCGCCGGAGCCGGGGACGTCGACGTACTGCGGTGGGAGGCAGTGGACCCGCCAGTGCCGGGCCCGGGCCAGGTGCTCGTCGAGGTCGTGGCCAGCGCCGTCAACCGCGCCGATCTGATGCAGCGACAGGGTTTCTACCCGCCGCCGTCCGGCGTGACGGACATCCTCGGCCTGGAGTGCAGCGGCCGCATCACGCAGCTCGGCGAGGGCGTCACGGGCTGGGCGGTAGGCGACGAGGTGTGCTGCCTGCTCGCGGGCGGCGGCCAGGCGGAGCAGGCCGTCGTACCGGTCGGGCAGGTCATGCCGGTGCCGGCGGGCGTGGACCTGGTCACCGCCGCAGCGTTGCCCGAGGTCTCGTGCACGGTGTGGTCGAACGTCGTCCAAGTCGGCCGACTGAACGCCGGCGAGGTGCTCCTCGTCCACGGCGGCAGCAGCGGTATCGGGACCATGGCGATCCAGGTCGGCAAGGCGCTCGGCGCCACGGTCGTGGCAACCGCCGGCAGCGCCGAAGAAGTGGCGCTGTGCCAGGAGCTCGGCGCCGACGTCGCCATCAACTACCGCGACGCGGACTTCGTCGAGGTAACCCGTGAGGCCACCGATGGGCACGGCGCCGACGTCATCCTCGACATCATCGGCGCCAAGTACCTCGCCGCGAACCTCAGCGTCCTCGCGATGGACGGCCGGCTCGTCGTGATCGGCATGCAAGGCGGTGCCCATGCCGAGCTCGACCTCACCGCGTTGATGCGCGTGCGCGGGTCGATCCACGTGACCGGGCTGCGGTCGCGACCGCCGGAGCAGAAGGCGGCGATCTGTGCCGCAGTCGTCGACGGGTTGTGGCCGATGATCGCCGACGGCAGGGTCCGACCGGTCGTCGGCGCGGCGTACCCGATGGATCGGATCGCCGACGCCCATCGCCTCGTGGGCGACAGCGGCCACACCGGCAAAGTTGTGCTGACCGCGCCGTGAGATGACCACCCAACCGTCCGGCTCGTTGCACCGTCCTAGAGACGTGGACGTGGCTGTTGTGGGTGCGTGGGAGGCGGTTCGGGTGTCGTCGGCCGATACCACCGAGGCCGCCGAGGTCGTCTTCCGGACCCACTATGCCCCGCTGGCCGGCTGGTGCCGGCGGATGGTGGGCGACAGCGAGGTCGCCCACGACATCGCCGCGGAAGCCTTCGCCCGGCTGCTCGGCCGGTGGACATCGGTCACCGACCCGCGCGCCTATCTCTACACGACGTCGCTGAACCTGATCCGCGACCGGTGGCGGCGCAGCGAACGAGAGCGGGTAGCGCTGGGCAAGGTGGTCACCAGCGCCGCCGCCACCCCGAAGCAGGCGCCCGGCCCCGAGCTGCGGATGCTCGTCGAGGCGCTGCCCCGGCGGTTGCAGCAGGTCGTGGTCCTGCACTACTTCGCCGACATGACCGTCGACTCCGTCGCCCGGGCGCTCGGCGTCGCCCCGGGAACCGTCAAGCGCGACCTGTTCGACGCGCGCGCCAAGCTGGCCGCCGCGCTGGCGGACGCATGAACGAGCGTGAGCTCGAGGAGCTGCTCCGGTCCCGGTCGGAGCCGCTGCCGCCACCGCCCGGACGCTGGGAGGCGGTACGACGTCGTGCCCGTCGCCGCCGGGTCGCGAAGCTCAGCGCCGCGGTCCTCGCCACCGTCGTCGTGGCGGCCGGCATCGGGCTCGCTCCGACCGTGCTGTTCACCCATCACAACCAGCCTTCCGAGCAACGGGTCAGCATCGCGGCGCAGCCATCGAGCACGCCGCCGCACGAGGTGGTGTCCTCGGCGCCGACCCCGGTCTCGTCCCCGAGCGCGCCGGCGTCCGGCGCGAGCGGCCTGAGGGGGTTCGCGCCCTCCTCGGTGTCCTTCGTCAGCCAGAGCGAGGGGTTCCTGCTCGGCACCGCCGGCGACCAGTCCGCCCTCGCTCGCACCACGGACGGGGGCAGCAGCTGGTCGAGGCTGGCCGACCTCTCGATCCCTGCCAACACCGCCGGCGTACGGTTCGCGACCCCTGAGGTCGGCTACGTGTTCGGCACCAAGCTCCTCGTGACCACCACCGGCGGCCGGGCCTGGCAGGCCGAGCCGTCTCCCGGCGGCTTCATCAGCGACCTCGAGACCATGAACGGCCACGTGTACGCGCTGGTCAGCTCGTGCGCCCGGTGCGCCAAGGTGACGCTGTACGGCGGATCAACGGCCTCGCCGGCGCTCCAACCGGTCGCCGGTGTTCCCACCATGGTCGGCGACTCGGTGACGCTCGCGGTGTACCGGGACGCCGCGTACGTCCTCGACACCGCCGGCAACAGCAGCGGGACGGTCTGGGGGACGACCGACGGCAACACCTGGTCGCAGCATCCGGCGCCGTGCCGGTCCAGCTTCAGCGCGATCAGCGCGTGGAGCCCGCTCGGCGTCGCCGCAGCCTGCGCGGTCGGGGCGCAGGGCATGGGCCGGCAGCGGGTTCGCGTGTACACCTCGATCGATGGGGCCGCTCACTGGTCGGCGCTCCCGCTGACGCCGGCGCAGTCCGGCACCACCCTGAGGGTCTCGGCCGCCGACCCGGCACATGTGATCCTGACGGGGTCCTCCGCGTTCCTCGCGACTGCTGACGCCGGCCGGCACTGGTCCGAGACCGGGCCGCGGACGGACGGATCGGCCTTCGTCGGGTTCATCAGCCCCCAGCACGCAGTAGGGCTTCCCGCTCCGAGCAAGCGGTTCTTCACCACCAGCTACGACGGCGGGATGCACTGGGTCACCTACCGGTTCCCGCGCTGACCCAGCCCGCTCGCGCGCAAATCCCGCCCAGAGGTTGCAGCTGGGCTACCAGCGGGTAACACTCTGGGAACGAACCCGATTCTGGAGTGAGCGCCGTGAGCAATCAGGTCAGCGAGAAGCAAGCCCGCCAGGTCGCCGAGGCCGCCCGCGAGACCGACTGGAAGCTGCCGAGCTTCGGCAAGCAGCTGTTCCTCGGCGACTTCCGGCTCGACCTGATCCACCCGCAGCCCAAGCTCGACCAGGCTGCGGTGGACAAGGGCGAGGCGTTCCTCGCCGAGCTGCGCGACGTTCCTCGAGAACAAGGTCGACCCGCTGCAGATCGAGCGGGACGCGAAGATCTCGGATGATGTCGTCGAGGGTCTCAAGGAGCTCGGCGCCTTCGGCATGAAGATCCCGACCGAGTACGGCGGGCTCGGGCTCAGCCAGGTCTACTACAACAAGGCGCTCGCCATGACCGGCGTGTGGCACGCCGCGATCTCGACGCTGCTGTCGGCTCACCAGTCGATCGGCCTGCCGCAGCCGCTGATGCTGTTCGGGTCCGATGAGCAGAAGAAGGAATGGCTGCCGAAGGTCGCCCGCACCCACATCAGCGCCTTCCTGCTCACCGAGCCGGACGTCGGCTCCGACCCGGCCCGGCTCTCCGTCACGGCAACACCGTCCGAGGATGGATCGACGTACACCATCAACGGCACCAAGCTGTGGGCGACGAACGGTGCGGTCGCCGACGTGGTCATCGTCATGGCGATGGTCCCCAAGAGCGAGGGGCACCGCGGCGGGATCACCGCCTTCATCGTGCCGACGGACGTCAAGGGCCTGAGCGTCACGCACCGCAACGCGTTCATGGGCCTGAAGGGAATCGAGAACTCCGTCACGAGTCTTCGACAACGTCGAGATCCCGGCCACGAACGTCGTGGGCAAGGAGGGCATCGGGCTCAAGATCGCGCTCACGACGCTGAACACCGGCCGGCTGGCACTGCCCGCGATCTGTTCGAGCGTCACGAAGTACTGCCTGAAGATCGTGCGCGAGTGGGGCAACGAGCGGGTCCAGTGGGGCATCCCGGTCGGCAAGCACGACGCGGTGGCGCAGAAGATCGCGACGATCGCAGGTACGGCGTTCGGGCTCGAGGCGATGCTCGACGTGTCGAGCCGGCTGGCCGACGAGAAGCGCAACGACATCCGGATCGAGGCCGCGCTCGCGAAGCTCTACGGCTCCGAGATGGGCTGGCTCGCCGTCGACGAGATGGTGCAGGTTCGTGGCGGCCGCGGGTATGAGACGGCAGAGTCGCTGAAGGCACGCGGCGAGAAGCCGATCCCGGCCGAGCAGATGCTTCGCGACATGCGGATCAACCGGATCTTCGAGGGGTCCTCGGAGATCATGCACCTGCTGATCGCGCGGGAAGCCGTCGACCAGCACCTGCAGGTCGCCGGCGACATCATCGAGCCCGACGTCCCGATCGCCGACAAGGCGAAGACCGCGGTCAAGGCCGGCCAGTTCTACGGCAAGTGGCTGCCGAAGCTCGCGGTCGGCCAGGGCACGACGCCCACGTCGTACTCGGAGTTCGGTGACCTCGCCGAGCACCTGCGCTTCGCCGAGCGCAACTGCCGGAAGCTCGCGCGGTCGACCTTCTACGGGATGAGCCGCTGGCAGGGCAAGCTCGAGAAGAAGCAGTCGTTCCTGGGCCGGATCGTCGACATCGGCGCCGAGCTGTACGCGATCGCCTGCGCCTGCGTGTACGCCGAGACGCTGCGCCAGGAGGACCCGGCGAACGCGGCGGAGTACGTCGAGCTGGCGGACCTGTTCTGCAACCAGGCGCGGCGCCGGGTCGACCGGCTGCTGCACGACCTGTGGTTCAACGACGACGACGAGAACTACGCCGCGGCGATGAAGGTGCTCGACGGCCGGTACACGGCGTTCGAGCGTGACCTGGTCGACCCCGCCGGCTGAACCAGCGAGGTGTCAGGCGACCGGCGGGAACTGGTACGTCGCGAACTCGTGACGCACGGTCATGCCGGCTGACTCGTAGAGCCTGACCGCGCCGCTCGGGTTGGTTGCGTCGACGCCCAGGCTGACCTTCCGGAGCCCGCGGCGGTGGAACTCCGCGAACGCGGTCAGCAGCAGGATCCGGGCCAGGCCTCGACCGCGGTACGCCGGCAGGGTGCCGAGGTCCGCGATGTAGCCGTCCGGGTCGGGCCGCGACTGGGTGACCGCCGCCGCCGCCGGCTCGCCGTCGACCGTCGCGATCCACCAGAGCGAGTGATCGCTCCACTGCCCGGTGGTGTGGGTCGGCGCCCATTCCTCGTACGACGAGGCCTGGTTGCCGAAGTGGTCGAGGAAGGCCGTGTCGATCACGTGGTGGACGATGCGGAGATCGGCCTTGCCCCGGTCGGCGACGCGTACCTCGACGCCGTCCGGCAGCGGCGGCACCACCGGAGCCGGCGCGTCCGGCAGGTCGATCGCCATCCGCCAGAAATGCCTGACGACCTGAGCACCAGCGGCCTCGAACAGCTCACGCTTGCCCCGGTTGTCCGAGCTCGCAAAGATCAGCACCGACAGTCCCGGGTCCATCTCACGGGCGACCGAACGCACCTGCTCGAGCAGCAGTGGCAACAGCTTCGGGTCGCCACCCGGGCGCACCATCACGTCGGCGTCGATGGACGCGTGGTTCGGGCGTTGCTCCACCCAGCAATAGCCCTCGAGCTCGCCGTCGGCGTCGACCGAGACCCAGCCGCGGTGCGTCGTACGGGCCAGATCCTCCTCGACGTCCTCGATCGAGTAGTCGGGCTCACCGATCTCCGCGATGTCGCACAGCACCACGAGGTCGAGCACTGCGACGGCATCGTCGGGCGCTACCGGTCGCAAGCCGGTCTCCGTCACGGCGAGAACCGGTAGCCGACCCACTGGTTCGTGGGCGTCATGCCGATCGACTCGTACAGCCCGAGGGCACCGGTGTGGTTGGCCGTGTCGACGCCGAGCCCGACCTGCTCGAAGCCGCGGGACCGGAACTCCCCGAACGAGGTCAGGAGCAGGGCCCGGGCCAGCCCACGACCGCGGTATGCCTGCAGCGTCCCGACCTCGTCGACCCAGCCCCGCTGCGGAAACAGGCGGCCGACGAGACCGGCGGCCGGCTCGCCCTCGACCTCGGCCAGCCACCACAACGACCGGTCCGACACGTCACTGGATGACATCGATCCGATCCACTCGTCATACGTCGCCGGTGCCGCCCCGAAGTGCTCGCGAAACGCCGTCTCGAGGACGGCGTACATCGCGCGTAGGTCGCTGGGGTGCTCGGCACGGATCACGCGGATCGTCGCACCATCCGGGAGCTGGACCGGAGGCACGCCCGCCGCGACGTCCATCACCATCCGGAAGAAAACCTTGACCTGCACGCCACCGGCGGCCTCGAACGCACCGCGCCTCGCCGTCGCCGTAGCATCACAGAACACGTGCAACGGCAACGCCGGGTAGGCCTCACGCGCCTGGCGCTTCGCGAACTCCAGCAGTGGCTCGATCAGGTCGGCGCCACGACCAGGGTCGCGAGTCACGTCACCGAAGACGGAGCTGTCAACCGCCTTCTTCTCGATCCAGACGGACGCGTCGAGCCGACCGTCGGCGTCCTCGTGGACCCATTCCCGGTGCGTAGGGCGGGCCAGGTCGTCGACGACCTCGGCCAGCGTGGATTCGGCCTCGCCCCGCTCGGCGACCTCGGACTCGACCCGCAGCTCGAGCACCGCGGCCGCGTCCTCCGCCGTCGCGGGCCGCAGGGTCAGCTGGTCCGGCACCCGACCAGCCTGGACTACCCCGCCGCGAGAGGCGAGCGGATTTCGGAGGACGATGGAGACATGACGGACCCAGCCGAGCACCCGGAACCGTTCCGCATCGTCACCGTCGGCCCGGACGGAGCGCACGTCGACGACGCCGAGGAGCAGCACGCCGCCGAGGAGCCCACGGACGAGGCCAGCGAGCTCGCCGCGATGGTCGAGCAACCGGCGAAGGTGATGCGGATCGGCTCGATGATCAAGCAGCTGCTGGAGGAGGTGAGGTCGGCGCCGCTCGATGACGCCAGCCGCGCCCGGCTGGCCGAGATCTACCAGAGCTCGATCCAGGAGCTCGAGACGGGCCTGGCGCCCGAGCTTCGCGACGAGCTGGACCGGCTGACGCTGCCGTTCACCGAGCGACTCGGTTCCCGAGCGACGCCGAGCTGCGGATCGCGCAGGCCCAGCTGGTCGGCTGGCTGGAAGGGCTCTTCCACGGCATCCAGACGGCGCTGTTCGCCCAGCAGATGGCCGCCCGGGCCCAGCTCGAGCAGATGCGCCGCCAAGCGCTGCCGCAGGGCGCGCCACAGAACCCGCAGCAGGGGCCTGGCCTGTATCTGTAAGGCGACACGGGAGACTGTCCGCCGTGCATCACTTCACGTTCTTCCAGGCCATCGTCATCGGGTTCGTCCAAGGCGTGACCGAGCTGTTCCCGGTCTCGAGCCTGGGGCACGCCGTCCTGGTCCCCCACTGGATCGGGGGCAGCTGGGCCGCCGCGGTGGGCGACGAGTCGCAGGGCGAGTCGCCGTACCTCGCCTTCGTGGTGGTCCTGCACGTCGCGACCGCCCTCGCGCTGCTGCTGTTCTTCTGGCGAGAGTGGGTGAGGATCCTCACCGGCCTGTGGACGTCGATCCGACACCGAAAGATCGAGACCCTCTACGAGCGGATGGCGTGGCTGCTCGTCATCGCGACGATCCCGGCCGGCATCACCGGCCTGCTGCTCGAGCACGCCTTCCGGGTGTTGTTCGCGAAGCCCGAGGCGGCCGCAATCTTCCTGACCATCAACGGGTTCATCCTGCTCGGCGGCGAGTGGCTTCGACGCCGCAGCATCGCCGCCGCCCCGGCGGCCGCGGCCGACGAGGCAGCGCACGAGCAGACCGACGAGGAGATCGACGCCGACGTGGTCCGCCATCTGCGGTTCCTCGACGCGGTCTGGATCGGGCTCGCGCAGATCCTGGCGCTGTTCGCGGGAATCTCGCGGTCGGGCGTCACGATGGTCGCCGGCCTGTATCGCGGCATGGACCACGAGCAGGCGGTGCGGTTCGCGTTCCTGCTCGCGACGCCGATCATCCTGGCCGCGGGGTTGCTCAAGGTCCCCGACTTCACTGGCTCGCTCGGCGACGGGATCCGCGGTCAGGCGTTGGCCGGCGCAGTCGCCGCCTTCATCGGAGCGTTCCTGTCGACGGCCTTCCTGACCCGGTACTTCAAGACGAACAAGCTGACGCCGTTCGGCATCTACTGCCTCGTGGTCGGCACGGCCAGCATCATCCGATTCGCCTGACAGGAGCCCCGTGAGCGACCCCACGACCGGCACCGTCGGCTTCACCGTCGACGACGAGACCCACCGGACCTGGTACCGCATCACGGGGTCGCTGCCGCGATCGGGTCACGACGGCCCGGCCCCGCTGATCACCCTGCACGGTGGCCCGGGCGCCACCCACGACTACCTGCTGTCGATGACCGACCTGGCCTCGGACGGTCGAGCGGTCGTGCACTACGACCAGCTCGGGAACGGTCTCAGCACTCACCTGCCCGAGCGAGGAGCGGAGTTCTGGACCGTCGACCTGTTCGTCCGCGAGCTCACCAATCTGGTGGCGGCGCTGGGAATCGGCGACCACCACATCCTCGGCCAGTCCTGGGGCGGCTTCCTGGCGCAGGAGTACGCGCTCACGGCACCGGCGGGTCTGCGATCCCTGGTGCTCGCCGACACGGCCGCGTCGTTCCCCGACTTCGTCCGGGAGTGCAACCTGCTGCGCGCTGACCTGCCACCCGAGGTGGAGGCGACCCTGCAGCGCCACGAGGCGGCCGGCACGACCGACGACCCGGCGTACGCCGAAGCCTGTGAGGTCTTCTACCGCCGCCACGTCTGCCGGCTCGACGAGTGGCCGTCGGAGGTCACGGAGTCGTTCGGCTGGATCGATCGGGACCCGACCGTCTACCACACGATGAACGGGCCAAGCGAGTTCCACGTGATCGGCTCGATCCGTGACTGGCAGGCCGCCGACCGGCTCAACCAGATCTCGGTCCCGACACTGCTGGTCTCCGGCCGCTACGACGAAGCGACGCCGGCGTTGCAGCGCACCCTGCTCGAGGGCATCGCCGGATCGACCTGGGTGCAGTTCGACGAGTCCTCGCACATGCCGCACGTCGAGGAGCGGGAGCGCTACATGCAGGTCGTCGGCGACTGGCTCACCGCCCACGACTAGCCGAACTCTCGCTCCAGGACCTGCGCGACGCCGTCGTCGTCGTTGCTTGCCGTCACCTCGTCCGCCGCCGCCAGCACCTCGGGGTGGGCATCGGCCACCGCCACGGAGTGGCCTGCCCAGACCAGCATCGGCAGGTCGTTGGGCATGTCACCGAACGCGATCACGGCCCCAGCCGGGATGTCGTGCTCCGCGGCGAAGTCCGCGAGTGCGGAGGCTTTGCTGACACCTGCCGCGCTGATCTCCAGCAACCCGTCGATCGACGAATGGGTCAGCGTCGCGACCGACTCGTCACCGACCGCCGTCCGCGCCGCGGCGAGCAGGTCGTCGGCGCTGTAGGAGCCGTGCCGGGCCAGCAGCTTCGTGACCGGCTCGGCGATCATCGCCTCGAGGCTCACCGCCGCCTTGGACTGGTCGGAATCCCATCGAGGCCGGTACGCCGGCTCGTGCCGGAAGCCGTCGTCGACCCGCTCGACGGCGAACGTAATGCCGGGGATGGCCTCGCGCAGGACGTCGACCAGGTGCCGCAGCGTCTCGACCGAGAGCGGGTGTACGCCGATGATCCGCTCTTCGTGCAGGTCGTAGAGCAGGGCGCCGTTCGCGCAGATCGCCAGCCCGCGGTGCCCGGTCTGGTCCGCGATCCCAGCCAGCCAGCGCGGCGGACGGCCGGTGACGAGGACGAGGACGGCGCCCGCGGCCTCCGCCGTACCGAGGGCCGATCGGGTCCGAGCCGAGATCGTGCCGTCGCTGCGGACGATGGTCCCGTCGAGGTCGGTGGCCACCATCCGGTACGACCCCGCTGACACCACGCCCCCATCGTGTCAGCGGCTGTCAGCGCCGTGTGCGCCGGATGCCAGGCCCGATGCCGATGCTGATGATCGACGAAAGGATCGACATGGACTACGCAATCGAGGCGACCGGCCTCGCCAAGCGATTCGGGGAGACCCAGGCGCTGGCCGGTGTCGACTTCGCTGTCCCGGCCGGGAAGATCCTCGGCGTATTGGGACCCAACGGCGCCGGCAAGACCACTGCCGTGCGCATCATGGCGACGCTCACCAAGGCCGACTCCGGCTCGGCCCGGATCAACGGGTACGACGTGTTCAAGCAGGCGCGGGAGGTCCGCGCGTCGATCGGGCTCACCGGGCAGTACGCCTCGGTCGACGAGGACCTGACCGGGATGCAGAACCTGGTCCTGATCGGGCAGCTCCTCGACCTGTCGAGCCGCGAGGCAAAGGTCCGGGCGGGCGAGCTGCTGGAGTGGTTCGACCTCACCGAGGCCGGCGGCCGGGTGGCCAAGACCTACTCGGGCGGGATGCGCCGCCGGCTCGACCTGGCTGCCTCGCTGGTCGGTCGGCCGGCGGTCGTGTTCCTCGACGAGCCGACCACCGGCCTCGACCCGGCGAAGCGCGAGGACATGTGGGGTGTGGTCCGGACCCTGGTGGCGGACGGCTCGACGGTGCTGCTCACCACCCAGTACCTCGATGAGGCCGATGCGCTCGCCGACGAGATCACCGTGATCGACCACGGCCGGGTCATCGCCCACGACACCCCCGACGGGCTGAAGCGCGTGGTGGGAGGCCAGACGCTGAGCGTGCGGCCGACCGACGCGTCGCGCCTCGACGAGGTCACGACGATGGTCGGCGAGATCGCGGGGGCGATCCCCGACCGGACCGGCCAGGGCCTGGTCCGGGCGCCGGTCCCGGACGACAGTGCGCTGCAGGCAGTGGTGGGTCGGCTCGCAGCCGCCGGCATCACCGTCACCGAGCTGGCGTTGACCCTGCCCA
Organism: uncultured Actinomycetota bacterium; assembly: GCA_963789615.1. Taxonomy (GTDB): domain Bacteria; phylum Actinomycetota; class Actinomycetes; order JAFAQI01; family JAFAQI01; genus DATAVK01. Next base: position 149,807 of record CAWBLI010000004.1, on the reverse strand, counting down.
GCCTCGACGAGGTGTTCTTCACCCTGACCGGCCGCCCGGCCGACGAGTCGAACGCCGAGATCGACGACCCCGACAAGGAGGTGGCGGCATGAGCGCATCCGTGGCCCTGACCAGCGGCAGCCAGACCGGTGTGTCGACCCGCCCGCTGCAACTATTGCGACACAGCCTGGTGCTCGCCCGCCGCAGCCTGATCAAGACTTGGCGGACCCCCGAGGCCCTGATCGACGTGACGCTGCAGCCGGTGATCTTCATCGCGTTGTTCACCTACGTCTTCGGTGGCGCGATCGAGCACGGCTCGCGGCACGCCTATCTCGAGCTGCTCGTCCCCGGGATGCTGGCGCAGACCATCGGGATGGCCGGCATCGCCTTGGGCCAGAACCTCAACGCGGACATCGACAAAGGTGTCTTCGACCGGTTCCGGTCGTTGCCGATCGGGCGATCGGTCCCGCTCGTCGGTGGGGTGCTCGCCGACATCGTCCGCTACCTGATCCTGTTCGTGATGCTGTTCGGGTTCGGCTCGCTGCTCGGCTTCCGGATCAGCACCGGCGTGGTTCCGCTGTTCGCGGCGCTCGGTCTGTCCGTGGCGTTCGGGCTGTGCTTCTGCTGGATCTCGGTGTTCGTCGGGATGATCGCGCGAACCGCCGGTGCGGTGCAGGGGATCATGTTCCTCATCGTGTTGCCGCTGTCGTTCGGCAGCAACGTGTTCGTGAATCCCTCGACGCTGCCGGGCTGGTTGCAGAGCTTCGTGAAGGTCAACCCGTTCTCTCACCTGGTGTCCGCGGTGCGGGGCCTGACCATCGGAGGCCCGGTCGCGAACGACCTGGCATGGACCCTGGCATGGATGGCGGGCCTGCTCGTGGTGTTCGTGCCGCTAGCCCTCGCCGGCTACCGGCGGCGCGCCTGAGCCGACCAGGCTCGTGGCGGCCTCGGCGGTCTCGCCGAGCGCCGAGCGGAGGCGCTCGATCGCAGCCTGACGATCGAGCGCCTCGCCGCGCGTCATGGCGGCGGTGAACTCCTCGTCGCCGAGGCGGCAGCGCAGCTGCTCGGTCAACCGGGCGATGTCGAGGGCGGTCGGGTCCGGCGTACCCCGCAATGAGGCAGCAGCGCCCAGCGACTCGGCGGCGCCCCGGTCCTGACCGACCGCCGTCGCGAGGTCGGCGATGATCACGCCGATGGCCGCGACGATCGGCATGTCATCGGTCTGCACCGCAGCCACGAACGCCAGCTCGGCGCCGCCCTGGGCGCTGCCAACATCGCCGCCCGCGATGTCGATCTGCGCCGCGATCCCCCGGCTCATCGCCTCGCTGTGACGCATCGCCGGGTGGGAGGCGGGGAACCGCAGCAGCCGCTCACTCACCTCGCGCGACAGCTCCCGAGCGGCGCTGAGGTTGCCCGCCTGCTTCTCGATCACCGCCGCGACCGCCAGGGTGAACGTCCGCTGCACCAACGACCCGCTGCTCTCGGTGATCGCGACCGCCTGTCGAGCGGTACGACGGGCAGCCTCCGCGTCACCCTGTCGCATCCGCAGATCGGCGAGCCAGATCAGCGCCCTTGCCTCATCCTCGGTCGACCCGATCTCTCGGACCAGCTCGATCGCCTCACCGAACTCGCTCGCCGCGAGCTCGTGCTCTCCGGTCACGGTGTGCGCCTGGGCCAGGACGCACAACGACTCCGCGATGCCCCACCGGTCGCCGATGGTCCGGAACTGCTGGAGCGCGAGCTCCGCGTGCCGCCGCGAGCCGGCCGGATCCCCCTCGTTGTCGGCTAGACCGGCGTTCAGCATCCGAGCCACCGCGGCGACCCAGGGGTCCGGGCTGCGCAGCGTCTCCTCGACGATGTCCGGGAGCGCCGGATCGTGGCGGAACATCGCCAGCACCGGCCGCAGCATCGCCGCCATCGGGAACCGGCTCAGGTCGATCGTCTCGAGTCGCTGCGCCGCCTCGGCGAGCAGGGCATCCCGGTCCTCGACGGTCGCCGGGCCGGTCTCCGACGCCGCAACATGAACCGCGTGCAGCGCCATCGCAGCGGTACGCAGATCCGGATCCACCTCGCCCGGCACCTCGAGCGCGTTCGCCAGCCACTCCGCCGCGTCGGCGTGGTCGCCGAGCTGCATCGCGAGGCTCGCACTCGGTACGGCGATGGTCAGTGCGCCCACCGCATCATCGACGTCACAGCAGGCGACGAGTGCCGCCACGATGTTGTCGCGCTCGTCTCGCAACAGCCGGAGCCACTTCAACTGGTCGGGGCCACGCAGCTCCGGCTCGCTGCGGGTCACCAGGTCGGCGAACCACCGGGCATGTCCAGCGCGTCGGTCGCCGGTCTCGCCTCGAGCGGAGAGCCGCTCGATGCCGTACTCGCGGATCGTCTCGAGCATTCGGAACCGGGCGCCGGCCGCGCCCGCCTGCTGCTGCAGCAGGGACTTGTCGACGAGCTGCGCAAGCAGGTCGACCACCTCGTCGGGATCGATGCCGTCCCCGCCACACACGGCTGCCGCTGACTCGGTGGTCGGCGCCCGCCGGGAAGACCGCGAGCCGTTCCAGCAGCAGCCGCTCCGGGTCGCTCAGCAGGTCCCAGCTCCACTCGACCACCGCCCGCAGCGTCCGGTGCCGAGGCAGCGCCGTCCGGGTCCGCCGGTGAGCAGCCGGAACCGGTCGTCGAGCCGGGCGGCCACCTCGGCGAGCGGCAAGCCTCGCAGCCGAGCCGCGGCGAGCTCGATCGCCAGCGGGAGGCCGTCGAGGCGGCGCACGATCTCGACGACCGTCGCGAGCTCGTCGTCGGCCAGCGGGCAATCCGGTCGTACCGCCGCGGCACGATCGGGGAACAGCCGCACCGCCGGTGACGCGAGCGCCGCTTCTGGATCCTCGGTCTGTCGGTCGGCTGACCAGCGGCGCGACACCGACCAGCACCTCGCCGACGATGCCGAGCGGCTCCCGGCTGGTGGCGAGGATCCGCAGTCCGGGGCAGCGGCCGAGCAGGTCGTCGGCGAGCCGCGCGACCGCGTCGATCAGGTGCTCGCAGTTGTCGAGCAGCAGCATCACCTCGCTGTCGGCGAGGGCGTCCGTGCAGCCGGCTGACAGCGCGTCGCGGGCCGCCGTGGCCCGGCTGCGGTCGAGCAGCCGTGGTCTCGCGCAGCCCGAGCGCGCTGAGCACCGTCGGAGCGACCGCGGCCGGGTCGGTGACCGGGGCCAGCTCCACCACCCAGACGCCGTCCGCCACGCCGGTCGAGGCGGTCGGCCAGCGCCTCGGTCGCGAGCCGGGTCTTGCCGGCGCCGCCGGCCCCACCAACGTGACGAGCCGGTGGGCGTCCAGGACGTCGCCGAGCCGGGCGACCTCGGTCTCGCGCCCGACGAAGCTGCTGACCGGGGCGCGGAGGTTGGTCCGGCGTACCGGCCGGTCCGCCGGTGCGTCGGCGGATCGGGCCGGCTCGCCGCGCAGCACCCGCAGGTGCGCCTCCCGCAGCACGGCACCGGGATCCACGCCGAGCGTGGCGGCGAGCTCGTCGCGGATCCGGGAGTACGCCGACAGCGCGGCGGCCTGCCGTCCCTGGTCAGCGAGCACCGTGATCAGCAGCGCGGCGACCCGTTCGTCCAGCGGGTGCGCGACGGCGAGCTCCTCGAGCTCATGCAGCGCCTCGGCGGACCGGCCGAGGTCGACCAGCGCCTGCAACCGGTCGGTCGCCGCGCGCACCCGCAGGTCCTCGTAGCGGATGGCCGCCGTACCGGCGAACTCCGCCCCGACCGAGTCGGCGAGCGCCGGCCCGCGCCACAGGGCGGCCGCCTCGTCGAGCAGCTCCACGGCCCGCTCCGGCTGGCCGGCGCGCAACGCATCACCGCCGGCCCGAGCCAGCCGGGTGAACCGCTCGGCGTCCACATCGTCGGCGGCGAGGTCGAGCAGGTAGCCGCTGCCGGACTGCCGGACCGTCGAGGCATCACCGAGGGCTCGACGCAGCCGGGAAACCAGCGATTGCAACGCGTTCGCCTCGTCGGTGGGGACGCTGTCACCCCACACGGCGTCGACGAGCACCGCCGCGTCGACCGGCTTGCCGGCGTCCATGGCCAGCCGGGTCAGCAGCGTACGGACCCGGCCACCCGCCAGCTCCACGGGTACGCCGTCAACCTCGACCTCCAGTGGGCCGAGCAGACTCACCTGCATCGCGCCGGCCACCTAGCCCAGCGGCTCGAGGGCCTCACGCCCACCGAGGTGAGGGCGCAGCGCCTCCGGCACCCGCACCGAACCGTCCGAGCGCTGGTGGACCTCGAGCAGGCAGGCGATGGTCCGGGCGATCGCGCACAGCGTGCCGTTGAGGGTGGCAACCGGCGCCGGGCCCGCGTCGGTGCGGTAGCGGATGGCGAGCCGCCGCGACTGGAACGTCGAGCAGTTCGAGGTGGATGTCAGCTCGCGGTAGCGGCCCTGCGACGGGAACCACGCCTCGCAGTCGTACTTCCGAGTCGCGCTCGACCCGAGATCGCCGGTGGCGATGTCGAGGACCTGGAACGGCAGCTCGAGCTTGCCGAGGAACTCCTTCTCCCATGCCAGCAACCGCTGGTGCTCGGCCACCGCATCCTCGGGCGCGACGAAGGAGAACATCTCCACCTTGTCGAACCAGTGCACCCGGATGATCCCCCTGGTGTCCTGCCCGTAGGAGCCCGCCTCCCGGCGAAAACAGGACGAGAAACCTGAGTACCGGCGTGGGAGGGCTGTCGCCTCGAACACCTCGTCGCTGTGCATCGCCGCAAGCGCCACCTCGCTGGTGCCGACCAGGTAGAGGTCGTCGTTCTCGAGCTTGTAGACCTCGCTCGCGTGGGCTCCGAGGTAGCCGGTGCCCTCCATCGCCTCGGGACGGACCAGCGCGGGCGCGATGACCGCGGTGAAGCCTGCCTCGACGGCCTGCTGCATCGCCAGGTTGACCAGCGCCAGCTCGAGCAGTGCGCCGACACCGGTGAGGAAGTAGAACCGCGCACCGCTGACCTTCGCGCCGCGCTCCAGGTCGATGGCGCCGAGCGCCGTACCGATCTCGACGTGGTCCTTGACGTCGAAGTCGTACGCCGGGACCTCGCCGATCGTCTCGATGACGACCGAGTCGTCCTCACCGCCGACCGGTGCCTCGGGATCGACCAGGTTCCCGAGCTGGTACGCCGCCTCCCGTAGCGCCGCATCGGCTGCGACCTGCTCGGTCTCCGCGTCCTTGACCCGGGCCTTGAGGTCTTTGGCCCGCTCGATCATCGCCGGGCGTTCCTCGGCGGACGCGGACTGGATCGCCTTGCTGGCAAGGTTGGCGTCGGCGCGCAGCGAGTCGGCGAGCGAGACCGCGGCGCGGCGACGCTCATCGGCGTGGAGCACCCGGTCGACGAGCGCGTCGTCCTCGCCGCGGGAGAGCTGGCTGGCGCGGAAGGCCATGGGGCGCTCGCGCAGCTCCTTGAGGTCGATCACCCCCCGCAGCGTAGTCACCCACGCATGGCCCATCGATGGGGTTATATCCCCACGCATCGGCCCATTGGTGGTGCTATAGCCCCACGGATGGGCCATTGGTGCTTACTCGCCGCGGCGGAGCGCTTCGACCCAGGCCTGGGCGTCGCGGAAGTCCACGTCGCTGGTAGCGATCCGCTCTGGGGGCGGTGCCCCGTCCGCCCGCGGGTACGACCCGACGAACCTGACATCGGCGCAGATCCGGCGGAGCGCCGCCAACCCCTCGCCCACCCGCTGCTGGGCGATGTGACCCTCGGCGTCGAAGGAGAAGCAGTACCGGCCCAGCCCGACGCCGGTCGGTCGGGACTCGATCCGGGTCAGGTTCACGCCACGCACCGCGAGCTCGGTCAGGATCTCGAGCAGGGCGCCCGGATGGTCGTCGTTGATGTAGGCGACGACGGTCGTGCGATCCGCGCCGGTCGGCGGCGGCGGCACTCCCGGCCGGCCCACCAGGACGAAGCGGGTGACCGCGCCGGGGTTATCGGCGATGTCGTCGACCATCACCTCGAGCCGGTACCGCTGGGCCGCGAGTGGGGCCGCGACCGCGGCGTCAGCGTCACCTGCCGACACCGCCCGGGCACCCTCCGCCGTACTCGAGGCCGCGACGAACCGCGCCTCCGGCAGCGACGTCCGCAGGAACGACCGCACCTGGGCCTCGGCGTGGGGCATCGTCGTGACGGTCCGGACGTCGGCCAGCGCCGTGCCCGGCCGGCCCATCAGCGCGAAGCTCACCGGCAGCAGGACCTCACGGGTGATGTGCAACGGCTCGCCGGACGCCAGGGTGTCGAGGGTCTCGGCGACCGAGCCCTCGATCGAGTTCTCCAGCGGGACCAGCGCGGCGGCGACGTCGCCCTGCCGCACCGCATCCAGGGCGTCGGCGACCGAGACACACGGCACGGGTATGGCGGTGGCCGCGGCCGGGAGCGTCCGCAACGCCTGCTCGCAGAAGGTGCCTTCCGGCCCGAGATAGGCGAAGCGGATCGGCGCGGTGCCCGGCACAGTCGTCCGGCCTAGCTCGCGGTCGCGCGACCGAGCGCGAGCGTGATGGCCTGGGCTTCCTCGGGCGAGAGCTTGGCGTCGCCGTTCCCGCCCTTGACACCCTTGGCGTAGCACCGCGACTCGCTGCGCCCGTTGATCGAGGTGATGACCAGCCCGTCGCCGGAGTCGTCGAGCAGCGCAGCGGTGAACGACATCCGGCCACCCATGTCACCGAAGGCGTCGTACCGCACCACCGCGACGTGCCGCAGCGCGTCGGCAAGCTGCGCTCGGGCGGTGTCGAGCTCGCCGCGAGCGGTACGCACCTCGCCCCGCAGCGCCTGGGTCTGGCTGACACTGCGGCCGATGGCGTCGAGGACCGACTCGGGACCCTCCGGGCCGTCGAGCCGGGCCAAACCACGGCGCAGCCGGCCGACCCGAACGTGCGCCGCGATCATGCCGAAGAACGCCACCACTGAGACCGCGGCGGCACCGAGAGTGATCTCGTCGAGCAGAGGACGATGGAGCGGCAGCACGACGCCTGAGCCTAGACCGTAGGGTCTCAAGGCGTGGACGCCGCCGAGGTACGCAGCCTGCTGGGCGAGGTCGCCGCCGGAGCGACCACGGTCGACGACGCGGTGCGGGTGCTGGCGAGTGGCCCGCTCCGCGAGTACGCCGATCTGGGCTTCGCCCGGCTGGACCACCACCGCGGGCTTCGGACCGGCGATCCGGAGGTCATCTACGCCGAGGGCAAGACGACCGAGCAGGTGCTGGCGCTGCTCGAGGCGCTCGACGGCGCGTCCGGCAGCCGGCCCGCGGTCGCGACCCGGCTGCCGGAGTCGATGCTCGACCCGATCCGGGAGGCTTTCCCGGACGCCACCATCGACGAGACCGCCCGCTGCGCCATGGTCGGGACGCTCCCCGAGCCGGCCGGCGACGTCGTCGTGGTGTCGGCTGGCACCAGCGACGAACGGGTCGCCGCCGAGGCTGCGTTCGTGGCCCGGGCGTTCGGGGCCGGCGTCCGCCGCATCAACGATGTCGGCGTGGCCGGCATCCACCGGCTGTTGGGCGAGCGCGACACCCTCGCGGTCGCGGACTGTCTGGTGGTCGTAGCCGGCATGGAGGGCGCGCTGCCCAGCGTCGTCGGCGGTCTGGTCGGTACGCCGATCGTCGCCGTGCCGACCAGCGTCGGGTACGGCGCGTCCCTGGGTGGCGTGGCAGCACTGCTCGCGATGCTCAACTCCTGCGCGCCGGGCATCACCGTGGTCAACATCGACAACGGGTTCGGCGCCGGCGTGTTCGCGGCCCGGGTGGCGCGGCGGATCGCCAAGCGGGACGACGGGCCGTGACCCAGGTCGGCTGGCTGCACTGCGCGTCCGGCGTCAGCGGCGACATGCTGCTGGGCGCGCTCGCGTCCCTCGACGCGGTCGACCCGACCGGGCTGCCGGACCGGCTCGGGGTCGACGCCGACGTCACGGTGGCCGAGGTCACCCGCGCAGGTCTCGGCGCGACCGCGGTGAGCGTCATAGCGGCGGAGGACCAGCCGACCCGTCACCTCTCGGACGTTCTCGACCTGCTGGAGCGCGCCGACCTGCCGGAGCCGGTCCGGGCCACCGCGGCGGCGGTGTTCCGGCGGCTCGCGACCGTCGAGGCGGCGTTGCACCAGGCCACCCCCGACACGGTCCACTTCCACGAGGTGGGCGGCGTCGACGCCGTCATCGACATCGCGGGCGCCTGCCTCGGGCTGTCCGCGCTCCGGCTCGACCGGCTGGTCGTCTCGCCGATCGCCCTGGGCGGTGGCACCGCCCGCTCGGCCCATGGCCAGCTCCCGGTCCCGCCGCCCGCCGTGCTGGGTCTGCTCGCCGGCACCGGCCTGTCGTCCTACGGCGGGCCGGTCGACGTCGAGCTGGCGACGCCGACCGGGATCGCTGTCATCGCCGAGCACGCCACCTCATCCGGGCCGATGCCCGAGCTCGCGGTCGAACGGGTCGGGGCAGGGGCCGGCGGCCGCGATCTCGGCGACCATCCGAACCTGCTCCGGCTGGTCGTCGGCACCGAGACCGCTGGCTCAGCAGCGGCGACGGAGTGGCTGACGGTCGCGGCCAACGTCGACGACCTCGACCCGCGACTGTGGCCGTCGGTGCTCGACGCGGTGCTGACCGCGGGTGCGGTCGACGTCTGGCTGACGCCGATCCTCATGAAGAAGGGCCGCCCGGCGCACACGGTGACCGCGCTCACCACGCGGTCGTCGGCCGCCGCGGTGCGCGGGATCCTCGCCAGCCAGACGTCCACGATCGGGATGCGGGAGAGCCCGGTGACCAAGCACGAGCTCGACCGGTCCTGGATCGAGACGGCGGTTCTCGGGCACCCGGTCAGGGTGAAGCTGGCTCACGCCCAGGGCCGGCTGCGCAACGTCTCACCGGAGTACGACGACGTGGCGGCCGTCGCAGCCGCGACCGGCATCCCCGCCAAGGAAGTACTGGCCCGCGCGACCGCCGCCGCCTATCGCCAGCTCGACGCGGGAGCCTGACGCGTCAGAGCGTGGCGAAGGTCGCGAAGAAGCTGATCGACCCGATCGTCTCGCCGGCCTCGTCGTGCAGCGGTGCCGACGTGGAGTCCAGGGTGGTGAGGGTGCCGTCCGGCTGGCGCAGCCGCATCAGGCTGCGCATCAGGCCGCGGCCGTTGAGCGTCGCGAGCGGGGTGATGCGGGCCGCGTAGTCGGGGTTCGACTCCGCAGAGTCGAAGTCGACGACGTCGATGACGTCGAGCAGTCGGCGGCCACGCACTCCGGCGTCGCCGGCACCGAGAACCTCCAGCGCGGCGGCCGAGGCGCTCACGACGGCACCGCCGGCGTCGAGGACGAGGCAGGCGTCGCTGGCGGCCTCTGCCGCCGCCTGCCAGCGGGCGAGGGGGTGGGCAGCAGCCGGGCTGGACGCGCCGGTCGCGGCATCGGTGATGTCGACCATTCGTTGGGTCACCAAGTCCGGCTCGGGGTCAGCCGTCAGGTCGTCGTCGAGCGACTCAAGGCGGAGAATGAGGCTGGGCACTAGGTCCTCTGGGTTCGGCGTCGTGACGCGCGAGCGCATCGGCGGAGGCCTGGGCTCGCCCCCGTTGATCATCATCATCCCCCGCGCGAGCGTGGTTATCCAGGCTCATCCGGGTGATCTGTGGGGTGGTTTCCTGCGGTTTAACAGTCGCAATCAGGACAACGGCCATGAGACCGAAACCGTCCTGGACGATTCGCGCGAGCGGCTGCGGCCACGCGGTGTGGAGCATGTGGAAGCCGATCCACGGGACACGGAGGACGAAGAACACCACAAGCCCCAGACCGGCTGCGACCCGGCGCGGTGAGCGGCCGTCCGCGATGACCGTGCCGATGATCAGCGGCAGCCAGGCCAGGTGATGGATCCACGCGACCGGTGAGAGCAGGACGGCGAGCAGGCCGGTCAGGCCGACCCCCGCGACCTCGTCGATCCGCTGCGCCCGCACCGCCTGGCGGTAGCCGACGACCGCGACCAGGAGGACCGCGACGACCAGCGCCACGTCGTACACCGAGTGGGGCAAGTCGGCACGCAGCAGCATTCCGCGCAGCGACTGGTTCGACGTACCTGCGTTGTCCTGCAGCCGAGACGTGTGGAACAGGTCGTCGGTCCAGTAGTCGCGCGACGCGCCGGGGAGGACCGCCGCGGTGAGCAGCGAGAGTCCGACCGCGGTCGCGGCGGCGACGGCCGAGGCCCGCCGGCGCCCGGTGAGGAACAGGTACGGGATGAAGACCAGCGGCGTCAGCTTGATCGCGGCGGCCAGGCCGACCAACACTCCCCGCGGCCAGCGGGGCCGGCGGACCGCGCAGTCGAGCAGGCAGAGCACCACGACGAGCTCGTCGACCTGGCCGAACTTGATCTCGTCCCGGAACGGCAACAGCTGTGTCATCAGTCCGGCGAGGACGCCGAGCGCCGCCGGCCACCATTGACCCGCCCGCGGCCACAGCCGGCGGAACCCCCACCAGGTGATGACCGTGGTCAGCACCAGCTCGCTGGACGTCCACAGCCCACCGGCCAGGTTGAACGACAGAACCGCGAGCGGGACGGACAGCAGCGCCGCGAACGGCGGGTAGGTGAAGCTCAGCCGCTGCGGCGGCGCGGTGAGATGGCCGTACACGCTGCGCCCGTCGAGCACGCTGCGGCCCGCGTCGCGGTACACCGCCAGATCGACGAGCCGCTGTCCGAGCGGTACATCGACAAAACCGGCGACCACCCAAGCGACCAGCGCCAGGCCCGCGAGCAGACCCAGCGCGATCGGCAACGCCGCGGGGCGGGCCGGACCTCGGCTCACCCGCCGCGGTTGGTCATGGAGAACCGGAGCTTGGCCATCATCGTCTCGGCACCAGGCACGATGCCGGAGGCGTCGAACAGCTGCGGCGCCGCGTCGACGAACTGCTCCGGCTCCCAGCGCGCGCCGTCGTTCTGGATCACCGCAACGGACGTGAAGGGCTGGTAGATCTCGACCGCATCACCCTGCACGCCGAACACCTTGCCCGAGATGTGCGCGGCCGCGTCGCTGCACAGGTAGGCGACGAACGGCGCGACGTTGTCCGGGTGCCAGAAGTCGAAGCCCTCCTGCCCGGCGATCTCGCCGTAGGCCCCCTCGGTCATCCGGGTCCGGGCCGCGGGCGCGATCGCGTTGCAGGTCACGCCGGATCGCGCCATCTCCTGCGCGACGATCGTGGAGAACGCGGCGATGCCCGCCTTCGCGGCGCCGTAGTTCGCCTGCCCGAAGTTGCCGAGCAGGCCGGACGTCGAGGCGGTGCACACGATGTGGCCGGGGCGGCCCTCCGACTTCCAGTACCCGCAGGCCGCGTGGGTCGGCGCGTAGTGACCGCGGAGGTGGACGGTGATGACCGCGTCCCACTCCTCGGGTGTCATCTTCACGAGGGTCCGGTCGCGCAGGATGCCGGCGTTGTTGACGAGGGCGTCGAGGTGGCCGAACTGCTCGACGGCCTGCCGCACGACCGCGTCCGCGACGTCGACGTCGCTGCAGTCGCCGAGCGCCAGCGCTGCGGTGCCGCCTGCTGCCTCGATCTCCGCCACGACCGCCTGGCCGGCTTCCGCGTCGACCTCGCCGACGAGCACCGCGGCACCCTGCCGAGCCAGCTCGATCGCCTCACCGCGGCCGATCCCACGGCCAGCACCCGTGACGATCGCGACCTTGTCGTCCAGAAGTCCCATGTCGGCATTGAACCTGATGGGTGAGCGTCGCCACCACCAGGACCGCCTAGGCTGCGTCGATGACAGCCAGCCAGTCGGCCGGGTACGGCGTGGACAGCGAGGTCGGCCGACTGCGGACGGTCATGCTGCACCGGCCTGGTCCCGAGCTCCAGCGCCTGACACCGCGCAACTCCGCGGACCTGCTCTTCGACGGGATCCCGTGGGTCGAGCGGGCCCAGGCCGAGCACGACGCCTTCGCCGAGGCGCTGCGCAGCCGCGGCGTCGAGGTGCTGATCCTGCGCGACCTGCTCTGCGAGGCGCTCGAGGTGACGGCGGCGCGTGACGCCGTCGTCGAGCACACCCTCGCCGACCCGCGACTCGGTGCGGAGCTGCGGCGTGCGGTCGAGCGCCACCTCGCCGACCTCACCCCGAGCGAGCTGGTCGACGTGCTGGCGGGCGGGCTCGCGCACGAGGAGCTCCGCGGCGGCAGCGGGATCGCGTGGCAGCTCATGGACCGCTCCGACTTCGTGATCCCGCCGCTGCCCAACCTGCTGTTCACCCGCGACTCGTCGGTGTGGATCGGCGGGTCGGTGGCGGTGACCAGCCCCAGCATGGCGGCCCGGCGCCGGGAGACCCGGCTCACCGACGCGATCTACCGGCACCATCCGAGGTTCGCGGGAGTGCCGCTGCTCTACTCACCCAACGACGAGTGGCTCGAGGGCGGCGACGTCCTGCTGCTGGCACCCGGCGTCGTCGCCGTGGGGGTCGGCCAGCGGACCCGGGCCCCGGCCGTGGAGACCCTGGCGGCGCGAGCCCTGGAGCAGGGCCTCGCCCACACGGTTCTCGTCGTACCGATCGCGCAGGAGCGGGCGACGATGCACCTCGACACTGTCTGCACGATGGTCGACGTCGACGCGGTCGTGATGTACCCGGCCGTCGCCGACACGCTCTCGGCGCTGGTCGTCACTGCCGGACCCGACGGCGTGCCGACGGTCAGTGACCCCCAGCCGTTCCTGATCGCCGCTGCCGCCGCGATGGGCATCGACGAGCTGCGGGTCATCGACACCGGTCTCGACCCCGTGACGGCCGAACGCGAGCAGTGGGACGACGGGAACAACACCCTCGCGATCGCTCCGCGGCTTGCCGTGGCCTACGAGCGCAACGTCCAGACCAACGCCCGGCTCGAGGCCGCGGGCATCGAGGTGGTCCGGATCAGCGGGAGCGAGCTGGGCAGCGGCCGCGGTGGCCCCCGCTGCATGTCGTGCCCGGTGCTCCGCGACCCGTTGTCAGCGCTCGCGAGCTGAGCTACCGGGCCGGCGTCCGCGCCGCGTCGGCCAACCGCGCCAGGACGTCCGCCGGCCGGTTCGTGATGATCACGTCGACGCCGAGCGACACCACGAAGTCCACGTCGGCGGGCTGGTCGACGGTCCAGACGTGCACCTGATGACCCCTGTCGTGCGCCCGCTGGACGTACGCCGGGAACCGCCGCAGCCCCTCCAGTGACGGCCCCGCGATGTCGGCGGCGGTCGGGACCGACCCGTCCCGGCGCAGCGGCAGGTTCTTGTGCATCAGCTGGACGGTCGGCAGGTCGGGGGCGAGCACCCGGACCCGGCGCAGCCCGGTCGTCGCGAAGCTCATGACTCGGGCGCGGACCGTGCCGTTCCCCTCCCGGGCGCAGAGGCCGTAGCGACCCAGCAGCTCGACCAGCACCTGCTCGACCAGCCCGGCGTACCGCGTGGGGTGCTTGGTCTCGATCGCCAGCTGCACCGGGCGGTCCGCGGCGCAGAGCGTGTTGAGCAGCCGCTCCAGGGTCAGGACGCCGATGGTGTCGCGGTCGGGCGCCTCCAGGCTGGTGTGGAGCGGCTGGTCGCGCCCCAGGTCGACGCTGCCGTCCTGCACCGCACGCCACGAGCCGAAGTCCAGCTCGGCCAGGTCCGCCAGCTCCAGCGTCGACACGACGCCGCGGCCGCTCGAGGTCCGGTCGACCCGGCGGTCGTGCACGCAGACCAGGACACCGTCGCGGCTGAGCCGCACGTCGCACTCGACGCCGTCGGCGCCGTCGCTGAGCGCCCGCTGGTACGCCGCGAGGGTGTGCTCCGCCTCGACCGAGGACGCACCACGATGGGCGACCACCTGAGGGCGGGCCAGCACGACTCCACTGTGTCACGCACCCGGTTCGATCGCAGGGCGCTGCAGTGGCGGCAAATCCCCCGATCGGCGAATAGCAGGCACAATGCCTGATCATTGCGGCCAACCGGGAGCCGACGACATGACCGTGACATCACTGGGCTATCGCACCGACCTGATGGTGCGGCGGCTGGCCGGCTCGCTGATCATCGAGCGCGACGACCACGTGGCGATCCGGACGCCCGACAACCCGGCGTTCTACTGGGGCAACTTCCTGCTCTACCCGCGACAGCCCGACCCGGGCGAGCTGGCGCGGTGGGTCGAGGCGTTCCAGGCCGAGTTCCCCGCGGCTGGTCACGTGGCGCTCGGGATCGACACCACCGATGGTCGGCTCGACGCCGCCGCCGAGCTGGCCGATCTCGACCTGACCCCGGACATCAGCACGGTGCTGACGACGACCGAGGTCCGCGAGCCGCCGCGGCTCAACCGCGACCCGGCGTACCGGACGTTGACGTCCGACGACGACTGGGAGCAGGCCGTCGGCCTGCGATCGGCTGTGTACGACGAAACCCCCACGCCGGAGCACGTGGACTTCGTCCGCCGTCAGCTCGCCGAAGCCCGTGCGCTGATGGCGACCGGTCAAGCGCGCTACTACGGCGCGTTCGTGGCGGGGCGGCTGGTGGCCCAGCTCGGCGTCGTGAGCGACGGCAGCGGCATCGGGCGGTACCAGAACGTCGAGACCGCCGCGGACCACCGACGCCGCGGCCTGGCCAGCGCCCTGGTCTACGAGGCCGGCCGAGCCGCGTTGGATCGCCTCGACATCCGCGAGCTGGTCATCGTGGCCGACCCGGACGAGGCAGCGATCCGGGTCTACCGATCGGTCGGCTTCGTCGCGGCCGAGCAACAGATCCAGCTCCAGCGAGCCGCGCCCGGCTGAGCAGCCCGGTCGTCGCTGATCAGTCCTCGCTCACAACCCGGAGCCGGTTCGTCACATCGTCGAGTCGCTCGGCGCCGAGCCCGACGAGGAACCAGACCGGGGCGTACGCCGGACGAACCAGCCCGCGCCAGTGGGCCGGCACCGGCTTGCCGCCCCGGGCACGCGAGTAGTCCCAGGGAACCTCGCCGGTCACCCGGCGCAGCAGCTCCCCGCTGGCCGCCTCGACCGCGTAGATCCCGGCCGTCCACACCAGCCCGCGCTGCCACCACGGCCAGTCCTCACGACGGGCCCGGTCGCGAAGTGGCCGGGTCGCCTCGGCCGCCGCGCCGTAGATCGGAAGCATCCACAGGTACGTCGTACCGGTGAGCCGCCAGTTGCCATCCCGGCCGCGGCTTCGGAGCCCGGTCGTGACCACCTCGCTGCACCAGCCGGCGAGGCCATAGCCGACCGCCCGCTCGAGCCGACCCAGCCGGCGACTCATCCCGGGTGCCCCAGGGCCCGAGCGCTGCGCCGGCGCGCGATGACGAACGGGACGGTGATCACGCCGGCGACCAGGAACGACAGGACCGACGCGCTCATCCAGGACTGGACGGTGAAGTGCAGCGCGCTGTCGACGTGACCCCAGGCGCGGGACCACCAACCGATGTACCCCGGGTTGATCATCTGGTAGACGACGAACCCGATCAGCCACGGTGCCAGCATCAGCGGCCGTGAGGGCGCGTCGGAGCCGACGTCCCAGGCCCGCAACGCGCGGCTGCCGAAGTAGTCGACGAGGAACACCGCCACGAGCGGGACCAGCACCGAGGCAAGCAGGGTCAGGAAGTTGACGTAGTCGTTGATGTCGAGCAGCAGCGCGCCGATGGTCGCCAGGCCGACGACCACGACCGTGAACAGCCGGCGATCGACCCGCGGCCAGACGTTCTGCAGGGACACCACCGCGGAGTAGCCGTCGGCGAAGGACTCGTCGAGCTCCCGCAGCACCAGCACGCCGAACGCCAGCCAGCCGACCGGCACCGCGATGAACGCTCCGAACATGTCGCTCTGCAGATTCGCGTCGCTGGCGTGCACGACGGTCGCGAGCGCGATCAGGCCGAGCGCGTAGCCCGCGACCTGGGTGATCGTGTAGCCGACCAGTACGCCGCCGAAGGCGCTGCGGGCCGACCGCGAGTGGCGGGTGTAGTCGCTGGCCAGCGGCGCCCACGACACCGCGACCGCGATCGCGACGTCGGCCCCAGCCCAGAAGGCCGACCACGAGCCGTGGGTCAGCGACGGCATCGGCTGGCGGAGCAGCTCGATGAACAGGTACGTCGTACTCAGCACCACGGCAACCAGCGCGTAGCGGCGCAGGATCCGCACCACCCCGAGTGGCCGGACCGTCATCACGGCGGTGAGGACGCCGGCGATCACGACGTAGGGCCAGCGATGGGCGTGCCACGGGAACAGCTGCTGCGCTGCGGAGGCGATCACGACGATCTCGAAGACGGTCCAGCCCAGCAGCTGCAGCACGTTGATGGCGGTCGGGAGGTAGGACAGCTCACGGCCGAACAGGCCACGCATCAAGACCATCGAGGGTGCGCCGGTCTGGGCGCCCGGCACCGCCGCCGCCGCGATCATGAGGGAGCCGAGGACGGTGCCGACCAGTACCGCGACGCCCGCGGCCACGAACGACAGCCGCCCGGCTCCGGTGCCGGCGAGGAGCACGTATGACGCCCCGACCGGTGCCAGCAGCGTGACCCCGAGGTTGCCCCACAGCCCGATCTGGTCGAGCCAGCCGAGCACCCGCGGCGGCGGTTCCTCGAGGGTCAGCGGCGCCTCGACCCGCGCCGCTAGAGGGCGCCGCCGTGTCGATGCTTGCGGTCATCGGGCCCACTCTCCCTACGCCGGCATGACCCGGATCAGGTTGGCGGTCGGTGGCCGTCGAGCCACCCTCTCAGCCCGGTACGCCGGGCTCCCGCGGTGCGACCCGCAGCCTAGTCGACGGTGGGGGGTACGCCGGACTCGCTCACCAGCGGGCGACCCGCCGCGGCGTAGCCGACCATCCCGCCGGTCAGGTTGCGGCAGGCGTAGCCCTGCTCGAGCAACCATGCCGTCGCGCGGGCAGAGCGGCCGCCGAGATGGCACACCACGACGACGTCGGCGCCTTGCGGCAGCTCGGCGAACCGAGCCGGGATCTGGCCGAGCGGGATGTGCAGCGCGCCCGGCGCGTGGCCGGCGGCCCACTCGTCCGGCTCGCGCACGTCGAGCAGGACCACGTCGTCGGGCAGGTTGGCGGGGTCGACAGACGGCAGCGGCGCGGAAGTCATGCCATCCATGATGTACGACGGAGCAAGGCTCCCTTCGCCTAGCGCAGCAGCTTGGACAGCCGACGGTCGGCGAGCGGCTTGCCACCGGTCTGGCAGGTCGGGCAGTAGTCGAGCGAGGAGTCGGCGAAGGACACCTGGAGAATCGTGTCGCCGCACTCCGGACAGGGCAACCCGGCCCGGCCGTGCACCCGCATCCCCTGCTTCTTCTCCGCCTTCAGCTCAGCCGCCGACAGCCCGCGCGCCCGCTGGACCGCGTCGCCGAGGGTCTCGCGCATCGCGTCGTACAGCACCTTCACCTCGTCGGGACGAGGTTCCCAGCCGGGCGGAACGGCGACAACCGTGGCCACGTGCAGGATCTCGTCGGAGTAGGCGTTTCCGATCCCGGCCAGCACGGTCTGGTCGCGCAGCAGCCCCTTGAGCTGGGTCCGGTGTCCCAGCCAGCAGGGCCGCGAATCGCTCGAGCGTCATGTCCTCGGACAGCGGGTCGGGTCCGAGCCGGGCGACTCCGGGTACGTCGAGGGGATCCCGCACCACGGACACCGCGAGCCGCTTCTGGGTCCCGGCCTCGGTCAGGTCGAAGCCGCTGCCGTCGTCGAGGTGGACCCGCAACGCAATCGGCCCCTTGCCCGGCTTGGGAGGCACCGGCGGCAACGCCTCACGCCAGTGCAGCCAACCGGCCCGTGACAGGTGGACGACGAGATGCAGACCGTCGACGTCGAGGTCCAGGAACTTCCCGTGGCGTGAGGCGCCGGTGACCGTCAGGCCGGCCAGCGCGCTGACCGGCGGGTCGAACGTCTTGAGCACGTTGATCGAGGCCACGTCGACCCGAGCGACGACGTGCCCGACCGCACGATCGGTGAGGACGTCGACCAACGCCTGCACCTCGGGAAGCTCCGGCACCCTTCCAGTTTGCCTCGCTCCGCCCGCGGCTGACGTAGGGCTGGGGTCTAGTCCGATCCACGCCTGGCGGCGTAGGCCAGTCCACCCACGCCGACGATGGCAGCAGCTGCCAGCCCGCCGATAGCGACATCACGCGCGACCTCGGGAGTGTTCGACGAGCTCGATGCACTCGAAGACCCGGAGCCGGACACCGGGAACGGCGACGTCACGAGCAGCTCGACGTTGCGGTCCTCGACCCGACCTCGCCTGCCATCGGCGGGCGGGTTGTTGAACGGCGGCACGTAGAAGCGGTCCTGCCAGTCGTTCACCGCCAGCTCGCGCGACAGCGAAGCCAGCTGGATCGGGGTGTCCGTGCGATGGCCGTACGACTCCTTGGCGGCCGAGTCGATGATCGTCCCGAAGATCGACAGCGTGCCGTCGCGATTGTCCATGATCTCGATGATCCGAGCCTGCTGCGGCCAGTCGACGTGCGAGGCCGTGTTGACCTCCCAGAACCCACCGGGCAGCACCGTCGGCAGCGGGCGGGTGATCGCCTGGATCGCGTTGATGTGGGTGTGGCCGTTGACCCACATGATCAGGTTGGGGAACTGCAGCAGCAGCGCCACGACGTCCGTGCCTGGGATCCGGGTCCCGGGCTGCTCCGGACCGGTCGTGAGGTTGGCCATCGTGTCGCTGGTGTGGTGGCTGAACACCACGAGCAGCCGGTCCCGGTTGCCACCGCGGAGGAACTGGCCGTTCGGCGCGAGATAGCGGCGGCTGTTCGCGATCAGCTGGGCCTTCAGCCAGGCGAACTGCTTCTCGTCGAGCGACCCGTCGTCGGAGCCGTTGGAGTTAGTGGTGTCCATGACGATGCCGGTCATCGGACCCGAGTCGAAGGTGTAGTACGCCGTACCCTCCGCCCGGTTGGCCGCGGTGTACCCGTGACCGTTGGGGCGCCCGGTCGTCGTGAAGTGCTCGGCCACGACGTCCTTGATGCCGATGACGCGTCGGTTCGGGTCCGCCGTGACGGTGCGCGTCGGCCCCTTCGTCAGGATGTCCCGGATCAGCGACCGGTCCAGCGAGGCGAGCTTCACGAGGTCGTCCGCGGTGAAGTCCGACGGCAGCGCCACGACCTTTTTGGTACCGATCGCGACCTTGTTGATCGTGGGGATGTCGACCGGGATGTTTCCCTGCACCAGACCGTCGTGGTTGCCGTACATCGTCAGCCACGGCATCGCCAGCCCGGTCGCCTGGAACGGCCGGCGGCACGCGTCGAGCAGCGACGGGATGGTCGGGTAGCCGTAACGAGCCAACGCCTGGTCGACCGGCTTGCCGGCCGGCGTACCGCCCGGGTGCCAGTACTTCGGCGAGTACGTCGGCGCATAGCCGTCCTGGACGCCCTCGTAACGGTGGAAGTTGCCGGAGTCCGGCCGGACCTGCTGACCGTCCAGTACGTCGATCCCCCAGCGGAGCTCGTTGTGCTGGCAGTTGTCCACGTTGTCGCCGGTCGAGATGGTGAACGACAGCGGCAAGCCCGCGGCAGGCGAGGACTTGGCGTAGCGGTTGACCGCTTGCACCATCGACTCGAGCACCTGCAGGGTCAGCGTCTCCTGCGGGCGCCAGGCTGACGACAGCGGCAGTGCCGCGCCCGCCTTGCCATCGCTGTAGCGGTCGAGGTACTCCACCCGAGCCGGGGACTGCGCGTCGATCAGGTGCAGGTCGGTGAGCTGGGCGAAGGCGACCAGCGGGTGTCGGGCAGCGGCCCGGTTCGCCGCCGCCTTGGCACCGAGGTCGGTGCGCACGAGATACGGCTCGCCCTGTCGTTGGACGATCAGCCGGTAGCCGCCGCCATTGATCCGAGGGCCGACCAGCCGGGTGAAGTCGACCGTGGTCCCGGCGGTGTTCGATGTGGATGCTGCGAGCGCACGGCGGGCGGGGAACAGATCCAGGCCGACGGTCGCCCCCGCTCCGACGAGGCCTGCCTGCAGGACGGTACGACGGGTGAACCGACGCCGATCTGAAGTCACGAATCGCAGGCTGTCACATCAACCAAACTTTGCACCTGCTCTTCGAGGGTTATGCCAGATCGTGATGCTCACCGCAGCAACTCGATGAGTGTGAACACCGCGAACCCGGCCAGGATCAGGCCGGCGATCCGCCGTACCACCTGCACCGGCACGACCCGCAGCAGGTTGCTGCCCGCCGCCGTCGCGATTCCCGCCACGGTGACCAGGCCGAGCGCGGCGCCGACGCCCACGGAGATCGGGTCGTCGTACTTCGCGGCGAGGTTCGCGGTGGCGATCTGGGTCAGGTCACCCCACTCGCCGATGAACACCACCACGAAGCTGGTGAGAATGACGGCGGGAACGCTGTGCACCGCGGCCGTCGTCACCACCGGCTCGTCCGCAGGGCTCGAGCGCTCCGGCAGCAGCAGGATGACCGCTCCGATGGTGAACAACACCGCGACCACGGCCTCGACCGCATCGTGCGGCAGCAGCGTCAGGAAGTGGCCCGCGGTGACCGCGATGGTGACGTGGACGATGAAGGCGGCGCTCACGCCGATCCACACCCAGATCGCCCGGTAGCGGGTGCTGAGGACGAGCGAGGCGAACAGGCTCTTGTCAGGCAGCTCCGCCAGGAAGATCACCGTGAAAACGGTGGCGACCGTGACCAGGTCCACGCCGAATCCTCCGGCAGTCCCGCTGATGCGGTCGAAGGGTGCCCTCGACCGTGGCAGCGATCTGCCTGGTCGAAGGTCTGGCCCACCCGACCCATCGGGCCGGACTCAGGTGCCGGGCGCGAGGCGCGCCAGTATGTCGACAACCTGCCGTTGGGGTTACTCCCCTTCGACCGCCAGACTAGTAGACCCCGGACGCGTCAGTCGTTCTCGACCACGAAGTCCCAGGTCGCGAGTAGGTCGTCGTGCATCGGCGCCCATCGCATGTCGCCTTCGCCGACCCGCATGACGACTCGTAGCTCGAACCGGGCGGTGTGGCCCGAACGGAGTACGGCGGGCGGCCGCGGCTGACCCGGAACGAGCCGGGGCCGGTAGACCTTGCCGAAGGAGTCGATGGCGCTGAACGCCTTCGTCGATATCGGCACCGGCGCCGAGGCGTGCGAGAGCGTCACCGTCCAGGTGGCGGTATCCGCAGCGGCTTGAAACGGCAGCCCCTCGCCCGGAGTCTCCGGGCCGCTGACCGTCACCCGCACGGACTTCCCGTCGGGAAGGGTCGCCCGCACCGCGTCACCCTGCGACGTGAGACCGGGGTGCAGCGCCGTGCCGGCGGCGGTCGCGTCGGTGCGGACCGTCGTCGTCGGCAAATAGCTCGGCAGGGCGCCGTAGCGCCCCGCCGAGCTCGCCGGGTGGCTCGAACCGCCGGTCAGCGCAGCCGCGATCCCGACACCGAGCGCGCCCGAGGCCAGGACGGTGGCCGCCATCGCCACCAGTCCCCACCGGCGTCGGGATCTCACGTGACGGGTACCGGCTGGGACGCCGCGCCCCGGCGACCGCGGCGGAACCAGACGAGCAGCCCGGCCGCGATCAAGGCAGCGACACCGCCGCTCGACTCCGGTAGCCACGGTGCCGCGCCGCTGCTGTGCGGCGAGGCGGCGGCCGGGTAGCCGCCATGGCTGGCGTTGTTGAACACGTCCGGACCGAACGGCGCGAGACCGGGCTGGGCGGCGTACCCGAGGTGGCCCTGACCGTCGAGGCCGCCGGAGACGGTTCCGGCCGGAAGCGCCGCGTGGTCGTGGCCGCCCGAGACTCCGAAGATGTCCTCCATGGTGCGCAGCCAGCTGTAGTGGTTGTAGAAGGTGGTGCTGACGGTGCCCGGCCGGATTAATGGGCTGATCAGTACGCTGCCCGTGTCGCCACCGCCCGGCGTCGGGTGCGTGGCGTCCCACAGCGGGTCCGCGGTCTGGTTGGCTGCCAGGTCACCCGGATCGCCCTCGGCGCTGAGCGTGACGCTCGAGACCCCGCCGGTCGGGGTAACCGGCGAGCCGCTCTGGTCCACCAGCTGGAACGACCCGTTGGTGACCTGCCCGGTGTTGCTGGTCGGGAAGTCCGGGCCAGTGTCCGACACCGCGCCGACGAACGTGTTGGCCGGGATCGGGTCCGGAGAGTCCACCGTGTCGGTGACCTGACGACCGGTGTCGTCGGCCAGGATCGCCTTGTCCTCGATGAAGCTCGAGGAGGTGTTGCCGGCGACAGCGTCGGTCCGCGCCGACGGGCTGGTGCCGGACCCGCCGCGAACGATCCCCGGCACGCAGTCGCTGGGTACGTCGGGGCTCGTCGACGTACATGCCGGCGGTCGGTCGATGAACGAGTTGTTGCCCGGGCCTGGGTAGAGCTGGTTGCCCTTCGAGTCGGTGCCGAGTGTGGAGTTCGGGCCGGTCGGCTCGGTGTTGACGTTGTGGCCGTTGACGTTCTCCCCGGCCGCGTCGGCGGTGATGCCGGCGCTCGCGTCCGGCTTGTCACCCAACGTCGGACCGTAGGCGTTGGCGTTGTTGAAGCTGTTGCCGCTGTAGGTGAACGGCGGGTTGCCCTCGTCGAAGGTGACGTCGATCAGGCCGCCGTCCTTGAACGCCGGGGACTTCTCGATCATCGGGATGTAGTACTCGAGGAACAGGTCGGAGGCGTACAGGCCGCCGGTGAAGTTCTTCGGCGTCGTGGTCTCCGGGTCAGGCGTCGGGTTCTGGTAGATCGGCTGCCCCGATGCGGTGAACGATCCCGAGAGGTTGTTGCCCTTGCAGATCGCGTCGTGCGCGTCGCTGCAGTTGTCCGGGGTGATCCAGGAGAACGCCGGCGTGCTCGACTCCTTCTGCAGGTCGTGGAACAGACCGGTCTTCGGGTTGTCGAGGTTCGCGATGTGCGCGGTGTCGCAGTCGCTCCCGCCCTGCACCGGCGTGGTGAGCCCCGGCGTCGTACCGCCCGAGGTCACGTCACCGGTGATCGAGTGGAACCACGGGAACGGAAAGTGCTTCGCGACGTACTGATCGTTGGTCTGTGCGCCGGTGAAGCTGGTCACGCCGCTCGGCAGCGGGTTGCTGGCCGTCCCGGTCAGGAACGTCGGGTCGGTGTCGGGGTTGTTGGCCGTGGAACCCGGCCCGCCGCACACCGCGTCGTCGCGTCCCGGCACGGTGTCGGACTGGAACGACGCCGAGCCGGCGGCCTGCGCGCCGCCGAGATCCTGTGCGTAGCCCTTCCAGGTCTGACCGGCCGCATCGAGCTGGTTGAACAGGGTCGGCACGTCCTTGGGGTAGGTGCAGCCGTTGTCGCCGTTGGGAGCATTCGCGCCGGAGGGCTGGGCAGCGTTCGCGGCCGACGCGGCCTGGCCGTAGTTCGGGTTGTGCTGAAGCGAGCCACCCTGGCTGATGATGCCCGCGTTGCTGGAGAAGTTGGTGTTCTCGACGCTGCAGTCCTCCTGGGTGTCTTCCTCAGGAGCCTGGCCGGAGACCATCGACAGGTAGTTGTCCATGCTCGAATGCCCGGTGCCGTAGTAGTTCTTGAGCAGCACGCCCTGCTGGGGCAAGGTCTTCCACAGGTAGCTGTTCTGGTTGAGCCCGGTGAACGTCGCGTCGTAGGACTTGTTCTCCAGGATGATCAGCCAGACGTGCTTGACCTGGCCCGACTTGAGGCCGGTGCTGCTGATCGTCAGGTTCTTGGGCGACCCGTGCGCGGCCGACGCCACGGCAGGCATCGCGGCAGCCGTCGATCCGACGAGGACGGCCGCGCCGGCAAGAACCAGCGCGGTCCGATTCCGCCGTGACGGGCGGCGCGGCGGGAGGGGTGCGGACGTGGGTGAGCTGCTCCGGAAGATCTGCATGACGCTGGTCTAACGACCGGTCGTGTCGGCTCAGGCAACCCATTGCGACCGACAGCCGAACCTCAGGTGAACGATCGAGTCGACCACCGGGCGCCGATTTGGGGCCCGCGGAAATAGGGCGGATCTACCTCTTGTCGGGCGCGTGCGGTCGTGGCACAGTGCTCGCGGCGGGGGGGCCGCCGACCTTGGGGATCACCGTGCGTCCTGCTCCTGTCCTCACTCTTGCTGCAACCGTGGCGACCGCTGCAGCGCTCACCCTTGGCGGAGCGGTGGCGTCGTCGGCTACCGCGGCACCGGGATCGACGTCCCTCGCGGCTGTGACCCGCTCAGCGGCGCACGGCGGCAAGGTGATCGTCATCCTCAAGAACCAGTACCGGCAGCTCAAGATCAAGGGCGACGGCCAACAGCGGCGCTCGTCGGCGCTGACGTCCCAGCAAGGGGTCACCGCGAGCATCACGTCGCACGGTGGCACCCAGGTGCGCCACCTGGTGAGCGTGAACGCGGTCGCCGCCAAGGTGTCGGTCGCCGAGGTGCAGCGACTGCGCCGCAATCCCGATGTTGCCTCGATCCAGCGCGACCTGCCGATCATGCCTCGCGCCGTCCCCCAGGCGCCGGCCCCCACCATCAGCCAGAAGGTCTGCCCGGCCAACCCCAACAAGCCGCTGCTCGAGCCAGAGGCCCTGTCGGTCACGCACTTCATGAGCCAGCCGAGCCAGCCCAGCGACGGGTCACGCATCGCGACAGGTAAGGGCGTCAAGGTCGGCCTCACCGGCATCAACCAGCTGGCAGGCAACCCCAACCTGATTCGTCCCGACGGCGAACACGTCGTCATCGACAGCCCCACGCCGAACGAGGACGACTCCAACTTCGACGGTGGCGGCGACGAGTGGTACGGCGACGCCTCGTCGGTCGCCGGCCAGGGCACTGTTACCTACGACTTCTCGAAAGAACTACCGTTCTCGAACCTGCCCAGTGGCTGCACCTTCCGGATCGTCGGCACCGCGCCGGACGCATCACTCGTCGACACCGGCTACTTCGGTGAGGGCGACTCCGACGTACCGACCTCCGAGTCGGAAGCGATCGCCGGCCTCGACATCGCCGCGATCGACGATGGCGTCTCGGTCGTGTCCGAGTCCTACGGCTACGGCGCCATCCCCGGCCAGACCGACTTCAGCGCCATCACCGAAGCCAACGATGAGCTGGTGGCCGCCGGCATCACGGTCGTCGAGTCGGCGGGTGACTCGGGCGTCGGCGGCACGGTCGAGGTGCCGGCCTATGACCCCAAGGTGATCGACGCGGCTGGGAGCACGACGTTCCGGCTGCTCGCCCAGGCGTGGGGCTACTCGCATTGGGAAAGCAATCAGATCGCGGCGCTGTCCTCCGGCGGGACCACGCCCGACAACAATGTCGTCGACCTGGTGGCACCCGGCCAGGGAGGTGAGGCGAGCTGCAGCCCAGCCTCAGCAACCTGCCCGCAGACCACACTCACCGAGGCGTTCGGCGGCACCAGCGAATCGGCGCCGTTCATCGCCGGCGCGGCAGCGGACGTGATCCAGGCCTACTCCGACTCCCACGGCGGGACCCAGCCGACCCCGGCGCTGGTCAAGCAGATCCTGACCGGCACTGCGCAGGACATCGGTGCTCCCAGTGATAGTCAGGGCGCCGGCCTGCTCGACATCGGCGCGGCCGTGCGGGCGGCCCAGCAGGAGCCTGGTTCGACCCTGGACCCAGCCTCGTCCGCACTGATCCCCACCCCGACCCAGCTCAACGTGAGGGGCGCCGGCGGGACGTCGAGCTCGCAGAACGTCACGCTCTACAACGCCTCTAGCTCCTCGGCAACCGTCACCGGGAGGCTCCGCAGCTTCAGCAACCCGACCCAGCTCGGCCGAACGGTGACCGAGCCGGTCACCGCGCCGCCGGCCTCGCAGCCCGTGCCGGCCCAGGGCGCCCAAGCGGCACACGACATCACGATGAACGTGCCAAGGGGCCTGTCCCAGCTCGGCGTGGACATGATCACGCCCAACCCCAACAACGACGCGGTTCTGTCGCTGCTGTTGTTCGACCCGAAGGGCAACCTCTCGCAGGTCTCCTACGACTATTCGTCCTCGGCCACCGGGCCGGTCTCGAACAACGAGCACGTCTCGATCAACAACCCGGCGGCAGGCAAGTGGCGAGCGGAGATCGTCTGGAACAACGGCCGGACGCACCTGCAGGACCCACCACCGACCCCGGGTAGCTACAGGGGCTCGATATCGGTGCGCTTCACCGGCCAGACCGAGAGGGACCACCGGGCCACCAGCCCGACCACGATCCCCGCGCACTCCAGCGCGACCATCCCGGTCACGATCAGCCTGCCGAGCCAGTCAGGCGACAGCCCCGAGTCGCTGCAGTTCACGTCCAACCGTGGTGCTGCGACCTCCGTGCCGGTGACCCGTCGTACCTTGATCCCTTCGGCTGGCGGGAAGTTCCAATGGCAGGTCGGTAGCAGTGTCGCCCGTGACTTCGGTCCGTTGAAGAGCATGCAGATCAACGTTCCGGCTGGCGAGAAGGACCTGCGCATCACGTTCCAGACCGCGGACACCAGCCCGGACAACATCATGGACTTCTTCGCGGTGGAACCGAACGGCCTCGACGGGTACTACGACCGGACTCCGAGTACGACTCCGCAAGGGATCGGTGCGAGCAGGCAACTCGGGCATGCCGCGATCGTGGTAGCCGATCCGACGCCGGGGCTCTGGACCATTCAGGTGATGATGGACCTCACCACGAGCGGGCAGGAGTTCGACCAGGCCATCAAGGGCGACATCAGCTTCAACACCGCCCGTACGACGGCGATCTCTATCCCCGACAGCGCGTCGACGACCTTGCCGCAAGGCAGTGACAACACGCTGCAGGTGAGCGTGAAGAACACGACCGGTGTCGGCCGAACCTTCACGTTGGTCTCGACCAACGGCGACGTCTCCGGTTCGAATGTCTACATCGCGCCGAACTCGACCGCACTGGTCACCGGCACGCTGACGCCGACCACCGATCCGGGCACTGACGTCAACGGGTTGATCGCAGTCGTCAGTAATGGCAGCGACCTGTCGCCGCTGCTCGACAGCGAGGGCTACTTCTTCGACCTGCAGACACTCGCCGCCTACCCGTACGAGTACACGGTGGGGCCGCCCGCGACGTAGCGCGAGCCCGACCTTTGTGGCCCTCCGTCGGCCACGGAAGACCACGCTGTCAGGCTCGCGCAGTTGACGACCGGGACTGGCTGGGTGAGAGTGCCCGCAAGCGACCAAGGGTCCCGGGGGCGACAATGGCAGCGAGCGAAGTATCGACTGTGCGACGGTGCGGGGCCAGGTCCGCGGCAGCCGTCCTGCTTGTGGTGTCGGTCGCGTCAGCGATCGCCGTCGCCGCGCCGCCCGCGAACGCGGCCAGCACGACCACCGTCTCGACGTGGGGTGCCAACAACGTGGGTCAGCTCGGCATCGGAACCGGTGCCGGTCGCACCCAACCGGGTCCAGGTCCGTCGTACTCCAACATCGCCGCCATCAGCGGCGGTCGCGAGCACACCCTTCTGCTGCGCTCCGACGGATCTGTCGTCGCGTGGGGCGGCAACAACTACGGCCAGATCGGCAACGGGACGGAGAAGAACCAGCCGACGCCGGTCACCGTCACCGGCCTCCCTGCCATCGCGCAGGTCTCCACCGGCCACTACAGCTCGCTGGCGATCACCGCAGCAGGGGCGCTGTATGCCTGGGGCTTCAACGAGACCGGCCAGTTGGGCATCGGCAACACGACGTCGCAGACCCATCCGGTCCAGGTGCCGGTCAGCGTGCCGATCGCCAGTGCCCGCAGCGGCGCTGACAATACCGTCGCACTCGCCACCGACGGAACGGTGTGGACGTGGGGCGACAACGCTTACGGCGAGGTCGGTGACGGGACCAATACGGAGCGCAACTCACCGGTCCAAGTCCCCGGTCTCAGCGGGATCGTCGCCGTTACCTCCGCACGGGACTCGGACTACGCCGTCACCGCGAGCGGGAGCCTCTACGCGTGGGGACGCAACGACTACGGCCAGCTTGGACTCGGCGACACGACCAACCGCTCCGTTCCAACCGTGGTGCCGGGCCTGCCGCCGGTGCGATCTGTCATCGCCGGCGCATTCCACGCGATCGTGCTGCTGACCGACGGGACGCTCGAGGCCTGGGGTCAGAACCTCTACGGGAAGCTTGGAGACGGCACGACGACCAACCGGTTGTCGCCCGTCGTCGTGAAGGGGCTATCGGGCGTCACCTCGATCGAGGCCGGCCGTGACGACAGCTTTGCGATTACCTCCGACGGGTTGCTGCACGCCTGGGGCCTGAACTCCTCCGGTCAGCTCGGGGACGGCACGACGACCAACCGGCTCACGCCGGTCACGATCCCGGGTCTGAGCGGCGTCACCGAGGTCGCCGCCGGTTACGACTACGCGACCGCCCTGGTGTCGGGTACGCCGGACACCACCCCGCCGACGGTGCCAGGGACGCCATCGGCGGTCAGTTCCTCGCCAGGCACCGTGTCGGTCAGCTGGGCTGCCTCGACCGACGACCGCGCGACGACCATCACCTACTCCGTCTTCCGTGACGGTGGCTCGGTGCCGATCGGAACCGTCAGCAGCTCCTCGACCGGCACCGTTTCGTTCACCGACTCCGGTCTTGTGGGCGGCAGCTCGCATACCTACCAGGTCAGTGCAAGCGACGGGACGAACTCAAGCGCCCTGAGCGCGGCATCGAACCCGGTCACGGTGCAAACCGGCCAGGCGGCGGTCTTCAGCGATGACTTCAGCAACGGCCTCACCGGCTGGCAGTCGCTCAACATGACGGTTGACTCGACCAAGTTCCCGCCGGATGGATCCGCGCCCAGCGTTCACGGGGTGTCGAGCAATGCGGCGCAGTGGGCCACGCACTCGCTGCCGGCGTCGTACACGTCGTTGTGCATGCAAGCGGAGGTCGATCTGACGTCGTTGTCCACGACCGGTCCCTTGCTGCGGCTCCGCGCGGGCACAGCAGGAGTCGCGCGGCTGATCGTGACCTCAGGCCGGAAGATCGGTGTACGCGCGGACGGCTCAGGTCAGACGTTCACCTCGACGACCTCGCTCCCGCTCGGCGCCTGGCACACCATCAAACTGTGCTCCAGCGTCGGGACGTCGGCGACGATGACCGGATGGCTGGACGGTCAGCAACTGCTCACCGCGACGTCGTCAACCGGTACCGCCGCGATCAACGGCGTTCAGCTCGGCAGCACGACCGCGGAGACGATGAGCGTCAACTACGACAACATCGTGGTCACCAACAACTGATCCGCTGGATCAGCAGGTCACCCTGCGGTTTCGCATGGTGGGCGAGGGGGGAGTTGAACCCCCACGTCCTTACGGACACACGGACCTGAACCGTGCGCGTCTGCCATTCCGCCACTCGCCCGTGGGGAGATCGACGCTAGCACCAGAGGGCCGTCGGCCTGCGCCGATACGATCAACCTGCCCCCAGGAGAGGACACGGTGTGGGAGTCCTGCAAGCCTTCGAGCGACGGCTCGGCGGGCTGGTCGAAGGCGCCTTCGCCAAGGTGTTCAAAGGTGACGTCCAGCCGGTCGAGATTGCCGGCGCGCTCCAGCGCGAGACCGACAACCGCAAGAACATCATCGGTCAGGGCAAGGTGCTCGTCCCCAACGAGTTCACCGTCGAGCTCGGCGACCACGACCACGAGCGGCTCGCCGAATGGGCAGAGCCGCTGGGTGACGAGCTCGCAGCCATGGTGCGCGAGCATGCCTCCGAGCAGGGGTACTCCTTCATCGGCCCGGTCAAGGTGGGCTTCGAGCACGTCCCCGAGGTAGGGACCGGCGTGTTCCGGATCCGCAGCGCCGCCGTCGCCGGCGAGATCCCGCCCGCCCCGCCCGTGCCCGCCCGCGCTCCGGTGGTGCAGTCGCCCGCGGGGTCGGCTCGCGCGGAGTTCGCCGGCCGACCCCGGCTCATCATTGCTACCGGCGCACAGGAGTCGTCGTACCCGCTGCGTGACCCGGTGACGGTGATCGGACGGGCCAACGAGTCCGGGTTGCGCCTCGAGGACCCGGGGGTCTCGCGCCGGCACGCCGAGATCCGGCTCACCGGGAGCGAGGCGGAGATCGTCGACCTCGGGTCGACCAACGGCATCCGGGTGAACGGCACGTCCGTACCGTCGGCTCGGCTGCTCGACGGGGACCGCATCGACCTCGGATCGACGTCGCTGGTCTTCCGTCGAGACGAGGGCTGAGCACCCGTGCCCGAAGCTGTCGTCTTCATCCTCCGCGCCGTCGTGCTCGTGTTGCTCTGGGGCTTCGTGGTGGCGGCGATCGTCGCGGTGCGCCACGACCTCATCGATGTCCGGCCCGCCAAGACGGCGACGGCTATCGGCCCGGTTACGAAAGAGCGGCCGGCGGCCGAGCCACGGCAGCGCGAGAAGCGTCGCAGGGCCGGCCCGGTCGTTGCGCGACAGCTCGTCGTCGTCGACGGTGCCCAGGCGGGTACGACGGTCGCGCTGGGCCGGCTTCCGGTAACGATCGGACGGGCACCCGACTGCGGCCTGACCTTGACCGACGACTACGCCTCGAACCATCACGCGAAGCTGGTGCCCGACGGAGACGGCTGGCGGTTCGAGGACACCGGCTCCACCAACGGCAGCTTTGTCGGCGACCGGCGGGTGACTGCGCCGACGCCCGTGACCGTCGGAGTCCCGATCCGGATCGGTCGGACGACCATGGAGCTGCGCGCGTGACGCTGTACCTGCGGGTCGGGGCCCGCAGCGACGTCGGGCTGGTCCGCGAAGGCAACGAGGACTCGTTGTTCGCCGGCCATCGCCTCATCGCTGTTGCGGACGGCGTGGGCGGAGCGGCATACGGCGAGGTCGCAAGCGCGACGACGATCGACACGCTGAGACCGCTCGACGACGAGTCGACCGATGCCCTCGACGACCCCCTCGCCGCACTGCGCGACGCCATCGTCGCCGCCAACGACCGGCTCCGGGAGCTCATCGACCGCGATCCGAAGCTGGTCGGGATGGGGACCACCCTCACCGCGCTGCTCTGGTCGCGACAACGGCTCACGCTGGCCCAGGTGGGCGACTCGCGGGCGTACCGGCTGCGCGCCGGTGTGCTCGACCAGGTCAGCCATGACCAGACCTTCGTCCAGACCCTGGTCGACGAAGGACGGATCACGGCCGACCAGGCGATCAACCACCCGCAACGCAACATCATCCTCAATGCGATGGACGGCCGCGAGGGCGTCGAGCCGGTCCTCGACCTCCTCGATCCCGAGCCGGGCGACCGCTTTCTGGTCTGCAGCGATGGGCTGTCGGACTACGTGCTGGCTGCTGACGTCACCGTCGCTACCGGCGAGGGCGATCCCCAGCAGGCCTGTGACCGGTTGGTCGAGCTCGCGCTGGAAGCCGGCGCGCCGGACAACGTGAGCTGCGTCGTCGTCGAGATCGTCGAGACCGCACCGGCTCCCGATGACCGGCTCCCGATCATCGGCGGCGCCGTCGCACTCCCGGCGTACCGCTCCCCCGATAGCGACCACCCGACGAGCGAGATGCACGCCGCTGGCTCCTCGGAGCCCGCACCGACGCCGCCATCATCGGCCCGTGCCGAGAGCCGGCACGCCCGGCACTCCTCGCGGTCCGGGATCGGGCGCCGACTCGGCATCGTGATCGGCGTCGTCGTGGTGCTGGTCGCGGCCGCCGTGATCGGCACCGTGGTCTACTCCCGGCACCAGTACTACGTCGCAGCCAACGGGACGACGCCCACTCGCGCGGTCGCGATCTATCAAGGCGTCCACGGTCACGCCCTCGGCTTCGGCTCTCACATCACGAGCACGACCAACCTGCCGGTCACGGCCCTCCCGCAGGACGAGCAGCAGCAGGTCGACGGCGGCGGCATCAACGCCTCCGGCGCCGCCGGAGCGCAGCAGGTGGTGGCCAACCTCCGGCAGGACGCGTGCGCGCTCGCCACCTCCCAACCCGCGCCCACAACCGCGCCAACCGCCAAAGCCACTGCGTCGCCTAACGGCCAAGCGTCTGCCAAGCCCACCGCCACGCCGACCCCGACTGCCCCCGTCTGGTGTTCGCCGTGACCGGCCTCGTCGCGGCGCCTCCGAGCACTCGACGTGGGACCGAGCTCGCTCTCGTCCTGCTCGCTGTCGTCCTCACGTTGACGGCGTTCACCTCGGTGAGCGCGGCCGAGTCATCGGCGCTGCCGAGCGGCCTGCTGACCGACGGCCTGGGCTTCACAGCGGTCGCCGTGCTCACCCACCTCGTGGTCCGCTGGCTCGCGCCGTACGCCGATCCGGTTCTGCTGCCCGCAGCCATCGCGCTCAACGGACTCGGCCTGGTGGTCATCCACCGGCTGGACCTGGCCTACGCCGCCAGCGCCAAGGCAGCCGGTCAGACTCCGGGCCACGCCGACGCGCCGCTGCAGCTGGTGTGGACGGTGATCGGGATCCTCGCGTTCGTCGCCGTGCTGCTGATGGTCAAGGACCACACCCGGCTGCAGGGGTTGACCTATACCGCGATGGCCGTCGGGCTCGTCCTGCTGGTGCTCCCGGCGCTGCTGCCGGCCAGTCACAGCACCGTCAACGGAGCCCGGATCTGGATCCGGTTCGGCGGCTTCTCGTTCCAGCCCGGCGAGCTCGCGAAGCTGGCCCTCGAGGTGTTCTTCGCCGGCTACCTGGTGCGCAAGCGGGAGCTGCTGGCGTTGGCCGGGCGCAAGGTCCTGGGCGTGACGCTGCCGCGCGGCCGCGACCTCGGCCCCGTGCTCGCCGCCTGGGCCGCCAGCCTGCTCGTCCTGACCCGCGAGAGCGACCTCGGGTCCAGCCTGCTGTTCTTCGGGATCTTCGTCGTGATGCTCTACATCGCCACCGAACGGAGGTCGTGGCTGCTCATCGGCTTCGTGCTGTTCCTCGGGGGCTCGCTCGTCGCCTACCGGTACGTCGGGCATGTCCACGAACGGGTGCAGATCTGGCTGCACGCGTTCAATCCGCACTACGTCGACGGCCAGAGCTACCAGCTCGTGCAGGGACTGTTCGGGCAGGCGACCGGTGGAATCTTCGGCACCGGTCTGGGTCAGGGCCGGCCTGACCTGGTGCCGTTCGCCAACACCGACTTCATCGCCTCCACGATCGGTGAGGAGCTCGGCCTGATCGGCATCATGGCCGTCCTCACGATCTACCTGCTCATCACGATGCGGGGGCTGCGGGCCGCGATCGGCGCACGCGACGATTTCGGGAAGCTGCTCGCCGGCGGCCTGGCGTTCGGGTTCGCGCTGCAGGTGTTCGTCCAGGTCGGTGGCGTCACCCGGCTGATCCCGCTCACCGGGCTGACCCTGCCGTTCATGTCCTATGGCGGCTCGAGCCTGATCTCGAGCTGGATCCTGTTGGCGCTGCTGATCAGGATCAGCGATGCCGGACGCCGCCCGCTGCCTTCCGCCGCCCCCGGGCCGGCGGACGAGTCGGCCACGATGGTGGTGCGGCAATGAACCACGCCCTGCGCATGGTCGCCGCCGCTGCACTCGTCATGTTCGTGGCGCTGCTCGTCAACAGCAACATCCTGCAGGTCGGCGAGGCCTCGTCACTGCGGGCGAACCCGCACGACGTTCGCGTCCTCTACAGCGAGTACAGCCACCAGCGCGGCCCGATCCTCGTCGCAGGTCGGGAGATCGCCAAGTCCGTGCCCACGAACGACACCCTGAAGTACCTGCGCACCTATCCCGGCGCCGACGTCTACGCACCGGTGACCGGCTTCTACTCGCTGGCCCTGAGCGACTCAGGGCTGGAGCAGGCCGAGGACCCGATCCTCGCAGGGACCGACGACCGGCTGTTCCTGAACCGGATCTCCGACGAGATCACCGGTCGCACGCCGAAGGGCGGATCGGTCGTCACGACGCTGAACGCCAAGGCACAGCAGGCTGCCTACGACGGGTTGAAGGCAAGCGGCCATCCCGGCGCTGCGGTAGCCATCGATCCCTCGACGGGGGCCATCCTCGCGATGGTCTCCTACCCGTCGTACGACCCGAGTGTGCTGTCGACGCACAACGCCCGTTCGGACACCCAGGCCTATCACCGGCTGCTCCACGACCCCGACGACCCGCTGCTCAACCGGGCCATCAACCAGACCTATCCGCCCGGCTCCACGTTCAAGGTCGTGACGACGGCGGCGGCACTCTCGAGCGGGAAGTACACACCGACCACCTTGGTCCCCGCACCGAACGCGCTGACGCTCCCGCAGACCAGCCATCAGCTCACCAACTTCGCCGGCGAGACCTGCGGCCCGGGTGGGCAGATCACCCTGACCCTGGCGCTGACCGTGTCCTGCAACACGGCGTACGGCGGGATCGGGCTCAAGCTGGGCGCCTCCGCGCTGAGCCGGCAGGCGAAGCTGTTCGGCTTCGGACAGGCGCCGAAGATCCCGCTGCAGGCCTCCGCCAGCCACTTCTCCGACGACGCCACCGGCCCGAACGTCGCCTTCTCCGCGATCGGCCAGTACGACGACTCGGTGAGCCCGCTGCAGATGGCGATGGTGGCGTCGGGCATCGCGAACGACGGCGTTGTCATGAAGCCGTACCTCGTGGCGCAGACCCGGGCGCCCAACGCGTCGGTCCTGACGACAGCACACCCGCACGAGCTGGACCGGGCGGTCAGCAGCAAGGTCGCGCACGAGCTCACCACGATGATGGAGCAGGTCGTCGCCGCCTCGAACGGCACCGGCCGGGCTGCCGCGATCCCCGGCGTCCAGGTGGCGGCGAAGACCGGCACCGCGCAGAACGCCACCGGGCAGCAGTCCCACGCCTGGTTCATCAGCTTCGCGCCGGCCGCCCAGCCGAAGCTCGCGGTCGCCGTGATCGTCGAGCACGGTGGGCAGGGTGGCGTCGCGGCAGCGCCGATCGCCCGCTCGGTGATGTGCGCGGTGCTGGGATGCTCATGACCCGGGCCCACGCGCAGACACTGGCGGCGCGGATCGCGGCCCAGCCGGATGCTCCCGACGATCTGGTGCTCGACGTGGTGGCGCAGGTCGGCTTCGCCTTGCAGGAGCTGCACGACGACGGCAGGGCGCACGGCGGCGTCACGGCCGACCAGGTGCTGCTGCACGACGACGGCTCCATCACGCTGCTCCCGCGACCGGACGCCGGCCCGTCACCTCATGGCGGAGGCACTCCCGCCGGCGACCTGGTCGCGCTGGGACACCTGGCGCGTGACCTACTCGCGCCGGACGCGGCGCCGGCCACCCGACGCTTCGTCGAGCAGCTCGCCGATCCCGGGCGCGGCGAGCCGGCCGACGCGGGGGATGTGGCACGGACGGCGCTTGCCCTGCGGGCCGGCACGCTGCACGATCGGCTGCCACCGCCGACGCAGGCGCCCCGCCCGGCGGCCGACCCCGCTGCCGATCTCAGCCGGCGTCGGGTCCGCAACCGGCTCATTGCCGTCGGCGCTGCCGCAGTCCTGGTCGGCGTCGCCCTGCTCGTCGTGCTCGGCCGTCATACCGGTCAGACCGTTCCCGACGTCCGCGGCGACACAGTTGCCGCTGCTACGACGGTGCTGCACGCCAAGGGCTTCGGCGCGACCGAGCGACTGGTCCCCCCACAGGCCGGCCAGCCGGCGGGCCGGGTCGTGGCGCAGTCACCCGGCGCGGGCAACCGGGTGCACGGCGGGTCGACCATCACCCTGGTCGTGACCCGATGACCGAGTCCCCCGCGGTGACGATCGGCGCCGGTCGCTACCAGGTCGGCGAGGTGATCGGTCAGGGCGGCATGGCCGAGGTACGACGGGGCCGCGACCTGCGCATCGGTCGGGACGTCGCCATCAAGCTGCTCCGCCCGGACCTGGGCCGCGACCCGGCGTTCCAGACCCGGTTCAAGCGCGAGGCGCAGGCCGCCGCATCACTGAACTCGCCATCGATCGTCGCGGTGTACGACACCGGCGAGGACATCGTGGACGGCCGGGCCACGCCGTACATCGTCATGGAGTACGTCGAGGGCCGCACCCTGCGCGAGGCACTGAACCAGGACGGCCGGTTCCTGCCCGGCAAGGCGCTGCAGATCACGGCGGAGATCTGTCACGCGCTCGAGCAGGCCCATGCGGCGGGCATCGTCCACCGCGACATCAAGCCGGCGAACGTGATGCTCACGCCGACCGGCCAGGTCAAGGTCATGGACTTCGGGATCGCCCGGGCGCTGACCAGCTCGACGATGACGCAGACCGCCGCTGTGATCGGTACGGCGTACTACCTCTCCCCGGAGCAGGCTCGCGGCGAGCACGTCGACGCCCGCAGTGACATCTACTCGACCGGCTGTCTGCTCTACGAGCTGCTGACCGGCACCCCTCCGTTCACCGGTGACAGCGCGGTGGCCGTCGCCTACCAACACGTCCGCGAGGAGCCGATCCCGCCGTCGTCGATCGAGCCGGATGTCCCCGCCGACGTGGACGCGATCGTGCTGGTGGCGATGGCCAAGAACCCGGCTAACCGCTACTCCTCGGCAGCCGCAATGCGCGCCGACCTGGAGCGCTCGCTCGCCGGCCAACCGGTGCTGGCCCGGCCGGTACGCCGGGACGAACCCACCACGGTCGCCGTCGCACCGCCCACCGCCGTCGCGGTGCGCCGTCCGCGCCCGCGACGCCGCGCGCTGGCCTACCTCTTGCTGGTGCTGGCGACAGCAGCGGTCTTCGTCATCGCGCTGATCGTCGCCCGGAACCTGCTCTCGGGGAGCACGCACGAGGTCAGCGCACCGAACCTCGTCGGTCAGACCCTCACCCAGGCCGAGGCGACGCTGCGCGCCGACGACCTGAAGGTCGGCACGGTGACCTATCAGTACAGCGCTACCAAGCCCACCAACACCGTGATCAGCCAGATCCCGGCAGCACAGTTCCTGCTGCACTCCGGCGACCGGGTCGACCTCGTCGTGTCCCGCGGGGTCAAGCTCGTGAACGTGCCCGGCGGACTGGTCGGGCTGACGACGGCGCAGGCGCGCACCGCCCTGGCGGCCGCAGGCCTGCAGGTCGGCAACATCATCCCCCGCAACTCCGACGCCCCGGCGGGCCAGGTGCTCGCCACCCGACCGCGGGCCGGCGCGAGCCTTCCCAGCGGGGGCAAGGTCTCGCTCATCGTCAGCAACGCGCAGGTCAAAGTCCCGAAGGTCACCGGTGACACGCTGTTCCAGGCGACGGCGATCCTGCAGGAGGCGGGTTTCGACGTCCGGCACCGCAACAACGCGGTCTACGAGCCCGGCAAGGACGGCTTGATCATCAGCCAGTCGCCGGGAGGCGGGACCTATGCCGCGTCAGGATCCACGGTGACCGTGTACGTCGACGTCAAGCCGAAGCCACCGGCGAGCCCGACGCCCAGCGTCACCAAGACCCCGTCCCCGTCGACCAGCAACTCGCCACCGCCGAGCACCTCGCCGACACCCACCCCGTCATGACCGACGGCACCCCAGCCGATGTCGTTCAGCCGATGGTGGAACGCTGCCGCTCGAGCTTGGCCGCGAGTTCTGGCACCAGGTCAGCAGCCGCGGCGTCCCCGCAGCCGGCCAGCCAGTTGGCGAGCAGCCGGTGGCCACCCTCGGTGAGGACCGACTCCGGGTGGAACTGCACGCCCTCGATCGGTTGGTCGCGATGCCGGAGCCCCATGATCACGCCGCCCTCGGTACGCGCGGTCACCTCGAGCTGGGGTGGCAGGTCCGCCACCCGAACCGCGAGCGAGTGGTACCTGGTGGCCGTGAACGGGTCCGGGAGATCCCGCAGCACCCCGGCCCCGTCGTGGTGCACCTCGGAGGTCTTGCCGTGCAACAGCTCAGGGGCGACCTCGATGGTTCCGCCGTACGCCGCCGCGATGGCCTGATGACCGAGGCACACCCCGAGCAGCGGAACCCGTTGTCCGACGGTACGCACCAGGTCGACGCAACACCCCGCGTCCTCGGGCCGGCCCGGGCCGGGTGAGAGCAGAACCCCGTCGACGGTGTCGAGCAGCTCGTCGTCCGGGTCGACCTCGTCGTTGCGCCGGACGACCACATCGGTCCCCAGCTCGGCGAGGTACTGCACCAGGTTGAACACGAAGCTGTCGTAGTTGTCGACGACGAGGATCCGGGTCATGGTCGCTCCACGGTAGTCACCTCGCGCGGGTCCGAAGGGTCAGCGCATCTCGCCGGCCGAGGAGATCGGCGGCGGGGACTGCGTCGGACCATCGCCCACCGTGACGTGGTTGAAGGGCAGCGCCGGGCCGACGCGGGGGAACACGACGAGGAAGAGCAGGGCCAGCGCTGCGAGGAGCAGCACCAGCATCCCGACCAGCTTGGTCGGCCACGGGCCGGGGATCCGGCGCCACACCCAGGCATACATCGGGTTGCCGCCCTACGCCTTGTTGGTCAGGGCGGGCGGCAGGCCGAGCAGCCGCGGCTGGGTGGCGACGAGCACGCCATGGACGACGATCCGCTGCACCGCGGAGTAGCGCGGGTTGCATGAGGTCAGCGTGAACACGCGCTGGGTCGGCGCAAGAGCCGCGTTGGCCTGGTCCGGGACCGGGTAGGCCACGCTCACGTCGGTCGGCGAGACGACCTCCTGGTACTTGGCCTTCGTGTGCGGGATGTCCTGCACCCGATAGGTGAACCACGACTCCCGGGTCTCGACGACGACCGCGTCGCCCGGACGCAGCTCGTTGATGTTGTAGAACGGGTGCAGGTAGGTGGTGCGGTGGCCCGCGACGGCGAAGTTGCCCACCTGCCCGGGTAACGCCGTACCGGGGTAGTGGCCGGGGCCTTTGATGAGGTCCGCGGTCGAGGTGCCCTGGATGATCGCGTACTTGTAGTGCCGCCCCAGCCGTGGGATGAACAGGATCGCCAGGCCCGAGCCGTACGGCGGCACCTTCGGTGCATGCCCGGCCGGGCGGGCCCACTCCTGCTGCAGGTTCGCGATCACCTGCTTCTGGTCGTGCTTCGTGGTGAACCCGGTCCACCACAGCTCGTAGACGATGAACAGCAGGATGATGACGCCTGCGGTCACCAGCAGTTCTCCGCTCCCCCGGACCCACCAGCGCCAGCCACGCGACGTCTGCCCGTCGGGAATCGCCGCTGCCGCGCTCACCCGTCTACGCTAGGGCGTCCACCACCCACCGACCGGGAGGCTCCGTGCCGAAGTCGCGCGTCCGCTCGAAGACGCCGTACACGCCGCCGCCCACCAAGGCGGCACGGAACCGGGTGAGTTCCTGGTGGGTCGCCCCGGTGATGCTGGGGCTGTTCCTGATCGGAATCATCTGGTTGGTGCTGTTCTACGTGACCGGTGGGGCGCTGCCGATCAAGGCGATCAGCAACTGGAACCTGGCGATCGGGTTCGGCTTCATCGTCGCCGGCTTCGTCACCTCGACGCAGTGGCGCTGACCGAAACCGCTCCAACAGCTACGTAGTCACATCAATGTGATTCGCCCACAGGGGTTGTCCACACTGGGGATAACCGGCGGTCAGAGCAGCTCGAGGATGGTCGCGTTCGCCATCCCGCCGCCCTCGCACATCGACTGCAGGCCGTACCGGATGCCGTTGTCGCTCATGTGGTGCAGCAGCCGGGTCATCAGGACGGCGCCGGAGCCTCCGAGCGGGTGACCGATCGCGATCGCGCCGCCGAGCGGGTTGAGGGTCTTCGGGTCGGCTCCGGTCTCCGCGAGCCAGGCCAGCGGCACCGGCGCGAAGGCCTCGTTGATCTCGAAGGCGCCGATGTCGCCGATGGACAAGCCCGACTTCGCGAGCGCCTTGGCGGTCGCGGGGATCGGCGCGGTCAGCATGATGACCGGGTCGTCGCCGGCGAGGGCGAACGTGTCCAGCCGCGCAAGCGGCTTGAGGCCGAGCTCGCGGGCCTTCTCACTCGTCGTGATGAGCAGCGCCCCGGAACCATCGGAGATCTGGGAGGAGTTGCCGGCCGTGATGACGCCGTCCTCGGAGAAGGCGGGCTTGAGCCCGGCGAGCTTCTCCAACGAGGTCTCGCGTCGCACGCCTTCATCGACCTCGAGGCCAGTGCCCGGTACGACGGCGTACTGCTTGGCGAAGGCGCCCGAGTCGATCGCCGCCGCGGCCTTGACGTGCGACGACAACGAGAACTCGTCGATCTGCTCCCGCGACAGCCCCCACCGCTGGGCGATCATCTCGGCGCCGAGTCCCTGGTTGAACCATACGTTGTCGTAGCGCTCGAGGACCTTGGGCCCGAAGGGCAGGCCGACATCCGTGCCGACCGACGACCCCATCGGCACCCGGGTCATGACCTCGACACCACCGGCGACGGCGACGTCGTACTGGCCGGAGATCACGCCGGCCGCCGCGAAGTGCACCGCCTGCTGGCTCGAGCCGCACTGCCGGTCGACCGTCGTACCCGGCACGGACTCCGGCCAGCCCGCCGCGAGAACCGCGTTCCGGCCGACGTTCATGGTCTGCTCGCCGACCTGGCTGACGCAGCCCCACACGACGTCGTCCACGACGCTCGGGTCGATGCCGGTGCGCTCGACCAGCGCCTGGAGCACGTAGGCGGACAGATCGACCGGGTGAACCTCCGAGTAGGCGCCCTTGCGGCGACCCACTGGTGTCCGGACTGCATCGACGATGACGGCATCACGCATGGCTGGCTCCCCGGCTTGCCCAACGGTCGTGCCTCGATGGTACGACGTCAACAGAACGGCGTTCTAACGCGCGCCATTCCGGCGGCGACCGGTCAAGGCTGGGGATCGTAGAAGGCGCAGTAGGCCGCCGGCCCGACCGGCGAGCCCGCAGCCACGTCCGTGCTGCATTCGGAGTTCACCCGGTGGGCACCGAGCGCACCGAGCGCGGTCAGCACCAGCATCACCGCGATCACACCGGCCGCCTGGATCCGGTCACGGTTACGGCCCTGCGGCGCCAGGGCGAAGATCACGGCGACGACCGTGCCGGTGACCAGGCCGCCCACGTGACCGCGCCAGTCGATGTTGGGGATCGCGAACGTGAACAGCAGGTTGGCGACGATGATGACGACGATGTTGCCGGTGGCAAGGTTGCGGTGGCGGGCCAGGACGTACAGCGCGCCGAACAGCCCGAAGATGGCTCCGGACGCTCCGGCGGCGGTCTCGTTGAGGGGGCCGAGGAGCAGCGACAGGACGCTGCCGCCGAGCCCTGCGAGCAGGTACAGCGTGAGGTAGCGCACCCGACCGAGCGCCGCCTCCAGCGGCGGGCCGAGCACGAACAGCGCCCACATGTTGAAGCCGATGTGGAAGAGCTCGAAGTGCAGGAAGGCGGCGGTGAACAGTCGGTACCACTCACCGTGCGCGACGGCTGGCGGGATCAGGGCGAGATGGTTGAACAGGCTCGAGTTGCCGTTGCCCGAGAACAGGTTCATGCCGGTGAACGTCGTGGCGAGGAAGACGGCGACGTTGATACCGATCAGGGTCAGCGTCACGACGTCCGGTCGCGACCCGGTGCGGATCCGGCCGCCGTAGATCGTCCGCGGCGTCCGGACAGTGCGGTTGCCCTCGGACACGCACTCCGGGCACTGGAAGCCGACCGACGCCGGGATCATGCACTCCGGGCAGATCGGGCGGTCGCATCGGACACACCTGATGCCGGTGGCGCGATCGGGGTGCCGGTAGCAGCGAAGGTCGACCTCGGCCGCCGGCTCGTCGGGCGGCACGGTCATCGGCTAGCTGGCCACCCGTTCGATGGCGACCTTGTTGACGGTGACATCGGTCTTGGGCCGGTCCATCTGACCGGTCGGCACCGCGATGATCTTGTCAACGATCGCTCGGCTCTCGGCGTCTGCGACCTCGCCGAAGATGGTGTGCTTGCCGGTCAGCCACTGGGTCGGCGCGACCGTGATGAAGAACTGGGACCCGTTCGTGCCGGGACCGGCGTTGGCCATCGCCAACAGGTATGGCCGGGTGAAGGCGAGCTCCGGGTGGATCTCATCGGCGAACCGGTAGCCGGGACCCCCGGTGCCGGTGCCGAGCGGGTCACCGCCCTGGATCATGAATCCGCCGATGACACGGTGGAAGACGGTGCCGTCGTACAGCGGCGCCGAGGTCCGCCCCCCGGTCCGGGGGTCGGTCCACTCGCGGGTGCCTTCGGCGAGCTCGACGAAGTTGGCGACGGTCTTGGGGGCGTGGTTCGGGAACAGCTGGACCCGGATGTCACCCTCCGAGGTGGACAGGACGGCGTAGAGATCCTCTGCCACGGGTTTCTCCTCGGGGCGGCTTCATGCGCTGCCGGTCGGCAGCGGCCATCCATCCTTGCACGCGCTGCCGAACCGGCACGCGAGCGGCGAGCACTCGGCCGGGTGAGGTTGACTGGGGGGCCACCGGGGAAGATCGCCAGGGACAATGATTCCGCTTTCGGAGGCAGACCGTGCGCAAGACCACTGACGTCGACGTCGCCAAGGACCGCCTGTACGACAGCCTGCTCACCGCTCGCGATG
Source organism: uncultured Actinomycetota bacterium (assembly GCA_963789615.1). Taxonomy (GTDB): domain Bacteria; phylum Actinomycetota; class Actinomycetes; order JAFAQI01; family JAFAQI01; genus DATAVK01. The sequence goes on along the minus strand of CAWBLI010000004.1, from coordinate 107,633 downwards.
CGCTCGGCCCCCGGGTCGGAGCCGGCCGCGATGCGCTCTCCCCGTACGTCGGGGCGGCCCGCGACGCGGTCGGCCCCCGGATCAGCGCAGCGCGCGACGCGGTGGCGCCGTACGTCGACAGTGCCAGTGACCGGCTCGGGCCGGCCGCGGAACGCGTGGGCCCCGCCGTCGAGAACGCCCGTGACCGGCTGGCCCCCGCCGTGGACGCCGCGCGTGAGCGCTTCCTGGAAGACGTCGTCCCGGCCGTGACCGCGGCGGTCGAGACCGCCGTCGAAGCGTCCGCACCGGCCCGCGCCGAGGCCATGACCCGCGCCGGATACGCCGTCTCCGCCTTGAAGGGCGAGCGGCCGCCGCGACGCTGGCGGAGCGCCCTGCTGTTCCTCATCGCTGGTGCGGCTGTTGGAGCCGCCGTGGCCCGCGCCACCGCCCGGCAGTCACCACCGCCGCCGGCACCATTCCCTCGGGACGCCTCGCGTTCGGCCACCGGCTCTGAGCCGGCCGAGCGGGGACGTCTCCGCCGACGGCGACAACAGCTGAGACCGGCGACCTGTCAGGAGTGCTGAGCCGGGGTTAGGGTCGGCGCCCTGACAGGTCGCGGTCGTCGGTGGGATCAGTAGCCGTATCCGCCGGACCCGCCCGAGCTGCTGGCCGAGGACGACGGCGCCGGCGAAGCCGCCGAGGACGACGCGGCTGCAGCCTTGCGGATCAGGGCGCCGGTCGGTGACACTACGAACCAGGTGCCCTCGACGCCTTGGCCCTTGGTCATACCGGCCCCGGTGTCGCCCGCGAACTTGTACAGCGGGTGGCCGTTGATCGCCACCTGCTTGCTGCCGTCGGAGCGGGTGATGGTCGTCAGGGTGCCGACTCCCGACGCTGCCGTGACATGGGTTCCCGACGGCACGGTCAGGGGCGGCCACGTCGTTGCGCAGGCGCCGGTGCAGACGCTCTTGCCGGCCTTGTCCGGAGTGAACTCATAGAGCGTGACACCGGAGCCGGTCGTGAGAATCGTGCCGAACGATGAGCTCGCGTCCTTTACCGTGACCGTCCCGGAGGATGCCGCCGACACCGAGGACGACGACGACGCCGTGCCCGAGCTCGACGAGCTCCCGCAGGCAGCCAAGGTCAGCCCGATGCCCGCGACGATGGCCGCCGAGACTGGTATCCGCTTGTAACCGCTGATGGTCATGAACACCTCTTGCTGATCTCGATCGGGCGCCAGATGCGCCCTCCCCAATCACGTCCAGAACCGGGCACCCGTTCACAACGACCACGAGGTCGTCACCCATTCGGGCGATCCGCTGTATGGAGGCCGCTCCTGGTGGGTAGGGGTGTTCAGAGGCCCTCGGAGGCCTGTCGCGGAAGGGTGAGGTCATGGCCAAGAACGTTGAGACCGCTCGAGCGCCCCGTCGGGCGAGCACAGTGCGCGTGCCTCGCAGCCGAGGTGCACTCGCGGGTGTCCTGCTCATCCTGCTCGGCATCTGGGGGGCCGGAGTCGCCTTCGTCGGCCCCTACTTCCACTACTCCTACACGCCGACTGCGACCTGGACCTGGACCACGGCGCGGCTGTGGCTCGAGGTGCTGCCCGGCGCGGTGACCTTCGTCGGTGGCTGCCTGCTGCTCAGCACGGCGAACCGCGCGCTCGCCGTACTCGGTGGCTGGCTCGGGATCGCAGCCGGAGCGTGGTACGTCGTCGGCCCGTTGCTCGACCCGCTGTGGACGTCGTCCATCGGAACCCTCGGAACGCCGACCGGCTCGCACACCCGCCAGGTGCTGGAGCAGCTTGGCTTCTTCTACGCGCTCGGTGCCGTGATCCTCATCGTCGCGGCCCACGCTTCGGGGCGGCTCTCGGTGCGCTCCGTGCGTGACGTGCGGGCAGCGGATCGTCGGTACGCCGCCGCCGCTGAGCCGGTCGCGACGACATCGGATGCACCGGCGTACCCCGCCACGACCGACTCGCCGGCGACCACGACCACGACCCGGATGGCGCCACCACGACGGCGTGACATACCCCCGGCTACAGGGGTAGGACCGTCGGTGGGTCAACGCTGACCCCGCGACCTGGAGGTTCCCATGCTGTTGATCGTTGCCATCGTGTTACTGGTGTTGTTTCTCGGCTTGGGCTTCCTCGCCCACATCCTGTGGCTGGGTCTTGATCCTCGCGGCCATCGTCGCCGGAGTGCATCTGCTCACCGGCGGAAGCCGGCGCGGCCGGCTCAACTAACCGGTCAAATCCGGCGCTGCCCGCCTCGCCGGCGCGTTACCGCGAGCAGGAGCCCGCCGAGCACGATGAGCCCGGCCGCCAGCGTGAGCCATGGGCGGAGCGTGAATCCGGTGAAAGCGAGTCCACCGGACTGGCCGGTCCCTGGCCCCGTCGCCACGGTCGGGCTGCTTGATGGTGACGACTGGCAGTCGCGTGCGCCACCGTGTTGGTGATCTCGCAGCTGACGAATGCGTTCTCCGCGACAGTGACCCGGGCGCTGCTCACCGGTTTACCGTTGCAGGTCCACGGGCTCGCGGCGTAGCCGGAGGGACCGCCGGACTCGGAGAGTGTGTAGTCCCCAGTGGGTACGACGACGCCACTGACCGATTCCGAGTTGCCTGGCCCCTCGACCGTTTCCGGGCCTGCCGCGGTCAGCGTCCACTGGCCGGGCGTGGCTGAGCCGCCGCTGACGTGCTTGACCAGCGTGATTGAGCCGGCCGGCGGCGAGGGCGGCGGTGAGTAGGTGTTCGTGATCTCGCACCTGACCGAGGCATGCAGCGCGACGGTGACCGTGCTGCCGCTGAGCGACCCGCCGGTGCAGGTCCACGAGCCCCGCGGTGTAGTCGGCCGGCCCATCTGACTCGCTGAGGTGGTACCCGCCGATCGTCACGCTGGCACCAGTGACCTCCGGTGAGTCGCTCGATCCGCTGACGGTTTGCTGGCGCCCGCCGGCCGTCAGCGTCCACTGGTCAGGCGTGGCCTGGCCGCCGCCCGCGTTCTCGACGTTCTTGGCCAGCGTCAGCGTGCCGGTCGGTGGTGGCGGCGGTTGGAAGGTGTTGGTGATCTCGCAGCGGACGTCGGCGCCGTCGGTCACGGCGACCGTGTGGCCGGTCAGCGAGCCGCCGGTGCACGACCAGCCGCCAGCGGTGTAGTGGCTTGGACCGCCCGACTCGCTGAGCATGTAGTCGCCGGTCCGGACCACGACAGCCGGTGACCTGCGGCCGTGTTCCCGCGACCGGTCACGGTCTGGGGACCATCCGCAGTGAGCGTCCACAGGATCGGACGTGCCAACCCGCCATCGACGTGCTTGACCAACGTCAGCGTGCCGGTCGGTGGGGCGGGCGGTTGATAGGTGTTCGTGATCTCGCACGTGACGTCGGCTCCATTGGTCACCGCGACCGTGGAGCCGGAGAATGTTCCGTGGTACAGCTCCACGAACGCCGCCGCGTAGTCGACCGGCCCGTCGGACTCGCTCAGCGCGTAGTCGCCCGTACCGACGACGACACCGGTCACCTGGTCGGTGCCGGTGGCACCACGGAACGAGTTGGGTCCGGTGGCGTGCAGGGTCCACTCGCCCGCCGTCGCGGTTCCCCGCCGGTGACACGCTTGACGAGGGTCAGCGTGCCGGTCGGGGGCGCCGGCGGGGAATACCTGTTGGTGATCTCGCAGCTGACGTCCGCATCCGCCGCAACCGTGACCGTGGACCCGGTGAGCGTCCCAGCCGGCGTGCAGCTCCACGACCCGGCGGTGTAGTCAGCCGGACCGTCGGACTCGCTGAGGACATAGTCACCGGTGTCGACTGTTACCTCGGTGACGTCGGCTGAGTTTCCCGCCCCGGTGACGATGTCCGGCCCGTCGCGGTCAGTGTCCAGTCGCCCGGTGCCGCGGGCCCCACCGTTTCGACATTCTTGACCAGGCTCAGCGTGCCGGTCGCCGGCGGCGGCGGATGGAAGGTGTTGGTGATCTCACAGCTGACGTCTTTGTTCGCTGCCACCAGCACGGTGCTGCCGACAACGTCGCCACCGGTACAGGTCCACCCGCCAGGCATGTAGTTCGGCAGACCGCCGGACTCGCTGAGTGAGTAGCTGCCCGCGTCGACACTCACGCCGGTCACATCCGCAGAGTCACCCGGCCCTGACACGGTCTGCGGGCCGTCCGCAGTCAGGGTCCAGTCAGCGGGTACGCCGGAGCCGCCGCTTCGACCTGCTTGACCAGCGTCAGTGTCCCCTTCGGTGTAACGGACTCACACGACACCGTCGTCGCGAACGGGAAGTCGTGGAGCTCGCGGGGCTGCACACCGAACCTGCCAACCGGGCCATGTGTGAACGACGCCGCGATGACGTTGCCCTCGATGTTCTGGGTGGGACGCCAGTTCAGCGCGGCGTTCGGGGCGTAGATCGTCCCCTCGATGGAAGCTCCGCCGGTGACCACGATCGACGAGGCCTGCGGAAAGTTCCAAAGAATGTACGGCGCCTGATTGCCACTGATGCCCGCGAGGTTGGGCGCAGTGCCCAGTGAACGAGCCGCCGGTGACGTTCACGACCAACGGAGTCGATGCGTTCGGCTGGTTGGTGAACGTGATCTCGGAGAGGTTGGCGAGATCCGTCGTACTCATCTGCAGCACGTTGGTCTTGCCGGGCGTCAGCGTCAGCCGGCCGCGGGCCCCTGGCGCGTATGGCTGGGTGATCGGGGCCGACCCACCGTTGGGGTCGGTGAGCTCGACGTTCGTCGGGCAGCCGGCGAGCTCGGTCGTGAGGTGCCGGTAGAGCGCGAAGGCACCCGCCATGTCGATCAGCGAGGACGGGACGGGCGTGGATATCGAGGCCGGGGACTGCTGGCTCGTTGTCCCTTCGATACGTGGCGTCGAGTCGTACGCCGCACCGGGCTTCACCACACGGTAGTTGACCGTGGCGTTGTTCTGGTCCTTGTTACGCGCCGTGTAGGTCGAGTCGTCGGCGATCTTCGTGAAGCCACTGTTGAGCACGCGCAGCACTTGCGAGCCATGCCACGCCATTCCACCGCCGACGTATAGATAGGTCGGTCCGGCATCCCCTGGTGCCGTGAACGTCGAGTCCTTCGGTGTGTGCGCGGCAACGTTGTAAGTCGAGTTGAAGCTCAGGTTTCCGCCTGCCGCCAGCGTCCCTTCGGACTCGTCGGCGTTGAGCCCGACGTCGCCTTCGACGTACACCAGGAAGCCGCTGTTGGCGGGGTGTCCGGCCAGGTCGACGCGGACCGGGTTCACGGGCGCCAGGGCGTTCGCGGCCGGCGCGTGCCACACGGACACCGCCGCCAACGAGGCGACCGCGACACCGGCAGCGGCGACGGCTCGCAACGTTCGATTGGCGATCATGGGCGCTCCAGCGGCCGACGCTTCCGGCCAACAGTAACCACCCAGACGGCAACGGTTCCCTCATCCGTTCCGGATGAACCCAAACAGTCGTATGCCGGACATGCCCACCAATCTGGCCATCACGCTCGGGTCGGTACCGCCGGCTAGCCGAGGTGATCCTCTCGGGCGATCCACGCGGTCGCGCGGTCGTAGGCTGCCCTGCTGGACTCCCCGATGACGTCCGTGGCCGCCATCAACGTGATGCGCTCGGCGCCGGGACCGCCGGCCCGGGTGAACTGCTCGAGCAGGCTCTCGTCCACTCCGCTCAGGATCAGCCGATCGCCTTGAGCCGCGAGCCGAAGCGCGTAGTCGTCGACGACCTGAAAGAACGTCGCTCCGAGCTGGGTACGGCCGCGGACCCGGATGATCACGGCTGCGCGCTCCGCACCACGTGGGTCGGGCAACCGCGCCTGCAACGTGCGCGACCCGGCGTACAACAGGCTTCCGTAGACATCGAGCATCGTGACGGTTCTACTCACAAGAAAGTGCGGCGGTGTCTGCTCCCGCAGCGTTCCCTCACCGGTCGGGACTAACTCGACCAACCTGAGATCCAGCGCCTCACGGTTGAGCTGCAGGATCAGAGACAGCGCAACCCCGATACCGACCGCTGCGGCCACGGGGAGGAACAGCGTGGCGATGAAGGTCGTGACGACAGCGATGACCGAGACGGCACCGGTTCTGAGGATCGTGACGATGCGGCCGACGTGGATCGAGGAAAATCCGGCCACGATGAGCAAGCCGGCGAGGGTGGCCTGAGCGACCTTCCCGATGACGGTGGAGAACGCCACCACGATCAGCAACATCCACAGCCCGGAAAAGATCCCGGCCCATCGAGTTCGGGCACCGGATGCGACGTTGAGCGCCGTCTGCCCCACCGAGCCGCCCACGGGTTGCCCGCCGATCAGGCTGGCGGCGACGTTGCCGGCACCCTGCGCGACGAAGTCCCGGTTCGGGTCACTCGGATCCCCACCGGCGTTCGGTGCCGACTGCGCCACCCCCGATCCCTGCACCAGGACGATCGCGGCCACGGCGAGTGCACCGGTCACCACGCTGAACCTGATGTCGCCCAGCCGCGGGATTCCGATCGGGGGAAGACCGCGAGGTATCGCTCCGTCGTCACTGACTCGCAGGACACTGTCGGCCTGCAGCAGGACGACGCCGAGTGTCGGCAGCACCACCGCGGCGATCGCAGCGATCGGCGCCAGTCGAGTACGCGACACGACAATGACGATCGCCATCGCGGCGACACCGGTCAGCACCGACGCCAGGTTGATGGCGCTCGGCATGGACAGTGAGTTGGCGGCCTTGGCGATGTTGACCGATCCCTTCGCTGGCACGCCAAGCAGATCGGGGATCTGGCCGAGGATGATGTTCAGGGAGATGCCGGTGAGGAATCCCGTCATCACCGAATGCGACACGAACCTGGTGTATCGACCGGCATGAAGCAGACCGGCCGCGATCATCGCGGCACCCGCCAACAAGGTCAGGAGCGTCAGCGCACCCGGACGGTCCTGCGGGCTGATGCCCGACAAGGCCGATCCAGCAGCGAGTGCGGACGCACCGGTAGTCGTCACGACCATCAACCGGGTGCTCGCACCAGCGCCGCCGGCGATCGGCCCGGCGATACTCGCGTAGAGGCCGTGAACCGGACTGACGCCGATCAGGACGCTGGCGGCCATGCCATCAGGCACGCTCGAGATCGCACCGGGCAAACCGGCGAGCAGATCCTCGCGGACATGCTGCCGCTCAGGGAGCAGCGACCTCAGCCGGGATGCAGAGACCTCGGGGAGCTGCATGTGGCATGGCCCCAGCTACAGAGGCACCCGCTAACGCGTGGCTGCGTCGACCGCGTCGCGGCCGCCGTACGCGGCGAGCCCGTAGATGACCAGGATGCCGATCCCGATGTAGGTCAGCGACCAGATCGGGTAGTACGGCATCCACCAGATCGCACTGATCGACAGCACCCCGCCGGCCACGATCCCGATCCAGCGGCTCAGCTCGGATCCGGTCAGGACCCCAAAAGACGCGCCGAACAAGATGATCGCAACGACGAGATACACCCAGCCGTACGTGTTGAGGTCGTGCCCGAACAGCGCGTTCTGCAGGTTGTCGGAGGTCACCCCGTTGTAGGACCACGCCCAGATCGCGTCGAACAGCCGCATGAGGCCAGCGATCCCCAGAATCGTGCCGGCGAAAAATCGCCAGCCATCACCTTGCACCATGTCGTCCGTCCTTTCGTTGAGGCCCGGCTACCACACCGGCCCGATCCGATCCACAGTTCGGTCCGTTGTGGTGAAGGTGACCACGCCACCTCGGTAGCCAACGTCACCCGCGGAGGGTGAGGTTGCGGTGAAGGACTACGGCGTCACGACAGCGAAGTCCGGGTCGGCGTTGTCCGTGACCCCAAGCAGCTGCACCAGTACCGACGGATCGCCCGACATCTCGATGCCCTGGGGTGACCCAGTCGCCAGCATTGCGAGCAGCTGCGGCTTGGTCAGCGTGATCGTCAACTGGGCGTCGTGCTTCCCCGACGTCGGGTAGTGGATCAGGGCCCCGTGGCTGAGTTCCATCCGGTAGGACTCGCCGGAGTCGGTAAAGACCCAGTTGATGCTCAAGGGCAGGTCCCATGCCTTGGCTCCGACGATCCGGATCCCGACCGCGTCGAAGAGCTGCGTGATAGTCAACGCGGGCGCCATTCCAGCGCTGTTGAGATCGGTGTGACCGATCTTGTCGTCCCGCAGCTCCTGCGCGCCAGTGAGGAAGGAGTTGCGCCAGGTCGCGTTCTCCGAGCCCCAGCCCAATCTCTGCAGAGTGTCCGCCAGTAATGTGCGGGCACGCTCGTGGCCGGGCTGGGCGAAGACGGCATGGCTGGCGAGTTCGGCTGCGAACCGCAGATCACCTTTCTCGGCATACTCCGTCGCCTTCGCGACGGTCGCGTCGACCCCGCCGAGCGCCTCGACGTATCGGGTCCCCAAGGCTTCCGGCGGGTGCTGCCACAAGTGCGCAGGGTTGCCGTCGTACCAACCCAGGTAGCGCTGGTAGATCGCCTTGGCGTTGTGGTTGACCGATCCGTAGTAGCCGCGCGTGTGCCAGGCCGCGTCGAGCGAGGGCGGCAGCTCCAGCATCTCCGCGATCTCGCTGTGCACGTATCCCTGGTTGATCAGGCGAAGGGTCTGGTCGTGCAGGTAGGCGTAGAGGTCACGCTGCTCAGTCAGGTACGTGACGATCTCGGCACTGCCCCAGGTCGGCCAATGGTGTGAGGCAAAGGCCACGTCCGAGTCGTAGGCGAACAGCTCGATCGCCTCGGCGAGGTATCGCGACCAGATCCGTGGGTCCCGGACCTGGGCGCCGCGCAAGGTCAGCAGGTTGTGCAGGTTGTGGGTGGCGTTCTCCGCCATGCACAGCGCGCGCTTGTCCGGGAAGGAGAAGTTCATCTCGGCCGGGCACTCGGTGCCGGGCGTCAGCTGGAAGACGATCCGGACGCCGTCGACGACCTCTTCCTGGCCGGTGGCGGTAATCGTCAGTGTCGGCGCGATCAGACCGACGGTGCCGAGCGAGCTGCCGGCGCCTAGGCCGATTCCGAGGGTGCCCGTCGGGCCCTTCGGCACCGGCGCACCCGCGTAGTAGTAGCCCCGCCGGATCATCGCCGTACCGGCGTAGACGTTCTCCGACACCGCGTGCTCGAGGAAGTGCTCCGGGGCGACGATCGGCACCGTGGTGTCCGCGTCAACCACGCCGAGGACGCCACCGAAGTGGTCGACGTGAGCATGCGTGTAGATGACGGCCGTGACCGCGCGCTCGCCTCGGTGCTCGCGATAGAGCGCGATCGCGGCCGCCGCGGTCTCGGCGGAGATCAATGGGTCGATGACGATGACCCCGTTGTCGCTCTCGACCAGCGTCATGTTCGACATGTCGAAGCCGCGAACCTGGTAGATGCCGTCGGTCACCTGATACAGGCCGTGCTTCGCCGTCAGCTGCGCCTGCCGCCACAGGCTGGGGTGCACGGTGTCCGGGCGCTCGTCGCCCAGGAACTTCCACCCCTCCATCTCCCAAACCACCCGGCCGTCGGCAGCCCTGATCGTCATCGGGTCCAGCGCGCCGATAAAGCCTCTGTCGGAGTTCTCGAAGTCGGTCTGGTCAGAGTCGCGCGTGGCGCCCGGCGCCGGTGGAGTCGTCATATGACGTAGCGTGCCGCCGTCCGGTGGCGAGCGGCATCATGCGTTATGGGTGACCGCCGGACCAAGCGTCACGGGCCATCATCGCTATCAGTCGGACGTCGGGTTTGCCGCCTTCTGCGGTAGCGGTGAACCCGCGACGCTCCGCTGCAGCGGGAGCACGCTCTCGACCGCGGCTCGGTGCTCGACAGCCACCTCCAACCGTCGAGCCTGCCATCTCAGCTCGGACACACCGGTGTCCAACAGCTCGGTCAGCAGTGCGGCAGCCAGGCTGCGAATCAGGCGCCGTCGGGGGGCGCCCGGACCGCGATCGCGCCTGAGTCGCCCGACAAGGCTCGCGATCGCCAGCTCGATGGCGAGGGCAGCGGCGGCTTTCGTTGCAGCTGACCGGACGGCGGATCGGGAGGGACGACTCATCTGGGTACCCCTTGGTCACGGGAAGCAACAAGCCGACGATCCCCGGCCACGAGCTCTAGCGCATCGTGCTGGCGGGGTGATCCGTCCCCGCCAGCGGCGGGCCACATGCGTGGCGAGAAACCGCCGCTACCGGCCCTGACCTGCGGAAACGCTGGTCAGACGTTGGTGGAGACGAGGGGAATCGAACCCCTAACCCCCGCCTTGCAAAGGCGGTGCCCGCAGTCAGGGCCATGCTCTAAAACCGCAGGTCAAGAGGCAGGGTCGCCACGGGACCCGCAATCTGTTCGGCGTGCTACAGCTGTGCCACATCTCTGCGGCGACCGGCGGCACAGTCCGGCAATAGCCGGACAATCGCAGGTGCCGTCGGGGAACCACGCCGGGAGCGACCGACACATCGCTTCCCACGCCGACAGTGCGAGCTCGATTCTCGTCGACCGCACGCTCAAGCGTCCCTCATCGACGAGAGCCGACCCAACTCTGCTGAGTAGCCACTGAGGGGCCGACAGCTAGCGACGTGACGGAGCCGTCAGCCGAGGCTATGTTGGCGAGCAAGTGGCCGCCTTGCCGGTGCCGCCTCACGCGGACGGGGCGACCGGTGCGGGCTGCGGGCGTAGCTCAACACTCCCACAATCGGAAGCCCGATGACTGCCAACTGCCAGCCGAGGGCCGCTTTCTGGGTCATGTTGGGCTGACGGTGGATGTCCACGATGAAACGGAACACCACCATTACCCAGGTGAATAAGGCCGCAGCCAGCAGGACGCTCACGACCGCGAGACCAAACAGCGCCAGGACTGTGTCGATGACATTGGGGAAGTGCATAGCGGCCCTCACCAACCAGCGCGCCGAATCACGAACGGGCCTACATTCGCCAACCCATACGTGTCGCGAATCATCCGAATCGAGTGGTTGACAGGACTTGGGCCAAAGCGTCTATGCCAGACAGGCCCAGGTGAACCGACCTAGGTCGGGTGTTGCCGACGCCACCTCGATCTATGCCTCCGAGGAGTCTGCCCGACCGTCAGGGACGCCGACTCACCCAAAGTGAGTGATGCCGTCTGATGCCATGGAGTGCAAGGTCGGGAAGCGCAGGCCTGACTCACAAGCCCGTCGTACCTGCCGCTGACGATGCGAAGCCGGTGCATGTGGATGACCGAACCGGTCGAAGTTCCGACGCAGCGCGCGGTCGGCCCAATATTGATGGCGAGCTCCGACAGATCCTGGCTCAAGTCATTGGTCGCACGCGTCGTCACCTCCCAAGGCCGCGTCCCGGTTGGCGTCGTTCCCGCCGACGGGGCCGTTACAGGCATGTGGTCCGAGTCAGCAGGTTCCACGACGGCAGATGACTTGCAGCGGCGCGAACAGTCGAGTAGGTGACGTTCTATCGCGTCGTCTGACGGACCAAGGCCGTCCGCTGCAGACGCCGCGGTGCGTCGATTCCCGTGACCGTCCTGTTGGCGTTGGCATCAGCCATCAGTGGTGCCGTGAACGTACTGACGCAGCGAGTGTCGAGCCGGACCGGACCGAGCGGCTCAGGGTGGCGGCTCGCCAAATACCTGATGCGTCAGCCGCTGTGGTTGATCGGTGTCGCGGCAGCCATAGCGGCCTTCGCGCTTCAGGCGGCCGCGTTGCAGCGTGGGGAACTGTCTGTAGTTCAGCCCCTCCTCGTCACTGAGCTCGTCTTCGTCCTTGTCCTTCGCCGGGTATGGCTGCGCCAGGCCATCCGAACGGCAGCCTGGGCATCAGCGGCGCTAACCTGCGCTGGCCTATCGGTCTTCCTGGTCGCGGCACAACCGCGAGGTGGCAACCCCACACCGACGCCGCACGCGTGGATAGCAACGATCGTCGTATTCGGCGGAGCCACCGTTGCTATGACGCTTCTCGGCGCCCGAGGCTCGCCGGTTCGGCGCGCGGCACTCTACGCCGCCGGCGCCGCAATCGCTGGGGCACTGGCTGCAACATTCGTCAAGACCACGGTCGAAACCCTGACTGTCGATGGTCCAGCATCGGTCTTCACCAGCTGGCCGACATACGCACTCGCCGTCTCGGGAGTAGCAAGCGCGATCCTCATCCAGGCCGCGCTGCACGTCGGGCCACTGACCGTCTCCCAACCCATCCAGGTCGTTCTCAACCCCATCGCGAGCATCTGGATCAGCGTCTGGCTGTTCGCCGAGCACTTCACCGATGACACAGCCGTTCTCGCAGCCGGTGCAGCAGGGTTTGCCGCGCTGATACTTGGAGTGGTGCTGCTCACCAGAACGGCACCCCAGCAGGACCGCGTCCAGAAGCAGTGAGCGTTGGTGGTCGACGGGCAGCTGTGGCAGTGGCTCAGCAGTCTCGATCCGGTGGCGTGGTGGGTGGAAGCACCAGGCTCGTATGGTGCGGGACTGACACGGATCCTTAGGCATCTGCGGACGCGTTGAGACGGCCGTGGAGCGGCCATCGCCCAGCGATCAGCCAGGTCAGCGTCGCGCAGAACAGACCGATCGCGGCTCCGCCCAGCACGTCGATGGGCCAGTGTGCTCCGACGTAGAGCCTGTTGCTCGCAGTGAGGACAGCGAGCGCCAGGCCGGCGCGGCGCTGCGGCCAGCGCATCCACGGCCACAGCGCGGTAACGCCGGCCACCACCACCGAGGTGTGAGCGGAGGGATAGGCGTTGCCACGTGGGCTGGTGGGGTAGCCATGAGTGTCCAGGCCCGGAACCACTGCCAGGGGGCGAGGCTGGTCCGCCAGGCTCTTGGCGACCTGAGCGACGAGTTCACTCAGGACGATGGCGACTACCAGCGCGCGCAGGATCTCCAGCCGATGCGTTATCCCGGGGGCGGTCACCAAGACCCACCCCGTGAACACCAGAGTGACCAGGAGCAGCGGAACCGGTCGGAGGAGCGGGTTCACCACGGCGAAGACCGCAGCGACGGGCTGAGGCGGATGGTTGAACCAAAGGACGAGGCCGGTCTGGGCAGCCTGGGCAGCCTGGGCGCCGGGCCGGACTGCAAGCCATGCCGAGACCGCGATGGCGACCACCGACAGACTGCCGAGCACCACGGCCAGGGCTGATCCGGGTGGTCCGGACCGGTCCCAGGACCGATCCGCTGGCAGCTGGCCGCCTTGCTCCGCGGTCATGCGCAAGAACGTACCGGTCCGACTCGTCGTCTCACCCCGGGGACAAGGAGGACCCCTGGCCTACCTGTCGTCAGGGTCAACGTCAGAAGTCTGCTCCTCGCCGGGATGACCGCGTGGCCCACGGCCTGCTCACGATGGTTCTGTGTTCAGCGTGTCGATCACGGCCACGCCGTCAGCCGACAGACCATCCGCCACATAGCGGCCTTCGCACCGCGAGCCCACGATCAACCGGCTACCCTCGAACCGCCTTAGGATCAAGCGTCAACCAGCTGCCTTTGCTCGGCAGAGCGCGGTGCGGGGTGGTTCGTGAGTCAGCAGATGATCAGCGAGCAGGCGTTCTCGCCGGGGGCCCTGAACGTGCTCGGCGTGAGCACCGGCGCCCGCCGGATGAGCCTCGCCGGAGTAATCCTCAAGAGCCTGGTTCTGCTGGTAGTGACGGCAGGGTTCGCCGTACTCGGGTGGGACCGGGCCAGGCACGTCATTCACGCAACCTCCGGTCCCGCGTGGCTGCTCGGGTACTTCCTGCTCATCGCGTTGTCATTCTTGGCCATCGCCCGGCCCCGGATCGCGCCGATCGGCGGATTCGTCTACGCCGTTCTGATGGGCCTGTGGGTGGGTGCGATCTCGCGTGTCTACGACGCGACGTACGACGGGATCGTCGCTCAGGCGCTGATCGCGACGTTGGCGACGGTCCTCGTCTGCCTCCTGCTTTACGCGGCGGGCGTCGTGAAGGTCTCCCGCCGTTTCGTTCTCGTGGTTGTGGGCGCGACCCTCGGCATCGGGGTGATGTACCTGGCGGCGTGGGTCATCAGCCTGTTCGGGCCAAGTCTGAGGTTTTGGACCAACCCGACGCCGACCGGCATCGTGATCAGTGTCGTCATCTGTATCGTCGCCGCGCTCAACCTGTTCATTGACTTCGCGGTCATCGAGAACGGGATCAGCGCTGGCGCGCCGACCTTCATGGAGTGGTATGCCGCCTGGGGCTTGCTCGCCACCGTGGTCTGGCTCTACCTCGAGGTCCTCGTGTTGCTGGCCCGGGTTCGGCGGTAAGCCACGCGTCGCAGCGCGTCGTCGGGGCGTGAACTCGTGGATGGGTCTTCTCGGAAAAGTCACCCATGAGGGGTGATGCGACCGCGCTCCGCCGCTGGCAGGTTTCCTATGAGGGAGTCACAGCCGCCTTCCCGATGAGGCTTCGCCTTCCTGGGTCTCCCCTGGACGGGTGTGGAACAAACGGCGCCCGATTCGAACCGTACAACGCATATGTGGGGATGCCCTATGACGGCTATGACGTCTCTGACGGTGACGACCAGGTCGGTGCCGCGGTCGACGCGTGCGCAGGTCAGCCGGACACTCCTCCAGGTAGTTGACACGCTCGCCGCGGAGTTCCCAACCCTGCCGCTTCTCGAGATCTACGACAGGGTTGGCGATGCTCGGGGAACCTCGGCGAAGTACCTGCCCAACGCTGCCGCATATGGCGAAGCGCTTGAACGTCACGCTCGGGTCGAGCTCGAACTGAAACACGGACGACCCCCTGAACTGACGAGCCATGACTCGGCGCCTGATTCCCTTGTCGCGGCCGAATCTGAGCGGCATCCTGCCGGGTGCTGCCTCCATGGGACGGTCCAGCTAGCCCAAGGAGAGGGGCGCGAAGCCACGCGCCGATCAGTGTCGCGCAAGTTGTGAGCCGGGCCCCGATGCGAGGGCAGAGTGCGTCGGCTAACCGATCTTGTCTCCCAAATCCAAGGCGGCGCCGCGACCGGGCTTGAACCAACTTGCCGGACTCGGGCGACCGACTTAGGTTTCGACTATGCGTCGACTGTCCGACGTCATCAAGTCCGGCACGTGCTGCACAACGCCGACCGTGGACCGGGACGACAGGTCGTGTTCAGGGATCAGCAGACAGAATCCCCCGTCCGACCCCGAGCGCAAAGCTGGATATGGGCGGCTGAGCGCGGTCCGGTCCCGGTTGGCGCGTGCTCCCAGACCGGCCCGCGCGTGACACAGCATCGCCCGGGTCTCGGAGCTGCAACGCTGAGCCCGCGATTTGCCCCGTCGAAGTTCTCGGCTCCGCCGTTGGTGTCGCGCCTCGTACAGAGGCCCCGGTTGTTCGAGGAGCTTGACCGGGGAGCGGGTGCTCGTCTGACGTTGGTGGTCGGTGCTCCTGGCGCGGGGAAGACGACGCTCCTCACCAACTGGCTCGTGACCCTTCGGGATGTTCCGTCCGCGTGGATCACCTGCGACGCCGGTGACATTGACTCCGTCCGGTTCCTGACCGCGCTCATCCACGCCTTGCGGCAGGGCTTGGGTGAGTCAACCGTCGGCGAGGATGCACTCGAGTTGCTAGCCGTGGAGGGGGAGGCATCGATCGACGCCGTCTCCGCCCTTGCTGACGACCTCACGGGCTTCGCCGGCCCTAGGGTGATCGCGATCGACGACTTCCATCTGGTGTCGAGCGCGAGCGCCGAGGTGCTCGGGCGGCTCATCGACTCTCGCCCGCTGTCGCATCAAATCGTTGTAGCCACGCGGTCGGACCCGCCGCTGCGACTGAATCGGATGAGGGTTCGGGAGGAGTTGGTCGAACTCCGGGATGCGGCGTTGGCTTTCTCGCCGGAGGAGACGAAGGGACTGTTCACACGGTTCGGCTTGGATCTACCGGATCGCGATATCGAGGCGGTACAGCGCCGCACCGAAGGGTGGTCAACCGGGCTTCAACTAGCCGCGCTGTCGATCCAAACCTCGCCCGACCCGGTGAGCTCGGTCGGTCGAGGGGAGATCCGTAGCGACACGGTTGCCGGTTACTTCGTGGAGGAGGTCCTCTACCGGCAGCCGCAGCCGGTCATTGACTTCATGCTGGCAACCTCGTTACTCGACGAACTGTCGATAGAGGCGTGCACGGCTGTGGCAGGTGACGACGCGACGGCCGTCCTTGAGCACCTTTCCAGTGCTCACATGTTCGTCACAGTCGCCGACGAGCTGGCGGGTACCTATCGCTATCACCAGCTCATCCAAGAAGTCCTGCAAACTGAGTTGCATAAGCGCGATCCGAAGTGGGAGACGAGTCTGCACGATGTGGCGGCGCGCCACCTCCTGAACGCCGGTCACGCTGGGGCCGCGGCTCGACATCTGGTGGCGGCCGGGAAGCCGGACGACGCCTTCCACATTCTCAGCGATGGCGTCGTCCGAGACGTCCTGACGAATCCGACCGTCGGAAGTGCGCTCGACCTCGACGAGCTCCGCCCCGAAGTGTTCGCTGACGTACCCGAGGTGCTGGTTCCGCTCGCAGCGGAGCTCTTGTGGCGCGGCGCGTTCGAACGCGGCGCCCGTGCTGTCGCGCTCGCCCGGCATTCGCCGGTCGAACCAGCTCGGGATCCCGCCCTTGCCGTGCGATTCGCTCTTGTGAACACCCTCTATTGCACGTTCGTCGGAGAGTTTGTCGAGGCGTTGCAGCATCGCGCTTGGGCGCGGTCGTTCGAGAGCGCGGCGAGAGGCGTAGACGACTGGATCGTGTCGCTCGACACGCTCGCCATGTACTGCCATACCTATGTCGGCGACTTCGCCGAAGCCCGACGGCTCGCGGACGCCCTGATCGCTGGCGGCACGAGTGTGCCCCTCACCGACGTGCTCTGCCCCGGCGTAATCAGCCAGGTCGCGCTCCTTGCCGGCGATCTCGATGAAGCTGCTGCCCTGGCCGAGGGGACGCTCAAGGCCGCGAGGCGGCTGCGCTTCGAACGGCACTTCTTCGTGTTTCACGCCCTTCGAACCGTGAGCCAACTCGCCCTCGAACGAGGCGATCTCGAAGGAGCCATCGAGCCAGTAGAGGCCGCGCTGGAGCTAGTGAAGGGGGCCCGCCCGGGTTTCAACTTCCTGGCCCAAGTGGACCGGGCCCGCATCTGGGCAGCAGGCGGACACCTGGAGGATGCGCTCGGTTCGCTTCCAGCGGCACGATCCGCCCTCAAGAGCGACGAGTCCAATCTGCTCGCCGACGCTGATGAGCTCGAAGCTCGGCTCCGCCTTAGCCTCGGCGACACCCTCGGTGCCCATAGCGCGGCCGAGCGCTTGCCGCCGCCGCGTCGAGTCGTCGTCGAGACCATCATCGCTCTGGCCGAAGGAGATCACCAGGCCGCTGGGCGTGCACTAGACGCCGCTCCCCCTGTCGGGTTAACGGTCCGCTCGGACATTGAGCTGCAACTCCTCCGGGCGAACGTGGCGCTTCTAGCTATGCGACGAGATGCGCCCCAGATCGTAAGAAGTGCACTTGAGGCTGCCCAGCGACACGGCTTCGCGCAAACCGTCTTGGACACCGCTCCGCAACTTCTCGACGATGTCGTCTCGCGCCCCAACCTGTACCCAGGAGCCGGAGACATCTTGCCTCTCGTCACCGCTCACCTCAACGCCCAAACGGTGTCGGGCTCGAGACGACGTCAGGAGGCCGTCGCGCCGTTGACTGATGCCGAGATACGTGTGCTGGCGAAGCTGGCTGAGCACTACACCCTCGCTGAGACCGCAAGAGAGCTCTTTGTGTCGATCAACACGGTGAAGACACACCTGCACCACGCATACGTGAAGCTGGGCGTTAGCTCCCGATCATCTGCGGTCTCACGGGCGACGGTTCTGGGTCTTCTCCGCTGATGTGCGCTAGCCCGCAAAATCCGATGCCGGGATGCCGATGGCTCCGGGACAGCAGACGAACGTGGCACCCGCCAGCGGCTCGTCTGCGATCTGCCGGGCCGTCAGCCCGTATCGGGCTGACGTCACGTACAACTCCGACTGATCGGCTCCTCCGAACGCACAGCTGGTGACCTGGCTCACGGGAAAGACGATCTCCCTGATCTGCTCGCCGGCCGATGAGTAGCAGCGGACCGCACCGCCACCGAAGCACGCCACCCACAGGCTGCCCTCGGCGTCCACGGTCATCCCGTCCGGTACGCCGGCGGCAGCATCGATGCTCACTAGTCGCCGTCGGTTGCGGAGAGCCCCATCCGTGACGTCGTAGTCGAACACGTCTACCGCCTGGCGCGGAGAGTCGATGAAGTACATCCGGGTGCCGTCAGGGCTCCACGCCGTACCGTTCGATGTTGTGACGTCGCAGACGACCGCTTCACACGACCAATCGCGGTCGATCCGGTAGAGCGCCCCAGCCCCAGCGGAAAAATCGAACGCGGTCGTTCCCGCGAACAACCTGCCCAGGGGATCACATTTTGCGTCGTTCATTCGATTCGCGTTGATCTCGAACTCAACCGGGACCTTGAGCTCGAAGCCGCTCCCGGTATCCGAAGCGGTCGCGATTCCGTCGCGAACCGCGAGGACCAGCCCACCGTCGCGGCGAGGCAGGACGGCGCCAACCTCTTGGCCAACCGAGAAGGCCGTCACGCTGCCGCTTACTCGTTCGTATTTGAACACCACACCGGCGGTCAGGTCGACAAACCACAGCGATAGCGTCCTGATGTCCCAGTGGGGTCCCTCGCCCACGTCAGCGCGAACATCCACGGCGACGTCCACTCCAGTCGCCGAAGGTGCCATCTCGACCTTCCCAAACGTTGCGCGGCTAGGCCGTCACTGGGTGACGAGGACAGGATCTCCAGCGGGCGTCAGTGCCTGCATTCGGCCTGTCACCGTTTTGCTGACCTCCGTTCAGGGCAATCGCTCAGCTCGATCCACCGACAATGTCTGAGTCCGAGCTCGACTGCCTCACCCAGCCAGCGTGACCGGCCTGACAAGGGGCTGCCGCGCGGCTGACATCAGTTTTGGGGCGGCGGACTCGCTCGATGTCCAGCGCGGAAGGCGATGGTGGGTCGCTGCGCAACGACCGCCACACGAGCTCCGGACCGTCGTGGCGTCGCGACTGGACATCGAAGCGTTGCCGCACACAGGTTCACAGCAACTCAAGCACCCGGGCTCGAAGCACCGCGTCGCGCCGGCGAGCTGCCGCGAGCTTGCGGTAGATCGCCGCGATGTGCGTCTTGACAGTGTTCACGGACAGACACATCTCATCGGCGATATCCCTCGTCGTCATTGTCGTCGAGAGCCATCGCAGGACGGTCCGTTCCCGATCCGTGAGCGGCTCCGGTAGCGGCGGCGACGGAGGGTAGGCGGCCACCGTGGCCAACTCGCCCGGCCCCGGCCCCGGCCCCGGCCCCGGCCCCGATCTCGGCCGCGGGGCGATGCCGGCCCACAGGACGGCCAACGACGGGTGCCTCGCGACCAGGCCACGCAAGTCGTCGGCGACTCGGAGGAATGGATGAACGATCTCGCCCTCGGCGAGCTCACGGGCTCGTAGCAGGCTGTCCACCGCGCGGTCCCCTTGGTCGGCCGCGGCAGCCGCCTGCGCCTGAGTGATCAGCGCTTCCACGACGAGGTTGCGCGGCGCGTTGGACTCACCTCCGGCCAGGATCGGTCGGAGTGCGTCTTCCGCATTGCAAAGGTCCCCCAGCGCGAGGTGGGCGCGCGAGACGGCGAGCGACGTCGCGGGTGACGGCGGGCTGGTGTGTGCCCGCAGCTGTTTCAACGCGGCGTTAGGCCGACCGAGCACGGTCTCGATGTCCGCTAGCGTCGTGACCCGGAAGTCCTCGCTCATGGCGCTGAGCGGTTCTGGCCCCGGCGCGAGGGCCGACCGAGCGGGACCCACCTGCCCGATGCTCGCGAGCAGCAACCCGCGCAGGATGGGGACGGCGCCCCTGAGGTCGGCGTCGAGCTCATGGCTCAGTGTCGCCTCGGCGTCACGCAGCGACTCGAACGACGCCTCGAAGTCGGCCGCGAAGAACGCCCGGATCGACAGCGCGAGCTGCAACGAGGTCGGCGCGGCCAGCTCTGGGTTCTGTGCTAACAGGACGTTCGCGCGGACCTCGCACTCGTCCGAACTGCGGAACCGGCCCCAATGCGACTGAAGCAATGCGAGTTGGGAGACGCACCGCAGCTCGAGCGCGATGTCGCCGGCCCGGCTGGCGCCCTCAACCGCATCGGTCAGCAGCCGTTCCGTGTTGTCGTGGTCACCCGACCAGAACTGCGCGCATCCCTGCTCGAGCAGCGCGGCCGCGGACAGCGCCGCCAGCGCCTCGTCGTCCCCGGACTGGGCGATGACGGCGCTCACAATCGACTCGAGGTCACGGACCCGGTGCTGCGACCGTGCGATGACGAGCTCGATCAACGCGATCGTATGGCTCTGGTCGCTGTCCTGCGGCGCCCCGTGTGCCTGACGAGCCCCGTCGAGCTCCCGCTGTGCGGCGATGGGCCGTCCCGCTGCGGCAAGCAGTGCGGCACGGGCCAGCCAGAGCTCAGCCGAGTCGGCGCCGGCGCCGGGCCCCAGGTCGCCGGCGTGGACGAAGCTCAGGTCAGCGTGGTTGATGAAAGCCTGGGCGAAGCCGCCGTGGACCAGCATGGCCGCCGCATGCGGCCAGTCCCGCCCGTCGGCTGCAAGCCGCAGCGCCTCTTCGAACCGGCCGCGCTCGTGGTACCACTGCGACGCTCGGTCGAAGAGCTCACGGCGCCGCTGCAGCGGCTCACGGCCGAGCAAATAGCGCAGCGTCTCGCGAAACAGCTGGTGGTAGCGGAACTGTCGCGACGCCCGATCGAGGGGGAGGACGAACGAGTTCGTTCGAGACAACTCGGTCAGGGTGTCGCCCGCGCCACGGAATCCCGTCACCGCCTCCGCGAGCTCGGCGTTGACCTCCGACAGGAAACTGGTCTCAATAAGCAGCCGACGCACCGGGTCCGGCTGTCGGCCGAGGACCTCGTTCATGAGGTATTCGCCCACGCTGCCCTGGTCGAGCGCGAACTCGGTGACGAACTCCTCCGGGTGTTCGGCGCCTTCCATGCTCATCGCGGACAGCCGCAGGCCCGCGGCCCAGCCTTCCGTGCGTGCGGTGAGGACGTTGAACTCGCGCGGCGACAGCGCCACGTCATGCGCGAGGAGCAAAGCATGCGACTCCTCGTCCGTCATCGCTAGGTCGCGTGCGCGCAGTTCCGACATCTGCCCCGCCAGCCGGTAGCGGTGCAGCGGGAGCAGCGGGTCCATCCGGGCAGCCAGGATCAGGCGCAGCCGTGGTCGGGGGCCGCGGATCAGGGAGTCCAGACCGGCAAGCACCATCGGATCGGTCAGGATGTGGGCGTCGTCCAGGATCAGGTGGACGGGCCGAGCGTCATCGCCAAGCAGCGGGTTCAGATATGGCTCGACCACACGCATGTTGTCGTCGATCGACGCGCTGGAGAGCTCTTCGAACTCTCCAGCTGAGGCGACGAGACCGGCAACGCGGAAGGCCTCCACTACCAGCGGCCAGAACCGGGCTGGATCGTTATCGCTGCGCCCCAACGACACCCAAGCAGGAGGCGACGGCTGCATCGATGCCCACTCGGTGAGCAACACGGTTTTCCCTGAGCCGGGCGCGGCCGCGATCAACGTCAGCGAATGACCGCTCGCCTCGGTCAGCGCATCCACCAGCCGCGGCCGCGGAACACAGCGCGGCGGCAACGCCGGAACAACGACCGAAGCGCTCGTGAGGCCCGCGTGGGTACGCCGGCCCGTGTCCACAGCCGTCATGGTGCTCCCGGTCCCCTCTTCGATCCAGGTCGAGCAATCGGATGTGGCGAGGGATCCACCCTGACAATCACGTAGCGTGCCTCCTAGGGTCGAAAGGCCCGTTGTGGTTAGGTCAGGACGTCGGCGGAAGGAGCGTTGAGCGCGACGCGACCGTCGGGCAGTTGGGCCGTACAGCGATCGAAGTTGTCTCATTCGCCGCTGCACGGCATGCGTGTCTCAGCCGAGACAGAGGCTGTCGGCGCGGGCGAGCCTAAGTCTTCATTGCCACCCCATCGATATGGATCCAGCTACGGCATGCTTCGGCAGGTAACCAGAAGCCAATGAATCCTCGGAGCAACATTGCCATCGCCAGACCCCGGCCGCGTCACCCCCGACAGGTGATTTTTCGAGGAGCCTTTGGGATCTCCGCCGAGGGCGTATACCGGCAGTGATCCTGCCCGACCTCGAGCAGCATCTCGCCGAGTTTTCCGAGCCAGGGCGGCGTGCGCTGGTATTCATTGGGCCGAAGGGTGGTCGATTGCGACGAGGGAACTTCCGCCGCTCGGTGTGGCGGCCGGCGGTGCTCGCGGTCGGCGTGCCAGACCTGCATTTCCACGACCTGCGACATACGGGCAACACACTGGCCGCAGCCACGGGTGAACTGATGGCCCGGATGGGCCATGCCGCAGCCGAGCCGCCTTGATTTATCAGCATGCCACCCGTGACCGAGACGCAGCGATCGCCGCAGCGCTGAGCGATCTCGTCACCGGCACCGTGAAGACCGACCGGCCCGGCGTCGTTCAATTGCTGCGCGACGAAACGGCCGCCGAGCATCGGTCGATACCAAGCATCAAGAACGGGTGACTGCCGCCGACCTCAGACGCCTTCGGGCGCGAGTCGTCGAACCGCTTCGGAAAAGTCAGGAACGCCACACCGCTCTAAGTGATTGAGGAGCCCGCTAGATCACTCGGCGGGTGGCGCATGTCGCTGGCCTGGTCGATCAACACCTCGAGGGCGAGGCTCGGGAAGAGGTCCAGCTGGTCGAGGAGAAACTCATCGGGATGCCGTGCATCTATACCGCCCGGCGCGAGCGGCTCTGGGAAGTCCTTGAGGTTAAACGTGACGAGTGACTGGCCGGCGCCGGCGATCGCTGCAGCTAGGACGTGGCGATCGTCAGGATCTGGTAGGTCCAGCCCAGCTGCAACCGGTTCCCGGCCGACCACGTTGGCGTCCGCAAACGCTGTCGACATGGTGTCCAGCCGCCGCCGGACGCGCGCTGGGTCGATCTCAGAGTGGATCCGACAGATCGCATCGAACACTTCATCCAGAATGCGTTGCGACCACAGGGGCGAGAGAAGCCAGCCTCTGCGAAGCGCAGCAGACTGTCACACAGCGCCTACGGAACCAGCACGCAAGCGTCGAGCGGGGCGGCATACATCGGGGCTAGGAGCGCTTCGCACGACTCTCGGAAAGCGCAGTGTCGTAAACGTCGCGGGCGTCGTCGTACGACGAAGCTCCTGCGGATCCTGCGTCAAGTCCCGCAGCACCTGACGCTGTTCGCCGCGCCGAACCGCCTGATAATCAAGAACATCACTGAGACGGATCCGGCGATGACGGCCGGGGGTCTCGAAGGGGATCCTGCCCGTCTCCAAGAGTTCGATCAGGGTCGGCCTACTGATGCCGAGCAGGTCGGCCGCTTGCTGGGTGGTCAGGCGCTGGCCCAGCGGCGCGAATGTGACCGCTTGGCCGCGACTCATGGCATGAAACGGACATTGGAGGACACCAACGGGACCCAGCGGCCAAGGGCCCTGCCGAGCCAGGAAGACGGCCCTGACCTGCGGAAACGCTGGTCAGACGTTGGTGGAGACGAGGGGAATCGAACCCCTAACCCCCGCCTTGCAAAGGCGGTGCTCTGCCAATTGAGCTACGTCCCCGAGGGGGTGGGTGGGCCTGGGAGGACTTGAACCTCCGACCTCTTCCTTATCAGGGAAGCGCTCTAACCGAGCTGAGCTACAGGCCCCGGGTACACCGCAACGAGTGTGCCTGACGAGGTTACCGGTCCCCTCGACCTACCGGCCAGGCGGTTGTCACGGCCGCTCGGAGAGGGTGACCTCGACGCCTCCGACGATGTCGTTGCAGATGTTGTAGATGAAGGCGGTCAGCGTCGCGAACGCTGTGAAGAGGACGACGTTGACGACTCCGACCAGCAGGGCGACCAGCATGACCCGGCTGAGGGTGAGCCACTGCGTGACGTCGGTGTCGTTGCTCTCCGACTCGATCGAGGTGATGAAGGAGCGGATCGAGTCGATCACCCCCATCGCGTCCACGATGCTGTAGAGCACGAGAACCGCGACCAGGAGCACGATGAGCGCGGCCAGGGAGTAGACGAACGAGAACTTCAGCACAGACCAGGGGTCGACCCGGGTCAGCGTGAGCCGAGCCCGCCGGTTGGACTTTCGCGTGGCGGCGGCCGCAACACTGGTCCGGCGAGGCGTGGTGGCCGTGGCAGCGCCCGAACCGAGGGAGCCGGCCTCCTCGCCCACTCCCACGCCCGGCCCGCCGGGGCCCACGTCCGTCATACCCCGTCGACCGCCTCGGCCTCGGCGTTCCGTGCGATGGCGACCACCATCTGGTCCTCCGGCAAATCGATGAGCCGCACCCCCATGGTCTGCCGCCCGGTACGTCGTACCTGCCCTGCTGTCGTCCTGATCACTCCACCATCGGAACGGATCGCGAACAACTCGTCTTCCGGTGCCACCACCATCGCGCCGACCAGCTGACCACGAGTCGAGACGATCTTCGCAGTGAACACGCCCCTGCCGCCCCGGCCCTGCGCGGTGTACTCGCGGACCCGGGTGCGCTTTGCGAAGCCGCCGTCGGTCGCGACCAGCAGGTCCACCTCGCCGGCGTCGGAGCCGGCCGCGACGACGTCCATCGACAGCAGCTCGTCGCCCTCGGCGAAGCGCATCCCGATCACGCCCGAGGTCTGCCGACCCATCGGGCGCAGCGTCTCGTCGTCACCGTGGAATCGGATCGACATCGCCTTACGGCTGACCAGCAGTAGGTCGTCCTCACCGGACATCAATGCCGCGGAGATCAGCTCGTCGCCGTCCCGGAGGTTAATGGCGATGACTCCGCCGGTCCGGTTGGAGTCGAAGTCGCTCAGCGCGGTCTTCTTCACCAGGCCGTGCTTGGTTGCGAGGACGAGGTACGGCGCCGCCGCGTAGTCCTTGATCGTCATGACCTGCGCAATGCGCTCGTCGGGCTGGAAACCCAGCACGTTGGCGACGTGCTGACCGCGAGCCGCCCGCGCCGCTTCCTGCAGCTCGTGCGCCTTGGCGCGGTACACCCGGCCCTTGTTCGTGAAGAACAGGATCCAGTGGTGTGTCGTCGTGACGAAGAAGTGCTCGACGATGTCGTCCTGCCGCAGCGTCGCGCCCTGGACGCCCTTGCCGCCGCGTCGCTGCGCTCGGTAGAGGTCGGTCTTGGTGCGCTTCGCGTACCCGCCCCGCGTGATCGTGACGACGATGTCTTCCTCGGCGATGAGGTCTTCCATGCTGACCTCGCCTTCGTAGGCCACGAGCCGGCTGCGCCGCTCGTTGCCGTACTTGGTGGCGATCTCCGCGAGCTCCTCGCCGATGATGCTGCGCTGCCGCTCCTCGCTGCCGAGGATGTCCTCGTAGTCGGTGATCTTCGCCATCAGCTCGTCGTACTCGCCTTGCAGCCGAGCTCGTTCCAGTGCGGCGAGCCGGCGCAGCTGCATGTCGAGGATCGCGTTGGCCTGCAGCTCATCGATCTCGAGCAGCGTCATCAGGCCGCCCCGCGCAGCATCGGCGGACTCGCTGGCGCGGATCAGCGCGATGACCTCGTCGATCCGGTCCTGTGCCTTGAGCAGCGCGATCAGGATGTGGGCGCGAGCCTGCGCCTCGCGCAACAGGAACTGGGTACGCCGGACGATGATCTCGACCTGGTGCGCGACGTAGTAGCGCACCATCTGGCCGACGTTGAGGGTGCGGGGTACGCCGTCGAC
This sequence comes from uncultured Actinomycetota bacterium, assembly GCA_963789615.1. Classification (GTDB taxonomy): domain Bacteria; phylum Actinomycetota; class Actinomycetes; order JAFAQI01; family JAFAQI01; genus DATAVK01. Next base: position 82,009 of record CAWBLI010000004.1, on the reverse strand, counting down.
CAGCGCGAGCATGTTGGCGCCGAAGGAGTCCTGCAGCGGCGTGTGCTTGTACAGGTTGTTCAGGACGACCTTCGCGATGGCATCACGCTTCAAGACGATGACGAGTCGCTGCCCGGTCCGGGCGCTCGACTCGTCCTTGACGTCGGCGATCCCACCGATCTTGCCGTCCCGGACCAGGTCCGCGATCTTCTCGGCCAAGGCATCGGGGTTCACCTGGTAGGGCAGCTCGGTGACGACGAGCTGCTGCCGGCCGCGAGCGTCCTCCTCGACCTCGATGACGGCACGCATCCGGATCGAGCCGCGACCGGTGCGCAGCGCGGACTCGATCCCCTCGCGTCCGACGATCAAGGCGCCGGTCGGGAAGTCCGGCCCCTTGATCCGTTCGACGCAGGCCTCGAGCAGCTCGTCTTCCGTGGACTGCGGGTGCTGCAGCGCCCACTGCACCGCCTCTGCGACTTCGCGCAGGTTGTGCGGCGGAATGTTGGTCGCCATGCCGACCGCGATGCCCGCGGCGCCGTTGACGAGGAGATTCGGGAACCGGCTCGGCAACACCAGCGGCTCGGATCCGCGCTGGTCGTAGTTGGGCTGGAAGTCGACGGTCTCCCGGTCGATGTCCCGGAGCATTTCCATCGCCACGGGAGTGAGCCGGCATTCCGTGTATCTCATAGCTGCCGGCGGATCGTTGCCCGGCGAGCCGAAGTTGCCCTGGCCGTCGACGAGCGGCAGCCGCATCGCCCAGGGCTGGGCGAGCCGAACCAAGGTGTCGTAGATCGCGGAGTCGCCGTGCGGGTGGTACTGACCCATGACGTCGCCGACGACGCGGCTGCACTTGGAGTAGCCACGGTCGGGCCGGTAGCCGCCGTCGTACATCGCGTAGAGCACGCGACGGTGGACCGGCTTGAGGCCGTCCCGGACGTCGGGCAGCGCGCGCGACACGATCACCGACATCGCGTAGTCGAGGAAGCTGCGCTGCATCTCGACCTCGAGCCCGACGGGCTCGACGCGATCGCCGGGTGGCGGAAGGGTGACGTCGGTCAACGGAAAAGTCCCTTTGCTAGATGTCGAGGAAACGAACGTCCTTGGCGTTGCGGGTGATGAACGAGCGTCGTGCCTCGACGTCCTCGCCCATCAGCACGCTGAACAACTCGTCGGCTGTCGCCGCGTCGTCGAGCGTGACCTGCAACAGCACCCGAGAAGCCGGGTTCATCGTGGTCTCCCACAGCTCGGAGGCGTTCATCTCTCCGAGCCCCTTGTACCGCTGAATGCTGTCGTCCTTCGGGGACTTGCGGCCGGCTTCGATCCCGGCGGCCAGCAGGCCGTCGCGCTCGCGGTCGGAGTAGGCGTACTCGTCCTCGTTCTTGCCGCTCCACTTGATCTTGTACAGCGGCGGCTGGGCGAGGTAGACGTACCCGCTCTCGATCAGCGGCTTCATGAATCGGAACAGCAAGGTCAGCAGCAGGGTGCGGATGTGCTGCCCGTCGACGTCGGCGTCCGCCATCAGGATGATCTTGTGGTAGCGGAGCTTCGCGACGTCGAAGTCGTCGTGGATGCCGGTGCCCAGCGCAGTGATGAGCGCCTGGACCTCGGTGTTCTGGAGCACCCGGTCGATCCGCGCCTTCTCGACGTTGATGATCTTGCCGCGGATCGGGAGGATCGCCTGGTTCATCGGGTTGCGGCCACCCTTGGCGGAGCCGCCCGCGCTGTCGCCCTCGACGACGTAGAGCTCGCACTCCTCGGGATTCGTGGACTGGCAGTCGGCGAGCTTGCCGGGCAGCCCGCCTGACTCCAGCAGCCCCTTCCGCCCCCGGGCCAGGTCCCGCGCCTTGCGCGCTGCCAGCCGAGCCTGCGCGGCCGACGCGGACTTCTGGACGATGACCTTGCCCTCGCGCGGGTTGCGCTCGAACCAGGAACCGAGCCAGTCGTTGCAGGCCTTCTGCACGAAGGACTTGGCCTCGGTGTTGCCGAGCTTGGTCTTGGTCTGACCCTCGAACTGCGGCTGCGCCAGCTTCACCGACACGATCGCCGTGAGGCCCTCACGGACATCATCGCCGGTGAGGTTGTCGTCCTTCTCCTTAAGAATCTTCTGGTCTCGGGCGAACTTGTTGACGACGGTCGTCAGCGCGGCGCGAAAGCCCTCTTCGTGCGTGCCGCCCTCGTGGGTGTTGATGGTGTTGGCGAAGGTGTAGACCGACTCGGCGTACGTCGCGTTCCACTGCATCGCGACCTCGAGCTCCATCTTGCCCGCGTTACCCTCGGTCCGCTCCGTGAAGTGGATGACCGACTCGTGGATCGGCGACTTGGTCGCGTTGAGGTGCTTGACGAAGTCCTCGAGACCGCTCTTGTACATGTAGACGGTCTCGATCGGCTCCTCCGAGCGTTCGTCACGAAGGGTGATCGACAGGCCGGCGTTGAGGAAGGCCATCTCCTGCAGTCGCCGGGCGAGCGTCTCGTAGGAGTAGACCGTCGACTCGAAGATGTCGGGGTCGGCCCAGAACGTGATCGTGGTCCCGGTGTCCGTCGTCGGGGCGCCCTTGCGCGAGCTTGCCCTCGGGGCCATTGATGTTCTGGAAGGCGTGGTTCCAGACGAACCCGTCGCGCTTGATCTCCACCTCGAGCCGGCTCGACAGCGCGTTGACCACGGAGATCCCGACGCCGTGCAGTCCGCCCGACACCGCGTAGGACTTCCCGTCGAACTTGCCGCCTGAGTGCAGCGTGGTCATGACGACCTCGACCGCAGGTCGCTTCTCGACCGGGTGGAGGTCGACCGGGATCCCGCGGCCGTTGTCCACGACCCGAACCCCGCCGTCGGCCAGCAAGGTGGCGACGATGGTGTCGGCGTGGCCGGCGAGGGCCTCGTCGACGGAGTTGTCGACGACCTCATAGACGAGGTGGTGCAGACCGCGCTCTCCGGTCGACCCGATGTACATGCCAGGCCGCTTCCGCACCGCCTCCAGCCCCTCGAGGACGGTGATGGATCGGGCGTCGTAAGACAAGGGTCGGCTCCTGGGACTGCCGCGAGGCGGCTGGCGGGGGATTTGACTCCATACTACCTCCGCCGGGCGTCATAACCGCCCCGCCACGCGCCCTGTGCACGAAGTCGCCGTCCTGTCACGGGTGGGCTGATGTCCCCCCACTTGGGGACGGGGTCAGCCGGGCCCTACGGCGCAATCAGCCGTACGTGTCGCGGGGCCCGCGACCTTTGACCCGTAGTGGCCCGTGGCGCCAGTCCGGGGTGCTCGGCCCGTGGACGACGAGGCGTCGTACCACGTCGGGACCGACGTCGGCCGCGATCCGGCTCAGCACCTGGTGCTGCATCAGCCGGATCTGGGTCGCCCAGGCGGTGGACTCCGCGACGCAGGTCAGGACTCCGGCCTCGAGCCGGTCCGGGCGACAGTGCGAGGCGATGTCCGGACCGACGATCTGCGGCCAGCGGGGCTCCAGCCCCGCCGCGTCCAGGGTTCGGGACCACTGCCGCGCCGTCACCAGGTCGTCGAGCGCTCCCCCCAGTGGCGCCGGGTCACGCGCGTCCGGACCCGGGCCGCTCCAGGTCTGCTCGTCCGGGGCCGGACGGCGGGTACGCCGGGACGAGGCCGCGGGCGCCTTGCGGGCCCGGGCCAGCAAGCGCCGGGCGGCGTCGCCGCGCGCCGGCGGGGCCTCGTCCTCAGCGGACACGCCGCACCTCGCCCGCCGCGACGTCGAACCGCGCACCGGTGAGCAGTTCCGGGACGTCGCCGGCAACCGCGGCGGTAACGAGTACCTGCTCGGCGGGCGCCACCAGCGCCGCCAGCGCGTCACGCCGGTCATCGTCAAGCTCGGCGAACACGTCGTCGAGGATGAGCACCGGCTCGCCGCCGTCGGCCCGGAGCAGGTCGTACGACGCGAGCCGCATCGCCAACGCGATCGACCACGACTCCCCATGGCTCGCATACCCCTTGGCGGGTAGCTCGCCCAAGGTGAGGAGCAGGTCGTCGCGATGCGGGCCGACCAGGGTGACTCCCCGGTCCAGCTCGGCGTCCCGGCCGGCGGCGAGCGCCGCGGCCAGCGCGGCCGCGAGCAGATCCCGGTCCGTCGAACCCACCACATCGTCGGGCAGCGCCGACCGGTATTCCAGGCCGGCAGCATCACCGCCGCGGCTCAGGGCCGCGTATGCCTTCTCGACCAACGGGCGCAGGGCGTCGACCAGCTCGTGCCGGCCGGCGAGCAGGGCCGCACCCGCCGTGGCCAGGTGCGAGTCCCAGACGTCCAACGTGCGCAGCCCGGTGCCCGCTCGCCGCGCGGATCCGGCGGACTTCAGCAGGGCGTTGCGCTGCTTGAGCACCCGGTCGTAGTCCGACCGGACACCGGCGTACCGCGGGGCCTGGGCGACGAGCAGGTCGTCGAGGTAGCGCCGGCGTTCGGCCGGATCGCCCTTGACGATGGCCAGGTCCTCGGGCGCGAACAGCACGGTACGCAGGACGCCGAGCAGCTCCCTAGCCCGAGGCACCGGCGAGCCACCGATTCGGGCCCGGTTCGCCTTGCCGGGCGTGATCTCCACCTCGAGCAGCGTGTCGCGACCGTCCCGGACCACGACACCGCGTACGACGGCCCGCTCCGCTCCGGCGCGGACGAGCGGAGCGTCGTGCGAGACCCGGTGGCTGCCGAGCGAGGCGAGGTACCCGACGGCCTCGACCAGGTTGGTCTTGCCCTGGCCGTTCGGACCCACCAGAGCCGTGACGCCGGGGTCGAGCGTCAGCTCCGCGCTCGGATAGGACCGGAAGTCGGTGGCCTGCAGGAGCCGGACGTACACGCGGTCGGGGTCGCCCGGATCAGGCGGACGGGTAGGCGTCGGCTTCGGAGCCGTGCGAGGTGTCGGCGCCAGGTGCGTCGGCACCCTTCTCGTCGGATCCCGCGGACGACGTCACCGCGTGACCGCCGAACTGGTTCCGCAGCGCCGCCACCATCTTCATCGCCGGCGAGTCGTCCTGGCGCGAGGAGAACCGCGCGAACAGCGACGCCGTGATGACCGGGAGCGGGACGGCATGGTCGATGGCCGCCTGCACCGTCCAGCGTCCCTCGCCCGAATCCTGGGCGTATCCCTTGAGCTGGCTGAGGTGCTCGTCCGCGTCGAGGGCGCGGACCGCGAGGTCCAGCAGCCAGGACCGGATGACCGTGCCCTGCTGCCACGACTCGAAGACCTTGCGGACGTCCGTGACGAGTGGCGTGGCCTCGAGCAGCTCCCACCCCTCGGCGTAGGCCTGCATCAGGCCGTACTCGATGCCGTTGTGGACCATCTTCGCGAAGTGTCCGGCGCCCACCTTGCCGGCGTGGACGAATCCCGAGTCGCCCTCCGGCTTCAAGGTGTCGAACACCGGCTGCAGCATCGCGATCGCATCGTCCTCGCCGCCAGCCATGAGCGCGTAGCCCTCGGTGAGACCCCACACGCCGCCCGAGACGCCGCAGTCGATGAACTTGATGCTCTTCTCGGCCAGCGCCAGCGCGTGGATCTGGTCGTCGGTATAGCGCGAGTTGCCGCCGTCGATGACGACGTCACCGGCGTCGAGCAGATCACCCAGCTTGGCGATCGTGTCGGCGGTGGGCTTGCCGGCCGGGACCATCACCCAGACCGCGCGGGGAGCACTGAGCTTCGAGACCAGGTCCTCGAGGCTGTCGGCGTCCCGATTGCTGCTCGCCGACTGGTCGAACCCGACGATCGTGTGGCCGCCCTGACGAAGCCGCTGCGCCATGTTTCCGCCCATGCGGCCCAGCCCGATGATGCCAAGTTCCATGACCTGCTCCTAGGGACGACCCCGACACGTGTTACCGACCGATGCCCACCGTAGGGCGGGCTAAGACGACAGTCGCACCGGCATCAGCAAGTAGCGGTGGTCGGACTCCTCGTCGTCCCCGGGCTTGCCAGTGAGAACGGCCGGCTTGGTCGCCGCGGTGAACGACAGCTGGGCCTCGTCGGAGTCCAACGAGCCGAGCCCGTCGAGCAGGTACGTCGCGTTGAACGCGATGGTGAGCGGCTCACCGTCAAACGATGCCGGCAGCGACTCGGCGGCCTCGGCGTCGTCCAGCCCGCCGGCCTCCAGGGTCAGGCCGTCGGCGGTGAAGGACAGCCGGATCGGCGAGGTCCGCGACGCGACGAGGGCGACCCGTCGTACCGCCTCGGTCAGGGCGGCCGCGTCGATCGACGCCATCGACGTCGAGGTCTCGGGGAACAGCGACTGGTACTTCGGGAACTCGCCGTCGAGCAGCCGAGTGGTGGCCCGACGGCTGCCACCCGAGAGCCCGAGCATGCCTTCGCCCGAGCCGGCCCCCGCGAGTGCCAGCGTCACCTCGGCGCCGGTCGTGAGCGACTTGGCGGCATCCGCCAATGTCCGGGCCGGGACCAGGGCAGTGGCCTGCAGTGCCGGGTCGGTCGGTGACCACCGCAATGTTCGCACCGCGAGGCGGTAGCGGTCGGTGGCCGCGAGCGTCACCTTGGTCCCGTCGATCTCGACCCGGATCCCGGTGAGAACGGGCAGCGCGTCATCGCGCCCGGCAGCGACGGCCACCGACGACACGGCCGCGGCGAAGGCGTCGCTCCCGACGGTTCCCGATACCTCGGGCATATCCGGCAGCGTGGGGTACTCGTCCAAGGGCAGCGTCGGCAACTGGAAGCGGGAGCTTCCGCAGGTGAGAACCAGCCGCGATCCGTCGGTCGACAGGTCGATCGGTTGGCCCGGCAGGCTCCGGGTGATCTCGGCCAGCAGCCGGCCGGGGACCAGGGCCGAGCCGGACTCGGCCACGGTGACATCCAGCTGCGCCTGCGCCGAGACCTCGTAGTCGAAGCCCGCGAGGGTGAGGCCGCCGTCCTCGGCCGCCTCCAGCCGAAGACCCGCGAGAACCGGAAGTGCGGCCTTCTGGGGCAGGATTCGTGCCGCCCAGGCGACCGCGTCAGCGAACCCGTCTCGTTCCACCCGGATCTTCATCGGGCCGTGCCTCCGTTCGGTTGGGCGTCCGTCCCCAGATTCGGACGGTCCCCATTCTGTGAGTTATGTCTGACAGTCTTGAGATGACCAGCCGTTGTCGTCGGGGCGGTGGATGGTGTTGATGACCAGGATCCGGCCAGGTCAGGGGTCTCGTGACGACACACACCGGGTGTGGACATCAGGTGAACGGCCGAGGACAGGCTGGGTACGACGGCAAGTTTCCGGTCGTCCGAAAGTTGTAGCGCGCAAGTGTCCACAGGATTGTCCCCAGCCTGTGCACTGATCGTCCGGCTCATCCCCGAGCCTGCATCTTGATCCGGTTCGTCAGCTCACTGACCTGGTTGTACACGGATCGGCGTTCGGCCATCAATGAGCGAATCTTCCGGTCCGCGTGCATCACCGTCGTATGGTCGCGGCCGCCGAAATGCTGGCCGATCTTGGGCAGCGACAGGTCGGTCAGCTCGCGGCACAGGTACATCGCGATCTGACGAGCGGTGACGAGCATCCGGGTCCGCGAGGTCCCGCAGAGCTCCTCCATGGTGATGGAGAAGTACGCCGAGGTCTGGGCCATGATCGTCGAGGCCGTGATCTCGGCGCTGGTCGCGTCCGCGATGAGGTCTTTGAGGACGACCTCGGCGAGGGCCAGGTCGACGCTCTGCCGGTTCAGGCTGGCGAAGGCCGTGACCCGGATCAGCGCGCCTTCGAGCTCGCGGATGTTGCTGGAGATCTTGCTGGCGATGAACTCCAGCACCTCCGGCGGCGCATCCAGTCGCTCGGCGGCCGCCTTCTTGCGCAGAATCGCGATCCGGGTCTCGAGCTCGGGGGGCGTGATGTCGGTGATCAGGCCCCACTCGAACCGGTTACGGAGCCGGTCTTCCAGCGTCACCAGCTGCTTGGGTGGCCGGTCGGAGGAGATCACGATCTGCTTGTTGGCGTTGTGCAGCGTGTTGAAGGTATGGAAGAACTCTTCCTGGGTCTGCTCTTTGTTCTCCAGGAACTGGATGTCGTCGACGAGCAGCACGTCGATGTCGCGATAGCGCCGGCGGAAGGTCTCCCCGCGGCCGTCGCGGATGGAGTTGATGAAGTCGTTGGTGAACTCCTCCGAGCTCACATATCGGACCCGCGACCCGGGGACCAGCGCCTGGGTGTAGTGGCCGATCGCATGGAGCAGATGGGTCTTGCCCAGCCCTGACTCGCCGTAGATGAACAGCGGGTTGTAGGCCTTGGCGGGGGACTCCGCAACCGCCACCGCGGCGGCGTGGGCGAACCGGTTGCTCGAGCCGATGACGAAGCTGTCGAACTGGTACTTGGGGTTCAGTCGAGCCGGCTCGACCGGGCGCGTCACCTGCCGGCGGATCGGCACCACCGGCTCCGCCTCGTCGTCCTCGAGCAGGTCGTCGTACAGCGGTATATCGGCACCCGCCTCGTCGACGGTGATGGCGACCCGAATGTCCTGGTCGAGCTCCCGGGACAGTGCGTCCACGACGAGTGGCCGCAACCGAGTGTCGAGCACGTCACGCGCGAAATCGTTAGGGGTCGCGAGCACGATCGTCCCCTGGACCAGCGCGAGGGGCTTCGTCATCCGCAGCCATGCGCGTTGCTGGGCGGAGACCAGGTCTTCCCCCAGTCCGGTGATCGCCTTGGTCCAAACCGAGTCGAGATCGAGGACCTGGTCGATCACTGATGCTCCCTGCTTCCTGCGTGACGCGGCTCGACGATGGGAGCCAACGACGGCAGCAGACGTCCGTGTCCACACCTTCGTCCACAGACTGTGGATCATGGGTGCCGGAACGTGTTGCCGACCCAACTCCACCGACATGCACTCGTGTGCGACATCCCGAAGGATGGCGGGAAAGGCCGGCGACGCGACGCTAACAGGGGGGCATGCGCTGCCACAACCCGTTCCCCACAATCAGTGACGGATCGTCGGCGCGTCGGCTTGACGGGGCCACTCCACGTGGTCAGTGACCGGGCCCTGGTTTGACCCGGTCGGCCACCCCCCGTACCTTGGGTGTTCGCCCAGAGGGGCCTCGACGAGCGCGCCTTGCGCCGTCCGCAATCTTGGAGTGCTCGTGAGCAAGCGCACGTTCCAGCCGAACAACCGTCGGCGGGCGAAGACCCATGGGTTCCGCCTGCGGATGCGCACCCGCGCGGGTCGGGCCATCCTGTCGACGCGTCGCCGCAAGGGACGCTCTCAGCTCTCGGCCTAACTGGTGCTGCCGGCCGCAAGGCGGCTGCGTCACCGCGCCGAGTTCACCGACGCTGTGAAGCAGGGCCAGCGGGCTGGTGGCCCGGGGCTGGTTGCCCACCTCCTGATCACCCCGAGCCCGATGCCTGGACGCGTGGGTTTCGTGGTCGGCCGCGGCGTGGGCCCGGCCGTTGTCCGCAACCGGGTACGACGTCGGCTGCGCCATCTCGCCGCCGACCGGCTGACCCGGCTGCCGGCCGGAACGCTGTTGGTGCTCCGCGCCACTCCCGCGTCAGCCGAGGCCTCGAGCGCCGACCTGGGCGCCGCCATGGACCGGGCGCTCGACCGCATCGTGGGTGTGCCGGCGTGATTGCGCGGCTGATCGTCGTACTGATCAACGCCTATCGGCGCTGGGTGAGCCCGTTGCTGGGGCAACGCTGCCGGTTCGCGCCGTCCTGCAGTGCCTACACCGTCGAAGCGATCGAGAGCTACGGTGCGGTGCGAGGCCTATGGCTCGGCGGCCGCCGATTGTTGCGGTGTCAACCTTTTTCGTCCGGTGGATATGACCCGGTCCCGAGCACGGCAGCCAGAGGAGCCAGTTCGTGAGTTTTCTCGATCCGCTGTACAACGCAGTGGCGTGGTTGCTGGCGCATATCCACTCGGCGTTGCTCGCTCCCATCTTCGGGACGAACAGCGGCGCGTCCTGGGCGCTCGCCATCGTGTTGCTCACGGTCGGCATGCGGTTGGTGCTGTTCCCCGTGTTCGTGAAGCAGATCCGCAACCAGCGGGCGATGCAGACCGTGCAGCCGAAGATGAAGGCACTGCAGGCCAAGTACAAGAACGACAAGGAACAGCTCAACAAGGAGATGATGGCGCTGTGGAAGGAGGCGGGGGCCAACCCGTTCTCCGGCTGCCTGCCGCTGCTGCTGCAGATCCCGATCTTCATCTCGCTGTTCCACACGCTGCGCCAGCTCAAGCCGCAGTACGGGCTGCCTCGACCCGCAGCAACCTGTCCTGCTACAAGGCCTTCCCGGGCTTTACCCAGGAGATGGTGGCCAGCGCCGCGCAGGCGAAGATCTTCGGCGTACCGATCTCGGCGTCGTTCACCTCCAGCGTGTCCTACCTGCACGATCTCGGCGGTAACCAGACCTCTACCCGGATCCTGTGCCTGGTGCTCACCATCCTGATGGGCGCGTCGACGTTCATCACGCAGCGCCAGCTGATGGCCCGCAACGGCCCGGCCGAAGGCCAGATGGCGCAGCAGCAGAAGATCATGCTGTACCTGTTCCCGGTCCTGTTCCTCTTCTACGGCTTCAAGTTCCCGATCGGCGTGCTGATCTACTGGCTGACGACGAACGTCTGGAGCATGGCCCAACAGTCGGTCGTGATCCGACGCATGGACACGCCGGAGCCCGTGGCCGCGGCGCAGCGCCCTCGCACCCTCCGGGCCCGCTCCAGGGGTCGAAACCGAAGCTCGGGCCCGGCTCCGTCGAAGGCAACACCGCCGGCAAAGGGTCCCACCGAAGTCCGGTACGCCACCGAAGTCCGGGCACCCCGAAGTGCGGCCCACCACCGAAGGGCGGTACGTCGAAGCCGACGACCCCGCCGGCGTCCGATCCGGCCGGGTCGGATTCCGCGGGTCGAGCACCAACGGTTCCTCCGCATCAACCCCCCCAAACCAGGGCAAACATCCTTCACGACCCGCCGGCTCCCGGCCGCCCGCCAGTCGCACCAGAAACCGCAACCGACGAGGACGACGATGACCACCGACACGACCGCTTCCGACCAGCCGGACTCCGGCATCGACGCAGAGTCCGACAATGATCCCGTGCCGAGCGGCACCGACCCGACCGACACGGCCCAGTTGCTTGAGCGCGAAGGCGATATCGCGGCGGACTACCTCGAGGTGCTCCTCGACATCGCCGACCTCGATGGCGACATCGACATCGACGTGGACAACGACCGCGCCGCCGTCTCCATCATCGGCTCCGGACTCGGTGGGCTGGTCGGCCCCGGTGGCGCGACGCTCGACGCCTTGCAGGAGCTGACCCGGCTGGCCGTTCACCGGGAGACCGGAGTCAGAACCCGGTTGATGTTGGACGTCGGCGGCCACCGCGCCCGCCGCCGTGCCGAGCTAACCGAGCTGGGACCGCCGCCGCCCAACGCGTGCTGGAGTCGGGCGAGAGCGAGCGGCTGGCGCCGATGACCCCCTTCGAGCGCAAGATCGTGCACGACGCGGTCGCCGCCGTCGATGGCGTGACCACCGAGTCGGAGGGCGAAGAGCCGAGCCGCAGGGTCGTCATCCATCGGGCGTGAGTGAGTCCCGCTCGCCCAGTCTACACCTCCCCCGCAGATTGCGGCGGCCTTTGGTGAGCAGCTCGACCGGCCCAGCGCTACGTCGATCTGCTGGTCACCGAGGGAGTGCTTCGCGGCCTGATCGGGCCTCGCGAAGCGGATCGCGTCTGGGAGCGCCATCTCGCCAACTCCGCGTCGCTCGCCCCGCTCGTCCCTGACGGAGCCGCCGTCACTGACATCGGATCTGGCGCCGGCCTGCCCGGGATCCCGCTCGCCTTGCTTCGCCCTGACCTGCAGGTCGTCCTGCTCGAGCCGATGCAACGCCGAGTGGATTTCCTGTCCGATTGCGTCGACCGACTCGGTCTGACGAACGCGTGACCGTATGTCGTGGTCGCGCGCCGGAGGAGCTCCGGTCCGCCGCGGGCGGGTTCGGCGTCGCGCGGGCCGTCGCCCCGCTCGACCGGCTGGTCATGACCGCCCGGCCGTTGCTCCGCGCCGGCGGCACGCTGTTGGCGCTCAAAGGTCGCGCTTGCGCAGGCGGAGATGGATACAGTGCGCCGTCAGAACCTACCGGTGCGGCTGGACCTGGTGGAGGTCGTCGTTCGCGGACCAGGCGGCGACTGTTGTCCGTGTCCGCCCCGCCTGATCTCCCCCAGACTGGCTACCACTGTGAGGAGCGAATGATGAGCGTCGGCCTTGGCTGGCCCACCGGCCCAGATGGCGGAACGGATCGTTGCTGGGCTGGCCCGCCTCAGCTCCCACCTCCGAGGGTGGTGACCAGGTGGCCGTTTCACGTGAAACCAGGGAGGGGGACGTGGTCGCCTCGCAGGACGACGACGCTCGGCTGGTTTCACGTGAAACCGACAAGGCGCCCCTCGTCGACGAGACTCCCGCCCCGAGGCCGCTTCGCCGCAGCCTCGCGAGGTGCCGACCGGCCAGTGGCCGCCGCCGCCGCGGCGTCGCGTCCTCGCCGTCGCGAACCAGAAGGGTGGCGTCGGCAAGACCACCAGCACGGTCAACCTGGCGGCGGCCCTGGTGCAGCACGGCCTTCGGGTGCTGGTCGTCGACCTTGACCCGCAGGGCAATGCGTCGACGGCCTTCAGCGTCGAGCACCACGCCGGCGTTCCCTCCGTGTACGACGTCCTGGTGGGCGAGAAGTCGCATAGCCGAGGTCGCGGTGACCGTTGCCGATCTCCCAGGGCTGCTCTGCGCGCCGGCGACGATCGACCTTGCCGGCGCGGAGATCGAGCTGGTCTCCGTGGTCGCGAGGGAGTGGCGGCTGCAGCGCGCACTGGCGACGGTCGAGGATGTCGACTACATCCTCATCGACTGCCCGCCGTCGCTCGGACTGCTGACCCTGAACGCCATGGTGGCCAGCCCCGAGGTGCTCATCCCGATCCAGTGCGAGTTCTATGCCCTTGAGGGCCTGAGCCAGCTGCTGAAGAACGTCGACCTGGTGAAGAGCCACCTCAACCCTGACCTGCACGTCTCGACCATCCTGCTGACCATGTACGACGGCCGGACCCGACTCGCCGACCAGGTTGCCGCCGAGGTTCGCAGCCACTTCGGTGAGATGGTGTTGGAGTCGGTGATCCCACGAAGCGTTCGGATCTCGGAGGCACCCGGCTTCGGCCAGACGGTCCTGACCTACGATCCGACGTCGCGTGGCGCCCGAGCGTATGAAGCGGCGGCGCGAGACCTCAACCAGCGAGCGGAAGGTACGCAGTGAATGTGAAGCGTGGCGGCTTGGGCCGTGGCTTGGGTGCCCTCATCCCCGCCGGCCCGGTCGATGACGAGGGCGCGATAGCTGCCCGCTTCGCCGACCTGGCGATCTCCAGCATCGAGCCCAACCCGCGACAACCTCGTGAGGTCTTCGACGAGGACGCACTTGCCGAGTTGGTGGCGAGCATCCGTGAGGTGGGCGTGCTACAGCCGGTGGTGGTCCGCGAGTTGGCACCCGGCAAGTACCAGCTGGTCATGGGGGAGCGCCGGTGGCGGGCCAGTCGCGAGGCGGGGCTCGACACCGTGCCGGCCATCATTCGTGACACCACCGATGATCACCTGCTTCGTGACGCCCTGCTCGAGAACTTGCATAGGCAACAACTTAACCCGCTGGAAGAAGCGGCGGCGTACCAGCAGATGTTGGTCGAGTTCGGGGCGACGCACGATGAGCTGGCGGACCGGATCGGCCGGTCTCGCTCGCAGGTGTCCAACACGATCCGGCTGCTCAACCTGCCGGCGGGTGTCCAGCGCCGCGTTGCAGCCGGAGTGCTGAGCGCGGGGCATGCACGGGCCCTGCTCGCGTTGCCGGACACCGACCAGCAGGAGCGGTTGGCGGCTCGGATCGTCGCCGAGGGACTGAGCGTACGAACCACCGAAGAGCTGGTCAGCTCGGGTGGTGAGCCAACCGGCAGGGGCCAGTCGTCCGCGGGCACCCCAGGCGCCGGGCCTGGCCGATCTAGCCGCATCGCTGTCCGACCTGCTGGAAACCCGCGTCACGATCGAGATGGGGCGGCGCAAGGGCAAGGTGACCGTGGAGTTCGCGACGATGGACGACCTGCGTCGCGTCGTCGGCGTGATGGTCCCCTCCCTGGCGGCGCCGGAGGTGGGCGACGCTATCGGCGGGACCTGAGGTCGAGCCGAACTGATGCTGGCGCGTCCCTGAGGCGGCCGTTACGCTGCCTCGGGACCTCGATCGCGCAGCGGCGCGGCAAGACGGAGTGGTCATGACTCGGCGCCTGGCCAACATCACGCTGGACAACCTCGACGACCTGCCGGGGCGCTGTCGCCGTTGCGTGTTCTGGGAGCTCGACCCGGTGGCAGGCGCCCGGGCCGCGGAGACGGGCGATACGGCGCTGGAAAAGGAAGCCTGGGTGTCCGCCGTACTGCTGGAGTGGGGGAGTTGCGGCAAGATTTTGTACGTCGATGGCGTTCCGGCAGGGTTTGTCCTGTTTGCGCCGCCTACCCACGCTCCCCGGTCGGTGGCCTTCCCGACCTCGCCGGTGAGCCCTGATGCCGTGCTCCTGATGACGGCCCACGTCGTTCCCGACTTCGCCGGCGGCGGTTTCGGCCGGATGCTCGTGCAGGGCGTTGCCAAGGACCTGATCCGCCGCGGCGTCCGGGCCATCGAGGTCTTCGGCGATGCGCAGTGGTCGACGGTCGGCCACTGCGTGGTGCCGGCGGACTACCTGCTGGCGGTCGGCTTCAAGACGGTGCGCCCCCACCCGCGGTTCCCGCGGCTACGGCTCGAGCTCAAGACCGCCGCGTCGTGGCGGGAAGACGTCGAGGTGGCGCTGGAACGACTGTTGGGGTCGATGAGCGAGGGTGCGTTGCGCCCGGTCTGAGGCCTCAGGCCGACAGCTGGGGCACCCGACGCGAGTCGGTCGTGACGTCGACCACCTCCGGCGAGTAGAGCAGCTGCAGCGCGGCTGTCACGGCTTCCGCAACCGCATCGCGGAACTCCGGCGCGGCCAGCCGAGCCGCGTCCGCGGGGCTGGTGAGGTACCCCGGCTGCAATCGCACCGCCGGCATCCGCGTCAAGCGGAGCAGCTCCCACGACTTGGGGTGGCAGCGCCCGTCGACCAGGTCGGTGCGGCTCACGATCTCGCCCTGGATCAACGCGGCCAACCGCTCGCCGACCCAAGATCTGACCTGGTGACCCGCGAGCCCGGTGCCGAAGAAGTAGCAGGCCGAGCCGGTGGCCCGGGTCGTCGCGAGCTCGTGCAGGTGCAGCGACAGAAACAGGTCGGCGCCGACGTCGTTGGCGAGCTCGGCCCGGTCTCGGTCGTCCGGCTGCGTGTCCGCGCTACGGGTCAGGTACGTCGTGACTCCCGCGGCACCGAGCCGTCCTTCGATCCTGGCGGCGAGGTCGAGCACGATGTCCGCCTCGGCCAGGCTGCCCGCAGTGGCGCCGAGATCGGCGCCACCGTGTCCGGGATCGAGCACGATCACCCGGCCCGCCAGCGCGCGTTCGCTGCCCAGCAGTCGTTCCTCCTCACGCCGCTCCGATGGTGACCCGCCGGTGACGGTGCGCCGGAGCTGCTGCAGTGAGCGAAGCGTGTGCGGGCCAAGGGTGCCGTCCGCCGCGAGGCCGACGTTGCGCTGGAACTCCCGCAGCGCCGCATCGGTGGATGCGCCGAAGATCCCATCGCAGCGGCCCGCATCGAAGCCCATCTCGAGCAGCCGTTGCTGCAACGACGCGACATCGTCCCCAACGAAAGGTCGCGATATTACGTGCGACAGCAGTCGGTCGCCCAGCCGCCAGTGCGCCTCGTCGAGGGCTCGGTAGGTCTCAGGGCCGACCAGGCCATCGATCTGCAGCCCACGATGCTGCTGGAACTCCCGGACCGCGTGATCGCAGTCGGCATCGAACCCAGCCGCCGAACCGTCGCCGCTGAGCAGTCCCAGGCGCGTCAGTTTGGATCGGATCTCGCGGACGACAGGTCCGTCGTCGCCGCGTCGAAAGATCTCCATGTCCGGCACATGACCTCGAAGCGAATCGCGGATGTCGGGCCGGTCACGATAGTAGGCCCGGTGTACGGCCCGACGACAGCACAACGGCCGCGCACCCGAGTGGTTCCTCGAGTATCGCGGCCGTTGACTCGTCTACGGTTTAGACGTAGCCCTCGAGATCGCGCAGCAGGGCGGCCTTCGGCTTGGCACCCACGATGCTCTTCACGACCTCGCCGGCGGAGAACACCGACATGGTCGGGATCGACATGATCTGGTAGCGCCGAGCGATCTCGGGGTTCTCGTCGATGTTGACCTTCGCGATGGTGAGCTTGCCCTGGCTCTCGGCAGCGATCTCCTCGAGGACGGGCGCGACCATCTTGCACGGTCCACACCACTCGGCCCAAAAGTCGACCAGCACGGGCACGTCACTGCCTAGGACGTCGGTGTCGAAGGTTGCGTCCGTGACAATCTTGGTGGCGGCGCCCATTGCTTCTCCTCGTAGCCGGTGGTTCGTGGTGTCTGATGATGCAACCGAATCGTGGCGTGCCGTGTTCCCGCCGGCAGCTGTCGCTCAGCCCTCCGGGATGGCGTCGAGGAAGTGCTCGACATCGAGGGCCGCCGCGCATCCGCTGGCGGCCGCGGTGATGGCTTGACGATAGGTGTGGTCAACGAGATCCCCGCAGGCAAACACACCGGGTATCGACGTACGGGTGTGCGGGGAGTCGACGAGGACGTACCCCTCCTCGTCCAGGTCGATCTGGCCTCGGATCAGCTCGTTGCGTGGGTCGTGCCCGATGGCTACGAACACCCCGCCGACGTCGAGGGTCGAGGTGTCGCCGGTCTCGATGTCACGCAGCCGAAGCCCGCTCACCGACTCCTCACCGAGGATCTCGTCTACGGCGCTGTTCCAGGCGAAGTTGATCTTCGGGTTCTGGTGAGCTCGGTCGGCCATGATCTTCGAGGCGCGCAACGCGTCCCGCCGATGCACCAGCGTCACAGAATCGGCGAACCTGGTGAGGAACGTCGCCTCTTCGACGGCGGAGTCGCCGCCGCCAACGACGGCGATGTCCTTGCCCCTGAAGAAGAATCCGTCGCAAGTGGCGCACCACGACACGCCATGTCCGGACAGCCTCTTCTCACCGGGAGCACCGAGCTCGCGGTACGCCGATCCCATGGCGAGCACGACGGTCTTGGCCAGGTGCTCCTCGCCACTGATGATGACCCGCTTCACCGGACCGGACAGGTCGAGCTCAGTGGCGTCGTCGGTGATGATCTCGGTGCCGAACCGCTCGGCCTGCTTGCGCATCAGGTCCATCAGTTCGGGACCCATGACCCCATCAGGGAAGCCCGGGAAGTTCTCGACATCGGTGGTGTTCATCAGCGCGCCGCCGAACTGAGCGCCTTCGATCAACAGCGGATGTAGGTTCGCCCGCGCGGTGTAGAGCGCGGCGGTGTAGCCAGCCGGTCCCGATCCCACGATCACGACGTCGCGGATCGACTCCGTCATGGTGCTCCTCACGTTCGTCACGGCCGGACGCTCGTCACGGCCGCTCCCATCAGGGTGCGACCCCTTCAGAACGGGAGTCTACGGACGGACATTCCCGCTGGCCCGGCGCCACGGCGGGTGGCCGCGCCTTAGCCGACGGAGCGTTCGAGCAGCTCGTCGCGGACCTGATTCACCCCGGAGCAGCTCGGGCCGACGACGACGATGTCGGCGCGATCGGCGGTGGTGGGGAAGACGTAGATCACGGCGGGGGAGTTCTTCTTGCTCGGCGTGGTGTAGCGGGCGAAGATCGCGGCCTCAGGCACCGCTCCCTGGGTGGGGCCGACTTGGGCGGCGCAGCTCAACAGCTTCGCGGGTGACTGGTAGAGCGGGTGGAGCGAGGCGGGAAGCCCCGCCGGCACAAGCGCGCTGTGGGCGGGGGCGTCACCGGTGGGACTTGGAGTGGTCCCGCCCGCACCGGCACTCAGCGGGGTAGCGCCGCCGGCAGCGGTCGCACCCGGCAGCGTCCTTGCGGACAGCAGTTTCTGGACTGCCGCGGTCACCGTCTGCTGGTCATAGGTGTGGTTGGAGAAGGTCTGGGTGATGTGAGGGGCCGGCGCCGAGGGAACAGCGCCCAACGAGCCCGCGGCACTGGACGCGCTCGTCACGTCCTGGTTCTTGCTGTCGTGGTGCCCGGCGATGACCGCTCCGACCAGCGCCAGGACGACCACGACGGCGGCCACACCGGCGAGCGCGGGCCAGCCGCGCTTGTGATCGGGCGGCGGCACGAGTGGGACGACCGTTGCCGAGCGCGGCGCGGCGGCGTCGGCAAGGGCACCGTCGATCCGCGCGGCCACATCGTCCGGCATCGGCTCGGGCGGCAGGACTGCGAGCTCATCGTGCACGTCACGCAGGGCCGCGTGGCGGCTTCGGCACTCCGAGCAGCCCACCAGGTGGGCGCGGACCTCGTCGGCGCGAGCCGGGTCGAGCAGCCCTTCATCCAAGTCCGCCAGCTCGTCGTACGAGCTGTGGTCGTCACTCACGGTCGCTCCCGTCATGTCCATCATCGGGTTGGACGGGCAGATCCGGGATTTCGTTCCCTGCGCTCCCAGGTCCGAGCTCGTGCAGTAGCGGTGCGAGCCGAGCGCGGCCACGGGCGCAGCGGCTCTTCACCGTGCCGGTGGCGACCTCGAGGATGTCGGCTGCCTCGGCGACCGAGAACCCTTCGACGTCCACGAGGACGAGCGCGGCCGCCTGCTCAGCGGGCAGTGTCCTGAGCGCGGCCAGGACCGTGAGGGAGGTCTCCCGGTCGCTCACTGTGTCTCGGCCGGTGGTTCGATCCGCCACGTCGTCAGGTAGCGATGTCGCGGGTCGCACGTTTCGGCGGCGTACCAGGTCGATGCAGGCGTTGACGACGATCCGGTGCAACCAGGTCGTGACGGCCGCGCCGCCGCGGAATCCGGCCGCACCTCGGTACGCCGACAGCAGCGCGTCCTGCACCGCGTCGGCGGCGTCCTCACGGTCACCGAGGGTGCGCAGCGCAACCGCCCAGAGCCGGTCACGGTGGCGGGCCACGAGCTCACCGAAGGCGCTCGTGTCCCCCGCTAGATGGCGGGCGAGCAGGTCGGCATCGGACGCCGGTTCGGTGACCATGCGCCTCCCTGTCGATGACGGTGGTGCGGCTGCCGTGCCGGGAAACCCTAGTGCGCCGGGAGGCTGAAACTCGGGACCGTCGGCGGTCCCGTCTGGTGCGGTCACGTCAGTCCGGGCTCAGGTGCCAGCTGGCGTGGTCGTCTTCGCCCACGGTCGGGTGGCCCCGATGAACCCTTGCATGTAGACCGGCTGGATCTGAACGTTCTCACCCGTGTGGGGCGCGGCGATCATCATTCCGTGGCCGATGTAGAGGGCGACGTGATGGATGGTCGCAGGGTCGTGGATGTTGAGGGCCCAGAACAGCAGATCGCCGGGCTCCAGATCGGCCAGCGAGGGGTGCGGCCCGGAGTTCCACTGCTCAGCCGCGACGCGCGGGAGCTGGATGCCGGCGTGGGCGTAGGACCACTGGGTGAGCCCGCTGCAGTCGAAGGCATCGGGGCCGGTCGCGCCCCAGACGTAGGGGACACCGAGCCGGCTCCGCGCGGCCGCGATGGCGGTCGCCGCGATCTTGTTCGGCGGGGTGGTCGAGTCCTGGCTGTTCAGCGTGCCGCCGGCCGCGTTGAGCGCGCTGGTGAAGTCCTGGGCCTGGGCCGCCGCGGCCGCCGCCGCGTCGGCCACCATGATTCGCTTCACGGTCTGGTTCGCCGACCGCAGCGCCACCCGGTTGGCGCGAAGCAGCGCCTGGACCGCTGCGGCCTGCCGGCTCGCTGCCGCCTGCAGCCGGGTCACGGTGTCGGTGGCGGCGGTGTCATGAGTCTCTCGCGCGCTGGCTTGCTTGGCGGCCCGGCTGGCAGCAACCGCGCTGTTGCTCTCGTAGGTCAGCACGCTGCTGGCCAAGGTGTAGCGCTGGAGGGCGTTCGACGGGCTGGTTCCGCTGATGAGCGCGCCCAGCAGGGCCGACCCGCCCCCGCTCTCGTAGAGCGCACGCGCCCGGTCGTCGACCGTCTGCTGGGCGGCGGCTGCCGCCGCCTGCCGCTGCTGGAGCGCGCGTGACGCGCTGACCTGGTTGCCGACCGCCTTGCCGAGGGCCGCCTCGATCCCGTCGTACTGCTCAGTGGCGACCTCAGCACGGAGCTGGAGCTTGGCTACCGTCTTCGTCAGGGCCGCAGCCTGGGTCTTCGCGCTGCTCAGCGGGTCCGCGGCGGCCGAGGGAAGCGTCACGCTACCGACGACGGCAAGGATCGCGAGCAGCGTGGCGCTGTGCCACAACGGACGACGGGTCATGACGGGTTGTAGTTCGCTGTGCCTGATTCGGTGACCACGGTGAAGCGCTTCAAGAACCCGATGCGGGAGAACACCACGGTCTTGGCGGTGCGGCGCAGCTCGAGGGTCACGGTGTTGTCCTGGGCGATGCTGAAGCACGTCGCGCAGGACAGGACCTTCTCGCCGTTGGGCTCCGCCGCCTGGCTGGCGGCGTCGTAGGCCAGCACGACGTTGTGGTTCGTCTGCCAGTCCTCGCTCGCCGTGTTGGCCGCGTTCTGGGCGTCGCTCTCGGTGGAGACATGCGTCGCCAGGATCGCCACGCCGTCGTAGCCGAACACGCCGACGATCGCCAGTACGACGGCCAGCTTCGCGATGTAGCTGACCCGCACGGCGCCGCTGTCCCTGCCGGTCGCTCGCATCGTCCCTCCTCTGCTTCAGGATGTCGGCCGACGCGGGGGCCTCCTTAAGAGGTCAACGGGCTGCGCGTGAATGAATCGGCATCATGCGAAGCAGCTGATCGAGCTCGCGGACCCGCATCTGGCGAATCACGATCCAGAAGACGAGCAGCCCCACGCCACCGGCGGCGACGATCTCGAGCAGAGCCGCCGCCGGACCTTCGCCGGCGTGGTCGGTGACGATGCGCGATACCAGGTACGTCGGAACCGCCGCGATGACCGATGCGACCACCAGCCGGACGTGGGTCCGGATGACATGGGTGGGCCGGCTCGGTGTCATCCGGTGGCGCAACAGCAGGGCGAACCAGACCGTCCCCACCAGGTACGACAGCGAGTAGCCGAGCCCGAGCCCGATGATCTTGTCCCGACCGTTCAGCGTGACCAGCAGGATGACGTCGGCGGCCAGGTTGACGGCGGTGACGCCGATGTTCACCAGCATCGGCGTTCGTGAGTCACGCACCGCAAGCCACGCTCGCAGCTGCATCTGGAAGGCCGAGAACGGGACCAGCCCGACGCTGAAGGCGGCCAGTAGCTCCCCGATCAGTCGGGCCTGCTCCGCGGTGGTGTTCCCGTGGTCGAACATCACGGTCGCGATCGGTACGCCGAGCAGCACCAGCAGCACCGTCGCCGGGACGAGCAGCACGCCGGCGACCGACAGCCCCTCGGCCAGCGTGGCCACGACCCCGGGCTCGTCGCCGGATGCCGCGCTGCGGCTCATGCCGGGGAACAGCGCGGTGATCACGGTCACGCCGACCACGGCGTAGGGCAGCTGGAAGACCACGAACGCGTACGAGTAGCCACCGAAGCCGATGCCGTGACTGCCCTGGGCCTTGTCGGCGAGGTTCGTGATGGCGGCGAAGGCGAGCTGGTTGGTCACGACGTACCCGAAGGCCCAGGCGGCGAACGGCCCGGCCCGACGCAGGCCGGCGCCTCGCCAGTCCCACCGGAACCGCATCCGGAACCCCGAGAGCCGAAGCGCCGGGATCAACGCAATGGTCTGGATGACCACCCCTGCGGTCGTTCCGATGGCCAGGAGGTGGACCTCGGTCGCGGTGAGGTGGCCGGCGCGGGCGGTTCGGTGGCTGATCACCAGGAACAGCGCCCCGGTGGCGATCACCGTGAGGTTGTTGAGGACGGGCGCCCACATCGGCGCGGCGAACCTGCCTCGGACGTTGAGGACGGCCCCGATCGTGGCGCCCACTCCGTAGAAGAACAGCTGCGGCAGGAAGTAGCGCGCGAAGGTGGTGGCGAGCGTCCGGCCGACAGGGGTGAGCTGGTTGCCGTAGACCGCGATGATGAGCGGAGCGGCCACGACGGCGATGACGGCGACCACAGCCAGCGACACCGTGACGATGGTCAGCAGCCGCTGGGCGTAGGCGACGCCATCGTCCTCGTCGTCGTGTGCTGCCTGGACCAGCAGCGGGATCACGACCGAGGCCAGGACGCCGCCCAGCAGCAGGTCGTAGAGGGCGTTCGGGATGGTGTTGGCGACGTTGTAGGCGTTGGACAGCGTCGCCGAGCCGATCGCGGCCGCGATCACCAGGGTGCGCAGGAAACCGGTCAGCCGCGACGCGATGGTGCCCAGCGCGATCACGGTTCCGCTGCGCGCCAGGGTGGCGGTGGCCGACGGTGCCGCCTCGGTGGTGCTCACCGGGTGCTCACGCGGTGGCGTGGCTGGCGCGCTTCGCGTGCAGCGCCCGCCGGGTGAGCCGGATCGCGACGGCGATCAGCAGCGCGATGGTCGCCGCAGCGGTGATGACCAGGGTGATCGTGCCGTACGCCGTCGATCGGACGTAGAGCTGCACCGAGGCGCCGTACCGATGCAGGTTCGGCGTGAGCAGACGCACCTGCATCGGGAAGACGCCCGAGGTCTTGGCGACGGCCCGGAGGGGGACGGAGACCTGGGTGTTCGCCGGGATGGCGATCACCGGGGTCCGGCCGGCGTTGGCGACGCCGAGCCGCTGGTTGCGGTCGACCTGGACGATCACCCGCACCGGCGTATCAAGGCCGTTGGACACCGTGATCGGGACCTTGCCGTTGTGGCTGGTGAGCGTGACGAAGCTGCCCTTGGGGGTCGCGATCTTGACCTTGCTCATCTCGCTGTTCAGGGAGCTGCGGAACGATGTCAGCGCGGTGTTGCGCGCCGCGGTGTCGGTCCGGTAGGCCGAGGACAGCAACCGCTGCAGCGCCGCGTCGTAGTTGGACGCCGCCGCGGCGTCGGAGGTCAGGACGGTACCGAACCCGACCAGCTGGTTGCGCAGCGCGCGTACCTGCTGCACGTACGACTGGTGCAGCTCGGCGTGCTTGGCCGAGCTCGGGTAGTCCAGCGCGCCCCGGTCCACGTGCGTGTAGGGCGGGCTGTCCAATACTCCCGGCAGCGACGCGGGTGCCAGCCAGGGGACGCCCGCCGTGTCGGCGAGCAGCGAGCTTGCGTAGCCGGCCGTGGGTTGCCAGCGCCGCACTGGCGCGACCACGAGGCTGCGCTGCTGGGACGGCGCCTCGGCCTCGATCATCAGCGTCTCGGCGAGGAATCGTTGGAGATCGAGCGCCGAGGCGGCGTGGTTCGTCGCACCTTGGTCGACGACGCTCGAGATCCCGGAGTCGAAAAGGATCGTGTTCAGCTCGCCGTCGCCGGTCTGTTCGGGTGTTCGGGCGGACGGCGTCTCGCTCGGCTGGCCGCCGACGATCGGCAGGGCGTCACTCGACAGCAGCACCGAGGTGCTCCCCGTGGAGAACATCGTGGCGAGGGTCCGCGAGTCCGCAAATCCGTTGATCGGCCAGGCCAGGTCGAGCAGGTGACTCGACGGCAGCTCCTTGCTGAGCTGGTCCCGGCCGGCCGCGGTGGCGACCCCGACCTCGCTGGCGAGACCGCCGCGGACCGCTGCGACCTGGTCCGGGTCGGCATACGGGAGCGGTACGACGTCGGCCCCGATCAGCGCGTTGTGCAGCTGGCTGAGCCAAGTGATGGCCGCGGCTCGGCCCTTGCCTGTCGTCGTGTGCCCGTTGGCTTCCTGGACGGTGTAGCCCTTGCTCATCGCGGTGGCGTCCTGGATCAGCATCGGGTCGATCGCCCAGGCCACCGGCACCGAAGGAGGCGCCGCATGGTGACGTCGATGATGGCGCCCGGTGGGTGGGGGAGCGACCGGGTGCTCGGCGGCATCCCCCGCCTGCACCAGGCCCGCGAGCCGCCCCGCGCCGCTCAGCTCGGGAGCGAGGGCGTCATCGAGCCACGCGTTCCCCACCCCGCGGTGCGGGCGGTCGACCAGCGGCCAGACCCAGGCGAGCTGGATCGGCGTCCCTCCGCCGGGCGCGCTCCGTGGTGCCCAAGGCAGGAAGGAACGCAGCGTTCCCGACTCGCTGAGCTTCGCGGCGTTGAACCCGATCGCGACGATGCCCAGCTCCCGGACCTGCCAGGGGCCACCGGCGGGCAACAGGCTGGTCAGGGTGGTGGCAGGGACCGTGATCTGAAAGCTCGCTCCCGCCCCAGCGACCAGCCGCGGCTCGGCAAGCGGCGTCGCGCTCCCGAGGCTCTCGAAGCCGGTCCCCGGCAGGTCGGCGGTGGGATCGTCCGCGAAGTCGTCGAACTGGCTGCGCGAGCCCACCGGCCCGCCGATCGAGAGCTGGACAGCCGGCTCGTTGACGGGCGCTGACGTGAGGTTGCGGACGGTTCCGCTGACGATGACGTCCTGCCCGGGCTGCGGCGCGATCGGGCTGAGCCCGGTGAGTGTGACGACGAGAGCCGGCGGGGCAGCGTCCTGCGCGGACGCCGCCGGCTCACCCAGCGAGCCCGCGAGCGGCAGCGCGACCAGGGCCGTCGCCGTCAGCGCGGCGGCGATCCGGTGGGCCCGTCCGCTCACGCGGTGTCCATGAGCAGCGACGGCACCTGTTCGACCAAGCGCCGCTCATCGGCGTACGCCAGTCGATCGCCGAGCTCGGCGAGCGGAACCCACTCCACCTGCTCGACCTCGATGTCCTCGTCGCTGAGCTCGCCGCCCTGCGCGAGCAGCAGGAAGTGGTGCACGGTCTTGTGCACCCGCCGCCCCTCGGCGACGAACCAGAAGTCGATGGTGCCGAGCGGAGCGAGCACTCGGCCGGTGATACCCGTCTCCTCGGCGACCTCGCGGACCGCGGTGTCCTCATGGGTCTCCCCGGCCTCGACATGACCCTTGGGGAGCGACCACAGCAGCCGGCCGCGCCGGTCCAGCCGCCCGATCAGCGCGGCCCGGGGTTGGCCGCCGTCGGCCACGTCCACCACGAGACCGCCGGCCGAGGTCTCCTCCACCCGCCGCAACCGGGGTCGGGACGGCGCTGGCATGACCCGATCGTAGGGCGCGGCCACCGCAGGTCAGCGGCACTCACTCGTAGTCTCGTCGCGTGCCGTCGCAGACTCCGAAGTGGATCCGGGACGCCGCCAGGCGTGCCGTCCGCGAGCTGCTGCGCATCTCGCCGGTCACCGACCTGCTGGCGGCGCCGTTCGCCGCCGCAGGGCACCAGCTCTGGATCGTGGGCGGTCCGGTGCGTGACGCGCTGCTCGGCCGCGAAGCCGCCGACCTCGATTTCACGACCGATGCGCACCCCGAGGTCGTCCTGCAGCTGGTGTCATCGCTGGGGCCGACCTGGACGACGGGGATCAGCTTCGGAACCGTCGGCGTACAGGTTGCCGGCCACCGCTGCGAGATCACGACGTTCCGCAGCGACGCCTACGACCCCTCGACCCGCAAGCCTGAGGTGGTCTACGGGACGTCGATCGAGACCGACCTGGCGCGCCGTGACTTCACCGTGAACGCGATGGCGGTCGGTCTGCCGCTCGATGCCGCGCATCCCATCGTCGATCCGTTCGGCGGCCTGGTGGACCTGGCGGCCGGCCGACTGCGGACACCGGTCGAGCCGGCTCGCTCGTTCGGTGACGACCCGCTGCGCATGCTGCGGGCGGCTCGGTTCGCTGCTCAGCTCGATGCCACAGTCGACCCGGACGCCGTCGGCGCCATCCGCGAGATGGGCGGCCGGCTCGAGATCGTGAGCGCCGAGCGGATTCGTGACGAGCTGAGCAAGCTGATTCTCTCGGCGTACCCGCGGCGCGGTCTGGAACTGCTCGTCGACACCGGCCTGGCGCAGTACTTCCTGCCGGAGCTGAGCCGACTCAAGGAGACGGTCGACGAGCACGGCCGTCACAAAGACGTCTACGCGCACACCCTCATCGTGCTGGAGCAGGCGATGGCGCTGGAGTCGGACGGCCCGGATCTCGTGCTGCGGCTCGCCGCGTTGCTTCATGACATCGGAAAGCCCAAGACGAAGTCGGTCGAGCCGGACGGAAAGGTCTCGTTCCACTATCACGACGTCGTGGGGGCCGCGATGGCCCGGCAACGCCTTGCGGCGCTGCGCTATCCCCGCGAGGTGGTCGACGACGTGGCTCGGCTGGTCGAGCTGCACCTGCGCTTCCATGGCTACTCGGGCGGCACCTGGACCGACGCGGCAGTACGCCGCTATGTCCGCGACGCCGGGCCGCTGCTGGAGCGGCTGCACCGGCTGACCCGATCCGACTGCACCACCCGCAACGCCCGCAAGGCACGGGCGCTCGCATCGGCGTACGACTCGCTCGAGGCGCGGATCGCGGAGCTGTCCGCCCAGGAGGATCTCGAGCGGATCCGGCCGGATCTCGACGGCAACCAGATCATGGCGCTGCTCGACATCCCGCCCGGACCGATGGTGGGCAACGCCTACCAGCACCTGCTGGCGCTGCGGATGGAGAACGGCCCCATGTCCTACGAGGACGCGGTGGCCGCGCTGCGCGAGTGGGGCGCCGAGAACCTGTTGCGCGACGCGTAGGTGATGGCGATGGCGGCGTACCCCACCGCCATGACGACGACGGCGAGCGGTGAGCGGCCAGACTCCGGGAGCAGGAATGCGGCGACGAGCGCTGCCGCGACGAAGCTCACGTTGAACAGCGTGTCGTAGAAGGCGAAGACGCGGCCACGGAAGTCGTCGTCGACCGCAGCCTGGACCAGCGAGTCGACGCAGACCTTGGTGGCCTGGGTGGCGAAACCGAAGCAGACGGCGGAGCCGATCTGGCCGGCCATGGTCACTGGGAGCTCGAGGCAGAAGCCGGCGACCGCGAGGCCTGCGGTCACGATCCAGATCCACCGCTGGGTCCCGATCCGGGCGGTGACCCACGGCGTCACGGCCGCGGCGGTGACGAGGCCGATCCCGTTCGCCGTGACGACCTGGCCGAGGCCGACCAGCCCCGACCGAAACACCCCGTGGCTGACGAACACGTTGCGGTAGAGCAGGACGGTCATGATCGTCCACAGCCCGTAGAACAGCCGCTGGGCGCAGATCACCCCGAGCGCCCACGCCGCGACCGGCCGGCTGCGGACGTGGCGGGCACCGTCCCGCAGACCGGCGGCGACGGTGGTGAGCTGGGCTAGCAAGGGCGACGTGTCGAGGTCGCGAGGACCGAGCGAGTCCTTCGGGAGCCGCCGGGCCAGCGCGGCCGAGCCGAGATACGTGGCGGCGGCCACCAAGACCACGACCGCATCGCCGGCTGCGTCGCGACCGACAACGGTGCGCAGTGACAGGCCGATCAGGCCGCCGAGGATGGTCACCAGCGTGCCCGCCGTGGGGCTCACGGCGTTGGCCAGCACCAGCTGGTCGCCCGCCACCACGTTCGGCAACGCGGCCGACAAGGCGGCGAGGTAGAACCGGTTCACCGACAGCGCCGCGAGTGCCGCCACCGTGAACCACAGACCGCTGGGTCCTTCTCGCCAGAGCAGGAACGCAGCCAGCACCACGATCGCCGCCCGAACCAGGGTTCCGCGGACGAGGATGCGTTGTCGTCGCCAGCGGTCGAGGAACACCCCGGCGAACGGCCCGATCAGGCTGTAGGGCAGCAGCAGGACGACGAAACCGGTCGCCACCTGCACCGGACCGGTGCGCTTGGTCGGGTCGAACACGACGGCGCTGACCAGGCTGGCCTGGAACAGGCCGTCAGCGGTCTGCGAGCTAAGCCGGGTGACCAGCAGCCGCCGGAACAGCGCTGCTCGCCACAGCTCCCGCAACGCCGTCGCTCGGCTCACGACATCACGCTAGACGCCGCCCTCGCGCCCGTTGAGTGCATGGCAACCGACGTCGAATCACGTCGAGTGCAACCTTGATGGTCCTCAAGCACGTCGAGTGCGACGTAGATCGCGCGAATCCGCCTTGAGTGTGACGCCGTACGCCTTTCATCGCGTGCCAACGGAAGCGTCGCACTCGACCTGTTGCGGACGCGATCTACGTTGCACTCAACGGGATGGGGCGCCCGGTACGTCGCACTCGACCTGATGGGACGCCCGGTACGTCGCACTCAACGTGCGAAGGGGTCCGGACGTGCGACGGCCCGGAGCCGGTCGTGCGCTCCGGGCCGTCGGTGAGGCGGGTGGTGCCGCGATCAGTTCTCGACGGTGCCATTGATGAAACCGGTCACCGCTTCGCGGGCCTCGTCGTCGCTGTACTGCACCGGCGGCGACTTCATGAAGTACGACGACGCCGAGAGGATCGGGCCGCCGATGCCGCGGTCCTGAGCGATCTTCGCCGCGCGAATCGCGTCGATGATGACGCCGGCGGAGTTCGGCGAGTCGTGGACCTCGAGCTTGTACTCGAGGTTCAGCGGCGTGTCACCGAAAGAACGGCCCTCGAGCCGCACGTACGCCCACTTGCGGTCGTCGAGCCACGGCACGTGGTCCGACGGGCCGATGTGAACGTCGGCGCCACGCATCTCGTGCGGGATCTGCGAGGTGACGGACTGGGTCTTGGACAGCTTCTTCGAGGCGAGCCGCTTGCGCTCCAACATGTTCTTGAAGTCCATGTTGCCGCCGAAGTTGAGCTGGTAGGTGCGCAGCAGCTCCACACCCCGGTCCTCGAACAGCTTGGCGAGCACCCGGTGGGTGATCGTCGCGCCGACCTGGCTCTTGATGTCGTCACCGATGATCGGCACGCCCGCGTCGGCGAACTTCTTCGCCCACGTGGGGTCGCTGGCGATGAACACCGGCAGCGCGTTGACGAACGCGACCTTCGCGTCGATCGCACACTGTGCGTAGAACCGGTCGGCGTCCTCGCTACCCACCGGAAGGTAGGAGACGAGCACGTCCACCTTGGCGTCCTTGAGCACCGCTACGACGTCGACCGGGGCCTCGTCGGACTCCTCGATCATGTCCCGGTAGAAGTCGCCGAGACCGTCGTAGGTGTGACCGCGCTGAACGGTCACGCCCGTCGGCGGCACGTCGGTGATGTGCACCGTGTTGTTCTCACTGGCCACGATCGCCTCGGAGAGGTCCCGGCCGACCTTCTTGCCGTCGACGTCGAACGCGGCCACGAACTCCACGTCACGGACGTGGTAGCCGCCGAAGTCGACGTGCATCAAGCCGGGTACCCGAACGTTCGGGTCGGCGTTCTTGTAGTACTCGACGCCTTGGACGAGCGACGAGGCACAGTTGCCTACGCCGACGATGGCGACACGAACTGAACCCATCAGCTGTCTTCTCCTTCTATTGCCGTGCCAGTCGTGGCAGGTGTGGTGTTGAGTCGGTGCGGCCGCGCGGCTACGCCGTCTCGTTCGGTGGCGATCAGCTCCTCGAGCCATCGCACCTCGCGCTCCACGGATTCGAGGCCGTGGCGCTGGAGCTCGAGGGTGTAGCTGTCGACCCGCTCTCGGGCCCGACTCAATGCCGAGGTGACGTTCTCCTGTCGCTCCTCGAGCCGGCTGCGCCGACCCTCGAGGATGCGCAGTCGCACCGCGGCATCGGTCTGCCCGAAGAAGGCGAACCGGACGTCGAAGCTCTCGTCGTCCCAGCTGGACGGGCCGCCTTCCGCGAGCTGCTCCTGGAGCCGCTCCTTGCCATCGGCGGTGAGCTTGTAGACGTGCTTCTTGCGGCGTCCCGCACCGGACTCGCTGGCGCTGTCGTCAGTCGTGATGAATCCGGCGTCCAGCAGCGAGGACAGGCAGGGGTACAAACTTCCGTAGGAGATCGCGCGGAGCGGGCCGAGCACGCCCTTGAGTCGCTTGGACAGCTCGTACCCGTGCATCGGTGACTCGTGGAGCAGGCCGAGAACGGCCAACTCCAGGACACCTGACTTCCTGCTCACGGGATCACTGCTCCTCGGGATGACTCCCCAGATGTATCGGACTGATACATCGATGACGGTAGCGGGTTGGTGGCCGGCATGCAAACACAAGGTGGACGCAACCGGGTGCCTGGGCATCAATCGCCGCATCACAACCCCGGCGTACCCTGACCCGCGTGCTGACGCAGCGCTCACTTGTCGAGGACGTCGACGCGCGCTGCCTGGTCGACTACGCGTTGGCTCGGCGGGCGACGCTCACCGCCCTGCGGCTCGGCCAGGCACGCCGCGAGGACGTCTGCGACGCCCAGGCCTACCTGCGGCGGGCGGCGCGCTATCACGGCGAGCCGGCGGGTGCGCCGTGCCCGGTCTGCGACGACATCGGCCTGCTGCACGTCACCTATGCCTATGGCGAGTACTTCCCGAGCGGGGGGAACGGCCGGGCCCGGGCGCGCCGGGAGCTGCGCGAGCTCGCGGGCGAACTGCCGGAGTTCTCGGTGTTCGTCGTCGAGGTCTGCCTGGGATGCGGCTGGAACCACCTGGTGACGTCCTACGTCCTGGGCACCGGCGAGATCCCCGCCCGCCGTCGCAGGACGAAAGTGTGAAGCTCCTGCAGTTCGCGCCCACGCCCAAACAGGTACTGATCGGGCTCGCGGGAGCGGTGGCGGTCTTCGGGATCGCCGTAGGTGTCACGTATGCCCGGACCTCCGTCCCCTCGCCATCGGCGATCGCCACCGCGCAGACCACCACGCTGCTGTACAGCAACGGTGACCACCTGGCGACGATCGGTACGACGACCCGCACCGATGTGCCGCTCACGCAGGTGCCGCTGCACGTCCGGCAGTCCGTGCTGGCGGCGGAGGACCGCAACTTCTACTCCGAACCTGGCATCTCACCGACCGGGATCATGCGGGCGCTGTACGAGGACGTGAAGGGTGGGGACGTCACGCAGGGCGGCTCGACCATCACCCAGCAGTACGCCAAGAACGCGTACCTGAGCCAGCAGCGGTCATTCACCCGCAAGTTCAAGGAGATCTTCATCGCGACCAAGCTGGGTCAGTCGCGGTCGAAGGACTCGGTGCTCTCCGACTACCTCAACACGATCTACTTCGGCCGCGACGCCTATGGCATCCAGGCCGCGGCCAAGGCCTACTTCGGTACCGGCGTCGGCCAGCTGAGCGTCTCGCAGGGTGCGTTGCTCGCTGCCGTCATCCGAGGTCCGTCGATCTATGACCCCCGGATCAACAAGGCCGCGGCCGTCGCCCGCTGGCACTACGTGATCTCGGGGATGGTGACCAAGGGCTGGCTCACCCAGGCCAAGGCGGATCAGCTTCACTTCCCGAAGACGGTCGAGCCCAGCACCGGCGCCGCCTGTGGCACCAGTCCGAAGCGTTTCATCTGCAATGCTGTCGAGGACGAGCTCAAGAACGACGACGGCCTGAGCGAGGAGCAGTTCGACCAGGGTGGTCTGCGCGTCGTCACGACGATCAACAAAACTGCCCAAACCGCCGCCGTGAACGCCGAGACCCAGCTGTCGGGCGAGGACCACGGTCACGCCGGAGTCTGCTCTGATCTCGGTCAAGCCCGGCGATGGCGGTATCGAGGCGATGTACGCCGGTGAGAAGTACTGCGACGCCAAGAACAAGAAGGACGGCTGCCAGGACCTCACCGGCCTGACGGATTCCTACGACCGGCAGCCAGGGTCGTCGATGAAGCCGTACACGCTGATCACGGCGGTGAAGCAGGGCATCAGCATCAACAGCGTCTTCCCGGGTCCGTCTCACATCGACTTCCCGGGCACCAACGGCGTCGGGATCTCCAACTCCGGCGGTGAGTCCTGCAGCAACCCGTGCACGTTGGTCCATGCGCTGGCCCAGTCGATCAACACCGTCTTCGTGCCGCTGGCTCAGCAGGTGGGGCCGGCCAACGTCGCCAGGACGGCGCACGATGCCGGAATCTCCCCGACGTACAAGCTCGCTGACAGCCCGGAGATCACGTTGGGTACGGAGCCGGTGTCGGTGCTCGACCAGGCGGTCGGCTACGCGACGATCGCCGCCGGTGGCCTGCACGCGTCGCCGTACCTCGTGCAATCGGTGAGGTCGGCGCAGGGCCAGACGATCTACCGGGCTCACCCCAAGCCGAATCGGGTCTTCTCCGCGGCCGTCGCCTCGGACGTGGAGTACGCGATGACGAAGGTGCTCGACTGCTCCTACGGCGGGACCGCCTGCGGGAAGGCCCTGAGCGGCCGGCCGGCCGGCGGCAAGACGGGTACGACGACGAGCAACGATGACGCGTGGTTCATCGGCTTCACCCCTCAGCTGTCGACGGCCGTGTGGCTCGGCAACGCGAACTCGCACAAGCCGGTGGTGAGTGGAGGCGCGGAGGTTTTCGGCGGTGACACGCCAGCGCGGATCTGGCAGCAGATGATGAACGAAGCGCTGGCCAACCAGCCGGTCCTGCAGTTCCCGCCGCCGGCGACCGTCGGCCGCGTCATCAACAGCGCGTCACCCACGCCGTCGACGTCGAAGACGCCGACCAGCTCGCCGAGTGCGACCCCCACGCTGACGCCAACGCCGACATTCATCCCGACGCCGACGCTGACGCCAACGCCAACGCCCACGGCGCCGATCCCGACGCCCACCTCGTCGCCGACCGCCAGTTCCATCCTGCCGGGCACCACCCGGACGCGCGCCGCTCTCGTCACTGATCAAGCCGGTGCGCCACGATGCAGCGGTGCCACTCGCCGTCCCTTCCCGCGAGGATCCTGCCGTTGCAGGCGCGAGCCGCCTGATTGGTGGGCCATGGGGTCGCACGCGATCGGTCCCACGTCACGCTGGTGGACCCCGCTGCGGATCGCGCTCGGCCTCACGATCCTGGTCTGCCTGGCTGGCTACCTGCAGAAGACGCCGTGTATCAGTCATGGGTACAGCAACGAGTTCCAGTACACCCGGGTCTGCTACACCGACACCTACGCGCTGTACACGGCCGAGGATCTCAACGCCAAGACCGATGCGGCGGGGGCGGTGACCGGCCGGATCTCTGTGCCCTACCGGGATCACCCGGTCGAGTACCCGCCGATCCTCGGCGGCCTGATGTTCGTCGCCGCCGAGATCACGAACGCCGTGCACCCCAACCAGCCGGCCGACGGCGTCGACACCCGCAACACCACCTTCTTCGAGCTGACCGCGCTTGGTCTGGCCGCGTGTGCGCTGCTCTCGACGTGGACCGTCGCCAGGCTGGCCGGCCGACGGCGGGTCTGGGACGCCGTGATGGTGGCAGCGTCGCCGGTCCTGTTGCTGCACGTCGTCACCAACTGGGACCTGGCGGCGGTGGCGCTGACGGGGCTGGGGCTGTGGGCCTGGAGTCGCGGCTCCCCGTGGTCCCAAGCGGCCGCCGGGATCCTGTTCGGCCTCGGGATCGCAACCAAGCTCTACCCCGTCTTCGTGCTGCTGGCGATCGTGTTGCTCTGCATGCGTTGCCGGTTCTGGCGCCCGGCTGGCCGTGCGGTGGCTGGCGCCGTTGTCGGGCTGGTGGCTGCCTACCTGCCGGCGATCCTGGTTTCGCGGTCGTTCCTGTTCCCCAGCACCGACTGCGCAGGGGCTCACCCGCTGGCCGGCTGGCGGTGGTTCGTGTCGCTGAGCCAGACCCGCGGCGCTGACTGGGGGAGCCTGTGGCTGGTGCTGCAGCAGATCCGCGGCAAGCCACTCGGCGGTACGACGGCGTGCGGGCAGGCGCCGGCGCTGCTCAACACGCTCACCGCGGTCGCCGTCCTGCTCGTCGTGGCGGGTGTCGCGGCCCTCGTGCTGCTCGCGCCACGACGACCGCGCGTCGCCCAGGTGGCGTTCCTGCTGGTCGCCGGCTTCGTGTTGCTCAACAAGGTTGATTCTCCGCAGTACGCGTTGTGGCTGGTGCCGCTCGCCGTTCTCGCCCGGCCGCGCTGGGCGGCCCTGCTGGTCTGGCAGGTCAGCGAGGTGCTGCTCGGCATCGCGAACCTCTACACCCTCATTGCCGAGGACCACTCTGACCAGGGGCTGCCGCTCGACACCTACCTCCTCGTCCTGGTGGCCCGCGACATCGTCCTGGTGTGGCTGCTCGCGCTCGTGGTCCGGGAGGTGCTGCACCCCGAGCTGGACGTGGTGCGTCGCGACGGTGTCGACGATCCGGCCGGGGGGATCCTCGACGGAGCCCCGGAGCCGTACTCAGGTCGGCGCGCGCAACCCGTCGCACCCCTCGCCGGTCCGGCGTGACCGAGGATCCGGTCGCGACCGGAGAGCCCGTCACGACCGCTGTCCCACCCGCTCGCATCCATCGTGCCGGAACTGTCGACCGAGACGCCATCGGTCTCTGGCTGGCCTCGCGGATCGGGGTCTCGGTTGCCGCCCTGGCCGGAATCTGGATGCTCGGGAACACACCAGCCGGGCAGGCGCCGTCGTACCTGTCCCGATGGAACCAATGGGACAGCCAGCTGTTCATCGACGTCGCCCAGTTCGGCTATCGCGGCTACGCAGCGCACACCCCGGGGCGCCACCTCGAGGCGTTCTTCCCCGGAGAGCCGATCGCGCTACGCGTGGTTCACGTCGTCACCGGCGACTGGGTCGCCGCCGGGCTGCTGATCTCCGCGATCGCCGGGGCGGTGGCGATGGTCGCGTTGGCCCGACTCGGCGAGCTGGAATCGGCGGACGTACCCGGCTGCGGGTCGCGCGCGGTGCTCTATCTCGTGCTCTCGCCGTACGCCGTGTTCCTGGCGGCCGGCTACTCGGAGGCACTGTTCCTCGCCTTGGCCTTGCCGTCCTGGCTGGCCGCGAGACGCGGTCGCTGGCTGGCCGCGGGCCTGCTGGCCGGAGGGGCCGGGCTGGTCCGGATCGACGGCGTGTTCCTCGGGCTGGCGCTGATCGTGGAGTGGGCGACCAGGGCCGGTGCCGGACGAAGGTGGCGGGACCTGCTGCCGCTAGCGGCCCCGTTCCTGGTCACCGCCGGCTATTTCGGCTACCTCCATCACGTCACGGGGGACTGGCTCGCGTGGTCGCACGCGCAAGCTGCCGGGTGGGGGAGACACCTCACCGCACCGTGGACGGCGTTCCACACTTCGTGGTCGGCCGCCCGCTCGCCCGCGCAGGGGTTGCCGTACGCGTGGTCGTTCCGGGCCGAGGTGCTGGCCATCCTGCTCGGGGTCGCCCTCACCGTCGTCCTGCTGGTGCGGCGTCGGTGGGGCGAGGCCGTCTTCGTCGGGCTCCAGGTCGCCGCCCTCGCGACGTCGTCCTACTACCTGTCGGTCGCACGCTCGACCCTGCTGTGGTTCCCGCTGTGGCTGCTGCTCGCCCGGTGGTCGCTGCACCGGCGATGGCTGCATGTTGCCTACCTGTCCGTTTCCCCCGCGCTCATGATCGTCGGAGTGATCGCGTTCACCACCGGCCATTGGGTGGGTTGACGGCCCCGGTCGCGGGAGCATGCGGGCCATTGGTGCGTGTCGAGGCCGCCCGCTGACCGATTTAGGCGGGTTTGACGCCGTGTGATATCCGAAATCAGCGTGAGAGCAGGACTCCGGGTGACGCTTGTGGAACCAACAGGTGACATGACGCGCAAAAGTGGGCACGACGAATGTGTGAGACGCCACACCGCAGCCTCGACCCTGACCGCCCTGGCGCTCGCTTCGGGCGCCCTGGGCGTTGCCGCCATCGCGGCCGCGCCCGCTTCCGCCGCGGCGTGCTCCACGTCGACGGTGTCCTCCAGCTCGGGGGGCCTGGGCAAGGTTCTGCTGTCCGTGAGCTCGCTGACAGTCAAGCAAGGTGGGTGTGTCGTTTTCTACAACGCCACGTCGGGCTCGGCGACCGTCACGGTCAACGGAGCTGCCCGCACCATCTCGGCGGGCGGCACCGGCGGGGAATGGTCGGCCTCCTCCGCGGGTGCGGCCGCCGTCGTTGCGACGGAGCCTGGTGGGCTGCTCGGTGTGGTGCCCAAGTCGGGACTGGGAACCATCACGGTGACGCCGAAGCCGACCCCCCCGCCCGTCCCAGCGCCTAGCTCGACCTCCGTGTCTGGCGGCGGTCACTCCGGCGGCGGCTCCGGCGGCTCAGGTGGGTCCGGCGGCTCCGGCGGCGGCTCGGGCGGCTCGGGCGGCGGCGGCAGTGCCGGGTCCGGCGGAACTAGCTCCGGCGGCTCGGGCGGCACCGGATCGACCGGTCACAAGGGCCTCGGCACCACCCACCAACGTGGGCCGGGTGCGATCGACACCGGCGGCCTGCTCGGCGGATCCGGCTTCTCGCTTCCGAGCATCCCGCTCGGCACCTTCGCCCACGAGGGCCTCGCCGGCGTCGGCATCGGTACGGCACCGCAGATCGCCCCAGGCATCGGCGCGTCGACGGATGCGTCTGGCAACCCGCTGCCGCTGGTGAACGGGTCCGGCGCGCAGCAGATGGCGCTCGCCGGTGACGCGCACTCCTCCGGCGGTCAATCTCCGATCGCGGACGTGGTCGCGGGTCTGGTCGTCCTCGGGACGGCAGCCGGCCTGTTGTACACGATGCGCCGCCGCCGTCAGGCTGTGGACGGAGCGAACACCGTCGCCTCCCACCGGGCCTAGGCTCGGCTGCCGCGAGGCCGTCGTACCGGCGATCGCGTCGCAACGTCTCCCGCTGGCCGCGCGTGCGGCTGCTAGCGTGGCTGACGCTCGACGCGAGCAGCCTCCTGTCACGGCAACACGGTCGTGACCGCCCCGACACTTCGGTGCCGGGCCCGAGTCCAGAGGAGGTGGGTTGCACCTATGCGTCGCTATGAACTGATGGTCATCCTCGACCCAGATCTCGAGGAACGCACCGTTGCTCCCTCGCTCGACCAGTTCCTCGGTGTCGTCCGTCAGGGCGGCGGATCCGTGGAGAAGGTTGACGTGTGGGGTCGCCGGCGGCTTGCCTACGAGATCGCCCACAAGGTCGAGGGCATCTACGCCGTGCTTGACGTCACCGCCGAGCCGGCCACGATCACCGAGCTGGACCGCCAGCTCAACCTCAACGAGGCCGTGCTGCGCACCAAGGTGCTGCGCCCGGACGCGAAGTAGGCACGCGATGGCACAGGGTGACGTCACTGTCACGGTGGTGGGCAACCTCACCAACGACCCGGAGCTGCGGTTCACGCCGAGCGGCGCTGCGGTCGCGAACTTCACGGTTGCCTCGACGCCACGGATCCTCGACAAGGCCACGAACGAGTGGAAGGACGGCGACGCGCTGTTCCTGCGCTGCTCGATCTGGCGTCAGGCCGCAGAGAACGTTGCCGAGTCGCTGCAGCGTGGCGCTCGCGTCATCGTGACCGGCCGGCTCAAGCAGCGCTCGTATGAGACCAAGGAAGGCGAGAAGCGCACTGTCGTCGAGTGTGAGGTCGACGAGGTCGGCCCCTCGCTGCGCTACGCCACCGCGAAGGTCGTCAAGGGCCAGCGCAGCGGCGGGCAGCCTTCCGGAGGCGGTTCGTCGTACGCCGGCAACTCCGGCGCCGCCTCGCCCGCCAGCGACGATCCGTGGGCGACTCCGGCTCCCTCCGGCGGTTTCTCCGACGAGCCACCCTTCTAGTTCCCCCTTTCCCCCGACCATCCCCTCGCCCCGCGGGGGGCTCGCACCGACTGGAGCACCACGATGGCCAAGCCCGTCTTGCGCAAGGTAAAGAAGAAGGTCTGTCAGTTCTGCAAGGACAAGACGACCTACATCGACTACAAGGACACGACGCTGCTGCGGAAGTTCATCTCCGACCGCGGCAAGATCCGGGCCCGCCGGGTCACCGGCAACTGCTCGCAGCACCAGCGCGACATCGCGATCGCCGTGAAGAACAGCCGCGAGATGGCTCTGCTGCCCTACACCAGCACCGCACGCTGAGGAAGGGGACGCTGCGATGAAGCTCATCCTCACCGGAGAAGTCACCGGTCTCGGCAGTGCCGGAGACGTCGTCGAGGTCAAGGACGGCTACGGCCGCAACTACCTCGTGCCGCGCGGCCTCGCCATGTTGTGGTCGAAGGGCGGCGAGTCCCAGGTCGCGGCCCTGCGCCGGGGGCGCGAGTCCCGCGAGATCACCAACCTCGGCGAGGCCAAGGAGCTGGCCGACCAGCTCGGCTCGCTCACGATCACGCTCACCCAGCGCGCCGGGCAGGGCGGTCGACTGTTCGGCTCGGTCACCGCGGGGGATGTCGTGGATGCCGTCACGGCGGCCGGCGGACCGTCGCTGGACCGGCGGCGTGTCGAGCTCCCCAGCTCGCACATCAAGACCGTCGGCACCCATCCCGTGACGGTGCGCCTGCACCCCGAGGTGACAGCGTCCATGCAGGTCGAGGTCGTCGGCTCCGACTGAGCCGTAGTCGCTGCGTCAGGTGCGGCATTCGCTGCGCTCACTTCCCAGGTCGTCCGAGAAGCCCTTTATCGGATGTCGACTTCGCGTGTCGACATGTGGATGACCTCCGGTTGGGAGAGCGGTTAGTAATCCGTTTCCCACAGGCGTGGACAGTCGAAACCGCAGGTCAGAGTGCGTGTCGTGGCTGGCCGGGTACGGGTTGTCCACAGCGGTGCACATCCCTGTGCACAGCGCCGCAGCGCGGCATACACATTCCGCCCACATGTGTATCCACACGACCGGCAAACCCGACCCCCGGATTCCGGCTTTTCGTCTGACCTGGCCGCTAGAACGGAGCAGCACAGCGAGCCCGGATTGGGGGGAGTCCAGCAGTGAGCATGGCCGACGTTGTCTCGATGCCGGGTGGGCCAACCGGTACGGCGGAGGACCGCACCCCGCCACAGGACATCGTGGCCGAGCAGTGCGTGCTCGGGGGCATGTTGCTGTCGAAGGACGCGATCGCCGACGTCGTCGAGGTGCTGCGTCCGACCGACTTCTACCGACCGGCCCACCAGACGGTCTATGACGCAGTGCTCGACCTCTACGGCCGCGGCGAGCCGGCCGACCCGGTGACGGTCGCCGCCGAGTTGACCCGGGACGGCCTGCTGGAACGCATCGGCGGTGCGCCGTACCTCCACACGCTCATCGCGTCGGTGCCGACCGCTGCCAACGCCGGCTACTACGCGGCGATCGTGCGCGAGCGGGCCGTGCTGCGCCGGCTGATCGAGGCCGGCACCAAGGTCGTGCAGCTCGGCTACGGCGCTGTCGGGGGCGCCGGTGGCGATGTCGACGAGGTCGTCGATCGCGCCCAGGCAGCGGTCTACGAGGTGGTCGAGCGCCGCAACACCGAGGACTACGTCCCGCTCGAGACGGCGATGATGTCGACGCTGGCCGAGCTCGAGGCGATCGAAGGCCACGGCGGGGAGATGTCCGGCGTGCCGACCGGATTCCGTGACCTCGATGAGCTGACCAACGGTCTGCACGCCGGCCAGCTGATCGTCATCGCCGGCCGCCCCGGCCTGGGCAAGTCGACTCTCGGGCTGGACTTCCTGCGGAACGCCTCGATCAAGCACTCTCTGGCGTCGGTGCTGTTCTCGTTGGAGATGGGCAAGAGCGAGATCACGATGCGGCTGCTCTCCGCCGAGGCCCGGGTGCCGTTGCAGCGGATGCGGACCGGGCACATGAACGACGACGACTGGAACAAGCTCGCCCGCCGAATGGGTGAGGCGGCGAGCGCGCCGATGTTCCTCGACGACTCACCGAACATGACCATGATGGAGATCCGAGCCAAGGCCAGGCGGCTCAAGCAGCGCCATGACCTGCGGCTCGTCGTCCTCGACTACCTGCAGCTGATGTCGAGCCCGCGCCGGGTGGAGAGCCGGCAGCAGGAGGTCGCGGAGATGAGCCGGTCGCTCAAGTTGCTGGCCAAGGAGCTCGAGGTCCCGGTCGTAGCGATCAGCCAGCTGAACCGTGGCGCCGAGCAGCGCTCCGACAAGCGGCCGCAGCTTGCCGACCTGCGCGAGTCCGGCGCGATCGAGCAGGACGCTGACATGGTGATCTTGCTGCATCGCGAGGACGCCTACGAGAAAGAATCCCCACGGGCGGGCGAGGCCGACCTGATCGTGGCCAAGAACCGTAACGGTCCGACTCAGGACGTCGTGGTCTCCTCGCAGCTGCACTACTCCCGTTTCGTGGACATGCAACAGACCTGATCGGGCGCGGCCGGGACGTCACCGACTGAGCCGAATGTCCCGCTTTGCCAAATCCGTGCTTCGGAAATCTTCCCAGTGCGATGTCGGGGCGTTAGATTCCGTTGCGTGACAGGTGTCCGACTCCCGGATCCTTTGCAGCTCGCGCCGGTCGGTCCGGCGAGCAGTCACGCCCGGGCCTACGTCCGCAGCAGCCTGCGATCGCTCGGTCGGGAGTCGCTTGTCGACAGCGCGCAGCTCGGCGTCACGGAGATGGTGACCAACGCCTGCCTGCACGCACGCACGCCGCTGGTCGTGGCGCTGCGGCTGGTAGGGCCGGACACGGTCCGCATCGAGGTCACCGACTCCTCGCCACGTGCTCCCGAGCTGCGCCCGCGCGATGCGATGGCGACGACCGGCCGGGGTCTGCGGCTGCTGACATCCTTCGGCCGGTGGGGTGTCGACCCGCTCACGCCGCCTGACATCGGCAAGACCGTGTGGTTCGAGCCGTGGGCCGAGCCCGTGGCCGGGTTCGGCTGGGACACGAACGAGCCCGAGGAATGGGTGGGGGCGTAATGGCGGACGAGGCGCCCGCCATCCTGGGCCGCTACGTCCCGCCGGGCGGCGACGCCCAGGTGACCGTGCGGCTGCTGAACTTTCCGTTGCAGGTGTTCGCCGTGGCACGTCAGCGCCACGACGAGCTGCTGCGAGAGTTCGCGCTGCTGGCCCTGCAGCCGCCTCGCGACGAGTCCGCCCGCACGCTGCCCGCCGCCCTGCTCGACCTCATCGACACCCTGGGCCGGCGGTACGGCGGTGTCGGCGACCGGGCGGACACGGCTCGTGACGCCGCGCTGGCTCGAGGCGAGCTGAGCCTGGACCTCACCTATCAGGTGCCCGCGTCCGTGGGCCCAGCCATGAGCGACCTGCACCAGCTGATGGAGGCAGCGGACGCCTTCTGCCGCGACGAGCAGCTGCTGACGCTTGCATCGACTCCGGTGGAGAGCCAGTTCCGGCAGTGGTTCATCGAGCAGTTCATCTCCCAGGCGGCCGACGCCGATCCGGTGCCGTGGGACGGTCCGCTGACCGTGGACGAACCCGCGATCCACTGATCGGACCGTCGTACTCCGGGGCCCTTTGGCGCCCGCCTCGGGACCTCCGCCCCTACCTCGGCCCGCTCCCAGGCGCGAGTGTGGATTCGAGGCAAGGAGGCGGACCATGGTGGTCTCCGGAGTGGGTCCCGTTGTCGTCGTCGGTGTGGACGGTTCGAGGAACGCAGAGGTCGCGCTGCAGTGGGCCGAGCAGTACGCGAAGACAACCCATGGAATGCTCAAGGTGGTGGTCGCATGGGAGTGGCCCCTGTCGTACGGGTACCCGCTGTCTTTCGAGGGCATGGACCCGAAGGCTGACGCAGTCCTGGTGGCCGAGAAGCTCACCGCGGGTCTGACG
This sequence comes from uncultured Actinomycetota bacterium, assembly GCA_963789615.1. Lineage (GTDB taxonomy): Bacteria > Actinomycetota > Actinomycetes > JAFAQI01 > JAFAQI01 > DATAVK01. The sequence continues at coordinate 40,736 of CAWBLI010000004.1, read as the reverse complement.
TTGCCGCCCGACCAGATCGACGTCGAGGCCCCGGAAGGCAGTGCCGGCGACGTCCTGGTGCACGCCAGCGCTGACGCCGATCTGCTGGTCGTCGGGATGAGCGGGAACCGGCTCGTCGCCAGCTTCCTCATCGGCTCGGTCAGCTCGCACTGCGTGCACCATGCACAGGTCCCGGTCGTCGTGGTCCCGACGGACCGGTCATGACCCGGCTGCTGTGGTGCGCGGTCGGTGCGCTGGCAGTGCAGATCGGCCTGGTCGCGTGGCTCGATCGTGAGACCGAGACGGCGAGCCGGCGCGACCTCGCTCAATGCGAGAAGCCGGCAGGCCACAGCGCGCACCCGGTGGTCTGAGCGCAGCGGGCAGAGCAGAGCGGGATTCGGGGTGGCGTTCGCGGCGAAGGTAGTCATCACTACCATTGAGGATCCGCGCGCGTGCGACGCGCCAGCCAGACGAGGTGCGACGCAGCGTGCGCGACGAGTCCCAGGGGCCCCCGTTGCGGGTTGCTTTGCTGTCATACCGGTCCAAGCCGCACTGCGGCGGCCAGGGTGTCTACGTCCGGCACCTGGCGCGTGAGCTGACCGTCCTGGGACACCACGTCGAGGTGATCAGCGGCCAGCCCTATCCCGAGCTCGACCCCGGTCCCACGCTCACCGAGCTGCCGAGCCTGGACCTCTATCGCGAGCCCGACCCGTTCCGGACCCCGGCGCTGCGGGAGTGGCGGGACGCGATCGACGTCCTCGAGATCGCCACGATGTGGACCGGCGGTTTCCCGGAACCGATGACGTTCTCGCTGCGCGCCGCCCGGCTGCTCGCCCGCCGGCGCGATGAGTTCGACGTCGTCCACGACAACCAGTCGCTCGGCTACGGGCTGCTCGGGCTGCAGCGTGACCGGACTGCCGCTGGTCGCGACCGTCCACCACCCGATCACGGTGGACCGCGCGTTGGAGCTCGCCGAGGCGGCGACGTTCAGCCGTCGACTCTCATTGCGCCGCTGGTACGGCTTCACCCGGATGCAGACCAGGGTGGTACGCCGGATCCCGTCGCTGCTGACGGTCTCGGAGAGCTCCGCGACCGACATCGTCGAGGCCTTCGGCGTACGCCGGGACGCCGTCCGCGTCATCCCGATCGGGGTCGACACGACGACCTTCCGCCCACCCGACGATGCCGCGTGTCCCGGGCCGAATCGTGGTCGTGTCCAGCTCCGACAGCCCGCTGAAGGGTGCCCGGGTGCTGCTCGAGGCGGTGGCGAAGCTCCGCACCGGCCGCGAGGTCGAGCTCGTCGTCGTCGGCCGACCCGAAGCCCGACGGCCCGGTAGCTCGCGCGGTCGAAGACCTCGGCATCACCGACTGCGTCCGCTTCGTGAGCGGGCTGCCCGACGCCGAGCTCGCCGACCTGTTGGGCTCCGCCGAGGTCGCCGTCGTGCCGTCGCTCTACGAGGGTTTCTCGATCCCGGCCGTAGAGGCGATGGCCTGTGCGACCCCGCTCGTCGCGAGCCGGGCCGGAGCGCTGCCCGAGGTGGTCGGGTCGGACGGCAGCGCCGCGGTGCTGGTCGAACCGGGCGATCCGTCCGATTTGGCCGATGCGCTCGGAAGCCTGCTCGACGACCAGCCCCGGCGTACCGCCCTGGGTGTCGCCGGCCGGCGACGGGTCGAAGCCCGCTTCACCTGGTCGGCTGTAGCAGCCGCCACCGCCGCGGCGTACACCGAGGCGATCGCCCGCTCACGAAAGGGAACCCGTCGTGCTCACCGTTGACTTCGAGAAGTTCCCGATCGAGCCGGGGGAGCGGGTGCTCGACCTCGGGTGCGGGGCCGGCCGTCACGCCTTCGAGGTGTACCGGCGCGGCGGTCATGTCGTCGCCTTCGACCACGACGCCGACGAGCTGGCCGCGGTGGACGCGATGTTCCGGGCGATGGAGGCGGCCGGCGAACCACCTGCCGGAGCGACCGCACGGGTCGTGCGCGGTGACGTGCTCGCCCTGCCGTTCCCCGACGGCGCCTTCGACAAGGTCATCGCCGCCGAGGTGCTCGAGCACATCCCCGACGACGTGAGCGCGATGGCCGAGATCGCTCGGGTACTCCGCCCTGGTGGCCGGATCGCGGTCACAGTTCCTCGCTGGTGGCCGGAGCGGATCTGTTGGGCGCTGTCGCGGGAGTACCACGACGTGCCAGGCGGACACGTGCGGATCTACCGCGGCGACGAGCTCACCGACCGGCTCGGCGCTGCCGGGCTCACGCCACGGGGGGGCCATCACGCGCACGCGCTGCATGCCCCGTACTGGTGGCTGAACTGCGCGTTCGGTCAGCAGAGCCTGCCGTCCAAGGCGTGGCACCAGGTCCTGGTGTGGGACATCGTCAAGCGGCCGTGGCTGACCCGCACCGCCGAGTCGCTGCTCAATCCGGTGCTCGGCAAGAGCCTTGTGGTGTACGTCGACAAGCCCGAGACCGTGGCAGGAGCGGCCAGTGCGGCTGCCTGAGCCGCCCTCTCTGCCGGGTGTCGTCGACGCCGCGGCGGTACGGGCCAGCGCGCGTTCGATCGCGTCGGCGCAACTGCGCTCGGGTGCGATCCCGTGGTTCCCGGGTGGTCATGTGGACCCCTGGGACCACGTCGAGTGCGCGATGGCCCTGTCGGCCTGCGGGCTGGTCGATGAGGCGGCGCGCGCCTATGACTACCTTCGACGCACCCAGCGCCCGGACGGGTCCTGGCCGTCGCGGGTCACCGCGACCGCGATCGAGGACGCCGGCTTCGAGACGAACCAGTGTGCGTACGTCGCGGTCGGCTGCTGGCACCACCTGAAGGTGACCGGTGATGTGGACTTCGCGAGGCGGCTGTGGCCGACGGTTCGACGAGCACTGGACCTGGTGGCGGAGTGCGCCACGGCCGTCGGCACGATCGGCTGGGCGGTGTCGGCCACCGGTGCCCGCACCGACGACGCGCTGCTCACCGGCTCGTCCTCGACGTACCACGCGTTGCGGTGTGGCCTTGCGCTCGCGGACCTGGTCGGCGAGTCGCAGCCAGAGTGGGAGATCGCGGCCGGCCGGCTGGGCCACCTGGTCGCTGCGCACCCTGAGGCGTTTCTCGACAAGGACCGGTTCGCGATGGACTGGTACTACCCGGTGCTCGGCGGAGCGGTCCGCGGGGCGGCGGCGCGGGAGCGGCTGACCGCGCGCTGGGATGACTTCGTGGTGGCCGGGCTCGGCAGCCGGTGTGTGTCGGACCAGCCCTGGGTGACCGGCGCGGAGACCTGCGAGCTGGTGCTCGCCCTGGACTGCGTCGGGTGGCGTGACCGCGCGGTCGGCCTGCTGAGCGACATGCAGGTGCTGCGCGATCGGGACGGCTCGTACTGGACCGGGTGGCAGTGCGCGGAACGGGTGAACTGGCCGGACGAGCACTCGACGTGGACCGCGGCGGCGGTCATCCTGGCCGTCGACGCGTTGTCCCGCACCACGCCGGGCAGCGACATCTTCCGCGGCGACGAACTCCCGACCGGCCTCGACGCGGTGGACTGCCCCACGCATGGCCCATGGGTGGCGTCCCGGGCCCACTGATGGGCCATGGGTGGTGTCCTGGCCCCACTGATGGGCCATGGGTGTTGCGCTGCTAGCGGCGGAGCACCCGCAGGCTGCCGACGTGCCGCACCTCGCGGAAGCCGTCGTCGAGCGCACGGAGATAGACGTGGTACGGCGCCTGGCCGCCGTCCGCCGGATCGGGGAAGACGTCGTGCACGGCGAGCACGCCGTCCGGCGTCACGAACCGGGACCACCCCTCGTAGTCGTTCTGGGCGTGCTCCTCGGTGTGGCCGCCGTCGATGAACAGCAACGCGAGCGGCGTCGACCACAGCCGGCTCACCGTGGTTGAGCGACCGACGATGGCCGTGACCACGTCGTCGAGGCCGGCGGCATGGACGGTACGACGGAAGAACGGCAGCGTGTCCATCAGGCCGACCTCGGGGTCGACGAGCGAGGCGTCGTGCCACTCCCAGCCCGGCTGGTTCTCCTCGGAGCCGCGATGGTGGTCCACTGTGACGACCTGGCCGCCGCGGTCCTTCGCCGCGGCGCCGAGCCAGGTCGCGGACTTCCCGCAGTAGGTCCCGACCTCGAGCAGGACGCCGTGCGGCGCCATCGCCCACGCGGCGTCGTACAAGGCTTCGGCTTCATCCGACGGCAGGAAGCCGCGGGCCGCATCGGCGACCGCGCGCAGCGCCGGCTCGATCCGGACCGGCGCAGGCACTGCGGGATTGTCGATCACGATCGCGCCCCCCAACCACAAACGATCATCGCGGGAGGGGGCATCAGGAGGCGGTCAGGGCGAGCTGGCGGGACTGCGCGACCAGGCGGCCCTGGGAATCCCAGACCGCGGCCTCCTCGTCGAACCAGCCTCCGATCACGGCGCGGGTGCGGGCCTCGACCTTCAGCCAGCCAGGGCTGGGCACGCCCCGGACGACCACGGTCAGCTCCACCGTGGGTGCCCAGCCGTACTTGCCCAGGTTGAACACGGTCGGCGGCAGCGCGTCGACGGCCAGCAATACGGCGAAGGCGTCCATCGGCTCGTCGTCGAGGAGGCGGAACCACGCCCGCACCACCGGAGCGCCGCTAGGCGTGGGAAACGGTGCGGTCCTCGGGTCGACCCGCAGGTCGAGGTGGTTGAGCAGCTCGACCTCGAACTGATCCGGCGGCCCGGTCGGGCACTGCTCCGGCGGCGTCAGATCCGGCGCCGGCAGGTCGCTCCAGTCGGGCTCGGCCGACTCCGACGGTGGTGATCCGGCGCTGACCAATGCATCGAGGCAGGGTCTCTGGTTCTGCCACAGGGTGGTCCGCGCCTGGGACACGCGGCGCCCCTGTCGTGTCACCTCGACCGTGATCTCGGCCGGTCCGGGTTCGGGTGCGCGCAGGAAGTGTCCGGACACAGCCAGCGGGACGGGTGCGTCCAGCGCCAGGCTGCCGGCACGGGCCAGTGCCGCCAGCAGGTAGCCGCCGTTGGGCCGGCCGCCAATGGTCCAGCCCGCGTCGAGCGCCACGTCGTACCGGAACGGGTCATCGGGCCGGGGACTGACCCCCGTGACCTCGGCGAAGCTGCTCACAGCGCGAGCAGGGACGGGGCGAGCTCCGCCCACTCCCGGCGCGGCAGCCCGCGGCGGTCGTCGACCAGAACCTGCACCGCCACGTGATCCGCGCCGGCGTCGAGATGGGCCCGCACCCGTTCGGCCACGGCGTCCACGGAACCCCAGGCGCAGATCGTGTCCACCAGCCGGTCATTGCCGCCATCGGAGAACTCGTCGGGGTCGAAGCCGAGCCGCTGCAGGTTGGAGGTGTAGTTCGGCAGCCGCAGGTACGACGTGGTGTGGCGGCGGGCGATCTCGCGGGCGACGCTCGGGTCCTCCGAGAGCACCGCGACCTGCTCCGGGACCAGGAGCTTGCCGGCACCGAGGATCTCGCGGGCCTGCGCGGTGTGCTCGGGCGGGACGAAGTAGGTGTGCGCCCCGTCGGCGCGCTCGCCCGCGAGCTCCAGCATCTTGGGTCCGAGCGCAGCCAGCAGGACGGGCGGTCGAGTGACCGGCGGCACCGCCCGGTACACGTCGTACCCGTTGTCCATGCCGTCGAGATAGCTCCGCATGAAGCTCAGCGGCTTGCCGTAGTCGAGGCCGCGCACATCCAGCAGCGGCTTGTGGGAGACGCCGATCCCGAGGATGAACCGGTCCGGGTACGCCTCGCCCAGCGCCAGCTGGCCGGCTGCCATCGCCAGCGCGTCGCGTGCCCAGACGTTGGCGATGCCGGTGGCCACGACGAGCGACGACGTCGCACTCAGCAGTAGCTGTGCGGCGGAGAGCACCTCGCGGCCGACGGCCTCGCCGGTCCACAGCGCGCCGTACCCGAGGTCCTCGACCTCTCGGGCGGCCTCGCGGACGACGTCCGCGGAGGAGAAGTCGAGCTGCCCGGTCCAGACGCCGACCCGCCCGATTGCTGTGGTCGTGGGGTGCTGGGGGCTCACACCGAGACGGTATCGGCCTGCGCCGACGGTGGCCGGACCCGCACCGGCAACCCGATCAGCGCGATCACCCCGCCAGCCGCCGCACTCACGCCGGTCACGACCATCGCCAGCTGGAAGCCGTGGACCGGCAGCCGGGTCGTGACGCCGGCGCCGGCGATCACCGGCAGCACGGCGACGGCGATCAGCCCGGCGATCCGCGCGACCGCGTTGTTGACCCCACTGGCCAGCCCGGCGTGAGCCGGGGCGACCGCCCCGAGCGCCGTGGCCGTGATCGGCGTCACGACCAGGCACATGCCGGCAGAGAACACGAGGATCCCGGGAAGTACGCCGGTGAGGTAGCTGTGACCGGGCGTCGCGCGAGTCAGCAGGAGCAGCCCGAGCCCGGCGATCAGCGGGCCGGCGGTGAGCAGCGGGCGGGCGCCGATCTTCGGGATCAGGCCGCCCACCCGGGCGGAGAACAGCAGCAGGACCACGGTCGTCGGAGTGGTTGCGGCGCCGGCCTGCAGCGGCGAGTAGCCCAGCCCCGTCTGCAGCTCGACCGCAAGCAGGAAGAAGGCGCCGCCGAGTGCGCCGTAGACCACGAACGTGACGACCTGAACGACGGTGAACGCCCGACCCCGGAACAGCCCCAGCGGCAGCATCGGCCGGGCGGTGCGGCGCTCGGTCACCAGGAAGGCAGCGAACAGTACGCCGGATCCCACGAACAGCGCGATCCGTACGTCGGTGGCGGCGCGGGACTCGATCAGCGGGAGTACCAACAAGCCGAGGAAGCCGGCCCCGAGCGCGGCACCCGGCAGGTCCAGCATCGACAAGCCAGCGTGGCGGACCGCCGGGTCGTGCGACTCGGGCACGCTCTTCAGGGTCACCATGATGGCCACAGCGATCAGTGGCAGGTTGAGGAAGAACACCCAGCGCCAGGACGCCACCACGATCAGCCAGCCCCCGATGAACGGCCCGATCGCGCTGGTCAGCCCGGCCAGGCCGGACCAGCGCCCGATCGCGCGGTCGCGGTCCTCAGGGGCGATCGACGCTGTGATGATCGACAGGCTGCCCGGCACCAGCAGCGCGGCGGCGACTCCCTGGACGGCGCGTCCCGCGATCAGCACGCCCGTGGTGGGAGCGGCCCCGCAGATCGCGCTGGTGATGCCGAATCCGACCAGTCCGATCAGAAACACCCGCCGCCGGCCCAGCACATCCCCGATCGCGCCGCCGATGAGGACGAGCGAGCCCAGGCTGAGCAGGTACGCGTCCAGCACCCACTGCATGGTCGAGAACCCGGCGTGGAACGACAACGCGATCCGCGGCAGCGCGACGTTGACGACCGTCCCGTCGAGGAAGGCCACGCCCGAGCCCAGGATCGTGGCCAGCAGAATCGCCCGGCCCGCTGGGCTGCGGTACCGGGCCTGGCTCACTGCCGTGTCAATGCGTGGCCGGCTGCGGATGTTTGCCGTGGATGGTCACACTGGCAAGCAGCCGCGCTGTGGCAGCGGTCACCTCGTCGACGGCGGCGTCGAAGGTCTCGCGGTTCGCCGCCGACGGCTGGCGCATCCCAGCGATCTTGCGGACGTACTGCAACGCCGCGGCGCGCATGTCGTCCTCGGTGACGTCGTCGGTGAAGGGCGGACGCAGGGTTTTGATGCTCCGGCACATACCGCGACGGTAACGCGATCCGTCAGCTCGCGGTGCCCTCATCTTTCTTGTGGAACGCCGTGGACAGCCCCTGAAGCGCCGCCGTGAGTTCTCCCGGCACCACCCAGACCGTCGCCGAGGGTGAGTTCGCGATCTGCGGGAGCGCCTGCAGGTAGGTGTAGGCGAGCAGGTCGGGGTCGGGCCGTCCCTCGTGGATGGCGGCGAAGACGGTGTTGATGGCCTTCGCCTGGCCCTCGGCCTCGAGGATCCGTGACTGCCGCACCCCTTCTGCCGTGAGGATGGCTGACTGCTTCTGGCCCTCGGCGGTGAGGATCGAGGACTGCTTGAAGCCCTCGGCGGTGAGGATCGCGGCGCGCTTGTCGCGGTCGGCCCGCATCTGCTTCTCCATCGACTCCTTGACGCTCGCCGGCGGGTCGATCGCCTTGATCTCGACCCGGTTCACGCGGATCCCCCACTTGCCGGTTGCCTCGTCGAGCACGCCCCGCAGCTGGCCGTTGATCTGGTCCCGGCTGGTCAGGGTGGCCTCGAGGTCCAGGCCACCGATGACGTTGCGCAGCGTCGTGATCACGAGCTGCTCGATCGCCTGGATGTGGTTGGCGATCTCGTAGGTGACCGACCGCGGGTCGGTGATCGTGAAGTAGATGACCGTGTCGATGTTGACGACGAGGTTGTCCTCCGTGATGACCGGCTGCGGCGGGAAGCTCACCACCTGCTCCCGCAGGTCGATGAGCGGCCGGAGCCGGTCGACGAACGGGACGAGGACGGTCAGGCCGGCGTTCGTCGTGCGGGTGTACCGGCCGAGCCGCTCGATCACGCCCGCTTTCGCCTGCGGCACGATGCGGATGGAACGCGCCACGATCACGATGGCCAGGACGACCACCACGATGACGACGATGAGGGCTGGGGTCACTGAAGGGCTCCGTTCACGAAGGGTCCACGGGGTGGATGACGGCAGTCGCTCCGTCGATTTCGTACACGTCCACGTCGGCACCGGCCGGGATGACGACGGTCTCGTCGTACGGTCGGGCACTCCAGGTCTCGCCGCCGAGCCGCACCTGCCCAGCGTGGCGGTCGACCTGGGTGACGGCTGTCCCCCGGCTCCCCACCAGGGCCGCCGAGCCGCTGCGCAGCAGCGGTGGGAGGTGACGATGCCGGCGGGCCATCGGCAGCACCGTGACGAGCAGCCCGCCCGACACCACGACGAAGCCGATGCCCTGCAGAACGACCGGTCCGGAGAGCGCCGCGATGAGCGCCGCCGCGACAGCGCCCCCGGCGAGCATGGCCAGGACGAAGGTGAGCGACAACACCTCGGCGATGGCGAGCGCGCCCGCCACCACCAGCCATACCGCCCAGGAGGACATGAGCGGAGCGTAAGCCCGATTCCTGCGCCGGACAGCCGAGTCCGGTAACGATCAGGTTGGCCCGAAACCGGGCGGGGATGCAACCATGGACGCGGACGTCACCGTGACGTCCGTCACACCTGTGCCCCGGCAGACCCTGACCGGACGAACAGGTGGTCAGGAGCTGTCGCGCCCGGCGATCCCGGGTACGCCGGTGAGATGACGAGGAGTGTGTGCGTGTCCGCTGAGCCCCTGCTCGATCAGGCGCTGCCGCCAGTGCAGCCCTCAGAAGGTCCCGAGTTCGTCCAGCTGCTGACGCCGGAGGGCGAGCGGGTGGAGCACCCGGACTACCCCCTCGAGATCAGCGACGACGAGATCAAGTCGCTCTACCGCGACCTCGTCCTGGTACGCCGGATCGACACCGAGGCGATGGCCCTGCAACGGCAGGGTGAGCTCGGGTTGTGGGCCAGTCTGCTGGGGCAGGAAGCCGCGCAGGTCGGCGCCGGCCGCTCGCTGACCACCAAGGACTTCGCGTTTCCGACCTACCGGGAGCACGGCGTCGCGTTCTGCAAGGGCGTCGACCCGGTGACGTTGCTCGGGTTGTTCCGCGGCACCAGCCAGGGCGGCTGGGATCCCTACGACAAGGGCTTCCAGCTCTACACGATCGTGATCGGCTCCCAGACGCTGCACGCGACGGGCTACGCGATGGGGCTGCAGCGCGACGGCTCCGACGGTGCCGCCATGGCGTTCTTCGGTGATGGCGCCTCGAGCCAGGGCGACGTCAACGAGGCGTTCGTGTGGGCGAGCGTCTTCAACGCCCCTGTCGTGTTCTTCTGCCAGAACAACCAGTGGGCGATCTCCGAGCCGCTCGAGCGCCAGACCCGGATCCCGCTCTACCAGCGCGCGCAGGGCTTCGGGTTCCCCGGCGTCCGCGTCGACGGCAACGATGTCCTCGCCGTGCTGGCGGTGTCCCGTGCCGCCCTGGAACGGGCCCGGGAAGGCAGCGGACCCACGCTGGTCGAGGCCTGGACCTACCGGATGGGCCCGCACACCACCTCGGACGACCCGAGCCGATACCGGCTCGCCGCCGAGCTCGAGACCTGGAAGCTCAAGGACCCGATCGAGCGGGTCAAGGCCTACCTGTCCCGCAGCGGCGCGGCGGATGCCGACTTCTTCGCCTCCGTCGAGGCGGACTCCAACGGCCTGGCCGCCCACCTGCGAGCCGGGTGCCTCGCGCTTCCCGACCCGGATCCGCTGACGCTGTTCGACCACGTCTATGCCGGCGGATCATCGCTGCTAGACGAGGAGCGCGAGCAGTTGGCGTCGTACCTCGCGTCGTTCGAGGAGGCGAGCCGCTGATGGCCACCGTCACCCTCGGGAAGGCCCTCAACGAAGGGCTACGCAAGGCGATGGAGTCCGACCCCAAGGTCGTCATCATGGGTGAGGACGTCGGCCGGCTCGGTGGTGTCTTCCGGGTCACCGACCAGCTGCAGAAGGACTTCGGTGAGGACCGGGTCATCGACACCCCGCTGGCCGAGTCCGGCATCGTCGGCACCGCCATCGGCATGTCGATCCGCGGCTTCCGCCCGATCTGCGAGATCCAGTTCGACGGGTTCGTCTTCCCGGCCTTCGACCAGATCGTGAGCCAGGTCGCGAAGATGCACTACCGGTCGGCTGGCAACGTCAAGCTGCCGATCACGATCCGGATCCCGTACGGCGGTGGAATCGGCGCGGTCGAGCACCACAGCGAGTCGCCCGAGAGCTACTTCGCGCACACTCCCGGCCTGAAGGTCGTCACGTGCTCCAACCCGCTCGACGCCTACACGATGATCCAGCAGGCGGTGGCGAGCGACGACCCGATCGTGTTCTTCGAGCCGAAGCGGCGCTACTGGGACAAGGCCGACCTCGACTTGGCCAGCATCGACCTGGGTGACCCGGCCGATCTGTGGGACGCCCGGGTGGTCCGGGAAGGCAGCGCCGCGACGCTCATCACCTACGGTCCCAGCGTGCGCACCTGCCTCGAGGCGGCGGCCGTGGCGGCCAGCGAAGGCCGGGAGCTCGAGATCGTCGACCTGCGGGCGCTCTCGCCGATCGACTGGCCGACGGTCATCGACTCGGTCACCAAGACCCAGCATGCGATCGTCGTCTCCGAGGCCCCCGTCTTCGGCTCGCTGGCCGGCGAGATCGCGGCGCGGCTGAGCGAGAAGTGCTTCTACTCCCTCGAGGCTCCGGTGCTTCGGGTAGGCGGTTGGTCGACGCCGTACCCGACCGCCCGCGTCGAAGAGGACTTCCTTCCCGATCTCGACCGGATCCTCGACGCGGTCGACCGCTCGCTCGCGTACTGAGAGGACGACGATGCCGACGTACCAGGACTTCCGGCTGCCCGACCTCGGTGAGGGGCTGACCGAGGGCGAGATCCTCAGCTGGCTGGTCGCCGAGGGTGACCAGGTCACGCTGAACCAGCCGCTCGTCGAGGTGGAGACCGCGAAGGCGGCGGTCGAGATCCCGTCGCCGTACGCCGGGGTAGTGCGGACGCTGCACCATGCGGCCGGAGAGACGGTCGACGTCGGATCGCCGATCATCACCTTCGACACCGACCCCGATGGCGAGATCCCCACCACGCAGGGCGGTGACCTGGTGCCGCGGGAGCCCGGCATCGTCGGCTCACCGGCTCCGAAGGCGGAGACCGAGGAGAAGATCTCGGTCCTGGTCGGCACCGGACCCAAGGCCGGGAAGCTCACCCGCCGGGCCCGCAAGGCTGCGGCTGCTGAGGAGGCCCCGGTGGAACCTGCGCCGGAACGGCCCGAGCCGGTCCGGCTGTCGGCTGCAGCGGTCGCCGCCAACGCGCAGCACGTGGTCACCGACACCGATACCGCAGAGGTCCACGTTCTCGCCAAGCCGCCGGTCCGCAAGCTCGCGCGCGACCTCGGCGTCGACCTGCGCCGGGTCCGCGGCACCGGCCCGAACGGCACGGTCAGCCGGGGCGACGTCGAGTCCGCGGCGTCCGGCTCGGCCGCGTCGCCGGCCGGGGGTCAGCGCTGGGGCCGGCGATCAGCGGATCCCGGTCAAGGGCGTCCGCAAGGCGACCGCCGCAGCCATGGTGGCGAGCGCGTTCACGGCACCGCACGTCACCGAGTTCGTGACCGTCGATGTCACCCCAACGATGGAGCTGGTCGCCCGGCTTCGCGAGCTCCCCGACTTCGAGGGGGTGAAGGTCTCGCCGTTGCTCGTGGTGGCGCGAGCATTGCTGCTCGCGGTACGCCGGCACCCGATGCTCAACTCGTCGTGGGACGAGCCGGCGCAGGAGATCGTCGTCCACAGCGCCGTCAACCTCGGGATCGCTGCAGCCACCCCGCGTGGCCTGATCGTCCCCAACATCAAGGGCGCCGAGGCGTTGGCACTGCCGGACCTGGCCCGGGCGCTGGAGGAGCTGACGACGACCGCGCGCAGCGGCAAAACCTCCCCGGCCGACATGCAGCACGGGACGATCACCATCACCAACGTCGGCGTCTTCGGCGTGGACAACGGAACGCCGATCCTCAACCCGGGCGAGGCGGCGATCCTGTGCTTCGGGGCGGTGCGGGACATGCCCTGGGTCCACCAGGGCGAGCTGGCGATCCGCAAGGTCACCCAGCTCTCGCTCTCGTTCGACCACCGCATCGTCGACGGCCAGCTCGGCAGCCAGTTCCTGTCGGATCTGGCCGCGCTGCTCGCTGACCCGACGTTGTTCGCCGCCTGGGGCTGAGCGGCGGGCCGCTGTGACGACCAACGGATCGGTGCGGGTCGTCGACGCCCTCGATGACGTCGACTGGGGCGCGGTGCGGGACGACCTGATCGCTGATGACTTCCACAACGGCCGCAGCGTTGCCGCGCTTCGCCGGTCGTTCGAAGCGTCCGCGTACGTCGCGATTGCCTGGGCGGATGACCGCGTCGTCGGCACTGCCCGGCTGCTCTCGGACGGCGTCTGCAACGCCTACGTGGTGGATGTCTGGACCCAGTCGGCGTACCGCAGGCAAGGGATTGCTGCCCGGATGATGCGGCTGCTGGTCGACGCCGTTCCGGGCCAGCACGTCGGGCTGTTCACCGACGACGCGATGGACTTCTACGCAGCCATCGGCTTCCGGAAGCAGGGACACTTCCTGTCGACGGTGTCCGGCGAGTGGCTCGACAACGACGCCAACCGCGACCCCGCACCTTGAGCGCAACGTAGCGCGCGCCCGAATCACGTTGAGTGCGACGTAGCGCGCGTCAGATCATGTTGAGTGCGCCGTAGAGCGCGACTCGCCTCGTGAGTGAGACGGACGCCGCTGCTGTGTCGTAGGTCGCACTCAACGCGTCGGGCTGCGATGGTCGTCGCACTCAACCGGAGATGACGCCAGGTACGTCGCAGTCGACCTATACGAACGCCAGTAATGTCGCACTCAACGCCGGGTGACGTGCGCCAGCATGCCGAGGCCGACCCGGGTGGCGCCGGTGATCGTGGCGGACAGCGAGTCGATCGGCCACGACGTCACGCCGCCCGGCCCACGCACGCTCGTCACCTCGCCTCCGGGCCCGAACTGGAACTCCATGTCCTCGGCCACGCCACCCAGCCCGCTCGCTTCGCGCACGTTGAGCCGGTCCGGGCCGGTCCGGGCCAGCACCATCACATCTGGGGTGGGGTCGGCGACATCGGGTGAGAGCGCAAGTAGCCGGCCGCCCAGCCGGACGATGTCGGTGACGCCCCACAGGTTCGCGTACCGACCGGTGAACCGGTCGGCGCTCTCGTCCGCGCGTTCGCCGTCGGCGGGCTCGGCGCCCGCCAGCGCGATGATCGCCAGCGCCCCGAGCGCCAGCTCCGACGCTGGCCCGTCGATGGCGTTGGTGAACACCGACAGCGCGACCCCTGTGTTCGGATCGGCGAGGGTCCGGGTGATGTGGCCGGGATAGCCGCCGCCGTGGCCGATCAGCCGGCGGTTCTCGCTGCGGTCGATGTCGAGGCCGAGCCCGTAGAAGCGCTTGCCCGCGACGACCGACCACTCCTCGTGCTGCATCTGGCGTTTCGACCGGTCGGTGAGCAGCCGGTCGTCACCGAGGGTGTGGGCCGCGAAGTACCGCACGACGTCCGCGGCCGTCGACGTGAAGCCGGTCGCCGCCGACATTGCCCGGGTGTCGACGTGGTCGATCGGCAGCCGGCGGTCGGCGTACCCGAGGGCGGAGTAGCCCGTGGCGTAGTCGGCGATCCGGTCCGGCACCAGCTCCGGGTAGGTGTCGGCAAGCCCGAGCCGATCCACGATGTGCTCGAAGACGTAGTCGTTGTACGGCGTACCGGACGCGGTGGCGACGACCTCACCGAGCAGCGAGTACGTGATGTTCGAGTACTTGAACCGGACGTTGGCGTCGAGGATGGCCGCGCCGTCGAGCGCGATCTGATGCAGAGTTTCGGTGTCGGGGAACGGTTTGGCGAGCTGCCAGTGGTTGGAGTCGTGGCCGTCCCGGATGGCACCGGAGCCGTGGACCAGCAGCTCGCGGAGGGTCCGGTCAGCCAGCGGTGAGCCGGCCAGCCACGGCAGGTGATCGGCGATCGGGTCGTCGAGTCGTAGCCGCCCGGCCTCCTGCAGCTGCAGGATGGCGACAGCGGTGAAGGTCTTGGAGTGTGACGCGATCCGGAACAGGTGCGAGGGAGTCAGCGCCGTGCCGGACTCGAGGTCGGCGTGGCCGTGGGCGGTCGACAGCACGATCTCGCCCCCGACCGCGAGGGCCGCTTGCACCCCCGGTACTCGCAGCGCCCGCTGCCGGTAACCGAGCCAGGAATCCAGGTAGGACACCGCGGCGCGGGCCGCGTCCGGTGAGAGCGGGGTGGAGGCCATCCCCGCACCCTACGAACCCCCACGCCTTTCGTGGGGCTAGAAGGCGGACTCGGGGATCTCCATGATCTCGAGGTTCGTGCCGTCGACGACCGCGCGCTCCGCGGTGAGCAGCGGCAGCCGAGTCTGCGCGAAGAACTTCGCCGCCGCGACCTTGCCCGAGTAGAAGTCGTGATCGCGGCCCGTGGCACCAGCGGTCAGCGCCGCCAGCGCGACCTGCGCCTGCCGCAGCAGCAGCCAGCCGATGACGACGTCGCCGAGCGCGAGCAGCAGCCGGGTGGTGTTCAGGCCGACCTTGTACAGGTTGGCCATGTCCTCGGCGGCGGCCGTCAGGTAGCCGACCAGCGACCCGACCATGCCCTGGACATCCGCCAGGGCGGTCCGGAGCAGCTCGCGTTCGTTCTTGAGCTGGCCGTTGCCGGCTTCCGAGTCGACGAACTCCTGGATCGCCGTCGTGAGTGCCCCGAGCGCCGACCCCTGGTCGCGCACGATCTTGCGGAAGAACAGGTCCTGACCCTGGATCGCCGTCGTCCCCTCGTAGAGGGTGTCGATCTTGGAGTCCCGGATGTACTGCTCGATCGGGTAGTCCTGCAGGAAGCCGGAGCCGCCAAAGGTCTGCAACGACTGCGACCCCAGCAGCTCGTAGGAGCGCTCGGAGCCCACTCCCTTGACCAGCGGGAGGAGCAGGTCGTTGAGCCGGACGGCGTCTTGATCGACCTCGCCGCTGGCGGTGGCGATCTGCACTGCGTCCTGCTGGCTCGCCGTGAACAACACCAGCGCGCGCATCCCCTCGGCGTACGCCTTCTGCAGCATCAACGAGCGCCGGACGTCCGGATGGTGGGTGATGGTGACGCGAGGCGCGGTCTTGTCCGTCATCTGCGTGAGGTCGGCACCCTGCACTCGGGTCTTCGCATACTCCAGGGCGTTCAGGTAGCCGGTCGAGAGTGTGGCGATCGCCTTCGTCCCGACCATCATCCGGGCCATCTCGATGACCTCGAACATCTGGGCGATGCCGTCGTGCACTCCACCGACCAGCCAACCGACGGCAGGTACGCCGTTGTCGCCGAAGGTGAGCTCGCAGGTACTGGAGACCTTCAAGCCCATCTTCTTCTCGACATTGGTGACGAAGACGCCGTTGCGGTCGCCGAGCTCGCCGGTCTCGAGGTCAACATGGAACTTGGGAACGACGAACAGCGAGAGTCCCTTGGTTCCGGGTCGGGCACCCTCCGGTCGGGCCAGCACGAGGTGCACGATGTTCTCCGGCACGTCCCAGTCGCCGCTGGTGATGAACCGCTTGACCCCCTCGATGTGCCAGCTGCCGTCAGGCTGCTCGATCGCCTTGGTGCGCCCCACGCCGACGTCGGACCCGGCGTCCGGCTCGGTGAGCACCATGGTCGACGCCCACCCGCGGTCGAGCATCAGCTCGGCGAACGTCTGCTGCTCGGGCGTGCCAAGCCGGTGCAGGATCTGGGCGAACGCGGCCCCCGAGCCGTACATGTGGATGGCGGGATTAGCGCCGATCACCATCTCGCAGGCTGCCCAGACCACCGACGACGGCAGGCCCGGACCACCCAGGTCGGCGTCGACACCGAGCCGGTCCCACCCGCCGTCGACGTAGGCGCGGTACGACGCCTTGAACGACTCGGGGAGCGTCACGCTGTGGGCCTCGGGGTCGAAGGTCGGCGGGTTGCGGTCGGCGTCGGCGAACGACGCGGCCAGCGGGCCTTCGGCGATCTTGCGGACCTCGTCGAGGATGCTGCGGGCCGTGTCCACGTCCACGTCGGCGAACGGGCCGGCACCGAGGATGGCGTCCCGACCGAGCACCTCGAAGAGCGTGAACTCGAGATCACGCAGGTTCGCCTTGTAGTGGCCCATGGTGTTTCACTCCCTACTCGCCAGTAACAACGCCCCATGTTACCCACAAGTAACCGCGTTACACGGACATTCGTAGCTATGGCCTCGGTCATTGCGGTTGGGTTACGCTGCGCGCGTTCAGCAGTGAGCGACCACCCAGTTCGGTCTGGGTCGAGTCATGTGTCGGCCTGGTCCCCCTGACACCGCCGCTGGAGGGCAGATGAGCGACCGCCTCGCCGCTGTTGATGTCTCGTGCGCCGAGGGAACGGCCACGGTGACGGTACGTGGCGAGATCGACATCGCCACCGCTGGCGTGTTGGCCCGAGCGCTGCAGCTGGCCTGTGACCAGCAGCCGACGCGCGTGCTCGTCGACCTGGCCGACGCCACGTTCTTCGGACTCACCGGTCTCGACCTCGTGTTGGGGATCCGTGAGTCGCTCGCCCGCCGTGGAGCCACGGTTCAGGTCGTCAACGCCACGACCAGCGTCGAGAAGATGATGGCCGCGCTCGGCGTCACTTCGCTCGCCGGCCCCGGCCTGATCGCAGTGCCGTCCGGCGGCGAGACGTCTCGCTGGTGGCCTCGTCGCCGCCGGGTGACCCTGGTCACGGATGTACGGACCGTGGTCGCCGACCGCTGATTCCGCGGTGACTCCGATGCCCGAGACCGCCCCCGGCAGGATGGGTGCGTGGACCTCGACGCCGTAACCGATGAGCTGTACGGCGGCACGCCCGAGACGTTCACTACGACCCGCACCGCCCGGGAGAAGGAAGCCAAGCAGGCCGGGGAAGCTGAGGTCGCCGCCGCGATCCACGGGCTCACCAAGCCGACGGTTGCCGCCTGGCTCGCCAACCAGCTGTCACGGGAACGCCCCGAAGACGTCGCCGCGCTGGTCGAGATCGGCTCGGCGCTGCGGGAGGCGACGGCGGCTCTGCGCGGTGACGACTTCCGCGAGCTGACCACGCGGCAGCAGAAGCTGGTCCGGGATCTGGTACGACAGGCGAAGCAGCTTGCCGCGACTGCGGGGAAGATCATTGGTGAGACCACCGCGCGGGAGGTCGAGGACACCCTGCGGGCAGCCGTCCTCGACGCGTCCGCCGGCGAGGAGCTGATTCAGGGAGGCTCACGACTGCCTGCGGCGTACCGGGTTCGACAGCCCTGGAGCGACACCGGCAGGAGGTGCACCGGCTCGCGCGGGTCGCAAGCCCTCACGCGCGGCGCCCACATCGGAGCAGCAGCGCCGCGACGAGGCCGTCGCCCGAACCGACCGTGAGGTCGTCGAGGCTCCGAGGCCGAGCGCACGGCGGCCGAGGAGCTGACCCAGGCGCACAGGCCCTCGCCGAGACCTCGACGGCCGCGCAGCGGAGGTGCTCGCCGAGGTCGACCGGCTCCGCGCCGCGCTCCGCACGGCGGCCGAGCTGCAGTCGGATCTGGAACGCGACCAGCTGCGGGCCCGCCGGGCCCTCGACCGAGCGAACACCGCCGCGCGAGCAGCCGGACGTCGGCTGACCGAAGCGAAAGGCCGGCGCGATGAGATATGACCGATCTCAGCAGCACGAGGCGGAAGGTGGCATCGCGGTGACGTCAGATGGCTTTCACCGCCGGCTCTATCAGGTGGCACAGAGCTCACTGTCGGACGCCACCCGACAGACACCTGGCATGCGGCGGGTCGAGGCACTGTCCGGGGCGTCGGTCGGGTCCAGCGCCTTGTGGATGGGCCAGACCCACGTCGCACCGTCGACCCAATCGGCGAACCACCATCACGGCAAGTCCGAGACCGGCATCTACGTGGCAGCCGGTCACCCGCAGTTCGTCTTCTTCGACGGTGACGAGGAGATCCGGTTGGTCACGGATCCTGGCGACTACGTCTACGTGCCGCCGTGGGTCCCGCATCGCGAGGAGAACCCCGATCCCGATCACGAGGCGATCGTGATCCTGGCCCGTACGACGCAGCAGGCCATCGTCGTCAACCTCCCCGACCTGCGGTGGGTCGGGCCGGTTGCGGTCGCGACGGTCGATCCCGAGTCGGCGGCGCCGCCGATCGCGTGTCACCTCTCCGCAGGCGAACGGCGTGAACGAGGGGCGCTGTGGACGGCGTTGCTGGCCGAGGCCGTGTCCCGCAGCCGCGACGACTCCGGCCTGCGGATCGGCTTCGCCGCCGACCCCGACCTGGCGGCACGGGTCGCCGAGTTGGCGATGCGCGAGCAGCAATGCTGCCCGTTCTTTCACTTCACGGTCGATGTCTCGGAGGGCACCCTGACGCTGTCGGTGTCTGCGCCACCGGAGGCCGACGACCTCGTCACGGAGCTCTTCGGAGGAGGGTGACCGGTGGCGCACCCCGAGTGGACTGCGGAGCGATTCGAGGCTGACCGCCAGCATCTGCACGCCGTGGCCTTCCGGATGCTCGGCTCGGCCGGCGAGGCGGACGACGCCGTCCAGGAAGCCTGGTTGCGGCTCAACCGCTCCGATGCCGGCGACATCCAGAACCTCACCGGCTGGCTGACGACGGTGACTGCGAGGGTCTGCCTCGACATGCTCCGAGCCCGGACTTCGCGTCGCGAGGAGCCGATCGACTCGCGCCCGCCCGATCTCGCGGCCGTGCCGGCCAGCGCCGGGAACGGCGATCCGGAGCACGAGGTGGTGCTCGCTGACTCGGTCGGGGTGGCACTGCTCGTCGTTCTCGAGACCCTTGCGCCGGCGGAACGGATCGCCTTCGTGCTGCACGATCTGTTCGATTTACGGTTCGAGGAGATCGCTCCCATCGTGGATCGTTCCCCGGCCGCGGCCCGGCAGCTCGCCAGCCGACCGATGACGATGTCCGGCGCAAGCGCGAGATCGTCGCCGACCCAGACGCCGTCGTGCACGCCGATCCCGCTGCGCAGCAGATGGGAGCGACCACGCGGCACGGTGCGCGGGAGGTTGCGCAGACTTTCTCCGGCCGAGCCGAGGCTGCCGTGCTGGCGCTGATCGACGGTACGCCGGGAGCGGTGTGGTCGGTCCGTGGCGAGCCACGTGTCGTCTTCGACTTCACGGTCGACGGCGACCGGATCGTCGAGATCATGATGACCGCGGATCCCGCCCGGCTCGAGCAGCTCGAGGCGGTCCGGCTCCCGTCATCACGACGCTCGGAGCCGCCCAACCCGATACCGTCGTCGCATCGCGAGCCCAGCCCCTGAGCCAGACATCGTCGCGCGACTACGCACGGCCGGTTGCGTCTTCGCGGATGACGAAGCGGCTCTGCTCACAGCCGCTGCAGTCACGGCGGCGGAGCGCGACGCAATGGTGGCGAAACGCGTCTCAGGTGTCCCGCTGGAGATCATCCTGGGATACGCAGAGTTCCACGGCCTTCGGATCATCGTCGCGCCCGGCGTCTTCGTTCCTCGCCGCCGTACCGAGTTCCTCGTCGATCAGGCGCTGGCCGGCTCGCCCGCGGGTGCGGTCGTCGTCGACATGTGTTGCGGCTCCGGGGCGGTGGCCGCCGTCCTGCTCGCCACATCGGCTCCGGCCGAGATGTTCGCCGTCGACATCGACTCGACCGCCGCCGCGTGCGCTCGGCGCAACCTTGACCCCCTCGGTGGCACCGTGTTCGAAGGCGATCTGTTCGACCCCCTGCCAGTCGGGCTGCGAGGCCGGGTCGACGTGATCGTCGCCAATGCGCCGTACGTGCCGACGGAGGCGATCGGCCGGATGCCTCCCGAGGCGCGGCTCCACGAGCCGCGGGTCGCGCTCGACGGCGGCGAGGACGGCCTCGACGTCCAGCGCCGCGTGATCGCGGCGGCACCGGCTTGGCTGGCCAGGGGTGGCCGGCTGCTGGTCGAGACCAGCGCCCAGCAGGCCCCGGAGACGGTGAACGCCTTCAGCCGCAACGGATTCGCCGCGCAGGTCGCGAGGTCGGAGGAGATCGCGGCGACGGTGGTCATCGGAACCAGGACCTAGGCCGCATGGCATCGACCGAGGCAGACTGACGGATGCCCACGACCGGATCCATGCGCCGTCGCCGGGACGAGGGCGAGCAACGGGCGTCCAGCATCGAGCTGTTCTTCGACTTGGTGTACGTGTTCGCAGTGACCCAGCTCTCCCACCGGCTGCTGAACCACCTGAGCGCGTTCGGGGCGATCGAGACCGCCGTCCTGCTCGCCATGGTCTGGCTGGTGTGGGTCTACACGACCTGGGTGACGAACTACCTCGATCCGTCCCGATTGCCGGTCCGGCTGATGTTGCTCGCCGTGATGCTGGGCAGCCTGGTGATGTCCGCGGCGATACCGGAAGCGTTCAGCAGTCGCGGGTTGTGGTTCGGTGCCGGATACGCCGTCCTGCAGATCGGCCGGACCGGCTTCGGAATCGTGGCGCTGCGTGACGACCACTTGCTGCGGACCTTCCAGCGGGTCCTGGTCTGGTGCGTCGTCAGCGGTTCCCTCGCGGTCGCCGGGGGGCTGGTGCGCGGCAACGTCCGGTTCGGGTTGTGGCTGGCCGCGGTGGCGGTCGACCTGCTCGGCAGCTCGGTCGGTTTCCGTACGCCGGGCCTAGGCCGCTCCACGACCTCCGACTGGACCATCGAGGGCAACCATTTCGCCGACCGGTGCCAGGCGTTCATCCTCATCGCTCTCGGCGAGTCGATCGTCATCATCGGTCAGACGCTCTCCCAGAGCAGCCACGTGGGCGGCGACCAGGTCGCTGCCTTCCTCACCGCCTTCTTGGGGGTGTTGGCGCTGTGGTGGATCTACTTCGACCGCAGCGCTGACGACGCGGCCCGGCTGGTCGCCGCCTCCGACGACCCCGGCCGGCTCGGCCGGTCGGCATACCACGCCATCCACCCGTTGATGGTCGGCGGCATCATCGTCACGGCCGCGGCGGACGCCCTGTTCGTCCAACACGCGGGCGGCGGAGCCACCCTGTCCACTCGATGGCTGGTCTGCGGTGGCACGGCGCTGTTCCTGGCCGGGCACGCAGCGTTCAAGGCCGTCATCTGGCGCGTGGTGCCGTGGACCCGGCTGGCCGCGATCGTGGCGCTGGCCGTGCTGGGCTTCGCCTCGGCCGACCTCAGTTCGGAGCTGCTCGGGCTGCTCGCCCTGGCGATCGTGCTCGCGGTCATCGTGGTCGATCGGCTGCTGCTCGGGTCGCCATCGGTGGTGAACTCCATGGCGTCGAGCGGTTCCGAGGCGTGATGTCGGCCTCGTCAGCAACACTGGATACATGAGCCGGGCCGGGGAGATCGCGCGCGAGCGCGCCGTCGTCGCCACGCTCTATGCCCGCCTCGACCAGTTGCGGGACCAGACCCGGGAGCGGCTCACCGAGGTACGACGACGTGGTGCCTCCGGCACTCCGCAGGCACGCAGCGAGCGCGACGCCTTCGCCGCCTTGTATGAGGACCGGCTGGCGCAACTGGAGGCCGTTGAGCCCGGGCTGTGCTTCGGCCGGCTGGACCTGATCGGTGGTGAGCGGCTGCACGTCGGGCGAATCGGTCTCACCGACGAGCGGCACGACACGATGCTGGTCGACTGGCGGGCGCCGGCGGCGGAGCCGTTCTACCGGGCCACGCCCGCGTCGCCGCACGGCGTGACGCGGCGGCGACACCTGCGCACCCGCGGCCGTGCCGTGCTCGACCTCGAGGACGACGTCTTCGACGTGTCGGCGCTGACCGATAACGACCGGGAGACGCTCGGCGGTGGTGGCGCGCTGCTGGCCGCGCTCACGGCGTCGCGGACCGGCCGGATGCGCGACATCGTCGCAACGATCCAGGACGAGCAGGACCGCGTTATCCGTGCCGACCCGGCGGGCGTTCTCGTCGTACAGGGCGGCCCGGGCACGGGCAAGACCGCGGTCGCGCTGCACCGGGCGGCGTACCTGCTGTACACCCATCGGGAGCGGCTCGCGCGGTCCGGCGTGCTGGTCGTCGGGCCCGGCCCGGCGTTCCTGCGCTACATCGAGCAGGTGCTGCCGTCGCTCGGCGAGACTGGGGTGCTGCTGTCGACCCTCGACCGGTTGCTTCCCGACGTCGAGGCGACCGGAACCGAGCCGGACGACGTTGCCGCGATCAAGGCCGATCTCCGGATGGCGGAGGTCATTGCCGCCGCGATCGCCGCCCGCCAGCGAGTTCCCGATGACCCGGTCACCATCGAGTTCGAGGACCTCGAGCTCGTCCTCACGCCCGCCGACATCGCGGCGGCCCGGTCGCGGGCCCGGCGTACCCGCCGTCGGCACAATCGCGCCCGCTACGCCTTCGCGAAGCACCTGCTGCGGCTGTTGGTCGGTCGCATCGCTGAGGTCAACGAGGAGCTGGCGCGAGAGCGGGGCGTCGTCCGCGAGCTGATGGTGCATGACGGCTTCCGGGCCTTGGTCGACTCGTGCTGGCCACGGCTGACGGCGGACGCGTTGGTACGCGGCCTGCTCAGCGAGGACGGGCTGGCGCGCGCGGGTGCAGCGTTGAGCCCGGCCGAACGACGGCTGCTGGTGCGCGATCCGCAGGCACCCTGGTGCCCGGCCGACATCCCCCTGATCGACGAGGCCTGGGCCCGGCTCGGCGATCCCGACGAGATGCTGCGGGTCGCCGCCGGCCGCCGCGCGGCGAGAGCGGACCGGGCCTACGCGCAGCAGGTGATCTCCGAGCGTGGACTGGCGGGCCAGGTCGACGCGGCGCGGCTCGCGGAGCGGTTCGGCGAGTCCGCGACAGGCGGTGGCTCGGTCGCCGAGCGCGCCGCCGGCGACCCCGACTGGGAGTTCGGGCACGTCATCGTCGACGAGGCGCAGGAGCTGTCCCCGATGGCATGGCGCATGCTCGCCCGTCGGTGCCCTGATCGCTCGATGACCGTCGTCGGCGACCTGGCGCAAGCCTCGGCTCCGTGGGGCGCGACCGACTGGGAGACCGTGCTGGACCTGATCGCCTCGGGCCGGATCACGGTCCGTGAGCTCACGGTGAACTACCGCACGCCGGCAGAGGTGATGGCCGTCGCGGCCGACGTGCTGGCCGCGGTCGACGCGAGCCGTCGGCCGCCGTCGTCGGTCCGCGACGCGGGTCACCCGCCGTACTCACACCGGGTGCCGGACGGCGACACGATCGACGACACGGTGGGGGCGGTGGTGGCGCAGGCCTGGGCCGCCCTGAGCGATGGCAAGCTCGCGGTGATCTGCCCGCCGGGCCGGTACGACGGCGTGGTCAGCGAGGTGACCCGCCGGTTGCCCACGGCGGCGCGCACCGGAGCGGACGGGCTCGACGCGGTGGTCGCGGTGCTCGACGTGACCGAGGCCAAGGGGCTGGAGTTCGACGCGGTCGTGCTGGTCGAGCCGGCAGAGTGGGTAGCCGCCGGTGACCGTGGCCTGCGGGACCTCTACGTCGCCCTGACCCGCACCACCCAGCGGCTCGACGTCGTCCACAGCGGGCCGTTGCCGGACATCCTCGCCGATCTGGTGCCGTGGCCGGCGGCGGCATGAGGATCCGTGTCGCTCTCAGCCGTTGCGGCTCATCGCCAGCCCGCTGAGGTCGTCGCGCGCGATTCGCTCGATCAGCGTCAAGGTGTCGGCCAACCCGGCTCCTGCGGTGGCCACCAGCTCGGCTGCCTCCCGCACCGATCGCCGGACGTCGCGCAGCGGCAGCACGTCGTAGTCCTCGGCGAGGCGACGGGTGAGGTCGAGCAGGTGGCTCCCGGGCGACTTGCGGTGAAACGTCGGCACCGTGCTCAACCTCCTCGCCTTCGACGATCTGGGCCTGGCGGCGCCTGGCGGTGTTCCCCGCCGGACAGCGAGCAATCATGACGCCGGTGACCGGTTTGTCCACCCCTAAGGTAATCCTGTGACCGCCTTCGACGCCGTGTCTTTTCCGCGCCTTCGTGCCCGCACCAAAGGCTTCACGCTGGGCCATCCGAGGACCATCAGCGTGCACGCCGGAGGCGCCCGGGTGCTGTTCCTTCGCTCGGCTGGCGGGGACGACGCCCGGACCGGTTTGTTCGTTCTCGACCTGCCGGACGGGGACGAGCGGGCGGTCATCGAGCCGGCATCTGACGACCGGCTCAGTGCCGCCGAGCGGGCTCGCCGAGAACGGGTCCGCGAGTCGGCGTCCGGCGTGGTGTCGTACGCGGCCGACGATGCCGGGCGGATCGTCGCGGTCGTGCTCGCCGGCGCGCTGCACGTGGCGGATGTCGATGCAGGAACGGTCCGCTCGCTCGACGTACCCGGCTCGTGCTTCGACCCCCGGCCCGACCCGACCGGCCGGCACATCGCGTACGCGAGCGACGGCGACCTGCGCGTGGTGGCGGTCGACGGGTCGGGCGACCGGCTGATCGCCGGCAGCGAGCAGGAGACCGTGTCGTGGGGCCGGGCGGAGTTCGCCGCCACCGAGGAGATGAACCGGTACCGGGGCTACTGGTGGTCGCCGGACGGGACCGGCCTGCTGGCCGCGCGGGTCGACGAGGCGGCGGTGCACGAGCGCTGGATCGCCGACCCGAGCCACCCCGACCGGGCGCCGACGGTTGTCCGGTATCCCTCGGCCGGCACCCCGAATGCTGACGTGACGCTGTGGTTGCTCACCCTCGACGGTGAGCGGCGCGAGGTCCAGTGGGACCGCGATGCGTTCCCCTACCTGGGTCGGGTGAGCTGGGCTGCCGGCGGCGACCCGTTGTTGGCTGTCGTCACAGCCGACCAGCGCACCGTCCGCTACGCCGCCATCGACGTGGCCGACGGGTCGATCCGCACGCTCGTCGACGACACCGACGACGCCTGGACCGAGTTGTTCGACGGCGTACCCGTTTGGTACGACGGCCAGCTGGCGCGGATCGCCGACCGCGACGGCTCGCGTTCGCTGTGGGTCGGCGAGGCTGCGGTGACACCGCCGCAGCTCTACGTGCGTTCGGTGGAAGGCGCCACCGCGACCGGCATCCTGCTGGTGGCCTCCGGACCGGACGACCCCACCCGGGTTGAGCTGCACCACTGGTCGGCGGGCACCCTGATGCCGGTCGGTGAGCGGTCCGGTGTCGAAGCGGCGGTGGCAGGCGGCGGCACGATGGTCGTGACGTCTGCGGGCCTCAGCGGTCTCGACCGCACCACCGTCGCCCACGTCGACGGTGGCGTCCGACGCCTGGTCGTGTCGTTGGGGGCGACCCCACCGTTCGTGCCGCAGGTCCGGATGCTGGTGCTCGGCGAGCGCCGACTACGCGCCGGCCTGGTGCTGCCGCGTGATCACGTGAGCGGGCAGCGGCTCCCCGTACTGATGGACCCGTACGGCGGCCCGCACGCCCAACGGGTGCTGGCCAGCGCCCGTGCCTGGTTGGAGCCGCAGTGGCTCGCCGACCAGGGCTATGCGGTCCTCACGATCGACGGGCGCGGTACGCCGGGGCGGGATCCCGCGTGGGAGCGCGAAATCTATCGGGACTTCGCCACCGCCGTCCTCGCTGACCAGGTGGACGGGCTGCACGCCGCCGCTGAGCTCGAGCCGGACCTCGACCTGTCACGGGTGGCGATCCGGGGCTGGTCGTTCGGCGGCTACTTGGCCGCGCTGGCCGTGCTGCGGCGACCGGATGTCTTCCACGCCGCCGTGGCGGGTGCGCCCGTCACGGACTGGACGCTGTACGACACCTTCTATACGGAGCGGTACCTCGGCACCCCGCAGGCCCAGCCGGACGCCTACCGGGTGAGCTCGCTGCTCGACGACGCCGAGTCGCTGTCCCGGCCGTTGATGCTGATCCACGGGCTGGCCGACGACAACGTCGCGTCCGCGCACACGCTGCAGCTGTCGATGCGGCTGACCGAGGCCGGCCGTCCCCACGAGGTGCTGCCGCTCACCGGTGTCACCCACATGACCTCGCAGGAGTCGGTCGCGGAGAACCTGTTGGTGCTCCAGCTCGACTTCCTGCGCCGACACCTGAGCGCCGGGTAGGCGGACATGTCGGTCACAGTGGAACGAGACGGTGCCGTGGCAAGCGTCCTGCTGTCGCGACCGGAAGCGCGTAACGCGGTCGACGGACCGACCGCCACCGCGCTGGCGGCGGCGTTCCGCGAGCTGGACGCCGACGCGTCGGTTTCGGTCATAGTGCTGCACGGTGAGGGTGGTGTGTTCTGCTCCGGCGCCGATCTCAAGGCGATCGGCACCGAGCGGGGGAACCTGGTCAGCCCCGACGGGGACGCGCCGATGGGCCCCAGTCGGCTCCGGCTCACCAAGCCCGTCATCGCGGCGATCGAGGGGTACGCCGTGGCCGGTGGCCTGGAGCTCGCGCTGTGGTGTGACCTGCGGGTCGCGGCGCGGGACGCGGTGTTGGGGGTGTTCTGCCGCCGGTGGGGGGTGCCGTTGATCGACGGTGGGACGGTGCGACTGCCGCGACTGATCGGCACCTCCCGGGCGATGGACCTGGTGCTCACCGGCCGGGCTGTCGAGGCCGAGGAGGCGCTGGCGATCGGGCTGGTCAACCGCGTCGTACCGACTGGGACGTCGTTCGCGGCGTCCCAAGAGCTCGCCCGCCAGCTGGCGGCGCTGCCCCAGACCTGCCTGCGCGAAGACCGGCTGTCGTTGCTGGAGCAGGAGGGGCGCTCCGAGGCGGACGCGTTCGCCGGTGAGCTGCGCCACGGCCTGGTGTCGCTGGCCGACGCCGAGGCCGGCCTCGAGCAGTTCCGCGCCGGCGCCGGTCGTCACGGCGGCGGGGTGGAGACGGGTTAGGCCTCGACGGCAGCGTCGACCAGTGCTTGTCCCAGCGGCGTACGCCAGTAGCGAATCTGGTGGCCGGCTCGCCGCTTGCTGGCTAGCCCGGCATCGTGCAGCGCATGGAGATGGTCCGACACCGTGCCCAGGCTCAGGGTGTGCGCGGCGGCGAGGCCGGACGTGGTGGCGGGCTCATCCAGCGCGGCCAGCACGGTCGCGCGCGTCCGTCCCAGCAGCCGTGCCAGCCGATCCGGCGGCAGCGGCGCGGTCGTCCATAGCCGGGCGGTGCCGCGAGCCGGGTAGACCAGGGTCGGCTGGTACGCCGGGTCGACGATCACCGACAGGAACGGCCAGTTGAAGACGCTCGGGACCAGCAGCAGTCCCTCACCTGCGAGGTCCCGCCCATGGTCGGTCGCCTCGGTGGCGATGAGCTCGTTGTCGCGCCAGGCCAGGTTCGGGTGCAGATCGTCGAACAGGCCCGCTAGGCCGCCATTGGTCAGGCAGGTGCCGCGATAGGCAACGTCGTCGTCGAGGATGCGTCGTACCTGTGACCAGTCCGGTTCGAGCAGCGACGACCATGCGGCCTGCAGCGCCTCCACCAGCAGACCGAGCCCGACCGCCGGGTCAGCGACGAGTGGGTCCAGGGCCGAGGCGAGCGGGTTGGTCGCCTGGTCCCGACAACGGGCGAGCTCGTCGGCGACCCGGTCGAGTGAGGTATCGCGGACGCGTTGCAGCTCGGCGCCGAACGTCGTACTGGCGCTCCGCGGTGGCGGGGAGAGGAAGTCCGGCGTGTACCCGACGTGGGGCTGGACCGCCCGCAACATCGTGAGGTCGACAGCATCGGCCGACCGGCGGTGCCGGGCCAGCCACGGCGTGTACAGCGGCGGTCGGTGGTAGCCATGAAGTAGCCGCACGGCAGCGTGGGTCTCCCACAGCGGTGACACCGCGAACCGGCATCGCAGCGCGTCGTCCGGCCCGAACCGCAGCGCCGTCATGGCGTCGTACTTTCGGTCACCCCCGAAAGTATGGCGGTCGATCCCATGGTTGCCCACCCTGATGGGCATGTCCAGCTCGATGGGGTCGCGTGGCTACGGCGCCGTGCTCCGGTTGCGTGGGCTTCGTGCGGTCTACCTCGCCCATGCGGTCTCGATGGCCGGGACGGTGGCCGCCGAGGTCGCGCTGTCGATCCTCATCTACCAGCGCAGCGGCTCGCCACTGCTGTCGGCTCTGGTGCTGGTGGCGTCGTTCCTGCCCTACGGGCTGGGCGGCACCGTCCTGTCGTCGGTCGCCGACCGCTTCGCGGCGCGTCGGGTTCTCGTTGGTTGCGACCTCACCAGCGCGGCGTGCATCGCGGCGATGCTGGTCCCCGGCGTCCCGGTGCTCGGCCTGCTCGGCCTGCTGCTGGTCACCGGGCTGGTGGCGCCGCTGTTCCAGGGCGCGCGAGCCTCGAGCCTGGCCCACCTGCTGCCGGGTGACCTGTTCGGTGTGGGCCGGTCGCTGCTGCGCTCGATCAGCCAGACGATGGTGCTCGTCGGTTTCGCAGCCGGCAGTGTGGCGGTCGCTGCGGTCGGGCCGACCTGGTTGCTCGGAGCCGATGCCGCCAGCTTCCTGGCTTCCGCCTTGCTGATCCGGTTCGGGACGGCGTACACCCCGGCCAGCGCGCCGGGAGGGGACGGGTCACCCCGCGCCGTCGTCCGGGAGTCGCTCGTCGGGCTGCGCTACATCTTCGGCCATCCGTCGTTGCGCCCGATGCTGCTGCTCTCATGGGCGGTCCCGGGCTTTGGGTCGTTCGCCGAAGGGCTGGCGGTGGCCTACACCGCTCAGCTGGGGAGCCGCGCCACCAGTGCGGGGGCACTGTTCACCGGGTACGCCGCCGGGACCGTCTTTGGCGAGGTCGTCATCGCCCGGTTCTCGCCGGCCAGGAAGCGACGGCTGCTGGTGCCGCTCGCCGTGCTCAGCCAGCTGCCGCTGCTGGGTTTCGCGGCGGCGCCGTCGATCCCGGTCGCTGCCGCGTTGTTGGTCGTCGCCGGTGCCGGCTTCGCGTTCAACCAGGGCCTCGACCCCCTGATCCTCAGCGCCACGGAGCCGGCGTATCGAGGTCGACTGTTCACGGTGCAGAGCAGCGGCTTGATGACCGTGCAAGGGATCGGCATCGGTCTGGCCGGACTGATCGGCACCGTTGTGCCGGCGCGCTTCGTGGTCGCCAGCGCGGGTCTCGTCGGTGTGATCGTGGTCTTGACACTCGCCCACCGCGCGCTCCCACACGCGCCCAGGATCGCCCCGGTGCCGGCGATCTGATCGATGCTCCGAATAGTAAGTGGATGCAGTGGTTGACATGAATGGTCAAGCGATAGCACTAAGGTGTCGACTACAGCCGTAGAGTCCGGACCGTCCGCTCTAGCACCGACCGCTAGATCGGACGCCTGATGACTGCTGAATCTGTGCTGGTTCCGGACGACACGCTCGACGCTGCAACTCTGCTGCGCGTGCTGACAGCCTTCAAGGGTGGCGACTTCACCGTCCGTATGCCGTTGGAATGGACCGGCATCGCCGGCAAGGTCGCCGACCGGCTCAATGACGTCATCGACCACAACCAGGCGCTGGGTGTGGAGCTCGCCCGAGTCAGCCAGCTCGTCGGCAAGGAGGGCAGGCTCTCCCAACGGGTATCGCTCGGTGGCCCGTGGTCGGGTCCGGTCGAGTCCGTCAACAGCCTGATCGACGACCTGGTGCGACCCACTATCGAGATGCAGCGCGTCATCGGTGCGGTCGCTGACGGTGACCTCAGCAAGAAGGTTTCGGCCGACGTACGCGGTGAAATGCTTGACTTGAAGAACACGATCAACGCGATGGTGGACCAGCTCAACGGGTTCATCTCCGAGGTGACGCGCGTGACGCGCGAGGTCGGTACCGAAGGAAAGCTGGGCCAGGCCGCCGCCGTCACCATCGAGGTCGGCGGCGTCTGGAAAGACCTCACCGACAACGTCAACCTGATGGCGGGCAACCTGACCGGCCAGATGAGAAACATCGCCGAGGTCACCACGGCCGTGGCCAACGGTGACCTGAGCCGGAAGATCTCGATCGACGTACGAGGCGAGTTCCTCGAGCTGAAGAACACGATCAACGCGATGGTCGACCAGCTCAACGCATTCGCCAGCGAAGTGACCCGAGTGGCTCGCGAGGTGGGCGTCGAGGGAAAGCTCGGCGGCCAGGCGCAGTCGAAAGAGGTCGGCGGTGTCTGGAAGGACCTCACCGACAACGTCAACCAGCTCGCGGCCAACCTGACCAACCAGGTGCGGGCCATCGCCGAGGTGGCAACGGCCGTGACCGAGGGCGACCTCACCAGGCAGGTCCGGGTCGAGGCGAGCGGTGAAGTCGCGGTCTTGAAGGACAAGCTCAACGAGATGATCCGGAACCTCCGGGAGACCACTAGGCAGAACGTCGAGCAGGACTGGCTCAAGACGAACCGGGAGCGCTTCACCCGGATGTTGCAGGGCCACCGCGACCTGTCGGCCACGTCGCAGATGATCCTGTCCGAGCTCGCGTCGCTGGTCTCCGCTCAGCATGCCGTCTTCTACACGATGACGGCCGCGCTCGAAGGCGGTGAGCCGATGCTCGAGCTGCAGGCCGGTTACGGCTACGAGGAGCGCAAGCATCTCTCGACGTCGTTCCGGCTGGGCCAGGGTCTGATCGGTCAGTGTGCGAAGGAGAAGAAGCGGATCCTGCTCACGGACGTCCCGGACGACTACGTGAAGATCAACTCCGGGTTGGGCGAGGCGACGCCGCTGAACATCATCGTGCTTCCGGTCCTGTTCGAGGGAACCGTACGTGCCGTCGTCGAGCTCGCGTCCTTCTCCCCGTTCAGCGTGACCCACCAGGCGTTTCTCGACCAGATCACGGAGAGCATCGGCCTGGTCCTCAACACCATCGAGGCCAACACCCTCACCGATGACCTGCTCATCCAGTCCCGTTCCCAGGCCGAGGAGCTGCTGGCGCAGCAAGAGGAACTCCGCGAGTCCAACGAGGACCTAGGCCGGCAGGCGAAGCTCCTCGCCGAGCAGAACATCGAGGCGGAGACGCGCAACCACGAAGTTGAGCAGGCGAAGCGACTGGTCGAGGAGAAGGCCGGCCAGCTTGCCATCTCATCGAAGTACAAGTCCGAGTTCATCGCGAACATGTCGCACGAGCTCCGTACGCCGTTGAACAGCCTGCTGATCCTCGCCGAGCAGCTCGAGGACAACCCGGACCAGACCATGACCGCCAAACAGGTGGAGTACGCGAGCGTCATCCTCGCGTCCGGCCGTGACCTGCTCGAGCTCCTCAACAACATCCTCGACCTGGCCAAGGCCGAGTCGGGCACCGTCACCGTCGACCTCTCAACCGTCGCCGTCGAACACCTGCGCAACACCTTGTTCCGCGAGTTCGAACACGTCGCAGCGGACCGCAAACTCGGCTTCTCGATCGACATCGAACCCGACGTCCCGCCGGACATCGTGACCGACCCGCAGCGGTTCCGACAGGTTCTCAAGAACTTGCTTGCCAACGCCTTCAAGTTCACCGAGCGCGGCGATGTCGGCGTGACGATCGGACTGGCTCGTCGGGGCTGGCGGCACGAGAGCCATGCACTCGAAGACGCTGAGTCGGTTCTGTCGGTGGCGGTCACCGACACGGGGATCGGCATTGGTGTCGAAGAGCGGCACCGCATCTTCGAGGCGTTCGCTCAGGGCGACGGCACGACCGCTCGGCACTACGGCGGAACCGGTCTCGGCCTGTCGATCAGCCGCGAGCTGGTGGGCCTCCTTGGTGGGGAGATCAGGGTCGACAGCACGCCGGGAGAAGGCAGCACCTTCACGGTCTACCTGCCATTGGACCGGATTTCGGCGGCTCCGACTCTGGTCACCGCGGTGCGATCGGCGAAGCCTGACGTTGACCCAGCGGTCGCTGGGCTGGACGACTTTCCCTTCGAAGGCAACAAGATTCTCGTCGTCGACGACGATTTTCGTAACATCTTCGCGTTGACGGCGCTGCTGGAACGTGGGCATGCAGTCGTCTCGTTCGCAGAGAGCGGCGAGAACGCGCTCGCGCTGTTGGAGGCGACTTCCGACATCGACCTCGTGCTGATGGACATCATGATGCCGGGGATGGATGGCTACGACACGATCCGCGCAATCCGCAAGCTGTCGCCGTTCGAGGCGCTTCCCATCATCGCGGTGACCGGCAAGGTCGTGCACGGCGAACGGGACCGTTGCATCGAAGCGGGTGCGGACGACTACGTTCCCAAGCCGGTGGACACGGTCGAGCTGTTGGCCGCGGTGGGCCCGTATCTGCCGGTCCGGGTGGCTGACGGATGATCGACGACAGGTCGGCGGTGTCGGTCCTCGTCGTGGACGACAACGCTGCGAAACGGTTCGCGTTGAACGCGGTGCTGTCTCCGCTCGGCTACACCGTCGTCGAGGCAGACTCGGGCGTAGAGGCGTTGCGCTGCCTGATGATTCAGGACTTCGCCGTGATCCTGCTCGACGTCCTCATGCCGATGATGGACGGGTTCGAGACCGCCAGCCGGATCCGGATGCGCCCGCGATCCGAGATGACCCCCATCATCTTCATCACGGCACACGGCCCCGACGAGGTTGCTCACGCCGACCACTACGCCCAGGGGGCCGTCGACTTCATCTTCGCGCCGATCCCCCCGGATGAGCTGCGCGCCAAGGTCTCCGTCTTCGCCAACCTCTACGCCAAGGCCGAGCAGCTGGCGGTCCACGCGCGAGCCGTGCAGTCGACCGCCGACGAGCTGACCGACCGCAACGTCGAGCTGGCCGAGCTCGCCCGGCAGGATCCGCTTACCGGACTTCGCAACCGTCGAGCCCTGACCGAGGACCTGGAGATGCACGAGGCGCGGGTGCTTCGCTACGGCCACAGCTACTGCATGGGACTACTCGACATCGACCATTTCAAGTCCTACAACGACACCTACGGCCATCAGGCCGGCGACGAGGTGCTCCAGTCGATCGCAACCACCCTCTCCTCGCTGTTGCGGCGTGGCGACGCGGTGTATCGCTACGGCGGCGAGGAGCTGCTGTGCATCTTTCCCGAGCAGACGATCGAGACCGGCGGCCTCGCCGTCGAGCGGATGCGCGCCGGCGTCGAAGCCCTCGGCCTCGTGCACGCCGGGAGTCCGAGCGGCGTTGTCACAGTCAGCGCTGGCTTGGCCGTGTTGGACATGGAGCTCAATCGAAGCGCACACGATGTGCTGAACGAAGCCGACGGAGCCCTCTACCGCGCCAAGAGCCTGGGCCGCAACCGGGTCGAGCGAGCCGGGCCGGAACCCGCCTGGCCGATGAGTCCGACAACCACGCTCGCCCCAACCAACTGATCGCGCAGCGCTGCGTCTGAGCCCCGTCTAGTCGGCAGGTACGAAGCGGCGTACCTGGCGCCCTAGCTTGCGGCGGACCCTGGTACGCCAGCCGCGCGGAGTACTAGGCGTTCCGCCGGGCTTGTGGTTCTTGCCCGACTTGCTGGTTGCGGTCGTGCCGGGCGCAGCCGACGGTGCGGGCCGCCGGATCAGGTCGACGTACGACGCGTGGTCCCAGGCATGCTTGAAGGTTGGGTCAGGATGCCGCCAACCGGGGCCGTAGACCCGTTCGAGGTAGATCAACGGGTTGCGTGGCAACGGGCAGGTGACGCCCAGCAGGGTGCCCTCGGACGTCGGATACATGGTCTGCCGGTCCAGCGAGCCGCGCTTGCCCGGGTACCAGGAGATGGTGTCGCCCTCGAAGATGCCGACGAAGATGTCCACCGGGTTGCTGCCGTCGATCTCGGCCTGGCGGTGCGCGGTGTGGCGCCCGGACACGGTCCAGCCGCGGTTCCGGAGGAATCGCTCGACTCGGCGTAGCCCCTGGGACAGGCTCGCCGCGGTGCGGTCCTCGAAGCCGATGATGAGGTCGAGGTCGTCGTCGTGCGGGATGAGGTCCCCGTCGCGGACCGTGGCCAGCGCCGCGCCGAAGCCGAAGCAGACCTTCGGGGTGAGCTCCTTCAGTTCGGCCGCGAGCCGCGCAGCGAGCTCGACGTACTCGACCTTCTCCTGCTGGCTCCAGAACCGGAACGACCGTTTGGCGCCGTGGATCGTCCACTCGCGGGAGCGGTTGTTCAGCACGGTGTCGTTGATGACTGCCTTGTACAGCTCGAAATCCGGCTCCGACGGCGCGGACTTCTCGAGGGCGATCCGCGCCGCCCGGTAGTCACCGATCAGCGTGTGACCGGCGGC
Organism: uncultured Actinomycetota bacterium; assembly: GCA_963789615.1. Lineage (GTDB taxonomy): Bacteria > Actinomycetota > Actinomycetes > JAFAQI01 > JAFAQI01 > DATAVK01. Next base: position 6,181 of record CAWBLI010000004.1, on the reverse strand, counting down.
GGGCAGCAACGGAAGCACCTGGTCGGAGGCCTCGGCGTACCGCGGGTCAGCGGCCAAGGTCGACAGACACTCCTGGACCTCGGCAGCCCTTTCGAGGCCGCTGTAGATGACGGATCGGCCGTCATCGGCGGTGACCGTCACGGTTATCTCGCGCGCGCTGACCGAGGCCTGGCCCGTCGCGTTCCGGAGCCGTACGGCGCTGATCGCGATGGGATGGCCGAAGGACAGCTCGAGCCACGGCGGGTCATCGGGACCGGTGCGTACGACGAGGCCAGCCGGTGCGTCGAAGTCCAGTAGCCGCCGCACGTCGATCGGCTCGTCGTCGGTCTCGCTCCCGGGCCCGCTACTGGCCAGTACTGTCGTCAGCTGCGTGAGGTCCTCATCGTTCTCGGTCGTCAGGCCGATCGATTGCAGCTGCAGTCGTCGTCCGCTCGGGAGCTCGATCCGCAGCTGGGTAACGGCCGAAAACGGCCCGGACACTTCGAGAATCCCGCCCGGCGCGACGAGGTCAAGGTCGGGAAACCGAGCGTGTGCGGCCGAGATCACCGACCAGAGAGCAGGCCGGGGCACCTCAGACATCCGTTATCGCCTGACCAAGATCTCGCGGGCTACGTAGGCGTCGTCCTGGCGGTACTTCGCGAAGCCGAAGCCTTCGACGGCGTATCGGACGTCGAAGCCGGCGGCCAGCGCGCGCGCTTCGAACGTCGGTGGTGCAACGAACCGGCGGTAGTGCTCAGCGGTCACCTTGGCACCGCTCGCGTCGCGGACGGTCCGGTACTCCAGCGCGAACAAGTCACCGGGAGCGGTCAGCTCGGCGGCCAGACCGATCAAGGCTCCCTCTTCCTCGTCGGTGATGGCGTGCAGGAAGAAGCGCGCGTAGATGGCGAGCGGCCCTTCGGCGTCCTTGAGCTGCCGCGCCAGGTCGGGGTCGTCGATCGGCGCGCAGACGAACCGGATCGACTCGCCGAGCTGCTCGGCCAGGGCGCGGCAGCCGACGATGGCGGCCTCCGACGCATCGACACCGGTGACCGCGTGGCCGTAGGACGCGAAGAAGAACGAGTCCCGGCCCCCGCCACAGCCCAGCTCGATGACCCGGTGGGGTTCGGTGAGCTCGGAGGCCACGAATGCCGCGAACTGCGAGGGGAGCGGGCGCTGGGCGGAGGTTCGGCTGGCGTAGTACTCGTCCCAATAGCCCAACCGATCGGATTCCCGCGCCACGCCTTGCCCCGCAATCGTTTGGACGAGCGGTTGGCCCCGGCTGGCACCCCGCACAACAACCCTAGGACCCTAGCGCGCTACCTGAGGTCCACCTTCCGGTTACGCCTCGGCCACGATTCCTTCCCGTCCGCCGGTTTGACAGCGGGGCGCGGGTAACCCATGATTCATCTAGTCAACTAGATGAACAGAGGCATCCGTGATCGAGTTTCACCTGGACACCCGCTCAGGGGTCTCGCCGTACCTGCAGATCGTTCATCAGGTACGCCGGGCGTTGCGGCTCGGGTTGCTCGCCCAAGGCGACCAGCTACCCACGGTCAAGGAGGTGGTGGCCTCGCTGGCGATCAACCCGAACACCGTCCTCAAGGCCTATCGCGAGCTCGAGCACGAGGGCCTCGCCGGCGGCCGGCCCGGTGTCGGCACGTTCATCACCGCGTCCGTCGACCGCAACCTGCTCGCCGCCCAGGCGCCGCTGCGACGCGATCTCGAGCAGTGGCTGGCCAACGCCCGCCTCGCCGGGCTGGACGAGGACAGCATCGAGGCGTTGTTTCGCGACACGTTTCATACCGACGCTCAGCGAGGAATAGCGTGACCGCCGCCCTCGAGGCAGTTGGCCTCGGCAAGCGCTACGGCCGGCGATGGGCGCTGCAGAACTGCACGCTGGTAGTGCCGGAAGGGCGCGTCGTCGGACTGGTCGGGTCGAACGGCGCCGGCAAGTCGACGCTGCTGAACCTCGCCGTCGGGCTGCTGGCGCCGACGACCGGGACCCTCGCCGTGCTGGGCGGAAGACCCGGCAGCGGACCGGATCAACTGGCCCGGGTGGGGTTCGTGGCTCAAGACACTCCCACGTACGCCGGACTCTCGATCGGCGACCATCTGAGGCTGGGGTCGCACCTCAACCCGACCTGGGACAGCGCGCTCGCCGACAAGCGGATCGAAGAGCTCGGCCTCGACCGTGACCAGCGGGCTGGAAAGCTGTCCGGCGGTCAGCGTGCGCAGCTCTCCTTGACGCTCGCGATGGCCAAGCGACCTGATCTGTTGCTGCTCGACGAGCCTGTCGCCAGCCTCGACCCGCTCGCTCGCCGGGAGTTCCTGCAAAGCCTGATGGCCGTGGTGGCTGACGGCGGTCTGACCGTCGTGCTGTCGTCGCATCTGGTGGCGGACCTCGAGCGGGTGTGCGACCACCTGGTGGTGCTGGCCGCATCGCAGGTCGCCCTGAGCGGGGACGTCGACGAACTGCTCGCCTCGCATCGACGCCTGATCGGGCCACGGCGTGATCCAGGGTCGATGCCCACCGGCCAGGTCGTGATCGAGGCCAGTCATACCGACCGGCAGAGCACGATGCTCGTCCGGACCGACGGACCGATCCTCGATCCGGCCTGGACCGTCGAGGAGGTCGGCATGGAAGACGTCGTACTGGCCTACATGGGCCGGACCGAGGCGTCGTCGCGCGACCCCCGATCACTGACAGCGGTGCAGTCGTGACCTGGCTGGCCTGGCGGCAGTTCCGCACCTCGGCGGTCGTGGCGTGCGTCGCGCTCGCTGTGTTCGCGGTCCTGCTGGCCCTCACCACCCACGGCAGCTCCGCGCTGCATTGCGCCGTGGGTGACTGTCCAGTGAGCGACGGGCAGCTCGGGCGTCTCTCCCACGACCACCTGCTGCAGTTTCTCAGCACCCTGCTCGTGGGCCTGCCCGCGATCATCGGCGTCTTCTGGGGTGCGCCGCTGGTCGCGCGCGAGCTGGAGTCAGGGACGTTTCGATTGGCCTGGACGCAGAGCGTCACCCGGACCCGATGGCTCGCGACCAAGATCGCGGTCGTCGGACTCGCCGCCGCGGTGTCATGCGGTTTGCTCAGCCTGATGCTGGGCTGGTGGTCGAGCGCCGCGATCAACCGGGGCCGGCTGGGACCGGCGATGTTCGCGGAGCGGGGTCTCGTGCCGGTCGGCTACGCCGTGTTCGCGGTCGCGCTGGCGGTCGCTATCGGCGCGCTGATTCGGCGGACGCTGCCGGCGATGGGACTGGCACTGCTGGGGTTCGTGGGGACGCGGATGATCATCCAGTTCTTCGTTCGGGCCCACTTGCTGCCGGCACGTCATCTCAACATCCCGCTGACCGCCAACAGCGGAGTGGCGGTGTCGCGAATTCCCATGGCGTGATGTCACTGATCCCGTTTCATCTCGAGCTTCCCGGCAAGTGGGTGTTCACCCAGCACATCGTCGACGCAGCGGGCCACGCCCCTGCCGCGAGCTACGTGACATCCGTGTGCCGCGGACTGATCCAGCCGCCACCGGCCAATGTGCGGACGTCAGGCAGGGTGCCGGCGCCGCCCGAGGCGGCCCTGGGGTTCCAGCGATGCCTCTCGGCGGTCGGTCAGCGCTACCACGAGGTCGCGACGTACCAACCTGCCAGTCACTACTGGGGACTTCAGCTGTTGGAGACGGCGATCTTCCTGGCCCTGGCGGCCGTGCTGGTCGGGGTCACCTTCTGGACGGTACGGCGCCGGATCACCTGATCACCCGGCCGCCGGTTGCCGGTACGGACGACGAGCCGTGCATGGTGGCTGGCCCTACTTCTTGACGGCCACCCGCAGTCGGGCCGCGGCGTACCTGTGGTGGCTGATGCGCACTCGGGCGTGACCGAGCGACGCACCGCGGGGAACTCTCAGCCGGGCGACTCCGTGCCGGTTGGTCCGAGCCTTGTGGCCATCGAACCTCACGACCGCACCCTTCACCGGCGCGCCGGCATCGGTCACCTTGATCTTGTATCGATGGCCGCGCCGCCACACCCGACCGGTAGACCCGGTCAGCCCGGGCAACACCTGCGCCGAGTCCATCGAACCGTGAGAGGCCGAGAACAGCGACACCAGGTCGAGCGGGCCGAGCCTGCCGTCGCCGGCGGTGCGGTACGCCGTCCTTCCGCGGGGTGGCGCAATGGTGCGGACCGCGCCAGCCCTGGTCGCGGCGGCGTTGCTGCGGGTGGCCCGGAGGTTGTTCCCGTCACGCCAGAACAGCCAGAGCTTCCCCTTCGGCCCGGCGCCGAGGGATACCTGCCCTGCCGTGTTCACGGACTTCACGGTGAATGCCGGGTGCCTGGCCCCGATCCGCCAGACGGCGATCGACCGATCGGCCGGAGTCGCGTAGGCGGTGTACACGCCACCGCCGGCGCGGGCCGGTCCGAGACGGCCGGCAGGTCCTGGTCGGGAGCCGTCGACGTGGCGGCTCCGCCCCGGGCGAGGAACGACTTCGGCGCGTGCGCCAGGGAGCCCTCGGAGGGGTAGATGCGCTGCGCGTTCACGCCCTCGGTTCTGAGCGACTGTTGGAGTACCAGACCGCCCCACACGTTGGAGTTCGAGGCGTCTTCGCCGAGCCCGGTGCGTAGGCGAAGTTGCCGGTGTTCGAGGTTGGCCATCGGGTCGCGTTGCCGGGACTGTGGGAGTGATCCCGTGATGGAAAGTGATGCGTGAGGCAGACGCCTCGGTGAAGGCGACCAGCGGCGAGCCGAGTAATCGATCGCTGCCGTGCCGTAGGACCCGTAGGCGGCCGTGCCCTGCTGAGAGCGACCCGCTCCGAGGTCCAGGTCTGTCCGGTCGGACTGGTGAAGTAGTACTCCGCCCCGCTGCTGTAGGGATCGGTGACGTTGCTGTTCCGTAGCCCGAGAACGCGATGACGCTTGTGAGCCGACGCCGAAGATCACCGGATCCGCGATGATCCCGTCCCAGACGATGATGCGGATAGCTGCTGTCTTCGGCTTGCCGTTGGCGGCGACGATCCGGGTGTACAGCGCGGTCTGCTGACCTTGCGGCGGATGATTGACCTGCAGGTCTCGTCCGAAACGATGCACGGACGGCTGTCGGACGGTGTCGATGTTGCCCTTCGACAGCGTGGTCCAATGACCGTCGGGTGTCGCCTGGGCGGCGGGCAGCACGCCGAGTGACAAGCCGGTCGCTAGGGCCACGGTGCCGACCAGGCCGGCTCGCCAGCGGGTTCGGGTCTGCAGCGACATGGTTACGTTCCCTTCGAGGCAATGGATGACGAGGCTGACGCTAGGGACGTGTCGAGCCGGGTCCGCGTCCGTGCAACTACGGATCTTTGCTCGGGGAGTACGTCGGGACGGCTAGTCCGACGGCAGCATCACGGGCGTCGCTGATCCGGTCGAAGCCGAAGCGGGCGGCGAGGTTCACGGCACGCACCGCGTCACTCGATCCTGCTCGGAACAGGCAGAGCAGGTGTCCTCGGCCGGGACGAGCGTCGAGTACAGATAGTGGACCGGCGCGGCGGTGTCCAGCGTTGCGTGACATTCATGGATGAGCCGGCCCACGGCCGCTTCGAGCTCGGCCGAGTCAGCGGCGGAGAGGTATCACCAGATATGCCAGGTCGGCAGACCCGATCGGCGCTGCATTGGTCACGTGCCGAGGCTAGGGAGGGGCGGGCGTGCACCGCATCCGTGGCGCTACCGGACTTTGCCGGCGCCGGGAGCGTGGCACTCTGGTCGCTAGCCAGACGGGTTGGGTGGGTGCGCACCCGATGGCCAACCGGGGAGGTCGCCGTGTCGGAGACCACCCCGCTCGTCATCGGGCGGGACCAGGAGCTCGCCGAAGTCGAGGACTTCCTGCGGGACAGTTCTGGCGTCGCGTCGTCGCTGGTCATCCAGGGCGTGCCAGGGATCGGCAAGACGCTGATCTGGAACGCAGCGCTGTCCGAAGCCCGAGCTCGCGGCATCGCGGTCCGAGAGTGTCGTTGCGCCGAGGCGGACACGACGCTGCCGTTCGCCGGGTTGGAGATCTCCTCGACGACCTTGACGACGCGGTGCTTGCGACACTGCCGGAGGTCCAGCGGCGTGCCTTGTCGGCCGCGCTGCTGCGAGGCGACAGCAGTGATGTCTCAGCCTCGGAGCGCGTCGTGGGCGTCGCCGTGCTCAGTGTTCTCCGGGCGCTGGCCGCGGCGCCGGTCATCCTCGCGATCGACGA
>CAWBLI010000003.1:0-48214 GCA_963789615.1 uncultured Actinomycetota bacterium | reverse complement strand
CGGCGACCCGGCACTCCATGGCGATCGGTGCGCCGGCGACCCGGGGCGGACGCACCGACAGGCTCGGCTCCCGGGCGACGTCGGCGGCGTCGAACTCGCTGACGTGGCCGGCGAAGTCCGTGGCCGAGTCGTTCATCACCCGCGCCTGGTGCTCGGCGCCGATGTTGAGCACGAACTCTCCCGTAGCGCGCACGTTACGCAGCGTGTCCTTCGTCCCGATCGACACGAAGCACACGGTGAGCGGATCGATCCCGGCCACCGTGTTGAACGAGTGCGGCGCGACGTTGTCGACACCGTCGGCGTCGACGGTGGACACCCAGGCGATCGGGCGCGGGATCAGGCAGGTCGTCATCAGGGCGTACGCCGGTCCGACGTCGAGGTCGGCGATGGCGATCTCAAGGCGATCTTTGCTCATGTGGCCCAGCCTCCCCGCCGATGACTCTCACAACCGTGCTCGACACGCTCGACGCCCGACGAGCCACATCAGCCGGAGAGGCCACAGATGACGGTCCGGCGAGGTACCGTCGTACGAGGTCGTCGGCACCCTGCCGACACTCCGACCGGAGAGCGGCCGACGAGCGGGACCGAGAGCACTGTGCGGAGGAGATCAGGTGGCACGCATCGGTGACGGTGGCGACCTGCTCAAGTGCTCCTTCTGCGGAAAGAGCCAGAAGCAGGTCAAGAAGCTGATCGCCGGCCCTGGCGTCTACATCTGCGACGAGTGCATCGACCTGTGCAACGAGATCATCGAGGAGGAGCTCGCCGAGACCTCGGAGTCTCGTTCGAGAGCTGCCCAAGCCGCGCGAGATCTACGAGTTCCTCGACGGCTACGTGGTCGGCCAGGACAGCGCCAAGAAGGCGCTGGCCGTGGCGGTCTACAACCACTACAAGCGGGTGCAGGCCGGTGCGGCACCGCGCAAGGAGCCGCGTCGAGCTGGCAAGTCCAACATCCTGCTGCTCGGCCCGACCGGCTGCGGCAAGACGCTGCTCGCGCAGACGCTGGCCCGGATGCTCAACGTGCCGTTCGCCATCGCCGACGCCACCGCGCTGACCGAGGCCGGCTACGTCGGCGAGGACGTCGAGAACATCCTGCTCAAGCTGATCCAGGCCGCCGACTACGACGTCAAGAAGGCCGAGACCGGCATCATCTACATCGACGAGGTCGACAAGATCGCCCGCAAGAGCGAGAACCCGTCGATCACCCGTGACGTCTCCGGTGAGGGCGTGCAGCAGGCGCTGCTGAAGATCCTCGAGGGCACGACCGCGTCGGTTCCGCCGCAGGGTGGCCGCAAGCACCCGCACCAGGAGTTCATCCAGATCGACACGACCAACGTGCTGTTCATCGTGGGCGGCGCCTTCGCCGGGCTCGACAAGCTCATCGAGTCCCGGGTCGGCAAGAAGGGCATCGGCTTCGGCGCCGAGCTGCGCACCAAGCACCGACGTCGACACCGCGCGACTCTTCGCGCGACGTCATGCCCGAGGACCTGCTGAAGTTCGGGATGATCCCGGAGTTCATCGGCCGGCTGCCGGTGATCACCAGCGTCGCACAACCTCGACCGCGAGGCGCTGGTCCGGATCCTGACCGAGCCGAAGAACGCGCTGGTCCAGCAGTACCAGCGGCTGTTCGAGCTCGACGGCGTCGAGCTCGAGTTCACCGACGACGCGCTCGAGGCGATCGCCGACCAGGCGATCCTGCGCGGCACCGGCGCGCGCGGGCTGCGCGCCATCATGGAAGAGGTGCTGCTCTCGGTGATGTACGAGGTGCCGTCCCGCAAGGACGTCGCCCGGGTGGTCGATCACCCGCGAGGTCGTGCTCGACCACGTCAACCCGACGCTCGTGCCGCGCGAGGCGCAGCCGCCAAGCGCGAGCGCCGCGAGAAGTCCGCCTGATCTCGGTCCCTAGGGGTCGAGGCAGGTCGCTCGTCGCCTGGGACGACCCGCTTCGCTGGCTCGTCTACGGCTCCTCCGCGACCCGCCTCGACCTCATCGCGAGGTCGGGTCGCGAGGTCGTGCGGCTGAGGGCTGATGCGGGCGCCTAGAGGGTGACGGCGCCTTCAGGTCGGTGTCGTCGCCGGTGGCCTCGAAGGTGAGGTCGATGATCCGCCCGGCCGCGGCGAGGTCGGCCGCCGCGTGACTGAGCCGGTCCAGGTCGGCGCCCGGGCCGGTGATGACGGCTGACGGTACGTCGGCGCGCATCGACACCTTCGCGTCCGACTTCGCCCCACGGACCTGCGACAACGCCGCTCCGACCAACGCAGCAGCGAGGGTCGCCACGCCGCGACCTCGACGTCATAGTCAGCCGGCCACGCGGCGCGGTGGACCGATCCCTCGCGCCACCAGGACCAGACCTCTTCGGTGACGAACGGCAGGAACGGCGCGAACAGCCGCAGCAGCACGTCGAGGGCGACGCCGAGCGTCGCCTTGCGCCGACGCGGCCCCGCTCGCCGTGGGCGCCGTACGCGCGCTCCTTGACCAGCTCGACGTAGTCGTCGCAGAACGACCAGAAGAACGTCTCGGTCCCTCGAGCGCACGGGTGTGGTCGTAGTCGTCGAAGGCTGCGCGTTGCGTCCGTCACGACCTCGGCCAACCCGGCGAGCAGCGCTCGGTCGAGCGGCTCGGTCACCGCGTCCGAGCGTCCGGGACGTCGCGCCCAGCGTCAGCGCGAACTTCGACGCGTTGAGCAGCTTGATCGCGAGCCGGCGACCGATCTTCATCTGCCGGTGTCGAAGGCGGCGTCCGTCCCGAGCCGGCCGAGGCGGCCCAGTAACGCACCGCGTCCGCGCCGTACTCCTCGAGGAGCGCGATCGGCGTGACGACGTTGCCCTTGGACTTCGACATCTTCTTGCGGTCGGGGTCCAGGATCCAGCCGCTGATGGCCGCGTCCTGCCACGGCAGCCACGCCGAGCTCGAGGTGCGAGCGCACCACCGTCGAGAACAGCCAGGTGCGGATGATGTCCTGTCCCTGCGGGCGAAGGTCCATCGGGAACACCCGGGCGAACAGGTCGTCGTCGACGTCCAGCCGCCGGCGATCTGCGGCGACAGTGACGATGTCGCCCAGGTGTCCATCACGTCGGGGTCGCCGATGAACCCGCCGGGCTGGCCTCGCTGGGACTCGTCGTATCCGGCCGGGCAGTCGCTCGACGGGTCGACCGGCAGCGCCGACTCGTCGGGCACGAGCGGCGTCTCGTGAATCGGCTCGCCGTCGGCGTCGAGCGCGTACCAGACCGGGAACGGCACGCCGAAGAACCGCTGCCGGCTGATCAGCCAGTCGCCGGTCAGCCCTTCGACCCAGTGCTCGTAGCGCACCCGCATGTGCGGCGGGATGCCAGGTGATCTCCCGGCCCTCGAGCAGCGCCTGCCGCAGGTCGGGGTCCCGCCCGCCGTTGCGGAAGTACCACTGCCGGGTGGTGACGATCTCGAGCGGACGGTCGCCCTTCTCGAAGAACTTCACCGGGTGCGTGATCGGCTTCGGGATCGCCCTCGAGCGCGCCGGCCTCCCGCAGCATCGCGACGATCTCCTCGCGGGCGCCGAACACCGTCTTGCCGGCGATCCGGGCGTACGCCGCCGCATCGACACCATCCGGCGGGTCGGGCAGCACCCGCCCGTCGGTGCCGAGCATCGGACGGGTGGCAGCTGCGAGCTCGCGCCACCAGATCACGTCGGTCACGTCGCCGAAGGTGCACACCATCGCGACGCCGGTGCCCTTGTCCGGCGCGGCCAGCCGATGGGCGACGACCGGCACCTCGACGCCGAATACCGGCGTCCGCACCGTCGTACCGAACAAGGGCTGGTAGCGCTCGTCATCAGGGTGCGCGACCACCGCGACGCAAGCCGGCAGCAGCTCCGGTCGGGTGGTCTCGATCCGCAGCGGTTCGCCGCCGTCACGTCCGAAGGCCAGCCGGTGGTAGGCACCCGGCCGCTCGCGGTCCTCCAGCTCGGCCTGCGCCACCGCCGTACGGAACGTCACGTCCCACAACGTGGGCGCCAGCGCCTGATAGGCATCGCCGCGGGCCAGGTTGCGCAGGAACGCCTTCTGCGAGATGGCCCGCGAGCGTTCGCCGATGGTCCGGTACGGCGAGGACCAGTCGACCGACAGCGCGAGCCGGCGCCACACTGCCTCGTAGGCCTTCTCGTCCTCCGCGGTCAGGACGTCGCACAGCTCGACGAAGTTGCGCCGCGAGATCGCGACCTGGTCCTTGGCCTTCGCGCCGTCCGGGTCCGGTGTGAACTCCGGGTCGTAGGGCAGCGACGGGTCGCAGCGCACGCCGTAGTAGTTCTGGACCCGCCGTTCACTGGGCAGCCCGTTGTCGTCCCACCCCACCGGGTAGAAGACCTCCCGACCGCTCATCCGCTTGTAACGCGCGACCAGATCGGTGTGGGTGTAGGAGAAAACGTGCCCGACGTGGAGTGATCCGCTGGCGGTAATGGGGGGCGTATCGATCGAGTAGATGTCCTCGCGCGCCTTGGACCGGTCGAAGCGGTAGGTGCCCTGCTCCTCCCACGCCGCGATCCAACGGTCCTCGAGACCGTCAAGGCTGGGCTTCTCGGGCACGCTCACAGCGAGCCAGTCTAGGAGGGACTCATACCCTGGACGGGTGAGTGGTGACGCGGCCGACCCGCTGGCACGAGTGGAGAAGATGCTCGAGGAGCGCTTCCCGACCCGGATGGTTCCCGACCTCGATCGGATCACCGACCTGCTGAGCCTGCTCGGCGACCCGGAACGCGCCTATCCCTCGATCCACCTCACCGGGACGAACGGCAAGACCTCGACCGCGCGGATGATCGACGACCTGCTGCGTGAGCTCGGCCTGCGGACCGGCCGGTACACCTCGCCCCATCTCGAGAGCGTCACCGAGCGGATCGCGCTCGACGGCGTACCGCTCAGTGACGAGCGCTTCGCTGAGGCCTACGACGAGGTCGCGCCGTACGCCGAGCTGGTCGACGCGCGGCACCCGGACAGCGTGACGTTCTTCGAGCTCCTCACCGCGATGGCGTTCGCGACGTTCGCGGACACCCCGGTCGACGTCGCCGTCGTGGAGGTCGGTCTCGGCGGGACCTGGGACGCCACGAACCTGATCCACGCCCCCGTCGCGGTCGTCACGACCATCGGGCTTGACCATGTAGGGATCCTCGGCGACACCGTGGCGGAGATCGCCACAGAGAAGGCGGGCCTGATCCACGCCGGAGCCACCGTGGTCTCGGCGCCGCAGACCCGCGAGGCCGACGAGGTCCTCCAGGTCGAGCCACCGAGGTCGGGGCGTCGATCGTGCGGGAGGGGGTCGACTTCGGCGTGCAGGAGCGGACCGTCGCGATCGGCGGCCAGCTGCTCACCATTCGCGGACTGGCCGGCACGTACGACGAGATCTTCGTGCCGCTGCATGGCGAGCATCAGGCCAGCAACGCCGCCTGCGCCATCGCCGCGGTCGAGGCCTTCGTCGGAAACGGCCGACAGGAGCTCGATGTCGACGCGGTCCGGGCGGCGTTCGCCACGGTGAGCTCGCCCGGTCGGCTCGAAGTGGTCCGGCGCAGCCCCACCGTGCTGCTCGACGGCGCGCACAACGCCGCAGGCGCCAAGGCGCTCGCTGCTGCACTGACGGACGCGTTCGCCTTCGAGAGCATCGTCGCGGTCGTCGCCGTACTCGCCGACAAGGACGCCACGGGCCTGCTGAGCGAGCTCGAGCCGGTGGTCGACAGCGTCGTGGTGACCACAAATGGCTCGCCCCGTGCCATGACGGCCGACGCGCTCGCCGCGGTCGCCGTCGAGGTGTTCGGCCCGGACCGGGTCGAGGTGACGGGTCGGCTCGACGACGCGATCGACGTGGCCGTCGCCACCGCGGAGTCCGAGACCCGGCTGGGTGGCGCGGGCGTGGTCGTCACCGGCTCGATCGTCACCGTCGGCGAGGCGCGACACCTGCTGCGCGGCCGCGGGTGAGCGATGAGCCGGTGGGCGCGGTGACGTCGCCACCACCGCCCCGCGGCCTGTACGCCGTGGGCTCCGCGGGCCTGGCGATCGAGGCGATGGTGCTGCTTCTCGCCGTACCTGCCGTCATCAGCCAGGAACGCGGCCACGTTTCGGCGCTCGGCGTCGGCTACCTGGTGGCGCTGATCATTCTGCTTGTCGTGGCCGCGGCGCGGCTGCGCAAGCCGGGGGGCCGGGTGCTGGCTACGGTGACCCAGGTGCTCGTCGTCGCAGGCGGCCTCGTCACCTGGCCGCTGTGGGTGGTCGGCGCCGCGTTCGCCGGCATCTGGGTGTACTGGCTCGCCCAGTGGCCTCGGACGCCTCGGCGGCCTCCTGCTGCTCGGGCGCCCGCGCCTGCGCAACGTCCGCACTAGGCTGGAGGACCGTCGCCTTCCGCCACGACTGACCTTCCCCGCGACTGACCTCTCTTCCCCACAAGCAAGGAGTTGCCGCGTGTCCGAGCGCACCCTGGTCCTCGTCAAGCCCGATGGCGTCCGCCGCGGGCTGGTCGGCGAGGTGATCAGCCGGCTCGAGCGCAAGGGCCTCACCCTCGTCGCCGCCGAGCTGCGCACCCTCGACGCCGCGACGGCCACCGCAGCACTACGCCGAGCACGAAGGAAAGCCGTTCTTCGCCGGGCTGGTCGACTTCATCACCGGCGGCCCGCTGGTGGCGCTGGTCGCCGAGGGACATCGCGCCGTTGAGGCCGTGCGCACCGTGATGGGCGTCACCGATCCGGTCGTCTCGACGCCTGGCACGATCCGGGGCGACTTCGCGCTCGAGATCGGCGAAAACCTGGTCCACGGCTCGGACTCCACCGAGTCGGCCGCGCGCGAAATCGCGCTGTTCTTCCCCTCGCTGGGCTAGCCCACGCCATTGCTGGGGGTTTCGCGCCGGGCCGGATCGACGCTAGAATCGGTCAGCGTTCCCCCGTAGTGCCCGGCTCTACCGCAGCTGTGGCGCTCGCGCATTCCTCGTCTCGGAAGGCCCCGCCCCATGGCGAACAACAGCGGATTCCTCGGCCGCGACATGGCCGTCGATCTCGGCACCGCGAACACCCTCGTCTACGTGCGAGGCGAGGGCATCGTGCTCAACGAGCCCTCGGTCGTCGCGATCAACACCAACACCGCGGGCATCCTCGCGGTCGGCACCGAGGCCAAGCGCATGATCGGCCGTACGCCGGGCAACATCGTCGCGATCCGGCCGCTCAAGGACGGCGTCATCGCCGACTTCGAGACGACCGAGCGGATGCTGCGCTACTTCATCCAGAAGGTGCACCGCCGCCGCCGTACCGCCCGGCCCCGCCTCGTCGTCTGCGTGCCGTGCGGGATCACCGGGGTCGAGCAGCGGGCGGTCAAGGACGCCGGCTACCAGGCCGGAGCGCGCAAGGTCTACATCATCGAGGAGCCGATGGCCGCCGCGATCGGCGCCGGGCTCCCGGTCCACGAGCCGACCGGCAACATGGTCGTCGACATCGGCGGTGGCACGACCGAGGTCGCGGTCATCTCGCTCGGCGGCATCGTCACGAGCCAGTCGATCCGCACCGGCGGTGACGAGCTCGACGCGTCGATCATCGCGTACGTCAAGAAGGAGTACTGCCTGATGCTCGGCGAGCGGACGGCCGAGGAGATCAAGATGGCGATCGGGTCGGCGTTCCCCGCCCCCGACGAGCCGCACGCCGAGATCCGTGGCCGCGACCTGGTCTCCGGCCTGCCGAAGACGATCGTCGTGAGCTCCGAGGAGATCCGCAAGGCGATCGAGGAGCCGGTCAACGCCATCGTCGACGCGGTCAAGACCACCCTCGACAAGTGCCCGCCCGAGCTCTCCGGCGACATCATGGACCGCGGCATCGTCCTCACCGGCGGTGGCGCGCTGCTCAAGGGCCTCGACGAGCGGCTCCGCCACGAGACCGGCATGCCCGTCCACATCACCGACAACCCGCTGCATTCGGTCGCCATGGGCGCGGGCAAGTGCGTCGAGGAGTTCGAGGCGCTGCAGCAGGTTCTCATCTCCGAGCCGCGCCGCTAGCCGCAGCATCAACCGAGCTCGGCGGCGTGATGCTGCCGATACGTTGACAGCGCCATGAAGGACACCCGTCGGGCACGACTCGTGCTCACGATCCTCCTGCTGCTCGCGTTCACCTTGATCACGCTGGACTACCGGTCCGGCGCGATGGGTGGCGGGCGCAGCGCGGCCTCGGACATCTTCGGACCGATCGAGGACACCGTCGGGGACGTGGTCCACCCGATCGGGTCGTGGTTCTCCTCGCTCGGCCACCTGGGCAGCTACAAGAGTGAGAACCAGAAGCTGGAGCGCGAGCTGGCGGCCGCTAACCGTCAGCTCCGGCTGACAGCCACCGAGCGCTCGCAGCTGGCACAGGCCAACAAACTCCTCCACCTCGACGCCAAGGCGCAGTACCGGATCGTGGCGGCGCAAGTGGTGGCGTACGGCGGTGGTGAGGGCTTCGACTACACCGTCACCATCAACCGGGGCAGTGCCAGTGGCATCAGGCCGCAGGAGACGGTCATCAACGGCGACGGCCTGGTCGGCAAGACCACCGTGGTCGGCCGGTGGACGTCCACGATCCAGCTCGCCGACGACCCGAGCTCCGAAGCCGGAATCAAGCTGTCCGGCAAGACCGAGCCGGCCGGCTACGTCCGCGGTGGTGGTCTGGGCAAGCCGCTGCGACTTACTGTCTTCGACCAGTTCGCGACCGTGACGCCCGGGCAGCAGGTCGTGACGCTCGGCTCGAACCCCAACCCCCGGACCGGGCTGGCCGAGCCGTTTGTGCCGGAGATCCCGATCGGTCGGGTCGCCTCGGTCACGCCGCCGAACGGCGGCTTGAGCATCACGGGCACGGTGACGCCGTACGTCGACTACGGGGCGCTGGACGTGGTCGGTGTCGTCGTCAAGGCACCCAAGTCGCCGATCAAGCCGTTCAGCCTGGTGCCGGCATCGCCCACGCCGGCTCCGACCGTCACCGTGACCGTCACCGCGAAACCGTCCAGTACGCCGACGACCAGCAGCAGCCCGTGAGAGCCCGGCAGGACCTGCTCGCCGTCGTGGTCGTGCTGACCGCGCTGCTGGCTCAGGTGACCGTGATCAACCGGCTGCCGCTGCCGCTCGGTCACCCTGACCTGCTTGTCGTCGTGGTGATCGCCTTCGGGCTGGTCGGTGGGCCGCAGCGCGGCGCCGTCATCGGGTTCGCCACCGGTCTGGCCGCCGACCTGATGCCGCCCTCCGACCACCTCGCCGGGCGGCTCGCGTTCGCCTACACGCTCGTCGGGTACCTCGCCGGCCTGCTCGAGGACGTCGAGGAACGCTCGGTGTTCACGACCATCTTCGTCGTCGCGGTCGGCGCCGGCATCGCTGTCGTGGTGTACGCCGGGCTCGGCGTACTCGTCGGTGATCCGACCGTCACGCTGCACGCAACGACCCGGGCCGTGGTTGCAGTCGTTGTCTACGATGTAGTCCTGGCGCCATTCGTTGTCCCGCTCATCTCCGTCGCCTCGCGCCGGCTGGAGCCGGCCGGGCTTCGATAGCCCACCGCCCCGCCGACCCGAGAGCAGCAACCTCCCCGTGACGAACCGTTCCCGTCCCAGGCTCGTCGTGCTGAGCGTGCTCGTCATCTCCCTGGTCGCCACCCTGCTCGGCCGGCTGTGGTACCTCCAGGTCCCGCACGCCGCGCCCTATCGGGCGGCCGCGTCGGAGAACCAGGTCCGCGACATCGTGACCCAGGCTCCGCGCGGCGAGGTCGTGGACGACCAGGGCCGCAAGCTGATCGACAACAAGACCGCGTTGGTCGTGACCGTCAACCGGATCACCCTCGATGCGCAGCCCGACGACGGCAAGGCCGTCCTCCACCGGCTGGCCAAGGTCCTGCACACCCACGCGAGCCTGCTGAAGCAGAAGGTCTCGCTGTGTAGCCCGACCGATCACAACCCCAACTGCTACGGCGGGTCGCCGTACCAGCCGATCCCCGTCTCCCAGCTCAAGCCGACGCTGGCCGCGACGCGTCAGGCGTTGCAGATCCTGGAGATGAAGGAGTTCTTCCCGGGGGTGACCGCGCAGCTCCAGGCGGTCCGCAACTACCCCAAGCCGGACGGTGCGCTCGCCAGCTCGATCCTGGGGTTCGCCTCACCGATCTCCCCGAAGCAGCTCAAGAAGCTCTCTTCGCAACAGCAGCAGATCGAGGCGAACGCCGAGACCGGAAAGGCCGGCATCGAGGCGTCGTACGAGAAGTACCTGCACGGCACGCCGGGGGTGAAGCAGGTCGCCGTCAACAGTCAGGGCGCCGTCACCCGGGTGATCAAGAACACCCGGCCGGTGACCGGTGACACCGTGGTCACCAACATCGACGCCAAGGCCCAGGCGATGCTCGAACACCAGGTGCAGTCGGCCGTCGACTCCGCCCGGGCGCAAGGCCACACGGCCGACTTCGGGGCCGGGGTGGTGCTCAACGTGCGCACCGGCGGCGTCGTCGCCATGGCGAACTATCCGAACTACCAGCCGGACCTGTTCACCAAGACGCTGACCACCAAGCACTACAAGTCGCTGGCGCACGCGCAGGGTTTCCCGCTGCTCGACAAGACCTACCAGAACGCCCAGGCGCCCGGCTCGACGTTCAAGCTGATCTCGTCCCTCGGCCTGATCCACGATGGGACTGGCAGCATCCTCGGCTCGTACCAGTGCCCGAGCACGTTCCAGAACCGGCACAACTTCGATGGCGAGAACGGCAAGGGCAACATCTCGTTCAACGAGGCGCTCATCGTCTCTTGCGACACGTTCTTCTTCTCCTTGGGCTACACCGACTGGCTCCGTGACAATGCCCTCGTTCAGCACCACAAGAAGCCGGTCGAGGGCGTGCAGGCCATGGCCCGTGACCTCGGTATGGGGGAGAACCCCGGGATCGACCTCCCTGGCGCCGCGACCGGTCACATCGGCGACCGCAAGAACACCAAGCTCGACTGGCAGCAGATCAAGGACGACTACTGCAAGGGCGCGAAGAATCCGACCTTCAGTGCCACGCATCGCGCCGACGACGCGGACTACTGCAAGTTCGGCTACATCTTCGAGCCCGGTGACCAGGAGAACGAGGATCTCGGTCAGGGCACCGTGACCGTCTCGCCGCTCCAGCTCGCGGTCGCCTATGCCGCTTTGGCCAATGGCGGCAAGGTCTTCAAGCCCCGCGTCGTGAAGGCGATCATGAGCCCGAGCGGCAAGCTGATCAAGCGGATCAAGGCCCCGGTGCGCGACCACATCCCGGTGTCGCAGGACGTCGTCAACTACATCCGCAACGCGATGTACGGCGTGGTGGACAACCACGAGGGCACGGCGTACGGGCTCTACCACAGCGCGAACTTCCCGCTGAGCAAGGTGCTCGTTGGCGGCAAGACCGGTACCGCCGAGCTGCCGAACTCGAGCCAGGACGGCTCGTGGTTCGCGTCCTTTGCCGGTCCGACCGGTGGCAAGCCGCAGTACGTGACGATCATCGAGATCAACAAGGCGGACCAGGGCGCGATCAGCGCAGCCCCGACGTCGATCAAGGTGTGGGACGCGCTCTACGGCCTGCAGGGACAGCACGCGATCTTCCCGAACGGTCAGCCGCCGACGAAGCTGCCGAAGCTCGGCGCGGCCGCGCTCCGGGCCCAGGCCAAGGTGAAGGCGCATCACCGCCACGCCGCGAAGAGCGGGAGCGGAACCGGCAGTCCGGCGAGCCCGCCACCCTCCTCACCGGCCACCAACGCGGCCGGGCTCCCGCCGGGACTCGTCGGCCGGTCGGCCGCACTCGACATCGGCAGGCACGCATGACCGAGCTGTCGACACCTCGGCTCGCGCCGATCAAGCTGCGTCAGGGCGGTCAGTCGCTGCGCGAGCGCGCGATGGACCGGGAGTCGCCGCTGCGTCGGCTCGACTGGGTGCTGGTCGCGTCGGTGGCATCGCTGTGCGTGCTCGGCTGCGCCTTGGTGTACGCCGCGACCAAGCCGATCCTCCTCGACGCCGGCTTGAGCCCCACGTCGTACCTGAAGAAGGACGTCCTCAACCTGGTGATCGGCATCGGCCTCGCGGTGGTCGCATCGCTGGTCGACTACCGGACGCTGCGGGCCTACACGCCGGTGTTGTATATCGCTTCGATCGTCGGTCTGCTCGCCGTACTCATCCCGCACGTCGGGGTGACCGTCAACGGTGCGCACTCCTGGATCAACCTCGGCGGCGGCTTCGAGATCCAGCCGGCCGAGTTCGCGAAGATCGCGGTGATCCTCGGGATGGCGATGCTGCTCTCGGAGCGCCGCGAGGGCCTGGACGCGCCGACGAGCAAGGACGCCGTCCTCAGCCTTGCGATCTGCGCACCGCCGGTGCTGCTCATCCTCGCCCAGCCCGACGTCGGCTCCATCATGGTGTTCGGCTTCATCGTGTTCGGCGTGCTGTCACTGTCCGGCGTCTCGCTGCGCTGGGTCGGCGGCATGATCGGCGTCGCGATCGTGGGCATCGTGGTGATCGCGCACCTGCATCTGCTGAAGCAGTACCAGATCGACCGGCTCACCAGCTTTGCCCGGCCGGCCTCGTCGGCCGCGTCGCAGACCACCGGCTACAACGCGAACGAGGCGCGGATCGCCATCGGCCACGGCGGCGTGTTCGGCCAGGGCCTGTTCCACGGGTCGCAGGTCAACGGTGGTTTCGTGCCGTTCGACTACACCGACTTCGTGTTCTCCGTCGCCGGTGAGGAGCTCGGTCTGGTCGGCGCCGCGCTGCTTGTTGTCCTGGCCGGCATCGTGCTGTGGCGCGGGCTCCGGATCGCCCGGCGGGCCGAGGACTCCTTCGGCATGCTCGTGGCGGTCGGCGTCGTCTGCTGGTTCGGGTTCCAGGTCTTCGAGAACATCGGGATGAACCTCGGCATCATGCCGATCACCGGGCTGCCGCTGCCGTTCGTGTCCTACGGCGGGTCGTCGATGTTCGCGTCGATGGTGGCGGTCGGGTTGCTGCTCAACGTCCACATGCGCTCAGCCCGCTAACAACTTGTCAGGGCCTTCGGCCCAAACTCGCGCTGCGGTGGCCTGACACGTTAGGCCCAGCACAGCGCGAGGGTGAGCCGAAGCCGGCTCTCCGGATCGACGAGCGCGTCGCCGAAGAGGTCCTGCAGCTGCCGGAGCCGGTAGCGCACGGTCTGCGGATGCACCTGGAGCGCCCGCGCCGCCGCCTGTCGGTCGCCCATCGCGGTGAGCCACGCGGCCAGGGTGTCCTCGAGCCGCTGTCGGGTGGTAGGCGGCAGACCAGCGAGGGGAGCGAGCACCTGCTCGCGCAGCCGCTCCAGCAGCCATGGGTCCCGCGCCACCAGCACCGTGTCGTAGTGGTCGGTGATGAAGACCGGATCCTCGTGGAGGTTGCCGGCCCGCAACAGCCGGGTGCCCGACTCGACGACCCGGACCGACGAGGGGAGCTGGCTCAGCGGCACGGTCGGGCCGACCACCGCGCCGCAACCCCGCAGCCAGTCGGCCATCAGCGCGCGCCGACCCGGGGCATCGGGATCCGGCACGATCGCGCCGGTCAGCTGGCCGGAGCGCACCGGGAGGTAGCTCTGATCCAGCCGGCCGAGCACGGCCTCGCCGGCTTCGCTGGCCGCGTCGATGAGGACCAGCGCGACCAGGCTCGGTACGGTCCAGCCGGCCCGCAACGCCATCGCCCGGATGATGGTGCTGTCGCTGCGATCGGAGACGAGCAGCTCACCGAGATGGGCTCGGAGCCGCTCCCGCTCGGCCGACGTCGCCCGCTGCTCGTCGACGTACCCGCGGGCCGAGGCCGACGAGAGCTCCTCGATGAAGACGAAAACCGCCTCCGCCAGCGTGGCGATGGTCCCGGGATCGACGCCTCGCGCGACCGCGGCAGCGGACAGGTGGCGCCAGCCGACCCGCGCACCGGCCCGGTACGCCGACAACAAGGTGCCGAGCGACCGTCCCTCGCGCCACTCCAGCCGGCCGACCTCCTCGAACAGCGAGCTGTCGGCGAGCCCGACCGGCGTCGCGGGCACCGGCTCGCCGCGCGGGACCTGCTCCGCGATCGCGATCAGGTGCAGCAGCGCGACCTCGGCGGTGCGCAGGATGTCCTCGGTGTCGTCCGCGAGGAACTGGGCGTAGTCGGGCCATTCGTCGCGTAGTAGGTCGACAACCTCACTCAAGATGTCCGGAAGCTCGGCGGTCAACGTCGGCACCAGCTGGCGCAGCTCGACCGGGCCGCCCGCCGCAGCCGCCGCACCGATCGGAGCGCTCACCCCTCTTTTGTATCTCAATGACAAAACTGATGGCGATCTCTTCGTCGTGGGGTGCAGACTGTGGGGGTGGTTGCTCACCAGAATGCAGGTATGGCCGGGACCCCGCCACGGTGACCTCCCCGTCGCAGCCTGTGACGGCGGTGGATGCCGTCGCGGATCATCCTGGGCTGCTCCGGCAGCTCGAAGGTCAGGAAAACTTTCCGGTCGCGCTCCGGCTGCTGCCTCGCCGGCTGCGCGCGGACCTGCGGGCTGTCTACGACATCGCCCGCACCATCGACGACCTCGGCGACGAGGCGTCCGGTGACCGGCTCGCGCTCCTCGACGCCTTCGAGACCGACTTGCGTCGAGCCTGGACCCCCACCGAGCCGAAGCTGCCGGTCGTCCAGCGCCTGGTGCCGGTGGTCCGAGCGCACGACCTCTCGATCGACCCGTTCCTCCGGCTGGTCGCCGCGAACCGGCTCGACCAGCGGCAGTCGTCGTACCCGACCTGGAACGACTTGCGCCACTACTGCACGCTGTCCGCCGACCCGGTCGGGCGGATCGTGCTCGCGGTGACCGACTCCGTCACCATCCATCGGATCGAGCTCTCCGACGACGTGTGCACCGCGCTACAGGTCCTCGAGCACTGCCAGGACGTCGCGGAGGACCGCCGACGCGGACGGATCTACCTCCCGTTGGAGGACCTCGCGGCCTTCGACGTCACCGAGACGGACCTCGCCGCGAAACACACCACCCCGTCGGTACGCCGACTGGTGGCGCGCGAGGTGGAGCGGGCCCGCGAGCTTCTCGGCTCCGGCCCGGTGCTGGTGCACAACCTGCGCGGGTCGGCCCGTCTCGCAGTGGCCGGCTTCGTGGCCGGCGGGCTAGCCACCGCGGACGCGTTGCGGCGCGCCGACTACGACGTCCTCGCGCGCGACATCGCGCCCCGCAAGCGTGACGTCCTCCGCCACGCAGTCCGGCTGCTGGTGGGCCGGCCATGACATCGTCGGTCGAGGCGGCCTACGCCGCGTGCGAGGCCATCACCAAGACGGAGGCCCGCAACTTCTACTACGGCATCCGGCTGCTGCCCGAGCCGAAGCGGTCGGCGCTCTCGGCGGTCTACGCGCTGGCCCGCCGGATCGACGACATCGGCGACGGTGACCTGCCGCTGGAGAGCAAGCGGGTCGCGCTTGCCGACGCCCGCGCGGCTCTTAAGGACCTGGGCAGCTCCAGCGACGTCGTCCTCGTTGCGGTGGCCGACGCGGCCGCGCGGCTTCCGATCCCGCTGGCGGCCTTCGACGAGCTCATCGACGGCGTCGAGATGGACGTCGCCGGCACCCGGTTCGAGACCTTCGAGGACCTGGTCCGCTACTGCCGGTGCGTCGCCGGCTCGATCGGACGGCTGTGCCTGGGCGTCTTCGGCGCCCGCGACCTCGATGTGGCGCCGGACTACGCCGACGCGCTCGGTATCGCGCTGCAGCAGACGAACATCCTCCGCGATATCCGCGAGGACCTGATGATCGGCCGGGTATACCTGCCGACCGCCGACCTGGCTCGCTTCGGTGTCGACCTCCGGTTGGCCGACGACGGCACGCTGTTCGACGACGGGTCTCTGACGGCGCTGATCCGGTTCTCCGCCGACCGCGCCCGCGGCTGGTACGACGAGGGGCTCCGGCTGATCCCGTTGCTGGACCGGCGCAGCGCCGCCTGCGCGGCCGCCATGTCCGGGATCTACCGGCGGTTGCTCGACACCATCGGCGAGCGGCCGTACCTGGTGCGCGACCGCCGGCTGTCGCTGTCCGGGTGGCAGAAGGCCACCGTCGCCGCCCGGGCGCTTGCAGGGCGGCCGGCATGAGGGCCCCGGCCACGGCGCCCAGCGTCGTCGTCATCGGCGGCGGCCTCGCCGGGATCACCGCGGCGCTGCGGTTGGCCGACCGGGGACGGCAGGTGACGCTGCTCGAGGCCCGGCCGCGCCTCGGCGGCCTCACCGCGTCCTTCCAGCGCGACGGGCTCGCCGTCGACACCGGCCAGCACGTCTTCATGCGGTGTTGTACGTCGTACCGCGCGTTGCTGTCTCGGCTGGGAGTCACCCGGCTGACCGAGCTGCAGCCCCGGCTCGACATCGCCGTCGTGCGACCTGCCGACGGCCGGCGCGGCCGGATCCGGCGTGACCCGCTGCCGGTGCTGGCCGGGCTTCCGTTGCACCTGGGCCGGACGTTGACGTCGTACTCGCTGCTGTCGCCGAACGCGCGTGTCACCGCCTCGCGGGCCGCGCTGGCGCTGCGGTCACTCGACCCGGAGGATCCCGCGACGGACGACCGGTCCTTCGGTGACTGGCTCGCTGAGCACGGGCAGGACAGTGACGCGGTCGCGGCGCTGTGGGATCTGGTCGGTGTCGCGACCCTCAACGCCCACGCCGACGAGGCTTCGCTCGCGTTGGCGGCGACGGTCTTTCAGCTCGGGCTGCTCACCGACCCCGGAGCCGCGGACCTTGGCTGGTCCCGGGTGCCGTTGCAGGAGCTCCACGGCGACGCGGCGACCCGGGCGCTGATCACCGCCGGGGTCGACGTCCAGCTCAAGGCCCGCGCCGAGTCGCTCGCGGCTGACGCGGCGGGCTGGCGCGTGACCGGGCCGACCGGCACGTTCGACGCCACCCAGGTCGTTGTCGCCGTGGAGCCAGCCGCCGCCGAGCGGCTGCTGCCCGCCGATTCGCTCGACCTGGCCCCGGGCTGGGCGGCGCGGCTCGGCGAGGCCCCGATCGTCAACGTCCACGCGGTGTTCGACCGGAACGTGCTGGACGAGTCGTTCCTCGCGTGCGTCGAGTCGCCGTTGCAGTGGCTGTTCGACCGCACCGAGCCGGCGGGTCTGGCCGAGGGCCAGTACGTCGCCGCGTCACTGTCGGCCGCCGACGAAGTCGCGAACCTTCCGGTCGCCGAGCTGCGGGACCGGCTGGTGCCGGAGTTCCACCGGGTGCTTCCCCTCAGCCGCGACGCCCGGCTCACCGACTTCTTCGTCACGCGCGAGCCGCACGCGACGTTCCGGCAGGCGCCCGGCAGCCGCCGGTCACGACCCGGCCCCCAGACTCGCCACCCGGGACTGGTGCTCGCCGGCGCGCACACCGCAACCGGCTGGCCGGCGACCATGGAGAGCGCGGTCCGAAGCGGCGATGCGGCGGCTCAGCAGCTGCTCGGCGACACCACGGTTCATGACCACCGCGGGGTGGCCGCATGATCAGCGCGCTTCCGTTCCCGCTCACCCAGGCGCGTGAGCTCGTCGAGCCTGCCCTGCGGGACGCCGTCGACCGACTCGACCCGACGTCCCGCCAGGTCGCGGCGTACCACCTCGGGTGGGTCGAGGCCGACGGCCGAGCGACCTCCGCGTCGGGCGGCAAAGCACTGCGCCCGGCCCTCGCGCTGCTGTCGGCCCGCGCCGCCGGTGCTCCGGCCGAGGCTGGGGTTCCCGGTGCCGTGGCCGTCGAGCTGGTCCACAACTTCTCGCTGCTCCACGACGACCTGATGGACGGTGACGTCCAGCGTCGCCACCGGGCCACGGTCTGGGCGGTCTGGGGAGCGTCGACGGCCATCCTCGTCGGTGACGCCATGCTGGCCACCGCCCAGCAGGTGCTGGTCGACCTCGAGGTGCCAGGGGGTACGCCGGCCGCGCGGTTGCTGGCCGCTGCGACCCAGCAGCTGATCCGCGGCCAGGTCGACGACCTCGCGTTCGAGCGTCGCGCGACCGTCAGCGTCGAGGAGTGCCTCGCGATGGCCGCCGGCAAGACCGGCGCGCTGCTCGGCTGCTCCGCCGCGATCGGCGCGGTCCTGAACGGCGCCCCTGAGCCGCTGGTCGCGGCGCTCACGGTGTACGGCGATGAGCTAGGTCTCGCGTTCCAGCTGGTCGACGACCTGTTGGGCATCTGGGGTGACGGGGCGAGCACCGGCAAGCCGGTCGGCGCCGACCTTCGGGCCCGCAAGAAGTCGCTGCCGATCAGCTATGCGGTCGCGGCCGGCGGGGCAGCGTCGGTCGAGCTGGCCGCCTGGCTCGCGACGTCGGGCCCCGACTCCGACGAGGACATCAGCCGGGCGACCGAGCTGGTCGAAGCCGCCGGCGGTCGCGAGTGGGCGCAGACCGAGGCTCAACGCCGGCTTGCCGCCGCGGAGCGGGCACTTGGACAGACCGACATCGAGGCCACTGTCCGGGACGAGTTCGTCGAGCTCGCCCGGTTCGTCACGACGAGGGAGCGCTGAGCCGTGACGATCACGGTCCACACCAACACCGACACCGACACCGACACGCACGATCTCCGGGTCGAGCGGCTCGAGGTCATCCACGATCGCCGCGATGCGACCGCTGCACTCGACGCCGCCGTCGGGCATCTGCGCGGGCTGCAGGACAAGGCCGGCTGGTGGAAGGGCGAGCTCGAGACCAACGTCACGATGGACGCCGAAGACCTGCTGCTGCGGGAGTTCCTCGGTATCCGAACCGACGAGGAGACCGAGCAGGCGGCGCGATGGATCCGCTCGCAGCAGCGCGAGGACGGCACCTGGGCCAACTTCTACGGCGGGCCCGGTGACCTGTCCACGACGATCGAGGCCTACGTCGCGCTGCGGCTGGCCGGCGACTCGGTGGACGCCCCGCACCTGCGGGCGGCGCTCGACTTCATTCTCCGCAACGGCGGCCTGGAGCGATCCCGCGTCTTCACCCGGCTCTGGCTCGCGCTGTTCGGCGTGTGGTCGTGGGACGACCTGCCCAACCTGCCACCCGAGATGATCCACCTGCCGGCATGGTTCCCGTTCAACCTCTACGACTGGGCGTGCTGGGCCCGGCAGACCGTCGTACCGCTCACGATCGTGGCGACCCTGCGGCCGTGCCGGCCGTTGCCGTTCTCCCTCGACGAGCTCCGCACCGGTGAGCCGCTGCCACCGATGGCGGCGCCGTACACCTGGGCGGGGTTCTTCCAGCGGGTCGACAAGGGGCTGCACGCCTATGCGCGGAACCCGCTGAAGCTGGCGCGTCGGTCGTCGATGCGTCGCGCCGCCGAGTGGATCCTGGCCCGCCAGGAGGCGGACGGATCGTGGGGCGGCATCCAGCCGCCGTGGGTCTACTCCATCCTCGCGCTGCACCTGATGGGCTACCCGCTGAATCACCCGGCGGTCTCAGCCGGGATCGCCGGTCTCGACCGGTTCCTGATCCACGAGGACACCCCGGAGGGCGTCGTACGCCGGCTCGAAGCCTGCCAGTCGCCGGTCTGGGACACCGGACTCGCGCTGACCGCGCTGCTCGACGCCGGCGTGCCCGCGGACGACGAGGGCGTGCTGCGCGCTGCCGACTGGCTGCTCGACGAGGAGATCACGGTCACCGGCGACTGGTCGGTACGCCGGCCGGACGTCGCCCCGGGCGGCTGGGCGTTCGAGTTCGACAACGACGGCTACCCCGACACCGACGACACCGCCGAGATCGTGCTGGCGCTGCGGCGAGTTGAGCACCCCGAGCCGGATCGGATGCGGGCCACGATCGAGCGCGCGGTCGGCTGGACCGTCGGCATGCAGTGCAAGGACGGAGGCTGGGGCGCGTTCGACGCGGACAACACCCGCGAGCTGGCCTACAAGCTGCCGTTCTGCGATTTCGGTGCGGTCATCGACCCGCCCTCCGCTGACGTGACGGCGCACATCGTCGAGATGATGGCGCACGAGGGCCGCGCCGACGACGAAGCCTGCCGGCGCGGCATCGCCTGGCTGCTCAAGACGCAGGAGCGTGACGGCTCGTGGTTCGGGCGGTGGGGCTCCAACTTCGTCTACGGCACCGGTGCCGTCGTCCCGGCCCTGGTCGCTGCGGGCATCAGCCCCCGCAACCCGCGGATACGCCGCGCGGTGCGCTGGCTGGAGGCGAAGCAGTCCGAAGACGGCGGCTGGGGCGAGGACATGCGCTCCTACTCCGACCCGAGCTGGTCGGGTCGTGGCACCTCGACCGCCTCGCAGACCGCCTGGGCGTTGCTGGCACTGCTGGCCGCGGGGGAGCGCGACTCCGAGGCGACCCGGCGGGGCATCGAGTGGCTGGTCGATCACCAGCGTGCGGACGGCACCTGGGACGAGCCGGAGTTCACCGGGACCGGCTTCCCCGGCCACTTCTTCATCAACTATCACCTCTACCGCCTGGTGTTCCCGGTCTCCGCACTGGGCCGGTACGTCAACGGTGCGAGCCATGACTGACCTGACGATCGCCGCGCCGCTTCGCCTCGAGGCGATGGTGGTGCGGTCCGGGTTGCCGGCGGCGTCGCGTGGTCGCGTCGTGCGGACCGGCATGGGTGCCCGTCGTACCGCACGTCGGCTCTCGCGGCTCGCCGGTGACGGCCCGCTCGCCGTGCTTGGCGTCGCCGGTGCGCTGCAACGGGACCTGCTCCCGGGCGACCTGGTGGTCGCGTCGGAGATCCTGCGGGCCGACGACCCAGGGGAGCCGGTGGCGACCTGCCCGTCGGCGCCGCTGCTCGCCGGGGCGTTGCGCCGGGCCGGGCTTCGGGTCCACGTCGGGCCGATCGTCACCACCGACCGCGTCGTCCACGGCGCTGCGCGTGACGCGCTTGCCACGACCGGTGCGCTGGCTGTCGACATGGAGTCGGCCGATCTCGTTGCGCCCTGGCCGCTGCGCCCGCTCGCCGTCGTACGCGCCATCGTCGACACTCCGGACGGGCCGCTGCTGCGCCCGGCGACCCTGCATCGAGGCATGCAGGCGCTCGGATCGCTGCGCCGGGCCGCGGTCGTCGTGACGGACTGGGCCGCCGCCGCGTCGGCCCGGGGCGTAGTGCTCGCCGCACCGCGGTCGTTCTGCGCCGGCGTCGAGCGGGCGATCGACATCGTCAGCCGGGCGTTGGAGCGCTTCGGCTCGCCGGTCTACGTGCGGCGGCAGATCGTGCACAACGCGCACGTTGTGGCCGATCTCGAGACGCGGGGCGCGGTGTTCGTCGAGGAGCTCGACGAGGTCCCCACCGGCGCTCGCGTGGTGCTCGCCGCCCACGGGGTCGCGCCGACCGTGCGTCACCAGGCGGTCGAGCGCTCCCTTTCGGTCATCGACGCGACCTGCCCCTTGGTGGCGAAGGTGCACAGCGAGGTACGCCGGTACGCCGGGGCCGGACACACCGTCGTCCTCATCGGCCATGCCGACCACGAGGAGGTCGTCGGCACCGTTGGTGAGGCGCCGGGTCAGGTGCGGGTGGTGGCCGACGAGGCCGAGGCCGCCGCGGTTGAGGTCGACGATCCCGAGCGGGTCTCCTACGTGATGCAGACGACGCTCGCCGTCGACGAAGGCGACCGGATCTCCCACGTACTGCGCTCCCGTTTCCCGCAGCTGCGGGCACCCAGACAGGACGACATCTGTTACGCCACCAGCAACCGACAGCAGGCGGTGCGTGAGATCGCCGACGACGTCGACCTGGCGCTCGTGGTCGGATCGACCAACTCGTCGAACTCGTTGCGTCTGGTCGAGGTCGCCCGGCGCTCCGGGGTTCCGGCGTACCTGGTCGATGCGGTCACCGACGTCAACCTCGGTTGGCTCCACGGCGTACAGCGGGTCGGCCTCACTGCCGGCGCGTCAGCGCCCCCCCATCTCGTCGACGACATCGTCGGCGTGCTCTCCGGCCTCGGAACCGTGACGGTGCACGAGCACCGTTCGGTCGAGGAGGACGTCCGTTTCACCCTTCCGAAGGAAGTGAGCTGAACATGGCGATGCCCATGCGTCAGAACCTGCGCCTCGGCGCTTACCTCGCCAAGCAGAAGCTCGGGGGCAACCCGAAGTTCCCGTTGGTCATGGAGCTCGAGCCGTTGTTCGCGTGCAACCTCAAGTGCGCCGGCTGCGGCAAGATCCAGCAGCCGCACACCGTGCTCAAGCAGCGGATGTCGGTCGAGCAGGCAGTCGGCGCCGTCGAGGAGTGCGGTGCGCCGATCGTCTCGATCGCGGGCGGCGAACCGTTGATGCACAAGGAGATCGACGAGATCGTGCGTCAGCTGCTCGCCAAGAAGCGGATCGTGATGCTGTGTACGAACGCGGTGCTGCTGCCGAAGTTCCTGCACAAGTTCACACCGCACCCGGACTTCTCATGGATGGTCCACATCGATGGTCTGCGGGAGCGCCACGACGAGTCGGTCTGCAAGGACGGCGTGTTCGACCAGGCCGTCGACGCCATCAGGCAGGCGCAGGCTGCCGGCTTCCGCGTGATGACGAACACCACGTTCTTCAGCACGGACACGCCGGCCGACGTGATCGACGTCCTCGACTACCTCAACGACGAGCTTGGCGTGGACAACATGCAGCTCTCACCCGGGTACGCCTACGAGAAGGCGCCGGACCAGGAGCACTTCCTCGGTGTCGAGCAGTCCCGCAAGCTGTTCTCCGAGGCGTTCGACGACGGTCGCCGCAAGAAGTGGCGGCTCAACCACTCGCCGCTGTTCCTCGACTTCATCGAGGGCAAGGTGGACTTCGAGTGCACGCCGTGGGGGATCCCGTCGTACTCATTGCTCGGCTGGCAGAAGCCGTGCTACCTGCTCGCTGATGGCTATGCGAAGTCGTGGAAGGAGTACCTCGAGGAGACCGACTTCAAGGCCTACGGTCGCGGCAACGACTCGCGGTGCAACAACTGCATGGCGCACTGCGGCTACGAGCCGTCGGCGGTGCTCGCCACGATGGGGTCGCTCAAGCAGACATTGCGTGCCGCCGTCGCCTCATAAATCCCGTCGAGTGTGACGTTTCGTCCCTAACTGACGCCGTGTAGAGGGACAGAGCGTCGCACTCGGCGCGGCGAACGCCGCTAAGAGCGGGTGATGGCTTGCTTCATCAGGGTCTTGCCGAAGTCGGCGGCTAGGCCGTTGGGGCGCGCCGCGTCGGTCATCACATCGTCGAAGGCGCTCAGGAAGGTCTGGACCTCGAGGTCGCCGATCATCAACGGTGGCAACAGTTTGATGACCGCCATGTAGTCGCCGGCGACCTGAGTGAGGATCCGGTGGCGGTTGTGGAGGGGTACGACGACGAGCTGCGCGAACAGCCCGCGTCGTGCGGTGTCGAGCATCCGCCACAGTCCGCGGGCCTTGAGTGACGAGGTCGGTCGGCCGAACTCGATGCCGATCATCAAGCCACGGCCGCGGATGTCGGTGATGAGGTCGTGGCGCTCTGCGATCTGGCGCAGGCCCGCCATCAGCTCGTCGCCGCGCCGCGCCGCGTTGGCGACCAGCTGCTCGTCGTCGATGACGGCAAGCGTCGCGAGACCGGCGGTCATGGCGAGCGCGTTCCCCGCGAAGGTCGACGCATGTACGAACACCCGGTCGAGCGAGGAGTAGACCTTCTCGAAGATGCCGCGCCGGGCCAGCGTCGCGCCGATCGGCACGAAGCCGCCGGACAGCGCCTTCGCGACCGTGACGATGTCCGGGCTGATGTCGTCGTGCTCGTAGGCGTAGAACCGACCGGTCCGACCGATCCCGGTCTGCACCTCGTCGACGATGAGCAGCGCCCCATGCTCGTGCAGCAGCCGCTGAGCGGCGGCGAGATAGCCGGGCGGCGCGACGTTGACGCCCTTGCCTTGGATCGGCTCGATGAGTAGGGCCGCTACGTCGCCGCGGCGGAGCTCGGTCTCGATCGCGTCGAGGTCGCCGAGCGGGACGCAGGTGTCCGGCAGCAGCGGCCCGAAGCCCGCGCGGAACTCAGCGGCGCCGTTCACCGACAGCGAGCCGGCGGTGAGCCCGTGGTAGGCGTGGTCGCAGTACAGGATCCGGCCGTTGCCGGTCGCGCAGCGGGCGAACTTCAGCGCGGCCTCGACTGCCTCGGTGCCGCTGTTGCAGAAGAAGACGCGGTCCATCCCGGGGGAGCGGGCGATCAGCTCCTCGGCGAGCAGGCCGGGCAGCAGCGGCAGGTCGAACTGCACCATGTCCGCCAGCTCGGCATCGAGCACGTCGTGCAGCGCCTGCCGCACGACCGGGTGGTTGCGGCCGATGCCGTGCACCCCGAAGCCGGACAGGAAGTCGAGGTAGCGGTTGCCGTCGGCGTCGTCGTACCAGGCGCCGCTGGCTTGGGTGAGCACCCGATCGAAGTCGATGGTGCGCAACGTCCGGGGGACCTGGGCGTTGAGATGGGCGGCATGCAGGTCTCGGGCCTGCAGACGGCGCTCCTCGATCAGCGCCCGGATGTCGAAGCCCACAGCCACAGATTAAGCCGTCCGCCGCCGCCGCGTGTCCAGGTCAGCCGAAGCGGCGCGACAACGAGCGGTACAACCAGGGGGACGAGGTCCGCAACCACGCCGCGACATCGAGCCAGCGCGGCTCGGTGCGGTGCTCGGCACCGGTTTGTACGACGTCGACGACGGCGGCCGCGATCCGCTCCGCCGCAAGCGGCCTGGGCCACCGACGGTCGTAGGGAAGCTCGCGCGATTCGTGGAACGCGGTCCGCACCACACCCGGCCGCACCGTCGACACCGCAACGCCGCTGCCGCGCAGCTCGACCCGCAGCGAGTCCGCGAAGGCCTCGAGTGCCGTCTTCGAGGAGCAGTAAGCCGCCTCGTGCGGCACCGGAACCACCCCGGCGATCGACGTCACGAAGACGAGCGAGCCGGCGCCCTGCTCGACCAGGGACGGCATGGCCGCCCGAGCGAGCAGCATCGGCGCCCGCAGGTTGATGTCGAGCAGCTCGTGGATCCGGCTCAGCGGCATCGAGGCGAACGGTCCGGTGTGCCCGATCCCGGCGTTCGCGATCACCGCGTCGACCCGGCCGTGCTCCGCAAGTGCGTGCTTCACGACCTCGGGCGCGTGGCCCGGCTCCGCGACATCGGCGACGACGTAGCTCCCACCGACGCGGTTGGTGACGTCCTCGAGGGACGGCTCGTCGCGACCCACCGCGACGACCGTGGCTCCCTCCTCCGCCAATGCGAAGGCGGTGGCCCGCCCGATGCCGTGACTGGCACCGGTGACGACAACAGTGGCGCCTCCGAGATCCACAGCCTCATCGTGCCAGGTCTGAGCCTGGGCAAACATATGGGTAGGCCACCGACCTGCGAGCAGTGCCCGAAACGGTCGATGAGGCGTCACCTTCCGTTCACCGTGAGATCGCCTGGCTCCCAGATCCGGGCAGCACAGTGAGCGGGTCCGGACCTCGACACGAAGGATGACGACCCATGCCTCGGCGTACCTCGCGCTCCCGACGACTCGCCCGCCCGGCCCGAGTGCTGCCCGTACTGGTCGTGGCGGCCGGTATCCCGTTCGCCCTTCCCGCCCACGCCGGCACGTCCCAGACCGCGATCATCGCGTCGCCGACGGCAGTGTCCGACAGCTACCAGGTCAAGGCTGGCAAGAAGCTGGTGGAGAACGGTGCCCGCGGCGTGCTGGGCAATGACAGGGGCGGCCCGTTGGGCATCGTGTCGAACACCCAGCCCGCTGACGGCGCGCTGACGCTGAACCCGGACGGGTCGTTCAGCTACCAGCCCGACAAGGGTTTCGTCGGAACCGACCACTTCACCTACACCACGAGCAAC
Organism: uncultured Actinomycetota bacterium; assembly: GCA_963789615.1. Taxonomy (GTDB): domain Bacteria; phylum Actinomycetota; class Actinomycetes; order JAFAQI01; family JAFAQI01; genus DATAVK01. The sequence goes on along the minus strand of CAWBLI010000003.1, from coordinate 22,511 downwards.
GCCGTCCAGGTCTACAACGACGACGTCCCGCCACTGGCGACCGTCGGCGGAGTCGTGCTGACCGGCGGCGGCTACGGGTCGTCGCTGTACCCGAGGCCGGGGGACAGCAACGAGTTCTACGGCCTGACCGACCGCGGTCCCAACGTCACCGGCCCGGACGGGAACCAGGTCGAGCCGCTGCCTGACTTCACGCCAGCCATCGGGCTGTTCCGGCTGCAGGCCGGCGGGGTCGCCCACCTGCTGAAGCGGATCCCGCTGCGCGCCGCGGATGGCACGCCGTACTCCGGTCGCGTCAACAGCCTCAACCCCACCGGCGAGACGATCGAGGACATGAACGGTCACCCGCTGGCGCAGGACCCCAACGGGTACGACAGCGAAGGACTGGTGGCGCTGAAGGACGGCACCTTCTGGGTCTCGGACGAATACGGCCCCTTCATCACCCACTTCAGCGCCTCCGGGCGCGCGATCAAGCGGCTGTCTCCGCTCGACGGCACGTTGCCGGCCGAGCTGGCCAACCGGATCCCCAACAAGGGCATGGAAGGCCTGACCATCACGCCGAACGGCAAGCTGCTCGTCGGGCTGATGCAGTCCGCGCTGCAGCAGCCGGACCTCGGGAGCAACAACGCGAAGAAGCTCACACCGACTCGCATCGTGACCTACAACCTCAAGACCGGTGCGGTGCACGAATACCTCTACCTGCTGCACGATCCGGCCACGACGGGTACGGCGAACAGCGAGATCACGGCGCTGTCGAACACCGAGTTCCTCGTCGACGAGCGAGACGGCAACTTCGCGACACCGTCCGCTCCGGCGTTCAAGCGGCTCTACAAGATCGACCTGACCGGTGCCACCGACGTCGGACCCGACTCGACCGTGCCGGGCGCGACGTATGGCTCGTCCGAGGGCTTGACCATTGGCGGCTACAGCATCGAGGACCTGACCCTGGGTGAGAACACGGCGGCGGCGCAGTCGACGCTCGCCTCGGACGGCATCAGCGTCGTCAGCTCGACCCTGGATGTCGACATCGACGCGGTGCTCGCGGCCGTCGACCCGGACCGGACGCTGTTCTCTCACGACAAGATGGAGGGAGTCGCGGAGCTCGACGGCGGCAAGACCCTCGTGATCAGCAACGACAGCGACTTCGGAATCTCCAGCGCGATCAGTGCGGCCGGCGGGAGCAGCACGACGGCGCCGTACGAGCTCATCGCCAAGGACAACCCGGTCACCGGGCAGCAGGATGATGGTCAGCTGCTGGTCATCCACACGGACAAGCTGCCGGCGAAGACCTCGTCCGCCACCGTGACGATCCACGTCTCGAAGGGCTGAGGTCCTAGCCTGGGGGCATGCCCGTCGACAGCGTCTTCCCTCGGCTCGAGCCGTTGCTGCCGCAGGTCCACAAGCCGGTGCAGTACGTCGGTGGTGAGCTGAACGCCGCGACCAAGGACTGGGACGAGTGCCCGGTCCGGTGGGCGCTGATGTACCCCGACGCATATGAGGTCGGTCTGCCCAACCAGGGCATCCAGATCCTCTACGAGGTGCTCAACGAGCAGGATGGCGTGCTGGCCGAGCGGACCTACAGCGTCTGGCCGGATCTTGAGGCGTTGATGCGCGAGCACGGGGTCCCGCAGTTCACCGTCGACGGGCACCGCCCGGTGGGTGCTTTCGACGTACTCGGGGTGTCGTTCGCGACCGAGCTCGGCTACACCAACCTGCTGACGGCTCTCGACCTGGCCGGCATCCCGCTGACGGCCGCCGACCGCACCGACGGCCATCCGATCGTGATCGCCGGCGGGCACGCCGCGTTCAACCCGGAGCCGGTCGCCGAGTTCATCGACGCGGCCGTGCTCGGTGACGGTGAGCAGGCGTCGCTCACCATCACCGCGATCATCCGGGGCTGGAAGGACGAGGGATGCCCGGACGGGCGCGACGGCCTGCTGACCCGGCTCGCGGTCAGCGGCGTCGTCTACGTTCCGGCGTTCTACGAGGTGTCTTACCTGCCGGACGGCCGGATCCAACGCGTCGTACCGACCCGACCCGGCGTGCCGTGGCGGGTGTCGAAGCACACCGTCATGGACCTCGACGCCTGGCCGTACCCCAAGGCGCCGCTGGTGCCGCTCGCCGAGACGGTGCACGAGCGCTACAGCGTCGAGATCTTCCGCGGCTGCACCCGAGGGTGCCGGTTCTGCCAGGCCGGGATGATCACCCGCCCGGTCCGCGAGCGGTCGATCACCACGGTCGGCGACATGGTGCAGCGGGGGATCGCCGCCACCGGTTTCGACGAGGTCGGGCTGCTGTCGCTCTCGAGCGCGGATCACAGCGAGATCGCGGAGATCGCGAAGGGGCTCGCCGACCGCTACGAAGGCGAGCAGGTCTCGCTGTCGCTGCCGTCGACCCGGGTGGACGCCTTCAACGTGACGTTGGCCGATGAGCTGACCCGCGGCGGGCGGCGCTCCGGGCTGACCTTCGCACCCGAGGGCGGCAGCGAGCGAATGCGTCGCGTCATCAACAAGATGGTGACGGAGGACGACCTGATCCGCACTGTTGCGACGGCGTATGGCAGCGGCTGGCGGCAGGTGAAGCTGTACTTCATGTGCGGTCTGCCGACCGAGGAAGACGACGACGTCATGCAGATCGCGGCGATGGCCCGGCGGGTCATCAAGACCGGCCGTGAGGCCGCCGGACGCAAGGACATCCGGTGCACGATCTCCATCGGAGCGTTCGTCCCGAAGCCGCACACGCCGTTCCAGTGGGCGCCGCAGCTGGGCTGGCAGACCGTCGACCGGCGGCTGCGGGCGCTGAAGGGAACCGTGACCCACGACCGCGAGTTCGGTCGGTCGATCGGGCTGCGCTACCACGACGGCCGGCCGTCGATCATCGAAGGCTTGCTCTCCCGCGGCGACCGTCGGGTCGCTCCGGTGATCCGGAAGGTCTGGGAGGCCGGCGGCCGGTTCGACGGCTGGACCGAGCACTTCTCGTTCGAGCGGTGGGAGCAGGCTGCCACCGAGGTCTTCGCGGACACGCCGGTCTCGCTCGACTGGTACACGACCCGGGAGCGCGAGCTGTCCGAGGTGCTGCCATGGGACCACCTCGACGCCGGACTGGACAAGGACTGGATGTGGCAGGACTGGCAGGACGCGCTGGCCGGCGGCGAGGTCGACGACTGCCGGTGGACACCGTGTTACGACTGCGGCGTCTGCCCGTCGATGGGCACCGAGATCCAGGTCGGGCCGACCGGGCGTCCGCTGCTCCCCCTCTCCCCGGTGTGACCCCACACGCTGGGCCATTGGTGGGGAGGGGCGGGTGAGTCGGCAGCCGCCGGGGCCGCCGCCGCCCCCGATCGTCCAGCGGCTGCGGATCCGCTACGCCAAGCGCGGGCGGCTGCGCTTCACGAGCCATCGCGACGTCGCGCGGATGCTGGAGCGAGCGCTGCGGCGCGCCGAGATCCCGATGGCGTTCAGCGCCGGTTTCAGCCCACACCCCAAGCTGTCGTACGCCGGGGCCGCGCCGACCGGTGTCGCGTCGGAGGCGGAGTACCTCGAGATCGCCCTGGCCGAGCGCCGTGACCCGGACCAGGTCCGGGCCGCGCTCGACGCCGCGCTGCCGCCCGGGATCGACATCCTTGAGGTCATCGAGGGGGTGCCGGGTGAGGGTCCGTCGCTCGCCGAGCGGATCGAAGCGTCGTACTGGCAGATCCGGCTCCCCGGCGTCGAGCCGGCGGCGGCCGGGCGGGCGACCGAGCACCTGCTGGGCATGACCGAGGCACCGGTACAACGGGCCACCAAGGACGGCTTCCGGACCGTGGATGCCCGGTCCGCGATCGTCAGCCTGCGGGTCGGCGACGGCGCGTCGGGCGGCGACAGCGTGCCCGAGATCGGAGCATGTGCGACACTTGACCTGGTCGTTCGGCACGCAACACCCGCTGTTCGACCGGACGATGTCCTGACGGCGTTGCGAACGGCAGCCGGACTGACGACGCCCGTTGCCCCTGTGGTGACGCGGCTGGCGCAGGGACTGCTGGACGACACGTCGCCGGGGGACGCGGAGCTGCTGATCGATCCGTTGGGGTGACCTGACGGGAGCGCAGAGTCGCCGACCCGGGCGTCGCCCTTCATCGGCTTCCGTTGTCCGGACCCCTGCGGCTGGATAACGACGAACTCGCTACCGCGCGGGGCGCCCAGGTGCTCCCGGTAGCGGAACGGAGAAACACTTGCTCGACGACGAGCGCAGCAACGACCCGTCGGACACCTCGTCCGACACCCCCGCCTCATCGACTTCGACCACCAAGCCGCCGCGGCCCCCGTCCCGGCGCCGCACCGTGAGCCGACCTGCTGGCCCGCCGTCGGCTGGCGCTCAGGAACCGGCAGCGCCGAGCACCGCCGCAACGACGCCCGACCCGGTGACCGGCTCCGGCGAAGCAGCAACCGATGCTCCGCCGCGGGCCCGCCGCAGCCGCAAGAAGACCGCTGCGGCCGAGCCGCCGGCGGCGACGCCGACAGACGAGGCGCCTGCGACAGCAGATGCCGCCGAGGAGACTCCCGCCGCGGCACCCCGTCGCCGGCGCACCGCCAAGGCGACCGCCAAGGCGACGACTCCTGATGCGCCGGCCCCGGACGCCGAGGCAGGTGACACGGCCACGGCCGCCGTCCCCGCCGTACTGTTCCAGGCGCCCACCGTCGCTCCGGCGCCCGCCCGAAGCCGTCGCGCCGCCGCCGCGCCGGCCGCCGAGGGCAGTGATGACAGCGACCAAACGGATGAGAGCACCGAGTCCGGTGACGAGACCGACGGCGACGACTCGCCACGGTCGTCCCGCCGCCGCCGCGGCCGCCGGGGACGGGGCGGACGCCCCGCCGGCGAGCCCGGCTCGGCCGGAGACGACGGGCCGGAGAGCGCCAGCGACGCTGCCGACGCCTCCTCAGAGACGGCGACCGACTCGACCGACGAATCGGCCGACGGCGACAGCGACGACGGCGACAGCGATCAGCACACGACCGGCGGTACATCGACCGGGACCCGACGCCGCAGGCGCCGCCGCCGTGGCGGCGGTGGCGGCGGTGGCGGCGGCGCGGCTGACGACGGCTCGGGAGACGACCCGCCGAACACCGTCGTCCACGTCCGCGAAGCCCGCAAGGAGGACGACGGCGTCCGCGGGGTGAAAGGTTCGACCCGGATCGAGGCCAAGCGGCAGCGGCGTCGCGACGGCCGTGACACGCACCGTCGCAGGCCGTCGATCGTCACCGAGTCGGAGTTCCTGGCTCGCCGGGAGTCGGTCGAGCGCGTCATGGTGGTCCGGCAGGGCGACGACCGCACCCAGATCGGCGTCCTCGAGGACGGCGTGCTCGTCGAGCACTACGTCACCCGCAAGGACTCCGGATCGATGGTCGGCAACGTCTACCTCGGCAAGGTCCAGAACGTCCTGCCGTCCATGGAGGCGGCGTTCGTCGACATCGGACGCGGCCGCAACGCCGTGCTGTACGCCGGTGAGGTCAACTACGACGCCAGCGCCCTCGAAGGTCGCCCGCCGCGGATCGAGCAGGCCCTCAAGAGCGGCCAGTCGGTACTGGTGCAGGTCACCAAGGACCCGATCGGCCACAAGGGGTCGCGACTGACCAGCCAGGTGAGCCTGCCGGGGCGATACATGGTCTACGTGCCGGATGGTCGGCTGTCCGGGATCAGCCGCAAGCTGCCCGACACCGAGCGAGCCCGGCTGAAGAGCATCCTCAAGCAGCTCACGCCGGACGACGCGGGTCTAATCGTCCGCACCGCCGCCGAAGGCGCCACCGAAGAGGCGCTCGAGCGTGACATCAACCGGCTCAAGGCGCAGTGGGAAGTCATCGAGAAGAAGGCGCAGACCGCCGCGGCGCCCAGCCTCATCTACAGCGAGCCGGACCTCGTCATCCGCGTCATCCGCGACATCTTCAACGAGGACTTCAGCGCGCTGGTCGTCCAGGGTCCCGACGAGTGGGACACCATCGACAACTACGTCCGATGGGTGGCTCCCGACCTCGCGGAGCGCGCCCGTCGCTGGACCGAGGACGAGGACGTCTTTACGGCGTACCGCGTCGACGAGCAGCTCGCCAAGGCGCTCGACCGGAAGGTCTGGCTGCCCAGCGGCGGCACCCTGGTCATCGACCGCACCGAGGCGATGGTCGTCGTCGACGTCAACACCGGAAAGTTCACCGGCAAGGGCGGCAACCTCGAGGAGACCGTCACCAAGAACAACCTCGAGGCGGCCGAAGAGATCGTCAACCAGCTCCGGCTCCGCGACCTCGGCGGCATCATCGTCATCGACTTCATCGACATGGTGCTCGAGAGCAACCGCGACCTGGTGCTCCGTCGGTTGATGGAATGCCTCGGTCGCGACCGGACCCGGCACAACGTCGCCGAGGTGACGTCGCTCGGACTGGTCCAGATGACCCGCAAGCGGGTGGGCACCGGGCTGCTCGAGGCCTTCAGCGAGACCTGCAAGACCTGCGGCGGCAGTGGGGTCGTGCTCACCATCGACCCGGTGGCCGCTCGACGACCCCCCAAGCCGAAGCCGGCGTCGGCCCGACCGCACACGCCGGGCTCCGGGTCGGAGGAGTCGACGACCGCGGAGGACGTCAGCCCGCCGGACTCCGTCACGGCGGATGACGCGGTGCTCGATCCGAAGCCGCCGCCACTGCGGCGGCGGACGGGGACGGCGAGAGCAAGCCAGCGACCCGGGCACCGCGCAAGCGACGGCCCCGCAAGACGGCGGCGGTAGCTGCGACGGCAGGAGCCGGCGCCGAGAGCTAGCCGGTCAGTGGTCGGCTAGTCAGCGTCGGTCTCGCGCTGGACCGGCGGCTCGACCGGCGCGGAAGGCTCGGTCCGCACCAGCTTGCCGGCGCGGCGGGTCGATGCCGGGACGTCGACCATGTCCGTGATGGTCCGACGCGACCGGCTCAGCGCGGCATCCACCGCAGCGTTGGCAGCAGCCACGTCGCCGATCGCGAGCGCGAACTTCGCCACCGTGAGGTGCTGGACGACGTCGTCCTCACGCTCCAGCAGCTCCCGCTGTCGGGGGCTGATCTCTTGATCGGGTTCCTCATGGGGTTGGGGGATCGCGCTGGTCATCGTCGTCGCCTCGCCTCCACCTCGCGGCTCCCAATAGGTGCGCCTGCCCCAACCCCTATGGTTCCCCGATACCGACGGACCTCACCTGGTCACTTTGAGTCATTCGTTGCGCTCGGGACGGGTGAGACGAGTTTGACCCGTCTCCCAGCGCTCCGTAGGCTGGTGGGTCGGCGCGTCGTGCGCCGAAGCGGCGCGTGCGCACTGGCGCGCCCCCTCCACGTAGCACATCGACAGGAGCCCGACCGTGTACGCGATCGTCCGAAGCGGCGGCCACCAGCACAAGGTCCAGGTGGGCGACACCCTCGCGGTCGACCGGGTGAAGGCGGCCCCGGGTGACTCGGTGACCCTGCCGGCGGTCCTGCTCGTCGACGACGGCGGCGCGATCACCACCGACGCGGCCGCTCTCGCCGGCACCACGGTGACCGCTGAGGTCGTCGAGGAGTTCAAGGGCCCGAAGATCGAGATCCACCTGTTCAAGAACAAGACCGGGTACCACCGCCGTCAGGGCTTCCGCTCCCGCCTGACGACGCTGCGCGTCACCGGCATCGAGACCGGGAAGAAGTAGACCCATGGCACACAAGAAGGGTGCGTCGTCGAGCCGGAACGGCCGCGACTCCAACTCCCAGCGTCTCGGCGTGAAGCGGTTCGGCGGCCAGGAGGTCAAGGCCGGCGAGATCATCCTGCGCCAGCGCGGAACCCACTTCCACCCCGGCGACAACGTCGGGCGGGGCGGCGACGACACGCTGTTCGCTCTGTCCGCCGGCGCCGTACAGTTCGGCCACCGGCGCGGTCGTCGGGTCGTGAGCATCACGACCGCCGGCGACGTCGGGGCCTGACCCCGACCACACTGTTCCGGCATGGCCGCGACATTCGTCGACCGTGCCGCGTTGCACGCCGCCGGTGGCGACGGGGGCAACGGTTGCGCCTCGGTCCACCGCGAGAAGTTCAAGCCGCTAGGCGGTCCGGACGGCGGTGACGGCGGTCGCGGCGGGGACGTCGTCCTCGTCGTCGACCCGAGCGTGACGACACTGCTCGACGTACACCGCCATCCACATCAGCACGCCGGCAACGGCCGACCTGGCCAAGGCTCCAATCGTGACGGCGCCAACGGCGAGGACCTCACGGTCCACGTCCCCGACGGCACCGTCGTCCGCGACGCCGTCACTGGCGAGCAACTCGTCGACCTGGTCGGCGCGGGCAGCCGGTACGTCGCGGCGCGAGGGGGGCGGGGCGGCCTCGGCAACGCGGCGCTCGCCTCGGCCCGGCGTAAGGCGCCGGGGTTCGCGCTGCTGGGCGAGCCCGGGGAGGCCCTCGAGGCGACGCTCGAGCTCAAGACCGTCGCCGATGTCGCCCTGGTCGGCTTCCCGAACGCGGGGAAGTCCTCGCTGATCGCCGCGATGTCTGCCGCCCGGCCCAAGATCGCCGACTATCCGTTCACCACGCTGGTGCCGAACCTCGGCGTCGTCGAGGCCGGCGACGTCGTGTTCACCGTCGCTGACGTGCCCGGTCTGGTGCCCGGCGCCAGCACCGGCCGCGGGCTCGGTCTGGAGTTCCTGCGCCACGTCGAGCGCTGCTCCGTGCTGGCCCACGTCGTCGACTGCGCCACGCTCGAGTCCGGTCGCGACCCGCTCAGCGACCTGGAGACCATCGAGGCGGAGCTCGCGGCGTACGACGAGGCGATCGACGGCAGCATGGCCGACCGACCTCGGCTCGTCATCCTCAACAAGATCGATGTCCCGGACGCCCGCGAGCTCGTCGAGCTGGTCCGTGCCGACATCGAGGAGCGGTTCGGCTTCCCCGTGCTGGAGGTCTCGGCGGCGACCCATCAGGGGCTGCGTGAGCTCGGCTTCGCGATGGCGGAACGCGTGCAGCAGGCCCGTGCGGCCACGCCGCTGCAGGAGACCACCCGCATCGTGCTGCGCCCGTCCGGGCCCCGGGAAGTCGGCTTCAGCATCGAGGCGGCGGGGGATCAGGCGTTCATCGTCCACGGCGACCGGCCACGGCGGTGGGTGTTGCAGACCGACTTCGGCAACGACGAGGCGGTCGGATACCTCGCCGACCGGCTGGCCCGGCTCGGTGTCGAGGCCGCGCTCGCCGACCTCGGGGCTCGCACCGGAGCGGCAGTCACCATCGGTGAGGTCACCTTCGACTGGGTGCCGTCGCTCGCCGAAACGGCGACCGTTCCGCACGGCGGCCGCGGGCTCGACGAGCGGCTCGCGACCCGCAGCCGGGTCCGCGCGCACGAGCGGCGAGCCGCCCACGACGTCCGGCGCTTCGGCGAGCCACTCGACGAGGCAGCCGCTGACACCGCCGAGCCCGACGGCGCCGAGGGATGACCCGCGCGGTCGTCGCGTCGGCCCGCCGGCTCGTCGTCAAGGTCGGCTCGTCGTCGCTGGCCAGCCCGACCGGTGGCCTGGACGTCGACCGCCTCGACGGCCTCGCCGATGCGCTCGGCCGCCGCGCCGCCGGCGGCACCCAGATCGTGCTGGTGTCCTCCGGCGCGATCGCGGCCGGCCTCAAACCGCTCGGCCTGGCTCGCCGGCCACGTGACCTCGCTACCCAGCAGGCCGCGGCCAGCGTCGGTCAGGGGATGCTCGTCGCGCGCTGGAGTGCCGCGCTCGGCCGGCACGGCCTGACCGTTGGCCAGGTGCTGCTGACGGCTGACGACGTGATCCGGCGGGCTCACTACCGCAACGCGCAGCGCACCTTCGAGCGGCTGCTCGGCCTGGGCGTCGTACCGGTCGTCAACGAGAACGACACGGTCGCCACCGAGGAGATCCGCTTCGGTGACAACGACCGGCTCGCCGCGCTCGTCACCCACCTGGTGGCGGCCGATGCGCTGGTGCTGCTCTCCGACGTCGACGCCGTGTACGACGACGACCCCGCGCGGCCGCGGCGTGACGGCCGTGGCGCCGCCCGGGTCACCGACGTCCGCACGCCCGAGGACGTGGCACACGTCCGGCTCGGCACCCGGGGGCGTGCCGGTATCGGCAGCGGCGGCATGGCCACGAAGGTCGCCGCCGCGCAGATCGCCGCCGGCGCCGGCGTACCCACACTGCTGGCCCATGCCGACGCTGCCGCGGCGGCGCTTGCCGGTGAGGACGTCGGGACCTGCTTCCACTCGACCGGCGCCCGCGCCCCCGCCCGGCTGCTGTGGCTGGCGCACGCCACGACGCCACGCGGTGGACTCGTGCTCGACCCGGGGGCGGTGGCGGCCGTCGTGCATCGGCGTACCTCGCTGCTGCCAGCGGGGATCACAGCGGTCGAGGGTGAGTTCACGGCCGGCGACCCGGTCGACCTGCTCGACCCGGCCGGCCAGCCGGTCGCCCGCGGCCTGGTGGCCTACGACGCCGCCGAGATCCCGCCGCTGCTCGGCAAATCGACCCGCGAGCTGGGCCGGACGCTGGGATCGGCGTACTCCCGTGAGGTCGTTCACCGCGACGATCTGGTCCTGCTCTGACTTGTCAGGTCGGCTGAGCGTGCGTGTGGTGGCCAGGGCCTGACAGGTCCTCGTAGCATCGGCGTATGACGACCGTGGACGAGGTCCTCAGCGTCGCCCGGCAGGCCAAGGAGGCCGCTGCCCGGCTCGCGCCGCTGCCGAGAGCGGCCAAGGACGCGGCACTGCTCGCGATGGCCGACGCCCTGGTGGCGGCGACCCCGCAGCTGCTGGACGCCAACGCGAGGGACGTCGAACGCGACGCCGACAACCCGCTGGTCGACCGGCTCCGGCTGGACGAGAAGCGGGTCGCGGCGATGGCCGACGGGCTCCGCCAGGTCGCCGGGCTGCCCGATCCCGTCGGTGAGGTGATCCGCGGCTCGACGCTGCCGAATGGCCTGCAGCTCCGACAGGTCAAGGTGCCGCTGGGAGTGGTCGGCATCATCTACGAGGCCCGGCCGAACGTCACCGCGGATGCGACCGGTCTGTGCCTGAAGAGCGGCAACGCGGTGCTGCTGCGCGGCTCCTCGAGCGCCCGTGACAGCAACCTCGCCATCGTCGAGGTGCTGGCCGCGGCGGCGACCGGCGCCGGGATGCCGGAGCACATCGTCCAGCTGGTCCCCGGCTACGACCACGAGTCGGTCAAGCACCTGATGCGCGCCCGCGGCCTGGTCGACGTGCTGATCCCGCGCGGGGGCGCGAGCCTGATCCGCAGCGTCGTCGAGGAGTCCACCGTCCCGGTCATCGAGACCGGTGTCGGCAACTGCCATGTGTACGTCGATGCCGACGCCGACCTCGACATGGCGACCGAGATCATCCTCAACGCCAAGACCCAGCGTCCCAGCGTCTGCAATGCCGCCGAGACGATGCTCGTGCACACCGCGGTAGCCGACGCCTTCCTTCCCGGCGCGCTCGCTGCGCTGCGTGAGGCCGGCGTCACGGTCCACGGTGACGAGGCGACCGCGGCGTACGACGACGTCGTGCCCGCCACCGACCAGGACTGGGAGACCGAGTACCTCAGCCTCGACCTCGCGGTGCGGGTCGTCGACTCCCTCGACGACGCGGTCGCTCACATCCGCCGCTGGGCGAGCGGCCACACCGAGGCGATCGTGACCCGTTCGCTGCCGGCGTCCCAGGCGTTCGTCGCCGGCCTGGACTCGGCGGCGATCATGATCAACGCCTCGACCCGGTTCACCGACGGCGAGCAGTTCGGGTTCGGGGCCGAGATCGGGATCTCCACCCAGAAGCTGCATGCGCGCGGGCCGATGGGGCTGCCGGAGCTCACCAGCACCACCTGGGTCGTGACGGGGGAAGGCCAGATCCGCGGCTGAGCGGCCCCCGCTAGAATCACGTTCTGGTCACCACACGGTCGGGAGCTTTCGGATGCCGCTGTTCGCCTCACCCGACGACGCGCGGGAGCGCCTGGCCCAGACCGGATACCTCGCCGACGACGCGATCGCGACCACCGTGTTCCTCGCCGACGCCCTCGGCAAGCCGCTCCTCGTCGAAGGTCCGGCAGGGACCGGCAAGACCGAGCTCGCGAAGGCGGTCGCCACTGCCGCTGGAGCCGGACTGGTGCGGCTGCAGTGCTACGAGGGGCTCGACGAGGCGCGTGCGCTCTACGAGTGGAACTACCGCAAGCAGCTGCTGCGGATCCAGGCCGCGGGTGAGCAGGCCTGGGAGGACACCCACGACGACATCTTCTCCGAGGAGTTCCTGCTCGCCCGGCCGCTGCTGACCGCCATCCGTCGCAGCGAGCCGACCGTGCTGCTGATCGACGAGACCGACAAGGCCGATGTCGAGGTCGAGGGCCTGCTGCTCGAGGTGCTCAGCGACTTCCAGGTCACCATCCCCGAGCTCGGCACCATCCAGGCATCCGGCCGGCCGTTCGTCGTCCTCACATCGAACGCGACCCGCGAGCTGTCCGAGGCGCTCAAGCGCCGCTGCCTGTTCCTCCACCTTGACTACCCGGACGCCGAGCGGGAGAAGGCGATCGTGCTCTCCCGGGTGCCCGAGGTGCCCGCCGGTCTCGCCGAGCAGCTGGTGCGCACGGTCCGGACGTTGCGCGCACTCGAGCTGAAGAAGGCGCCGAGCCTCGCCGAGAGCATCGACTGGGCCCGCACCCTGGTCGCGCTCGGCCTCGACACCCTCGACGAGGAGACCGTCTCCGCGACCCTGGGCGTGGTGCTCAAGCATGCGAGCGACCACGTCCGGGCCTCCAAGGAGCTGGGTCTGAACTGATGGCCGGCAGCGGCATCCTGGACCGCCACCTGGAGTTCGTGGCGGCGCTGCGCGGTGCGGGCCTGCCGCTCTCGCTGGCCGAGTCGCTCGATGCCGGCCGGGCCATGGTGACCATCGACATCCGCGACCGGCACCAGCTGCGCGCCGCATACGCGGCCACCGTCGTCAAGCGGGCGGCGCACCGACCGGTCTTCGACCGCCTGTTCGATCTGTGGTGGCCGGCGGCGATGGGCGACGGGGTGGCAGCCGAGTACGACGATGACGACCGCGACCGGGATGACCTGGAGCCGGTGGACCCGGCCGACCTGACGGCGATGCGCAACGCGTTACGGGAGTCGCTGCGCGAGGTGCTGCTCCACGGCGACGACGAGGCGCTGCGACGGCTGGCCCGGGAGGCCGTCAACGGCCTGGGCCGGGCCGAAGGCCAGCCCGGGCGGCAGTCGTGGTTCACCTACCGGGTGTTGCGTGCGCTCAGCCCCGAGACGTTGATGGCGTCCCTGCTCGAGGAAGTGCTCCACGGCAAGGAGCGCGACGGGCTCGCGGAGCGGGTGGCTCGGCAGATGCTCACCGAACGGATGCGGACCTTCGAGGAGATGGTCGAGACCGAGGTACGACGGCGCCTGGTCGAGGACCGCGGCGCCGAGGCGGTGTCCAAGACGGCGGTGAAGCCGCTGGTCGAGCAGGTCGAGTTCCTTCGGGCCTCGCGGGACGATCTTGCCGCGCTGCGCCGGGAGGTCTACCCGATCGCCCGCCGGCTGGCGACCCGGCTGACCTCGAGGCGGCGGCTCGGGCGCAGCGGCCGGCTCGATGTCCGTCGTACCGTCCGGGCGTCGCTGTCGACCGGCGGCGTACCGATCATGACGATCTTCCGGCCCCACAAGCCGCACAAGCCCGAGCTCGTCGTGTTGTGCGACGTGAGTGGGTCGGTCGCGGCGTTCGCGCACTTCACCGTGCTGCTCGCGTTCGCGCTGCGTGAGCAGTTCGCCAAGGTCCGGGTCTTCGCGTTCGTCGACACCACCGACGAGGTGACCGGCTTCTTCGAGCGTGGCGGTGACGTCGTCGAGGCGCTCGCGAAGATGTCGTCGCAGGCTGACGTCGTGTGGTTCGACGGCCACAGCGACTACGGCCACGCCTTTGAGGTGTTCGCCCAGAAGTGGCCCGACGCGGTGACCCCCAAGACCTCACTGCTGGTACTCGGCGATGCGCGCACCAACTACCGGGCTCCGGCGCTTCCGGCGCTGCGCGGCATCGCCCGGCAGGCGAGGCACGCGTTCTGGCTCAACCCGGAGCCGCGGCAGTACTGGGCCTCCGGCGACTCCGCCGCGTCGGCGTACAGCGAGGTGATGCCGATGGTGGAGTGCCGCAACGTCGCCCAGCTCCAGGCGTTCGTCGAGGGAATCCTCCCGGTCTGATCGAAGGCAGCCGATGGCCGGGCGTAGCCTCCCCCCGTGATGCACGACCCCGCCGCCGAGGCGATGTCAGGCGACGAGCGGGCCGTGCTGCAGACCATCCGGCTCCGCGGCCTGGTCGACCGGCTGCTGGCCCTCGACGGCGTCCAGGGGCAGCGACTGAAGGCGGCCGGCGTCGAGTCCGGCCGAGCCGTGACCCTGGCCGACCTGGTCGCCCTGCCGACCACGACCAAAGCCGACCTGTGGGACAGCTACCCGTTCGGCATGCTCGCCGTGCCGCGCGAGGAGATCGCCGCAGTGCACGGCTCGAGCGGCACCGGCGGCCGCCCGACCCTGGTCGGCTACACCCGCGCTGACCTCGACCTGTGGGGGTCACTGGTCGCCCGATCGCTGGCCTGCGCCGGCGCGGGTCCCGGCTCGCTCGTGCATAACGCCTACGGCTACGGCCTGTTCACGGGCGGGATCGGGTTCCACCTTGGTGCGCTGGCGCTCGGCGCGACGGTCCTGCCGATCTCCGGCGGCATGACCACTCGCCAGGTCCGGCTGATCGCCGACCTGCGCCCCGACGTCCTGGTCTGCACCCCGTCGTACGCCGTGACCCTCGGCGAAGCGGCCCGCGAGGCCGGCATCGACGTTTCGTCGGTGCGGGCCGGGATCTTCGGCGCCGAGCCGTGGAGCGAGGGGCTGCGCAGCCAGCTCGAGGCGCTGTGGCCAGGCAAGGCGCTCGACGTCTACGGGCTGTCCGAGATCATCGGCCCAGGTGTCGCCACCGAGTGCATCGAGGCGCAGTCTGGTTTGCACGTCAACGAGGACCACATCCTCGTCGAGGCGATCGACCCGGCGACCGGGCAGCCGGTGCCGGACGGGACGCCGGGGGAGCTGGTCATGAGTACTCCGACCAAGCAGGCGCTGCCGTTGCTGCGTTATCGAACCGGCGACATCGCCTCGCTGCAGCACGGCGAATGTGGCTGCGGCCGGACCCTGGTCCGGATGAGCAAGGTCGTCGGCCGCCGCGACGACATGCTCGTGATCCGCGGCGTCAACCTGTATCCCAGCGAGGTCGAGGCCGTGTTGCTGGCGGACCCGAGGGTGGCGCCGCACTACCAGCTGGTCGTCGACAAGCGCGGCCCCCGCAGCGACGTGCTGGTGTGCTGCGAGATCCCCGCCGACGCCGAGGCGGCCGCGGCGGACCTGGACGCGGCGCTCGCGGCCCGGCTCGGCCTCCACCTCGACATCCGGGTGCTGCCGAGCGGCTCGATGCCGCGCCAGGAGGTCGGCAAGGCGGTGCGAGTGCTCAGCTGGGATAGCGGCGCGCCGCCGTTGCCTGGCCTGTAGCGGATCGGTACGCCGGTAGCCTTCGATCCGTGACCGATGAGCTCGGCGCCGTCCCGCGTCGGATCGGTGTCATGGGCGGGACGTTCGATCCCGTCCATCACGGTCACCTCGTGGCAGCGAGTGAGGTCGCGAGCCGGTTCGCGCTCGACGAGGTCGTCTTCGTGCCGACCGGTACGCCGTGGCAGAAGCCCGATCAGCCGGTCTCACCCGCCGAGGACCGCTACCTCATGACCGTCATCGCGACCGCCTCGAACCCGCGGTTCTCGGTCAGCCGGGTCGACATCGATCGCGAGGGTCCCACGTACACCATCGACACGCTGCACGACCTCCGGCGGCGCTTCGGCACCGCGGTGGAGCTGTTCTTCATCACCGGCGCCGACGCGCTGGCCGCGATCCTCGGCTGGCACCGCTCCGCTGACCTGTTCTCACTCGCTCATTTCGTCGGGGTCACGCGGCCGGGCCATCCACTGTCGGATCCGGGGTTTCCCGACGGCGGGGTGAGCCTCGTCGAGGTGCCCGCGCTCGCGATCAGCTCGACCGGGTGCCGGGATCGGGTGCGGGCCGGCGAGCCGGTCTGGTACCTCGTGCCTGACGGTGTCGTGCAGTACATCTCCAAGCGCCGCCTGTACGCCGGGACGGACGGATGACCGGCAAGCGCCGCAAGGGCCGCGATCCGAAGCCGGCCCCCCGCCGCCCCCGCCACCAGCGCCGCCAGCGGCTTCGCCGGCGCAGCGGACGGCCCCGGCCGCACCGCCGCCGTCGCCGCTGGTCACGCAACGCCCGTTGACCCGACGGCAGCTGCGGATGGAGCGGCGTAAGCGCCGACAGCGGGTTGGCGTGGTCGGGATCGCCGGCGTGGTGGTGGTTGCGCTCCTGATCGTGGTGGCGGTCGCATTCGGCGTCCACAAGGCGGTGACGTCAGGTCACCACTCGGCGGCGCAGACCCAGGAGACGGTTCTGCTCCAGATCCAGGGTGCCGACCGTTCGGCGGTCGGTTCGGTGCTGCTCGCGCACGGTCCTGGGTCGGGGAACGGCGTCGAGCTGCTGGTCCCCTCGTCGCTGATCACCGACGTGTGCGGGGTGGGCCAGGTCGCGTTCGGTCAGACCCTGGCGGCCCCGAACGGCGCCGCCGTGTCACGTCAGGCCGTCTCGGCGGCGCTGGGTGGCGTGAAGGTAGACGGGTCCTGGGTGATGTCCGAGGCGACCTTCGTCGACCTGATCAACGCTGTCGGCGGGGTGACCGTCGACGTCGATACCAACGTCATCGCTCACGACGCGAACGGGACCGCCAAGATCGTTCTGCAGCCAGGCAAGCAGCACCTCACCGGCGCCCAGGCGCTCGAGTTCGCGACGTACCAGGCCTCGCCCGACGAGGACGCCGCCGCCCAGCTGAACCGGCTGACGCTCGTCGTCGACGCCATGATCCGCGCGTTGCCGCACACCACCGCAGAGACGGAGACGCTGCTGCACAACCTCGGGCCGGGGGCAGCGTCGACGCTGGGTGTCCCACGGCTAGCGGCACTGCTGGTCGGCTTGGCCGACGACGACACGAAGACCGGCGGGGTGCTCGCCTCGGACCTGCCCACCAACCTGGTCGACTCGGGCGGGACGCCGACGTACACCGTCGACACCGGTCAGACGTCCCAGCTGGTGGAAACCTACTTCAAGTCTTCGCTCCCACGGGTCAGCAAGGTTCACAAGATCAGCGTCGAGCTGCGCAACGGCGTCGGTACGCCGGGACTGGCGGCCACCGCCTGCCCGAAGCTCGCGAAGGCCGGCCTCGTCTACGCCGGCCAGGGCAATGCTGGCAGTTTCAGCAACGCCCCGTCGGAGGTGCAGATCAACTCGGACTCGCCGGCCGACATCGCGCAGGGGCGGACCGTGGCCAAGGCGCTCGGGCTGCCGGCCAGCGACGTCGTGGAGGCGCAGTTCGGAGAGGACACCGCCGACGTGATCGTGGTCCTGGGCAGGGACTACAGACCGTAGGCTGTACGTCGATGACCGCCTCCGCTCGCAGCGTCGAGCTCGCCGAAGCTGCCGCGCTCGCCGCGTCGGACAAGCTCGCCACGGATCTCGCGATCATCGACGTCAGCGAGCAGCTCATCATCACCGACTGCTTCGTGCTCGCCTCGGCGCCCAACGACCGGCAGGTCAAGGCCATCGTCGACGCCGTCCAGGAGAAGCTGCTCACCCTCGGCGCGAAGCCAGTGCGCCGGGAGGGCGAGCGCGAGGGCCGCTGGGTGCTGCTGGACTTCGTCGACATCGTCGTCCACGTGCAGCACGCCGAGGAGCGGACGTTCTACGCGTTGGAACGGCTGTGGAAGGACTGCCCGACGCTTCCGCTGCCCGCTGACGCGCTGCCGCCCGCCTCGTGAGGCGCGTCATCCTGTTGCGGCACGGTCGGACCGAGTGGAACGCCAGCGGCCGCTTCCAAGGCCAGCTCGACTCTCCGTTGGACGCCGTGGGCCTTGCTCAGGCGGCGGCTGCCGGTACGGCGTTGAAGCCGATGCGCCCGGATGCGCTCGTCTCCTCCGACCTCAAACGCGCCCTCGACACCGCGGCCGTGGTCGGTGCCGAGTGTGGCCTCGACGTCACGGTCGACCAACGACTCCGCGAGATCCATCTGGGCGCTTGGCAGGGGCTGACGCGGGCCGAGGCTCGGTCGGCGTACCCGGAGGAGTACGCCCGCTGGCAGGCCGGCGAGGATGCCCGCCGCGGCGGCGGCGAGACCTACGCGGAGGTCGGCGCACGGGCCGTCGAGTGCATCGAGGCGGGGCTGGACAACCTGAGCGGAGCAGACCGGCTGCTCCTCACGGTCACCCATGGCGGGACTGCTCGGGCCACCATCGGCACCCTGCTCGGCATGAAGCCGGACACCTGGTGGCGCCTCGCGCCGCTGTCGAACTGCCGGTGGTCGCTGCTGGCCGACAGCGGCCGAGGGTGGCGGCTCGAGGAGCACAACGCCGGATCGCCACCCGAGGAAGAGACCGGGGACGACGCTCGCTGAGGGTCTGTAGACTGTCCGGCGCTCGACAAGCGGGGCTGTGGCGCAGCTGGTAGCGCACTTGCATGGCATGCAAGGGGTCAGGGGTTCGAATCCCCTCAGCTCCACCGCAAAAGGCCAGGTCAGAGGGTTTTCGACGTGTGACTCTCCGAGGCAGATCTGGACGGGTAGCCAATCTGGTAGCCAATCGGTTTATGGCCACTGTGAGGGACGCCAAGGGCGCCGTAGTCCGGCCCGGCTTGCGCCCACGCGTGGCTGTCACAACGGGAACGGCTGGCTAGCCGGCCAGTCGGGCGGTGGCCCAGGGCGGTTGTTCCAGTCGACCTTGGTGCAGAAATCAGCGCGCTGGTTGGAGGTCTAACTCCCTTCGCCCGCATCGCTCCCGCAATGTTGGCCGTAGCCAACATGTGGCGCTCTGCTGTTAATGTTGGCCAAAGGCAACATCGGCAGTTACAGTGGATGATGTTGCCTACAGCCGACATTGGAGGTGTGCTCATGTGGGTTCGCCCGCGGGGACGCCGAGCGCTGGCCGACGGCCTGGCCACGGTTCGCAAAGCGGCGTCGGTGACGCAGCTCGAGCTGGCGGAGCGGCTCGGCGCGAATCGTTCAACGGTGATCGACATGGAGGCTGGACGGAACCCGGCGCTAACCAGGTACGCCGACGCGCTGGCGCTGCTTGGCTACGACGTCGTCCTGGTGCCCCGCACAGCAGCAGTCGAGGTCAACGAGCCGACGGCCGGAAGGCCTGCCGAGTCCGCCGACGATGCCGCGGACCCGCGATGAACGAGCTGGTCGTCTGGCTCGACGACAAGCCGGTCGCAGACGTCGCCGAGTCCCGCCGCGGGCTGCAGCTGGCCTACCGCGACAGCGCTGTCGCTACTTACGGTGTGGGTGGCCTATGCCTGTCGACGGCGCTGCCAGTAACGCCGAAGCCGTACCGCGGCGATGCCGCGCAGAGCTGGTGTGAGGGACTGCTGCCGGAGGGCGAGACGCGTACGCAGCTCGAGGAGCAGTTCCACGTCCGCCGCGGCGACACCTTCGGGCTGCTCGCCGCAATCGGACGCGACTGCGCGGGCGCTGCCACGTTCCTGTTACCCGGTGAGATGCCGACCGCGCCGGGTCAGACGCAGCCGCTGAGTGACGCGGAGCTGCAGGCCAGCATCGACGCCCTCCCGCAACGACCGCTCGGCGCAGACGACCGGGTCCGGGTCTCGCTCGGCGGGCTGCAGGCGAAGCTCCTGCTCGCACGCACCCGCGACGGCTGGACCCGACCAGGCGCGGGCGCCCCGAGCACGCACATCGTCAAGCCCGAACCGACTGACCCGGCCCTGGCCGGTCTCGCGGCCGCGGAAGCGCTCGCGCAGCGAGCCGCGGCCCTAGCCGGCGTCCGCGCCGCGGAAGTTGCGCTGGAGGAGTGGGCGGGCCGCCCCGTGCTCGTCGTCACGCGTTACGACCGCCGGGTGCGCGACGACGGCAGCGTGGCAAGGATTCATCAGGAGGACGGCGCGCAAGCTCTCGGGATCGACCCGCCGTCAGGTCCCGGGAAGTACCAGACCCTGGCGGCGTCGGCGCCGACCTACGCCCGGCTCGCCGGCGTGCTGCGTGACCACGCCGCGGACGTGGACGCGCAATGGCAGCGGCTCGGCGAGTCGATGACGGTCAACGTCGCCGTCGCCAACACCGACGCGCACGCGCGCAACCACTCCTTCCTCATCAGCTCCGGCACCATCGAGCTCGCGCCGCTGTATGACTGCGCGTCGACGATGTTCTTCGCGGCGACGCGACAGCTTGCGCTGTGGGTCGGTGGACAGGCGATGCTCCTGCACATCACCCGCCGGCACCTAGTCGAGGAGATGCGGGCGTGGGGAATGCCCGCGGCTGCCGCCGAGGCGCTCGTCGAGCGCGTCCTGACCGCGCTGGACACGACACTCGTCCAAGCGGGAGAGCAGCTCAGCGTTCCGGAGAGCAGCGTGCAGCGAACGATGACGCAGGTGCGCAGGCTGGCGGAGACCACCGTCGGCGTCTGAGCCTGCGTTGAGGTCACCAACCCCCTGGTCACGCTCGAGGCTGGGCGCTACGACGCCGACGGATCTACAGAGGCGTCTCTGGCAGTTGGGCCGAAGAGGGCATCCATCGGTGCCGCGGCGCCGCGCACGGTCGGCTCGATGAGATGTCGGTAGACGGCCGAGGTTGTACGGGTGCCCGAGTGGCCGAGGATGTCGGCGATTTGCTCGATGGGAACGCCGCTTGCGGACAAGATGCTGGCGGCGCTATGCCGTAACTCATGCGGATGCCAGTGCCCGATGCCGGCTTCTTTGGTAAGTCGGGCAAACCCTCGTCGCACGTTCGACGGGTCTAGCGGGGTACCGATCGTGGTGGTGAAGACCAGGTCATCGTTCTCCCATGTCGGCGCGGCCGCCTTCTCAGAAGCTTGTTGAGACTGGTGCTTCGCTAGTGCGTCGATGACAGGAGTGGGCATGAGAAGCGCTCGGCGGGAACTAGCGGTCTTCTGTTCGCCGATGATGAGCTCGCCGCGTTCGCGTTTCATCGCCTGGGTGACTCGTAGAACGCCATTGTCGAAGTCGATGTTGTCCCACGCCAAGCCGAGGAGTTCGCCGGGACGCAGCCCCAACATGAGCCCGGTCTTGTACAGCGCCGAGAGCCGATCATTATCGGCCACGGCGAGCAATTTGCTCGCCTGCTCGATGGTCAGGCTCCGGGACTTCTTGACTGGCCCAGCAGGTACATCAACCAGCGTCGCGACGTTACGCGCCACCTTGCCGCGACGCTCGGCGTTGCGTATCGCCCGGGAAAGAGTGTTGTGGAACTGGACGAGGCTCGACCGCGACATCCCAGCGGCCGCGCGCTCGCGGAGCATGTTGTCGACGTCGTCGGGGGAGAGGTCGCGAAGCCGTCGCTTGCCGAGGGCCGGCTTGAGATGACGCTCGACGATCCACGTGAGGCTGTCGATCGTGTTGACGCTGCGTACGGTCGGCGGGAGGTGAGCTAGCCAATAGTCGAGGCACTCACCCACGGTCATCCGCTGATCGACCGGCGCGGCGCCTGACTCCATCGTCTTGCGAGTTGCGGACAGTTTCGTCCGAGCTTCGCCCCTGGTGCGGCCCGTGATCTTCACTCGGCGGCGTTTGCCGTTCGCGTCGTACCCGGCGTCGACGAACCCGATCCACCGTCTGGCCGCTTCGCTGTAGAACAGCGAACCTTCGCCCTTGCCTCGTCGCTGAGCCACGGCTCACCTCCTCGATCCAGCGTCTACATCGCCTGCTGCTCTCGCAGTCGGTGGATGTAGCGCTCGAGGGCATCGGCCGGGATCCGCCGCGCGGTGCCGATGAGCACGGACTCGACGACGCCTGCTCGGATCAACTCATAGAACTTCGAGCGGCCGATGCCAAGGGCCTCGGCGGCTTCTGTGTTGTCGCAGTGCCCCGCCCAGTGCGCGTACGCCCGCGCCGGGACCCATGAGCGTGTTCATCACCACGACCAGCACGATCGGCACCAGGATCGGCAGCAGCGACGGGGCGATCATTCGCGGATCGCTGAGCGGATCAGCAGGTCCACCGCGCGCGAATAGTCGGGCTTCTCGGCGCCGGTCCTTGATCCCCTTGATCTCGCGGAACTGGCGCCGCACCTCGTTCACCACCGCGCCGGCGGCGCGGCCCACTGCCTCCATCGCCATCGCGGCGAACAGGTAGGGCACGAGCGCCGCCGATGAACAGCCCGATGATGACCGCCGGGTCCGACAGCGAGAACATCTGGCTAGCCCTTTGCCGGCGCGCCTCGCAGGTTATGGGTGTAGTCGGCGAACAGCACCAGCGCTGCCCAGACCCGCCGACCCGATTGCATAACCCTTGGTCACGGCCTTGGTGGTGTTGCCGACTGCATCCACCACCCACAGGTCGAGGTGATGTTGCGCACCTCTTTTCGGCAGGCCCGGCCATCTCGGCGATCCCGCCGGCGTTGTCGGTGATCGGGCCGT
>CAWBLI010000002.1:0-7930 GCA_963789615.1 uncultured Actinomycetota bacterium | reverse complement strand
ACGCCTCGGTGCCGACCCACACCTATGTACTGGGCACATCGATGGCGACGTACATCGCCACCCACCCGGCGACGGATGCGGCGTGGGCGAGCCCCACCACCGGGTTCCCATTCTTGTTCTACGTTCTCAACTCGATCACCGTCGGCGCGACATCGATCACCCAGGGGACGTACAGCTTCCTGAACCGCTACGACAGCAAGAGCGCCACCCAGCCAGGATCGAGCTACACGGGCACCTGGTCGATCGGTACACCGGGCGGGTCGACCGTTGTCGCGCCGTACCTGGGGTACTCCACGCTCTTCGGCAGCGCGGCCGCGGTGGCAGTGACCACCGCAACCACCGGGCTGGGCCTCGAGTTCCTGACCCAGACCACCAACGCCTCGGCGTCCTACTCGATGAGCTTCACCGTCGCCGCGAACACCCCGATGTCCATCTACGTCTGCAACGCCACGACCGGCGCGCTCTACGCCTCGCACAACTTCGCGACCGGTTCGCTGAGCTTCACCTACACGCTGCCCACGGCGCTGACGGTCGGCGTACCAGCGCCCGGGATCATCGTCTTTCCGAACGCCGGAGCGACCCACGGCAGCACGGTCGCTGTCTCCTGGACCGTCACCGACTGACCGACCACGCCGCCGATTTGACGGCGGGTGATGCACCGGTGCATCATAGTGAGGTCCCTCACCTTATGGGACTTCACAGTGGAGGGCCTCAGTGTCCAGCAACACCAGCACCACCGCCGCACCCGAGTCGGTCGACGTCACCCCGCTGCAGGTCGGCGAGGCGTATCTCGGCCTGATCCATCGGCTGCGGCGGGTCGCCGACGACCAGCTCAGCAGCTGCGGGCTCTCGATGCCCCGCATCAAGCTGCTGCAGTACCTCGCCCACGAGGGCCCGACTCGGCAGAACGTCATCGCACTCGGCTTCGACCTCGCCCCGCGCTCCGTCACCGACATGGTCGACAGCCTGGAACGCGACGGGCTGGCGGTACGTCGGGACGACCCGACCGACCGCCGCGCCAAGCTGGTCGAGCTCACCCCGGCCGGCCACGAGTCGGCTGCCACCTCCGGGGCGTTGCGCGACCAGATCTTCGAACGAATCTTCGGCGCGCTCGACGCGCCGTCTCGTGTCACCTTGCTCGACCTCATCACGATCCTCGATCGCGCGGCTGCCAGCGCGGGCGACTTCTCGCCCTGCGGCCCCGCCGACCCACAGATATCCGGGAGCACCTCATGACCACTCCAGCCACCACAACCCGCGGGCCTAACCACCGCTGGTTGGTTCTCGCCTTCGTGGCGATCGCCCAGCTCATGGTCGTGCTCGACGCGACGATCGTGAACATTGCCCTCCCGGACGCCCAGCACGCGCTCGGCTTCGCCAACACCGACCGGCAATGGATCGTCACGGCGTATGCCTTGGCCTTCGGCAGCCTGCTGCTGCTCGGCGGCCGGCTCAGCGACATGTTCGGTCGGAAGTACACCTTCATCGGTGGCGCGGCCGGTTTCGCCATCGCGTCCGCGATCGGCGGTGCGTCGACGTCGTTCGGCATGCTGGTCACGGCCCGCGCCGCCCAGGGCGTCTTCGGCGCCGTACTGGCTCCGGCGGCCTTGTCCACGCTGGTCTCGACGTTCCGCGACCCCAAGGACCGTGGCAAGGCGTTCGGCATCTTCGGCTCGGTCGCTGCCGGCGGCAGCGCGGTCGGGCTCGTACTCGGCGGCATCCTCACCGAGTACCTCTCGTGGCGTTGGTCGTTGTACGTCAACCTCTTCTTCGCGGCACTGGCGATCTACGGCGCGGTGCGGTACTTCGACAACGAGCGCCCAGCCGTACGACCGAAGCTTGACGTCGTCGGCACCCTTCTCGCATCCAGCGGGTTGTTCGGCATCGTCTTCGGTTTCTCGCACGCCTCCACCGCTGGGTGGGGCAGCACGCTCACGGTGTTCTCGCTCGCCGCGGGCGCGCTTCTGCTCGCCGGGTTCGTCTTCGCCGAGAGCCGGGTGGACCACCCGCTGCTGCCATTGCGGATCATCACCGACCGGACCCGCGCCGGCGCCTACACCGCCGTCGGGGTCGCGGGCACCGCGATCTTCGGTGTCTTCCTGTTCCTCACGTACTTCCTGCAGCTGGAGAAGGGCTTCAGCCCGGTGCGTTCCGGTCTGGCCTTCCTGCCGATGACGGCCTGCATCATGATCAGCGCCAACATCTCGACGGTGATCACGCTTCCGAAGTTCGGGCCCCGGGTTCACATCGTGACCGGCATGGTGTTCGGCGGCATCGGAATGGTCATCCTGAGTCGCCTCACGCTCAGCAGCGGGTACGGCGCCGACATCCTGCCCGCCCTGATGCTCATGGGGCTTGGGTTCGGCATGGTCTTCGCGCCCGCCATCAACACCGCAACCGCGGGGGTCGCACGAGAGGACAGCGGAGTCGCCTCGGCCCTGGTGAACACCATGCAGCAGGTGGGCGGGTCGGTCGGCACCGCGCTGCTGAGCACGATCGCAGCCTCGGCGACCACGAGCTATGTCAGCGCGCACCACGTGACGACCGTGCTCGGCGCCAAGGTCGCCGCAACCCACGGCTACACCGTGGCGTTCGATGTGGCGGCCGGGCTGTTCGCGCTCGGTGCGGTCCTAGCCGGGATCATGCTGCCGTCACGATCGGCCTTCTTGGCGAAGATCCGCGAGACCAACGCGGCCAACGCGAGCCTGACGGTTCGCTCGGCCACCGACGATGCGAGCTCTGATGACATCGCTGCTCACGCAGTCCACAGCGGTGTCTAGTTCGACCAGCCGGCAGTCGACGCCAGGATCACGACTGTCCTGGCGCCGGCTGCCGTGGTGGATCGAGCTGGCGACGATCATCACCGGGTATGTCGCCTACGAGGTGCTGCGCGCGGTGTCGCCGACGCGAGCCGGATCCGCCCTCGGCAACGCCGCCAGTGTGCTGCGGGTCGAACGCTGGATGCACGTCGACATCGAGCTTCATCTCAACCGAGCGCTGACCGCCCACCCGTTCCTGGGGTCGGCCGCCGGCCTGTACTACGGCATTCTGCACTTCGCGGTTACCCCGATCGTGCTCGGTTACGTGTGGTGGCGGCGGCCGATCGACTACCCGCGGCTGCGATCGGCGTTGGTCCTCATGAGCTTCACGGCGCTGCTGGTCTTCTGGGCGTGGCCCGTCGCCCCGCCGCGTTTCGCGCTGCCGGGCGCCGTCGACACCCTCATCACTCGCAACGTGCTCGGCGCCGGCAGTGCCCACGGTGTGAGTGGGCTTGTCGATGCCTACGCCGCTATGCCCAGCCTGCACGTCGGCTGGGCGGTGTGGTGCGCCGTCGCCGTTGTGGTCACCATGCGGTCCCGCTGGCGCCACCTGGCCTGGCTCTATCCGATCGCTACCACGCTGGTCGTCCTCGCGACCGCCAACCACTACGTCCTCGATGCCGTCGCCGGAGCAGCCTTGAGTCTCGGCATGCTCGCCGCGACCGGGTCGTTCGCCAAGCCGACCTTGGTTCAGTCCGAGGTCAGACCGCTCGCGAAGGCCGCCTGACCAACGTGTTGCAGGTCGTCACCGACGACGCTGAGCAACCGCACACCAAGCGTCACCGGCGGGTCATAGGACTCGTCGACGACACGATCCAGATCGCGATCGGACAGCGTCCCTAGATAGCGCAATGTGGCCTCGGTCACCGCATCCAGGTACCCGGTCAGCAGCTCAGCCGAGTCGACCTGCACCTTGGCCACCTCCGCCACCGAGTGCCCGTAGCCGGTCGCATCGACATCCAACGGCAGATCGAAGCGATCCGCCCAGCCGGCCGCGGTCCACACCTGCTCGGTTCCGGCGACGTCAGCCACGTGGTCGTCTTGCACTCGGGTCAGATGCCAGATCAACCAGCTGATCGTGTTCGCGTTCGCGGCGATCCGGCTGTTCAGCTGATCGGGGGTCAGGCCATCAACGGCTCGATGCCCGAGGTCGCGGATCTGCCCGTAGGCCCTGGTCAACAACTCGATTCCGGTCACGGTCCCGTCGTACCCGCTCAGACCGCTTCTTCACAACTTGTCAGGACGCCCGAGCGTCGGTTTGGGCCGAGCACCCTGACAAGTCGAAGGTCAGCGCGATCGGCGCCACGCCGCCACCCCGAACCCCAGCGTCGCCGCGCCGGCCGACAGCGCCACCCGGTTCATCGATGCCCACGACCATGGGTCGTGCGGATGCGCCTTGCCGTCGAAGGCGCCGTGCGAGCCTCGGTCGGTCTTGTCATCGCGCGGCTGGAACACGTTGGACCCGAACCGCGGGCCGCCGTCCGGAGACAGCTGACCCTTGACTCCGGTGCGGCCGAGGTACCAGTCGAGGAACCACGGAGCGATCCGGTTACCGAGAATGGTGTACGCCGTGGGAAGCCCCACCCACATGTCTCTCCGGCGATGCTCGACCATGAATCGCACGGCGCGAGCGGCTGCCTCGGGCTCGAAGATCGGCGGGACCGGCATCGGGTGCTCGTCGAACGCGTTGTCGTTCCAGTCGAACTGCGGCGTGTTCACCCCGGGAAGCTCAATCATCGAGACCCGGACGTGGCTGCCCTCATGCTTCAGCTCCGAGATCACCGACTCGGTGTAACCCCGGATCGCATGCTTCGCGCCGCAGTACGCCGACTGCAACGGGATACCGCGCAGCGCCAACGCCGACCCGATCTGCAGGATGACGCCACGGTCCCGCGGCCGCATCCGCGCGAGTGCGGCCAGCGTGCCGTGAACCTGCCCGTAGTACGTCACCTCGGTGATACGGCGAAACACGTCCGGATCGGTGTCCCAGGAGAACCGAAGCGCCCCGACGAACGCGACGTTGATCCACACGTCGATCTCGCCGAGCTCGTGCTCGACCCGATCCGCCGCGGACTCGACCTCGGCTTTGACTGCCACGTCGGTGGTGATCCCGAGGCCGCGGCCGCCCGCTGCGGTCACCTCGGCGACCGCGGCGTCGAGCCCGGCCTGCCCTCTGGCCAGTACGGCGACGTCGTACCCGTGGGAGGCAAGCTCCTGAACGATTGCCCGCCCGACTCCGGCACTGCCGCCCGATACGACGGCGATCTTTCGGTCACTCATGATCTGTGCTCCCTGATGTAGGGCGCCGCCGGTCGGCGATGCCAATCCCCGGTTTGAAGTCCACGGACGCCGAAACCCGTCGCGATCGCAGCGTCGGTAAGCGCAGCGCGGCGGTACCTCGCGTCAGCCGCCGCGAGCGCCAGCCCCGTTGCGGCGTGGAGCAGATCGACCACACCGCCCCACCGAAGGGATCGCGGCGTGGGCCGTGCCAACGTGACCGCCGCCTGCGCCAGGTGACGGGCACCAAGCACCCGTGCGACGCCGCGGGCTCGCGGGTCGGGCTTGGCCACGCCCATCGCCAGAAGGACGCGGTCGGGGACCGCCAGCAGGGCGAGTCCCCAACCGGCACGGACCAGCTCCTGGCTCCGCACCGCCCGTCGCAGATTTTCCGGCACAGCAGAGGTCTGTCCACGACAGCCGTCTCGTACACCGCCGGCAAGCCCGCGACCTGGGCTCAGCCCGGTTCGCCGCGTCGCTTCCGCCGCACGATCACGACCAGGTCGACGATGGCCGTCACTGCCACCACCGCGAGGACGACCGTCAACGCGATCGGGTCCGTCCTTGAGCTGGTCGAGGACGATGCCGAGCACGCAGAGCGCGATTGCGGTACCAGCCATGAGCAGCCGAAGCGTGAGCGCGCTGGCTGCCGGCGGCGCACCGCCGACGCCGGCGGTCGGGTCGTGGTAGTCCAGCCGTTCCCCGCGATCCGGGTCGGGTCCTCGCTTGGCGCTCACGAGAGCCATCTTGTCGCGCACCCGCCATGGCAGGCTGTCGGGCAGGAGGTCGACATGGCCAAGACGCTGCAGGACGCCAGCGCCCTGGGTCGCCGCGACTCGTTCCTGGTCGTCGTCGCGACGGTCAGGCTGGACGGCTCGATCCAGTCGTCGGTGGTGAACGCGGGCGTGCTCGACCACCCCACCACCGGCGAGGAGGTGGTCGGCTTCGTGACCTACGGCCCCACGAAGCTGCGCAACCTGCGGGCCCGGCCCAGGCTCGCCGTGACCTTCCGCGCCAACTGGTCCTGGGTGACCGTCGAGGGCCGCGCGCAGCTGATCGGTCCCGACGACCCTCGCCCGGCTTTGACGCCGACCGGCTCCGGTTGCTGCTCCGCGAGGTCTACACCGCGGCGGGCGGGCAGCACGACGACTGGCCGGCCTACGACCGGACCATGCTCGAGGAGCGGCGTACGGCGGTCTTCGTCGTCCCGGACCGCATCTACGGCGTCTGAGTCAAGCCACCGGCTCCCGAGTCAAATCAGCGGGCCGGCAACCGGACCGAGTAGATCGAGTACCCATCCAGATAGCGGGCGACGGACGTCGACACGACCGTCGCCGCCAGCATCGGCACCGCCAGTGACACGCTCGTGCCGGTCAGCTCGAGGATGAACACCAGGCCGGCCAACGGAGCCTGCAGCCCCGCGCCCAGCATCGCCGCCGCACCGACCAGCGCGAATGCACCCATCGGCGAGCCGTGCCACAGCTGAGTCCATCCGAGTCCGAGCACGGCGCCGAGCAGCGCCCCGGTGGCAAGTGTCGGGGTGAACAGACCACCGGCGGCGCCGCTGCCCAGGCACATCGCCGTGACCAGCGGCTTGAGGACGGCGAGCGCGACGAGCATGCCGGCGGTCCCGAGGCCGAGGAAAAGCGGCCCGGCGAGCTCCTTGCCGTTGCCGAGCAGCGCCGGGTAGCGCAGCGCAATGACGCCGAACACGGTGAAGGCGACAGCCGGCCCGATTAGCACCCACCGGCCAGTCGCGCGATGTGCCGCGACGACGCCGATCAAGCGGACGTATCCGACCGCCACCAGGCCGATCACGACGCCGGCCGGGATCGACCAGACGGCGAGTGGCGCCGTGACGTGGTACGCCGGGATGTGCAGGTACGTCGGCCGGTTCGGCAGGTACATCCACGCCGTCACCGTCGCCACCGTCGAGCAGGCGAGGGCCGGCAGAACCACAGGGAGCGACAGGCTGCCGTAGAGCACCTCGGCGGTGATGAGCGCACCTCCGAGCGGCGCGTTGTAGATCGCACCCATGCCCGCGCCGCCACCGCAGGCGACCAGCAACCGTCGCTGGGTCGGGGTCAGCCGTCCCCACCTCGCGAGGACGCTGCCGCTGGCCGCACCAAGCAGCTTGGGCGCCGCCTCCTGGCCCAGCGACGCTCCGACTCCGACGGCGATCTCCGAGAGCGCCGACGTCAGCGCAGCTGCGCCGCCACGACAACTGCGCGTCACCCGCCCACAGCGCGTCATCGAGGTCCGAGCACTGGTCGCTCATGAAGCGACGGATCAGGTACCAGCCGGCGCCCGTGACCAGGCCGCCGAGCGCCAACAGGATGATCCGACGCGCCCCCGCGGTACGTCGTACCGCGATCTCGAGGTCGCCATGGTGAAAGTCGAAAGCGACGCGCTGGACGAAGTGAAGGAGCGCGATCATCACGATCCCAGCGAGTCCTGCAGCCATCCGGTAGCGACGACCAACGCCCAGAACCGCGGCGAGAGCTCGGCCGGATCGTTGGTGGCGTTGGGTTGCTCCGTCGCACCGCGACCGGACCCCACGCGGTAGGGAAGCACCGGCCGCGGCTGACGAAGCCGGGCCCGCTGCGCCCGCGTCAACGCCACTCGGTCTCCTCCCTCGTCAGCTGTTCCCGTTTGTCTCCCCATCATGGTGGTTAGCGGCCCGTGCTCGTCGGTCATACTGACCACGCCGGCCGCGCGCTCTGCTCTGACTGCAGTGGCGATGCCTGATGCCGTCAGCAGTACAGGTGGAGGACATGGTGGGGGCGGACAAGCCAGCGGCTGGCGAGCTGCCAGGCGCAGCAGCGGTCGAGCGG
>CAWBLI010000001.1:247500-385019 GCA_963789615.1 uncultured Actinomycetota bacterium | reverse complement strand
CTTAATCGCCTTCACGACACGGCTCGGTGACCTCGATATCGCGTTCCGGCCATCCGGCACCGACGGCTACTCCGATCTCGCAGCACAAGCCGAAGACTGGGCGGTGGGCGCAATCACCATCAGGGTCGCTTCGCTCGTGGGATGCGATCCGTTCCAAGGAGGCCGCCGGCCGAGACAAGGACGTGAGAGCACTCGGCGAACTGTACGGTCTCTTGCGAGCCCAGCCAGATGACGACGGCTCCTAGCCGGACACGACGGTTCTCGGCTCGCCCGGTCAGCGGGTGATACCACGCCCCCGAAATGTGCCATCTCTGGACTGACTCAATGCGACCAGAGCGCCACCTACCGTGCAAACGCCAGTCGGTCCGACGGGGACCAGAGGTGTTTAGCCGTAGAGCGGTAGCCCCGCAGCCAAGGAACTCCGTCGACAACACGCAGATAGAAGCCTTTCGGGTAGTCATCGTCTTGGCGCAGAGGATCAGACGCGACGGTGATCGAGCCGGATGGGGCACGACCGGTGGACATGATCGAGTCCGGCGCATTCTCTTGGTCCGGCAGCGAGAGCCTCAAGTACGGGCCGGTGGTCGGGGGCAAAGGCGCAGCCCGCATTCCTGGGCAGCCGCGAAGATTTGAGACAGCGTCGCGCCGTCTGGGAAGCCCAGGTTGCCAACGGCGATCGCAACAACCTCAATGTCCTCGACTTCCGACGAATCGAAGACGGGATCCTGGAGCAGCGTCTCGGCAGACGCATTCAGCAACACTCCAGCCGCCTTGAGGTGGCCGATCAGGACTTCGCGCTGGAGGCCCCCAACGCGCAGAACGCGAGAGCGATCATCGTCATGCACACGACCAGTCTGGATCACCGGGCACGGAAGCGCCCGAGCGATAGCGCCCTTGGATTCAGGTGGTCAGTGCAACGCCTCGTTGAGTTTCTCGGATGGTGTCATCCAGTCGAGGCTTCGTCGAGGGCGCCGGTTGAGTTTGGCGGCGATCTCGTTGAGCGCGTTCTGGTCGTAGCCGGCGAGGCTGGTGCGTTTCGGGAAGTACTGGCGGAGCAGGCCGTTGGTGTTCTCGTTGCTGCCGCGCTGCCAGGGTGAGCGGGGATCGCAAAAGTAGACCTGGACGCCGGTGTCGATGGTGAACTTCGCATGCGCGGCGAGCTCGGTGCCCCGGTCCCAGGTAAGCGACCCGCGGAGCTGCGCGGGGAGCTGCTGGACGTGGTGGGCGATGGCAGCGACGACCTGTTCGGTGGTTCGGTTCGGCAGCGCGATCAGCATCGTGAACCGGCTGTGTCGCTCGACCAGCGTCGCGATCTGGGTGAACCCCGACTCCGAGCAGCATGTCGCCTTCCCAGTGACCTGGCACCGCTCGGTCCTCGACCTCGGCGGGTCGCTCGCTGATGTTCACCGCGTTCACGATTTGGCCTTTCCCGTGCCGGCGGTCGGTGACTGTCTTCCCTCGTCGCATCAGACGTTTCGAGCGCAGGTGCGCGGTCAGCTCGTGCTTGAGTGCGCCCCTGGCCTGCACGAACAGCGACAGGTAGATCGTCTCGTGGGACACCTGCAGCTCCGGTTCATCGGGGAACGCCCGCCGCAACCACCGTGACACCTGCTCCGGTGACCAGTCATCGGCGAGCTTGGTCTCGACGATCGCACGCAGCCGTGGGCTCGCGACCAGCTTGCAGACTTTCGGCCGGGCGCCGTTCAGCCACGCCGCGGCGTCAGCCTGCGCCGCCCGATACCGGGCCCGGCCACCGTTGCGGGTCACCTCACGGCTGACCGTCGACACGTTACGACCCAGCCCGGTAGCGATCCGCCGCAACGAACACCCAGCTGCCAGACCTCGGGAGATCTCCTCCCGCTCCACCACACTCAACTGCCGCGGTGACCGGCACCGGGGTCGGGGCGCGACACCACCAGCGAGCAGCGCGATCTTGTGCACCGAGGACACGTGCCGGTCCAACCGCTTCGCGATCGTCACCCAGTTCGAGCCGGTCCTCGCCAACTCCCAGATCGTCGCCTTCTCATCCCACGTCAAAATCCGAGACCGCACCACAAACACCTCCACGTCGAGACCACCTCAACGAGGGTGTTGCACCGACCGCGTGAAACCAAGCCGGCTATGTCCGCTCGGCCTCCGGACCAGTTATTCGAATGCGAGCTCGCGGATATTGGTCTTGGCGAGCTGGAGGACCTCGTCTCCACGGCCGGACAGGATGCTGCGGGTCGCCCAGAGCGCGAACCCTGCGCTTGGCCGGGGGCGACCTTCGGCGGAATCAGAAGCTCCTGCCGTGTGGTCATGACCTCGACCACCGCCGGGCCGTCGTGGGCGAACGCCGCGCGGAGGCCGTCGTCGAGTTCGCTCGGGTGCTCGATCCGGACGCCGTGGAGCCCGACGGCTCGGGCGACTTCGGCGAAGCTGGGGTTGTCGAGATCGGTGCCGAAGTTGACGATGCCGTCGGCCTTCATCTCGAGCTCGACGAACGCCAACGCCCCGTTGTTGAGTACGACGACCTTGACCGGCAGCGTCTGCTGGCGAAGCGTGAGGAGCTCGCCCATCATCATCGCGAGGCCGCCGTCGCCGGACAGTGTGACGACCTGGCGGCCCGGGTGGGATGCCTGCACGCCGATCGCCTGGGGCAGCGCGTTGGCCATCGTCCCGTGGTTGAACGACCCGATCAGTCGCCGTCGACCGTTCATCCGCAGGTAGCGCGCGGCCCACAGTGTCGGTGTGCCGACGTCGGCGAGGAAGACGGCGTCGTCGGCTGCGAGCCGGTCGATCGCCGCGGCGATGGTCTGCGGATGGATGGGCCCGTGGTCGCCGTGGTCCGTGCGAGTGCGTCGAGCCGCTCGCGGGTGCGGCGGTAATGGGCGGTCATGCGGGCGAGGTGCTCGTCGTCGCGCTCGGTGTCGAGGTGTGGCAGCAGCGCGTCGATGGTGTCCTTGACCGTGCCGACGAGCGCCGACGTCGACCGGGACGCGGCGGCCGATGTTCTCGCCACGGATGTCGACCTGCACGACCCGCGCGTTCTCGGGATAGAACGGCCGGTACGGGAAGTCGGTGCCGAGCATGAGCAGCGCGTCGCAGTGCTCCATCGCTCGGTAGCCGGAGGCGAATCCCGAGCAGGCCGGTCATCCCGACGTCGTAGGGGTTGTCGTACTCGACGAACTCCTTGCCGCGGAGCGCATGCACGACCGGTGCCTTGAGTCGCCCGGCAATCGCGACGACCTCGTCGTGGGCCCCCTGACAGCCCGCGCCGGCGAGGATCGTGACGCGCTCGGCCGTGTTGAGCACCTCGGCGGCGGCGGCGAGTTCGTCGTCGCTCGGGCGGATCATCGACGTCGTCGGCCGGATCACGGCCGCCTTGGCACCGGCGAGCGGCCTGGTGCAGGAAGATCTCGCCGGGAATGACGACGACGGCGACGCCGCTGCGCTCGATCGCGGCCCGCATCGCGATCTCCAGCACCCGCGGCAGCTGCTCGGGGACGCTGACGAGCTCGGAGTAGACGCTGCACTCGCGGAACAGCTCCTGCGGATGGGTCTCCTGGAAGTAGCTCCCGCCGATCTCCTCGCGCGGGATATGCGCGGCGATCGCGAGCACGGGTACCCGGCTGCGGTTCGCGTCGAACAGGCCATTGATCAGGTGCAGGTTGCCGGGCCCGCAGCTGGCCGCGCAGACGGCGAGCTCGCCCGTCACCGCCGCCTCGCCGGCGGCGGCGAAGGCCGCCGCCTCCTCGTGACGGACGTGCTGCCAGGTCATGTCGCCGTCGCGGCGGAGCGCGTCGGTGAACCCGTTGATCGAGTCACCCGGCAGCCCGTAGACGCGCCGTACGCCGGACGCCTTCAGGGTCGCCACCATGACGTCGGCGACCGTGTTCTGGTCACGGCGGTCATGACGTTGCCGCTTTCGAGCTGCTGACAGGAGCCGGAACGCGGCCGCCGTGCGTGAGGCCGTAGACGAGGTGGGCGCTGAGATCCTTGGCCAGGGTCATGCGGTCGTACTCCCAGATCGGCTGGTACAGCTTCGCGGCTGGGAGAACGACGTACCCGGTGCCCAGACGCCGGCGCCGAACGGCAGCGCCGTAGCGGATCCGTGGGGTGCGCAGTGATCCCGCGAGCACGCCGTACTGGGCGCCGCCGAGCATCCCGGTCGCCCAGTGCGTGACGTTGTTGACCAGTGCCGCGCGTTCGTCGGTGCCAGCTCGATCTGGAAGAGCCCTTCCACGAGGCGTTTGCCGACCTGCGCCGGCGCGGGCGCCTGCTCCCAGCCGGACAGCTCCGCGGAGAACTCCCACGCCATGAAGCTGCTCTTGCCGCCACCGCGCCTGTAGCGCGCGAACAACAGGGCATCCATGGCGGCGGTGCCGACCGCGCCGGCGACGACCCCGGCATGATCCCGCCGAGCGGGGTCATCGTCGATCGATGCGTCTGGGTCAGAGCCCTCAAACGGTTGCTCATGATCGGTCTCCTGTAGGTGAGGAAGCGACTCAGCTGAAGATGCCGCGGGGGAAGGTCATCGAGACGAGCCAGTTCGGGATGTCGACGGTCTCGCTGATCTTGAGGTCGCCGACGACGCTGCACAGCGTGTAGGCCTCGTGCAGGCTCACGTTTTGGTCGGTGACGAGCCAGTCGATCATGTCGCGGACGGCGTTCTTGGCGTTCTCCATCAGGTCCGGGCCGGCGCCGGTGGTGATGTAGTAGCCCTGCTCGCGCATCTCGGTGGGCATGGCGAGTTGGGTCGGGTCCGCTGCGGGGACGATCGCGCGTGGTGAGGTGATGATGCTGTTCTTGATGACGTAGAACCGCAGTGTCGCGGCCATCAGCGTTTCGATCGCGGTGCCGGTGATTTCGCCGTCACCTTGCGCCATGTGGCCGTCGCCGACGGAGAACTTGGCGCCCTCGACGTAGACCGGCAGCTGGAGGCGCGACCCCGTGACGAGCTGGCGTACGTCGGTGTTGCCGCCCATGCCGCCGCTGACGTTCGGCGGGAAGCTGCGATACATCCCCTTGCGCATGGGCGCGTTGCCGAGGATCCCCATGAACGGCGCGATCGGGATCCGTGCCTCGCGACCGGTGTCGGAGCCGACGAACTTCGCGAAGCCAGTGTTCTGGCCCCGTTCGAAGTGGAACAGCTGAACGAACGCGGCGCCGCTGTTGAACGGCTGGTCCTCGGGAATCGCCGACGGGCACGGTGCCGGGGTTCGGGTCACTGAACTGTGATGCCTCGGTGTAGGGCGCGAGCGCCGGCGATCCCCTCCGGCCGCAGCGTCCCGAACATGCCTAGCGCGGGGCTGATGGTGGCGTAGCCGAAATCGACCAGCGGGCTGAGGTCGAGGATCTCGACCTCGAGGATGTCTCCGGGCTCGGCGCCTTCGACCTGGACGGGCCCGGTGAGCGGGTGGATCCTGCCCAGGTCGATCGTCATCGTGCCGTCGGCGGTGATCGTCCGCGCCTGGTCACCGATGTCGAGCGCGTCGCGGCACAGCAGCTGGATCTCCTCGCCGGGACGGACGGTCACCGCAGCCTCCAGGTCGCGGTTCCACCGGTTGTGCATGACGCTGCTGTAGCCGTCGAGGACCCGGTCGCCACGGGGAGCGGCGATGGCGTGCGGTGTACCCGAGCCTGCGATGTCGACCGCGCTGAGGCCGCCGGCATCGGCGAGGTCGGAGAACGCCTGAGCTGCTGCGGCACCGATGCCGGCCTGGACGTGGAGGGATTCGCTGGCGGTCCCTGAGTGTGCGAAGCACATGTTGCTCTCCTAAGCGGTCGGTCGCGATCGGCAGTGCCGGCTTTCGCGTTGTGGACCACACGATGCGGCTTGTGCCCCGGGGGTCGCGTCCGTCAGGACCCTGGGCGGGTCACTGGGATCGCTCCTCGCCGTGGCGTTATTTGCCTGAGGCGGACGCCTGGTCGCGAACGACCAGGGCGGTCCAAGGGCAGTGCACGGGCGCGACGAGTCGTGCCGGACCACAACTCTTATGCCCGGGCGCACAACCGGCGCTCAGATAGCGAGGAGACCAGCCGTGACCGGTCAACTGATGTCCCAGTACGACGCACCCAACCTCCGCGTCGAGGCACCCAATGGAACGACCTACGCCTATCGGCGCTTCGGCCGGCACGGGACGACGCCGGTGGTGTTCTTGCAGCACTTTCGAGGCAACCTCGACAACTGGGATCCAGCGCTCGTCGACGAGATCGCGGCCGAACGTGAGGTCATCCTGGTCGACAACAGCGGAGTCGGGCTTTCGACCGGCTCAACTCCAGCGCACCGTCAGGGGACTCGCTCGCGATGTGCTTGCCTTCATCGACGCCCTGGACCTGAGGACCATCGATCTGTTCGGCTACTCGACGGGTGGCTTTGTAGCCCAGGAAGTCGTGCTGCTTCGCCCCCATCTCGTGCGGCGGTTGATCCTGGCCGGCACCGGACCAAAGGGTGGCCGCGGCTTCCACGCGTGGAGCGACGAGATCCGCGCGCATGCGTTCAAGGATGTGCAGGGCGGCGAGGACGGCCTGTTCCTCTTTTTCACGCCCAGCCGCGATCAGCCAGGCCAAGGGCCAG
Source organism: uncultured Actinomycetota bacterium (assembly GCA_963789615.1). Taxonomy (GTDB): domain Bacteria; phylum Actinomycetota; class Actinomycetes; order JAFAQI01; family JAFAQI01; genus DATAVK01. Next base: position 378,460 of record CAWBLI010000001.1, on the reverse strand, counting down.
GAGTTCCTGGGACGGATCTTCGCTCGTGACCACGACCGTGACGAGACCCCGGAGCTGGTCGGTGCGGGATGCGCAAGCCGAGGCGATCGCCGACTGGGGAATCCCGAATCTGAGCGAGCTCGCGCGCCTCGCCGGAATCACCCAGCCCACCCTCGTCGCGAACGGTGACAACGATCTGCTCGTTCCCACCGTCAACTCCTACCTGCTGGCCGGTCACCTCCCCAGCGCCGAACTCATCATCTATCCGGACGCCGGCCACGGTTTCCTCTTCCAGTACCCGCACGAGTTCGCCGCCGAGGTCAACAGATTCCTCAGCGACTCCGTCGCTGCCTCGTCCCCGCTGCCCAGTAGCCAACCCGAAGGCCGAGTGGCATGAGCCTGTTCCGGCGGTGGCAAGAACCCTCTGCCGAGCCTGCCGACCTGCCGACGTCGGCCGACACCTCGATGGCCGCATCACCGGTACACGGCGTGTCTCGGTGCCAGGACAACGGGTCCGTCCTCGTGGCGATTGGGAGCCACATGCACGACCGAGACACGCTGGACTGGGCAGCCGCCGAGGCAGCGGCCCGCCATTGCAGCCTGAAAATCGTGCACGCGGTCAGGTGGCCCCCGGCGGCATCCGATCCCTTTGGGGGTGTCTCCGTCTACCCGGTGGACCCGGATGCTCACGAGGCAGCTGGACACGTTCTGTGTGAAGCAGCCGCCCGCGCTCGCGGCCTGGCACCGGGGCTGAGCGTCACCACTTACCTGCTGGACGGGGCGACCATCGGAGCGATTCTGCGCGAAGGCCGCGGGGACGCCCTCATCGTTGTCGGTAGAGGTCGTCGATCGAGTCGATTTCCGCCATTCTCCCGGTCTGTGAGCTGGCAGGTAGCTCGTCGCGCCGGTTCGCCGGTCGCGATTGTCGACTTGTCCGACGGCGCAGCGCGGGGGTCTTCGGTCGGACGGGTCGTTGTCGGCGTCCACGATGGAAGCGATCCCACGACCGCTGTCACTGTCGCGTTTCGCGCCGCCCAGCGCCGAGGCGTCGGCGTGACTGTATTGATGGCGTGGGGGGCGGTCGAGGAGGCTGTCCGACGGTGCCACGACGCCTTCCCCGACGTGGACCTGCGTCAGCTCCGGGTTGAGGCACGTGTCGGTCGCGCACTGATCGCGGAATCGCCAGGTGCGGCGCTCGTCGTGTTCGGCACCCCCGCGCCTGGGCGGCTACACCGGATCCGTCCCGGCTCGCTGGGTCGGGACGTGGTGCGGGCCGCCCGAACTCCGGTCGTCCTCGTCCGTCCGGGGCGGGTTTGAGCACGTGGTGCGCTGTTCACTGCGAGGTGCTCGGCAGTGCGCCAGCGAGTTCCCGGCGGGAGGCGATGTCGAGTTTCGGGTACACCTTGCGGAGATGCCATTCGACCGTGCGTGAGCTGATGAACAGCTCGGCACCGATCTCCGGATTGGTCCTCCCTTCCGCGGCGAGCCGGGCGATCTGAGCTTCTTGAGGGGTGAGTTGGTCGTGGGTGTCGATGCTGCGGGCGCGGACCGTCTCGCCGGTCGCGAGCAGCTCGCGGCGGGCGCGTTCGGCGAACGCCTTGACGCCCATCGCGCCGAACATCTCATGCGCCAGTCGCAGTTGCCCGCGTGCGTCGAGGCGTCGGTTGTTCCGCCGCAGCCATTCGCCGTAGAGCAGGTGAGCGCGGGCCAGTTCGACACGAACCCTGGTACGGCCGAGTCGCTCGATCGCGTCCCGATGGAGGCCTTCCGCAGCCTCACCATCGGGTCAACAGCGCCCGCGCCCGCGCTTCCATGCCGAGCGCCCAGTCCGTGCCGCTGCCGTGCGCCCGCACCGAGAGCCGGTCGAGAGCATCGGTCGCCACGTCGGTCATGCCTCGTCGCGTGGCCGCCTCTACCAGCTCGGACAGTGCCCAGTTCACGGGCCCGAGCTCCTGCACGTTCTCCGCCGCGAGACGCGCCGCGGCCATCGCGTCCTCGTATCGGCCGAGGCCATTGCAGAGCACGGCGAGGAGGTAGTGCGTGAAGGTCACCCCGAGACCCTCGCCGCGCGTTGTCGCCTCGCTCGAGATGACGTTGGCCAGGTCACCCGCCTCGCGTTCGCTGCCTTGCCAGGCCGCGAGTCCCAGAGCGGCGTACCGCGCGAAGTTGCTCCGTGTTGCCGCTCTCACCGCGTCCGCCTCGGCCACCAGTGCCGCCGCCGCCGCTAGATCACCAGCGAACAGGTGCACGAACACGTGCGACGTGAGTGCAAGTGGCAGCTCGCTGAGCGCGCCGACCTCACGGGCGCTCTTGACGTAGCGGATTGCAAGGATGTGCCAACTTTCGTCGTCCCACAGGTCCGCGGCGGTGAGATGCGCGAGATACAGCCAATGCAGGCCCTCTTGGGAAGTGGTTTCTTCTTCGCAGAATGCGCGTAAAGCGGGTACGAGGGTCAGTCTCGCGGTCGGGTAGCCCTCGGTGAAGAGCACGGCGCGGCCATCGAGCAGCCGGTCCTGTTTGGTGGGCGGCTGCGTGGGCTGCGGGGCCTGTCGGACGGCTCGCGCGACCTCCAGCATGTCCGGGCCAGTGGCCAGCCGGCCAGCAAACAAGGCGGCCGACATCGCGTCCCGGTAGGTGTTCCGAGCGAGACCGATGTCGATCGCTTCGAGTCGACGCGCCGCCTTGAGCAGCATCGGCGGCGCGTCCCCTCCGCGATTGACGGTGAGCGCGATCTGCGCGCGGAGGAGCTCGACTCGCGCGCCGTGACGTTCGTCGAGCGACACCGTTTCGGCGGTGGCCAGTAGCCCCAGCGCGGTCCCGGGTGCGCCCGCCAGATGCGAAGCCTGCGCGGCGGCCAGGGCCCGGCTCGCTCGTCGTGGCGGGTCGGGCGTCAGTGCGGTCGACCGCTCGAGGAAGGCGGCCGCGGCTGCGATTCCACCGCGGGCCTGCGCCCGGCCGGCCGACTGTTCGAGCGCTGCGGCGACCTGTTCGTCCGGCTGGCTGGTGGCGATCGATCGGTGCCAGGCCCGGCGGTCGGGATCGATCACCGGGTCGGTCTCCTCCGCGAGCGCGGCATGGACGCGGCGCAGGTCCTGGTCGGTTGCCGCCCGACAGACCGCGGACCGAACCAGCGGATGCCGGAACCGGACTCGCGTGCCGATCTCGATCAGGCCTGCCGTTTCGCTCGGCTCAGCCGCATCGGAGCCGATGTCGAGTCGCCGGGCGGCTCGCCACAGCAGGCTCGCGTCGCCGCGAGGCTCCACCGCTGCTGCCAGCAGCAGCAGCCGGGTGGCAGTTGGCAGCGGCTCGAGCCGTCTCAAGAACCCCTGCTCGAGGCGACTCGCCATCGGCATGGCCTCTGCCGATCCGAACCCGCCGGCTAGTTCCGCCGGACTCAGGCTGCGAGGCAGCTCTAACAGGGCCAGGGGATTACCACGCGTCTCGGCGACGATCCGGTCGCGCACTGCCGGGTCCATCGGGCCCTGCATGACGGAGTTCAGCAACGTCCGGGCGTCACCGTCGTCGAGGCCGCGGACGACTAGCTCCGGCAGGTCCACGAACTCGTGCTCATCGCATTCTTGGCGTACGGCGAAGACGATGCCGACCTGTTCGGCAAGCACCCGGCGTGCGACGAAGGCGAGGGTCTGCGCGGAGACCTGGTCGAGCCACTGGGCGTCGTCGATGATGCACAGCAACGGCTGCCTCTCCGCGACGTCAGCGAGCAGGCTGAGCACGGCCAACCCGACGCGGAAACGGTCCGGCGGTTCGCCCGCGCTCAGACCAAATGCCGTCGCCAGCGCATCCTGCTGCGGATCGGGGAGTTGCCCGAGCCGACCGAGGAACGGCGCGCACAGCTGATGGAGGCCGGCGAACGCGAGCTCGGTCTCGGACTCCACGCCTGACGCGCGAGCGATCCGGCAGTCTGCGCCACGCCCTACTAGGTAGTCCAGCAGGGCGGTCTTGCCGACACCGGCCTCGCCCCGGAGGACCAGCACCTGGCTTTGGCCCCCTCGCGTGTTTGTCAGCAGTCGATCGAGCAGCCCGCATTCGCTGCGCCGACCATGCAGGCTCGGCTCGCGGTCGCTCAGCGAGTACCGGACCGGCGTCGAGATGGGCGCCGGCCCGCTCATCGCCGAGCGACGTGCCCGTGGCGCGCCGCCCGGAAGTGGCCCCTAGCTGCGTCGGGGCCGTCGAGAGCGCGTTGTCCGTCATCTGCCTTGTCTTCGATTGGCTGGCCGGCCCCCACGGATCCGCCGGTTCGGGTCCCACTGTCCGGATGACCGCGGATCGAGGCATCAGCCATCTGGCTGAATCCTCCGCGGCGCTCCTGGCGGTGAGAGCCTCTTTCGCTTGTTTCGTGAGATCACTAGGTTGAGCAGTCAAGGAAGGGGCCGTCGTGCTGGCATCACTCCCGTTGGGCCGTGAGCGGGAACTTGCCTTGCTCGAGGAGCACTTGAGGTCAGTGGGCGAGAGGGGCAGCGCCGTCCTTGTCCGAGGCGAGGTCGGTGCGGGCAAATCGGCAGTTCTTGAGGCGACCTGCCACGCCGCGCTCGACCTCGGTCTGACGGTGCTGACGACCGCCGGCTTCCAGTCCGAAGCGCGGGTCGCTTTCGCCGGCCTGCACCGATTGTTACGACCGGTGCTCAGCGGAGCCGACGGGCTACCCAGCCGACAGCGCGCGGCGATCCAGTCCGCGTTCGGGGTTCATGAGTCAGCTGAGCCTGACTTCTTCCTCATCGCGCTCGCCTCACTCAACGTGCTGTCCCAGGCAGCGACGGCGACACCCCTTCTGCTCATCATCGAAGACGCAGAATGGCTCGATTCGGCAACCTGCGACGTCCTGATGTTCTTGGCGCGACGGTTGGAGCATGAACCGATCGTCATGCTGTTCGCACTCCGCGACGGCTCGAACGCCCGAATCGAGCGCGCCGGCATGTCTGAGCTGCAACTCGGACCTCTGGACGACGCGTCCGCGGCCGCCGTACTCGACGGCCACGCGCCGCGCCTGACCTCAGCGGCCCGCCGGCGGATTCTTACTGAGGCCTGCGGCAACCCCCTCGCGTTGGAGGAGCTGCCCCGAACGGTCGCGTCTCGGAGCCGCGGGACGTCCGAGACACCGCTACCGCTGACCGAGCGGCTTGAACTTGCCTTCGCCAGTCGCCTAGCTGGCTTGCCCGAACCTGTCCGGGTCCTCCTGTTGATGGCCGCCCTCGACGACGGCGGTGACCAGGAACGCATCCTCAGTGCCGCGTCGATACTCGCCGGTCACGAGATCGGCGCGGCCGAAGTGGCCGCCGCTCAGACGGCTCGGACGGTTGTCGTCGACGGTGACACGTTGCGTTTCTGCCATCCGCTCGTGCGCTCGGCTATCTACCAGGGCTCCCTAGCTCCCGAACGACGGGCGGCGCACCGGGCATTGGCCAGCGTCTACGGCGTGGAGGACCCCGACCGCGGCGTGTGGCACCGGGCAGCCTCGCTGACCGGGAAGGATGACGGGGTCGCGGCGGAGCTCGAGGCTGCAGCCGAACGAGCCGCCCGACGTGGCGCCGCCGGGGTGGCTGTGCCAGCACTCGAGCACGCCGCCCGGCTTACGACCGATGACGTCGCAACGCGCTCGACTGTTGCTTCGGGCCGCATGGTTGGCGTACGAGCTTGGTCAGTTCGACGTGAGCGTTCTGCTGGCGCGTGACGCGCAGCGACTCTCGCTGGGTGAGCGTGAGCTGGCGATGCTGCGTTACTTGCTCGACCTCGGGCAGGACACGGCCTGGTCGGGCTCGGCGGCGATTCGTTCCCTGGTGGAGATAGCTGGCCGGCTGCACGCGGCGGGTGAGACGGGTCATGCCTTAGACGCGCTGGAAGCCGCGTCGGCCCGTTGCTGGTGGGAAACCCCCGATCAGCAAACGCGAGATCTGGTCGCGCGAGCGGCGGACCTCCTGTCTGTGCCGGCCACCTGCCCGGTGATGCTGGCGATCCACGCCCAGGCGGATCCGGTGGTCTACGCGCGCACCGTGATCGAGCTGATCACGGTGAATGACGCCTGACGTCACAGACCCGGCCGCGATGTACCTGATCGGCTCGGCAGCCAGTGCGGTGTGGGCATACGACCTGGCACTCCCGTTCTTGACCGCCGCGGTCGAGGGGCTACGCGCGCGAGGACGGATCGGGCTGCTGGCCCGAGCGTTGGTCGCTCAGGCATGGGCGGCGGTGCACCTGGCGAGGGAGCCCCTGGCGGTGACCGCGGCTGAGGAGGGGTTCGCACTGACCCGGGAGACCGGCCAGCGCGAATGGGCGATCGCCGCGCAGCTCGCGAAGGCGACAATCGCCGCCGAACGAGGTGACTTCAGCGTTGCCGAGAGCCTGGCCCGCGACGCCGAAGCTGTCCTCATCCCGATGGGGGCCACTCCGATGTTGGCATTGGTCCAGTTCGTCCGTGGGCGTGGGGCGGTCGCGCACCAGCACTATGCCGAAGGGCTCGAGCAACTGCGGCGGACGCTCGACCCAGCCGATCCCGCCTACCACCCGGTCATCGGAGCGTGGGGACTGTCGGACCTGGTGGAAGCCGCCGCCCATCTGGGACGAGACAACGAAGCGCAGGCGTATCTGGCGCAGCTGGAGAGTCTGGCGGAACGAACGTCGGGGTCGCTGCTCCTCGCGACGGCCGGCTATGCGCGCCCGTTGGCAGCACCAGACGACGCGGCTCAGGCACTGTACGAGCGGGCGCTCGGGGACGATCTGGCCAACTGGCCGTGCTACCGCGGACGGATGCTGCTCTGGCACGGCCGATGGCTTCGCCGTCAGCGACGAGTGGCGGAGTCGCGGACCGTCTTACAGGCGGCGTCGGATGGCTTCGACGCACTGGCGTTCCCGGAGCTTGCGAACAGCGCTCGTCAGGAGCTGCGCGCCAGCGGGATTCGACATACCCCGCGGACACCGGACGCCTGGGCGAAGCTGACGCCCCAGGAGCTCCAGATCGCTCAGATGGCGGCCGCCGGGGATACCAACCGGACCATCGGGCAGCGGCTCTACCTGTCACCGCGGACCGTCCAGTCGCACCTTTATCGCATCTTCCCCAAGCTGGGCATTACTGCCCGCAGTCAGCTGCGGGGCCTGTTCGCGGACGAGATGTCGGCGTAGCTGCGGACGTTGACGAACGGACGACGCCGGCCCAGTTGGCCGGCGCCGCCCGTTCGCGTTGCTCTCGGTCCCGCCGGGCTAGCCGTTCGCGGCCCAGAGCCCGCACTGGTGGCTCGCGGCGAAGTTGCGTCTCGAGTGCGGCCGTGGCGCCACCAGCGACAGCATCCGCTGGCTGTGGCTGGTGAACATCGGCCACGGCCGCCGGCCGGCGCGAACGGGACACCGTCGGCCGCGAAGTTCGTCCAGTCCGCTTCATGCTGGCCGCCAGCTTCCGCTGCTGTGCATTGAGGCTCCCCGGGAAGCCTGCGGTCGGCAGGTCGAACAGGTACTGGGTCTCGGATGATGTGCGCGCTCCGTACCGGTGGAATCAGCGGGTCGCGATGAACCGCTCCGGCGCGTTCTCGTCGTTGAACTCGTAGGCGTAGGTCGGGACGATACTTCGCTGTCGCACTTATCGACTGTCAGCGCCGGGCACGAGAAGTTCGCGTCGGTGTCGAGTGCGCGAACGCCACCGACGGGCTGGGGTAGGCGCTGAGCGGGTAGTGCTTCGCGATCACTTCCCGCGTTAGCCGCGGAGACATTCAGCGCCTGCGCGATTCCGTCCTGGTAGTTCGCTGCGGTGACGGGCCGCCGGGCAAGCCGGCCAGGAGTCCGCCGCTGACGTGGCTCCAATCTCGACGAACAGTCGTTCCTCGTCGTGGTTGGTGCCGTTGAGGATGGGTACGTGGCTGAACTGTCCGCTGGACAGTGCCTGACCGATCGACCGCTTGAGCACCTTGCCGTCGACCATCTCCGGGGAGTGGCGAGATTCCGCTCTGCTGACGAGTTGTCGACCGGCACGTTGCGCAGGCAGGCCGCGGTCTGGCTCGCGCAGCCGACGTCGGTGGCGAAGGCTTCGCCGGCTTTCTCGGCGGTGGCCAACGGCGTCTGGTTCAGGGAGAAATCGCCGCTCTCGACGATCGCGCGGGAGAACAAGCCGCGGGCGCTTGGGGAGGCGACCTGGGCGAGGACGGACAGGCCCCGGCCGACTGGCCGGCGATTGTGACGTCGTGGGCGTCGCCGCCGAACTGGCGGATGTTGGTTGCACCCAGCGCAGTGCGGCCTGCTGGTCCATGAACCCGTAGTCGCCGGCCGCGCCGGAGCTGTCGGCCAGAGCCGGGTGGGCGAGGAATCCGAGCGCGCCGAGGCGGTAGTTGATCGTGACCACGACCGTGCCGGCCGCGGCGAGCGCGGTCGGGTCGTAGTCCTGGCTCTCACCCAAGGCCAGAGCCACCGCCGTGAATCCACACCATCACGGGGCTGGCCTTTGCGCGGCTGGGTGTTGGCCGTGTAGACGTTGAGATAGAGGCAGTTCTCGGAGGTGCTGGCGATCCCGAATGGCGACCGGCTGGGCGCAGTTCGGGCCGAAGCGGTCGCCTCCCGTACACCGTTCCAGTTAGCGGCTTGTGCGGGGCGCGCCAACGCAGCCGGCCGACCGGGGGTGCGGCGTATGGGATGCCGAGGTAGTCATGCACCGCTCCCGCGACCGTGCCACGCACCGCGCCGTCGGTCGTCCTCACAACCGGCCGAGCTGAGGTGGCTGTCGTTGAAGCGCCCCCTTTGACAACCGTGGCGCTGGCGCCCGCCGTACTCGCGGTGGCCGCGACAGTGCCGAGAATGATGATCCCGGCTAGCAGTCCGGCGGCCGAACGCCAGCCGATCCGTGTTCTCCGCCGCTTCGAGTTCGTGTTCACGATCCCAACTCCTCTGATTCGTTGACGTGGCACAGGTATGCCGCTCCGGCCACGATCCGCTTCCCGGTCGGCCGGTCGCGCCCGTCGGCTGCCCTGGCGGCTGCCCTGGCCTCACCGTTCGTCGCTGGCAGGACGGCGTGATGGACACGCCAGGGCCCCGGCCAGGGTTCTCGACGGACGCGATTGCCGGCCATCGACCACGACCGTGATGTCAGTGGCAGGAGATGCCACGCAACGTGAACGACCGAGACTGGGAGGACGCGATGACCGCGTACTTGATCAACCACCTGCGGATACCCAACGGGGTTCCGAAGCCTGACGCCCTGATGTACCTGGAGAACGTCGAGTCCACCTTCAAGCCCTACGGCGGAAAGTGGCTGGTCCTCGACGGGCAGGTCGAAGCACTCGAAGGCGCCTGGCCCGGTTCAGTCGTGCTCATGGAGTTCCCCGACATGGACACGGCGAAGAAGTGGTATTACTCACCGGAGTACCAGGAGATTCTCCACCTAAGAACCGACAACACGATCAGCGATCTGATCCTGGTCGACCCGGTCGGCCCCGACTTCACGTCAGCCGAGTGGGCGGGACAGATCCGCGCGGTGATCGCAGGCGCCGGCGCATAGAGCTGACGCGACCCGACCACACGAGACGGCCCGCCAGATCTTCTGGCGGGCCGTCACGTCGTCGGCCTCCGGCATCGGCGATGACGGCGAATCCGCCGCCAGGGCACCGACCAGTCGCTCCACGGGCGCGAGGCGAGGACAGCAAGAGCCACTGTGAAAACCGGCGACATCAATCGACGCCGCCGACACCACGAACAGGGAGTACAGATCATGGACATGAAACTCGAGGTCGTGCTGCTGCCCGTCTCCGACGTCGATCGGGCGAAGGACTTCTACAAGGCGCTGCAGTGGCGACTGGACGCCGACTTCGTCGCCAGCGCGGACTTCCGGGTCGTGCAGCTGACGCCGCCAGGCTCGGAGTGCTCGATCATCATCGGCAAGGGGATCACCTCTGCCGAACCGGGATCCGTGCAGGGGCTACAGCTCGTCGTCGAGGACATCGACGCTGCCCGTGCCGAGCTCGTCGACTACGGCGTCGACGTGGAGCGAGCCGTTCCATGACGCAGACGGCCTGTTCCACCGGATCGGAACCGACTGCCAGGTGACCGGCCCCGACCCGCAGCACACCAGCTACAGCTCGTTCGCGTCGTTCAGCGACCCGGACGGCAACGGCTGGCTGCTTCAGGAGGTCAAGGAGCGGGCACCCGGGCGTTGACGGAGGCCAGCGAGCTAACGCCGGACTAGACACTGCAATCTTTGGAGGGACGATGGAGCGACCATGACTGACCGACTGACCGACGCGCTGCGGCGCGCGGCGGCCGCCCACGGCGTTCACGAGGCCGAGCTCGGCAAGCCCGACCCGGACTGGCCACCGTGGTACGCCGAGCACATGATGCGCACCCTCCACGACGAGGGATACCGGATCTGCGGACCGGACTCGCGCTAACTCGGCGACGTACACACAGAAGGGCAGTGAGGGGCGTCATCGACGTCCCTCACTGCCCTTTCCCGTCTTACGGACCGTCGCTGCGCTGAGTAGCCGGCCACCATCGCGGGGCGGACCAGGGCACCGCCCAGGGCAACCCACGGGCGCGACTTTTCGTCGCCAGGACCGATCGTGATGCCAGGACGAGACCGAGCAGCGACCAAGAAACACCGAGGAGTCGAGATGCACACCTACGACGTAGTGGTCGTCGGCGCGGGACCCGGCGGCGAGGTAGCAGCCGGACGGCTAGCGGAAGCCGGTCTCGACGTCGCGATCGTGGAGGATCGGAAGGTAGGCGGCGAGTGCTCCTACTGGGCGTGCATGCCCTCCAAGGCTCTGCTGCGCCCCGGTGAGCTGTTGACCGAGGCACGCCGAGTGCCGGGAACCGCCGAGGCGATGACCGGACCGCTCGACCGGGACGCCGTGCTGCGCCGCCGCGACGAGGTCATCAACTACCTCGACGACGCCGCGCAGCTGCCGTGGCTGGAGAAGCGCGGCGTCACGCTCTACCGCGGCTGGGGCCGGCTAGCCGGCGAGCGACGGGTGAGCGTCGGCGACGAGACCATCCAGGCGCGCTACGCCGTGATCCTGGCCGGAGGAACCACACCCACGCTGCCTCCGATCGATGGCCTGGCCGACGCCCGCCCCTGGACGAACCGCGATGCCACGACCGCGCAGGCCGTTCCCGCTCGGCTCGTCGTTCTGGGCGGCGGAGTGGCCGGCGTCGAGCTCAGCCAGGCCTACAGCTCGATGGGCGCCCACGTCATTCTCATCGAAGGCGACCACCGGCTACTGCCACGCGAGGAGGAGTTCGCCTGCGAGCAGGTCACAGACGCCCTGGCGGAGCAAGGAGTCGACATCCGCACCGGTCAGAAGGCGACATCGGTGCGCCGTGACGGCGCCACGGTCGCCGTGACCCTCGGCGACGGCTCGACAGTGACTGGCGACGAGCTGCTCGTCACCGTCGGCCGCACCCCGCAGTCCGCAGGGCTCGGTTTGGAAACCATCGACATCGATTCCAAGGGTTACCTCGACGTCGACGTCTACGGGCGTGTGCCAGGCCACAACTGGCTGTATGTGATCGGCGACCTCAACGGGCGTGCGCCGTTCACCCACATGGCCAAATACCAGGCGGCTATCGCCGCCAGCCACGTGCTCGGCACGGACATGACCGCCCAGCACCTCGCTGACGGACCGCGCTCGCCTCGGGTGATCTTCACCGACCCTCAGGTCGCTGCCGTTGGGCACACCACGCGGACCGCAGCCGAGGCCGGGCTCGTCGTCCGGGTCGCGGACGTGTCCACCTCAGGGAACGCCGGTGGCTCCTTCTACGGGCGCGGCGCCCGCGGCACAAGCCGTTTTCTGATCGACGAGGAGCGCGATGTCATCGTCGGCGTCACGATCACGGGCTCCGAGGTCGCCGACTTCCTGCACGCCGCGACCATCGCGATCGTCGGTGAGGTGCCGCTCACCCGGCTGCGCCACGCGATTCCGGCCTTCCCGACCCGCAGCGAGATCTGGCTGGACCTGTTCACCACCTTGGGAATCTAGCGATCGGAACCAATCATGACCCTGCCCGTAGCGCCGCCACGCCTCGACCCATCGACCCGCAGGACACTTCCTGACGCGGCCGGCTTCTGGCTCGTCACGGCCACGACCACGGCGCTGCTCGCCGCGTCAAGCGCTCCGAGTCCGCTCTACCCGGTGTACCAGACCGAGTTCGGATTCTCCGCGCTCACGCTGACCGCAATCTTCGCGGTCTACGTGCTCGCCCTGCTCTGCAGTCTGCTGACCGTGGGACGGCTCTCCGACGTCATCGGACGTCGCCCGGTGCTCGCCGTCGGGTTAATCCTCGAGGCCGCGTCAATGGCCGTGTTCTTTTCGGCGACCGGTGTCGTGTGGCTTGGGATCGCTCGAATCGTCCAGGGACTAGCAACCGGTGCCGCGATCGGCGTTCTCGGCGCCTACCTGCTGGACTTGCAGCCCGCCGGTCGGTCTCGTCTTGGCTCGCTCGTCAACAGCGCCGCGCCGGCGGGAGGCCTCGCACTCGGCGCGCTTGTCACCGGCCTGCTGGTGCAATACGGCCCCGACCCCACCCGGTTGGTGTTCGCGATTCTGACCGGGCTGTTCATCGTTCTCGCGCTCGCCGGCATGGCACTGCCCGAAACGGTCCGACGCACCCCGGGCGCGCTCGCGGCCCTACGCCCACGGATCGCCGTGCCGTCCACCGCACGTCGCGCGTTCGTGCGAGCGGTTCCCACGATGGTTGTGACCTGGGCAATCGGGGGCCTGATCCTGTCAATCGGGGGATCGCTGCTGATAGCGGTCTTCGGGCAAACGAACGACGCGGTCATCGGGGCCATACTCGCCGTGTTCGCGCTGGCCGCAACCGGTTCCGCCATCATCGCCCGCAACCTCACGCCGCCGGCCATGACCCGGATCGGGACCCCCGTCCTCGTGGCGGGAACGGCGCTGTTCGTCGTCGCAGTCGCCGCGTCGTCGCTGACCGCTTTCATCGTCGCGTCCATCGTGACCGGAGTCGGATACGGAGTCGGATTCCTCGGAGCCTTGCGGTCGGTGCTCCAGCTGGCCGAGCCGCGGGAGCGCGCCGCGCTGCTTTCGGCGATCTATGTCGTCAGCTACCTGGCCTTTAGCGTTCCTGCACTCGCGGCAGGTTTGCTCATCATGCGCTACGGGCTGCGAGACACCGCCCTCGGGTACGGCAGCTTCGTTGCAGTCGTGGCCATCGCCAAGCTTGTGCTCGACCTGCTTCCAGCCGGCGAGAGTGCCGAGCGACAGATCGGCAAGCCGTCATCGTCATCGGCGGGTCCTGACACCATCGAGCCCGTGACGGGCTGAGACCAGTGAGCGAAAGATCCGGCCCAGCGGTGCTCGCGGACCCTGTGCAAGCATGCAAGCGAGGGGTGTCCTACGGGTTTCGGCACCAGCCGGCGCGTGGGCTTCCATCCGTGATGCAGGGGGTGGCAGTGTCAACCACTGACCCCGAGGGAGCACTGCGCGGTCGGCGCACCGAGCGCGAGGCTCTTGATCGACTGGTTTCGACGACACGAGCGGGCCGCAGCGAAGCACTGGTCCTCCGTGGCGAAGCCGGAGTCGGCAAGACCGCCCTGCTGGAATACGTCGTGCAACGCGCCTCCGAATGTCGCATCGCCCGAGCCGCCGGTATCGAGTCCGAAACAGAGCTCGCCTACGCCGGGCTGCATCAGCTCTGTGCTCCGATGCTCGATCGCCTTGATGCTCTCCCGGCTCCGCAACGTGAGGCCCTGTCCATTGCCTTCGGTCTGAGCCGAGGAGATCCGCCAGACCGGTTCCTCGTTGGTCTCGCTGTCCTCAGCCTGTTGGCCGAGGTATCCGGCGCGAAGGGGCTGGTCTGCATCATTGATGACGCCCAGTGGCTCGATCGAGTCTCGGCGCAGACGCTGGCGTTCGTCGCGCGTCGGCTACTTGCCGAATCGGTCGCCCTCGTGTTCGCCGTCCGCGAGTCAGGTGGCGACCAAGAGTTCGCGGCTCTGCCCAGCCTCGTCATCGGTGGCCTCAACGATGACGATGCCCGCGCTCTCCTGGACTCGGCGATGCATGGGCCGCTGGACTCCAAGGTGCGCGACCGGATCGTCGCCGAGACACGAGGCAACCCGCTGGCGCTGCTCGAGCTACCGCGCGTATTGACCCCGGCCGAGCTGGCAGGAGGATTTGGACTGGCCGACGCCCTGCCGCTGACGAGCCGGATCGAGGAGGGCTTCCGGCGACAGCTGCAACCCCTTCCGGTCGAGACCCGACGGCTGCTGCTAACGGCCGCCGTCGAGCCGCTCGGCGACGCGGACTTGCTATGGCGCGCAGCGACACAACTCGGGATCGACATCGAGGCCGCCGCGCCCGCCCGGGCGGCGGGCTTGGTCGAGTTCGGCGTCCAGGTTCGCTTCCGCCATCCGCTGGTCCGCTCCGCCGTCTGTCGGGCCGCGAGCGTCCACGACCTGCAGGAGGCGCATCGCGCGCTCGCCGAAGCCACGGACGTCGAGCTCGACCCTGATCGCCGCGCGTGGCATCGTGCGCACGCGGCGATCGAACCGGACGAGGGTGTGGCAGCCGAGCTCGAGCACTCAGCAGCCCGCGCCCACGCCCGCGGCGGTCTCGCTGCCGAGGCGGCGTTTCTCGACCGAGCGACGGAACTGACGCCCGACCCAGAGCGGCGGGCGCAACGCGCGCTAGCCGCCGCCCAGGCCAAACATCTGGCCGGCGCCCCCGACGCCGCACTAGCACTTCTCGCGCTCGCCGAGACCGGGCCTCTCAACGAGCTGCAGCACGCGCTCATCGACCTGTTGCGTGCGCAGATCCTGTTCGCCTCGAAACGGGGAAACGAGGCTCCGCCGCTCCTGCTCAACGCCGCCCGACGACTCGAACCGCTCGATGTCGAGCTCGCGCGTGAGACCTACCTCGAGGCGTTCACCGCGGCGCTCCTGGTCGGCCGACTCTCCCGCGGCGCGAATCTAACGGAAGTCGCGAGCGCCGCCCGCAGGGTGGCGGCGACGGCCGCCTCGGATCGCGCGCCGGACCTTCTTCTCGACGGACTGGCGGTGCTGGTCACCGAGGGTCGCGCCGCGGGCGCTCCACTCCTGCGGCAGGCCCTGCGTGCCTTTCGCGGCAAAGACCTACCTGTGAATGAGGCGCTGCGCTGGCTGTGGCTCGCCGGCCGTGTCGCCCAGGCCTTGTGGGACGACGAGAGCTGGGAAGTGCTCTGCGCACTCCATGTCCGCGTCGCCCGGCGGGCTGGCGCACTCAGCGTGCTTCCATTGGCTCTGCGATCTCGCATTTTCGTCCACGGGTTCGCCGGCGAGATGAGCGAGGGCGCGGCGTTGACCGCCGAGGTACGCGCGGTTACCGACGCGACCGGCAGCCAGCTCGCTGCCTACGGAGCCGTGGCGATAGCCGTCTGGCGCGGGCGCGACGACGAGGCGAGCGAACTCATCCACGCCACCATCTCCGACGTGGTGAGTCGCGGTGAGGGCATGGGAGTAGGCATCAGCTACTACGAAACCGCCCTGCTCAACAATGGCCTCGGCCGATACGCCGAGGCGCTCGCCGCGGCCGAGCGGGCATGCGAGTACGACGATCTCGGGGTCATGTCGTGGGCCCTGACCGAACTAATCGAGGCCGCGGCTCGCAGCGGAAACCGTGGCGCAGCGACAGATGCTCTGGAGCAGCTCACCGAGACCACACGGGGTAGCGGCAGCGACTGGGGGCTGGGTATCGAGGCGCGGTCACGGGCCTTGCTCAGCGACGGCGAGGAGGCTGAGCCGCTCTACCAAGAGGCGATCGAGCGGCTCGGCCGCACTCGGATTCGGGTCGAGCTCGCCCGCGCACATCTGCTCTACGGAGAGTGGCTGCGCCGCGAAAACCGACGCATCGACGCCCGGGAGCAGCTGAGGACCGCGCACGACATGTTTACCGGCATGGCTGTCGAAGCATTCGCTGAACGCAGCCGGCGCGAGCTGCTCGCTACCGGTGAAACCGTGCGCAAGCGCAACCTTGAGAATCGTGACGAGCTGACCGCCCAGGAAGCGCAGATCGCCCGGCTCGCGGCCGACGGCCGCACCAACCCTCAGATCGGTGCGGAGCTGTTCATCAGCCCACGCACCGTCGAGTGGCACCTGCGCAAGGTGTACCCGAAGCTCGACATCAGCTCCCGCAGAGAGCTCCGCGGAGCGCTCGCCACCACCTGACCGGGAACAGCTCACGAGCCGCTAGGTTCACCAGCGCTGTCCGCGCCGACGAGATCGGCAGTGCCAGGGCAGCGGCCAGGGTCCGTACAGGCGCGAGCGGATCCCCGACAGCGAGAACGTGATGCCAGTACCAAGAACCGACCACGGGTAGCCGCGGAGTCGGCATCCATCAGGCGGACGGCAGGCGTCCGCCGAGAGGAGCCCCACATGACCACTATCAATATCGACTGCAGTCAGTGCAGAGAGAACCTCTCCCTCCCGGCCGAAGCCATGCTCGCAACGGCCGCCGCTGGGGAGCACGACACCGACATCGCTGGGGTCGTGTGCTGGATCTGTGACGGTTGCGAGGACGTCGTGTCCGCGCAACTGCGCTGGCCGGAGTTCCTCAGACTTATTCGCGCGGGTGTGCCGCTCATGGAAGAGGATCTTGAGGTGGAACTGCCGCCTCATCCCGAGCACCCACGTGAGGGCCTCGCGATCACTCCAGACGATCTGCTCGAGCTTCATGAGCTGCTGGCGACCGACACCTGGTTCAGCGCCCTCGCCGCGCTCCGTGCCTGAACGCCATAAGTTGATCACCAGCAGAACTGGCGGCGCTGCTGAGGGCGCCGTGGCTTGGCAGAGGGAGCGCTCTCCGGTGGCTGGTCGTGACCACAGGTTTGACGAACTGACGATCGACACCTTCCACTCGGCCCTTCGAAGCCGTGAGCTGACCACCGCCGAACTACTCGATTGGTACCTCGCCAGGATCGAGGCAGACAACGAAGCCGGCGCGGACATCCGCGCCGTGGTCACAGTGAACCCACGCGCACGTGACGACGCCGTCGCGCTCGACGAGCATTTCGCAGCAACCGGCAACTTCGTCGGCCCGCTCCACGGCGTACCCGTGCTCGTCAAGGACCAGGCAGAGACAGCAGGCTTGCGCACGACCTTCGGGTCGATCGCATTCGACAACTACGTACCGCAGGTCGACGCAACCCTGGTCACGAAGCTCCGGGAAGCGGGCGCGGTCATCCTCGCCAAGACGGCGATGTGCGACTTCGCAGCCGGCTGGTTCTCCTTGTCATCGATGACCGACCACACCAAGAACCCCTACGACCTGAGGCGCGACTCCGGCGGCTCCAGCGCCGGAACGTCGGCGGGAGTGACGGCCAACTTCGGCCTCGTCGGAATCGGCGAGGACACGGGCGGATCCATCCGGATTCCTGCGTCGTACAACAACCTGTTCGGCCTGCGAGTCACCACCGGGCTGATCAGCCGCTCGGGATTCTCACCCCTCGTGCACTTCCAGGACACCCCGGGTCCGATAGCCCGAACCGTCTCCGATCTCGCGACGCTGCTGGACAGCATCGTCGGCTACGACCCGAAGGACCCGTTCACCGTCACAGCAGCGACGACACCGCCCGCCGGGGGATACGCCGCCGCCGTCGGCACCGAAGTCCCGATCTCCAACTGGAGGATCGGAGTACTTGAAACCGGATTCGGTTCCGACAGCAATCCCGACGCAGACCCCGTGAACCGTGTGGTCCGCGAAGCCATCACCCGGCTCTCAGGACTCGGAGTGACCACGACTACCGGGCTGCAGATCGACGACCTCCCCGGATGGATCTCGGGCACGTCTGTCTACATCCAACAGTCAAGATCCGACATCGATAGCTTCCTCGCGGACCGGCCGACCGCGCCTGTTTCGAGTTTCATGGAGCTCTACCGAAGCGGACAGTTCCACCCGTCGATCGACCTGTTCCACGGCATCGCCAAGGGACTTGCCACACCTGAAGACGACGCGGAATACCTGCGACGGCGGCTCAACCAGGAGAGTTTCCGACGACTCATCCTCAACACGCTCGCCACGCAGGCGCTCGACTTCCTTGTCTATCCCACGGTGCAGGTGATTCCCCCGACACGGGAGGAGCTGATCGCCGGAAAGTACGAGTCACTGACCTTCCCTACCAATACGGTCATCGGATCCCAAGCGGGGCTCCCCGCCCTCACCATCCCCGTGGGCGTCACGGACGCCGGGCTGCCGGTAGGCATGGAGTTACTCGGCGCCCCGCTTGCGGAGAAGCAGATGCTGCAGTTCGCTCGCGCATGGGAGAGATCGGCTAGCCCTAGGGTGCCGCCCCGACTGGACCGCAAGTACACGTAGGTGACGCCCGGCTTACGTCTCCTCGACGTCCGCGAACAAGATTCGGACGCCGCCAGTGGCGAGCTCGAAGATGCTGGGAAACAGCGCACCGGCCTCAGGAGTCGCGACAGCGGCGCTTGCGGCCGCGTAATCGGCGAAGTAGATGTCCACCATCCGGTACGCCGGAGTCGCCGTTCCGTCCTCCTTCGGCCAGACCTTCGAGGTCTCGATCCGCTGCACACCGGGTAGCGCCCTGGCAAGAGCTACCTGCCCGTCGGCGTAAGTCGTCTCGAACGCCTCAGGGTCGACGGGGTTGTCGTAGATGACCGTGATCTTGGTTGGCATCGGTGCTCCTCATTCAGCAGCTCAGGGACGGAGGGAGGTGCGTCGTGGAGCGACGGTGACCAGCTTCAGCGCTTCGAGGTGCAGCTGAATCGCGGTCACGAGCTCGCTCGTCGGCGTGGGACGCCCCCTCACCATTAACCGAGCGAGGTTGCGAATCGTCCCGCGGAGCGTAAGCACCGGGGACGATTGACCCGTCACTGCTCGCTTCCTCCGAGGAAGCCTTTCGGAAGATCGAATGGTCACCGAGCTCGTGAAGGGCGAACTGAGAAGCCAATCGCGCTTGGAACTTCTCGAGGCAGAGCTCGGCGGTGGCGAGGGTCTCCACTCCCTCGGCGGCGCGGCGTACGGGTACTGAATGTCGAAGCGACTCGGCAATGAGCCACCAAGCCGCAAGCGGCACGTCGTCATTCGGCGGTTTCCCCTGGAGCACCGCAGATAACGGAGGATCCGCCGGAAGGGTCTCTGTCGTGGAAACGTGGGATGTCGGCTCAGGCGGATTGGTCCAGCTGGCTCGACTATTCATGGCCGGCTCGTCTGACCCGAGTCTGGCTGCGACACGGAAGAATCGGGCGGCACGTCACGGGAGCGCTCCTCACATCAGCGGCGTTGGTTACCACTCCGATGACGATGTCGTGTCGCGTGTATCTCTCGCACCCGTTGAGTCCCTGGCCATAGCCCTGGTTGGCCATAACTGTGCAGTCCCAGAGACTGTTCCTCGCGTGCTGGCACGACCGCCTCCGGCGATCGCAGGGTGCGCTATCGCCAGGTGGTGGACCGACGTGCAGCGTCGAAGATGCGAATAATCGTCGCCTCGTCGAGGACAAGGCGGCGCGCCCGGAGCCAGCCGACGAGTCCCATCCGGCTGACGACATATACGTCGTCCGGCTGCGATTTGACCCTCAGGTCGTCGGCACCCACCGGAACAACGACCCCCGTCACGAACACCGGGAACCCGCACGCGACGGTAAGCAGCTTCGTGGCCCGACTGGCTTCGTGCCGGCTGTTCCGCACATACGGCTGGCGCGACCCGTTCACGAGGACGGTGTTCCCACCGACCCAGATCTTGGCGTTCGGATGGTGCTTCGCATTCAGCGTGAACACCCCGCCGGGTCCGACGACGACATGGTCGATATCGCTGCCACGCTGACCGACCTCGACCGCGTGCAGGAACCGCCAGCGCGGGTCCTTCTTCGCCAGCTTGGCGAGCTGGGCGGCGACCTTCTCCTCGCCGTCTGCGCCGACGCGCCACGCCCGTTCGTCGGTGTGAACGCCGAGCACTCGGGTGAGGAGCGTCCGGACCGGCGCCGCCTCCTTCAGGGCGACTGCCTGCCGTCGCGCCATCGCACCGGCCCGGTGAGCAGTTAGGTCCTCCCAGTCTGGCGACGTCTGAACCGGCCGTGCCGCCGAGTCCTGGATCGGCATGGAAGCAACAGGTGGGTTCCCCAGGTCGGTCGTCTGATGTGCAGGGGGATCCGTCTCCGCTGCGGCCTTGGCCACCGCCAGCGAAGCTGTGGCGGCGGCTGGGACTGGCGGTTGTTCGCTCAGCCAGCCGTCGACCGCTCGCCTGAGCTCTTCCGCGCCCGATGACCGCTTCGAGGTGCTCCTCGCCGCTGATCAGGTCTCTCCAGCCGAGGCGTGTGCCGTCGGGTGCCGTCACATACAGCCGGTCCTTGCCGTACTTACGCCATCGGGCGACAGTCAAATCGCTCATCAGGTCAGCGTCGGCTCGCTACCCCTCGAACTGCAGCCGGGACTGCACGAAGTACCCGTCCGGAGTACCTGGCGCCTGGCGAACCGACGCGCCGCCTCGGCGAGGTGCTGGCCTGCCACGGATACGACGCGCCGACCGGAGTCACGCTGGTCGAGCTGACCGCCGGACTCTTCCGGGCCCTTCACGCCAGGCCCGGCTACTGGGGGCCGCCGGCCTACTGACATGCCGGTGGGGACGCGGAGATATGTGCGGGCTTGGCCGTACATCAGCATCCCCCTCACCTCCTCCCACCTCCTCCTCCTCCCACCCCTCCTCCTCCTCACCACCTCCCACCCCTCCTCCTCACCCACCCCTCCCACCCCTCCTCCTCCCCTCACCACCTCCCACCCTCCTCACCCACCTCACTCCCACACCCCACCTCCCCAGCACACCCTTGTATCGCCGTGCTCCGCACGGCGATACGGACGGCTGTCCGGGGGTTGCTCAGGCTTGGTGGCGACGCAAGCGACGCTTCTGGGTCGCGGTCGCCTCAGTCGGCTCGGGCGTCGCGCCGAGGCCACGAGCCGTGAGCTGAGCGAGGGCCGGCGGCAGAGGATGCAGCTCGCGGTTCAGCCGATACATCTCGGCTTCGGTCTCGGTGAGGGCCTCGCGGAGCTTGCGGTTGTCGAGCTCGAGAAGCCGGACGCGGGTGCGCAGCGCCTGCACCTCGTCAGTGGTGTCAGCGCTGTCCTGAGCCTCGCGGGCACGCCGGCGATCCTCGTACGCGCGTTGCCGGTGGGCGGGGCGGCAGTATTGCGCGCGGGGTCCCGGCTTGCGTGGCGTGTAGAAAGTCGCGCCGCAGTAGACGCAGACGCAGGCCCGTTTCCCGCTCACGGATCGAGCGTAAGACGCGGCTGAGACAGGTTCCAGAGCCGTTCTAACCCGTCAGTGACGAGTGGGGACGGCGATATCGCCGCCACAGAGCCCGGCCCCGCGAGACGACTTTCACGCTCGTTACCTGTCACACGTGACAGGCGTGGGTACGTTTGTGGGTACGCCTGCATCTCATTCTGCGCGCGTGATCTCCATCGGACGCATCAGCGCCGCGGACGCAGCCGCCTACTACCTGGACCGGCAGGCCGGCTGCGAGCTGGACTACTACACCGGCGCGGGGGAGAGCCGCGGTCGTTGGCTCGGTGACGGAGCTGCGGCACTAGGCCTGAACGGGCGGCTCGACGAGTCGGGAGAGCAGGCACTGCGGGCGCTGCTCACCGGATGCGCAGCGGACGGCGACCGGCTCGTCGGGCAGGTCCTGCGCGCCGACCCCCGCAGCCGGCTCGCCGCCGAGCCGCTCGTTCACGCGATCGAGGCCGTCCGGACGGCCGAGGCTGTAGCGATCACCCTCAGCCGGAAGGACACCGCCAGCCTGCAGGCCGCGGCCAACCGGATCGCGGCGGGCCGGTCCGCGACGCTCACGGTCGACGTGGTCCGGCGGGTCGCCGCGTCGTACGGGCTGGATCCGGTCGCGCTGTACCGCAGCCCGACGGCACCGACCGGTACGCCGAAGCGCTCCGTCACGCCGACGACCGGGTCGACGTCCGCCGACCCGGGTTGGACGTGACCGTGTCGGCACCGAAGAGCGTCAGCTTCCTGTTCGCCCTCGGCGACCCGGCGATCGCCCGCGCCGCCCGGGCGGCGCACGAGCTCGCGGTCGGTGAGGTGATCAGCTACCTGCAGCGGCACGCTGCGACCGCGGTCCGCGGTCATCACGGCGACGGTCACCGGGCGGCGCGGATCGGCACCGACGGGTCTGATCATCGCCGGCTTCGACCATCGCACCAGCCGGGCCGGTGACCCGCAGCTGCACACCCACCTGGTGATCCCGAACCTGGTCCGCGGCGCCGACGGCCAGTGGTCGGCGATGGACACCGCCGCGGTCTACCGGCACGCCCGAACCGCCAGCAGCGTCTACCACGCGGTGCTCCGCGGCGAGCTCACCCGCACCCTCGGCGTCGGCTGGACCCCGGTACGACGAGGCATCGCCGACATCGACGGCATCCCACGGACGATCGATCGACCAGTTCTCGAAACGACGCGCCCAGATCACCGCGGCCCTGGCCCGTCGCGGCAAGACCGGCGCGAAAGTCCGCCCAAGCGGCGTGCCTGGACACCCGCCCGGCCAAACGCCACGAACCGGTCGGCATGCTGCGCGACCGATGGCGCGAGGAAGCAGCCGCGGCCGGGCTCCAGCCGGACGCCATCGCCTCCGTCCTCGGAGTCGCCGGAGTGCCGACCGGCCCGAGGATCGACGAGCTCGCGGCACGACTGCTGGGACCGGAAGGGGTGACGGCGGACCGGACGACGTTCACCAAGCAAGACCTGGCCCGCGCGCTCTGCGAGGCACTGCCCGCCGGAACCCCGGTCCGCCTCGACGACCTCGACCAGCTCGTCCTCGACCTGACCAGCCGCCCCGACGTGATCCCCG
This sequence comes from uncultured Actinomycetota bacterium, assembly GCA_963789615.1. GTDB lineage: Bacteria > Actinomycetota > Actinomycetes > JAFAQI01 > JAFAQI01 > DATAVK01. Next base: position 355,683 of record CAWBLI010000001.1, on the reverse strand, counting down.
TCGTCAACGGAGACGGCGTCGAGCGCCGCTACACCACCCGCGAGCTGCTCGACACCGAGCAAGAGGCGCTGCCGCCGTCGCCACGCCGCGCCAGCCCGGCCGGTCGGCTGGCCAGCGTCGTGGCTGCTCGACCGGGAGCTCGACAGCGTGCCGACCTCACCGAGGAGCAGGCCGCCATGGTCACGACCCTGGTCAGCTCCGGCCGTCGCGTCGACGTCGTCGCCGGGCCAGCCGGCGCCGGGAAGACCGCCGCGCTCTCCGAGCGCGACCTGGATCTGGCGGTGCGCCGGTCATCCGGTCCAGGGAGTGACCGTGTCCTGGCTCGCCGCCCAGCAGCTCGAATGGGCGACCGGCCTCCCGACCAGCAGCCTCACCAAGACCCTGTTCGAAGCCGACCGGCACGGACTCCCAGCCGGAGTGGTCATGGTGCTGGACGAGGCGAGCCTGGTGAACACCCGCGCCGCCGCCCGGCTCATCCGCCACATCGACGCCGCCGACGGCAAGCTCGTCCTCGTCGGCGACCCCTACCAACTCCCCGAGATCGGCGCCGGCGGCCTGTTCGGCACCCTCGCGAACCGCGCCGAGACGATCCGGCTCGCCGGCAACCAACGCCAGCAGGAGCGCTGGGAACGCGACGCCCTGCAACGACTCCGCGACGGCGATCCGGTCACCGCACTCGACGCCTACCAGGCGCACGACCGGATCCACACCGCCCCAGACAGCGACGCGCTGCTCGCCGAGATCGCGGCGGACTACCAGGCAGCATGCGACCGCGGCGACGACGTCCTCGTCCTCGCCGCCCGACGCAGCGACGTCGCGGCCCTCAACCGCACCATCCGCGCGCACCTCATCGACACCGGCGTACTCGGTCCGGACGAGCTGACCATCGCCACCGACGCCGGCGAGCGCTCCTACCGGGTCGGCGACCAGGTGCTCGTCACCGCTAACGACCGCCGCCGCGGCCTGATCAACGGCGCCCGCGGCACCGTCACCACCGTCAACACCACGACCGGGCACCTGCAGCTGACCCTGTCCGACGACCACCAGGTCACCCTCGACCCGACCTGGCTCGCCGGCGGTGCCCTCGCACACGGCTACGCGACCACCGTCCACAAGGCCCAGGGGCTCACCGTCGACACCACCCTGGTCTACGGGCTCGGCCCGCTCACCCGCGAACACGGCTACGTCGCGCTGTCCCGCGGCCGGACCGCCAACCACCTCTACCTCACCGCCGACAGCCCAGCCGCCGCCGAGTGCGGACCGGTCCGACCCACCCCGGAACGTGACACCCGTGCCCTCACCGCCGAGGTCAGGGAACGGCTCCGGCAGAGCCGCCGGCAGCGGCTCGCCAGCGCACAGCTCCGGACGTACGACCGGGACGACGACTACTACTCACTCCGCCGATCAAGCCGTGACGACGACTACGGCCGCGACTACGGGAGAGGCCGATGACCTCGTTATCCACAGATCCCCGGAACCCCCTTGCGCTCGAGCCGCTCATGACCGTCGATGAAGTCGCGGCGATCCTGCGGATGAGCAAGGACTGGGTGTACCGGCACCGCCGGGAACTCAAGGCGCTGAAGCTCGGCCGTGAACTCCGGTTCGAGCCCGGCGACCTCCGCGCCTGGATGTCACGCAACGCCGGTCGGCTCTGACGGCACGGAAGGACAGGACACGTGGGGCGACGCAGCAGGGGAGAGGGCACCGTCTACCTCAACCCCGCCACGCACACCTACACCGCCGAGGTCACCGTCCTCGGCCAGCGGCGCCGGAAGAAGGGCCTCCCCAGCAAGGCAGCGGCCACCCGCTGGATCCGCGCCGAGACCGACCGGGACGCCACCCATGACGGCGCCCCCGACATCGCCAGCCCAGTGACCATGAACCAGTGGCTCGACCAATGGGACGAGATCCTCGCCCGACGGGTCCGGCTCGGCCGGTTCAGCGAGACCACCCACGAGTCCTACCGCAAGGACATCCGACTCCACATCCGCCCCGAGCTCGGGCCGATCCGGGTCCGTGACGTCGGCCCGAAGAACCTGACCCGGCTCTACGACCGGCTCATGGCCCAGGGCAGCCCCGGCGGCCGCGGCCCGCTGTCGCAACGAAGCGTCGCCTACATCCACAACATCCTCCGCGCCTGCTTCCGAGACGCCATCACCCAAGACCCACCACTGCGACGCACCAACCCGTGCACCCAGATCGGCAAAGACGACATGCCCCGGACGCCGGCGCTCTCCGACCAAGGCCGCTACGACATCTGGCAGCCCGAGCAGATCCTGGCGTTCCTCACCCACTACGAGGACCACCCCCTCGTCGCGCTGTTCTGGCTCTACTTCACCCGCGGCCCCCGACGAGGCGAGCTACTCGGGCTGCGCTGGGACGGCGTCGACCTCGAACACGGGACGCTCGCCCTCACCCGAAACCGCACCACCACCATGAACGGCCATGTCATCGAACGCGACACCACCAAGGGACAAGGCCGCGGCCGGTTCCTGCCCCTCGACGGCGTCCTCATCGAGATCATGAAACGGCACCGCGACCGACTGCATGCTGACCGCGAGGTGGCCCGTGCCGCCGGGCCGGTGGTTCGAGTCGGACTACGTGTTTGTCAGTGACGGCCGCAACCAGCCCGACGGCCTGTCCGGTACGCCGCTACACCCCGACCACCTGTCGAGGACGTTCAAGCGGATGATCACCCGCTACAACAAGGAGCACCCCGAGAAGCCGCTGCCGATGCTCCGGCTGCACGACACCCGGCACACCACCGCAACCGCCATGATCTTCGCCGGCGTCGACGACCAGATCGTCGCGCAGCTCCTCGGACACACGAACGTCGTCGTCACCCGAACCGTCTACTCCCACGTCCTCAAGGAACGATCTGCCAGGGCCGCCGCCCTGATGACGGAACTCGTCGTTGGCGGCAAGACCAGCACACGTTGATGACCGGCAGCCGACCCGAGCGCAGATCCATGCCGAAGAGGGTCGAATGTTCCATTCTGTGTGTGCCATACGGCCCTACTCGAGACGCTGACACAGCACCTATCCCGGACCGCCATCGACTGTCGGGGGTCTATAAAAGATCCGATCGACATCGCTTACCGTTTTCGTGGCGAGGGCAACGCGGATTCGGTCCGCAGCGATTTCGGCGATCTTCGCAACATCGCCGTGGAGTAGTCGATCTTCAACCCAGGCGAAGGCCTTGGGACCATCGGGATCGAAATAGACTTCACGCATTCTCGACAGTTGGCGAGCCCCCGGAACGTCGTACGGGTTGAGCTTGTAGCGGTCGCTTCTTATCGCGAACTGAATCGATGGCCACATGTCACTAACCTCAGTGAACCGTGTAACTCCTCGACTAGGCGCGCCGACCAGAACGGCGATCTGAGCGCCCTCTGGGGATTGCACTAGCCGGACCATCGTTGTTTCACGGCGCTGGCCGGTGCGGTAGGCCTCAAACGTCTCACGGTCGACCGCGTCGCCGACGTAAGACTCAATCTTGAATGCCGCGAGTTCGCCCGCCAACTGCCGCAGAAAGCTCTCGAGCTGACGAGTAAACCATTCGTGGATGGTGCTGCCTCGGCTCTCGATGAGGTCGTGGAAGAGTTTCCGGAAGAACCTAGGCTTCTCCATCTCTTGGGCATAACGCAGCAGGGTCTTGGTGAACAGACCCGTTAACGGCATGATGTCGCCGCCCTCATCGCTAACAGCAAGAGCGTCCAGGTAGTCAGTCCGCTGTGTTCGTGCCTTTACGATGGCGGGAGGAAGTCCGGCCTGAGCGAGTGTCAGATTTGCCAAGAGCCGGGCGACGCGGCCGTTCCCATCCTCGAATGGATGTATGTGCGTCATCCAGGCGTGGAGCGCCGCGGCTCGAAGAATCGGATTCTCGTCTACGCAACGGCCGTTCCAAGTCGTCAGCCTTCCCATGTGCAGAGACACTTCGATGGGCAGGACCGGCTCGTGTTTTGTGTGTCCTCCTAACAACACGTGGTAGCGCTTGTACTGGCCGGCGAAGTCATGACCGCGCGTAATGAGTTCGTGAAGCGTCCGGATGTCGGTTTCGGTAAGCGGCCTCGCGCCGCTAGAGCTAAGTAAGCGCGCGGCGTGCTGCCGGGCTGCTTCGAGCCCGATGACAGCGTGCATGTCCGGGTCGTCTGCAAGAAGGCGTGGAAGCAGGTTTTCTGAGAGCGTCCGATCCATGTCTGTCGCCAGCGCCGAACGAAGCGCAGCCACGGTGCCTGCAAGGTCTGGCCCTTCAAGCTCCAAGGCGTTGCTTTCGTAGACCTCTCGGTATCGCTGATTTTGTCGGAAGTTGTCGAGGAGTCCTTGGCTGGCTGCGCGCTTGCTCGCCGATGCGACAACAGTCCGGATCTCCTCGGTATCTGTTGCCAGCTTCTGCAACTCGGCGTCGGCTTCGAATGGCAAGGAGTAGGGGGTTCCCTCGAGAACGGCGCTCTCGGTCACGTCTCGGTGTCCTCGTTCGATGTCAGGCGGGCTCGCCGGGGGGATCTGACAGTCGTACTGCGGCTCCCTCCGACCACCGGCTGCCGACTGCAGGCGTGGCGGGCCAAGTGATATCGGCACGGCGACGTCGGACCCGCGCGCCATGGCAACCCTCAACTAGTGATAGACCCCCCGTAAACCCCCCGGCGGGCTGATCACGCCGATTTTCGAGGCAAACCTGCAGGTCAGAGGCCTGGGATTGGTGTCGGAGGGGGGACTTGAACCCCCACGCCCTATAAAGGGCACTAGCACCTCAAGCTAGCGCGTCTGCCATTCCGCCACTCCGACGTGGACCGACCGCGGCGATGCATTTGGGGAACGCACGCTCCGTCAACCGGCCGGGCGAGTCTACAAGAGCCGCACCGACCGTCATGGGCGCCGTCAGGGCTTCCAGGTGGCGTACTCGCCGGCGAGCTTGAGCACCATCGCGACGTACCAGCCGGCATGGTTGTAGTGCAGGATCGCGGCGCTCAGCGCGGACGGACCGCGCCCGGCACCGTTCGCACACAGGTAGTGAGCGGCGGTGTAGATCGAGTCCGCGGGATCCATGATGTTGGTGACGCCGTCGTGGTCGCCGTCGACGGCGTACGCCGCGAACGTGGCGGGTTCGAACTGCATCGGCCCCATCGCGCCGGCCGATGACGGACCCATGTTGCGCCCGTGACCGCTCTCGACCTGACCGATCGCCGCGAGCACGGTCCACGACAGGCCCGGGCAGGTCGGCGCCGCGCTCTTGTACAGCGCCAGGTACTGCGCGGACGGCGGCAGCACGTGCAACCCGGCGATCTGAGACGTGGTGATCGCACCGAAGCTCGACTGCTCGGCGGCGAGCGCCGCCTCCGCCTTGCGGATCGAGGCGAGTCGCTTGTCGGCCGCGGCCAGCAGCGACTTCTCCTGGCCCAGCAGGGTTGCCACCTTGCTGAAGGCGGTGGCGACGTCGGCCTCGGTGCCGATCTTGTGGTGCTCACGGGCGGCTGCCTTCGACGCGGTCAGCGCCGCTGCGCTGGCAAGCCGGGCGACCCGATGCGCCTCGGCAGCCTGCGCCGAGACGACCCGGCTCACCATCTCGTTGCGTTCGGAAAGCTCGTTGATGTTCCCGGTCGAGAACACGCTGGCGAGTGCGCCAAGCGATCCGCCGGACTCGTACAGCGCCTCGATGCGGGCCGTCACCGCAGCCTGCGCCGACTGCGCGGCGACCGACTGGTCGGCGCTCGCTGAGTCGTCCTGGATCGCGATGTTCACGCTGTCCGAGACCGAGCTGAACACCGCGTTGTACCGCTTCTCCGCCGTGTTCACCTTCGCCTGGAGGGCCTTGACCTTCGTCAGCAGCGTCTGCGCGGTTGCCGCGGCCTGGGTCGAGGTCTCGGCGTGCGCCGGCTGCGTCACCAGCGGGGCGGCCGAGATCAGGGCACCGCCGACCGCGAGCGTCGCGATCGTTCGGGCACGCCTGGTCAGCGTGAGCAGTCTCACGCGGATGATGTCGGTCGATCGGGGGGTGGTCTGAAGGATCCGCCCGGGTACCGTCAGGCACCATGACCAGCGATCAGGCTCCGCTGACGGAGCAGGCAGCCGACGACGTGGTGGACCTGTGCCGCGACCTGTTGCGGTTCGACACCTCGAACCCGACCAGCAACGAGCGTGCCGCCGCCGAATGGGTCGCCGAACGGCTGACCGACGCGGGCCTCGACCCGGTCCTGCACGAGTCCGACCCCGGCCGGGCCAGCGTCGTCGCCCGCTGGGCGGGCGAGGACAGCAGCCGCGACGCGCTGCTCATCCACGGCCACCTCGACGTCGTACCGGCCGATGCCGACGACTGGCAGGTCCCGCCGTTCGCCGGCGAGATCGTCGACGACTGCCTGTGGGGCCGCGGCGCCGTCGACATGAAGAACATGGACGCGATGACGCTCGCGGTGCTCCGCGACTGGGTCCGGCAGGGCCGCCGCCCACCGCGCGACGTCGTGTTCGCGTTCCTCGCCGACGAGGAGGCCGGCGGCCTGAAGGGCGCCCACTTCCTCGTCGACAACCACGCCGACCTGTTCGAGGGCTGCACCGAGGCGATCAGCGAGGTCGGTGGCTTCTCGCTCACCGTCGGCGGCCAGCGGCTCTACGCGATCGAGACCGCCGAGAAGGGGATCGCCTGGCTGCGGCTGGTCGCGAAGGGCCGCGCCGGCCACGGCTCGATGCTCAACGACGACAACGCGGTCACCGAAGCTCGCCGAGGCCGTCGCCCGGGTCGGGGCGCACTCGTTCCCGATCGAGCTGTCGGAGACGGTCGAGACCTTCCTGCGCGAGCTGTGCGACGCGCTGGACATCCCGTTCGACGCCGACGACGTCGAGGGTCTGCTCGCCAAGCTCGGCCCGCTCGCCAAGATGATCGGCGCGACGGTCCGGCACACCGCGAACCCGACCATGCTCGAGGCCGGCTACAAGCAGAACGTGATCCCCGGCAAGGCCACGGCGTACCTCGACTGCCGGTTCCTGCCCGGCGGCGAGGAGCGGTTCCTGGCCGAGCTCGACGAGCTGGTCGGCCCCGAGGTCGCGATCGAGACGGTGCAGCGGCAGATCGCCTACGAGACCAGCTTCGACGGCGTCGCTGGTCGACGCGATGACGGCCGCGCTCGTGGCCGAGGACCCGGCGGCCCGCTGCGTGCCGTACTGCCTGTCCGGCGGGCACCGACGCCAAGTCGTTCTCCGAGCTCGGCATCCGCAGCTTCGGCTTCTCGCCGCTGCGGCTGCCGCCCGACCTCGACTTCTTCGGGCATGTTCCACGGCATCGACGAGCGGGTCCCGCTGGAGAGCCTGCGGTTCGGGGCGAGGGTGCTCAGCCGGTTCCTCGCATCGTCCTGACCGGCTCGGCCAGGGTCGAGCGCACCCGCATGATCCGGCGCCGCAGCACGACCCGCCGGCGCCCGTCCGGGTAGAGCCGCAGCCGATCCAGCTCCCAGTGGCCGTACTCGGCCGCATCCGTGAGTAGCCGCCGGGCGACGTTCCTCGTCGTACCGTGCGGCAGGTCCATCCGCTTGTACTCGTACTCGACCATGTTCGCGAATACGGTAGCCGTTCAGTCCTCACCGCGCAGCAAGGTGGCCAGCCGGGTACGACGGGGCCGCGCGTCGACGTCGTGCACGCCCCGGGCCAGTGCGGGGCCCGCGGCATGCACGATCGACAGGTGCCGCTGCGCCCGGGTCAGCGCCGTGTAGACCAGCGGCCGCGACAGCATCCCGCCGGCCTCGGCCGGCAGCGTCACGACCACCGCCGGCCACTCCGAGCCCTGCGCCCGGTGCACCGTGACGGCCCAGCCGTGGACCAGGTCTCCGATCGCTTTCGGCCCGACCGTCACCGGACCGGCGCCGAACTCGACGGTCAGCGCGCCGTCGGACGCGGTGGTGACCGTCCCCACCTCACCGTTGGCGAACCCGTCGTCCATGTGGTTCGCGGTCGCGACGACGCGGTCGCCGACGTCGAAGCCGCCGACCGTCCCGGTGCCGGGGTTGAGACACGCCTTGAGCGCCACGTTGAGGGCCTGGGTGCCAGCCGGACCGCGATGGACCGGGTGTCACCACCTGGACGTCGCTCGGGGGGATGCCGAGGGCTCGCGGGATCGAGTCGGTGACCAGCTGGACGACGCGGTGCGCGGCCTGATCGCCGCCGCGGGCCTGCACGACGACGACCTCACGGGTCGGGTCGTCGACCGGCGGGCAGCGACCCCTCCCGTACGGCGGCGGCCAGCCGGGCGATCGCGCCGCCTTCGGCCTGCCGGTACAGCGTCGTCAGCTCGGTGGTCGGCAGCACGGCGCTGTCGAGGACGTCGCCGAGCACCCGCCCCGGCCCGATGGACGGCAGCTGCGCCGGGTCGCCGACGAGCAGCAGGTGGGTGCCGTCGGCGCACGCGTCGAGCAGCGCCGCGGCGAGCTCCACGTCGAGCATCGAGGCCTCGTCGACGACGACCACCTCGGCGTCCAGCGGCCAGGTCTCTCCTCGCACGAACTCGCCGGTCATGCCCTGCGCGCCGAGCAGCCGGTGCAGCGTGGTCGCGGCGTGGCCGGCGAGCTCCTCCAACCGCTTCGCCGCCCGCCCGGTCGGCGCGGCCAAGCGCGATCTGCCGGCCGCGAGCCTCGGCGAGGTCCACGACGGCGGCGACGGTCCGCGACTTGCCGGTGCCGGGGCCGCCGTGCAGCACCGTCACTCCGTGCGCGGCGACCTGCTGGACCGCGGCTTTTTGCGCCGGGTCGAGACCACCTGTCACGGACGTGGTGCCCTCGGGCGTAGCGAGCGGCGTCGCTGTCGCGACCAGCCGGGCCAGCCCCTCGGCGACCTGCTCCTCGGCCATCGCGTAGCGCACCAGGCCGAGCAGGCGCACCGGCGTACCGTCCTCGACGTACGACGTGAACTCCGCCACCCGGCCGTCTTCCAGCGCGGCCGCCACTGCCGCGGTCGGCTCCGGGGCGCCGATGCCCCCGAGCGCGGCCACCAGGGTGTCCTCGCCCATCACCGTGTGCCCGTCGCGAGCCGCCCGCACCAAGGCGTAGACCACGAGGGCGCGCCCGCGACGTGGGTCGTCCTTGGTCGGGCGCTCCTCGAGGGTCGTGATGGCGAACCGGTCGGCCTCGTTGACCTGGACCCCCGGCACATCGAGCAACCGCCACGGATCCTCGAGCAGGGTGCGCTCGGCGGCCCGGCCGAGCTCGTCGACCGCGCCGAACGCCGGCCGCACCGGCAGCGACGCGGCGTGCAGCAGCCGGGCAACCGCCAACCGCGGCGCGGCATCGCGGAATGTCACCACGAGTTTCTCGGCGCGCTTCTTCGACATGCCGTCGATCTCGAGCAGCCGATCGACCGTGACGTCGTCGGGCCCGTTGACGTGGGCAGTGGCGAGCTTTCCGGCCGTCGTCACGGCCCAGCCCCGGCCACAGCCCGCCGGCGCAGAACGCCTCGAACGCCGTGTCCACCCGCGCGAGCCTAGGCCGCCGCGCCGGTGGGGGGATCGGTGCAGATCATCGCCCAGGGTTGGTCCGACACCCGGGTCAAGACGACGGTGGCTCGACGGTGACCCCGCGGACGGAGCCGCCGACGCAGGTCGTCGACGTCACCGGCGAGCCCTCGGCGGCGGATGTCGATGGCGCCGATGTCGAGTCGCCGTAGTTCCGCGGCGAGCGGCTTCACCCCGAACGGCAGCGACGCCTCAACCATCATCGACCGCCCGAACGGCGTCACGAGCCGGTGATCGGCGGACAGGAAACCAATCATCGGGTCGATCTGCCAGGCGTCGAGCTGCCGGGCGAGGTCGGCGACTGCACCGGCCCGGGTGACCGCCGGGCTTGGGTCGAGCAGGAAACGGCCGGGGGCGCGGACCGGCGCGTCGACCGTCCCAGGGTCGTGCACCAGGGTTTCGCCGCCGGGCAGCACGGTCGCCCGGGATTCGGCGCTGGCCCAGGCCGGCGACCAAAGAGTCGCGTCCTTGAGATCCCGACCGGCCGCGATGAACTCCGTCTCCCACCCGATCGGGACCACACTCCGATCGATGCCGGGCGCCGCCTTCACCGAGATCCGTTCCACCGGCAACGACGTACACCAGGACAGCGGCGGACGTGACCCGCCGCGTCGGTCGCCTTCACGCCGTGCCGGGTCGATGAAAACCGCCGCCACCTCGGCGCCGAGCCGGACGTCCGCGACGTCGGCCACCACCACCGGCCGACCGCTGTTGTGCCGGGCACAGACAGCATGGACCTCGTCGCGGTCGACGCCGACCACGTCGGCCACATCACCCAGCGCCCGCAGGTCACCACCGATCCCGCAGCACAGATCGACGACGTACCCCGACAGTGCCTTCGAACCGGGCCGCTCGGTGCCGGGCGACGACCTCCGACGTCGCCTGCTCCAGCCCGGCCCGGGTCAGCAGCAGGGTAGATGCGTCGGCGAGCTTGCCGACCGCCCGGTCGCGAAGCGCGGCCTGCTCGCTCGCGGCCGCGACCAGGTCGACTGGCCAGGTACGACGCAACCGCTCCGCCACGGCCAGGTCGGTGGCCGATGCTGCGGCGAGCAGTTCGGGCGCGGCCAGCAACGCGCGGGCCTGCGCCGCCGTCAGCGGCGTGTGCCGGCCTCGGGGTAGCTCAGCGACATCGCCGAGACGTCGTCGAGGGCGTTGCGGATCTCGTCGGGCAACACCAGCGAGTCGGCGTCCAGCGACCCCTTGAGCTGAGCGGCCGTGCGGGCCCCGACGATGGGGGCGACGACCCCGGGCCGGTCGCGAACCCAGGCCAGCGACACCGCCAGCGGCGAGACACCGAGCCCGTCCGCCGCTGTGCTCACGGCACCGACGATGCGGGACGCGCGCTCGTCGAGGTAGGCGCCGACGAATCGGGAGTACTCCGCCGAGCTGCCCCGGGAGTCGGCCGGCGTACCTCCTCGATACTTACCGGTCAGCACACCGCGACCCAGTGGTGACCACGGGAGGATGCCGACGCCGAGATCGATGGCGGCCGGAACGACCTCCCGCTCGATGCCGCGCTGCACGAGTGAGTACTCCATCTGGGTCGAGACGATCGGTGCCCGGCCCGGCCAGGCCCGCTGCCAGGCGGCCGCCTTCGCGGTCTGCCAGCCGGTGTAGTTGCTGATCCCGACATAGCGGGTGCGCCCGCTGGCGACCGCGGTGTCCAGCGCCGCGAGCGTCTCCTCGAGCGGCGTCCGCTCGTCCCACGCGTGCATCTGCCACAGGTCGATGTGGTCGGTGCCGAGCCGCGCGAGTGAGGCGTCGAGTGCGTCGAGCAGGTGGCGCCGCGACGCGTCACGGGGTCGGCTGTCGTTGCCGCGGACGCCGACCGCCTTTGTGGCGATGACGATGTCTTCCCGTCGTACCACGCTGTCGAGCATCCGGCCGAGCAGCCGCTCGCTCTCGCCGTCGGTGTAGACGTCGGCGGTGTCGACCAGCGTCCCGCCCGACTCGACGAAGGTCTTGAGCTGGCTCGACGCGTCGTCCTCGTCAGTGTCGCGACCCCAGGTCATGGTGCCGAGGGCGATCCGTGACACGTAGAGACCCGTCGTCCCCAGCCGGCGCTGCTCCATGCCCGGAGGCTATCGGGGCACGCCCACCGGTCTCGGTACCCTCACCGAATGAAACTCGGACTGAATCTCGGCTACTGGGGCCTCGTCAGCGACACCGACAACGTCGCCCTCGTCCAGGAAGCCGAGCGGCTGGGCTACACCACCGTCTGGGCGGCTGAGGCATATGGCAACGACGCGGCCACCGTGCTCACCTGGCTGGCCGCCAAGACGACGACGATCGACGTCGGGAGCGCGATCTTCCAGATCCCGGCCCGTAGCCCGGCGATGACGGCGATGACAGCCGCGACGATCGACACGCTGTCGGGCGGCCGGTTCCGACTCGGGCTGGGCGTGTCCGGTCCGCAGGTGTCGGAAGGCTGGCACGGCACCCGGTTCGACAAGCCGGTCGGGCGGACGAGTGAGTACATCGACATCATCCGGATGGCGTTCGCGCGGGAGCGGGTGAGCTACCAGGGTGAGCACTTCACGCTGCCGCTCCCCGACGGGCCGGGCAAGCCGCTGAAGATGATCATCCATCCGGTTCGGGAGTACATGCCGATCTACCTGGCGGCGATCGGGCCGAAGAACCTCGAGCTCGCGGGCCAGAAGTGTGACGGCTGGCTGGCGATCTTCTACGACCCGGCGTTCGCGGCGGACCAGCACGCCTCGATCGAGACCGGGATGAAGGCCGCCGGAAGGGTGGGCGCGCCGTTCGACGTCGTACCGACCGTCCCGGTCGTGCTTGGCGACGACCTGGAGGCGGCCGCCGGACCGGTCCGGGCCTACGCGGCGCTCTACATCGGCGGGATGGGCTCCCGCGAGCAGAACTTCTACAACCGGCTGGCGGCCCGGATGGGCTACGAGGCCGAGGCGGAGGAGATCCAGAACCTCTACCTGGATCGGAAGTACGACGAGGCCGCCGCCGCCGTGCCCTACGACTTCATCGACCGGACGTCGCTGCTCGGATCGGTCGAGCGGATGGCGGACAAGATGCAGGGGTACGCCGAGTCGGGGGTCACGACGCTCAACGTGAGCTGCTTCGCGGGCACCCAGGACGAGCGGATCGCGGTGCTGCGCACAGCCGCGGAAGCGCTGGACGCCTCCGGTACCGGCTCCTGACCAGATGACGACGGTGTTGCTGGTCCGGCATGGCGTGACCGCGGCCAACCAGGGCGGCGTGCTGGCGGGCTGGACACCGGGTGTCGGGCTGGCCGAGGCCGGCGTCGAGCAGGCCCGGGTGCTGGGGGAGCGGCTGTCCGGCGTACCTGTCGCGGCGATCATCTCCAGTCCGCTCGACCGGTGCCTGCAGACCGCTGCGGCGCTCGCCGCCGGCCGCGACCTCACGGTCCAGACCGATGACCGGCTCGGGGAGGCCCGGTACGGCGACTGGACCGGCAAGGAGCTCAAGACGCTGTCCAAGGACCCGCTGTGGAAGGTCGTGCAGGCGCACCCCAGCGCCGTGACCTTTCCAGGCGGCGAGGCGCTGCGCGACACCCAGCTCCGTGCCGTCGACGCGGTGCGCGAGCACAACGCCGCGCTCGGACCGGACGCCACCTGGATCGCAGTCAGTCATGCCGACGTGATCAAGGCGATCCTCGCCGATGCGCTCGGCATGCACCTCGACGGGTTCCAGCGGATCATGGTCGACCCGGCGTCAGTATCGGTCGTCCGCTACACCGACCTGCGGCCCTTCGTGCTCCGCACCAACGACCGCGGCGGGGCCGTGGCCGACCTGATGCCGCCCAAGAAGCGCGCCCGCAGCCGCAAGCAGGCATCGGACGCCGTGGTGGGCGGCGGCAGCGGCGACTCCTGATTACCGCCCCCTAGGGTGGTCGGTATGTCCGGTCAGGAGTTCACGCTTCGACCCGCCCGAGCGCTTTGTCGCCGGCACGGTCGGGCAGCCGGGCGAGCGCACCTTCTACCTGCAGGCGACCGGCGCCGGCCGCACGGTCTCGGTCGCCCTGGAGAAGATGCAGGTCTCGGCGCTGGCCGAACGACTGGACGGGCTGTTGACCGAGGTACGCCGCCGGCAGGGCGCCGAGTCCAGCGTGCCGGTCACCGCCCCGCCGCAGCTCGAGGACGTCGCACCGCTCGACGTACCGATCGAGGAGCAGTTCCGGGTGGGAACGCTCGCGCTGGCCTGGGACGACGACGAGGACCTGGTGATCATCGAGGCCCAGTCCGCGATCGACACCGATGAGGTGGAGGGCGCCCCGTCGGATCTCGAGACCGACGCGGACATGTTGCGGGTCCGGATCAGCCCGGCCGTCGCGCGGGCCTTCGTGAAGCGGGCGCTACGGGTCGTCGCGGCCGGCCGGCCGCCGTGCCCGCTCTGCGGCAACCCGCTGGATCCCGCCGGGCACGTGTGCCCGCGCCAGAACGGTCACCTCCACGCCGATTAGCCCGCCACACGCATGGCCCATCGGTGGGGCTATAACGCCACCCATGGGCCATTGGTGGGGCTATAGCGCCACCGATGGGCCATAGGTCGGCGCCTCGTATGACACTGGAGGTATGAGCGAGCCCGCCTTCAGCCTGGTGCCGGAGGACGCGTTGCGGCTGTTGCGGGACGGGGACATCCAGGTCGAGGGCAGGCTGGTCGATGCCTCCAACGCGACCCTCTACTGCACCATCGAGCTCGACGGGGTGACCGGCGTCTGCGTCTACAAGCCGGTCGCGGGGGAGCGCCCACTGTGGGATTTCCCCGACGGCACCCTCGCCGGCCGCGAGCTCTCGGCGTACCTGGTCTCGGTCGCGACCGGCTGGGACATCGTGCCGCCGACCGTGATGCGGGACGGGCCGTTCGGCCCCGGGATGTGCCAGCTGTGGATCGAGGTCGACGAGACCGTCGACCTCGGCGTGCTCGCCCGCAGTGGGATCGAGCCACTGCGGCGGATGGCGGTCTTCGACGCCGTCATCAACAACGCCGACCGCAAGGGCGGCCACCTGCTCCCGGTCACCGGCGGCCACGTGTACGGCGTCGACCACGGCGTCTGCTTCTCCACTGAGGACAAGCTGCGGACGCTGCTCTGGGGGTGGCGCGGCGATCCACTCACCGACGAGGCGATCGACGTGCTGTCCGGGCTGCGGGCCCAACTCGAAGGAACGCTGGACGCCGCCCTCGGCGCTCACCTCACCCGTCGCGAGGTGCTGGCCACCGCCTACCGCGTCGACCGGCTGCTCCGTAGCGGGCGCCACCCGATGCCGTCGGAGGACTGGCCCGCCGTCCCCTGGCCGCCGTTCTAACCGGTCCTCATCGGGCCACTACTCTCAAAGCCGTGCGTGCCTGGCCTGCCCCCGACCTCCCGGTCCTGCCGGGCGACGGCTCCGACACCACGCTGTGGGTGCCCGACTCCGCGACCGGCGGCCTGGTCGAGATCGGCGCTGAGACCGACGAGATCAGCATGTACGTCTGCGGCATCACGCCGTACGACGCAACCCACCTGGGCCACGCGGCGACGTACCTGCTGTTCGACCAGCTGCAGCGGACCGCGCGCGACGCCGGCAAGCGAGTCCGTTACGTCCAGAACGTCACGGACGTCGACGACCCGCTGCTCGAGCGCGCCCGCGAGACCGGTGAGGACTGGGTAGCGCTCGCCGAGCGCGAGACCCAGCTGTTCCGCGAGGACATGACCGCGCTGCGGGTGATCCCACCGGAGGAGTACGTCGGCGCCGTCGACGCCATCCCCGACATCGTCCGCTCCATCGTCGAGCTGCGAGATCGGGGTGCGGCGTACGACGTGGACGGCGACGTCTACTTCTCCGTCGCGTCCGCGGAACACTTCGGCGAGGTCAGCCATCTCCCGGTCGGCGACATGATCCGGCTCTCCGGCGAGCGCGGCGGCGACCCTGACCGACCGGGGAAGAAGGATCCGCTCGACTGCCTGCTGTGGCAGGCGGCGAGGCCCGGCGAGCCGTCGTGGGACTCCGAGCTCGGCCCGGGTCGGCCGGGCTGGCACGTGGAGTGTGCGGCCATCGTGCTGCGCCACCTCGGCGAGACCATCGACGTGCAGGGCGGCGGAGACGACCTCATCTTCCCGCACCACGAGCTCGGCGCCGCCGAAGCGTCCGTGATCACCGGACGGTGGCCGTTCGCCCGCAGCTACGTCCACCAGGCGATGGTCGGCTACCAGGGCGAGAAGATGTCCAAGTCCCGCGGCAACCTGGTGCTGGTCTCACAGCTGCGGGCCGACGGTGTCGACCCGATGGCGATCCGGCTCGCGTTGCTGGCCCACCCGCACGCTCCTGCGTGGGAGTGGTACGACGACGAGCTCGGCGCGGCGACCGAGCGCCTGGATCGCTGGCGCACCGGGTTCGCCCGCCCGAGCGCCGCACCGACCGATCGCCTGATCGCCGGGCTGCGCGGTGTACTCCGTGACGGCCTGCGCTCTCATCAGGCGCTGCCGCTGGTTGACGACTGGGTCTCGGTCGATGGCACCGACCCGGCGGCACCAGGCAGACGCGGCTGCTGCGGTCGACGCCCTGCTCGGCCTTCGTTAGCTGTCGCGGCGACGCAGGTAGCGCTCGAAAGCCTTGGCGATGGCCTCGCCGCTCGCCTCCGGCAGCGCCGTTTCGTCCTCGCGCTGCTCGAGCGAGGCGATGTACTCCGCGATCTCGGTGTCCTCGCGGGCGAGCTCGTCGACGCCCCGCTCCCACGCGGCCGCTTGCTCCGGCAGGTCACCGAGCGGCATGGCGAGGTCGAGGGCATCCTCGACGTGGTGCAGCAGGCTCAGTGTCGCCTTCGGGCACGGCGGCTGGGCGACGTAGTGGGGCACGCTCGCCCAGTACGTGACGGACCGGATGCCGATCTCGGCCATCGCCTGATGGAACACGCTGACCACGCCCGTGGGTCCCTCGTAGCGGGAGCGAGCCAGGCCTAGCGCCGAGGCGGTCGCCTCGTCCGAGGCGGTCCCGTTGACGTCGATCGGCCGGGTGTGCGGGACGTCCGCCAGCAATGCGGCGAGGCAGACGACGCTGTCGACTGCGAGCTCTTGGGCGAAGTCGGTGAGCTCCTCGCAGAACGCGCGCCACCGCATGTTCGGCTCGAGGCCGCGGAGCAGGACGACTTCCTTACCGCCGACCGTGGCCAGCCCGAGCCGCGTGGTCGGCCAGTCGATGCGTCGGGTCACGCCGTCGGTCAGCGTCACCGTCGGCCGGTTCACCTGGTAGTCGTAGTAGTCCTCGGGGTCGATCGCGGCGAACGGCCGGGCCGACCACTCGCGTTCCAGGTGCTCGACAGCGCCGGTCGCGGCGTCGGCAGCGTCGTTCCAGCCCTCGAAGGCCGCGATCATCACCCGGCGCGGTGCGCCGGTCGAACTCCCGGGACCGGTCACGGCCTCAGCGTACGTCGGTCATCGCTTGCGACCGGTGGTGTGGACGATGAGGACATCGCACGACGCGCGGTGGCTGATGTTCGCCGGCACCGATCCGAGCAGCCGCCCGGCCAGGCTGTTGAGACCGCGGTTGCCGACCACGCACAGGTCCACGCCGCGCTCGTCGATCAGCCGGACGAGCAGATCCACGGCGTCGGCCTGCTCGGCAACCGTGTCCACGTCTTTGGCGCCGCTTCGCGTCGCGAGCTCGGTGGCCTCCCGCAGCGCGTCTTCGGCCGGGTGCGATCCGACGACCTTGTAGGCGTCTTCCCGCAGTTCTCCAGCGGCGCGCTCCTGCTCACGCGCGGACAGCGGTTGGTACGCCGAGGCGATCAGCAGCGCAGCGCCAGTGGCCCCGGCCAGCTCCGCCGCACGTTCGACGGCACGGAACGACGAGGCTGATCCGTCCGTCCCCACGAGGACGGTGCGATACCTGCTGCTCACGGACACTCCCTGAAGCCGAGGTCGGGCGGTGTGCCGCACGTTATCCGAGCCGCGACGCGGCGTCTGCGACGGTAGACTGAGTCCAGTGCCAGGTACGCCGTCAGCTCCGACTGCGGCGGCGGTCCTGTTCGACATGGACGGCCTGCTGATCGACTCCGAGCCAGTGTGGTTCGAGGTCGAGACCGCCGTCGTCGCCCGGCTGGGCGGCTCGTGGACGCCGGCGGACCAGGCGGCCTGCCTCGGCGGGACGATCGCCGCCTCGGCTCGCTACATCATCGACCGGACCGGTACGTCGACAACCGTGGACGACCTCAGCGACGAGATGGTCGACGAGATGGTCACGAGGTTCCGCACGGCGCTGCCGGTGCATGCGGGTGCGATCGAGCTGCTGGATGCGGTGCGTGACCGCGACGTGCCGGTCGGGTTGGTGTCCTCGTCGTACCGAAGGCTCATCGACGCCGCCCTCGACGGGCTGGGAGTCGACCGGTTCGCGGTCACGGTCGGGGGTGACGAGGTGGCGCACGGCAAGCCCGATCCGGAGCCCTACCTGACCGCCTGCCGGCGGCTCGGAGTCGACCCGGCACGCACCGTGGTCCTCGAGGACGCGATCACCGGCGTGACCTCGGCGGAGGCTGCCGGGTGCATCGTCGTCGCCGTGCCGTCGGTCTCACCGATCGACGCCGGGCCCGGCCGGTACGTCGTCCCGTCGCTGAGCGCGATCGAGCCCGATTGGTTGGTAGGTCTCGCCCCATGACACGTCGTCCCTGGCCCGAGACCCGACGCGGAGACGTCGTGGACGTGCTCCACGGCGAGCACGTGGCGGACCCGTATCGCTGGCTCGAGGACGACCGCTCGGACGAGACAGCAGAGTGGGTTGCGGCTCAGAACGCCGCCACGCACGAGTTCCTGTCGGAGCTTCCCGGTCGCGAGGACATCGCCCGGCGGTTGACGGAACTGCTCGACACCGTCCGGCGGACCGCGCCGGAACGCCACGGCGGCCGCTGGTTCTCCCTGCGCCACGACGGGTTGGCCGACCAGCCGGTGCTGGTCGTGGCGGACGATCCGCGCTCGCTCGGCACCGTGCTCATCGACCCCCGCGAGTTCAGTACGGCGGGGACCGTGGCCCTCACCTCGTGGTCGGTCAGCGACGACGGTCGGCGGGTCGCGTACGCCACCAGCGACGCCGGTTCGGACTGGATGACCTGGCGCGTCCGGGACGTCGACACCGGCGAGGACCTGCCGGACATCCTGCGTTGGTCGAAGTTCTGCGAGACGACCTGGCTGCCCGACAGCAGCGGCTTCTTCTACGGCGCCCTCGACCCTCCAGCCGAAGGCGCGGCGCTGACGGCCACCAACGAGGCGCTGCGACTGCAGCTTCACCTGCTCGGGACCGAGCAGCCAGCCGACGTCGTCGTCTATGTCGACGCCGACCCGCAACGCATGCCCGAGTCCGCGGTGACGGAAGACGGCCGCTGGCTCATCGTCACGACCAGCCGGGGCACCGAGCTGCAGACGGTGGTGCTCGTCGCCGAGCTGGCCGACCCGTCCCTCTCGCTTCGCCCGCTGGTCCCGGAGCCGATCGCCCAGACCCGCGTCATCGGCACCCAGGGCACCACGTTCTACGCACTCACCGATCTCGACGCTCCGCGCCGGCGAGTCGTCGCGATCGACCGGGCGACGCCGGAGCCCGCGCACTGGCGGGTCGTGATCCCGGAGTCGGACGACCTGCTGGTCGGCGTCAAGCACCTCGGCGGCCGGCTGGTCTGCAAGCTGCTCCACGACGCGTCATCGCTGGTGCAGGTGTTCGAGCCGGATGGGCAGCCGGTTCGGACGGTTCCGTTGGAAGGCCCGGTCACCGTCACAGGAATCACCGGGCGGCTCGAGGATTCCCTCATCCATCTCGCCACGACGTCCTTCGTCGACCCTGGGTCGGTCTGGTCACACGACCTGGCCACCGGCGACACCGAACGAGTGCATTCCGCGGTCGACGCGAACGATCTCGTCGTCACCGAGCGGGTGACCGCGACGTCCGCCGATGGGACCTCGGTGCCGATGTTCCTGGTCCATCGCCGCGACGTGACGCCGTCGGGCGACGTACCGACGATGCTCTACGGCTACGGCGGTTTCGACATCGCCCTGACCCCGGAGTTCTCCGGCGCCCGGGCGACCTGGGTGAGCCGCGGCGGGCTGCTCGCGATCGCGAACCTGCGGGGCGGCGGCGAGTTCGGTCGCGAGTGGTACGACGCCGGGCGGCGGGAGCACAAGCAGAACGCGTTCGACGACTTCGCGGCCTGTGCCCGGTGGCTCGCGTCATCCGGCTGGACGTCGGTCGCGCACCTCGTCGTCAACGGCGGCTCCAACGGTGGCCTATTGGTCGGGGCCACCCTGACCCAGCACCCTGAGCTGATCGGCGCAGCCGTGCCGGAGGTCGGAGTGCTCGACATGCTGCGGTTCCACCATTTCACGATCGGCTGGGCATGGACCGGCGACTACGGTGACCCGGACAACCTCGCCGAGTACCCGTGGGTCCGGGCGTACTCGCCCGTGCACCAGCTTCGGTCGGGTACGGCGTACCCACCGACGTTGGTCATGACCGGTGACCACGACGACCGAGTGGTTCCGGCCCACTCGTTCAAGTTCGCCGCCACGTTGCAGGCTGCTCAGGCCAGCGACGCACCGACGTTGATCCGGATCGAGACGTCAGCGGGTCACGGCGCCGGCAAGCCGGTGAGCAAGGTGATTCAGGAGCGCGCCGACATGCTCGCCTTCTGCGAAGCCACCATCGGACCGATGCACCCGCCGACAACCTGACTCAGCGGGCGGCGCACTCAGCGGGCCTTCCACTCCTCGGCGAGGATCGCGAAGACGAGCTCGTCGGTCCACTCGCCCTTGACCCACTCGTTCTCGCGGAACGATGCCTCCTCGCGCATCCCGACCCGGCGCAGCACGGCGGCGGACGCGGCGTTGCGCGCATCGCACTGGCCGATCATGCGGTGGAGGTCCCACCGGTCGAAGCCGATCGACAGCATGGTCAGCGCGCCCTCGGTGGCCAGCCCGCGACCGGCGTACGCCGGTGATACGACGTAGCCGATCTCGCCCTGCCGATGGATGCTGCTGATCAGGTGGATGTAGAAGGTCGCCACCACCGCGCCCGTCTCGCGCAGCACGCCCGCGAGGTTCACGCCGTCGCCGTCTGCGGCCACGACCGGGTTCGACCGCCGGGCGACGTAGTCCTGGGCTTCGAGAAGGCTCATCGGCTCGGTGTAGAGGTAGCGGGACACCTCGGGCACCGAGTAGATCGCGTGGATGTCCTCGGCATCGTCCGGGTGCAGCGCCCGTAGCGTCAGCTGATCGGTCTCGATCGGTAGACCGAGGTCATAGCTGCTCGCGGCGTCCGGCTCGTCGGCGGTCACTCGACGGGCGCCGGCTCGACAACGGGAAGCGGTGGCGGGGTCCCACCGAACGCCGGGCAGACCGCGTGATGGGCACACCAATCGCAGAGCTTGCTCGGCTTGTGCCGCCAGTCGCCGGTCTCGCGGGCCCGGATGATGGCGCTGCCGATCGCCTCGAGCTGGCGCTCCAGCGCCGACAGGTCCGCCTCGTCGGGGGAGTAGTCCAGGACCTCGCGGTCGCGCAGGTAGTAGAGCCGGAGCAGGCGCGGGAGCACGCCTGTCTCACGCCACAGCATCAACGCGTAGAACCGCAGCTGGAACAGCGCCTTGCCCTCGAACATCTCGCTGGGTGACTTGCCGCTCTTGTAGTCGACGACCCGCAGATCGCCAGCGGGTGAGCGGTCGAGTCGGTCGATGAAGCCCTTGAGCCGCACTCCCGACCGGAGCGTGGTCTCGATGAGGACCTCGCGCTCGGCTGGCTCGAGCCGGCTCGGGTCCTCCAGGGTGAAGTAGTTGCCCAGCAGCTCCCGGGTCGACTCGAGCAGCGCGGGAAGCCCGGCGGGGTCGGCATCGACGAGCGCGGCAAGCTCCGGGTCGCTCTCGATCAGCTCCCGCCAGGTCGGCTCGACCTGCTCGGCAGCGGCGGCAACCGTGCGCTGCGGCGCCGGCAGGTCGAACAGGCCCTCGAGCACAGCGTGGATCACCGTGCCGCGCGCCGCGTCGAGGCTCGGCGGCTCCGGCAGCTTGTCGATCACCCGCAGCCGGTACAGCAGTGCGCAGTTCTTGAAGTCCAGTGCACGGGACGGCGACAACGCCCACTCGGCCACGGTGCCCGCTGCGACGTCGGGCAGCGCAGTGGCGTCCGAGACGGGGGTTCGGGAGGTCGACCGTGGTCATGTCCTCACGCTAGGCGAGACGACCGACAGTTCCTGGCAGTCACACGCTCGTGTCCACGGTCGCCTCCGGCGAGAGCCGCTGGGCGAGCCAGGCCAGCGAGAGTGGGTACCGGTAGTCGATTGCCGCATGGCTGGCGTCGAAGGTCTCGAACCGTACGTCGGAGCAGCCGATCTCGACGAGAGCGTCGCGCATCGCCTCGGCGCCGAGGTCGAGGTACCAGTCGTCACTCGTCCCGGCGTCGATCCAGATCGCCCGCAGCCCCCGAAGCGCGTCGGCGTACTTCGGCACCATCCGCACCGGGTCCCAGGCCAGCCACCGGGCCCAGATGTCGTCGCGAAGCCGCCCGGTCTTCGGATCGAACGGCAGGTGGATGGTGCCGTCCTCGTCGGCGGAGAAGCACGCCGAGCAGCCGAGCTGCATGAGCAGCAGCCCGTCGTCCGGCTTCGTGAACGCGACCCGGGACCTGAAGTCCTCCCACCACTTCCAGATGTCACCGTCGTAAGGCCGCAACGCCCGGACCACCTTCGGGTGCTCCGGGAGGTAGCTGCACTCGTAGAGCGAGTCTCCGGCGTGGGAGGCGAGGCCGCCGAACAGGTCGGGCCGCAGCATCGGGGTGATGAAGGCCCCGAAGCCACCCGAGGACTTCCCGGCGATCCCGCGATGCTCCGGTGCGTCGAGCGTGCGGTAACGGGAGTCGACGAACCCAACGACCTCGTTGCACAGGTAGGAGTGGTAGTTCCCAGTACCCGGGGAGTCGACGAACTGCGACCCGCCGTACGTCGTCCAGGCATCGACGTACACGACGATCGCCTCGGGCGCGGTCCCGCTCGCGAAGACCTGGTCGGCGGTCTCGACGAACGGCTGCCGGTACGGCGAACGGTTGCGCCACATGCTCACATTGCCGGTGTAGCCCTGGATCATGTACACGCTGGGGTAGTGGCGGTCCGGCTCGTCGTCGTACCCCGGAGGGACATAGACCCACAGCGGACGCTCGTGCGGGTCACCGAGCGGGTTGCCGCGCAGGGCGGCACTGTCGATGACAAGTTCGTCGAGGCGACCGGCGAGCGGCGCGGACCAGGGCAGACCGAGCGACGTCATGCGCTGCATGGTGTCAGGTGTCCGTCAGTAGACACGCCTACCATCGGAGTGTGAGCGGGCAGCAACCGCAACAGCGGTCAGCCCTGGGCGGCATCCCGGCCGGGAAGATCTTCGGCGTGCCGCTGGTGGTCTCGCCGGCGTGGCTCGTCGTCGTCGTGCTCGCCACCCTCGCGCTGCCCACCCCGATCCGGGCGCGCGACACCGGGCTCTCCGTCGGGTGGAGCTACGTCGTCGCGTTCGCCCTCGTCGTCCTGGTGTACGCCGCCGTGCTCGCCCACGAGGCCAGCCACGTGCTGGTCGCCAAGGCGCTCGGCATGCAGGTCGGCCGGGTGGTGCTCCAGCTGCTCGGGGCCGTCTCGGAGGTGCTCGAGGAGTCCTCGACCGCGGGTCGCGAGTACCTGGTGGCGGCGGTCGGGCCGCTCACGTCGGTGCTGCTGGCCGGGATCGCTGCCGCGATCGGGCACGCCTTCCCGGAGAACTCGGTCGGCTGGATCCTCGGGATGGGCTGCGCGAGCATCAACGGCGTCGTCGCGGCCTTCAACCTGCTGCCGGGTCTGCCGCTCGACGGCGGCCGGGTGCTCCGCGCGATTCTCTGGCACCTGACCGGCGACAAGATGCGCGGCCTGCTGATCGCCGGCTATGTCGGCCGCGGGCTGTCGATTGTGGTGGCCGCAGTCGGCTTCTACGCGCCGGGCGGTGCGTTCGGGGACCGGACGCTGACCGCTCTCTACCTGTTCCTCATCGCCCTGTTCATCTGGACCAACGCGTCGTTGTCGATCTCGCAGGCCCGCGTCGCGACAGTGGTGCCGACTCTCAATCTGGCGCAACTGATCCGGCCGGCTCTCACGGTCGATGCGCAACTTCCGCTGGCGGAGGCGGTACGCCGCGCCCGCGCCATCAACGCGCGAGCCCTGGTCATCGTCGACAGCCGCGACCGGTGGTCGGGCATCGTGTCCGAGGCCGCCGTGCAGGCAACGCCGGTCGAACGCCAGCCCTGGATCTCGGTCGCGGACCTGTCCCGGCCGATCGAAGACGGGTTGGTGCTCGACCGGGGGATCGGAGGCGCGCAGTTGATGGACGCGGTGCAACGCGTGCCGGCGAGCGAGTACCTGATCAAGGCGGCGGACGGCACCCTCGGCGGCGTGCTCTCCCGGGCCGACCTGGTGGCCGCGCTGCGGGCCGCCGGGGTGCGCTAGACACGTCCGCGTGACATCACCCCCGACCGGCTCCGGCCGACGCGGTCCGTTCGTCGAGGGCGACCTCGTCCAGCTGACCGATCCGAAGGGGCGGATGCACACGATCGAGCTGGTGCCAGGCAAGGAGTTCCACACCCACCGCGGTCAGATCCCGCACGACGACCTGATCGGCCAGCCGGAGGGCATCGTGGTGAGCTCCGCGGCGGGGACGGCGTACCTCGCGTTGCGGCCGTTGCTCTCCGACTTCACCCTGTCGATGCCGCGCGGCGCGGCCGTCGTCTATCCCAAGGACGCGGCCCAGATCGTCGCGATGGCGGACATCTTCCCGGGTGCCCGTGTCGTCGAGGCCGGGGCCGGCTCAGGTGCGTTGAGCTGCAGCCTGCTCCGCGCGGTCGGGGCTCAGGGGATGGTGCACTCCTACGAGCGACGGGAGGACTTCGCGGCGATCGCCCAGGCCAATGTCGAGCGGTTCTTCCAGCGGGCCACACCCGGCCTGGCAGATCACTGTCGGTGACCTGGTGGAGACCTGCGACGACACCGATGTCGACCGGGTCGTGCTCGACATGCTGGCACCCTGGGAGACCCTCGAAGTGGTAGCCGGCGCGCTGGTACCCGGCGGCGTCGTCTGCGGCTATGTCGCCACGACCACCCAGCTCTCCCGGCTGGTAGAGGGGCTGCGCGAGCATGGCGGCTTCACCGAACCGCAGTCCTGGGAGACGCTGATCCGCGGCTGGCACGTCGACGGGCTCGCGGTCCGCCCGGAGCACCGGATGATCGGCCACACCGGCTTCCTGGTCACGTCACGACGGCTCGCGCCGGGTGTCAGTCGCCCCAGCGCGGCGGCGACGGCCTTCCAAAGGCGCGCGACCGGAGGAGTGAGCACCGGCGGTTCGGCGGGTCCGAAGGACAAAGCCGGATATAGGCTCGGTGCTCCATCCGCGGTGACGTCGGAGGAGGTGCCCGTGGCTTCACGTGACGACGCCGAGATACGCGCGGCGAAGTTCGAGAAGGAGTCGCAGGAGCTCGCGACCGCGCTCGGCTTCCTGGAGGACGAGGTCGCGTCGCTGCGACGACGGTTGTCGGACTCCCCGCGACAGGTTCGTGGGCTCGAGGAGCGACTGTCCGAGGCGCAGGCGAGTCTCGCCGGCGTGGTGTCGCAGAACGAGCGGCTGGTCTCCACCCTCAAGGAGGCGCGCGACCAGATCGTGGCCCTCAAGGAGGAGGTCGACCGGCTCGCCCAGCCGCCGTCCGGGTACGGCTACTACCTCGCCACCCACGATGACGACACGGTGGACGTCTTCAGCGGCGGTCGCAAGCTGCGGGTCTCGGTCTCGCCGGCCATCGAGCTCGCCGACCTCAAGCGTGGCCAGGAGGTCATGCTCAACGAGGCGATGAACGTCGTGAAGGCGTTGGCGTTCGAGCGCCAGGGCGATGTGGTCCTGCTCAAGGAGGTGCTCGAGAGCGGCGACCGGGCGCTGGTCGTCGGCCACACCGACGAGGAGCGCGATCGTCATGCTCGCCGAGCCGCTGCTCGACGGCCCGCTGCGCCCCGGCGACTCGCTGCTCGTCGAGAGCCGCTCCGGCTGGGCCTACGAGCGGATCCCGAAGTCCGAGGTCGAGGACCTGGTTCTCGAGGAGGTCCCGGACATCGACTACGCGGACATCGGCGGGCTGCGCGACCAGATCGAGCAGATCCGTGACGCGGTCGAGCTGCCGTTCCTGCACAAGGAGCTGTTCATCGAGCACCAGCTCAAGCCGCCGAAGGGCATCCTGCTCTACGGCCCGCCCGGCTGCGGCAAGACGCTGATCGCCAAGGCGGTCGCGAACTCCCTCGCCAAGAAGGTCGCGGCGGCCGGCAAGGGTGAGGGCCGGTCGTACTTCCTCAACATCAAGGGCCCAGAGCTGCTCAACAAGTACGTCGGTGAGACCGAGCGGCACATCCGGCTGGTGTTCCAGCGGGCGCGGGAGAAGGCGTCGGAAGGCACTCCGGTCATCGTGTTCTTCGACGAGATGGACTCGATCTTCCGGACCCGTGGCTCCGGTGTCAGCTCCGACGTGGAGAACACCATCGTCCCGCAGCTGCTCAGCGAGATCGACGGCGTCGAAGGGCTCGAGAACGTCATCGTGATCGGCGCGTCGAACCGCGAGGACATGATCGACCCGGCGATCCTGCGGCCGGGTCGGCTCGACGTGAAGATCAAGATCGAGCGTCCCGACGCCGAGGCGGCCCGCGACATCTTCACCAAGTACCTGGTCGCCGGAGCTGCCGCTGCACGCCGACGACCTCGCCGAGCACGGTGGGTCGGCCGAGGAGACCATCGCCGGGATGACCCAGCGGACGGTCGAGCGGATGTACACCGAGAGCGAGGAGAACCGCTTCCTCGAGGTGACGTACGCCAACGGCGACAAGGAAGTCCTGTACTTCAAGGACTTCAACTCCGGAGCCATGATCGAGAACATCGTCGCGCGCGCCAAGAAGATGGCGATCAAGGACTTCCTCGAGTCCCGCGCCAAGGGCATCCGGGTCAGCCACCTGCTCGCGGCCTGCGTCGATGAGTTCAAGGAGAACGAGGACCTGCCCAACACCACCAACCCGGACGACTGGGCCCGGATCTCGGGCAAGAAGGGCGAGCGGATCGTCTACATCCGCACGCTCGTCACGGGCAAGGAGGGCGACGAGTCCGGCCGGTCGATCGACACCGTCGCGAACACCGGCCAGTACCTGTAGCCGCAGCCGCTCGAAAGCGGGCCGATGTCGGCAGCGGCGCCTACCCTTGACTCATGACGGTCCGCCGCGTGATGGGCACCGAGACGGAGTTCGGTATCTCGGTTCCCGGGCGCACGTCGATCAACCACATGCTGGCGTCCAGCCAGATCGTCAACGCCTACCTGTCGCTGACCACCGGAGCACCTCGCGACCGGCGGCCGCGGTGGGACTTCGAAGAGGAGTCGCCGCAGCGCGACGCGCGCGGGTTCGACGCCGGGCCGGCTGCAGCGCGTGACGCCGACTTCCTCACCGACGACGAAGTCGGTCTCGCCAACGTCATCCTGACCAACGGCGCGCGGCTCTACGTCGACCACGCCCACCCGGAGTACTCCAGCCCCGAGGTCACCAACCCGCGCGACGCCGTGCTGTGGGACAAGGCGGGGGAGCGGGTCATGGTCCTCGCCGCCGAGCATGCGGCGCACATCCCGGGTGCCGGCGGATCGTCGCTCTACAAGAACAACACCGACAACAAGGGCGTGTCGTACGGCGCCCACGAGAACTACCTGATGCGGCGGAAGACCGCGTTCGCCGACATCGTCCACCACCTCACGCCGTTCTTCGTCTCCCGCCAGGTGGTCTGCGGGGCCGGGCGCGTCGGGATCGGCCAGGACGGTCGCGGCGAGGGGTTCCAGCTCTCCCAGCGGGCCGACTTCTTCGAGGTGGAGGTCGGGCTCGAGACCACGCTGAAGCGTCCGATCATCAACACCCGCGACGAGCCGCACGCCGACCCGGAGCGCTACCGCCGGCTCCACGTCATCCTCGGCGACGCGAACCTCAGCGAGATCTCGACGTACCTCAAGGTCGGGACCACCTCGCTGGTGCTGTCGATGATCGAGGAGGCGTGGTTCGCCGACAACGCGGTGGACCTCTCGATCGAAAGTCCGGTCGCGTCGCTGCGGGCCGTCTCCCACGACCCGTCCCTGCATCACCTGGTGCGGACCCGTGACGGCCGCACGCTCACCGCACTGCAGCTTCAGTCGGAGTTCCTCGAGCAGGCCCGCAAGTTCGTCGAGGACCGCTACGGTGCCGACGCGGACGAGCAGACCATCGACGTGTTGGACCGCTGGGAGCGGACCCTGGTCGGTCTCGCCGACGACCCGATGTCGATGGCCTCGGAGCTCGACTGGGTCGCGAAGCTCAGGCTGCTGGAGGGCTACCGGGACCGCGAGGGCCTCGACTGGAGCGCGGCGAAGCTGCACCTCGTCGACCTGCAGTACAGCGACCTGCGACCCGAGAAGGGCCTCTACAACCGGCTCGTGGCGCGGGGCCAGATGACCCGGCTGCTGGACGAGGACGAGATCCAGCGCGCCATCACCGAGCCGCCGACGGACACCCGCGCCTACTTCCGCGGTCGCTGCCTGTCCCGGTACGCCGACGACGTCGCCGCCGCGTCCTGGGACTCGGTGATCTTCGACGTCGGTCGCGAGTCGCTGCAGCGCATCCCGATGATGGAGCCGCTGCGCGGGACCAAGGCCCACGTCGACGCGTTGCTGGAGCGCTGCGCCACCGCGGCCCAGCTCGTCGACGAGATCACCAGCGGCGGCTAACTCTTCGGTCCGGGCGCTCCGATTCGACAGGTAGCGTCACAGCAACGACGGCGCATCACTTCGCACCAGGAGGACCCGATGGCGACTCGCGATGACGGCGGCCAGCAGCGTTCGACCCGACGCACCGAAGATGTCGAGGAAATCGAGGAAATCGATACTTCTGACGTACAAGAAAGGCACGAGAAACTCGACGATGACGTCGATGACATTCTCGACGAAATCGACTCGGTGCTCGAGTCGAATGCCGAGGACTTTGTTAGAGGATATGTCCAGAAAGGCGGGGAATAGACCCTATGTTCGATTCGTCGGACGCAGCCGCCACTTAGCTCGAAGGGTCTGTCGTGACTGCGGATTGATTAAGCCGCTTAGTGATTTTCCGCCGGCGGTCAAACGGTTAGATGAAGAGCCAGCTATTGCCGGCCGTGTTTCGCGATTCGTCATCGACAGCACCGTGACCGCAAGGCAGCCGCGCAAGGTCGTGTGATTCGCAGACGCAAGAACTCAACACCTGGTCACAAGTTTTGCCCTCGTTGCAAACAGACCCTGCCACTAGAACGGTTCGCCAACAACCGATCCACCAGCGACGGTCTGACGGCCTATTGCAAGCCTTGTCACAATGCAAAAGGCAAGGAGAACTATATTCGGCTGTACGGAAGTACGCGCGAGTATCACCTGCGGCGTCATACGGAATCGGCCAGGCAGACGTCGACCGGATGCTGTCCGAGCAGAACGACAAGTGCGACGGGTGCGGCAAGCCCGATCCTGGACACGTCGACCACGACCACGCCACGGGCATGGTACGCGGCATGCTCTGTTTCAACTGCAACCAGGCGCTTGGAAACGTCCGTGACAGCCTGCGGGTGCTCGAAGGCCTCTCGGCGTACCTCATCCGCCATCGACTCGCCGCTCTGGGTGCGACAGTGACCGAGTCGAGAGTCGAAGGCTGCATCATCGAGGTGCTCTCGAAGCACCACAGCCGGTAAGCCGTCAGCGAACCCTGCCGCGCATCGAGGCCTCCGTCATGACAGGCTGATCGGGTGGACCTCTCCGACGGCACGACTCTTCCCCCGGCGTTCTTCTCGCCGGGCACCAGCTCGTTCAGCGACTTCCTGGCCCGGCAGGCCCCCGACCTGCTTCCCGGCAAGCGCGCCGAGGCCATGCTGGGAGGCACCATGGCAGGCATCGAGGCACCGCACGGGACGACCGTCGTTGCGATCGTCCACAGCACCGGGGTCGTCATGGCCGGTGACCGTCGGGCCACGATGGGCAACCTGATCGCGCAGCGCGACATCGAGAAGGTCTTCCAGGCCGACGAGTACTCCGCTGTCGCCATCGCCGGCACGGCCGGGATCGCGGTCGAGATGGTGCGGCTGTTCCAGGTCGAGCTCGAGCACTACGAGAAGATCGAGGGCACCACGCTCAGCCTCGATGGCAAGGCCAACCGGCTCAGCCTGCTGATCCGCAACAACCTGCCGATGGCGATGCAGGGTCTCGCCGTCGTGCCGCTGTTCGCCGGATACGACCTCACGGTGGACGACCCCGCGAAGGCCGGCCGGATCTTCTCCTACGACGTCACCGGCGGTCGCTACGAGGAGCACAGCTTCCACTCGGTCGGCTCCGGCAGCGTCTTCGCCCGCGGCGCCCTGAAAAAGCTCTACCGCGACGACTTCACCGAGGACGACGCCGTGCTGGCCGTCATCCACGCGCTGTACGACGCGGCCGACGACGACAGCGCGACCGGTGGCCCGGACCTGACCCGCCGGATCTATCCCGTCATCACCAGCGTGACCGCCGACGGCTTCCGCCGGCTCGACGACGACGACGTCGCCCAGCTCACCGAGGCCGTCGTGCAGGAGCGGATGAGCAGCCCCGGCGGACCGATCGCGTCGATGCGATGAGCGGCGTACCCATCACCATCACCGAGGGAGCGAGCTTCACAGTGACGATGCCGTTCGGTTACGTCTCACCCGAGCAGGTGATGAAGGACCGCGCCGACTACGCCCGGAAGGGCATTGCACGCGGTCGCGCCGTCCTCGTCATGACCTACGCCGACGGCATCTTGTTCGTCGCGGAGAATCCCAGCTCCGCGCTGCACAAGATCTCCGAGATCTACGACCGGATCGCCTTCGCGGCGGTCGGGAAGTACAACGAGTTCGAGAACCTGCGGGTCGCGGGAGTGCGGATGGCCGACCTCCGCGGCTACTCCTACGACCGAAGCGACGTCACCGGCCGGGCGCTGGCCAACACCTACGCCCAGATCCTCGGCACCATCTTCTCCAGTGGCGGCGAGAAGCCGTTCGAGGTCGAGATCACGGTTGCCGAGGTCGGAGAGACCGCCGCGGACGACCAGCTCTACCGGCTGACGTACGACGGCAGCGTGGGGGACGAGAAGGACGTCGTCGTCATGGGCGGGTCCGCCGAGACCATCGGCGCCACGGTGCGCGAGGGTCACAACGAAGGCATGTCGCTGGCCGAAGGGGTGCAGCTCGCGGTTCGCGGCCTCGCGACGTCCGAGGGCGAGCCCCGGGAGATCGGCGCCGCGCAGCTCGAGGTAGCAGTCCTCGACCGGACCCGCAGCGCCGGCTGTTCCGCCGGCTGACCGACGCGCAGCTGACCCCGCTACTGTCCTCCTGACCCGTCGCGCCTAACCCGCTACCCCGCTCAGCGGGTCATCAGGCGCAGGCGACGAAAGGCGTGCACCCGACGGAGGTACCGGAGCTCCTTCGCCAGGCTCGTCACCTCGGAAGCACCCACCCCGGCCATCGGCGGGGATCTGCGCGATCATGCCGACGGCCCGGCCGCTGGACGTCACCGCCGGCGCTCCGAGGTTCGATGCGGCGACCATGTCCTTCAACCGTCACCTCCTGCCGCCAGCCACGCGCTGTCCGGTCGACCCTGCACGTCCCGAGCTCGCCGACGCCGAGGTAGACCCCCAGCGTCGTCCCTGAGCGGGGTGCCGACCGCGCGACGCCGGTGACCGACATCGAGCCCGGGATCTCGCCGCGAGCCCGTCGGGCGTCTACCGAGCGAGTCGGAACAGCGCCAGGTTGTTCCCGGCGCAGGCGTCGGCCGACGCCGTACCACTGCGCTGCATCCGCGTGAACGAGCTGTACACCACATGGGCCGCCGCCGGGCACCGGCGATCGTCGCCGGTGACCGCGTGGCGCCTGCGACTCCGCGCACCCGTTGCCGCCGCTGCCACCGTCCGTGCCCAGACACGAGGCAGGGATCAGCGGCATAGACCTTCTTCCGCTGCCGCAGCAGGAAGCCGACCTCGCAGCTGTTGGACGACACGGTCACGGTCGTCCCGGGTGCACGCGACCGGTCGCGGCCGCGGCCGGAGCCCCGGCGGCGAGCCCGCCCGCAACGACGATCCCCGCTGTCACCGTCACCCCCAGCGCCCCTCGGCCGGCCCGGAATCCCATCGCGCCTCCTCAGCCCATGTGATCTCTGTCACACTTCGGCGCAGAGAGCCGAACTCCTGCCCGATATCGGCGATTCAGGACATTGCCGCGATGGTGACGGTGCCCAGCGCAGCCCTGCCAGCTCAGCGCGCCGAGCAGGCTCGAGCAGGTCGGCCATGCGGGCAGCGCCTAGGCTGGCCAACGACGACCGGCCTGGAGAACTCCCGCCACCTCGTAAACACGCAGGTCAGAGGCCTGCACTTACTGGACTCGCCGGCTTCCGCGCGACGGGCCTATGCCTAGACCTAGT
The DNA here is from genome assembly GCA_963789615.1 of uncultured Actinomycetota bacterium. Lineage (GTDB taxonomy): Bacteria > Actinomycetota > Actinomycetes > JAFAQI01 > JAFAQI01 > DATAVK01. The sequence continues at coordinate 323,715 of CAWBLI010000001.1, read as the reverse complement.
ACACGCCCGTCCTCTGCCGTTCGGGCCCCTGGCTGTTGCGCGGCGCCGTCCACAGCCGGTTGACAGGTTGCCCCGCGGCAATCCTCATCTTGGTTCGCTGTGATGACGGCTCGACGGTGTGGGCGTCAACGTCACCCTGCGGTTGGTGAGGCAAGCGGCAGCGGGGAGCGAAGGTCGGCCACGATGGCTCGCATGTCCGTTGCCGGAGCCGTGCCTGCGCCTCGCGCCGTCGGTTCGCGAGCCTGAGCGGCTGTTCGGTGGAGCGGCGAGGCGGCCCTGCGGCCGGCGTCACAGTGATGCCCGGCGTAGCCGGCCGGCATCCGGCTGTCGTCGGTGGGGGATCGTGGGGAACCCGCGGACCTCGGTGGCCTTTGGGACGGTTGTCCTTGTGTGTCAATGTTTGGGGTGCTAGCGCCGATGTAAGGGGCCGTGAGGCGACCTCGGGTGCTGCTGGCTGTCGTTGCGGTCGTCCTGGCCGGTTTCGTCGTGGATCTTCGGATGCAGCCTGGCGGCGTTCACCTGACGCGTGATGCCGATGATCTGGCGCAGTTGCTTGCGGCGGGTGGCGCATCGCTAGCGGCGGCGCTGCGGGCGCGTCGCGCCCGGTGGCGACTGCGGACCTCGTGGGTCTTGATCGCGTCCGGGTTGGCTTGCTGGGGGGCGGGGCAGGGCGTGTGGACGTACTACGAGGTGATCGCGAATCGAGCGACGCCGTTTCCGTCAGCCGCCGACGTGGGCTACCTGTTGTTACCGCCGCTCGCCTTGATCGGCATCCTGATCCGGCCGAGCCGCGCGTTCGACGGTAAGGGCCGGCTGCGGATCGGTCTAGACGGGGTGCTGGTCGCCGCGTCCCTGTTCGTGTTGAGCTGGGCGACCGCGCTGGGTGCGGTCTACCGGGCCGGTGGCGACTCGACGCTGGCCACCGTGGTCAGCCTCGCCTACCCGGCCAGCGACGTGATCGTGCTGACCGTGGCCGTGATCGTCGTCGCCTACGCCCGGACCGGATCGCGGGCCGGGCTGCTCTGGGTGGCGTCGGGGCTGATCGGGCTCTCGGTGGCGGATAGCGGGTTCGCGTACCTCACCGCGTCAGGTCGCTATGCCACCGGCAACCTGATCGACGTCGGCTGGGTCGCCGGGTTTCTGGTGCTGGCGCTGGCCGCCTGGTTCGACACGGCGTCGTCCGAACAGCAAGGGTCGGGTCTCGACGCGCCGCCTCGTACCGCGCTGCTGCTGCCGTACCTGCCCGCGACCCTCGCACTCGTCGTCTCGCTGTGGCGGCTTCGCGGCTCCCAGCCGGCGGATGACGCGATCGTCGTCGGAGCCGCGATCGTGATCGCGATGCTGGTGACCCGTCAGATCCTGGTCCTGCTGGATAACCGGCTCCTGGTCGCCCGGATCACCCATCAGGCGTTCCACGACGTGCTCACCGGTCTGGCGAACCGGGCATTGTTCAACGACCGGCTCATCCATGCCCTGGATCTGCACCGTCGGGACATGCGGCCACTGGCACTACTGCTGATCGATCTCGACGAGTTCAAGCACGTCAACGACACGCTCGGTCACCCCGCCGGCGATGAGCTGCTGGTCCGGGTCAGTGAGCGGCTGCTAGCCACCGCCCGTCGCGGCGACACCGTGGCGCGACTCGGTGGTGATGAGTTCACCGTCCTGATGGAGGACGCCGGCGACGCGGTCGCGCTTGGCGCCCGCCTGCTCGCCGCATTAGATGCCCCGGTCCGGCTCGGTTCCTGCGACATCCCGGTCCGGGCCAGCATCGGGATCGCCGTGATGCGTGCCGAGGACCCGTCCGTGAGTGCCACCGAGATGCTCAAGCGCGCCGATCTTGCGCTCTACGCCGCCAAACGCGCCGGCAAGGCGACGGTGGCGGTGTACCACGCCGGACTGGACCTCATCGAGCCCGCCACCACCGGCCTCGAGCAGCACCCGCCAGCGGCGGCCGGGGCCGTCAGCTCGGACCCGGCCACCACGTAGCGCCGCGCGGTCGCCGCCCCGACCGACGTACCCGGACCACCGCTCACGCAAGAAATGATCATGATGCGCCGTTTGGGTCAATGGTCGCCGAAACCGGACGTCGATGATCTTGAAAACACCGGCCCGGAACCAGCGCAGAGGGGCGACATGCGGATCCGTACGACGACGCTGGCAGTCGTGACGCTGGCTGGGCTGATGCTGCCGGCCGCCGTCTCAGCGACTCCCGCGCACCACGCTCACGCCCCATCCGGGATGAGCTTCTACGCCAACGATGCCCGCGGCGACCTGGTCAGGGTCACCGTCACCGGCGGCCGGGCACAGGCCGCCAGGCTGGCGACCGAGCCGTCCCCGGTGTGGTGGCGACGCTTCTACCTGACACCCAACGCTGCTGTCGGCGCGTGGGTCGTCGGCACGTTCCGCGGTGACCAGCACGACACGACCGACAACTCACGTCTGTTCGCCTACAACACCACGACCCGGCGCTTGCAGTGGCTGACCGCGTGGGCTCTCGGCAACCGCGGGCCGGTCATCAACGCGGCGAAGGGCCCCGAGGTCTACTACGTCAGCGGCGCCACGGTCCGCGAGGTCTCGATCAGCGCGACCGGGGACCACCGGATCTTCACGGCACCAGCCGGCTGGCAGATCACCGGCCTCACCGTCGCCGGAACCGCGGCACCCTATGTCGCCCTCACCCGCAATGCCGGGCCCAGCCCGCTGACCGCAACCACGCAGGTCGAGCAGGTCGCGGTCAAGCCGACCGTCGTCGTGCCCGTGACCCATGGCACTGTCACCGCGGTGGCCGTCTCGCCCGACGGTCGCACCCTGGCGGTGTCGCTCGAGGCACCGAACGGGAACTCCGCCCTGAGCTTGCGACCTGTCGCGCACGGCGGCGTCCATCGCACCCTGCCGGATGTGGGAGACACGACTCAGATGTCGTGGGGGACCAGCGGCGACACCCTCGCCGTCAACCCTGAACAGTGGGGCGGCACCACGTTGGTCAACGTCACCACCGCAACGACGAGCTACTCACGAGCACTCCAGCCGTACGGCGCGGACATCCTCACCCCCTGACCGACGACTCGACACTCACGCGGCCGGCCCACGGGGGCAGCCTTCGACGATCGGGGGCCGTTGCTGCAACTGTCGCTGGGCAGGACGACGACGTTCTGGATCCGCGACAGGTGGATCGACTTGTGCCGGTCGCCAGCGAAAATCGTGAGACGGGACTCCTTAAGGAGCCCGACCGCGGCAGCCGCGACCCAGAACCGGCTCCGCAGCCGGCCATCCGCGACGACGCGGCTCTCCGGCTCGCTGGTGTGAGGTTCCCGATGATCGTGATCTGCGCGAGATTCATGAGGTCTCCGGTCCGTGACGTGGCGCGGAACGACGGCTAACAGACCGCAGGCGCGTCGGCAGCGCGGCGGGACACTATTGACGTTGTGTATACCTCGGGGTGATACTCGCGCTCATGAGCGTCCCGTTGACCTTGCTGGGGCTGTTGGAGCGCGAACCGAGTCATGGCTATGACCTGAAGCGGGATTACGACCTCTACTTCGGCCGGGATCGGCCGCTGCCGTTCGGTCAGGTCTATTCCACGCTCGGGCGTCTGGCGCGGGACGGCAAGGTGGCGCAGGGGGCCCCAGAACCGGGAGACGGGCCGGACCGCAAGCGGTACGAGATTACCGAGGCGGGGAGCAACGACGTCGACCGCTGGCTGGCTGAGCCGGTTGAGGCCGAGCCCCACCTGCAGACCGTCCTGTTCAGCAAGGTGGTGCTGTCGTTGATGTTGGGCCGGTCGGCCGAGGCCTATCTGGACAAGCAGCGTGCGGCGCACCTCGACCGGATGCGCGAGCTGACGGAGATCAAACGCACCGGTGAGCTGGTGGACGCGCTGCTGGCCGATCACGGGTTGTTCCACCTGGAGGCTGACCTGCGCTGGATCGACACGACTGCGGCTCGAATCGGTCCGCTGGCGCACCTGGTGGCGTCATCGTGAGCGTCTCGCGTGGCCTCGCCCCGGAGGTGGTCGCGGCGCCGCTGCTGGAGGCGCGCGGACTGGTCAGGTTCTTCGGCAAGACGCCGGCGCTGCGTGACGCGAGCCTGAGCGTCACGGCAGGCTGAGATCGTGGCGGTGATGGGGCCGAGCGGCTCCGGCAAGTCGACGCTGCTGCACTGCCTGGCGGGCATCTATCGCCCCGATCAGGGCGAGGTGTGGTTCGCCGGAGCACGACTGGACTCGTTGGATGACGCGGCGCGCACGAGCCTGCGCCGCACCGACTTCGGGTTCGTGTTCCAGTTCGGTCAGCTGGTCCCGGAGCTCACCGCGGCGGACAACGTCGCGTTGCCGCTGCTGTTGAACGGGTCGAGCCGCAAGCGGGCGTATGCGGGGGCGTCGTCGTGGCTCGGCGACGTCGGGCTCGGTGACCTGGGTCCTCGTCGAGTGGGTGAGCTCTCCGGGGGTGAGGCGCAGCGGGTCGCGGTGGCTCGGGCACTGGTCGCCGGGCCCAAGGTGGTGTTCGCTGACGAGCCCACCGGCTCCCTGGACTCGCTGACCGGGGAAGCCGTCATGAATCTGCTGGTCGATGTCGCTCGTCATCGGGGCACCACGATCGTGATCGTCACTCATGACGCCCGGGTGGCGGCGTACGCGGACCGGGAGGTTCTGGTTCGCGACGGCACCGTCACCCACCTGGCGAGAGCGGAGCCGACGGGCCGATGATCCGGCTGGGTCTGCACCTGGTCCTACGAAGCGGCCGTGAGGCGCTCGTCCGGTTCCTCGCGATGGTGCTCGCCGTCGCTGTTGGCGCGTTCATCCTCCTGGGCTTGTTGGCCGAGTTCCACGGCTTCCAGGCCGCGGCTAAGACCCCGTCGTGGTCCTCGACGCGGGCTGCGGCACCCGGGTGAGAGCCGCGCCGGCGAGTTGCTCTGGAACTACCACGAGACCGTCTTCCGCGGCCAGTTCATCCAACAGCTCGCCGTTGCGCCGCTCGGCTCTCACGCTCCGCATCTTCCCGGCCTCACCGGCTTTCCCTCGGCCGGACGGTACGACGCCTCGCCCGCTCTTGCCCGGCTGCTGAAGACGACTCCCGACGACGAGCTCGCCGATCGGTTCCCGGGGACGCTCGCGGGCTCCATCGGTGACCAGGCACTGACCGGCCCGAACACGCTGGCCGTTGTGGTCGGCTACACCCCGGCGGCGTTGGCGCGACTGCCGGGCACCATCACCGTCGATCACGTGTCCACTGCTGCGCAGTTCAATGGAACGACGAACGTCTACCGGCTAGCGTTCGGTGTCGGCGCGATCGCGCTGCTGTTTCCGTTGCTCATCCTGGTCAGCACCGCCGCACGGCTGTCGGCCGCGCGACGGGAGCAGCGTTACGCCGCGATGCGGCTGGTGGGTGCGACGACGGGCCAGGTCGCCGTACTCGCAACCGTCGAAGCCGCGCTTTCCGCCGTCGCCGGCACGCTGCTCGGCTGTGTGGCCTTCCTCCTCCTCCGTCCGGCGATTGCAGACATCTCGTTGTCCGGTAATCGGTTCTTCCCAGGTACGGTCACGGCCACCGCGTTGGACTATCTGGTGCTGCTGCTCGTGGTTCCGGGTGCTGCGACCTTGGCCTCGCTCATCGCGTTACGCCGGGTCCGGACCTCGCCGTTGGGAGTGGCCCGTCGGGCCACTCCGCCAGCGCCCAAGGCGACCGCCGTGGTCCCGCTCGTTGCCGGGATCGGATTATTTCTGGCCGTTCTCCTGCCGGCACACCCGGCGAATAGCGGGCCGGGGGCGAGCGCGGCGCCGCCATTCAACCTTCCGCTGGCGCTCCTCGGGTTCCTGTTGATCATGGTGGGCTTGGTCACCGGTGGCCCCTGGCTCACCAGTCACGCTGCCCGACTGCTCACGCGCGGCGCGTCGGGTGCGTCGGGTCTGCTTGCTGGGCGCCGCCTCGCGGACAGTCCCGGTTCGGCCTTTCGAGCGGTCAGCGGACTCGTGCTGGCCGTTTTCGTGGCCACCACCATCGGCGTCGTTGCCGCCACGGTCAACACTGCGCAGACCAGGACTCCGGCCGACGCGCAGCTGGCGGGAGTCCTGCGGATGGATCTCGAGTCCGGGCCAAGCGACGCGCCGCCGGGGAAGGCGGCTGTCAAAGCAGCCGCTGCAGTGGGAGGGCTCACATCCGGGCAATCGGTCAGCTTGCTGCGCCATCTCACCTCCTACCCGGGTGTCACCGTCGTGCCCCTGTACAACCTGCCCGGCGGCGATGCGGTCATGAGCTGCGCGGACCTCGCCGCCGTGCCGGCCTTGGGCACCTGTCCGACCGGCGCTGGTGAGGTCGGCTTGAGTCCCGAGGGGCTCACCACGGACAACCCGCTGTATCTGAACAAGATCCTTCCGTTGGTCGGGTCGGCGTCACCGCGAGAAGACATCCCACTGCGGCGCCTCGAGCTGAAGACCTTGTTGGTGAAGACCTCAGATGCGTCGACGCTTGAGCGGGTTCGAACGTTCCTCGCGACCGATGCCTCACTGGCCGAGGCGGGAATCGCACCCGAAACCTTCGGCGAGAGCGCCAAGATCCGCGCCAACGACATTTCCAACGTGCAGCACGTCGTCCTTGCCGCTGCCCTGCTTACGCTCATTGTTGCCAGCTGCAGCCTGGCGGTCACGGTCGGCGCGGGTCTTCTTGAGAGGCGGCGGCCGTTCACGTTGCTCCGGCTGTCCGGCACATCCCTCGCCACGTTACGTCGCGTCGTTCTCCTGGAGTCGGGGCTACCGCTGGTCGCTGGCGCGGCGATCGCCGCCGGCATCGGACTGGGTGTCGCCCGGCCGTTCACGCACGCTCTACTGCCGGCTGCCGTGCCCACCTCCTCGCCCGGTCCAGGCTTCTACCTCGTGCTCGCGACCGGACTTCTCGTCGCACTCGCGACGGTCGCTGCAGCGCTCCCATTGCTCGCGAGGGTGACCGACCCTGACCAAGCCAGGTTCGAGTAAGCCGTCGATGACGTTCAGCGTCGAGTCGATCCGAGCGAAGCGGAACCGCATGTTCGTATCTTGACCACGGCCACGATCACGCGCATGGCCTACACAGTGAATCCTCGCGGCTGTCGACATTCCTTGGGTGAGGGGTCGCCGCGCCATCGTCACGTGGGCTGCCATGCTCGCGGGTACGGTCGCGCTCACGATCAGCCCTGCCGCCCCCGCCGGTGCCGCAGACCGGACCGACCCGCCGGCCCGGGTTCATCTGCTGGCAGCGACGTCAGCGTCGTTGACGGTGGGGTTCCGGCCGACCCGCGGGGTGCGGCGGTACCGGCTTGTGGTGTCAACGGTGAAAAGCGATCTGTTCGTCCGGAACATCGACCGACCCAGCAAGCACGCCAGGTCGGTGATTGCCCACAGGCCCCGAGTCCGGATCCGTGGGCTGCGCTACACGACGAAGCCGTACTACTACCGGGTCGCGGCCATCGAGGCCCACCATGCCCGGTGGTCGCGTCACTATCGGACCGCGTACCTGCGGCCGACCGCGCCCACCTCGCTTCAGGCGGTGTCCGGCCCGAGCGGCACCTATCTGACCTGGCAGAGCGTCGCGGACACCGGCGCAGTGATCGAGCAGGCCACCGACAGCGCGTTCACCCAGCACCTTCGTGTTTACCGCACGCGCAGCCCAGCACCGCGCTTCACCCCCTACGGCTTGGTCCCCGGCGCGACGTACTACTTCCGGGTCCGCGCGGTGAACTCCGACGCAATCTCACCGCCGTCCGAGCCGACGACGGCGACAGAAACCACAAACCAGAGCGTCGTGAAGGTCGTCTCCTACAACTCCCTCGACGCGAGCTTCGACGGCGAGGAGCACCCCGGCGGGAAGGGCGCGCCGTTCGCCCAGCGCCGGCCCGGACAGCTCGCACTGTTGGGCAGTAGCGACGCCGCCATCATCGGTATCCAGGAAGGGAACTCCTGCCTGCAAGAGATTCCGCACAAGCCGTGCTACCGCCAGATCGACTCCCTCGCCGCCGGACTACAGCCGCGCTACGCGTTGGCCGACACGGACGCGAGCGTGACCGGAGCGAACCGGTACGCCGGCAACTACATCCTCTACAACCCTGCTGTCGTTGACCCGGTCGGCACCGGTGGCCACTTCATCCTCCTCGACCACGAGCTCACCGTTGCCGGGCACTCCGGGGGAGGCGGCAGGTTCGCCGCCTACCAGGTTTTCCGGGTCAACCAGACGGGCGCCACCGTATTGTTCGTCTCCACCCACCTGGCGACGCCCCGAGGACACACGTGGGACACCGTGCGCGGGGCTGAGACAAAAAGCATGATGCAGCAAGCCACGGCGTACGCCACAACGATGGGCGTCGGCCCGATCGTCTACACCGGTGACTTCAACTCCTACCCGCACGAGTTCGACAAGGTCGACGAGCCCGGCAACGCGATGCGCGCCGCCGGTTACCTCGACGGCATCCAGGTCGCCCAAACCCTGCGGAACGCGAAGTACGACAGCATCAACGGGCTCTGTCGTACACCGCCACAGGGGCACGGCAGCGCCGACCACGTGTTCGTGTCAGCAGGTGTCGGCGTGCAGTCCTGGCAAGAACTGCTACACCTGTCCGACGGGAAGCTCGTCGGGACAATCCCGTCCGATCACAACCCGGTGGTCTCGACCATCGACCTCCCGTACTGACCCCACAAGCCGCTGTGGAGCGATAGTCGCGGGTCAGCGCTGATAGGGCGGGAGTTGGCGTCCTGGCCGATTGAAACCGTGCCGGCGGGGAACATCCAGCGAGCACCCGCCCGGGTGCCCTGAATCGGAGGTTGCCCGTCATGATCATCCTGGGGATCGTCCTGTTGGTCATTGGCTTTATCGCCTCGATTCCCATTCTGTGGACAGTCGGGCTGATCCTGGTGGTACTCGGACTCGTGTTCGAGTTGCTCGGCGCCACCGGCCGGGCGGTGGGGGGCCGGCGGCACTACTACTGAGGGGTGAAGAGGGCGACGCCCCGCGCGCTGAGCCGGCGCCACCGCTCGGAAGGTCTACATCAGGCCTTGGATGGCGGTGCCCTGTCTCAGGAAGGCGAGGAGGAGCGGGTTGACAGTGTCCGGCGATTCGACGGGTAGGCCGTGTGTTCCTGGCAGTACCGCGAGTCGGGCGTCGGGAAGCGCAGCCACAACAGCGGCGGAATGTTCGACGGTGACCAGGTCGCGGTCGCCCTGCAGGACCAGTGTCGGGACGTCCACGCCGGCCAACATGGCGAGGTCAATCTCAGGCTCGTTGCGGATCATCTCCACCGTCTTCGCATAGACCACCGAGAAGTGTTCGGGTCCATCTGGCGAGTAGGCGTCGTACCCAGCCCGCAGAAAACTCATCGCCTCAGGTGAGGTCAGTAGCGCCTCGATCTGGTTGTCCGAGGCCTTGCCAGCTGAGTTGTAGTACTGGCCGATGAGAACCATCCGATCGACGAGTTCGGGGCGGCGCTGCGCGACCAGCAGAGCGACCACGGCGCCATCGCTCCAGCCGATCAACGTTGCTGGCCCGTCAATCTCTGAGGCCAGGTACGCCACCGTGTCGTCGGCCATGACCGAGTAGGTCAGCGGCCCCTCAATGTCTGGAGTGTGGGCGTGGCCGCGACGCTCCGGCACGTAGACGCGGTACCCGGCCTGAGCGACCACCGGCGTCTGAGCAAAGAATGCTGACGCGCCAGAGAACCCGCCGTGCAGCAGTACCACAGGCGGACCGTCACCCGTCACCTCATGCCACGTCTGATGTCCGTCGATATCGATATACGTCACCGAGCCAGGCTGTCACGACCTCCCACCCTCGACAGCCCAGCCCGGATCTGCTGCGGCCCGATCGCCGCGATCGGAGGCCGCCTGAAGACGTACAGCCAGGGCGAACCGGGCCGCCCGGGCGTTCTTGGCGCCCGCCCGGGCCGGTTGGCCGGTACCGTCTCCAACATGGGATGCCAGGTTCTTCCTTGTGATGGGGCTGGCGTGGGCTTAGGTCGGCAGGTAGTGCTCGTTGACCAGGTCCGTGAAGCTCATCTCGTCCCAGCTGGCCTCAGCGGGCAGCGACGGCCGGCGCATACGAACCGCTCGCTTCGGCATCGCGTCGACCCCTCTCGCCGGCCCTCACCGGGGAGGGCACCTACTAGTTCTTGGTTTGCCAGTTGGCGGATTCTTGCCAAGAGTCCCCGAGACTGGCCGACACCCGACTTCACTGGGCTCCACTCAACTAGGGCTCTGACCTGCACAAACAGTGCTGTTAAGTGGAGTGGGGTGCTCTAGGATGGACCGCCGTATCTTCGGCCTGGAGAACGAGTACGGCGTCACGTGCACGTTTCGCGGCCAGCGCCGGCTCTCACCGGACGAGGTTGCCAGGTACCTGTTCCGCCGGGTCGTCTCGTGGGGGCGCAGCAGCAACGTCTTCCTGAAGAACGGCGCCCGGCTCTACCTCGACGTCGGCTCACACCCCGAATACGCGACGCCCGAGTGCGACGACGTCATCGAGCTCGTCGCCCACGACAAGGCCGGCGAGCGCACCCTCGAGGGTCTGCTGATGGACGCCGAGCGACGGCTCCGCGAGGAGGGCATCGCCGGCGACATCTACCTGTTCAAGAACAACACCGACTCGGCCGGCAACTCCTACGGCTGCCACGAGAACTACCTGGTCGGCCGGCATGGCGAGTTCAGCCGGCTGGCCGACGTACTCATCCCGTTCCTCGTCACGCGGCAGATCATCTGCGGGGCCGGGAAGGTGCTGCTGACGCCCCGCGGCGCCGTCTACTGCGTGAGCCAGCGGGCCGAGCACATCTGGGAGGGCGTGAGCAGCGCCACGACACGTAGCCGCCCGATCATCAACACCCGCGACGAGCCGCACGCCGACGCCGAACGGTTCCGCCGGCTACACGTCATCGTCGGCGACAGCAACATGTCCGAGACGACGACGATGCTCAAGATCGGTACCACGGACCTGGTGCTGCGCATGATCGAGGCCGGCATCGTGATGCGGGACCTGAGCCTGGAGAACGCGATCCGGGCGATCCGTGAGGTCAGTCACGACGTGACCGGTCGGCGCAAGGTGAAGCTCGCCAACGGTCGCGAGGCGAGCGCGCTGGAGATCCAGCAGGAGTACTTCATCAAGGCCCGTGACTTCGTGCAGCGACGCGGCTCCGACCCGACCACCGACAAGGTGCTCGAGCTGTGGGAGCGGACCTTGAAGGCGGTCGACACCGGCGACCTCGGACTGGTGGAGCGCGAGATCGACTGGGTCGCGAAGTACCAGCTGATCGAGCGTTACCGCGCCAAGCACGACATGCCGCTGTCTTCGCCACGGGTCGCGCAGATCGATCTGGCGTACCACGACGTCAACCGCCGCCGCGGCCTGTACTACCTGCTGGAACGCCGCGGCGCCGCCGAGCGCGTCACCACCGATCTGAAGATCTTTGAGGCCAAGTCGGTGCCACCGCAGACCACCCGGGCGAGGCTGCGGGGCGACTTCATCCGGCACGCCCAGGAGAAGCGACGTGACTTCACGGTGGACTGGGTGCACCTCAAGCTCAACGACCAGGCTCAGCGCACCGTACTGTGCAAGGACCCGTTCCGCTCGGTCGACGACCGGGTCGAGAAGCTGATCGCGAGCATGTAGCGAGGCTCTGAGCCCGGCGGCTGCGCTCAGGCCAGCAGGGTGCCGGCGTACCGACCGGCGGCAGCCGCACACAGGAAGTACGCCGGGTCGTCGTCGAGTCCGCGGCCCATCGTCGACAGCGCCACCGGTGTCGACCGCAGTGCCTCGAGCAGGCCGTCGATGGGTGCAGTGACGAGGTGGTGCGGCGGCGACAGCGGCTGCACCGCCTGCCGGAGCTGCGCCCCGAACTCGCCCGGCAGATCGGGGACCACGATGTCCGCAGCCGCGAGCGCCACCCGGCCCAGCGCCGTCAGGCTGTGATGCGACAGGCCGCGGTGCCGTTCCCTGGTGTCGGCCTGGCTGACCCGTAGCGACGCGACCGGCCGGCCACCGAGCGCTGCCGCGGCATTCACCGCCTCGCCGCTCGCGACGCCGCTGAACCCCCAGCGGGTCCCCGTCCCCAGGTTGCCGGGTCCTTGGGTCACGACCACCACGTCGACGCCCAGGACGTGGCAGGCTGCGAGCAGCCCGGTATGCAGCGTGACCGCCTCGACGTCGCCGCCGAACGCCTGCCCGACCGTCACGGCGGACGCCACCCAACCCGCCGCGCGAAGCTCGTCGAGGGTGCGCGAGAACCAGACCGGCAGCGCGCCGCCATCCGTCATGACGTAGCCGACCCGCGCTTGCGGCGCGACCGTCCGCAGTCCGGCCACCACCGCCGGCAGCGCGGAGTGCAGGTCCGCGATCACCACCGGCATCCCGTCGATGTCGTCCGCGTCCCGAAGCACCTCGTGATGGGGGGAGTCCTGCTCGTCGACGGCCAGCACGGTGGCCTGCAGCGGCGTGTACCGCGCCTTGACCACGTGGCCGGGCTCATCGCGGTCCGCAGGGAGTCGGTCGGGAATGGCCACCACTATCGCCAGGCCGCCGGTGCCCAGCCCCATCGCGAGCGCCGTGGTGTTGAGCAGCACCCGGTCGCCGACCCGCGGCTCGCCGACCAGCGGGACGTAGGCAAGCGCCGCGACCGCTCCGTCGGCGGTGTCGACGACGACCTCGACCGTCCCGGTGCGCCGCGACGTCACGTCGCAGACCAGTCCATCCCGCCAGCGGATCACCTGGGGACACTACCGAGCGGCCGGTTGCGAGCGGACACACCGGGAACGAGCCTTCCGTGGCGACCAACAGACGGCAGATGCACGCATCCCGCGATCAGGTGTGGCGGGTGCTCAGCGACGGCAACCGGTACGCCGAGTGGGTGGTGGGCACCAGCCACATCCGCGACACCGATACGGGTTCCCGGCCACGGGCACGCGGATCCACTACTCCGTCGGCCATGGCCCGCTCCGGCACGACGGTCACACCGAGGTCCTCGCCGTCGACCCAGGGCGCCGGCTCGAGCTCGAGGCGCTATGCGTGGCCACTCGGCACCGCCCAGATCGTCCTCCGCCTCAACGACGGGCACCCGGGCTGTCTGGTGGAGATCGAGGAGCACCCGAAGCGGGGGCCGGCAAGCCGGATCCACAACCCCGGTTCTCGACCTGCTGATCAAGCTCCGCAATGTCGAGACGCTGCGCCGGCTCGAAAAGGCGCGCTCGCCGCTGACCTGTAGGGTGCTCGGCGCCAAGGCGCGCTCGGGCGCCTGACCGTTGGCGGGTCAGGCGTAGATCCGGCGCTGCAGGCCCCGGCTCGCGGCGCGGCGGAGGGGTCCTAGTACCCCGGCGTCGCGCAGTGCGGTGGTCGCCGCGATCGCGCCGCAGCCACCATGGACCCCGCCACCCGGGTGAGCGGACGACGACGCCAGGTACAGCCGCTGGATCGGTGTCTCTGGGTCGACCCAGCCCCGGCACCGGCCGCCAGAACAGCTGCTGGTGGATCGAGGCGGTCCCACCGTTGAGCGCGCCCTTCCACAGGCTTCGGTCGTCCGCCTGCAACGCCCACGGCCCCAGCACGTGACGGGCGACGACCCGCTGCCGCGAAGCCGGGGCGCCGCCGCTCCATCCGCGCCTCCATCCGGCCGACGATCGCCTCGACCTCGCGCTCGTCCCAGCTGCCGGTGATGCCGTCCTCACCGGCATCGGACCTGATCCGCTGCGGCACGTGCGTGTACGCCCAGGCCGACTCGGTTCCGGCGGGGGAGCGGGTGGGGTCGGTCGTGGTCATCTGGCCGACGACGGCGTACGGCAGGCTCGGGACCTCGCCGAGCGCGAGCTGCGCCGTGTAGCGGCCGAGCGAGTCCAGGTCGCCGCCGAGGTGCACAGTCCCGGCATCAGCGCAGCCCGGCGTCGCCCACGGAATCGGCCGGTCCAGCGCCCAGTCGACCTTCACGGTCGAGTTGTCCCACTGGAAGCGCCCCAGGTCGGCCAGCATCCGGGGCGGCAGCTCGCCCGGGCCGATCAGCTCGGTGAACAGCTGCGGTGCGTCGACCGCCGCGAGTACCGCCTTCGACGCCGCGATCTCGCGGCCATCCTGGGTCTTGACCGCCACCGCCCGGCCGTTGCACACCACGACCGCTGCAACGGGTGCCGAGCAGACGATCTCGACGCCGCGCGACTTCGCTCGGGTCACCAGTGCATCGGTGAGTGCGCCGGCACCTCCGACCGGCACCGGGAAGCCAACGGTCTGGCCGAGCATGCACAGCAGCCAGCCAAAAACGGCCGCGCCAGCCGAGTCGGGTCCGAGGTCGGTGTGCAGCGCGTTCCCTGCCACCAACGCCGGCGCGCCGGCACCCTGGAACGTCTCCTCGGTCCACCGGCGGAGCGGCAGCGTCGCGAACCGCGCGAACCGCAGCAGGCCGCCGGTGCCGAGCGACCGCGCCAGCCGGGCGGCCGGGAGAGCCGGCGGGAACGGCCGGAACAGCGCGTCCAGCAGCGGCTCCCGGATCCGTTCGAACTCCGTCACCAGCTCACGCCAGGCCGGGCCGTCCGCCGGGTGGTAGGCCGCCAGCGACTCCGCCGTCGTCTCGAGGTCGCGGGAGAGCACGGCCGCGCGGCCGTCGTCGGTCGGGTGGGCGACTACCTGCGGCGCATGCGTCCAGCGCAGCCCGTGCTCCTCGAGCCGCAGGTCACGGATCACCGGGGAGGCCATCCCGAGCGGGTAGAACGCGCTGAAAAGGTCGTTGGTGAATCCCGGCGCCGTCACCTCGGCCGACTTCACCGCGCCGCCCGGCCGGTCGGCGCCCTCGACCACCACGACGGACCAGCCAGCATCCGCCAGCAGGTTCGCGGCGACCAGCCCGTTCGGGCCTGCCCCGATCACCACGCCGTCGGTCATGACATCACCGTGCCCACGCTGGTGGGCAGGTAACGTCGCTGACCCATGGCGGCCCGGCGTACCGAGCGTTTGTTGAACCTCGTCATCTGCCTGCTGCACACCCGGTCCTTCCTGACCGCGGAACGGATCCGGGAACTGGTCCCCGGCTATGAGGAAGCCCCGAGCGACGAGGCCTTCAAGCGCATGTTCGAGCGTGACAAGGAAGACCTCCGCGATCTCGGCATCCCGATGGAGACCGGCATCGGAGCGTACGACGACGAGATCGGATATCGCGTCGTCCGCAGTGACTACGCCCTCCCTGATATCCATCTCGAGCCCGACGAGGCGGCGGCGGTCGGCCTCGCGGCGCGGATGTGGTCGACCGCGACACTCGGTGGCCCCGCGACGCGCGCGCTGCGCAAGCTGGAGGCCGCCGGCGTCGACGTGACTCCGCTGCCGGAGGGGCTGCAGCCCAGGGCGGACTCCGCCGGCGTGGCGCTGCCCGTTGTCGCGGACGCCGCACGGGAGGGCAGGCGGCTGCGGTTCGACTATCGCGGCGCCAACGAGGCGTCGACGGTCACCCGGCGGGTTGAGCCGTGGGGGACGGTGTGGTGGCACGCCCGCTGGTACCTCGCCGGCCAGGACCTCGACCGCGAGGCGCCGCGGGTGTTCCGGCTGTCCCGGATCGTGGGCGATCCGGTCGCGGAGGGCGCCGCCGGCAGCGTGGTGGTGCCGGACGGGCTCGACCTGACGGCGCTGGTGTCCTCCTTCGACGCCGGGGCGGCGGACGCGCAGGCCCGGCTGCACGTGCGACGGGGCCGGGGGATCGGGCTGCGCCGGCAAGCGGTCGACGTCGCGGAGCACAACGCGGACTGGGACCTGTTGACGGTGCCGTACGTCGACGCGGACCGGCTGGCCGAGCAGGTGCTCCCGTACGGCGCCGACGTCGTACTCCTGACGCCCGAGGAGGCCCGAGCCGCGGTGGTGCGCCGGCTCCGGACCCTGGTCGGGGTCCCCGCGTGAGCGGCTCGACGGACGCGCTGCCCCGCCTGCTGGCCCTGGTGCCGTGGCTGCTGGCGCACCCCGGTACGCCGATCCCGCAGATCGCCGCGGAGTTCGGAGTCAGCGAGGCGCAGACGCGCCGCGACATCGAGCTGATCTGGATGTGCGGGCTGCCCGGGCACACGCCCGGCGACCTGATGGACGTCGTCTGGGAAGGCGACCGCGTCACGCTCAGCAACGCGGACACGATTGCCAAGCCGCTCCGCCTCACCCCCGAGGAGGCGCTGGCCCTGGCGGCAGCACTCCGCGCGCTGTCCGGCGTACCCGGCCTGGTGGACACGGGCGCCGTCGACCGGGCCCTCGGCAAGCTCGAGAGCGCCGCCGGAGCCGCGCTGTCGAGCGACCGGGTGCTCTCGGCCGGGCAAGTAGAGGTCGATCCGGTCGTCATGACCGCGGTGACCGACGCGGTGGCGCGCGGGCGCCGGCTCCACCTCAGCTACTGGGTGCCGGCCCGCGACGAGGCCACCGAGCGCGACGTTGACCCGGTCCGACTGTTCAGCGCCGACGGCGCCAGCTACCTGTCCGGCTGGTGCCTGCAGGTGGATGCGCTACGGACGTTCCGACTGGACCGGGTGCTCGCCGCGACCGTGCTCGACATCGCGTCCGAGGCGCCGAACGAGGCCCGCGACCACCACACCGAAGGGTCGCTGTTCACGCCGGATGAGGGAGACCGGCTGGTCACCCTTGAGCTGGAGCCCAGCGCGCGATGGGTGGCCGACTATCACCCGTGCGAGGAGGTCGTCGAGCGTGGCGACGGCGGTCTCCTGGTCCGGCTCCGCACCCGTGACGACGGCTGGATTCGCCGGCTGGCGCTCGGGCTGGCCGGTAATGGGTGGGTGGTGGATCCCCCCGAGCTGGTCACGCTCGTGGCGAGCGCCGCCAAAGAGACGCTGCGTGCGTACGAATGACGCTCAAGCGACGCTGACCGGCTGCCGATGAAGGGATCGAACGCCGCCGGCCCCAGGTGGCGCCCAACCGGAGGGACGGCAGCCGATGACGACGATCAAGGCGTCGTGCCACAGCTGCGGCGAGATCGAGCTGACCAGCGACGACGTGTCGTTGCGGGTCGCCAGTCACGCACCTCTGTCCTACTACCAGTTCACCTGCCCGACGTGCCACGATCTGGTGCGCAAGCCGGCTGACGACCACATCGTGTCGCTGCTGATGTCCGGCGGTGTCCGGGCCGAGGTGTGGCAGGTGCCCGCCGAGGCGCTGGAGACCAAGGGCGGCCCCGAGCTCACCTACGACGACCTGCTCGACTTCGTCATCCAGCTGGGGACCGACGACCTGCTCGCGGCGCGCGCGGTCCCGGTCCAGCATCGCTGACCGCTCCGGCCCTCGGGTCTAGGCTTCCCGTGTGCTCTGGATCGGCATCGACATCGCGCTCGCCGTTCTCGGCCTGCTCGTGCTGCCGGGCTCACGCTTCCGCCTCTGGCGGCAGGTCCGCCAGCTCGGTCGGGACGTGAGCGCGGCTGGGGCACGGATCGCCGACGCCTCAGAACAGCTGTCAACTGTCGCGCCACCGCGGCCACTGACGGTCTAGACTCCAGCTTGTCGACCGAAGGGACAGCGACATGTTCGACGGAGCATTCAGCATCTGGCACCTGCTCATCGTGGCCGTGGTGTTCGTCGCACTGTTCGGCTACAAGCGGCTCCCGGACGCGTCGAAGAACCTGGCTCGCTCGCTGCGGATCTTCAAGAGCGAGATGAAGAACTTCCACGAGGACGAGACGCCGGCCAACCCTGCGACCCAGCAGGTCCCCTCGCTGCCCGCCGCCCCGGCGGCCGCACCGCCTGCAGCCGCGCCCGCGCCTGCCGCTACGACCGAGACCGTCGCAGCAGACCGAGCCCAGACCTCCTAGCGGGGTCCAGACGCGCCGGTCACGACGGTGAGGTTCCCTCGGCCTGCGAGGGCCAACGGCCATGCCGCGCCGGATGGCCGGATGTCGCTCGCGGACCATCTCAGCGAGCTACGCCATCGACTGCTCGTCTCAGCGCTCGCGATCATCGTCGCGACGATCGTCAGCTTCATCTTCCACGAATCGATCCTTCACGTCCTGACCCACCCGTACTGCCAGCTACCGCCGAGCTATCGCGCCATCACCGGCAAGTGCACGCTGATCGTCTCCGGGGTGCTCGACCCGTTCACGATCACGTTGAAGCTCTCGCTGTACGCCGGGCTGGTGCTGTCCTCGCCGATCTGGCTCTACCAGACCTGGAAGTTCATCACCCCCGGCCTCTACAGCCACGAGCGCCGCTACGCCTACGTCTTCGTCGCGGCCTCGTCGTTCCTGTTCCTGCTGGGCGGCCTGTTCGCGTGGCTCACCCTCGAGAAGGGGCTGCGCTTCCTGCTCGGGTTCGCCACCGGCGGCCTGACGTCGTTGCTGTCGTTCAACAGCTACCTGTCGTTCGTCACCGCAATGATCCTGGTGTTCGCGGTCTCGTTCGAGTTCCCGCTGTTGGTCGTGATGCTCAACCTGGTCGGCGTGCTGTCCTTCCAGCGATTGCGTCGCTGGACCCGCGGGACGCTGTTCGGCATCTTCGTCTTCGCGGCCGTCGCCACGCCGAGTCAGGACCCGTTCACCATGCTGGCGCTCGCCGTACCGATGTGTGTGCTGTTCGGGCTGGCGCTGGTCTTCGCCTACTTCCACGACAAGCGCAAGGCCCGCAACGCCGAGCCGTCCCTCTACGAACCGGTGTCCGAGGACGAGATGGCGGCGATGGATGACGACGAGCTCACCATCCCGTGACCCAGACCTCCGGGCCCGACGTCAGCCTGCTGGTGAACCCGACCGCCGGCAAGGGCCGCGCCGCGAAGCTCGTCGCCGACGTCACCGCCCGGCTGCGTGACGGTGGCCTCAACGTCTCCATCCTGATCGGTCGGGACGCCCCGGACGCGCTCGGGCTGGCCCGGCGGGCCGTCGCCGACGGCACCGACGCGGTGATTGCGCTCGGTGGTGACGGCATGGTCAACCTCGCGCTCAACGCGGTCGCGGGTACGCCGACCCCGCTCGGCATCGTCCCCGCCGGCACCGGCAACGACCTGGCCGCGTCGCTGCGGCTGCCCGTGAAGGACCCGGTTGCCGCGACCGGAGTCGTCGTCGACCGGATCAGCACCGACGGCGCCTGGAAGATGGACGCCGGGCGCGTCGGTGACGCGTGGTTCGGCTGCGTCCTCAGCGCCGGCTTCGACTCCCGCGTCACCGATCGGGCCAACCGGATGACCTGGCCGCGCGGCCGGATGCGCTACAACCTCGCCATCCTCGCCGAGCTCCGGGTGTTCAAGCCGCTGCCGTTCCGGATCGTCCTCGACGACGGCGAGGCGTGGGAGACCGAAGCCATGCTCGTCGCCGTCGGGAACGCCCGGTCGTACGGCGCCGGGATGCAGGTTTGCCCGGACGCGCTGCTCGACGACGGGCTGTTCGACGTGACCGTGCTCGGGCCGGTCGGCAAGGGCGAGTTCATCAAGACCTTCCCCAAGGTCTACAAGGGCACCCACATCCACCACCCGGCGGTGACGACCCGCCGGGTCCGCAGTGTCACGCTCGAGTCCCCGGGCGTCACGGCGTACGCCGATGGTGAGTTCCTCTCCGACCTGCCGGTGACGGCCGAATGCGTGCCGGGAGCGGTGCGGATCCTGGCCTGAGCGGACTCGCGCCGCGGGTAGCCTCGATACGTGGCCACCCCCGCGGAGCGCTACGCCGCGGAGCGCCGTCGTACCTCGCATCCGGCGCTGGCGGAGTTCGCCGCCGCGACCGAGTTCACCCTCGACGACTTCCAGGTCCGCGCCTGCCAGGCCCTCGAGGCCGGGCACGGCGTCCTCGTCGCCGCGCCCACCGGTGCCGGCAAGACAGTGGTCGGCGAGTTCGCGGTACACCTCGCCCTGGAACGTGGTGGCAAGTGCTTCTACACAACCCCGATCAAGGCCCTGTCGAACCAGAAGTTCCACGACCTGCAGCAGCGGTACGGCGCCGACCGGGTCGGGCTGCTGACCGGCGACAACGCGGTCAACGGCAACGCCGACGTCGTCGTGATGACGACCGAGGTGCTCCGCAACATGCTCTATGCCTCCTCGCCTGCGCTGCGCGGCCTGACCCACGTCGTGATGGACGAGGTGCACTACCTCGCCGACCGGTTCCGTGGCGCGGTCTGGGAAGAGGTCATCCTCCACCTGGCGTCCGACGTCACGCTCATCTCGCTGTCCGCGACGGTCAGCAACGCCGAGGAGTTCGGCGAGTGGCTGCAGACCGTCCGCGGTGACACCACCGTCATCGTCGAGGAACATCGCCCGATCCCGCTCTGGCAGTCCGTGCTGGTGGGCCACCGGCTCGAGGACCTCTTTATCGATGAGGCGCAGCAGGAGGTCAATCCGCACCTGTCCCGGCTGGCCGCCGAGGAGTCTCGGTTCGCCCGCAGCCACGATGCCCGTCGGCCGCGCCACGGTCACGGTCCCCGACGCCCGGCCAGCCGGATCGACGTGCCGCGACGTCCCGAGGTCGTCGAGCGGATCGACGCCGCGGGCCTGCTGCCCGCGATCGTGTTCGTGTTCAGCCGAGCCGGCTGCGAGGCCGGCGTCCGACAGTGCCTGCAGGCCGGTCTGCGGCTGGTCGAGCCCGCCGAGCGGGAGCAGATCCGGGCCGTCGTCGAGCGACGCATCGCCGGCTTCCCGCCCGAGGATCTCGCCGTGCTCGGCTACCCGGAGTTCCTCGACGGCTTGCAACGCGGGATCGCCTCGCACCACGCCGGCATGCTGCCGGTGTTCAAGGAGATCGTCGAGGAGCTGTTCGCCGCTGGCCTGTGCCGGGTCGTGTTCGCCACCGAGACGCTGGCCCTCGGGATCAACATGCCGGCTCGAAGCGTGGTGCTCGAGTCCCTCGTCAAGTGGAACGGCGAGGCGCATGTCGACCTGACGCCGGGGGAGTACACCCAGCTCACGGGACGCGCAGGCCGGCGCGGAATCGACGTCGAGGGGCACGGGATCGTGCTGTGGACGCCGGGCTTCGACCCCCGGCACGTCGCCGGCCTCGCTTCGACCCGCACCTATCCGCTGCGCTCGAGCTTCCGGCCGTCGTACAACATGGCAGTCAACCTGGTCCAGGTGCTGGGCCGCGCCGCCTCCCGGGAGCTGCTGGAGTCGTCGTTCGCGCAGTTCCAGGCCGACCGGGCCGTCGTCGGGCTGGCCCGGCAGGTGCGTCGCAACCACGAGGCGCTTGCCGGCTACACCGAGGCGATGACCTGTCACCTGGGGGACTTCGTCGAATATGCCGGGCTGCGCCGCAGCCTTTCCGAGCGGGAGTCGCGGTTGGCGAGGGAGTCGTCGGCGAGCCGACGCGCCGCTGCCGCTGCGTCGCTGGAGGAACTGAAGGTCGGGGACGTGATCCGGGTCCCGTCGGGCCGTCGTGCCGGGCTCGCCGTCGTCGTCGACCCCCGCGGCAACGGCGGACCCGACGGCGACATCCGGCCGGTCATCGTGACCGCGGACCGCCAGATCAAGCGGCTCGCTGCTGCCGAGCTCACCGCACCTATCGCGGCGCTGGCCCGGGTTCGGCTGCCTCGCGCGTTCAACGCGCGGTCGCCGCAGTCCCGCCGCGACCTGGTCTCGAACCTGCGCAACCTGCGGCTCGACGAGCGGGCCGGTCAGCCCGCCCGCGGTCGGTCGGCGGCCTCGGACGACACCGAGATCGCGCGGCTACGGGCTGAAATCCGACAGCACCCCTGCCACGGCTGCGCCGAGCGCGAGGATCACGCCCGCTGGGCGGAGCGCTACAACCGGCTGCAGCGCGACACCGACGCACTCGAGCAGCGGATGAGCGGCCGCACCGGCACCCTCGGCCGGATGTTCGACCGGGTCTGCAACGTGCTGAGCGACCTTGGCTACCTCGATGGTGATCGGGTGACCGACGCCGGCCGCTCGCTGGCACGGCTGTACTCCGACGCCGACCTGCTGGTCGCCGAGTCGGTGCGCGACGGCGCCTGGGACTCGCTGACCGCCCCCGAGCTGGCGTCCGTGGTCTCTGCGCTTGTGTACGAGGCACGCCGCGACGACGACCCGGCCCCGCGGCTGCCGTCCGGCCGGGTCCGTGAAGCCCTCGCCGACCTGAGCCACCGGCGCGATCGGCTGCACGCCGAGGAGGCGGCCGCAGGTCTCGACCTGCTGCGGGAGACCGACCCGGGCTTCGCGTGGGCGTCGTGGCGGTGGGCCAGCGGTCATCCGCTGGACGCGGTGCTGCGCGACGGCACGATGGCGCCGGGTGACTTCGTACGGTGGGTGAAACAGCTCGTCGACCTGCTCGACCAGATTGCGGTCGCGGCGCCCGACGGCTCGCCAGTCCGCGCCACCGCGAGGAAGGCCGTCAACGCGTTGCGGCGCGGCGTCGTCGCCTACTCGGTGGTCGCCTGACCGATCGCAGCCAGCAGCCGGTTGAGCGGGGAGTCCAGCCCCCACCGCTGCGACAGCTCGACCAGGGCGTCCGGGTGCTTCGGCCGCGGCGGGATCCGGTCATCCACGTCGGGCAGGGCGACGTCGCGCACGACCTGCACAACACCTCGAGCCCG
Source organism: uncultured Actinomycetota bacterium (assembly GCA_963789615.1). Lineage (GTDB taxonomy): Bacteria > Actinomycetota > Actinomycetes > JAFAQI01 > JAFAQI01 > DATAVK01. The sequence continues at coordinate 301,252 of CAWBLI010000001.1, read as the reverse complement.
CTCCAGGTAGTCGCGGGCAGCCAGCACCTTGCGACGTGAGCCGGCCGGGAATCCGGCGTCGTCGTCACCAGCGGCGGCCTCGACCACGCCCGACACGGAGCCGAACCTGGTGATCAGCGCGGCGGCGGACTTGTCCCCGACACCGGGCACGCCGGGCAGCCCGTCGGAGGGATCGCCGCGCAACGTGGCGAACTCCGCGTACCCCCGTCCGGGGATCCCGTACTTTTTCGCCACCCAGGCCTCGTCGACGCTGTCCAGGTTGCGCAGTCCGCGTCCGGTGTAGAGCACCCGGACCGGTACGTCGTCGCGCACCAGCTGGAACAGGTCGCGGTCACCGGTGACGATGTCGACCGGGCAGCCCGCGGTCGCGGCGAGGGTGCCGATCACGTCGTCGGCCTCGTAGCCGGCGACGCCGATCTGGGCGAGCCCGACCGCTTCCAGCACCGCTTCGATGATCGGGACCTGGACGTTGAGCGCGTCGGGCGACTGGTCGCCGCCCGCCGGCCCGACCCGATGTTCCTTGTACGCCGGGATCGCAGCGACCCGCCAGGCCGGTCGCCAGTCGGCGTCCATCGCCGCCACGAGGCGGGTCGGCGCAGTCGTGGAGATCAGCCGGGCGATGGCGTCGATAAGCCCGCGGACGGCGTTCACCGGCGTACCGTCCGGGGCCGTCACCGACTCCGGGACACCGAAGAACGACCGGAAGTACAGCGAGGGCGTGTCGAGGGCCAGCAGCTTCTCCGTGGTCGCCACGCCGCGAGCATGCCACGGGCGGCACGACCCGGATCTGGCGAGGCATTCGCTCGTCGCCTGGGCCGACCCGCTTCGCTGGGCTCGGCTACGGCTCCTCCGCGAACGCCTCGCCAAGCGCAGTCTCGGGTGCGAGGCTTGCCGCCATGCCTGCTCTCGACCGTGACGGGGATGTCGCCATCCTCAACCTGGGCGACGACGAGAACCGGTTCAGTCCCGACCGGCTCGCTGAGCTAGCCGCCTTGCTGGAGGAAGTCGCGAGCGTCCCGCCCCCGGTTGCCCTGGTCACCACTGCTGACGGCAAGTTCTTCTCCAACGGGCTCGACCTCGACTGGCTCGGCGCGCATCCCGACCAGGTGACCGACTACCTCCGCTCGGTCCAGGCACTGCTCGTCAGCGTTCTCACCCTCCCGATGCCGACGGTCGCCGCGATCCAGGGTCACGCGTTCGCGGCGGGCGCGATGCTTGCCCTCGCTCACGACTGGCGCGTCATGCGGGCCGATCGGGGGTTCCTGTGCCTACCCGAGGTCGACCTGGGGATGCCGTTCACCATCGGCATGGACAGCCTGATCCGGGCCAAGCTGTCGCCGGACATCGCGTTGGAGGCGATGACGACCGGCCGACGGTACGGCGGCGTCGACGCGACCGCCGCGGGGGCAGTGACCCGTGCGGTCGATGCCGACCGTGTCGTCGCCGAGGCAGTGACGCTCATCGGACCACTCGCAGCCAAGGCGGGACCCGCGCTGGGCACGATCAAGCGACGGTTGTTCGCCGCGCAGATGACGGCCCTGACCGGCCCGCTGGGCCTCACACCCGGCGACTAGCCTGCGAGACATGGCCTCCTCGCTCAGCGATCGACTCTCGGCAGCGGCGAAGGCAGCCGGTGACGCCGGCATCGACGCCTTGCTCATCACGCCCGGCGCGGACCTGCGCTACCTCGTGGGTTATCACGCGATACCGCTGGAGCGCCTCACCTGCCTGCTCGTTCCGGCCACCGGGGAGCCGGTGCTGATCGTGCCGTTGCTCGAGCAGCCGGCCGCCGAGGCCAGCGGTGCAGCCGACCAGGTCAGGGTGGTCACGCACGGCGAAACCGACAACGCCTACGCCCTCGCTGCGGGGCTGCTTCGTGACGCACTGGGCGGCCCGCCGGAGGTCGTCGGGGTCGCCGACCGGATGTGGGCGGAACAGGTGCTGAGCATCCGAGACACCCTGCCGGGCGGCCGGATCACTCTGGCCGGAAGCGTGCTGCGTCCGCTGCGCCTGCGCAAGGACCCTGACGAGATCGAGAGCCTACGACGGGCCGGCCAGGCGATCGACCGGGTTCACGCGCGGATGGGGGAGTGGCTTCGGCCCGGACGCACCGAACGCGCCGTCGGTCGCGACATCGCGGAGGCCATCGTCGCGGAAGGCCACGCGTCGGTGAACTTCACGATCGTGGGCTCCGGGCCGAACGGTGCTAGCCCGCACCATGACCTGTCCGACCGCGTGATCGAGGCTGACGAGCCGGTCGTCGTCGACATCGGCGGCACCATGCCGGACGGCTACTGCTCCGACTGCACCCGCACCTACCTCGCAGCAGGTGCACCTCCGGCTGAGTTCGCGACGTACTTCTCCGTGCTGTACGACGCCCAGGTCGCCTCCTGCGAGAGCGTGCGTCCGGGCGTCAGCGCGCACAGCGTCGACGCCGCCGCGCGGGACATCATCACCAAGGCTGGGTACGGCGGGCTGTTCATCCATCGGACCGGGCACGGGATCGGGCTCGAGGAGCACGAGGAGCCGTGGATCGTCGCGGGCAACGAGACGCTCCTCGCTCCCGGAATGTGCTTCTCGATCGAGCCTGGCATCTACCAGCGGGGCCACCACGGCGCCCGGATCGAGGACATCGTCGCGGTCACCGACGACGGCGTCGAGCGCCTCGACACCGTGACCCGCCAGCTCGTGGTGCTGGACGCCTGAGGTGCCGCTCGACCGGGTGTTGCCGAGCGACGAGGCTCGTGAGCTGCTCGACCTGACCCATCAGCTGGCCACTGCCGAGCTGGCGCCCCGTGCCGCGGACCACGAGGAGCGCGGCGAGTTCCCCCGGGAGCTGGTGCGCACGCTCGGTCGGGTCGGCCTGCTGGGACTGCCGTATCCCGAGGAGCACGGCGGCGGCGGCCAGCCCTACGAGGTCTACCTGCAGGTGCTCGAGGAGCTCGCGTCGGCCTGGGCGGCCGTCGCCCTGGCGGTCAGCGTGCATACCCTCACCTGCTATCCGCTGGCCGCCTTCGGTACGGACGAGCAGCGCAAACGATGGCTGCCGGACATGCTCGGCGGTGAGCTGCTGGGCGCCTACTGCCTGTCAGAAGCACAGGCCGGATCCGATGCGGGCGCACTAGCCACGCGGGCTCGTCGCGACGGCGACAGCTTCGTCCTCGATGGCACCAAGGCGTGGGTGACGCATGGCGGGATCGCCGACTACTACGACGTGTTCTGCCGCACCTCGGACGACAAGCGGCGCGGGATCTCGATGCTCCTCGCCGCCGCCGATACTCCCGGGCTGATCCCACAGCCACCGGAGCGGAAGATGGGTCTGCGCGCGTCACCGACCGCCTCGATCGTGCTCGACAGCGCGCGGGTGGACGCCGACCGGTTGATCGGCGAGGAGGGCGACGGGCTTCGCATTGCGTTGTCTGCCCTCGACGGCGGCCGGCTCGGGATCGCTGCGATCGCGACCGGCCTCGCCCAGGCCGCCCTCGATGCGGCGGCGGCCTGGGCCAAGGAGCGCAAACAGTTCGGTACGACGATCGCCGACTTCCAGGGAGTCAGCTTCCTGCTCGCGGACATGGCGGCGGGCGTCGAGACGGCGCGGTCGACGTACCTCGCGGCCGCCCGACGTCGCGACGCTGGCCTGCCGTACGGGGTGCAGGCGTCGATCTCCAAGCTGCACGCCACGGACCGGGCGATGCAGGTGTGCATCGACGCGGTGCAGGTGTTCGGCGGCTACGGCTACACCACCGACTTCCCGGTGGAGCGCTACCTGCGGGAAGCGAAGGTGATGCAGATCTTCGAGGGCACCAACCAGATCCAGCGGATGGTCATCGGCCGCCACCTGACCGCCTGACCGCGCAGATTTCTCTGACTAAGGTCAGGGAATGAGGCGAGAGCAGATCGATGCGGTACGCCGGTTCAACCGTGCCGTGACGCAGCGCGTCGGGGCACTGGATGACGAGTACCTGTCCCGGGGTCGGTCGCTGGGGTTGTCGCGGCTGCTGTGGGAGGTCGAGCACGACGGGTCCGAGGTGCGGGAGCTGCGCTCCCGGCTCGGCCTCGACTCGGGCTATCTGAGCCGGCAGCTGCGTCGGCTCGAGGCGGACGGACTGGTGAGGACCGAAAGCGAGTCGGGCGACGGTCGGGTACGCCGGGTGCGGCTGACATCGACCGGGGTTGCCGAGCGGGCGGAACTGGACCGCGCCTCCGATGAGCTGGCGGCGTCGATCCTCGATCCGCTCAACGAGGCTCAACAGGAGCGCCTGGTCGAGGCCATGACGGACGTCGAGCGGCTGTTCCTGGTGTCGCAGGTGCGCGTCGAGCCCAGGGATCCGCGCGACCCGGATGCCCGTTACTGCCTTCGGTCGTACTTCGAGGAACTGGGACAGCGGTTCGAGGGAGGGTTCGACCCGTCCCAGAGCATCTCAGCGAGTGACGAGGAGATGACGCCTCCGAACGGTCTGCTGCTGGTCGCGACGCTCCAGGATGGGCCGATTGGATGCGGCGCCTTGAAGCTGCACTCCGAGACCGGGATCGCCGAGGTCAAGCGGATGTGGACGTCTCCGCAGGTGCGGGGGCTGGGCCTGGGTCGCCGGATCCTGCAACGACTGGCCGACGAAGCCATCGTGGCAGGGATGCGAACCCTCCGGCTGGAGACGAACCGCACCCTCGCGGAGGCTAAGCACCTTTACGAGAGCGCAGGGTTTGTCGAGGTAGCGGCGTTCAACACCGAGCCCTACGCCCACCACTGGTTCCAGCGAGATCTCACCCACGGCGCTTCGTGAGGGGCCCAACATGTCAGGGCGATCGGCCCCAACCTGCGCTCAGGTGTCCTGACAAGTCGAGCGGAGCCAGTCGTTCAGGGGAATCACCGCCGTCCACGCGGCGGCGACCTCACGCTTCGCCTGGGCCGTGTGCAGCCACTCGGCCGGCTCATGGTCGACATAGGCAATGAGGGACTTGTGTCGAAGCAGGTCGGCCCGCGGGTGACCGTCATCCCATGGCTTCGGCACCCGCTTGAGCTGGTGTCCTCCGATGACGAAACCCTTGCGGCGCAACGACTTCAACAGCTTCTCGAGCGCGGGACCCGTGCCCTCGTCGGCAACCGCCGCTCGGATCCTGGCGACCTGATCGGTGGTGGCGGCAAACATCCCGCCGCCTAGGTGCAGCCCATGGGCGTCGATGCCGACGTACAGTCCCTGATCTGCGGTGTGGACGACGGCGTACTGCCGCGTCTTGTACGGCGACTTGTCCTTGCTGAAACGCACGTCCCGATAAGGCCGGAACATCTTCGCGGTCCCGAATCTCGGCTCGAGCTCGTCCAACAGTGCCCGCATCGGGGCGGCCACGCACTCGTCGTATGTCGTCTTGTGGTCGGTCCAGTAGGCCTTGCTGTTGTCGGCTTCCAGACCCTCGTAGAAGTCGAGCGCTTCCTCGGGAAAGCCGGCAAACGCCATCCGCTCACCCTACGAGCTAGCGTCAGAGCCAGGAGATCTCATCGGAGATTCCCCAGGGGAGGACACAATGACGACACCACGCCGACCTGCGCTCTTCGTGCATGGGCTCTGGCTGCATGCGAGCTCGTGGGATCCGTGGTTGGAGAAGTTCCGCAACGCTGGGTACGACGCCAGCGCTCCCGCCTGGCCTGGGGACGGGGAGACCGTCGCCGCATCGCGCGAGAACCCGGACGGCATCGCCGGCCGCGGTGTCGACGAGGTGGTCGAGCACTACGCCCAGATCATCGCGACGCTGCCAGAGCCGCCGGTCCTCGTCGGGCACTCCTTCGGCGGCACCATCGTGGAGAAGCTGATGGGGCAGAGCCTCGGGGCGGCCGGCATCGCGATCGACGCCGCACCGATCAAGGGAGTGCTCCCGCTCCCGATCTCGGCGTTGCGGGCGGCGTTCCCGGCCCTGCAGAACCCCGCCAACCGCAACCGGGCCGTCTCCCTGACCCCCGATCAGTTCCAGTACGCCTTCGGGAACGCGATCAGCCCGGAGGAGTCGGCCGAGCTCTACGAGAAGTGGACCATCCCGGCGCCGGGCAAGCCGCTGTTCCAGGCGGCGACAGCGAACTTCAGTCCGCACGCCGAGACCAAGGTCGACACCGACAACGATGACCGGGGCCCGCTGCTGCTGATCATGGGCGGCCTGGACCACACGGTCCCGGAAGCCATCACCAAGTCCACGCTCAAGCAGTACCGGCACAGCACAGCGGTCACCGATCTCAAGGAGTTCGCTGACCGAGGTCACTCGCTCACGATCGACCACGGCTGGGCCGAGGTCGCCGATGCGGTCCTCGCCTGGCTGGCGGAACAGGCGCTGTGATCGGACACATCACCCATATGGACTCTTAAGCGATCGTCGCCGGAGGCCGATCTCAAACATGTCTCGACATCAGTCGGGGCCAGGACACGGTGATCCGAGCGACCCACACCGACCACCGTCGCGTTCGCGCGCTGGTGGCACGGAGACAACACGGTCGCCTAGGTCGTTCGGGGAGTGAGTGGCGAGACCGGCCTGACCGCTGGGGCGCAAGCCCCGTGGACGGGAGCACTCAATGCGCACGGTCCTGTGTGGGTCGACGGGGAATGCTTTGCTCACCGGGCTCTAGGGCACCGGTGGTGGGCAGCAAAGCGTTCCCCGTCGCACCTACGACGCACTAGGGTGCGGCCCGTGGAGGATGTCGACCGGGCCATCGTCAGCCTGCTCAGCGCGGACGGACGCCGCAGCTTCACCGACCTCTCCCGAGAGACCGGACTGTCGGTCTCCGCGGTCCACCAGCGGGTACGCCGACTCGAGCAGCGGGGCGTGATCCGGGGCTACCGCGCGGTCACGAACTCCGAAGAGCTCGGGCTGCCACTCACCGCATTCGTCTCGATCAAGCCGATCGATCCCGCTGCCCCCGATGACGCGCCAGATCGACTGGCGCACCTCGGCGCGATCGAAGCCTGCCACAGCGTGGCGGGCGACGAAAGTTACATCCTCAAGGTGAGGGTGAGATCGCCATCGGCCTTGGAGTCCTTGCTCCAGGACATCAGGGCCGCCGCCAACGTGTCGACCCGGACCTCCGTGGTGCTGTCCACGCCGTACGAGGATCGGCCGCCGTCACTGTGACGGATCGCCCGCTGGAGTCGGCCGAGGTCCGACTGTGAGCGTCGTCGAGTACGCCATCGACGGTCCGGTGGCCCGGTTGCACCTCAACCGCCCGGAGCGGCTGAACGCCGTCGTTCCCGCACTCACCGACAGCCTGCTGGCCGGGTTCGAGAGGGCATCCCGCGACGGTGCCCGTGCCATCGTGCTGGCCGGACGAGGGCGGGCCTTCTGCGCCGGTCACGACCTCAAAGAGCCGGAGCCGGTCGAGGACGATGCCCAGGCGCGGGCCCGGCTGCAACGGCTGCAGCAGGTCACGCGCCTGATCCGCGACTTCCCCGGGATCGTGATCGCCGCGGTGCACGGCTACGCGCTCGGCGCCGGCTGCGAGTTCGCGCTCGGCTGTGACCTGGTGGTGGCCGGCGAGGACGCCCGCTTCGGGTTTCCGGAGGTCGGCGTCGGACTCAGCGTGACGGGCGGCGATCTCCGCGCTGCTCGCGGCCGTCGTCGGTCCGATGCGGGCCAAGGAGCTGTTCGTGCTGGGTGAGCACGTCAGCGCGACGCGGGCCGCGGAGCTCGGCCTCGTGAACCGGCTGACGCCCGCTGGCGAGCACGAGAGCGTGGCGCTGGACCTGGCCTACCGCTGCGCCGAGCAGCCCCCAGTCGCGCTCGCGCTGGCCAAGCAGCGTGGTCGACCACGGATTAGGTCGGTCTGTCGATGAGATGCTAGATCGAGAAGTCGACAATGCCATGGTCACCCGGGCCAGTGGCGAGGCCGCCGGAGGGCGTGACCGGTTCACGCACCGCCCGTCGTGACCGCCGGCGCAACTGCCGCCGACCGTGAGCGTCGAGGACGTGCCCGACCTGGTCACCGCGATACGCCGAGCGGCCGCCCGCTGGCCCGACCGGCCGGCCTGGACGTTCGACCCGGGCGAGCGGCTCAGCTTCGCCGACCTCGCCCGGCGTTCCGCGGCCATCGCCGGCGGACTGGCAGCCAGGGGAGTCGGCCCAGGCGACCGGATCGGCGTCATGCTGGGCAACACCGCCGCGTTCCCGCTGGTGTGGTTCGCCCTGGCCCGGCTGGGCGCCGCGATGGTGCCGCTGAGTCCGCAGTACCGCTCGGCCGACCTCGAGCACCTGCTGCGCACCGCCCGATGCGGGCGGTCGTGAGCCGGGCGCCGACCTGGGAGCCGCTTGCTCGGGCTTGGCGGCCGACGTGCCCGGTTTGGCCGCCCTGTGGGACGTTGACGAGCTTGAGGCCCCGGCGACGTACCGTGACGACCTGACCCCACGCAGCGACGGTCAGTCTCAACGTCCAGTTCACCTCTGGTACGACGGGGCACCCCAAGGGCTGTGTCTTGTCGCACGACTACTGGATCCGCTTGGCCCGGTCGCTGGTCACCGGGTTCCCGCACCTGGGCGAGGGCGACGTGATGCTCACCGCCCAGCCGTTCCACTACGTCGACCCGCAGTGGAACGTCGTCGCGGCGTTGCTCGCCGGTGCCCACCTGGTGGTGCTCGACGGCTTCCACCCCACGACGTTCTGGGAGCGGGTGCGGGCTCACCAGGTCACCTACTTCTACTGCCTGGCGTCCATGCCGACGCTGCTGCTAACGACACCGCCGTCGGCCTCGGACACCGCGCATCGGGTTCGGGCGGTCCAGTGCTCGGCAATCCCGACCGCGCGCCACGCCGAGCTCGAGCGCCGGTGGGGTGTGCGCTGGTACGAGGCCTTCGGGATGACCGAGACCGGTGCCGACCTGCGGGTCGACGACACGGATCACGGTGAGCTGGTGGGGAGCGGCTGCGTCGGCGCTCCGGCCGCGCACCGCGAGGTCCGGGTCGCCGACGCGGCCGCCGGCGCGCTGCCGGTCGGGCAGACCGGCGAGCTGCAGCTACGTGGCCCCGGGATGATGGACGGATACTTCGCCGACCCGGCCGCCACTGCCAGCGCCTTCGACGGAGGCTGGTTCCGCACCGGCGACCTGGCCCATCTCGACGACACCGGCCGGGTGTACCTCGACGGCCGGATCAAGGACATGATCCGGCGCAGCGGGGAGAACATCGCGGCCCGTGAGGTCGAGGAGGTGTTGACCACGCATCCCTGACGTCCGGCTGGCGGCGGTCGTCGCCGTTCCCGACGAGCTGCGCGGCGAGGAGGTGAAGGCCGTGGTGGTGACCGATCCGGCCCGGGTGCCCTCACCGGCGGAGCTCGCGTCGTACTGCGCCCAACGACTCGCGGGCTTCAAGGTCCCGCGGTTCTGGGAGTACCGCGACACGCTGCCGCTCACGGCGTCGCAGCGAGTCGCCAAGTCGGCACTCGGGCCTGCCGCCGGGCCGGTCCACGATGTCCGCGCGGACGGCGGCCGATGACCGCCGCCGAGTGCTGGACCAGCTCGTTCGGCGTCTACTTCGACGATCTGGACCTCAACGGCCACCTGCACAACGCACGGCTCGTCGTACTCGTGGAACGCGCGCAAACCGAGCTGTTCGAACGGCTCGGGGGAGCGTGGTCCCGCGCCGGAGACCGGCACGAGGACCTGCGATACGTCGTCCGCGAGCTGCACCTGGAGTTCACGGCCCCGGTGACCTCGCCGGGCCGGCTCCGGATCGGGTTGCAGGCCCGCGAGATCGGCCGCACCAGCGCGGTCTACGGCTTCCGCTGCCGGTTCGGGACCGAGGATGCCGAGGTCGCGATCGGGCCATCGGGGCATCGTCAAGGTCGACGGTGCCGGCGCACCGTCGCCCTGGACGCCGTGGTACCGGGAGGTCTTCGCCTCACTGCAGGACGGCGACCCTTCCGCAGGTCGTCGCGTGACGCCACCACTGTGTGACCTGCTGCTGGTCAACGGTCGGGTCCTCACCATGAACCCCGACGTGCCTCGGGCGACGGCCGTGGCGATCGCCGGAGACCGGGTTCTCGGCGTCATGGCCGACGACGACCTGCCGCCGGCCCGCCGAGTGGTCGATCTCGACGGCGGCTGCGTCGTCCCGGGTTTCCACGACGCGCACAACCACATGGCGTGGTTCGGGCAGGGCCTGCTCGAGATCCCGGTCGGCACCCCGCCGATCAGCTCGGTCGAGGAGCTCTACGCCGCCGTGGCAGCGGGTAGCCGCGACACGTCCGCGGACGGCTGGGTGGTCGCCAACGGGTACGACGACAACAAGATCGGCGGCCACCCGGACCGCGACGGGCTGGACCGGGCCACCGGTGGCGCCCGGGTTCTCGTCACCCACACCTCGGGTCATATCTGCGTCGTGAGCTCAGCAGTGCTCGCCGACCTCGGCCTCACCGAGTCCGGGCGGCACGTCGACGGCGGGACGGTCGTGACCGACCAGCAGGGCCGACCCACCGGCCGGCTCGAGGAGCGCGCCCAGGAGCTGGTCGCGGCACTACGGCGGCCGGTCGCCCGCCGCCAGCTGGTCGACGCGATCGAGCGTGCCGGTGCGCACTACCTCACCGAGGGCATCACGAGCGTGGTCGAAGCCGGCATCGGAGGCGGCTGGATCGGGCAGAGCCCGGTGGAGCTCGGCGCCTATCTCGAGGCGCGCGAGCAAGCCCGCCTGCCGGTGCGGGTCGAGCTGATGCCAGTCTCGGACTCGCTCCATGCCATCGTGGGTCATGCCGACGACCCGACAACACTCGGTCTCGACCTCGGGGTGAGAAGCGGTCTGGGTGACGACTGGCTGAGCGTCGGACCGATGAAGGTCTTCACGGATGGGTCGCTCATCGGTCACACGGCGGCCATGACCGAGGACTACGCGGACTCACCTGGCAACCGCGGTTACCTGCAGGGTGACCGCGACGCCATCCTCGCCACGATCGTCGCCGCGCATCGCTCGGGGTGGCGGGTGGCTGCCCACGCCATCGGGGATGCCGCGATCGACCTTGCTCTGGATGCCTACGAGCAGGCCCAGCAGCTCCACCCGCGAGCCGATGTCCGGCACCGGATCGAGCACTACGGCGTCGCCCGGCCGGACCAGCTGACCCGTACGGCGCGACTCGGCGTCGTTCCAGTGCCGCAGGGACGCTTCGTGGGCGAGATCGGCGATGGCATGCTGCGCGCGCTGGGGGAGCGGTCGCGGTACGCCTACCGCCTGCGCAGCCTGCTCGATGCCGGCCTCGTCGTGCCCGCCAGCTCCGACCGGCCGGTCGTCGACGGACGGCCGCTGCGCGGCATCCACGACATGGTCAACCGGCGCACCGACTCGGGCGCCCCGTTCTCACCTGACGAGGCGTTGAGCCCGGCAGAAGCGTTACGCGCCTACACCTGGGGTTCGGCGTACGCCTCGAAGCAGGAGCACCGCCGCGGCTCCCTGGCACCTGATCGGCTCGCCGACCTCGCCGTTCTGACCGACGACCCGACGACGGTGGATCCGGGACGGATCGCCGACATCGAGGTGAGCGCGACGATGATCGGCGGCGTCGCCGCGACACGACCCCGGTGGGCGGCTCGGATGACGCAGGACCCGATGCCGACAGCCTGATCGATCTCCCGTCCGCCACACCTGCCGGGCTCGAGCAGGCCCGCGCGATCTACGAGGCGGGCTTCCCGGCCGCGGTGCGAGCGCCGTTCAGCGATCTGCTGGGGGCTCACCCGGCCGAACGCACCCAGCTCTTGCTCGACAGCACCGGCGATGTGATCGGCCTGACCTTGGTCCGCGACCTCGGGGACACGGTCTGGACGTTCCTCCGGTACTTCGTGGTCACGGCCGAACGTCGCGGTGAGGGAGTCGGCGGGCGACTGTGGGCCGCGCTGTGCCGGCGACCTGGCCGGTCCGCGGCCAGGAGCTCCTGCTGTTCGACGTCGAAGATCCCGCCGATCCGGCGACCACGGCGCACGAAGCGGTCGAGCGACACCGCCGGGTGACGTTCTACCGTCGGCTCGGTGCCGATCTGGTCGACTTCGCCGCCTACGAGCCGCCCCACCATGGCGAGCCCGGCACCGGCGGCCCTGCCGCTCCGGCTGATGGCGGCGCGGCTCGACGTCAACGGGGGGTCGAGCCCGCCGCGGCTGCTTCCTGCTGACGCCGAACGAGCCGTCGAGAGTGTCCTCCGGCATCGTTACGGGATCGACTGACCGCGGCGGCCCGAGATCCACGTTCATCCCGCTCCCTGGGGCCGGGTCACCATGGTCCATTGGGGGGATTCGCAAAATCCGTGGTCGCTACTGATCGAGGCTCTCGACCTGCTGGTTTACGCATCCTCGCAGGTCAGAGGGGTGTTGACAGCCACGCTGGGGCAACCGCTAGTTTGCCTCCCGTCCACCACCGAGACACCCCGCCCCTGCAGGTCCCGATCCCTCGTTCCAACCGACTGGCCAGTCGACGCGAGAAGCCCCCGCTGCGTCGCGACTGGTGCCAGGTCCAGTCGGTTCACGGGGAGCCGGCGAGTTGCAGAACTCGGGAGTGGTGCGACCACTCGGGAGTGACCCGGGTGCCCAGTAGACAACGGCGTCTGCGGCGGTTGCCGGCCGCCGCAGAGTCGGTCCGAAGGGCACCCGGGTCCCATCCCCGAGACCAGATCGTGAGCATTCTGCCGCGGCCGATCCGCGCCCCGCAGCGTTGATACCGTCGCGATCACCGTGAGACGACATCTGCTCCTGGCCGTCACCGCGGTGTGCTCCGGGGTTGCGCTCGACCTGGCCTTTCCGCCGGTCAATGCGTGGCCCGCCGCCGCCGTCGGGATCGGCGCGCTGTCTGTCCTGCTGCGGGGGAGCAGTCGGCGCGGCGCGGCGGGACTCGGCATGCTGGCCGGCCTCGGCTTCTGGCTGCCGCTGCTGACCTTCCTGCGCGGCTACGGCCTGGCCGCCTGGTGGGGTCTCGCCGTCATCGAGTCGTTGTGGTGGGTCGGGATGGCGCTCGCGCTCCGCGCGACCTCACGGCTCCGGTACTGGCCGCTCGCCACCGCGCTGCTGTGGGTCGGGCAGGAATGGCTGCGCGATCGGGTTCCGTTCGGGGGATTCCCCTGGGGCCGCCTTGCCTTCAGCCAGGCCGACGGCCCGCTGGTCCGATTGGCGAGTCTGGGCGGCGCTCCGCTCGTCACCTTCGCGGTCGCGTTGGCTGGAGCGCTGCTCGCCTACGTCGTCACGGAGGTCATCCATCCGCGGCACCTGACCGGCCCGGTGCTCGCCCTGATCGGCATCGCGGCGGTGGTGGTCACGCCGCTCGCCATCAGGCTCCCCACGGCGGGCACATCCGCCGGCGGCAAGCCGTCCTCGGAGGTCGTGGCGCGTGATCCAGGGCAACGTCCCGCGACTCGGCCTCGACGAGTTCAGCCAGCGTCGCGCCGTCACGGAGAACCACCTGGTCCAGACCGAGTCGCTGGCCCAACAGGTCCGTGAAGGCCTCCGGCCCGCGCCCGGCCGTGGTCATCTGGCCGGAGAACTCCTCCGACGTCGACCCGTACTCCGACGCCATCGCGGCGGCCGAGATCAACCAAGCGGTCGCCTCGATCGACGTACCGATCGTCGTCGGTGCCGTCATCAACGGCCCCGGCCCCAACCACGTGCGGAACGCAGCGATTGTCTGGACGCCTCAGCACGGCCCCACGCAGCGCTACATCAAGCGCCACCTGGTGCCGTTCGGGGAGTACCTGCCCTTCCGACACGAGATCACCGCCGTAACCGGCGCTTTCTCCTTGATTCACAAGGATTTCGTCCCAGGGCACAAACCGGGTGTGTTGCAGGCCGGCCCGGTGACGCTGGCCGATGTCATCTGCTTCGAAGTGGCCGACGACACCGTCGTTCGACAAGCGGTAACGGGTGGCGGCCGGCTGATCAGCGTCCAGACGAACAACGCCAGCTACGAGCAGGACGGCGAGAGCGGGAACGGCGGTGAGACCGCGCAGCAGCTCGAGATGGCCCGGCTGCGCGCCGTCGAGCATGGCCGCGCGGTCGTCGTGGCGGCGACGAGCGGCGTGAGCGCAGTCATCTCGCCTGACGGCCGGGTGCTGGCCCGGACCAAGGTGTTCACCGGGGCCTCGCTGGACATGCGGGTACCGCTGCGCGACCCACTGACCGTGGCAGACCGGGTAGGCGAGTGGCCGGACCGCGTGCTCGCAGCGGCAGCACTCGCTGTTGCTGCTGGTCGCCTGCCGACCGCGCCGGCGCCGGCGACGACGCATCAGGCCGCGCGGTGTCGACTCCAGAAACGGTCGGAATCAGCGGCTGATACTCGACCTCGGGTCAAGGGCGAACCAGATGTCAGGCGGAACGACGAGGGCGCTGGTGCAGCTCGTTGAGCCGCTCGGTCAGCACGTCTTCCAGGTCGGACAGCGACCGCCGCTCGAGCAGCATGTCCCAGTGGCTGCGGACCTTCTTACCAGCCTTCGGCTCGGCCGCCACGCCGTCGCGCAGCGCCGCCATCGCGCCGCAGGTGCGGCACTCCCACTCCGCCGGCAGCTCGGCGTCGCTGGCCATCGGAACCGTGGTCTGGTGACCGGAGGGGCAGTCGAAGATCACGTCATGCCGGGGCGCCAGGTCGATGTCACGATCGGTCTCGTAACTGGTCGTACCCAGCCGACTTCCTCGAAGCACGCGCTCGCCCATGTCACCCTCCTGGCTTTACTTTGACGCTGGGTTCAACGCCGGGTCACGGTCCGGGATTCCCCTTGGCTCCCGGGCAGTGTCGTCCCCCGTCATGAAAGACGGCTGAGGACGCGACCGGGTTCACCTGCGTGTGGTCACTTGCGGTGGGTGTACCCGCGACGCGGTGGTGTCCAACCCCTTTCGCCGCTCCGTCGGAGTACGCCGATAATGCACATTATGTCAAGTAGCCTGCTGCGACCGAGGGTGCTGGGGATCCCCCGCACCAGGCGCAATCGCGGCTACGGGACCGCCAGCGGCGTACCCGTCAGTCCGGAGCAGTGGGCCAGCAGGGCGTCCTGGACCTCGACGGACCGTGCCGCCGGATGGACCGCTCGTGGCTGTTGATGGAAGAAATACTCACCGCTGACGGTCGCAGCCGGGTCGTCGCTGACCGCCAACCACGCCTGGGTCACTGGACCGAGTGCGATGTCGTCCGGCGCGCCCGCACCTCCCATCTTGGTCGGCACCCAGCCGGGCTCCACGGCGTTCGACAGCACCGCCGGCCAGAGCCGGGCGACCGCGAAGGCCAGGACGAGGTCGTACAGCTTGCTGTCGGAGTAGGCCTGGGCACCGTTCCATCGACGTTCCGCCCACTGCAGATCGCTCAGGTCCGGGTCGCCGCCGCGATGCATTCCGGAGCTGAGGTAGACCAGACGTCTCGGCCGGGTGATCAATGCGGTCAGCAGGTACGGCGCCAACACGTTGACCGCGAACAGCTGGTCCAGTCCGTCGACCGTCTCGACCCTCCGCGACTGGCGGTAGCCGAGCCCGGCATTGTGGATGACCGCGTCGTACTGGCCGAGCGCGTTCGCCTGGTCCGCGACGTCCCGCATCGCGGCGACCGTCGAGAGGTCGCCGACCACGATGCTGTCCGCCCCCGGCAGCGCGGCGCGGGCATCTGCGGCGCGCTGGTCGTTGCGGGCGTGAAGTGTCACGGCATGCCCCTGCTCGACCAGCAGCTGGCCCGCCATGAGCCCCAGCCCGTCGGACGAGCCGGTGATGAGAATCCGTGCCATCGCGATCTCCTCGCAACTAACGCGTGGGTGGCAGGTGCGCTGTCATCGCCCGGTCCTGCTGACGATCCCCCGATGCCGATCCAGGAAGTCCGCGACCGCGTCGGCCAGCTCCGGGCCGGCGTCCTCCTGCAGGAAATGCCCGGCGTCGGTGATGACGGTGTCGGGCTCCTCGTCGGCGGTCGGTACATGGCTACGCAGCCGTGGGCCCATCGCGCCCGTGATCGGGTCGCCGTCGCTGAACGCCACGAGAAACGGGCGACGGTACGTCGACAGCGCCCGCCAGGCCGCCTGGTTGGCGGCCGCCGCCGGATCCTGCAGCGACGTGGGAACCAGACCCGGCATGGCGCGCGGGCCCACGGTGAGTGCGGGCTCCGGGAACGGCGCGTCGTACGCCGACCGGTCGTCGTCGCTCAACCCGCGCCGGCAGCCCGCCTCGACGAAGCGGCCGATGTCGAGGACCTCGGCGGACTCCATGGCGCGTCGGAACATCCACCAAATCTCCGGCATCGCGTGTTCGCCGGTCGGCAGCCCGGTGTTGGCGGCGACGAACGACCCCACCAGTCCGGGTGCCTCGATCGCCAGTCGCAGCCCGATCAGGCCGCCCCAGTCCTGGCCGACGATCGTCACGTCGGACAACCCGAGCCCCAGTTCCAACGCCTGCCGCACCCAGGCCACGTGCCGGGCATAGCTGTGATCGGCTTGCGCGGCCGGCTTGTCGGAACGTCCGAAGCCCACCAGGTCCAGTGCGACGGATCGAACCCCCCGCTCGGCGAGGCGAGCCATCACATGGCGGTAGAGGTACGACCAGGTCGGCTCACCGTGCAGCAGCACGGTCACCGGGCCGACTTGCGGTCCAGCCTGATAGCTGGCCATTCGCAGCGACCCGCCGCCGTCCCCCGAGTCGACCTCGACGTAGCGCACCGGGAAGGGAAAACGCTCGACGGTGCTCGAGAAAGCGTCGTCGGGGGTGTGCAGCAGATCCATGCTCACAGTCTCGTGTATCAGCCGCTGACGAGGAGCACTCCTCCATTCAGCCCCGCGAGTCGTGGCGGTCGGAGCAGATTCGTCCACCAAAACCGGACACTATGGAGCAGTCCACATTGGCTCGCAGGAACTATGCATAAATCTCGGCGAGATGCCGAGATAAACAGTGTCGGCGTCACTCGACGTCGATATCGCGACTCAGTACCGGAGGCACGCCATGTGCCGGCATCTCCCGCCTTGTCCGCCCAGTGACGCTGCCGACCGCGACGCCGCCCGTGCGATCGCCAGCCACCCTGAGCAAGGCTGGACATTGCTCTGCAACGGCGTCGTGACCTTCGAGGACACGGGCGACCTGCTGCCCGACGGTCGCATCATCGCGCCGCAGCGCCGGCCCTGCTGCCACGACGAGATGTCCGCCAGCGCCTAACGGCGTTCAGCTTTCGTACGCCGAGAGCGGCGGGCAGCTGCACATCAGGTTGCGGTCGCCGTACCCCTGGTCGATCCGTCGCACCGGCGGCCAGTACTTGTCGGACCTCAGCCGCGGCTGCGGGTAGGCCGCTCGCTCCCGGTCGTAGGGCTCGTTCCACTCCCCGAGCAACGATGCCGCCGTGTGCGGGGCGCCCCGCAACGGGCTGCGCTCCACCGGCCACTCCCCCTCGGCCACCCGGTCGATCTCCGCCTTGATGTCGATCATCGCGGTGCAGAACCGGTCGAGCTCTGCGAGATCCTCTGACTCCGTCGGCTCGATCATCAGGGTCCCGGCGACCGGGAACGACATGGTCGGTGCATGGAAGCCGTAGTCGATCAGCCGCTTGGCCACATCCTCGACCGTCACTCCCGTCTGCTTGGTGATCGGTCGCAGGTCGACGATGCACTCGTGGGCCACCAGGCCGCCGCGCCCGGTGTAGAGCACCGGGTAGTGGCCGGCGAGCCGGCGGGCGATGTAGTTCGCCGCCAGCAACGCCACCTCTGTGGCACGGGTCAGCCCATCCGGGACCCATCATCCGCAGGTACGCCCACGGGATCGGGAGGATTCCCGCCGAGCCCCAGGGCGCACCCGGAGATCGGGCCGATGCCGGTGGCCGGGCCGGCCTCCGGCACCAGCGGATGGTTCGGGAGGTACGGCGCCAGGTGGGCCCGGACCGCAACCGGGCCGATGCCGGGTCCCCCACCGCCGTGCGGGATGCAGAAGGTCTTGTGGAGGTTGAGATGCGACACGTCCGCGCCGAACTGGCCCGGCTGCGACAGCCCGACCAGGGCGTTGAGGTTGGCGCCGTCGACGTACACCTGACCGCCGGCTTCGTGGACGATGTCGCAGATGTCCGTGATGCCCGCTTCGAACACGCCGTGGGTCGACGGGTAGGTCACCATCAGCGCCGCCAGGTCCGCCCTGTGCTCGGCTGGCCTTGGCGCGCAGGTCGTCCAGGCTGACGTTGCCCTGCTCGTCGCAGGCGACCACGAGGACCCGCATGCCGGCCATCGCCGCGCTCGCCGCGTTGGTGCCGTGTGCGGAGGACG
This sequence comes from uncultured Actinomycetota bacterium, assembly GCA_963789615.1. Lineage (GTDB taxonomy): Bacteria > Actinomycetota > Actinomycetes > JAFAQI01 > JAFAQI01 > DATAVK01. The sequence continues at coordinate 283,059 of CAWBLI010000001.1, read as the reverse complement.
GGATCAGACAGACGTCGCGGTGCTGGTCCTCACGGTCGCGGTGGTAGGCCCGGATCGCGAGCAGCCCGGCGAACTCCCCCTGCGACCCGGCGTTCGGCTGCAGCGACACCGCGTCGTACCCGGTGATGGCCACCAGCCAGGTCTCGAGGTCCTTGATCACCGACAGGTACCCGGCCGCCTGGTCGAGCGGAGCGAATGGGTGGATGGTGGCGAACTCCGGCCAGCTGATCGGCTCCATCTCGGCGGCCGCGTTGAGCTTCATGGTGCACGAGCCGAGCGGGATCATCGTGCGGTCCAGGGCAAGATCCCGGTCGGCGAGCCGGCGCAGGTAGCGCATCATCGCGGTCTCCGACCGGTGCTCACTGAAGACCGGATGGCTCAGGAAGCCTGTCGTCCGGCGCAGCGGATCGGGAAGCTCTGACGTGATCGGGCCGGCAACCGGCGCGACGCCGAAGGCCTCGCACACCGCGTCGATGTGCCCCGCGGTGGTGACCTCGTCGCAGCTCGCGCCGACGTGGTCGTCATCGACCAGGCGGAGGTTGATGCCACGCTCGAGCGCCGCAGCGACGACCTGCCGGGCCCGGCCCGGCACGACGGCCGTCACGGTGTCGACGAGATCGTCCCCGACCAGCTGGATCCCGGCGTCGCGGAGCGAGCCCGCGAGGCGCAACGCGTGTCCCCGCACCCGCTCGGCGATCGCGGTGAGCCCCTCGGGGCCGTGATAGGCGGCGTAAGCGCCCGCGATGACAGCGAGCAGCACCTGAGCGGTGCAGATGTTGCTCGTCGCCTTCTCGCGGCGGATGTGCTGCTCGCGGGTCTGCAGCGCGAGCCGGAACGCCGGCGCACCGTCAGCGTCCACGCTTACACCGACCAGCCGGCCGGGCAACGAGCGTTCCAGCCCGGCGCGGACGGCCATGAAGCCGGCATGCGGCCCGCCGAAGCCGAGCGGTACGCCGAGCCGCTGAGCCGACCCGACCGCGATGTCGGCGCCCCACTCCCCCGGCGCTCGCAGCAGCGTCAGCGCCAACAGGTCGGTGGTGACGGCAACCAGCGCACCCCGCTCGTGAGCTGCCTCGACGACGGCGGCGTGGTCGCTGACGCCTCCCGTGCTGGCCGGGTACGCGACGAGCACGCCGAACAGGTCCCCCGCCGGGAGGCCCGAGCCCAGATCGACCGCCTCCAGGGTGATGCCGAGCGGCTCGGCGCGGGTCGCGAGCACGGCCAGGGTCTGGGGGTGGCAGCCGGCATCGGCCACGAATCGTCGAGAAGTCGACTTAGAGATTCGTCGGCACAAGGTCATCGCCTCGGCGGCCGCAGTGGCCTCGTCGAGCAGCGACGCGCCGGCGGTGGGCAGGCCGGTCAGGTCCGACACCATGGTCTGGAAGTTCAGCAACGCCTCGAGCCGGCCCTGCGAGATCTCCGGCTGGTACGGCGTGTAGGCGGTGTACCACGCCGGGTTCTCCAGGATGCCGCGACGGAGCACGGGCGGCGTCACCGTGTCGTGCCAGCCGAGCCCGATCATCGACACCATCACGCGGTTGCTCCCCGCGCGCTCCCGCAGCTCGGCGAGCGCCTGCTCCTCCGATGCGGCCGGTGGCAGGTCGAGGGCCGCCGCCGAGCGGATCGTGGGAGGCAGCGCGGCGTCGGCGAGCGCCTCCAGCGAGGCCTGGCCGATGGCCGCGAGCATCTTGGCCTGCTCGTCGGGCGAGGGCCCGATGTGGCGGTCGGCGAACTGCGGCAGGTGGGTCAACGGAGCCTCCGGCGGGTGCGCCGCAACGGGGTTGCGGGGTCACGGCGGTACGGGCTCCCCCTCTGTCATGGGACCTGAGAGCTTCACCCGCGACATTGCGGGCTTGCCCCTTCGGTGAGACGTCCGGGGACGTCTGCTTTCCAGAGTGCCCAACCCGCGCGGTCCGTCGGCCTGAGAGGTTCCGGGGAGGTTGCTCCTTCGGCGCCCCGGACTGGCGTGCCGGGGACTCTCCCGCTCGGGATTATTCGGGCATCGCCACGGTATCAGCGCAGCAGCAGGACGCCGCGGAGCACACGCCTGGCGCGGCTGTCAGGCGCTGGTACGCCGGCGGCGGCGCTGGGCCAGCTCGTCGGCGGCGCCGGCTGCGCCCGGGGCTGGCTCCGCCCGCTCGGCGGGCAGCTCGGAGAGCGTGCCTTCGACCTCGAGGACGACCCGCCCGACCGCAATGCCGAACACGCCCTGCCCGCCTTGGACCAGGTCGACGACCTCGTCCGCCGAGGTACAGGCGTAGACGGTGGTGCCGTCGCTCATCAGCGTGATCCCGGTGAGGTCCTCGTCCCCCCGGTCGCGCAGGTGGCTGACCGCCGCCCTGATGTTCTGCAGCGAGACGCCGGTGTCGAGCAGCCGCTTGACGACCTTGAGCAACAGGATGTCGCGGAAGGAGTACAGCCGCTGGCTTCCGGATCCGTGGGCCGGTCGCACGGTCGGTTCGACCAGCCCGGTCCGTGCCCAGTAGTCCAGCTGCCGGTAGGTGATCCCGGCCGCCGAGCAGGCGGTCGGGCCGCGGTAGCCGAGTGGATCTCCGCCGGCTTGCTCGACGCCGAACAGTGCGGGCTGTGAGCCCGCTACCGGTCCCGAGCCGCCGGAGTCGGAGCCGCCTGAATCGGAGCCTGTCACGTCGTCACCCTTCACGCTGCCACGATGGGCTGGGGAAACCCCAACGGTGGAACTTCGTTGTTGACGGTAGGCACCCTGCCGCCGCCGGTCAACGTCAGATCACCGCGCGTCATGAATCTCAATCACTGATCGAGACTTCTATCCTCTATTCAGTCTCGAAGTCCTCCGGAGATATGTTGTCGAGGAACTCGCGGAACCGCTCGACCTCGGTTTCCTGCTCGTCTGCAATCGCGATCCCGGCGCTGTCGAGCACCGCTTCCTCGGCGTAGATCATCGTTCCGCTGCGGATGGCGAGCGCGATCGCGTCGGACGGTCGGGCCGACACGATGGTCCCGTCGCCGAACTTCAGGTCGGCGAAGTAGATGCCGTCCCGCAGGTCGGTGATCAGCACCGCCTCCAAGGAGGCCTTCAGGGCCTCGAGGACGTTCTTCAGCAGGTCATGGGTCAACGGCCGGGCGGGCACGATGCCCTGCTGGGCGAAGGCGATGGCTGTCGCCTCCACGGCACCGATCCAGATCGGGAGGTACCGGTCGCCGGCAGCCTCCTTCAGCAGGACGATCGGCTGGTTGGAGGGAAGCTCGACCCGGACTCCGACCACGGTGAGCTGCTGCACTCGGAGACTCCGCTCGGCTGGGTGAGAACCCAACGTACAACAGCGATGCGGGTGCTCCGAGCGGTCCCGCCGATCAGCCGCCGAGGGCCGGCCGCAACCCCGAGCGGACCAGCGTGGCATGCAACCGCACCGACAGGCTCGCGAGCTCGCGGGCCACCTCGTCGGCCCGGCCACGAGCCTCCGGATTGCGCTGCCTCACCAGCGGAGCGACCACCTGTCCCACCAGCCCGACCTCGCGGTCGGCGGCGGTCCGGAAGGCCCGCAGATGGCGCGGCTCGAGCCCGTACCGGCTCATCGCCGCGATCGTCTTGGCGATCACGAGCGCGTCGCCGTCGTAGTAGCCGCCGCTGCGGGCTTCGATCAGCCCGTAGCCCTCGATGGTCGAGAGCTGTTCCGGGTCGATGCCGGCCGCGTCGACGAGCTCGTCACGGGACAGTCGCAGCTCGGTCGCCTCGGGCATGAACTCCTGCGGCCCGGGCAGGTCATCCACCTCGACCAGGGCCCGCGGCACCGAGGGGGCATCGGCGCCGGCGGCCCCCGGTGTCATGCCGCGGTCGAGCGCCTCTAGATGCGCCTTGATCACCCGCAGCGGCAGGTAGTTGTCACGCTGGGACGAGAGCACGTAGCGCAGCCGGGCGACATCATCGCGGGAGAACTTCCGGTAGCCCGACGGCGTCCGCTGCGGATCGACCAGACCCTCGGTCTCGAGGAACCTGATCTTGGAGATGGTGACGTCGGGGAACTCGCCCCGGAGCTGGCCGAGCACCTCTCCGATGCTCATGAAGGCGTGGCCGGCGCCGGTTGTGGTCACTGGCCGAGGGCCGGGGCATGGGTGAAGAACAGCAGCCGGAACTTCCCGACCTGCACCTCATCACCGCTGCCCACCGTGGCCGACTCGATCCGCTCCCGGTTGAGGTAGGTGCCGTTGAGACTGCCGACGTCGCGGACCACAAAGCGGTCACCCTCGCGGGAGAACTCGGCGTGCCGCCGCGACACCGTCACGTCGTCGAGGAAGATGTCGCTGTCGGGATGCCTGCCCACGGTGGTGAGGTCCTTGTCGAGCAGGAAGCGGCTTCCGGCGTTGGGGCCCCGCTGCACGACGAGCAGTGCGTTTCCCACCGGGAGGGACTCCAGCAGCTCCTCGGCCGAGAGCGCGTCGGAGGTTTCGTCCGCGGTGTCGAGACCGGTGAGCGAGATCGTGGTGGTCTGGTCCTCAGCGGCTGGGGTGGCAGCGCCAGCTGGGGTCAGCGCGGCGCCGCACCGGGCGCAGAACCGGCTGCCCTCGGCGTTCTGGTGGCCGCACTGCGCACAGAAGACGCTCGCCATCGGGACTCGTCCTTCGTCGTCCGGCTCGGACTGCTGCCGGCCACGCTGCCAGCATCAGCCCTCGACCACAGGTGGAGGGGTACTGGAACGCTAGACGCCAGCTGCAGACCGGTCAACACGGAGTGTGACATTTCGCCGCAGCGCGCACCCTCGAGTCGACAGTGAGACTAGGACCGGCCGTTCATCACGTCGTGGTACGCCGACGGGCTGAGCAGGCCACTCGCGGCGTCAGGATCGGCGGGTTGGATCGCGACCACCCAGCCCTCGCCGTACGGGTCGCTGTTGACCAGGTCAGGGCGGCCGTCGAGCTCGTCGTTGCGGGCGACGATCTCACCGGCGAACGGCGCATAGATCTCCGAGACGCTCTTCGTCGACTCGATCTCCCCCAGGCTGTCCCCCGCGGACACCTGGGCGCCGACCTCGGGCAACGAGACGAACACCACGTCCCCGAGGGCGTCCTGCGCGAAGTCGGTCACGCCTACCCGCAGCGTGCCGTCCGGCTCACGCCGGACCCACTCGTGTTCCGCGGTGTAGCTGAGGTCTTCCGGTACGGCGGCCACGCGTGGAGCCTAGCGTTCGTCCGCTCGTACCAGTTGCCGGACCTGCACCAGGTAGAGCACCGCGGCCCACAGGTACAACGCGGTCCCCCAGCCGGTGAACGACCAGGCCAGCGGCCTGACCAGCCGGCCGAACCAGTTGTCGTCGACGGACAGCAGCAGGAGCGGGAAGGCGTAGAGAAGGTTGAGGGTGGCTGCCTTGCCGAGGAAGTGCACCGGCAGCGGCCCGTAGCCGTGGCGGCTGAGGATCGGAATGGTCGGTGCCAGCACCAGGTCGCGGCCCACGAGGATGGCCGCGAGCCAGACCGGGATGATCCCCCGGACCGTGAGCGCGATCAGCGTGGCCAGGATGTAGAGCCGATCCGCGGCCGGGTCCAACAGCTCGCCGAGCCGGCTCGTGAGGTTGTACTGGCGGGCGATTCGCCCATCGAGATAGTCGGTCACGCCGGACAGCGCGAGCACCAGCACGGCCCAGCCGTCCGCCTCGGGTCCCAGCACCAGCCAGAGGAACAGCGGCACCCCGAGCAGCCGGAGCACCGAGAGCCCGTTCGGGATGGTCCAGACCCGATCCGTGGCGCTGGGCGGCGGCTCGGTCACGGGCGGAGTCTAGGCAGCCGCTGCCGCTAGACTCGCCCGCCAGCGGGCTGTGGCGCAGTTTGGTAGCGCACTTGACTGGGGGTCAAGGGGTCGCAGGTTCAAATCCTGTCAGCCCGACAAGGTGAAACTGCAGGTCAGGCCACTTGTCAGGGCGCTCGGCCCAACCGCGCGCTCGCGCGTCCTGACAGGTTGAGAGGTCAGCCCGACGCTGCGGAGCCGCGGCCGCGTCCGCCGCGCTGGCCCTTCTCGCGGGGCCGGATCGTGAGCGAGATCGGCGTACCGGCGAAGTCGTAGCGCTCCCGAAGCCGGCGCTCGAGGAACCGGCGGTACGACGCCTCGAGCGGGCCGGACGTGAACAGGACGAAGTGTGGCGGCTGGGTACTCGCCTGGGTGGCGAACATGATCTTGGGCTGCTTGCCGCCGCGCACCGGCGGCGGTGTGGCCGCGACCACCGAGGACAGGTAGCTGTTGAGCTCCCCCGTCGAGATCCGGGTCTCCCAGGCCGCGAGCGCCGCCCGCAGCGCCGGGGCGATCCGCCCGACTCCTCGTCCGGTGAGTGCCGAGATGTTCAGCCGCGCAGCCCAGCCGATCCGGGCCAGCTCGCGGTCGATCTCCCGGTCCAGCATCTCCCGGCGATCCTCGTCGAGCAGGTCCCACTTGTTGAGCAGTACGACCAGCGCGCGGCCGGTCTCGATCACCCGGTCGGCCACCCGCAGGTCCTGGTCGCTGATCGGCTGTGAGGCGTCGAGGAGGAGGAGCACGACCTCCGCGGTCTCGATCGCCGCGGCGGTCCGCAGGCTGGAGTAGTACTCCGCGCCGGTCGCTTCGTTCACCCGGCGACGCAGCCCGGCAGTGTCGACAAATCGCCAGATCGTCTCATCGAGATCGATCAAGGTGTCGACCGGGTCCCGGGTGGTCCCCGCCACGTCGTCCACCAGGGACCGCTCTATGCCGGCCAACCGGTTGAGCAGGCTGGACTTGCCGACGTTGGGCTTTCCCACGAGCGCGACCCGGCGGGGCCCCCCATCGTCATCAGCGACCGCCGTGGTCTCAGGCAGCGCCGCGACCACGGCATCCAGCAGGTCGCCGCTCCCCCGGCCATGCAACGCGCTGACCGGAAGCGGCTCGCCGACGCCCAGCGCCCACAGCGCGGCGGCGTCGGCCTCCGCGCGCACCGAGTCGACCTTGTTGGCAGCCAGGACCACCGGTCGGCGCGAGCGCTGCAGCACCCGCCCGACCGCCGCGTCGACCTCGGTGACCCCCACGGTGGCGTCCACCACCAGCAGGACGACATCCGCCGCCGCCATGGCGAGCTCGGCCTGTTCGGAGATCCGCGCCGCCATCCCGCGGGCCTCCGGGCTCCAGCCGCCGGTGTCGAGCAACGTGAAGCGGGTGCCGGCCCACTCGGCGTCGTAGGCGACGCGGTCCCGGGTGACTCCCGGAACGTCCTCCACCACCGCCTCGCGGCGACCGAGGATCCGGTTGACGAGCGTTGACTTGCCGACGTTGGGGCGACCCACCACCGCGACAACGGGCAGGGCGGCGGTCTCGGTCCTCACGGCCGGTCCGCAGCAGCCGTGGGGGCGCCTGAGACGGCGGTGAGGTGGGCGAGCAGGTGCTGCCTGACCTGCTCGGTGGCCCGACCGACGGTGCTGCGGGCTCGGGGATCACCAGGTACGTCGAGCTGGAACGGCTCGCCGAACACGATCTCGATGGGGGCTCGCCAGCGGGGCAGCAACCGGCCCTTGGGCAGCGCCTCCGCCGTACCTCGGCACACCACCGGCAGGATCGGCACGTTGCCGTGCAGCGCCAGATAGCCGATGCCCGGCTGGATCGAGGCCAGACCTCCCTCGCCCCTGGTGCCCTCGGGGAACATGCCCAGCACCCCGCCGTCGCGCAGGATGTCCAGCCCCGCCCGCAATGCGGTCCGGTCCGGCGTACCCCGGTGGATCGGGATCTGCATCGCGAACGCCAGGATCCGTCGGAACGGGCCGCGCTCGAGCTCGCTCTTCACCAGGAAGGCGGCCTGCCTGGACATCACCATGTAGACCAGCGGCCCATCGAGGAACCCGGAGTGGTTGCCGGCGAGCAGCACCGGCCCGTCGGCTGGGAGATTCTCCATCCCCGTCACCCGCAGCCGGAAGACGGTCCGGACCACGCGGTTCGCGATGCGGCGCGCGATCCGCAGCGGCCGGGACGGCTGGCTCGGGTCCTTGGCCGCGGCAACACGCCCGCTCATGGTCGTTCCGCCGCGTCGATCAGAGCTATGACCTCGCCGACCAGCTGGTCCACACCGAGCTCCGAGGAGTCCAGCACGGTGGCGTCCGGTGCCTGAGTGAGCGGGGACGCGGACCGGCTGCGGTCGGCGTCGTCCCGCTTGGCCAGGTCGGCACGAGTGGCGGCCAGCGCGTGGTCGTCGCTGCCGGAGCCGTCCTGCAGTGACCGGCGCTGCGCGCGGACCGCAGGTGCCGCGGTCAGGAAGATCTTCACCGGTGCGTCGGGTGCGACGGCCGTGCCGATGTCGCGACCCTCGACCACGATCCCGCCGGCTCCGATGAGCTCACGCTGCCGCCGCACCATGGCCGCCCGTACGCCGGGAACGGCGCTGATGCCGCTCACGGCCGCCGTGACCTCTGCGCTGCGGACCGCCTCAGTCACGTCGACACCATCAGCGTGGATCGCCGGCGCGGCCGGATCGGTACGGATGTCCAGCGGTGCCGTGTCGGCCAGGGCCGTCAGCCGTTCCGGCTCCGAGGGCGCGACCCCGTCTCGGAGCGCCAGCCAGGTGACGGCTCGGTACATCGCGCCGGTGTCGAGATAGCGCAGGCCGACGGCAGCGGCGACCGCCCGCGCAACCGTCGACTTCCCGGATCCGGACGGACCGTCGATGGCGACGACCAGCTCTCGCCGCTGCAACGGTCCTCCTTGCGGCTTCGATGACGGGGCGAGTCTACGGCCGGTCCGGCGTCGGTCCGCCGGACGTGGCGTCCGCGGCCGGACTCGACGTCACGGTCCAGCCCTGGGCCTTGAGTGCCTCCTGCATCGTCTCGCGGCCCTCGGGACGGACGTCGAGCTCAACCATTCCCACCGGGTGTCCAGGGGCATGGTCTACACGGACGTCTTCGACGTTGACTCCGCAGGAGGCGGCGTCCGCGAACAACCGAGCCAGCTTCCCTGGCGAGTCCGGCACCACGACGGACACGGTCGCCCAGCGCATCGGTCGCCGACCGTGCTTGCCGCTGAGCAGCGAGCGGCCGTCTCGGCCGGCCTCGAGCAGGGCTCGGACCGATTCGGTTGCCTGGGATCCGTCGACCCGCAGCTCCTCGAGCACCGCGAGCAGCGGCTCGACGACGTCCCGCAAGGCCGCTGCGACCGCGAGCCGGTTGCCGGCCACGATCTCCGTCCACAGAGCTGGATCGCTGTCCGCGAGCCGCGAAGTGTCCTGCAGTCCGGTTCCGGCCAGTGCCACCTCGGAGACGTCCAAGGCGGTGAGCGAGCCGGCCAATGCGGAGGCGACGAGCTGTGGGACGTGCGAGAGGCGAGCGAACAGCGCGTCATGATCCGTCTCCGACATCCGAGCGACCAAGCCGCCGCAGTCGTGGGCGAGCCGCTCGACGACCGCGATCGCGTCGGGAGCGGTGTCGGGAGCGGGGCAGACGATCCACGGACGCTCGCGGAACAGGTCCGCCGAGGCATGGTGCGGCCCGGAGCGCTCCCGCCCGGCGATGGGATGGCTGCCGAGAAAGTGGTCGACAGGCACGCCCAGAGCCTCGATGTCCAGTCGAGGAACAGTCTGCACGCTGCAGACATGAGTCACTGTCAATGCGAGACCAGCCCTGATTACCCGGGCGGCGACTTCTCCGATCACTGATGGCGGGGCTGCAATGACCGCGAGGTCGAACCCGTCATCCCCGGCCTGCCAGGGTTGCCCGGCACCGATGTCCCGGGCCATTCGGACCCGGTCGGCGTCCGGGTCGTCAATCCACACCCGCCATCCCGCAGCGGTGGCCGCAAGCCCGATGGACGTCCCGATCAGCCCGCTGCCAACCACGAGCAGGCGCCCGGCCGGGCGCTCGGCGCTCACGGCTCGAGGTCTCGTGGCAGATCGGTCCGAAGCTGGGCCGCTCCGCGCAGGTAGACATGCCGGATCTCGGCCCTGGTCAGCTCGGTGTCGACGAGAGCCAGCAGTCGTACGACGCGCGGCATCGCTCCGGGCACCGCGATCTCCGAGGCGCACAGGAACGGGACGTCGGTCATCCCGATGCTGCGGGCGGCGTACGCGGGGAACTCCGCCGTGAGGTCGGGCGTCGTCGTGAAGATGACGCTGATCAGTGCGTCGGTGTCGATGTGGTTTCGGTCAAGGACTGCCAGCACCAGCTCGGCGGTGGCCTCGATGACGGAGTCGCGGTCGTCGATGTCCACCTGGGTCGCCCCACGTACCGCCCGGACCGCCATGCCACCTCCCGTTGTCGCGGACTCTGACCAGTCGGATCGTTAAGCGGATCTGACCATGAGTCGTCAAGTCGTGATGTCGACAGATCTATAGACCAACAGCGCGATACAGCGACTGGACTTCGGCCTGCTGCAGCGGGCGCCGCGCTCCGGGCTTGAGGTCCCCAAGCCGAATCGGCCCCACGGCGATGCGGGCGAGCCGGGTCACGGGGAAGCCCACGGCATCGAACATTCGCCGGACGACATGGTTGCGTCCCTCATGGATCGTGACCTCGAGCACGCTGCGCTGCGAGTTGGCGTCCACCAGCTTGACCGCGTCGGCCCGCACCGGGCCGTCATCGAGCTCGATGCCCTCGGTCAGGCTCCGGGTCACGGCCCGAGGTACGACGCCCTCGACCTCGACGACGTACACCTTGCTGACCCCGAAGCTCGGGTGGGTCAGGCGGTGGGACAGCGGGCCGTCGTTGGTCAGGATCAGCAGCCCCTCACTGTCCGCGTCCAGCCGCCCGACGTGATGCACCGTCACGGTGAGGTCATCGACCATGTCGCCAAGGGACGGGCGGCCCCGGTCGTCGGACATCGTGCTGTGCATGCCGCGCGGCTTGTGCACGATGAAGTGGACCAGCCCGGCCGCGGTCGGCACCTGCGAGCCGTCCACCCGGACGATGTCGCGTGCCGGGTCCACCCGGGCACCGAGGGAAGCGACCCGACCGTTCACCTCGACCCGGCCGGCGGCGATGATCTCCTCGCACCCCCGGCGGCTGCCCAGGCCAGCAGCGGCCAGGACCTTTTGCAGCCGGATCCCCTCGGGCGCGCTGTCAGTCGAGGTGGACATCGTCGTCCTCGAGCACCGAGGAGTCCGGGAGGTGCTCGGACAATGGCGGCAGCTCGTCGAGCGATGCCATGCCGAGCCGTTCCAGGAAGTGCTCCGTCGTGCCGTAGAGCACGGCGCCGGACTCCCGCTCCACCCCGGTCTCCGTGACCAGCCCGCGGGTCAGCAGGGTGCGCATCACAGCGTCGACATTGACGCCGCGCACTGCCGCCACCCGCGCCCGCGAGGTCGGCTGCCGGTATGCCACGACGGCGAGCGTCTCCAGCGCCGCCTGGGACAGCCTCGAGCGCCGACCGTCGCGGACGAATCGCTCCACGAACTCCGCACACTCCGGCCTGGTGTAGATCCGCCAGGACTCCCCCACGCTGCGCAGCTCGATCCCGCGGTTCTCGTCCCGGTAGGACTCGGCGAGCTCGCCCAACAGCACCGCGACCTCGGCCTGTGGCCGCTCCAGCACCTGCGCGAGCACCACCTCGGCCACGGGCTCATCCACCACGAACAGGACCGCCTCCAGGGCGGCGCGGAGGGACACCGGTTGGGTCAGCTGCTCAGTCATCGGCGGCCTGCGCCTCGTAGGAGTCCTCGATGCTGACGGTGGCGTCGTCGCCGCCCACCCAGCGGACGTGGAGGTCCCCCAGCGGCTCGACCTGGGAGAAGACGACGACCGACTCGCGGTAGAGCTCGAGCAGCGCGAGGAAACGCCCGACGACCTCCATCGTCGCCGTGCAGTCCGAGATGAGGGATCGGAAGGTCGCCTGGCCCGTCGCCCGCAGCCGTGCGGCGATCACAGCCGCCTGCTCCCGGACGTTGACGGTCGGCGCGTGAACGTGCCCCACATCGATGACCGGTGCCAGGCGCGGTAGCTCGGCCCGCGCCGCCAGGTCAGCGAGCGCCGCGGCGTCGATCCCCAGCACGACCTCGGGAAGCAGATCGGCGAACTGCGGCTCGAGGGCGACGTCCCGGCCGAAGCGCCGAGCCGCCAGCACCATCTGGTCGGAGAACAGGGCCGCGACCTCCTTGTAGGCGCGGTACTGCAGCAGCCGCGCGAACAGCAGGTCGCGCGCCTCCAGCAGCGCGAGGTCGTCCTCGTCCTCGTCGGCCGACGGCAGCAGCCGAGCGACCTTCAGGTCGAGCAGCGTGGCGGCCACGACGAGGAACTCGCTGGCCTGGTCGAGGTCCCAGTCGTCGCCGGCGAACCGGATGTAGGAGATGAACTCGTCGGTGACGGAGGCGATCGCGACCAGGGTCACGTCGAGCCGCCGCTTGGCGATGAGCGAGAGCAGGAGGTCGAACGGGCCGTCGAACACGTCGAGATGGACGTGGAAGCCCTGCTCACGCGGCGCCGAGGGCGCCGGCGCGTCACCTGATTCGAGCACCACCTGCACTCCACGACGCTAGCCCAGGCGGGTGCGGCAGTCGGCCTGCCGCGCCGGGATGTGGCCGCGGCCGGACCCGGGTGCGACTAGAGGGCGTGAAGGATCGGATCGACGACGTCGCCGACCAGGCTCAGCAGGAGCGGCTCCTGGCCACCCAACGGGATCACCAGGAGCACCAGGACGATGAGGATCCCCCAGTTCTCCTCCAGCAGGTGGAAGGCGACCCGCCGGGCCCCGGCAGTCCGGGGCAGCGCCGACCACAGCCAGACCCCGAGCGGCGGCGGCGGGATCGGCACCAGGCAGATCACGCCGCACGCCAGGCTCTCCACCGCGAAGCCCAGCGTCAGCCGCTGCAGCTGGGGAAGGAATCCGAGCAGACCGTTTCCGTGGATCACGCTCACTGTCGAGATGAGATCCAGACTTGCGAGGCTGCCACCGGCTAGACGAAAGGCTGCCAGCCCGAGCGCGGCCAGGACGGCTTCGACCGCAAGAGATGCCAGCAGGAAATAGGCGGGCAGTCGCACCCGCCGGCGGTCGATCTCCTGACTGGGCGGCCACCCCATCCCGCCGAGCAGGGCTCCGACCGCGGAGTACGGGTCCAGCCAGAGCTGCGGCTTCGTCACACCGTGCATCCCGCGACGACCCCCGATGATGAGCCGGTGCGCTGAGTATTGGACGAACATGCCGGCCAGGTATCCCAGCAGTAGGCCCAGCAGGACGACCGGCTGGCCGAGCGCGAACAGCATGTGGGGTGGCTGCTCGTCAGATCTGACGCAGCCGGCGGACCAGGATGCTCTGGTCGCCCTTGGCTTCGAGATCGGCCAGCACCACGGCGAGCGCCTCGCGCACGATCCGGCCGCGGTCGACGCCGAGACCGTGGTCGGCGCGGAGGATGAGCCGGGCGTGTTCGAGGTCGACCAGCTCCTCAGGCGAGACGTAGACCGTGATCTTCTCCTCGTGACGCTCGCGACGGCTCGGGCTACGCGGCCCGGTAGGTCGGGTCGCAGCCCGCGACCGAGCGGCCGGCGCCGGCTGCTCCTGCTGCACCACCGCACTCGGCGTGCCGGTGGCCTCGCCGTCGCTGCGCGCAGCAGGCTCCGATTCCCGCGGCATCGGACTACCGGTCGACCGGAACAGTTCGTCCGCGCCGGGCAGGCTCACTCGGCGAGGCATCGAGCGACCACCTCTCGGGCCAGGTCCCGGTACGACGCGGCACCGACCGACGACGACGCGAAACTGGTGATGGGCTCCCCCGCCACCGTCGTCTCCGGGAATCGGACCGTGCGGTTCACCACGGTGTGGAAGACCTTGTCGCCGAACGCCTGCACCACCCGGGCGAGCACTTCGCGACCGTGCAGCGTCCGCCGGTCGTACATAGTCGCCAGGATCCCTTCAAGCTCCAGTTGAGGGTTCAACCTTTCCCTGACCTTGTCTATGGTTTGGATCAACAGTGCGACGCCTCGCAGCGAGAAGTACTCACATTCGAGGGGAACGATGACCCCGTCGGCGGCGGTCAATGCGTTGATGGTGAGCAGGCCCAGGGACGGCTGGCAGTCGATGAGGATCACGTCGTAGTCCTCGAGCATCGGCTCGAGGATCCGCTTCAGGCTCTGTTCCCGGGCCACCTCCCCCACCAGCTGGACCTCGGCGGCGGACAGGTCGATGTTCGACGGCAGGAGGTCCATGCCGGCCACGTTGGTCTTGAGCAAGATGTCGTCCGCCGTGACCGAGCGCTCCATCAGCGCGTTGTAGATCGTCTGGTCCAGCTCCATCGGGTTGACGCCGAGCCCGACCGAGAGCGCGCCCTGCGGGTCGAAGTCGACCAGCAGCACCTTGCGCCCGAACTCCGCCAGCGCGGCACCGAGATTGATGGTCGAGGTGGTCTTCCCAACCCCGCCCTTCTGGTTGCATAGGGCAAGGACCGTCGCCGGGCCGTGGTGGTCGAGCGGCTTCGGGTCGCGCAGCCGGGGAACCGGACGACCGGTGGGGCCGAGCTCACGGACCGGCTTGGGCTTGGACTGGGTCTTCGGCTTGGATGTCGACATATCGTCCTCTCGATGAACCGTCTAGCCGATTCCGCGACTTGCCGGGAAACAGACTCGGCGACGAATCGTGAACTTAGTGCGCCCGAGGCGGCTCTGGCAACCGGGGAGGTCAGCCCGAGCGAGCGCGAGGATGCGCCGTTGCGTAGACCTCACGCAGCCGGTCGACGGTCACCAGCGTGTAGGCCTGGGTGGTGGTCACCGACGCGTGGCCGAGCAGCTCTTGGACCACTCGGACGTCCGCTCCCCCGTCCAGCAGGTGGGTCGCAAACGAGTGCCGCAGGGTGTGCGGCCCGACCGTCACTTGCAGGCCCGCGCGGTCGGCGGCCGCCCGCAGGACGCTCCAGCCACTCTGCCGGGTCAGCCGGCCGCCTCGGGTGTTGAGGAACAGTGCCGGGCCGGCTCGGCCGGACGCGGCGAACGTCGGGCGGCCCCGGACCAGGTAGCCGGACACCGCCTCCCGGGCGAAGCCGCCGATCGGAACGATCCGGTCCTTGCCGCCCTTGCCATGCAGCAACACCGCGCCCGCTTCCAGGTCGACGTCGTCGACGTCGAGCCCCACCGCCTCGCTGATCCGCGCTCCCGTGCCGTACAGCAGCTCGAGCAGGGCCCGGTCGCGGGTGGCCGGCGGGGTGCCGTCGAAGCCGGCCGCCTCGATGATGGCCAGCACATCGTCGACCGGGAGTGCCCGCGGCAGCCGCATCGGTGGCGTCGGAGGTCGAACAGCCGCGGCCGGGTCGCTTCCCGAGAGGCCCTCGCGGCTGGCGAACCGATGCATTCCTCGCACCGCGACGACGGCGCGGGCGGCCGAGGACGGCTTCAGGGCCGGGTGGTCGGCACTGCCGGATCGCAGCGACGCGAGGAAGCCGCTCACGTCCGCCTCGGTCAGGTCATCGATGGTCCGCTCCGCATCGTTCGACCCGACATAATCTAGGTAACGCTGAAGGTCACGTCGATACGAGTTGAGCGTGTTCTTGGCAAGCCCACGCTCGACAGCGAGATGATCCAGGTACGCCGAGACGACTCTGGTGAGGGAGGTCGGGCCGCTCAGCCCAGCACCTCTGCCAGGGGTCGCGACTCGAGGCCGTGGGCCTCGGCCACCGGCGGATAGACGATGTCCCCGCCGACGACGTTAACGCCCAGCGCGAGCGCGGGGTCTCGGCGTACCGCTTCCTGCCAGCCCAGGCCGGCGATCCGCTCGGCATACGGCATCGTCACGTTTGTCAGGGCGTAGGTCGATGTATGCGGGACGGCGCCCGGCATGTTCGCGACGCAGTAGAAAACCGCCTCGTGGACCATGAACGTCGGGTCCGAGTGAGTCGTCGGCCGGGTCGACTCGAAGCAGCCGCCTTGGTCCACCGCAATGTCGACGAGGACGGCTCCCGGCTTCATCCGCGAGACCAGCTCGTCGGTGACCAAGGTCGGAGCCTTGGCTCCGGCCACCAAGACCGCACCGATGACGAGATCGGCGTCGAGGCACGCCTTCTCGACCTCGTAGGTGTTCGACGCCACCGTCTGCAGGTGGCCCTGGTAGATCCGGTCGGCCTGGCGCAGCTTTTCGATGTTGCGGTCCAGAACCAGCACCTCGGCCTGCATGCCCAGCGCGATCGCTGCGGCGTTCATCCCCGAGACACCGGCGCCGAGCACGACAACCTTCGCGGCGTACGTGCCGGATACCCCGCCCATCAGGACGCCCCGGCCGCCACCGTCGCGCTGGAGGTGATGAGCTCCCACTTGCGGCGCCATCCGGCCGGCGACCTCGCTCATCGGAGCGAGCAGCGGGAGCGAGCCGTCGGGCAGCTGGACCGTCTCGTAGCTGATCGCCGTGATCCCGGAGTCGATGATCGCCCGGGTGCACTCCGCGCTGGCGGCGAGGTGCAGGTAGGTGAACAGCACCTGCTCGCTGCGCATCCGGTGGTATTCCTCAGCCACCGGCTCCTTGACCTTGCACACCAGGTCCGCGGCGGCCCAGACCTCGTCGGCCTTGTCGAGAATGCTGGCACCGGCAGCGACGAAGTCCTCGTCGGGGATCGACGACCCGAGCCCGGCGTCTCGCTCGACGACGACGTCGTGGCCCTGGGTGACCAGCTCATGCACGCCCGAGGGCGTGATGGCGACCCGGAACTCGTTGTCCTTGACTTCGCGCGGAACCCCGACACGCATCGTGCACGCACCTCTCACTGCGCCCGGCATCGTTGACGGGCGATGTCCGGACGCTTCCCGGCTCCGGGACCGGAGTCTAGGACCCTGCGGCCCGCGCCGACCCGGGAAAGGCCGACATCTGAGGCCACGGCGTGTCCGCCGGGCGGAGCCCGCGGCCGTCGCGCGCCAGCACGTGTGCGGCGGCCAGCAGCCCCATCGCCGCCAACGGGTTGTGCAGCGCGCCCGCCAGGACAGCGTCAATGGCGTCACTGAGCGGTACCCACTGACTGCGCAGGTCCGCTTCCTCGTCGTGGCCGACGAATCGGTCACCGGAGGCGGCGGTGACCTCGCGGGCGAGGTAGATGCGGACCGCTTCGTCACACATCCCTGGCGAGGTGTAGGCGTCCACGAGCACATCCCACCGGTCGGCCTGCAGGTGGGCCTCCTCGAACAGCTCGCGGCGGGCGGCGACGAGCGGGTCCTCACCTGGCTCGTCGAGCAGGCCGGCCGGGGGCTCCCACAGTCGCCAACCGACCGGATGGCGGTACTGCTGGATCAGCAGCACCCGCTGGTCCGCATCGACCGCGACGATGCCGACCGCGCCGGGATGCACGACCACGTCGCGGGTGGCCGTGGAGCCGTCGGACATCAGGACCTCGTCGGAGCGGACGTCGATGACGCGCCCGCTGCGCCAGACCGTCTCCGAGGCCACCACGGGGTACGCCGCAGGCTCGTCGACGAGGTCCTCGCGCGAGCCGGGATCAGGCAGGGTCATGTGCCGACGGACAGGCCATCCGCCGGGAGGGTGACCCCGCCGATCTCGGTGGTCGCCGCTCGAGCCCGCTCGAGCCCGGCCGCGATGAACGCCGCGAACAGCGGATGCGCGCGAGTAGGCCGGGACCGGAACTCCGGGTGGGCCTGGGTACCGACGAAGAACGGGTGCTCGTGGCGGGCTAGCTCGGCGAACTCCACCAGTCGACCGTCGGGCGATGTCCCGGAGATCACCAGCCCGGCTGCTTCGAGCCGGTCGCGGTAGTCGTTGGCCACTTCGTAGCGGTGTCGGTGCCGCTCGGCGACTCGGGTCGCGCCGTACGCCTCGGCCACGATCGAACCTTCCACCAGGGTGGCGGGGTACGACCCGAGGCGCATCGTGCCGCCCATGTCTCGCTCACCGGCGACGACATCGCGCTGGTCGGCCATCGTGGCGATGACGGCGTGCGGCGTCTCCGGGTCGAACTCGGCGGAGTTCGCATCGACCAGACCGGCCTTGTCTCGGGCGACCTCGATCACCATGCACTGCAGCCCCAGGCACAGACCCAACGTCGGGATCCGGTGCTCCCGCGCGTGCCGAATGGCACCCAGCTTGCCCTCGATGCCCCGCACCCCGAACCCGCCGGGCACCAAGATGCCGTCGACGCCGTCGAGCGTGCGCGCGGCACCGGCCGCGTCGACGCAGTCGTCCGACGTGACCCACCGGATGTCGATCTTGGCGTCGTTCGCCACCCCGCCGGCGCGCAACGCCTCGGTGACCGAGAGGTAGGCGTCGGGCAGGTCCACGTACTTGCCGACCAACGCGATCGTGACCCGGCGCGACGGCCGGTGCACCCGGCGCAGCAGCTCGTCCCACTCGGTCCAGTCCACGTCGCGGAACGGCAGGTTGAGCCGACGTACCACGTAGGCGTCGAGACCCTCGCTGTGCAGCACCTTCGGGATGTCATAGATCGACGGGGCGTCCGCGGCCGAGACGACGGCCTCGTTGTCGACGTCGCAGGTCTGCGCGATCTTGTGCTTCATGCTCTCGGGGATCGGTCGGTCGGAGCGGCAGACGATCGCGTCCGGCGTGATGCCGATCGAGCGCAACGACTGGACGGAGTGCTGCGTCGGCTTGCTCTTCTGCTCCCCCGACGGCGCCAGGTAGGGCACCAGCGAGACGTGCAGGAAGAACACGTTGTCTCGGCCGAGGTCCTGGCGCACCTGGCGCGCCGCCTCGAGGAACGGCAGCGACTCGATGTCGCCGACGGTGCCGCCGATCTCGGTGATGACCACGTCGACATCGTCGGTGGCCATCGCGCGGATCCGGGCCTTGATCTCATCGGTGATGTGCGGGATGACCTGGACGGTGTCGCCGAGGTACTCGCCGCGACGTTCCTTCGCGATGACCTCGGAGTACACGCCGCCGGTCGTGACGTTGGCCGAGCCTTCGAGCTCCTCGTCGAGGAACCGCTCGTAGTGACCGACGTCGAGGTCGGTCTCTGCGCCGTCAGCGGTGACGAAGACCTCGCCGTGCTGGAACGGATTCATCGTGCCGGGGTCGACATTGAGGTACGGGTCGAGCTTCTGCATCGTGACGCGCAGGCCTCGGGACTTCAGCAGCCGGCCGAGGCTGGAGGCGGTGAGTCCCTTGCCGAGGCTGGAGGCGACGCCGCCGGTGACGAACACGTGCCGGACCGTGTGATCCGAGGAACTGGCCGACCGAGCCACCGGGCCTCCCGCAGGTTGAGCGCGCCACCGACCGACCCGGTGCGTCGCTTCGATCTACGGGTCTTCACGATACAGCGGCGGACCACCAGCGCGGTACGACGGCACCCCGCGTCGTGCGCTGGCGTGTCGCTCGCCGCCTCAGGATTCACGCTGCCGTGGCCTGGAGATGAGGTCGAGGTAGAGACTTCTCATGTCATAGGCGGCCTGCTTGCCGGTCGGCCACGCGGCTGCCCGCCGTCGGCCCCGGCGGACCAGCTCCGCCCGGAGATCGGGGTCGCCCAGCACCAGGTCGATTGCCGCCCGCAGTGCCGGTGCATCGCCGACCGGCGCCAACACCGCGGCATCGCCCACCAGCTCGGGCAGGCCGCCGACGGGCGTGCACACCAGGGGGACGCCGGCGCCAAGCGCTTCCTGGGCGGCGAGCGACCTCGCCTCCCACTCGCTGGTCAGCACGGCGACGTCCGCCGCGGCCAGCAGGTCGGCGACGTCGGACCGGGCGCCCAGTAGCGAGACCGGCGCGCCGGTGCGTTCGATCTGGTCGGACAGGTCGGCGTAGAGCGGACCGTCCCCTGCCACGATGACCTTCCTGGTCTCGTCGCCGGACCGGCGCCAGGCCGCCGCGGCCGCGACGAGCACGTCCAACCGCTTCTGCGGATGCAGCCGGGCCACGGTGAGGATGAGCTGCGCTCCGGGAGCGATACCGAGGCTCGCTCTCATCTCGTCGCGGGTACGGCTGCTGGGCCCCGTCGACGAGCCGACCAGCACCACGCGCACGTCGCTCGCGCCGGCCTGGCGCGCCCGGGCCGCGAGGTCCTCCGACGCCGCCAAGGTCACGTCGGCGCGGCGGGCGACCCGCCGCTCGAGGGCGGCATGGACGCTCCGTCGGGCCAGGTTGCCGCGCGACGCGTTGTGCCACGTCACGACGAGGGGGGCACGATTCGTGGCGCCGGCCGCGCTGGTGCCGGCGCGGAGCCCGTGGGCGTGCACCGCGACGCCCGGATGCGCCAGCCGGTGCAGTTCGCGCCGTACCGTCCACCAGGCCCAGGGATCCAGCGCTCCGACTGGGGCGACCACCACGGTGACCCCCTCGAGTGCCCCCAAGGCCACGATCGAGCGGGCAGGAGCCATGACCGTCACGTCGACGTCGAGACCTGTGAGGCTCAAGGCGAGCTGCCGGACGTGAGCCGCGATGCCCCCGGCCACCTCGGCCACGACGAGGACCACCCGAGGCTGGTCAGGCACGGCGCCACCGGACCCGGGTGGCGATCAACCGCACGGTCGGCCGGTCCAACGCCTGGACAACGGCGAGATGAAGCACCCCGACCAGCGCGGCGAGCACCACGACGCCCGCCAGGTTCTGAGCGACCCCCCGGCTCGGGAACGCGCCCACCAGCAGGGCTCCGACGCTGACGGATACTGCAACCCCAGCGGCCGCGGCGACGGTGGATCGGCCGGCGTCGGCCAACGCAGCGCTCCCGGCCGACTGCCGCAGCGCCACGAGCATCCACAGCGCCGTCAGGCTGAGCCCCACGGAGCTCCCGACCCCGACCGCCGCCACCGCCCAGCTGGCCGGCACCGCCGTCACCAGCACGATGTCGACGACGATCGCGACCGCCCAGCCGGCGGCTGTGGCGATCGCGGGGGTGCGGGCGTTGCCCTGCGCGTACAGCGCACGGGACAGCAGCGCCATGAGGCCGTAGCCGAGCAGGCCCGGCGCGAAACACACCAGACCTCGGGCGAGGACGACCGGCGCCGCTCCCCCGGGCGCGCCGAGCACCACGACACGGGATGCGGGGCCGGCAGTCACGACCATCATCGCGGCTGCTCCTGCCACGGCCACGAGCAGCACGCGGATCGTGCTGGCGGTGGTGGCGGCGTACCGCTCCCCGTCGTTGCGCTGCCAGCTGGCAGTCAGCCCGGGGAAGGCGCTGGTGGCGAGGGGAACCGCGAGGACCGCCCAGGGCAGCAGGAACACGGTCCAGGCCAGGTTGTAGAGGACGACGGCGCCGGCGCTCCCCTGGGCGTTCGTCAGCCGGATCACGACAGCGGTCGCCAGGTCCTGGCTGCCGAGCACCAGCGCCCCGGCCAGCGCCATCCGGCGGACCGTGGCCGCCACGCCCTTCGGAAAGCGGTACGTCGGACGCAGCCGGACGCCGGTGCGCGCGGTCGGGAGCAGCAGCGGCAGCACGAGCGCGACCACCCCGAGCGTGGTCCCCACGCTCAGGATCAGCTCGTGCCCGCGAGTCAATGTCGACAGATCGGTTTCTCGACGAGACGACACCGCAGCGAACAGCACGTACGTCGCGGCTACCACCAGGCTGGACAGCAACGGGCCGATCGCGGGTCCGAGGAATCGTCGATGGGCCTGCAGGATGCCGGCGAGGATCACCCCGATGCCGTACAGCACGATCTGCGGCATGAAGACCAGCAGCATCCTGGCTCCGACCGCCACCTCGTCCGCCGCCGAGCAGCCGGCGTGACCGTTACCGACCAGCAACCGCATCATCGGGTGGACCACGAGCGCACCCACCAGCGCCACCGGCACGAGGATGCTGCCCGCCCAGGTGAGCAGGGCGGACGCGATCCGGTCCACGGAGCCTTGGTCGCCATCGGCGACCGGAGCCGCCAGAACCGGGACCACGAGGCTCGACAGCGCACCCCCGGCGACGATGTCAAAGACGATGTTGGGCAGCGTGTTGGCGGTGTAGTACGTGTCGCCGAGGCAGCTCGGACCGACGGTACGGGCGAAGACAAGGATCCGGGCGAACCCCATCAGCCGGGCCAGCACGGTGACCGTGGCGATCAGCAGGGCGGCCGAGGCGACTCCCCGTGCGATCGGTCGGCGAGTCCCCAACGTCACCGCGGGGCCGCCCCAGCGCGGTCGAGTCCACGCAGTGCCGGGTGCGCGTCGATCACGTCGCTGAAACTCAGCCGCTCACCGGTCAGGGTGAGCGCCACGACTGCGGTCGCCAACGCCAGCCGGCCGGCCGGTCGCAGGGCGCGGCAGGCGGACCATCCGAGCAACGCACCGAGGGTGTTCGCGCCGCAGTCACCGAGCATCCCGCGCTCGCCCAAGTCCGGGGGAAGTGCCGCCAGCGCCGCACCCAGCGCCGCTGCGGCGGGACCTTGGTCCCCTCCGGCCATCAGCGCGGCCGCCTTGATCACGGACACCTTGGCGGCCCGGCCCGGCCGCAGGTCGAGCAGGTTGACCAGGTTGGCCGTGCCGGCGACCAGGACACTGTCGACAACGACGACTGACGGGCGTTGGCGGCGGAGCAGATCGGCCGCGGCAGCGGCCGACACCAAGCCCACCAGCTTGACCATCCCGGTCGTCACCCGGCCGTCTCGGAGCGCCCGTAGGTGACCACGTAACCCACGCGCGTGTCGGTCGCCGTACAGATCGTCGTAGCCACCGACCGCGGCGCTCGCGATGACGAGCAGCGCGCCGGCGCGCCGATCTCGGGGCCCGGACGCGGCGAGACCCGCCAGGGCGCCCAGGGCGACCGCTGGTCCCAGCGTCAGCGAGACCGGCTCGCCGCGGAAGTTCGACCGGGTCCAGCGGGCCGCGCCGCCGGGCGGCCGGGCTCGCAGCACCCGCCAGGCCGCAGTCGTCGCCAGCGCCGCCACCGTCACCGGCACGCCGCGCGCCGGTTCGGGCCCGCTCACGGCGTCGGGCTGGGAGACGGCAGCGCAGGACCCGACGGCACCGCCGGACCGTACGCGCCGGTCGTGCCGTCCAGCGCCGCGTCCAGTGCGAGCACGATCGCGATCCGGCCGGCCGCCACGTCGTAGGAGTCCACCGTTGAGACGCCCTTGATGATCGGCCCCTCGGAGCTGCGGGCCTCGTCGAGCACGCCCGGTACGCCGGGCACCGGTGTCGGCCCGGCGACAGCGGCACCCTCGCCGGCGGTTCCGAGGTCGTGGCCCATGGTCAGCAGGATCTCGCTCTGCTCGCGCAGCGTCGCCGCCGGCGTACCGGTGTCTCCGGCCGGGACGAGCAGCAGACCGAGGGATGCCTGTCGGGTCGGAGTGCCGCCCGACACGGACAGCAGCTTTCCCGCCGAGAAGGCGTCGAGGACCTGCGCGATCCGGGTGGGTGACGCCGCGGTCCGCGCCGGGCGGGTCACGAGCACGCTCGCCAGCTTCTCGTCCGCTGCGGCGGCGCCACTGGTCGGCGCGGTCGGCTGCCGGCCAGGGAGCTCCTTGACCAGCTGACCGAGCTCGGCGGACTCACCCGGGTCGGTGTACGACGACGACAACCGCACGTCGGCCGTCACCTGGGCGCCGGCCTGGCCGAGCGCGGCCAGGATCGCCGTGCGGTCGCTGCCTGACACACCCGGCGCGCTGATGACCGCGACCGTCTGGCCGGAGAGCTGCTCGGCGACGGCTTGCGGCTGCAGCTCAGCATCGAACTGCTGCGCCCGGCTCAACTGTCCGCGGGCCAGATCACGCTGGGCCGTCAGCGCGGTGTTCGCCTTGTTCACCGCGTTCGCGCGGCCCTTCAGGTCGTCGAAGACTCGGCCCTGCAACGTCGTACTACCCAGGAACAGCCCGAGCGCCAGCGCGAGGAGCACCGCGACGATCGAGACAACGTGGTACCGGAAATCGATCATCTACAGCAGACCTCGGACCCAGTCCGTGAAGTGATGCCAGTCCGTGGAAGCGAACTCGCGGTACAGCTGGCCTCCGGGGGTGACGGTGAGCGCGACGACGAACACCGCGACCGCGGCCAGCACCAGCAGCACGAGGCTGAGGGCCGAGATCCGGCTGCGGTACAGCCGGCTGACGCCCTTGGCGTCGACCAGCTTGCCGCCGACTCGAAGCCGGGTGAGGAACGTGCTGGCCATGCCGGACCGGCCCTTGTCGAGGAACTCGACCAACGTCGCGTGCGTGCCCACGGCGACGATGAGCGAGGCACCCTTCTCGTCGGCGAGCAGCAGGGCCACGTCCTCGCTCGTCCCCGCCGCCGGGAACACGACCGGCTCGATCCCGAGCGCCTGCACCCGGGCCAGCCCGGGCGCCGTACCGTCGCGATAGGCGTGCACGACGATCTCCGCCCCGCAGCCGAGCGCCTCGTCGGTCACCGAGTCCATGTCGCCGACGATCAGATGTGGGGTGAGATTCGCCTCGAGCAGCGCGTCGGCACCGCCGTCCACCGCTAGCAGGATCGGCTTGTACTCCCGGACGTAGTGCCGCAACGCGATCAGGTCTTCGCGGTAGGAGTAGCCGCGCACCACGACGAGGACGTGGCGGCCGTCGAGATCGGTCGTGATGTCGGGTACGCCGACACCGTCCAACAGCAGGTCGCGCTCTCGGCGCAGGTACTCCATCGTGTTGGCCGCGAACGCCTCGAGCTGGACAGCCAGGCCGGCGCGGGCGTCCGCCATCGCAAGCGCGACCGATTCGACGGTCTGCCGGTCACCCTTGCCGAGCACCGAGCCGTCCATCGCGTAGATGGTGTCCTCGCAGACCCGGACGGTGTCGCCCTCGCGCAGCGCACCGAAGATGTCGTTGCCGACCCCGTCGAGCAGCGGGACGCCTGCCGACAGCAGGATGTCGGGCCCGAGGTTCGGGTAGCGCCCCGAGATACTCGGCGCGACGTTGACGACCGCCGCGACCTGGGCATTCACCAGGGCTTCGGCGGCGACCCGGTCGAGGTCGATGTGGTCGATGACGGCGATCTCGCCGTTGCGCACGCGGCGGGTGAGCTGCTTGGTACGACGGTCGACCCGGACCGCGCCGACGATGCCCGGCGGCCGATCGCCAGCCCGGGCCCGGCGCAACGTGGCCAGCCTCATCGCTTCGAAGTCTGCCAGAGGTGCCGGATGCGGCCCGTCATCCGACGGTGCTCTTCGCCGCCGTCGCGGTGGCCAGCAGCTCCTCGGCGTGGTCGCGGGCGGACGCCGAGTCCTCCAGGCCGGCGAGCATCCGGGACAGCTCTCGGAGCCGGCCCTCGCCGTCTACCACATCGACGTCACTGGAGACGATGTGGTCGCGTTCCGAACGAGCCACGACCACGTGGTGGTCGGCGAACGCAGCGACCTGCGGTAGATGGGTGACCACGACGACCTGGGCGG
This sequence comes from uncultured Actinomycetota bacterium, assembly GCA_963789615.1. Lineage (GTDB taxonomy): Bacteria > Actinomycetota > Actinomycetes > JAFAQI01 > JAFAQI01 > DATAVK01. The sequence goes on along the minus strand of CAWBLI010000001.1, from coordinate 257,917 downwards.
TCCGGGCCAACCCGGCGAGTCGCCGCCCCACCTCGACCGCCGCCCGACCACCGACACCAGCGTCGACCTCGTCGAACACGAAGCAGGACACCGGATCGGCGCCCGCCAGCACGATCTCCAGGGCGAGCATGACGCGCGAGAGCTCGCCACCGGACGCGCCCTTGTGCAGCGGCCGGGCCGGCGCACCCGCGTGCGCCACCAGCTGCAGCTCCACCTCGTCGACGCCCCACTGCCCGAAGGCAACCGGCTCGCCCTCGACGACGAGGCCGTGCGGGTCGGGTCGCCGTCGTACCTCCACGACGAGCGAAGCGTTCGGCATCGCGAGACCGTCGAGCTCTGCGCCGACGGCCTGGCTCAATCGGGTCGCCGCGGCCCGGCGGGCGTTCGAGAGCTCGCTGGCGCTGTCGGTCAGCTGCAGCAGCAACGCGTCGCGACGTTCGGTGAGCTGCTGGACCCGCGCGTCGTCGTCGTCGAGGCCGCTGAGCCGCTCCCGTGCCTGGTCGGCCCAGGCCAGCACCTCGTCGATGTCGTCGCCGTAGCGCCGGGTGAGGCCGCCGAAGACGGCGAGTCGGTCATGGATCGCGGCCAGCCGGAGCGGATCGGCGTCGAGGCCATCGGCGTACCCCCCGAGGTCCGCGGCGACGTCCGCCAGCAGGTACGACGCCTCGGCCAGCCGCGTCGCGAGGGCATCGAGCGTGGGATCGTGGCCGGCCGCTGTCTCCAGCTCGTGGCGGGCGGCGCTCATCCGGGAGAGCGCGTCCTGGTCGCCGGGGTCGGTCGCCGCGACCCCGCTCAGCATCTGGTGAGCCACGCTCGCCGCCCGCTGCAGGGCATCCACGTGCGACAGCCGCCGGAGCTCGTCCCGCAACGCCACGTCCTCCCCCGCGACAGGCGCGGCGGCATCGATGTCGGCGAGCCCGTGACGCAGCGCGTCGGCCTGGGTGACCCGTTCGCGGCGATGCCCGGTGACCTCCGCCAGCTCCGCCTGCGCGGCGGTCAGATCGGTGAAGCGCTCCCGGTACGCCGCAAGTGGCGCGAAGACGGCGTCGCCGGCGTAGCTGTCGAGCACCCCGCGCTGCACCGAGGCCCGGAGCAGGCCTCGCTGGTCGGACTGACCGTGGACGCTGACCAGGTCCTCAGCCAGTGCCGAGAGGGTGGAGACCGGCACGCTGCGGCCGCCCAGATGCGCCCGGGACCGGCCATCGGTCCCGATGGTCCTGACGATCAGCAGCTCGTCGCCATCGAGGTCGCCGCCGGCGTCGTGGACCAGGTCGGCGATCGGCCCGGTCTCGGACACTCGGAAGCGTCCCTCGACCTCGACGCGGCGATGGCCCTGGCGCACCAGCCCGGCGTCGGCCCTCCCGCCGAGCAGCAACGCCAGCCCGGTCAGCAGCATTGTCTTGCCCGCACCGGTCTCCCCGGTGATCGCGGTGAAGCCGTCGCCCAGCGTCAGCGTTACGTCATCGATCGCGCCCAGACCGCGCATTCGCAGGTCGAGGAGCACGACCCGAGCCTACGACCGAGTCACGGCCCGGGCGGCCAGGCGCGCCGCCGGTCAGGCCTCGTCGGCGCGGCCGCGCCAGCCCTGGACCGGGAGCTGGAACTTGTCCACCAGCCGGTCGGTGAACGGCGCACTGCGCAACCGCAGCAACCGCACTGGCAGGTCGCTGCGGGAGACCTCGATCCGATCTCCGGGCTGGATCTCATGGGTACGACGGCCGTCGCAGAACATCACCGCCGAGCTGCGGCGGTCGGCCACCTCGATCGCGACCGTGCAGTCAGGGTTGAGCACCAGCGCGCGGGCGAACAAGGCGTGCGCGCTGATCGGGACGACCATCATCGCCTGCACCTCGGGCCACACCACCGGACCACCCACCGAGAACGCGTACGCGGTCGACCCGGTCGGGGTGGCGCAGATGATGCCATCGCAGCCCCAACGCGACAGCGGCCGGTCGTCGATCTCCAGCAACAGGTCGATGATCCGCTCCCGGGCCGCCTTCTCGACCGAGACGTCGTTGAGCGCCCAGTCCGAGTCGACCTTCACGCCGTCGCGGATCACGCCGACGCCGAGCGTGAACCGCTCTTCAACGTCGTACTCTCCGGACAGGATTCGTTCAGTTGTGACGTCGAGGTCGACTGGGTCGGCCTCGGCCAGGAAGCCGACATGGCCCAGATTGACGCCCAACAACGGGATTCCGCCAGAACGCGCCAGCTCGGCGGCCCGAAGGAGCGTGCCGTCACCGCCCAGCGCGATCAGCATCTCGAGCCCGTCGTGCGGCGCATTGGGGGCGACGCCGATCGCGTCGTCGCAGCCCAGGGCCTCGCGCTCGTCGTTCAGCACCGTCACCGCGACGCCGGCCTTCACCAACCGGCGGGTCAGGTGCTGAGCGACGCTGATCGCGCTGGGTCGCGCCGTGTGCGCGACCAGCAGGATTCGGCGGCCGCTCACTGCGGTCCCGCATCGACCGCAGCGCGGATCATCGCGTCGGTGGGGCTCGGTGCGGATGGGTTGAGCCACAGGAAGTACTCGACGTTCCCCGACGGCCCCGGAAGCGGGCTGGCGACGACGGCGCGGGTCCCGAGACCGAGCTCGGCGGCGGCGTGCGCAACCTTCGTCACTGCAGCGGCCCGGACCTCGGGATCCCGCACGACACCACCGGAGCCGACCGCGTCGCGGCCGGCCTCGAACTGCGGCTTGACCATCAGGACGGCATTCCCGTCGGCGACGAGGCACCCGCGCAGCGCCGGCAGCACCACGGTCAACGAGATGAACGACAGGTCGGCCACCACGAGGTCGACGACCCCGCCGATCGCGCCGGGAGTCAGCTCGCGGACGTTGGTGCGTTCCAGCACGACCACTCGCTCATCGCTGCGCAACGACCAGGCGAGCTGCCCATAGCCCACATCCACCGCCACGACGGTCGCCGCACCGCGACGCAGCAGCACCTGCGTGAAGCCGCCGGTCGAGGCTCCGGCGTCCAGGCAGCGACGGCCCTCGACGAGCAGGTCGGGCCACGCGTCGAGCGCACCCGCGAGCTTGTGGGCACCGCGAGAGACGACGTCGTCACCAGCCTCCAGGGCGACCGCGACCGGTGTGCCGGGGTCGACAGCGGTTGCCACCTTCGTCGCGGTCAGGCCGCCGACCGTTACCTTCCCGTCCGTCACCAGGGTCACGGCATGCTGGCGCGACCGGGCGAGTCCGCGACGGACCAGCTCGGCGTCGAGACGGGTCTTGCGTGCCATCTCACTGGCCGTCGTCGAGCTCGGCGAGCCCCTCGTGCAGCCGGCGCTGCACCTCGTCGAAGATCTCCACGTGGGTGTCCAGCGGCGCCTCGGCCAGCGTGTCGAGCCGGTCGAGGGCGTCGTCGGCCGCCGCGACGCCGGTGCGAGCGGGTGGCTCGCCCAAGGGTTGCTCCATCAATCGAACGGTAGCCGACCCTCGCGGCTCGGTGCGCTAACGTGCCGAGCCGCGCCGCGGCAGGCGATGGGTCGAAAACGGGTCGGCGTCGCCGCTGATGGGAAGATCGGGGAGATGGCGACCGTCAAGGAGTGCGAGGGCGCCTTGCGCCGACTTGCCGCGTCGTTGGCCGATGTCGACCCCGAAGTGCGCTCCCGGCACCTGCCGACCCGCCGGGTCGCGTGCCGAATCAAGGACCTTGACGTCGTGTACGTCGCCCGGCTGGACGAGGACGGCGTCCACGGCCTGGTCGCGACATCACCCGTCGGCGAGATACCAGCAGACACCGAGGTCAAGGTCACGGTGACCAGCGATGACCTCATGGCGTTGGCCAACGGCGACGACGATCTGATGCAGGCGTGGCTGCGGGGCCGAATCCAGATCTCCGCTCCGATGCGGGACATGCTGCGGCTCCGGGCCCTCGTCGGGCTCTGATCGTGACCGTGCATCTCCTGGGGCGGGGAGACCGCGGAGGAGCCGTAGACGAGCCCAGCGAAGCGGGTCGTCCCAGGCGACGGAGTGGTCGCCCCGCCCCAGGATCCATTGGTCTTGAGGTTCAGTTGAGGTCGAGCTTGTGCAACGCGGTTTTGAGCGATTCTGCGTTGGGTGGGTGGCGTGACCAGGCCAGGCCGGTGAGGGCTCGGAGGCCGTCGAGGCCGTCGGGCTTGCTGTCTTCCGAAGGTCGGGTGACGTCGATGCTGCTCTCCTTCTGTGTCACGGTCCAACCGTTGCAGTGGGCGGTGTGGCCGTCCGGATCGACGTCGACGGCGGGATGGGCGACGGTCAAGGCGCTCAGGTCGCGGCCGACGTAGTCGGGCCGCTGATTTGGGCCGGCCATCACCAGGTCGGAGGACGACGAGACGCCGGTGAGCACGAGCAGGCTCGGGAGCCCGGCCGCGTGGGCGCCAGCGATGTCGGTGTCGAGTCGGTCACCCACCACCAGCGGGTTGGCACCGCGATGGATCGCTCGGGCGGTCTCGAACAGGGCGGGCTCCGGCTTTCCCACCGCCTCGGGTCGGCAGCCGAGGGCGGTTTCCAGCGCGGCCACCATGGACCCGTTGCCTGGCAACGGGCCCCGGGGGGACGGAAGGGTCGCGTCGAGGTTCGTCGCAACCCACCGCGCGCCGGCCCGGACTGCGACAGCGGCTTCTGCCAGCATCGGCCAGCCGACTTCTGGCGACCAGCCCTGCACGACCGCGACCGGCTGGTCGGCGGCGCTGGTCACCGGCCGGAGCCCGGCTGACAACAGCGCCTGGCGGACGCCCTCGCCACCGACCACCAGCACGGCCGCACCCTGCTCCAGGTCGCCGCCCAGCATCCGGGCGGCGGCCATCGGCGAGGTGACCACCTCGTTGTCCGCTGCCCTGACTCCCATCTGCTGGAGCTGGGTTGCGACCGCCTCAGGGGTCCGGGCAGCGTTGTTCGTGACGAACGCCACCGAGACCTGGCGCTCGCGTACCACCTCGAGCGCTGCAGCGGCCCCGTCTACCGGCTGGTCCCCCAGGTAGAGCACGCCGTCGAGGTCGAGCAGCAACAGGTCGTGCTCGTCGAGGAGCGCGCCGGAGGTACCTCTCATCGGGTCGCTCGGCGCTGCCGAGCTACCCGGACTGCGTTCAACGCGGACCCATAGTGCTTGTTGTCGGGGCGCATCGCCACTGCGAGCGCGAGGTGCTCGACAGCCTGGTCCAGGTCACCGATCTGCCGGGTCGCGAGGCCCAGGCCGAAATGGGCGTAGTCGTCGCTGGGCTGAACCGCGACGATCGCCGCGAAGTTCTCGCGCGCCGACTCGTAGTCGCGGCAGGCGTACTGGGCACGCGCGAGCGCCTCCCGAAGTGAGTGAGAGTCCGGCTCGACGGCGACCGCCCGGGACAGCAGAACGGCGGCGGCCGCGGCGTCTCCTCGCTCGAGCAGCTCGCAGCCGCGGCGATACCAGTCGTAGACCTCACCCGTGGGAACCGGGCTGAGCTGCTCTGCCATGGTCCGCTCCTTCGTCTCCAGATTTCCGTCGGCAGCGACGGTGCTTCGCGCCGTACCATCACCGGATGCTCAACGACCCCGCGTCGCCCGGTGTTCCACGACCCGACGGCCTCGTGCTTGCGCCGTTCCGGGCACTGCGCTACGACCCCGCCCACGTGGACATCGGCGCTGTCATCGCGCCACCGTACGACGTCATCGACGACGCCGAGCGGGACGCGCTCGAGGCACGCGACCCGCACAACGTGGTCCGGCTCACGCTGCCCCGCGGAGGCGAGGAGGGCTACGCGACGGCCGCAGCGACGCTGGCAGCCTGGCGGCGGGACGGATCGCTGGTCGCAGACGCCACCCCGGCCGTGTACGTGTACGAGCAGCAGGCGGCGGGTCACGTCCAGCGCGGGCTGGTCGGCGCACTGGGGCTCTCACCGGCGGAGGACGGCATCGTGCTCCCCCATGAGAACACGATGTCGGGAACGGTCGCCGACCGGCTGGCCCTCACAGCCGCCACCGAAGCCGACCTCGAAATGATCATGCTGGTGTACGACGGCGATGGTCCGGCCAGCAACGTCGTCGCGACCGCCGATCGAGACACGCCGATCGTGGATGTCTCAGGCCCGGATGGGGTGCGGCACCGGGTCTGGGCGATCACCGACCCAGCGACCCTGTCGGAGGTGGCCTCAGACCTGCACGGCCGCCGGGCCGTGATCGCGGACGGACACCACCGGTATGCGACGTTCCTCGCCTTCCAGGCGCGGCAGCATGCGGCCGGGCACGGTGCCGGACCTTGGGACCTGGGGCTGGCCTTCCTGGTGGACGCATCCGCCTTCGGTCCGCAGGTTCATGCGATTCATCGAGCCGTGCCCAGCTTGAGCCCGGCTGAGGCCGTGGAGCGGGCGCGCACCGGCTTCGTGGTCACCGAGTTGCCGGACGTCGGGGAGGCATCGGAGGTGCTCGCACGAGCCGGCAAGCAGGGCACGGCGTTCGTCATCAGCGACGGGGAGCAGGCGTGGCTGCTCACCGAGCCGGATGGTCAAGCCCTCGATGCCGCCTTGCCGGCCGATCGCTCGGCCGCCTGGCGTGCGCTGGACGTCGCCGTCGCGCATGGCTATCTGATCAGCCGACTGTGGGGTCTCGAGGACAACGAGCACGTCGTGGAGTTCCACCACGACGTCGACTCTGCCTTGAGCTCCGCGCGCCGTAACGGCGGCGTCGCCCTGCTGCTGAACCCGACCCCGGTCGCCGACGTTGCGGCCGTGGCGGCGGCGGGTGACCGGATGCCTCGCAAGTCGACGTTGTTCGTCCCGAAGCCGGCCACCGGACTGCTCATGCGGGCCTTCGCCGACGCTTGACCGGCCCGGTCGAGGTCGCGACCCGCCGGGCGGTGCGGACCTCGATCTCGCAGCGGGACTGCAGGCCGGCTGGTGACCGCCAGAACCGGCGGCGCAGCGCGCCCTCCACCGCCACCACGTCACCGATGCTCCACCCCAGGACGCCCCGGCGGACCCGCGCTCCCCAGGCCACGCAGTCGACGACGTCGAACGCTGGCCCCGGTCCCTTGCTCGGCGGGCGATCGACGACCACCCGCCAGGTCACCATCTCGTCGCCACTGGGCATCGTCCTCGACAGGGCTGCCGATGACACCCGCCCGGTGATGCTCACGCGGTTGTCATGGACGGTCAACGGCTCCGCGTTCGCCGCGTCGCCAGATCGTGTTGCACCCACCAGATCCCTCCGATCCCGGTCGTCGTTCCAGGATCAGTGACCAGCGGTCGGGCCGCCCGCGGCCGAGTCAGGTTGTGGACGCCGGACCCCCGGGATCGTGCTGTGGACGACGTGACGTCACCGAGGGCGACGGACAGCTAGGACTCGCCGAGCTCGGCCAATCGTTGCTCGGCATCGGTCTCTTCGTCCTCGTCGATCGCCGCTACGGAAGCGAACCAACGGCGAGCATCGTCGGTCCGGCCGGCATCGAGCAACGCGTCCGCGTAGGCGTACCAGAGCCGGGCCGTCCAGGGCTCGACGGTCGCGCTGTCCAGGGCGGGACCCTGCAGCGCAAGGACGGCCGCATCCGGTTGGCCGAGGTCGCGCCGGGCTCCGGAGGCGACGATGCTGAGCTCGACTCGGCCGGCGGGATCGAGCCGGCTGGCCGCCGGGTCAGCGAGCAGCTCGAGTGCGCGCTCCGCTCGACCCAAGCCTCGCTCGCTATCGGCCATCATCGGCAGATACGACGGGTCACCGGTCATCCGGCGTACCGCCCGAAGCTCCGACAGGGCCTGGGCATAGTCGCCGCAGTAGTACGCCGTCACACCGGCCGCCTCCCGGACAACGGCGAGCCGCGGGGCGAGGCCGCGAGCAAACTGGGCGTGGGCCGCGGCCCGCTGCGGGTCTTCGTCGAGCGCCCGACCGGCGGCAACCAGATGCCGCGCGATCCGTTCGGCGAGCTCATCGGGCAGGCTGCGGAGACCGGCGCGGGTTGATCGATCGAGGTCCCGCGCGCTGATCTCGTCGGGGAGTTCCGGCTCGGGCGGGCGGCGACGCTGGCCGCGATCGCTGTCGCGGGGTGCCCGCGTGCTGTCCCGAGAGGCCTGGCCGTCTCGGGGCCGGTCCGGACGCCCGGCAGAGGCTGGTCGGCCCGAGCGCGCGGGCCGGCCGCTGCGATCGGGTCGACCGGCGCGGTCTGGGCGGCCCGACGGCGAGGGTGAACGACGGGGCGGCGTGGGCACGAAAAGCTCCTTAACGACGTGTGGGCCATCCGCCGAAACGGATGGCCCACACGTGAAAGATGTCCGGCGGCGTCCTACTCTCCCACCCCGTCACCAGGGCAGTACCATCGGCGCTGAGAGGCTTAGCTTCCGGGTTCGGAATGGGACCGGGCGTTTCCCTCTCGCTATTGTGCCGCCGAAACTCTATGGAGATGTGGGTCGTACCCGTTTTAGGGAGTTCGACCGCATCTCGGGAACCGCACAGTGGACGCGTAGCATTAATGTGTAGTCAAGCCCTCGGCCTATTAGTACCGGTCAGCTCCATGCGTTGCCGCACTTCCACTTCCGGCCTATCAACCCGCTGATCTGGCGGGGGCCTTACCAGGTTGACCCTGTGGGAGACCTCATCTTGAAGCGAGCTTCCCGCTTAGATGCTTTCAGCGGTTATCCCTTCCGAACGTAGCCAACCAGCCGTGCTCTTGGCAGAACAACTGGCACACCAGAGGTTCGTCCGTCCCGGTCCTCTCGTACTAGGGACAGCCCTTCTCAAGTCTCCTGCGCGCGCGGCGGATAGGGACCGAACTGTCTCACGACGTTCTAAACCCAGCTCGCGTACCGCTTTAATGGGCGAACAGCCCAACCCTTGGGACCTACTCCAGCCCCAGGATGCGACGAGCCGACATCGAGGTGCCAAACCTTGCCGTCGATATGGACTCTTGGGCAAGATCAGCCTGTTATCCCCGGGGTACCTTTTATCCGTTGAGCGACGGCGCTTCCACAAGCCACCGCCGGATCACTAGTTCCGACTTTCGTCCCTGCTCGACATGTCTGTCTCACAGTCAAGCTCCCTTGTGCACTTGCACTCGACACCTGATTGCCAACCAGGCTGAGGGAACCTTTGAGCGCCTCCGTTACTCTTTGGGAGGCAACCGCCCCAGTTAAACTACCCACCAGACACTGTCCCTGATCCGGATCACGGATCGAGGTTAGACAGCCAATACGATCAGAGTGGTATTTCAACGTTGACTCCACAGACACTGGCGTGCCCGCTTCACAGTCTCCCACCTATCCTACACAAACCGAACCGACCACCAATATCAAGCTGTAGTGAAGGTCCCGGGGTCTTTCCGTCCTGCCGCGCGTAACGAGCATCTTTACTCGTAGTGCAATTTCGCCGGGTCTGTGGTTGAGACAGCGCTGAAGTCGTTACGCCATTCGTGCAGGTCGGAACTTACCCGACAAGGAATTTCGCTACCTTAGGATGGTTATAGTTACCACCGCCGTTTACTGGCGCTTAAGTTCTGAGCTTCGCTCCGAAGAGCTAACCCGTCCCCTTAACGTTCCAGCACCGGGCAGGCGTCAGTCCGTATACATCGTCTTGCGACTTCGCACGGACCTGTGTTTTTAGTAAACAGTCGCTTCAGCCTGGTCTCTGCGACCGCAGAGCGCTACGGGGGCAAGCCCCTACACGCTCGACGGCCCCCCTTCTCCCGAAGTTACGGGGGTATTTTGCCGAGTTCCTTAACCACAGTTCGCCCGATCGCCTTGGTATTCTCTACCTGACCACCTGAGTCGGTTTGGGGTACGGGCCGCAACAACACTCGCTAGAGGCTTTTCTCGGCAGCATGGGATCACTGACTTCGCCTAATCGGCTCGGCATCAGGTCTCAGGCATGTGAACCGCGGATTTGCCTACGGTTCGCCCTACACCCTTACCCCGGGTCAACCATCGCCCGGGTTCAGCTACCCTCCTGCGTCACCCCTTCGCTTGCCTAATACTGGTTCGGGTCGCGCGTTCCACCAGCCTGCCCCGAAGGGCTAGCCGGCTTCGTGCGCTTAGCATCACCAGATTCAGCATGGGCGTGTTGTCGCGGGTACGGGAATATCAACCCGTTGTCCATCGACTACGCCTGTCGGCCTCGCCTTAGGTCCCGACTTACCCTGGGCGGATTAGCCTGCCCCAGGAACCCTTGGTCATTCGGCGGAAGGGTTTCTCACCCTTCTTTCGCTACTCATGCCTGCATTCTCACTCGTGTGGCGTCCACGACTGGGTCACCCCGCTGCTTCATTCGCCACACGACGCTCCCCTACCCATCCACACACCTGGACGCCGAAATAAATCAGCGCCGGGCTATTGCGTGAATGACACGGCTTCGGCGGTGTGCTTGAGCCCCGCTACATTGTCGGCGCGGAATCACTTGACCAGTGAGCTATTACGCACTCTTTCAAGGGTGGCTGCTTCTAAGCCAACCTCCTGGTTGTCTGTGCGACTCCACATCCTTTCC
>CAWBLI010000001.1:0-242500 GCA_963789615.1 uncultured Actinomycetota bacterium | reverse complement strand
CGGCGCTCCTGGGCCGTTTCGAGCCCGGCCACCACCGTTCCGGCTCGCAGCAGTACGGCGGCCGGACGCCCCGGCGGCCCGCAGACCAGGTTCATGCAGAAGTGCATGCCGTAGGTGAAGTACACGTAGGCGTGCCCCGGTGGGCCGTACATGACGGCGTTGCGTGGTCGCAGGCCGCGGTAGGCATGCGACGCGGGATCCGATTCGCCGTCGTACGCCTCGACCTCACTGAGCCGCACGTCCACCCCGGCATGCGACACCACGGCGCCGAGCAGGTCGCGAGCGACGGCGAGGACCGGCCGGTCGTAGAACTCGCGCGGCAGCGGCGTCACCCGCCGGCAGCCCACTCGACATGCCGGCTGACCTGCTCCTGCAGCTCGGCGTACTGCTCGGCGACCCGCTCCGGCGCGGTCCCACCGGGTGCGGACCGGGACGCGAGGGCGCCGGACACCGACAGCACCTCCCGGACGTCCGGGGTGAGCAGCGGGCTGACGGTGAGCAGATCGGCGTCGGAGACCTCGGCCAGGTCGCAGCCATGGACGCCGCACCAGACCACCAGATGCCCGACCGCCTCGTGCGCCTCCCGGAACGGCACTCCGCGCCGGACCAGGTGCTCAGCGACATCGGTCGCCAGGGCGAACCCGTCGGCCGCGGTGGCGGCCAGCCGGTCCACGTCGATCCGCATCGTCGCAATCATCCCTGACACCGCGGGGAGCACGAGCAGCAACGTGTCGACCGCGTCGAAGACCGGTTCCTTGTCCTCCTGCAGGTCGCGGTCGTAGGCCAGCGGCAGCCCCTTGAGGACAGTCAGCAGCGCCATCAGGTCTCCGACCAGGCGACCGGCCTTGCCGCGGGCCAGCTCGGCGACGTCGGGGTTCTTCTTCTGCGGCATGATCGACGATCCGGTGCTGTACGCGTCGTCGATCTCCACCCACCGGAACTCCCGCGTCGCCCACAGGACGACCTCCTCGCCGAGCCGCGACAGGTGTACCCCGACCAACGCTGCGATGAAGAGGAACTCGGCCGCGAAGTCGCGGTCGCTGACCGCATCGAGGGAGTTCGCGGCGGCGCGGTCGAACCCGAGCTCGGCGGCGACGGCAGCGGGGTCGAGCGGCAGCGACGAGCCGGCCAGTGCCCCGGCACCGAGCGGGCTCACCGAGCTGCGGCGGTCCCAGTCCTGCAACCTCGAGACATCGCGGGCGAAGGCCTGCACGTGCGCCAGCAGCTGGTGGGCGAACACGATCGGCTGGGCGTGCTGGAGATGCGTCATCCCGGGCGCGGCGACGTCGAGGGTGCTCTCGGCCCGGCTCAGCAATGCGGTCTCGAGCTCGGCGAGTCGGCCGGCGACCTGACGCGCGTGGTCCCGCAGGTACAGCCGCAGGTCGGTGGCGACCTGGTCGTTGCGGCTGCGTCCGGCGCGCAGCTTGCCACCCAGCACCCCGACCCGCTCCAGCAGGCCGCGCTCCAGAGCGGTGTGGACGTCCTCGTCCTCGGGCGCGGGCCGGAACGCCCCGCTACGCGCGTCACGATCGAGGTCGTCGAGGGCGCCGAGGATCCGCTCCAGCTCGGTTTCATCGAGCAACCCCGCGCGGAACAGCACGCGGGCATGCGCCCGTGACGACAGCAGATCGTACGGCGCCAGTCGCCAGTCGAAGTGCACGCTCATTGACAGCCGCGCGAGCGCGTCCGCCGGGCCGCCGGCGAACCGGCCGCCCCAGAGCCGAGTCGGCGGGGGCGCGCCGGTCACCGGCTCACCGAGGCGGTGTCCGCCGCCGAGGCAAGATTCTGGTCGCGCTTCGCCGCGATCCGGGTGGGCATCCCCCACAGCTCGACGAAGCCCTTGGACAGCCGCTGGTCGAAGGTGTCGCCCTCGTCGTACGTCGCGAGGTTGTAGTCGTAGAGCGAGGCGCCGCTGCGCCGTCCGGTCACCGTCGCCCGACCACCGTGCAGCGTCATCCGGATCTCACCGCTGACGGGCGCCGAGACCTCGTCGACGAAGGCGTCGAGCGCCCGCTTGAGTGGCGAGGACCACAAACCGTCATAGACGAGCTCGGCCCAGCGCTGCTCGACCGACCGCTTGAACCGCGCGGCGTCCTTCTCGACAGTGAGGTCCTCGAGGTGTTGGTGCGCCTCGATCAACGCGATCGGCCCGGGACACTCGTAGACCTCGCGGCTCTTGATACCCACCAGCCGGTCCTCGACGACGTCGAGCCGGCCGACCCCCTGGGCGCCGGCCCGGGCGTTGAGCTCGGTGACCGCCTCGAGCATGGTGACCGGACGCCCGTCGATCGACGTGGGCACGCCCGAGGTGAAGCCGATGACGACCTCGTCGGGATCGCGCGGCACCGCGGGGTCCTGGGTGTAGGCGTACACGTCCTCGATCGGTGCGTTCCAGACGTCTTCGAGGAAGCCGGTCTCGACCGCGCGACCCCACAGGTTCTGGTCGATCGAGTACGGCGAGGACTTGGTCACGTCGATCGGGAGGTTCTGCTCGGTCGCGAACGCGATCGCCTTGTCGCGGGTCATGCCGGAGTCACGCACCGGCGCCATGACGGACAGATCGGGAGCCAGCGCCCCGACGCCGACCTCGAACCGGACCTGGTCGTTGCCCTTGCCGGTGCAGCCATGGGCGACCGTCGAGGCGCCGTGGTAGCGGGCCGCCTCGACCAGATGCTTGACGATCACCGGTCGGGACAGTGCGGACAGCAACGGGTAGCGGTTCATGTACAGGGCGTTCGCCTTGAGCGCCGGCAGGCAGTACTGCTCGGCGTACTCGGTGCGGGCGTCGACGACGACGGCCTCGACGGCGCCGCAGTCGAGGGCCCGCTGCCGGATGACGTCGAGGTCCTCACCGCCCTGGCCTACGTCAGCCGCGACGGCGATCACCTCGGCGCCGGTCTCGGCGGCGATCCAGCCGATGGCCACGGAGGTGTCGAGGCCGCCTGAGAAGGCGAGGACGACGCGGTCAGTCATGAGGTGGAGCTCCTGTCGGATGAGTCGTGGGAGGGAGGTGAACGGGGGCTACGGGGCCGGTCGGGTGCCGGCCATGGCGCGCAGTCGGGTGGCGAGCCGGGCGCCACCGTGTGGGTCGCGTGCGATGAGCAGCACGGTGTCGTCCCCGGCGACGGTGCCGAGAACGTCGTCGAGGCCGGCGCGGTCGACCGCGGAGGCCAGCAGCGCGGCGGCGCCGGGCGGGGTGTGCAGGACGACGAGGTTGGCGCTGGCCTCGGCCGAGATCAGCAGTTCGGCCGCCAACCGGGACACCTTCCCCTCGTTCGCGTCGGTGAGGGCGCGAAGGACCGGGCCGGGAGCCTCGTCGGCGTTAAGCGCGTAGACGGTGCCATTGCCGGGTCGCCGTACCTTCACCGCGCCGATCTCCTCGAGGTCGCGAGACAGCGTCGCCTGCGCGACCTCGACCCCCTCGGCGGCCAGCAGCCGGCCCAGCTCGGTCTGCGAGCGGACCGACGCGGTAGCGAGGACGGCCGCGATCCGGGCCTGCCGGGCCGCCTTCGTCGGCGGCGCCGCGGCGGGCCGGTTGCGCACTACACCGGCCATGTCACACCGGTTCCAGCAGAAAGGCGAGCAGCGCCTTCTGCGCGTGCAACCGGTTCTCCGCCTGGTCCCACACGATGCTCGCCGGCCCGTCGATCACAGCCGCGGCGATCTCCTCACCGCGATGGGCGGGCAGGCAGTGCATGACCACGGCGTCCTTGGCCGCCACCGCCAGTTTCGCCTCGTCGAGCGCGTACGGGTGCAGCGGCGCGATCCGTTCCGATGCTTCGGCCTCCTGACCCATCGAGGCCCACACGTCGGTGTAGAGGACGTCAGCGCCGGTTGCTGCTGCGAGCGGGTTGTCAGTGACCAAGACACTGCCGCCGTGGGCTGCCGCCAGTTCTTCGGCACGTCGAACCACCTGGGGCAGCGGCTGGAAGCCGTCGGGCGACGCCACTCGGACGTGCAACCCCGCGATGGCGCCGCCGAGCAGCAGCGAGTGCGCCATGTTGTTGCCGTCCCCCAGGTAGGTGAGGGTGAGGCCCGGCAGCGTGCCCTTGTGCTCACGGATCGTCTGCAGGTCGGCGAGAACCTGGCAGGGGTGGGCGTAGTCGGTGAGGGCGTTGACGACCGGGACCGACGATGCGGCGGCAAGTGCCGTGATCCGGTCCTGGCCGAACGTGCGGATGACGATCGCGTCGACGTAGCGCGACATCACGCGGGCGGTGTCCTCGATGGTCTCGCCTCGGCCAAGCTGCGTGGACCGGGCATCCAGGACGATCGGATGACCGCCCAGCTCGGCGATCCCGATCTCGAAGGACAGCCGGGTCCGGGTCGATGGCTTCTCGAAGACGACGGCGACGGAGCGTGGGCCAGCCAGCGGGCGCGCCGCGAACCGGTCCTTCTTCATCCGGTCCGCCTCGTCGAGTATCGACTGCTGCTCGGTTGCGGACAGGTCGTCGTCGGCCAGGAAATGCCGCAGCATCCTCACCCCTCCTTGTTGGTTGGACCGGGAGCATCGCCCACCGGGCCGCCGGTGATCTGAGCGACCCGCCACAGCAGGTCCGCGACCCCGAATGGCTTCGCGAAGACCGCGTCCACCCCGAGCACTTCCTGCAGCCGTGGGATGGCATCGACCTTGCCGGTGACGACGACGACCGGGATGTCCCTGAGGCTGGGATCGCCGCGCAGCTCCTCGAGCACCCGGATGCCGCCGAGGTCGGGCATCATCAGGTCGAGCAGGATCAGGGCGGGCCGGCGGCTGCTCGCCTTGACCAGGCCGGACAATCCATCAGAGGCGATGGCGACGTCGTAACCCTCCGCGACGAGCAACGTCTCGAGCAGGCCGCGAACACTGGGGTCGTCCTCTACGACGAGGACGTGCGGTGCGGTCATCGAGCACCTCCTGGCCGGAGCCGGCTGGGTCGTGGCCCCGCTCACGAGGCCAACCTAGTGGCCGCCGTTGCGTCGTCGAGGATGTCGGGCAGCGCGGCCGTGAAGCTGTCGGCCTCGGCGTCGGTGAGCACGAGTGGCGGCACCAGCCGGACGACGTCGGCACCGATCGCGTTGACCAGGAACCCGCGTTCACGCGCCGCGGTCTGTACGGCGGGAGCGATGTCACCGTTGAGGAGCAGCGCCAGCCAGAGTCCGCTGCCGCGAACACCGGTCAGCGACGGCGCGTCAGCATTGGCCAGCTCACGGCGCCAGCGATCACCGAGTCGAGCGACCTGGTCGAGCAGGCCCTCCGCGTCGATGGTGTCGAGGACGGCGAGCGCGGCCGCGCAGCTGACCGGGTTGCCGCCGAATGTCGAGCCGTGGTCACCGGCGGTCAGCGCGGTTGCGGCAGCGCCGCCTGCAATGCAGGCGCCGATCGGCAATCCACCACCGAGACCCTTCGCCAAGGTGACGACGTCCGGGACGATCTGCTCGCGCTGGTGGGCGAGCCACCGACCGGTACGGCCGACGCCGCCCTGCACCTCGTCCACGACGAGCAACGCACCGGCGGCGTCGCATGCTCGCCGCGCGGCGACGAGGTAGCCGGCCGCTGGCGGCACGACGCCGGCTTCGCCGAGCACCGGCTCCAGGAAGACGGCGGCCGTGCGCTCGTCGACGGCCGCGCTCAGCGCGTCTACGTCGTCGTACGGCACGAAGTCGACTTCGATCCCGAACGGAGCGAACGGCTCTCGTGCCGCTGCCTTGCCGGTGAGGGCGAGGGCACCGAGCGTGCGACCGTGAAAGGACCGCTCGGCCGCGACGAACCGCCGCCGGCCGGGTCGGGCCCGAAGCGCGACCTTGATCGCCGCCTCGTTGGCGGTCGCGCCGTCGTTGCACAGGAAGACCCGGGCGTCGGGAAGTCCGCAGATGCCGACCAAACGCTCGGCGAGCGACGACCGCGACCGGGTTGACCACCAGGTTCGAGGTATGCGCGATCCGGCGTACCTGGTCGGACACGGCCGCCACGATCGCGGGGTGGTCGTGTCCGAGCGAGGAGACCGCGATGCCGGCGACCAGGTCGAGGTACTCACGACCGTCGGCATCGGTGACCCGACAGCCTCGACCACTCACGAGCGCGACCGGCGGCGTCCCGTAGTTGGGCATCATCACGGCGTCCCAGCGCCGCTGCAGGTCGGTGGTCGCGCTCATGCCGGCACCACCATGGTGCCGACACCGGTGTCGGTGAGCAGCTCGAGCAGCAACGCGTGCGGCACCCGACCGTCAAGCACGTGCGCCGCAGGGACGCCGCCGCGGACCGCACGCAGGCAGGCCTCCATCTTCGGAATCATCCCTTCGGCGAGAGTCGGGGAGCAGCGACTCGAGCTCGATGTCGTCGAGCCGGCTGATGACGTCGTCGCTCGCCGGCCAGTCGCGGTAGAGGCCCTCGACGTCGGTGAGCACCACCAGCTTCTCGGCCTCGATCGGCGACCGCGACCGCGGCTGCCGCGGTGTCGGCATTGACGTTGTAGACACCTCCGTCCTCACCCCGGCAGACGCTCGCGACCACCGGAACGCGACCGTCGGCGAGCAAGCCGCACAGCACACCTGCGTCGACGTGGACGACGTCGCCGACCAGCCCGATGTCGATCTCCTCGCCGTCGACGACACCCGGCCGCCGGGTCGCGGTCATCAGCCGGCCGTCCTCACCGGACAGGCCGACGGCGAACGGACCGTGCGCGTTGACCAGACCGACGATGTCGCGCTGCACCTGGCCGACCAGCACCATCCGGACCACGTCCATGGTCTCCGGCGTGGTCACCCGCAGGCCGCCGGCGAAGCTCCGCTCGATACCCAGCCGCTCCAGCTGCACGTCGATCTGCGGGCCGCCGCCGTGGACGACGACGACCTGGATTCCGGCGTACCGCAGGAACACGACGTCTTCGGCGAACGCGTCCCGCAACGTGTCGTCCGTCATCGCGTTGCCGCCGTACTTCACGACGATGGTGCGGCCGTGGAACCGTTCGAGCCACGGCAGCGCCTCGACGAATGCGGCGGCCTTGTCCAGCGGAGTCATGGCGGTCATGTCGAGTACGCCGAGTTCTCGTGGACGTAAGCCGCGGTGAGGTCGTTGGTCCGGACGAAACCGGTGGCGTCGCCGGCGTGGAGGTCGATCGTGATGATGATCTCGCGACCGCTGAGATCCACCTTGGCCCGGTCGTCCCCGATGCTGCCGGCGCGGCACACCCAGACCCCGCCGAAGCCGACGTCGACCGCGTCTGGCTCGAACGCTGGCCCGGGTCGTGCCGAGTGCCGAGAGCACCCGGCCCCAGTTCGGGTCCTCGCCGTGCAGGGCGCACTTGAGCAGGTTGCTGCGCGCGACGGCGCGGGCGACCTCCATCGCGTCGGCGGTGTCGGCGGCGCCCACGACCTCGATCAGGACGTCCTTGCTGGCGCCCTCGGCGTCGGCGATGAGCTGCCGCGCCAGGTCGTCGCAGACTCCGGGTGACGAGCCCGGTGAGCGAGGCCTCGTCGAGCGCGACACCCGACGCGCCGCTGGCGAGCAGCAGCACGGTGTCGTTGGTGGACATGCAGCCGTCGCTGTCGACCCGGTCGAAGCTCACCGTCGGCGGCGCGGCGAAGCACCCGGTCGAGCGTTGCGGCGTCGGCGACCGCGTCGGTCGTGATGACGGAGAGCATCGTGGCGAGCTCCGGCGCGAGCATCCCCGCGCCCTTGGCCATCCCGCCGACGGTGACGCCGCGATCGGATCGCGACCGCGCTCTTGGGCACGGTGTCCGTCGTACGGATCGCATCGGCCGCGTCGTCGCCGCCGGTGACCGACAGCGAGTCCCAGTGCGGCCGTCGACTCCGGCCGCGAGCCGATCCATCGGCAGCCGCTCCCCGATCAGACCGGTGGAGCAGACCGCGACGTCACCCGCGCCACAGTCCAGCAGCCCAGCGACCTGCTCGGCGGTGGCATGCGTGTCCTGGAACCCCTGCGGGACCGGTGCAGGCGTTCGCGCCGCCCGAGTTGAGAACCACGGCGCGCAGAGCACCGCCCGAGCGAAGGACCTGCTCCGACCACAGCACCGGCGCTGCCTTGATCCGGTTCGTGGTGAACACACCGGCCGCGGCGTACGTCGGGCCGTCGTTGACGACGAGTGCGACGTCACGACCGGCCGACTTCAGCCCGGCCTCGACTCCCGCCGCCCGGAAGCCGGCTGGCGCAGCGCGGTCATCGAGCTGCGCTCTCATGGTCATGGCGCGATCACCGTTCACGGCGAGCCCGGTCGTCTCCGGCAGCCCGAGCATCAGGTTCGCGTTCTGCACTGCCTGTCCGGCGGCGCCCTTGCCGAGGTTGTCGATCGCAGCGACGACGACGGCGCGGCCGGCGTCCTCGTCGAGGGTGACCTGCAGCTGGGCGCTGTTCGATCCCGACGTGGCTGCGGTGTGCGGCCACTGGCCCCAGACAGCAGCGTCACGAACGGCTCCTCGTCGTACCGCTGGAAGGCCGCCCGCAGCGCATCGGCCGTCACGCCCGGGCCGCACCAGTGCGGTGCAGGTGGCGAGGATGCCGCGGGGCATCGGGGCGAGGATCGGGGTGAACGACATCGAGACGTCGTCGCCCGCAACCGCCGACAGCGACTGCCGCAGCTCGCCGAGATGCTGATGGCTGCCGCCCACCTTGTACGGCGTGAGGTCACCCATCACCTCGGCGGCCAGCAGCCGCTCGTTCGCTGCCCGGCCGGCGCCACTGGTCCCGCTCGCGGCGACCACGACGATGTCAGAGGCCTCGACCACCGACGCCGCCAGCAGCGGCGCCAGCGCGAGCGCGATCGCCGTCGCGTAGCAACCGGGGTTGGCGACCCGCCGGGCCGAATGGATGGCGTCGCGGGCGCCCGGCAGCTCCGGAAGACCGTAGGGCCACCAACCGGCATGCGGGCCGGTGTACCAGCGGTCCCACGCCACCGGATCGACCAGCCTGATAGTCGGCCCCGAGGTCGACGATGACGGGATCCCCGTCGAGGCCGGACACCGCAGCGGCGGACGCGCCGTGCGGCAACGCCAGGAACAGCAGGTCGCAGTCGGAGATCTCGGGCGCAGCGAGATCAATCAGCACTCGGTCGGCGTGGCTGACCAGGTTCGGATGCACGTCACCCAAGCGGCGCCCGGCCTTCGTCCCGGCGACCAGCGGACCCAGCTCGAGCTCCGGGTGCGCGTCCACCAGCCGGACCAGCTCACCGCCGGCGTACCCGCTGGCTCCGACGATGCCGGCGATCAGTCCCACGCGCTCAGACTACTGCATGACAATGCATGTCAGCCGATTGGTTATCCGCTAGTGCCGGTCAGCGCAACACCGCGCCCAGCTCCGCCGTGGCCACCGCGACCGCCGCATCGCGGATGGCGAGCATCTCCTCGCTCGTCAACGTGCGGTCAAGGGCGCGCAGCCGGAGCGTGAACGCCAGCGACCGATGCCCCGATGGCACCTGGCTGCCGGTGTAGACGTCGAAGAGCCGGACGCTCTCGAGCAGCTCACCGCCGCCTCGGCGCAGGGCCGACTCGACGGCCGCGGCCGGGACGGCGAGCGGGAGGACGAGAGCGACGTCGACCGAACCGGCGGGGTACGCCGATACCGGCACCGCCGTAGCGAGGTCCGGTGCCGCGGCGAGCAGGACGTCGAGCGACAGCTCCATCGCGCTGGTGCCTGCGGGTAGCTCGAGCGCTGCGATCGCCCGCGGGTGCAGCTCGCCGGCATGGCCGAGCAGCGTGTCGCCGACGTGGAGGGCGGCGCACCGCCCGGGGTGGAACGGCGGATGCCGATCGGCGCTGACGCTCACGTCGACGCCCAGGGTGCTGAGCTAGCAACCGGCCAGCCTCGACCGCGTCCGACCACGCCGCAGTCCGGCCCGGTCCCCACCATCCGGGTCGCTGCCGCATCCCGGTCAGAGCCACCGCCACTCGCTGCGGCTGGTCCGGCAGCGAGGCATCGAGCGCGGCGAGATCGCTGTCGGACGGACGGATCCCCGCCGGGAGACGAGGCGGCGGTGGCGAGTCCCGGCGCCGGAAGACCGGCCCCGTCTCGAACAGCGCAATGTCGGTGAGGCCGCGCCCCACGTTGCGAGCCAGGGTCGTGAACAAACCAGGCAGCAGCGTGGCGCGAAGGTACGGCTCGGTGTCCGCCACGGGGTTCGCCACCCGGACCGAGGGAACCCGAGGGTCGTCGGCGTCCAGCAGGAGCCGTTGCGCGGACCCGGCGTCGACGAACGGCGAGCTCAGCACCTCGACGTACCCCGCCGCCGCGAGGGTCCGACCGACCTGGCGCCGCAGCCGCTGGGTGCGGGTCAGCCCACGACCGGCCGGCGCGGTGGGGACGGTCGCCGGCAGCGCGGCGTACCCCTCGAGGCGCACCACTTCCTCGACCAGGTCGGCCGGGATCCGAAGGTCCGGCCGCCACGACGGTGGCGTCACCGCGAGCGTGGCCTCGCCGGCCTCGGTGATCTCGCAGCCCACTTCACGAAGCCGCCGCTCGACCGTCTCGCGGGAGTAGGTCACTCCCGCCAGCCGCCCCGGCAGGTCAGCGGCGAGGGTGATCGAGGGCCGGGGGGTGCGCACGTCGACGTCGACCGCGGGAGCCTCCGCCGCGGCACCGGCCAGTTGCTGCAGCAGCCGCACGGCGAGCTCCGCCCCGGCCGGCGCGAGCGCGTCGTCCACGCCCCGCTCGAAGCGACGCGAGGCCTCAGATCCGAGCCGGTGGCGACGGGCGGCGGCCGACACCGAGGACGGCTTCGAAGTGCGCGGCCTCGAGCAGCACGTCGCTCGTGCTCTCCGTGACCTCTGTCGAGGCACCGCCCATCACCCCGGCCAGCGCGATCGGGCCGGAGTCGTCCGCGATGACGAGGTCAGTTGTGTCGAGGGCCCGGTCGACCCCGTCGAGGGTCACGATCCGCTCGCCATCGCGGGCTCGTCGTACGACGATCGGCCCGGTCACCCGGGCCGCGTCGAAGGTGTGCAGCGGCTGGCCGACGTCGAGCATGACGTGGTTCGCGACGTCCACGATCAGCGAGATCGGGCGCATCCCGGCGAGGGTGAGTCGTCGCTGCAGCCAGCGCGGGCTGGGAGCCGTCGGGTCGATCCCCTGCAGCACCCGCAGCAGGTAGCGGTCGCAGCCCGCCGGGTCGTCGATCGACACCTGGTACGCCGTGGTGCCAGGCGCGGGGATCTCGACGTCGGCTGGGTCTCGGAACGGGATCCCGTAGCTGGTCGCTACCTCGCGCGCCACCCCGCGGACCGACAGCGCATAGCCGCGATCGGGGTTGATCGAGATGTCGAGCACGTCGTCGCGAAGCCCGAGCGCGTCCACCGCGTCGTCGCCCAGGGCGAGGTCAGCGGCCAGCCGCAGGATCCCGTCGCGCTCGTCGGAGATGCCGAGCTCGGCGCCGGAGCAGATCATGCCGTCCGAGACGTGGTCGTAGGTCTTACGCGCCTCGATCCGGAAACCGCCGGGCAACGTCG
The DNA here is from genome assembly GCA_963789615.1 of uncultured Actinomycetota bacterium. Classification (GTDB taxonomy): domain Bacteria; phylum Actinomycetota; class Actinomycetes; order JAFAQI01; family JAFAQI01; genus DATAVK01. The sequence continues at coordinate 231,063 of CAWBLI010000001.1, read as the reverse complement.
CCGGCGGCCGGGCGTAGGCCACGATGTCGCCGACCTCGAAGTTCGACGCCCCGCAGACGACGTGACGCTCCGAGGTGCCGTCGTCGAGCCGCACCCACCGGATCGGCTTCTTGTAGCCGGTCAGCTCCTCGATCTCGAGCACCCGGGCGATGACGACGCCCTCGATGTCGCGGCCGAGGAACTCGACACGCTCGACCTGCAGGCCGGCCGCCGTGAGCCGGTCCGCGATCTCGCGCGGTTCGCGGTCGCCGATGTCGACGTAGTCGCGCAGCCAGGACAGAGGAACCCGCACGACTCAGCCCTCCCGACCGAGCGAGAGCGTGACCCGGGCGTCGCCTTCGACGAGGTCGCGGATGTCGCTGAGCCCGTGCCGGACCATGAGCGTGCGCTCCAGCCCCATCCCGAACGCGAACCCGCTGTAGCGCTCCGGGTCGACGCCGGCCGACGCGAGAACGACGGGGTGGACCATGCCGGAACCGCCCCACTCGATCCAGCCTTCGGAGCGGCAGGTCCGACACGGCTCCCCGCCGGGAAGCGCCGATGCACCGAGGCAGACCCAGCACCGTACGTCGACGTCAGCCGACGGTTCGGTGAACGGGTAGTGGTCGGGGCGCAACCGGGTCGTTGTCCCGGGACCGAAGACCGCTGCCGCCAGCATCTCGAGCGTGCCGCGCAGGTCCGCCATCGACAGCCCCTCGTCGACCGCGAGGCCTTCGAGCTGATGGAACACCGGGGTATGTGTCGCGTCCAAGGCCTCCTGCCGGTAGACCCGGCCGGGGGCGACGACGTAGCACGGTGCGCCGCGCTCCAGCAACGCCCGGACCTGGACCGGTGAGGTGTGGGTGCGCAGCACGACACCGCCGCTGGGCGGATCGACCCACAGCGTGTCCTGGGTCTCCCGGGCGGGATGCCATGGCGGGATGTTCAGGGCGTCGAAGTTCAGCCACTCGGCCTCGACCTCGGGCCCCTCCGCCACCTCCCAGCCCATCCCGACGAAGACGTCGGCCATGCGCTCCTGGATCAACGTGAGCGGGTGGCGGCCACCCGTCGGCTGCCCGTCGGTCGGCAGCGTGACGTCCACCGTCTCCTCGACGAGCACCCGCTCGTCGCGTTCGGTCTCCAGCTGGGCCAGCCGCTCGTCGTACGACGCCTGGATCGCGGTCCGCGCGTCGTTCACCCGGCGGCCGGCGTCGGCCCGCGCCTGCGGGGGCAGCGCGCCGAGCTCGCGCCGCGCCAACGCGACCGGGGCGTGATTGCCCAGGTGCGCGACATGCGCGGCGGCGAGGGCCGCCAGGTCACCGGCGGCCAGGAAGGCGGCCCGCGCCTCGGAGACGGCGGCGTCGAGCTCGTCGGCGGACAGCGCGGACACTTCCTTGGGGTCGTAGCGGTCATTCGGTCCGGACACGGGAGCGGCCTTTCGGAGCAGCCGTCGCAACGGCAGAGTCTAAGTGGCAGGGGTCACGAGCTGGGCTCCCGCCCGACCGGACCCTCAGCGAGCGAAGCTGGGAGTCCCGTCGGGCAGCGAAAAGCCGACCCTCGCGCCGCCGGTCGCGGCCGCGCCCGCATCGATCGTCCCGTCGTGCGCGTCGACGATGCCCTTGGCGATGTAGAGCCCGAGGCCGGTGCCGCCGCGGCGGCTCCCCCGCCAGAACTTCGTGAAGATGCGCGGCAGCGCTTCGGCGGTGATGCCCTCACCCTGGTCGGTGACGTCCAGGCGCAGTCCCTTGCCGTCCGGTACGACGGTGACCGTGACGGTCCCGTCCCCGTGACGCAGCGCGTTCTCGACCAGGTTGCCGACGACCTGCGCCAGCTTGTCGGGATCCCCCCAGACCTCACCGATGCCGTCGTCGATGTGGACGACGAACCGGTCGGCCGGCTCCCCCGCCGCGACCCGGGCCGCGACATCGCGTCGGACGATGGTCCCGACGTCGACCACCTGCTTGTGCAGCTCGAGCCGACCGGTCTCGATCCGCGACACGTCGAGCAGTTCGGTGATGAGCCGGGTGACGCGGTCGGCATCGCTGTTGACGGTGGCGAGCATGTGCAGCCGCTGCTCGTCGGTGAACCGTTCCCACTTGGTGAGCAGGGTGTGGGTGAAACCCTTGACGCTGGTCAACGGTGACCGCAGCTCGTGAGCCACGACGGAGACCAGCTCGGCGCCGCTGCGCTCCTGCCGGCTGCGCGCAGAGGTGTCGCGCAGGCATACGACCAGGCGGTCGAGCGAACGGTCGGGCCGGCGGACGTAGGACGCCGTGACCAGCAGGAAACGATCGGGCTCTCCGGGACGGCTGAGGGTGAGCAGGCGCTCCGGCTGGCGGACCCGGCTGCGCAGCCCACCGAACGGGTCCGTGCAGGCCCACCAGTCACGACCCTGCGGGTCGACCAGCGGCAGCACGTCCGCAAGGGGCCGGCCGGTCAGGTCGCCGGCCGCCGGGCCGAGGATGCGTCGGGCCGCCGGATTTGCCGAGACCACCAGTCGGGCGGCACTCACCACCAGGACGCCGTCCGGCAGGTCGTCGTACCCCGCCGGCTCTGGTGAGCCCTCCAGCACGACGTCCCCCCTTCCTGGCCGGATGCTGATCACCCTATAGAGCCGGATTGTGGGCGATGTCGCGATGCTGCGCCCGCGCGGACGAGTGCAAGCAGATCGCGGCGGTCGCAGCCAGGTTGAGGCTCTCCGCGCGACCCCACAGTGGCACCCTGACCCGGCGATCGGCGGCCGCGAGCAGCTCGGGCCGGACTCCGTGGGCCTCGTTGCCGAACAGCCACGCGGTGGGGCGGTTCAGCAGGTCGGTGCCGATGAGGTCGTCGAGGCTGTCCTCACCGTCCGCAGCCGTCGCCATGACGGTGAGTCCCGCCGCCTGGATCCGATCGAACGCTTCGGTCGGCGCGACGCCGGGGACGACGGGGAGGTGCAGCAGACTGCCAGCAGCCGAGCGCACCACCTTGCCGGCGTACACGTCCACCGAGCCCACCGTGAGCACGACGCCGTCGGCCCCCAACGCGTCCGCGGTACGGATGACGGTGCCGACGTTCCCGGGATCGGCGACCGCGTCGAGCAGGGCGAGCAGCCGCGGCGAGCCGGCGAGCACCCCTTCGAGGTCGCCACTCGGCAGCTCGACGACCGCGACGACACCCTGCGGCGTGACGGTGTCGCCCAGCCGGGCCATCACGCGCTCGGTGAGGACCCGCAGGGCGATGCCACGCTCCGCCGCCACGCGCATCAATGCGACGTCGCGGTCGGCCGCGGCGTCGGTCACGAACAGCTCCCGAACCGGATGACCGCCGGCCAGCACCTCGCCGACTGCGTGCGGGCCCTCGACCAGAAACAACGACGCGGCCACTCGTCCCCGGCGGGTGAGCAGGGAACGGGCGGCCGCGACGTGGCTGTTCTGCGGCGAGCTGATGACCTCTGTCGTCAGGCGGCGGTCTCCTGGGCCGGCTGCGCGGGAAGCGCCGCCCGGGCCAGCTCGACCAGGGCCGCGAACGCTGCCTCGTCGTTGACGGCGAGCTCGGCCAGGTGCTTACGGTCGACCTCGATCTGCGCCGCCTTCAGACCCTGGATGAACCGGTTGTAGGTCATGTTGTTCGCCCGCGCTGCCGCGTTGATCCGCTGGATCCACAGCTTGCGGAACTCACCCTTGCGCGCCCGGCGGTCGCGGTAGGCGTAGTTCATCGAGTGGAGCATCTGCTCCTTGGCCTTGCGATACAGCCTCGAACGCTGGCCGCGATAACCGCTGGCCCGCTCGAGGACGACGCGGCGCTTCTTGTGGGCGTTGACCGCCCGCTTGACCCGTGCCACGGGAACACTCCTTGCTGGTTACGGCCCGGCGACGGATGCCGGGCGAAAGGGGAAAGCGTTGAGGGACTAGCGGCGGCCGAGCAGGCGCTGCGCCTTCTTCGTGTCGGCGGGTGAGAGCACCTTCTCGTCGGCGAGCCGGCGCATCCGGGTCGACGACTTGTGCTCTGCCAGGTGGTATCGGCTGGCGCGGCGAGCGCGCAGCTTCCCGGTCCCGGTCAACGAGAAGCGCTTCTTCGCGCCACTGTGGGTCTTCATCTTCGGCATCGCTGCGGATCTCCTCGGTCGTCGGGTCAGTCGCTCAGGCCGAAGCCTGGGCGGGTGGTTCGGCGGCCGCCACGGTGTCGCGCGGTGCGCGTTCCGGTGCCGACTGCTGCTGCTGTTTGCGATGCGGGGCCATCACCATGATCATGTTGCGGCCGTCCTGCTTCGGCGCGGCCTCGACGACGCCGAGCTCCTCGACGTCCTGGGCCAGCCGCTGCAGCAGCCGGAACCCGAGCTCGGGCCGGGACTGCTCGCGTCCGCGGAACATGATCGTGATCTTGACCTTGTCTCCGGCCTTGAGGAACCGTACGACGTGACCCTTCTTGGTCTCGTAGTCGTGCGGGTCGATCTTCGGTCGGAGCTTCATCTCCTTGATGACGGTGTGCGACTGGTTACGTCGCGCCTCGCGCGCCTTCTGGGCGTTCTCGTACTTCCACTTGCCGTAGTCCATGAGCTTGCAGACCGGGGGCCGGGCTTCGGCTGCCACCTCGACGAGATCGAGATCGGCTTCCTGGGCCAGCCGCAGCGCGTCGCCGATGGCCACGATGCCGACCTGCTCACCATTTGGACCGACCAGCCGCACCTCGGGGACGCGGATCCGGTCGTTGATACGGGGTTCGACGCTGATGGGACCTCCACGGTGTTCGTCGTAACTGCGCCGTCCGGCGCGCGGTGCCGACATGGTGAAGGCCCCGCACGACATGCGCACGAGGCCTCGACGACGGCGTTCGCCAAAGCCGACGGCTACCGCCGCCGGTGTGACGACCGACGACCCGGCAACCTCTCAGTCACGCGGGTGGGAGTCGAGACTCCGCTTTGCTGGTGGATCCGGAAACCCACCGGTCGTACCACCAGGCTAGCAGTCGCGCAGGATGTGGATGCCTGACGCGTCGCCCGCGAGCAGCCGGCGGGCGGCGGACGCGAGGATCGCGAGGTCGGCGGTGTCGACGACGTGCACGACCGGTCCCGCCACGTCGAGCACGACGGCGTCGTACCCCTCGTCGTGGGCGGCGACGACGGCCTGGCTGCCGGGCATCGGTACCGGGCGGGCATCAGCCCGCCAGGCCTGCAGCGCCTCGACGCCGGAGAAGACCGGCAGGGCACGCCGGCCGTCCGCTCCGATCAGCCCCGGCACCGCCATCTCGGCAGCGCTCGAGTCGTCGCCCGTCGCGACCACGGGGACGAGCAACCGGGCCGTGAGCAGAGCCATCCGGATCCCGGCGGCATCGTCGGCGGCCAGCGCGGCCACCAGCCGAGGGTCGGCCAGCCCGATGTCGTCCCCGGGGCTCACTCGACGATCTTGGAGATCGGGAGCTCGAGGATGTCCCGTGCCCCGGCCGCCTTGAGCGCGGGGATCAGCGTGTTGACGCCCTGCTTCGGGACGACGGTGCCGATCGCACGACCACCATCGGCCAGTGACGTAACCGTCGGCGAGCTCATCGACGGCAGCACGCCCAGCACCGCGTCGAGCGCGGCCGCGTCCACGTTGAGCATCAGATAGACCGTGCCACGGGCTCGGATCGCGCCCTGCAGCAGCATCGCGACGTCCTGCATCGCGGCCTGCTTCTCCGGGTCGACGCACGACGCCGGGTTCGCGATCAGCTCGGTGCGTGACGTCAGCAGGGTCTCGAGGATCCGCAGCCCATGGGCGCGCAGCGACGAGCCGGTCTCGGTCACGTCGACGATGGCATCGACGATGTCCGGCACCTTCGCCTCGGTCGCGCCGTACGACGGGACGATGCGGGCGTTGACGCCGGCCGTCTCGAAGAACCGCCGGGTCAGCTCGGGATACTCGGTCGACACCCGGACCCCGTCCGGGAGCTCGGCCGCGGTGGTCGCCGGGTGGTCCCGCGGCACCGCGAGGATGACGCGCACCGGGCTGGCCGTCGCCTTGGAGTACTCGAGCTCACAGATCGAGGTGACCGTGCTGTTGGTCTCCTCAATCCAGTCGCGACCGGTGATCCCCAGGTCGAACAGACCCTGCTCCACATAGCGCGGGATCTCCTGCGGGCGCAGGAACATGACACTGTCGATCCGCGGGTCGGAGACCGAGGCGCGGTAGTCGCGGTCGGAGCCGCGGCGCACCCCGAGGTCGGCAGCCTCGAACAGGTCCAGCGTGGCGCGCTCCAGCGAGCCCTTGGGAAGGACGAGAGACAGCACGGCTTTGCCTTTCGGGACACCCGGCGCCGAGCGACGGGCAACGGGCGGGAACGAGCGGGAGGTACGGCGGAGCGGGCGCGGTCAGCGCTCGTCCGCCCCCTCATGGCACTCGCCGCGGCGAATCCGCCGCAGCACGAGCGCGGTCTCGACCGCGGCCATGACGGCCTCCCGTCCCTTGTCCTCGCTGGAGTCCGCGAGCCCGGCCCGGTCCAGCGCCTGTGCCTCGGTGTCGCAGGTCAGCAGGCCGAAGCCTATCGGCGTACCGGTCTCGAGAGCGACCCGAGTCAGGCCGTCGGTGGCGGACCGGCAGACGTAGTCGAAGTGCGGCGTACCGCCCCGGATGACCACCCCGAGCGCGACCACCGCGTCGTAGCGCTGGTGGGCGAGTGCCTTCGCCGCGATCGGCAGCTCGAAGGCGCCCGGCACGCGCACGACGGCAGGATCCTCGATGTGGAGCTCCTTCAACGCCCGCTCGGCCCCGTCCAGCAGACCCGAGGCGATCCGGTCGTGCCAACGCGCGGCAACGATGGCCACCCGCAGCCCGTGCGCGTCCATCAGCCGTTCCCCCGGCGCTCCCGAGCCGCTCACGGCGCCACCTCGGTGGCGACCGGCTCCGAAGCCTGGCCGTCCTCGCCGGCATCAGCCGGCAGCGCGAACGGCGACAGGGCGTGCGCCCAGCGCAGGGCGGTGCGGAGCGCAGCCGGATCGCCGCGGACCGCACGCTCGCCGACGGCACTCGGAAGTGCGTCGGCGCTGGCCTCGGTCTCCTCGTCGTCCAGCGGCGACGCAGGCAGGCCGGGCAGGTCGTGTCCCATCCGGTCGCGCTTGGTGGTCAGGTACCGAAGGTTGTCGGCCGTGATCCGCACCGGGACCGGCACCCGGCCGGAGATCGAGAGCCCGTAACCCTCCAGGCCGGCCCGCTTCTCGGGGTTGTTGGTGAGCAGCCGCATCGAGCGGACGCCGAGATCGGCGAGGATCTGCGCGCCGGTGCCGTAGTCACGGGCGTCGGCCGGCAGCCCGAGCGAGACGTTCGCGTCAACGGTGTCCTGGCCCTGGTCTTGGAGCTGGTAGGCCTGCAGCTTGTGCATCAACCCGATCCCCCGCCCCTCGTGGCCACGCACGTACAGCACCACGCCGCGACCCTCCGCGGCAACCGCGGCCAGGCCGGCCTCGAGCTGGGGGCCGCAGTCGCAGCGCTGACTGCCGAACACATCGCCGGTCAGACACTCGGAGTGCACCCGGACGAGGACGTCTTCGCCGTCGCCGATATCACCGCGGACCAGGGCGATGTGCTCGATGCCGTCGATCGTGCTGCGGTAGCCCATGGCGCGGAAGTCGCCGTGGGCGGTGGGCATCCGCGCCTCCGCGACGCGTTCGACCTGGCTCTCGGTCTGGCGGCGATAGGCGATCAGGTCGGCGATTGAGATCAGCGACAGATCGTTCTCGGCCGCGAACACCTCGAGCTCGTCGAGCCGCGCCATCCCCTCAACGTCCTTAGCGCTGACGATCTCGCACAGCACCCCGGCGGGGCGGAGCCCGGCCAAGGTGCACAGGTCGACCGCAGCCTCCGTGTGCCCGGCCCGCCGGAGCACGCCACCGGCGCGGGCCCGCAGCGGCACCATGTGGCCGGGCCGGGTGAAGTCCTCGCGTGTGGAGTCCGGGTCGGCGAGCGCCCGCATCGTCAGCGCCCGGTCATGGGCGGAGATCCCGGTCGAGGTGCCCTCCCTCGCGTCGACCGAGACGGTGTACGCCGTACCTCTGCGGTCCTGGTTGGTGTGGTACATCGGTGGCAGGTCGAGCCGGTCGCAGTCCGCTTCGGTGAGCGGGACGCAGATGTAGCCCGACGTGTAGCGCACCATGAAGGCGACGAGGTCCGGCGTTGCCATCTCCGCGGCGAAGATCAGGTCGCCCTCGTTCTCGCGGTCGGCGTCATCCACCACCACCACGGGCTTGCCGGCAGCGATATCGGCGATCGCCCGCTCGATGTCGGAGAAGTCGCTCATGGCTGTCCCTGTCCTCTCGCCGTCAGCATCTTCTCGATGTACTTCGCCAAGATGTCGACCTCGACGTTGACCTGGTCGCCGACCGCCCGCTGGCCGAGGGTGGTCCGCCGCAGCGTCTCCGGGATCAGGCTGACCGTGACGACGTCGCCGACCAGCGCGACAACGGTGAGGCTGACGCCGTCGAGAGTGATCGACCCCTTCTCGACGACGTACGCCGGCAACCCCTCGGGCAGTGCGATGTCGACCTCGTCCCACTGGGCGGCCGGTCGACGGGCGACCACGGTGGCCACGCCGTCGACGTGGCCCTGCACGATGTGGCCGCCGAGCCGGGTCGTCGGGGTGACCGCCCGCTCCAGGTTGACCGGGTCACCGGCGCTCAGCCGACCCAACGTCGAGCGTCGCAGCGTCTCCTGCATGACGTCGGCAGTGAACCCGTCCGCGTGCAGGTCAGCGGCGGTGAGGCAGACGCCGTTCACGGACACCGAGTCGCCGGGGTGCAGGTCGTCGAGCGCCACGCCCACCACGCGAAGCCGTGCGGCGTCCGCGGACTGCTCGACTGCGTCGACCCGTCCGAGCTCTTCGACGATGCCGGTGAACATCAGTGCTCCCCACGCTCCAGCTTGGCCACGATCCGGACGTCCTCTCCCACCGGTGTGACCGACTCCACCCATAACCGCGCCGCCGCGGCCAACGTTCCGATCCCGACATCGCCCAGCACGGGCGGGCCGGCTCCCAGCAGCATGGGCGCGTGGTAGCCGACCACCCGGTCGACCAGTCGGTCCCGTACGAACGAGGCCGCGAGCGTCATGCCGCCCTCGACCAGCAGCAGCAGGACGTCGCGCTCATAGAGCGCGGCGAGCAGCGCGCCGAGGTCGATCCGACCCTCCCGGCGGGGCAGCCGCACCACCTCCGCGCCGGCCTCGACGAGCGCCACCAGCCGGCGCTCCTCGGCGTCCTCTCCGACCGCGATGAGCGTCCGCGCGCTGGCGTCCAGAATCCGCGACGACGGCGGCGTGCGGGCGGCACCGTCGACCACCACCCGAAGCGGCTGCCGCTGCGTGGGCCAGTCGCGCACCGTCAGGAGCGTGTCGTCGGCGAGAACCGTGCCGATGCCGACCAGGACCGCGTCGACCATCGCACGCTCCCGGTGGACATCGCGCCGGGCCTCCGCCCCCGTGATCCAGCGGCTGGTCCCGTCCGCGGCGGCGGTCCGACCGTCGAGGGTCGCGGCGTACTTCCAGGTGACGTACGGCCGTTGCCGGCCGGTCGCGGTCAGCCAGGGCTCCAGGTCACGGCGGGCCTCGACCGCCAGTGCTCCCGACTCGACCTCAATGCCGGCGGCGCGCAGCACCTCGGCGCCGCCACCGGCCGTTGCGGTGGGGTCGCCGACGGCGTACACCACCCGTCGGATCCCGGCGGCGATGATCGCGTCAGTGCATGGGGTCGTGCGGCCGACGTGACGGCATGGCTCGAGCGTGACGACGAGGGTCCCGCCCGCTGCAGCGCCGCCGGCGTCACCGAGCGCGGCCGCCTCCGCGTGGGGACCTCCTGCAGGAGCAGTGGCGCCCTCAGCAAGCAGCCGGTCGCCGGAGTCGAGCACGACGGCGCCAACCGCGGGGTTGGGGTTCGTCGTACCCAGCGCGGCCGTCGCGAGCGCGATCGCGCGGCGCATCGCCGACTGCTCGGCCGGGCTGGCCATCGCCGCCTCCTGTCGCGGTGCACCCTCGCGGCGGGATGGTGGCGGGTCGAGCGAACGGCGTAGGCCCGCTCCCCGAGCGGTCAGCGGACCGGCGTCGCTCGCGCGCTTCCTACCATCCGGACTCTCACCGTCGGTCCCGGACTCTCACCAGGTCCACCGGCCGATGGCCTCGGTCGGGTCGCGGACTTCGAGGTGCCCCACGTGGGGCGGCCTCGTCACCGCCGGTTCGGGGTTTCACCGATCCCGGAGCGCGTGGGCGTTCTGACTCCATTGTGCACGTCGGCAATCACCGATGCGTGAACCGCCACTGCTCGCGGGCGGGTAAGCCGCGGTTCACAGATCGGCGGGAGCGGCTGCGCTGCCGGTCGGCGTGCCATCGGTACGCCGGTCGATCGCGACGGCCGAGCCCTCCCGGCCCTTCGCGACCGCCTTCATCTCGGTCGCGACGGCCACCACCTCACGCGGGTCGTCGTACCGCCGCCGCTCGGTGGTCGCGACGCCGATCGAGACCGAGGTGAGCGGGTAGCGGCGCTCGTGACCCTGCCGGTCCAGGATCGTGACGAAGCCCGCCTCGACCTCTTCCGGCTCGTAGAGGTCACGGACGTCGGTGTCGAAGACCTCGACGATGCGGCGGCACATCGGCTCGACCTGCTCGGGGGTGCACAGCGCCACGAAGTCGTCACCGCCGACGTGACCCACGAAGGGTGGCGGTGACCCGGCCTCGGCGGCGGCCAGCTTCAGTGTCTTCGCGAGCAGGCCGATGACCTCGTCCCCGCGCAGCCAGCCGTGGCGGTCGTTGAAGGCCTTGAAGTTGTCCAGGTCGAGGTGGCAAACGGCGAACCGCTCACCTGACGCGGTCCGCGCCGCGACCGCCTCGGTGATGCGATGGTTGCCGGGCAGGCCGGTCAGGGGCGAGACCGATCGCATGTCGGCGTTGCGTCGCAGCGTCGAGCGCACCCTGGCGATCAGCTCAAGGGTGTCGAACGGCTTCACCAGGTAGTCGTCGGCACCGGCCGTCAGACCGGCGACCTTCTCGGCCGGCAGGCTCTGCGCGGTGAGCATGATGATCGGCAGGCTCGCGGTGGCCTGGCCGGCGCGCAGCCGGCGAACCAGCTCGACCCCGTCGATGCCGGGCATCATCACGTCGAGCATCGCGAGGTCGGGCAGCGTCGCGTCGATCAACCCGAGCGCCTCGTCACCGCCGTGCGCAACCTGGACGTCGAAGCCCTCCGTCTGCAGCGCCAGCTCGATGAAGTGCGCCATCTCGGGATCGTCGTCGACGACGAGGATCGAGCTCATGACGGGTCCTGCCACCAGGCGTCGCGCCCGGCCCGGTCCGCGCGTTCCCGGAGTCGGCGGGCCGCCTGCTCCGGGTCGTCCGCGCCGTACACCGACGAGCCGGCCACGAAGACATCGGCGCCGGCCTCGGCACAGCGACCGATCGTGTCGTCGTCGACGCCGCCGTCGACCTGGACCGCGACCCGGTACTCGCCGTCGCGCACCAGCTCACGAGCGCGACGGATCTTGGGCAGCATGCCGTCGAGGAACGACTGCCCGCCGAAGCCAGGCTCTACCGTCATCAGCAGGAGCATGTCGATCTCGGGCAGCAGCGACGCGACCGAGTCGACCGGCGTGGCGGGCCGCAGCCCGAGCCCGGCGCGGGCTCCGGCAGCGCGCAGGGTCCGGGCCAGCCGGACCGGTGCCTGGGCTGCCTCGGCGTGGAACGTGACGCTTCGGGCACCCGCCTCGGCGTACGACGGCGCCCAGCGGTCGGGATCCTCGATCATGAGATGGCAATCGAGCGGTAGCGAGGTGTGCTTGAGCAGTGACTCCACCACCGGAAGGCCGATCGTGAGATTCGGGACGAAGTGGTAGTCCATGACGTCGACGTGGACCCAGTCTGCGGCATCACCGAGCGCTGCCACCTCGTCGGCGAGCCGGCTGAAGTCGGCAGCCAGGATGCTGGGCGCAATCTGCACCGCCGCTCCTCACCGCTGGTTACCGTTTGTCGTCGGCTGAGTGCTCATCGTATCGGCGCCGGAGCAGCGCGAGGAACATTCCGTCAGTCCCGTGCCGATGCGGCCACAGCTGCACCCATGGTCCGGGCCCCAGCTCCGGCACGCCGGACAGCGCGTCGCGGGCGTCGATCACCTCGACGTCCTCGCGTTCCCGTCGGACTGCCTCGACCACGGCGGTGGTCTCGGCGGGATGCGGCGAGCAGACGACGTAGGCGATGACTCCGCCCGCCCGGGTCAGGTCGATGCTGCGGTGGAGCAGCTGTTGCTGCAGGGCCTGCAGCCGGACCACGTCCTCCGGCTGGCGGCGCCAGCGGGACTCCGGCCGGCGGCGCAGGGCACCCAGCCCGCTGCACGGGGCATCGAGCAGCACCCGGTCGGCAGCGCCTGCGCGGAAGCCCCCCGCGGTCACGTCCGCCACCACCGCAAGGCTGCGGGGATCGTCACCGAGTGCCGCGGCGACAAGCCTGGCCCGGTGCGGGTGCAGGTCGCCGGCGACCAGCAGACCCGACTCGGGCAACAAGCCGGCCAGCAGCGCGGCCTTGCCGCCCGGTCCTGCGCACAGGTCGAGCCAACGCTCGTCCCGGCCTTCGATCGGCGTGGTGGCGAGCGCCACGGCCATCAGCTGGCTGCCTTCGTCCTGGACCGCCGCTCGCCCACCGCGCACCGGACGCAGGGCCGCGGGGTCACCGCTGGCCAGGCGCACGGCGTACGGCGAGAAGGGTCCTGGAGTGGCGCCTTCGCCGGCAAGCCGCACCAGCTCTGCCCTCCCGATCCGGCCGGGTCGGGCCACGAGGTGTGTGACCGGTCGCTCGTCGGTGAGCGCGCCGTCCAGCTCATCGGTGGAGCCGAGCGCCTCGGCGAACGCCTGCGCGATCCAGGCCGGGTAGCCCTTCTCGAACGCCAGCCGTCCGACCGGGTCGTCACTCGGCGCCAACCGGTCGACCCAGCCGGCCCAGTCGCGCTCCGCGACCCGGCGCAGGACGGCGTTCACCAGGCCGGCCGGCTTCGGTCCGGCGACGGCACGGCACAGCTCGACGGTGGTGGAGACCGCGGCGTGGGGTGGCACCCGGGTGTGCAGCAGCTGGTAGGCGCCGAGCCGGAGAACCCCGCGAACCTCGGGGTCGAGTGTGCTCACGTCCCGCTTCGCCCCGGCACCGATCACGACATCCAGCGACCCCTGGCGTCGCAGCGTGCCGTAGGTGAGCTCGGTGGCGAAGCCGGCATCAGCGCCGGCGATGCTCCGGTCGCGGAGCAGGCGCGGGAGCAGCAGGTTGGAGTAGGCGGCGTCCCGGTCGACCGCGATGACGACGTCGGCTGCGACCCGACGGGGCCGGTCGACGTTCACACCAGCACGTCATCCGGCTGTGGGCGGACGCCGCGGGCCCACGCCTCGGCCGCCATCGGAGCGCGGCCCTCGGGACGGACGTCACCCAGCCGGACCGGGCCGGTGCCGGTCCCGACGACGACACCGTCCCGGCCGAGATCACGGATCGCGCCACCAGCCAGGCCGAGATCGTCCGGGAGCGGCAGGACCGGCCCGAGACCCAGCCGGTGATCCCGGAACGTGGTCCAGCCACCGGGCGCCGGTGTGCACGCCCGGACCCGCCGGTCGACGACGATCGCGGAGCGGGTCCAGTCGACCCGGGCGTCGGCCGGCGTCAGCCTCGGCGCAAACGAGATCCCGTCCGTCGACTGCGGAACCGGCTCGAGGGCGTCGTCCTGGATGCCGTCGAGGGTCGCCGTGAGCAGCCCGGCGCCGGATTCCGCCAGCCGCTGCAGCACGTCGCCGGCGGTGTCCCGGGGTCCGAGCGTCTCGGTCATGACGCCGTACACCGGGCCGGTGTCGAGGCCGGCCTCGAGCTGGAACGTCGTCGCGCCGGTGATGTCGTCGCCGGCCATGATCGCGTGCTGCACCGGTGCCGCACCGCGCCAGGCCGGCAGGATCGAGAAGTGCAGGTTGACCCAGCCGTGCGCGGGGATCGTCAGCGCGGCGGGCGGCACTAGCGCGCCGTAGGCCACGACCGGGCAGCAGTCGGGCGCCAGCTCACGGAGCCGGTCGAGGAAGTCCGGATCGGACGGCCGGGTCGGGGTGAGGACCTCGATGCCGGCCTCGAGCGCCAGGTCCTTGACCGGGCTCGACCGCAGCTTGCGGCCGCGGCCCGACGGGGCGTCCGGTCGCGTCACCACGGCGACGACCTGATGCCGCTCGCTCGCGACCAGCGCGTCGAGCGCGGGAACGGCGACGGCCGGCGTACCGGCGAAGACCAGCCTCACGAGCGGTGTCCCCCGCTCAGACCGCGAGGCCGCCGGTGATGTGCGGCGACACTCTCAGCTCGGGCGGGGTGAGGCCGGACCACTCGGCCAGCCGGATCGCCTGCATGGCGGCCTTGCGCTGCTCGGTGTCGAGCCGGTCGATGAATAGGATCCCGTCGAGATGATCGGTCTCGTGCTGCAGGCACCGCGCCAGCAGCTCGCTGCCCTCGATCGTGATCGGCTCACCGTGCATCGTGAATCCGGTGGCGACGACGCGCTCGTGCCGGAGGCACGGGAAGGTCAGACCGGGCAGTGACAGGCAGCCCTCATCGCCGTCTTGCTCGTCGTCGCCGATCAGGGTGATCGTCGGGTTGACGAGGTGGCCGACGATCTCGTCGACGTCGTAGGTGAAGACGCGTAGCCCGACTCCGATCTGCGGCGCGGCGAGACCGACCCCGGGCGCCTCGAGCATCGTCTCGGTGAGGTCCTTGACGAGCGTCCGCAGCTCCTTGTCGAAGCTCGTGACCGGCTCGGCGGGGGTCGTCAGGACGGGGTCGCCGAACAGGCGGATGGGACGGACGGACATCCCCCCATGCTAGGGCGGCGTCGAGCGAGCTGCCCGCACGTCGCCGCTCAGCCGAGCTGCTGAGGATCGAGCTCGATGCGCACCGACTCCGGAGCCTTGCGCGCGCTGCGGATCGCCTGCGCGGCATGCAACGCGTCCGTCAGCGCGCGGCTGTCGGCGCGCGGGACCCGGATGATCACCCGCTCGGTGGCGTCGCGCCCGTCGCCGGCCGGCACCGGACCCAGGACCTCGGCCGCGATCGGAAGCTCGAGCCCGTTGACCAGCTCGGTCAGCGCGGCGCCCGACCCGGTCAGCGCGGCCACCCGGGCGAACGGTGGCAGGTGCAGTGCCTGCCGGTCCTCGAGCTCGCGTTCGGCGTGCCACTCCGGCGCCCAGCGGACCAGCGCCTGCACCGGTCGCAGCTCCCCCGGTGCGACGACCACGACGCGCCCGCCGTCGGCGCGGCTCCGCACCAGGGAGGCGGCGTTGAGCCAACGGCGCAGCGTCTCCTCGGTAGCGCGCAGGTCGAGCCGCGACAGCATCGCCCACCCGTCCAGCAACAGTGCAGCGGCATAGCCGGCGTCGGCCACCGGCTCCGCGCCGGGTGTCGCAACGACCAGAGCGGGTCGGTCGTCGACGGCGTCGAGCACGCTCCCGCCGCCCGAGGTCCGGACGGGTACGCCGGGGAACGCCCGCCCGATCTCCTCCGCGGTCCGGCGCGCGCCGACCACCGCCGCCCGCAGCTCGGTGCACTGGCACACCGGGCAGGCCCAGCCGGCAGCGACCGCACCGCACCAGCGGCAGGTCGGAACCGACCCGTCGGCGCTGCGGGCGAGTGGCCCTGAGCACACGGCACACCTCGCGGCGGCCCGGCACGTCGCGCACGACAGCGACGGCTGGTAGCCGCGCCGCGGGACCTGGATGAGCACCGGCCCGACCGCCAGCGCCTCCCGGGCGGCCCGCCACGCCACCGAGGGCAGCCGAGCCGCCCGCGCCGCCGGATCGCGATCGAGCTCCTCGTCGCCGCCGGCGGCCACCACGACCGGCACCGCTTGGGTGCGAACGGTGGCGCGCGCGGCCAACGATCCGGCCCAGCCGGAGCCGACCAGCTGCGCCCCCTCCGCGGTACGGGCGTGGCCCGCCAGCAGCAGCGCGGCGGCGGCCCGGTGCGCCCGCAGCACGGCGATGTCACGGGCATGGGGGTACGGCGCCCGGGGCTCGGCGTACAGGTCGTCGCCGTCGTCCCAGACCACGAGCAGGCCGAGGTCGTGCACCGGAGCCCAGACCGCCGCGCGGGTGCCCACGACGACGGACACGTCGCCGCGCGAAGCCGCCAGGAACCGCCGGTAGCGCTCGGCCGGACCGAGGTCGGCGGTGAGCGCCACGTGCCGACCGGGACCAAGCGCGGCGCCGAGCGCGACATCCATCCGGGCGACGTCGCGGGCGTCCGGTACGACGACGACAGCACCGCGACCTGCGGCGGCGGTGGCAGCGACCGGCGCTGCGAGCTCGGCGGCCCAGTCCCCGGGCAGCAGGCTCCACACCCGCCGGATCGGCGTGCCGGCGGCCAGGTCGTCGAGCAGCGCCGCCCCGCCGTCGTACCGGTCGAGCGACCCCGGAGCAGGTGGCGGCTCGGTCGGTGCGGATGGCCGGGCGAGCCGCTCAGCAGTCGCGTGGCGCGGCGGCACCGCGAGGCGGACGACGTCGGCCAACGTGCCGGCCCAGCGGTCAGCGACAGCGCGGGCCAGGCCGGCGATCTCGGGGCGCAACACTGGCTCGGCGCCGAGCACGCGTGCGAGTCGGGTCAGCCGGCCCGGGTGGTCGCTGGCGTCGAGGCGGTCGAGGACGAACCCGTCGACGAGCTGACCGGCGAACCGGACCCGGACCCGGACGCCCGGCTGGGCAGCATCGGACTGGGCGTCGGTGACGAGGTAGTCGAACGGCCGGTCGAGGTGGGCCAGCGGGATGTCGACGGCGACCCGGGCGACCGGTCGGACGCTCGCCAGCGACGTGTCAGGACCGGCACGCGCGGACATGGGCCGGAGACACTGACAAGTGGCGGGTCAGCCGGTGCCGGCAGCGGAGCGAAGCGCCTCGACCCGGTCGGTGGCTTCCCAGGTGAAGTCGAGGTCCGGCCGGCCGAAGTGGCCGTACGCGGCGGTCTGCTGATAGATCGGGCGGAGCAGGTCGAGGTCGCGGATGATCGCGGCGGGTCGCAGGTCGAACACCTCGAGGATGGCGTCCTGGATCTTCTCGTCGTCGACGACGCCGGTGCCGAAGGTGTCGACGAAGGTGCCGACCGGGCGGGCCTTGCCGATCGCATAGGCGACCTGGACCTCGCAGCGCTCGGCGAGGCCGGCCGCGACGACATTCTTCGCGACCCAGCGCATCGCGTACGCCGCGGACCGGTCGACCTTCGACGGGTCCTTGCCGCTGAACGCGCCGCCGCCGTGGCGAGCCATGCCGCCGTAGGTGTCGACGATGATCTTGCGGCCGGTGAGCCCGGCGTCACCCATCGGGCCGCCGACCTCGAAGCGTCCGGTCGGGTTGACCAGCAGCCGGTAGTCGTCGGAGAGCAGGCCGAGGGCCGCGAGCTCCGGCTCGACGACGTGCTCGCGGATATCGGGAGCGAGCAGGGTGTCGATGTCGATGTCGGCCGCGTGCTGGCTCGACACCACGACGGTGTCGAGGCGGACCGGCTTGTGGTCGGCGTACTCGATCGTCACCTGGGTCTTGCCGTCGGGACGCAGGTACGGGACCGTCCCGGACTTGCGCACCTCGGCGAGCCGGCGGGCGAGCCGGTGCGCGAGCGCGATCGGCAGCGGCATCAGCTCGGGAGTGTCGTTGCAGGCGTAGCCGAACATCAGGCCTTGGTCGCCGGCGCCCTGCTTGTCCAGGTCGTCCGAGCCGTCCTCACCGGTGCGGCTCTCGTACGCGTCGTCCACGCCCTGCGCGATGTCGGGCGACTGCGACCCGATCGACACGCTGACCCCGCACGAAGCGCCATCAAAGCCCTTGCGCGACGAGTCGTAGCCGATCCCCAGGATCGTCTCCCGGACCAGATCCGCGATGTCGACGTACGTCGCGGTCGTCACCTCGCCGGCCACGTGGACCTGCCCGGTGGTGATCATCGTCTCGACGGCCACGCGGCTGTGCGGGTCGTCCTTGATGAGTGCATCGAGGATCGCGTCACTGATCTGGTCGGCGATCTTGTCCGGATGACCCTCGGTCACGGACTCCGAGGTGAACAGGCGGCGCGACACAGGCGAGCTCCGATCAGGGGGTGAGCCGGGCGCTGGCTACCCGGCAAGACCGACCCACTCTACCGGGGTCGACCGTCAGTCAGGCTTGAGCAGCCGACCATTCCGTGGACAGGACGGCGTACACCTCGAGGTCGACGTGGCCACGAGCCAGCAGCTCGGCGTCGCGCAACGTGCCCTCGTGTCGCATCCCGAGCCGTTCCGCGATGGCGCGGCTGCGCAGGTTGCCGGTGGAGGCGTTGAGCTGGACCCGGTGCAGTCCGAGCGGCCCGAACGCCAACCCGATCAGGGCGGCGACCGAACGCGTCATCAGGCCCCGTCCGAGGTACCCGCTGGCGACCCAGTAGCCGACCTCGGCGGTGGCGTGCCGCGCGTCGATGCGGAGCCCCAGCTGCCCGGCAACGTGGCCGTCCTGCCGGGGCGTGAGGTTCAGCGCTGAGCCCACGTCGTTGGCCAGTGCGGCCGAGGCGAGGTACTCCCGCTGCACCTCGAGTGAGTCGGTCGCATCCACCCACGGCAACCAGTTCCGCAACCGGTCCCGAGCCGCGTCGACCGCGGCGTACACCTCGGGGGCGTCGTCGGCCGTCGCCCCGTGCAGGACCAGTCCGTCGCCGAGGTCGAGCGGCAGCAACTCCCCCGGCGTCATGCCAGTCGTGCGACGACCTCGTCCCACACTCGGTCGCCGAGCCGCTCCTTGCTGCCTTCCGGTACGTCGGTGACCGAGCCATCGGCACCCAGGATGGTGGCGACGGTGTCCTCCGCATCGAAGACCAGGTGCTCGCCGACGCGGTTGACGACGAGCAGGTCGCACCCCTTGGCGGCCAGCTTCGCCCGGCCGTTGTCGAGCACATCGTCGGTCTCGGCCGCGAAGCCGACCACGACCTGCCCGGGGGTACGGCGCTCGGCAGCGAGCTCGGCGAGAATGTCGGGGTTGCGGACCAGCTCGAGCGGGTCGGGGTCGACCGCGGCCTTCTTGATCTTGGACCCGGAACGGGACGCCGGCCGGAAGTCGGCGACGGCTGCCGCCATCACCACCGCGTCAGCGTCGGCGGCGGCAGCGAGCACCGCGGTCCGCAGCTCCTCGGCCGTAGCCACGCGCACCAGCTTGACCCCCGCCGGGTCGGGCAGCGCCACGTTCGCGCTCACCAACGTCACCTCTGCGCCACGCGCCACTGCGGTGCGGGCAAGGGCATACCCCTGCCGACCACTCGAGCGGTTGCCCAGGAAGCGCACCGGATCCAGCGGCTCGCGGGTGCCGCCCGAGGACACCACGACGTGCCGGCCGCTCAGGTCGAGCGGGGCGTTCGCGCCGCGGGCCAGCACGGCGCGGGCGGTCGCGGCGATCTCCTCCGGCTCCGGGAGCCGGCCGGCGCCGCTGTCGGCGCCGGTCAGCCGGCCGACCGCGGGGTCGAGCACGATCACGCCGCGCGCGCGCAGCGTCGCCACGTTCGCCCGGGTGGCCGGGTGCTCCCACATCTCCGTGTGCATGGCCGGTGCGAGCACGATCGGGCAACGGGCGGTCAGCAGCGTCGCGGTCAGCAGGTCGTCGGCCCGCCCGCCGGCGTACCTCGCCAGGAAGTCGGCGGTCGCGGGCGCGACGAGCACCAGGTCGGCGGCGCGGCCGAGCTTCACGTGCGGCACTTCGTGGGCATCGGTCCACACGTCGGTCGCGACCGGGTGCCCGGATAGCGCGGCCCAGGTGGGCTCACCGACGAAGCGCAGCGCGGACGCCGTCGGGATGACATGGACGTCATGGCCGGTCTCGGTGAACCGGCGGAGAACCTCGCAGGCCTTGTACGCCGCGATCCCACCGCAGACACCCAGGATCACCGTCCCGGTGCGCTGCGCTGTCGTCATGACAGCTGGATCAGACCTCGACCTGTTCCATGCTCAGCAGGTTGTTGTTGGCCTCGCGGAGCGCGACCGACAGCGGCTTCTCCTGCACGTGGGCCGGGACCAGCGGGCCGACGTACTCGAGCAGGCCCTCGCCGAGCTGGGAGTAGTAGGCATTGATCTGGCGGGCACGCTTCGCGGCGTAGATCACCAGGGCGTACTTGCTCTCGACCTTGTCAAGCAGCTCATCGATCGGCGGGTTGGTGATCCCCTCGGGGCGCGCAACGGTGCCGGACACGTAATGCCTCTCCATGAGCTGAACAGAACCTGCTCACGAGGCTACCAGTCACCCTCGCCGACCAGCCCTTTCCCACCACTCGCGGCGGGGGTTGGGGGTGGGCTCAGCCGAGCCCCATCAGGGCGACCAGCCGGTCTGCGACCTCGGGCACCGAGGTGTTGACCAGCACCTCGTCGAACTCCGGCGCCGCGGCGAGCTCGATCTTGGCCCGCTCCAGCCGGCGCGCGATGATCTCTGGGTTCTCGGTGCCGCGACCGCGCAGCCGACGCTCGAGCTCCTCCCAGGACGGCGGCGCGAGGAACACGAGCAACGCCTCCGGATCGACCCGGCGAACCTGGCGGGCGCCCTCGATCTCGATCTCCAGCAGGACCGGCACGCCGGCCTCCCGGCGCTCCGCCACGGGTTCGCGGGGGGTTCCGTACCGGTGCCCGGCGTACTGGGCGTGCTCGAGCAGTGCCTCGGCCTCGACGAGTTCTGCAAAGCGCTCGGGGGTGACGAAGTAGCGGTCTACCGCCTCGACCTCGCCCTCGCGGCGAGCCCGCGTCGTGACGCTGACCGAGTGCCAGATGTCCGGGACGTGCTGACGCAGGTATGCGACCACCGTGCTCTTGCCGACCCCGGCGGGTCCGGACAGAACGGTGAGCCGGCTAGGCACCGTCAGTCGGCGAGGCCGCGAACTCCCGCTCCAGCGCAGCCCGCTGGTGTGCCCCCAGCCCGCGGACCCGGCGAGTCGGCGAGATGGTGAGCTTTTCCATGATCCGCTGGGCGCGCACCTTGCCTACGCCCGGCATCGACTCGAGGACGGCGCTCACCCGCATCTTCCCGATGATCTCGTCGGTGTCTCCCGAGGCGAGGACGTCGGAGAAGCTGACTTCGCCCCGCTTGAGTCGTTCGCGCAACCCGGCCCGGGCCTTGCGGGCGGCGGCGGCCTTCTCGAGCGCGGCCGCGCGCTGTTCGGGCGTCAACGGTGGAAGGGGCACCCAGTCACCTCGCTACGGTCGTTACCGGCATGTGCGCACGGGGACTTGGGTCCACGTTCTTGACCAGCGGCGCGAACCTAGCGAGGTCCTGGTACGCCGCGCAACCCGCCCCCCGCTCCGTCGTCATCGCGGGCTCAGCGCACCAGCGAGGCGGCGATCGCAGCAGCCGCGGCCGCGGGGTCGTCGGCGCCGGTGATGGGGCGCCCGATGACCAACAGGTCGGCTCCGTCCGCGAGCGCCTGCTCCGGCGTCGCCACCCGGACCTGGTCCTGCAGGTCACCGCCGGCGGGACGCACGCCGGGCGTGATCAGCACGATGGCAGGACCGACGGCCTCGCGCACCAGCGCGACCTCCTGCGGCGAGCAGACCAGCGCTCTCGCGCCGGCGGACACGGCGAGCCGGGCCAGCCGCCGGACCGCCTCGGCGGGCGGGCCAACGATGCCGAGCCGGTCGAGGTCGCCGGCGCCGAGCGAGGTGAGGATGGTGACCGCCGCGATCTTGGTGTCCGGCAGCTCGGCGGCCGCCGCCTCGATCATGTCCGGGCCGCCGGAGGCGTGGACCGTGAGGTACGTCGGGGAGATGGCGGCGACGGATCTCGCCGCTCCCCGGACCGTCGCCGGGATGTCGTGCAGCTTCAGGTCGAGGAAGATGTCGAGGTCGGCGGTGGCGCGGACCTTCTCGACGGCGGCCGGTCCCTCGGCGCAGAACAGGGTGAGGCCGACCTTCGCGGTGGACACATGGCCAGCCACGGCCTCGACCCACCGGGTCGCCAGCGCGAGGTCGCCGGTATCGAGCGCGACGGCTACCGGAGCGGTTCCGACGGTCACAGGTCCTCCTCGAACTCGGTAGTCGGACGGCGCTCTACCGGCTCGACCGGCTCGTCGCCGGGCGGGTCGGCATCCTCCGGCACGGAGATAACGGGCGGTCGGTGCCCGAGCCCAATCACGTCGGCCAACCGGTCGATCCCGCGGGCTCCGAGCGCCGCGCGCAGCTCGCGCGAGATCCGGGTCGGGGCACCGGGGTCGTGGAACACGATGGTGCCCACCTGGACGGCGCTGGCGCCGGCGAGCAGGAACTCGAGGGCGTCGAGACCGGTCCGGATGCCGCCGATCCCGAACAGCGGCACCTCCGGCAGCGCCTCGTGGACCTGCCAGACGCAGCGCACCGCCATCGGCTTGATCGCGGGGCCGGACAGGCCGCCGGTGGTGCCGGCGAGCACCGGACGCATGGTGTCGGTGTCGATGACCAGGCCCAGGGTGGTGTTGATCAACGACAGCCCGTCGGCGCCGGCCCCGACGCATGCTTGCGCAACCGCCACGATGTCGGTGACGTCCGGCGAGAGCTTCGCGAAGACCGGGACCCCGGACGCGACGTTGCGGCGTACCACCTGGATGACCGCTGCGGCGGCGTGCGGGTCGCACGCGAAGACCTGCCCCCGGTCATCGACGTTCGGGCAGGAGATGTTGACCTCGACCAGCGAGACCGGCTTGCCCCGCAGCTTGCTCGCGAGCTTGCCGTAGTCGTCCACCGACGACCCGGCGATCGAGACCGCGGCCCGCACCGAGTTGTCGGCGAGCCACGACAGGTCGTTCTCGATGAAGCTCTCGATCCCCGGGCCCTGCAGGCCGATGGAGTTCAGCATCCCGCTGGCCGTCTCGGCCATTCGCGGGGTGGCCCGGCCGGCCCGGGCATTCAGCTGGATCGACTTGGTGACGACACCGCCAATCCCGGTCAGGTCGTTGAACGGCGCCAGCTCCTGCCCGGCGGCGGCGCATCCGGAGGCGGTGAACACCGGGTCCGGTACGACGAGCCCGCCCAGCGAGGTCGTCATGTCGACGTCGACCTGCTCGACGTCGAACCGCTGCGGCCTCAGGGTCACGGTCATGCGGACGCTCCTACCGCGTCGGCTGGCACACTGCCGAGCGAGTCCCACCTGATCCGGTCGCCGGCGAACACCGGACCGTCGACGCAGGATCGCAGCATCCGGGTCTGACCGTCGGCGCCGACGACGGGCAGCACGCAGGTCATGCACACTCCCACTCCGCACGCCATCGACTCCTCGACCGCGAGCTGGGTCGGAATCCCGGCGCCGCCGTAGGAGGCGCCGGCGACCTGCTGAACGGCTTCGAGCATCGGCATCGGACCGCAGGCATAGATGACATCCGCCCGCACCCGGTCGACGACCTCCGGCAGTACGTCGGACACCCGGCCACGCTCGCCGTACGACCCGTCCTCGGTGGTGAAGGCGACGCTCGCCGCCATCCGCTTGGCGTCGAGCGCACCGAAGAGCCGGTCGGCGTTGGCCGCTCCCAGCACGATATGGATCCGGCAGCCCCGCGCGCGCAGGGCGTCCGCCAGCATGAACAACGGCGCTGAGCCGTAGCCGCCGCCGACGAGCACACAGTTGACCGGGTCCTTCGGCAGCGAGAACGGTCGGCCGAGCGGACCGACGACGTCGATCGGGTCGTAGGGGCGTTGCCGGGCCAGCCAGGCGGTGCCCTTGCCGGTGACCGAGAAGATGAACTCCACGGTGCCGCCGTAGACCCCGGTCTCACGCACCGCGTAGATCGAGAACGCGCGGCGCAGCAGCATGCCGCTCTCGGAGCCACCGATGGCCAGCGCGACGAACTGCCCAGGTCTCGTCTGCTCGGCGATTCCCGGAGCCACCACCGTCATCGAGATGTACTCGCCGGTCGGCTTGACCGACAGCACCTCACCCTTCACCTGCACAGGCATCAGTGACCAGTCTCCCCCGTCGCGCGGGCCGCGGTTATCAAGGCATGATGCTCCTGCAGCGGCGCTACGCCCACATCGCCACCGCGAACCGCCTCGATTCCCTGCACCGCCGCGGCGAGCGCCTGCACGGTCGTGAGGCACGGGATGCCGCGGGTGACGGCCGCGGTACGAATCTCGTAGCCGTCCAGCCGGCCGGAGTTGCCGAACGGCGTGTTCACGATCAGGTCGACCTCACCGGCCAGCACCCGCTCGACGATCGTCGGCTCGCCGTCCGGGCCGCGGCCGGCGGAGTGCTTGCGCACCACCGCGGCGTTCACGCCGTTGCGGCGCAGCACCTCCGCGGTGCCCTCGGTAGCCAGCACCTCGAAGCCCAGGTCGGCCAGCCGTTTGGCCGGGAAGATCAGATGCCGCTTGTCGCGGTTGGCGACCGAGACGAAGACCCGACCCTTGGTGGGTAGGGCGCCGTAGGCGGCCTCCTGCGACTTCGCGAACGCCGTCCCGAAGCCTGCGTCGACCCCCATCACCTCGCCGGTTGACTTCATCTCCGGACCGAGCACCGTGTCGACACCGGTGAACCGGTTCCAGGGCATGACGGCTTCCTTCACGCAGATCGCGGCGTCGAAGGGCAGGTCGGCCCCGTCGCCGGCCGGCAGCAGCCCCTCGGCCCGCAGCTCGGCGATGCTCGCGCCGAGCATGACGCGTGCCGCCGCCTTGGCGAGCGGCACCGCCGTCGCCTTCGAGACGAACGGCACGGTCCGGCTGGCCCGCGGGTTGGCCTCGAGGACGTAGAGCACGTCGCCCGGCGACGGCGAACTGCACGTTGAGCAGTCCGCGGACGCCGACGCCGTTCGCAATCCCTTCGGTGGCCTCGCGGATCCGGCGGATGTCGTGGCGCCCCAGCGTGATCGGCGGCAGCGCGCAGGCCGAGTCGCCGGAGTGGATGCCGGCCTCCTCGATGTGCTCCATCACGCCGCCGAGGAACAGCTCGGTCCCGTCGTAGATCGCGTCGACGTCGATCTCGATCGCGTCGTCGAGGAACCGGTCGACCAGCACCGGGTGTTCCGGCGTGACGTCGGTCGCCCGTTCGATGTAGTCGCGGAGGTTGGCGTCGTCGTACACGATCTCCATGCCACGGCCACCCAGCACGTACGACGGGCGCACCAGCACCGGGTAGCCGATCTCGGTGGCGATCGCGAGCGCGTCGTCGTAGCTGCGCGCGGTGCCGTGACGGGGCGCGACGAGGCCGGCAGCGGCGAGCACCTGCCCGAAGGCCCCGCGCTCCTCGGCCAGGTGAATGGCTTCGGGCGTGGTCCCCACGATGGGGACGCCGTTGTCCTTCAGCCGCTGCGCCAGCCCGAGCGGGGTCTGGCCGCCCAGCTGCACCACGACGCCGACGACCTCACCGCTGCGCTGCTCGGCGGCGACGACCTCGAGGACGTCCTCGAGGGTGAGTGGCTCGAAGTACAGCCGGTCGGAGGTGTCGTAGTCGGTCGAGACGGTCTCCGGGTTGCAGTTGACCATCACGGTCTCGAACCCGGCATCGTGCAGGGCGATAGCAGGCGTGGACGCAGGAGTAGTCGAACTCCACGCCCTGGCCGATCCGGTTCGGGCCGCTGCCCAGGATGATCACCTTCGGCCGGTCGCCGGGCTCGACCTCGTCCTCCTCGTCGTAGGACGAGTAGTGGTACGGCGTCGCGGCGGCGAACTCCGCCGCGCAGGTGTCGACCGTCTTGTACACCGGCCGGACGCCGAGCGCGTGCCGCAGCCGTCGGACGTCGTCCTCGCCCATCCCGCCGCGGAGCAAGGCGATCTGGACGTCGGAGAAGCCGTGCCGCTTCGCCCATCGCAGAGTGTCGGCGTCGAGCTGGTCGGCGTCACGAAGCTGGTCGGCGACCTCGAGGATCAGTGCGAGCTGGTCGAGGAACCACGGGTCGATCGACGTGGCGTCGTACACCTCGTCGGGGGTCGCTCCGGCGCGCATCGCCTGCACGACCGCCTGCAGCCGCCGGTCGTGCGGCCGCGCGGCGCGCGCGAGCCACTCATCCTTGTCGCCCGGCGGCGACCACACGTCGAGCTCGGCGCCCTTCGCCTCCAGCGAGCGCACCGCCTTCTGCAGCGCCTCGGGGAACGAGCGGCCGATCGCCATCACCTCACCGACGCTCTTCATGTGCGTGGTCAAGGTGGTGTCGGCGCCCGGGAACTTCTCGAAGGCGAACCGCGGGATCTTCACCACGACGTAGTCGAGGCTGGGCTCGAAGCTGGCCGGCGTGACTGCGGTGATGTCGTTGGGGATCTCGTCGAGGGTGTATCCGAGGGCGAGCTTCGCGGCGATCTTCGCGATCGGGAAGCCGGTCGCCTTCGATGCGAGCGCACTCGACCGCGACACCCGCGGGTTCATCTCGATGACGACCTGCCGGCCGGTCTGCGGGTCGACGGCGAACTGGATGTTGGAGCCGCCGGTTTCCACGCCGACCTCACGAATCACCGCGAACGCCATGTCGCGCATCGTCTGGTACTCGCGGTCGGTCAGCGTCATTGCCGGAGCGACCGTGATGCTGTCGCCGGTGTGCACGCCCATCGGGTCGAGGTTCTCGATCGAGCAGACCACCACGCAGTTGTCGTGGCGGTCGCGCATCACCTCGAGCTCGTACTCCTTCCAGCCGAGCACGCTCTCCTCGACGAGCACCTCGTGGACCGGGCTGGCGTGCAGCCCGGCCGCGATCATCCGACGCAGCTCGGCCTCGTCGTGGGCAAAGCCCGAGCCGCCGCCGCCGAGGGTGTAGCGACGGACGGAGCACCAGCGGGTAGCCGAGCTCCCCGGCCACTGCCACCGCGGCGTCGACGTCGCGCACCAGGGTGCTGCGGGCGTAGTCGGCGCCGATCGCGTCGCAGACCGCCTTGAACTTCTGCCGGTCCTCGCCCGCGTGGATCGCGTCGATGGACGCGCCGATCAGCTCGACGCCGTACTTCTCGAGGATGCCCCGCTCGTGCAGCGCGACCGCAACGTTGAGCGCGGTCTGGCCACCCAGCGTGGCCAGCAGCGCGTCCGGCCGCTCGCGGGCGATGACCTTCTCGACGAACTCCGGGGTGATCGGCTCGATGTAGGTCGCGTCGGCGATCTCGGGATCGGTCATGATCGTCGCGGGGTTGGAGTTGACCAGGCTGACCCGCAGCCCCTCCTCGCGCAGCACCCGGCACGCCTGGGTGCCCGAGTAGTCGAACTCGCAGGCCTGGCCGATCACGATCGGGCCGGATCCGATGACGAGGACGCTGGAGATGTCGGTACGACGCGGGCTCATCGGTGGGCCGCCATCAGGTCGGTGAAGCCGTCGAACAGGGCGACCGCGTCGTGCGGCCCGGCGGCCGCCTCCGGGTGGTACTGCACCGAGAAGGCCGGCACCTCCAGGCAGCGCAGGCCCTCGACGACGCCGTCGTTGAGGTCGACGTGGCTGACTTCGACCGGGCCGAACGGGGTCCGCGTCGTACCGTCGACCGGCGCGTCGACCGCGAAGCCGTGGTTGTGGCTGGTGATCGCGACTCGACCCGTGACGCGGTCCTGGACCGGCTGGTTGACGCCGCGGTGGCCGAATCTCAGCTTGTAGGTCCCGAATCCGAGCGCCCGCCCCAGGATCTGGTTGCCGAAGCAGATCCCGAAGACCGGCTTGACCCCGAGGACGCCCTGCAGGGCGGCGACGGGCCCTTCGGCAGTGGCCGGGTCGCCCGGGCCGTTTGAGAAGAAGATGCCGTCCGGGTCGGTGGCGAGCAGGTCGGCGGCGGTCGACGAGGCCGGCATGACGTGCACCTCGCAGCCCCGCTCGGCGAGGTACCGCGGGGTGGAGGCTTTGATGCCGAGATCGACCGCGGCGATGGTGAAGCGTCTCTCCCCCACAGCCGGCACGACATAGGGGTCGCGGGTGCTGACCTCGCCGGAGAGGTCGGCGCCGAGCATGCCGGGGCTGGCCAACACCTGCTCCAGCAACGCATCCGGATCGAGCACCTCGCTGCTGATGCCCACGCGCATCGCACCTCGGGTCCGCAGATGGCGGGTCAGCGCCCGGGTGTCGACGCCGCTGATCCCGACGACACCGGCGGCGGCGAGCCCGTCGTCGAGGCTCTGGATGGAGCGCCAGTTGCTCGGGATCCGCGCGGGGTCGCGGACGACGTACCCCGCGACGTGGATCCGGCCGGACTCCGGATCCTCGGTGTTCAAGCCGGTGTTCCCGATGTGCGGGGCAGTCTGGATCACGACCTGCCGGTGGTACGACGGGTCGGTGAGTGTCTCCTGGTAGCCGGTCATGCCGGTCGTGAAGACCGCCTCGCCGAAGTTGGTCCCGGTGGCGCCGTAGGACTGACCGCGGAAGCTGCGGCCGTCCTCGAGCACCAGGACCGCGGCGTCAGTCATCGTCGCCGCCTCGGCCGTGACGCATCCGCTGGACGACGATCCAGGCCGCGAACATCACGAAGATCGCAAGCGCGATGATGGCCACGACGAACCCGCCCCAGAACGGGTGCGGGTCGACGAGCACCTTCTTGGTCGCGAGGATCATGCCGGCTTGCCATCGAGGACGGTCGGACGGCCGCGCAGGAACGTGGCGACGATGCGGGCCGGCAGACGTCGACCGGCGTACGGCGTGTTGCGGCTCCGGCTGGCGGACTGGGTCGGGTCGACAGTCCAGGCCGCGTCGGGGTCGATGAGAACCAGGTTTGCGGCCGATCCGGCGGCGAGCGGCTGTCCCTGGCCGGTGAGGCCGCCGATCCTGGCCGGCCGAACGCTCATTCGGTCGGCGACACCCGCCCAGTCCAGCAGCCCGGTGCCCACCATTGCCTCGGCCACGACCGCGAGTGCTGTCTCGAGACCAGTCATCCCGAATGCGGCCGCCGCCCATTCGGATTCCTTGTCCTCCAACGGATGCGGCGCGTGATCGGTCGCCACCGCGTCGATGGTGCCGTCAGCCAGACCCTCACGCAGTGCCCCGACGTCTTCCGCCGTACGCAGTGGTGGGTTCACCTTGAAGATCGGGTCGTAGCTCGCAACCAGCTCGTCGGTGAGCAACAGGTGGTGCGGGGTCACCTCAGCCGTGACGTCCCACCCCTTGCCCTTGGCCCACCGGATCAGCTCCACCGACCCGGCAGTGGACACGTGACAGACGTGCAGCCGCGACCCGACGTGAGCCGCCAGCAGGCAGTCGCGGGCGATGATCGCCTCCTCGGCGACGGCCGGCCAGCCGGCCAGCCCGAGCACCGCCGAACGCTCGCCCTCGTTCATCTGCGCGTCCTCGGTGAGACGGGGATCCTGCGCGTGCTGGGCGATCACGCCGCCGAACGCCTTCACGTACTCCAGCGCGCGGCGCATCAGCAACGGGATCGTGCACGCACTTGCCGTCGTCGGAGAAGATCCGGACCCGGGCCGCGGAGTCGGCCATCGCGCCGAGCTCGGCGAGCCGCTCGCCGCCGAGACTGACGGTCACGGCACCGACCGGGTGGACGTCGCAGTGACCGGCCTCCTGGCCGAGCCGCCACACCTGCTCGACGACGCCGGCCACGTCAGCCACCGGCTCGGTATTCGCCATCGCGTGTACGGCGGTGTAGCCGCCCATCGCGGCGGCGAGGGTGCCCGTCTCCACGGTCTCCGCGTCCTCGCGGCCCGGCTCGCGCAGGTGCGTGTGCAGGTCCACCAGGCCCGGCAGGGCGACGAGTCCGCCTGCGTCCAGGGTCTGGGCGCCGCTGGGCGCGGCGTCGACCAGGACCCCGTCCTCGACGTAGAGGTCAGTCGGGTCCCCACCGAGCGGTCGTGCGCCCGCGATGATCCAGCCGCTCACGCCGTCGCCCCGTCCGTCGCTTCCAGCTCGGTCTGCGGTCGGGTCACCGTCGAGCAGCCCGCCCAGCAGGAGGTACAGCACCGCCATCCGGACCGACACACCGTTGGCGACCTGCTCCACGATCGTTGACCGGACGCTGTCGGCGACCTCGGCGGCGATCTCGACCCCGCGGTTCATCGGGCCAGGGTGCATGACGATCGCATCGTCCGGCAGCGTCGCCATCCGCCGGGCGTCGAGCCCGTAGCGGCGGGCGTACTCACGTGTTGTGGGGAAGTAGCCGCCCTGCATCCGCTCGTGCTGCACCCGCAGCATCATGACCACGTCGCTCTTGGGCAGCACGGCGTCGATGTCGTAGGAGACCGCACACGGCCACACGTCGACGCCGACCGGCAACAGGGTCGGCGGCGCGACCACCGTGACATGTGCTCCAAGGGTGGACAGCAGCAGGACGTTGCTGCGGGCGACCCGGGAGTGCAGGACGTCGCCGACGACCGCGACGTTGAGGTCCTCGAGGTGGCCCAACCGGCGCCGCATCGTGTAGGCGTCGAGCAGCGCCTGGGTCGGGTGCTCGTGCGTCCCGTCGCCGGCGTTCACGACGCTGCCGCGGATCCAGTGCGACAGCCGGTGCGGCGCCCCACTGGCCCAGTGCCGGCAGACGACCGCGTCCGAGCCCATCGCCTCGAGGGTCAGCGCCGTGTCCTTGAGCGACTCCCCCTTGCTGACGCTGGACCCCTTGGCGGAGAAGTTGATGACGTCCGCCGACAGCCGCTTGGCCGCGACCTCGAAGGATGTCCTGGTGCGGGTCGAGTCCTCGAAGAACAGGTTGACCACGGTGCGGCCACGCAACGTCGGCAGCTTCTTGATGCTCCGGCCGACCAGGGCGGCGTCCATGTCGGCCGCGGTGTCGAGAACCAGCAGGGCGTCCTCGCGGGTCAGGTCGCCCGCCGACAGCAGATGACGATTCATCTCGACTCCTCCGCGCTGGCGGCACTCTGATCGCGACTGAGATCGGCGGGGCCGAGCAGAACGCCGTCGCGCCCGTCGCTGTCGGCCAGCTGGACGTGCACGGTCTCGACCAGCGATGTCGGCAGGTTCTTGCCCACGTAGTCGGCGCGGATGGGTAGCTCCCGGTGGCCACGATCGATGAGGACGGCGAGCTGGACGGCGCGCGGACGGCCGAGGTCGGACAGGGCATCCAGCGCGGCCCGCACCGTGCGACCGGAGAAGAGGACATCGTCGACGAGGATCACGGTCTTGCCGTCGACCCCGCCCGGTGGGACATCCGTCTCGCCCAGCGCCCGGATCTTGCCGAGTCGCAGGTCGTCCCGGTACATGGTGACGTCGAGCGCGCCTACCGAGGTGGAGGTCGCTTCGATCTCGTCGATGCGCGACCCGATTCGGCGAGCCAGGCTGACGCCGCGGGTCGGGATACCGAGCAGCACGATGTCGGTGGACCCGTGGTTGCGCTCGACGATCTCGTGCGCGATGCGGGTGAGCGCGCGGGAGACGTCGGAGGAGTCGAGGACTGGTCGCGCAACGCTCGGATCACCCGTCGTCGGACGGGGCGGGCGCCGGTCGTCGGGCGCCTCGGGTCGGGCAGTCGTCACCCTGGAGTACCTCCTTGTCCGCCTCACGGGACGGGTCTTAAAGGACGGCGGTGGAACTGCGCTGACCATAGCAGCGCCGCCCCCTGACCGGCCTTGACCGGCCGGTCAAGACCTTGACCTTGTAGTCACAGCCTTCTACCGTTCGCATAGCGGACAGCGGAACACGGGGTCCGGAGCCTGCCTCGTGTACCACGCCTCGTGGACACGTTGTCGCACACGCTGAAACGGACCCTTGGGAGGCTCCTGATGAGTGACGATCCCACCCCTCCGTATGCGACCGAGCTCGGCCACCGACTTCGTGAGATCCGTCAGCAGCAGGGACTGTCCCTTCACGGCGTACAGGCCAAGTCGGGAGACCGCTGGAAGGCCGTCGTCATCGGCTCCTACGAGCGCGGTGACCGTTCCATCACGGCGCACCGGCTGGCCGAGCTTGCGAGCTTCTACGGTGTCCCGCTGGCTCGACTGTTGCCCGGCGCCGAGTCGGAGCAGGACGACCCGCCGGTACGTCGGCGGCTCATGATCGACCTGCAGGAGCTGCAGCGCCGGCCGCTGGAGGAGGCCCGGCCACTGATTCGCTATGTCGCGGCGATCCAGGATCAGCGCGGCGACTACAACGGCCGGGTGCTCTCGATCCGGGAAGACGACGTCCGGTCGCTCTGCCTGCTGTACGACACCTCGCCGGGCGGCCTGTTCGAGCTGCTCGAGTCATGGCACGTCGTGGCCAGCTACGACGGCTTCGGGCGGCACATCGCCGCGCAGCGCGAACCGCAGAGCCAGGGCGTGGGCAACACCGTCGATCTCACCACTCGCGGGAACCAGGCCGTCGGCTGGGGCGGCTGACCTCCCCCACGTTGAGTGCGACGTTGATCGCCCCTGTACCGCGTCGAGTGTGACGTTGATGCGACATGCCATGTCGCACTGAACGCCGTTCTACGCGATGTACGTCGCACTCAACGTGGGGGCCGTGGGGCAGCGCGGTCGGCCGGGCTCAGGCCGGGCGGACGCCGCTCGACACCAGCCGGGCGAGGACGCCGTTGATGTAGCCGGGTGAGTCGTCGGTCGACAGCGACTTGGCCAGCTCCACCGCCTCGTCGATCGCGACCGCATCCGGGATGTCGGGGCAGAACACGATCTCGAAGGCAGCCAGGCGCAGCACGGTGCGGTCGACCAGCGGCATCCGTTCCAGGGACCAGTCCTCGGCGTACGACGTGAGAAGCTCGTCGATCCGCGCCTGGTGCTCGATCACGCCCTCCACGAGCCGTCGCGCGTAGTCCTGGACCGGCGGGTCGGCCCGTTCGGTCCAGGCCGAGAGGGTCGCCGCGGCGTCAGTGCCGCGAAGGTCGGCCTCGAACAGGACGTCGAGTGCGCGCTTACGCGCCTTGCTCCGGGCTGCCACGTCCGTCAGCTGCTGATGCGACCGAGGTAACGGCCGTCGCGGGTGTCGACCTTGACCTTCTCGCCCTGGGTGACGAACAGCGGCACCTGGACCGTGGCACCGGTCTCCAACGTGGCGGGCTTGGTGCCGCCCGTGGACCGGTCGCCCTGCAGGCCCGGCTCGGTGTAGGTGATGACCAGCTCGACAGATGCCGGAAGCTCGACGTAGAGCACGGTGCCGTCGTGGACAGCAACCGTCGCGTTGGTGTTCTCCAACAGGTAGTCCTTGGCGTCGCCGACGGCCTGCGCGGGCACCGGCAGCTGGTCGTACGTCGCTGCGTCCATGAAGACGTAGTCGGTGCCGTCCTGGTACAGGTAGGTCATGTCGCGCTTGTCCACCGTCGCGACGTCGACCTTGACACCGGCGTTGAAGGTCCGGTCGACCACCTGACCGGTCATCACGTTCTTGAGCTTGCTGCGCACGAATGCGCCGCCCTTGCCGGGCTTGACATGCTGGAACTCGACGACGTTCCACAGCACGCCGTCCAGATCGAGGGTCATGCCGTTCTTGAGGTCGTTGGTGGTGGCCACGGTGGGCTGGGCTCCTTGCGACTGAGTCGATGTGAAGCACCCAGGTTACGGGTCCGGCACGCTGTCTACCGGCGAGTACCTGGGTCAGTGCGCAGGTTGGAGGTCTGCCGCGCTAGTGGCGCATCGCTCTCGGTGTCGCGCCGACGAATGGTTGGGTACGGCGGTAACTCGCGCAGGACGCGAAGACGGCGAGCGCCCAGATCAGGCGAACCAGCGAAGCGGAGCCGGGAGCGACCCACGGCACACCGAACTCGACAACAACGGTCGCCACCGTCCAGATCGGCCACCGGCGTCCGCGCAGGCAGTCCCACAGCACGGCAGCCATCAACGGTCCGAGTCCGTAGTACAGCCAGGTCTGGGGATCGGTGACCACGCGGAAGGCGAGGCCGGCGAACGGGATCGCCACCCAGTGCGACCGTCGGGCCAGGACGACCATGAGGACGAAGCCCCCAGCCATCTGCAACGGTCGCACCCACGATGGCGCCATCACCGAGTGGACGCCCAGCAGGTGCAATGTCGAGCTGTGCTGTTGACGACCAACCGGTATCCGCCGAGCGCATGAAGCGTCCCGGGACCGCCGAGCACGAACGGCGCCCAGCAGGCCGCGGCCGTCCCGAGGGCAGCGAGGGCCGCCTTCGATCGCTCGCTGCGGGCCAGACCGAGGAGAACCGGCGCCAAGATGAGCGCCCACGGCTTCGCGGAGACGCCAAGACCCACGAGCACCCCGGCAAGCAGCCACCATCGCTGCCGGGCGACCAGCGACGTCGCCGCGAGCAGGAAGCAGATCGCCATCGCGTCATCGAGGTGACGCCAGATGCCAGACTCGTACGACCAGATCGCCGTGCGCCAGGACTCCTGCGACAAGTGCCATCGTCGCGGCCTGACGAGCCGGCCGGTCAGGCAGCAGCGCGCGGACTGTGGTCTCGGCACTTCGCACCGCCCAGACCCCGGCCAGCGCCATGAGGGCACCGAAGCCGACCCCCACGGCGTTGTGCTCCGGCAGCCACTGCACTGCGGCGACCAACGCCAACGGCGGCGGGCCGATCTGGATGAAGGGGTGGTTCGCGTAGAGCTGCAGGGCGCCGCTGGCGTAGTGCGCGTTGTAGTGGATCAGCGTCCTGGCGGCGAACTCGAAGTTCAGCCAGTCGCTGAGGCCGGCGGACGTCGGAGATTGCCCAGGATGAACCACGGCACGCACCACAGGGCCAGCAATGGGTAGCGGAACCGGATGGCGCCGACCCCGATGCGGGCTCCCAGGCTCCTCACCGAACTCACCTGTATGTCGTCGGCCGTTCTCCTATCCGGCTTCAGTTCCTTCGGGTACGTCGAGCCGGTTTCTCAGACCTCGAGCAGCTCGCGGGATGACGTGGTCAGCGGTTCATTCCCTTGCGAGTCACGACGACGGTGTCCTCGATCCTGACGCCGCCGCGGTCCGGGAGGTAGATCCCGGGCTCGACCGTGACGCACATCCCCTGGCTCAGCTCGAGCGGGGCCGACGTCGGCGTCAGGAGCGGGTCCTCGTGGACCTCGAGGCCGACGCCGTGCCCGAGGCCGTGCACCAACGGATGTCCGGTCGCCTCGATCTCGTCCCGGGCGAGTCGTCCCAGGCCGTCCGTGGTCGCACCGGGGCGCGTGGCCTCGCGACAGCTGCGCTGGACCGTAGCCACGTTCTGGTGCAGCTCGACCTGCCATTCCTCGGGAGCGCCGAGTACGACGGTCCTGGTCATGTCCGCGTGATAGCCGTCGTACCGTGCGCCGAAGTCGAGCTTGATCAGGTCACCACGGGCCAGCGCACGGTCAGTCGGGCGGTGATGCGGGATCGCGCTGTGCGGCCCGAACGCGACGATGGTGTCGAAGGCGAGCGCCTCGGCGCCGTCGGCCCGCATCGCGGACCACAACAGCCAGGCCAGGTCGCTCTCCGTCATGTCGGCGCGGATCGACTGCAGCGCCACGCTGAACGCCGCGTCGGTGATGGCGCAGGCGGTCCGGAGCGCGTGGACCTCGGTGTCATCCTTGACGGCCCGGAGCCGTTCCACCACGCCAATGGTGGGCACCAGCGACGGGCCCGCATCCTGCTGGGTGAGGGTCTCGAGCGTCGCGACCGACATGTGTTCCGCTTCGATCCCGAGCTTTTCCAAGCGACGCCCGGAAGCCCAGCCGATGAGGTCGTGGGCGAGCTCTCTGGTATCGATGGTCTCGACGTCGGGCACCTCGCGCGCGGCCTGGGTGACATAGCGGCCGTCGGTCGCGAAGACCTCCGTTCCATCCCTACTCACGACGACGGCGGCGTTCGAGCCCGTGAAGCCGGTCAGGTAGCGGACGTTGACGATATTGGTCACCAGCAAGGCGTCGACGGTCTCCGGCAGGGCCGCCGCGAGCCGCGTTCGACGGGACG
The DNA here is from genome assembly GCA_963789615.1 of uncultured Actinomycetota bacterium. Taxonomy (GTDB): domain Bacteria; phylum Actinomycetota; class Actinomycetes; order JAFAQI01; family JAFAQI01; genus DATAVK01. The sequence continues at coordinate 195,409 of CAWBLI010000001.1, read as the reverse complement.
AGAAGGTCATGATGCCACCACCGCCGCAATGGCTCGCAGGGCGAGCCGATAGGAGTCGACACCGAAGCCGGCCACGATGCCGGCAGCCAGACCTGCGGTGTACGACGTGTGTCGGAAGTCCTCACGCGCCAACGGATTCGACAGGTGGACCTCGACGAAGGGAACCGTCAGCTGCGCGGCGGCATCGCGGATCGCGACGCTCGTATGGGTCCAGCCGGCAGGGTTGAGGATGACCGCGTCGGCCGCCCCGTCTACGCACTCGTGCAGCCATCCGATGTAGGTCGCCTCGTCATCGGTCTGCTCGACCTCGACGTCCAGCCCGAGCTCCCTCCCCGTGGCGACGCACTCCTCGCTCAAAGCCTCGTGGGTCAGCTTCCCGTAGACCTCGGGTTCCCGGCTTCCGAGGCGGCCGAGGTTGGGCCCATTGAGGATGCGAACCCTCGTCGTCATTGCGTCATCCCTTGGTAGGTCTCGGCCAGCTTGTCGTCGTCCGGGCCCTCGAGGATCGTCGGGGTCGCGATCGCGTCGAGGATGACGAAGCGCAGCTTGCCGGCCCGCGACTTCTTGTCGACAGCCATCGCGGAGCGCAGGTCGGCCCACGCCAGCTCGCCGGGGGCGGTTGGTAGGCCGACCGTCTCGAGGACGGAGCCATGGCGAGCTGCGGTCGTCGCGTCGAGCCGGCCGAGCCGACGCGACAGCTCGGCGGCGAACACCATGCCCACAGCGACGGCATGCCCGTGCGGGACGGCGTACTGCGTGACCCGCTCGATCGCGTGCCCGAGGGTGTGCCCGTAGTTGAGCGACTCCCGTGGCCCGGCTTCCCGCACGTCGCGGGAGACGACATCGGCCTTGACGCGGATCGCACGTTCGACGAGCTCGCTGGGTGTGCGGGCCGCTGGCATGGCGGGCCCCCTCCGGGATCGTCGTCGACCAGGTCGAGAATGGTCGGGTCGGCGATGAACCCCGCCTTGACCACCTCTGCCATGCCATTGACCCACTCGGCGTCCGGCAACGCGGCGAGCACGTCGAGATCGACCAGCACCCCGGCTGGGAGGTGAAACGCACCAACGAGATTCTTGCCGGCGGCGGTGTTGATCCCGGTCTTGCCACCGACCGCGGCATCGACCATCCCGAGCAGGGTCGTCGGTACGTTGACGAGCCGCACGCCGCGAAGCCAGGTCGCAGCCACGAAGCCCGCCACGTCGGTCGTGGCGCCACCGCCGATGGCGACGATCGCATCCGACCGTGCCACCTCGTTGTCGCCGAGGTGATCCCACAGAGCGGACACCGAGTCGAGGGATTTCGCTCGCTCCCCGGAGGGCAGCGACCAGGTCACCACGCGATGGCCTGCGGCGCGAATCGCGGCTTCCGCCGCCTCTGCGTACGACGTCACCGCTGGGTCGCTGACGACGACAACGGCGGGTGCGTCCGCACACAGCCCAACGGCGTCCTCCATCACCCCGTGACCGACAACCACGTCGTACGGCGATGGGCCGCCGACCGGGATCGTCGTCGTCACAGCAGATCCTCGACGCGGTCCGCGACCGTCTCCGCATCAAGATGATCGGTCCCGACCGTCGCGACGGCGACGTCCTCGTACAGCGGCCGCCGCTCGTCGAGCATGACCTTCAACTGGGCGCGCGGGTTTCCGAGCAGCAGCGGCCGATCCCGGTTCAGGCCGATCCGGGCGGCGGCGTCGGGAAGACCGACGTCGAGGAACACGACACGATGACCAGCCAGCAGCTCTCGGGTCCGGTCATCCCCCAGCGCCCCGCCACCCAGCGCCAGCACGCCGTCGTGGTCGACCAGCGCGACCCGGATGGCCGCCGACTCCAGCCGGCGGAACGCCGCTTCCCCGTCGTACAGGAAGATGTCCGAGACGCTGCGACCGTCCGCCGCCTCCACGTCCAGATCGGTGTCACGGAAGCCCACGCCGAGCCGTTTGGCGATGAGCTGACCAACAGTGGTCTTGCCGGCTCCAGGTGGGCCGACCAGAACGAGCACGGGCGTCACGTCACGACCAGATGCTCGAGGTAGCTGTCGCGGTTGCGACGGGTCTCGGCAACCGAGTCACCACCGAACTTCTCGATCACCGCATCGGCGAGCACCAACGCGACCATCGCCTCGGCGACGACACCCGCAGCCGGCACCGCGCAGACATCGGAACGCTGGTTGATGGCCTTCGCCGGCTCGCCGGTCGACACGTCGATCGTGTCGAGTGCGCGAGGCACCGTCGAGATCGGCTTCATCGCGGCCCGCACCCGCAGCAGCTCGCCCGTGCTCATCCCGCCCTCGGTCCCCCCGGCCCGGTTGGTGCGCCGACTGACGCGGTCGGGCCCGCTTTCGATCTCGTCGTGGGCCACGCTCCCCCGTCGCCGGGCGGTCTCGAAGCCGTCCCCGATCTCCACACCCTTGATGGCCTGGATACCCATCAGCGCAGCGGCCAGCCGGCTGTCGAGCTTGCGATCCCAGTGCACATGGCTGCCTAGTCCGGGCGGGACTCCGTAGCTGACGACCTCGACGACACCGCCGAGGGTGTCGCCGTCGCGACGGGCCTCGTCGATCTCGGCGACCATGGCCTCGCTCGTCGCGGCGTCGGCGCAGCGCACCGGGTCGCTATCGATCACGGCCAGGTCGTCGCGGCCCGGCAGCACCCGTCAGGTGCTTCGACACGGTGCCGATAGACACCACGTGGCTGAGCACCTCGATGTCGGCCACGGCGCGCAAGAAGGACTTCGCGACCGCGCCAAGTGCGACCCGGGCCGCGGTCTCCCGAGCGCTGGCTCGCTCGAGGACCGGGCGGGCGTCGTCGAACCCGTACTTCTGCATCCCCACCAGGTCGGCGTGGCCGGGACGCGGGCGGGTCAGCGGCGCGGCTCGACCCAGACCTTCGAGGTCGGCGGCTTCGACCGGATCGGCCGACATCACGACCTCCCACTTCGGCCATTCAGAGTTGCCCACCCGGACCGCCAGCGGAGATCCCAGGCTGAGTCCGTGCCGCACGCCGCCGAGCAGCTCAACGTCATCCTGCTCGAACGACATCCGGGCGCCTCGGCCGTAGCCGGCGCGCCGGCGTTCCAGCTCGTCCGCGATCAGAGCGGTCGTTACGGGACTGCCCGCGGGCAGCCCCTCGATGACCCCGACGAGTGCAGGGCCATGAGACTCACCCGCGGTCAGCCAGCGCAGCATCTGTCCATTCTGCCGGTCGCGCCGGCCAACCTGGTCCGGACAGGCCGCGGCCCCGCCACGAGATGTCGTGGCGGGGCCGTTGTCCGAGGTTGTCAGCTGGTGGTGCGTGCGATGCCCGTGGTCAGCTGGAACGGAACGCCGTCGCCGACCTGGATCGTCGCGATGCCGTCCTTGACGCTCAGCAACGCGAACTCGGTGTCGAACACCGTGCCCGTGTCGCTGTGCGCGGCGGGGGCGTCGACGACGAAACGCTTGAACTTGTGGTGGGGATAGCCCACCCGGAACGTCGCCTGCTGGCTGCCCTTGGTCGAGAGCAGCTGGATGTATGTGGGGTTACCCAGGCCACTGGTGGGAGCCGTTGGTGCCGGCGTCGGAACCGTCGTGACCGGCGTCGTTCCGGTCGGCGACGGGGCACTGGAGACGGTCGTCGTCGGCCCAGCAGCGGTCCCGCCCGTCACCGGCGCGATGTACAGCGGGATGAACGGGTTTCGCCCGGGGTTGGCCTTGGCCTTCTTCGGCAGCGTGGTCGTCTTGGAGTGGCTAACCGACTTTGCCTTGGTCACCGGCGCCGCGGCGCGGGGTGTGCCATGCGGAATCACCGTTGCAGCAGGCGAAGCGGATGACCCGCCGTGCAGCAGCAGGAAGGCTGCGGCCGCGATGACGACGGCGCCCGCAACGCCACCCGCGATGAGCAGCTTGCGACGGTTCGCACCTGCCGCACCATCCTCTTCAGGCGGCTGGCTGTCATACGAGGGCGGCTGCCCCTCGGCAGACGAGATGGGAAGGATCGAGGTCTCGGTCATGGCGCGAGCTGCTCCTAGTTCGACGACGCGGTCGCCGCAGGCGCCGGGGTCGTGGTGGCGGCTGGGCTGGCCGGTGTGGTGGCCGGTGTGGTGGCGGGGGTCGTTGCCGTGCTGGGCAGAGTCGTGGCAGCCCCCGGGGCCGTTGTAGTCCCAGCCGGCGGGGAGAAGAAGACATCCGCCGACAAGTTGAGGCCGACAGCGTTGGCCGGCGGGGTGTAGTTAGCCGGCGGCGTGACCGACGTGCATCCAGCACCTGCCCCACTGCTGACGGGGCAGAGCGAGAACTGCGTCACGAGCATGGCTCGCGGCAGTGTCTCGAGCAGCTGGAGATACGACTCGATATTGGCGTAGCTGCCGATAACCGACATCGTGAGCGGCAGCTCGACAAGGTTTCCGCTGGCCGGCGAGCTGGGCAACGTCGTGCTTGTGGCCGCAGCCGCGCTGAGCGACGCGGCCGCGCCCGGCGTGATGGTGGTCAGGTTGACGCCGGCACCGGTGGCCGAGGACTGCAGCTGTCGGATGATGCTCGGCTCGTTCACCAGGGTCGGTATCTGGACCGAGAGCTTCTGCAGCTGAGCCTGCTCCGCAGGAAGCGTCTTCTTCTGCGCCAAGCGCGCCGCGGTCTCCTGCATCAAGACCTGGTTCGCCTGCTGCTCAGTCGCGGCCTGGGCCTTGACGGCCGAGATCTTCGATCCCTGGGGCTTCACTAGCAGCAACCACCCCCCTGCGACGACGACCACGACGGCAATAACCGTCATGACTGTCCACTGACGCATCTTGGTCATCTCAGCTGCCCGCCTTGAGGGTGTAGCGGTTGGAAAGTGCACGTGGCGTCAAGGTGACGCTCGAGCCGAAGTTGACGACGCCCTTGGGGCCGATGACCGCCTTGGTGGAGCTGGAGAAGGTGGCGTCAGCGAAACCCTTGACCTTGGCGATCGACTGAAGCCAGTTGGCGACGTCGTCATGCTGGAACGCCGTCCCGGAGAAGTTCACGCTGCCGATGCCGTCGGCCACACTCCCCGGCGCAGGGGTCTGGTGGATCCGGTGCTGCCTGGCACCGACGTCTCTGTCACTGTCAGACCGTTGAGCCAGACGTTGTTGGGGACGGCCGTCGTCAGATCCTGCAGGACGAACGACCATCGAATCTCCTGGCTCATCGCCTGGGAGAGCATCTGTCGCTTCGCCTGCGCCGCCGTGAAGTCCGCCTGCACGTAGGCCAAGGCGTTGTACTTGGACTCCAGTGCGGCGTTCTGGGACTGGGCGCTCGCCAGGCTGTTCTGGGCTGATGTCATGCCCTGCTTGGCGTGGACGTAGAGGCCAGCGACGAGAAGCGCCGATAGCGCGACTGCGCCCACCATCGCACGCTGCAGCTGATGCAGTCGCTGAGCCTCCGCGATCTCGGGCGGCATCAGGTTGACCGATGGCATCACCACCGGGCCCGCCGACTGGACGGTTTGCGTGGTCACGAGGCAACCCCCATAGCGAGCCCGACCGACACTGCGGTCTGTGGCTCTACGAAACTGAGCTGTTCGGGCGACAGACCGGTCTTTCCGATCTGAAGATGTGATGTCGCGGCCCCGGGTACGACGGGGAGCCGGGACGACGTCGCCAGCCGCTGGCCGAGTCCGTCGAGTCGGGCACCCCCGCCGGAAAGCACGATTCTCGCGAGCTGAGCGGCGCCGGGCTGAGCGAGGTAGTAGTCGAGCGAGCCCCGCACCTCCTCCACGAAGGTGCCGGCTGCCGCCTCGATGACACGGGCCGCAGGGTGGTCGCTGACGACATCGCCGCGGCTGGGCGCCATTCCGATCTGCTGCTTGACGGCGTCGGCCTGGTCGAAGGGGATACCCATCCGCTCACTGATCGCCTCGGTGACGTTGTCACCACCCATCAGGAGCACCCGGACGAACCGCGGAGCGCCGTTCTCGTGCACGATGATGTTGGTGACCTTGGCTCCCACGTCGATGAGGGCCTCGGCCCCGCCGGTGGCTCCAAGAGCCCCCGTCGCATCTACCGTGCCGAGCGACCGGATCATGGCGAACGGCGTCAGGTCGACCTGTGTCGCGCTCAGGCCGGCAACCTTGGTCGCGGCGAGAGCCGCGTTGATCATGTCCCGCGATGCGGCTACGAGCAGAACCCGCAGGCTCCGCTGACCGTCACCACCAGTGCGCTCCTCGAGCGTGTGGTAGTCCAGGATCGCCTGCTCGACCGGGATCGGGATGAAGTCCTGCACGTGCAAGGCGAGTGAGGAGCGAAGCTCGGAAGCGGGCATCCACGGCAGGTCCACCTGTCGGACGATGACCTTCTGGTTCGCTACCCCGAGCACGACCTTCTTGGTCGAGAACTTGGCCGTGGACCACAGTTGCTTGATCGCGTCAGCGACCAGCTGGACGTCCATGACTTCGCCGTCACGGACGGCACCCTGCGGCAGGGCCACCTGCGCGAAACGCTGAAGCGTCGCCGGCCCTTTGCCGAACAACAGCTCCGCGGCGCGCACGCTCGAGGTCCCGATGTCGAGACCGATCGCGGTTCGTCCAGCCACTGGAAATCCTCCTGTGCGAGATCAACGCCAAGCAGCTGGTCGTGCTGCCGTGTGTTGCCTGTCAATGGACGAGATCGGTACGAGGGGCGAGGTCCTTGAGCCATAGAACGCGATGGACTTCTTGCGAGATTCGCGAACTGCCGTCAGCCGTGGATGGTGTGGAGATAGGCGTGCGACAAGCGGGTGGCCGACCGCCACGCCGATCGCTATGCCAATCAAGCATGAACGGCCCGAACGGCACCCGTGTCTTGCGGCCACCGTCCCGAAGGAGGACAACGCCAACACTGACCAGCGCACCCACAAAGAATGCAGCAAATGCACCGACGATCAACGGTCCCCAGCCCAGCCAGCCGAGCGTCAGACCCACGATTCCGGAGAGCTTGACGTCACCGAGACCCATGCCGGCGGGATGAGCCATTCGTACCGCGGCATAGAACGTGAACACGATCACCATCCCGAGGAGCGCTCGGACGAAGTCGTCACCCCGGGCCTCAACTCCCGCGGCAATCCCGAACAACGCCAACAGAACCGGGTACGACGGCAACGTCAATACATCGGGAAGTCGTTGGACGTCCAGGTCGATCAAGCGCCAGCGCGACGCCGACGGCCGCCAGACACAGGTAGGGCGGGAGATCAGCGTGAATGCCGATTCGTGCGGCGGTCGCGACAAACAACACGGCGGTGAGCAACTCAACCAGCGGATAGCGGATCGAGATCCGGCAGGAACAGTGGCGACAGCGACCGCGCAACAGGAGCCACGACAGCACTGGAACGTTGTCTCGGGGCGAGATGGCCGTGTCACAACCGGGGCAGTGTGAGGGTGGCGACGCCACCGACTCGCCGCGAGGCACCCGCCAGATGACCACGTTGAGGAAGGAACCGATCGCCAACCCGAGCAGGCCGATCAGGCTCACCAGGGCAATCACAGGGTGACCCTATCGACGTTCCGGACAGGTACGCGCCGCTTCCACAGTCAGCTTCCCCATGTGACCGATCCCGCGTCGGCTTGCACGTTGGCGAGGTCCGACGCCGGCTTTGCGGCAGGCGCGTTCCACTTGAGCAACAGCGGGTTCTTGGTCGCTGATGAGGACGACGGCACACCCGAGCCGTCGCAAGCCGTCACGACGAGCTCCGGATATCCCGCGCCCAAGACCGAGGGGTCCGGCGCCATGCACAGGTTGTCCGCCTTGTTCACCAGCAGGTAGGACGTCGTGTAGTTCGATGCCTGCCCGGTTGCCTGCCACAGCTGGGCACTCGACGGCGTGGCCAGGCACTTGGTGCCGTAAACGAGGTTGCCCGACGTGGGTGCGGTGAGGCAGTCGTTGGTAGTCGTGGACTGGCTCCCGCCGACGCACCCGCCGGTGTTCGCCGGGCACGACGTGTAGAAGATTCCGTACCCGCCGGCGACCGGCTGGTAGTTCCAGATCTGGTTCCAGGTGAGTGAGCTGGAATCCGGCGCCTGCTTGCAGGGATACGCGATGAGGTATCCGTTGGCGAAGTTCTGGCCGGTGACGTCCAGGCAGTTACCGAACAGCGCGTAGTTCACGTACTGGCCAGTTGGCGAGCCCGGTGTCCCGGTTGTGTTGCCGCCGGCCTTTCCGGCACCGACCTCGGGGTCCGGGTTCCAGGCCAAGTTACCCGTCGTGCCCCCGGCACAGGTCTCCATGATCAGCGCGGCACCCGCGACGGCGGGAGTCGTGTCGGTCGCGCCGGTTGGGGCGAGACAGAGCCCGCTGCTCACGTTGCCGTCGGCGGTATCCGGCGCCTGCAGATGGCCGTTGTCGTTGAAGGCCCATTCCTGCTGTTGCTGTGTAGAGCTCGAGTAGGGATAGGTCGGCGTCGAGGTGGCTCTGACCCTCCGTGCCATCCGTCGCACAAGTCTCGAGGCGAGGCGTCGAGCTCATGTTCTGAATGCACAGGTTGAGGTTGGTGTCCCCGCCGTACTGGATGGTTAGATCGTTGCGATACAGCCAGTTCTGCTGCTTCGTTCCCTCTGCAAGGCACGGCTCGAACTTGGGCTGAGTTCCGGCCGTTGGCTCCGCGGTTCCCGCGTCGAGGCATTCCTGGAACTGGTTTCCCAGGTTGAACTCGGCGAGCCTGCCACCGGCCTCCTGGGTGTCGGTGGTGTTGAACTGGTAGGTGGCGTGCTCGGTTCGGTCGCCGCTGAGCGCGCTGACACCGGGGAGTGCCGCACCGGCACCGACCGACTGGAGGAAGGCGTACGACGGGACGGAGCTCAGCAGGCCCGCCTTGCAGCTGATGGCGTTCGTGCTCCACCACGATGTCGAGGTGTCGTCCTCATGCGGCGTGGGGTCCGTCGTGAAGTAGGCGACGGCGGTCGTGTAGGTCTGCACATCTCCGCTGTTGCTGTCGGAGGCGACCGTGCCGGTGATGGAGTTTCCGGCAATGATCACCGGCTGCGCCGGGGTACCGACGTGAAGCGTCACCCCACCGTTGTCGCTCGGGTCGCTGCACGGCAGTTCCGTGAGGTCACCATTTGCGCCGTTGTTCGACGTTCGCCGCGACCGCTGCGCGAAGCTGTCCCAGTGCCGCCTGCATGCCGCCAGCTGCCGCGTCCGCGGTTCGGACGTACTTCTTCGCGAAGGCAGTCGGCTTGGACTGCGAGGCCACCAGGTCGAACACCGCGATGCTGGTTGAGCGACGACGACGATGAGGAAGATCGTGAAGATCATCGCGAAACCGTCTTCACGTTGCCGGAACCGGCGCATGAGGCGTGTCATGGACGTCCCACCCCCTGGCAGACCGTGTTGTTCGTGGCGAGTTCAAGGTCGAGTTGATGGCGGCAAGCCCCACCTGACTCGTCGATGAGACCGGGTGGGCCCCGTCAGTCGTCACGAAGTTGACGTATAACGACTGGTGGGGCTGAGGGTCATCCGGGTTGGAATCCGCTGCAGGCGTCTGGGCCGGCGCCGGTGAGGGCGCGCGTGAACGAAAAGATCGGGTTGCTTCCGACAGGAGTGACGCTCAGCGCGGTGGTCAGCCATGCGCTGGGCGAGGCCACTCCCGACGTCGGAACCTGCCAGCTGCGGTACTGCAACGCAGATCTCGGCGACGTGGTAGCGCCACTGGGTGCAGACCTGCGGCTGACCGACGAGATTGGTCTCTAAGGTCTGGAACTCGACGTACTGGTCACCGCTGGCGCCCGTCCCCGGAGTGGTGATCGCGTTGGCGAACCTGATCTGGCCGTCCAGTGTCTCGATCGCCTTCCGCGCGTTGCCCAGGTTGCTGTCGAGCCCGCTCTGCTTGTCGACCTGCCTCATCATGGTGACGATCGCCGTCGTGACGATCCCGATGATCAGGGTGAAGATGATCATCACGATCATGAGCTCGATGAGCGTGTCACCGCGCTCACCATCAGCTTCTCCTCGATCCGACGCCATGATCCGGATCATGAGACTGTGATCCCGGCCTTGGTCAAGCTGTCGGTGCTGCCGTCAGGGTTGGTGACGGTCACGGTCAGGCTGTAGCCGCCGGAGGCGCCGTCGCCGGAGTCGGAATCGTGAACTTGCGCCGCCGTCGTCGTGCGGGCCGGGGTGACGTACGTGCCGTCTCATGCGTGTTGACGCCGCCCTTCGTCCAGACGGCCGTGTAGGTCGATGTCGTCGTGAGGCCGGTGCCCGCGACCGTAACGGTGCGCTGTTTGCCCGTGCCGTGTACGGCATGCTCCCCACAGTCAGACCGGTGATGGTCGGTCCCGTGACGGTGGCGTGGCGCTGTCCGATCCGCCATCGGGGTTCGTCAGCACCAGAGTCTGGCTTCCGGCGTTGCCGAACGTCACCCTGACCGAGGTCGCCGAGACGTACGTTACGGTCGCGCCAGGCGTCGTGGTCCTCACCCCGGCCGTGAAGCCCGGCCGGCGACGGTCACTGGCACCCCCTCGAAGGCAGTGAGGCTGGAGGCAGTGATGACCAACGGCGTGTCGAGCTGCACATTGACCGTTGTCGTGCCGCCGTCCGGGTTGGTCAGCGTCAGCGTCTGCGATCCCGGGAGTATCGGTGATCATGAAGGTCATGCCCGTGGTGCCGGAGTGAGTGATCGTGCCGATGGTCCCGCCCGGGTCGGTGATCGTCGTGCCCGACTGGAACCCGGTGCCGGTCAGCGTCTCCGTGACCTGGCCGGACACAGCCACCGTGACCCCGGTCACTACTGGGGGGGCGTCGATAGTGATAGGCGCGGTCGCGATGCCGCCATCAGGGTTATGGAGCGTCAACGTGGTGGCACCATACGACGACCCCGTGACAGTCAATGAGATCTGGGTCGGGGACACGTACGTCGCCGCGACCGCGTCGCCGTTGGCGAGGGTCGCGGTGATACCCGGCATGAAGTTGGTGCCAGTCACCGTGAAGGGAAGGGACACGACTCGCGTACCGGGTGCCGGCGAGATGGTCGGCAGCGGGTCGACATTCAGCGTCAGGGTGTTGGAGACGCCGCCGTCCGGGTTGAGAAGAGCAAAGGACATGGTCCCGACCGCCGTGCCTCTGAGAACGACGACAGCCGATGTGGGGCTGATGTAGCTGGCCGTCGCCGACCCGTTCGTGACACCCGTTGTGGCCAGGCCGGTCTCGAACCCTGAGCCCGACACCGAGACCGACACGTTCGTCCCGACAGCCACCGACGTCGGCGAGGTCGTCGCAGACATGTCCGGCAGCGTGAAGACGGGAGTTTGCTGGAACCCCGGGGAAGGGTCGTTCACCGTGATCGACGGCGTCGCACCCGCGGTCGGACCGACGTAGCTGGTAATCGTCGCCTGCTGGGGCGACACCCAGTGAAACGTTCCGCTGACACCGCCGGTACCCGTGTACGACGCACCGTTGACGAAGCCTCCACCGTTCAGCGTCAGCACCTGGCTCGATCCGGAGCCGGTCAGTGCGACCCAACGGACGATGGGCGTCTCGGTCAGCGACGTCTGGAAGTGTCCACCGTCGGTGTTGATGACGGACACCGTGTAGCGTACCGGGCACATCTCCGGTCTGCAGGCAGAGGTCGACCTCGGTGGCGCTCGGCTGGTAGATCGTGTTGGTCGGGATCGATCCTCCGCCGGAGGAGATCCAGACCCGGATATTCGACTTGAAGCCGGTCCCGGTCATGACCACCTCGGTGCCGGGGACAGTCACCGTGTTCCCCGCCGCACCGGTCGTGCAGGTCTCGTACGGCGTGGTGCCGTGCACCCCAGTGTTGTCGTTGTAGAACGACGCAGGCAACGGCGAGGAGATCGCACCGGTCGGCGTCGAGATGTTCGTGTTGAACGTCTGGTCGCTGTTGGGGTCGATGAGCGTGCTGGTCGCGTAGTGACAGACGCTGCTGCAGCTCGCGTTGGATGTCCATGTGCTGGCGACGGTGACGCGGATCTCCTGCGTGCTGCCGGCTGTGTTGGTCGAGCCGCAGCTGTTGTTGCTCCCGGCGCTCAGATGGCACGCGTAGATGAAGGTGTAGATCGTGTACGGAATGTTGTTGACCGTCTGCGAGATCGACATCGGGATCAACGTCGAGTCGCTGGTGTTTCCGTCGTAGCTCGCCGTCGACGCCATGTCGCTTTGCGCAGGGAGGTTGAGGCTGCTAGCAAGGCTGGTCGCGAGGGCCGCGGCCTGCGCGGTGCTGGTTCGGCCCTGTACCAGGTCGTTCGCCGGGATCGCCTGGACGGTCTGCATCTGCTGGTCGGCCAGGTAGACGGCTTCCTGCCGCTGTCGCTGCGCCGTTGTCGCTGCGCAGACCGTTGACGAAGAACGCGATCGCAGCGGTCATCACGATGGCGATGATCACCAGCGAGACCATGAGCTCGACCATGGCGAAACCAGCATTGGCCTTCGCGGCGAGACGTACTCCACCGCCTGATGACTCGGCTCACTGTGCGCCCTATCGGCACGCGTGAGTCGTGCATTGACATCGAGCGGCGTAGTCATTGCAGATTCACCCGGTCACGCTGTCGCCGGCTGTCCCGGTCGTGGTCACAGGGCATCCGGTCGAGCCGGACGGCTGCAGCCCGCCGCCGAGGCTGTCGTAGTACCAGGTCTGGTTTGAGCTGTTCGACTTCGCCGACAGGCAGTAGCTCTTCCCGGCGTTGTAGCGAACCAGAGTCAGGGTCACGCCGACGACTCGGCTGGATGTGCGGCTCAGCTGCCATCACGGCCGAAATGAGGTTGTAGGTGCTGTAGTCGTTGAGGTAGATCTCTTCGAAGCTCGCCGCGTTGGCCAGGTCGCTCTTCGCCGCCGCGTCGGCGCCCTTGGAGCGCTGGGCGAAGAAGACGGGAATGGCGATCGCGGCGAGGATGCCGATGATTATGATCACGACCAGGAGCTCGATCAGCGTGAAGCCTTCATCCCTGTCCGCATCTTTGCTCAAGTCTGGTGCGCATACCCGCCCCCTAGGGTCGTGATCGGATCGTGGATGGTGAAGCGAACCGGGGGCCCGCAGCGGGTGCTGCGGACCCCCGAGTCGCGTTCCGAGAGGTGTTCGGTGTTACTACGGGCAGGTCGAGCCCTTGGACTGAAGTCCACCGAGGGCGCTGTTGTACACCCACGTGGTGCCCGAGGCCGAGACTGCCGACAGGCAGTACGCGGTCGTCGAGGTACCGCCCGTGCCACCGGTCGCGCTGACGAACTCAGCGGTCATGGAGTTGCGAGCCGCCCGATGTAGTCCGAGACGTTGGAGAACTTGAACCCGGCCGACCCCAGCGGGTTGCTGGCCGCGGTGAACGTGCCGGCAACGTAAGCGTTGTTGTCGGTGAGGTAGGTCTCCTCGGCCGTGGCAGCGTTGTCCAGGTCGGACTTGATGCCGGCGTCGTAGCCCTTCTGGCGCTGGTTCAGGAAGACCGGGATCGCGATCGCGGCGAGGATGCCGATGATGATGATCACGACCAGGAGCTCGATGAGGGTGAAGCCCTCTTCGTTCTCCTCCTGCATCTTGCGGAGTCGAGCGAGCATTGCGTTCCTTCCGAAGTATCCGATGAGCCGCGCTGGTTACGCGTGTTCCCCCTCGCGGCCCTTCCGGAGAAGGGACCGGCCGAGGCAGCCCGGCTAACTCACTCACGTGAGCCCCGTGGCTTTGCGACCCCGCCTCGCGGCGGGTGTGCCTTGCTTGGCCGAACGACTCGATGACAACTGAGGTTTCGGTTGAAACCCGACCCGGCTTGAGTGACCAGACCGGAAATGGCACTTTCGATCTATCGGGTCGTCGGCCGTTTGCCACATGCGAACGGGGCGGCGTGGGGATCACCCACGCCGCCCCGTCCGTGCCTAGGAGTGTCAGCTACCGATGTGGTTGTAGATATCGAAGATCGGCAGGTAGAGGCACACGATCATGCCGCCGACGAGGCCACCGAGAACCGCGATCATGATGGGCTCGATCAGGGCGGTAAGGGCCTCGGTAGTGGCCTCGACCTCCTGGTCGTAGAACTCGGCAATCTTCGCCAGCATGGTGTCCAGCGCGCCGGTGTCCTCACCGACCGACATCATCTGCACCACCATCGGCGGGAAGACGTCGTGCTGGCTCAGCGGTTGAGTGAGCGACTCGCCCTGACGAACGCTCTCCTGGATGTCCTTCACGGCCGCGGTGATGGTCCAGTTGCCCGTCGTCTCGGCCACGATGTCCAGCGCCTGCAGGATCGGCACGCCGGACTTGATCATCGTCCCCAGGTTGCGGGCGAACCGAGCGATGGCGACCTTGCTGAACAGCATGCCGAACACCGGGATCTTGAGCTTCCACGGGTCCACGACGCGGCGAACGCTCTCCTTGTGCCTGATGCGCTTCCACACGATCGTGCAGGCGATCGCCCCGATGATGCCAAGCGGCAGCAGGTACTTCATCAGACGCGAGAGGTCCACCAGAACCTGGGTAGGAGCCGGCAGCTTCGCGCCGAGACTGGCGAAGATGTTGGCGAAGGACGGGACGACGAACGTCAACATGATGATGAGCGCGATGATCGCGATGCAACCGACCACGATGGGGTAGGTCATCGCCGACTTGATCTTGCTGCGAAGCTTGACCTCGGCCTCGTAGTTCTCCGCGATCTGCAGGAGCACCGCGTCCAGGAAGCCGCCGACCTCGCCGGCCTTGCACATGTTCACCATCAGCGGCGGGAACACCTTGGGGTGCTTGCGCCATCGCGGACGACAGCGACTGGCCGGCCTCGACCTCGTTGCGCACCTCGCCCATGACCCGCGACAGCTCGACGCTCTCGGTCTGCTCCGCGAGGATGGTGAGCGCGCGCATCAGCGAGAGCCCGGAGTTGATCATCGTCGCGAACTGGCGCGAGAAGATCGCGAGATCCCGAAGCTTTACCTTGGGGCCGAAGCCGGGAATCTTGAGCTCTTTGTTGAGCCCACCGCCGGTCTGCTCGATCGAGACCGGCGCATAGCCCATCGACTTCAGCCGCTGGACCAGCGCCGCCTCGGTCTCCGCGGCGAGCTCACCCTGGACGAGCTGGCCCCCGCGGTCGCGGACGGCGTACTTGAACTGCAATGTGGCGGCCATGCTGGTCCTCTCAGCCCCGACCGGTCAGCCGGTTGAAGTCCTCGACGTGGTGGCACTTCTCCAGGCCGGTCTCGTATGTGACGCGACCCGCCTTCACCAGCTCGGCGAGGTGCTGGTCGAGGGTGTGCATGCCGTGCTTTCCGCCGGCCTGCAGCGAGGAGTAGATCTGGTGCGTCTTGCCCTCGCGGATCAGGTTCCGAACGGCGGGGGTCGCGACGAGGACCTCGGTGGCCACCGCACGACCCTTGCCGTCGTAGGTCTTGCACAGCGTCTGGCAGACAACGCCCTGCAGCGCCCCAGCCAGCTGCACCCGGATCTGCTGCTGCTGGTGCGGTGGGAACACGTCGATGACACGGTCGATGGTCTGCGCGGCATCCTGGGTGTGCAGGGTGGCGAACACGAGGTGGCCGGTCTCGGCTGCGGTGAGCGCCACTGAGATCGTCTCGAGGTCGCGCATTTCACCGACGAGGATGATGTCGGGGTCCTGGCGCAAGACGTGCTTCAGCGCGTTCTGGAAGGACCAGGTGTCCTCCCCGACCTCACGCTGGTTGACCAGGCAACCCTTGTGGGTGTGCAGGAACTCGATCGGGTCCTCAACGGTCATGATGTGGTCACGACGCTGCCGGTTCGCGAGGTCGA
The DNA here is from genome assembly GCA_963789615.1 of uncultured Actinomycetota bacterium. GTDB lineage: Bacteria > Actinomycetota > Actinomycetes > JAFAQI01 > JAFAQI01 > DATAVK01. The sequence continues at coordinate 179,748 of CAWBLI010000001.1, read as the reverse complement.
CCAGTGAGGCGAGCGTTGTCGACTTGCCGGAACCCGTGGGGCCGGTGATCAGGACGAAGCCACGCGGCAGCATCGCGAAGTTCGCGATCGACGGCGGCACGCCCAGCTCCTCGAGCGCCTTGATCTCGTAAGGGATGATCCGGAATGCGGCGCCGAGCGAGTCGCGCTGGCGGTACAGGTTGACACGGAACCGGGCCCGGCCCGGCAGTGCGTAGGCGAAGTCCAGCTCGAGCTCTTCTTCGAACTTCTCTCGCTGCTTCTGAGTGAGGATCGCGAACAGCATGCGCTGGATGACCGGAGGCGTGAGCAACGGCCGGTCCTCGAGTGCCACCAGCGAGCCCTGCAGACGCAGCGTCGGCCGAGCGCCGGAGGTCACGTGAAGGTCGGATGCGCCGGACTCCTGGCATTCGATCAGGAGCTCGCTGAGCAGGCCTGCCTCGATCTCGCTGTTCTCCTCCAGAGCGCCTCTGGCGTACGCAGCGTCGTGCTCCATCTGCTCGGTCGGGGCGACCATGTCCGCACGGGCTTCGACGTCCGGATCCAGAGCGGCAGGCGCGAACGCCGACGTCATGGGTGCGGCGGCGGCAACAGCCGGTGCCGGAGCGAGGGGCGCTGCGACCGCCGGTGCAAGTCCGACCGACTCGGGAGCGGAAGCCGGCACGGTCGCCGTTGGCGCCAGGCCAACAGGGACAGCGTCGCTGCTCTGCGGCTCGTCGAGGACCGGTACGGCGGCGGCTGGGGCGAGCGGCACCGCAGGTGCGGGAGCGGCTGGCTGAGCCGACACAGGGGGCGCCATCACGGGAACGCTCGGAGCAACTTCGGTCGCGCCAGGAGCCGCGGCCGGAAGCAGCGGCGACGTCGCCACCGGAGGGGCAATCGGCTCAGGAGCGGCTTCGGGTACGGGCGACCAGCCCGGGTCCAATGGCGAGACTCCGGGCACGGTGAAGGCGTCCGGCGCCGCGGCCGACACAAACGGCGAACCGTCGTTTCCCTGGGTTTCCACCTGAAGTTCCCCTCGTCGATCGGTCGTCGGACGACCGGCGGCACAACTGCCGTCGTGGGTGAGCATCGGTTGACCCGGCGAGGGTCTTAAGCCGGATGACGCAGTCGGAAACCGCGAATGCCGATCAGACGACGACGCGCAGGATCTCCTCGATCGAGGTGACGCCTTCCAGGACCTTGTCCATACCGTCGAGACGCAGCGTTCTCATGCCCTGCTCGACCGCGATTTTCTTGATGTCCACCGACGAAGCGCCTGACACAGCCATCCGCTCGATGTCCTCGGTGACCGACATGACCTCGTGGAGGGCGAGCCGGCCCTTGTAGCCCGTCTTCGAGCAGGCTGAGCATCCGATGGGCCGGTGCAGCGTGGGCAACGGCTCCCCGTCCTGCCAGGGGAACCGGGCACTGAGCAGCAGGCTTGGCTCAGGGACGTACTCTTCCTTGCACTTGCTGCACAGTCGACGGGCCAGCCGCTGGGCGAGGACGGCGTCGAGTGCCGATCCGACCAGGAACGGCTCGATCCCCATCTCGGTCAGCCGGGTGATGGCCGACGGCGCGTCGTTGGTGTGCAGAGTGGTCAGCACGAGGTGACCGGTGAGGGCTGCCTCGATGGCGATCTGCGCGGTCTCGTGGTCACGGATCTCACCGATGAGCACGACGTCGGGGTCGGATCGCAGGATCGACCGCAGCGCAGCCGCGAAGGTCAGCCCGGCCTTGACGTTCGCCTGCACCTGGTTGATGCCGGGAATCCGGTACTCGACCGGGTCCTCGACCGTGATGACGTTGACCTCGGGCCTGCTGACGATGTTGCAGCGTGGCGTACAGCGTCGTCGACTTGCCTGACCCGGTCGGGCCGGTGACGAGGATCATGCCGTACGGCTTGGTGAAGCTCTGTCGAGTAGCGCTCGTAGTTGTCGTCGCTGAAGCCCAGGTCAGCCAGCGTCAGCATCGCGGTCGAGTTGTCGAGCACCCGCATGACGACCTTCTCGCCCCAGACGGTCGGGAGGGTCGCCACCCGCAGGTCGATCTTCTTGCCCGTGACCGTGACAGACAGCCGGCCGTCCTGCGGGATCCGGCGTTCCGCGATGTTGATCTCGGCCATGATCTTCAGCCGGCTGATGACGCCTGACTGGATGATTGCGCGGCGACCGCATGATGTCGTGCAGCACGCCGTCGATGCGGAACCGGACGCGCAGGTCGCGCTCGGTGGGCTCGATGTGGATGTCGGAGGCGCGGTCGTTGATCGCCTGGGTGATGAGCAGGTTCACGAACTTGACGATCGGGGCTTCCTCGGTGACCTCCTTGAGGCCGTCGAGGCTCTCTTCCTCGTCATGGTCGAGGGCCATCGTGAGGTCGTCGAGGTCGGAGTCCGCGCGGAAGTAGCGGTTGATCGCAGCGACCACATCGGACTTGGTGGCGACGACTGGGTCGCACGTCAGCGTTCGGTGATCGACCGGATGTCGTCGAGGGCGAAGACGTTCGCCGGGTCGGACATCGCGACCAGCAGGTGGCCATCGTCCCAGCCGATCGGCAGGGCGTTGTACCGCCGGCAAACTGCCTGCGGGACCAACAGGAGCGCAGCACCGTCGACAGCGAAGTCGGTGAGGTCGACGAAGCGCATGCCGATCTGCTGCGCCAGCGCCGCCACGAGCTGGCTCTCGGTGAGGACCCCGGAGTCGACCAGTACCCGGCCGAGCGCACGACCGAGCCGTTGATGCTCGTCGTACGCATCGAAGAGTTGCTGCTGGGTGACGAGGCCGTCCTCCAGCAGGATGTCGCCGAGCTGCTTCACCCGAGGCCTCCATGGCCGGTAGAGCGCCGTGGAGCACGACGCTGAGATGGATCTCGCCGGTTCGCGCGGTGTACGCCGAAAGTGCCAGCGTCGCGATACCGACGGCGAGAAGGCCGTACCCGACCCAGGCAGCGCGTGGGGCAGACGTCTCGACGGATCCTGCGGCGGGCCTGCCGCGTCGACGATCGACCGAGAACCGAGCCGCCCAGCACACCGGACAACGCGAACAAGCTCGCATAGGACCAGTCGAAGTCGACGAAAGAGTGCGCCAGCAGAGCCCCGAGCGCGATCGGGACGGCCAACGAGGTCGCGCTGACCTCGGCTCGCCGGATGGCGCCGCGAGCTGCCGGAGCACCAACCAGGCGATCGACTCCGGCACCGAGACAGACCGGCACACCGAGGACCAGGCCACCGTCGGAGAGTGCCTGCAGGTAGCCGTTATGAGCGAGCGGTGACTTCGGCCAGTCTGCCCGGGACGAGCGTGACTGCGACGCTGGCGAGCCCTCGGAACCCGCTGCCCACTAGGGGATGATGGGTGAACACAGTGAGTGCCTCACGCCAGAAGTCCAGGCGGTACCCGCCGTTCTGGCCGAGCGACTGCCCACTGGCACGGCTTGCCGTTCCCGCAAATGGGCTGACCCGGTGCGGGAAGAATGGCGGTCCGGCGATCAGCAACACCGCGGCCGTCACGATGCCGCTGCCGGCAAGCACGCGCAACGCCAGCCGACGGCTAGGGGCCAGCGCCAGATGCAGGCCGAGGACCGCAACCAGGCCGAGCAGCAGACAGGCCAATGAGGCTCGGCTCGTGGAGTAGACCACCACGATCGAGCCGAGCACCGCCGACAGCAGACCGATGAAGGCGACGGGGCCACGGCGTACCAGCCAGAACGCCATCCCGATGAGGCTGCCGGGGATCATGAAAGTGGCGACCTGGTCATGCCAGTAGAAGGTGCCGATGAATGGGACTTTCGGGTCCATCTCACCGTGCCACGCGGTCCAGCCGCCGTAGAACTCGGTGAGCGTCGCGACGACGATGACAAGCGCAACGAGCTGGGCGGTCTGCGGCCGCCTGCGTACCTCTGCCGCGACGGCAACGGTCAGCCAAGCGACGCAGGCGTAGGGGGCCGCGATCGTCGCGCCCTGCCAGCCGGATGGGGCCGTTGCGGCCACGACGAATGCCGCGACGGACGTGACCGCGGCCAGACCCAGCGGGAGCCTGCCGAGATTGCCGGTCCGGTCGCGACGCCAGCAACGCCACGAGTGTGCATCGCAGCCCCGATGGAGACGGCGTGCGGCCCTCGACCGCCCCAGTTGTGAGCAGCGAAGACGAGCCACCACGCCACCGCGGCCAGGACGAGGCCGGTCGGGAGGTTGTCGCGCACCGACTCCGCCCACGACGCCGGGCGCACCTCGGTCGGATTGTTCCGCGCGAGGAGTCCAGCTGACAGCGCGTTCGGGCGCCTTCGCAGGCAGAAGGGTCACGCTCTGGACATCGGCTCCTCATGCCGCGGCCTTGACTTGCCAGCGATCAGGTCGAGATAGGTCTCCCCCACCGCAGACCAGGAGAACAGCGCCGCGGCGCGTGCCCGGCTGGACTCTCGCAGCCTCGCCAGCTCGTCGGGTGGCAGCACGACCGCATCACGAAGTCGTTGAGCGAGGCCGTCGGGTCGGCGAAGTACCACGCATCCGGACCCGCGACCTCACGGTTCTCCGGCGTGTCGAGCACCAGGCAGAGGTTCCCTGCCCCCATCGCCTCGATCAGCGCGGGATGGGTACCGCCGACCTCGGTCGCGTGGACATAGCACCGGGCATTGCTCTGCAGCGCCGTGTACGCCGCTCCGAAAATCGGGCCCGGCATCACGGCAGTGGGTGAGGCAGCCGCGCGAACCTCGGCGTCCAGAGCGTCGTCGTACGTCGCTCGCCCGAGCATCACCAATCCGAGCGAGACGCCGGACTCGGCATGGGCGCGCGCCACGAGCTGCGGGTTGTTCTCCCGCTCCCAACGAGAGACATAAAGGACAAACTCGTCGGGAGTCGCGGGGATCTCCGGCGGAAGCGGCAGGCCACGCTCGCGGCAGATCGGTGCCGTACGGGACCATCACGGAGTCCGTATCGTGCCGGACCCGGTAGTAGGTCCTGACCTCGGCGGCATCGGTGACCAGGACGCTGGCGGAGCGCACCGACAGCCACTCCCCCATCCGGTACCAGGATCGGCCCAGCACCCCCCACTTGCCCCGGCGCCACTCGAGACCGTCGACGTTCATGACGACGCGCCGACCGGCGCTCCGAAGCAGCGGCAGCACCGGCGCGTTCGCGGCGTTGCAGAGCACCACATCGCGGATCCGGGTCCGGGTGATCAGGTGCACGGCGGACAGGGTGCTGTGGACCACGGTGTCGAGGTACTTGTGCCGGATGGTCGGCAGGGTCACCAGATGGACCCCTCGCCACTCATGTCCCGCGGTGGCGTGATGACGACGGCAGTACACCGTCACCGGGACTCCGCGATCCACCAGATACAGCGCCAGCGCTCGGCGAACGTCTCGAAGCCCCCGTAGTTCGCCGGGATGCCGCGAGTACCCATGATGGCCACGCCGCGGATCGGCCGACGCCCGACACTCACTCGAATCGCAGGACGCTTCGGTGACAATCCCGCCGCGCGGAGCAGCGGGACGCCGTGCAGCATGGCGATGCTGGCCACCCTGAGGTCCAGCCCGCCGAGGCCGGGAGCGAGGAGTACGTCGATGCCCGCCCCGGACAGGGCGGTGGCCAGGCGTGCCGCGACCGCCGAATCGATGTCGGCCGGGAGGATCAGCCCGTCGACGTGCAGCAGCCGCGCTCGCTCGACCAGGCTTTCGGGAGTCAGCGACCGGGGAAGCACCTCGACCACGGTGTATGGCGCGCCCGGGGCGCGGGTCAGGTCGTCCAGCAACCGTCGGCCGGACGCGTCGTCACCAACGAGCGCGTAGCGCTCGAGGCCGATTCCCGAGCGGGACCAGCGCCCGACGGGTATGTGCCAGCAGCCACCGCGTCGCGATGGCGAGCAGGATGACGAAGAAGGCCACCAAAGCGATCCAGGCGCGAGACACGTCGCCGTGAAGCGCGATCGCGTTGACCAACAGCAGCGCCAGGCCGAGCAGAACCCCGGACTCCACCGCCGGTTCGACGTTGCTGGCCCCGGGTCGGAGGGCGGCGCGGCGGTAGAGCCCGGTTCCGCGATGCGCCACGATGATCGCGACCGCCAGGCCCACCGAGTGCACCGACGTATCGAGCGAGGTAGCGGTCCGGCAGCACCGGGTCGCCCTGGAACCGCAGCGTGTAGGCCAGCCAGCGCCGCGAGCGCCGCCGACGCGATGTCGACCAGGGCGAGCACGAGGTCGGATCGGCGCCGCAGCGCCAGGAGACCTCTCACGGCTGAAACCTAGCGATTGCGGGCCGCCGCAGCGCTGATCAACGCACCCTTCGCCCGCATCGCGTCCCGGAGCCGCCAGGCCTCCACGAGCCCCGAACGTGACGACCGCTCGACCGTAAGCGCGGCCAGACCCACGATGATGTCGCGGGCGAGGACAAGTGGAAGCGAGCCGGGGCGATGGCCGCCGTACTTGAAGGCCAAGAGGAACCGGTTGCGGACACCGAGCCGGTCGATGGCGGAATTCCCGCCTCGCGTCGTCCCGCGGAGCCGTCGGATGTGCCGACCTCGAGCGGCAGGAACCACGACGCTCTCGATGCCGAGCAGACGGGCCCGCAGGCCGAGCTCCGCATCCTCCCGGTAGGCGAAGAAGTCGTCGTCGAAGAACTCGCCGGTTGCGGCGACCAGGATGTCGTGGACCGGGCGCGGCACATACAGGCACGCCCCGGACACGCCCGCCACCACCCGCGGTTCCGAGATCACGACGTCGTCGACCGGTCGTCCCTGGTCCGCGTCGAGGTGCCTGCCGCTGCGGGTCCACCGGATCCCGGTCGTGTCGATACGGCCGGTCGGCTGCAGCGTCTCGGGGTCGGCGAGCTCGAGGACCGGCCCGAGCAGCCGATCCTTGCTGTCAGCAGCGGCGAGCAGCTCCAGCGCCTGGCGGTCCAGCACCAGGTCCGGGTTGAGCACCACCACGGCCGACGCGCCGCGCTCAAATCCGGCCCGCAACGCATCGTTGTGGGCACGGCAGAAGCCGTGGTTCTCAGCCGAGGAGGTGATCTCGACGGGGAAGCCTGGGCCGAGTTGGTCGAGCATGGCTCGAACCGAGTCACAGATGGCGTCGGACGCGCTGTTCACGTGGATGGCGACGAAAGCCGGCGGGCGGGACTGTGCCACCAGACCTGCCATCGTCGCGGTGAGCGCCGGGATCGGACTGGCGAACAGTACGACCGACACGCCGATCACGGGCAAACGCTAGCCGGTCACTCGACTCGAGGCTCGATAGGCCACGCTGTGCGGATGCGCATCGGGTACCACCTCACCTGGCGAGGCGGCCGGATGACCGGGCCGTTCAAGAAGATGGCTCAGCAGGCGTCAGCGTGGTCGGCACGGGGGCATGAGGTGGGGCTGTTCGTGGTGACAGCGGCTGATACAGCTGACGACTGGCGCGGCCTGCCGGAGACCTGCGACGTCCAGGTGGCCGGTTCAGACGCGCTGGGCGCGGCCATCTCCCGACGGCGGTCGTTCCGCGCGGCGGCGGAATGGAAACCTGACCTGCTCTATGTCCGGCACGGGGTCTACGCCCCCGGCCTGGGCCGACTGCTCGCCCGTCAGCCGTCCGTCCTCGAGGTCAACGGTGACGACGTGGCGATTGCGGGTATGACCTCGGCCGCGAAGGCGCGCTGGACGCTGCTCACCCGTCGGATCGCGCTGCGCCGGGCCACGGGTGCCATCTTCATGACGCACGAGCTCGCCGATCGGCCGGGATTTCGCCAGGACGGTCTGCTTCGCTTGGTGCTGCCCAACGGGATCGACCTGGCAGCCGTCCCGACGCTGCCTCCCACTACCGCATCATCACCCCGGCTAGCACTGATCGGGCACCCGCGGTCGCCGTGGCACGGGACGGACAAGCTTCGGGCGCTGGGTCGCGCGTTCCCCGGCTGGCAGATCGATGTCATCGGGCCCGACGCGACCGACGTCGGCGATGACCCACCGCCCAATCTCGTCGTACACGGCGAGCTGGCCGAGTCGGACTACGTTCGGCTGCTCGCCCTGGCCGATGTCGGGATCGGGTCGTTGGCCATGCACCGCGTCGGCACCAACGAGAACCCGGCGCTGAAGGTCCGGGAGTACCTCGCCCGAGGCCTTCCGGTGATCCTCGGATGCCTCGACCCGGACTTTCCCGAGGGCGTCGACTTCATGCTGCGGTTGCCCAACACGGAGAGCAACGTCGCGGACAACCTCGAGCGGGTCCGGTCATTCGTGGAGACGTGGCAGGGCCGCCGGGTGCCGCACGACCGGCTTCGCCACCTCGACATCGACGTGAAGGAAGCTCAGCGACTGGCCTTCTTCGACGAGTGCCGCCGCAGCTGGACCGAGCGGGTCAGACCGGGTCGATCCAACCGCCCGAACGGTTGAGGAGACGGAAGAACTGCGTCTTCTTGCGGTGCAGCTCGGGGTACTGCGCCGCGTCGTCGAGTAGCCACCCGACCTCCGCAGCGCTCTTGGACAGCCGCCAGCGCAGTGCGGTGCTGGCGAAGTACGACAGCCAGATGTCCTCGCAGAACCAGTACTCCTCCGGGCAGCGGAACAGTCGGTCGTCGGTGAAGACCTGCGCATCGGACACCATGCCACCGGTGCCGCAGTACTTGGCCGGCTCGCCGAGGCCGACGGGACGACGCCTCCAGTAGTTGCGACGCTGCGTGAAGCGAAACGCCCAGGCCGATCTGATCGACCCCGCCGCGTACTCCGAGGCGAAGGTCGCGACGCTGTCCTCGTCGAGGATCTCGTCGTCGTCGACGAACACCACGAACGGGTTGTCGACGGCGATCTCGCGGGCCCAGAAGTACCGGCCGAAGCCGCCGATGTTCACTGGGCTGTTCGCGAGCAGAACCCGGTCGGGTGCATCGACCCGCTGCGGCCACCGCATCCTCGATCATGCCGCGTTGGGACGGATCGTTGTTCCATAGGTAGAGGTCACATCCGGTCGACTGCCTGGCGAGCATCCGCAGGATGGAAGGCAGCCGATACTGACGCTTCCACAGACAGACCACGACCGGCACCCGTACGGACCCGGCTGGCGCGGTACGGGCGTCCCGCAGGACCGAATGATCGGCCAGCGCTTCCTCGGCCGCGCACGGAACGACTGGCCATCGGCTCCGGCAGACAGCACGGCATCGATGCCACGACTGGACTGTCACGGTTGCGATCCTCTCGGCTCAGCCGGATCACCGGCACGAAGCTCCCGCAGGGCGGACGCCAGGTGACGCCACGCCACCGGCTTCACGATCGCCAGCTCCACGACGTACCCGACGAGAGCGACGGCGAGGAGCACGAGAAGCTGTCCCCACTCCGAGACTCCCGCGCAGCAAGAACGTCGTACCGAACAACACCAGGCCCAAGCCGACCGACAGCATCGCAGGAACCGCGATATCGCGGAGAATCTGGCCGAGCCGAATCTCGACGCCGCGACCTGCGTAGATCACGTTGACTGGCAGCGACAGGCAGTTCCACGCGAGATAGCTGTAGGCAACGCCCATCAGACCCCACTGCACGCCGATGACGAACGCCGCAATGACCACGACGGTGAGAGCGCATGTGACGCGGAACATCAGCGTGGTGTGTCCCGGTCGCCTGATACAGCCAACCCGTCGTCGTTCCGACGCACTGGATCGCTGCGACCAGCGCGAACACCCGCAGCACCGGGATGGCTGGCGCCCACTGCCGACCGAGTACGGCGATGACCAGCGGATTGGCCGCGACCACCAGGAACGCGCTGCACGGGAAAGATCACCACCGACACCACTGCCACTGTCCGTCGGTACGCCGACCGAATCCGCCGGCCGGTCGTCCTGGACGGTTGACATGGCCGGGAACATCACGCGATTCACGACCTGCGCCACCTGCTGTACCGGGAACAGCAGGATCACGTAGCACCGGCTGTAGATGCCGAGTGCCTCGCTGCCCAAGACCTTCCCGACGAGAACGTTGTCGGCATTGCGTGACCAATAGTTCACGGCGGCGTCGCCGAGCTGCCCGCCAGCGAACTGCCAGAGGTCGCGGATCGCGGCGTGGTCGGGCTTGAGCCGTACCGGCGTCCGCTGGACCCGCAGCAGCAAGGCCGAGGTCAGCAGATCTGACACCACGAGAAACACCACTATGGGCCAAGGGCTCGGCCGCAGGCTCGCCTGGACAATGGCGACTCGTCCCACCGACCAGCGTGCCCGCCAACTCGGCGCGGACCAGCGCCCCGAACCGCAGCTCGCGTGACAGCAGGGCACCCGGCACGACCCCTGGGGCGGCGACGAGGAAGTCGATGGCGAACCCGATGGTGAGTGGCTCGAGCGAGGATCGACCATAGAAGCGGGCGATCAAGGGAGCCGCGGCCACGGTGACGACTGCCAACAGCACACCGAGGACAAGGGCGAGCCAGGTGGCGGCCTCGATGTGCTTGCGCTCCAGCCCGACCCGCTGGATCACCGCACCCGAGACCCCGGCGTCGGTGAACACCGCAGCGAAGCCGGCGAAGGCGCCGACCATCGCGACGAGTCCGAAGTCCTTAGGCACCAGGAGCCGAGACAGCACGATCGTGACGGCCAGCCGAGCCAGCTGCTGACCGACCTGGCCACCGAACGACCAGCTCATTGCTCGCAACGCCTGCGTTCGCAGCGGCATCGCGCCGTCGCTCACACGTCCTCCCGGCGGGCTCGACAAGCCGTCGCCGCGTGCGCGGCACCGGTCATCGGCTGCCAAAGAATATGGCCGTGTCGCACGTTAGGCCGGTTCATTCGTCCCGATACGCTCCCGTCGATGTCCGCTGCCGTTGCACGCAAGTACGCACGGCACCCGCTGAGAGCCGCGCGAGCCCTCACCGCGAGAGCTCGCGGTCAACACAACATGAACGAGGACGACGGCGAACGGTTCTACTTCGACGAGTACATGACGGTCTTGAGCCCGATCCTGAAAGAAGTCCAGCCGGGTGCTGGACGTGGGAGCTCAGTTCGGTCGCTTCACCATCCCGCTCGTCGAGGCAGGCCACCACGTGGTAGCGACCGATATCGACGAGAAATGCCTCGCCTACATCCGTCGCCAGGCGCCGTCTGCCGAGACGCTGCGTGAATCGCTGGCAGAGACGGCCGGTCGGCAGTGGGAGGACCGGTTCGACATCGTCCTCTGCCTGGAGGTGCTGTACCTGATCCCCGAGTGGCAGCTCCTGCTTTCCGGGCTGGCAGGAGCGCTTCTCCCGGGTGGGAAGCTCCTCGCATCGCATCGAAGCCAGGGGTATGTGATGCACCGCCTATTGCGGGACCGGGACTTCGACGGTCTCGACCTCGTCCTTGCGGGCCGCCATCCGGCGATAAATGCCCAACCGCTCGATGATCTGGTCGCTGCCTATGAGGATATCGGCCTGCATGTGGATCGGGTGACTGCGATCGGCAGCCTGTCCGGCATCGCCGTCGACCCCTTCGCGGCGCTGATCGACCCCTCCCGGCTGAGACCGAGCGGCGCGCCTGAGGCTGCACGACTACGAAATGGACCCCATGATCAACCGTCGATTCGCGGAAAGCGCCCGATACCTGTTGGTCATGGCCTCCGGTTAACCATCACGCAGCCGACCCGTGCGTGCTCAGTCGCTGCGCGATCGACGGGGCGTTTCGCAGATGTCGTCCGACGATCCGAAGCTCTCGAGCAACCCGTCGTGGAGCATCCGGCCTGAGCAACTCACGGCCGTGATGCATGATCTCGAGGTATTCCAAGGTGAGGGGCGGTTCATAGTCGGGGAACCAGGTCCACGCTCCCAACTCCTCGTAGAGGGATCGAAGCTTCGATAGGCCGTCACGTCGAGTGCATGAACCTGCCGCGGAAGTGACGGCAGCTGGCGCGCGTAGAAGTCAGTGCGCAGTCGCATGCTGGTCCGGGCGAGATCGTGGGCCGGCAAGTCCGTCCCACACCCAGACGCAGCTATCGTGCTCCGCCCCCACATCGAGCACTGCGCGACAGACCTGGATGTGTTCCTCGTGCCCGTATTCGCCCCAAGGGTTGTGCGTGTAGACGACGCGATGTTTCTCGAGGTGAGGGACCAGCGCCTTGCGGACGGCCGCATAGTTGGCTCGGTAAGTCTCGACCAGCTCGGGAGGGGTGTCCTTGCGCAGTTCGACGCCGTACCCGTCGGGCACCCGACGCCGTCGATCGGATCGACCGAGTACATCGACGGGCGCTCGTGGTCAGGAACTCCATGGTGGCGGCCGGGAACCGATCCCGAACATCGCGGCGCGCGACGGTGATGGCGTCATCACGGGGATGGACGGGAACGCGACCACGACGGTGTCGACATCGGCCAGCTGGGGCTGCAGCCACAAGGTCTCGTCATCGGGATGCGCGACCACCATCACGCCTGACCCGACGCAGTCCGACGAAGTGCCGCCGAAGGTCATCGCCAGAGACTAGGCGGTGGTGCGTTTGGTCAGTGCAGCTGCGATTTCCTGCAACGCCTGGGAGTGGTCCGAGTCTTCGGCAAGCGCGACCTCTGAACCGTCGCGGAAGCCCAACCTGACCGACGATGGCTGATCCTGCTGCGGCGAAGATGTTTGCAGCTGCGGCAGGAACGTGTCACCCCACGACGCATCCCAATGAACGGCGTCGCGCTGGACCAGTTCGTCGCCTCGACGCCTGCGACCACGACGCCGCCAGAGCCAGCGCATGCGGACGCCTACGCCTCGACGGCAGCTGCAGCGTCGAGTGAGTCCACGACCGAGTACAGCAGCGCGAGCAGGACCGACTTCACGGACTCACGGTCCATCGCGTCGCACGGCACAACTGGGACGTCAGGGTCAATGTCGAGGGCGGAGCGAATGCGGACCTCTTCGGCCTCGTCGATCCCGTCGGCACGGTTCAGCGCCACGACGTAGGGCACCCGGGCCATCTTCCGGAACGCGGCGAGAATGCTGATCGACTCCTCGAGCGACTCCGGCCGGGACGCGTCGAGCAGTACGACGTACCCGAGCATCCCTTCGCCGAGGATCTCCCACATGAAGTCGAAGCGGTCCTGTCCCGGCGTACCGAACAGGTAGAGGACCAGATCGCGGTCGATCGTGATCCGCCCGAAGTCCATGGCGACCGTGGTGTCGTTCTTGCGGGAACGGGTGCTGTCGGTGATGCCCTTCTCGGTCGAGAGCACCGTGATCTCGCTGATGGTTCTGATCAGCGTGGTCTTGCCGGCCGCGAACGGTCCGGTCACGACGATCTTGACCGCCGTTCCAGCAGCCCGGCGGCGCATGCGCGTGGTCACGTCACAGCCCCCTGACGCCGGCGATGAGTCGCAACAGCAGGCTCTTGTTCACGCTGGGGTCCCGTTCGATCGCGTGGGCGGTGGCCGGAGCGGCAGCAATCCCTCCGCCGACTGCGGCGACCGCAGGCTCGGGGTGTTCGGGTGCCCGCTGCGGGATGAACGGCTCGGGGCGCTGGGGTGTGACGGCCGAAAGGTCGCGACCGGTAGCGGAGGGGCGGGCGATCTGCTGGACGGCGGCCATGTGGGTGCTCCCACCGTCCTCCATCGCGACGTCCTCGACCTGGGTCAGCTCCGGTGCGACAGCCACCTTGGCCGGCTCCTCGATCTCGGCCTCCGGCTCCGGCTACCGAGTGAAGGTCGGCGGTGTCCTCGTCCTTGCTTTCCAGGCCGGCGAGCAGCCGCTGGCGGCGAGTCAGCGCGCTGACCCCATCGCCGTTGTCGACCTCGAGCAGGCCCCTCCCGACCAGCTCGGCGAGGGCGACGACCACGGAGTACTCACCGCGGCCGCACAGCTCGACGATGTCGGAGACCGATCGGGTTCCGTCGACGAGAGCCAGCAGCGCCCAGTCGGCGCGACTGACGGACGGCTCGTTGTCCGGCGCGAGTGCGACCGCCAGGACGGTCTCCGGGGTCGGGATGTGCTTCTCGACCGATGACCAGGTCTCCAGCCGGGTTCGGGCTTCGGTAACGACGTCGTCGACCGGGCTGGTGACACCGACGTCGTCGATGTTGACCTCGTCCTGGACGAACTCGAAGTCACCGTCCTCCCAGCGGAGCAGGTCGAAGACGGTGTCGATGATGTGCTCGGTCACCAGGGCCGTGAGGTCCTCGGGCTCGATGTCGTCCGCGTCCTTGAGCGCCCGTGCCACGCCGACGTCCGGGTCATCGACCACCCGGGAGACCGCGTCGCCGAGCGAGTCGTCGTCGACGGTGCCGCTGCCGGCGATGCGTCGGCCGAGCGACACCCGAGCCAAGTCGGAGGCGCCACCGGTCAGCTGGCCATCAGCAAGCCAGACAGCACCGTGGGCGTCAGCACGCCGAAGATGCAGACCGCCGGTCTTCTTCGTCATGCTCAGCAGGGAGAAGATGTCCGGCAGGCTGAAGGCGTCAAGCGAGCCTTCGAGTCTCACAGTTGACCTCGTTTGGGCGACAGATCGCGGACAGTGCGGGGATCAGGACCAGGTCGGCGGCTCGGAAGCCGGAACCGTGGTGCCGTTCGGAAGGTAGGAGGGCCAGGACGGGTCGTTCGACAGCGGTGCGTACGACGACTCGGTGACCGCGTCGGCGACAGCGTCGACGGGATCGGCGGCGGCCACCGGCTGCTCGGGTGCGGCGTGCAGCGGCACGACCTCGGAGATCGCCTCGGCGTCCAGGTCGTCGCGACGAAGCGCGTCGGCGACGGCGACGGCGGCCCGGCGTACCTCGTAGAGCATCATGCCGACCTTGGCGCCGCGCGACGCGACGGCGACCAAGACGGCCTCGTCATCGGCGGACACCAGGAAGACCGTGCCGTGCTCGCCCTCGATGTAGACCTGGCTGAGCGCGCCGCGGCCAAGACCCTCGGCCGCACGCTCGCCGAGGCTCAGCAAGGCGGCGCTCATGGCGGCCACGCGGTCCTCGTCCATCGACGCTGGCAGGGCGCTTGCCATCGACAGACCGTCGAAGGACACGACCGCGGCCGCCTCGATCTCCGGGGCCTGCGCGAGCAGGTCGCCGATCGCGCGGTCGAGCCGGCTCGACCTGCTCATGGACTCTGACATCTCGGCACCTCGTCTCGCGGCCGGCCTGGACTGGGAACTGAGGAGTGCCGGCCTCATGTGTCCCATCGGCCATCTCGTCCTCGGGCTTGAACGGCCGTTGCCTGGTGCTCCGGTTGCTCCGTTTGGCTGGGGATAACCCTCGCGCGGACGTGGCCGGTTTGGGTATGTTCTGCCCATGTCGGTCAAGTCGGGGGCGCGGCAGAGTTACCTCCTGGCCGGGGCCGCCCTGACCGTGCTCGGCCTGGCCGGTTGCAGCTCGTCATCGGACTCGGATCCGACCACGCTGCCGACGCTTTCGCCGAGTGCCTCAACAGCCTCACCCACCCCCTCGGTATCGCCGAGCGAGACCGGCAAGCAGGCCGAGCTGGCCGCCGCCACCGCCGTGGTGCGGCGGTACTTCCACGTCGCTCAACGGCCTACTCAACACGAATGCACGTCGGCGCCTCGCAGGCTTGATGACGCCGAGCTGCCAGTGCCAGATCAGTGTGACAAGCCTTCCGGGCAGCGCGTGCGGCACGAGCACTTCGTCGGAACAGGTCACATCAGCGGCAGTTCGCCCGACATCCGAGCGCCATCTTCACTCGAGGTTCTGGTGCGCTACAGCTTCACGGCAGGCGGGCTCGTTAACGATCAACGGGCAAATCGTCAGTCGCGTCAGCAGGCCGCACAAAACGTGCGCTACGTACTTTCGACTCTACAGCGCTCAGGCGACGTGGCAATGATTACGTCGAGATCGTCACTTGGCTAAGGGACTTGAGCGACTGCGTTGCAGCGGCTCCGACTGGCACTCTTGGCCCTGATCGTCGCTTGGGTTTGCTAGGCGATGCGCTCATGCCGGCTGGCGCATGGCGGCTGCGTCGAACCGCAACTCGACTGCGGAGTCAAGTCCGTCCCAGTCAGGGGGACTTTCACGGGCTGATTGCGATCACGGGCATCCCGTCGGTCTTTCAGGACGCTGCCCATGCCGGCACCAAGCCGGCATGCGGCGACTGCGAATGGACGCTGATCGCCGCCTGCCCCAAGAACGACCCCGCCGACCCCGGTGCTGCTCGGCTCTGCACCGCCGCGACCAACGCCGCCACCTGCCGTCGCGGCGTGCTGGAACGCCTCTATCTCTCCGACGCCGACGTCGACTACCAGCTGGTCGCGACCCTCTGCATGCACAAGGCGAACCAAGTCATCGCGATCGGCGACCGAGCCAGAGCCGACGTCGCGAACTATCTGCGCGACGTCACTCCCCCGGACCTCGTGATCGATACCCGACCCCGGCTGTCGACACTCGCCGGGCTCCTCACCAAGTTCCGCGCGCACCTACCAGCCCAGCTGCGCCCGGCGCCGTTCGGCGGGGGCGGGATCACGGAGACGATCACCATCGCCCCGATCCAGAGCAACTGGAGCTGGGGTGACGGCGACGCGACCGGCTGGGTGACCACGACAGCCACCCGAACCCACCGCTACATCGCCGGCGGTGACGAGCACGGGTCGCTCACGACCCGCTGGGGTGCGACGTACACCATCACCTTCGAGGGGGTGACCCTCGGTCCGTACGACGCCGTCGGCCAGCTCACCCGTCAGCAGGCCTTCGTGCTACCCGTCCACACCAGCACGCCGCACCTGGTCAGCCAGTAGTCGCGACTCCGGTGCGGCAATCCGGACAGAAATGGCCGCGGGATGTCCGAGTCGGCGCAGGAGTGGCCAACAGACGCGGCTCAGGGGGCGTCGGCCAGCATCTCGGCGGTGAGCGAGGCTTCGGTGTTCGGTACGCCGAGCTCGGCGGCACGCGCGTCGGCCATCGCGAGCAGCCGCCGGATCCGGCCGGCGATCGCGTCCTTGGTCAGCGCTGGGTCGGCGAGCGCGCCGAGCTCCTCGAGCGAGGCGTTCGCGTGCTCCAGCCGCAGCCGGCCAGCCGACAGCAGGTGCTCGGGAGCGTCGTCGCTCAGGATCTCCATCGCCCGGGCGACCCGGGCGCCTGCGGCGACAGCCGCGCGGGCCGAGCGGCGCAGGTTCGCGTCGTCGAAGTTGGCGAGCCGGTTGGCGGTGGCCCGGACCTCACGACGCATCCGCCGCTCCTCCCAGGCCAGGACACCGTCGTGGGCGCCCATCTTGGTGAGCAGGATCGAGATGGCGTCGCCGTCCCGGACCACGACGCGGTCCACCCCTCGGACCTCCCGCGCCTTGGCCGCGACACCGAGCCGCCGCGCCGCACCGACCAGCGCCAGCGCGGTCTCCGGCCCGGGGCAGGTGACCTCCAGCGACGACGACCGGCCCGGCTCCGTGAGCGACCCGTGCGCGAGGAACGCGCCGCGCCACGCCGCGGCCGCGTCGCACAGCGCTCCTGACACCACCTGCGGCGGAAGCCCGCGCACCGGCCGGCCGTTGCCGTCGACCAGGCCGGTCTGCCGCGCCAGGGCGACCGCGTCCTTGGTGACTCGCACCAGGTACCGCGACCCCTTGCGCAGCCCGCCCGCCGAGACGACCGCCAGCTCGGAGGAGTGGCCGTAGACCTCGGCGAGGTCCTTGCGCAGCCGTCGTGCGGTCGCGCCCATGTCGAGGTCGGCCTCGATCATCAGCTGGCCCTTGCCCACGATGTGCAGGCCGCCGGCGAGCCGCAGCATGGTGGCGAGCTCCGCCTTGCGGTCGCACGGCTTCGTGATCACCAACCTGGCCAGCTCGTCCTTGACCGCCGCCGTCATCGCCATTGGGCGTCCCCTTCGTCGGTGGTGGTCAGAATCGTCGAGTACGCCGCGGCCAGCCGCTGCGGGTCGTGCATGGGTCGGCCGCTGTCGTCGCCCAGCTGCCTGACCACGAGCTCGGCGCCCAACGACTTCGTCGCCGCTTCCAACGCCTCGGAGCCCTCGGCCACGCTACGGCGCCCGGCCAGGACGACGTCCAGCTCGATGCGAGGAGCGTGCGCTGCCAGCACCTCGAGGTGGGTGGCGGGCGAGAACCCCTCGGTCTCGGCGTCGTGCGAGGACAGGTTCAACACGACCAGCCGGCGCGCCGGAGTCATCGACAGCGCCTTCGCCATGTCCGAGACCAGCAGGTGCGGGATGACGCTCGTGAACCACGACCCCGGACCGAGGATCACCCAGTCCGCCGCCATCACGGCCTCGACCGCCTCCGGACACGCGGAGGCGTACGGCGGGTCGATCCGCACCGACAGCACGTCCCCCGGCGTCGTTGCGACTGCGACCTGCCCGCGCACCTCCACGGGTCGCGTCGGGTCGGCCGGGTCCAGACCGGCCACGTCCGCGATGATCTCGAGCGGCTCGACCGACAGCGGGAGGACGCGGCCCGCTGCTCCGAGCAGCCGGCCGACGGCGTCGAGCGCCGCGACCGTGTCGCCGGTCAGCTGGTCGAGTCCGGTGAGGATGAGGTTGCCGACCGGGTGCCCGTCGAGGGTGGCGCCTCCGCCGAACCGGTGCTGGCACAGCTGCGCCCACAGCTGCGACTGCTCGTCCTCGCCGGCCAACGCCGCCAGGGCCATCCGCAGGTCTCCCGGCGGCAGCGTCCCGAGCTCGGAGCGGATCACACCGCTGGATCCGCCGTCGTCCGCGACAGTCACCACCGCGGTGAGGTCGGGCGTGACGGTCCGCAGCGCCGACAGCGTCGCGGACAGGCCGTGGCCGCCACCGAACGCCACCACCTTCGGAGGTCGCCGGGCGCTCATTCGCGCCCCAGGTCGCGGTGGATCAGCGTGACGTCGACGCCCTCGGCGCGGAGCCGAGCGGCCAGCTCCGCCGACACCGCGACGCTGCGGTGCTTGCCGCCGGTGCACCCGATCGCGACAGTCGCGTAGTGCTTGCCCTCGGCGACGTACCCCTTCTCGTAGCGGCGCAGCAGCGAGGCGTACGCGTCGACGAACTCCGCCGCCCCTTCCTGGGCGAACACGTAGTCGCGCACCTGCTCGTCGAGGCCGGTCAACGGCCGCAGCTCCGGCACCCAGTGGGGGTTCGGGATCAGTCGGCAGTCGGCGATGATGTCCGCGTCGACTGGCACCCCGTACTTGTACCCGAACGACACCAGCGTCATGTGCAGCTTCGGGGCGGTGCCCTCGAAGGCACTGGCGATCTTCGCCCGGAGCTCGTGGACGTTGAGGATGCTGGTGTCGATCACCAGATCGGCGTCACCGCGCACGTCGCGCAGCAGGTCCCGCTCGCGGGTGATGCCGTCGGTGAGCCGGCCGTCTCCCTGCAGCGGGTGCGGCCGCCGGACCCCGTCGAACCGGCGTACCAGCACGTCGTCGGACGCCTCGAGGAACAGCACCCGGGGCCGGAACCCGGTGCTGTCGACGGCGTCCAGCGACTCCTGCAGGTCGCTGCTGAAGCCGCGGCTGCGGACGTCGACCACGACGGCGACCCGGTCGACCGATCCGTTGGAGCGACCGGCGAGCTCGACGACCGCGGAGATCAGCGACGGCGGCAGGTTGTCGATGACGAACCAGCCGAGGTCCTCCAGGCACTTCGCCGCGGTGCTGCGTCCGGCACCGGACAAGCCGGTGATCACCGCGAGCTGCAGCGGCGGTGACGTCGGCGACGTGGGCATTGCACTCATGAGGTCACCCCAGAGGGTGCCACTCCGACCGGCGGGCTGTCCCCCGGGTCCAGGATCTCACCGGTGGTCGCGTCGACCGCCGGTGTCGGGGCGGACGCGGCGAGTGCGGCGTGGACCGCCTCCGCGGTACGACGGCCGACCCCGGGCACCTCGGCGATCTCCTCCACCGTCGCCGCCCGCAGCCGCTTCACCGACCCGAAGTGCCGCGAGCACCGCCTTGCGCCGGGTCTCGCCGAGCCCGGCGACGCCGTCGAGGACGCTCTGCGTCATCGACACCGAGCGCTTCTGCCGGTGGTAGGTGATGGCGAACCGGTGGGCCTCGTCGCGGACCCGCTGCAGCAGGTAGAGCGCCTCGCTGGTCCGGGGCAGGATGACCGGGTCAGGGTCGTCGGGCAGCCAGACCTCCTCCAGCCGCTTCGCCAGCCCGCACAGCGCCACGTCGTCGACGCCGAGACTCCTCATCGCCGCGGCGGCCGCCGCCACCTGCGGCTGCCCGCCGTCGACCACGACCAGCTGCGGCGGGTAGGCGAACCGCCGCGGCCGGCCGGTGTCCGGGTCGATCGCCGACGGCCCGGCCACCTCGTCGGCGTCCGGGCTGTCGTCGAGGTCACCGGTCTCGATCCGCTCCTCGACGTACCGCCGGAACCGGCGCGAGATCACCTCGTGGATGCTCGCCACGTCGTCCTGCCCCGCGAACCCCTTGATCGCGAACCGGCGGTACTCGCTCTTGCGGGCCAGCCCGTCCTCGAAGACCACCATCGAGGCGACGACGTCCGTGCCCTGCAGGTTGGACACGTCGTAGCACTCGATCCGCAGCGGCGCCTCGGTCAGCCCGAGCGCGTCCTGCAGCTCCTGCATGGCGAGCGAGCGGGACGTGAGGTCACTCGACCGCTTCAGCTTGTGCCGGGTGAACGACTCGTTCGCGTTGCGCTCGACGGTCTCGAACAGCGCCCGCTTGTCACCGCGCTGCGGCACCCGCAGCGACACCCGGGTGCCGCGCACCAGCTCGAGCAGCTCGGTCACCACGTCCGCGTCCGCCGGCAGCTCGGGGACGAGGATCTCGCGCGGCACCTCGCTGTCCGACGACCCGGAGTCCAGGTAGGCCTGGGTGAGGAACTGCTCGACCAGCTCCGGCGTCTCCGACGTCGCCGACCTTGTCCACGACCCAGCCGCGCTGCCCGCGCACCCGGCCACCGCGGACGTAGAAGACCTGGACCGCGGCCTCCAGCTCGTCCTGGGCGAACGCCACGACGTCGGCGTCCGTCCCGTCGCCGAGTACGACGGCTTGCTTCTCCATGGCGCGGTTCAGCGCCCCGATGTCGTCGCGCAGCCGCGCGGCGCGCTCGTACTCCTGCGCCTCGGCCGCCTCCCGCATCTCGCGTTCCAGCCGCCGGATGAAGCGCTGGGTCTGGCCGGACATGAAGTCGACGAAGTCATCGACGATCGCCCGGTGCTCGGTCTCGCTGACCCGGCCGACGCACGGCGCCGAGCACTTGCCGATGTAGCCGAGCAGGCAGGGCCGGCCGACCTGCCCGGCCCGCTTGAACACCCCGTTGCTGCAGGTCCGCATCGGGAACACCCGCAGCAACGTGTCGAGGGTGTCGCGGATCGCCCAGGCGTGGGCGTAGGGCCCGAAGTAGCGGACCCCGCGCCGCTTCGAGCCTCGCATCACCTGAGCCCGCGGGTAGTCCTCGTCGAGCGTGACCGCCAGCCAGGGGTAGGACTTGTCGTCGCGGTAGCGGACGTTGAACCGCGGGTCGAACTCCTTGATCCAGCTGTACTCCAGCTGCAGCGCCTCGACCTCGGTCCCCACCACGGTCCAGTCGACGGCGGCGGCGGTCAGCACCATCTGTTGGGTCCGCGGGTGCAGGTTGGCGATGTCCTGGAAGTACGACGACAACCGGCTGCGCAGGCTCTTCGCCTTGCCGACGTACACCACCCGGCCGTGCTCGTCACGGAACCGGTAGACACCCGGCTGGTCGGGGATGGAGCCGGGAGCCGGTCGATAGCTCGCCGGATCCGCCACGCCGTCGAATCTAGCCCGGCTGTAGCGCCCTCCCCGAGGGTCTGGCACTCTTTATCCGCACTGTCCTTGCCCTTGAGAAAATCTGGGAGTCAGGTGACTGGTCGGGTGTCGGCTCGCGTCGTCGTGGACGGCGGCGGCGCCGCGCGCACCCGCCATCGCACGATGCTCGCTCTGACCTGGAGCGACGACGATCCGCTCGCCGTCAGGATCGTGCTGAGCACCGAGCCGGACCATCCGTCGCTGCCTCGCGGCGAGTGGGTGATGCTCCGGGATTTCCTGCGGTACGGCTGCACCGAGCCCACCGGCGACGGCCAGGTCCGGGTCCGGCCGGACTCCGACGGTCGGGTGCTCCTGGAGCTACGCGACACCGCCAAGACCTTCGAGGTCCGGATCCCGACCGCCACGGTCAGCGGCTTCCTGGACGAGACCGAACGCGAGGTGCCGACCGGCAGCGAAGCCGGCGAGGCCGTGCTCGATGAGCTGATCCGCCGGCTCCTCGACCGCTGAGGCCCCCGCCGGTTCGGTGTCGTTCATGACATCGCGATATCGGGGTTAGCCCGGGTATCCGGCGCTCGCGGATCGGTGGCCGCTGCCCTCCGAGCGGCTCAGGCGCGCTTGCGGGCCGGGGTACGTCTTGTTGCGGTCGTGGGAATCGGGGTGGGTGGTTGAGTTTTTGGCTTGGTTCTCGCTGTTGCCGTTTTGCTGTCTTTGCCGCTGTGGACTTGGACTTGGCTTTCGTCGTCGTACCGGCATCGGGCGGGCAGGATCGTCTTGAGGAAGCCGCCGGTGTGGGACTCGGGGTTGGCCGCGACCTGCTCGGGTGAGCCTTCGGCGACGATCTGGCCGCCGCCGCTGCCGCCCTCGGGACCCATGTCGATGATCCAGTCGGCGGTCTTGATCACGTCGAGGTTGTGCTCGATGACGATGACCGTGTTGCCCTGGTCGACGAGCCGGGTCAGGACGCCGAGCAGCTTGCGGATGTCCTCGAAGTGCAGGCCGGTCGTCGGCTCGTCGAGGATGTAGACGGTCCGGCCGGTCGAGCGTCGCTGCAGCTCGGAGGCGAGCTTCACCCGCTGCGCCTCCCCGCCCGAGAGCGTGGGTGCGGGCTGGCCCAGCCGGACATAGCCGAGACCGACGTCGACCAGCGTCGTGAGGTGCCGTGAGATCGAAGGCACCGCGGCGAAGAAGTCCGCGGCCTCCTCGATCGGCATGTCGAGGACGTCGGCGATGGTCTTGTCCTTGAAGTGCACCTCGAGCGTCTCGCGGTTGTACCGCGCGCCGTGGCACACCTCGCACGGGACATAGACGTCCGGCAGGAAGTTCATCTCGATCTTGATCGTGCCGTCGCCCTGACAGTTCTCGCAGCGGCCGCCCTTGACGTTGAACGAGAACCGCCCGGGCAGGTAGCCCCGCACCTTCGCCTCGGTGGTCTCGGCGAACAGCTCCCGGATCTTGTTGAACACCCCGGTGTACGTCGCTGGGTTGGAGCGCGGCGTACGCCCGATCGGCGACTGGTCGACGCCGACCACCTTGTCGACGTGCTGCAGCCCCTTGACGGTGCGGTGTCGACCAGGGACCAGCCGGGCACCGTTGAGCTCACGCGCCAGCACCGAGTAGAGGATGTCGTTGACCAGCGTCGACTTCCCTGACCCTGATACGCCCGTGACCGCCACGAAGCACCCGAGCGGGAACTCCGCCGTGACATCCCGGAGGTTGTGCTCGCGGGCCTGGACCACAGTGAGAGCGCGACCCGGGGTCGGCTGCCGCCGGATGTCCGGGATCGGGATCGACCGGCGACCGGCCAGGTAGGCGCCCGTGATCGACCGGTCCGCGGTGAGCAGACCCTGATAGCTGCCGGAGTGGACGATCTCGCCGCCGTGCTCCCCCGCGCCCGGGCCGATGTCGACGATCCAGTCGGCGGCCCGGATGGTGTCCTCGTCGTGCTCGACGACGATCAGCGTGTTGCCCATGTCCCGGAGCCGGACCAGCGTCTCGATGAGCCGCCGGTTGTCCCGCTGGTGCAGTCCGATCGACGGCTCGTCGAGGACGTAGAGCACCCCGACCAGGCCGGACCCGATCTGGGTGGCCAGCCGGATCCGCTGCGCCTCGCCGCCGGCCAGCGTCGCGGACGCCCGGTCGAGCGAGAGGTAGTGCAGGCCCACGTTGACCAGGAACCGCAACCGCTCGTTGATCTCCTTCAGCACCCGAGCCGCGATGTGCTCCTCACGGTCGGTGAGGGTCAGCGAGCCGAGCCAGTCCGCGCAGTCGCCGATCGGCAGCGCCGCGACCTCCGCGATCGACCGGCCGGCCACCGTGACCCCCAGCGACTCCGGCTTGAGCCGGGTGCCGTGACACGCCGGGCACGGCACCTCGCGCATGAAGCCCTCGTAGCGGTCCCGGCTGGTGTCGGTCTCCGCCTCGCTGTGCCGACGCTCGACGTACGGGATCACGCCCTCGAACTGGGTCCAGTACGACCGCTCGCGCCCGTACCGGTTGCGGTAGCGGACGTGCACCTGGGTCTCGTGCCCGTTGAGGATCGCCTTGCGGGCCTTGGCGGACATCCGCTCCCACGGCATGTCGATGGTGAAGCCGAGCTCTTCGCCGAGCGCGACCAGCAGCCGGCCGAAGTAGTCCCGACCGTGGGCCCCGGCCCACGGAGCGATCGCTCCCTCGGCGATGGTCTTCGTCGTATCGGGGACGATCAGCTCGATGTCCGCCTCGAGCCGGGTTCCCAGCCCGAGGCAGGTCGGGCAGGCACCGTACGGCGAGTTGAACGAGAACGAACGCGGCTCGAGGTCCTCGATGGACAGCGGGTGGTCGTTCGGGCAGGCCAGCCGCTCGGAGAACCGGCGCTCCCGGTGCGGGTCGTCCTCGGGCAGGTCGACGAAGTCCAGCACCAGGACGCCCGCGGCCAGCCCGAGCGCGGTCTCGACCGAGTCGGTGAGCCGACGCTTCGCGCTCGGCTTCACGGCCAGCCGGTCGACGACGACCTCGATGTCGTGCTTCTCGTACTTCTTCAGCGTCGGCGGCTCGCTGAGCGAGACGACCGTGCCGTCCACCCGGGCGCGGCTGAACCCCTTGGTCTGCAGCTCCCGGAACAGCTCGGCGTACTCGCCCTTCCGGCCTCGCACGACCGGCGCCAGGATCTGGAACCGGGTGCCCTCCTCGAGCTCGAGGACCCGGTCGACGATCTGCTGCGGCGTCTGCCGGGCGATGACCTCGCCGCAGATCGGGCAGTGCGGGATGCCGATCCGCGCGTAGAGCAACCGGAGGTAGTCCCAGACCTCGGTGATGGTCCCGACCGTCGAGCGAGGGTTACGCGACGTGGACTTCTGGTCGATCGACACGGCGGGCGAGAGCCCCTCGATGAAGTCGACGTCGGGCTTGTCCATCTGACCCAGGAACTGCCGGGCGTATGCCGACAGGGACTCCACGTAGCGGCGCTGGCCCTCCGCGAAGATGGTGTCGAAGGCAAGGCTCGACTTCCCACTCCCGGACAGGCCGGTGAACACGATCAGGGCGTCGCGGGGCAGGTCGAGGCTGACGTCGCGCAGGTTGTGCTCGCGCGCGCCTCGAATGATCAAACGGTCGGTCACGTGGGTGATTTCAGCTCAGGGGGAAGATCGTCAGGGACTGCGTCCGACTCTAGTAGCGCCCTCCGACAGTCTCGGATTCCCGCGATCCCGCCGACCCCATGTGATCTTGCCCACCGGTTAGGGTCGGGGCCATGTCGCAGCCCTACGTAGGGGACGTCGAGGTCGGCGGGCCACCCCAGACCAGGGATCTCGGCGGCCTCCGGCTGGCCAAGGTCGCCGTCGGCGAGATGAACAACAACGCCTACTTCCTGCGGTCCGACCGGACCGGCGAGGTGCTCCTCATCGACGCCGCCGCCGAGCCAGACGTGCTGGTCAGCGTGCTGGGCGACGACCGGCTGGTCCGGATCGTGACCACGCATCAACACGGCGACCACTGGCAGGCGCTGCCCGAGCTGGTGGCGGCGACCGGCGCACCGGTGGCGTGCCATCCCGACGACGCCGGCCCGCTCCCCGTCGATGTGACCGAGCCGCTGCGAGACGGCGACGAGGTCGCGGTCGGCGACGCTCGGCTGCGGGTGATCCATCTGGTCGGGCACACCCCTGGCTCGATCGCGCTGCTCTACCAGGGAGCCGAGCAGCCACACCTGTTCACCGGCGACTCGTTGTTCCCCGGGGGTCCGGGCAACACTTTCGGCAACGCCGACAACTTCACATCGCTGATGAACGACCTGGAGACCAAGGTCTTCGGCGTCCTACCCGACGACACCTGGGTCTATCCCGGCCACGGCGCCGACACCACGCTCGGCGCCGAACGACCTCATCTCGGCGAGTGGCGCGAACGCGGCTGGTGAAGGATGGAGTCATGAGCGTTGACTCCGCCGGCACGATCTCGCTCGGCGACCTGACCGTTCCGCGTTTCGGGTACGGCACGATGCGGTTGACCGGGCCGCACATCTTCGGGCCGCCGGCCGACCGGGACGAGGCCGTCCAGGTGCTCCGGCGGGCCGTCGACGACGGAGTGCGGGTGATCGACACCGCCTGGTACTACGGGCCGAACGTCGCCAACGAGATCCTTGCCGAGGCGCTGACGCCGTACCCCGACGATCTTGTGATCGTGACCAAGCTCGGCGGAGCGCGGACCAAGGACGGCGGCTGGCACAGCTTCATCGCTCCCGACCAGCTGCGTGAGGGGGTCGAGCACGATCTCCGCCAGCTCGGTCTTGACTCGGTGCCGGTGACCCACCTGCGCTGGATGGAAAACCGCGACGTCGGGTTCGAGGAGGCACTGGACGGGATCCTCGCGCTCGTCGCGGCAGGCAAGATCCAGCGGATCGGGCTGTCCAACATCAACGAGGCACAGCTGGACCTGGCCCTGGCCAAGACCGCCGTCGCCAGCGTGAGCAATGAGTACAGCGTGATCAGCCGGGACGTCGACAGCCTGGTCGAGCGGTGCGCGCGCGACGGTATCGCGTTCCTGCCGTTCTTCCCGCTCGGCGCCTCACCTCGGACCTCGGGAGCGGGAGTCAGCGACTCCGCCGCCGTGACCGCCGTCGCCGACCGGATCGGCGCGTCGCCGGCTCAGGTCGCACTGTCCTGGCTGCTGCACCGCTCCCCTGCGCTACTTCCGATCCCGGGGACCAGCACGGTGGCGCATCTCGAGGAGAATCTCGCCGCGGTGGACCTCACCCTGTCGGCCGAGGACATGGCCACGCTCGACACCGCCTGACCGGACGCCGAGCCGATCACTAGCGCCCGCGGTCAGGAGATCGAGGCGCAGGCGGCGTCCTCGGAGCCGGCGGCCTTCAGGCCTTCGGGAAGCCCGCTGATGCTCGAGGTGACGCCCGCAGCGCCGGTCTGCAGCTGGGACTCGAGCTTCTGGACGGCGGCGGCGAACTCCTTCTCACTGCCGGTCCCGACCGACTTCGACTGCTTGACTGCCGAGTTCAACGCGACGCTGAACTTCTGGAAGGCGTCGAGCAGCCCGGCCCGGACCGATTCACCCTGGCTCACGTCGGGAACGCCGGCGCGGTCGATCTGCGCCTTGGCGGCCATGCTCGCCTTGGCCTCCTGGCTGAAGAAGCGGGTGACCTGGGCCTTCAGCTCCGGCAGGTTCGGGTTCTTGGCCGACGAGAGCTTCCCCAGCGTGGACTCGCCGTTCTTCTCGATCTGTTCGAATCCGGAGATCGCGCTGCACAGGGTGTGGACATAGGCCGAGGCCGACGTCCGATCACTGGACGGACCGGTGCTGCTACTACTGCCGCCGCATCCCGCGATCGACACGACCACCGCGAGACCGATCGCAACGAACCCCATACGACCAGTCCACATACCTCACATTTCTACCAGTGGACGCCCGGCAGCAGTTTCACCATCGCCTGCGCGCCGCGGGTCAATGACGGCTTGTCGCTGCCCTCGCCGCCGGCCGCCTTGGAGTCCGGGAACACCCGATAGGCGACGTGGAGTACGGCGTCGACGGCCTTGGGCGTGATCGCGTAGGCGACCTCGCCAAACGTGCCCAACCGGGTGCTCACCCGCTTGGGGCGCTCGACCAACGCCCGGATTACGAGGTCGGCTGCTTGCTCGGGCGAGAGGGTCGGGAAGGCGTCGTAGAGCTTGGTCGGGCTGATCATCGGGGTCCGGACCAGCGGCATGTGGATCGTGGTGAACGTCACACCGTCCCCCCACGTCTCGCTGGCGGCCACCCGGCTGAAGGCGTCAAGGGCCGCTTTCGACGCGACGTACGCCGAGAACCGCGGCGGCGCCGTCTGGACCCCGATCGAGGAGATGTTGACGATGTGGCCGAAGTGGCGGGCCCTCATGTGCGGCAGCAGGGCATAGATCAGTCGCACCGGCGCGAAGTAGTTCAACGCCATGGTCCGCTCGTAGTCGTGCTGGCGGTCCTGCGACAGCCGGACCGAGCGGCGGATCGAGCGGCCCGCGTTGTTGACCAGGTAGTCGATCCCGTCCTCGCAGTCGGCCAGCATCTGCTTGACGGTCGCTGCTACTGACTCCTCGTCCGTGAGATCGCAGGAGTAGACCAGGGCGCGGCCGCCGGCGGCTTCGATCTCGTCGCGGACGTCCTCCAGTTTGTCGGTGCTGCGAGCCAGCAGCAGCGGCACGCCGCCGCGTTCCGCCACCGCGAGCGCGGTCGCCCGTCCGATCCCGGATGACGCCCCTGTGATGACGACCGCCCGGTCCTGCAACACCCCTCCGGCCCGCGGCCGCCGCGCCCGGCTCGGGTCGAGGTGGCGCTCCCAGTGGTCCCACAGCCGACCCGCGTACGAGTCCAGCGCCGGCACCGTGACGTCGTCCTCGGCCAGCTCACGCTGGGTGGCGTCGGAGGTAAAGACGGACCGGAAGGTCATGTGCGGCACGACCTCGGGCGGGATCGCCAGCCGGTCGAGCAGCACGTCGCGGGCGACCATCGCCCCCGGCAACCGCCCAGCCTGGGAGAGCGCATCACCCACGGGGGCCACGAGCGATCGTCCGACGACGACGAACAGCCTCGACCCGCCGGCCCCGACGCTGAAGGCGTCGACGATCGCGTGCAGCGGTTGCGGCTCCGGCGCGACCAGGTGGAAGGCGCGCCCGTCGAGACCTTCGCGGTGCATCAGCACGTCCATCGCCGCCGCGACGTAGTCGACCGGTACGACGTTGGTGTCCCCGAGGTCCGGCGCGAGGATCGGCATCCACGACGGCAGCTGCGCCAGCCGGGCCAGCGCCGGGAAGAAGTAGTAGGGGCCGTCGATTTTGTCCATCTCGCCGGTCTGGGAGTGCCCCACGACGACGGCGGGTCGGTAGACCCGCCACGGCAGCTCGGTCTGCTCGCGGACCAGCCGTTCGGCCTCGAACTTGGTCCGGTGGTACGCCGACGGCAGGTACTGGCCCTCGTCGAACATCTCCTCGGAGAACTCCCCGTCGTACTCCCCCGCGACTGCGACCGAGGACACGTGGTGGAACCGACCGGCCGCCAGGTCCACGGCGAGGGCGAGCGCCTCGCTGGTGCCGCCCACGTTGGTGGCCTGGTTGGTCTGGTCGTCGGCCGTCATGTCGTAGAGCGCCGCGACGTGGACGAACTCATCGACCTGGCCGCGGAGCCGGTCACGGTCGGCCGGGCTGACCCCCAGCCAGGGTTCGGTGAGGTCGCCGATGACTGGCTCCACCCGCCCCCCGAACCGGTCGAGCTTGGCGGTCGAGCCGGAGCGCACCAGGACGAGCACGCGGGCGTCGTCGCGGGTGAGCAGTCGGTCGACCAGGTGCCGGCCGATGAAGCCGGTGCCGCCGGTCACGAGGTAGGTGGTCACCCCGCCAGTGTGGGCCTAGGGAGCCGACGTTTCCAGGGTCCTGTCGCCGACCTGCCTCCGGACCGCTACGGCGATCCCGAGAGCGGTCGCGATGATCGTCGCGGTCGCGATGAGGGCGTCCGGCGTGGAGATCCCGGTCGCGAGCACCACGACGACCTCGACGGCAGCCGCGACCAGTGCCAGCGGCGCGACGACCCGTCGCCGGGTCGCGATGTCGTCCAGGATCAACAGCTGGAGCAACGCGAGGACACCGCCCTGAACCGCGAACAGCCAGGCCACGCTTCCGATCGACGCGTAGCGAGGGCCGAACGCGAGCCGGGTCACGAGGACGCCGGCGACCGCAGCGATCACGATGATGGCGACCGCGATGGCCGCGGTGAGGAGCAGCGCCTCACGCAACGCCTTGCGCCGGTCGACCCCGCGGGACAGCCGGGGCAGCACGGCCAGCGCCACAGCCTGCGGCAGCCAGAACGCGATCTTCGCCACGACGTTCCCGGCGGCGTAGCGACCCGAGACACTCGCTGACAGCACGTGCCGCCCGAGCAGCAGGTCGAGGTTCGACAGCAGCAGAAGGGCGCCGATCGCCAGAACCGCTCCGCCGATCTCCGCACGGATGGCGCTGCGGTCCGGCGCCGGCTCGGCGCCCTCGTCGATCGGCTCGTCCCGCAGCATCCGGACGCCCACGAGCGCGGCGACGGTCACCCCGACTGCGATCCCGACCATGACGACGGTCGATCCGGCATGCAGCACCAACGGGACCACACCGCCCAGCAGCCGTCCGGCTCCGATCAGCATCACCAGGACAGCCAGCCGGGCGAACCGTTCGCGGCCCTGCAACCGACCCTGCACACCGGCGAGCAGGTTGAGCGGAAGGAGGCTGAGCATGATCACGACCAGCCCGGGAGCGTGGGACCCGGCGTGCAGGAAGACGGCGAGCGCTGGGGTGATCGCCAGGCCGATCGCCACGCTGACAGCTCCGACGACGGCTCCGACGCGCAGCGCCTGGCCGCGGTCCATCTCCCCCACGGCGGTACGTCGGGCGACCACCGCCTGGACCGCGAGCGCGGGAACGCTCGCGACGAGCAGGACGGACAACAGCGAACCGAAGAAGCCGTAGTCGGCAGTGGTGAGCTCGCGGCCGCCCAGCACGGCCAGCAGGTAGCTCGCGACGTTGGCCGCCATGAGCGCCGGTCCGAGCATCGCGGAGAACCGCACCAGCTCGGACCGCGAACCGAGCCGGCTACGGACCCGGTCGGAGGGCACGGCGGCCGTCGTCTCCGCGGGCAGCGCCACGTCACCTCCTCCTCGCCCCGACCTGTCGGCCGTCCCTGTCGCCGTCCGTCGCCGACCCTGCCAGTGTGGACCGTCCGTGTACGGTCCGGCCTGTGTCCGGCCGACCGGTGTGGCAGCGAGCCGACAATCACCCCGCGGTGGGACTTCTCGTCGGGCTCTGTTCCGCGGTGCTGCAGCTCGCGCCGGTTCTCGGCCGCGGCTATGTCCTGATCCGGGACATGGTTTTCGTGCCGCGGCTGCCGCTGACCGGCCTCCTGCTCGGACGCGACGGAATCCCCCGCGCCGTCCCGAGCGACCTGCTGGTAGCCCTGCTGTCCCGGATCGTCCCCGGCGACGTGGTCCAGGACGCTGTGCTGCTCGTCACCATCACCGTCGCTGGATGGGGTGTCGCCCGGCTGCTCAACAGCCGATCCGCCTGGGCCGCCGCGGCGGCCGCGGCGCTCTACACCTGGAACCCTTACGTCACCGAACGACTCCGGCTCGGGCAGTGGGCGGTTCTCATCGGCTACGCCGCGCTGCCCTGGGTGGCCGCTACCGCCATCAAACTGCGTGACGGCCGTCGACGGTCCGGCGCCGCGCTGCTCGTCGCGATCGGCGCGTCGGCGACCGGCGGTGCGTCCGCCGAGCTGCTCGCCGCCCTGGTGGCGATCCCGGTGCTGCTCTGGCCGGGCAGCACGGTCTCGTGGTGGCGCCGGGCGCGCGTCCTCGCGTTCAGCGTCATCGTCGCTTCGTTGCCCTGGCTGGTCCCGGCACTGCTGCAGCCCACGACGCCGCCAGCGGACCGGGTCGGCGTCGCGTTGTTCGCGGCCCGCCCCGACACACCGTTCGGATCGCTCGGCAGCCTGCTCAGCCTGGGCGGCGTCTGGAACGCCCAGGTCGTACCCGCAGGCCGGGGCCACCTCATCGTCGGACTCGCGGCCCTGGTCCTCACGGCAGCGGCTTGCTTCGGCCTCACCCAGCTCGTGGGGCGGTGGGGCGACGGCGCCCTCAGCGGCCTGATCGCCGCTGGCACACTCGGCCTCGCGATCGCGATGTGGGGTGTCACCCCCGGCGCCCGAGCAGTCCTCGAGCACCTGGTCGCCGACGTACCCGCGGCGGGTCTGCTACGTGACGGGCAACGGTGGCTCGCCCCCCTCGCGCTCCTGCTCTCGCTGGGACTCGGCGGACTGACCGAGCTGCTCGCCGTCCGGTGGCGCTGGCGAGCGGCGGTCATCGTCGCGGTTCCGGTGGCCTTACTACCGGCGGCCGCCTGGGGGGCCGACGGCACCCTGGTCGCCGTGCACTGGCCGGGCGAGTGGCAGCAGGTCGCGACGGCCTCCGGCCGGCTGCCACCCGGCCCGGTGCTGGTGCTGCCGTGGGCGGCCGAGCGCGGCTACGCCTGGAACGCCAACCGTCCCCAGATCGACCCGACCGATCACTGGCTGCCCCGGCGGGTCGTGGGTGACGACGCTCTGCAGGTCGGGCGGACCAGTACGCCGGTCGAGGACCCGCTGGCCCGGCGCGTCGCACCGGCGGCAACAGGTCGCGCGCCGCTGCTGCCGACGCTGCGCAGCCAGGGGTACGCCGGGGTGCTGCTGCAGCGCGACCAGCCCGGGGCTCGAGCAGGCGTCCAGCGCCTGACCGGGCTTCCGGTCGTGCTGTCCTCAGGCACCCTGACGCTGTACGCCGTACCCGGGGCGAGACCGGTCGCGATCCGCCGCGCGCCCCTCGTCCCGATCCTTCTCGGGGACGCGCTGGCGGCGCTAGGACTGTTGACGGCCATAACAATCTGTGTTGCGGAGCGGACACGGGGCCTCAAGGACGTGTAACGTTCGACCGAATACCGTTCAGTCGGTCCCGGCCTGGAGGACGAAACAGTGTCCACAATCATTGCGCTCGTCGTCGGAGTGCTCCTGGCGGGCGCCACCATCGCCGGGGTGACGTCGTCGCTGAGCGACCACCACAACCGCCCGGCCGCGGCGACATCGAACGTGACGCTCTACGGGTCTCGCTGACCCCACCCCGGCCACCATTTCCGCAGGTCAGACCGCTTGCCAAGGCAGGCGGACCGTCGCATGCCCGCACCCGTTAACCCGGCTGGCCGACACACCCGTAGTCCTTCCGAACCATGTTCGGTTCAGGGCCTACGATGTCCTTGCCAGATGTGATCCACGTCACTTACGGTTCGCCACATCCGGGACATCTGCCCGCAACTCGACGGTCATCTGCAAGGAGCCACCATGTCGGCAGCCGCCACGATCACTGCACCGCGCGTGAGCCCGTTCCAGCGGCTGTGGAACCGGGATCTGGACCGGTACCCGTCGACCGGACCGCGGTATTACTACCTAGGCCTTGTGGTCGTGACGACGATCATCCTGTACTACCAGCTGTACGTCGGCGGTGCGGTGGCGACGCAGATCCTCGGCGGCTACCACATGACGTTCCTCTACTACGTCATGATCCTCGTCATCACCAACGCGATCGGTGCGTTCGCCTCGCTGGCCACCGGCATCGCGGACCGGATCGGGCGCGCGAACCTCGTCGTCTACGGGACGATCATCACGTCCTTGCTGGCTCTGTTCGCCGTACCGAACGCGCACACCAAGTTCACCTTCGGCGTCATCTCGGCCCTGACCGGTCTGGTCGAGGGCGTCATCCTCGTCGCCACCCCCGCCCTGGTCCGTGACTTCAGCCCGCAGGTCGGTCGCGCCGCGGCGATGGGCTTCTGGACCATGGGCCCGGTGCTCGGCAGCCTCGTGGTCAGTGAGGTCTCCAGCCACACGCTGCCCCACCTCCACGCCTGGCAGGACCAGTACCGGATCGCCGGCATCGTCGGCCTGGCGGTGGCTCTCGTCGCCCTGCTGACGCTTCGCGAGCTGTCGTCGCGACTGCGCGACCAGGTCATGGTGACCCTGCAGGAACAGACAATCCTCGAGATCAGAGCGCGCGGCCTCGACGTCGAAGAGGCGACGCGGGACCCGTATCGCCAGATGTTCAAGCCCGACATCCTGCTGTCCGCGCTCGCCATCAGCGTCTTCCTGCTCGGCTACTACACCGCCGTGGCGTTCTTCCCGATCTACTTCCAGACCGTGCTCAACTTCAGCGTCAGCCAGTCCAACAGCCTGGAGAACTGGTACTGGTCGAGCAACGCGATCGCGCTGATCGTGTTCGGCACGCTGTCCGACAAGCTGTCGGTGCGCAAGCCCTTCATGCTGGCCGGCGGCGTGTTCAGCGTCCTCGTGAGCATCTCGTTCCTCAGCAAGGCGACCCACCACAACCCGTCGTTCTCGAGCATCGCGGTCCTGCTGGCCTTCACCGGGATCTGGGGCGGCGCCGCGTTCGCGCCGTGGATGGCGAGCTTCACCGAGTCCGTCGAAGAGCGGAACCCGGCACTGACCGCGACCGGGCTCGCGGTCTGGGGCTGGCTGCTGCGCATCGTCGTCGCCGTGGCGTTCCTCATCCTTCCGCACGTGGTCAACTCGGTGACCCCGCTCGTCAACAACGGAGCGCAGGTGCAGGCGGCGGCGGCGCGCAACCCGGTCCTGGTTGCCGAGGCCACGGCCCACCCGGACGTCTTCGCCCAACTGGCGAAGTACCCGCCGAACAAGATCCCGCCCGCGGTGCTCAACCACGCCATCGTCACCGTCGGCGCCCCGACGTTGCTGCTGCTGGAGAAGCCGCAGGCCCAGGCTGACCTGAAGTACCTGCAGGCCCATGCCGCGGACGTGCAGGCAGCCCAGAAGGCGGCCCCCCACCAGTGGCAGCACTGGCTGTGGATCTGTGTCGGCGGTCAGATCTTCTTCATTCCGATGATCTTCGTCCTCGCCGGGTACTGGCGACCGCGTCGGGCCAAGGAAGCGCTGGAAGCGCACGACAAGGCGATCATGAGTGAGCAGCCTGCCGCTGCCGCGTCCCCGGCCTGAGAGGTCAGTGCTCATCAGCTCATGAGGACATCGTTCGGCGAGTCGGCCGTGGCGACCGGCCGCGCCGACATCGCGATCTGCAACTGGCGCGACCTTCGTCATCCCGAGGGCGGCGGCAGCGAGCTGTACGTCGAGCGGGTGGCTCGGGGTCTGGCGGCTGCCGGCAACCGGGTCACGTTGCTGTCGGCCGCCGTGCCCGGCGAGCCGCGTGACGAGGTCCACGACGGCATCCGCTACCGGCGCCGAGGTGGTCGCCGGACGGTGTACCTCCACGCCGCCTGGGCATTGGCCAGCCGGCGGGTCCGACCGGACATCGTCCTTGACGTCCAGAACGGCGTGCCGTTCGTGTCCTCGCTCGTCACCCGACGGCCGGTGGTTGCGCTCGTCCACCACGTCCATCGCGAGCAGTGGCCGGTGCTGTTCGCCCCGCGTGCGGCCAAGGTGGGGTGGTGGGTCGAGTCGCGACTCGGCCCGTACCTCTACCGCAAGTCCCGCTACGTCGTCGTGAGCGAGGCGACCCGGCGCGACCTGCAGCGGCTACTGAGTGATCCCGGCCGGATCACCGTCGCGCACAACGGCACCCCGGAGCCGTCGTCCACCGGCGTACCGAAGTCCCCCACGCCCCGAGTGGTCGTGCTCGGTCGGCTGGTCCCCCACAAGCGCGCGGACATCGTGTTTCGCGCGGCCGCGGCTCTGAGCGAGCGCTATCCGGATCTGATCGTCGATGTCGTCGGTCGCGGGTACGCCGAGCCGGCGCTGCGCGCGGAGGTCGCCCGACTCGGGCTGCAGGATCGCGTGGTCTTCCACGGCTTTGTCGAGGAGGCCACGAAGTGCGACCTGCTCGCTGCGGCCTGGGTCAATGTGGTTCCGAGCCTCAAGGAGGGCTGGGCGCTTTCGGTCGTCGAGGCCGGTCTACAGGAAACCCCCACGCTGGCGTTCGCCGGAGCCGGCGGCCTCGACGAGTCGGTGATCGACGGCGTCTCGGGTGTCCTCGTCCAGGGTCAGGAAGCGGACTACACCGAGGCCCTGGACTCGCTGCTCGCCGACCCGGAGCTACGGCGCCGGCTAGGCACCGGCGCCCGACGACATGCTGAGTCCTTCACCTGGGACGACACGGTCCGCACCGTGGCATCGGTGCTCGACGCCTCGCTGGAGCAAGCCGACCGGGTCGCAGCCTAAGCACTATCGTTACCAGGTGACAGCGGGCGAACGCGACGAGGCCGCGCCGCTGCCTCGTCATCGCTCCCGCTGGCTGCACGTCCTTGGCCTCGCCGTGGCCGCCGCCGCGATCGCGCTGTGCTTCCGTGCCTTGGCCGACTCCTGGCCGTCGGTCCGCCGCGACCTGCAGGACGCCCGGATCGGCTGGTTGGTGCCGGCACTTGCGTGCGCGGCCGCCTCGATGGTCGGACTCGCCCTCCAGTGGTGGCGCTGGCTGCGGGCGTACGGACTGACCACCAGCCCAGTCGACGCGAGCGCGTGGTACCTCGGCGGCGAGCTCGGCAAGTACCTGCCCGGCAGCGTGTGGACGGTGCTCGGGCGGGCCGAGCTGGCCCGACGAGACGGAGTTGCGCGACGGGTCAGCTACACCTCCACGCTGTTGGCCTACGGGACGATGTGCGTGGCGGCGGCAGCCGTCTGCGGCGCCGCCGGCACCGTGATGGCGATGAGCGGCGGGCCGGCGTGGGGCTGGGCCTTCCTGCCGCTGCTGGCGGTCGCCCCGATCGTCGTCCATCCCCGGGTGCTCGGCGCGGCGATCGACGTCGGTCGACGGCTGACCCGCGGCCACTTCGACGCCCCGACCCCGCCCTGGGCAGTGACGCTGCAGCTGGTCGGATGGTGCATTCCGGCCTGGTTGCTGTTGGGGGCCAGCTCGCTGTCGCTGACCAAGCTGCTCGCCCTGGATGCCTCGCCGTCCCGCATCGTCCTGGCCGCCGTCGCGGCATGGATCGTGGGATTCCTGGCAGTCCCCGTGCCGGCAGGTGTCGGCGTCCGTGAGCTCGTCTTCGTCGCCCTGTGCGGGCTGCCGGCTGCGCCTGGGGCTGCCGTGGCATTGCTGGCCCGGGCATCGCTGCTGGTGGTGGATGCCGCTCTGGGAGCGGCCGGTCTCGCCCTCGCCGCGCGTCGAACGCGGCGACAGCCGTCGGCCGGCGCCGTCCCGTCGGCCTCCGGTCCAGCCGCCCGAATCGCCCCGTGAGCCGCGGTTCGGACCCGCTCGCCCGCCGAACCAAGAACGGCTACGCGGCCGCTGCCCGCGGCGCCGGTCGTGGGCTACAACGGGCCGGCCTGTTGCCGGCTCGACCACCTACCCGTGACCACGTCGTCCGCCACTGGCTCTACAGCCTGGCCTTCGTTCACGACTCGGCGGCCCTCATCAGGCTGGATGTCCCCTGGTGGACCTACCGGGCGATCAATGCCGTCGAGGGGTGGCTGGCGGACCGGCCACGACCGGTCCGGGTCTTCGAGTATGGCTCTGGGGCAAGCACGTTGTGGCTGGCTCGTCGCGCCAACGAGGTCATCACGACTGAGCACGACGCCGACTTCGCCGAGACGCTGGCGCCTCGGCTTGAGGCGGCCGGCAACGTGTCGTTGCAGGTGGTTCCCGACGTACCGAGTGATCATCCGGTCGTCGCATCGGCCAAGGCCGGGTACGCCGGGCGCGACTTCGCCGACTATGTCGCGGCCATCGACGTCTACGACGCCTTCGATCTGCTCGTGGTGGACGGAAGAGCTCGACCGGAGTGCCTTGCCCGCGGGCTGCCGCACCTGAGAAGCGACGGCCTGATCGTGTTCGACAACAGCGCGCGACGGCGCTACCGGCCCGGCATCAACAGCGCGCCCGTCACGGAGACCCGGCTGCGGGGGCTCACGCCAACGTTGCCGTACCCGGAGCAGACGTCGTTGCTTCGTCCACAGCGGGCGGGCTGAGGCCGGCGCGCGCCTGAAGCCGGTCGAGCGGCGGCTGCGGTAGCTCCGGCCCGCGGCCGAAGCGCATCTTCTTGGTGTGCTCCAACGTGTCCTCGATCAGGATTCGATTGGTGCGGACCAGGTCCGCGATGACGCCGACGATGACGCACAAGAACGATGCGATCAGCAGGACGGCCCCGATCAACAGCGACTGGAGGTGCCCGCCCGGGACCGTGTCGCTCACCTGCAGGTAGGCCCAGCGCACGAACGGCACCAGCCCGAGGACGCCGAAGGCCGTCGCCAGCATGGCGAACAGGGTGATGGGGCGGTACATGATCCAGGCGCGCAGGATCGCTGCGGTCGACATCCGGACGTGCTGTGTCGACGTGCGGAACAGCCGAGACTCACGGGTCTTGGGGTTGGTCACGACCGGGACGCTCGCGATCTCCAACCGCTTGTTGCCGGCTTGGATGATCGTCTCCATGGTGTAGCTGAACCGGGTGATCGTGTTGAGCAGCATCAGGCTGTCGCGCGAATAGGCCCGAAATCCGCTGGCTGCGTCCGGGACTGCCGTGCCCGCCGCCCGGTTCACGACCCGGCTCCCCCAGCGCTGCAGCAGCACCTTGCGCCGGGAGAAGTGCTCGACGAGGTGAACCTGCCGATCCGCGATCACGATGTCCGCCGTCCCCGCGAGGATCGGTGCGACCAGGTCCGGGATGCGCTCCTGCGGGTACTGGTTGTCACCGTCGGTGTTCACGACGATGTCCGCTCCGAGCTCGAGCGCCCGCTGGATCCCGTCATGGAACGAGCGCCCCAGTCCGCGGGTGCCGGGATGCCGGACGAACTCGGTCACGCCGTGACGTCGGGCGACCTCGACGGTTGCGTCCGACGAGCCGTCGTCGATGATCAGTACGACGATCTCGTCGACGCCCTCGATGGCCGTCGGGATCGAGTCGAGAACCGCTGGGAGCGTGCGTTCCTCGTCGAGACAGGGGATCTGGACCACGAGCCGCACGTTCGTGATGGTAGCGATCGGGTGCCGGCGGGCCGGAGACTTCGCAGGTCAGCGAGCGGGGAACGGGTAACCCACGGCGAGGTTCGTCAGGCACAAGTTGGTTCCAGGTGTGACGCCCTGCACCCGCACGGCAGACGGCGCGACCACCGGGAAGCTGAGGTACACGCTGCTGGCATGAGCCGAGAGCAGGATCCGTTGCCCACCGAGCGGGGCGATCGCCGTACCGTTCGCGGTCACGAGGTGGACGTCGAGGAACGTCGGCTCCTGCTCGAAGTAGGTCAGCCGCAAGAACCATCCGTTGGGATGCGGCACCTGATCGAGGCGCTGCGTCTTCACGGTAGGGCCCGACAGCAGGTCGTTGCAGAACGGATTGGAGTGCCGGAGCGGCACCGAGGCGACGGAGAGGTACTGCGCCTTCACGAGATGGCCCTGGTTGTTCACGACACGTGGCGGGGTCGGTCCGTTGTTCAGGTGCGCGTGAGAGCCCATCAGGGCGAGCAGGTCGCTGACGTGCCGATGGATCTGGATGCCGGGCATCACGTCGCTCGCGACGTACGTGTCGAAGACGGTGGCGTCGTCGCCCGCCCGGTCCAGGTCGCTCGACAGGTGCTGGACGTATGCCTTGCTGGGTGACTGCGACCAGTGGTTGGCATACGTCCCTGCGGAGACCACGGAGGCGAGCGCAAGGGCGACGACGACGACGCGGCCCACCGATCGGCCGTGCCGGCGCCAGCCCTGACGCGGACCCGGCCGCGAGATCGGAACCACAACGCCGGCGACGCGCTCCCTGATCTCGCCCGGCGATGTCGTCCAGATCGCCAGCGCGATCCCTACCGCAGCCGGCACCGCGGCGTACGACGCGTACTCGAAATGCCGGGCGACTGCCGCCTGACCGAACAGCTCGACCCGGGCACGACCGACGAACACCATGCCGACCACACTGACCAGGAACGGAATCGCCCAACCGACGAGCGCTCGGACCGAGGTGCGTCGTACCGTCCAGGCGATCGCGACGACCAGGACGGCGACGGCCGCCACCCGCTCGGCGAACGGCGCGGCAGCGAACGCGAAGTAGTTGCCTCCGGCGGTGCTCCAGGCGATCGGACCGCCGAACAA
This sequence comes from uncultured Actinomycetota bacterium, assembly GCA_963789615.1. Taxonomy (GTDB): domain Bacteria; phylum Actinomycetota; class Actinomycetes; order JAFAQI01; family JAFAQI01; genus DATAVK01. The sequence goes on along the minus strand of CAWBLI010000001.1, from coordinate 140,129 downwards.
CCCGGGGATGAGCGTGTCGAACAGGAACGCCCCCACCAGCCGCACCGCGTCACTCGCGCCGAACCCGGAGCTCTTGGTGGCGTACTTGCCGGACGCGAAGTAGAAGACGGCGAATCCCGCGATCGGGGCGGCAATCATCGTCCACGCCGGCCAGCTGCGGAGGACGGCGCGCAGCCGCGACCGCACCGTCCCCTCTGACAGGAAGCCGAAGGTCAGCAGCGGCAGGGCGAGCGCACTCACGGCGGCCTGCTCCGCGACGAGGGTCGCCCCCAACATCGCGACCGCCGTGACGGCCGCCCAGCGCAACCGTCCCATCACGGCGTACCTCACATGCGCCCGCAGTGCAGCCAGCACCAGGAGCTCGGAGATCAGGAAGTTGATCGACGAGGTGAGCCATAGCGTGCTCTGCACCAGCATCGGGCTCAGGGCGAACAATGCGAGCAGCGCGAGAACGCCCCGGCGCGGGCCGACGAGCTCGCGGAGAAGTCGCCCCAGCAGGTACGTCACGCCCGCCGACGCGATCAGCCGGAGCCCGATGGTGGCGGTGTAGTTCAACGGGATCGTGCGATTGAGGACCCACAGCACCAGCCGGCCGGCGATGTCGAGGTGCCCGCCCTGCGAGGTGGACAGGTAGGTCCAGTCGAGGGTGTGGCCGGTCGCCGCGGCGAGGTTGTCGAAGTCGGCCTGGTAGTACCAGCCCGTGTGCATGAGAACCGCAAACCAGACGGCCTGCAGCACCACGATCACGCCGAGACCGACGCTGAAGACGTCGACCTCAGCGAGCCGAGCGCGAAGCTCTCCCGGACTCACGGGAGGGGTGTCGCCGACCGGCTGCTCGGTGACGGCTTCGGTGTCGGCCACTACCAGATCCTATGGGCGCCGACCCTCTCGCGAGCCCGACGCGGCCGGTCGTTTCGCCTTCGGAAGCTTGGCAACCACGGCGTCGTACGACGCATCGATGAGGGCCTCGATCTCCTCGGGAGGCACGCTGCCGTCGGTGCGGACGGTGTTCCAGCCGAACCGCCCGATGTAGGCCATCACCGTCACGTCGTCCGGATGCTGCTCCCGAAGCTCGCCGGCCTCGTCCCGATCCCGGCCGCACTTCACACCGACGGTGTTCTCGCCGGTGAACGCGAAGATCTTGCCGGCTACCTTCGCCACGAAGTCGCCCTCCCACGGCTGGTCGGGCTCAGCGCCCGGCTTGGCCAGGCAGTAAGCCAGCACCTCGTCGCGGGTCATCACGACGGCTCAGCCCCGGACGCCTGCGGCATCCATGGCGCGCAGTTCTTTCTTGAGCTCGTTGACCTCGTCGCGCAGCCGGGCCGCGAGCTCGAACTGCAGCTCCGCGGCGGAGGTGTGCATCTGGTCCTGCAGCTGCTGGATCAGCCGGGACAGCTCGGCCTTCGGCATCCCGGCTAGCTCGGCGGCATGCTGGCCGGCCGTCGGTGACTTGCTCCCCATGCCGGGCACCGGGGTCTTGCCGCGGGACTGCTGCCGACCGCCACCGCCGATCAGCGAGTCGTCCGAGCGCACGATGTCGCCAAGGATGTCGGCGATCCGCTTGCGCAGCGGCGTCGGGTCGATGCCGTTCGCGGTGTTGTACTCGATCTGCTTCTCGCGGCGCCGGTCGGTCTCCTCGATGGCCTTCTGCATCGACGGTGTGATCGTGTCGGCATACATGTGCACCTCGCCGGAGACGTTGCGCGCCGCTCGGCCGATCGTCTGGATCAGTGAGGTCCCGGATCGCAGGAAGCCTTCCTTGTCGGCGTCGAGAATCGACACCAAGGAGACCTCGGGCAGGTCGAGGCCCTCACGCAGCAGGTTGATCCCGACCAGGACGTCGAAGTCCCCGGTCCGCAGCTCACGCAGCAGCTCGACCCGACGCAGCGTGTCGACCTCGCTGTGCAGGTATCGGACCCGCACCGAGTGCTCGAGCAGGTAGTCGGTGAGGTCCTCGGCCATCTTCTTGGTGAGCGTCGTGACGAGGACCCGCTCGTTGCGTTCGGCCCGGATCGTGATCTCGTGCATCAGATCGTCGATCTGGCCCTTGGGCGGCTTCACGACGATCTTCGGGTCGACCAGTCCGGTCGGCCGGATCACCTGCTCGACGACGTCGTCCTTGACCCGGCCCAGCTCGTAGGGGCCCGGCGTCGCGGACAGGTAGACGGTCTGCTCGATCCGCTCGAGGAACTCCTCCCAGCGCAGCGGCCGGTTGTCCATCGCGCTCGGCAGTCGGAACCCGTGGTCGACCAGGGTCCGCTTGCGGGACATGTCGCCTTCGTACATCCCGCCGATCTGCGGGACGGTGACGTGCGACTCGTCGATGACGAGCAGGAAGTCGTCCGGGAAGTAGTCGAGCAGGGTGTGCGGCGGCGTGCCCTGGGCGCGACCGTCGATGTGGCGCGAGTAGTTCTCGATGCCGGAGCAGAACCCGACCTGCCGCATCATCTCGATGTCGTACGTCGTACGCATCCGCAGTCGCTGAGCTTCGAGCAGCTTGCCGGCCTTCTCCATGTCGGCCAGCTGGGTCTCCAGCTCGACCTCGATGCCGGCGATCGCGCGTTCCATCCGCTCTGGACCCGCGACGTAGTGCGTCGCCGGGAAGATGAGCACGGTCTGGTCGTCGCTGATCACCTCGCCGGTCAGCGGGTGCAGGATCGAGATCCGCTCGATCTCGTCACCGAACATCTCGATCCGGACCGCGAGCTCCTGGTAGACGGGGAAGATTTCGATCGTGTCGCCCCGCACCCGGAAGGTGCCGCGGGTGAACGCCAGGTCGTTGCGGGTGTACTGCACGCTCACGAACCGGCGTAGCAGCGAGTCGCGGTCGATCGTCTGGCCGACGTCGAGCTGGACGCAGCGGTCGACGTACTCCTGTGGGGTGCCGAGACCGTAGATGCAGGAGACGCTCGCGACCACGACGACGTCCCGGCGGGTCAGCAGGCTCATGGTCGCGGAGTGGCGCAGCCGCTCGACCTCCTCGTTGATCGAGGAGTCCTTCTCGATGTAGGTGTCGGTCTGCGGGACGTAGGCCTCGGGCTGGTAGTAGTCGTAGTAGGAGACGAAGTACTCGACCGCGTTGTTGGGAAGCAGCTCGCGGAACTCGTTCGCGAGCTGCGCGGCCAGGGTCTTGTTGGGCGCCATCACCAAGGTGGGGCGCTGCAGCTTCTCGATCAGCCAGGCGGTCGTCGCCGACTTGCCGGTGCCGGTCGCACCGAGCAGGACGGTGTCCTTGGCGCCGGCGCGGACCCGCCGTTCGAGCTCCTCGATCGCCGCCGGCTGGTCACCCGACGGCTCGAAGTCGGACACGACGACGAAGTCGGCCTGCTTGGGGCGGATAGAGGTCTGGGTAGCCACAGTCAGTCAACGTACGCCGACGCTCAGACAGTTCCCACCCATGGCCCATCGGCGGGGCTATGGCACCACCGATGGGCCATCGGTGTGGGCGGCGCGGCGGGACAGGGCGTCCCAGACCCGGGCTACCTCGGCGTCCAGCGCATCGAGGTCGCCGCTGTTGTCGATGACGTGATCCGCGACGGCCAACCGCTCCGCCCGGCTCGCCTGCGACGCGATCCGCGCCTTCGCGTCCGACTCGTCCATCCCCCGGGGTCCGGTCAACCGCTCGAGTTGGGTCTCCTCCGGTACGTCGACAACGACGACCACGTCGTACCGATTCTGCAGGCCCCCCTCGACCAGCAGCGGAACGTCGTTGACGACGATCCCGTCCGGGTGGCTCTGAGCGGCGGCCAGGAAGCGGTTGATGGTCTGCTCGCGGACCAGCGGATGCACGATGTCGTTCAGCCGAGCGCGGGCGGCGTCATCGTCGAAGATGCGCGCCGCGAGCCGTTTGCGGTCCAGCGAACCGTCGGGGGCGAGGACGTCTGCACCGAACGCATCGACGACTTCCGCCAGCCCGTCCGTGCCGGGCGCGACGACGTCGCGCGCGATGGCGTCGGAGTCGACGATGATCGCGCCGAGCGCCGCCAGCTTCTGGGCGGCGGCGCTCTTCCCGGACCCGATCCCCCCGGTGAGGCCGACGGTCAGCACCGCGGTGTTACTCGCCGGGTGTTACTCGGCCGGAGTCTCGGCCTCGGGCTCCGCCGCAGCAGGCTCGGCCTGGGCGGCAGGCTCGGCCGCTTCGGCGGCAGGCTCGGTCGCGTCAGCAGCAGGCTCGGCTGCAACGTCCTCGTCCTCGCCGCCGGTCAGCTTCCGACGGAGCTCAGCGAGCGCCGTGTCGCTGGCCAGCGTGCCGCCGCCACCACCACCGCCACTTCCGGCCCCGGCGTCCGGCGCGGCCGGTGCCTCGGTGCCGGAGGTGTACGACGTGGCCTGGGCTGCCTCGGCGTCCGCGACCTTGGCGGCCTCGACCTGCTTCTGGTGAGCCTCCCAGCGCTCGTGCGCCTTGGCGTACTGCGCCTCCCACTCGGCCTGCTGGGCCTCGTAGCCCGGCTTCCACTCGTTGGTGTCGGAGTCGAAGCCTTCGGGGTAGATGTAGTTGCCGGCCTCGTCGTACTGAGCCGGCATGCCGTACTGCGCCGGGTCGAACGAGTCGCCGAGCGCCTCGCCGATGGTTCCCTCGTTGGCCTGCTTGAGGGACAGCGAGATCCGGCGCCGCTCGAGGTCGACGTCGATGACCTTGACGTAGATCTCGTCGCCGACGTTGACGACCTGCTCCGGGATCTCGACGTGACGCTCCGCGAGCTCGGAGATGTGCACCAGGCCCTCGATGCCCTCGGCGACCCGGACGAAGGCACCGAACGGGACCAGCTTGGTGGCACGGCCGGGAACGACCTGCCCGATCGTGTGGGTGCGGGCGAAGGCCTGCCAGGGGTCTTCCTGCGTCGCCTTGAGCGACAGCGAGACCCGCTCGCGGTCCATGTCGACGTCGAGCACCTCGACCGTGACCTCCTGGCCGACCTCGACGACCTCGCTGGGGTGGTCGATGTGCTTCCAGGACAGCTCGGAGACGTGAACCAGGCCGTCGACGCCGCCGAGGTCGACGAACGCGCCGAAGTTGACGATCGAGGAGACGACGCCCTTGCGGACCTGACCCTTCTGCAGCTGGGTGAGGAAGTTCTGCCGGACCTCGCTCTGGGTCTGCTCGAGCCAGGCGCGGCGGGAGAGCACGACGTTGTTGCGGTTCTTGTCGAGCTCGATGATCTTGGCCTCGAGCTCCTTGCCGACGTACGGCTGCAGGTCGCGGACCCGACGCATCTCGACGAGCGACGCGGGCAGGAAGCCGCGCAGGCCGATGTCGAGGATCAGGCCGCCCTTGACGACCTCGATGACGGTGCCGGTGACGATGCCGTCGTCTTCCTTGATGGTCTCGATCGTGCCCCAGGCGCGCTCGTACTGGGCGCGCTTCTTGGACAGGATCAGCCGACCCTCCTTGTCCTCCTTCTGCAGGACCAGCGCCTCGACGTCATCACCGACGGAGACGACGTCATGAGGATCGACGTCGTGCTTGATGGACAGCTCGCGGGAGGGAATGACGCCCTCGGTCTTGTACCCGATGTCGAGGAGGACCTCGTCGCGGTCGACGCGGACGATGACGCCCTCGACGATGTCGCCGTCGTTGAACTCCTTGATGGTGCCTTCGATCGCCGCCAGGAAGTCCTCGGCGGTTCCGATGTCATTGATGGCGACCTGAGGGGCGCGCTTCGGGTCGGTGGCGCTGTCGGCGACTGCAGTGGTCATGTAGGAGGGGCTCCGAGGGTGGACAGATGTCGATGGGGCACCGCGGGGACCCGCAGCGCAACCAGCGAGTGTAATGCTGGAGTGTGAGCGGAGTCGAACCAGTGATCATTAACGCAGTACGTCGGCCGGCCGGCGACGAGGAGACCGACCAGGCCTCACGCCAGTATTGGGACTCGACGGCGATCGAGTATCAGGCTGAGCACGGGGACTTCCTCGGCGACGCCGACTTCGTCTGGTGCCCTGAACGGGTCCGTGAGGCCGAATCGCACCTGCTTGGCGATGTGGCTGGCCGACGCGTGCTGGAAGTCGGCGCGGGGGCAGCTCAGTGCACCCGGTGGCTCGTGGGCGCCGGTGCCAGCCCGGTCGCGATCGACCTGTCGATCGGGCAGCTTGCCTTCGGGCGCACGCTCGACGAGCGAACCGGCATCCCGACGACGCGGGTGCAGGCTGATGCCCAACGGTTGCCGTTCGCCGACGCGAGCTTCGACCTGGCGTGCTCGGCGTACGGCGCCGTGCCGTTCGTCGCGGACTCCGCGGCCGTGATGCGGGAAGTGGCCCGAGTGCTGCGTCCGGGCGGCCGATGGGTCTTCTCGGTGACGCATCCGATCCGGTGGTGCTTCCCCGACGACCCGGGGCCGGCCGGCCTCGTCGCCGACACGCCGTACTTCGACCGCAGTGCCTACGTCGAGGAGAACGAGACCGAGGCAGCGATTTACGTCGAGCATCATCGAACGATCGGTGACCGGGTCCGCGAGATCGTCGCCGCCGGGCTGGAGCTGGTGGACATCGTGGAGCCCGAGTGGCCCACGGAGCACGACCGGCCATGGGGGCAGTGGAGTCCGCTGCGCGGTCGGATCCTTCCGGGCACTGCGATCTTCTGCACCCGGCGGCCGTGATTCTTCAGGTTCCGTCACGCCTGCATCGGTTACTGTCTGACCGGTGGCGGTCACCAACGGATTCGCCGCTGCGATCGAGCGTGTCGACGGTGTCGAAGGCTGGCTGACCGACGGCCAGGCGCATCGCCTCTGGGATGCCGCGCGGCGAGTGGTCGCCGGCGGCGTGATCGTCGAGATCGGGTCGTTCCGGGGCAGGTCGACGATCGTCCTGGCCTTGGCCAGCCGTGACGACGTCGACGTCATCGCGATAGATCCTCACGGCGGTGGCGACCGCGGCCCGAACCAGATCGCGCCGGACCAGGTCCGAGGCGAGTCGGACAACGTCGCCTTCCGGGGCAACCTCGACCGGGCCGGAGTGACGCAGCGGGTGCGGCACGTCCGCGAGCTGTCATCGCGGGCGCTTCGCGACGTCGACCGGCCCATCGACCTGCTCTACATCGACGGGGCCCACCGATACTCGCCCGCCCGGGACGACATCGCCTCCTGGGGGGACCGGGTCCCAGACGGCGGCACCGTCGTCATCCACGACTGCTTCAACGCGGTGGGCGTGACGCTAGCCGTCCTCCGGCTGCTGATCTTCGGCGACCAGTTCCGGTACGTCGGTCGCACCGCGTCGATGGCGGAGTACCGCCGGCAGAGCCTGCACGGGACCGCTCGAGCCGTCAACGCCGTGCGCCAGCTGGGACAGCTGGGCTATTTCGCGCGGATGATGGCCGTCAAGATCGCACTGACTCTTCACGCCTATCCAGTCGCCCGGGCACTCGGCCACCCGTCTCGCGACTGGCCCTACTAGTGCGGTCACCGGCTTGACCACCGACCTGCTGGATCCCCCGGTCGGGACCGCATCACCGCCTCCGCCGCCGCCCGAGCGGTCGCTGCGCCGGCTGCAGCTGGCCGGGGTGTCGTTGTTCCTCATCCTGCTGACCTTCACCCAGAGCTCCGGGCTGGAGGCCGCCGACACGAAGCTCGACCTGGTCGTCACCCCCTGGCGCTTCCTCGTCCACTCCACCGTGATGTGGGACCCGACCGCGAACGCCGGGCAGCTGCAGAACCAGGCCTACGGCTACCTGTTCCCGATGGGACCGTTCTTCCTCGTCGGACACTGGCTGGCGCTCCCACCATGGGTGATCCAGCGCACCTGGGAGTCGACCCTGCTGGTCGTCGGCTTCCTCGGGATGGTCCGGCTGGCCCGACTGCTGGGTGTGTCCGGGTTCTGGCCGCGGGTGGTATCCGGGCTGGTCTACGCGCTGGCGCCTCGCACCCTCATGGAGCTCGGGGTCATCTCTTCCGAGCTGCTGCCCGTCGCGTTGGCGCCGTGGGTCCTGATCCCGCTCGTGGCCGGCTCCCGCTCCGGGTCAACACGACGGGCGGCGGCCCGGTCGGGCGTCGCCGTACTGCTGACCGGCGGCGTCAACGCCGCGGCAACGCTGGCGATCCTTCCGCTCCCGGCGCTGTGGCTGCTCACCCGTTCCCGCGGCAAGCGACGGGCCTCGCTGATCCGCTGGTGGTCGGCTGCGGTGGCTCTGGCTTGCCTGTGGTGGGCCGTTCCGCTGGTCGTCCTCGGGAAGTACAGCCCGCCGTTCCTCGACTGGATCGAGTCGGCTGCCGTCACGACCAGCCAGACGTCGATCGCCACGACGCTGCGCGGTGCCGAGCACTGGGAGGCCTACCTGGGGCCCGGGGTCTGGCCAACCGGCAACATCTACGTCGCGGTGCGGGCGGTTGTCCTCGCGACTGCCCTGGTCGGCGGGATCGGGCTGCTCGGGCTGCTCTACCGACGGGCCCCGCACCGGACGTTCCTCGTGACCAGTCTTGGTCTCGGCCTCGTCTTCGTGACGTTCGGACATCACGCGACCGTTGGGCCACTGCTCGCCAGTCAGGAGCGTCAGAGCCTGGACGGCGCGCTCAACGCGTTCCGCAACGTCCACAAGTTCGACCCGATGATCAGACTTCCCATCGCGATCGGTGCCGGGCACGCCGCGGCCGCCGCAGCGAGTTGGCTGAGCCGGGCCCGCTCGACGGTAAGCGCCCGTGAGACACGGCAACGGCGATGGATCGCGGTGGGTGTGGCGCTGGCCCTGGGGACGGTAGCGGCGGCGCCCGCCATCACCGGCCAAATCGTTCCGCAGACCCGCATCGTGAACCTCCCGTCCTGGTGGTCCCAGACGGGCGCATGGCTGGGACAGCAACCGGGCGACGGTCGCGCCCTCGTCGTACCGGGAGCGGCCGCGCCGATCTATGTCTGGGGCGCCCCGAATGACGACGCGCTGCAGCCCGTGGCGGACGGTCCTTGGACCGTGCGGGACTCCATCCCGCTCGCCCAGGCCGGTTACATCCGGCTGCTGGATGCCCTCGAAACCCAGTTTGCGTCCGGCGAGCGCGACCCCACGCTGGCAGCTCTGCTGGCCCGATCCGGGATCCGGTACGTCATCGTCCGCAACGACATCAATGCGGCAGCCTCACAGACCGTGTCGCCGTTGTTCGTCACCCAGACCCTTCTCAACTCCCCAGGTTTCCGGCAGGTGGCACACTTCGGAGCCAGCGCGACGAGCCACGACCCCAACCGGATCACCGACCTGGGAGCGACGAGCCTTCCCGGGGCCGTCACGGTCTTCAGCGACGACGACTGGGCCGGCCCGGTCGCGGTGGCGTCCGCCGCGAACGTGGTGCACGCCAACGGCTCCTCGGATGAGCTACCCCAGCTGGTAGCCGACGGCGTGCGAGCTGACCAGCCGGTCGAGTTCGGGCCCGTAGACGACAGTGGCAGCGGCGTGTCCATGTTGGACGACGGGCTGCGGCGCCGGGAGTTCGGCTTCGGTGGCATCGACTCCTACTCGGAGACGTTGGAGGCGGCGCAACCATTTCGGGCCGTGCGGGCGACCCCCGACTACCTCCCGACTCCGACGCCTCCGCTGTCGAGCGTGTCGTACCCAGGCGTCGCCGGGATCAGCGCCTCGTCGTCGGGAGCGGATGGCCACGCCATCATCAACCGCAACCTCGCCAACGGTCCGTTCTCGGCGATGGACGGCAACGCGCTCACCGCCTGGCGGCCCGGCGCGTTCGGTGGCGCGGTGAACCAGTGGCTGCAGGTCAATCTGCTCACCCCGATCCGCACCCCCACGGTCTCCGTCGCCTTTGCCGGCGCAGGGCGACGCGCTGCCCGGACAGCGTGCGCGTCGAGACCTCGAGTGGAACCCGGGTCGACGTCGTCACGCCCGACCAGCTGCCGCAGACCTCGCGCTACCACCCGGGCCGGCGAGCTTCGTCCGGATCACGATCCTGCACATCGCGAATGGCTCGACCGGCACGAACGTGGGGATCGCCGAGCTGAACATTCCCGGGGTCAGAGTGTCCCGCACCCTCGACGTCCCCGGCGCGGCGACCCGGACCGGATGACGTTCTCGATCGCGCCCGGCGGCCGATCGGAGTGCCTGACGGTCAACGGAGCAGCCGCCTGCGACCCGGCCTGGCAGATCGCCGGTGAGGAACGCAACAGCCTTGACCGCTCGATCGACCTGTCGACCGCCGGTACCTATCGATGCCGGCGCCACGGTGCGGCTCCAGCCGGACGGTGCCGTCGAGTCGTTGCTCGACGCCCACTCTCCGATCTCCGCCATCGCCACCTCGACCGACTCCCCCGATCCGCGAGAGCGACCGGGCGCTGCCGTTGACGGCAACCGCGCGACGGGCTGGGTTGCGCCGCGAGCACGGACAAGCAGCCCGACCTGCGGCTGACGCTGCCTCACCGAGTTCTGCTCCGTGGCTTCCGGCTGCTCCCGATCACCGCGGCGCCGACATCCTTCCCGGCCCGAATCGTCGTCGGGGTCGCCGGCCGGCTCTCGCCCGGAAGGTTCCCGCCGACGGCGTGATCCGGTTCCGTCGCCCGCAGTCGGACCAAGGTCGTGTCGATCGAGGTGCTTCGCTCGACCGCGCGGGTGAGCACGAGCAGTCAGTCGACGGGCACCCAGGTGTTCCTGCCGGTCGGCATCGGTGAGGTGAGGCTGTTGGGACCGAGGGCGCCGCGGCAGACTGCCGCCTCGACCCTGTCCATCTCCTGTCGACGTGGGCCCGTGGTGGACGTTGACGGCATCCCGGTCACGATGGCCGTGCACGCTCCGATGTCGGCCGCGCTGCAGGGACTACCGGTCGCCGCGACACCGTGCGGAGCGGGCACCCGACCGTTGCAGCTGCCCGCGGGTACCAACCGGTTCATCATGCACGCGAACGTCCTGGTTCGGCCGCAGTCGCTGCAGTTCAACCGGGCGGACGTGGCCCCGACACCGGCGCCCTCCCCATCAGCCCCGCCCCGGCTGTTGCACTGGGGTGCTACGAACCGATCGGTCCAGGTCGCTGCGCCGACCGCATCGCTGCTGATCGTGCACGAGAACCAGAACGCCGGCTGGCACGCGACGTCAACGGCACACGCTGACCGCCACCACCGTCGACGGCTGGCAGCAGGCGTGGCTGCTCCCCGCGGGAACGTCGGGCGTCGTTCACCTGGTCTACGCCCCGCAGCGCACTGTGATCGCCGGGCTGGCCGTCGGAGCGGCTGCGGCGCTGCTCCTGGTCGGTCTCGCCCTGTGGCGCCGGCCGACGGCGCGGACAGTCCCGGCCCGCGTTGCATGACGCCTCGATCCGCCACGGTGCTCGCCGTCGGGATCGTCGTCGGCACCCTGTTCCTGCTCGGCTCCGGGTACGGCGTGGCCGCGGCCCTGGTCGCGCTGGTCGCGATACGCCTCAGTCGCCGCTGGCCGGTGGCGACCTGGCCTGGCGGCCGGAGTGCGCTGGCGGTGGTCGCCGGCTGCGAGTTCGTGGCTCCCGTGACGTCAGGCCATCCGCTGGCCAGCAGTGTCGGCGTGCAGGCGCTCTGCCTGTTCGCCGTTGCCATCGTCCTGGCCACGGTCTCGCGCCGGCGCGGCCGCCACGACTGGGAGAACCGACTTAGCAGCGGCCGTTCGACCAGGTGCCAGCTCGCGGCCGCCACCGCGGTCACAAGCAGACAGGTGAGGACGAACAGCTCGAGGAAGTGACCCGAGAACGACCTGGTAGCCGAGCCAACGTTCCAGCGCGAGACAGCAGACCGAGCTGCCACAGGTAGACGCCGTAGGACACCTCGCCCAACCAGGTCATGACGCGGTTGCCCAGCAGTCGCTCCGGCCACCGCTCATGCCCCACGACCAGGGGCAGCAGCAGGAAGAACGCCGAGCCGGCGAACAGGTAGTGCCGGATGCGTCCACTCCCACGTCGTGGCAGGGACCAGGCTGCGCGGACCACCGATGCGGGAGGGTCGAGATCCAGAACAGCAACCCGCCCACCGCCCAGCAGGTCGCCGTCGACTGCGCCCAGCGCAGCGGCGCGACGTGCCACCGGGCCGGGTCGTTCTGGTAGACGGTCAGGGCCGCCAGCGCGATCCCGAGCGCGAACCAGTCGAGGTACAACGGCATCCACAGCACCGCCCGGTTGCCGTCGCCCGCGAGCGCGGTGAACGACCAGGTTCGCGACGAGCGCCGCCATCGACATGCTGACGATCAGCCAGGTGGACTGCGCCCGCCGGTCGCTGCCGAACCGGCGGCTGAGCCAGAACAGCAGCGGCAGGATCGCGTAGAAGCTGACCTCGACCGCGAGCGTCCACATCTGCGACAGCGTGGGATCGATCGGCATCGCGACGTACGGGTGGATGAGCAGCAGGTAGAACGCCCAGTGCTGCCCGGTGGTGTGGCGCACGGTGAGCAGCGCGAGGGCTCCGATGATCGCGAGCCAGTACGCCGGGAAGATCCGGACTGCCCGACGACGCCAGAAGCCGCTGAGCCCGTGGGCCGTGAGCGTCGAGTCGTCAAGCAGGAACCGCCGGGACAGCAGGAACCCGGACAACAGGAAGAAGATCGTCACGCCGAAGTTGGCCCTGGCGAGGAACGGTGCCCACGGCGACGAGCTCAGCGACAGCCCGCTTTCGAAGCCGGCGTGCGTCGCGACCACCAGGTAGGCGGCGATCGCCCGAGCACCGTTCAGCGCGGCGTAATCGCGGCGGCGGTTGTCCGTCACGGCTACCAGCATGCGCGCCCGCCGCGATTCGCGGACGCGATTCGGCTCGACCGCGTCATCCTCCACTCCGACGGAGCACCAGCAGGACGTTCCAGCTGAGCAGCTCCCTGGCAACCGGCACTCGGACGATCCCTCGCGCGAAGGCCGGGTGATAGCGGGCCTCGGTGGCCAGCCGCTCGACGCGACCGTCGGCGACAGCCACCCGCGCCCAGCGGAGCATCCGGGCCGCGGAGACCGCGAACAGGGTCCGGCCGAACTCGTTCTTCGGCGGTCGGCCCCGCCGCCTCGCATAACGGCGCGCCGCTCCTGGGCCGCCGATGACCAGATGCCAGGGGCCGGTCTCGTGACCGCCGTTGGGCGAGAGCCAGTTCGTGTACGACAGGTAGATCACACCCCCCGGCCGCGTGACCCGAACCATCTCGTCGGCCATTGCCTCCGGCTCCGGCACGTGTTCGAGGGCATTGCTCGAGAAGCACACGTCGACCGAGCCGGATCGCAACGGCAGCCGCATGCCGTCACCCCGGACCGTGAGCGGACCGGGGCGGCCCCGCAGGGACAGCTCCGTGAGGTCAGGATCGACCACGACGTACCGGGCTCCGAGTGCGACCAGGTCGTCGCGGAAGTAGCCGGGGCCGCCGCCCACGTCGACGACCGTGACGCCGTCGAGCTCGGGTGTGACGCGCCAGCTGGCCGACACTGTCACGGGAGAGCGTGCGGTAGAACCGGTCAGGGTCGTCCTGCTCGTGGCGGAACGCCCGGAACAGCTCCACGCTGCGGCGCAGGTCCGCCCGCCACGGGGGTTGGGTCAATGGCCTGCGTCATCCCAGGTGCGGCCGACACCCACCGAGACATCAAGGTCGACATCGAGGGTGTACGCCGCCGCCATCTCCCGGCGTACCAGCGCCTCGACCGGCTTCCGCTCCCCCGGCGCGATCTCGAGGACCAGCTCGTCGTGCACCTGGAGCAGCAGCCGGGACGCCCGCTCCTCCTCGCGCAGGGCGCGCTGCACCCGAAGCATCGCGACCTTGATGATGTCCGCCGCGGAGCCCTGGATCGGAGCGTTGAGAGCCATCCGCTCGGCCATCTGGCGGCGCTGCCCGTTGTCGCTCGCGAGGTCCGGCAGGTAGCGGCGGCGCCCCAGGATGGTCTCGGTGTAGCCGTCCATCCGGGCCTGGTTGACCACGCTGGTGAGGTAGTCCCTCACCCCGCCGAACCGCGTGAAGTACGCGTCCATCTGACCCCGGGCCTCGTCCGCGGAGATCCCGAGCTGGGTGGCCAGGCCGTACGCCGACAACCCGTAGGCCAGGCCATAGGACATCGCCTTGATCCGGCGACGCTGCTCCGGCTGCACCTCCTCGATCGGTACGCCGAACGCGCCGGCGGCGACGAAGGTGTGCAGGTCCTCGCCGGACGTGAACGCCTCGATCAGTCCGGCGTCGCGGGACAGATGCGCCATGATCCGCATCTCGATCTGGGAGTAGTCGGCCGTCATCAACGACTCGTAGCCCGCCCCGACGATGAACGCCTTCCGGATCTCGCGCCCCTCGATCGACCGGATCGGGATGTTCTGCAGGTTGGGGTCGGTGCTCGAGAGCCGGCCGGTCGAGGTGACGAGCTGGTTGAACGTGGTGTGGATCCGACCGAGGTCGTCGACCATCGGGATCAACGAGTCGACGACGGTCTTGAGCCGGGCGACGTCGCGGTGCCGAAGCAAATGCTCGAGGAAGGGGTGCTCGGTCTTCACGTACAGGTCGGCCAGCGCGTCGGCGTCCGTCGTGTAGCCGGTCTTGATCTTCTTGGTCTTCGGCAGCTCCAGCTCGTCGAAGAGCACCTCCTGGAGCTGCTTCGGGGATCCGAGGTTGACCTCGTGGCCGATCACGCCGTAAGCGAGCTCGGCGGCTCGTTTCACCTCGCCGGCGAACCGGGCCTCCAGCTCGGCGAGCCACTCGGTGTCGACCGCGATCCCGGTGCGCTCCATCTCGGCCAGCAGGCCGGTCAGCGGGAGCTCCACATCCCGAAGCAGGGCGGAGCCGCCCCGCCGCTCGAGGTCGGCGTCGAGTGCGTCGGCGAGGTCGACGATGGCCCGAGCCCGCACCATCTCGGCGTTCGCCGCGTCCTCCTCCAGCGAGCCGTCGAGCGAGAGCTGGCCCGCACTGTCGACCTCGGCGCGCAGCTCACGGTGCAGGTAGCGCAGCGCGAGATCGGCCAGGTCGAAGGAGCGCTGCCCGGGCAGGGCGAGGTACGCCGCGAGGGCCGTGTCGGTCACCCCGGCCAGCGGCCAGCTGCGCTCCATCGCCGCCAGCAGCGGCCCCTTGACGTCATGCAGCGCCTTGGGGATGTCGGGGTCGCCGAGCCACGCGACCAGGGCACGTTCGTCGTCCTCGGGGAGCTGCTCGGGGTCGAGGTACGCCGCGGAGCCGTCGGCGGCCGCCAGCGCCACGCCAGTGATGATCCCGGTGCCCCGCCCCCACGTCCCCGCGACCGAGACGCCGGTTCGCGACCCGCCTCGAGCGTGCTCGTCCAGCCACTCGGGGACATCACCCGGCCCGAGCACCTCGCCGTTCAGCTCGAAGCCCTGGTCCGCCTCGGGCTCGACCGCGGACAGGGTCGCGTAAAGCCGCTCGCGGAGCACCCGGAACTGCAGCGTGTCGAACAGGGCGTGGACGGCCTCGCGGTCCCACTGCCCGAGGATGAGCGACTCGGGGTGGACGGCGAGCTCCACGTCGCGCTTGAGCTCGGTCAGCTGGCGGTTGAGGAGCAGCTGCCCGAGATGCGCCCGCAGCGCGTCGCCGGTCTTTCCCTTGACCTCGTCCGCCCGGTCGACCAACGCGTCCAGCGACCCGAACTCCCGGATCCACTTGGCGGCGGTCTTCTCCCCCACACCGGGGATGCTGGGCAGGTTGTCGCTCGGGTCGCCGCGCACCGCAGCGAAGTCGGGGTACTGGGTAGGGGTCAGGCCGTACTTCTCCTCGACCGCGCTCGGCGTGAACCGTGTCATGTCGCTGATCCCGCGCCGCGTCATCAGCACGGTGACGCGGTCGTCGACGAGCTGCAGCACGTCGCGGTCGCCGGTGACGATCAGGACGTCCATGTTCTCGAGTGAGGCCTCGACCGCGAGGGTGGCGATGACGTCGTCGGCCTCGTAGCCCTCGGCCTGCACCATCTGGATCTTCAGCGCGTCGAGCACCTCGCGGATCAGCCCGACCTGGCCGCGGAAGTCCTCGGGCGAGTCGCGACGGTTCGCCTTGTACTCGCTGTACGCCTCGGTCCGGAAGGTCTGGCGACCGACGTCGAAGGCGACCGCCACGTGACTGGGGGCCTCGTCACGCAGAACGTTGATCAGCATCGACGTGAAGCCGTAGACCGCGTTGGTCGGCTGGCCGGTCGTGGTGGAGAAGTTCTCGACCGGCAGCGCGAAGAAAGCCCGGTAGGCCAGCGAGTGGCCGTCGAGCAGGAGCAGCCGGGGTCGATCGCCCCCGGCCTGGTCGGAGGCGGCTGGGGTCACGACGGCATCCTAGGTCGGCCCTCGGACATCGGCGCCCGGCGCCCGGCACGATCGGCTGGATCGTGCCCCGGCGTCTCAGCTCGTGTTGTCGACCGGCTCCGCCGGCTGGCGCCGCCGCTGCGGCGGGAGCGCCCTGATCGAGCGGCCACGGCGTACCAGGTCAGTGAGGGCGGGCGCCTGCTGCCGGTCCTTGCCCATCCGTCGACGCAGCACGTGGACGGGCGCCACCCGGTGCAGCGCTGCGGGCGCGAAACCGAGCCGGGCGTAGAACCGGCTCGCGTCCCGCAGGGTCGGGTAGACGCCGACGCCGACATAGTCGACGCCTCGCTCCATCGCGAAGTCCGTCGCGGCGTGAATCAGGGCGTGCCCCACCCCCCGCTGTCGCTTCCCCCGCATCACCACGAGGTGAGCGATGTAGACGAAGCCCTCGTCGGACATCGGGTCCGGGTGAATGGTGCGGATGACCGCCATGCCGGCCGGCTCATCGTCGATCGAGCACAGGACCACCCGGCAGTGGTCGGTGTCAAGGAGCTCGAGGAAGCGCTCCTCGACGTCGGCGACAGCCGGCGGGGTGACCGCTCGTTCAGCGCGGCCCCCGATCGCTCGGAGCTCGTTCCACAACGCCATCAACCGAGGGATGTCCCCCCGTGTGGCTGTCGTGGTCACGACCGGTGACCGGGGCACCGCACCTCCTTCTTGCGACGACAAGTGAGCGAACCGTAGCGTCCCGAGGGCGGCCACGACTACCAAGTGGGCGGGTGAATATTCACCAGCGTTGACCGCCGTCTACGCGGGTGACTACCGTGGCCCCTCAGCCCGGCACCGAGTAGACAACGTCCGCGCACGGGGAAGGCGCGGTCGGACCCAAAGGTGCCGGGCTCCTTTCTTTGCCTGCAACACCAGTAAAACTGGGCATCCTGACCGATCGGTGAGAACGACGGACAATCACGCCGAGTCGGGAACTTCCCCGTCCACGACGGCCTGCGCCACCACGCGCATCGAGGTCCGCCGATCCATCGACGTCTTCTGGATCCAGCGAAACGCCGCCGGCTCACTCATGCCAGCCGTCGACTGCAGCAGGCCCTTCGCCCGATCCAACAGCTTGCGGGTCTCCAACCGGTCGGACAGATCCGCGGCCTCCGCCGCAAGTGCCCGTAACTGCTGATGACGACTTACCGCGACCTCGATCGCCGGCAGCAGGTCGCTCTTGGCGAACGGCTTCACCAGGTATGCCATGGCCCCGGCGTCCACGGCGCGTTCCACCAGTTCTCGCTGGCTGAAAGCCGTGAGCATCACAACCGGCGCGATCGCTTCCTCGGTGATGCGCTCGGCAGCGGAGATCCCGTCGAGGACCGGCATCTTCACGTCCAGGATGACGAGGTCGGGCTCCAGCTTGCGGGACAGGTCGATCGCCTGCTCGCCGTCCGCCGCCTCACCGACGACGACGTACCCCTCCTCCTCCAGCATCTCCTTGAGGTCGAGTCGGATGAGCGCCTCGTCCTCGGCGATCAGGACGCGCCGTGCCGTCGAGCCGCTCATGTCGATCAGACTAACGATGCCGCTCGATACACTCGCAGGGCTTTCCGCCCCGGTATCCCAATGGCAGAGGAAGCGGACTCAAAACCCGCACAGTGTCGGTTCGAATCCGACTCGGGGCACGACTGTGGCAGCGGGCGTCCGGATGGATCAGGACGCCGCGAACTGCTCGACAAGGGTCTGGCAGAACGCCTTCAGGTCGTCGGGCTTGCGGCTGGAGACGAGGACGTTCGGCCCGTCACTGCACACCTGGACCTCTTCGTCGACCCAGTGGCCACCCGCGTTGCGGATGTCGGTCTGGACGCTGGGCCAGCTGGTCAGGGTCCGGCCGTCGACGACGCCGGCTTCGACCAGGGTCCACGGGCCGTGACAGATCACGGCGACCGGCTTCCCGGCTTCGAAGAAGCCTCTCGCGAACGCGACGGCCGGCGGCTGGGTCCGCAGGAAGTCGGGGTTCGCGACCCCACCGGGCAGGACGAGGGCGTCGTACGACGCCACTGCGGCGTCCGCCACGGTCTCGTCCACCGCGAAGGTGTCGGCCTTGTCCAGGTGGTTGAACGCCTGGATCTCGCCGGACTCGACGGACACCAGCTTCGGGGTGCCGCCGGCGTCCTTGACCGCCTGCCATGGCTCGGTCAGCTCCACCTGCTCGACCCCCTCGTTCGCGACCAGGAAGGCGATGGTCTTGCCGGACAGCTCGTTGGACATGCTTTGCTCCTCGGGTCGGGGTCTCACACAACCCCTGCCCGCACCACACGCGGGAATGCATGCGGATCCGGTTCAGGCGATGGCGCGGTCCGTCGGCAGGATCGGCGCCGGGAGCTGGGTGTCTCCCATCAGGAAGCGGTCCACGGCGGCCGCGCACGACCGACCCTCGGCGATCGCCCAAACGATGAGCGACTGCCCACGGCCCATGTCGCCACAGACGAAGACACTCGGTACGTCGGTCATCCAGTTGCCGTCGCGAGCCACGTTGCCGCGGTCGTCGTACCCGACCTCGAGATCGCTCAGCAGCGGGCCGCGCTCCGGTCCGGTGAAACCCATCGCGAGCAGCACCAGCTGACACGGGATCGCGCGTTCGGTGCCCGGGATCGGCTGGAACGACGAGTCGACTTCCGAGAGCACCAGCGAGGAAACAGTCCCGTCCTCGTCGGCGGTGAACCGCTGGGTCGACACCGCGAAGACCCGTTCGCCGCCCTCCTCGTGGGCACTGGTCACCCGGTAGATCATCGGGTACGTCGGCCAGGGCATCGTCCCGGTCCGCTGATCGGGTGGGCGCGGCAGGATCTCGAGCTGGGTGACCGACCGGGCCCCCTGCCGCAGCGCCGTACCGAGACAGTCGGCACCGGTGTCGCCGCCGCCGATGATGACGACGTCCAGGCCCTCGGCGGAGATCGCAGGCACGTCGGTGTCGCCCTGCTGCACCCGGTTGGACAGCGGCAGATAGTCCATCGCCGCGTACACGCCAGCGAGATCCCGACCGGGCACCGGCAGGTTGCGCGAGACGGTCGACCCACCGGCCAGCACCAGCGCGTCGTAGCGCTTGCGTAGCTCGGCGGCGGTGATGTCTGTCCCGACGTCGACCCCCGGGCGGAACTTCGTACCCTCTTCCTGCATCTGCATCAGCCGCAGCTCGAGGTGACGCTTCTCCATCTTGAACTCAGGGATCCCGTAGCGCAGCAGGCCCCCGATCCGGTCAGCCCGTTCATAGACCACGACCGTGTGGCCCGCACGGGTGAGCTGTTGTGCGGCGGCGAGACCGGCCGGCCCGGAGCCGACCACGGCCACCGTCTTGCCGGAGAGCCGCTCGGCGACCTGCGGGTTGATCCAGCCCTCGTCCCAGGCCCGGTTGACGATCTCGACCTCGACCTGCTTGATGCTGACCGGGTCGGAGTTGATCCCGAGCACGCAGGCCGTCTCGCACGGTGCCGGGCACAGCCGGCCGGTGAACTCCGGGAAGTTGTTGGTCGCGTGCAGCCGCTCGATGGCTTCCCGCCAGTCGTCGCGCCAGACCAGGTCGTTCCACTCCGGGATCAGGTTTCCGAGCGGACAGCCCTGATGGCAGAACGGAATCCCGCAGTCCATGCACCGGCCCGCCTGCCGCTGCAGCCGCTCCTCGGCGAAGTCCTCGTAGACCTCCTGCCAGTCCTGGATCCGGACGTCGACCGGCCGCCGCCTGGGCAGCTCGCGGTCGGTCGTGAGGAAGCCTCGCGGGTCACCCATGAGCGGCCGCCATGATGGCTTCGTCGATGTCGCTGCCGGTCTCCTCGGCCGCCTTCGCCGCCTCGAGCACCCGCTTGTAGTCCCGGGGCATGATCTTCCCGAACCGCAGCACCGCGTCCGACCAGTCGGCGAGGAGCGCTGCCGCGACGGTGGAGCCGGTCTCGGCGGCGTGGCGGGCGACCAGATCCCGCAGCGTCTTGTTGTCGGCCTCGTCGAGCGGCTCGACGTCAACCAGCTCGAGGTTGACCAGGGACGGCTCGAGGTCGAGCACGTACGCGACGCCGCCGGACATGCCCGCGGCGAGGTTGCGGCCGGTCTCGCCGAGGATCACGACCTCGCCGCCGGTCATGTACTCGCAGGCGTGGTCTCCGACTCCCTCGACGACAGCAACCGCTCCTGAGTTGCGCACGGCGAAGCGCTCGCCGACGATGCCGCGGACGAATGCCTCACCACTGGTGGCGCCGTAGAGCGCGACGTTGCCCGCGATGACGTTGGCCTGGGCCGGGAAGGGCGCGTCGGCGTGCGGGCGCACGATCAGCCTGCCTCCGGAGAGCCCCTTGCCGAGGTAGTCGTTGGCGTCGCCGAGCAGCCGCAAGGTCACTCCTCGCGGCACGAACGCGCCGAAGGATTGCCCGGCTGAGCCCGTGAAGGTCACGTCGATGGTGTCGTCCGGCAGCCCCACCTCGGCGTACCGCTTCGTCACCTCGTGACCGAGCATGGTGCCGACAGTCCGGTTGACGTTGCGAATCGGCAGCTCGAGCCGGACCGGCCGGGCGTCGGCCAGCGCGCCCTCGGACAGCTGGATCAACGTGTTGTCGAGCGCATGCTCGAGCCCGTGGTCCTGCCCCCGGGTCCGGCTGCGGTCGCCGTCTCCGTCCGGGACGTGCAGGACCGGTGTCAGGTCGAGGCCAGAGGCCTTCCAGTGGGAGACCGCGTCGCCGGTGTCGAGCATCTCGGCGTGGCCGACCGCCTCGCCCAGCGTCCGGAAGCCGAGCGCCGCGAGGTGCTCGCGCACCTCCTCGGCCAGGTAGGTGAAGAAGGTCTCGACGAACTCCGGCTGGCCGGTGAAGCGCTTGCGCAGCTCGGGGTTCTGGGTGGCGACGCCGACCGGGCAGGTGTCGAGGTGGCAGACCCGCATCATGATGCAGCCGGAGACAACCAGGGGCGCGGTCGAGAACCCGAACTCCTCACCGCCGAGCAGAGCGGCGATCACGACGTCGCGGCCGGTCTTGAGCTGCCCGTCCACCTGCACGGTGATCCGGTCGCGCAACCCGTTGAGCATCAAGGTCTGCTGGGTCTCCGCGAGGCCCAGCTCCCAGGGTGAGCCGGCATGCTTGAGCGACGTCAGCGGCGCGGCTCCGGTGCCACCATCGTGCCCGGAGATCAGGACGACGTCGGCGTGCGCTTTCGAGACACCTGCGGCGACGGTTCCGACGCCTACCTCGGCGACCAGCTTGACGTGCACCCGGGCCGACGGGTTGGCGTTCTTGAGGTCGTGGATGAGCTGCTTGAGATCCTCGATCGAGTAGATGTCGTGGTGCGGAGGGGGCGAAATCAGGCCGACCCCGGGCGTCGACCCACGGGTCTTCGCGATCCACGGGTAGACCTTGTGGCCAGGCAGCTGGCCACCCTCGCCGGGCTTTGCGCCCTGGGCCATCTTGATCTGGATGTCGGTCGCGTTGGTCAGGTAGTCGCTGGTGACGCCGAACCGGCCACTGGCAACCTGCTTGATGGCGCTGCGGCGTTCCGGGTCGTGCAGCCGGTCGGTGTCCTCGCCGCCCTCACCGGTGTTGGACTTTCCGCCCAGCCGGTTCATGGCGATCGCGAGCGTGGTGTGCGCCTCCGCGGAGATCGAGCCGTAGGACATCGCGCCCGTGGCGAACCGCTTCACGATCTCCGTCACCGGCTCGACCTCGTCGATCGGGACCGGCTCCCGGACACCCTCAGCGAATCGGAACAGGCCGCGCAGCGTCATCAGCTTGGTGGCCTGCTCGTCGACGGCCCTGGTGTACTCCTTGAAGACGTCGTACTGCTGGCTCCGCGTCGCGTGCTGGAGCTTGAACACGGTCTCCGGGTTGAACAGGTGCGGCTCACCCTCGCGCCGCCACTGGTACTCGCCGCCGACCCACAGCCGCCGGTGCTTGTGGGGGGCGCGGGGATAGGCGTTGTGGTGTCGATCCGCGACCTCGTCGGCGATCACGTCGAGGCCGATGCCGCCGAGCCGGGAGACCGTCCCGGTGAAGTAGTCGTCGACGAGTTCCTGTGACAGGCCCAGGGCCTCGAAGATCTGAGCGCCGGTGTACGACGCAACCGTGGAAACCCCCATCTTGCTCATCACCTTGAGGACGCCCTTGCCGAGCGCCTTGATGTAGCGATGCACCGCCTCGTCCTCGGTGAGGTCCGCGATGAGCCCATGCCGGACCAGGTCCTCGACCGACTCCATGGCGAGGTAGGGGTTGAGGGCCGCGGCCCCGTAGCCGATGAGCAGCGCGGCGTGGTGCACCTCGCGAACGTCACCCGCCTCGACGATGAGCCCGACCTGGGTGCGGGTCTTCTCGCGGATCAGGTGGTGGTGCACGGCGCCCGTGAGCAGCAGGGACGGGATCGGTGCCAGCTCGCCGTCGCTGTCCCGGTCGGAGAGCACGATGAGCCGGGCACCGCCGGCGATCGCCTCGCTCACGTCCCGGCGTACCCGCTCCAAGGCCTCCCGGAGCGCGTCGCCGCCGCCCGCGACGCGGTACAGCCCCTTGACCACGTGAGCACTGAATCCGGGCAGGTCACCGTCGTCGTTGATGTGGATGATCTTTGCGAGGTCGTCGTTGTCGATGACGGGGAACGGCAGGGTGATCTGGCGGCACGACGCGGGCGTCGGGTCGAGCAGGTTCCGCTCCGGCCCGGTCACGGTCGACAGCGACGTCACCAGCTCCTCGCGGATCGCGTCGAGGGGCGGGTTCGTGACCTGGGCGAACAGCTCGGTGAAGTAGTCGAACAGCAGCCGTGGCCGCGCGGACAATGCCGCTACCGGGGTGTCGGTCCCCATCGAGCCGATCGCCTCGGCGCCGTTGCGACCCATCGGCGCCACGATCAGCCGCAGCTCCTCCTCGGTGTAGCCGAAGGTCTGCTGCCGCCGGACGACGGACTCGTGGGAGTAGACGATGTGCTCGCGTTCCGGCAGGTTGCCGAGGTTGAGCAGCCCGGCGTGCAGCCAGTCGCCGTAGGGGTTATCCGCGGCCAGCTCCGCCTTGAGCTCGCCGTCGTCGACGATCCGTCCGGCGGCGGTGTCGACCAGGAACATCCGACCCGGCTGCAGCCGACCCTTGCGAACGATGCGAGCCGGCTCGATGTCGAGGACCCCGACCTCGGAGGCCAGCACGACCCGACCGTCGTCCGTCACCCAGTAGCGCGACGGTCGCAGCCCGTTGCGGTCCAGGACCGCGCCGACGACGGTGCCGTCGGTGAACGTCACACACGCCGGGCCGTCCCAGGGCTCCATCAGACAGGAGTGGAACTCGTAGAACGCCCGGATGTCCGGGTCCATCTCCGCGTTGTTCTCGTATGCCTCGGGGATCATCATCAGCACCGCGTGCGGCAGCGACCGACCCGCAAGATGCAGCAGCTCGAGCACCTCGTCGAAGCTGGCGGAGTCACTCGCCTTGGGCGTCACCACCGGGAACAGCCGGCTCAGCTCACCGGGGATGACGTCGCTGGCGAGCAGCGCCTCGCGGGCCCGCATCCAGTTGCAGTTGCCCTTGACGGTGTTGATCTCGCCGTTGTGCGCCACGTAGCGATACGGATGAGCGAGCGGCCAGGACGGGAAGGTGTTGGTCGAGAACCGCGAGTGCACCAGCGCGATCGCGGACGCGAACCGCTCATCCCGCAGGTCGGGGTAGAAGGCCGGCAGCTGATCGGTCGTCAGCATGCCCTTGTAGACGAGCGTTCGGCACGACAACGACGGCAGGTAGACGTCCAAGTCGTGCTCCGCCCGCTTCCGCAGACAGAACGCCCGACGTTCCAGCGCCATGCCAATGTGGCCGTGGGCCGAGGCG
This sequence comes from uncultured Actinomycetota bacterium, assembly GCA_963789615.1. Lineage (GTDB taxonomy): Bacteria > Actinomycetota > Actinomycetes > JAFAQI01 > JAFAQI01 > DATAVK01. The sequence continues at coordinate 116,184 of CAWBLI010000001.1, read as the reverse complement.
ACGAACAGCTGCCGCACCCGCGGCATCACCGAGAGCGCGGTGGCTCCCAACGGGCTGGGGTCGACCGGCACGTCCCGCCAGCCGAGCACCCGCAGCTCCTCCTCGACGGCGAGGCGCTCCAGCCCGTCGGTCGCCGCCCTGGCGGCGACGTCGTCGACGGGAAGGAAGACCAGGCCAACGGCGTAGGCCCCCGGCTTCGGCAGCTCGACGCCGGCGACCTCGCGCAGGAACTCGTCCGGGATCTGCACCAGGATGCCGGCGCCGTCACCGGTGTTGACCTCGGCGCCGGAGGCGCCGCGGTGGTCGAGGTTGTGCAGGGCCGTGAGCGCGTCGTCGACGATCGAGTGGGTCCGCCGGCCATACATGTCCGCGACGAACGCCACGCCACAGGCGTCGTGCTCGTGGGCCCCGTCGTACAAGCCCTGAGGCCGGGGTCGCGGGTCGAGCGGCATGGGAGACAGCTCCGTCGTCTCGGCAGAATGGCTGGGGGTGGGACGACGTCGGCCCGGCCGCTGCAGTTTACCTCAGCGTCACGTGTTGACGCCTGCACCGATGGCCGACCCGACCGCGAACACCACGGCCACGGTGGCAGCTCCCAGCGCGAGCTGGCGGACCGCCCCCAGCAGCAGCGGACGGCGGGTGAAGCGGGCGACCGCCCCCCCCAGGGTGAGCAGGGCGATGGCCCCGAGAACCATCGAGAGCAGCAGGTGCGTGGCGCCGAGCAGATATGGCAGCAACGGGATCAGCGCGCCGACCCCGAACGTGATGAAGGACGAGATCGCGGCGACGTACGGCGAGGGTTGCGCGTCCGGGTCGACGCCGAGCTCTTCGCGGACATGGACCCGCCACGACTGGTCCGGGTCCTGCGACAGCTCGCGGGCGACCCGGGTGGCGAGCTCACGGGACAATCCCTTGTGGACGAAGAGCGCGGCGAGCTCCGCCTCCTCGGCGCGGGGGCTGCGTGCGATCTCTGCGCGCTCGGTCTCGATCTCTGCCTGCACTAGCTCGGCCTGCGACTGGACCGAGGTCCACTCCCCTACGGCCATCGAGAACGACCCGGCCAGCAGGCCGGCCATGCCGCTCACGATCACGGTGTGGGTGGACGCATGGGCTGCCGCGACACCCGCGACGAGGGCGCCATTGCTGACCACGCCGTCCATCGCACCGAATACGGCCGGCCGCAGCCAGCCGCCGTTGACGTCGCGGTGTTCGTGCTGGATCCCGGGCTCAGCCTCGAGCCCGAGATCGGGCTGGGCCGGCGCGTCGGTCATGTCGCCAGGGTACGGTCCACCGGCTCGCTGGGCCTGTCTTCGCCGGTGGTGTCGTCGTCGTGGCAGTGGTGGGTGGCGCAGGTAGTAGAGGAGAGCGGCGAGGAACACGATGAGGCTGGTCCAGTCGTTGAGCCGGAGCCCGAGGTAGCGGTGGGCCTGGTCGATCCGGAGGTATTCGATCCAGCCGCGCCCGACGCAGTAGAGCATCACGTACAGCGCGAACGCACGACCGCGGGTGAAATGCTTGCGCCGGTCGGCCAGGACCACCACGATCGCGATCCCGACATCCCAGATCGACTCGTAGAGGAACGTCGGCTGATACAACGCGACGTTCGCGTACGCCGGCAGCCGGTGCGCCGCGTCGATCCGTAACCCCCACGGCAGGTGCGTCGGCCGGCCGTACAGCTCCTGGTTGAAGTAGTTTCCCCACCGGCCCGCCGCCTGCGCCAGCGGCAGGGCAGGAGCCACCGAGTCGGCCAGCATCGCGAAGTCGACGTGGTGACGCCGCGCCCCGATATAGGCGCCGAGCGCGCCCATGGCCACGCCGCCCCAGATCCCGAGGCCGCCATCCCAGATCTTCAGCGCCGCGAGCGTCCCCTCCCCATGGGCACCCCAGTAGATCTCCGAGCTCGTGGCCAGGTGATAGAGCCTCGCGCCGACCAAGCCGAACGGCACCGCCCACACTGCGATATCCGCGACGACGGCCCGGTCACCACCGCCCCGCGCCTCCAGCCGGCGCCCACCCACCACGACCGCGATCACGATCCCGGCGATGATGCACAACGCGTACGCCCGGATCGGCACCGGGCCGACGTGCCATACCCCCTGCGATGGACTGGGGATGGCGGCCAGAATCACCCTTCGAGGCTATCCGCCGGCTGTCGCGTCCCGCCCAACCGGCGCCCGACGGACGCCGGCTGCCAGGTCCAGGGCCAGCTGGTGCACGGCGACGGCGCCTGCGACCTCGGTGTCGGCGTCGAGCAGGCACCGCACCAGCGCCGAGCCCACGACGACCCCGTCGGCGTACGACGCGACCTCTGCCGCCTGGTCGCCGTTGGAGACGCCGAGACCGACCGCGACCGGCAGTGAGGTGGCCTGCTGGGTACGCCGGACCAGGGCGGGCGCGACCGTGGACGTGACGGCGCGGGCGCCGGTGACCCCCATCGTCGAGGCGGCGTACACCCAGCCCCGGCAGGCGTCGACCGTCATCGCGATCCGGGCGTCGGAGGACGACGGCGCCACCAGGAAGATCCGGTCGAGGTCGTGTTCGGCGCTGGCGGTGAGCCAGTCGGCCGCCTCGTCGGGCACCAGGTCGGGCGTGATCAGCCCCTGGCCGCCGGCGGCCACGAGGTCCGCGGCGAATCGCTCGACGCCGTACCGGAGCACCGGGTTCCAGTAGCTCATTACGACGGCCGCGACCCCGGTCGACGCGACCGCTTCAACCGTGCGCAGCACGTCGTGGACAGTGGTGCCATTCTCCAGCGCCACCTGCATCCCGGCCTGGTTGACCGGGCCGTCGATGACCGGGTCGGAGTAGGGCACGCCGACCTCCACGACGTCGACGCCCGCGTCGACCAGCGCCCGGAAGGCCGCCACACCACCGTCGTACGACGGAAACCCGGCGGGCAGGTACCCGATCAACGCGGCGCGCCCCTCGGAGCGGGCTCGCGCGAACGCCTCGCCCGAGCTCACTCGGTCGGGCCGTCGATCAGGTCGAACCAGGCCGCCGCCGTCGTCATGTCCTTGTCGCCGCGGCCGGAGAGGTTGACGATCAGGATCGCGTCCGGACCGAGCTCGCGGGCGACGAGGTGCGCGCCGGCCAGCGCGTGCGCGCTCTCGATCGCCGGGATGATGCCCTCGGTGCGGCAGAGCAGCCGGAAGGCGTCCATCGCCTGGGTGTCGGTGATCGGCTGGTAGGTCGCGCGCTTGGTGTCCTTGAGCCAGGCGTGCTCCGGCCCGACTCCCGGATAGTCCAGTCCGGCGGAGATCGAGTGCGAGTCGAGCGTCTGGCCATCCGCGTCCTGCAGGACATACGAGCGCGACCCGTGCAGGACCCCCGGCGAGCCACCGGTCAGGGTGGCCGCGTGCCGCAGCGTCTCGACGCCGTCACCGCCCGCCTCGAAGCCGTAGAGCCGGACGTTCTCGTCGGGGATGAACGCGGCGAAGATCCCCATCGCGTTCGAGCCGCCGCCGACGCAGGCCAGGATGGCGTCGGGCAGCCGGCCCAGCTGCTCCAGGGACTGGGCGCGGGCTTCAACCCCGATCACCGACACGAAATCGCGAACCATGGCGGGGAACGGCGCCGGGCCGGCCACGGAGCCGATCACGTAGTGGGTGCGGTCGACCGAGCTGACCCAGTCGCGGAACGCCTCGTTCATCGCGTCCTTGAGCGTGCGGGTGCCGCTGGTCACCGCGACGACCTCGGCGCCGAGCAGCCGCATCCGGGCCACGTTGAGGGCCTGCCGCTCGGTGTCGACCTCGCCCATGTAGACCGTGCACTCCAGGCCGAACAGCGCGGCCGCGGTGGCGGTGGCGACGCCGTGCTGGCCGGCGCCGGTCTCGGCGATCAGCCGGGGCTTGCCCATCCGCAACGCGAGCAGCGCCTGCCCGAGCACGTTGTTGATCTTGTGCGAGCCGGTGTGGTTGAGATCCTCGCGCTTGAGCAGCACCCGGGCGCCGACCGCCTCGGAGAACCGCTCCGCCTCGTAGAGCCGCGACGGCCGGCCGGCGTAGTCGCGCAACAACCGGTCCAGCTCGGCGCCGAAGCTCGGGTCGGCGCGGGCCTCGGCGTACACCTCGGTCAGCTGGTCGAGAGCCGCGATGAGCGCCTCGGGAACGTACCGTCCGCCGTACGGGCCGAACCGGCCGTCGCCGTGCTCCAGGATCGCGGGTCCGGTCATGAATGGTGCTCCGTGGAGCCGCTGGGATGCGGGCAGGCCGGGTGTGCCCCGGCGGCGACCAGGTCGGCCACCGCCTGTCGGGGCGAGTCCGCCTTGACCAGGCCCTCGCCGACCAGGACAGCGTCGGCGCCGGCCGCCGCGGCGGCCAGCAGGTCGTGCGGACCGCGGACCCCGCTCTCAGCGACGGTCACGACGGTCGCGGGCAGGGTGGGAGCCAGCCGCGCGAAGGTGTCGCGGTCGACCTCGAGCGTCTTGAGGTTGCGGGCGTTGATCCCGATGACGGACGCGCCGGCGTCGAGCGCGCGCGACGCCTCCAACTCGTCGTGCACCTCCACCAGCGCGGTCATCCCCAGGCTCTCGACCCGTTCCCGGAGACTGACCAGGACCTCCTGGTCGAGGGCGGCCACGATGAGCAGCACCATGTCGGCACCCCATGCGCGGGCTTCCCACACCTGGTACGGCGAGACGACGAAGTCCTTGCGCAGCACCGGTATCGCCACCGCAGACCGGACCGAGCGGAGGTCGGCCAGCGAGCCGCCGAAGCGCCTGCCCTCGGTGAGCACCGAGACCACGGCCGCACCCCCGGCCTCGTACTCGCGGGCGAGCGCAGCCGGATCGCCGATGTCGGCGAGCCGACCGGCACTCGGGCTGGACCGCTTGACCTCCGCGATGACCGACACCCCTGGCCCCGACAGGGCTGCGGTGGCATCGCGAGCGGGGGGCAAGCGTCGCGACGGTGCGCTTGACCGCGTCGAGCGGCATTGCCTGCTCCCGCTCAGCGAGGTCCTCGCGGACACCGACCAGGATGTCGTCGAGGACTGACACCTGACCAGGGTAGTCAGCCCGTCGCTGCGGTCGCGCTCCGGTCCTGCGATGCCGGGTAGTCGGTGCCACCCAGGTCTCGTTCGATGTCCTCGAGGCTGCGGCCCTTGGTCTCCGGGACCTTCAGCGCGAAGAAGATGACCGCGAGCACGCCGAACCCGGCGTACAGCCAGAACGTCCCCTTGGTCGAGATCCGGGCGACCAGGTCGAGGAAGAAGTACGAGATCAGGAAGTTCGCGCCCCAGTTGACGATCGTGCAGACCGCCATCGCGTGGCTGCGCTCCCGCAGCGGGAAGATCTCCGCGATCATCAGCCAGAACACCGGTCCGAGACCCAGCGCGAAGGCCGCGATGTAGACGATCAGCGCTACCAGCGCGATCCACGCGTAGTTGTGCTGGAGGTTGGACGACGCGAAGAAGACGCCGAGGACGACCAGCGCGATCGTCAGCACGACCGTGCCCGCGAGCAGCAGCTTGCGGCGGCCGACCCGGTCGAGCATGAGGATCGCGGCGATCGTGAACACCACGTTGGTGATGCCGACCGACAGCGCCTGGGTGATCGACTGGTCGGCGGTGAGGCCGGTGAACTTCAGGATCGTCGGCGAGTAGTAGATGACGGTGTTCACGCCCACGAACTGCTGGAAGAACGCGAGCCCGATCCCGACGATGAGCATCGGCCGGATGCTCGGCGCCACCAGGTCGCGCAGCGACACCTGGCTCTCCTGCTCGGTGATCTCCTTGACCTCGTCGACCTCGTCGTCGATCTCGCTCTGGTCGTCACGGGTGCGCTTCAGCACGGCGCGCGCGTCGTCCTCGCGTCCCTGCTGCAGCAGCCACCGCGGCGTGTGCGGGACGACGAGCATGCCGATCGTCAAGCGCGATGCCGGGCAACGCACCGAGCGCCAGCATCCAGCGCCAGTTGTTGGTGACGTCCTTGAAGAAGTAGTCGACCAGGTAGGCGATGAAGATGCCAGAGGTGATCATCAGCTGGTTGAACGAGACCGTCCCGCCGCGCAGCCGGGGCGGGACGTGCTCGGAGATGTAGAGCGGAGTGACAAACGACGCCGTCCCGACCGCGAGCCCGAGGACCGCACGGGCGGCGATCAGCGACCCGGTGCTGCCCGCGAGACCAGACCACAACGCCGCGACGACGTACACCACGCCGGCCGCGAAGATCGTCCACTTCCGGCTGATCGCGTCGGCGAGGTAGCCCGCGACCAACGCTCCCGCCACGGCGCCGAGCAGCAGGGCGCCGACGAACCAGCTCTGGGCCTGGGTGGAGGAGTGCAGGTCCTTGCCGATGAACAGCTGGGCGCCGGAGATGACGCCGGTGTCGAAGCCGAACAGCAGTCCGCCGAGCGCCGCGAGCAGCGCGATCCCGGACACGAAGCGGTTCCGGCCGGTCATGGCTTCCTTCGCGAAACTGGCCATCGTGTCGCCTCCGTCCGTGGCACGACGTCGTGCCGGCACAGACGTGCGTACCCACCGGGACGGCGATAAACGCCCTCGATCGCCGAGTTGTTGATCTAGGTAGCGTGGTGCGCTAGGCGGTGGGGTCTTCGCCCCGGTCCAGGGCCGCCCAGGCCTCGGCCGCAGGATCGGCGGGTCGCGGCGGAGCAGTGGGGGCGTCGTAGCGGGCTCCGAGCGCCGCCCATCGATCGCCCCGGATCACGGTCAGCGCGCCCGCCGCTGTCGCGAGAATGCCGCCGACCAGGGCCAGCACCCACCATCCGTTCGCAGCGGCGTGCACGACCAGTCCGGCAGCGCCGACTTCGCGGTGCTCCAGCGCTTGCGACACCTGGCCGGGGGCCGTCGCGGCGACGCCGATTGCGATGGCGCCGATCAGTACGACGGCAAGCCCGATGACCCGCCGCAGCAGCCCACGGGCAGCGAGCACAGCGACGGCCAGCGCGAGCAGCGCGTAGGCCAGCGCCGGCAACGACGGAGCCACCTGATGGCCGGTCGCGGAGAGCGACACCCGGCCGCCGCCGGCGAGCGCCGGGACGCTGGATCGGGCCCAGACCCGGCCGCTGCTCAGCAGGATCAGCAGGCCGCCGATCGCGATGGCGACGATCGAGCCCCCGAGTGAACGGCGGCCGCTCACCGGCCCGCCGGCCGCATCGTCTCAGCCGTGGCGAGCGCGGCGAGCACGGCGGCGGCCTTGTTGCGGCTCTCCTGCTCCTCGGTCGCCGGGTCGGAGTCGGCGACGATCCCGCCGCCGGCCTGGACGTAGGCGATCCCGTCGCGCATCACCGTGGTGCGGATCGCGATCGCCATGTCGAGGTCGCCCGCCACGTCGACGTACCCGACGACTCCGCCGTAGAGCCCGCGGCGGGTCGGTTCGAGGGTCTCGATGATCTCCATCGCCCGCACCTTCGGCGCCCCCGACAGCGTGCCGGCCGGGAACGTCGCGAACAGCACGTCGAGGGCGTCTCGGTCGTCCGTGATCTCGCCCACGACCGTCGACACGATGTGCATCACGTGGGAGTAGCGCTCGACCGACATCAGCTCGACCACCTCGACGGTGCCGGGCTGGCACACCCGGCCGAGGTCGTTGCGGCCGAGGTCGACGAGCATCACGTGCTCGGCCCGCTCCTTGGGGTCGTTGATCAGCTCTTCCGCGAGCTGCCGGTCCGCCTCGGGGGTGGCGCCGCGCGGCTTGGTGCCGGCGATCGGGTGCAGCAGCGCCCGGCGGCCGGTCACCTTGACGTGGGCCTCCGGGGAGGAGCCGACGACGGCGAGGTCGTCGAAACGGAGCAGATACATGTACGGCGATGGGTTCGAGGCGCGCAGCACCCGGTAGACGTCGAGCGGATCGGCGGTCGGACGCGACCTCGAACCGCTGGCTGGGCACGACCTGGAAGACGTCGCCGGCCCGGATGTGCTCCTTGGCCCGCCGACCGCCTGCTGGTACCCGCCCTCCGGGGTGCGGGCCTTGAAGTCACCGGGCGGTTGACGGACGAACGTCGCGACCGCGTGGTCGGCCGGGCGGACCAGGTCCGCGGTCATCGCGTCGAGGCGGGCCACGGCATCGTCGTACGCCGCGCCCGGGTCGTCGTCGGCACCCGGGGTCAGCCCACGGATGACGTTGGCGATCAGCAGCACGGTGGCGTCGCTGTGGTCGAGGACGGCGACATCGGTGGCGAGCAGGAAGTGCAGTTCGGGCAGCCCGAGGTCGTCGGTCGCGAGTGTCGGGAGCCGTTCCAGCCGACGGACCGCGTCGTACGCCAGGTAGCCGACCAGCCCACCGGTCAGCGGCGGCAGGTCAGGGTCGCGAGCGGTGCGCAACCGGGCGACGGCGTCCTGCAGCGCGAGCAGCGGGTCCTCGGGGTGGTCATCGGGGCCGTGACCGGTCCAGACCGCCTTGCCGTCGCGTTCCGACAGGGACGCGGCGGACCGGACGCCGACGAAGGAGTACCGCGACCACACGCCGCCGTGCTCGGCCGACTCCAGCAGGAACGTGCCCGAGCGGTCGCCCGCAAGCTTGCGGTACACGCTGATCGGGGTCTCGCCGTCGGCGAGCAGGCGCCGGGTGACCGGCACCACTGGGTTGTCGGCGATCGCCGCGATGAAGCCGCCGCGGTCCGGGGTGACGTGGCCGTCGGCGAGCGCGGCCGGGCCACGCGCGACGGTCGTCACGGCGCCGGGATGCCGACGACGACGTCGGAGAACAGGCCGTCGTCGAAGCAGGTGCGATCGCCGGTGTGGCAGGCCACGCCGACCTGGTCGACCTTGACGAGGACGGTGTCGCCGTCGCAGTCCAACGCGACCGACTTGACCCACTGCTGGTGCCCGGAGGTCTCGCCCTTGACCCAGTACTCACCCCGGCTGCGGCTCCAGTAGGTGCAGCGGCCGCTGGTCAGAGTGCGGTGCAACGCCTCGTCGTCCATCCATCCGACCATCAGAACCTCGCCGGTGTCCCACTGCTGCGCCACGGCCGGGAACAGGCCATCGGCGTCTCGCTTGAGCCGGAGGCCGATGGCGGGGTCGAGGTTGGTGGGACGGGCCGGTGCAGGCATCTGCCCATTCTGCCCGGTGGCGCTCAGCGCACCGGATGTCCGGCCGCCGCGAGCGCCCGCTTGACGTCCCCGATCCGCAACGTCCCGAAGTGGAAGACGCTGGCAGCGAGCACCGCGTCGGCGCCGGCAGCCACCGCCGGCGGGAAGTCCTCAACCCTCCCGGCACCGCCCGAGGCGATGACCGGGACCGTGACGGCGGCCCGCACCGCGGCGACCAGCGGGAGGTCATAGCCGCTCGTCGTGCCGTCCGCGTCCATCGCGTTGAGCAGGATCTCGCCGACGCCGAGCTCCACGCCCTGCCTCGCCCAGCCGACGGCGTCGATGCCGGTCCCGCGCCGACCGCCGTGCGTAGTCACCTCGAAGCCGCTGGCCGTGCCCTCCGCCCGGCGCGCGTCGACCGAGAGCACCAGGACCTGGTTGCCGAAGCGCTGCGCGATCTCGCTGAGCAGCTCGGGACGCTCGATCGCGGCGGTGTTCACGCCGACCTTGTCGGCACCCGCGCGCAACAGCCGGTCGACGTCGTCGACGCTGCGCACTCCCCCGCCGACGGTGAGCGGGATGAAGACCTGCTCCGCGGTACGACGGACCACGTCGTACGTCGTCTCTCGGCTGCTGCTGGACGCGGTGATGTCCAGGAACACCAGCTCGTCGGCGCCTTCGGCGTCGTACCGACGGGCCAGCTCGACCGGATCCCCCGCATCGCGCAGACCCGCGAAGTTGACGCCCTTCACGACCCGGCCGTCGTCGACGTCCAGGCAGGGGATGACGCGGATCGCCAGCGTCATGACGTCGGCAGGGCGGCGGCGTCGGGCGCGTAGGCGACGCACCAGCGCGGTCGGATCCAGACGTAGTCGATCTCCTCGGCCAAGGTCGACGGGGACACGCCGTAGTAGTCGGTGAGGTAGCTCTCGACCTCATCGCGCACCGGGTTGCCGGTGTCGAGGAACTCGGCGTCGCCGTGGGTGAAGATCGCGAAGTCCTCGCCGACGACGTGACTGGCGCTGACCGCCTGCCGGGACCGCAGGTGGCGGGCCTTGAGCGCGGTGGCGCTGGTCGTGAAGATCCAATGGCCGTGCAGGAAGTGCCCGTCCACCGCGCTGGTCATCGGCCGGCCGTCGGGATCCACCGTGGCCACGACGAGCAGCCGCATCCCGGTGAGGTGGGCGATCACCTGCTCAGCGGTCGGCGTGCGTTCGCCGGCCCGGATGATCGACTTGAGGTGGTCGTGCGCGCGGCGATGTGAGACGTCGAGCAGCCGCTGCAGCTCCTGGGACTCCTCCGGTGTCTCGAACATCTCAGCCGCCGACCGCCTCGGGCGCTACCGCTGCGAGCGCCTCCGGCAACGTGAAGGCACCGGCGTACAACGCCTTACCCACGATCGCGCCCTCAACGCCGGAGGACCGCAGGCCGGCGAGCGCACGCAGGTCGTCGAGGCTGCTGACGCCGCCGCTCGCGACGACGGGCCGGTCGGTGGCCGCGCAGACGTCGCGGAGCAGGTCGAGGTTCGGGCCGGTGAGGGTGCCGTCTCGTCGTACGTCGGTGACGACGTACCGGGCGCAGCCGTCGGCATCGAGCCGAGCCAGGACGTCGAAGAGCTCCCCGCCGTCCTCGGTCCAGCCCCGGGCCGACAGCGTGGTGCCCCGCACGTCCAGGCCGACCGCGATCCGGTCGCCGTGCGACGCGATCGCCGACCGGACCCAGTCCGGGTGCTCGAGCGCCGCGGTGCCGATGTTGACCCGGCGGCAGCCGGTGGCGAGGGCGGCCTGCAGCGAGGCGTTGTCGCGGATGCCGCCCGAGAGCTCGACGTCGATGTCCAGCCGCCGGGTGACCTCGGCGATCAGCACCTGGTTGTCGCCCCGACCGAACGCTGCGTCCAGGTCGACCAGGTGGAGCCAGGTCGCGCCCTGCTGCTGCCACTGCAACGCGGCGTCGAGCGGTGCGCCGTACGACGTCTCGGTCCCGGCCTCACCCTGCACCAGCCGCACCGCCTTGCCGGCCGCGACGTCGACGGCGGGCAGCAACACGAAGGCGTCGGCAGGCACGCGCGCCACGCTAGGACATCCAGATCGACGGGTCAGTCCTGGTGGCCGTGCGCGGCGACGGAGAGCGGCTCCCACTTTTGCCAGGTCTCGAGGCGCGACTCGTAGTCAGCGGTCGCGATGGCCAGCGGCCCGTCGCCGAAGAAGATCCGTAGTGGCGGGTCGTCGCTGTCGACGAGGGTGAGTACGGCGGCGCGGGTCGCCACCGGATCGCCCTGTGAGCTCTGCCGGCGCTTCCGGAACTCCTGCGCGCGTTCCCTGATCGGGTCGTACGCCGGGAGCGGCGTGGTGTGCTTCGCGGATGCGCCACCCCAGTCGGTGGAGTAGCCGGCCGGCTCGATGATCGTCACCTTGATCCCGAAGTCGGCCACCTCCTGGGCCAGTGACTGGCTGATGCCTTCAAGCCCCCACTTCGAGGCGTGGTACATCCCGATGTTCGGGAACGCCGAGACGCCACCGATGGAGGACACCTGCAGGATGTGTCCCGATCCCTGCTCTCGCAGGTAAGGCAACGCCGCCTGTGTGACCCAGAGCGCGCCGAACAGGTTCGTGTCGATCTGCGCGTGGGCCTCGGCCTCGGTGAGCTCCTCGACCATCCCGAACTGGCCGTAGCCGGCGTTGTTCACGATGACGTCGAGCCGCCCGAAGCGCTGGTGCGCCTCCGTGACCGCGGCGAAGACCGCCTCGCGATCGGTGACGTCGAGCTTGAGCGGCAGCAGCGAGTCGCCGTACTTCTCGAGCAGGTCGTCCAGGGTGGACAGGTCGCGCGCTGTCGCGGCGACCTTGTCACCGCGATCGAGGGCGGCGATCGCCCACTCCCGGCCGAATCCGCGAGACGAACCGGTGATGAACCATGTCTTCGAAGCCATGCATCGACTCTAGGTCGCGATCTGTGAACCGCTGCTGCCCGCCGGCGGTAAGCGGCGATTCACAGATCGCACGGCTAGAGCGAGCGGATCCAGTTCTCGAGCAGCACGTGGCCGGCGTCGCCTGACTTCTCGGGGTGGAACTGGGTCGCGGTCAGCACCCCGCGCTCCACCGCAGCGACGAACGGCGCACCGTGGACGGCGATCGTCTCGCCGCTCCCCGCGGGTGCCGCGGCGTAGGAGTGCACGAAGTAGAACCGCTCCCCCGCCACGCCGGCGAACAACGTCGAGCCGTCGGGCGGCGTGACCGTGTTCCACCCCATGTGGGGAAGGATCGCCGCGGGCAGCCGTTCGACCCGACCCGGCAGCGTGCCGATCCCCGAGGTCGTCACACCGTGCTCCTCACCGGACTGATACAGCACCTGCATCCCCACGCAGATGCCGAGGACCGGGCGCTCCTTGGCCACCCGTGCGTGCACCAGTGCGTCGATCCCGAGCTTGCGGATCCCATCCATGCACGCCGCGAACGCGCCCACTCCCGGGATGACGAGACCGTCGGCCTCGCGGGCCGCGTCACGATCCTCGGTGACGGTGACGTCGGCGCCCGCCCGGGCCAGCGCCCGCTGCGCCGAACGCAGGTTTCCTGACCCGTAGTCCACGACGACGACCGACGGCGGCCGCCGCGTCATCGTCAGAGCACGCCCTTGGTCGACGGCACGCCGCTGGAACGCGGGTCGAGCGACACCGCCTCGCGGAGCGCCCTCGCGACCGCCTTGAACTGCGCCTCCACGATGTGATGGGCGTTGCGACCGGACAACACCCGGACGTGCAGGCAGATCTGCGCGCTCGACGTCAGCGACTCGAACACATGACGGGTAAGCGTCGTGTCGTAGGAGCCGATCAGCTCGATGAGCTCGGGCTCCTCGTGGACGAGGTACGGCCGGCCCGACAGGTCGACGACCGCCTGGCACAGCGCCTCGTCCAGCGGGACGAGGGCGTCACCGAAGCGGCGGATCCCCGACTTGTCGCCCAGCGCTTCCCGCAGCGCCTGGCCGATCGCGATCGCGGTGTCCTCGACGGTGTGATGGCTGTCGATGTAGAGGTCGCCCTCGGTCTTCACGGCCAGGTCGATGCCGCTGTGCTTCGACAGCTGCGACAGCATGTGGTCGTAGAAGCCGACGCCGGTGGAGACGTCGTGCACGCCGGTCCCGTCGAGGTCGACGGTGACAGACACCGAGGACTCCTTGGTGCTGCGGTCAATAGTCGCGGTGCGGCTCACACGGTCCAGTGTCCCAGACCGACGTGTCGTAACGTCGCGCCGTGGACCCCGACGACGGGTACGACGCTCTCGACCGCGCCACGGCAGGCTTCCGCAGCGCGCTCGTCGCCGTCACCGACGACGACTGGGATGCCGCGACGCCGAACCCCGGCTGGACGGTCCGGGACCTGGTCAACCACGTGGTCGGCGGCAACCGCCGCTACGTCCTGCTGCTCGGCGGCGCGGCGACCGCCGATGTCGAGCTGCTCCGCGACGTCGACCACCTCGGGTCGGACCCGGTCGGCGCCTTCGACCGGACGTCCGCGGCAGTGGCGGCGGTGTTCCGCGAGCCAGGAGCGCTGCAGCGGACGGTCCACCACCGCAAGGGCGACCGGAGCGGCGACGAGCTGCTCACGATGCGGATCCTCGAGCAGGCTCTCCACGGCTGGGACCTCGCCACCGCGATCGGCGCCGACACCCGGATCGCTCCGAGCGTGGTGTCCGTACTGCTGGACCGGGTGACCCCAGACCTGCTCGCCCGGTCCGGCTATCCGCCGGCGGCCGAAGCTGTCGACGCTCGACGAGGCTCATGCAGTGAGTCCGCAGCACCGGCTGCTCGACCTCACCGGTCGAGGCTGACCGCGCAGTCGTCGAGGGCCGCCAGGAACGCGGCGCACTCCACGGTCGTCCCGACCGTGACGCGCAGCCAGCCCGGCAACCCGACGTCGCGGATCAACACGCCGCGGTCCAGCAAGGCCTGCCAGAGCGAGCCGCTGTCCGCGAAGCCGCCGAAGAGCACGAAGTTCGCGTCCGAGTCGACGACCCGGAAGCCGCGGTCGCGCAACGACACCACCAGCGCGTCGCGGTCCTCCCGCAACGTCGCCACCTGCGCGAGCGTCGCCCCGGCATGACGCAGCGCGGCCCCCGCGGCGGCCTGGGTGAGCGACGAGAGGTGATACGGCAGCCGGACCAGTTGCAACGCATCGACGACGGCAGCATCGGCCGCGAGATAGCCGACCCGCGCACCCGCGAACGCGAACGCCTTCGACATGGTTCTGGTGACGACCAGCCGCGGCCGGCCTGGCAGCGCGCTCAGCAGCGACGGGGCGTGGGAGAACTCGACGTAGGCCTCGTCGACGACGACGATGCCCGGCGCCTCGGCGAGCACCGCGTCGAGGACCGCGGGCTCGAGGGCGGTGCCGGTGGGGTTGTTGGGCGAGCACAGGAACACGAGGTCCGGCTGTTCCCGGCGTACCGCAGCTACCGCGGCCTCAACCGAGAGCGAGAAGTCCTCCGCGCGTTGCGCGGCCACCCATTCGGTCGACGTCCCAAGACTGATCAACCGGTGCATCGAGTACGACGGCTCGAAGCCCAGGGCACGTCGACCGGGGCCGCCGAAGACCTGCAGCAGCTGCTGGATCACTTCGTTCGACCCGTTGGCGGCCCAGACCTTGGTGACGTCGAGGCCGTGACCGAGGTAGGCCGCGAGACCGGCCCGCAGCGCCGTCGCGTCCCGGTCCGGGTAGCGGTTCAACCCCGTCGCGGCGGCGGTAACCGCCTCCCGCAGGTCCGACACCAGCTCGCTCGGCGGCGGGTAGGGGTTCTCGTTCGTGTTGAGCTGCACCGGTACGTCGAGCTGCGGCGCACCGTACGGCGTCAACCCCCGGAGGTCGGACCGAACCGGCAGCCGGTCCAGGTCGCTCATCGCAGCCGGGTCTGCACGGCTTCGACGTGAGCGGGGAGGTTCTCCGCGAGCCCGAGCGCGGTGATCTGCGGTGCGACGTCGGCGAGCGCCTCGCGCGAGTAGTCGACGACGTGGATGCCGCGCAGAAAGGTCAGCACGGACAGCCCCGGGGTGTGGCGGGCGGTGCCGCCGGTTGGCAGGACGTGGTTGGAGCCGGCGAGGTAGTCACCGAGCGATACCGGTGACCAGGGCCCGACGAAGACCGCGCCGGCGTTGCGGACCCGGGACGCAACCTCGGCCGCGTCGCGGGTGATGACCTCGAGATGCTCGGCGGCCCACTCATCGACGACGCGCAGCCCCTGGTCGAGGTCGTCGACGAGTACGGCGGCGGACTGGCCGTGCAACGCCGCCGCGATCCGGCGGCTGTGGGTGGCGGCCTCGACCCGCGGCCGGATCGCAGCGTCGACCGCGTCCAACAGCCGCTCGCTGGGCGACACCAGCAGGCAGGCGGCCAGCTCGTCGTGCTCGGCCTGCGAGATCAGGTCGGCGGCCACGTGGTCCGGGTCGGCGGTCTCGTCCGCGAGGATCGCGATCTCGGTCGGGCCGGCCTCGGCGTCGATGCCGACGACGCCGCGCAGCAGCCGCTTGGCGGCGACGACGTAGATGTTGCCGGGGCCGGTGACGAGGTCCACGGCGGGACAGCCCTCAACGCCGTACCCGAGCATCGCGATGGCCTGCGCGCCGCCGACGGCGTACACCTCGTCGAGTCCCAGCAGGGCGCACGCGGCGAGGACCGTCGGGTTGGGTCGGCCGCCGAACTCCGGCTTCGGTGGCGAGGTCACGGCCATCGACCCGACACCAGCCACCTGGGCCGGAACGACGTTCATGATGACGCTCGACGGATAGGCGACCAGCCCGCCGGGGACGTAGAGGCCGACCCGGCGGACCGGCACCCAGCGTTCGGTGACGACGGCCCCGGGTCGTAGCTCGACGCGTTCCGGTGGCCGGAGCTGGGCCTCGTGGACCCGCCGGACATTGTCGATCGAGGCTTCGATCGCGTCGCGCACCGCCGGCTCGACGTCGCGCAACGCCTGCTGCAGGGCCGCGTCCGGCACACGCAGGTCGTCGAGGCGCCACGTGGTCGAAGCGCTCGGTGAGCTCCAGCACACCGGCCCGACCGCGCTCGCGCACCGTCTCCACGATCGGCCGGACGCTGTCGAGGGCAGCCTCGATGTCGAGCCGCGCGCGGGGCAGCAGCTTCGACCAGTCGTCGGGACGACCCCGAAGGTCGAGACGCTCGAGCATGGTGTCCAGGGTAGTCAGCGATCCGCGCCCACGGCAGCGCGGCGCGAGTCGGCGAACCAGTACCTCGCGTAGCTGGCGAGCAGGTGGACGAGCACCGCAGCGATGGGCCAGAACAGCAGCACTCCGGTGGCGCGGACATGGAACCCGAAGTAACCGAGAATCGTCGAGGTTTCTGCCTTGCTCGCGCCCGGAACGACCTTGGCGATCGTCGCCACCATCTGGTGGTGCCGCGCCATGTCTCCGACTCGAGCCGCGACCAGGGCGCCCAGCACTCCGCCCACCGCGAGGCCCAGCACCTCGCCGGGTCCGCGCTCGCGATTCCGGCGCAGCACCAGCACAACCGCCGTCGCGACGATGCCGGCGACGATGCCGAGCAGACCCAGCCGGACGTCGTCACCGATCAACGGCTTGCCCGCCGCCTCGTTGCCGTTGATCGCCGCCGCCAGCTGGATGGTCGGCGCGCCGGCCTCCCACACCAGGCCAACGACCGCGCCGAGCAGCGCTGAGTACGCCGCGATGACCGACCCGAGCCGCAGCTCATCGAGCAGCCAGCGGCTCACCGGTTGACTGCCCGGCGCAGCAGCCGACCGGCCAACCCGAGCATGAGGACGCCGTACGCCGCGGTGATGGCAAGGCGCAGCACCACATCGCCCCACGGCGTATCGGGACGCAGCGCATCGGCGATCGCGTCCACCGCCAGGACGCCGGGCACGACCACCCGCACCGCGCGGATCAGCTCCGGCAGGTGGGCCGGCGGGACGATGCCGAGAAACAGCACGGCGGTCATGCCGAGCTGACCGGCGACGGTCGCGAGCTCCGGGCGCGGCATCGCCAGGCCCAGCACTGCGCCGGTGCCGGCCAGGACGACAGCGGCCAGCACCACGGCCGGCAGGACCACCCAGAGCTGCGCGAACGGCAGTCCGTACATCGCGGTGCCCGCCACGGCCGTCACGAGGGCGCCGGGCACGGTGAACGACGCGTACGCAGCGGCGGTGCCGAGAACCACCGCGGCCGGGGAGATCGGCATCGCGGCGTAGTAGTCGAGGGCTCGGGTGGATCGCAGCAACCCGAACCGTTGCGAGAGCAGGTTGAGCGCCACGAACGCCACGACCAGGACGGTCGTCCCGGCGACGATCGACGCGCCGGTGGAGGTGCCACGGCCGTGGACCACCCCGCGCAGCAGCACGGCGATCCCGAGCGATTGCAACGTGGCGACGAACAGCAGGGGTACGGCGGCGACCCGCACCCGGCCGAGCTGGCCGGCGACGACGGCCGCGACGGCACGCGGGAGCGGCGTCCGGGGCGGAAGCACCGCGAGCCGGCTGCCGGTGGCACCCTGCCGGGGCTCGGTACTCAGCTCGCTCATCGGTGTTCCAGGTCGTCGGCGCGACCGCCGAGAGCGAGATAGACGTCCTCGAGGGTCGGCGTGGACACGGTGAAGTCGTCCAGCACATCGATCAGCGGAGGCCGGGTCATCCGCGCCAGCACGTCGCGGGCTTCGGCGCGGTCGAGCCGGGCCGTCCACCTCCAGCCGTCGACGGTGGCGTCGCGGGCCAACGCGATGACCGCCGGGTCGCCGTGCGGAGGGTCATGCCGCCAGACCAGCTGGATCCGGACGCTGTCGTCGACGGCTGCCTTGAGCCGCGCGGGGGTGTCACAGGCGATCACGCGACCCGCTTCGAGCACGGCGACCCGGTCGAGCACGCTCTCCGCCTCGAGCACGTTGTGGGTGACCAGGATGACGGTGACGCCGTGCTCGTCGCGGCGTCGCCGCACCGCCGCCCAGACCGAGCGACGAGCGACGGCGTCGAGCCCGGTGGTCGGCTCGTCGAGGACGAGCACCGGCCGGTCCGCCGCGAGCGCGCTGGCCACGCAGGCGAGTCGCCGCTGCCCGCCGGACAGCCGCACCATCGGACGGTCGGCGATCGCGCCGAGGCCGAGCTCGTCGATCAGGCCGGTCGCGTGTCGGGCCGCCTCCCGGCGCCGGCTCCCGCGCAACCGGGCCGAGGTCTCCACGGCCAGCCGCACCGGCAGCTCGGCGAGCGCGGCCTCGTCCTGGGCCAGGTAGGCGACCAGTCGCGCAGCCACCGTCCGATCAGCGGTCAGGTCGTGACCGAAGATCGTCACCGAGCCGGCATCCGGCACGCTGAGGCCGACGAGCTGGCGGACCAGGGTGGTCTTTCCGGCGCCATTCGGGCCGAGCAGGCCGAAAACCTCACCCGCCGTGATGTCGAGATCGACACAGGAGACCGCCGGCACCGTGGCACCGCGATAGCTCTTCTCGAGCCCGCGCACCCGGTACGCCGTCGTCCCGTCCACCCCACCAGCGTCGCTCATTGATGCGGCGACCGTGCGACCAACCCGCGGGTGGCGAGCTGCTCGGCGAGCAGCGGGAGCGCGGCGACGGTCGCCCGCCACGACCCTGGCGCGCTCATCAGGTCCGAGTCGTGCAGCAGAACCGTGCCGCCATCGAGCGAGCCGGCCACCAGGTCGGCCACGACCGTGCTCGGCGTTGCACCGGCACGCCAGTCGCGACCCCATGACGACCACAACACCGGCTGCAGCCGCAACGTCCGGGCAGCGATCAGGGCAGGCCCCGACAGGACGCCGTACGGTGGCCGCCAGCAGGTCGGTGCCGTTCCGACCAGCTCCCCGACGGTGTCCCGTCCCCGGCGCAGGTCACGCATGGCCGCTCCGGGCGACCGGCCGATCAGGTACCGGTGACCGTCACCGTGCAGCGCCACCGCGTGTCCCCGGCGCACCGTCTCCGTGACGATGTCGGGGTAGCGGCGGACCTGCTCGCCGAGGACGAAGAACGTCGCGCGCCAGCCGAGCGCGTCGAGCGCGTCGAGCACTGCGGGAGTGCCCTCGGGATGCGGGCCGTCGTCGAAGCTCAGTGCCACGGTGCCGGCCGGACCCCGGCCCTCGAGTGCCGGTGCGAGGGCACGCCGAACCGGTGGCAGCCAGGTGGCGGCGGGACCGAGCTGGACGACCATCAGGACGCCGCCCGTGACGACGAGCGGCCGCAGGCTCATCCCAGCCCCAGGATGCGATCGGCGGCGTCCGGCGCAGCGAAGACTGCCTCGGCGGCGGGTGACGGGAGTGCCTGCAATGCCGCGATCCGGAGCCCGACGTCGTCGTCGGTCCAGTCGGCGAGCCCGGCGTCAGCCAGCGCCGCCGCGTTGAGCCGGCCGTGGCCCCCGATCGGCCGATGGACGACGACCGGCCGGCCGGCGGCGAGCGCCTCCCAGCAGGTGGTGCCACCCGCGTTGTCCACCACGACGTCCGCCGCGGCCAGCAGCCCGGGGACGTCGTCCGTCCACGGCACCGCCCGCGCACCGGGGACTCGGGACACCTCGCGGGCCAGCCGGGTCGACCGCCCGCACAGCACGACCGGGACGATGCCGGCGGCCGCCAGGGTCCGCGCGGTGCTCGCCGCCGCACCGATCCCCCAGCTGCCACCGTTCACCAACGCCACCCTGGCCCGGTCCGCCAGCTCCCGGCGACGCCTCGCCTGCGCCTTGTCGACCGTGCGACCGACGGCGACGAGTGGGGCCACCGTGCTCACCCGTGCGGCCCCCCACGCCCGCAACGCCGCGGCAGCCTGCGGCAGCGGCGCGAGGTGAGCATCGGCACCGGCTGCCAGCCAGTAGCGGTGGGCGCCGGGGTCGGTCTGGTAGCAGGTGAGCGGCGACGCCCAACCGGCCGTCGCGACGCATCCGGCCGAGGGCCTGGCCGGCCAGGTTGTACGTCGATACGACGGCGACGGGGCGCAGCCGGTCGATGAGCGCCGCGAGCGGCCGCTCGTAGCCGGCCGCGCCGACCTCGGTCAGCCGCTCGAAGAACCCGGGGTGCCGCTGCCACTGCGACATCGCGAGACCGTACGCCCTGGGGGCGCGGCCGACCAGCTGCCGGTAGAAGCCGCGGAGCAGCTCGCCCTGCCGAAGCCGCGGCAGCATCAGGAAGTCGAAGACGGGCACCTGATACCCGCGAGCGCGCAGCCGCCTGGCCAGCTCGGCCGCGGCCGCATCGTGACCGGACCCCATCGACGCACTGACGACCAGGATCGGTCCGGTCATCGCGCGGCGGCCGGGCGATGAGCGCGCAGCCATCGCTCGACCGGGAGCTCGATCCAGCGATGGACGCCGATCGACAGGAGGACAGCGAGCAGGACGTAGCCGGCCCACGCCAACGGGTTCAGCACACCGGGCCCGGTCCAGTTGGCGATGGCGACCAGGACGCCGAACAGCAGCGCATGTAGCAAGTACAGCGCATAGGAACTGGCCCCGAGGGTGATCATCCAGGGCCGCCCGTACCACGACCGCCGGCCCGCGACCTCATCCGCTGCCACGGCCGCGAACGCGAGCGCCGCCAGGCACGCGCCGACGACCTCGATGACGGCGCGGTCGGGCAGGTGACCCATGGCCAGGCCGTCGGCGAGCAGACCGGCGGAGGCCGCCACCATGACCCACAGTGCGGCCGCCCCGCTCAGCCGCGGCCGCCAGCCGTCGCGCACCTCGAGGGCGGCGATGATGCCGAGCAGGAACTCCCCCATCCGCCACAGCGGGAGGACGTACGTCGACCACTCGTGCGGGCCTGGCGCGGACGGCGCGATCGTCAGGCT
Organism: uncultured Actinomycetota bacterium; assembly: GCA_963789615.1. GTDB lineage: Bacteria > Actinomycetota > Actinomycetes > JAFAQI01 > JAFAQI01 > DATAVK01. Next base: position 95,397 of record CAWBLI010000001.1, on the reverse strand, counting down.
GAACAGCCCGGGATAGATCGCGAGCCCCGCGATGACCAGGGCGGCGACCCGGCGGCGCTGTGAGGAGAGCATGGGCTGCAGCCAGACGATGAGCCAGGGAAAGGCGAGGTAGAAGAACAGCTCGCAGGACAGCGACCACGACACCGAGTTGATGCTGAAGTACGTCGTGGAGCTTGGGAACCACGCCTGTACCAGCACCACGTTCGCTAGCAGCGACCCCCCGGTGGGCCGGTCGACGCCGTACCCGATCAGGGCCAGCCCGACCAGCAGGAACAGCAGGTGCAGCGGCCACACCCGGCTCATCCGGTCCCACCAGAACCGGCCCCGACGTACCGGTCGGCTCGGCCACGCGAGGACGAAGCCGGAGAGGACGAAGAACAGGTCGACGCCGATGTAGCCGAAGTCCGCCACCGGGTACGACGCCGGGCCGAACCAGTGCTGCACGCTGTGGTGGCACACCACCAGCAGGGCGAAGAAGAATCGGAGCCCGGTCAGCCCGTCGATCCGTGTCGCCGGCGTCGAGCCGCTGCGCTCCGGTCGGGCAGGAGCCGTCGTCACGGAGCGTTGCAGGGTCATCGCAGAAAACGTATTACCCAACCCTGAGAGGGTTCAGACAGCGGCTTCAGACCGCGGTTTCAGCCGGCCAGGCAGCCGGCGCCCAGCAGCTCCTTGAGATCCGCCATCAGCGCGGGCGTCGCCGTGACGCGCAGCCGCTCGTCGAGCCGCAGCACCGTGGATCGGCCCCCCGACTGCAGCTCGAGGCGCACTTCGGTGGTGCCGGGATGGGTCGCCAGCACGTCCTTGAGCCGGTCGACCACCGGCGGCGTGCATCGGGTCGCGGGCAGCGCCAGCGTGAGCGGACCGCGCGGCCCCTCGGAGACGTCCGGGACCGAGACCTCCATCGCGATCAGCCGCGGCACGTCCTCCCGCTTGTCCAGCCGGGCCCGGATCAGCAGCACCGCGTCTTCCGCGAGGTGGACGCCGCACACCAGGTACGCCGCCGGGAAGAACAGCACCTCGACGACCCCCTCGAGGTCCTCGAGGGTCGCGGTGGCCCAGGCATCGCCGCGCTTGGTCATCTTGCGGGTGACGGTCGAAAGGATCCCGCCGACGGTCACGATCTGGCCGTCGCGGTGCTCCTCGGCGGACAGCGAGGCAAGCGAGCAGTCGGCCGCCGCCGCCAGCACGTGCTCGATGCCGAGCAGCGGATGGTCGGAGACGTAGAGCCCGAGCATCTCCCGCTCATAGGCCAGCAACGTCGTCTTCTCCCACTCGGTCACCGGAATCGTCAGCTCGAGCCCGAGACTCGGCGCGGCGTCGTCATCATCCCCGAGCCGAACAGGTCGAACTGGCCCACCGCCTCCGCGCGCTTGGTGTCCATGCACGCGTCGACGGCCTCGGCATGCACCCGGAGCAGGCCCTGACGGGTGTGACCGAGGGAGTCGAAGGCACCGGCCTTGATCAGCGACTCGATGACCTTCTTGTTGCAGACCACGGGCTCGACCTTGGCCAGGAAGTCTGCGAAGTCGGTGAACGCGCCCTTCGACCGCCGCGTCGCGCAGATCGAGGCGACGACGTTCGCGCCGACGTTGCGGATCGACTCGAGACCGAACCGGATGTCGGTGCCCACCGGTGAGAAGTCGGCATGGGAGGTGTTGACGTCCGGTGGCAGGACCTTGAGGCCCATCCGCCGGCACTCGTGCAGGTACAGCGCGCTCTTGTCCTTGTCGTCCCGCACCGACGTGAGCAGCGCCGCCATGTACTCCGCGGGGTAGCGGCCCTTGAGGAACGCGGTCCAGTACGACACCAGCCCGTAGCCGGCCGAGTGTGACTTGTTGAAGGCGTAGTCGGCGAACGGGATCAGCGTCTCCCAGAGCTTCGCGACCGCCGGCTCGGTGTAGCCGTTCGCCTTCATCCCATCGCTGAACGGGATGTACTCCTTGTCGAGGATCGCCTTCTTCTTCTTGCCCATGGCCCGACGCAACAGATCGGCCTGACCGAGGCTGTAGCCGGCGACCTTCTGCGCGATCGCCATGACCTGCTCCTGGTAGACGATCACGCCGTAGGTCTCGGCGAGGATCTCCGAGAGCGCCTCGGCGAGCTCCGGGTGGATCGGGTCCATCGGCGCGCGACCGTGCTTGCGCTCGACGTACGCGATGTGACTGCCCATCCCCATCGGGCCGGGTCGATAGAGCGCGATGAGCGCGGCCACGTCCTCGAAGGTCGACGGCTGCATCGAGCGGATCAGCGAGCGCATCGGGCCGCCCTCGAGCTGGAACACCCCGATCGTGTCGCCCTTGCACAGCACCTCGTAGGCCTCGGGCGCGTCCAGCGGCATCGTCTCGAGGACCAGCTCCTCGCCGCGGTTCTCCTTGATGTGCCGCAGCGCATCGTCGAGCACGGTGAGGTTGCGCAGGCCGAGGAAGTCCATCTTCAGCAGGCCCAGCGACTCGCACGCCCCCATGTCGAACTGGGTGATGATCGCGCCGTCCTGCTCGCGCTTGATGATCGGTACGACGTCGAGCAGCGGCTCCCGCGACAGGATGACGCCCGCCGCGTGCACCCCCCACTGGCGCTTCAGCCCTTCGAGCCCTCGCGCCGTGTCGACGACCTTGTGCACCTCGGGGTCGGCGTCGTAGAGGGCGCGGAACTCGCCGGCCTCGCCGTAGCGCTCGTGGGCCTTGTCGAAGATGCCGGCCAGCGGCATGTCCTTGCCCATGACGGGCGGCGGCATCACCTTCGTGATCTTGTCGCCCATCACGAACGGGTGGCCCAGCACGCGGGCCGAGTCCTTGACGGCCTGCTTCGCCTTGATCGTGCCGTACGTGATGATCTGGCTGACCCGGTCCGCGCCGTACTTCTCAGTCGCATAGCGGATCATGTCGCCGCGGCGGCGCTCGTCGAAGTCGAGGTCGATGTCGGGCATCGACACGCGCTCGGGATTGAGGAACCGCTCGAAGATCAGTCCGTGCTCGATCGGGTCGAGCTCGGTGATCTGCAGCGCGTACGCCACGAGCGCGCCGGTCGCGGAGCCGCGACCGGGCCCGACCCGGATGCCGGACTCGCGGGCGTGTCGGCACAGGTCGGACACGACCAGGAAGTAGCCGGGGAACCCCATCGCGCCGATCACGCCGAGCTCGTACTCCGCCCGCTGCTGACGGTCGGCTGGCACGCCGCCCGGGTAGCGGAACTCGAGACCGGCGAGCACCTCGCGGCGTAGCCAGGTCTCCTCCGTCTCCCCTTCGGGTACGTCGACGCGCGGCATCAGGTCACGGCTGGCGAAGCTGACCTGGCAGCGTTCGGCGATCGCCAGGGTGTTGTCGCATGCCTCGGGGAGCTCTCGCCACAGCTGACGCATCTCCTGCGGCGACTTGAGGTAGAAATCACGCGCGTCGAAGCGGAACCGGTTCGGGTCGGCCAACGTCTTGCCGGACTGGACGCACAGCAGCACCTCGTGCGCGTCGGCGTCCTCGGCGAAGGTGTAGTGCAGATCGTTGGTCGCGACCACTGGCATCGAGAGCTCGCCGGCGAGCCGTTTGAGATCGGTGTGGACCCGGCGCTCGATGCCCAAACCGTGGTCCATCAGCTCGCAGTACACGTTCTGCGGGCCGAGGATTTCCTGCAGCTCACCAGCGACGCGCTTGGCACCGTCGTAGTCCCCGAACCGGAGCCGGGTCTGCACCTCACCGGACGGGCAGCCGGTGGTCACGATCAGGCCCTTGGCGTAGCGCTGCAACAGCTCTCGGTCGATCCGCGGCTTGTAGAACTGGCCTTCTAGGCTGGCCAGGCTGGAGAGCCGGAACAGGTTGTGCATGCCCTCGTTGGTCTCGGCGAGCATCGTCATGTGGGTGAACGCGCCTCCGCCGGAGACGTCGTCCTCGCCACCGTTGGCCCAGCGCACCTTGGTCCGCTCGAACCGGGACGTGCCCGGCGTGACATAGGCCTCCATGCCGATGATCGGCTTGACGCCGGCTGTCTCCCCCTGCGACACGAAGTCGTAGGCACCGAAGACGTTGCCGTGGTCAGTGACCGCCAGCGCGGGCATCTGCATCCGGGCGGCTTCGCGGAACAGGTCCTTGACCCGGGCGGCGCCGTCGAGCATGGAGTACTCGCTGTGCACGTGCAGATGGACGAAGGAGTCCCCTGCGGACTGGCTGGACGTGTGCCCTCCCCGGCGTGACGGTGCGACTGACGGCGCTGCGAACAGGTGGTGCGCTGCCCGCGAGGGGCGGGTCCACGGCCTGACGGGGAAGGTCGGCCGGGGAGGTCCTCTGTCTAACACGAGGCCACGACAAGGATGGGCGTGTCGGCCCGGCGAGTCGGTCAGCTTTCGCTTCCGGTGTCTCAGGACTCGGCGGCGAGCAGCTCCAGAGCAGCGGTCAGGTCGGCCGGCGGGTCGCTGTGGAAGCTCACCGGCCGCTCGTCGGCAGGGTGGGCGAAGCTCAACGAGCTGGCGTGGAGCCACTGTCGGGTGAGCCCCAGCCGTTGCGCGAGCGTCGGATCGGCGCCGTACATCAGGTCACCGACGCACGGATGCCGGACCGCCGAGAAGTGCACCCGGATCTGGTGGGTGCGGCCGGTCTCCAACCGGACGTCCAGCAGCGACGCCGCCCGGAAGGCCTCCGTGGTCTCGTAGTGGGTCACGCTGGGCCGACCGCCCGCGACCACGGCCCAGCGGTAGTCATGGGTCGGGTGCCGTCCGATCGGCGCGTCGATGGTGCCGCGGCTCGGATCGGGATGGCCCTGGACCAACGCGGTGTAGCGCTTGTCGACCGTGCGCTCGCGGAAGGCGGTCTTCAGTGCGCCGTACGCCCGCTCGCTCTTCGCGACCACCATCAACCCGGTCGTGCCCACGTCCAGCCGATGGACCACGCCCTGCCGCTCGGCGGCGCCGTCGGTCGAGATCCGGTAGCCGGCGGCGGCCAGCCCGCCGGTGACCGTCGGACCGTCCCATCCGGGGCTCGGGATGGGCCGCGACCCCAACTGGCTTGTCGACGACGACGATGTCGTCGTCGTCGTACACCACGACCAGGCCGGGGACACGCTCGGCGACCACCGGCTCGGAGGCGGCCGGCTCCGGGCAGCTGGACCTCGAGCCACGACCCGGCGACGACCCGGTCGGACTTCGCCGGCGGCGCGCCGTCAACCAGGACGGCACCGTCCGCGACGAGTGTCGCCGCGGTGGTGCGCGACAACCCGAACAGCCGGGAGACGGCGACATCGAGCCGCAGGCCGTCCAGGCCGTCCGGGAGCGGGAGTCCGCGAGGGGCGCTCACCGCGAGGATCGGTCCAGCTCGACCCCGAGCAGGGAGAGCAGTACGGCGAGCACCCCACCGACGACGATGGCACTGTCGGCGAGGTTGAAGACCGGCCAGTGCGGCAGCTCGATCCAGTCGACGACGTGGCCGCGGAACACGCCTGGCGAGCGGAACAGCCGGTCGCTGAGGTTGCCCAGGGCACCGCCGAGCAACAGGCCGAAGGCCACCGCCCAGGCGCGGGAGCGCAGCCGCCGGGCGGTGCGGGCGATGATGACGACGACCACCACCGCAACGGCGGTGAACAGGATCGTCGCGCCGGTCCCCACGGAGAACGCCGCACCCCCGTTGCGTGTCACGGTCAGCTGGAGGACGTGACCGAGCACGTGGACAGGCGAGCGGTCCGAGAGCTTGGCGACGACCAGGACCTTGCTGACGACGTCGACAGCGAGGACGACCACCGCGGTGAGCCACACCCAGCGAGTCGCTGGGCGGTTGCGGACGTCGATAGGTGCGTCGTCTGCGGCTACCGCCGCTCCTCTCGCTGCTTGCATGACACACACAGGGTTGCACGGGGGAACGCCTGCAGCCTCGCCTTGCCGATCGGGTTGCCACAGCTCTCGCAGACGCCATAGGTCCCGTCGTCGAGGCGCTGCAGCGCCCGCTCGACCTGCGAGAGCAGGTCTCGGCTGTTGGCGGCGAGCGACATCTCGTGCTCGCGCTCGAAGGTCTTGGTTCCCGCGTCCGCCTGGTCGTCGCCGGCGCCCTCACCGCTGTCGCGCTGCAACGCGGCCCAGGACTGCTCGGCCTCGGTGATCTCTCCGCGCAGCTCCCTGAGCTGGGCTTCCAGGTCGCGACGGATCGCGTTCAGCTCCCCGGTCGTCCAGGGCTTCTCACCGGGCAGGACCGTGGAGGCCACCCGCTTGATCGATGCCGCGGCCTGAATCGGGATCGGCGGGGCGGTCTTGGCGGGTGCCGCCCGCTTCACCGGCGTTGCCTTCGTGGCGGGGGCCGACTTGGTGGGCGCCGCCGGACGCTCCGCCGCCCGTTTGGCCGGGGCTGCCTGCTTCGCGGGCATGGCCTGCTTGACCGCCGCCTTTTTGGCTGGCGCGGCTTTGCTGGCCGGCGCCTTCTTGGCGGGTGCGGCCTTCTTGGCGGAGGCGGCCTGCTTCGCCGGGGCCTTCTTGGCGGGCGCGGCCCGCTTCGCCGGGGCCTTCTTGGCGGGCGCCGCCTTCTTGATCGCCGCCTTCTTGGCAGGTGTCGTCGTCTTGACCGGGGCCTTCTTGGCAACCGTCGCCTTCTTGGCCGCGGTGGCCTTCTTCGCCGGCGCTGCCTTTTTGGCGGGCGCGGCCTTCTTCGCAGGCGCTGCCTTCTTCGCTGACGTCACCTTCTTGGCGGATGCGGCCTTCTTCGCGGCCGCCTTCTTCAGCGGCGCGGTCTGCTTCGGCGAAGCCGGCTTCTTGGCCGCGGCGGTCGGCCTCGCGGCCGAAGCCCGGCCGGCAGCCCCGCGCTTGGTCGGCGTAGCGGCGCCCGCCTTCTTGGCGGGCGCCGTCTGCTTCTTCGCTGGTGTCCTGCTCATCGAGGCTGCCTCCGTCGGGAACGCATCACGAGTTGTCGCCAGCGCCCGACCCGTGCCGGACGCTCGCGGGCCATCACGCCTCCCCAGGCAGGGCGTCAGCCGACCGACCACCGGCTGATCATGGGTGGGGCACGCAGGATAGGTCGCTTGACTGGCCCGGGCAACGAGGCGCGCCGCCGCAAACTGCTGTGATGCCGTCCCTCGTCCGGCTAGGCTGGTGGGCGCGAGCAGGCATCGACGAGGACGGCGCCGCGCGCCGCAGCGATGAGCGAGCCGGGGACGGTGTGAGCCCGGTGGCTGTGCGCGAGCGCCCATCACCTCCGAGCCGCCGGCAGAACGCGCGGTTTCCGCGTCAGTAGATCCGGCCGCAACCTCGAGTGGGTACGACGGCAACACCGCCGGCGTACCAAGGAGGGTGGTACCGCGGGGCAGCCGCCTCGTCCCTCCGTTGACGACGTCGGGCCGGCCTGCCGGTCCGATCGACGACGGAGTGAGCGAGATGGACAGCCCGTACCGCCCGATGCCAGCGCAGGTCGACCTGCCGGCCCTCGAGCACGACATCCTCGCGCGCTGGCACGAGCGAGACGTCTTCGCCCGGAGCCTGGCGCAGACCGCCGAGGCACCGGTCTGGACGTTCTACGAGGGTCCGCCGACCGCGAACGGCCGGCCGGGCACCCACCACGTCGAGGCCCGGGTCTTCAAGGACCTGTTCCCCCGCTACCAGACCATGCGCGGGCGCCACGTGCCCCGCCGGGCCGGCTGGGACTGCCACGGCCTCCCGGTGGAGCTCGAGATCGAGAAGCGGCTCGGGTTCTCCGGAAAGAAGGACATCGAGGCCTACGGGATCGCGGAGTTCAACGCCAAGTGCCGCGAATCCGTCACCGAGCACGTCGAGGAGTTCTCCCGGCTCACGACCCGGATGGGCTACTGGGTCGACCTCGACACGGCGTACTGGACGATGGACCCGCGCTACATCGAGAGCGTCTGGTGGTCGCTGAAGCAGATCTACAACTCCGGGCTGCTGGTCGAGGACCACCGCGTCACGCCGTACTGCCCGCGCTGCGGCACCGGACTATCCGACCACGAGGTGGCGCAGGGCTACTACGACGTCACCGACCCCTCGGTCTACGTGCGGTTCCCCGTCACCAGCGGGCCGCTCGCGGAGCTCGGGGCGTCGCTGCTGGTGTGGACCACGACCCCGTGGACGCTGATCAGCAACACCGCCGTCGCGGTCCACCCCGACGTCACGTACGTGGTGGCGAGGACGGACGACAACGAGGACGTGCTCGTCGTCGCGGAGCCGTTGCTCTACCAGGTGCTGGGTGAGGGCGCCATCACGATCCGGAAGATCGCCGGTCGCGACCTCGAGCACACCACCTACTCCCGGCCGTTCGACATCGTCGACATCCCGGGAGCCCACTACGTCGGGCTCGCTGACTACGTGACCGTCGAGGACGGCACCGGGCTGGTGCACCAGGCACCGGCGTTCGGTGCCGACGACCTGCTGGTCGCCAAGCGTTACGGCCTGCCCGTGGTGAACCCGGTCAAGCCCGACGGCCATTTCCTCGACGACCTGCCGCTGGTCGGCGGAATGTTCTTCAAGACTGCGGACCGCGCGATCGTCGCCGACCTGCAGGAACGTGGGCTGCTGCTACGGGTCGAGGAGTACACCCACTCCTATCCGCACTGCTGGCGCTGCGACACGGCGTTGCTCTACTACGCGCTGCCGTCCTGGTACATCCGCACCACCGCACGCAAGGAACGGCTGCTCGAGGAGAACGCCCGCACCGACTGGCACCCAGCGACGATCAAGACCGGGCGGTACGGCGACTGGCTCGAGAACAACATCGACTGGGCGTTGTCCCGCAACCGGTTCTGGGGCACGCCGTTGCCGTTCTGGCGCTGCGAGGAGGGTCACCTCACCTGCGTCGAGTCGCTCGCCGAGCTCTCGTCGTACGCCGGGACCGACCTGTCGGCACTCGACCCGCACCGGCCGTTCGTCGACGATGTGACGTTCGCCTGCCCGACCTGCTCGACGGTCGCTCACCGGGTGCCGGAGGTCATCGACTGCTGGTACGACGCGGGGTCGATGCCGTTCGGCCAGCATCATTACCCGCACGCCGAGGGATCGAAAGAGGCGTTCGAATCGGCGTACCCGGCGCAGTTCATCTGTGAGGCGCTGGACCAGACCCGGGGCTGGTTCTACACGCTGATGGCGATCGGAACGCTGGTGTTCGACCGGTCGTCCTACGAGACGGTGCTGTGTCTCGGACTGATCCTCGCCGAGGACGGTCGGCGCATGAGCAAGCACCTCGGCAACATCCTCGACCCGTTCGAGCTGTTCGAGAAGCACGGCGCCGACGCCGTGCGCTGGTACATGCTCGCCGGTGGCAACCCCTGGTCGACCCGCCGGGTCGGCGACAAGGTGCTCGACGAGGTCGTGCGCAAGGTGCTCCTCACCTACTGGAACACCGCGTCGTTCCACGTGCTCTACGCCCGTGCGAACGGGTGGACCCCCGACCACGACGCGCCGGACCCCGCGGACCGGCCGCTGCTCGACCGCTGGGTCCGCTCCGAGCTGCACCGGACCGTGGTCGAGGTCACCGCGGCGCTCGACGACTTCGATCCGACCCGCGCGGGCCGCCGGCTGACGGAGTTCGTCGACGACCTGTCGAACTGGTACGTCCGGCGTTCCCGGCGCCGGTTCTGGGACGGCGACCCGGCGGCGCTCGCCACGTTGCACGAGTGCCTCGAGACCGTGACCCGGCTGATGGCGCCGTTCGTGCCGTTCATCACCGACGAGGTGCATGAACGACTCGTCCGCGACGTGACGGACGGCGCCGGCGACTCGGTCCACCTGCAGACCTGGCCGCAGCCGGAGCCCGGTGCCATCGACCCGGCGCATCGGCGCGCAGATGGCCCTGGTACGTCGTGCCGTGGAGCTCGGCCGGTCGGCGCGGGCCGGCTCCAGCGTCCGGACCCGGCAGCCGCTGTCCCGGGCGCTGGTCTCAGCGGCGGGGTGGTCCGATCTGCCGGGCGAGCTGAAGCAGCACGTGGCTGACGAGCTCAACGTGAGGTCGCTCGACGCCCTCACCTCGGCCGGTGACCTGGTGGACGTGAGCGTGAAGCCGAACTTCCGGTCGCTCGGGCGACGGTTCGGCCCTCGCACGCCGACCGTTGCTGCAGCCGTCGCCGCCGCACCCGCGGCCGAGCTAGTGGCCGCGACCCGCGGCGGGTCAGGCACGGTGCTGGTCGACGGGGACGAGCTGGCTCTGCTGGAAGAGGACCTGCTGGTCACCGAGTCGCCGCGCAGCGGCTGGGCGGTGGCATCGGCGGGCGCCGAGACGGTCGCGCTGGACCTGGAGCTCACCGACGAGCTGCGCCGGGCCGGGACGGTCCGGGAGGTCGTGCGACTGGTCCAGGACACCCGCAAGGCGCAGGGCCTCGACGTTACCGACCGGGTCGAGCTGTGGTGGGAGGCAGCCGGAGAGACAGCTCTCGCGCTGCGCGAGTCGACCGACCTGCTGGCGGGCGAGGTACTGGCGGTGAGCGTCAAGGAAGGCCCTCCCGCGGCGCCGCTGTCGCCGCACACGGCCGCCGATCTGGGGTTGACGTTCTGGCTCCGGCCGGTCGGATGAAAGTTCACCCGTTCGGGCGACTCACCGGAGCCCTGCCAGCGGCCGATGCTCTATCTGCGTTGCTTGACTGCTCCGAATGGTGGAGCGGGCGACTCCTCAACCGGAGGTTCCACTCGTGTCGCTCACACTCATCACCCAGGGGGGGTCCGGGCTGCGGTTGAAAAATGACGCCGTGGCGGTACCGGCACTCACGTCCCAGGTGCGCCCGGCGCTGGTTCTGCCGGAACTGCAGGCCCGCGCCCTGCTGGATGCGGCCAGTCGAGAGGACATCTCGGCCAGCGGCTGCTTCAGCGCGGGTCCGGCCGGGATCCAGGTGTGGAGCGGTCCGTTCGACGGGCCCGACGGTGGCCGTGGCAGCGCCATCCTGCTCGGCTCGGTCGACTGGACCTATGACACGCCGGCGAAGCACTGGGCCCTGATCTACCGGGCGATGGTGACCCAGGACGGCATCGAGCACGGCGAGACCACCACCTCCGTGCTCGCCCGGGTTCTCGCGCTGACCGGCCTGTCCATCGAGGGCGATCGGGTTCAGCTGCCGATGCCGCCGGTCCGCGACCCGTTCCGCCGCCGGACCACCTGACCTGTCAGGACGCGGCCAGCGTGCGTGCGGGCCGGAGCGCCTGACAAGTCGGGTCAGCCGAGAAACTCGGTCTCGCTGGCGATCGTCCGCTTGGCGGGGCTGCGCTTGGCCGGCGCCTGCTTCGTCGTCTTCTTGACCGGTACGGCGGCCTTCTTCGTCGCCGACTTCGCGGTCGCGGCCTTCTTGACGGGCGCGGCTGCCGTGGCCTGCTTCGCCGCGGCCCGCTTCGCCGCCGCCTTCTTCACCGACGCTGCCGCCGCGGCTTGCTTCGCGGGCGGCTTTGCTGCTGCCGCCTTCTTGGTCGCAGCCTGCTTTGCGGGCGCCGCCTTCTTCGCGGGCGCCGCGCGCTGGGCCACTGGGGCCTTGGAGGAAGCGGTCGGTACGGCGGGCGTGCGCTTGCTCGGGGTCGCCCGCTTCGTCGCCGCCGGCGGCCGCGGCCTGGCCGGCTCTGCGGGGGCATCGGGGACCGCGTGGTCGACGGCCGGGCTGGCCGGCGGCGGGATCAGGGTTATCCCCTCATCCACGTTGCTGTCGTGGTGGGTCACCACCGGCTCGGGCGTCACGGTCGGCTGGCTGCTCGCGACGACGGTCACGTCACCGGTGTCAGCGCTCGGCTGCGACCCCGCCAGCGCGGCATCCGGCACGGCGCGCGGGAACCCCTGGGCGGGGATGACGTCCTGCCGCTGCCGCAGCGCGATGAGCAGGAAGACGAAAGCGACCAGGGCCGCCGCGATCGACGCATAGATCCAACCGAGCGCAGCGAACAGCCCGATGACCAGGAAGATCACTGCCAAGACCAGCAGGACGCCGCTGATGACGATCACTAGCTGTCGACCCCAGCTTCCTCGGCGGCATCCAGCGGTAGCGGTTGGTCAGTTGGCCGCCGACGGAGCAGCCTAGCGAGGCAGGCCTGCGATATCGCGGAGCCGGAGCCGGACCGTTTCACTCGCTCGTGTCGTCCGTTTCGCCCTCGCCGGCCTGCAGCGGCGGACCCTCCGGCGCGTCGCTGCCGGCATCGACGTCCGAGACGAACGGGCTGGGGGCGTTGGACCCGAATGACGCCGGCGGCGCCGGGCGCAACGGCGCCGTGAACGTCGGCGGGGCGGTGCTGGAAGTCCCGGACGTGAACGGCGAGGGCGGCGCCGGCTGGCCGGCAGTGGATGCCGGCGGCGCCGGAGGCGGGCTCTGCGCCGGCGGCGTTGACGCGACCGAAGGCGGCGTCGCCGCGGGAGCGGGCGTGGCAGGCGGGGTGGCCGACGGGGCTGCTGGAGCCGGTGCCGCCGCGGCTGGCGGGGCGGCGGTCGGTCCTGCCCCGCTGCCCGGACGGACCGGCGGGCCACCTCGCGCCGGCGCCTCGGACGACCGGGAGTCCAGCTCGGAGATCTGGGTCTCCAGGTAGGCCCGCAGCCGGGTCCGGTAGTCGCGCTCGAAGATCCGCAGCTCGTCGACCTGGCGCTCGAGCAGAGCCTGCTGCCGATGCATCTCGGCCATCGTCTCGGCGTGCTTCTGCTGAGCGTTGGCGTGGAGGTTGGCGGCCTCGGCGCGCGCGTTCGCGACCAGCTGGTCGGCTTCCGCCGTTGCCTGGGCGACCGCGTCGTCGGCAGTCTTCTGCGCGAGCAGCAACGTCCGCAGGGCAGTCTCGTTCGGCTCCTCGGCGGGTGGCGCCGGCGCCGCCGGCTGCTCGACCGGTGCGGCTGCAGGCGGTGCCGCGGCAGCCTGGGTACGCAGCCCGGAGTTCTCGCTCAGCAGCCGTCGGAGCTCGGATTCGACCTCGTCGAGGAACGAGTCGACCTCCTCTTCCTCGTAGCCCTCCTTGAAGCGCACGGTCGTGAATCGCTTGTTCGACACGTCATCCGGAGTGAGCGGCATGATCTCCCCTGCTGGTTGCGGGTGATTTGTCAGTGGACATGGGCGTAGGCGACGTCCAGCAGGACGTACGCCGCGATGAACAGCACGATGAACGACAGGTCGATGGAGGCACGGCCCAGCCGTAGCGGCGGGATGACCCGCTGCAGGGCGTGCAGGGGCGGGTCGGTGACGGAGAACACGACCTCGAGCAGCGCGGCGAGCGGCCCGCTCGGACGCCAGTTCCGAGCGAAGGCCGTGACGTAGCTGATGATCAGCCGGACCAGAAGCAACCCGATGAATGCCCACAGCACGTAGATCGCGATGACCGCGACGATCATCGGAGCGCTACTGACTGACGATCGGGCACGCTAGCTCTGGTTGAAGAAGCCGGCCCCGACGATGCGTGACTTGTCCTCGGCGGTGATCTCGACGTTGTCGGGTGTCAGCAGGAACACCTTGGCGGTGACCCGCTCGATGCTGCCGTGGCGGCCGAAGACCAGCCCCGCGGAGAAGTCCACCAGCCGCTTGGCGTCGGCGTCGTCCATCTCCGTCAGGTTCATGATCACCGGCGTGCCGTCGCGGAAGTGCTCGCCGATGGTCCGCGCCTCGTTGTAGGTGCGTGGGTGCACCGTGGTGATGCGGTAAGCCTCGATGGTGTCGGCGACCTCGCGTCGGGGTGAGCGGACCACTGGCGGCGCCTCGTCCGGCCGGGTGACCCGCAATGCCGGCTCCTCGCGTCGCGCTACCAGGGTGTGGTCGTCGTAGTCCTCGTCGTCGTACCCCTCGTCGAGGCCCTCGTCCTCGACCAGCCCGAGGTAGACCGCCATCTTTCGCATGGCGCCGGCCATATCGGTGTCCTCCGGTCGCAGGCTGGCCCAGGAACATCGGTCGACGAACCCGGGCGGAGACGTGGGATCACACGGTGCCCCGTGTGACGTGCCGACCTTATCCGACGAAAGGCGGCCGATCGCCCAGCAACGCCGTCCCGACGCGCAGGTGTGTCGCGCCGTGGCGCAGCGCGGCTTCGAGATCGCCGCTCATGCCCGCCGAGATCATCGTGGCCCGCGGATGCGCCCGCTGCACCTCGCTCGCAATCGCGGCCAGCCGGGCGAACGCGGCGTCGGGATCCTCGCCCTGAGGGGCGACCGCCATGAGCCCCCCCAGAAGCAGGCCGGGAGCCGCCGCGACAACCGCCGCCAGCTGGTCGACCTGCTCGGGGGCGGCACCACCTCGGCCGGAGCCGGCTCGCGGTGCGAGATCGACCTGGACCAGGGCGGTGAGCTGCCGGCCGACCGTGACGACGGCCTTGCTGAGCGCGGCGACCAGCGGCTCCCGGTCGACCGAGTGCACGACGTCGGCGTACTGGGCCACCGAGCGCGCCTTGTTGCGCTGCAGCTGCCCGACCAGGTGCCAGCGCAGCGGCAGGTCAGCACAGGCCTCGTGCTTGGGCCGGGCCTCTTGGTCGCGGTTCTCGCCCACCTCGGTCACCCCGAGGCCGGCGAGCAGCCGGACGTCCGTCGCGGGGAACGTCTTCGTGACCGCGATGAGGGTCACCGACTCCCGCTCCCGGCCGGCCGCGGCGCAGCCCGCGGCGATCCGCTGCTCGAGCTCATCGAGCCGCTGCGCGAGCTGGGTACGTCGGTCGGTCACGCGTCGAGCATGACAACGCCAGCCTGGCGACCGGTGGGTCGCCCCGCGCTCCGGCGGTAGGAGAAGTACGATTCGTTCTCCATCGTACAAATCTCAACCTGATGGACCGACGACACGCCCGCTGCTCGAACGATCGCCTCGGCGCCGGCGGGCAGGTCCAGCGCCGGGGTGCCCTGTCGTGTCGTGGTGGCACTGCCCGGCACCGTGGCAGCCACCTCGTCGCGCAGCGCGGCAGGCACCTCGTAGCAACGGCCGCACACCGCCGGCCCGATCACCACGCTGAGCCGCGTGGCGACGGCACCGAGCCCGACCATGGCGTCGATGGTGCGCTGCAGGACACCCGCGGCAAGCCCGGGTCGGCCGGCGTGGGCAGCCGCGATCACGCCCGCGACCGGATCCGCCAACAGGACCGGAAGGCAGTCGGCGGCGAGGACGACGAGGGGCGTGCCTGGCATCGCGGTCACGAGGGCGTCAGCGTCGGGTGCGCCCGCAGCCGCCCACTCCCGGTCACCAACCGTTGTCGCGTCCACCACCGCCACGCCCGCGCCGTGAACCTGCCGGACGAACCGCGGTGCCCGCGACTCGACGAGCTCGGTGAGCCGTTGCCGGTTGGCCTCCACGTGAACCGGATCGTCGTCGACGTACCGCCCAAGGTTCAGCGACTCCCACGGGCCGGTGCTGACACCGCCGGAGCGATTGGTGAACCACCCGGTGACGGGCGTTTCGAACCCAGCGGCGAGCGGCTCGAGTCCGTCGCTCACCGGCCTACTTCAGGAAGTCCGGGACGTCGAGGTCGTCGCTGTCCTCGAAGACGATCGTCCGCCGAGGCGGCTGCGGTCGCAGCGGCGTCCGCGGTTCGGCGGCCGCCGGAGCCTCCGAGCCACCCGGCTCGTCGCCGTCGTCGAGCACCGACTCCTCGGCGACTGCTGGCGTCGCGGGCCGCGCCGATACCCGGCGGGGCAGCTCCGAGCTCCGCGGCTTCATGGTGCCGCCGTCGAACCCTGCCGCGATGACGGTCACGCGTACCTCGTCCCCGAGCGCGTCGTCGATGACGGCACCGAAGATGATGTTGGCGTCAGGGTGAGCCGCGTCCGCGACCAGCTGGGCAGCCTCATTGATCTCGAACAGCCCGAGATCGCTGCCGCCCGAGATGTTCATCAGGACGCCGTGGGCGCCCTCGACCGAAGCCTCCAGGAGCGGGCTTGCGATCGCACTCTCGGCGGCCACGATCGCGCGGTCGTCACCCCGGGCTGACCCGATGCCCATGAGGGCGGATCCCGCGCCGGACATCACAGACTTCACGTCCGCGAAGTCGAGGTTGATCAGGCCGGGCGTGGTGATCAGGTCGGTGATGCCTTGGACGCCGGAGAGCAGCACCTGGTCGGCCGAATGGAAGGCGTCGAGGACGCTCACCTGCCGATCGCTGATCGACAGCAGCCGGTCGTTGGGGATCACGATGAGGGTGTCGACCTCGTCACGGAGCTGGGCGATGCCGGTCTCCGCCTGGGTGGCCCGGCGCTTGCCCTCGAAGGAGAACGGGCGGGTGACGACACCGATGGTCAGCGCCCCGAGCGACCGGGCGATCCGCGCGATGACAGGGGCACCACCCGTGCCGGTCCCGCCGCCCTCGCCCGCCGTCACGAAGACCATGTCGGCGCCCTTGAGCACCTCTTCGATCTCCTCGGCGTTGTCCTCCGACGCCTGTCGACCGATCTCGGGATCGGCACCGGCGCCCAGACCGCGGGTGAGGTCTCGGCCAACGTCGAGCTTGACGTCGGCGTCGCTCATCAGCAGCGCCTGCGCGTCCGTGTTCACCGCGATGAACTCGACGCCCTTGAGACCGACCTCGATCATCCGGTTGACGGCGTTGACACCGCCACCCCCGATGCCGACGACCTTGATGACGGCCAGGTAGTTCTGTGGTGCAGCCACGAGCGAGCCCCTTCAGCGGTCGTTGGGATCGACCGGTCGGCCAATGACGACAGTGATGCGATGGTGCGTGGAATGACCGCGAGGCCGGTGGCCCGGGGAAGGTGCCACCGACAGACGCGGATCTCTCACCCTCAAGTAGACAGTTGTCGATACGTCGACCTGAGGCAGGCCGGACAGTAGGGGCCGCCGCGGTCGGTGGTCAAGCCGATCCACCCGCATCACGCTTGATCACTGCAGAGATTGCTGGATCCCACTGTCTTCACCTCAGGTAGATGCAGAGCTCTGTCCGGATGGCGCGGCACCCAACTGGTCGAGGACAACCGGGCCGATCATGGTCACGTCGCCGGCCCCGATGGTCACGACGACATCGCCCGGCTCTGCCAGCGATGCGACCAGGCCCGGCACGGCGGACCACGAGGGTTCGAAGTGCACCCGGTCGGTCGGGAGCGGGACCGCGTCGGCCACCATGGCGCCGGTCACCCCCGGGATCGGGTCCTCACGGGCGGCGTACACCTCCATGACCACGACGATGTCCGCTCCCGCGAGCGCCTCGCCGAAGTCGGCCGCGAAGGCCCGGGTCCGGCTGTACAGGTGCGGCTGGAAGACCGCGATGACCCGACCCTCCCCCGCGACACCGCGGGCGGCCGAGAGAGCGCCGGCCCGGACCTCGGTCGGGTGATGCGCGTAGTCGTCGTACACCCGGACGCCGGCGGCGACCCCCTTGAGCTCGAACCGTCGCCGGGCTCCCGCGAACTCGGCGAGACCTCGGGCCATGTCGGCGAAGGGCAGCCCAAGCTGCAGGCCGAGTCCCAGTGCTCCTGCGGCGTTGACGGCGTTGAAGGCGCCCGGCACCCGAAGCGTCACCCGGCCGAGCCGACGACCCTCCGCGACCAGATCGAAGCTGGAGCCCGGCCCGGTCAGCTCGAGGGCGTCCACGCGGATATCGGCGTCGGCCGCGATCCCGAAGCGCAGCGTCCGCAGTCCCCGCTGCCGACCAACCGGAGCGAGGGCGTCGGAGCCGGCGTCGTCGGCACCAACCAGCAGAACGCCGCCGGGCTCGATCCGGGCCACGAACTGCTCGAAGGCCTCGTGCACGGCTGCCGGCTCGCCGTAGTTGTCGAGGTGGTCGACCTCCACGTTGGTGATGATGGCGCCGCGCGGCGACAGCAGCAGGAATGAACGGTCGCTCTCGTCCGCCTCCGCAACGAAGTACTCACCGGTGCCCTCGTGGGCGTTCGAGCCGGGTTCGTTGAGGTCGCCGCCGATCGCGTAGCTGGGGTCCCGCCCGCACGCCTGCATGGCCACAGCCAGCATCGAGGTCGTCGTCGTCTTGCCGTGCGTCCCGGCGATCGCCAGCCCGAACCGCCCGGCCATCAGCGAGGCGAGAGCCGCGGCGCGTGGCAACACCAACCGTCCCAGCTCGTGAGCTGCCAGCAACTCCGGGTTGGTCGCGCGGATGGCGCTGGAGACCACCACCGTGTCGGCCGCGACGGCATGCGACGGGTCATGTCCCACCGCTACCTGGACGCCCAGGGCACGGAGCGGCGCCAGCACGCGAGAGTCCTTGGCGTCACATCCGCTGACGGACAGGCCACGAGCGAGCAGGATTCGAGCGATGCCGCTCATCCCGGCACCTCCGACCCCCATGAGGTGGACCCGGCCGAGCTGGTCCGCCGCCGGCGGCGGCGCCTCCGCGGTCATCGCCCGGCCGCCGATCGCACCAGGGCGGCGAGCTCGTGATCGGCGTCGAGCCGGCCGAAGGCCGACGCCGCGTGGCCCATCCGCTCGAGTTCGCCGGCGTCGGCCAACAACGGCAGCAACCGCGCCCGCAGCCAGCTGGCGTCGAACTGCGCATCGTCGACGAGCAGGCCGCCGCCGGCCTCGACTACCGGCAGCACATTGAGGCGCTGCTCGCCGTTCCCGATCGGCAACGGCACGTAGACCGCGGGCAGGCCGAGCGCCGTGATCTCGCTGACGGTGTTCGCCCCGGCGCGACCGACCACCAGGTCGGCAGCGGCGTACGCCAGCTCCATCTGATCCGCGTACTCCCGGACGACGTAACGCGGGCCGTCCGGCGGCAGCGGCGGCAGGACGACTGACTTCCCAGTCCCGGTCAGGTGCAGGACCTGGATGTCCCGCTCGGCGAGCTCAGGAGCCAGCCCCGGCATCACCTGGTTGAGGCGCTGCGCGCCCAGCGATCCGCCGAACACCAGGAGGGTACGGCGGTCGGGGTCGAGGCCGAAGTCAACGCGCGCCCCGGCGCGGGCCGTGGCCCGGTCGAGGCCCGAGATCTCCGGCCGCAGCGGGAGCCCGGTCCGCACCGCGTGCGGCAGCCGGGTGCCGGGGAAGCTGATCGCGACCCAGGGCGTGAGCCGGGCACCGAGACGGTTGGCGAAGCCCGGTCGGCTGTTCTGCTCGTGGACCACGCTCGGGACCCGGCCGCGGCGCGCTGCTAGGTACGCAGGGGCCGCGACGTACCCACCGAAACCCACCACGACATCGGCCGAGACCTCATTGATGGCTGCCCGCGCGGCGCGGACTGCGGCCGCCAGGCCGCTGGGCAGCCGGGCCGCGTCCGCGGAGATCCGCCGGGGCAGCGGCACCCGCGGGATCTCGCACAACCGGTAACCGCGAGCCGGCACCAGCCGCGCCTCGATGCCGGTGGCGGTACCGAGCACGAGGACGCGGGTGGCCGGGTCGTCGGCAACCAGGCGGTCAGCCAACGCGAGCAACGGCGAGACGTGACCGGCGCTGCCTCCGCCGGCGAGCAGGACGTTCACGGCTCAGCGACCTGCGCGGGCCCTGGCCCTGGGCGCAGTCGTCGCTCGGGACGGCTGGCGGGGTCGAGGCTGGGACGCCGGGCGCCTCGCGGCCCGGGAGGGTCGGAACCGGGCCAGCCGGGGCGAGCGAGCTGCCTTCCGGGCAGCAAGCGCCCGCGCCGCGCTGGGCTCGCGACGAGCAAAGGACAGCAGCATCCCGATGGCGAACAACGTGGGAACCAGGGCAGAGCCGCCGAAGGACACCATCGGCAGCGGGATGCCGGTGATCGGAAGCAGGCCGACGACGGCGCCCATGTTGACCAGCGCCTGGCCGAGCAACCAGGCGATGACGCCCGCCGCGGCGAGCTGACTGAACCGATCGGAGCAGCGCTGCGCGATCCGCAGCCCGGCGTACCCGAGCAGTGCGAACAACCCCAGTACTACGAGGGTGCCGAGCAGACCCAGCTCCTCGCCGATGATCGCGAAGATGTAGTCGGTGTACTGGTTCGGGAGGTAGCCGAACTTCTCGCGACTGCCGCCGAGACCGAGTCCGAACCAGCCACCGGACGACAAGGCGTAGATCCCTTGGCAGGCCTGGTATCCGATGCTCAGGGCGTGCTGTCCGCACGGGTTGCGAAAGCCCGTGAGGCGTTGCAGCCGGTAGGGCTCGGCGACGGCCAGCAGGGTGAGCGCGCCGCCCAGCACGACCCCGAGCCCGAGGAAGGATCGGAGCGGAGCACCGGCCGTGAACAGCAGTGCCAGCATGACGACGACCAGGACGATCGTCGTCCCCATGTCGGGCTGGAGCATCACGAGCAACGCCATGACCAGCGCGACCGGCACCAGGGGAAGCAGCAGGTGCCGGGTCTCGCCGAGTCGCTTCTCCTTGCGGGCCAACAGATCCGCGCCCCACAGCACCAGCGCCAGCTTCGCCGGCTCGGACGGCTGGATCTGCAGGCCGCCCGGGAGGTCGATCCATCGGGTGGCGCCGGACACGTTCACGCCGATGCCAGGCACGAGGACGAGCAGCAACAGTGCCACGGACAGCAGTAGCAGCGGGTAACCGAGGAAGCGGTAGGCGCGGGGCGGCAACCGCATCCCGATCCACAAGGCGGGCAACCCGATCGCGACCCACAGCGCCTGCTTCTCGACGATCGTGAACGACGAGCCGGAGTCGGCGTACGACGTGACGCTGGACGCCGAGAGCACCATGATCAGGCCGAACGCGACCAGCAGCGCAGCCGTCCCGAGCACCAGGTAGTACGACGCCAGCGGACGGTCGAGCAGTGCCATCACGGGTCGCGCCTTGGCCGGGCGCCCGCGCGCTCCGCCGACAGTGGCCGAGGTCATGCGGACCCGGTCGAGGCGGGAGCTCCGGGGTCCGAGCCCAAGCCGCGTGCGGCGGCGGCGAACCGGTCGCCGCGCTGCGCGTAGTCACGGAACATGTCCCAGCTGGCAGCGGCGGGAGCCAGCAGCACCGTGTCGCCGGGACGTGCCAGCCGGGCAGCGGCGAGCACGGCGAGGTCCATCACCCCAGTGTCGGATGCATCGACCTCCACGACGGGGACATCGGGCGCGTGTCGTGCCAAGGCGGCCGCGATCAGCCGCCGATCCTTGCCGAGCAGGATCGCCGCACGCAGCCGGTGACCGTGCTCCGCGACAAGGGGACCGATGTCGGCTCCCTTGAGTAGGCCACCGGCGATCCACACAACGGACGGATACGCCGCGAGGCTGGCGGCGGCGGCGTGCGGGTTGGTCGCCTTGGAGTCATCGACCCAGTCGACCCCCGCCTGGCGGGCGACCGGCTCCTGGCGATGCCGCCCCGGCCGGAAGGCCGTCAAGCCGGCCCGCACCGCCTCGACCGGGACGCCATGAGCGCGGGCGACCGCCGCGGCAGCCAGGGCGTTCGACACGTTGTGCGGCCCGACCACCGCGAGCTCCGCCACGCGGAGCAGCTGGTGCCCGCTCGCGGTCTCGACCAGCACGCCGCCGACGACGGTGTAGCCAGCGTCGGGCCTGGTGACGGAGAAGCCGACTCCCCCGGCAGGCAGCAGGTCACTCACGACCGGATCGTCAAGGTTGCCCACCGCGACGCCGGCGGTCCAGATCCGCTGCTTGGCAGCGACGTACGCCTCGAACGTGTCATGCCAGTCGAGATGGTCCTCGGAGATGTTGAGGATGGCGGCGGCCTCGAAGCGCAGCGACGGCGACCACTGCAGCTGGGCGCTCGACATCTCTACCGCCAGCACGTCGTATCCCGGTTCCGCAGTCACGGCGGAGACCAGCGGCAGCCCGACGTTGCCCGCTGCCATCGCCCGCAGACCGGCGGCCTGGAGAATCGACTCGAGCATGCCGACCGTCGTCGTCTTGCCGTTGGTGCCGGTGATGCCGAGCCACGGTGCCGCATCCGGGCCGCGCAACCGCCAGGCCAGCTCCGGCTCCCCGATCACGTCGATCCCGGCTGCAGCGGCCGCCGAGACCAGCGGCTGGTCGGGTCGAAAACCCGGTGAGGCGACGACGAGGTCGGCCGGAACCGGTGTCAGCGCGTCGCCGAGCCGGACCTGCGCGCCGCGTTCGCGCAGCACGCCGGCAGCCTTCTGCTCACGTTCGCCGTCACGGTCCGACACGACGGTGACCAGCGCGCCTCGGTCAAGGAGAACACCGGCCACCGCAAGGCCGGTCACACCGAGACCAGCGACCACGACCCGTCGGCCGTCGTACTCCGACGTCATGTCTGTGACAGGAAGGCCGCGTAGAAGACGCCCAGCCCGAAGGCCACCGCGAGGCCGGCGATGATCCAGAACCGCACGATGACGGTGTTCTCGTCCCACCCGGCCAGCTCGAAGTGATGATGGAACGGCGCCATGTTGAACACCCGTCTTCGGGTTGCCTTGAATACCGAGACCTGGATGATCACGGACAACGTCTCGATGACGAACAACCCACCGAGTACGACGAGCAGCAGCTCGGTGCGGGTCGTCATCGCGATGCCGGCGAGCAGGCCACCGAGGCCCAGCGAGCCGGTGTCCCCCATGAAGATTCGGGCGGGCGAGGCGTTCCACCACAGGAAGCCGAAACATGCGCCCATCGCCGCTGCCGCGATGATGGCGATGTCGAGCGGGTCGCGGACGGCGTAGCAGGGCGCTCCCGCGATGTCGGTGGCGCAGTTGTTTCCGTTCTGCCAGAACGCAATGACGACGTAGGCACCGAAGACCATGCAGGACGCGCCGGCGGCGAGACCGTCGAGCCCGTCGGTGAGGTTCACGCCGTTCGACGTGGCGGTGACCATGAGGTAGGCCCAGACGACGAAGCCGACCGCGGTGAAGTCGAGCGAGTAGTCACGGGTGAACGACAGGTGGGTGGAGGCGGGCGAGAGTCCGTGCCCATTTCGGAAGTGGGTGGCGAGCACGCCGAACGCGATGGCCACGACCGCCTGACCGGCGAACTTCGCCGCCGCGGTCAGGCCGAGGCTGCGCTGCTTGCGGATCTTGATGTAGTCGTCGATGAACCCGACCAGGCCCAGGCCGGTCATCAGCATCAGCACGAGCAGGCCGGACGCCGTGACGCCCCGCAGGAACACCAGGTGCGCGGCGAGGTAGCCGGCGAGCGTGGCCGCGATGATGACCGTCCCGCCCATCGTCGGCGTACCCCGCTTGGTGTGGTGCGTGGTCGGGCCATCGTCACGGATCAGCTGGCCATATCCCTTTGCCCGCAACGCTCTGATGGCGATCGGGGTACCAGCCAGCGAAAAGATGAGCGACACGAGTGCCGCGACCAGAACGTTCCTCACTGGCTCGACCCGGCCCCGGCGCGCGTTCCGGCATCGGCCGCCAGCAGGGCTTCTGCGACCCGCCACAGCTCGAGGGAGTTCGAGGCCTTCACCAGCACCGTGTCGGCTTCGCGCGCCTCGCCGGCGACGACTCGGCTCGCCTCGGCCGGGTTGTCCACCACGCGCGACGGCCGGCCGGGGGCAGCCTGCTCCCAGCCGGTCGCGATGGCTGCGGCTGCCGCACCGACCACGACCAGCTCGTCGACGCCGGCCTCGGCCGCGCGCCGTCCCACGGCGACATGCAGGTCCTCGGTGTCGGCGCCCAGCTCACGCATCTCGCCGAGCACGGCCCAGGTCCGACCCTGGCGGTCGGCGCCCAGCCGCACCAGGGATTCCAGCGCGGAGGTCATCGACTCCGGGTTGGCGTTGTAGGCGTCATCGACGACCAGCAACCCGTCGTCACGGGTCTCGAGGTGCATCCGGTGGGCGCTTCGGGGAACCGATCGCTCGAGCGTCTCCGCGACCGTGCCGAGCCCGGCTCCGCAGCTGAGCGCGACCCCGGCGGCGACGGCGCTGTTGAGCGCGTGGTGCCGACCGGAGAGCCGCAGCCGCAGCCGCACCGAGCCGGCCGGCGTCGCCAACGTGAACTCCGGGCGGGCCAGAGCATCCAGCCTGACGTCGGAGATCCGGATGTCGGCTCCCGGCCTGGAGCCGACCGACAGCACGCGGGCACTCGTCCGCTTTGCCATCGGTGCCACCAGGGGATCATCGACGACCAGCACCGCGGTGCCGCCCGCGGGGAGCGCCTCGACCAGCTCCCCCTTGGACCGCGCCACGATCTCGCGCGAGCCGAACTCGCCGAGATGGGCGCTCCCAACATTGAGCACGGCGGCGACGTCGGGACGGGCGATTCCGCACAGGTACGCGATATGACCGACGCCTCGGGCGCCGTACTCGAGGACCAGGTGAGCCGTCGACGCATCGACCCGCAGCGCCGTCAGCGGCAGTCCCACCTCGGTGTTCATCGATCCGGTGGCCGCCACGATCGGGCCGGCGGTGGCCAGCAGGTCCGCGATCAGGTCCTTCGTGGATGTCTTCCCGGACGAGCCGGTCACCCCAACGACCCGGGTCGGCGTACGACGAAGAACGTCGGCCGCGAGCAACCCTAGCGCGTGCACGGGATCCTCGACCACGATCGCGGGAGCACCGACCGGATGAGCCGCCAGCGCGGCGATGGCGCCACGTGCCATCGCATCGGGGACGTGGTCGTGGCCGTCCGTGCGCTCGCCCACAACGCAGACGAACAGTGCTCCCGGGCCGCTGTCACGAGAGTCGGCAACGACCGGGCCCGCCAGCCGGGTCGATTCGTCGAGCCCGTCGAGCCGGCCGTGCATGATGCGTGCGAGCACCGCCGCAGACAGCGGGATCATGCGGCACCAGCCGACTGCATCAGGGCTTCCCGCAGCACCGCCCGGTCATCGAAGGGCAGCACCTGCCCGCCGATCTCCTGGCCCCGTTCGTGGCCCTTGCCGGCCACCACGACGGCGTCGTCAGGACCGGCCTGCGCGACTGCGAGGCCGATGGCCGCGCGGCGGTCCAGCTCGACGATCGGTGAGATCCCGGGCGGGACACCCACGATCATCTCCGCGACGATCGCCGCCGGGTCCTCCGATCGCGGATTGTCGTTGGTGAGCACGGCGATGTCGGCGCCCGTCGCCACCGCGGCACCCATCAGCGGCCGCTTCGCCCGGTCACGGTCACCGCCGCAGCCCAGCACCGCAATCACCCGCCCGGGGACGAGCCGACGCGCGTCCGCCAGCAGCCGTGCCACCGCGTCCGGCGTGTGCGCGTAGTCGACGACGGCAAGGAACGGCTGCCCCGCCTCGACTCGCTCCATCCGGCCGGGCACCGCGGCAAGGCTCGCCACGCCGGCCAGCACCGAGCTGACCTCGAGGCCAGCGCGCACCAGGACGAGGACGGCCAAGGCGGCGTTGCTGAGGTTGACCCGTCCGGTCAACGCGGTGCGCAGGTCCAGCACGGTGTGGTCCGGACCGACCAGACGAGCAGCTCCGCCGCGCGGACCGGTCTGTTCCTCGCAGCGACGCCACTGCGCGTTCGCTCCGGCACCGGTGGTGGTCACTGGGATCCTGGCCGTCGTGGCCAGCCGCACCCCCCACTCGTCATCGACACAGACGACGCCTTGCGTGCTGAGCGACGGCGTGAACAGTCGAGCCTTCGCGGCGAAGTAATCCTCCATGTCCACATGGAAATCCAGGTGGTCCTGGGACAGGTTCGTGAAGCCGGCCACGTCGACCGTCGTACCGTCAATCCGGTTGAGGGCGAGGGCGTGGCTGGACACCTCCATCGCGACCGCGTCGACGCCCCGCTCGACCATCACCGCGAACAACGCCTGCAGGTCGGTCGCTTCCGGCGTGGTGCGCGCGCTCGGAAGGGTCACACCGTCGATCCGGGTCTCGATCGTCCCCAGCAGCCCGGTACGACGGCCCGCGGCGCGTAGCCCGGACTCGAGCAGGTACGCCGTGGTTGTCTTGCCGTTGGTTCCGGTGATGCCGAGCACCAACAGTGACTCCGACGGGTCTCCGTACACCCAGCTGGCCGCGGCTCCCATCACCTCGCGCGGCGAGTCGACGATAACGACGGCCCGGGCGCCGGCGGAAGTCGCCCGCGTCGCGGACGGCGCATCGGTGAGGACGGCGACCGCTCCGGCCGCGATCGCCTGCTCCACGTGGTCGATTCCGTGCGTCGTCGCGCCGCCGCGGGCAACGTAGAGGTCACCAGGGAGCACCTCACGGGAGTCATGAGTGATGCCCGTGACGGTGGTGGTGGGATCACCATCGAGCCGGGCGGCTCCGAGCCGGTCCGGCAACGCGTCGAGGCGGCGCGGCGTCACGACGCCGGGTCGGATCGGCGCGTCAGACATTGCCAGGCACGCTACCCGTCATCACCAGGTCGTCGGAATCGTGGGCTTGTGGTTCCCCGTGGGCGGGATCCCGAGGCTCTGCAACGCGAAGCCCATGACCTTGCGGAAGACCGGGCCGGCCACCGAGCCACCGAAGTGATTGCCCCTGGGCTTCTCGAGGACGACCTCGCAGACCAGTTTCGGGTGCTTGGCGGGCACCATGCCGATGAAGGACGACACGAAGCCGCCGCCGGTGTAGGTCCCAGTGGCGGCGTTCTCCTGGTTGGCGGTACCGGTCTTGCCGGCCACCTGATAGCCGCTGATCTGCGCCTCGGGTGCGGTGCCTTCCTCGGTCGTGACCGACTGCAACATCTCGCGCATCTGGCGGGCCACTGGAGCCGAGATGACCCGGGTGCGGGTCGGCGGCTTGGCGGGGACCACGGCGCCGGAAGGGTCGACCGTGCCCTCGAGGATCGTCGGCGCGACTCTGACGCCGTTGTTCGCGATCGTCGAGTAGACGCTCGCGACCTGCAGGGCAGTCGTCTCGATACCGCCCTGGCCGAAGGCCAGCGTCGGCAACGTCGTCCCCGACCACTGCGAGAACGGCAGCAGGAAGCCGGAACTCTCCTCCGGTACGCCGGAGCCGGTCGACTGGCCGAGACCGAACGCCTTCACGTAGCGCATCAGCCGTTGCGGGCCGAGCTTCTGGGCGACCTTGATCGCTCCGATGTTGCTCGACTGGGCCAGGATGCCGGTCAACGTCAGGTGCTCCGTCCCGTGGGTCTCGGCGTCGCTGAACGACGTACCGGCCACGTTGTAGGTCGGAGGAATCACGAACTTCGAGGTGGGCGTGACCAGGCGCTCCTGCAACGCCGCCGACATCGTCACGCCCTTCATGACGCTGCCGGGCTCGTAGGTGTCGTACACCGCCGGGTTGTTGTAGTTCGCGGTCGACGACGGATGGTCGGCGTTGAAGCCCGGAGCCGTTGCCATCGCGAGGATCTGGCCGTTGCTGGGATTCATGATGATGACGGAACCCGACTGCGAATGGGTCGCACTGACCTGTGCCGAGATGGCTCGCTGCGCCTCGTCCTGGATGTCGCTGTCGAGGGTCAGCTTGAGCCCGGTCCCGGCGACCGGCGCCTTCAGCACATCCTTGCCGTCGGGGATCGGGTCGCCCGCGACTCCGACCTCGAAGACGCGGGTGCCGTTGCGACCGGCCAGCAACTTCTGGTCGGTCAGCTCCAGACCACTCGCTCCCAGACCGCTGCTGTGGACCAGGCCGACGACGTTCGACGCCAGGCTGCCGTCCGGGTAGATCCGCTTGCTGGTGTCCGGGGTGGCAATACCGGGCTGGTCGAGCTTGAGGACGGCGTTGCCCACGTCGGGGCTGACGGCGTGGGCCAGCAGCGAGTACTGGCCAGGGACCGTCAACAGTCCCTCGAGTCGGTGCACCCCCATGTGCAGGACAGGAGCGAGCGCCTCGGCGGTGGCGTGCGGGCCGACGACCTGGGTCGGGTCCGCGACCACGTCACGGGCGTCGACGGTCTCGGCCAGCGGGTTCCCGTCGCGGTCCAGGATCGGGCCGCGGACCGCGGTGAGAGTGAGCTTGTTGAGTCGCTGGTTCTCGGCCAGCGCGGCGTAGGTCGACCGATCGAGGCCCTGCAGCTGGATCAGCCGGCCACCTATCACCGACAGCACCATCAAGGCGATGATCAGGACCGCTTCGAGCCGCCGGCGAGGGTTGGGCAATCGCCGCGCCGGCCGGGGCGGGGTACGACGAGGTGGGGGCCGACGCCCGCCGCCGCCACCGGAGGGACGCGCCCGCGGTGGCCGTGGCGGCGCAGACACGGACATAGGGCCCAGCCTCCCGTGTCCGGCCGCGTCTAGTGGGCTGACGCGCCGGTGTGACCGGCGTGGTGGTGGGCCTTGTGGCCGGTCGAGGTGGTCGACGTCGCGGCCTTCGTGGACTTCGTGGTGGCCTTGGTGCTGGTTTTCGCCGACCCGGCCTTGCCGGCGGCGCCGTGGTGGTGGGCCTTGCCGGCCTTCTTCGACGGAGTCACGATCGGAGCGGGGACGGCGACCGGAACGGCGGTCAGGGTGCCGATGACCCGGCCGTCTTTCGCGGTCCGATAGTCGCTGATCGTGCTCGGGCGCATCCCGAGGTCCTCCGCCTCGATCCGCAGCGCCGTCGGCGTACTGGCCTGCTGGTTAGCGACCGCGAGCTGCTGCTCCTCGTCCTGCAGGGTGGCCAGGCGCTGCGTCAGGTCATGGACCCGGAACGACTCCTGGGCGGCGAGGGTGTGGACCAGCAGGAGACCCATCAGCCCGGTGATCAGGATCGCGCCCACCAGCACGGCGAACGGCAGCCGTCCGGCCGGCATCGGCTGAGTCGGGACGACGGTCAGCCGGGCTGCCGGGGCGGTCGGCTCGGGCGCGGGCGTCCGGCGGGTGCGTGCCGGAGCGGCTACGCCTGCGACGGCACTCATGCGGCCTCCCTGATCCGTTCGACGGCGCGAAGCCGTACCGACGCGGCACGCGGGTTGTCCTCGACCTCCGCCGGCGAGGCCGTCTCGGCGCCCCGGGTCAGCAGCCGCAGCTGCGGTCGCGAGCTGTCGGGGACGACCGGCATGTCGGCCGGTGCGGTGATGGCGGCACCAGCGGCGAAGGTGCGCTTCACCAGCCGGTCCTCGAGCGACTGGTAGGCCAGGACGACGGCGCGGCCGCCGACCCGCAGGGCCGTCACCGCCGCCGGCAGGGCTCGCTCGAGCGCGCCCAGCTCGTCGTTGACCTCGATCCGCAACGCCTGGAAGGTCCGCTTGGCGGGATGGCCTCCGGTACGCCGAGTCGCGGCCGGGACCGCATCGCGGACCAGCTCGGCCAACCGGGCGGAGGACGTGATCGGGCCGCTCCGGCGCTCCCGCTCGATGGCGAGAGCGATCCGGTGGGCGAAGCGCTCCTCGCCGTACTGGCGAAGCACTCGGCTCAGTTCCGCGACCGTGTAGCTGTTGACCACATCGCCTGCGGTTCGTCCAGACGTCGAGTCCATCCTCATGTCGAGACCCGTGTCCCTGGCATAGGAGAAACCGCGGTCGTCCTGGTCGAGCTGCAGCGACGAGACCCCGAGGTCGAACAGCACGCCGTCGATCCGCTCGATGCCGAGGTCGGCCAGGATCTGCGGCACCGCGTCATAGACCGCGTGAGTCAAGGTGATCCGTTCGCGGTGTGCGGCGAGCCGCTGCGCCGCGCGGGCGAGGGCTTCCGGGTCACGGTCGATGCCGATTAACCGCACTTGCGGATGGCGAGCCAGCAGGGCCGCCGCATGCCCGCCGAGTCCTAAGGTCGCGTCGACGATGACGGCTGCGGGCACTCGAGCGACCGGGTCGAGCAGCTCGAGGACCCGGTCCACCATGACCGGCACGTGCCGAGCGATCGGCCTCGCTGCCTCGTCGTCATCCATGTCGCTGCAGGTCCCTCACAGTGGTCGGTGCCATCGGGTGCCGGGGTGGATCCGGTGCTGCGATGTGACGCCTGGTCCCCGCCGCCACGCCTGCCGCCGGGGAAGGGGCGTCAGGTGCCGCGGGCGGGGGCCACGCCCCACATCGGCGATGCGTTACAGGACGCCGGGCATCACGTCCTCGGACAGTGAGGAGAAGGACTCCTCCGCGCCGGCCAGGTAGGCCGACCACGCGGTG
Source organism: uncultured Actinomycetota bacterium (assembly GCA_963789615.1). Lineage (GTDB taxonomy): Bacteria > Actinomycetota > Actinomycetes > JAFAQI01 > JAFAQI01 > DATAVK01. Next base: position 65,772 of record CAWBLI010000001.1, on the reverse strand, counting down.
GCGTCCCAGATCTCCACGCGGGTGTTGGCTCCGACGACGGCGCACTCGCGGCTCAGGCCGGCGTAGTCCCGCAGCGTGGTGGGGACGGTGACTCGGCCCTGCCGGTCGGGGATCTCGTCGTGGGCGCCGGCGAACAGGATCCGGCTGTACTCCCGCACCCCCTTCGCGGTGACAGGTGCGTCGCGCAGCCGCTCGGTGACCCGGACGAACTCCGCCATCGGGAACACGTAGAGGCAGCGCTCCTGGCCCTTGGTGATCACGAGGCCACCCGCCAGCTCGTCGCGGAACTTGGCCGGGAGGAACAACCGTCCCTTGTCGTCCAGCCGCGGTGAGTAGGTGCCGAGGAACACGGCCCGCCTCCCCACTTCGCACCCAGATCACGCCACCACGGGCTCAGATTCGCCACACTGTGCCCCACAGCGCGCCACACTACTCCACTTCACTCCCCCGTCAACCATTTTGGCCACATCTCGCCCCCCTGGTGAACCCACACCGACGCCAACCCGTGATTTCGATCGAATGCCTGAACGCCTGCTGACCTGGCAGACTTGGGACAGGCTCGGCGCGGTTACGCCCGGGCGCCGATGCCACGAGGAGGTGCCGCCGGTGTCACAGGCACCGTCGACAGGCGCTGACCTGCGCGAGGTCGCAGCCGTCGGGTCCCGCATCGCGGGCGCGATCGAGACCGTCATCGAGGGCAAGCCGGACGAGGTGCGGCTCGCGGTCACGGTGCTGCTCGCCGAGGGCCACCTGCTCGTCGAGGACGTCCCGGGCGTCGGCAAGACGATGCTGGCCAAGGCGCTGGCCCGGTCCATCAACTGCTCGGTACGGCGGGTTCAGTTCACGCCCGACCTGCTGCCCAGCGACATCACCGGTGTCTCGGTCTACAACCAGGAGCGCCGCGAGTTCGAGTTCAAGCCCGGCGCCATCTTCGCGAACATCGTCGTGGGTGACGAGATCAACCGCGCCTCGCCGAAGACCCAGTCCGCCCTGCTGGAGTGCATGGAAGAGCGCCAGGTCACGGTCGACGGGGTGACCTACATCCTCGATGCGCCGTTCATGGTGATCGCCACGCAGAACCCGGTGGAGATGGAGGGCACCTATCCGCTGCCCGAGGCACAGCGCGACCGCTTCACCGCCCGCCTCGCGCTGGGCTACCCGTCACCGGCGGCGGAGCTCAGCATCCTCGACACCCACGGCGCCGGCTCACCGCTCGAAGAGCTCGACCCCGTCAGCGACGACCTCGAGGTCGCGAAGCTGGTCTCGGCGGTCCGGACGGTCCACGTCGCCGACAGCGTCCGCCGTTATGCGGTGGACCTCGTGACTGCGACCCGCCGCCATCCCGACCTGCGACTAGGTGCGTCGCCCCGCGCGACCCTGCAGCTGTTGCGGACCGGCCGCGCCGCGGCCGCACTCGACGAGCGCGACTACGTCACCCCGGACGATCTGCACGCCCTGGCCGTCCCCGTGCTCGCCCACCGACTGCTGCTCTCGGCCGAAGCTCAGATCGGCCGGCGGTCCGCGACCTCGGTCGTGGAGTCCGTCCTCGCCGACGTGCCGGTACCTGCGTCGGCGGCTCGCCGCCCGGCCTGATGCGCGGCGCGCTGGGGACCCTCACGGTGCGAGGCCGCTGCGTGCTCGCGGCCGGAGTCGCCACCGCGATCAGCGGCCTGGCGCTACATGAGCGCGACCTGCTGCGGGTCGCTACCCTGCTCATCGCGCTGCCGCTGGTAGCAGCCGCGCTGGCGGCGCGAACCCGGCTGCAGCTGCGCTTCCACCGGAGACTGGAACCGGCCCGGGTCAGCTCCGGCGAGCGCGCCCAGGTGGTGCTCCGGCTCGAGAACATCTCGCGGCTGCCCACCGGCCTGCTGCTCGTGGAGGACACGGTCCCGTACCTGCTCGGTGGACGGCCGAGGATCGTGATGGACCGGTTACGGCCGAAACTGCCGGTGGAGATCAGCTACCCGGTGTCCGGTGAAGTCAGGGGCCGGTACGCGATCGGGCCGCTGACCGTCCGGTTGATGGACCCGTTTGGGATGTGCGAGCTGCCTCGTTCGTTCACCTCGGTCGACACGCTGGTGGTGACCCCCGCTGTCGTGCCGCTGCCCAGCGTCCGCCTGACCGGGGAATGGGCGGGCGCGGGTCTGAGCACCGCGCGTTCGGTCGCTACCGCCGGCGAGGACGACACCGCCACCCGCGAGTACCGCCACGGCGACGACCTGCGCCGGATTCACTGGCGCACCACGGCCCGACGCGGCGAGCTCGCGGTACGACGGGAGGAACAACCCTGGCAGAGTCGCGGCGCAGTGCTGCTCGACACGCGAGCCAGCGTGCACCGGGGCGATGGTGCCGGCTCGTCGTTCGAGTGGGCCGTGTCGGCCGCGGCGTCGATCTCGGTCCATCTGGCCCGGTCCGGCTTCACGCTGCGGCTCGTCACCGACAGCGGTGCCGAGATGTCATCAGCCGGACACTCGGTCCTGGGCTACACCAACACCGTTGTCGACGAGCTCGCGGTGATCCAGCCGTCGCGCGCGGTGGACCTCGGCGTCGCGACGTCCGCGATCCGCCGACAGGGTGGTGAGGGCCTCGTGGTCGCAATCCTCGGACTCGTCGGCCTCGAGGATGCCGAGCTGCTCACCCGGCTGCGGGCGAGCAACTCCGCGGTGGGTGTCGCCCTCATCCTCGACACCCCGTCCTGGGTCTCCTCGGCCCCGCCGGCGGACATCTCCCCGTCCTCGTCGAGCGAGGCTCGAGACATGCTGCTCGCCGCCGGTTGGCGAGTGATGGAGGTACGCCGGGGGGATGCGCTGGTGGACCTGTGGTCGGAGGCCGGCATGCGGATCGCGGCGACGGCCTCCCGGACCGTCGTGGGCGCGACCACCGGCGCCTGGCGTCCCGCGCCTGGCGGGAACCGGCGATGAGCGCGCAGCTCCGTCTCGCCGCGGCGGGTGCGGTCGCGACCGCGGCCACCGCGTTGTCCTTGCACACGGTCTTCGCCGGATGGGCCTGGCTGGGACCGGTGCTGGGAAGCATCGTGCTCGTGATGGGCACGACCGCGGCTGCGCGCGCGGCCCGACTGCCGGCCGTGCTGCAGCCCATTGCCGCCGGTGTGGTGATCCTGCTGTGGATCACCTTCCTGGACGCCCGATCCGTCGCGGTGGACGGGGTGTTTCCCGGGCCGCGCGCGTTTCGCGCGTTGCGGGTCGTGACCCGCAACGGAATCAACGACGTCCACCGGCTGGCGACCCCGGTCCCTTCGCACCACGGCGTCGTCCTGCTGGCGGTGCTGGGCGTGGCCGCCGTGGCACTGGTCGTCGACCTGATGGTCGTCCAGCTTCGGCGGGTGGCGCTGGCCGGCCTCCCGCTGCTCGGTTTGTTCGCCACCTGCGCCGGAGTCGGCCGGCACGGCGCCGGGGTCATCTCGTTCATCGTGGCCGCCGCCGGATTCCTGTGGCTGCTGTTCGTGGACAGCCGGGAGCGGGTGACGCGCTGGGGCACCAGCGTGAGTGCGGGCGTGACCCAGCGTCGGCGGGGCCTCTGGACCGACATCGGGTCCGACCCGTCGCCCTCGGACACCGCCACCGCGCTGGGTCGACGGATCGGTGGCGCTGCCATCGGCCTCGGCGTGATCGTGCCGCTGATCCTCCCCGGCCTCCATACCGGGATCGGGCACCGCAGTGGCGGTCACGGTGGCGGCGGCGGCGACATCGTCACGGTGAACCCGATCGTGTCGATCGCGAGCGACCTACAAGAGCGGACCGCCCGGCCGCTGCTCACCTACCGCTCGTCGGCCGCCGACCCCGGCTATCTGCGGCTGACGTCTTTAGCCAACTTCTCCGGGGACAGCTTTTCCGCGTCGACGCTGGTGGCGTCGTCGGATGCCAAGGTCGATGGGCCGGTGCCGGGCGTGACACCTCCACTCGCGACCACCGCGAACCCGGCCCAGACGACCACCGTCACCATCTCCAAGACGCTGGGGGTGCACTGGCTCCCGGTCGAGTCGCAGGTCGCGACGGTTCACCTGCCCAACTCCAACTGGCTGTATGACAAGGCATCGGGAACCATCTTCTCGGCGAGCAACTCCACCAGCGGGCTGCAGTACACGACGATGTCGGTCCCGGTCGATCCCAGCGCCACCGAGTTGGCTGCGGCGGGTGCGCCCGCCGCCGCTCTAGCGCCGGACATGACCGTGCCGTCCAACCTCTCGCCCGCCGTCAAAGCGCTGACCCACCAGGTCACCAGGCAGGCCAGGACGCCGTACGCCGCGGCCATTGCGATCCAGGACTTCCTGGCGGAGGGCCACCGGTTCGTCTACGACACCACGATCCCGGCGGACACCAGCGCCAACGGGCTGGCCGATTTCCTGCTGAGCACACGCCGAGGCTTCTGCCAGCAGTTCTCCACCGCCATGGCGGTGATGGCCCGGATCGTGGGCATCCCCTCCCGGGTCGCCGTCGGATTCACCCGAGGCACGCTGCAGCCGAACGGCAGCTGGTCGGTCACCAGCGCCGATGCGCACGCCTGGCCCGAGCTGTGGTTCCAGGGCGTGGGTTGGGTGCCCTTCGAACCAACCCCGCGCGCCGACGGTCAGGCAGTGACCCCTGCGTACGCCCAGGGTGCGGCGAGCAAGGTGTCGAAGAACTCCGGGTCTGGCTCGGATGGTCCGCGGAGCAACCCGCTGCAGAACACCAAGCCGCTCGGCGCGGCCGGACGGCGGGGCGCGACAAGTCCCGGCGGCAACACGACCGCGAATGCCGACCGCGGTGGCCAGTCGGGGCCGTTGTGGCCATTCGTGCTCCTGCTCGTCGTCGCGATCCTGGTTGCCCCCTGGCCGATCCGGATGGTGGGCCGCCGCCGCCGCCGGCACCGGATGAACGACCCGGCCTTGGCGGCACAGGCGGCCTGGGCCGAGCTGCGAGCGGTGTCCCTCGACCTCCACGCACCCTGGGACGACGGCCGATCGCCGCGGCAGGTGGCCGCCCGGGTGGCCCGAGCAGTGTCCGGCAATCGTGCGGCCACCGAAGCGCTGACCCGGGTGGCATCCGCCGAGGAGTCGTCCCGGTACGCCCCCACCCCGGTGCCCGCCGGGCCGACCTTGTGGGCCGATGTGGACACCGTCGCCAGGGGGCTGCGCGACCGGCTCCCACTGGTGCAGCAGCTGCGGTTCCGGCTGTTCCCCCGCTCGTTGCTGCTCGCGCTGCGACCGCTGGTGTGGCGGACCGCCGATGCCCTCAACGGCCTCGATGGCTGGCCGGGCCGGTTCTGGCGGAAGCGACCGCACCGCGGCACGCATCCCCGGACGTCGGGCGAGGCCTAGCGCCTGGTCGGGCCTAGCGGGTCGGGCTCAGCGCTCGTCCTGCCGGCGCTGCCACCGCTCCTCGAGGCGCTGCACAACGGATCGGCGTGGGGCGGTGACAGTGGCCGTCGTCCGGCCAGCCCGGCCGCGCCGGCGGAACCGCCCGCTGGGGGCGGCCGCGGCCGGGCGGTTCGGCGCCACCATGCGTTGCCAGGACGCCACCGCGAAGGTGACCGCCGCCAGCATGATGATGAACCCGGCCACCCCGACCACTACGAGCTTGGTGATGACGCCGGCGAGCAGCAGACCGAGCCCGACGACGAGAACGGCGGCTGCCCGGATGATCCGGCGACGCTGGTGGCTGCGCAGGTCGTTGCTGCGGTAGATGCTGGCGAACTTGGGGTCCTCGGCATACAACGCCTGCTCGATCTGCTCGAGCAGACGCTGCTCGTGCTCAGAGAGCGGCACGAATGCCTCCTTGGACAAACCCGCCACCCGCAGTGGCGCTGCTTTGAGGATACGGTCGAGGGGAAGGGTTCTGCCACCCCGTCTTCGGCATAGTGGACGCGGGAGTCAAGCCGGGTCGCTGTGCTGGGGATCGACCAGCGCCGCTGGTCGCACCGCTCCGGTCCCGAACCGGGCCGCCGCGCGGTCGCTCGCCCGCTCCGCAGCCCGCCATTCCTCGTCCGCACCGCCCAGCGCCAGCTGCCGCGGCGTGCTGCCTGCCTCGGTGAGTCCCTCGACCCTGACGCCGACCAGCCGGAGCCGGGCACGTTGCAGCCCCAGGGCGTCGTAGAGGCCTCGGGCGGTGTCGTAGACCACCCGGGCGACGTCGGTCGGATCCCGCAGCGTGCGGGAGCGGGTGATGGTCGTGAAGTCGGCGAACCGCACCTTGATGCTGACGGTCCGCCCCACCAGCTCGGCGGCCCGCAGCCGGGCAGCGGTCCGCTCGGAGAGACGCAGCAGCTCCCGGAGCACGATCGCGGGGTCGTCGATGTCGCGAGCGAAGGTCTCCTCCGCCCCGATGCTGCGGTCCGGCTCCTCGGGGATGACGCTGCGCTCGTCGCGGCCCCAGGCCAGGGCGTACAGGTGGGAACCGGCGGCGGCGCCGAGCGCCCGCACCAGCGTCGACTCGGCGGTGTTCGCGATGTCGCCGATGGTGCGCAGCCCGAGCCGGGCCAGTGCCTCCTCGGTCTTCTCGCCGACACCCCACAGCGCGCCGACCGGCAGCGGGTGCAGGAACCCGATCACCTCGTCACGGGGGACGACGAGCAATCCGTCGGGCTTGGCCATGCCCGAAGACAGCTTCGCCACGAACTTGCTACTGGCCACCCCGACCGAGCACGGCAGCCGTTGCTCGTCGGCGACCCTCGACCGGATCAGTTCGCCGATCTGGCGCGGGCTGCCCAGCCGGCGTACCGATCCGGCGACGTCGAGGAACGCCTCGTCCAGGGACAACGGCTCGACGAGGGGGGTGATCGAGGCGAAGACCTCCATGACGCCGCGCGAGGCCTCGGCGTAGGCAGGTGGATCCGGCGGGACGATCACGGCTTGCCGGGCACAGCCGCCGGGCCCGCATCATCGGCATCGCGCTGTGTACGCCGAACTCCCGTGCCTCGTACGTCGCCGCCAGCACCACCGAACGGGAGCCGAGACCGCCGACGACCACCGGCAGCCCGTGTAGCTCCGGACGGCGTCGCAGCTCGACGCTGGCATAGAAGGCGTCCATGTCGACGTGCAGGATCGTGCAGCCCGCGTCGTCGCCGGGCCGCTCCCGCTGGGTGACGACCCGTTGCAACTGCCGACGGCTCACGACCGGCCGTTCAGCGGCGCTCGGCGAGGACGTGCAGCTGGGTCGCGACCGCGATGTACGACGGGTCGTCGGCAGCCGCCCGCTCGAGCGCCACCAGGTCGGCGACCGCCTGCGGGTCGACGTCGAGCAGCGCCGCCGGCGCCGCGTCGGCGAAGATCCGGATCCCGTGCGAGCTGCGGACACCGAGGTCGGCTTCGGCGAGCAGGCCGTGAAGCTGCGGAAGGGTGAACCGCCGGGCCAACGAGTCGCCGTCTCCGGCCGAGCCCTGCGGATCGGCGAGCAGGTGGCGGGCCTGGCTCAACCGGCCGGCAGCGACGCGAGCCACGACCGCGGCCACCCGGTTGGCGGCGAGCAGGCTCACCAGGCCACCGGGGCGCAGCACGGCGGCGACCGCGGCGAGCGCGTCGCTGGGGTCGTCGACGACCTCGAGCACGCTGTGGCAGAGCACCAGGTCGACGCTGGCGGCACCGATCAGCTCGACCACGTCGGTGGCATCGCCCTGGACTCCGTGCACCAGGTGGTCGGTACCGGTCTCGGCCGCGCGCCGCTCCAACGCAGCCAGCGAGTCGGGGCTGGGGTCGACAACGGTGACGCTGTGCCCGAGCTCGGCGAGCGGGACGGCGAACCCGCCGGTCCCCCCGCCGAGGTCGAGCACGGCCAACAGATCGGTGTCGGCTGCCCGGGACGCCAGTGCCTCGAGCAGCACGTCCCAGACCACCGCGGTCCGGACCGAGGCACGGGATCGTCCTCGGTCGGCCATGCGCGTCAGCCTAGGGCCCGCGGCCGACACCAACGGGCCGCTATCCGAAGCCGGTCCCGGCCGAGCTAGCGGCGGGTGACGGTGAGCTTCACCGCGCCGGAGTCGTTGCCGCGCGAGCCGTCCGCCAGCTGTCCCACGACCGTGGAGGTGTGCGGCAGGCTGATCACCAGCCGGTAGGTGTGGTTGACGACGTTGCAGCCGCGACCGTTGTTGTGGGTCGGCGCCCACTGCTGGCCCCAGCTGCCGAACTGGTCGCCGGAGATCGACGCCTGCCCGACCGAGCCGCTGGACGGCACCCAGCCGTGCGCGGTCCGCTTGCAGACCGCGTCGGCGCGCGCCTTCGAGCTGTGGCTGGAGTGCCAGACGCCGGTCGCCTTGACGACGTACCGGGCGCTGCCCTTGATCAGCCACATCGCGTTGGTGGTGCCGGAGGCGGCCTTGATCTTGAGGGTCCGGTGGCCGTGCTTGAGGACCGGCAACGGCGGCTCGACGTCGCCAGCGACCTTGTGGGGGGCCCAGTACGACGTCTTCTTCTCGGCGCCGGCCCAGTCGAAGGAGAAGTGCATGTGGTTGACGTGGCACAGCGTCACGCCGGAGCAGGCGTAGGGCTGCCACGACTGCGACCAGGTGCCCCAGATCCGCTTGTTCCAGATGATGTACATGATCCCGAGCCGACGCAGCATCGCATCCTTGTTGCCGTACGCATCGGTCGCGAACAGCCAGTGGAGCATTGCCTTGCCGGCCTTGCGGCCGCTCTTGCTGCGGTGGTCGGCGCGCCAGTCCCAGGCCCGGCCGTCCTTGTGCTCGGAGGTGTCCCCGACGTCGCAGCCGCGCATGTCGCCGTCCGACCCGGTCTTCGGGTAGGCCTTCAGCACCATCTTCTCGAACGCCTTCACCCCCGGCTCGACGGTCGAGCGGCAGAAGAACTGCGGCTGGTAGGGCGCCAGCGCCTCGATGGCCGCCTTCTCGTGCGGGGTCGGCGGGGCAGCGACGGCACTCGGAGCGACGACGACGAGGCCGGCCAGGGTGCCGGCGATCGCCGGTAGCGCGAGCAGAGAAAGGGATCGATGCCGCCGGTTCGGGGCGTGACGCATGAACATCCTTCGGGGGTCGGGGGTCACGGACTCCGATGCGATATCGACCGAGGATGCCAGCCGATTGAGCCGATTCGCAGTGAAACCCGACATTTCGCCTGGTTGGCGGACACCTCATCCGGGACGACATCAGGCACCCGAGCTGCCCGGGCTGGAGTGCCAGAGCTTGCGCGGCGGCCGGCCCGGCTCCTGGCCGGCCGGGCGGATATCGGCGTACGGCGACTGCTCGAACCCGGTCGGGAACACCGTCGGCGTCCCGACCGGTGATCGCGGCGGGCGGGTCACCACCGGACGGGTCGAACGGCTGCCTGCCGCCCCGGCCACCGCCTGGTCACTGGCCACCGCCATCCCGGGCGGGCGTCGGTTCAGCAGCTCCTCGACAGCGCCCGGACCGTCCTGCTCCCAGGCCTGGTGCAGCACGGTGAGGTCCCAGCAAGCTGCTGCGTTGATCGAGATCCCGCGGGGACCGGTCCGCCGCATCGTGCCTCGGATCACCAGCAGCCAGGAGTGGAACAGCGTCGCGGCGTACCCCGCCTGCGCGGTGTCGAAGAAGGTCGCATCCAACGGGCCGGTGGCGTCGTCGAGCGTGACGAACACCACCCGGCGCCCGGAGCGGATCGGCGGTGTCTGGGTCGCGACCTTCACCCCGGCCACGAGCACCTGCGAGTGAGTACGACGACTGAGCAGATCGCGGGCCCGGGTCAGTGGCAAGGTCGCGAGGAACGGCTCGTAGCAGCTCAGCACGTGGCGGCTCGCGTCGAGGCCCAGCACCTCGAGCTCGGCGCGGACCTGCTCGGCGGCGGTCAGCTCCGGCAGGCCGTGGGTCGAGCCGCCGACCAGCGGGTCGACCGGCGCATCGCCAAGGTCGAGCGCGAGCTGCACCTCGACCGGCTGTCGACCGCGGCCGCCGCCTGCGACTGCCGGGCCGCCCGCTCCCGCACTCCCCCGCCGCTCGACGTGTCAGCACCAGGTAGGGCTCTGGCCCGCTGTGCTGCTGACAACGTGCGGTTCGGACGTGACGTACGGCCGCGGCCGATCGCCCGGGAGTAGCTGTCGAGCTCGGCCACCTGCAGCAGCAGGTCGCGGCGGCCCACCTGGCCGCGGCGGCGAACCGGGATCGTCGCGCCGATCCCGTAGATCGCGTCGAACCCGCCGGCGAGCACCAGTCGCTCCACGATCGGCCGCGAGACCGACGCCCGGTGCCAGAAGTCCGACAGCGAGCCGTACGGCCGGCCGCCGACGATCCGGGCGATCTCGCTGTCGTTGATGCCCTTCACGTCGGCCAGCGAGAGCCGGATGCCGTATCGCGGACCCGGCGGCAACGTCGGCTCGGGTGGCGCGCCGAGGATCGCGGGCGGTGGCTCGTCGAGGTGAGCCAGCCGCTCGATGCGGTAACGCCCGTCGCAGACGTTGACGTCGAGCGGCAGGATCGAGATGCCGAACTGCCGGGCGTCGTCGAGGATCAACCGCTTCGGGTACATCCCGGGGTCGTGGGTGAGGACGCCGGCAAGGAACGCCGCGCAGTGATGCGCCTTCAGCCACGCCGACTGGTAGGTCGGCAGCGCGAACGCCGCCGCGTGCGCCTTGCAGAAACCGAATGATCCGAACGCTTTCAGCACCTCCCAGACCCGTTCCACGGTGTCGAGGTCGTAGCCGCTGCGCAGCGCAGTCGGGATGAACCAGGCCTGGATGTCGGGATGCGCCGCGGGGTCGCCGAGTGCGCGGCGCGCCTCGTCGGCCTCGGCGAGCGTGCACGCCGGTCAGCACGTGGACACGATCTCGCAGCACCTGCTCGTGGAAGACGACGACGCCGCAGGTCTGCTCGAGGGTGTCGTGCAGGTCAGGGTGCAGGTACGACGCGGCGCGCGCCAGCCCTGCCGCGCCTCCAGGAACGGCCGGATCATGTCGCTTTTCACCGGGCCCGGACGGAACAGCGAGATGTCGATGATGAGGTCGCCGAAGGTCTCCGGCGCGAACTTCCCGACCAGCTCCCGCTGGCCCGGTGACTCGATCTGGAAGCAGCCGAGGGTGCGGGTGGACCGGACCAGGTCGAAGGTTGCCGGGTCGTCTCGGCGTACCCCGTCGATGTCGACGTCCTCGCCGTCGACCCGGCGGACCTCCTCGACGGCGTGGGCGATCGCGGACTGCATCCGGATCCCGAGCACGTCGAGCTTGAGCAGCCCCAGCTCTTCGACGTCGTCCTTGTCGAACTGGCTCATCGGGAACCCCTGCCAGCTCGCCTCCACCGGGGTCCGGTCGAGCAGGGTCGTGGTCGGAGAGCAGGACGCCGCAGGGATGCAGCGCGATGTGGCGGGGCAGCCCGTCGAGCCGCTCGACGAGCCGCAGCATCAGGTCGACCCGGGCGCCGCTTCGCCCCGGACCAGCCCGCTGGCTCGCAGCTCCGGCAGGTCACGCAACGCGGCTCGCACCTGGCTGGCCCGGATGTGAGGGAACGCCTTGGCCAGCGCGTCGATCTCGCCGGCCGGCAGCCCGAGCGCGGCGCCGACGTCACGGATCGCGTGCCGGGCTCGGTAGGTGTCCATCATCGACGACGCAGGCGCAGCGTTCACCGCCGTAGCTGGTGAGGATCTGCTCGTACACCTCGAGCCGCCGGGCCGACTCGACGTCGAGGTCGATGTCGGGCAGCTGCTGGCGCAACGGCGACAGGAAGCGCTCCATGAGCAGCCGGTGTTCGAGCGGATCGATGTCGGAGATGCCGAGCAGGTAGGTGACGAGGCTGCCGGCGCCCGACCCGCGCGCGGCGCAGCGCACCCCCATGTCCTTCACCATCCCGACGACGTCGGCGATCGTGAGGAAGTAGGTCGGATACCCCAACCCGCGGATCACCTCGAGCTCGTCGTCGAGCCGGCCCTGGGCGGTCGTGGTCACCGCCATCCCTCGCCGGCCGAACCCGGCCTCGCAGCGATCCCGCAGCACGATGTCCGCCGGACGACCGTCACTGCCGGCGACGGTGAGCTCGGGCAGGTGCGGGACACCGATCCCGAGGTCGTCGCGCGGGTCGAGGGCACAGCGCTCGGCCAGCCGTCGGGTCGCAGTGAGCAGGTCGGCGGCGGCCCGACCGGCCATCGCCGCGGCCCCGGCGACGTCCTCGGCGATCTCGGCCATCTCCTTGCCGGACTTCAGGTAGGCCTCGGCGTTGACCCGGTCGACATGACGGATGTCGAGCGGCACCAGCCGGCGGGCGGCGTCGAGCACGTCGAGGGTCGGCCCGTCGTCGCGGTCGGCACACCGGACCGCGTTGGTGAGGACCGCGCCGATCCCGACGTCGGCGGCGAATCCCAGCATCCGGGCGGCCCGCACCACATCACCGGGACCGCGATGGCAGACCACCTCGAGCGTGACGTCGGGCTGCTCGCCGGTCGCGGCCTGCAGCGCCCCGCGCCATCGGTCGAGGGCGAGTCGGGCGAGGTCGGGGCGCCGGCGGGCAAGCGCCCGACCGACCTCGCTGCCCGGTCCGAGCAGGACCGCGAGGCCGGCGGCGTGCTCGGCGATCAGATCGAGGGTGGTGACCGGCTGGCCGCGCTCACCGGCGAGATGGGTCGCACTGACGAGCCGACACAGTGACGCCCAGCCGCGACCGTCGGTGGCCAGCAGGACGACGCGGGGCAGCCGGGGATCGATCTCGGACCCGCCGCGTGCCGGGGTACGGCGAGCCGCCGCCGGCCGTGCCACCGGTCGGTCGGGGTCGAGGTCAGTCGGCCGGATCGCGAGGTCGACACCGAGCACCGGCCGGATCCCGGCCGCGGCGCAGGCGAGGACGAACTTGACCGCACCATAGGTGCCGTCGCGATCGGTGAGCGCCAGCGCATCCATCCCGTGGTCGGCCGCCCGGGTCACGAGCGACGTCGGGGTGGACGCCCCGTGGCGCAGCGAGTAGCCCGACGCGACGTGGAGATGGACGAAGGGGTCGGGCACCGCAGCGGCTCGGGCCGGTCAGCCGGCGCGCGAGACGGTGCCGGGCAGCACGCCGAGTGTCGTCTCGACCAGCTGCAGGAAGATCGTCGTGTCCCGCACCAGGTCGTCGGCTTCCCGGGCGGTGACCGCGCTGCGGATCCCCGCCTCCGCGGCCGCCCGCTTCGTGGCACCGGACGCGAAGTAGGCCGCCCACTCCCCCAGCTCGGGAGCGACGCCGGTGAGCAGTGCCCAGGCGCTGGTCGGTCGCCGGATCCGAGGATCGGCCGGCCGGGTCCGGTCGGCAAGAACGACCGCAGCGCCCCGCAGGGCGGCGAGGTGGGCAGCGGCGTACCGCTCGCCGGAGTCCGACGCGGCTACCGCCTCTGCCAGCGCGGCTCGGGCCGCCACCAGCAGCCGCACCGCCGACGGGGACATCGCTCGGCCCGGCCGGGCCATCGTTGCGGCGCTCATGGGGACCCCCTCTTAGTCGAGGACCGCGGTGACGGTCCAGCTGCCCGAGGCGAGCACGTGGCAGAGCTCCACGACAGCGCGGGCCCCGTGCCGCCCCGGCGCCGCCTCGACCCGCCAGAACTCCCGCTCGTCATCGAGACCCCCGGTCGGCTCGTCGCCGTTCGACGACTCGCCGCTGGTCAGCCGGGTGAGCGCGGCGGTCTGCCACCAGGCCCCGGTCAGCAGCCAGTGGTCGAGCACCTCCCTGACGACGTAGAGCCGGCCGTGCCAGAGGAACTGAGCGGGTACCGAGTCGCGGCGTACCACCTCGACGGGGTCGGCGTGACGTCGAGCTAGGAATGCGCGCATGCTGTCTCCCTCGGCTGGTGCACCTGGAAAAGCAGCTGGGTGTGCCGGGGGAAGGCGGCCCGCGAGTCGGACCCGACGCTTCCCCACATCGGACCCGACCCGCGATGTCTCGAACATATGTTCGATTCCCGCCGCCGTCAAGACCCCCTCTGCACGCATGGCCCATTGGTGGGGCTACGGCACCACCAATGGGCCATGGGTGCGACAGATCATCGGTCCAAACGGTGAAGTAACGTCCGCAACCGTGCATGCCAACACCGCGCGAGTGGCTGCCGCCCTGCAGCAGGCGGGTGCCGAAGGAACCGTCCGCGAGCTCAGTGACTCCGCCCGCACCGCGGCTGAGGCGGCGACGGCGGTCGGCGTCGCGGTCGGCGCCATCGTGAAGTCCTTGGTCTTCGCCGCCGACGGTGCCCCGGTCCTGGTGCTGGCCAGCGGCGACCACCAGGTGGACACCGCGAAGATCGCGGCCACCCTCGACGCGGCAACGGTGACGAGAGCAGATGTGGACCTGGTCCGCGCCGCGACCGGCTTCCCGATCGGCGGCGTTGCCCCGGTCGGCCATCCGGCGCCGCTGACCACCGTGGTGGACCGCCATCTCGCGTCGTACGACGTGCTGTGGGCTGCTGCCGGGACACCGCACTCGGTCTTCCCGACGACCTACGACGAGCTGGTCCGGCTCACCGGCGGGACGTCGGCCGACGTCGCGCGGGACGGATGAGTCGCGTCAGCCTGTTGCCGCTGGACGCCGAGGGTTTCCGGCCGCTCGCCGCCGCCGCTGCACAGGTGTACGGCGAGGCGATGCGCCGTTCTCCCGAGGTCGTCGTACAGCGCCGCGAGGTCATCGGGCTGCACCTGGGGTATCCGGGCTTCGAAGCAACCGCGGCGTACGCCGATCCGCCCGGCGACGAGGGGCCCGGAGCGGTGGCCCGGCCGGCGCTCATCGGCTTCGGTTATGGCTACCAGGGTCGGGCCGGCCAGTGGTGGCACGACACCGTCGCCCGGCGGCTCGGGCCGGAGCAGACCCGGCGGTGGCTGGACAACGGGTTCGAGCTCGCCGAGCTCCACGTCCTCCCGGCGTACCAGGCGCACGGCACCGGCCGGCTGATCCTCCGCGATGTCATGAGCCGCGCCGACGCCGACCACATCACGTTGTCGACGCCCGATCTCGAGACGCCGGCCCGGCGGCTCTACCGGTCCGAGGGCTTCGTCGACCTGCTCCGCGACTTCTACTTCCCGGGCAGCAACGAGGCGTACGCGGTGATGGGCGTCGACCGGTGAGCCCCCGCCGGCGCGATGTCGTGATCGTGGGCGCCGGCCACAACGGCCTCATCGCCGCCTGCTACCTGGCCCGGGCCGGCCTCGACGTCGAGGTGATCGAGCGGGACACCGTCGCGGGCGGCGCGGTCTCGACCGTCGAGCGCTGGCCTGGTGTCCGGGTGGATCGCGGCTCAAGCATCCACGTGATGGTGCGTCACACCGGCATCGTCGAAGACCTCTCGCTCGACCAGTTCGGCCTGGTGTACGACGACGTCGAGCCCTGGGGGGTGGTTCCCGACGCGACCGGCCCGCTCCGCTTCGCGCGCGACCTGGACCAGACCTGCGCCTCGATCGAGGCCGGCTGCGGCGCCCGGGATGCGGACGCCTATCAGCGGTTCGTCGAGGAGTGGACGCCGCGGATGCTGGCGTACCTCGACGCGGCAGGGGCACCGCCGACCGCCACCAAGGTCGGGCGCGCGATGCGACCGCTGTTCATGGGTCGACCGCGTAGCTGGGGCGACACCGCCCACGCGTTCCTGCGACCGGCCGAGGCGGTCCTCGCCGAGACGTTCACGGACCCCCGGCTGCAGGCGGCGATCGGGTGGTGGGCGGCACAGTCCGGACCACCACCGCATGAGCCGGGTACAGCGCCGATGGCCGGCACCGTGGCCTTGCTGCACCTGCGCGCCGCCGGCCGGCCGAGAGGAGGCAGCGGGCGGCTCAGCGAGGCGTTGCTGGCCCGGCTGCGCTCCGATGGCGGGACGGTGCGGCTCGGCGATGCCGTGACCGCGATCACGCCGGGTGCCTCCGGAGCCACCGTCACTACGGCGTCCGGCGAGCAGGTCACGGCTGGTGCCGTCATCGCGGCGTGTCACGCCACCCTCACCGCCGGCCTGCTCGGCGACACCGCGGCGGCAACCCGCATCCGAGCCGGCAGCGGGGTCGGGGTGGCACTGCGGCTGCTGACGACCGCACTTCCGGCGTACCCCGTGGAGGTCCCGGGAGTCCACACGGCCATGCAGCTGCTGGTCCGCTCGCCGGAGCAGACCCGCGCGGCCTACGCCGACCTGCTGCGCGGCGAGCCGGCGGCCGACCCCCCGATGGTCGTGATGACACCGACGGCCACCGACGGCACGCTCGCACCGGCGGGGCAGCACGTCGTGACGGTGTGGGCGCAGTGGCATCCCTACCGGCTCGCGACCGGGACCTGGAACGACCGTCGCGAGCGGGTGGCCGACGACCTGCTCGGCTGCCTCGACCGCTGGGCGCCTGGCACCTCCGCCACGGTGCTCGAGCGGCTGCTGCAGACGCCTCAGGACCTGGAGCGGGAGCTCGGCCTGGTGCACGGCAACGTCATGCACGTCGATCCGGGCCTTGACGAGTTGTTCGCGCTGCGACCGCTCCCCCGCTGGTCCGGCTATCGGGCTCCGTACCCGGGGGTCTACCTGTGCGGCGCGTCGACCCACCCCGGGGGCGGGGTGTGGGGTGCCAGCGGTCGCAACGTTGCGGTCGTGGTCCGGCGCGACCTCGATCGGCGTACCCGCCGTCGGCGCGGATAGGTTCGGCCGGTGCCCGACCGCCGCTGCCTGTGCGTCTCCGCCCATCCCGACGACATCGACTTCGGCGCGGCAGGGACCGTCGCCCGCTGGGTCGACGAGGGGTGGGATGTCCGGTACGTCGTAGTGACCAGCGGCCAGAAGGGCGGCTGGGAGTCGGCCATGGACCCTCAGGAGTACGGCGAACTGCGAGAGGCAGAGCAGCGAGCCGCCGCCGCCGAGGTCGGCGTCGCGGACGTGACGTTCCTGCGCTGGATGGACTCGGAGGTGGTCGACTCGCTCGACCTGCGGCGTGCCATCTCGCGGGAGTTCCGGCGGCACCGACCACATCGGCTCATCACTATGACACCGGACCCGCTGCCGACCGACATGTTCGTCAACCACCCGGACCATCGGGTGGTCGGACAGGCGACGCTCGACGTGACGATGACCGGCGGGACGACCGCGTCGATCTTCCCCGAGCTGATCGACGAGGGGTTCCCGCCGTGGCGGGAGCTCGAGCAGGCCTGGCTGATGGGTCCGGCCATCAAGCCGGTGGCGGTCGACGTCACGGCAACGCTGGATCGCAAGATCGCGGCGTTGCGCTGTCACAAGAGCCAGACCGGCGATCGCGACATCGAGTCGTTCCTGCGGGCCCGGCTCCGCGACGCCGGCCGGGTGTTCGGCCTGCCGTACGTCGAGACATTTCGGGTCATCAACTACCGCCGCTAGCCCCGCGAGACGGCGGGGCCGGGCCCGGGGGTCAGAGCAGGCGGTAGCCGATGGCACGGCTGGCTCGCGCCAACGGGAGCGCGAGCCCTGGTGCATCGAGTGGCAGCTGTGCCCACGGCTGAGTCGGCATCGCGTCACGAGCTTCTGCCCACAGGCACACGGCGGGATCTCCGGAGTCCATCGACGACCGGTACCACAGGCCGTCGATGTCGGGATAGGCCTCGTGGATCACCCGGGCCCAGGCGCGCGAGCGAGCGCGGGGGCCGCTGGAGATCGCCTGAGATGCACCGGCGCGGGTAGGCCAGGTGCCGGCCAGGTCGAGCAGCCGGAGCACCCGGACCGGTCGCCACACGACCAGCCACGGCCGGTCGGTCTGCCGGTCGACCACCCGGGCCAGCTGGAACGTCTCGGCGACACACGTTCGCAGCGTCAGCCCGGCGTACAGCACCTCGTGACCGGGCGCGTCGGCGACGCTCCCGTCCACGGTCGGAGGGTGGGTGTCGAACCTCGCCGCGGCCGCGGGCCCGACGCTGCGGAAGCTGTCCCAGCTGGCGGGGTGCCGACCGGCCGACCGGTAGACCCGGGCCAGCGGGGTGAGCGGGGCGACGGCGACCACGTCGTCCTCGTGCCGCAGCGAGCGGAGCTGGTCAGGTGAAGGCGGCCAGGGAAGCTTGGGCACGCGCTACGGCAGTACGTCGAGGCTGCGGGCGAGGGTCACCACCGCGGCCGGGTCGCCGCCACTCTCGAGCCACTCCCGGGGGCTGAGCCGCCGCCGCCCGACGGCGAGCTCCGGCTGCGCAATCGCCAGAAACCGCGCCACGGCAACGGGATGTGAGCCGGTTGCCATCACCGCCTCCGCCACCCGCTCGATGCCGGGGAGCAGCCGGCCGTCGGTGCCGAACTGGTACGTCGGCAACAGCCAGCCGTCAGGACGGCGGATCCCGATCAGCCGGTGCTGCTTGAGCCGGTGCCGCACCCGCGACGGGTCGATCCCCAACCGGCGCGCGACCTCCGAGACCGGAAGGGCTTCGGCGAGCAGGGCGGCGTATGCGGCAGCAGCAGCGGCACGCGCGTCGGCCTCACGCGGCCGGCGCGGCGAGAGATCGGCCTCGATGGCGGTCAGCGCTGCCAGCTCCTCAGGGGCGAGCGCTGTCCCCGGGTCCGACGCGCCCGGCCGGCCGAGCTCGCTGAGGGCCTGCTCGACGAGCTCGGCGAACCGCCGCTCGCTCACCGTTACGCCGGCGTTGGTGAGAACCGCACCCAGAGAAGTCATGCGCACATACTAGCGCGCCGTGCGCCTTCGTGCGCGCGTCACGTGGGCCCACACCAGCTTCGAGAGGTGCTCGATGGTGTGGATGCCGTAGGCCTCGCTCGGCTGGTGGGCGGTCAGGACCGCGATCTGGTACCGCCGGTCGCCTCCTCGAACCCACCCGATGCTGTTGACCTCCCAGCGGTACCGGTCGGACGCGACCGGCAGCCAGCCGTTCTTCAGCCCGACGACGGCGTGGGCCGACGGGCCGGAGCTGACTCCCCACCGCTGGTCGCTCGTGACGTGACGCATCAGCCCACGGGCGTAGCGGCGCGACGACGTCGTCAGCACCGATGACGTCTGTAACAGGTTGCGCACCAAGGCGACCTGGTCGCTGGCGGACGTGGTGGTCAAGCCCCACTCGCCGTCGGAATGCGGATGAGTCTGGGTGAGACCGATCGTCGTGTTGTACCGATGGACTCCGGCGGCGCTGCCGACGTCGTTCCACAGCGCGCTCGCGGCGTCGTTGTCGCTCTGCTCGATCATCCGCTTCGCGAGGCTGCGTTCGTCGGCGCTGAGGTGGCCGTGCCGTCGGTGGAGCAGGGTCTGGAGGATGTCGACCTTGACGATGCTTGCGGTACCATCCGGTCGTGGGGATGGACCACGGTCAGCCGGCGCGCGTTCACGTCGTACACCGCGACCGCAACCGAGCCGCGGCGCGAGTCGGCGTACGCCGTGAGCCGCTGGTGCAGGGTGAGCGGCGCGGGCGATCCACGTGCGGCGACGGGAGTTAGCGCAAGGCCGACCAGGCCGACCATTACGACGGGGACGACCTGCCCGAGCCGACGACCCGTCACCTGCCGACGCCGAGTCCGAGTCGTTGGTAGATCTCGCGGGACGAGGTGGAGCGGTTCAGCGTGATGAAGTGCAGCCCTGGCACTCCCTCGCCGAGCAGCCGGTCGCAGAGCGCCGTCGCGACCTCGACACCGATCTCGTGGACGGCGTCGGTGTCGTCGGCCACCGCCCTGAGCCGGTCCGCCAGATCGGTCGGGAACGCCGCGCCGGAGAGCACCGCGAAGCGCTCGATCTGCGCGACGTTCGTGACCGGCATGATGCCCGGGAGGATCGCGATGTCGCAGCCTGCCGCCGCCACCCGGTCGCGCAGCCGCAGGTAATCCTCGGCGCGGAAGAAGAACTGCGAGATGGCGAAGTCGGCGCCGGCTCGGCACTTCTCGACGAAGTAGCGGACATCGGAATCCAGGTCCGGCGACCGGGGATGCTTCTCGGGGAACGCCGCCACGCCGACACAGAAGTCCCCACTCGCGCGGATCAACCGCACCAGCTCCGCGGCGTAGCTCAGCCCCTGCGGATGGGCGATCCACTCCGCCTGTGGGTCGCCCGGCGGGTCGCCCCGCAGGGCCAGGACGTTGCGGATACCGGCGTCGGCGTACTGGCCGATGACGCGGCGAAGTTCAGCGACGGAGTGGTCGACCGCGGTGAGATGGCCAACCGGCGTCAACGTGGTCTCGGTGGCGATCCGCTCGGTGATGGAGACCGTGCGGTCCCGGGTGCCGCCGCCAGCACCGTAGGTCACGGACACGAATGTGGGCTTCAACGACTCCAACTGGCGCAACGCCTGCCACAACGCGCGCTCGCCCTCGTCACTCTTCGGCGGGAAGAACTCGAACGAGTACGACCGCTCGCCGCCGGCCAGCAGGTCGCGGATCGTACGTCCCTGCGTGGCGGAGGCTCGATTGGCGAGCCGAGCACTTGAGGGCGAAGACATCGCACCAGTATGGACGCGAGGCGACACAGATCGCTGCAACCTGGGCAGTACCGGCTCAGAACTCGAACGGTTCCAGTCGCTCCCAGCCGGCCGCCACGATGACAGGGTCGAGCTCCCGAATGATCGCGTCGCGCACCGTGATGTCGGTCACGTCGGGCTCGGTGGTGGCGAGATCGCGCAGTCCGTCGCTCAGTGCCTCGACCGCCTCGCTGCGCTCGGCCTCACCGCCCCTGATCATGGCTGCCACCTCACGGACGAGATCGTCCACCCGTTTGTTGGCCTCGTCGCTGGCCAGCTCGTAGTCGGGTACGTCGTCGTTGCCGTTCGGCATCGTCGGATCGGTCATGCGGGTCGCTCCCATGGTGCGGTGCTCGCGGACCTCCCTAGCCTTCCATGAGTGCGCACCGTGACGGGACCGACCAACCGGGTAGTTGTGGTCGGCGCCGGTCTGGGCGGGTTGTCGGCGGCGTTGCGGCTGGCTGCTGCGGGACGTCAGGTGACCGTGCTGGAGCGCGAGTCGGTGCCGGGGGGCCGCTCCGGCCTGCTCGAGGTCGACGGCTACCGGTTCGACACCGGGCCGGCCGTACTCACCATGCCGGGCCTGCTCGCTGCCGCGTTCGAGTGCGTCGGCGAACGTCTCGAGGACTGGCTGGACCTGCGACCGGTGTCACCGGCGTACCGGGCGCGGTTCGCCGACGGCAGTCGGCTCGACGTAATCGCGGATGTCGACGCGATGGCGGCGGAGGTCGCCCGGGTCTGCGGCCCGCGCGAGGCCGATGGCTACCGGCGCTTTGCGGCATTCGCCCAACGGCTCTACGACATCGAGCTACGTCACTTCATCGACCGCAACCTCGACGGGCCGCTGGATCTGGTGGGGGCACCGTTGGCCCGTCTCGCCGCCATGGGCGGCTTCCGGCGGCTGGCTCCCGTCGTTGCGTCGTACCTGAAGGACGAGCGGCTGCAACGGGTCTTCTCGTTTCAGGCGATGTACGCCGGGCTCTCGCCGTACGACGCGTTGGCGATGTACGCCGTGATCGCCTACATGGACAGCGTGGCCGGGGTGTGGTTCCCGGTGGGCGGCATGCACGCGGTGCCGCGGGCGATGGCGGGGGCGGCCGAGAAGCACGGCGTCGAGATTCGCTACGGCTGCGACGTGACGCGCGTCGAGCTCAGCGGCTCCCGAGCCGTCGCGGTCCATACCGCCGACGGCAACCGCGTGCCGTGCGACGTCGTCGTCCTCAACCCCGACCTGCCGGTGGCCTGGCGCGACCTGCTCCCCGAGTCGCATGCCCCTCACCGGTTGTCTCGGCTGCGCTACTCGCCGTCCTGCGTGGTGCTGCTGGCCGGATCGCGGCTCTCGGTGACGGCCGACCGGGCGCATCACACCCTGCATTTCGGCCGCGCCTGGCGCGCCACGTTTCGCGAGATCATCGACCGCGGCGAGCTGCAGTCCGACCCGTCGCTGCTGGTGACGACGCCGACCGTGTCGGATCCTTCTCTCGCCCCGGCCGGCCGGTCCTCCTACTACGTCCTGGTGCCGACGCCGAACCTCTCGGCGCCGATCGACTGGGACGTCATCGGGCCGCGGTATCGAGACGAGATCGTGAAACGCTTGGAAATGCTGGGGTACGACGGCTTCGGCGACGCGATCGAGGTCGAACGGTTCACGACGCCGGCGGACTGGGCGAGGCAGGGCATGGCGGCCGGCACGCCGTTCGCCGCGGCGCACACCTTCCGCCAGACCGGGCCGTGGCGGCCGGGGAACCTTGCCTTCGACAACGTGGTGTTCACCGGTTCCGGCACCCAGCCCGGTGTCGGTGTCCCCATGGTCCTGATCTCCGGTCGGCTTGCGGCGCAACGCATCCTCGGCGGGGCGGTCCGATGAGCCGGGGTCCGACGCGGAGCCGGGAGCTTGACGCTGCGGAGATCGTGGACCCGACGCTGCGGGCGTCGTACCAGGCGTGTCGTCGGCTGAACGCCCGGCACGGTCGGACCTATTACCTGTCGACGCTGTTGCTCCCCGCGGCGAAGCGCCCGGCGGTCCATGCGCTGTACGCGTTCGCCCGCCACGCCGACGACCTGGTCGACACCCTCGACCCGGCGGTCGACATCAAGGCGAAGGAACGGGCGCTGACTTGCTGGGCGGAGCGCTTCGCGCGAGGTGACATCGACAGCCCGGTGCTGTTCGCCGTCCAGGACACCGTGGACCGCTACGGCATTGCACGGTCGCTCTTCGACGACTTCCTGGCCGCGATGCGGATGGACCTGACGACCACGTCGTACCCGACCTGGGAAGATCTGCTGCGCTACGCCCATGGCTCTGCAGCCGTCATCGGTGAGCAGCTGCTGCCGGTGCTCGGGACCACCCCCGGGATGCGGGACGCGGCCGCGCCCTATGCGCGCGATCTCGGCGTAGGTTTCCAGCTGGCGAACTTCATCCGCGATGTCGGCGAGGACCAGCGTCGCGGCCGCACCTACCTGCCGCTGCAGGACCTGGCCGAGTTCGGGTTGACCCGGTCGGACCTGGCCGCGGGGGTCGTCGACGGCCGGACCAGGCGGCTGCTCGGCTTCGAGATCGCGCGGGCCAGGAAGCTGTTTCGCTCGGCGCTGCCGGGAATCCGGCTGCTCGATCCGACCAGTCGCGACTGCGTCCGCACCGCGTTCACGCTGTACGGCGGGATCCTCGACGCCGTCGAGCACGCGCACTACCGGGTGTTCGACCAGCGGGTCAGCGTGGGTCCGGCGCGGCGTGCCGCCGTAGCGATCCCCGGCGTACTCCGCGCCGTCCGCGCCCGCCACACGCATGGCCCATAGGTGGGGTCAGGGCGCCACCCATGGCCCATCGGTGGGGCTATGGGCCCACGAATGGGCCATTGGTGTGAGGAGGCTCAGCGCTGGAGTCCGCGGCGTCCCCACCACACCCACCAGGCCAGGGTCTGCAGCACCAGCGAGAACCCGAACAGCAGGTCTTCCACCGGTGCATAGGCGACGCGCCACCCGACGATCGCGGCCGGCGAGTACACCACCAGCCGCTGCCCGGTAAGGACGCCGTTCACCACCAGCTGGAAGGCCAGGACGATGAGGTACGACGCCCAAAAAGCCTTGCGGCGCAGCAGATTCGTCCGCAGTACGACGAGATCCAGCCCGGCCGCGAAGGCAACGCCCAGCAGCGCTGCGTCGGTGTAGGTCACCGCTCGTCACCGACAGGCCAGGCCGGCCGGAGTCGTCGTACCGCCTCGAGCGTCAGGATTGCGCAGGTCGGGATCACGACGAAGAACACGATTTCCTCGATCGGAAGATTTCCGATCCGCAGCCCGCTGAGATGCCGGTAGGACCAGAAACCGGCCCGGATCGACAGCACGTCCCAGGTCAGGAAGACGACCAGCACCGGCAGCAAGGCGAGGATCAGCCGTCGCCACCGGGCATAGACCCGAGCTCGCAGCACGAGCTCGAGCGGCAAGGTCCCGACGACACACGCGGCCATCACGACCAGGTACAGCACGGACATCACGCCCCGGCGGCACGCAGCCGGGCCGCCAGCGACGCCGCGGCGGCACCCGGGTCACTCGCCTCGGTGAGGGCTCGTACGACGACCACCCTGCGAGCGCCAGCGGCCAGCACCTGGTCGAGATTGCTCTCGTCGATACCGCCGATCGCGAACCACGGCCGCGCCGTCTCCAGTGAGGCGGCATGGCTGAGCAACAACAGCCCCGGAGCCGGTCGGCCTGGTTTCGTCGGTGTCGGCCAGGTCGGGCCGGCGCAGAAGTAGTCGACGCCCGCGGCGACCGCCGCCTCGTCGAGCTCGGCCTCGGCGTGGGTCGAGCGGCCGATCAGGATGTCGTCGCCCAGGATGTCGCGCGCGACACCGACCGGCAGGTCGTCCTGCCCGAGGTGGAGCACGTCGGGACGCACAACTGCCGCCACGTCGGCCCGGTCGTTCAGGCTGAACAACGCCCCGTGCCGCCGCGCGGTGTCGGCGAACACAGCCGACAGCTCGATCTCCTGCCGGGCCTCCAGGCCCTTCTCGCGCAGCTGCACCACATCGACGCCGTTGCTCAGCACCGCGTCGAGGAACTCCACCAGGTCGCCGCGGTCACGCCGCCCGTCGGTGCAGAGGTACAGCCGGGCGTCGGCCAGTCGGGACCGTCGCGTCTCGCCGATGTCGGTCATGCCTTGCGGTGGTCCCACGAGACCACCTGGTCGGCGCGCAGTCGCAGGACCACCTGCTTGCCGGCGTACTCCCGCAACGACTCCCGGTCGAGATCGGTGACCCCGTCGTACTTGGCTGCCAGCCCCGCCACGACATCGAGCACCTCGTCGACATCGCCCGACAGCTCGACCCGCCCGGTCAGCTGCACGCCCCGAAGCGTGTCGTAGGTCTCGCCGTCCTCGACGAGGACGGAGACCCGTGGGTCGCGCTCCAGGTTGCGCACCTTCTGCGACTTCGCATAGGTCCGCATCACCAGCTCGTCACCGGCCATCACGAACCACATCCCGACCGGGTCCGGTGCCCCATCCCGCCCGATTGTCACCAGCACGGCGGTTCGCGCCGCAGCGAGGTACGACGTCACCTCGTCAGAGGTCAGCGCGATCGCGGCGCGACGGTTGGCCACGACGCCCGCTCAGAACGCCAGCGACATCGCGTGGCGCTTCACGGCGACGTCGCGACCGGCCGCCATCAGATCGACCGGCCGACCGCCGAGCACCGGCTCATCGCTCAGCAGCCACCGCAACGCTTCCAGGTCGGAGTAGCCGGCGTCGTGCAGCACGGTCAGTGCGCCCGCCAGGCCCTTGAGCAGGTGGCCGTCGTGCACCAGGTCGGCCGGCACCTGTTTGACGGCAGGCGTGCCGCGGCTGATGACGACGAGCCTGCGCTCCCGCACCCACTGCCGGATGGTCGAGAGCGACTCACCGACCTGCTCCGAGAGGTCCGGCAGCGTGAGCCAGCCGGTCGCCACATTGTCCAGGTCCGACTCGGTCATGCCAGGCAGCGTAGGCAACCCGCCTAAGGAGGGTCGCGGCGTACCCTGGATCACCACGGGAGTCCGCCGAGCGGGCTGAGAGGGTGGAACAGCCACCGACCGTCGAACCTGATCCGGATCATGCCGGCGCAGGGAGCAGGAGGCCATCGGTGAGCGACATCCAGGCGGGGCCCGCCGCCGAGCCCGCAGGGTGCGACGTTGCCGTCGTCGGCGCCGGCCTGATCGGCCTGGCCGTCGCGTGGCGGCTCGCGGGTCGCGGCGTCAGCGTGACGGTCATCGACCCGGCCCCGGTCAGCGGCGCCTCACGAGCCGCCGCGGGCATGCTCGCTCCCGTCAGCGAGGTCACGTACGGCGAGGAAGCGCTGCTCCGGCTCTCGATCGAGTCGCTGCGCCGCTACCCGTCCTTCGTCGACGAGCTCGAAGCGGCCACCGGCCAGGATGTCGGGCTCCAGCGAGCGGGCACCCTCATCGCGGCGACCGACGCGGGCGATCGCGGCATGCTCGCCGAGCTGCACGCGTTCCAGCAACGACTGGGCCTTGCCGCGTCGATGCTGAGTTCGCGCGAGTGCCGGGCGCTGGAACCGTCGTTGAGCCCGGTCGTCCGGTGCGGCCTGCTCGTCGAGGGCGACCACTCCGTGGACAACCGCCGGCTCGGAGCAGCCTTACTGGACGCGGCAACCCGCTCCGGCGCGCGGATCCTGCCGGCCCGGGCCACCCGGTTGGCCGTGGTCGACGGCCGCACGGCCGGCGTGATAACCGAGGCCGGCACCGTCTCGGCCCGCACCGTGGTCCTCGCCGCCGGGCCCTGGTCGGGGTCGATCGACGGGGTGCCTGATGTCGACCGGCCGCCGGTCCGGCCGGTCAAGGGCGAGATCCTGCGGCTGCGCGCCCACGGCACCACCCCGGTTCCACACCGCACCATCCGCGGCCTCGTCAACGGTCAGTCGGTATACGTGCTCGCGCGTGCCGACGGCGAGGTGGTGATCGGCGCCACCATGCAGGACCGGGGATTCGACACAACCGTCCGGGCCGGCGCGGTCCACGACCTGCTGCGGGATGCCCGCACCTTGGTGCCCGGCGTCGACGAGCTCGACCTGGTCGAGACCGTCGCCGCACTGCGGCCGGGCTCACCGGACAACGCCCCGATGATCGGCCGGGCCCGCACCGACGGCCTGATCATCGCCACCGGTCACCATCGCAACGGGGTACTGCTGACTCCGTTGACCGCCGAGCTGGTCACCGAGCTGGTCACCGAGGGCGACGGCTTCGACCCCGAGATCGCTGCGGCCGTCTCGCCGGCCCGCTTCGAACGGGTGCCGGCATGAGCCGGGTCGAGCTCAACGGTGAGGCCCGGGACGTGGACTCGACGATGACCCTCGGCGATCTGGTCCGTTCGCTGGCACGGGACGTCTCCGGGTGCGCCGTCGCGGTCAACGGCGCCGTCGTCCCGCGCGGCGACTGGGAGCGACGGCTCGAGCCCGGGGACCGCATCGAGGTCCTGACCGCGGTGCAGGGAGGCTGACGGACATGGACGACCCGTTCTTCGTGGCCGGCGAGGAGCTCTCGTCACGTCTGGTGATGGGCACCGGCGGTGCGACCAGCCACGAGGCGCTGGAAGCCGCGCTGGCAGCAAGCGGCACGGCGCTCACGACCGTGGCGATGCGCCGGGTCGACCCGACCGCGCAGGGCTCGGTGCTCGACGTCGTACGACGGCTCGGGCTGCGGGTGCTTCCCAACACGGCGGGCTGCCGGACCGCGTCCGAGGCGGTTCTCACGGCCCGGCTGGCGCGCGAGGCGCTGGGCACCGACTGGGTCAAGCTCGAGGTCATCGCCGACGACCGGACCCTGCTTCCGGACCCGGTCGAGCTGCTGGACGCGGCCGAACAGCTCGTCAATGACGGCTTCGTGGTCCTGCCCTACACCAACGACGATCCGGTGATCGCCGAGCGGCTGCAAGGGATCGGATGCGCCGCCGTGATGCCGCTCGGATCACCGATCGGCACCGGCCTGGGGATCCGCAACCCGCACAACATCGCGATGATCGTGGCGCAGGCCACCGTCCCGATCGTGCTGGACGCCGGGATCGGCACCGCCAGTGACGCCGCCCTGGCGATGGAGCTGGGCTGCGACGCCGTCCTGGTGGCGTCCGCGGTCACCCGGGCGCAGCAGCCGGCCGTGATGGCGGCGGCGATGGCGCGGGCCGTCGAGGCCGGCCGGCTGGCCCGTCGCGCGGGTCGGATCCCGCAGCGCTGGCACGCCGAGGCATCATCCCCCCTAGCCGGGCGCGCGGATCTCGGCTGAGATAGGACCCGGCCGCCACCCATCCGGCCGGTCAGGCGACAGCGAGGAGCCGACATGTCCGCCAGCCCCGGCAACGTCACCGAGGTCGTCGACCGGATCGAGAACGCCGGCCCGCTGGATCCGGTCGCGAACGCGGCTCGCCGGCTCGTGCAGGCCGTCATCCAGCCGCAGGCGCTGCGCGACGCGCTGCACGGTGTCTGGCTCGGGCACCCGCTGCATCCGGTCCTCACCGACGTACCGGTCGGGACGTGGACGGCAGCGGCCATCCTAGACCTGGTTCCGGGAACCGGACCGGCCACCGCGACGCTGATCGCCACCGGCTGCCTCGCCGCGGCACCGACCGCGGTCACCGGCTGGGTGGACTTCTCCGAGCTGCACGAACAGCAGCAACGGGTCGCCCTGGTCCACGCCGCGGCGAACCTCACCGCGCTCGGCTGCTACGTCGCGTCGCTGGCCGCGCGCCGCCGAGGTCGGACGCTGCGCGGCAAGGCCTGGTCGTACGCCGGTTTCGCGGCGGTCAGCGTCGGCGGGTACCTCGGCGGCCACCTGTCCTACCGGCAGGCGGCCGGTGTGAACCACGCCGAGTCGCTCCCCCACCTGTTCCCGCCGGGATGGCAGTCGATCGGCGCGCTGGCCGACCTTCCGGACGGAGAGCTCAGCAGCCGCAGCGTCGACGGCATCGACCTGTTGGTCGTCCGGCGCGGCCGCCACGTCGACGTACTCGGTGACACCTGCTCACACCTGGCAGCACCGCTGTCGGAGGGCACGTTCTCGGTGGAGTCCGGTCAGGGATGTGTCGTCTGCCCGTGGCACGAGTCGGTGTTCCGGCTCTCGGACGGCGCTGTCGTGCACGGCCCGGCGACGGCGCCGGTCCCTCGACTCGAGACGCGGATCGTGGACGGCGCGGTGGAGGTCATGCTTCCCGGCGCCGGATGAGCGGGTCGACACCGTTAACGACGTCGACCACCGGTTCCCCGCTGATCGCCGCGCGGACGTTGTCGACCAGTCCCGCGATCAGCCGGCCGGTCGCCTCGTTGGTAGTCGCGGCCGCGTGCGGGGACAGCAAGATCCGGTCGTTGTCACGCAGCGGCGACTCCTCCGGGAGCGGCTCGGTCGCATAGACGTCCAACGCGGCCCCCGCCAGGTGCCCGGAGTCAAGAGCCGCGACCAATGCCGCCTCGTCGATGATCTCGCCGCGGGCGCCGTTGACGACGAAAGCGCCGGCGGGCAGCAGTTCCAGCTCGGCCGCCCCGATCAGGCGCCGGGTCTCCGGCGCCAGGGCGACCACGACGACCAGCACCTGGGCGTGACCCAGCAGGTCTTCGAGCGGCATCCAACGGGCTCCGCCGGCATCCTCCGGCTCGCGCCAGGTGCGGCTGGTGTGCGCCACGTCGCAGCCGAGCGCGACGAACCGCGTGGCGCACTCCCGTCCGATCCGGCCCATGCCCACGATCCCGATCCGGCGGCCAGCCAGCTCACCGCCGCCGCGCGCACTGATCTCGAGCTGCGGCCATCGACCCTCCCGCACCTCGGTGTCCGCCCAGGCCAGTGAGCGCAGCACGGCGAAGGTCGCGCCGACGCACCACTCCGCGACGCTCACGGCGTTAGTGCCGCCGGCGTTCGCCACCGGGACACCGGCCGCCGCACACGCCTCGACGTCGACCGCGTCCACGCCCACGCTCGGCTGCTGGACCAGGGCCAGCCGAGGCGCGGCCGCCACCAGGTCGGCGTCGACCCGCAGACCGCTCCAGTCGCCCACCACGATCTCGGCATCAGCGGCCGCGGCCCGCACGGCGGCTGCGGTCCGTTCTGCCGGGACCACCACGTCGACGGGTAGGTCGCCGAACAGCGACGCCACCAGGTCACGAGGCAGTGGGGTCAGTGCCAGCACGGTCCAGCGGGAGGCGTCGGTCGTCACGTCGCGATCCTGCCAGATGCTCTTCCGTCACTTCCGCCCCACTTGTCACATCTGTCACTTGCGGCTACGGTGGCCGTTCGCTCGAAAGGGCTCACCATGAAGGGGATTCCGTCATGACTGCGCCTGTCACACGGTTCCGTCGCGGGCTCACCGCAGTCCGCCGCCGACACACCCTGCTCGTTCCGCTGGCCCTGGCCGCCACGCTCACCGCCTCGGCGTCGGGCTACTCGCTGATCACGGTCCATCGTGGTGACACGGTGTCCGCGCTGGCGCAGCGCTACCACACGACCGTCAGCCGGCTGATCGCGCTGAACCACCTGCCGGGCAACGGTGACGTCATCTACGCCGGGCAGACGCTGCGGGTCCCTGGACCGGCGTCGTCGTCCAGCGGTGGTGGCTCCAGCGTGGTGACCTACACAGTGCGCCGCGGCGACACCCTCGACGGCATCGCCGCGCGCTACCACGTCGCAGCGACGTCGATCGCCCGGCGCAACCACCTGCCGAGCTCGCTGATGGTCCGGATCGGGCAGCGACTGGTTATCAAGCAGGTCCGAACGTCCCGCACCACCGCTCCGCCCACCGGTGGGATCGGTAACGCGGCCGCCCGGCACGACCGCGCCGTCCTCTCGCACCGCTCGGAGCCGAGCCAGGACCAAGTGGCCTCGATGATCCGCTCGACCGCCGAGCGGTGGCGGCTCGACCCGAGGCTCGCGCTCGCGATCTCCTACCAGGAGTCCGGCTTCAACATGCGCGTCGTCTCAGGCGTCGATGCGGTCGGCGCGATGCAGATCATGCCGTACACCGGGACGTACCTGTCGAACGACGTGCTCCACCGCCATCTCGACCTGGACGACGCGCAGGACAACATCACTGCAGGCGTGGCCCTGCTCTCGCTGCTGCAGGGCGAGACGCACAACGAGCGGCGCACGGCTGCGGGCTACTACCAGGGTCTGCAGTCGGTGCGCGACCGCGGGATGCTGCCGGACACGAGGCAATATGCCAAGGACGTGCTGGCGCTGCGTCACCGGTTCTGAGCGCGGTCGCGACCTAGACTCATGGTGATGGACACCACCGTGAGCGACCCGATGGTGGGCCGCTCACTGGACGGCCGCTACCGCGTCGATGCTCTCATCGCACGCGGCGGGATGGCGTCGGTCTACCTCGCGACCGACACCCGACTGGAGCGGCGCGTCGCGGTCAAGGTGATGCACCCTCACCTCGCCGACGACCCCGACCTTGCAGCCCGCTTCGAGCGGGAGGCGCGGGCCTCGGCGAGGCTGTCCCACCCGGACGTCGTCTCGGTCTACGACCAGGGCACCGACGGCCCGCACGCCTTCCTGGTCATGGAGTACGTGCCCGGCGCCACCCTGCGCGACGTGCTTCGGGACCGCGGCCGGCTCGAGCTCGACGAGGCGTTCGCCGTCATGGATCATGTCCTCGCCGCCCTCGCCGCCGCCCACGAGGCCGGCCTGGTCCACCGAGACGTCAAGCCCGAGAACGTCCTGCTGACCGCGGACGGGAGGGTGAAGGTCGCCGACTTCGGGTTGGCCCGAGCCGTGGCCGGTACGACGGTGACAACCACCGGCTCGGTGCTGATGGGAACCGCGGCGTACCTGCCGCCAGAGCAGGTTGAGCGCGGGATCTCCGACGCCCGGACCGATGTCTATTCCGCCGGGGTCATGCTCTTCGAGCTGCTCACCGGGTCACCTCCGTTCCGCGCCGACAACACCTACGCACTGCTGCGGCGGCACGTCGAGGAGGACATCCCGCCCCCGAGCAGCGTCGCCCACGGCATCCCCGCCGAGGTCGACCAGCTCGTCCTGTCCGCGACCGCCCGCGATCCGGCGCAGCGGCTGGGGGACGCGGCGATCATGCACACGGCGTTGTTGCGCACCGGGGAGCGACTCGGGCTGCATGGCCGGGTCCCCGCGTTGCCGGTCGCTGCGACGACACGCTTCCGGGTCCCCGCCGCGGATGCCACGACGCGGGTCGCCGCCGTACCACCGCCCGTCAGTCCGACGGCGGAAACCACCGGGCTCCCTGACTCGGCCCCGCGCCGACGGCGACGCTGGCCGCTCCTGCTCTTGATCCTGCTGGTCACGATCGGGCTGGCAATAGCCGGGGGCTGGTGGCTGGCGGTCGGCCGCTACACCCACGCGCCCTCACTGATCGGCCTGACCCGTTCGGCCGCCAACACCAAGCTGCTAGACGCCGGCCTGCACCCGCACTGGCTCCCGGCCACTCACAGCGCAACGGTGGCCGCCGGCCTCGTCGCGGTCGAGAGCCCCAAGCCAGGCGGCCGCGTGACCCGCAACGGCACCGTCGACCTTCGGCTGTCCTCGGGCCCCGTCACCCATGTCATCCCGTCACTGCAAGGCGACTCGGTGACCAAGGCTCGACACATCCTCAGCGGCCTCGGCCTCACCATCGCCAAGACCCAGCACAGCTATGACGACACCGTCACCAAGGGCGAGGTGGTCGGGACCACTCCAGCCGCCGGCTCGACCGTCAACGCCGGCACGAGCGTCACCCTCATCGTCAGCCGGGGTGTCCAACAGGTGAAGGTGCCGAACGTCGTCGGGATGAAGAGTGCGACCGCGACAACGGCGCTTCAGCAGGTCGGCTTCCATGTCACGCGTACCCACGACTTCAGCACCACCGTCGCGCCGGGCGTCGTCATCTCCCAGAGCCCGGTTCAGAAAACGGTGTCGGACAAGGGATCCACGGTCGCGCTCGTCATCTCACGCGGCCCGCAGACGGTCGACGTACCGAACGTCGAAGGCGAGTCGATCGCCGACGCGATCAAGGCGATCCGGGCGGCTGGGCTGGTCGCTAACCCGCACGAAGCCGTCCCGTTCGGCCCGGGCCGGGTGTTGCGCGAGCACCCGACCGGCCAACAGCCACTTGGTACGACGATCACTCTCGACTACTTCTAGGGGCCAGCTCGGGTTTGGGCAGACCTAGCCGTCACCCGTGGCCGCCAAGCCTGCACAAACCGAAAGGAGAGACGGGCCAGTGCGTGACAGGCGTGCCCTGGCACCGACCCTCGCGCTGGTGTTCGTGTGCGTGCTGTGGGGGGCCACATTCCTGATCGTCAAGGACGCCGTGAAGCGCATGCCGGTGATGGACTTCCTGGCCTGGCGGTTCGCGATCGCCACACTGGCGATGATCGCGATCCGGCCCAGGGCGGTGCTCCGCATCGACGCCCGCGGTCGTCGCCTCGGCGCGCTCCTCGGGCTGATCCTGGGTGCCGGCTACATCGCACAGACCCTCGGCCTGCAACACACTCCCGCGTCGGTGTCTGGCTTCATCACGGGCCTGTACGTCGTCTTCACCCCGCTGTGCACGGCCGTGCTGCTGCACCGACGGGTGAACGCGGTGACCTGGCTGGCCGTCGCACTCGCCACCGCAGGCCTCGCACTGCTGTCGTTGCACGGGTTCTCGATTGGCAGCGGCGAGTTCCTGACGTTGCTGTGTGCCCTCGCGTTCGCGTTGCACATCGTCGGGCTCGGCGAGTGGTCGTCGTCGTACGACTCGGCCGGGCTGGTGGTCGTACAGCTCGGCACCGCAGCCCTGCTCTCGATCGTCATCGCCGCGCCGCAGTCACTCGCTCCCCCGCCGGACGCCGGCGTCTGGGGCGCGGTCCTGCTGACCGCGCTGGCCGCGACGGCGGTCGCGTTCTTCCTGCAGACCTGGGCGCAGGCACGGCTCTCACCGACGCGGGCGGCTGTGGTGATGACGATGGAGCCGGTGTTCGCGGGCATCTTCGGCGTCGCGATCGGAGGCGATGTGCTGGGGGTCCGCGGGGTCATCGGAGCGGTCCTGGTGCTGGCCGCGATGTACGCCGTGGAACTGGGCGGCATGCCGCCGGTGGATGCGGACGCGGTCGCGGTCGAGTAGGCTTCGCAACGTGTCGAGCTGGTCGTTCTATTTTGCCGCCCCCGAGCCCCTGCTCGGTCGGGTGGAGTAGCAGCACGCACTCCGCAACGACGAGCCCCGGGCAACCTGCCCGGGGCCTTTTTGGTTTCTCAGACTTTGTTGGCATGAGGAGACAGGAACGATGGTGGTCGTGATGGCGTCCGAGGCGACGACCGAGGAACTTGAAGCCGTGGTGCAGACCGTCGAGGCGGCGGGCGGATCGGCCTTCGTGAGCCGTGGCGTCCACCGCACGATCGTCGGCCTGGTCGGCGACGTCGAACGCTTCGAGACGCTGAACCTGAGGGCGCTTCCCGGCGTGAGTGACGTGGTCCGGATCTCGGTGCCCTACAAGCTGGTGAGCCGGGAGAACCATCCGCACCGGTCGACGGTGACCGTCGGCGGTGTCCCGATCGGCCCGGAGACGTTCACCCTGATCGCGGGCCCGTGCGCAGTCGAGACGCCCGAGCAGACGATGGCAGCCGCGAAGATGGCGAAGGCGGCCGGCGCGTCGTTGCTGCGCGGCGGCGCGTTCAAGCCGCGGACCTCGCCGTACGCCTTCCAGGGCCTCGGAAAGCGCGGCCTCGAGATCCTCGCCGAGGCGCGAGCCGAGACCGGCCTGCCGATCGTCACGGAGGTGGTCGAGGCCGGGGACGTCGGCCTGGTCAGCGAGTACGCCGACATGCTGCAGATCGGCACCCGCAACATGCAGAACTTCGCGTTGCTGCAGGCCGCCGGCAGCTCCGGCATGCCGGTGATGCTCAAGCGTGGCATGAACGCCACGATCGAGGAGTGGCTGATGGCCGCCGAGTACATCGCCCAGCGCGGCAACCTCGACATCGTGTTGTGCGAGCGCGGCATCCGTACGTTCGAACCGGCGTACCGCAACACCCTCGACATCAGCGCGGTGCCACTGGTCCAGTCGCTGTCCCACCTGCCGGTAATCGTCGACCCGTCGCACGCCGGTGGCCGCCGTGAGCTCGTCGTCCCGCTCGCGCGGGCCGGGATCGCGGTCGGGGCCGATGCCGTGATGGTCGACCTGCACCCGGAGCCGGGCGCGGCCTTGTGCGACGGACCGCAGGCGCTGGTCGACGTGGACCTCGAGGCGCTGGCCCAGGCGGTCCGCGACCTGCCGCCGATGCTTGGCAGGCGTCCGGCGGTCGTCGGCTAGCTGGCCAGCGCCCGGCGGATCACGTCGAGCGCCCGGTCGATGCCGGCGTCGTCGATGTCGAGATGGGTCACCAGCCGGATCCGTGACGGACCGACGCCCGACACGAGCACCCCGTCGCTGTGACACGCCGCCGTCACCGTCGCCGCGTCAGTGCCAAGCGCCGTCAGGTCGAGCACGACCATGTTGGTCTCGACCTCCAACGGGTCGACCAGGCCGGCACCCACGTCGGCCAGGCCCTCGGCGAGGTGCCGGGCGCGGGCGTGGTCCTCCTTGAGCCGGTCGACGTGGGTGCGCACGGCGTACAGGCCGCCGGCGGCGATGATGCCGGCCTGCCGCATGGCGCCGCCGAGCTGGTGCCGGAGCTCCCGCGCCGCCTCGATCTTCGTGGCGTCCGCGACGAGCACGACCGAGCCGACCGGTGCCCCGAGGCCCTTGCTGAGGCACACCGACATGGTGTCGAACAACCCGCCGTACGTCGCAAGGGACACCCCGCTCGCGACGTGGGCGTTCCAGATCCGCGCGCCGTCGCAGTGCAGGAACAGCCCGCGCGCCGCGGTCACGGCCCGCAGCTCCTCGAGCTGGCTCAGCGGGTAGACCGCTCCCCCGCCACGGTTATGGGTCAGCTCGACCGCGACGGCCGTGGTCGGCACGGTGTGGTAGCCCGCCGGTCGCAGCTGTGGGGTCACTGCCGCCGGGTCCAGCAGCCCGCGCTCCGCCACGATGGTGCGGGTCTGGACACCGCCGTGCATGGCCAGACTGCCGCCCTCGTAGCTGACGATGTGCGCGTCGGCGTCGCAGATCAGCTCCTCGCCCGGCTTGCAGAGCAGCCGCACCGCGGTCTGGTTGCCCATCGTGCCGGTCGGGACGAACAGCGCGGCGCCCATGCCGAACCGCTCGGCCAGCTCCGCCTCGAGCTCATTGATCGTCGGGTCCTCGGCGTACACGTCGTCACCGACGGGCGCTTCGGCCATGGCTCGACGCATCGCGGCGGTGGGCCGGGTCACGGTGTCGCTGCGCAAATCAACGATGTCGGGCACGGGCGCGGCCTCTCCGGAGTTGGGCTTGCTGCGCCTAAGGTAATCCGCGTGTCGCGGGACGTGGCCCTCGTGTCCGCCGACGCCTTCACAGCCGCAGTACGGGTGTACGCCGACCGAGTGCACGACCTGCTGCGGCGCGGGGGCGTCAGCGCGACCGAGGCCGCCCGGATCGAGGAGGACGAGGCGTTGGCGATGCTGACGGCGTTGCTCCGCCGGCCCGAGTCGGTGGCCGATCTTGCCGGTTGGTGGTTCGCCCGGGCGCTGGCCGCGGTCGCCGAGGCCTCCGCCGATGACGCTCCGGCCGGTCCCGGTGATGCCGCCAGCGTGCTCGCCGGCAGTTCCGGCGAGTCCGGCGTGCGCGCCGCACTCGCTACGCTGCCGCCGGTCGAGCGCGATGCCGTGCTGCTGCGTGACGCCTACGACCTCCCGTTGTCTGCCGTCGCCGTCGCTCTCGGCATCCCTGACGACACGGCCCGGGAGATCGTCACGGCAGGTCGGCTTCACCTCGTCGCCGTGTACGACGACCGGACACCGCCCGACCTGACCGGTCATGTCGGACGCACCGTCGTCACGCTGGTCGCGCTCAACGGCGTCGCGGACGGGTCGATGGAGTCCCGGCCCGCCGCGTTGCTCCGCCGGCACCTGGGGAGCTGCCCGGCGTGCGACGACGTCGTCGAGACGCTCGCCAAGGGTCGGCGGCTGGCGGCCGGGCTCCCGATCATCGCGATGCCCTACGACGCCCGGGAGCACCTGCTGGATCTCGTGGCGGCGCGCGCGGCCAAGCGGCTGCCGAGCCCGGAGAAACTGCAGCGGATGATCGACTCCGACATCGACCCGGCGCCGCTCGTGCCCCCGCTGCTGGTCGTGCTCGCGATCGCTCTGGCGGTGGCACTCGGGCTCGGGCTGGCCCTGCTGACTCAAGCCAGTAGCGCCTGAGCCGGGATCAGCCGCGCAGCATCTCCGCAACAAGGAACGCGAGTTCCAGCGCCTGTCCGGTGTTGAGCCTCGGGTCGCACGCCGTCTCGTACCGGCCACTGAGGTCGGCGTCAGCGATGTCGTAGGCACCGCCGAGACACTCGGTCACGTCGTCTCCGGTCAGCTCGACGTGAAGTCCGCCGGGCCTGGTGCCCAGCGCCCGGTGTACGGCGAAGAACCCCCGCACCTCGTCCACGACATCGTCGAAGCGGCGCGTCTTGTAGCCGCTCGGCGAGGTGAATGTGTTGCCGTGCATCGGATCGCAGACCCACGGGACCGTCACCCCGGCGGCCCGGACACCCTCGATGAGCGGCGGCAACACGTCCCGGACGGCGGCCGCACCCATCCTCGAGATGAAGGTCAGCCGACCGGGTTCGCGACGCGGGTCCAACCGTTCGGCCAGCGCGACCGCCTCCGCCACCGACGTCGTAGGCCCGAGCTTCAGCCCGATCGGGTTGGCGATGTTGCGGGCGAACTCCACGTGGGCGCCGTCCAGCGCCCGGGTCCGCTCCCCGATCCACACCATGTGCCCGGACAGGTCGTAGAGCGCCCCGCGGTCGTCGTCGTACCGGGTCAACGCGTGCTCGTAGTCCAGCAGCAACGCCTCGTGGCTGGCGTAGAACTCGACCCCGTGCAGTGACTGCTCATGATCGAGGTCGACACCACAGGCCCGCATGAACGCCAGCGCCCGGTCGATGTCCTGTGCCAGTCGCTCGTATCGCTCGCCGGCCGGCGAGCCGCTGACGAAGTCGGTGGTCCACCGGTGCACCTCGCTGAGGTCCGCAAGGCCGCCCTGGGTCTGCGCCCGGACCAGGTTGAGGGTCGCGGCACTGGCCTGGTAGGCCCGCAGCATCCGCCGCGGGTCCGGGATCCGGGCCTGCGGCGACGGGTCCAGGTCGTTGACGGCGTCCCCGCGGTACGACGGCAGACCGGTGAGCGCCTCGAGATCGGTGCTGCGCGGCTTGGCGAACTGCCCGGCGATCCGGCCGACCTTCACGACCGGCACGCTGGCGGCGTAGGTGAGTACGACGGCCATCTGCAGCAGGGTGCGCACCTTGTCGCGAACCTGAGTTGTCGTGACCGCGGCGAACGTCTCCGCGCAGTCACCGCCCTGGAGCAGAAACGCCTCACCTCGGGCGACGGCTGCGAGCCGCTGCCGCAACGTGTCGCACTCGGCGGCCACCACGAGGCCGGGCGCCGTCGACAGCTCGGTGGTCACCTCGGCCAGCGCGGCCGGATCCGGCCAGCTGGGCTGTTGCGCGACCGGCAGCGACCGCCAGGTCCCGAGGTCCGCCGTCACGCGTCCAGCCTAGGTCCCGGCCGCCTCACCTGCGGACCAGCGGCGCTGCGAGCCGTCCCAGTCGTCGAGCCGCCACATCATGGCGCGATGCGGCCGGAGGGCGTAGACGACGTCGAAGTCCGGGTCCCCAGAGGGCAGGTAGGCGGCGTCCTCGGGACGGCTGTACTTCCGGTCCAGCGCCGCGACGACCTCGGGGACGTCGTTGGGATGCCCCAGGTCGTCCATCACACCGCGCACGATGACGACATCGTTCGCGCTCTCCAGGTGCACCACGGCACGCGGATCGGCGGCCAGGTGCTTCGCCTTCAGGGTCCGCCGCTCGCTGTAGACGTAGAGGACGTCGTCCAGCGTGACTCCCCAGATGGGTGCCGCGTGCGGGCTCCCGTCACGGCCGGTCGTGCCCAGCCAGTAGCTGCGCGACGCGGCCAGCCGGGCCGCGACCTCCGCCCACGTCGACATGAGCACCTCCGCGCCGTCAGGCCGTAGCCCTCACGATCCGGTTCATCAGGAGGTCCCCTCGTCAGCCGAAGAAGACCTCGACCTCTTGCGTACCGCTCCACGGAGACCGTCTTGAGCTCCCTGGTCGCATCGGCGAGCGGGACCCGCACGATGTCCGTGCCGCGCAGCGCCACCATCACACCCGACTCGCCGTCGTGGACCGCATCGATCGCGTGCAGTCCGAACCGGGTCGCCAACACCCGGTCGTACGCCGTGGGCGTACCGCCCCGCTGCACGTGCCCGAGCACCGTCGCGCGGGCCTCCTTGCCGGTGCGGTCCTGATCTCCCGCTCCAGCAGCTGCGCCGATGCCGCCGAGCCGGGCGTGACCGAAAGAGTCCACGCCCTGGTCGGTGAGGGAGATCGTGCCGGCCGTCGGGGTCGCGCCTTCTGCGACGACGACGATCGGCGAGTAGTGCGAGGCGAACCGGTGCTCGATGTAGGCACAGACCTGGTCGATGTCGAACGGACGCTCCGGGATCAGGATCACGTTCGCCCCGCCGGCGAGACCCGAGTGCAACGCGATCCAGCCGGCGTGACGGCCCATGACCTCGACGATGAGCACCCGATGATGTGACTCGGCGGTCGTGTGTAGCCGGTCGATCGCGTCCATCGCGATCTGGACGGCGGTATCGAAGCCGAACGTGTAGTCGGTCGCGCTCAGGTCGTTGTCGATCGTCTTCGGCACCCCGACGACCGACAGCCCCTCGGCGGCCAGAGCGGTCGCGACACCTAGCGTGTCCTCACCGCCGATCGCGATCATGGCGTCGACGTCGAGCTCTTCCAGGTTGCCGCGGATCCGGTCGATGCCGCCGTCGACCTTCAGCGGGTTGGTTCGTGACGAGCCGAGGATGGTGCCGCCGCGGGGCAGGATCCCGCGCGTCGCAGCGACGTCGAGCGGCATGGTCAGACCCTCCATCGGGCCCGCCCACCCGTCACGGAACCCGACGAAGTCATAGTCGTAGACCTCGGCGCCCTTGCGGACGACCGCGCGGATGACCGCGTTCAGCCCTGGACAGTCGCCGCCGCCGGTCAGCACCCCGATTCGCATGCGCAGGACCCTAATAGAGTTCCGGCTCGTGACCTTCTCCATCGCGGCGACCGACGGTGAGTCGTGGGGTGTCGCGGTGGCCTCCAAGTTCCTCGCGGTCGGTGCCGTCGTACCCGCCGCCCACGCCGGGATCGGCGCCATCGCAACCCAGTCGTTCGCGAACGTGACCTACCGTTCCGACGGGCTGGCCTCGCTGGCCGCCGGTCGCGATGCGCAACAGACCCTCGACGGGCTGACCGCGGCCGACGAGCTGCGCGCCGAGCGCCAGGCCGGCATCGTCGACGGTGCCGGCGGCGCAGCGACCTACACCGGCGAGGGCTGCGAGCCGTGGGCCGGCGGCGTGACCGGCGAGGGCTACGCGATCCAGGGCAACATCCTCACCGGTCCCGAGGTGGTCGACGAGATGCAGCGGGCCTGGCTGGCCAGCGATCCCCGGGACCGGCTCGGTCGTCGGCTGCTGGCCACCCTGGTCGCCGGAGACGCAGCAGGCGGCGACAGCCGCGGCCGACAGAGCGCCGCGCTGCTCGTGGTCCGGGCCGGCGCGGGGTACGGCGGAATCGACGATAGGTACGCCGACCTGCGAGTTGACGACCACACCCTCCCGATCCCGGAACTGGTGCGGCTGCTCGACATCCACGACCTGCTGTTCGGCGGCACCGACCCTGACGCGCTGCTGCCCCTCGAGGGTGACCTGGCGAACGAGGTTCACGGACTGCTGGCCGTCCTGGGTCACGACGACCCGGACGTGGATCGGGCGCTGACCGGCTGGGCGGGCATCGAAAACTACGAGGAGCGGATCCGGCCCGGCGCCATCGACCCGGTGCTCCTCGATTGGCTCCGCACCCGCGCCGGCTCGCGCACCGGCTAGCTGGCCTGGCGCTCCGTGCTGGGCTGCCGGTCGCTGCCGCCGTACGGCTGGTCGATGACGGCTCGTTGCGCAGCGGCCCGGTCGGCGGCGTCCGCCTTCGCCTTCGTCGCGTAGGTGTCGACGTACTCCTGGCCGGAGAGCTGCATCAGCTCGTACATGATCTCGTCGGTGATCGAGCGGAGCACGAACCGGTCGCCCTCCATCCCTTCGTACCGGGAGAAGTCCAGCGGCTTGCCGATCCGGATCCCGATCCGCATCACACGGGGGACGATCTGCCCGGGAGGCTGCACGTCGAAGGTGTTGATCATCGCGACGGGGATGACCGGTACGCCGGACTCCAACGCCATCCGCGCGATGCCGGTCTTGCCGCGGTAGAGCCTGCCGTCCGGTGACCGGGTGCCCTCGGGGTAGATCCCGAGCAGCTCGCCGCGGCCGAGGATCTCGGCGGCCTTGCGCAGCGCTCCTTCGCTGGCCCGACCACCGGAGCGGTCGATCGGCACCTGGCCGACGCTCTTCATGAAGCCAGCCGTCATCCGGCCCTTGATGCCGCTGCCGGTGAAGTAGTCGGCCTTCGCCAAGAAGGTCAGCCGACGCTTGAGCTCCAGTGGCAGGAAGATCGAGTCGGAGAACGACAGGTGGTTGCTCGCGAGGATCGCGCCACCCGTCTCAGGGATGTTGTCGAGCCCTTCGACCCAGGGACGGAACAGCGGCCGCAGGATCGGCCCGAACACGAAGTGTTTCAAGAACCAATAGAACATCCCGGGCCACCTCCTCGTCGCTGCACGTGGTGCATGTCACTGAAGGGGGCCCCGTCACCCACCCTGCTAACCGTGACCATAGGCAACGGTCCGGCCGATCGGCAATGCTCTGTGAGGGCCATCCTAACGCGCAGACCCGTGTCGCCGACAGCCCCAGGCATGCGACGATCTGAGGGTGACAACGGGACCCTATGGCGCCGATGCCGAGCCATGGGCCGCGGACCACGGCCCGGTAGGCGTGGCGCTCTGCCACGGCTTGACCGGTATGCCCGGCAGCATGCGGCCGTGGGCCGAGTCCCTGGCTGCCGAAGGCCTGAGCGTCCGGGTGCCGCTGCTCCCCGGGCACGGCACCCGCTGGCAGGACGCCAACCAGGTCAGCTGGCAGGACTGGTACGCCGAGCTCGAGCGCTCGGTCGAGGACCTGCTCACGCGCTGTGACCGGGTGTTCGTGATGGGCCTGTCGATGGGCGGCACCCTGGTGCTGCGCCTCGCCGAGCAGCGCGGCTCCGACATCGCCGGCGTCGTCGCGCTCAACGCGTCGCTGTTCACCACCCGCAAGGACGCGAAGCTGCTGCCGCTCGCACGGCTCGTCGTGCCGTCGTTCCCCCCGGTCGGCAACGACATCAACAAGGCCGGCGCCATCGAGCCGGCGTACGACCGGCTGCCCACGAAGGCGGCGTACCAGCTCTCGAAGCTCTGGGCGCTCACCAACGCTGACCTCGCCACGCTCACCCAGCCGTTGCTGGTGCTGACCAGCCGCAACGACCACGTCGTCGAGCCAGAGAACTCCGAGCGGCTGATGAGCGGTGCCGGCTCCGCCGACAAGCGACAGGTCTGGCTCGAGAACAGCTACCACGTCGCCACGCTCGACAACGACTTCCCCGTCATCGTCGCGGAGTCGCTGGCGTTCGTCCGGGACCACGTCCCCGCTGCGTCGGGTGGTTGACATGGTCGAACACGGGCACGGGCCGCAGTCGGGCACGAGGGACAACGGCCTCCGGGCCGCCCGTTACGTCGCCATCGGCGACTACGACCCGCGGATCGCAGATGCCGCGCTGAGCTTGCTCCGTGACGACGGGATCGCGGCGTACGTCGCCCCGACACCGGGTCGTCGGGGCGGCTACCTGGAGCTGAGGCTCCCACC
Source organism: uncultured Actinomycetota bacterium (assembly GCA_963789615.1). Classification (GTDB taxonomy): domain Bacteria; phylum Actinomycetota; class Actinomycetes; order JAFAQI01; family JAFAQI01; genus DATAVK01. The sequence goes on along the minus strand of CAWBLI010000001.1, from coordinate 23,600 downwards.
GACCCCGACCGACCGGCTGTACGTCGACGAGGATCGGGCGGACACGGCGGTGGAGCTGCTGGCCGGTGACACCGACGCGGGAGGTTCCGACGTACCCGAGGACGACGGGTTCGCCGGCGACCAGGGAGCCGGCGTCCCGGAACGCAACCGTAGCGGAACCGACGTCGACGTCGACGCGGCATGGGAGCAGGTCCTGCTGTCGCTGCGGTCGACCGACAGCGGCGAGCATCCGTGGCCGGACAGTGAGGACGTCGCCGAGCCGCCGGAGGGCATCACGGCCGATGTGGTCGCTGCCCTCGACGGCCCGCCGGAGACCGAGGACGTCGACGAGCACTTCGTGCCTCCGGCGCCCCCGCCGCTGCCACGCCTGCATTCGAACACCGTCGTCTGCCTGCTCGCGATCGTCGGAGGCTTCCTGCTGAACGCGACCGGCTTCGACGGCGGCGCCTGGGACTGGCTGGGAGTGGCAGCGGTCATCGGCGGCGCGATCGGCCTGGTGTGGCGAGCGAAGAACGGGCCGCCGGACGACTCCGGATCGGACGACGGCGCCGTCGTCTGACCTGACCGGCACTAACGGGCACTAATGTGTCCGCCGTGGAGGTCACCGAGACAGTCGAGATCACCGGCCACCTGATGGACTCCGGCGTCCTCGCGCGCATCCTCGACGACGTTCTGGACTACGGCGGCGACTACACCGTCGACCGCATCGACCTCGGGAAGGCGCACCAGGACGAGTCGCACGCCGTCATCGTCATCGGCGCGGACAACGAGGAGCAGCTCTCCCGGATCCTGATGCGGCTGCAGACCCACGGCGTGAACCAGGTGGATCCGGGTGAGGCGGTCACCCGTCCGGCTCCGGCCGACGGGGTGTTCCCGGAGGACTTCTACTCGACGACGAACCTCGAGACGGTGGTCCGGCTTGGCGGTCACTGGGTGCCGGTGGAGCAACCGGAGATGGACTGCGGACTCATCGTGACGAACGGTCCGCGTGTGCGCACCGTGCCGGTGAGCGATGTAGCTGCGGGTGACGAGGTCGTCTGCGGGGCCGGCGGCGTCCGGGTGGTGCTGCCGATCCGGGATCACAAGGCGGTCGAGGACGACTTCGGTTTCATGAGCTCGACGGTGTCGAGCGAGAAGCCGCAGGCCCTCGTCGTACGACAGATCGCCGAACGGTTGCGCGAGGTCAAGAGCGAGGGCGGTCGGGTGTTGTGGGTGGCCGGCCCGGCGGTCGTGCACACCGGCGCGTCGCTGCCGATGGTCTCGCTGGTCCGTAACGGCTGGGTCGATGTGCTGTTCAGTGGCAACGCGCTCGCCACGCACGACATCGAGTCGTCGCTGTTCGGCACGTCGCTGGGTGTCGACCTCGCCGCCGGCGTCGGCGTCGAGCATGGCCATGAGCACCACATCCGCGCCATCAACACGATCCGCACGGCCGGCTCGATCAAGGCGGCGGTCGACAGCGGCGTGCTCACCAGCGGCCTGATGCACGCCATGGTCGTAGCCGGCCGGCCGTTCGTGCTCGTGGGGTCGGTCCGCGACGACGGCCCGCTCCCGGACGTCTACACCGACGTCATCGAGGGGCAGCGCGCGATGCGGGCTCAGCTGCCCGGGGTCGGCTTCGCGATCATGGTTGCGACGATGCTGCACTCCATCGCGACCGGCAACATCCTGCCGGCCTCGGTCCCGCTGATCGCCGTCGACATCAACCCGGCGACCGTCACCAAGCTCGCGGATCGCGGCAGCGCGCAGGCGGTCGGGATCGTCACCGACATCGGACTGTTCCTCGAGCAGCTCGCCCACGAGCTGGTGCCGGACTACACCCGCCCCGCCTAGACCTGACACGTGGGGCTATTGGCGGAGTACGGCGAGGATCGGTCGGTGGTCGCTGGCGCGCTCGACGCCGGGTACGGCGACTACCTCGCACGAGACCACGGTCAGCTCCGGACCGGCGAACACCGCATCGATGCGCCGCCGGGGGTTCACGGCCGGCGACGTCGCGCCGTCCCCAGAGCCCGCCACCGCGAAAGCGTCCTGGAAGCGGGTCGCGAGCTCCCGGAAGACCGGGCCGGCCGGGCCCTCGTTGATGTCTCCGGCGAGGATCAGCGGCGCGCCGCCCGGTAGCCCAGCGAGCAGGACCGGGAGATGGCGGGAGCGCTCCAGCGGCTCGGTCGACAGGTGAACCGACGCCACGCACCAGCTGGCGCCGCCCTGCCGGATCGTAGCCGTGGTGACCGCGCGCTGATGCCGGCGCGGAGTCTTTGGGAACTTCGTGAACGAGCTCCCGGTCACCTCGGCGCGCAACGTCGTGAATATCGCCAGACCGCCCGGTCGGTCGGCGGTGGCGACGAGCAGGCCGCAGCGACGTGCCAGGGCTGCGCGCTTCGACCGCCAGCGGGCGAACCGAGGCGCTTCCTGGACGACCATGACGTCGGGGGCAGATGCGTGCACCACGGCCGTGATGGCGTCGACGTCGTCGCGCAGCGATCTCACGTTCCAGGTCAGCAGCCGCAGCTCGCTCATTGCGCCTCCACCACCGTCCCGCTCGACCCCAGTACGACGTCGCGCGCCTCGGTCAGCGCTCCGATCACGGCCCGACGGCCGCCGCCCGACACGAACTCCACGCAGGCGCGCACCTTCGGTCCCATCGAGCCCTCCGGGAACTCACCGGCCGCGAGCAGCCGGCGAGCCTCGTCGACGGCGAGGTGGGCGAGTGACTTGGCGCGGGGCGTCCCGAAACCGATCTGTACCTGCGCCACCTCGGTGAGCACGACCAGCTGGTCGGCCTCCACGAGCAGGGCGAGCCGGGCCGCCGTGAGGTCTTTGTCGACGACCGCCTCAACACCGACCAGGTCATCGCCCACCTCGACCACAGGCACTCCCCCACCACCGGCGGTCACGACCACGTGCCCGGCTTCGATGATCTCCCGCAGCGCATCGGCCTCGACCAGTCGCAGCGGGGCCGGTGACGGCACCACGCGCCGCCACTTCTTGTCCGGCATGGCGCGGAAGACGTGGCCCGTCAGCGCAGCGATCCGCCTCGCCTCGGCCCGGTCGTACGACGGGCCGACCGGTTTGGTCGGGCGGCGGAACGCCGGATCCCGGCCGTCGACCACGACCTGCGACACCAGGCAAAGGGCCCGGGTCGGCAACCCGCGGCGTCGCATCGCGGTGTCCAGCGACTGGGCGAGCAGGTAGCCGATCTGGCCCTGGCTCTGCGCGCCGCAGACGTCCATCGGCATCGGGGGCACGTGGTCGGCGGCGTACTCCTGCTGCAGCAGGATCCGGCCGACCTGCGGGCCGTTGCCGTGGGTGACGACCAGCCCGACACCACTCTCGATGACGTCCACGAGGCATTCCGCCGTCGACGCCAGCGAGGCCCGCATCTCGGGGGCGTCCCCGACTCCGCCCGATGGACTGAGCGCGTTACCTCCGAGCGCGACGACGACCCTGGTCACGACAGCCGGGCGAGATCCGCGGCACCGATCAGTCCCGCCTTCTCGCCGAGAGTTGCCTGCACCACGTCCGCTAGCGGGCGGTAGCCACGGCCGGTGATGACGGCGGCGTATGTCTCGCGACCGGCGGCGAGCAGCAGGTCCCCCGCCTCCGCGACGCCGCCACCGATGACATACCGGCCGGGGTCGAGCAGGGCCGAGATGTCGGCGAGGCCCTGACCCAGCCAGCGTCCGATCTCGTCGAAGCAGTCGACCGCCGCCGGATCGCCTTCCTGCGCGGCCTTGGTGACGACGGGACCGTCGACGGCCGCGAGATCACCACCGGCCAGCTCGAGCAGCCGCACCGCGTCGGCAGGTCGCTCGACCGCCAGCTCGCGGGCCGCTCGGACCAGTGCGGTACCGCTGCAGTACTGCTCGAGGCACCCGCGGTTCCCGCAGCCGCAGAGCCGGCCGCCGGGCACGACGCGCATGTGTCCCGGCTCGCCGGCGATCCCGAAGCGGCCGCGGTACAGCTCGCCGTTGTGCACCAGGCCGCACCCGATGCCGGTCCCGATGGTGAGGACGATGCAGTCCTCGGCCCGGTCGCCGGCCCCGAACCGGTACTCGCCCCACGCGGCGGCGTTGGCGTCGTTCTCGACGATGATCGGGAGATCGAGGCGAGACGCCAGGTCCTCCCGGATCGGGTAGTTGCGCCAGATCAGGTTCGGGGCGAACAGCACGACCGAGCGGGCCGAGTCCACGAAGCCGGCTGCCCCGATGCCGATGGCGGCGACCTTGTGCTCGGCCCGCAGCTGGGCAACGACCTCGACCACCACGTCCGAGATGTGGCCGGGGTCCCGGCTCGGCGTACGACGGCGAGCGGTGGCGAGGACCTGCCCCTTCTCGTCGACCACGCCGGCGGCCACCTTGGTGCCCCCGATGTCGATCCCGATCGCAAGGCTCACGGAGTGGCGCCGTCCAGGTCGATGTGCTGGACCCCGCCGTGTCGCCGGGTCGGGTGGTCGTGGCGCTCGACCACCGTCCGCAGGGCAGCGACCAGCGACGCGGAGGCATCGGCGAGGTGACCGAACGTCTCGGGCTGGGTACGACGCAGCAGCGCGAGGGCCTGACACAGCGGGCAGACCTTGCACTCGGCCGAGTCGTTGGCCAGCGGAAGGTCTCCGAGGTTGCCCCGCGCCCACTCACCGATCGCCTCGACCAGGCGAGCGGCTTCTTCGGCAAGCGGACCCGGCGTCGTCACGAGCGCATCCACAGGTCGGGGTCGGGCCGGAACCGCACCCGCAGCCGCCCGTCGCGCAGCGCAGCGCCGTCGATCACGCAGCGGCGCAGCGCGCTCGGCAGCGCCAGCAGCCGGCGGTGCCCGGCGACGGTGAGCACCAGGTCGTCCCCCGAGCGCGCCAGGTCGATCTCGGCGCGTTCGGCGTACGGCAGTGCGAGGGACATGACGTATTCGTCGGCTGCCACGCGCTCCACCGTGAGCGGTTCGGGCGTTTCGACCGTGTTGAGCGGCTGGGTGTCGGCGTAGGTGGTGCGCGCCAGCGCCGCCAGCGCGGCCACTCCGGTCGGTTCGGCGGCGGCGTATGCGCTGCGCCAGACCGGCAGCCCGGCGAACGTGGCCTCGACCTGGGCGAGCCGCTCGCGCTGGGACTCGACCCAGCCGGACCGCCAGGCGTCGCCGGTCGCCTCGTCGTCCGGGAAGACTCGGTTGGCGACCACGCCGTCGACCCGGTAGCCGTGCAGCGAGAGGGTGGTGAGGGTACGACGGGCCTCGGCGATGACGAGCGCCTCGGGGGTGAGCACCAGCCGCATCGACGTGGTGGCCGGGTCGGTCAGCACGCTGCGGACCTCGGCCAGCTCGGTCGACAGCCGGTCGACGGCGGCGAAGACCGAGTCCGGCGGAAGCGGCAGGCCGGCAAGGTGGGTGAGCACCGGGCGCAGCGTCCGCAGCAGCCGGCGGTCGGGCGGGAAGATCCGCGCGATCCACCAGCGCAGGGCCTCGGGCAGCGCCAGCAACCGGAGCGTCTCGCCGGTCGGAGCGCAGTCGACTACCACGACGTCGAACCGGGCGTCGGCCACCTGACGCCGCAGCTCGAGCAGCGCGAGGACCTCCTCGGCTCCCGGCAGGACGGTGAGCTCCTCGGCCTCGAGCGGGTCGATGCCGCCCTGCTCCAGCACGTCACGCAGGTAGTGCTGCACCTCGCGCCAGCTGGCCTCGAAGGCCCGCTGGGTGTCGACCTGTTGGCCGTAGAGGCCATCGTCGATCTCGGTGGGCTGGTCCCCTAGCACCACCTCGAAGGCGTCGGCGAGCGAGTGAGCGGGATCGGTCGAGACGACGAGGGTCTTGTGCCCGTTCGCGGCAACGTGCGCGGCGGTGGCGGCAGCCGTCGTGGTCTTACCGACACCCCCCTTGCCGGTGAACAGCAGAACACGCATCGCGCCAATCTAGCGATCGAGGCGAAATCAGGCCTCGACGCGCTTCTTGAGACCCTTGAGTGCGGTATCCATGATCATCTTCTCGGCTTTGCGCTTGAACATCCCGAGCATCGGAACCGCCAGGTCGACCGCCAGCTGGTAGGTCACCTCGGTGCCGCCGTCGACGTCGGTCAAGGTGTACGTCCCGTCCTGCGACTTCATCGCCCGGCCCTTGACCAGGTGCCAGTCGACCTGGTCGTCCCCTTGCCAGTCGTAGCTCAGCGTGTAGGTGTCCTTGAGGACCCCGGCGTCGAGGGTGAGCGTGGCAGTGGCGGCCCGCCCATCTCCGCCGGTCTCGTCGATCGTCACCGACTTGATGGCTGTCGACCACTCCGGGTAGGCCTCGAGGTCGGCGATGACGGCCATCACCGCAGCCTTGTCGGCGTCGATAACGATGCTTGAACTCGCCCTGTCGACCATCGCGACCTCCTTGTCGTGGAGGTGTTCCTACCACTGCCTGCGCAGCAGGGCTTACAGAATCGCGCTGCCGATCGCCGCGACGGCGACGAAGACGACGATCAATGCGAAGGCGAGACCGGCCGCGAGGAGCAGCCGCTGTCCGGAGCTGAACCGGGTGAGGTTTCCGACCAGCGGCATCGACAGATCCGGCGTCGGAACCGCGCCGTCCAGGAAGCCGGCGCCACACTCCGGGCAGGCGTCCAGCGCCAGGGCCACCGCGGCTCCGCAGCGCTGGCACGGCCAGGTCACCGCGTCGGCCGGGTCCAGCTCAGGGTCAGCCGTGACGACGGCCGGCAGCGGCTCCGCCGCGACAGGGACGGCGGGTACGGCGGGTGGTGCCGTCTCGGGCTGCGGCTGCGGCGCCACGCTCTCGGCGGGTGCCAACAGCGTGGCGATCGGGGCAGTCAGCGGGTCGGGCCGAGCGTCGAGGGCAACGGGCGGTTTCACCTCGGACGGGCGGGAGCTCGGGGCGGGAACGTCGGCGGTCGGCGCCGGGCGCAGGTCGGTGTAACACAACGAGCACCACGACGCCGTCTCCGGCGTGGACGCGCCGCAGGCAGGGCAGCGTGAACCGGTCATGCAAGGGATGTCGGCAGGATCGGCGGCGGACTGAAAGTCACCTCGGCTGACGATTGGGCGGTTCCCCACTACCGTGAGGTGCCGCACAACCGGGCCGAGGCCGGTTGAGGAGCCGGTTGAGGAGAAGGAGCGATCGTGTGACCGAGTTCTCCGTCCCAGCCGATTTCACCATCCCGGACGACGCGAACCTCACCGATGCCGTGCTCGGGAACGCCGACGAACACCCCGACGAGGTGGTGTTCGACCGCAAGGTGAACGGCAGCTGGCAGCCCGTGACCGCCAAGCACTTCGCCGCCGAGGTCAAGGCGCTCGCCGCCGGCCTCATCGCCGCCGGCATCCAGGCCGGTGACCGGGTCTGCATCATGTCCGGGACCCGCTACGAGTGGACGCTGGCCGACTACGCGATCTGGACCGCGGGTGCCGTCACGGTGCCGATCTACGAGACGTCCTCGACCGAGCAGGTCGAGTGGATCGTCTCGGACTCCGGCGCGGTCGGGATCTTCCTCGAGACCTCGACGCACCGGGAGTCTTTCGATGCGGTGCGAGCCACGCTCACCGGCGACATCCACGTGTGGGGCATCGAGGCCGGCGGCATCGACGAGCTGACCGAGCTCGGAAAGAGCGTCACCGAGGACGACATCGAGCAGCGTCGTCGGACACTGCGCGCCGACAGTCTCGCCACGATCATCTACACCTCGGGCACCACAGGTCGCCCCAAGGGCTGTGAGTTGACCCACGGGAACTTCCTGTTCGACGCGACGTCCACCGTCGACGGTCTCGAGGAGATGTTCGGCTCTGACCAGTCGACCCTGCTGTTCCTGCCGCTGGCCCACGTGTTCGCCCGCATCATCCAGGTGGGCTGCGTGCAGGCCCGGGTCCGGATGGGGCACACCGCCGACATCAAGAACCTGATGCCGGACCTCGCGGTGTTCAAGCCGACGTTCATCCTCTCGGTGCCGCGCGTGTTCGAGAAGGTCTACAACACCGCGAAGCAGCGCGCCCACGCCGACGGGAAGGGCGCGATCTTCGACCTCGCGGAGCGGATCGCGATCGACTACAGCAAGTCCCTCGACGGCAACGGCGTACGACGGGTCGCTCTGGAAGTGCCGCACCGCATCTTCGACGCGCTGGTGTACGCCAAGCTCCGGGCCGCCCTCGGTGGCAAGGCGCACGGTGCCATCTCCGGAGGTGCCCCGCTCGGTGCCCGGCTCGGCCACTTCTTCCGCGGCGTCGGCATCCCCATCTACGAGGGATACGGGCTCACGGAGACTACGGCGGGGGCGACGGTGAACCGGCCGGGCGCGATGAAGGTCGGGTCGGTCGGGCGCCCGATCCCCGGATCCACGGTCAAGATCGCCGAGGACGGGGAGATCCTCCTCAAGGGCGGCCAGATCTTCACCGGCTACTACCACAACGACGAGGCGACGGCGGAGGCTCTCGAGGGCGGCTGGTTCCACAGCGGCGACATCGGAGCGCTGGACAGCGAGGGCTTCCTGACCATCACCGGTCGCAAGAAGGAGCTGATCGTCACGGCGGGCGGCAAGAACGTCGCGCCGGCCGTGCTGGAGGATCGGCTGCGCGCCAGCCCGCTCGTCAGCCAGTGCATGGTCGTCGGTGACCAGAAGCCGTTCATCGCCGCACTGGTGACCATCGACGAGGAGTCCTTCCCGGGGTGGAAGTCCTCGCACGCAAAGCCTGCCGACGCGACCGTGGCCGATCTCGCCGACGACCCCGACCTGAAAGCGGACATCCAGTCGGCGATCGACGAGGCCAACAAGGCCGTCTCGAAGGCCGAGGCCATCAAGGCTTTCCGGATCCTGGCGGAGGACTGGACCGTGGAGAGCGGGTACCTGACGCCGTCGCTGAAGGTGAAGCGCAACGTGGTCCTGGACGACCATGCCGATGTGGTGGAGCAGATCTACTCCGGCTCGCGTCACTGAGCCCATCGCCCGCAGATCCGGCGCCACACTGGTGGTCCGGATCGTGCTGTTGGTGCTGTGTGCGGTCCTCACCATGCTCTCCCCCAACCGGTGGGACGACCTGCCCTGGCTGGCGCTGGTCGTCGCCGCGGCGGCCCTGACCTGGGCCCTCGCGCTGCATCCGATCGGTGTCCTGGCGGCGCCGGCGATCGAGTCCGTGGTCTGTGTCGTCGCGGTGCTGCTCACCGGCTCGCACGACAGCCCGCTGTTCCCGAGCCTGCTGGGCCCGGCGTTCGCCGCCGGGATGGCGGTCGGGCCGCCGGGCGCCGTGCTCACTACCGCGCTGCCCGCACTGACCCTGGTCGCTGCCGGGCTGGGAGGCCACCACGGCACCGACTACGTCGCCGCCGCCGCGACGTGGACGGTGTTGGCGGCAGCCGCAGGCAGCGGGGGCGCGATGCTGCGTCACGTCTCGCGGGCGACGGCGTACGACGACCCGTCGTACGCCGCGGCGTACCGGCTGCTTGCGCAGCTGCGCCCGGTGGCACGACAGCTGTCCGTGGGGCTCGACACCGTGACGATCGCAGCGGGCCTACTGCAGTCACTCCGGGCGATCGAGGGCTTCGACCGTGGCGCGGTGCTGGTGCGGACCGGGAGCAGCCGGCTGTCCCCGCTGGCGGTCGTCGGCGAGCCGCGGAGCCCGTGGGACGTGGCCGTGGACGAGGACACGGCGTTCGGAGAGGCCTGGCTGTCGCAGCGTTGGCAGCGCGTCGGCTACCGGCTCAGTGGCGGCTCGGGCAGCAGCGTGGTGCTCCCGATGATGATCGGGCTGCGGACCTTCGGCCTGGTCGGGCTGGAGACCGCAACAGAGGGGGCGTTCGCCGACTCCGAGGAGGCGATGGTCGAGGTGGCCGACGAGGCCGCCTTGCGGCTCGGGACGGCACTGCTGTTCGAGGAAGTGCGGGGCGTCGCGACCGCGGAGGAGCGTCGCCGGCTGGCGCGCGAGATCCACGACGGCATCGCCCAGGAGCTGAGCTACCTCGGGTACGTCGTCGACGACGTCGCGGCGACCGCCCGGTCCCGGGAACCGGAAGACGTGGCCGGCCTCGACCAGAAGTTCACGGAGCTGCGGGCCGAGATCTCCCGAATCGTCGGCGAGCTGCGGATGTCGATCTATGACCTGCGCAGCGATGTCGACACCCATGGCGGCCTCGGGGCGGCGCTCTCGGACTACGTGCGCTCGGTCGGGCGGGCCACCGGCCTCACGGTGCACCTGTCACTCAGCGAGGCGGCTGACCGGCTGCCCGCCGAGACCGAGGCGGAGCTGCTGCGCATCGCTCAGGAGGCGGTGACCAACGCCCGCCGTCACGCGGATGCGGACAACCTCTGGGTGAGCCTCGAGGTCGACCCGCCGGGGGCGCTGCTGCGGATCGAGGACGACGGGCGGGGGATGGGCAATCCCCGCGACGACAGCGTCGGGCTAGCCATCATGCGGGAGCGAGCCGCTCGGTTGCACACCACGGTCCGCATCGGTCCGCGTTCTCCGACCGGCACGGCGGTGGAGGTAGAGTTGCCGCCCGTCACAGACCGACGCGCAGGGACCCGGCAGCCCGCCGGATCGTCCCCGATCGGGGTCGAGGAGCCGTCCGGATGACGACAGCGGTGCTGTTGGTCGACGACCACGACCTGATTCGGCAGGGGCTGCGGCGGGCCTTCGAGCGGGCAGACGACTTCACCGTCGTCGGCGAGGCCGCGACGGTGGCCGATGCCCTCGCGGCGGTCGAGTTGATAACGCCCGACGTCGTCACCATCGATGTCCGGCTGCCGGACGGCAACGGGATCGACGCGGTCCGCACGTTGCGCGCCGCATATCCGCAGCTCGGGATCGTCGTGCTCACCATGTACGCCGAGGACGAGCACCTGCTGGGAGCCCTCGATGCCGGGGCATCCGCGTTCGTCGCCAAGGACGCCCCCGCCGACGACGTCGTGGCAGCGGCCCGGCACGCCGCCGTCGCTCCCGACGCCTTCTCTGCCACCGACCTCGCGGATGCGATGCGTCGCCGGCTCACGCCGCCCGCCCCGACGCTGTCGCCGCGCGAGGCCGAGGTGCTCGGACTGCTCGCCGACGGGATGGGGGTGGCGCAGATCTCCAAGACGCTCTACATCAGCGAGTCGACGACCAAGACGCACATCTCGAAGCTCTACGACAAGCTCGGGGCGGCCAACCGAGCCCAGGCGCTCATGACCGCGATGCGACGCGGGCTGATCACCGCTCGATGACCGGTTGTCAATCCACCAAACGGACACATCGGGTCATCTCTTCGACCCGCTGACATCGGGTGCGAGACCCGACAAGATTCCAGTCGGCACTGGGTACGAGGGGGATCCAGGGGCAGAGCGCGGTCGGGTCGGCAGGGGGGCCGGCCCGTCGCCGTCACCAGCCGAGCATGCCGGTCAGGTCGGCGACGGTCCGCTCCCAGGTCCAGTGCTCGGCTACCCACCGTTGCCCGAACTCCCCCATCCGTGCCGCCCGCGCCGGTTCGCTCAGCAACCCGGCGACGGCGACGGCCACCTCACTCGTCGACCGGCCGTCGACGACGATGCCGCTGCGACCGTCCAGGACCGCGTCCGGCGAGCCGCCGGAGCGGCCGGCAACGACCGGGAGCCCGCACGCAGCCGCCTCGAGGAACACCATCCCGAGGCCTTCCACGTCAAGGCCGTGCAGCCGTTCCCGGCAGGGCATCGCGAAGGCGTCGCCCGCGGCGTACCAGTCCGGGAGCTCGTCGTGCGGCACCGACCCGGCGAGGATCACATCGGCTGCGACCCCGCCGGCGCGAGCCAGCCGCTCGATCCGTGGTCGTGCCGGGCCGCCTCCCACCAGCAACAGAGCGGCGCCGGGAACCCGACGCTGGATGTCGGGCCACGCCTCGGTGAGCACATCCTGGCCCTTTCGCGGCATCAGCCGCGACACACAGACCACGACCGGCCGGCCCAGCAACCCCAGCTCACGGCGAACCCGGTCGTCTCCCGGGCGCGGGGTGAACCGAGCCGCGTCCACGGCGGGGACGAGGCGCTGCAGCCGGTCGGGGTACGGCCCGACAGCCGTGGCCAGCCGTTGCCGGGTCCACTCCCCCAGGTAGGTCATGACATCGACGCTGCCGGCGATCCGTCGCAGCACCCGACGGGGACCTGGGATGATGGCCCATCCGGCCTCGTGGCCGTGCGTGGTCGCCACGATCCGTTCGGCACCGGCCCGGCGCAGCGACGGCGCCAGCAGTCCGAGCGGGGCCGCGGCACCGAACCAGACGTCGGTGCACCCGTGCTCGCGGAACAGCCGCACCGCGTCTCGGCGTACCTGTGGGCTCGGCAGCAGCACCGAGGTCGCTGCCCGAACGACCGGGTAGGGCTGTGCCGCGTCCCAATCCTCCCAGCCCTTCCAACGGGAGGTCAGGACGACGACCCGCTCGGGGTCGAGCCGGGACACGACGCCGTGGACGAACGACTGGATCCCGCCCTGCCGGGGCGGGAAGTCGTTCGTGACGATGAGCAGCCGACGGGTCATCGCAGCTGGTGCCGCAGGTAGTTACGCCATAACGCGGTGAACTGCCGCGTCGACAAGTGCAGGACCTGGTGGAGCGCGTGGTCGACCGCCGGCCCGGTGGCGGCGGTCGACGTACCGACCTGCCGGTAGAACCGCACCAGGCCCGCCGGACCGGTGCGGGTTGCGATCAGCCGGCAGGCGAGCCACCCCTGCTGGTAGGCCTGCGCGAGCCGGGGCGACGAACCCGCGAACTGGCGGTTGCCGGGCAGTCGCCGCGGGAGTCGGCCGGCCCGCACGTCACGCCCCAGCTCGGCGGCGATGACCGGTGTGGGTACGCCGGTGCCCGCGAACCCGACGTAGTCGGCGAAGCCTTCCTGCAGCCACCGCGGCGTCTGTGAGCCGGTGTCGGCGCGGCTGGCGACGTGGGTGAGCTCGTGGGTCAGCACCACCTGTCGGCCGAGCGCATCGAGCGACGGCCACACCTTCGGGTTCACCGACACCCGGTCACCGACCGGCGCCGGGCGGCCGGGTGTCGTGCTGATCTCGGCGCTGCTCAGGGCGGCCAGCTGAGCCAGGTCACCACGGTCCCCCGTGATCTCCCCCAGCTGGCGTTGGCTGGCTGGCACCTCGGCCACGACTCGGCGCGGCCAGCGCCTCCCCCAGACCGCGGTGACGCGCGGGATCGCGTCGTGAAGTCCGTCGGCCACCTGATGCATGGTGCCCAGCATGCTGGGCGGCCCGAGCACCAGGACGTGCGGCCGTCGTACCACCTCGACCGGGCCGTAGTCCCACAGCTCGGTCGCGGACACCTGACCAGCGGCCGCCCCGGCGCTCAACGACGCGAGGTACCAGCGGCCGGAGCGCTCGGTGAACGTCGGGTACTGGGTCAGGTCGGTCGGCATCGCGTCGAAGCCGCGCAACCGGTAATGGAGGGAAACTCGCGCTGTGTACGTCGGTACCCGCGATCCGGTGCGCGACCGCGGCGGCTCGGCGGTATAGGACCACGCGGCCAGCGGCACCCGACGCAGGTTCGCGAGCATCCGGGCCTGCGAGGCGGCGAAGCGCCGCCGGGTCGGGTCGATCGTCGCCAGCAGCGCCGCGCGGTCGTGATGCAGGATCGCCCGGGATCGCTGGGCTAGCACGGCGCGGATTGCTGCGGCCGCGGCCGGCCGAGCGGAGGCCCCGGGGCCCGGTGAGCTCGTGGTCACTACCTGGGCCGGCGATCGGGTCGCGGCAGCATGGCGGTGGTGGGAGTGCGCCACCAGGACCCCGACGGCGCTGAGCCCCGCCACCACGACGACGGCTCCGACGAGGACGAGGTCACGGCGTGCGCGACGGCGGGGCGGTGACGGTTCGGTGGCGAGCTCGTCGCTCACGACCGGCGGCGACCCCGTGCCGGAGCAGGGGTGCGGGGCGATCGTGATCTGGTGCCACCGGCCACCGGCTCGGCCTCAGCGGTCGCCGGCCGCGCCCCGAACAGCACATCGTCCCAGGCCGGGACCGGCACCCGGCCGCTGCGCGAAGGCGGCGGTGGGATCGACTTGGCCTCCCGGCGTACCCGGGGGGTGGGTGCGGGTTCCTTGACGGGCTGCGCGGCGGTCGCTGGCGCCGCGGCCGGCTTCGCGGCCTTGCCGGCGCGGGGCACGGTCGGCCGGCGCGGCGTGGCCACCGCAGGTCGGCGGCGGGTGCGGGTCGATGCCGCCTCCGGCGTGGCCGACCCGGCCGGGGTACGACGCGCGCCGCCCTGCTCCCCGGTCACGATGCGGGTGGCGGCCGGGTCGAGCGCGGTGAGGTCACGGTCGGCCGGCTGCCACAGCCAGGCCGCGCTGCGGGTGCCACCGCGCGCCGCGTAGCGCAGCGCGACCACCCAAGCGCCGTCCTCCCGGCGCTTCGCCGTCCACTCGACACTCTCTCGGTGCAGACCCGTGGTGGTGGCGAGCCGACGTTCCACTGCCTCGCCGAGCGGCATCGTCGCCGCGGGCCCCCGGGTGCGGCGCATCGTCGCTGCCTGAGCCTGGGTGATGATCCGGTCGCGTTCCGACGCGACCGGACCGAAGAACCGCAGCACCCGGTTGACGGGCACGTCGGCGGCCTTCGCGACCTGCTCGGGCGTGTCGCCGGCTCGGAGCCGGGCCTGGATCTCCTTGGGCGTCAGGGCACTCTCGCGCCGCGTGCCGTTGTTGAGCTCGCCGCGAACCGCGGCTGCCAGGCGGTCGTCGATGACGATCGTGTGGGTGGGTTTTGCCGCGTCGCTGCTGCCGGCGAGCAGCAGGTGAGTGCCGTCGTCGCTGACCGCGAGGACTGTCAGCTGACGCACGCGTGTGACCTCCCAGCGAGACCGAGGCGTCCCGGCGTGCGAGTCTGCCCTGTCGAGCCCGCTACCTACAAGCAGTGACGCTCGTCGGAAACCGACCGAATCAGGCAACCACGCTCAGGGACGGCCCGCGGAGGTCGGCGGCATGTAGGACAACGGCGTGATCTCGACGTCCGCACCGGTGTGGGGCGCCTGGATGATGTTGCCGCCACCGATGTAGATCGCCACGTGGAACGCGGGGTCGCCGAAGAAGACCAGGTCGCCGGGCTCCAGGTCGGAGATCGACACGGACCTCACCTCGGACTGCTGCATCGCCGCGTTGTGGGGCAGGCCGACGCCCGCCGCTCCCCAGGCTCGCATCGTCAGCCCGGAGCAGTCGTAGCTGCTCGGGCCCGAGGCGCCGTACACATAGGGCTTGCCAAGCTGCGCGTAGGCGAACTTCACGGCCTCGCCGGCCTGGCCACTTGCCGGCCCGTTGTACGTCCCTCCGGACCCACCGGATGTCGGTGCCGACGGCGGGTGGTAGGTGCTGCGCTCGGAGACCGCGCGCCTGTGCTGGGCGGCCTGCTCGGCGGCGAGCCGGGCCTGCTGCGCGGCGGTGAGGCGGGCGACCACGCTCTTGGCCTGGGCCAGCAGCGCCTGCACCTGCTTGTTCTTGCTGCCGATGGCGGAGACCAATGCCTCCGCGCGCTTCACCTGCGCGTTGTGCAGCGCGGTCGCCGCGGCTACCTGTCGCTGCTCGGCACTGGCCTGCGCAACCTGGTTGGCCTGGTACTGCGCGACCTCGTCGAGGCCGGAGGTCTGATCGAGGAAGGTCTGCGCGTTGCCGGTCGACACCAGCGACGTGGTGGCACTCAGGCCGCCGCTTCGGTACGCCGCGGCGGCGGAGGCTCCCACGCGGCGCTGCAGGGCGGCGAGCAGCCGCTGATCGTGCTGCAGCGAGGCGGCGCTCGCCGACTCCTGCTTGCGCACGGTCGCCAGCGTCACCCGGGCGGCGTCGAAGGACTCGGTGATCTTCTCGGCCTGCGTGTTGAGGGCGGCGACCTTGGCCTGGGCCTGGTGCAGCGTCAACGCAGGGGAAGCGGCCGCCGAGCCGGACACGCCAGGTACGACGGCGGCCGCGAGAGCTACGGAGGCGAACAGGACAGGTACACGGAAGCGGCGAAGCCGCGACAGGTGAGTAGACGCCACGGAGGCGGCACTCCTTCTCCCTCGACCGCCTACCGGGTGAGCTGACGGGTTCGGGCGGGAAGATCGCCCTACCAGGCTCGCGTTGCTGCGAGCCCAGATTCACCCCAGGGGAATGTGGGTCCCCGGCTCGGTCGACATTTTATCGACGCGACTCGGCGGTGGCTACGCGCTGTCACCGGGGGGTAACGGGGGACGCGGAACCGAAGGCAACACTAGCCACCATTGACTAGCGCCACAAGACCGGGGTCCCGCTTCGTGCGTAACGGCGTGTCGCGACGCATGTGACCGCTCACCCGGTCGCACGCTCGCGGCGGGGCTGCATCCGAAGCGGCGGCACCAGGCCACCGTCGGCGAGGGCCCGGAGCGCGCCCGCCTCCGCCTCGCCGATCTCGCCCGCCGGCGGCGCTCCCAGCAGCACCGAGACCACGCAGTCGTCGCACGCGATGTTCCGCATCTCGCAGCGGTCGCAATCGATGATCATCTCGCCTCCTCTGTCGTCATCGCCGACCGTAGGCACCGGGTCTGACACAAAAGTGCCAGGACGGCTGACGGGTCAGCCGCGGCCGAGCCGGGCGAGCAGCGCGGTCGGCGTGATCGTCCGCGCCCCGGCCCGGCGTACCCCGTCGATGACCTCCCGATCGGCCGAGCACACGACCAGCGGGCGGCCGGCCGGCTCGGCCCGCACCAGCCGGCGGATCAGCTCGTCGGCGATCTCACCGCCCGCGCTGAAGAGCACCCGGACCCCGCGCTGGCCGATCGTCGGCACCCCTGCCACGACATCTGCCCCGTCGAACACGCAGGTCACCTCCGCGCCGGTCCGGGCGGCCAGCGCGGACAGCGCCGTGACGAGCCGCGCCCGCTGGTCCGAAAGGGCGAGGCCTGGATAGCCGGTCTTCGTCACGTTGTAGCCGTCCACGATCAGGTGAGCGTTCGGCAGCGTGAGCAGCAGATCAACGTCGCGCGGGTCGTCCCCGGCGGCGCTCGAGCTCACCGGCTCGGCTCCCGCCACGGCCTCGACCCGGTCGGCCGGTCGCCCGCTCGGTGGCGGGATGGCGAGCTCGTCCCGCAGCCCTTTCACGGCCCGCGCGAGCGTGTCGAGCAGCAGCCAGCGACGCTCGTCGACGACGTCGCGCGCCGATCGGCTGTCACGGCGAGCGCGGCTCAGTGCCGCTCCGAGCTCCTCGACCTGCTCCGTGAGCCGGCGCTGCGCGGCCTTCGACGCAGCGGCTTCTCGTTCGGCGGCCGCTCGCTCGGTGGCTCGCTGCTGTCGCTCGGTCGTGAGCTCGGCCTCGGTACGACGGGCCAGGTCGACCGCTTCCCGAGCCCGGCCACGCTCCCGGTCCAGGTCGGCCTGCAGCTCCTCGACCCGGCGGCGCAGCGTCTCGAGCTGCTCTCCGGCAGCCACCTGTGACGCCTGCGCCCGCCGCTGGGTGCGCTCGCTGGCCCGCCGCGTGGCCTCGCTGGCCTGGGCGTCACGCTGCTCCTGCTCGAGCCTGGCGGCCTGCGCCACCCGCTGCTCCCAGTCCGGGCTGCGGAGCAGGTAGGCGAGGGCGGCCACGTCGGCTGGGTCGGCGACCGGCAGCGGCGTGCCGTCCTCGAGCGCGGTCACTACCTCCGGGAAGGCCTCACGGACCATGTCCGCGACCTCGCCGCGGAACGCCTCATCGGCATCGAGGACGGCGGCGATCGGTGTCGCGCCCAGCCGAGCCCGGCGGGCCGGGGCGAACCTCGCGATGCTCCGTAACGAGGCGGGCACCCGCTCGGGGGGAGGCCGGCGAGCCGCTCGGCGGCGAGCTCGACGATCCGGCGGCGTACCCCCGGCGACAGCTCGACCGACATGGCGTCGAGGGTAGGCGCGGCGGTTCGTACGCGCTCGGGATCGTGGAGCGCGACGGCGCGGCAGCCGGGTTGTGTCCGACCCCGCTCCTACCGTGACCGACATGCCCGAGCACGCCGTACCCGTCGCGGGTGCGATCCCGCGGCAGGGCACGTTCGACGATCTCGGCACGTCGCTGGCGGAGCTCACCTTCGTCGTCGTCGACCTCGAGACCACCGGCGGCTCGCCCGCGAGCGCGGCCATCACGGAGATCGGGGCGGTCAAGGTCC
Organism: uncultured Actinomycetota bacterium; assembly: GCA_963789615.1. GTDB lineage: Bacteria > Actinomycetota > Actinomycetes > JAFAQI01 > JAFAQI01 > DATAVK01. Next base: position 5,567 of record CAWBLI010000001.1, on the reverse strand, counting down.
GCGGCGGCGAGCCGCTCGGCGAGTTCCAGACCCTGGTCAACCCGGCGACGGACATCCCACCGTTCATCGCCGTGCTCACCGGCATCACCGACGCGATGGTCGCCGACGCGCCGTCGCTCGACGCCGTGCTGCCGGCGTTCCTCGACTGGGCCCGCGGCTCGGTCCTCGTCGCGCACAACGCACCGTTCGACCTGGGCTTCCTGCGCGCCGGGTGCTCGCGTCTCGGGCTGGACTGGCCCGGCTTCGACTCGGTCGACACTGCCCGGCTGGCCCGCCGGGTCCTCACCCGCGACGAGGCGCCCGACTGCAAGCTGGCCACGCTCGCGCGGCTGTTCCGTACGACGACGACCCCGTGCCACCGCGCGCTCGCGGACGCGCGGGCGACGACGGACGTGCTGCACGGCCTGTTCGAGCGGCTCGGCAACCTCGGCGTGCGCACCCACGAGGACCTGGTGACGTTCACCGGGCTCACGACCGTGGCCCAGCGCCGCAAGCGCTACCTCGCCGACGGCCTGCCGGACGGGCCGGGCGTCTACATCTTCCGCGACTCCGTCGGCCGCCCGCTCTACATCGGGCGCAGCCGGCACCTCCGCGCCCGGGTCCGGCAGTACTTCGTCGCCTCGGAGCCGCGGACCCGGATGGCCGAGATGGTCGGGATCGCCGAGCGCGTCGACGCGATCGCCTGCGCCCACCCGCTGGAGGCCGAGGTCCGCGAGCTCCGGCTGATCGCCGAGCACAAGCCGCGCTACAACCGCCGGTCGCGGTTCCCCGAGCGCGCCAGCTGGCTGAAGCTGACCCGCGAGCCCTACCCGCGGCTGTCCGTCGTCCGTCGGGTCGTCGACGACGGCGCGACCTATCTCGGCCCGTTCGGGTCGGCGCGCACCGCCCAGGCGGCGATGGCCGCGCTGCACGAGGCGGTGCCGCTGCGCCAGTGCTCCGACCGGATCACGCCGGTCCCGGCCCTCGCCGGCATGCGCCCTCGCCGGGATGGGCCGATGCCCCGCACCCTGCGAGGGCGAGGTCTCCGTCGAGGCGTACGCGCCGCTCGTCGAGGCGGCGCGAGCCGCGATGTCGCGCGATCCTGGACCCGTGCTCGAAGCAGCGCAGGCGTCGGATGGCACGGCTGGGCGCGCAGCAGCGGTACGAGGAGGCCGCCGGTCACCGCGACCGCGCGACCGCGTTCGTCCGCACGGCCGCCCGGATGCAGCGGCTGGCCGCGCTCGCCAGCGCCGCCGAGCTGGTCGGCGCGCGACCGTCGTTCAACGGCGGCTGGGACCTGTGCGTCGTCCGCCACGGCCGGCTGGCCGGGTCATCCGTCGCGCCGCCGGGCGCCGCCCCGCGGCCCTACATCGATGCGCTGGTCGCCTCCGCCGAGGTCGTGACCCCGGCCCGGGGCCGCTGGCCACCGCCGGCGCCGAGGAGATGGAGCGGATCCTGGCCTGGCTGGCCGAGCCCGGCGCGCGGCTGGTGGAGCTCGACGGCCAGTGGTGCTCACCCGTGCCGGGAGCAGGGCGGCCTGCAGACCTGGCTCGAGCGAGCGGACGCCGGGCGCAGCGCCGCCCGACCGTTCGACGACCGGCGCGGGCTGCGGCCACAGCACCGGCCGGCCCGAGCGGCGGGCTGAGCGATGAGCTCGAGTGCCGGTGAGACCGAGGAACCGCTCGACGTCGAGCTCCGCCGAGGCTCGACGAGGCCGAGCTGCAGGCGGCTTTCGGTCGCCCGGTCACGTCGTACTCGGTGAGCGCCATCGACCCGCAGCTGCGGCTGCACTCCGTGACCGGCGGCGTGTGGCGGATCCGTGCCGACGGCGACTCCCGGGTCGTGAAGGTGGTGCGCCGGGGCGACGACGACGGCCCGGCAGCTGTGGGTGGCGGGCGCCGACCCGTCGCATCGCAACTACTGGAAGCGCGAATGGCTCGCCTTCGCCGGGGCTGCTGGACGCCCTGCCCGGCGGCTGCGGGCGCCACGCACCTCCCTGACCACCGAGCGGTCCGAGGACGAGTGCCGATCTGGATGGAGGACGTCGCCGGTACGCCGGGGACCGCCTGGGAGCTCGACGACTTCGACGCGGCGGCCTTCGACCTGGCCACCACCCAGGCGGCGTACGCGACCGGGCGCAGCGAGCTGCCGAGCCAGGCCCGTGGCTGGCCCGCAAGTGGCTGCGCGGCTGGACCGACGTCTCGGTCGCCAACGACGTCCTGGTCGACGACGACGTCGGCTGGGCAGACGAGCGGCTCGCCCCGCTGGCGGCGCTGCGACCCCGCGCCACCGCGGTGTGGGCGGCCCGGGAGCAGCTGCTGGGCATCGTGGAGGCCGCGCCACCCACCCTGACCCACTGCGACCTGTGGCCGACCAACCTGATCGCCGCCGACGACGGCGCGACCGTCGCGATCGACTGGTCGCAGGTCGGGATCGGGGCGCTGGCTCAGGATCTCGACCAGCTGACCCTCGACACGGTGTGGATGCAGGTGCGGCCGGACCGAGTCCCTCGACGCGCTCGACGCGCACGTCGTTCCCGTCGTACCTGTCGGGACTGCGCTCGTCGGGTATCGACGTCGACGAGGCCCCAGCTGCGGCACTGGTACGCCGCGGCGGCCAGCGCGCACTACGTCCCGATGCTCGGCTACCAGGTGGCGACGTCGCCGATCCGACCCTCGTCCTCGGCAGAGCTGCGGTTCGGTCGGCCGTTCGCGGCCGTCATGGCCGACCCGCGCGCGCGTGATCGAGCGGGCGATCGAGCTCGGCGAGCGGGCGTTAGAGTCGGCGGACGTGATCACCGCGATCGTGTTCGTCTCGGCAGCCGTGACCGGATCCCCGAGGTGGGCGAGGCGATCGCCCTGCTCCGACGGGTCAGCGAGGTCTACTCCGTCACCGGCGAGATCGACCTGATCGCCTTGATCCGGGTCGCACCCACGAGGAGATCGCCGACGTTGTTGCCGACCGGCTCAACAAGGTCGACGGGGTCCTGGCGACCGAGACCCACGTGGCCTTCCGCGCCTACTCCCAGCACGACCTGGAGGCCGCGTTCTCCCTCGGGATCTCCGACTCCGACTGACCCGCGTTGGGATCAGTGGCGGTGGCGGCGGCGCGGCTGGTCGTGATCCAGGACTCGAGCGCCCGTCCGGCAGCGCCCGAGTCGAGTGACTCGGCCGCCCGGGGCAGCGCCGCGGCGAGCTGATCGGTGACCGGCCCCGGCCCGGCGCCGTCGATCGCGACCAGCGCGGCGGCGGCGTTGAGCACGACGGCTTCGCGGATCGCGCCCGGTCTCGCCGTCGAGCAGCCGCCGGGTCACTGCGGCGTTGTGAGGCGCGTCCGCGCCGCGCAGCGCTCCGGCCGGGGCCATCGCGATCCCCAGCTCACGCGGGTCGACCCAGTCCTCGCGCACCTGGCCGTCGGCAACCACCCAGACCCGCGACGGCGCCGACACCGATAGCTCGTCGAGCCCGTCGCTGCCGCGGAACACCAGGGCCGAGGACCCGCGACCGGCCAGCACCTGGGCCATCACGCCGGCGAGCCGCTCGTCCGCGACACCCATCGCCTGCGCGGAGGGCTGCGCCGGGTTGGTGAGCGGCCCCAGCACGTTGAACACGGTCGCCACGCCCGAGCTCGCTGCGAGCGACCGCGGCATGGCGCAGCGCGGGGTGAAAGACCCGGGCGAAGCAGAACCCGACGCCCGGCGGTCTCGATGCAACTGGCCACCGCCGCCGGCGGCAGGTCCACCACGACCCCCAGCTCCTCGAGCAGGTCGGCCGAGCCGCAGGCCGAGCTGGCGGCCCGGTTCCCGTGCTTCACGACCCGGGCTCCGGCGCCGCGCACCACCAGCGCCGCCATCGTCGAGATGTTCACCGTGGCCGCCCGGTCACCGCCGGTCCCGCAGGTGTCCACCGCCGGGCCGTCGACGCTCAGCAGCTGGCGAGCGGCCAGCATCGACACGGCCAGGCCGGAGATCTCCGCCGGCGTCTCGCCCTTGGCGCGCAGCGCCACCGCGAAGCCCGCCACCTGCACCGGCGTGGCCGGCCCGGTCTGATCTCGCCCATCGCCCATGCGCTGTCGTCCTCGGACAGCGAGGTACCGGCGAGCAAGGCGGACAGTACGGCGGGCCAGCTGGTCACGACGTGCCCCTTACCGGTTGGCCGTCAGGGCGCGGTGACGACCGCGCCGGCGTCATCGGCCAGCAGGCCCGTCACCGCCTGGGCGAGCTGCACCGCGTCGATGGGGTGCGAGATCGACCGCCTCGGCCCGCGACCAGGTGGCGAGCCACGCGTCGTCGCGCCGGCCCACGATCAGCAGCACCGGCGGCGCGTCGTCGAGTTCGTCCCGGAGCTGGCGGGACAGCCCCATGCCGCCCTCCGGGGCGGACTCGCCGTCGAGGATCGACACGTCGATGCCGCCCGCGTCGCACCGGCTCACGACCTCGTCGCCCCGCCCGGCCTCCACGAACGTCACCTCGAGACCGGGGGTCGGCCGAGTCCCGAGCGCCGTGATGATCCGCGCGCGGGTCGCGGCGTGGCTCGAGTACACGAGCACGGTGACGGAGCGCACAGACGGGTCGGCCATGCCTCGATCGTAGCCAGCGTCGCAGCGCTCTCGGCGCACGACCGGCCGCCGGGACCCGACCCGGCAAGCGACTCGTCCGACACACCGTCCGTGATGAGGGGGGCCGGGCGGCGAAGGGTTGTCGGGACTGGCAGAATCCCCGACGTGGCTGGAGTACTACCTGGCGCCCGCCGACAAGGGCGGGGAACCGGCAGGCCGGTGGGCCGGGAGGGGCCTGGCGGTGCTCGGGTTCACATCGGGGCAGGTGATCGACCGGGCAGTGTTCGAGTCGCTGTACGGTGAGCACCTCGACCCGCGCGACCCAACCGGCAGGATTCGGCTGGGCCGCGCAGCCCAGCAGTTCATCCCGGAAGAGGCCACCTTCAGAGAGCTGGCGGCATCCGAACCGCACGCCAGCCCGGCGCGGCTGGCCGAGCTGCGCACGATCGCGAAAGCGCAGACCAGGCACGCGGTGCCGTTCTGGGACGTCACCACGTCGGTTTCCAAGTCCATCACCCTCTACTACGGCGGGTTTCTCGCTGCCGCTGAGAAGGCCCGCCAGGCGGGGGATACGGTCCGAGCCGACCGCCTGGAGCACCGGGCGGGACGGGTGTGGACCGCGATCATGGAGGGCAACCAGGCGGCGCTGGAGTACCTGCAAGATCAGACCGGGATCACCCACACCGGCTACCACCGCGGCTCGGGCACCGAATCGGGCGCCGAGCTCGGCAAGTGGGAGCACGCCCGGAACTGGGTGATCGGGTCGTTCCGCCAGCACACCTCCCGCGATGGAGATCCCCAGTTGCACGTGCACAACCTGGTCCTAAACAAGGTGGAAACCGAACGGGACGGCAAATGGCGCAAGCTGGACTCTCGGTCGCTGTACCGGTTCCAGGGAGCCGCCGCCGCTGTGGCCGCCGCGGTGACCGAGACGGCGCTGACCAGGGAGTTCGGAGTGGCCTGGGTGCCGCGGGCGGACGGGCACGGGCGGGAGATCGCCGGGATCACCCAGGCTCTGATGGATGCGTTTT